>CAWBSE010000001.1:0-7551 GCA_963791425.1 uncultured Actinomycetes bacterium
GGAGCTAGCCGGGCTCGAACCGGCGACCTCCTGGGTGCGATCCAGGCGCTCTCCCAGCTGAGCTATAGCCCCGTGCGCCCGACAGTGTAGCGTCCTCGCCGCGTGGAGTCCTTCGACCAGGTTGAGCTGCAGCAGGCGGCCCGGAATCATGGGATGCCGCTCGAGGCGTTGCGGTATCCGGTTACGCCTGCCGGGTTGCACTACCTGCTGATCCACTACGACATCCCGGCCGTCGAGCCGGCTGGGTTCGGGCTCGTCGTCGACGGATGCGTTTCGCGGCCGCTCTCGTTGAGCCTCGACGAGCTGCGCGCTCGGCCGGCTGTTGAGATCGAGGTGACGTTGGAGTGCGCCGGGAACGGGCGGGCGTTGCTGCCTTCTCCCAGGCCGGTGAGTCAGCCCTGGTTGGCCGAGGCGCTCGGGACTGCTGCCTGGCGGGGGGTGCTGCTTGCGGAGCTGCTCGCGGAGGCGGGCCTCAGGGATGACGCAGTCGAGGTCGTCTTCACCGGGCTCGACGTCGGGGTCGAAGCTGGTGAGCGGCAGGCCTACGCGCGGAGCCTCGCGCTCGACGATGCGGTCGATCCGATCGTTGCCTACGAGATGAACGGCGGGCCGATTCCGCCGCAGCACGGGTTTCCGCTGCGGCTGGTCGTGCCCGGCTGGTACGGGATGGCGAGCGTCAAGTGGCTCGGGCGGATCACGGCGGTGGCCGAGCCGTTCACCGGGTTTCAGCAGGCGCAGGCGTACCACTTCCGGCGGGACGCTGACGATCCCGGGACGCCGTTGACTCGGATCTTTCCCCGGGCGCTGATGGTTCCTCCCGGGATTGCCGGGTTTCCCGAGCGGACGCGCACCGTCGACGCTGGGCCGACCAAGATCGACGGGCGCGCCTGGTCTGGATGGGCGCCCGTCGCGGCCGTCGAGATTTCCACCGACGGTGGGGCGACCTGGGCCGAGGCTGCGCTCGAGCCCGAGCGGCACCGCTGGGCCTGGCGCGGCTGGCACGCCGAATGGGACGCGACGCCGGGTGAGCACGTCCTCTCCTGCCGCGCCCGCGACGAGGCGGGGAACGTCCAGCCCGACGACGGAGCATGGAACGTCGGCGGCTACGCCAACAACGGCATCCAGCGGGTGGCGGTCACCGTCGTCTAGCCGTGGCGGACGCGGTCGCGCGCCTCGGCGAAGCGCAGCGTCTCGTACGCGATCAGCACGACCAGCACCGCCGCGAGAACGCCGAGCGTGGCCAGCGCCGGCAGGCGCGTGCCGGCCGGGATCAGGGCGAGGACGACCACCGCCGTCACCAGCCGCTGCCGGTTCAGCGACCCGACGTTGCGCAGGCGGAAGGCGATGTGCGCGAGCAGGTACATCGCGACGCCGCCGAGGAGGGCGACCGCGGGCACGAGCGCCAGAGCGTCGCCGACGTGGGCGATCGTCGTCTTCAGGCCGAGCGCGGCCAGGACGATCCCCGCGACCATCCAGAAGTGGAGGTACGAGTACGAGTCGCGCGCGACCTCGTTCTGCTCGCGGCCCGGCGGTAGCTCCGCCAGATGGCGCGACGCCACGAGGGCGACCACGTCGAAGTACAGCCACCACAACGCGGCGGCGACCACCACCCCGAGACACGCCGCCGCCACGACCCCGGCGTCGACCACCTTCCCGGCGCCCAGGCCGATTGCGACGATCGACTCGCCGAGGGCGATGATGATGATCAGCTCGTGGCGCTCGGCGAAGTGGCGCGGCTCGAGCCGCCAGCCGTCGGAGCCGAAGAAGAACGGCCCGCCGAAGTCGAAGACGACCGCGGCGATCCACAGCGCTCCCTGCACCCAGCCGTCGAACGCGGCCGCGAGGGCGATCAGCCCGACGCCGACCGCGGAGGAGGCGGTCAGCCCGGCGATCGACCTGAGCAGCGCCGGGTCGCCGCGGCCGGCCAGCGCGAACAGGACGAGCTGACCCGCCCGCACGCCCGCGTACGCGACGGCGAACAGCACCGCCGACCCGGCGAACGCCTCGGGCACGCACAGCGCGCAGACGAGCATCGCCGCCATCGCGCCGAACATCGCCAGCCGGACGACCCCCTCCTCCGGGTTGACGACGCTCGTCAGCCACGAATACCCGACCCACGCCCACCACAGGACGGCGAGCACGAGCAGGCCGCGCGCGAGGCCCTGCCAGGTCGGGTCACCCGCCATCAGCGCCGTGCACTGCGTGATCGCCAGGACGAAGACGAGGTCGAAGAAGAGCTCGAGCGGGGTGACGCGCTCCTCCTCGCGGAGGACGGCGCCGAGCCGGGGATGCCGGCTCTGCCTAGCTACTGCGCTTCTCGTCGAGCTTGCCCGCGCGGATCGTCTCGGCCATCTGCTTCGACTCCTCGCGGTACACCGACCCGTCCTCGAACTCGACCACGGGGTACATGCGCTGGCCCGTGAGCTTCTCGACGTTGTCGCGCTTGCCGCGGCTGAGCGGCTCCTTGATCACCTGGTACGGGATCCCCTGCTCGTCGAGAGCGCTCTGGACGGCCCAGCACGGATGCGCCTTCAGCCGCACCCACATCAGCCCGCAACGGTGGAGCTTCACTGCCATGGGCCTACGATACCCCGATGCGCGCGGTCGTTCTCGACGAGGCGGGGCAGCCGGGGCTCGCCGACGTGGCCGAGCCGAACGGGGACGGCGCGCTCGTCCGGGTGCTCGCCTGCGGGCTGTGCGGCTCCGACGTCGAGAAGATCGGCGCCGCGCCCGCGGGGACGGTGCTCGGTCACGAGGTGACGGCGGAGCTCGACGGGCGGCGCGTCGCGCTCGTCCACCACCTGCCCTGCGGCGAATGCGACCGTTGCCTGGCCGGGCACGAGTCGACCTGCGACGCGTTCCGCGCCGCGACGATCGTCCCCGGCGGATTCGCCGAACGGGCGCACGCGACGGAGACACTCGACCTGCCGGACGCGGTCGACGACGCGACCGCGACCTACGTCGAGCCGCTCGCCTGTGTGCTGCGCGCCGCGGAGCGGCTGCCCGGCGGGCGCGTGCTCGTCGTCGGAAATGGCTTCGTCGGACGGCTGTTCGGAGCGGTCCTGACACGCCGCGGCGACGAGGTGTTCGCGACCGACCTCGACCCACGCCGCGCCGGCGCCCCGCCCGACGGCCCGGTCGACGCCGCGGTGCTCTGCGCACCCGGCGGGGCGACCGAAGCGGCAGAGCCAGCTCGCGCCCGCGGGCACGCTGCTCGTCTTCGCTCCCTCCGCCCCGCTCGGGCTCGTCGCCGTCTACCGCCGCGAGCTGACCGTGATCGGCTCGCGCTCGGCCACGCCGCGCCACATGCGTGAGGCGATCGAGCTCCTCCCCCACCTCGACCTGCCCGAGCCGGCCGTGCTCCCGCTCGAGCGGTTCGCCGAGGGGCTCGAGCTCTACCGCTCCGGCGACGCGCTGAAGGTCGTCTTCACGCCGTGAAGGCGCTGATCTTCCACGGGCCGGGCGACGTCCGGCTGGAGGACGTCCCCGACCCGCAGCCGGGGCCCGGCGACGTGCTCGTCGAGGTCGAGGTCGCGCTCACCGACGGCACCGACGCCAAGGCCTTCCACCGCGGCCACCCCGTGCTGCTCGGTCCGCCGCCCAGCCCCTTCGGGCACGAGTTCTGCGGGATCGACATCGCGCTCGGCCGCCGCGTCGTCGCCGCCAACTCGGCGCCCTGCGGCACCTGCGACCAGTGCGCCAGGGGCCGCGAGACGCTCTGCGAGAACCTGCTGCCGCTGCTGAACGGCGCCTACGCCGAGCTGATCCTCGTCCCCGAGCGCATCGCGCGCCGCAACCTCCTCCCCGTCCCGCCCGGGCTCGCACCCGAGGTGGCCGCACTCGTCGAGCCGCTCGCCTGCGCACTGCACGGCGTCGACCGCGCCGGAATCAGCCAGGGCGACTCGGTCGCGGTCCTCGGCGCCGGGCCGATCGGGCTGATGCTCGCCGCCTGCGCCGCCGACGCCGGCGGGCGGCCGTTCATCGTCGGCGGACGCCCCGAGCGCCGCGAGCTCGCCCAGCACTTCGGCGCAAAGCCCGCCGCCGACCAGGCCGACGTCGTGATCGAGGCGGCCGGGACGCAGCAAGCGTGGGCCGACGCCGTCGAGCTCGTCCGCCCGGGCGGCACCGTCGTCTTCTTCGGCGGGCTGCCGCGCGGCACCGAGTTCGCCGTCGACACCTACCGCCTCCACTACGAAGAGCTGACGCTGCGCGGCGCGTTCCACCACACGCCCGCGACCGTTCGCGCCGCGCTCGCCTTCCTCGCCAGCGGCGCCTACCCATGGGAGCGGCTGATCACGCACCAGGTCGGCCTCGACGGCGTCGCCGCGCTGCTCGCCGACCCGCCGCGGGACTATCTAAAGGCCGCGGTCATCCCTACACTCGGCTGACATGCCAGTCGATCCACCGGTTCCGGCGACCCTGAAGCGCGGCCACTGGCGCGACGTCTGGGACCGGCCGTCGCTCGACATGAAGGTGCGGCCGGACAAGATCGAGATGGACGTCAGCCGAAGTGACCTGCTGATTCCGACCGGCCCGAGCGTGCCGAAGATGTTCGCGCTGACGTTCGTCGCCGGCGTCTCGATCACGATCCTCTACGTCTTCTTGCCCCTGGTGATCCTTGCGCTCGCCACCTCGACGAGCATCGCGTCGCCCTGGTTCTGGGGGACGCTGGCTCTGGTCGCCGTCGCGTGCTGGCTGACGCTGTTCACGCTCGCGATCCGCGAATCGATCGCCGACCGGCGCTACGCCGACAGTCTCTAGAGCACGGCCGCGGGACTATCTGAAAGCCGCCGTTTTGCCTACCATCACGCGATGAACCGCCGCAAGGCCGCCCGCGCGCAGTACCGCCGGTTCGACCCGTACGCGCCCGACCTCTGGGATCGGCCGTCGATGGACATGAAGGTGCGGCCGAACAAGCTGATCCTGGGCATCACCCGCAAGGAACTGCTGCTCCCGATCGGGCCGAGCGTGCCGAAGATGTTCGTGCTCACGTTCGCGGCCGGCGTCTCGATGACGATCCTCTACGCCTTCCTGCCCCTGCTGATCCTCACGATCGCGACCGGGGCGGGACTCCGGTCGGTCTGGTTCTGGGGGACGCTGGGGCTGGTGGCCGTCGGGTGCTGGCTGACGCTGTTCACGCTCGCGATCCGCGAGTCGATCGCCGACCGGCGCTACGCCGACAGTCTCTAGCCTAGGTTGCGAGCGCGAAACCTGCCGCCGCAGCGGCTCGCGCCAGTTCTCGATCCCACGTCGCAAAGACAAGCCCGGATGTGCGTATTTCGTACGCGGCCGCAAGGTGCAGAGCGTCGAGAGCCCGGAGGCGATGGGCATCGGCGACCCGCACCGCGGCGGCGACAAGCCCATCGTCGACATCGATGATCTCGACTCCGTCCCAGAGCTCGTCGAGCTGTCCTCGTGCCCGACGAGCGGCTTTCGCGGTCAGGCGTCTGGCGATCGCCGACCGCGCCTCGACGTAGCCCAGACTGATGCATCCGACCCGCTCCGCGTTCCCCCAGACCTCGAGCGCAACAGCCGAATCGTGCTCCCGGATCAGGAGCTTGATCAGGCCCGACGAGTCGAGGTAGAGCCTCAGTCGCGCTTCCGGTCGGCGATGATCATCTCCGAGGGCCACGGAGGACCATCGATCTGGATCAGGTCTTCCATCTGGATCGGCTTCTTCGGCGTTCGTGCCGGTCGGACGCGGCCTTCAGCGATCAGCCGCTCGAGATTCGATGGCCCCTGCAACCGGGCGATCGGCTTCCCACGCTCGGTGATCATGACCATCTCGGTGCCATCCTTGACCAGGTCGAGGTAGTGGCTGAGGTTCTCGCGAAACTTCCGTATGCCGACGGTCACGGTCATGCACCGTAGCGTACACCTGGCACCACCGAAAGTGTCCCTTTGGGGCTAGCCGCGCTCGACGCGCGAGCCGCCGACGATCGCGTCGCGGCCGTCGCCGAAGCGAACCCACGCCTTGCCCTTGCCGTCGTAGTCGGGCGACCAGACGACCAGCACCGCGGCCTCGCCCATGACGCTGACGGGCTCCGTGCCCTCCGGCTCGACGCCGCGCCACACCCGGACGAACGGGTTCGACTCCCATTCGCGGCCGATCGTCGTCTCCTCGGTGTGGCCGGGCAGGACGCGCGTGTCGTGCGGGAGCGTCATCAGCACCTCCATCACGGAGTGCTCGACCGCCGCGAACTCCGTGGCCGTGCCTCCGACCGCATCCTTGAACAGCGTGTCGCCGGTGAAGCACACGCCGCCGCCGAGGAACGAGACGCCGTCGTCGCTGTGGCCGGGGCACGGCAGCGACCGGAACGAGAGCCCGCCCGCCTCGAAATCGCCGGTGACGACCGGGACGCCGAGCGTGTCCTCGAACTCGACGTGGTCGTGGTGGCCGTGCGTGCGCAGCACCGCTACGGGGGTGACGCCCCAGCGCTCGGCCGCGGCCTTGCAGCGGCTCCATCGGCGCGCCGCTGTCGACGTAGACGGCGGTTCCGCCCTCCTCGTCGGCGACGAGATACGCGTTCGACAGGTAGCCCGGATGCATGCTCCGCTCGATCAGCATGGGCCGAACCTACAGAATCGCGTGACCGTGAAGCGCCTGCTGATCGTCGCCGCCGTGTTCTTCGTGTTCGCCGCGCCCGTCCAGGCGGCGCGTGTCAGCGTCGTCGTCGTCCCCCGGTTCGACCCGCAGGAGTACGCGGGCCGTGGCGCCGTGGGGCTGTTCGTCCCCGGCGCGGGCGAGACGGTCACGCGCCGCGCGGCGGTCGCGTCGCTCGTCCGCGGGAAGGTGGAGCCGTCGGTGCTCGGCGGCGCGCCCTCCGGGAAGCCGCTGATCTCACTCGGCCGGCACGCCGGCTCCGACGTGACCGTCTACGTCGCGCTGCCGCCGCCCGGGTCGCACGGCAACACGCGCCGCTACCCCGTCGCAATCGTCGGCGGCGGCTACCACGGCATCCTCACCTCGCGGTCGACGCGCATCCGCGGGCTCGTCTCCATCGCCGACATCGCGCCGACCGCGGTCGCGCTCGACCAGGGCAAGAAGCCGCGGATCCGCTCGAGCCCCGACGCACGGGCCGCCGCCCACCTCGAGCGGCTCGACCGGCGGATGACCAACACGCACGACGTGCGGCTCTGGGCGACGCTGATCCTCGTCGGCACGGTGCTCGGCGGCGCACTGCTCGCCCGCGCGTTCCAGACGGAATACCTCGGCCGCGCCGGCGTGCTCGCCGCGCCGGGGGTGCTGGCCGGGTCGCTCCTGCTCGCCGCGCTCGCGGTGACGCGGCCCGGCGTGGTCGCGATCGCGCTGCTCGGGCTGACCCTCGGCGCGTCGTTCGCGCTCGCCGCGATCAAGGGGGCGCTGCCCTGGGTGCTGATCGCGCTGATCGCCGTCTACCTCGTCGTCTTCGCCGTCTGGCCGGAGGTGAACTCGCTCGCGGCGATCGGCGCGCGGCCCGACGGCGGCGGCCGCTTCTACGGTGCCGGGAACCTGACCGAGACCGTGCTGCTCGCCGTGTCGCTCGAGGCGGCCGCGCTGCTCGGCGGCTG
>CAWBSE010000002.1:0-345986 GCA_963791425.1 uncultured Actinomycetes bacterium
CCAGGAGGGGCGGCCAGGGAGTGGAGCTAGCCGGGCTCGAACCGGCGACCTCCTTGGTGCGATTGGCTTCAGCTCGGGCTTCTACAGGTGGCCCCGGCTTGCTCACGTAACGCAGGTTGCGTCAGGTCGGCTCAGATTCGCTCGGTCTGGTAGCACGATTGGTAGCACGAGCGTTAGCCCAGCGGACAACCGTCATTGGCGGGCCGACCGCCCTAGAGCCGGGTAGCTGCCCTCACGGGCGACTGAGGAGCGTGTGGGTGTCGACTTGCCGGAAGCCGATCCGCCGGTACACGGATGCTGCTGCGGGGGTCGACTGCAACCAGGCGAAGGTGGCGCCGGACTCGAGGCCGTCCGTGGCCGCCCGGATCGTGAGAGCCGATGCGTATCCGCTGCGGCGGCGGCCATCGCCGACTTCTTCGGCCCTCGACCACAGACCACAGCGGGTACGGCCAAAGCCGTCAGTCACGCCGGCAGTACTGGTTGCCCCTTGTAGCTGCAGGAAAGGCTCGCTGCAACCGAGTTCGAGGCGGTGAACCCGCCGGGGCAGGGGCCGCCGTATCACGTCCACGACGCGCTCGACCGAAGTCATCGTCGTCCTTGACGGCACCCTTCGCGTCAGGCTCGCTGACAAGGTCGAGGAAGCGACGGCCGGGGCGTTCGTGTTCATCCCGCGCGGGCTGCCGCACGGAGGCGGGGACTGTCCAGGCCCCCGCTCTCCTTGGGAGTGGGTTGAGTCGCAGCAGTCTTAGGTGCTCCGGTCGATTGTGGGGACGTGGCCGAGAGTGACGTACGGCGCGGGAATGCTTCCGCCGAGCGTATTGAGGAAGTCCTTCAGGCGCGCACCTGCGCGTCGGAGCCCGAAGAATTCGCAGTACCACTCGCGCGCATAGGTCGCGTGGTCGAGCACTCCCGCGAGATCGTCGACGATGTCGTGTGCGTTCGAGAAGAACGCGCCGGTGGCATCGGTGACGTACTTCCAGCCGCCGATGATGTCGCGGTTCACTAGTACAGGCCGATCGAGAGCCAGCGCCTCGGCGATGATCCGTGGCGACGCGTCGAAGACGGAGGCGACGAGGAGACAGCGGCAGGCTGCGAGCGCACCGAGGAATTCGGCCCAGCGGAGACGCGGTCTCACGGACACGTTCGCGGCCGCCGGTAGGTCTCGGACCGGCGACCTACCGATCAGAAGCCCGGTGAAGCCGGCGGCGGACAGAGCCCGGATGCATGCGCGCGCGAGCGCCCACTCCTTTGTCTTCTCGACTTCGCGCCCGGGAAGGCAGACGTACGCGTAGTCCCACGCCGCCGATCGATTCCCAAAAGTGCGAGGGCTGACGTAGTCCACGTCGGTCAGGTCGGAATGGCTGAGCTCGATCGTCGGTGCCGGTCCAAACGCGGTGCCATCTCGGAAGCAATGGCACCAGCCCGCGCACTCCATGAGGTAGCGATCCGCCATCTCGGGCGTGGCGATCGGGAAGCGTTTGTAGCTCGTGAACCCGACTATCGGTCGCCCGGCGGCACGAAGAGCTTCGTGAACGTGTTCGGCGTGGCGGGTGTCGAGTGGGCCGCCGAGCGCGACGAATCGCGTCGGGTCACCACGATGGTCGACGACCGGGAGATAAGGCTGTGTCAGGAGCAGGCCCGAGTGAACGGTGGCCGACGTTAGTCCTCGAACGGGCAAAGCCTGACCTTCGTCTCGTGCTCGGGTGCACGTGCGCCGTCCGGGGTCACTCCCTGGAAGTAGTGACGCTGCCAGCCACCCCGCTGTCCATCGGGTGCCGCGAGCTGACGGTTCAGCGCGCGAAGAAAGAGCGTCCGGCCCCTGTGCCAGGACTCGTGGCCGCTGCCGAGGCGAGACGTGGAGTCGAGTTGGCGCAGGATGGGTCGAAACCGTGCCAGCTCACCGCGGCGCTGCGGGACGATCATGCAGATCGGCTCTTCGGCCTCGAAGACGATGGGCGTGTCCGGCCGCGTGATCTGCCAATTCATGGTGAAGGTCGCCGTCGCCCAGTCGGTCTCGACGATGCCCTCGAGCGGGCTGACGCCGTCTTTGGGCATGTTCGCCGGGCCGCGGACCAGAAGGTTGAACCCGGGGGGTGTACGGAAGAGGAAGGGCACGAAGAACGTGACGATGCCGCTGCCGAACACGCTGGTTGCGTGATACCCGGCCGAACGGCGGCTCTCGAACATGAGTCTGGTCGAGCCGGCCGAAGCACCACCACTCCACGTGGCCGTGACTGCCTGTTGGTTGAGAAGCAGCCAACCCGAGCTGTTGGCGATGGATAGCGGCAGGCATCGGTACGGACCGCGGTTCATGCTCTCCATCCAGTCACGCTGATGGTCGGCAGGTACGAGCTTGGCTCGAGACCGACCGAGCGAGAACGCGACGAACTCCAGAGGCGGCTCTCGCCGACTCGGACCGGAGGATTCCACCGAGGGGCTGTCTGTCTGCAAAGACATGTCAGGCGGCCGCGCGGTCTCGGTTGCGTCTGGACTGGATATGCCGCAGACGGTCGCGGCGGCGCTCGAGATCGAAGTCGGCCAGGTCCGCCCAGGCTCGTTGCTCGTGCAAGTACCGTCGGTACAGGCCGCTCCAAACGTGCATGACGATTCCCTGATCCGGATTCGTCCGGGCAAGCTCTGCGTAGAATGGTGCGTCCTCGCGGGAGAGACAACCGAGAGTCGGGCTCCCCGGTCGGCCGAGAGCGAGGGACAGGGCGACCTCCTCGCGGATGTGACGATTGGTGGATGGATAGGGTCGCGCTCCCGACGCCCAGTCGGCGTAATGCACCTGCAGGTCGCTGAGCAGCTGCGGGATTCTCCGACACGCGGAGTGAGTCAGAACCATGACTCCCGTGTTCACGACCGGGACGGTCGCGTCGTAGGGGCCACGTTGCCGGTCGAGTGCCTCCCAGTCGATCTGCGCCGGAAAGGCCTGGCCGACGGCTCGGTCCTCGGGCCGGTGCGTGCCGGCCTCCTGCCGAGCGCAGAGGTCCTCGACCTGGTACTTCGCGAGCAGGAGCTCGAGCGGTCGAAGACCGATCGTGTCCGCGTCCAGGAAGATCACCCGCTCGGCGTCCAGGTGCCCGAGGCAGCGCCACTTTTCGAGATAGATGCTCTCGTGCTGAGGCGATTCGATTTCGATCAGCTTGACGTTCCGGATATCTCCCACGTCGACAGCCGATCCGCGAGGCGCGAAGACGAGCACGTCGAGCTTCGTGCCTGTTCGTCTCAGGGAGACGACACAGCGACGTGCAAGCCACGCGTAGCTCGGTGCGGTGTCGATCGACAGCGCGACCAGCGCGTCAGTCACGTGGAAGAACCCTTTCCCAAGAAGCCCTCACGTAGCCTTCGTGCATGCTCGAGGGCGCTCTCGAGCCGTCGTTCGAGGTCGGAGACGTCGTCCAGGCTGCTCGGCTGGACGGATGCCGGGTCGACGGGACCGTGAAGGACGCTGAGGGCCAGATCGACGTAGCCGCGAAACTCCTCCTCGAGCTCGGGATGCTCCCGCCAGGCCGTCGAGCGGCTGCGGGCGAGCTCCAGGAGCATTCGGATCTCGTCTGCATACGGGGGGTCGACCCAGTCGTCCGGGATCTCGGCCTTAGACCCCGGAGGGGGAGGCCCGCCGGGCGGTGAGATGTCCTGTGCGTCGAACGCACCGGTGCCAAAGACGAAGCCCTCGGGAAGGTCGACGACGAGCAGATTCTCGGCTTGGTAGATCATCGCAACTCCTTTCCTCCACTAGTGCGGCTCGACCTGGCCGGAAACGGCGATCGAGTCGACGCGGTCCCCTGCCAGCAGTCGCACGTACACGACCGATCGTGTTACCCACGCCTCGTGCGCGATCCGTTCGACACGACGCTCCTTACTCCGGACGGCGAGATGGCCGTCGCGGGCGGTCTCGACGACGAAGCCTTTGAAGTCGCCGAAGTGGTCGCCGGACGGCGCGTTGAACGTGGTCCAGGTGCCGCTCATCGAATCCTCCCCTTCGGTGTGCGTGCGCCGACGTCGAGACGGCTGTTGCCCGAGGCTAGGCGGCCCGCGTCACCGCGGCGTCACGAGCGCCTCACCGGGCGAGGGCGTACCGACCGCGACACGTCGGCGAGTTGCTCGCAAGCGACGAGCGTGATGCAGCACGCCTCGCCGATCGCGAGTGGATCTTCCGCCTCACCGCTGGTGGCGGCGGCCATGGCCTCGTCGACGAGAAGCATCACAAGCGACACGCGACGGCTCTTGTGATCAGCGGGGGGCTGCGGCAATGCACGGTTTCAAGCACTACGAGGTTCGGCTGCGCCGAAGTGATCGACTTCGTTACGTGGTCGTGCGGCGCCTGCTCATGGGCATCGTGATCGTGGCGCTCGCGATCGTGCTATTGGCCGATTACCGGGCCGTTGCGTGAGGCGGCGGCCATGCCGACGACGACGGAGTAGAACCCAAGGCTGTGCATCGGGCCAAGACTGGTGCGGCTGCACTTTCGTACCGTGGCTCTACCGCCGATAGATGTCCTGTGACCTGAGTCGCCACCGCGGCTCCTCTTAAGAAATGCTCCTACGCTCTGACGTCTCAGCTTGCGAGAGCCAGAGCTCTCCCAAGTTGGTCGGCAGCACTACCGGTCGCCGGACTCGCCTAGTCGACAACCAGGAGGTCGCCGTCCGACGGAGGCACCGGGTGGCCACAGCCGGAATGGGATTCGTAATCCCCAGATCTCTAGCTAGAGAGCTGGTGCTCTCCCAACTGAGCTAACCGCCCCAGGTCGTCGGGGATTGTAGCGACCAGCGGATCTGACCGTTCGAGCGGTAGCCTCGGGGGCCGATGCCGCCCGGGTACCGCCTGGTGATGTCGCCGCCGCCTGTCGAGGAGTACCTCCGGCTGCGAACGGAGTCAGGGCTGACGCCGAAGAGCCGGGCGCAGGCCGACGCGGCGCTGCCCGGCAGCTGGGCGGCGTGTCATGTCGTCGAAGAGACGACCGGTGCGAGCGTCGCCATGGGACGGATCGTCGGGGACGGCGGGTGGTGCTTCCACGTGGTCGACATGGCGGTCCTGCCCGCGCACCGGCGGCGGGGAATCGGCGACGCGGTGCTGACCGCGCTGCTCGACGACGTGCGGGAACGCGCGCCGGAGGGCGCCTACGTCAATCTGCTCGCCGACGCACCCGGCCGCCGCCTCTACGAGCGACACGGGTTCCGGGAGACCGCCCCCGGGTCGATCGGGATGGCGCTGATCCTCGAACGGTAGCGGTGACCATCAGCACCGTCGTGCCCAGCGGCGTGGTGTGGACGTGTACTTCGTCGCTGAGCTCCCGCATGAGCTCCAGGCCGTGGCCGCTCGAGTCGGCATGGGCCTGGACGCGCCACTCGCCGGCGTCCCGGATGCGCGCGACGAGGGTGCCGTCGCCGTGGAGCCGGACATCGAGCGTCGCCTCGCCGGGCTCGTCGCCGTACGCGTGCCGCACCGCGTTCGCGCAGCCCTCGCCGCACGCCTGGACGACGTCGTCGACCCGCCGCTGCTCGACGCCCTGCTCGGCCAGCCAGGCGCGCAACTCGCTGCGGACGGTGTACAGCGACCGCGGAACCGCGGGGAACAGCCGGGTGAACACGCGTGTGTCGAGCGGCTCGCGCCGTAGGCAGAGAAAGACGATGTCGTCGAGGCTGCCCTCGGAGAACTCGTCGATGATCTCGTCGCAGAGGCGCTCCGGCTCGAGCCGGGCCTTCGCGGCTGTCGCGACCTTCAGCCGCTCGAGGCCGACGTCGATCGAGACGTCCCGGCGTTCGATCAGCCCGTCGGTGAAGAGCACCAGGGTCGCGCCCTCCGGAAGCATCGCCCGGCCCTCCGGCCGTGGGCTCCCGTCGATCGCCGAGATGCACAGCGGCAGGCCGCTGCCGCCGTCGAGAAACGTCGCCTCGCCGTTCGCATCGATCACGATCGGCGGCGGATGGCCGGCGAGCGAGTACCAGAGCTCACCGGTCTCCGGCTCGAGCAGCACGGCCGCCACCGTGCCGAACCGGGCCTCCTCGATCTTCTCCGCGAACTGGTCCAGACGATCCAGGAGAACGGGAACGCTGTCGACCACGAGCCCCAGCGCTCCCATCGCGCTCCGCAGCTTGCCCATCGCAGTCGCCGCCTGAACGCCGTGGCCGACGACGTCACCGACC
This sequence comes from uncultured Actinomycetes bacterium, assembly GCA_963791425.1. GTDB lineage: Bacteria > Actinomycetota > Thermoleophilia > Gaiellales > Gaiellaceae > DATBLE01. The sequence goes on from CAWBSE010000002.1 coordinate 6,150, forward strand.
GCGACGAGGATACGGCCGTCCTCGCGCTCGATCACGTCGAACCAGTCGCCGCCGACCTCGAGCTCGGCGCTGCCGGGCAGGTAGCGCATCGCCGCGGCCACCGCCGTGCTCGTCACCTGCGGGCGGCCGAGCAGGCTCTGCTGCAGCGCGCGTGAGCGGTCGCGCTCCGCCTCGAACAGACGAGCGTTCTCGACCGCCATCGCCGCCTTGCGGGCGACATCCTTCGTGATCTCCAGCTCCTCCTCGCCGTAGGGCGCACTGCCCGGGCCGACGCCGACCACGAGCACGCCCACCGCGCGGCGGCCGAGGGCCAGCGGTGCCGCGATCAGGCACTCCGGCTGCAGCTGCTCGCACAGCGTGTCGCCCTCGTTGCCGAGACCCAACTCGGCCCAGGTGTCTGGTGTCACCGAGTCGAACAGCCGGGCCCGCGGCGCATCGAACACCCACGAGCCGAACGCCGGCGGGTTGCTGCGCGTGCCGACCAGCCTCCGGAGCGAATCGTCCGGAGCGCCGCGAACGGCCATGGCGGCCAGCTCGACGACACCGTCCGGCTCGATCAGCTGCACGAGCGCGAAGTCGCCGAGCTCGGAGATGCACGCCTGCGCAAGCCGCCCCACGCGCCCCCTGACGTCGAGGCGCTTCTCGAGCGCGTCGGACGCGCTGGCGAGGAGCCGCGACCGGCGGTGACGCTGCTCGGCCGCCTCGCGATCCCGCAGCAGCCTCGCCTGCCGGGCGATCTCACGGGTCTTCTCGAACAACTCGACGAACACCGCGACCTTCGACCGGAGGATCACCGGGTCGAACGGCTTGACGATGTAGTCGACGGCACCTGCCTCGTACCCCCGGAAGACGTGCTCCGGATTGGTGGACATGCCGGTCAGAAAGATGATCGGGATCGACCGGTTCTGCTCCCGCCCGCGAATGGATGCGGACGTCTCGAAGCCGTCCATCCCCGGCATCTGCACGTCGAGCAGGACGACCGCGAACTCCTCGGACTCGAGCAGGCGCACCGCCGCCGAACCGGAGTCGGCCGTGACGACCCGGGCGCCCAGGGGGGCCAGCACGGCCTCGAGCAGACGGAGGCTCTCCGCGTTGTCGTCGACGACGAGAACGCCGACCGGGTCGGGGGGGATCGGCTTGGACACCACGCGTGCGAGCAATGGTGCCCGTTCCCGCACTTGCGGGCCTGTAAACATTTGCAACACGGTGTTTCCCGCCCTCGAGGCGGGGAAGGTGAAGGGCATGCGCGTCGCCCGCCTTTCGCTCATCTCGCTCATCGCCGCGCTCTGTGTGGCGGCGGTGGCGCTCGGCCTCGCGGTCGCGTTCCGCGGCGGCGGCGGCCCGTCCGCGGCCGCGCCGACGACGCCGAGTTGCGGGACGCGGCTCCTGCACGACTGGGCCGACGGGCGGATCGACCGGACGTACCCCGTGGCCTGCTACCGCGCCGCGCTCGGTTCGATGCCGACCGACCTCGAGGTCTACTCGAGCGCGCCCGACGACATCGCCCAGGCGCTCTCACAGCGGATCGTGCAGAGCCGTACTCAGAAGATCTCCGGGCACCAGGGCGCGCCTTCCGTGCGGAAACCCGCGTCGGCCCGGTAGATCGCCCCCTCGCGAAGCTCCTCGACGCGGCCCACACGACCAAGGTCGCGGAACGTGAACGCGCCGAGGTAGACCGAGCCGAGATCGGCGACGTCGAGCGCCAGGTCCGCCGCGTCCTCCGTGCGCGTGGCCGCGCCGCCCTCGACCTTCCACCGCCCCTCGTTCCACGGGCAGAACTCGTCGCGCACGTCGAGCACGACGGCGTCATCGCCCGCGTACGTGCGCGCGGAGAGCGCGGCACCCACGTCGACCAGCCGGCACCAGAGCCCGTCGCCGAGCGTCGGACGCGCGTAGTTCGGCCGGGCGAGCAGGAGGAAGAGCGGGTGGTCGACCGGCATCAGGAACGTGTTCGCGCTCTTCGTCCAGTCGATGTCGAGCAGGAACCGCCAGAGGGCGACGGTCGCCTCCGGCGTCGCGGCGACCACCTCGATCGCCCGCACCGCCGAGTCCGGCCCGAAGTCGCCCCACTCGCCGCTCAGCCGGTAGATCACGTAGCCCTGCGCCTCCCCGTCGACCTCGTGCACGACGAAGTGCTTGGGCCCGCCGCCTCCCCGAAACTCGGGCGGGTCGTGGAGCGTGCGCACCTCCCACCAGGCGGCGGTGCGCACGAACATCCCGGGACGGGTCGCCCGCACCGCGTCGTAGACGGCGGGGAACAGCTTCGCCGCCTCGTCCGCCTGGACGAACCGCACGCTCCCGGCCGGCTCGACCCCCGGACGGAACGCGTTGCGGTGCTTCGGGATCTCGACGTTGAGGTTGAGCGAGGCGAGCCCGTAGCCGTACCGGCCGTAGATCGTCTCCTCCGAGGCGAAGAGGGTGGCGATCGGCTCGCCGCGCTCGTGCACGTCGTCGAGCTGGGCGCGCATCATCGAGCGGAGGATCCCGCGGCGCCGGTGGGTCGGGAGAACGCCGACGATCGTGACCCCGGCGCACGGAACCGACGCCCCGCCGGGCACGGTCGTCATGAACGAGAACGCGCCGGCACCGCCGACGATCTTGCCGTCGTCGACGGCGGCGTGCATCCGCTCCAGCTCGAAATTCCTGAGCCAGCGCTCCGCCCACTCCTCGGTCGGCCTCTCGCGTGCGAAGTAGTGCGTGATCGCGCCGGCGGCGTCACGCAGCTCGTCGGTGCTCGTGCAGGGGCGAACCTCGATCATGCGATCTTCTCCAAGGGGGCATATTCGAGCATGAGCCGCCGCTCGGCGCCGTCCTCGGCAAAGCGCACCGTGACGACGCCGCCCGGCTCGACGCGAACAACGACACCCTCGCCGAGGGTGCCGTGGCGCACCGAGTCGCCGGTCGAGAGATCGGGGACGTCGTCGCGCGGGGTGACATCGCGTGCGCCGTAGCCGCTCCACGAGGCGGGGCGCAGCCGTTCGCTGACGACGCCCTCCTCGGGCAGCTCGTCGAGGAAGCGCGACGGCAGGTTGAACGTCCGGTTGCCCCAGAGCGAGCGCGAGGTCGCGTGGGTGAGCACGAGGCGCTCCTGCGCGCGGGTCATTCCGACGTAGGCGAGGCGGCGCTCCTCCTCGACGCCCTGCTCCTCGATCGAGCGGATGTGCGGGAAGATCCCCTCCTCCACGCCGATCATGAACACCGCCTTGAACTCGAGACCCTTGGCGTTGTGCAGGGTCATCAGGGTGACGAGGCTCTGCTCGCCGCGGATCGCGTCCTGGTCGGAGTACAGCGAGATCTCCTGGAGGAAGCCGGAGAGGCTCGGCTCCTGCGCCTGCTGGAGGTACTCGCGGCCGACGCCGACGAGCTCCTGGAGGTTCTCCATGCGGCCCTGCGACTCGATCGTCCGCTCGGCCTCGAGCGACTCGACGTAGCCGGAGCGCTCGAGCACCGCCTCGATCAGGTCTGGGACGGACAGGTCCTGCGCCGCCGCCTGCAGCGAGATCAGCAGCGTGCGGAGCGCGGACACGCACTTCAGCGGCGCGGCGCCGATGCCGGCCTCCTCGGGATAGGCGAGCGCCTCGAACAGTGAGATTCCCCGGCCGTCGGCGTACGCCTGGAGCTTCGAGAGCGTGGTGTCGCCGATCCCGCGGCGGGGGCGGTTGGCGATCCGCAGCAGCGAGACGGCGTCGAACGGGTTGTCGAGCACCTGGAGGTACGCGACGAGATCCTTGACTTCCGCCCGCTCGTAGAATCGCGGCCCGCCGATCACCTGGTACGCGATCCCCTGCCGGACGAGCACGTCCTCGAGCACGCGCGACTGCGCGTTCGTCCGGTAGAACACCGCGACCTCGTCGGACGAGTAGCCCTCCTCGACCAGCGCGGCGATCTCGGCGGCGACGAACCGCGCCTCGGCGTGCTCGTCCTCGACCTCGATCGTGTGCACCGGGCGGCCCTCGCCGAGGTCGGACCAGAGGTTCTTCTCCTTGCGCTCGCGGTTGTTCTGGATCACCGCGTTCGACGCGCGGAGGATCGTGTTCGTCGAGCGGTAGTTCTGCTCCAGCGGGATCACGCGTGTCTCGGGGAAGTCGCGCTCGAACTCCATGATGTTGCGGATGTCGGCTCCTCGGAACGCGTAGATCGACTGGTCCGGATCTCCGACGACCATCAGGTTCCGGTGCTTGCCGGCGAGCAGCTGCAGCAGCCGGTACTGGGCGTGGTTCGTGTCCTGGTACTCGTCGACCATCACGTAGCGGAACGCCTTGCTCCACTTCGCGAGGGCCTCGGGGAAGCGCTCGAGCACCTCGACGGTGAGCATCAGCATGTCGTCGAAGTCCACCGCGTTCGAGGCGTGCATCCGCTTCTGGTAGAGCGCGTACACCTCGGCGACGGTCTGGTCGTAGAACGACGAGACGCGGGCCATGTAGTCGTCCGGAGAGATGAGCTGGTTCTTCGCGTTCGAGATCTGCGAGTGGATCCCGCGCGGGACGAACCGCTTCGGGTCGCGATCCAACGCCTCCAGGCACTGCTTCGTCAGCCGCACCTGGTCGGCCGAGTCGTAGATCGTGAAGCTCGACTTGTAGCCCAGCCGCGGTGCCTCGCTGCGCAGGATCCGGCCGCACGCGGCGTGGAAGGTGAGGATCCAGATCGCGCGCGCGACGCCGCCGAGGAGATCCTCGAGCCGCTCGCGCATCTCCCCCGCCGCCTTGTTCGTGAACGTGATCGCGAGGATCTCGCTCGGCTGGACGCCGCACGTCGCGATCAGGTGCCCCACCCGGTGGGTGAGGACGCGCGTCTTCCCGGAGCCCGCGCCGGCGATCACCAGGAGCGGCCCTTCGGTGGTCAGCACGGCCTCGCGCTGGGAGTCGTTCAGGTCGGCGAGGTACTGGTCGGGCGCGGCGGTCGGCACGTCCTCGATGCTACCCGGGCGACCGGGTCCTGTTTCGGGCGCGTCCGGGCCGACCGAGGCCGGTCGGCCGATACCCTGAATCTGCAATCGCCGGCACGGTGTCCGAAACGGACATGGCAGGGTCTGAGAGCCGGGCTCGACGGTCTTGCTTCTGCGAGCCCGGCGTCCTGCAACGCGCGAAGCGCGAGCAGACCCTTCTGGTGTCGGAAGTGTGACGAGAGCGGAACGTTTCAGCGCCGGGCGAGCGCGGCGCGCGGGAGCTCCGCGAACCGGCGGCCGTACAGCGCGATCCCGACGATCGCGGCCGAGGCGGTGATCACGCTCGCCATCACCGGCATGACCAGGCTCGCCGCGACCGCGGTCGCGCCTGCATGGCCGACCATCGCCAGCGCGCCGACGGCGGCCCCCTGGTAGAGGCCGGCGTTGCCGGGCAGGATCGGGGCGGTGTTCGCGAGGCCCGTCACGGTCATGTAGACGAGTGCCGCGCCGACGCCGACGTGGACGCCGACGGCGTTGAGCGTCAGGGTGCAGCCGATCCAGCGCACGGCCCAGGTGGCAACGAGGATCGCGAGGGTGCGCAGAAGTACGATCCGCGGCGCCGCGGCCGCGGCGAGGAAGCCGTCGGCCCACTTCGGGAGCTTCCGGCCGAGCTTGCGGTGGAGCAGCCACGCAGCCAGGATCCCGCCGCCGGCCAGCGCGATGGCGCCGAGCAGCGCGCCCTTCGCCCAGTGGGGCACGGGCAGGAAGGCGCCGGCGGTTACACCGATCATGCAGAACGCCATCGCCTCGAGCAGGTGCGCGGACAGCAGGCTCCCACCCGCGCGTGGCACGCCCGGCCAGCGCTCGGCCGACGCGGCGCGGAGCACCGCGATTTTCGAGGCCTCACCGAGCCGCCCGGGGAGAACGGTGTCGAGGAACGAGCCGACCGCGCTGGCCGCGTATATCGCGCGGAACGGGACGTCGGCACCGAGCGTCTGGCGCCACGCGAGCGCCCGCATCGGCTGCACGATCGCGCCGACGCCGAACGCGGCGGCGAGCAACAGCCAGTTCGGGCTGGTCGCGGCCGAGACGGCGCCGCCGGCCATGTGCCGCGCGACGACGACGAACCCCGCGACGGTCGCGATCGCGATCGCCAGGGGAAGGATGTACGTGCGCATGCGAGGGCCGGCCGCCATTCCCTGGCCATCGGCGCCGTGCGGCGGGAACGGTTCCCTCGTACGGGGGAGCTAGACCGCGCCGTCCAGCAACGGCTCGATCCACGCCGCCGCCGCGGCGAGCGCACCGGCGTCGGCCGACTTGAGCACGACCTCGACCTCCGGGCCTCCCTCGGCGAAGCTCGGATACGACCCGACCAGCACCGACGGATACCGCGTGCCCGTCTCCTCGAGCACGGCGACGATGCGGCTCTCGGTCGTCCGGTAGGTGCGTCGCCAGCTGCCGATCGGCGCACCGGTGCGCAGCTCTTCCGCAATCGTCTCGAACATCGCCTCCATCTCCGAGGGCAGGCCCGGGAGGACGTAGACGTTCTGGATCGCGAAGCCCGGCGCTCCGCCGTTCTCGATCTCCAGCGGACGGCTCCCCTCCGGGAGCAGCGCCCAGCGGGCGGCGTAGTCGGGATCCCTCGTGAAGCGGGCGCGGAGCCGTGCGGCGACCTCCGGCTGCTCCACCTGCGGGACGCCGAACGCGGCGGCGATCGACTCGCGTGTGACGTCGTCGGGCGTCCCGCCCAGCCCGCCGGTGACGATCACGACATCGGCGGCGGCCGCCTGCTCGCGCACGAACACGGCGACACCGTCGATCTCGTCCGCGATCACCGCGATCAGCGCCACCTCCAGCCCGAGACCTGCCAGCCGGCGGGCCAGCCAGCTGCCGTTCGTGTTCTCGACATCTCCCGAGAGGAGCTCGTTGCCGACGGTGACGATCGCCGCGCGGGGCATCCTCCGAGTATTACCTGCTCCGGACCGGGACGACCACCTGGCCGTCGAGCACCCTGACCCGCGCGCCGTAGTGCTCCGCGATCAGCGGCTCGGTCAGGACCTCCGCGGGGCCGCCGTGAGCGACGACGCGGCCGCCGGACAGCAGGATCAGCCGCGAGGCGTACTGGCCCGCGAGCGTCAGGTCGTGCATCGCGCCGAGAACGGTGAGGCCGGCGTCGAGACGCAGCGCGTCGATCAGCTCCAGCGCCTCCTGCTGCCGCCCGGCGTCCAGGGCGCTGGTCGGCTCGTCGAGCAGGAGCAGCTGCGCCTCCTGTGCGAGCGCCCGCGCGAGCACCGCCCGCTGCCGCTCGCCGCCGGAGAGCGTCCCGAGCTCGCGCTCGGCGAGCTCGGCGAGATCGAGCCGCGCGAGCGCCGCCTCCGACGCCGACAGGTCGCGTCTGCTCTCGCGGCCGATGTACGAGACGTACGGCGTGCGTCCGAGCAGCACGTACTCGCGAACGGTCATCCCGGCCGGCATCATCGGCGACTGCGGGACGATCGCCACACGGCGCGCGATGTCCTTGCGGCGGAGCCCCTTCACCACCTCACCGCCGAGACGGATCTCCCCGCGGTGGGCGACCAGCCCCGCGATCGCGCGGAGCAGGCTCGTCTTGCCGGCGCCGTTCGGCCCGATCAGGGTCACCCAGTCGCCCTGCTCGACCACGAACGAAACGCCGTCGACGACGTTGCGGCCGCCGAGCTCGACCGTCACCCGCTCGAGGGCCAGCTCCGTCACGGGGTCGCTCATGTCGCCATCCGTCTCGACGTGCGCAGGAGGACCGCGAAGAACGGCGCCCCGAAGAACGCGGTGACCACGCCGATCGGCAACTCGCCCGGCGAGACGGCCGTTCGCGCGATCACGTCGGCGAACACGAGGAAGCCGGCGCCGACGAGGATCGAGAGCGGCAGCAGGAGCCGGTAGCTCGGCCCGACCACGAGCCGGATCGCATGCGGGACGATGATCCCGACGAACCCGATCAGCCCCGCGTAGGCGACGGCCGCCGCGGTACCGACCGTCGCGCAGACGACGACGGCGAGACGGACGCGGCCGACGTGGACGCCGAGGCTCGCCGCCTCCTCGTCCCCCACGCTGAGAACGTCGAGCAGGCGCCGGTGGAGGAGGATCCCGACCGTCGCGACCGCGACGTACGGAAGCAGCATCCGCACCTCGTACCAGCCCGCGCTGGGCAGGCCTCCGAGGATCCACGAGTACACGCGCAGAAGCGTGTCCGAGTGCTGCTGCTGGACGAATGTCTGCACCGCCGTGAAGAACGAGGCGACGGTGACTCCGGCGAGGACGAGCGTCGCGCCGCCCGAGCCCCGGCCGGCCGAGCGGCCGATCAGATAGGCGGTCACGACCGCCACCCCGCCGCCGATGAACGCGGCGGGCGGCAGCAGATACGTGCCCCGCCCGTAGACGACGGCGAGCGTCGCGCCGAGCCCGGCGCCGGCCGCGACGCCGAGCAGGTACGGATCGGCGAGCGGGTTCCGGAAGACGCCCTGGTACGACGCACCCGCGAGCGCCAGCATCGAGCCGACGAGCGCGCCGAGGACGACTCGCGGGATGCGGATCTTCCAGAGGATGTCCTGCTCCGCCGGGGACAGACTCGAATGGACGTGCAGGAACGGGATCTTCGACGCGAGGAACTGGAGGACCTCGCCGATGCCGATGTGGACGGGACCGACGAGGATCCCGGTGAGCAGGGCGGCGACCAGGAAGGCCACCGCCCCGAGGATCCAGAGCCGCTGCCTCACCGCTTCAGGTGCGCGAGCGCCCCGGCGACTGCCCTGACGAAGTTGACGATGCGCGGCCCCCAACGGGACGCGATCGAGTCGTCGATGCGGACGATCGTGCCGGAGCGAACGGCCTTGACCGTGGCCCAACCGGGCCGCCCGGCGACTGTCTTCGGGCTCTGCGCGCAGCAGGCGATGTCGGCGAGGACGACGATGTCCGGGCTCTGCGAGACGACGTACTCCGCGGAGAGCTGCGGGTAGCCGCTGCCTCCGGTGTCGGCCGCGTCGGCGATGTTCTTCAGCCCGAACAGCTGGTACACCCGTCCGATGAACGTGTTCGACGTGACCGAGTAGAGATCGGGCCCGAGCTCGTGGTAGACGCTCAGCCCGCGGGCGCGCGGCGTCGCCTTCTTCAGCAGCGCGGCGATGTTCGTCTTCATCGAGGTGACGACCTTCGTCGCCTCCGCGACGTGGCTGGTGATCTTGCCGAGCGCGAGGATCTGCGTGTAGGCGCCGGCGATGTCCTTGGCGGCGTCCTGGACGATCACCCGGATGCCGAGACCGCGAAGCGTCGAGACGAAGCCGTTCGGGTCGTACGAGACGATGACGAGGTCGGGCTTGTAGCCGGCGATCGCCTCGACGTTCGGGGTGAAGCCGGAGAGCGATGTGCGCGGTGCCGACTTCGGATAGTCGGACTGATCGTCGACGGCGATCACCTGCGGGCCGGCGCCGATCGCGAACAGCGATTCCGTCGCCGTCGGGGAGAGCGAGATGATCCGGTGCGGGGTCGTGGCAGCCGGGGAACCGGGTGCGGCGACGAGCACCACGAGAAGTGCTACGAGAAGTCCGGGAATGAGCCTGGACACGAATCCTCCTTCCGCGAGGGGTTCGAGCGTTTACGCGGCGACCGGAAGGTCTTCTGACTCGGGGCTCCCCCTCCGCCACCTTCCCGGCCGGAGCCAGTGGTGTTCGGGCGAAGGGCATCTCCCCTTACAGCGGCGGGACCGTCCCGGACTTGCACCGGGTTCCCTTACCGAGCGCCTATCGCAGCGGAGACTACCAGCCGCTACGCGGCGATCCGGAAGAGCTGCCCACGCTCGGACACCGCGTACAGCCCGCCGCGCGCGTCCTCGCCGAACGAGGTCAGCGCCGGAATCGTGAACGGCTCCCGGCGGAGCGAGGTCGCCTTCCCCTTGACCACCTTCAGCGACCAGACCGTCCCCGCGCAGTAGTCGCCGTAGAAATACCGCCCGGCGAGATCGGAGCGCGCCTTGCCGCGGTAGACGTAGCCGCCCGTGACGGAGCAGCCGACGCCGTGGGAGTACACCTGGATCGGCCCGCGGTACGGCGCACGGGGGTCGAGCGTCCGAGAGCGGTCGTACGGCGACCGGCCCTCCCACACCGCCCAGCCGAAGTTCTGCAGCTGCCCGAGCTGCGCACGCGGCACGTAGTCGACCTCCTCGAACCGATCCTGGCCCACGTCGCCGATGTACAGGTCGCCGTTGGCCCGGTCGAACGTGAACCGCCACGGGTTGCGCAATCCGTACGCGACCAGCACCGGCCCGGGGTCGGTCGCGTCGACGTCGAGCTTCCAGAGCTTCGCCAGCTTCGTGTCGAAGGTCTGGCCGTTGTTGTTCGGATCGCCGCCGGCGCCGCCGTCGCCCATGCCGATGTAGAGCTTCGCGTCGGGGCCGAACTGCAACTGGCCGCCGTTGTGGTTCGAGAACGGCTGCTTCACGAAGAACAGCTGCCGCGCCGAGTCCGGGTCGGCGCGCGTGCCGTCGGAGCGGTACTCCACGACCCGCGTGTCGCCGTTGGTGTCGGTGTAGTCGACGTAGAAGAGGTGGTTCTTCGCGTAGCCCGGGTGGAACGCCATCGACAGCAGACCGCGCTCGCCGCCGCTCGCGACGAGCTTCGTGATGTCGAGGAACGGCTGCGAGCGCACCCGCCCGTTCTGCACGACCCGGATCCGGCCGGGCTGCTCGACGACGTAGAGCGTCCCCGGCTCGCTCGCCGTCGCGGTCACGTACGTCGGAGAGTCGAGGCCACGGGCGACGACGACCGGGCCCTTCGCCGGCGCCCCGGCCGCGGCGGCCGGCACTACGACCAGCACCGCGGCGAGCGCGAGGACGCTAGCGCGCGAGCAGGACACGCCTAAGTTCGTCTTCCTTGCCCGGCTGGAGAATCGCCAGCACCTGGTCGCCGGCGCGAAGTGCCGTGTCGCCGTCTGCGATCTCGAACTGGCCGTCGCGCTTGACGGAGATCAGCCGCGCACCCTCGGGCAGCGCCAGCTTGTCGATGCGCGTGCCCGCACAGTCGGCGTCCTGCGGGATCTGCACCTCGACGATCTCGACGTTCTCCTTCGGCAGCTCGAGCAGGTGGACGAGACCGTGCTCGGGCACCTCGTGCTCGATCAGCGCCATGATCGACGACGTGGCGCAGACCGTCGGCGAGACGCCGAGCAGGTCGAAGTGCACCTGGTTGCGCGGATCGTTCACGCGGGCGATCACCTTGTCGACGCCGTACTTCTCGCGGGCGAGCTGGCAGATGACGATGTTGTCCTCGTCGTCGCCCGTGGCCGCGACAACGATGCTCGGCGGCCGCTGGATCCCTGCCCGCTCGAGCACGAAGAGCTCGGTGGCATCGCCGTTGATGACGACGTGCTCGAACTCGTCCTCGAGCCTCTCGAACCGGTCGTGCCGCTGCTCGACGAGCGTCACCTCGTGGCCGCCGCGCAGCAGGCTGCGCGCCAGGTTCGCACCGATCTTCCCGCCGCCTGCGATCAGGACGTACATCAGGCAGTGGCCTCCGGCACCGCGCACGAGCGGACAGCCTCTTCCAGGCCGCCGATCGCGCTGGAGGTAGGGCAGACGACGCGCATGCCCTGGCCGGAGTAGAACTCTGCGCGGGCCGGGTCGAGCAGCCGGACGACGACGCACTGGACACCGAAGCGCTTCTGGACGACCTGGCCGACGACGATGTTGGTGTTGTCGCCGGAGGTGGAGACCACCACGGCGTCGGCGTCCTCGACCCCGGCGCGGCGGAGCACGGACGTGTCCATGCCGTGGCCCACGACGAAACCTCCGTCCCAGCCCTCGCCGAGCCGGCTCAGCGCCTCCTCTTTCTCGTCGACCGCGACGACGTCCCAGCCCTCCCCGCGCAACCCGTGCGCGAGCGACGAGCCGACGCGCCCGCAGCCGATGACGATCGCCTTCACGCAGTCAGCCTAGCCTAGGAGCTCTTCTTCCAAGAGACCCTGAGGATAAGCCAACACCATGACCTCGCACAGCGCGTTTCGCAGCACGTAGTCGACCGTCGGGCTGAAGAACCGCGACTGGCGTCGCCAGCGCGGGGCCGAGCCCATCACGATCAGATCGGCGCCGATCTCCGCCGCCTTCCCCGCGATCGCCTCGCCGATCGCCCGCGCACGGATCGTGTCGCCCTCGATCGTCACGCGGTGCTCGCCGGCCAGCGTCCGGGCGTCGTCGAGCGACGCGCTCGCGCGCGCCTCCTGCTCGGCCATCTCTGCGTCGAGCGGCAGCGAGAGCGGGACGCGGATCACGTGCAGCGCATGGATCGTCCCGCCGCGCTCCTCGGCGAGCTTGATCGCGGTCGCAAGCATCTCCTCGCCGATCGGGCCGAGCTTGACCGGGACGAGGATCCGCTCGTACTCGCCCTCGCGGGCGGGCACCAGATCTGGGGTCGCCGCGTCGACGTGCTCCATCAGCCCCGCCCCACGCGTCCTGCGCGCGTAGACGTAGAGCGCGGCCCCGACCAGGAGCCAGATAGGCCCGCCGATGCGGGCGGCGGGGTGCGTGCTCAGCGAGACGATCCAGAGCGCCGCGACGAGCGGGATGCCGATCAGGGCGGCGATCGGCACCGGGCGGCCCTTGATCCGGATGTTCAGCGGAACGAGGAACGGCCGCGGCAGGGCGGGCTCCTTGAAGCGCAGCCGCACGACGGCCGCCTGCGCGATCGCGAAGGTGATGAGGACGCCGAAGCTGTACAGGCCGGCGAGGAACCGGGCCTCGCGGCCGACCGACGCCGAGACGATGACCAGCGCAATCGAGACGGCGGCGGCGCCGAGGATCGCCGCGGGCGGAAGCGTGCTGCGCCGGCCGAACGTCCCGAAGACGTGCGGGAGCATCTGGTGGCGGCCGAGCGAGTAGACGACGCGGCCGACGCCCGAGATCGACGTCGTCGCCGCGGCGAGCAGGATCCCGGCGCCCGTGATGCCGACCATGACGCGGAGCGCGTCCACGAGCACCGCCGGCATGTGCCCGTTGAGGGCGGAGACGATCCCGACGAGCGGCGCCTGGATCCACTGCCGCGCCAACTCGCTCGACCCACCGACCGCCGGGAACGCAGCAACCGCGACGATGCCCATCAGCACCGAGACGAGTACTGCCGCACCCAGGCCGACGAAGAGGCTGCGCGGCATGTTCTTCCCGGGCTCGCGGGCCTCCTGCGCCAGGTTGGCGAGCGTCTCCAGCCCCGTGTAGGCCAGCATCGCGACCGGCAGCGCGAAGGCGAGCCCGTGCCATGTCGGCGCGAGGCCCGGATGGGCACCGTGGGTCAGGTCGGACGGCGAGAACAGGAAGGCGAAGCCGAGGATGATCAGGATCACGTCGGTGATGAACGCGACCACCGCGACGACGATCGCGATCCGGTAGAGCCCCGGGCGGCGGATCAGCCGCAGCAGCGTGATCGCGAGGACGATGAACACCGCGGCGACGACGTCCCACGGGTGGCGGGTGAGCCGCAGCCAGCCGACCGCGTGCCCGAAGTAGTGCGGCGTGAACAGCGCCGCCAGCGCGATCACGATCGTGTAGTCGAGCAGCAGCACCCAGCCGGTCAGAAAGCCGATCGGGTCGTTGAACGCGCGCCGGGCGAGCATCGCCGCGCCACCGGTCTCGGGGATCGCCGCCGTCCCCTCGGCGTACGAGAGCGAGACGAGCATGAAGATCGCCCCGGCGACGAGCAGCACCCACGGCGTCAGTCCGAGCGCGAAGAGCGCGACGATCCCGAGTGCGAAGTAGATCGACGAGCCGACCTCGCCGTACGCGACCGAGGCGAGCGACTCGCCGGTGAGGCCGCGAACGAATCCTGGGAGGCGGCGGGGCATCTCTAGCGACTCACCATGTAGAACCGAAGGGCGCCGGCGGCGACGAGCATCCCGCCGATGATCAGGCCGACGCCGCCGCCGATTCCCGCCTGGATGGTGCGCGCGATCACGACGAGGCCGAGCAAGACCATCACGGCCGAGATCGCCGCGGTTCCGCCCCTTCTCACGCCGCCCGCTTCCCGGCGGCGATGAGCACGCGACACGGCGACTCGCGCAGGACGTAGTCGACGGTTCCGCCGAACAGGCCGCGGCGTCCGGCGACCGCCGAGCGCGGTGCGCCGAGCAGGACGAGCTCGGCGTTGCGGCGGCGGGCCTCGTCGACGATCGCCGGCCCCGCCTTGCGGGCACGGAGGAGACGCGTGACGGCACGGACGCCGTAGCTCTCGATCAGCGCCTGCGCGTCGTCGAGAAGCTGCTCGGCGGCGTCCTGCTCCACGGGCAGGTGGGCGTCGAGCGGCAGCGACAGCGGTACCTCGATCACGTTGACGACGGCGACGGTGGCACCGCGCTGGGCGGCGAGGCGCGCGGCGGCGACCAGCGCCTCCTCGCTCTCGCCGGTGCGCTTCACCGGCACGACGATCGTGCGGTACTCGACGCTCAGCGAGGGGCCGACGACGAGCATCGGCGCCCGCACCGTCTCGCTCATCGGCACCTTGACGACGCGCGTGCGGTACAGCCAGTAGAAGACGAACCCACCGGCGAGCCAGGCGAGCCCGGCCCAGCGGGCCGGCGGGTACTGCACGACGACGACGACCCACGCGATCGAGGTGCCGAGCCCGCCGACGACGGCGAACAGCGGGATGTCGAGCCCGCCGATCTGGAGGTTCGGTCGGGCGCGGTAGAGGTCGGGCTCACGTTTCTCGCGGCGCAGCTGGATGATCGACGCATGCGCGATCGTGAAGGAGAGCATCGCGCCGAACGAGTACATCGTCCCGAGAAAGTTGACCTGGCCGGGGAGGAGCACCGCGATCGGGATCACCGCGGCGAAGACGATCAGCGACAGCCACGGCGTCTTGAAGCGCGGGTGGAGCCGGCGGAAGACCTCGGGCAGCTGCCGGTAGGTCGCCATCGAGTAGGTGATCCGCGAGGCACCGATCACGCCGGCATTCGTGGCGATGAACAGGATCGTCGCGGCAAGGATGCCGACGTAGATCTTCGCGGAGCTCAGGACCCAACCGTGCAGGCCGAGGTTCTGGACGAGACCGAGCACCGGGTCGTTCTCGAAGCCGCCCTTGTCCGGCGGGAGGCCGAGCTTCGTCACGTAGTTGCCCGCCGCGTCCTTGTAGACCGGGAGCGCCGACAGCGCGACCAGCGGCAACGTGAAGTAGATCGCGAACACGGCGACGGCGACGAGCCGGATCGATGCCGGGATCGACGTCGTCGGGTCGCGCGCCTCCTCGGCGAGGTTGGAGACGGTTTCGATCCCCGTGTACGCGATCATCGCCACGGGAATCGCGAGCGCGAAGTTCCCCCAGGTGGGTGCGATCCCCCAGTGGACGTTCGCGGTGAGGATGTGCGGGCTGAAGACGACCGCGAACCCGATGATCACCAGCACCAACTGGGTGGCGAAGTCGACCACGGCAAGGAAGACGTTCAGGCCCGCGGCCTCCTTGACCCCGACGATGTTGATCGCGACCAGGATCAGGATCACCGCGGCGCCGGCGATGATGTCCCACGGGTTCGTCCTCAGCGGCTCCCAGAAGATCGACAGGTAGTGCGGAACGAAGAACGCCGAGATGGCGATCGTGATGATGTAGTTGAGCATCTGCGCCCAGGCCGCCCCGAACGAGACGACCTCGTTGAAGGCGTGTCGCGCGAAGCTCGCCGAGCCGCCCGCCTCGGGGTAGCGGACGGTGCCCTCGGCGTAGGTCGCCGCCGTGGCGGCGAAGATCAGGCCGCTGATCAGGAAGACGAGCGGCGTCAGCCCGAGTGCGATCGCCGCCGTGACTCCGAGCGCGTAGTAGATCGACGAGCCGACGTTGCCGTAGGCGGTCGAGAAGAGCGCGGGCGTCCCGAGAACGCGCTCGAGCCCCTGCTGCTTGCTGCGGCGCTTGTGCGGCACCGGCGAACTCTATGCCCGGCGCCTGTCGTCCCCTCCGGACATGGCAGGGGTCTGACCCTGTCCGTCCGTTGTGGTCACGTCCGAACCGATACGAAAGGGCGCCTGGTTGTCCCCACTCCGCACAACCAGGCGGACAGGCCGATCGGACACGGCGGTGCCGGACATGGCAGGGGTCAGACCCCTGCCATGTCCGAAACGGCTAGCTGTGAATGCTGACGATCAGCGGAATGATCAGGATCGCGACGATGTTGGCGATCTTGATCATCGGGTTGATCGCAGGCCCGGCGGTGTCCTTGTAGGGATCGCCGACCGTGTCGCCCGTGACGCCGGCGGCATGGGCTTCCGAGCCTTTGCCCCCGAACGCCCCGTCCTCGATCATCTTCTTTGCGTTGTCCCAGGCGCCGCCGCCCGAGGTCATCGCGATCGCGAGGAAGATGCCGGTGACGATCGTCCCGATCAGCAGGCCGCCGAGCATCTTGGCGGAGATGATCCCGACGACGATCGGGAACGCGATCGGAATCGCCGCGGGGAGCATCATCAGCTTGAGCGCCCGCCCGGTGACGATGCTGACCGCGCGCGAGTAGTCGGGCCGCGAGGTGCCCTCCATGATGCCCGGATCCTCCCGGAACTGGCGTCGCACCTCCTCGACCACCTCGCCGCCGGCGACGCCGACCGCGGTCATCGCGAGTGACGCGAACAGGAACGGCATCAACCCGCCGACGAACAGGCCGGCGATCACCCACGGGTCGTTCAGGCTGAAGAACGTCTTCAGCCCCCCGTCGTTGAGGCCGCGCGTGTATTCGTCGAACAGGATCAGCGCGGCCAGGCCGGCCGAGCCGATCGCGTACCCCTTGGTCACGGCCTTCGTCGTGTTGCCGACCGCGTCGAGCGGATCGGTGATCGCCCGGACCGACTCGTCCAGGTCGGCCATCTCGGCAATCCCGCCGGCGTTGTCGGTGACGGGGCCGAACGCGTCCAGCGCGACGATCAGGCCGCACATGGAGAGCTGCGCCATGACGGCGACGCCGATCCCGTAGAGCTCGTGACCCGCCGCGTAGTAGGCGCCGATGATGCCGGCCACGATCGTGATCACGGGCAGCGCGGTGGCGCGCATGCCGACGGCGAGGCCGGCGATGATGTTCGTCGCGTGCCCGGTCTGTGACGCCTCGGCGATCGACTTCACCGGATTCCAGCGGGTGCCGGTGTAGTACTCGGTGATCGCGACCAGCGCGAAGGTGACGCCGAGCCCGATCAGCGCCGAGCCGTACAGCTGCCAGAAGCTGAACTTGCCGCCGTCGAACGCCATCGTCACGGGGATGAAGCCGATCGCGGACAGGATTGTCGCGACGATCACCGCCTTGTACAGCGCGTTCATGATCGCGTTCGGGCCGTTGCCCGCGCGGGCGAAGAACGTGCCGACCACGGAGGCGAGGATCGAGATCCCGCCGAGTGCGAGCGGGTACAGCCAGAGCTGGCCCGTCGGGAAGGCGGTGCCGAGCAGCATCACGGCAACCGCGGTGACGGCATAGGTCTCGAACAGGTCGGCGGCCATGCCGGCGCAGTCGCCGACGTTGTCGCCGACGTTGTCGGCGATCACGGCCGGGTTACGCGGGTCGTCCTCCGGGATGCCCGCTTCGATCTTCCCGACCAGGTCGGCGCCGACGTCGGCGGCCTTGGTGAAGATGCCGCCGCCCAGCCGGGCAAACACGGAGATCAGCGATCCGCCGAACGCGAGCCCGACGAGATCGTCGATCGCGGACTGCGGCGTGTGGTTGAGCCAGTCGGTGAGGATCCCGTAGTAGCCGGCGACGCCGAAGAGGCCGAGGCCGACGACGAGCAGGCCCGTCACCGATCCGGCGCGGAACGCCACCTGCAGTGCAGGCTTGAGCCCTTCCTTGGCCGCCTCGGCGGTCCGCACGTTCGAGCGCACGGCGACGTTCATGCCGATGAACCCGGCCGCGGCGGAGAGGAGCGCGCCGATCAGGAAGCCGATCGCAGCCCCCCAGCCCAACTTGTTGTAGAAGCCGAGCAGGAGGAAGGGGACGATCGCGACGATCGCGATCGTCGTGTACTGCTTTTTCAGGTACGCGGCTGCGCCTTCCTGAATGGCACGCGCGATCTCCTGCATGCGCTCGCTGCCCGCAGGCCGCGAGAGCAGCCAGTACACGAGATAGAGGCCGTACAGCACCGCGACACCCGAACAGATCAGCGCGAACAGCACGGCATGGTCCTTGAAGAAGTCCACCTACGCTCCCTTCACCCTCACAAAGTCGGCGCCGAACCCGATCGGCGCGCCAAAACCAGTCTCACAAGCGCGGAAGCCTATCCGATCGCGAGGACGACCCGTCCAGTGCCGTCGCGCGTCGAGCGTCGACCCTAGGCGGGAGGCGCCGCCGCCGCCGCGTAGGCGAGCTGCATGTTCGCGACCAGCTGGTCGAGGTCGCGCGTCAGCTCGGGCGGGATCGAGTCCTTCAGGACGGGCACGAGCGCGCGCAGCGACTCGATCGCGAGCTTTGCCTGCTCGAGGTCGCGGCCCTCCTCACCGAGGCTGCGGTAGCCGAGCTGCGAGACCGTGAACACGGTCTGGACGAGGACGTCCGAGACCTTCAGCTTCGCGAACTCGGCCTGGAGCTGCTCCAGCAGCTCCGTCTCGGTCGGCTCGCTCTCAGCCACGGACGGGCTCGCTCGCGCGGACCTGCTCCGCGTAGATGTCCTCGAGCGACCAGCCTTCCTCGGCCCGGGCGATCTGGCGCTCGGCGGCGGTCGTCTCCGGAACGGTCAGCTGGACACCCAGCTCGGCGGCGACCGGCGCGATCCACTCCGCCACCCGCTCGAGCTCGGCGCGCGCCGGGCGCACCTCGTACGTCTCGGGATCGAGCAGCGACCCCGACAACCCGTACCGGATCGCCCGCCACATGTTCTCCTCGATCATCCGCGGGGGCGGGTCAGGCAGCGGCTCACCCTCGTCGACCGCGCGGGCGATCCGCGCGGCGAGCGCGTAGCAGTAGCCGGCCAGCGCCTTCGACTCGCCCAGGTCGGGCTGCGCGTCGCAGATCCTGATCTCCACCGTCGGGTAGGCGAGGTGCGGCCGGACGCTCCACCAGATCTGGGTGTGCTCGTCGATCGAGCCCGTCTCGTACAGCGTGCGCACGTACTCCTCGTAGACGGCCCACGTCCCGTACGCGTCCGGCACGCCGCAGCGCGGGAACATGCGCGTGAAGATCTCCGTCCGCGCGGAGTGCAGCCCCGAGTTGACGCCCTCGACGAGCGGCGAACTGGCGGACAGCGCCAGCACGTGCGGCAGGAACACGCGGAGGCCGTCCTGGACGGCGATCGCCCGGTCGGCGCCGCGGATCCCGACGTGGACGTGCAGCCCGAAGGTGTTGTTCCGCCAGACGACGTAACGGAGGAGCTGGTCGTTGCGGCGGTAGTGCGGCGTGTCGATGATCCGCTGGTCCTGCCAGCGGCTCCACGGATGCGCGCCGGTGGCGCCGAGCGAAATGCCGAGCGCGCCCGTCAGCGCGGACAGCTGCGCGCGCCGCTCGCCCATCCTCTCGGCCGCCTCGGCGAACGTCTCGCAGCGCCCGGTGCGCACCTCGACCTCGCTCGCGATCAGCTCGCCGACGAGGTGCTCGTCGACCGCCGACCCCGCCGCAGACTCCTTGACCTCCTCGAAACGGTTGACCAGTCCGAGCGTCTCGGAGTCGAGCAGCGCGAACTCCTCCTCGACCGCGACCGTCAGATCGGTGCCGGATTCGAAGGCCTCGCGGGTCTGCTCGATCAGTTCGCCGTAGGGCAGCTTCTGCGCTTCACCCATTGAAGTGAGAACCCTATTCGAGGAGACGCCCGGCGACGCCCGCCCACGACCACTTCTCGACCACGGCGCGCCTGGCCGCCTCGCCCAGCGAGGCACGCGTGGCCGCCGGGAGGGCGAGCAGCTCGTGAATCTTCGCCGCGAGGTCGATCGAGTCGCCGGTCGCGAAGCTCGTCAGGTGGCGCAGCTCCGTGGGGTAGCCCTCCTCGAGCCCCTCCGCCACCTCCTCGAGGCCCGAGTGCCGCGCGACGAGCGGCGGGCACCCGGCCGCCGCCGCCTCGGCCGCGACCATCCCGAACGCCTCCGGGAAGATCGAGGGCACGACGGCCACGTCGGCCAGCGGGATCAGCTGCACGAGGTGGCGGTGCTCCAGCGGCCCGGTGAACAGCGTGCGCGGCGGTGCGATCCGCTCGAGCTCGTGGCGGTAGTCGCCGAATCCGACGACGAGCGTCCGCGCGTCGATGCCGCGCATCGCCTCGAGCAGCACGTGGACACCCTTGTTGTAGAGCAGCTTGCCGAAGTAGAGGACGGTGGGCGCGTCGCCGGCGAGGAACTCCGCGAGGCGGCGCGCGTTGTCCTCGTCGGGGAAGCGCTCCTGCCGGTTGCCCGGGTTCGGGGGATCGGCGCGGCATTCCTCGAGGAGCGCCGCGAGCGCTTCGTCGCGCGGCCGCGGGATGAACCCGTCGACGTTCACACCGGGCGAAACCTCACGGACACGGTCGACAGGCCCGACGACATCGGCGAGAACACCGCGGATGTGCTCCGAGCCGACGAACACGGCATCCGCGCCGCGCAGCGACACGGCCCCCAGGGCTTCCAGCTCCGGATTGCCCCGCATCGAGTACTCGAGCTCGGAGCCGTGCGCCTTCACCCGGAAGCGCGCTCCGGACGCGGCGCCGACAGGCCCGCCCATCAGCACGTGGTTCGCGAAGACGAGGTCGGCGGGCAGGTGCTCACACAGCGCGGCTGCGTTCAGCTCGACGTAGCGGTCGCGCTCCGCCGTCGGCATGTCCTGGAGCAGCACCGCTTCGAGCCCCTCGTACCGGTCGATCACGAACACGGGCAGCCGCGGGCCGATCTCCGGCCGCACGACCTGCGCCCCGCCGAGGTCGAACCGCTCCGGCGCCGGGTCCTGGCAGAAGACGACGACCTCGTGACCGGCGCGCGCCCACTCGCGCGCGATCGCCCGCGTGTAGACGTTCGACCCGGTTCCCTCGAGCAGGTACCCGTGCCAGAGCAGGATTCGCATGGAATGAGACTACGGCGTAGAGTCCGCCGCCAGGGTAGGCGACGGGAGGTCACCGTGAAGCGGTTTCTGTTTGCGGCACTGCTGTGTGTCGCTCCTGATCGGGCCGGGACTCGCCGGCGCGTCCTCGGGCCGGACCGCCCAGGGCAAGATCGTGCGACGAGAACGGCGCGACCGACGACTACGAGGACTGGACCGACGACGACAGCGATCCCCCGATCACCGTCGATGAGGACGGTGGGAGCGACGACGGCTAGGCCAGGTGGAAGTACAGCGCGTGGAGTAGCTCGACGGCCGGGTTCGACGTGTGCACCGCAACGTCACCCGGGACGTCCAGCAGCCCCTCGCTGTAGTTGAAGATGATCTTCACGCCCGCGTCGACCAGGTCGTTGGCGACGTCCTGGGCCGACGACGCCGGAACCGCGAGAACGCCCACGATGATGTTCTTGTCCTGAACCGCGCCCTTCAGGTCGGCGTACGGCTGCACCTCGACGTGGCCGGCGCGGTTGCCGACGACACCCGGATCACGGTCGAACACGCCCGCGATGTTGATGCCGTGCTCCGCGAAGATCGACGAGCTCGCGATCGCCTGGCCGAGGCGGCCGGCGCCGATGAGCGCGATGTTGTGCTGCCCCTGGGTCCGCAGGATCTTGCGGATCTCTCCGAGCAGGCTGTCGATGTTGTAGCCCACCCCGCGCTTGCCGAACTTCCCGAACGCCGACAGGTCGCGCCGGATCTGCGTCGCGTTGATGTTCGTGTAGTCCGACATCTCCTGGGAGGAGATGCGCTCCTTGCCCATCTTCTTTGCCTGGGAGAGAACCTGGAGGTACCGGCTCAGTCTCGCGGCGACCCCGACCGTCAACCGATCCGTCACAACCACTCCTTGTGTCGATGTTTGTAACACCGGAGCCATTGTGCCTGTCGGCTTCGTTCCATGCGTCAGTGGCATCTCACGTCCGACTTTGTGCGTCCACTTTGCGCAGGAATGCGGCGGTGTCGAGGTAGTAGACGAAGGCCCGCTCGCCGTCGATCTCGACCACTGGGAGCCACTCCCGGTAGCGCTCCTCGAGCTCCGGGTCTCCGCCGATGTCGACCTCCTCGAGGTCGAAGTCGTGCTCCCGCCGAAGCTCTGCGAGCGTGCTCAGGGCACGCTCGCAGAGATGACAGCCTTCGGCGTGGTAGACGACGACGCGCGGTCTCCTAGGGATAGAGCCCCCGCGTCAGGGTTGCCTCCGCGACGCGCTGCACGGCGAGGCCGTAGGAGGCCATCCGCATGCTCACGTCACGCGCCTTGTGCACGTGCCAGGTCTCCTCGAACGCCTTGTCGACGATCTCCTTGAGCTTGGCGTTGACCTCGTCCTCCTTCCAGAAGTACTCCTGGAGGCCCTGCACCCACTCGAAGTAGGAGACGACGACGCCGCCCGCGTTCGCGAGCACGTCCGGCAGGACGAGGATGCCGTTGTCCTCGAGGATCTCGTCGGCGGCGGGCGTGGTCGGCCCGTTCGCGCCCTCGCAGATGATCTTCGTCTTGATCCTGTGGGCGTTGTCCTCCGTGATCACCTGCTCGAGGCCGCACGGTGCGAGGATGTCGCACTCGAGGAGCAGCATGTCCTCGTTCGTGATCGGCTCGACGCCGCCGAGGCCCTTCAGCGTCCCGCGCTCCTGCTTGTGCGCGATCGCCGACGGGATGTCGATCCCCTTCGGGTTGTAGACGCCGCCGCCCGAGTCGGAGATCGCGATCACCTTCGCGCCCTCCTGCTGCATGAACAGCGCGTAGTAGCTGCCGACGTTGCCGAAGCCCTGCACGACGACCGTCTGGTCCTCGGGCTTCATGCCGAGCCGCTCCATCGCGTCGAGCGTGCAGAAGAGGCCGCCGCGGGCGGTCGCCTCGAGCCGGCCGAGCGATCCGCCGATCGTCAGCGGCTTGCCGGTGACGACGCCGAGCACGGAGTGGCCCTTGTTCATCGAGTACGTGTCGAAGATCCACGCCATCTCGCGCGGGCTGGTGCCGACGTCGGGCGCCGGGATGTCCTTCTCCGGGCCGATCTCGTTGATGATCTCGGACGTGTAGCGGCGGGTCATTCCTTCGAGCTCACGCACGGAGAGCTTCTTCGGATCGCACGCGACACCACCCTTGGCCCCGCCGAACGGGATGCCCATCAGGGCGCACTTCCAGGTCATCCACATGGACAGCGCGCGCACCTCGTCGAGGGTGACGTCGGGGTGGTAGCGGATGCCGCCCTTGGAAGGCCCGCGTGCGATGTTGTGGGTCACGCGGTAGCCCTCGAAGACCTCGATCGTCCCGTTGTCCATCGTCACGGGGATGGAGACGGTGACGGCCTTCTTGCACTTCGAGAGGACGCGGACCAGGTTGTCGTCGATGCTGAACGCCCGGGCGACCCTGCGAAGCTGGTCCTGGGCGATCTCGTACGGGTTCTCGCGCAGATGCGAGATTGATTCCTGGACTGCGGACACGGTCACACTCCTTGTTGCTGTTTGGAATCCCGCGCTACGGCGGGAGTGTACGACCGTTCTGGATGGTCGCTTGCCGGGCGGACGTGCGCGTCAGTGAGTTACCGGATCCGGAAGCGGATCGACCGGACGCTCGGCGTGCCGCCGCCTGTCGGCCAGGCGAACACGCGCAGCCGGTACGCGCCGGCTTTCAGCACGGTTCCGTCGGTGGCGCGGCCGGTCAGGCCGATCGAGTAGCGGCCCGGGAGCAGGTCGCGCAGGCGGGTGAGCAGGCCGAGCCGCTTGCCCTGCTCCGTCCAGAGCTCGACGTCGAGCCGGAGCACGGGCACGACGGTGTTGCCCTCGGCGGTGTGGTACACCCGCCCGGCGCGGACGACGACGACCGCCGGATTCGACTCCGACGGCTTGAACGACGGCCGCGACAGCGTCAGCGGGCCGAGCAATGCGCGGGCCGGCCGCAGCACGACCGCCCACGGGACGTGGATCGGCACGCCGGCGACGGTCGTCACGGTGATCACTCCGGACGCGGCGTTGCCCTTCGCGATCGTCACCGGTGGGATCTTCACCGCCACCTTCGCGGTTGCGCCCGCCTCGATCACGACCGGCTTGTTCGTCACCGCGATGCGGATCGAGCCGCGCGGCCGGCGGCCGGCGGAGACGTAGACGGTGATGCGCCTCGTCGAGACGTTGCGCAGGCGCAGGATCTCGTTGCCGCGCCAGCCCTCCGTCGTTCCCCGGCCGAACGCGAGCGTGGGCGGATCGGCGATCAGCTCGCCGGCGGCGGAGCGGCCGAGATCGAGGATCCCCGCGCCCTGTGCGGCCGGCGGCACGCCGTCGATCGTGCGGGCGCCGCCGACGAGCAGCCCGCGGAGCGTTGCCGCACCGGCTTCGGGCCGCGCCTCGGCGAGCAGGGCGGCGGAGCCGGCGACGACCGCTGCCGCGGCGCTCGACCCGCTCACCGTTCCGAACACCGAGCCTCCGTCGGCGGCCGCGCCGGGCTCGGCGGTGGCGAGGCCCACGCCGGGCGCGACGAGATCGGGCTTGATCCCGCCGTCGAACGCGAGCCCCCACGACGAGAACGGCGCGGTGGTGATCCGTGCCGCGCCGGTCGCCCGCGGCGCGGCGATGACGACCACGGCTCCCGGCTTCGTCAGCAGCGCCCGCGCCGTCGCCTCCGGGAGCGCGATCACGGGAACGCCGATCCGCCGGTCGACGCCGATCGCGCCCGGTGCGACGGCCCGGCCGTGCAGGACGACCGCAGCGGCGCCGGCGTCGGATGCGGCGCGGGCGACCGCCGCCGGATCGTTGCCCGCGGGTGCAACGGCCACCCGGCCCGCGACCCGCGAGAGCCCGACCTCGAAGAACCCCGAACGCGTGGGGGCCGCGGGCGAGAGCACGAGTGTCTTCGCGGGCGCGACCGCCCCGGCCAGCGGTACCAGCCGGTCGAACAGGACGCTGAGACCGGAGCGGACGACGACGCGAACCCGGGTCACGGAACGGCCGGCGTCGGCCGCGCCGACCGCGACCGCGGCGGGCGCACCGGCCGGACCGCCGACGCTCCCGAACGCCGGGCCGGCGGGGCCGTCGTTCCCGGCCGCCGCCACGACGAGCGTGTCGAGGCGCAGCGCCCCGTCGACCGCCCGCGCGAGCGGGCCGTCGGTGAACGCCGCGAACGGCTCGACGAGCGGGACGAGCGCCACCCGCGCCGCATCGTGGGCGTCACCGTTCTCGTCGGGATCGACCGCGCGCTCCAGACCGGCGAGCAACTGGTCGGTCCGTGCGTAGATCGTGTAGCCGCCGCGGGCGTCGGTCTGCCAGCCGGCGACGCGGATCGGAAAGACGGTTGCGCCGGGCGCGACACCGGTCAGTCCGGCCGGGCCCCCGGCGCCGACGAGCAGGCCGGCCATCTCGGTGCCGTGGGTCTCGACGAGGGACGGGTCGGTCGGCTTTGCCTGCGCCGCGGCGTCGGGGGCGCCGCCCACGACGTCGACGCCGGCGTCCACGTGCCCGTGGAGGTACGGCGTGGATGCGTCCACGCCGGTGTCGAGCAGCGCGATCGTCACCCCGCGGCCGACGTCGCCCGCGAGCCGGGCTCCTGGTCTCGGCGCGAGCGAGGCGGCGCGGCGGAGCGCGGCGGGCTGCATCCCGGCCGGGTAGGCGACCCGCACCGGGTAGACGCCCTTCACCCCCTTCGTCCGCTCGATGAGCGCGATCGCACGGGGGTCGAGGACGGCGGAGAATGCGTTCAGCGTCCGCGTGTACCGGAACTCCGGCTTGACCGAGACGCCGACGCGGGCGAGGTTGGAGATGAACTGGCTCTGGGCCGCGGCCGCGGCCGACGTCCAGCGCCGCTCGTCGGCGTCGCTCGCGAGGCCGCCGGCGCGGTCGACGCGGTCGGCGAGCGAGAAGGCCGTCAGCACGACGAGGACGCGCTGGCCGACCCCGACCGGGGCACGCGCACCGCCGACGAGACCGTTCCACGCGGCCGCCGCCTCGATCCTCGTCGGCGACGACGGCGGCGGCGCGCCCCCTCCTCCCGCCGGGACGATCAGAACCGCCGCGGCCGCGATTCCGGCCAGGACGAGCAGCCCGGCGCCGTTACGCCACCGCATACGCGTCCAGGCGAAGGGGGTCGGCGGCCGGTTCGGCGTAGCGGGCTGCGGAGGCGATCATCGCCGCATTGTCCGTGCACAGCTCGAGCGGGGCGGCGACTGCCTCGGGCAGCGCCCCGCGCAGCTCCGAGTTGGCGGCGACGCCGCCGACGATCGCGACCCGCCGGTCGCCCGCCGCGGCACGCGTGCGCTCGACGAGCGCCCGCACGATCGCCCGCTGGTACGAGGCGGCGAGGTCGGCGCGGCGCTCGTCCAGCTCCTGCGGCGAGAGGTCGCGCACCGCGTAGAGCAGCGCGGTCTTCAGCCCCGAGAACGAGAAGTCGAGGCCGGGCACACGGGCGACGGGGAAGTCGTAGGCCGCGGGGTCGCCGTCCCGGGCCAGCCGGTCGATCTCCGCGCCCGCCGGGGTAGCCGAGGCCGAGCAGCCGTGCGCCCTTGTCGAACGCCTCGCCGGCGGCGTCGTCGAGCGTGCTGCCGAGCACCGCGAAGCCGGCGCGGTCCTGCACGTCGAGCAGCAGCGTGTGCCCGCCGCTGGCGAGCAGGCAGACGAACGGCGGCTCGAGGTCGGTCGGCCGGAGGTAGAGCGAGGCGACGTGGCCGTGCAGATGGTCGACGGGGACGAGCGGGAGGCCGCGGCCCCAGGCGATGCCCTTCGCCGCGGCGAGCCCGACGAGGAGCGCGCCGATCAGGCCGGGCCGCTGCGTGACCGCGACGCGGTCGATCTCGTCGAGCGTCGTCCCGGCCCGGTCGAGCGCCTCGCGGACGACCGGCGAGACGAGCTCGAGGTGCCGGCGCGAGGCGATCTCGGGGACGACGCCGCCGTAAGCGGCGTGCAGCTCCGTCTGCGAGGCGACGACGTTCGAGCGGATCTCGCCGTCCTCGGTGACGACCGCGGCGGCGGTCTCGTCACACGAGGTCTCGAGTCCCAGGATCACCGGGCGACTTCGTCTCGGACCGCCGGGTCCCTCCACATGATCAGGGCGTCCTCGCGGTTGTCCGTGTAGTAGCCGCGGCGAACACCGCGCGGCTCGAAGCCGAGGCGCTCGTACAGCGCGATCGCGCCCGCGTTCGAGACGCGCACCTCGAGCGTGTAGCCGCGGCGGTCGTCGTCGGTGGTCAGCTCGAAGAGCTTGCCGAGCAGGATCGAGGCGATCCCGCGGCGCTGGCGGTCGGGCATGACGGCGACGTTCATCACGTGCCATGCGTCGACGTACCGCGAGACGTGATCAGGTACCCGAGCAGCACCTGCTCCTCGAACGCGCCCAGGCAGATCGACGACGGCTTCGAGAGCTCGCCCGCGAACATCGACCGCGACCACGGGGTCGGGTAGGCGCTGCGCTCGATCCCCTCGATCGCGGTCAGGTCGCGCAGCTGGAGGCGCCGGATCTCGATCACGCGACCACCGGCTTCGGCGTCGGGCTCGCGGACGTAGACCGGCTCGACCAGTTCGGCCGGCCCGCCCTCGCCGGCGAGCAGCGGCGTGGAAGCGCGCCCGCGGGACGTGCCGTTCGTCGTCGTCGTCCGGGACGACCCCGCCCGCCGCCTCGATCGTGTCCCGGTAGCGCACGGCCCCGTCGCCCACGTACGTCCGGCCGCTGTCCACTTCGAACACGTCCGGTGCCAGGCACGCGACATGTCCGGAAAGGACGGTGAAGATCTCGCCGCGCCTGGCGTCGATCACGGGCACCGCGCCGGGAGCGCCGGCCGCGAGCGCGTCGAGCGTCGAGACACCCGCGACCGGGAGGTCGAGCGCGAGCGCGAGCCCGCGCGCGGCCGCCAGGCCGATCCGCACGCCGGTGAAGCTGCCCGGGCCCGACGCCGACGGCGAGCACGTCGAGATCGGCGGGCGCCAGCCCGGCGTCACGGAGCAACTCGTCGGCGTCGCGCGAGGACGCCCGATGCGCGGCCCACGCGCTCGCCGAGCACGTCGCCGTCGCGGACGAGCGCTGAGGTCGCAACGCCGGTCGCAGTGTCAAATGCCAGGGTCAACATCGCCGTCGAGAACGATCAGCCGCCGCGTCTCGTCCACGTGGCGGAACCGTACCCGGAGCCGCGGCGCGGGTAGCGACGCGCCGGCCGCCTCGGGCCACTCGACGAAGACGATCGCGTCGTCGAAGTACGGCTCGAGCGCGCCCCAGTCGGCGTCGGACATGCCTTCGAAGCGGTACAGGTCGAGGTGCGAAATGGGAACCGGAGCGTCGTAGCGGTGGCCGATCGTGTAGGTCGGGCTCGTCACCGGACCGGTGACGCCGAGTGCGCGGCACGCGCCGCGCACGAACGTGGTCTTCCCGGAACCGAGCTCACCTGACACGGCGACGACGTCGCCGGCGCGAAGTTGCACGGCGACGCGCGCGGCCAGCGCCTCGGTCTCCTCGGGAGAGCCTGTCTCGAGCTCGGTCAGAACAGGCCGAGTTGTACCGCGACCGGCTCGGGCTCCGGCTCGGCCGCGGGCAGCTCCGCCGCAGGCGCGGGCTCATGCGCGATCAGCGCAGGGATCTTCGCGAAGTCCTCCTCGAGCACCTTGAGCATCGCCGGCGTGTAGAGCGCGGCGGCCGGGTGATAGATCGGGAAGATCGTCACCGACATCTCGCCGTAGGTCACCTGCTGCGGCTGCCCGTGGATGCGCGTGATGCCGGTCTCCTTGCCGGTCAACTGCTTGGTCGCGTGGTTGCCGAGGGTGGCGATGATCCGGGGCTTGATCAGGGCGATCTGCTCGAACAGCCAGGGCTCGCACTTGAGCTTCTCCTCGGGCAGCGGGTCGCGGTTCCCCGGCGGGCGGCACTTCAGCGTGTTGGCGACGTAGACGTCGGCGCGGGTGAGCCCGATGCCCTCGAGCAGCCGGTCGAGCAGCTTCCCGGCCTGGCCGACGAACGGGATCCCCTGCTGGTCCTCGTGGAAGCCTGGCGCCTCGCCGACGAACATCAGGTCGGCGTCGGGGTGACCGTTGCCGAACACCACCTGCGTCCGCCCCTGGCTCAGGGCGCAGCGCGTACAGGTCGAGGCCTCCGTCCTGAGCGCGTCGAGCATCGGCGCGGAGTCTAGGAGATGTCCCGGATGCTCAGCCGCAGCCGCAGCCGCCGCCGCAGCACCCGCCGCCGCCGGCTGCGGTCTGCCCGAAGCTCGGCGCCGACTGCGCGCCGTGCGTCGCGAAGACCGAGAACTGCTGCTGCACCTTGGCGCTCGAGCAGTCCGGACACCTGGGCGTCTCGCCGTTGCGGACGAGCTCCTCGAAGTGGGACTCGCACTTCATGCACACGTATTCGTAGATCGGCATGCCCGCGCAGTGTAGACATAGAGGCGTGACGTGGGAAGGACAGCTACGGCCGACGCTGGAAGGCCGCATCGTCGCGCTCGAGCCGATCGAGCCGCGGCACGCCGACGGGCTGCGCGCGGCCGCCGCCGACGAGCGCGCCTGGACGTGGATGACGACCCGCGACACCGAGGCCTGGCTCCAACGGGCGCTGGAGGCGACCGACGTGTTCCACTTCGTCGTGATCAAGGACGGCGTGGTGATCGGCTCGACCAGCTACCTCAGCGTCTTCCCCGAGCACCTGCGGCTGGAGATCGGCCACACCTGGAACACCCCCGCCGCCTGGGGCACGGGCGCCAACACCGACGCGAAGTACCTCCTGCTCCGCCACGCCTTCGAGACGCTCGGCGCGCGGCGCGTCGAGTTCAAGACCGACGCGAAGAACGAGCGTGCGCGGGCGGCGCTGGCGGCGATCCCCTCCGAGTTCGAAGGCATCCACCGCAAGCACATGATCGTCCGCGACGGCGAACGCCGCGACTCGGCGTGGTACGCCGTGATCGACGACCACTGGCCGCCCGTGAAGGCCACGCTCGAGCGCAGGATCGACTCCAAGAGCTAGACTCCGCCGCAGCCCGGTACCCCGCGTGGGACTGGAGCAGCGAGATGAACAGCGTCAACGTGATCGGACGCGGCCGCGTGGGCTCGGCCGTCGCCGCCCGCCTCGAGGAGCGGGGCGTCGAGCTGCGCGACGACGCCGAGCTCGTCGTCCTCTGCGTGCCCGACCGGGTGATCTCCGAGGTCGCGTGGTCGATCGACCAGGGGCCGTGGGTCGCGCACGTCTCCGGGGCGACCCCGCTGGCGGCGCTCGAGCCGCACACGAAGCGGCTCTCCGTGCACCCGCTGCAGACCTTCACGCTCGACCGCGGCCCCGAGCAGCTCGACGGCGCCTGGGCCGCCGTCACGGCCGAGAACGTGGAGGCCCGCTCGATGGGCTGGGATCTCGCAGGGACGCTCGGCCTCCTGCCGTTCGACCTCGCCGACTCGGACCGCGTGCTCTACCACGCCGGCGCCGCGATCGCCTCGAACTACCTCGTCACGCTCTATCGCTCGGCGGCGAGCCTGTTCGAGGACGCCGGCGCGCCGCCCGAGGCGCTCGTCCCGCTGATGACGCGCGTGATCGAGAACGGCTTCCAGCTGACCGGCCCGATCGCCCGCGGCGACTGGTCGGTGGTCGAGGCGCACATCGGTGCCCTACACGACGCGCATCCAGAGCTCGAGCCGATGTACCGCGTGCTGGCGGAGGCGACCGCGCAGTGAAGATCACCCGGACGATCGCGGAGACCCGTTCCGCACTGCGGGGGGTCGATGACATCGCACTCGTGCCGACAATGGGCGCGTACCACGCCGGCCACCTCTCCCTGTTCCGGGCGGCGCGCGCGGAGAGCGGAACCGTGGTCGCCAGCCTGTTCGTCAATCCGGCCCAGTTCGGCAACGGCGCCGACCTCGCGCACTACCCGCGCGACGAGGCAACGGACGCCGCGCTCGCGGCGGAGGAGGGCGTGGACGTGCTCTTCGCGCCCGCCGCCGAGGAGATCTACCCGCCCGGGTTCGAGACCTGGGTCGAGGTCGAGCAGGCCTCGCGCGGACTGGAGGGCGACGCCCGGCCCGGGCACTTCCGTGGGGTCGCGACGATCTGCCTGAAGCTGTTCAACATCGTGCGGCCGCAACGCGCCTACTTCGGCCAGAAGGACGCGCAGCAGGTCGAGGTGATCCGCCGCATGATCCGCGACCTCGACCTGGAGATCGACCTGCGGGTGCTCCCGACCGTCCGCGACGCCGACGGCCTCGCGCTCTCGTCGCGGAACACGCTGCTTTCTGACGGCGAGCGCTCAGTCGCGCTCGCCCTGCCGCGGGCTCTGGCCACCCGAGATCCAGAGAAGGCGCGCGAGTTGCTCTCCGGCATCGACGTCGACTACATCGAGGTCGCGCCCTTCGACCCGCCCGTCCTGGCCGGCGCCGTCCGCGTCGGCTCCACTCGACTGATCGACAACGTCCCGCTCGACCAAGGAGGCACCAAGTGAGCGCCATGCCCGCCGGAAAGCTGCCGCTGCCCGAGCTCGCCGCGATGAAGGCGCGCGGCGACAAGATCGTGATGGTCACCGCCTACGACGCTCCCGGTGCCCGGTTCGCCGAGGACGCAGGCATCGACATCGTCCTCGTCGGGGACACCGCGGCGATGGTCGTCCTCGGCTACGAGGGCACGACGGTGCCGGTGACCGTGGACGAGATGCTGTTCCTGACGCGCACGGTCGCGGCGCACTCGAACCGACCGCTGGTCGTCGGCGACCTGCCGTTCGGCTCGTTCCAGGTGTCCGACGAGGACGCCGTCCGCACCGCGATCCGCTTCGTCAAGGAAGGCCGGGCGGACATCG
The DNA here is from genome assembly GCA_963791425.1 of uncultured Actinomycetes bacterium. Classification (GTDB taxonomy): domain Bacteria; phylum Actinomycetota; class Thermoleophilia; order Gaiellales; family Gaiellaceae; genus DATBLE01. The sequence continues at coordinate 37,779 of CAWBSE010000002.1, forward strand.
TCAAGCTCGAGGGCGCCGGGCCCATGGTCTCGCGCGTCCGCCGGATCGTGGAAGCCGGCATCCCCGTGATGGGCCACATCGGACTCACTCCGCAGTCGGCGACGATGCTCGGCGGCTTCAAGACGCAGGGCAAGACGGCCGAGGCGGCGCGGCAGCTGCTCGTCGACGCGCGTGAGCTCGAGGCCGCCGGTTGCTGCTCGATCGTGCTGGAGGCGATCCCCGCCCCGGTCGCGGCGCGCATCACCGCCGAGCTCACCATCCCGACGATCGGGATCGGCGCCGGCCCGGAGTGCGACGGCCAGGTGCTGGTCTACCACGACCTGCTCGGGCTCACCGAGGGGCATCTCCCCCGCTTCGTCAAGCGGTACGCGAACCTGTCGCGCGAGATCCGCGACGCGCTCGAGGCCTACGCGTCCGAGGTTCGCTCGGGGGCGTTCCCCGGCGAGGAGCACACCTACGAGATGTCGGAGGACGAGCTCGAGGCGTTCGCCGAGACGACGTAGAGCCAGCCCTCCCGCCAGACGAACGGCGCGTCGACCAGCTGCGCGAGCGGCTCACCGTTGACGAGGTGGTCGAACGCCCAGCGGTTGGCCGAGTGGGCGATGACGACGATGCGCTCGCCGTCGTGGCGGGCGGCGACGTCGTCGAGGAAGCCGCGCGTCCGGTCGACGACCTGGCGGTAGCTCTCGCCGCCGGGGAACGGCTCGTCGACGTGGTCGCGGCGCACCGCCGTGACCGCCTCGACCGGGGCGCCGTTCAGCTCGCCGTAGTTGCACTCGCGGAGGCGGACGTCGTGGTGGACGGGGATGCCCGAGCCGCGGAAGGCGATCGCGGCGGTCTCGACCGCGCGGCCGAGGTCGGAGGCGTAGACGGCGGCGATCCCGTCGTCGCGCCGGCGCTCGCCCAGGGCCTGGGCCTGCTCGCGACCGGTGACGGAGAGGCGGCCGTCCAGCCAGCCGGTCGCGACGCCGCGCTCGTTGTCGATGCTGGTCGAGTGGGTCTCGTAGACGAGTTCGACGGCCATCGGCTCAGAAGACGAAGAACAGCAGCGAGAACAGCGTGAAGACGGCCGCGCCGACCGCGACGCCGGCGACGGCGCGCAGCCACGTCCAGCCGTTCAAGGTCTTCACCCCGAGGTAGAGGAGCGCGGCCGTCCAGGCGAGCAGCCCGGCGTCGATCACGCGGAACACCACCTCCGGGGCGCCGTGGTCGGAGCCGCCGCTCTGGAACGCGTCCGCCCCGAACATCGCCAGTCGCACGGGCCAGACGAAGACAAGGGCGAGCACCCACGGCGCGGTCGCGAGTGCGGTGACGTGGCGGGCCTGGCGGTACGACGCCGCGCTGTCGGCGGCCTTCCCACCGAGGAACACGGCGCCGCCGAGGACCCAGAAGTTCTGAATCGCGACGAGCAGGCCGGCGACGACCGCCTCGACGAAGACGAGCAGCCAGTCGAACTCGACGTCGTCGAACAGGCTCCCCGCCGTCTTGGTGGAGAGGAAGATCGAGACGCCGGAGAGGAAGACGATCGCGGTCAGCGGCTCCTGCCGGGCGGACGCAGCCTCGGGCGAGTCGTCCCGCACCCAGACGAAGACCGACCGCGGCGCGGTGAGCACACGCGCGAGCCGCCGCCACCAGTCGCGCTCGGCCTGCACCGGGCGGGTCTGCGCCTCCGCGCTCATGCCCGCTTCGGTGCCGGCAAAGCCGGCACGTCGCTCATTGGTCGCCTCCGGACGAGCCTACTGCTCATGGCCGGAGGGTACTCGTCCAGAATGTATGGTACTATGTATGGTACCTTGTCTCGCATGATCAAGACGACCGTCTATCTCCCGGCCCCGATGCTCAGGCGTTTGAAGCAGATCGCTGTGGAGAGCTCGGCGTCAGAGGCCGAGGTGATCCGGCGGGCGATCGACGAATACACGACCAGGAACGGTCCTCGACCCACCCTCGTCATCGACGCGCCGGGCATCCCGCCTGATCTCGCCGAGCGCGACGAGGACTATCTGGCCGAGGGTTTCGGGCGCGATTGATCATCCTCGACGCGAGCGGCCTCCTGGCCGCCCTGATGCCGTCCCAGCCCCTCCACCGCGCCGCTCGCGAGGCGCGGGACGGCGACGCCGGCCCATTTCTGCTGTCGCCCTTCATCCTCGCCGAGGTGGATTATTTCGTCTCCAAATGGGCCGGTGCCGGCGCAGAACTGGAGTTCCTGGCGGAGGTGTCGCGTGGGGCATACCTGCTCGCACCGTTCGAGGCGGACGACCTCGCCGAGGCCGCCGCGGTCATCGACGCGCATCGGGAACTCGAGATCGGTCTGGCCGACGCGTCGATCGTCGTCCTTGCCGGCCGCTATCGCACCAACCGCGTGCTCACGCTCGACGAGCGCCACTTCCGCGCGCTACGAACGCCCGCGGGCAAGCCCTTCACGATCCTGCCCGCCGACGCCTGACGCTCGCGGCGCACGCCGCATTGCGCGACAATCAGGCGATGGACGGCGCCGTGCCCTGCCCTTCTTGCCAGACGGAGAACGCCGCCGGAAGCAAGTTCTGCAGCGAGTGTGGCACCGCGCTCGCCCGTAGCTGCACCTCGTGCGGGGCCCTCGTCGCACCGACGGCGAAGTTCTGCGCGGAGTGCGGGAGCGCACTCGCGGGCACCGCCGCTCCGGCCGCGCCGGCGCCTGCGCCGACCCCGGTCGCCGAGCGGCGCCTCGTCACCGTGCTCTTCGCAGACCTGGTCGGCTTCACGTCGCAGTCGGAGAGCCGCGACGCCGAGGAGACCCGCGAGCTGCTCTCGCTCTACTTCGAGACCGCCCGGAACGTGATCGAGCGCTACGGCGGCCGGGTCGAGAAGTTCATCGGCGACGCGGTGATGGCGCTCTGGGGCGCACCCGTCGCGCAGGAGGACGACGCCGAGCGCGGCGTCCGGGCGGCGCTCGAGCTGGTCTCGGCGGTCGAGGGGCTCGGCGCCGACGTTCGCGTGCGCGCCGGGGTGCTGACCGGCGAGGCGGCGGTGACGATCGGCGCCGAGGGCGAGGGCATGGTCGCCGGCGACCTGGTCAACACCGCCTCCCGCGTCCAGTCGGCGGCCGAGCCGGGAACGGTGCTGGTCGGCGACTCCACCCGCCGCGCCAGCGATGCAGCGATCGCCTACGAGGACGGCGGCATCCACGAGGTGAAGGGCAAGACCGAGCCGCTCCAGCTGTGGCGCGCGCTGCGCGTGATCGCCAACCGCGGCGGCGAGGGGCGCTCGGCCGGGCTCGAGCCGCCGTTCGTCGGGCGCGACCGCGAGCTGCGGCTCGTCAAGGAGCTCTTCCACGCCTCCGCCGAGGAGGAGAAGGCGCACCTGCTCTCCGTCGTCGGCGTCGCCGGGATCGGCAAGTCGCGCCTCGCGTGGGAGTTCGAGAAGTACATCGACGGGCTCGTCGCGAGCGTGTGGTGGCACAAGGGCCGCTGCCTCGCGTACGGCGACGCGATCGCCTACTGGGCGCTCGCGGAGATGGTGCGCATGCGCGCGCGGATCGGCGAGGACGAGCCGGCCGACAGCGCGCAGGCCAAGCTGACCGCAGGCGATCGAGCAGTTCGTCTCCGATCCGGAGGAGCGCGCCTTCGTCGAGCCGCGGCTCCAGCAGCTGCTCGGCCTGACCGACCGTGTGCGCGCCCGACCGCGAGGATCTCTTCTCCGGGCTGGCGGATGTTCTTCGAGCGGATGGCCGAGCAGCGGGCCCGTCGTGCTGATCTTCGAGGACATCCAGTGGGCCGACTCGGCCCTCGTCGAGTTCGTCGAGTACCTGCTCGAATGGTCGCGGAACCTGCCGATCTTCGTGATCACGCTCGCCCGGCCCGAGATCTCCGACCGCCACCCGAACTGGGGGCTCGGGCACGCGGCGCTTCAGCTCGCTCTTCCTCGAGCCGCTTGCCCGGGAGGCGATCGACGCGCTCCTGCCGGGCTCGTGCCCGGCCTGCCGACGCAGCGTCGCGCGCAGATCCGAGACCGCGCCGACGGCATTCCGCTCTACGCGGTCGAGACCGTGCGCATGCTCCTCGACCGCGGGCTGCTCGAACGCGCACGGCGACGAGTACCGGCCGGTCGGCGAGATCGACGACCCTCGACGTCCCGGAGACGCTGCAGGCACTGATCGCCGCCCGCCTCGACGGGCTCGACCCGGAGGAGCGGCGGCTGCTCGGCGACGCCTCGGTGCTCGGCAAGACGTTCAGCGTCGCGGTCTGGCCGCTCTCTCGGGCTCGAGCGAGGAGGCGACGACGCCGCTGCTCGCGCGGACTCGTCCGCAAGGAGGTGCTCGCGCTCGAGTCCGACCCGCGCTCGCCCGAGCGTGGCCAGTACGGGTTCCTCCAGGCGCTCGTCCAGCGCGTCGCCTACGAGACCCTGTCCCGCCACGACCGGAAGGCGAAGCACCTGCGCGCGGCCGACTACCTCGCCGAGGAGGCCGGGATCGATCCCGACGAGATCGCGGAGGTGATCGCCGCCCACTACCTCGACGCGTACCGCGCGGACGAGGGCGCAGACGATGCCGAGGCGATCCAGGCCGCCGGGCGTGAGTGGCTGATCCGTGCCGGCGAGCGCGCGGCCGCGCTCGCAGCGCCGCAGGATGCGAGGCGCGCGTTCGACCAGGCGAGCGAGCTCGCCGCCGGTCCGCTCGAGCGCGCGTCGCTCGTCGAGCGCGCGGGAAACCTCGCGATCGACGCGTACGAGGATGCGGTGGCGGTCGACCGTCTCGCAGAGGCCCAGGACCTGTTCGAGTCGGCGGGGAAGACGCACGACGCCGCACGCGCGGCAGCACAGCGGAGCCGTGCGCTCTGGAACCTGGGCCGTATCGAGGAAGCGATCGATCTGCTCGAGCCGGCGTACGCCGTGCTGTCCGCCGACGAGCCCGATGCGGACGTGGCGATGCTCGCCGCGGAGTCGGCGCGGGTCCACCACTTTGCCGGCCACGCCGAGATCGCGGTCGAGCGCGTCGAGTTTGCGCTCCGGATCGCCGAGGAGCAGGTGCTGCCCGAGGTGCTCTCGCACGCTCTGAACACCAAGGCGCTCCTCCGCATGGGCGGGCCGCACGAGAGCCACGCGCTGCTGCGAGAGGCACTCGACATCGCACTCGCGCACGACCTCGTCCAGGCCGCGCTCCGCGCCTACAACAACCTGATGGTGGTCTGTTACACGATGGATAGGCGCGAGGAGCTCGATCGGTCGTGGTCGACGCGCTCGAGCTCGCCGTACGCCGCGGAGGTCGCTCGTACGCCTTCGGGTTCGGATCCAGCCGGGTCGAGTCGCTGCTCGCGCAGGGAGACTGGGCGGGCGCGATCGAGCTCGCCGAGCAGTGGGTACCGGTCGAACCGACCTACCAGTCGGCCCACACCGGCCTGCTGCTCTGGCTGGCGTGGACGCACCTCGAGCGAGACGATCCCGAGGAGCTGCGGCGAATGCTGGCCCTCGCCGCACCGGACATGGACACCGACACCACCGACGTGCAGATGCTGGGCAACGTCTTCTGGCGGCGGATCCTGATGGCCGCCGCCGACGGGCGGCCCGCTGATGCAGCCGCCGAGGTCAACCGGCTGGTCGAGCACCAGGCGATCCGGTTTCCGACAACGGCTGCGATCGCCCTGGGCATGGGGTTGGACTGGCCCAGGAAACCGGAGACGTGTCCGCGCTGGTGCCGGCGGCCGACCTGCTCGCCGCGGACCCCGCGTGGGATGCGCTCACGGCAGCTCGAGCTCGAGATCGCCCGCGTCCGCGGTGTTGCGGCATCGCTGGCGGGGAATCACGAGCAGGCGGTCGATCACTTCGTAACGGCGCTCTGGGCGGCGAGGAACCTCGGTGAATCCCTGTGGATCGCCCGGGTTCTCGCCGACTACGCCCAGGCGCTGGTGCGTGCAGGACGGGCCGACGAGGCAGAGCCGTTGGCGGCCGAGGCGCGCGAGGCCTTCGAGCGGATGGGCGCGGTGCGGGCGCTCGCCCGGCTCGACGCCGGCATGCCTGCCAACGTGCCGCTTAGCCGCGCAGCTGCAGGACGTTGAACGCCAGCTGCGGCCGGGCGAAGCCTTCGCCTCAGATTGCGTCAACCATGACGCGACGGTCAGGCGGCGGCTCCGGCGCGCCGCGCCGGCTTCGCCGGCAGCAGCCCGCGCAGGAACTGCCCGGTGTACGACTCCTCGACCTCGGCGATCTGCTCGGGCGTGCCGGTCGCGATCACCTCGCCGCCGGCCTCGCCGCCCTCCGGGCCGAGATCGACGATCCAGTCGGACTGCTTGATCACGTCGAGGTTGTGCTCGATCACGAGAACGGTGTTGCCCGAGTCGGCAAGCCGCTGCAGCACCTCGAGCAGCTTCTCGATGTCGGCGAAGTGGAGTCCGGTCGTCGGCTCGTCGAGGATGTAGAGCGTCTTGCCGGTGGCGACCTTGGAGAGCTCTTTGGACAGCTTCACGCGCTGCGCCTCGCCGCCCGAGAGCGTCGTCGCCGGCTGGCCGAGCTTGATGTAGTCGAGCCCGACGTCGTGGAGCGTCTGCAGCTTCCGCCGGAGCTTCGGGATCTTGGCGAAGAACTGAAGCGCCTCCTCGACGGACATGTCGAGCACCTCGGAGATGTTCTTCCCCTTGAAGCGCACCTCCATCGTCTCGCGGTTGTACCGGGAGCCCTTGCACGTTTCGCACGGGACGTACACGTCGGGCAGGAAGTGCATCTCGATCTTGATCTGCCCGTCGCCCTTGCACGTCTCGCAGCGGCCGCCGCGGACGTTGAAGGAGAAGCGCCCCGGCTTGTAGCCGCGCACCTTCGCCTCGGGGGTGAGCGAGTACAGCTCGCGGATCGGCGTGAACAGGTCGGTGTAGGTGGCCGGGTTCGACCTCGGCGTCCGCCCGATCGGCGACTGGTCGATGTCGATCACCTTGTCGAAGACCTCGATCCCTTCGACCGACTCGTGGTCGCCGGGCTTCGTCCGCATCTTGTTCAGCCGGTTGGCGCACGCCTTGAAGACGATCTCGTTGACGAGCGTCGACTTGCCCGAGCCGGACACACCGGTCACGCAGACGAACTTGCCGACCGGGAACTCGACGTCGATCCCCTTCAGGTTGTGCTGCGACGCGCCGCGCACGGTGAACGAGCCGAGATCCTCCTCGCGCCGCTCGGGCACGGCGATCGTCCGCGCGCCCGAGAGGAACTGGCCGGTGGTCGAGGTGCGAGAGCGCTGCACCTTCGCCGCCGTCCCCTCGGCGACGACGTGGCCGCCGTGCTCGCCCGCGCCCGGCCCCATGTCGACGAGCCAGTCGGCGGAGCGCATCATCTGCTCGTCGTGCTCGACGACGACCACGGTGTTGCCGAGGTCGCGGAGCCGCTCGAGCGTGCCGATCAGCTTGCCGTTGTCGCGCTGGTGGAGGCCGATCGACGGTTCGTCGAGGATGTAGAGCACGCCGACGAGCTGCGAGCCGATCTGGGTCGCCAGGCGGAGGCGCTGAGCCTCACCGCCCGACAGCGTCGCCGACCCGCGGTCGAGGTTGAGGTAGCCGACTCCGACGTCGTCGAGGAAGGTCAGCCGCTCGCGGATCTCCTTGACGATCCGCGTGCCGATCATCTGCTCGACCTCGGTCAGCTCGAGCTCGCCGAGGAACACGAGCGCGCGCGACACCGACATCTTCGTGAACTCGTGGATGTTGATCCCGCCGACCGTGACCGCCAGCACTTCCGGCTTCAGGCGCGCGCCGTTGCAGGCCGGGCACGGGCGAAACGACATGTACTCCTCGATGCGCTCGCGCTGCTGCGCCGAGTCGGTCTCGCGGTAGCGCTTCTGCAGGCTCGGGACGATCCCCTCGAAATTGAGCATGTACGACCGCTTGCGCCCCATGCGATTGCGGTACTGGACGTAGATCCGCTCGCCCTTGGTGCCGTACAGGAACAGGTCCTGCTGTTCGGCGGTCAGCGCCTGCCACGGCGTGTCGAGATCGATCTCCCAGCGCTCGGCGATCGCCTGGATCACCGATTCGTAGTAGCCCGAGTTGCCGACCGACCACGGCACCAGCGCACCCTCGGCGATCGACAGCGACGTGTCGGGGACGAGCAGATCGGGGTCGATCTCCTGCTGGGCGCCGAGCCCGGTGCACCGCGCGCAGGCACCGTGCGGCGAGTTGAACGAGAAGATCCGCGGCTGCAGTTCGGGCAGCGAGACGCCGTGCTCCGGGCAGGCGAACCGCTCGGAGAAGGTCAGGTCGTCGCCGTCGACGAGGTCGATCACGACGAGCCCTTCGGCGAGTGCGACGGCCGTCTCGATCGACTGCCAGAGCCGCGTGCGCAGATCCTCCTTCATCACCAGCCGGTCGACCACGACCTCGATCGTGTGCTTGAACTTCTTGTCGAGCTCGAACTCCTCCTCGAGCAGGCGCTGCTCGCCGTCGACCTTCACGCGGGTGAAGCCCTCGGCGCGCAGGTGCTCGAAGATGTCCTTGAACTCGCCCTTGCGGTCGCGGACGACCGGGGCGTTCACGGTGAACTTCGTGCCTTCCTCGAGCCGCAGCACCTGGTCGACGATCATCTCGATCGACTGGCCTGCGATCGGGCGCCCGCAGACCGGACAGTGCGGCCGGCCGACGCGCGCGTAGAGCAGGCGCAGGTAGTCGTAGATCTCGGTGACGGTGCCGACGGTCGACCTGGGGTTCCGGGACGTCGTCTTCTGGTCGATCGAGATCGCCGGCGAGAGCCCATCGATCGAGTCGACGTCGGGCTTCTCCATCATCTGGAGGAACTGCCGCGCGTACGCGGAGAGCGACTCGACGTAGCGGCGCTGCCCCTCCGCGTAGATCGTGTCGAAGGCGAGGCTCGACTTCCCCGAGCCGGACAGCCCGGTGATGCAGATCAGCTTGTTCCGGGGCAACCGGACGGTGATGTCCTTGAGGTTGTGCTCCCGCGCGCCGTGGACAACGAGCTCGTCGACCGCCATTCGGAGACAGTCTAACGATCGAACGTGTGTTCGTCTAGCGCGTGCGGCGACGGGCTGCGCGGGCGGCGCCGATGGCGAGCCACGCGCCCGTGCAGATGAACGCGAGCCCGACCATCGGCGCGGGCCAGGGCATCAGGACCAGGGTCAGTCCGATGAACGCGACGAGGGAGGCGACCAGCGGCACAGCCGCAACGAGTTCTGCACCGGAACGGGGTTCTCCTGCCGGGGGCGCTTAGGCGCGGCGCCAGCGGCCGAACACGAGGCCGCCGACCGTGAACCCGAGCCCGAACGTGCCGACGGCGAAGGCGCCCACTGCGACCGCCTTGCGCCAGGTCGACATCTGCCGCCAGCGCCCGAGCGCCTCTTCTTCCTCGGCGGTCAGGGGCTCGCCGCGGCGCTGCTTGCGGAGTGCGCCCCCGGCCCGCAGGCCGAGGTAGAGATCCTCGACGATCTCGGCCGGCTCGTCCATCACACCGTGAGTTTATAGGCTGGGCCGGAGGTGGCAGCACGGATTCTCCACGTCTCGGACCTGCACGTCGGCGCCCACGAGGGCCCCGACGTCGCCGGCGCGCTGGGCGCGCTCGTCGCCAGGCTGCAGCCCGCCCTCATCGTCGCCAGCGGCGACCTGACGCACCGCGGCCGGCGTGAGCAGCACGAGCAGGCGGCGGCGCTGCTGCGCGGGCTCGGCCCGCCGGTCGTCGCCGTCCCGGGCAATCACGACATTCCGTACTCCTTCCCCGCACGGTTCACGACACCGTGGGCGGAATTCGAGCGGCAGTGGGAGACGACCCGGCCGGTGCACGTGTCCGACGGAGTCTGCTTCGTCGGGATCAACTCGGTCCGGCCCTGGCGGCACCAATCCGGCGGGGTGCACGACGAGCAGCTGGAGTGGGCGGCGCGGCAGCTCTCGGCCGCACCGGCGGGTGCGTTGCGCATGGTCGCCATGCACCACCAGATGATCGGAGCGCCTTGGCGGACGCGGAAGCGCCCGGTCGCGCGCCGCAATCACGTCCTAGGCACGCTCGTCGACGCGGGCGCGGAGCTGATCGTCTCCGGCCACACCCACCAGGGCGCCGTCGCCGAGCGGCACGAGTTCGAGGTCTGGTCGGAGGGCCTGCCGGGAGCGGTCGTCGTGACCACTCCGGGCTTCGGCCAGCCCCGCCCCCACCGGCGGGGCGAGGCCCGCGGCCTGATGGTCTACGAGGCCGACGGGCGCACGCTCACGGCGCACACGTACATCTGGCGGGACGGCGACTGGGGCCTGACCGCGACCCGCCGCTTCCCTCGTGGTTCGGGGCCCCTGGTCTAGCCGAACGCGAACCGCGCACAGATCACCAGGGCGATCGCCGCGAAGATCACGAGTGTCCTCGACACTGGGCGGGATCCAACACCACGGACCGGACGTGGTCAACGGCCCGAGCGCCGAAATCCACGCACGATGCGGCCTTTGCACCGTGTCCGAAACGGCCACGGCTGGTGCCAGGCACAAGACATGGCCGGAACGGACAGCCATGGTCGCTTCGTCCCGGGAATCGGCCCGGCGCGGGCCGAAACAGACATGTCGCGTGCCTGGCACCGGACGTGACTCCGGGCGCGACGGCCGGAATGGACAGCGCTAGGCCGAGACGGCGATGAGCTCCCGCCGTAGCTCCTTGATCTCGTCGCGGAGCTTGGCGGCGTACTCGAAGCGGAGCTCCTCGGCGGCGGTGAACATCTCCTCCTCGAGCTCGACGATCAGGCGCTCGAGCTCCGCCGGCTGCAGGCCCTCGACCTTCGTCTTGCCGCGGCGGCGGCTCGACGGGACGTTCGGCGAGTCCATGATCAGGAACTCGGCGATGTCGGAGACCGTCTTCACGATCGACAGCGGCGTGATCCCGTGCTCCTCGTTGTACGCGAGCTGCTTCTCGCGCCGGCGGTTCGTCTCGCTCAGCGCGCCCTCGATCGCCTCGGTCATCTTGTCGCCGTAGAGCAACACCCGCCCGTTCACGTTGCGCGCGGCGCGGCCGATCGTCTGGATCAGCGCCGTCTTGCCGCGCAGGAAGCCTTCCTTGTCGGCGTCGAGGATCGCGACCAGCGTCACCTCCGGCAGGTCGAGCCCCTCGCGCAGCAGGTTGACGCCGACGAGGACGTCGTACTCGCCCAGACGCAGGTCGCGGATGATCCGGATCCGCTCGATCGTGTCGATCTCGGAGTGCAGGTACCGCGCCTTCACGCCCGCCTCGAGCAGGTAGTCGGTCAGGTCCTCGGCCATCTTCTTCGTCAGCGTGGTGACGAGGACGCGCTCGCCGGCCTCCTCGCGCTTGCGAATCTCGTTCAGGAGGTCGTCGATCTGGTTCTTGGTCGCCCGCACCTCGACCTCGGGGTCGACGACGAACGTCGGGCGGATCAGCTGCTCGGCGATCACCTTCGAGTTGCGCAGCTCGAACGGCCCCGGCGTCGCCGAGACGAACACGAGCTGCGGCACCCGCTCGAGGAACTCGTCGAAGCGAAGCGGCCGGTTGTCGAGCGCCGACGGCAGGCGGAACCCGAAGTCGATCAGCGTCTGCTTGCGCGAGCGGTCGCCCTCGTACATGCCGCCGATCTGCGGCACCGTCTGGTGCGACTCGTCGACGAAGACGATGAAGTCCTCGGGGAAGTAGTCCAGCAGCGTGAAGGGGTGCGATCCCTGCGGCCGGCCCTCGAGGTGCCGCGAGTAGTTCTCGATCCCGTTGCAGAAGCCGAGCTCGCGCATCATCTCCAGGTCGTACTCGGTGCGCTGGCGCAGGCGGTGGGCCTCGAGCTGCTTCCCCTGCGACTCGAACATCCGGATCTGCTCGTCGAGCTCGTGGCGGATGTCGTCCACGGCCCGCTCGACCGTCGGCGTCGACGTCACGTACTCGGTCGCCGGCCAGATCACGAGGTTGTCGAGCCGGGCGTAGATCTCGCCGGTGAGCGGGTCGAAGTGGGAGATCGACTCGACGTCGTCGCCGAAGAAGGAGATGCGGTACGCCGTCTCGGAGTTCGCCGGCTGCACCTCGACGACGTCGCCCTTGACGCGGAAGCGCCCGCGCGCGAGGACGGTGTCGTTGCGCACGTACTGGCTCTCGATCAGCATCCGCAGCGCGTCGTCGCGGTCGATCGTCTCCCCCACGTTCAGGACGAGCACCCGCCCGCGCCACTCCTCCGGCGAGCCCAGGCCGTAGATGCACGAGACCGAGGCGACCACGACCACGTCGCGGCGCGAGAACAGCGCGGAGGTCGCGTTCAGCCGCAGCCGCGAAATGTCGTCGTTCCGCGACGAGTCCTTCTCGATGTACAGGTCGGCCTGGGGGACGTACGCCTCGGGCTGGTAGTAGTCGTAGTACGAGACGAAGTACTCGACCGCGTTCTCGGGGAACAGCTCGCGGAACTCGTTGCACAGCTGCGCGGCCAGCGTCTTGTTGTGGGCGATGACGAGCGCCGGACGGCCGACCTTCTCGATCGTCCACGCCATCGTCGCCGTCTTGCCGGTGCCGGTCGCGCCGAGCAGCGTCTGGTAGCGCTCGCCCGCCGTGATCGACTCGGCCAGGATCTCGATCGCCTGCGGCTGGTCGCCCGTCGGCCCGTACTCGCCCGATGTCTTGAACTCGGCCACCCGGCACACAAAGTACCGGCGGCGGGCCAGTACAATCGGCGCCGTGAAGCGTGTCGTCGTCGTCGCGCTCGTGGCGCTGGTCGCCGTTCCGTTCGCGCCGGCCGCACGCACGCCGACCACAGCGGAGAAGGCACGGATCGTGAAGGGCCTCCCGGCGTTCTACCACCAGCCGTGCATCCGCACGAAGGTCCGGATCTCCACCGTCGACGCGCACTACGCCTCGGTCTGGTTCACCTTCGTCAAGCCGAACCAGAAGGGCTGCAGCCCGTTCGACGGTCAGGTGATCATGAAGCGGGTGACCGCGACCACCTGGAAGAAGATCCTCGAGGGAAGCTCCTGGGACTGCCGGATGAAGGGTGTTCCGAAGGGCGTCATCAAGGACGTCATCGGAACCTGCATCCCGCCCGGCTAGACGGGCTCGAGCACGACGACCGGGATCCGCCGGGTCGTCTTCTCCTGGTACGACGCGTACGACGAATAGAGGGCGACCATCTCCGCCCACAGCCGCTCGCGCTCCTCGCCCTCGGCGTCCCGCGCGCGGACGCGGCGGTGCTCCCGCCCGATCTGGACGTCCGCCTCGGCGTTCTGGAGGTTGAAGTACCACGAAGGACTCTTCGGCGCGCCGCCCATGGACGCGATCACGACGAGGTCGTCGCCGTCCGTGCCGTACAGCAGCGGGGTCGTCCGCCGCTTGCCGGTCTTGCGGCCCGCGACCGTGAGCAGCAGCACCGGCGCCTTCCCGACGTGACCGCCGAACTTGCCGCCGGTCCAGCGGTAGAGCGCGTTGTGGGCGCCGCCCACCACGCGGAGGAACAGCTTCTTCACGCCGCCATCCCCCGGAGCGCCGACTGCAGCGCCGCGGCGGCCGGGCCGCGCCCGAACGGCGTGCCGTCGACCGCGATCACGGGCATCACTTCGCGCACGGAAGACGTCGTGAAAACCTCGTCGGATTCGAGCATCTCCCCGAGAGCGTACGTGCCCTGAACCAGGTCGTACCCGGCGGCCGGCGCGGCGTCGATCACGGCGCCCCGGGTCACCCCCGCGAGGATGCCGAGTTCGAGCGACGGCGTGAACAGCGTCGAGCCCCGCCGCCACCAGACGTTCGTCACCGGCCCCTCGAGCACGACCCCGTCGTCGCGTACGAACACCGCGTCGTCGGCGCCGCGCGCGCGGGCCTCCGACTCGGCGGCCATGTTCACCGCGTAGCTCGTCGACTTGACGCCGCCGAGCAGCCACGGCGCCTCGGCGCGGACGCCGAGCAGCGAGATCAGCGCGAGCCCGCGCTCACGGCGTTCCTCGAGACCGTCGGGGAGCGCGCTGACGAGCGCCAGCGGCACGGGGTCGCCCGCGCCTTCACGGCCGGGCGTGAGGTAGAGGCGCAGCACCGCGTCGGGCGCGCCCGCCGCGTCCAGCACCTGGGCGGCGAGCTCCTCGAAGCCGCCGGGCCAGGCGATGCCGAGGCGCTCCGCGGATCCGCGCATCCGCGCGACGTGCTCGGCGAACCGAAACGGTTTCCCGCCGTACACGCGCAGGGTCTCGAAGGCCGCGCGACCGCGCAGCAGCGCCTCGTCGTCGGCGAGCAGCACCGGCTGGTCGACGGGGACCAGCCCACGACCTCCGACGGCGACGGCGAGAAGATTCACCGCGGCACCGGCTCCCGCAGAGGCGCGCCGATCGCGGCCAGCAGCGGCCGCGCCTTGACGAGCGACTCCTCGACCTCTTCCGCCGGGTCGGAGTCCCAGACGATCCCGCCGCCGACCCACAGGTGGATTCGATCCGGGGCGACCGCGAACGTGCGGATCGTCAGCGCGAGGTCGAGGTCGCCGTTCGGCCACACGCGCCCGATCGCGCCCATCGACGCGCCGCGGCCGACCGGCTCGAGTGAGGCGATGTGGTCGACCGCCGAGATCTTCGGGGCGCCGGTGACCGAGCCGCCGGGGAACATCGCGGTGAGGATGTCCGTGAGGGTCGCGTCCTCGCGAAGCCGTCCCTCGACGGTCGAGACCGAGTGGACGACGCCGGCCAACTCATGCCCGACCATCAGCTCGGGCCACTGGATGCTGCCCGCCTCGCAGACGCGCGAGAGGTCGTTCCGCTCGAGGTCGACGATCATCACGTGCTCGGCCGCATCCTTGTCGGAGAGTGAAAGCTCCTCCGCGCCTCCGAGCGGGCGTGTGCCCTTGATCGGCTTCGTCCAGACCCGCCGCCCGCGGCGGGCGAGGAACAGCTCGGGTGACGCCGAGACGACGGCCCAGCCGTCGCCGACGAGCGGACGCGACTCGAGCGGCCGCAGCGGCGCGAGCGCGACGGCGAGACCCGCCGGGTTGCCGCGGAACGGCGCCGAGAGATGCTGGACGACGTTGACCTGGTAGACGTCCCCCGCGGCGATCGCGTCGCGCACCGCCTCGACGGCGGCGCCGTACGACGCCTCGTCCCAGGTGCGCTCCCATTCGCCCACCTCGTACGACCCCGGCGCGGCAGGCGGCTCGTCGGCGGGCCTGACCCGTACCGCCCCTGCCGGCAGCGGGCACGGCTCCGGCGGATCGGGCACATCCGTGCGCCGTAGCGAGCGCGAAAGCCCGTAGCCGAGGTAGACGTCGGCGACCAACCCGTCGGCGTCGCCCTCGAAGAATCCCTCGGCGCGCAGCTCGCGCTCGACGTCGGCGAGCGTGTGCACCGGCCGCATGGGCCTAACGGTAACGTCTGAGCCAGTGCGGGCGGTCGCTTTCCTGCTCGGCGCGCTCGCCCTCGGGCCTGCCGCCCACGGCGCGTCGATCTCCCTGTCGCGGACAACGTGGGCGCCCGATTCCGGGCCGCTGACGATCAGCGCGCACGTCGACAAGGAGGCGCTCCTCGGCGTGCGCCTGGCCGGTCTGAAGGGCCGCGCGATCGGCTGGATCGACCCGCCCGCGACGCGAGGACAGGTGCTCGCCGTCTGGAACGGCACGATGGGCGGCCGCGCGGTGCCCGACGGCTTCTACCGTGCCGAGCTCGTCGCGAACGGGCGCGTCGTCGACACCGCCGGCTTCCACCTCGACCGTAAGCCGGCTCGCCTCGACGATCTGCGCATCGCGAGCAACTCGACGCCGTTCGCGGGCGACGGGCCGCTGCTGGCGACCCTCGACCCGAACGCCGACGGTTTCCGCGATTACGCCAGGGTCTCGTTCGACCTCACGGAGGCGGCGACGGTGCAACTCGACGTGCAGCGCACAGGGACCGCGGGGACGATCGACACGATCTACACGCACACCTGGGGCTTCCGCGAAGGTCCGCACTCGATCGGGTGGTCGCCACCCGAGACCATCGCCGCAAGGACCTACGTCCTCTCGTTGACCGCCACCGACACGGCCGGCAATGCGCGCACTTACGGCTCGCCGGACGCACGCGTCGGGACCCATCCGCGAGCACCGGTGGTGCGCATCCAGGGCATCGATGCCACGTTCCTGCGCCAGAGCTACGCACCGGGCCAGGTGGCGACGCTCCAGATCTCCACCGACATCCCCTCGATGACGCTGCAGATCCTCAGGACCGGGCCCGAGCACCTGATCACGTACGCCGACAACCTGCTCGAGGGCGAGTCGGTGACCGAGCCGCAGACGATCGGCTGGGCGCGGTTCCGCGACCGGCCCGGCACGATCCCGGTTCGCATCGGCAGCGACTGGCCGTCGGGCCTCTACTTCGCGAAGCTGAAGGCGGCGGACGACACGATCGGCTACGCGCCGTTCGTCGTCCGGCCGGCCACCCTGGGCGCCGCCTCTCGCGTCGCGGTCGTCCTGCCCACCAACACCTGGCAGGCCTACAACTTCTGGGATGCCGACGGCAACGGCTGGGGTGACACCTGGTACGCCGGCTACCCGAACAAGAGCGTCGTCCGCAACCGGCCGTATCTGCACCGCGGCGTCCCGCCGTTCTTCTACCGGTACGACCAGGGCTTCCTGCACTGGCTGTACTGGAACGACCGCAAGGTCGACTTCCTTGCCGAGTCCGACCTCGACTCGCTCTCGGGGGACGACCTGGCCCACGACTACGACCTGGTGGTCTACCCGGGGCACAGCGAGTACGTCACCACCCACGAGTACGACACGATCGAGCGCTACCGCAACCTCGGCGGCAACCTGATCTTCCTCTCGGCGAACAACTTCTTCTGGCACGTGTTCGAGAACGGGGTCGTGATCACACGCGACAAGCAGTGGCGGGAGCTCGGGCGCCCCGAGGCGTCGCTGATCGGCGTGCAGTACCTCGCCAACGACCGCGGCGAGCGCCAGGGCCTGTTCACGCTGCTCGATCCAGCGGCGGCGCCGTGGCTGTGGCAGGGCACCGGCCTGGCCGGGGGCTCGACGTTCGGCCAGGCGGTCGGCGGCTACGGGATCGAGATCGACCACACCGCCCCGGCGTCGCCGCCGGGGACGGTCGTCCTCGCCCAGATCCCCGATCTGTTCGGGGAGGGGCTGACCGCGCAGATGGCCTACTACGAGACGGCGGCCGGCGCGAAGGTCTTCGCCGCGGGCACGCTCGACTTCGGCGGCTCGGCGCTGACGACACCGGTGACGACCATCCTCGACAACCTCTGGGCCCGCCTCACCAAGCCGTAGCCGAGGCCCCGGCCCTCACGCGCGGACGATCCGGATGTCGCCGCTCATCGTCGTGCCCTTGACCTCGACCAGCGGCCCGCCGGTGGCGATCTCGACGCCGCCGATCTCGAGCTCGGAGGTGGTGTCGCCGCTGAGCGAGCGGGCGTCGACGTGGAGCCGCGAGCCCTGCTTGATCCCGACCCGGAGGTCGCCGGATGCCGACTTGACATCGACCGAGCCCTCGGCGATCGAGTCGATCACCATGTCGCCGGAGGCGGTCTGCATGCTCACGCGCTGTGCCGCCTCGCCCGATCTGAACGTCTCCCGACGCGGAGCGGATCGTCCCGCCGCCGCCCGCGGAGGCGACCTGGACGTCGCCGGACGCGGTGTTGAC
This sequence comes from uncultured Actinomycetes bacterium, assembly GCA_963791425.1. Classification (GTDB taxonomy): domain Bacteria; phylum Actinomycetota; class Thermoleophilia; order Gaiellales; family Gaiellaceae; genus DATBLE01. The sequence continues at coordinate 55,292 of CAWBSE010000002.1, forward strand.
GCCGAGGCGGCCGCCGACCGTGCCGAGCTGGACGTCGCCGCTGGCGGACTTGACCTTCACCTCGCCGTCGACGTCGTCGGCCTGCACGTCGCCCGAGGCAGTGTTCACGTCGAGCGAGCCGAGGCGGCCGGTGGCCCGGAACGCCGCCGATGCGACGTTGGCGTCGACGTCGGTCCCGTGCGGGGCACGGATGGTGATCGCGAACTCGGCGTCTCGAGCGATGCCGAAGCGCTTCCGGCTCTCGACGACGATGTCGCGCCCGTGCTGCTCGACCTTCAGCTCGTCGAGGTCGCCGCGGAGCACGACGACGTCGACGATGGTCTGCGTGACCTCGCCGGTCTCGACGTCGATGCGGCCGCCGCTGAGCCCGAAGCGCAGCCGCGGCGGTTCCTGCGTGGTGAACTCGTATGTCATTTCGACCTCCTCCTCCGCGACGACGGCCGGGTGGGCCTGGGGTCGAACCGGTCGCCGCGGCGGTCGGGACCCTGCCAATCGGGGAGGTGTCCGAACAGTCCTGGTGCGAACCTCATGAGAATCTCCTAGCTCTGGCCGTAGCCGGTGAGGCGGCTGCCGACGCGGCTGCCGCTCGAGGTCGCGCTCGTCAGCCCGCGGGCGAGCGCCTTGACGATCCAGCTGTTGACGGAGACGCCGTCCCGGGTCGCGGCGGTCTCGACAGAGACCTTCAACGAGTCGGGCAGGCGCAGCGTGATGCGGGCGGTGAGGCCGTCCTCGGCGGCGGGCGCCGCGGGGGCCTCCTCGTGCTCGACGTAGACGAGCGAGGGCTCCTGGCCGGCGAGCCGGACCTCGACGTGGCCGGACGGAAGCTGCGAACCGACCTCGAGCGCCGCCTCGGACAGGAGCTCGAGCAGCTCGAGCCGCAGGGAGGAGCCGAGCGCGTGGCTCAGCCGCTCTGCCGCAGCCGCGACCTGCTCGTCGCCGATGCTCGCCAGCGAGGCGAGCTCGGCCTGAAGCGCGTTGACGTGCGTATCGAGCTGCATAGTGATGTCACTATGACATCATTATGGCGTTTGTCAAGTGTCTTTCTGTTGTCGGAGCGATGCATAGGCGTGCCGGTAGGTGTTCTTCAGGCGCTCGACACGTGCGACGAAGTCCCTCGTCTCCTCGAACTGGATCGGCTGATGCCGCGCGCGCCAGCGGTCGACGTTCGCCTGCCCCGCGTTGTAGGCCGCCAACGCGAGCCGCTCGGAGCCGTACTTGTCGAGCAGATGCCGCAGGTACCAGGAGCCGTACCGCACGTTGATCTCCGGGTCGTCGAGGTCCGACACCCGGAACTTCGAGCCGCCGGTGCGCTCGGCGATGCCCTTCGCGGTGTCGGGAAGCAGCTGCATCAACCCGATCGCACCCCGGTCCGAGCGGGCGTTGGCCTTGAACTTGCTCTCCTGGTAGATCACCGCCGCGAGCAGCGCCGGGTCGAGCCGGTAGTTGCGGGCGTGCCCGAGGACGATCTCCTCGTAGCGCAGCGGATGCCAGAGCCGCTCGTACCAGGCCGGCTGCGTGAAGTGGATCGTCCCGGCGACGCCGAGCAGGACCGCAACCACGGCCGCGCCGAGAACGAGCCGCCGCGCGACCCGGCTCACCTCTGGAGCCGCTCCAGCACCTGACCGACGAACGCGTCCAGCTCCTCGAGCGTTCCGTCGTTCACGTAGGCGAAGTCGGCGCGGGCGACCTTCTCCTCATCCGGGATCAGCCGCGCGGCGCGTACGTCCCGAGCGCGCTCGGTGCGCGCCACGCGGATGCCCTCGGGCGCGGTGATCACGACCACCCGGTCGACCCGGCTCTCACCCCCGGTCTCGAAGAGCAGCGGGATCTCGATCACAGCGACGGGGGCGTCGAGCCCGGCGAGCCACGTTTCCTGCTCGGCCCGGACACGCGGGTGGAGCAGCGCCTCGAGCCAGGCGAGCTGATCAGGGTCGGTGAAGACGACCGCGGCGATGCCGGCCCGGTCGGTCGTCCCGAAGCGCTCGTCCAGCGCGGCGCGCACGCCGGGATCCTCGCCGATCAGCCGGTGCACCACCTCGTCCGCCGACAGTGTCGGTGCCCCTCGCCGCGCGAACGCCCGCAGCGCCTCGGACTTGCCCGCCCCGATGCCGCCGGTGACGGCGACCGTGAGCGGCGTCACTCGATCCCTAGGAGGGCTCGTCCGCCGGCTCGGGCTCGGCTGCGGCCTCGGTGTCGGCCGGCGCCTCGGCGACGACCTCTCCGTCGGGCTCTGCCTCCGACTCGACGGTCGGTTCCGCCTCGGCTACTACCTCTGCCTCGACGGCCGGCTCTGCCTCGGCGGCGGGCTCGGCCTCGACCTCGGCGTCGGGCTCGACCTCGACGATCTCGCCCTCGGCCACGACCACGGGCTCGTCGGAAAAGACTTCCTCGGAGAGATCGATCGCGGGGCGGAGCGGCTCGGCGCCCTCGGGGAGCGGCTGCGTCTCCTCGCCGTCCTCGATCCGCTTCAGCGACAGCGAGAGGCGGCGGCGCTCGGCGTCGACCTCGATGATCTTCACGTTGACGAGATCGCCTTGCGAGACGACCTCGCGCGGGTTCTCGACGTGGTGCTGGGCGAGCTCTGAGATGTGCACGAGCCCCTCGACGCCCGGGAGGATCTCGACGAAGGCGCCGAACGTGACGACCTTGGTCACGCGGCCCTGAACGACGTCGTTCTCGCCGTAGCTGTCGAGCACCTGCTGCCACGGGTCCGCCTGCGTCTGCTTGAGGCCGAGCGAGATGCGCTGCCGGTCGCGGTCGATGTCGAGCACCTTGACCTTGACGGTCTGGCCGATCTCGAGCACCTCGGACGGATGGTTGACGTGCGACCAGGAGAGCTCCGAGATGTGGATGAGGCCGTCCATGCCGTCGAGGTCGACAAAGGCGCCGAAGTCGACGATGTTCGAAATCTGTCCCTCGACGACGTCGCCGGGGGCGAGCCGGTCGAGGATCGCCTGGCGCATCTCCTTGCGCTCGTCCTCGAGGACGGCGCGACGGGAGAGCACGACGTTGTTCCGCGAGCGGTTGAGCTCGATCACCTTGCAGCGGAGCTCCTTGCCGAGGAACTCGTCGAGATCCTGGACGCGGCGGATGTCGACCAGCGACGCGGGCAGGAAGCCGCGGACGCCGAGGTCGAGGATCAGGCCGCCCTTGACGACCTCGATCACCTTGCCGTCCACCGCCTGGCCGCTCTCGGCCGCCACCTCGATCGCCTTCCAGGCCATCTCGAAGCGGGCGCGCTTCTTGGAGAGGATCAGGCGTCCCTCTGCGTCCTCCTTGGTGAGGACGAGCGCGTCGATCTCGTCGCCGAGGGTGACCTCGTCGGCCGGGTTGATCGAGCGCCGGATCGAGAGCTCCGAAACGGGGATGACGCCCTCGGACTTGTACCCGATGTCCACGAGCACCTCGTCCTTGTCCACACGGACGACGATCCCGTGCACGACCTCGCCTTCGTTGATCGTCGGGAAGGTCGAGTCGTAGTCGGGAATCAGCTCGCCGTCGGGACCTGTAGTCCAGACGCCGGCCTCACTCGTATCGATTGTCTCGTTTTGCATCAGAAGCGGGTCAGTATAGCGACGCCTCCGTAAGACGCCCCTCCTGCCCAAATGGTTAGCCCGGAACCGTCAGGCGATCAACGCAAGGCGCAAGGCCGTGGCGACCGCCGCAGTCCGAGTGTCCGCGTGGAGCTTAGCCATTGCCTTGCGTACGTGCGTCTGGATCGTCTCGGGCGACAGCGACAGGACTGCCGCAGCGCGGTCATTCGTCATCCCCTCCGCCAGGAGCGCCAGCACCTCGCGCTCGCGGGGGGTCAGCGCCGGGAGCTCGGCCATGATCTCGGGCGTGACGAGCGCATCGGCCAGGCCGGGCGCGACGTAGACCTCGCCACCTGCGACCTGCCGCAGGACGCGGGCGACCTCGTCGAGGGAGGCGTCCTTGAGCAGGAAACCGCGTGCGCCGGCGTCGAGTGCCTTGCGGAGCAACTCGTGGTCGCCGGCGCCGGTGTAGAGGACGACCGACGTGGCCGGGGCGAGCTCGGCGGCGCGACGGGCGACCTCCACCCCGCTCAGGCTGCGCATGCGGACGTCGACGAGAGCGACATCAGGGCGCCGGTCGATGATCAGCCGGAGCGCGGTCTCCCCGTCGCCGGCGGTGCCGACGACCCGGAACCCACGGGCCTCCAGCACGCGGCTGACCGAGTCGAGCACGGGCGGGTGGTCGTCGGCGACGAGCACGGAGATCTCCGCCTCCTCGCGCGGACCGAGGCGGCGGTTCAGCGCCTGCTCGACCGCCTCTGCCAGCTCGACTGACGAGAACGGTTTGCGAAGCAGCACCACGTCGTCGTCCTCGGAAGGCTCTTCGGCATAGGCCGAGATCGCGACCGCGGGAAGGCCGGGGCGGGCTGCGCGGACGCGGCGGGTGAGCTCGAGCCCGTCCATGCCGGGCATCCGCAGATCGGTGACGAGCGCATCGATCCCGCCCTCGTGACCTTCGAGAGCGACCAGCGCCTCCGCACCGTTGGGTGCATCGATGACGCGGTGCCCGGCCAGCTCGAGCACCTCGCGGACGAGCCCGCGAACCGCGTCCTCATCCTCCGCGACCAGCACGGTGCTGCCGGACGCGGGCGGCTCGGGCGCAATCCCCCGCTCCGCGGCCGCAGTCTCGAGCGGAAGGTAGATGTCGAACCTGGAGCCAACGCCGGGCGCGCTCTCGACGGTGACAAAGCCGCCGCTCTGGTCGACGGCGCCGTACAGCGTCGCCAGGCCGAGCCCGGTGCCTTCCGGCTTCGTCGTGAAGAAGGGCTCGAAGACGCGCGCCCGCGTCTCGGCGTCCATCCCGGTTCCCGTGTCGCGCACCGAGACGACCGCGTAGTCCATCCCCGCCGCCCCGCGGCGCTCCGCCATGGCGATGTCGAGACGCCTCACCTCGGTCGCGACGGTCAGGCGTCCGCCGTCGGGCATCGCATCCCGCGCGTTCAGCGCGAGGTTGAGCAGCGCCTGCCCGAGTTGCGCCCGGTCGCCGGCGACGACCGCGTCGGGGCCGGGCTCGAACGAGAGCTCGATCGCCCGGCCGAGCAACGGCTCGAACAGCCGGCACGACTCGGCCACGACCTCGTTCAGATCGAGGCTGGTCAGCGCGAGCGGCTGGCGGCGGCCGAAGGCGAGCAGCTGGCGCGGGAGCGCCGCGCCGGCCTCGGCCGTCTTCCGGATCTCCTCCGCGTAGCGGCGGAGCGGGCCGTCGTCCGGCAGGTTCGCGGCGAGCAGCTCGCCGTAGCCGCGGATCGCGGTCAGCGTGTTGTTGAAGTCGTGCGCGATACCGCCCGCCAGCTGTCCGATCGCCTCCAGCTTCTGGGCGTGGTGCAACTCGTCTCGCAGGCGGTCACGCTCCTCCTCGGCCCGCTTGCGCTCGCTGATGTCGAGCAGGTAGCCCTGGACGCACGGCTCGCCGTCCTCGAGCACGAGGTACGTCTCGTCCTGAACCCAGACGGTACGGCCGCCCTTGTGGATGTACCGGTACTCGGCGAACAGCGGCTCGCCGGTGACGCGCAGCCGCGCGGCGTCCGCCAGCACGCGGTCGCGATCGTCGGGATGGACGATCGCAGCGAGCAAGTCAGGATTCGTCTTCCAGTCGTCGACCGAGTACCCGAGCATCTGCTCGACCTGCGGGCTGACGTACATGTTCGGCCTGCCCAGGTCGAGCGGCCTGATGTACGTGGCGAGCGGAAGCTGCTCGACCAGGGTGCGGTAGCGAAGCTCGAGCGCCTCCTCGGCCCGGCGGCTGTCGGTCACGACCCTGCGCAGGGTGTCTTCGGCGTCGCGCTGCACGCTCAGGTCGCGCACCAGCCCCAACACCGCGACCGAGTCGTCGCCGCCCGAGAGGGCGACCGAGGTGACCTCGATCGGGACGCGGTTGCCGTCGCGGTCGACCAGGACGGACTCGTCGGGAGGATGGTCGAAGCCGTCCCGTAGGCGACTCGTGAACTGCTCGACCGCCCGCTCGCGAGCCTCCGGCGCGATCAGCTCGGCGGCCGTCATCCGCGCGAGCTCGTCGGCGCTGTAGCCGGTCAGCCGCATGCCGGCGTGGTTGACCCACAAGAACCTGCCCTCGATGTCGAGCAGGCAGACCATGTCGCCGACGTGCTCGAACAGGCGCTCGGCGATGGCGGCGTGCTCGAAGGCCGTGTGGCCCGGGTTCGGGCTCTCGGGGGTCACATCGCTGGTATCGGCTCTGTTCACGGCTTCTTGAGGTCTTCTTGAGATTCCCTCCCCGGTTTCGGTGTTCAGGCGCTTCGTCCTGCGGAAAGTCGGATCACCGATTTCGAGGATCCAATCCCTCGATTCAGGGAGAGGGATCCCTGCAAGTGGTGACGATGAGTCGGGTGACAACACACGACTGTCCACCAAGAAGGAGCAAGAGAAAACGATGAGGCAGTTCCTCACGACGAAGAAGATCGTCCTGCTGGCCACCTTCGGCGTCACCATCGCCATCGCAACGGGCGCCTATGCGTACTTCACGACGACCGGCTCCGGAACGGCCTCGGCGTCGGTGGGCACCAGCTCGGCCTTGACGATCCACGGCACGACCGCGTCGACGCTCTACCCAGGCACGTCGAGCACCGTCAGCTTCACGATCGACAATCCGTCGCCGGGTCACCAGTACGTCGCGACGATCAAGCTCGACAGCGTCACCACCGACGGTTCGCACTCGAGCTGCGTGATGTCCGACTTCACGATGCCGGACGTCACGGTCAGCCAGAACTTCGCGAACGGCAACGGCCAGGCGGTGACGGCCACCGGAACATTGTCGATGGCGGACAACGGCAACCAGGACGCGTGCAAGGGCGCGCCCCTGACGCTGCACCTGAGCAGCATCTAGAGGACCGATCTCTCGGAGAGGCGCGGCTGCGGCAGCCGCGCCTCCCGTCCCCGGTGCCGACTGAGAGCGCATCCGTGATCTCCCGACTTCTCCCAGTACTCGGACGCGTGGCGCGCTTCAGTTGGTCGCGCACCCGCCCCACTCGTCTCCTCGCGGCACTCTGGCGGCCGACCCGCTTCGTCGTCGGCTCCCCCAGGCGGTTGGGGCTCCTCGGAGTGGCGGTCGCGGTACTCGTGGTCGTCGTGGGCGCAGTCGCCTACTTCACTCAGGCCGGCTCCGGGGTCGCGGCTGCGAGTGTCGGCTCGTTCGCGACCCCGTCGATCACGAGCGCCACCCCCGGTGCAGGAACGGTCGCTCTGAGCTGGTCGACGGTCACGCCGCCCACCACGGGGTCGGTCACGTACTCGGTGTCACGGGACGGCGGCGTCGCGGGCGGCGACTGCCCCACTTCCGCGTCGCCGACCGGCGCGACGAGCTGCACCGATTCCGGCCTGAGCGCCGGGAACCACAGCTTCACGGTGACGGCTTACTGGCGGTCGTGGACATCGACGAGTGGCACCACGAACGTGAACCTGGCCTCCGGCGCAGCGACCAAGCTCGTCTTCACGACCGGCCCGCAGAGCGTGCAGGTGACGCAGCTCACCGGGACGATCACGATCCAGCGGCAGGACTCTGCGAGCAATCCGGCCACGACCGGTGCGATCACCGTCGGGCTCGCCAGCAGCTCCGGAGCGGGCGTTTTTCGGGACACCGGGGACACCACGACGATCACGTCGGTGCAAATTCCCGACGGCTCGTCGAGCGCGAGCTTCAAATACAGGGACACGAACGCGGGCTCGCCGGTCATCACCGCCTCGAGTGGGTCGCTCACACAGGCGCAACAGACGGAGACGATCGCCAAGGGCAACCAGACGATCACCTTCGGCGGACTGGCCGGCAAGCGCTTCGACGAGGGGCCGGTCACCGTCAGCGCCACCGCCTCCTCCGGCCTCACGGTCAGCTTCAGCTCCGCCACAACCGGTGTCTGCACCGTGTCCGGGACGACGGTCACCTTCGTCACCGTCGGCACCTGCACGATCAACGCCGACCAGGCCGGCAACGCGAACTGGAACGCCGCACCCCAGGTCCAGCAGTCCTTCACGATCAGCAAGGGCAACCAGACGATCACCTTCGCCGCGCTCGCCGGCAAGACCTTCGATCAGGCCTCGGTCACCGTCAGCGCCACCGCCTCCTCCGCGCTCGCCGTCGCCTTCACGTCCGCCACCACCAGCGTCTGCACCGTCTCCGGCACCACGGTCACCTTCGTCACCGTCGGCACCTGCACGATCAACGCCGACCAGGCCGGCAACGCGAACTGGAACGCCGCACCCCAGGTCCAGCAGTCCTTCACGATCAGCAAGGGCAACCAGACGATCACCTTCGCCGCGCTCGCCGGCAAGACCTTCGATCAGGCCTCGGTCACCGTCAGCGCCACCGCCTCCTCCGCGCTCACCGTCGCCTTCACGTCCGCCACCACCAGCGTCTGCACCGTCTCCGGGACGACGGTCACCTTCGTCACCGTCGGCACCTGCACGATCAACGCCGACCAGGCCGGCAACGCGAACTGGAACGCCGCACCCCAGGTCCAGCAGTCCTTCACGATCAGCAAGGGCACCCAGACGATCACCTTCGCCGCGCTCGCCGGCAAGACCTTCGATCAGGCCTCGGTCACCGTCAGCGCCACCGCCTCCTCCGGCCTCACGGTCAGCTTCACGCTCCGCCACCACCGGCGTCTGCACCGTCTCCGGGACCACGGTCACCTTCGTCACCGTCGGCACCTGCACGATCAACGCCGACCAGGCCGGCAACGCGAACTGGAACGCCGCACCCCAGGTCCAGCAGTCCTTCACGATCAGCAAGGGCAACCAGACGATCACCTTCGCCGCGCTCGCCGGCAAGACCTTCGATCAGGCCTCGGTCACCGTCAGCGCCACCGCCTCCTCCGGCGCTCGCCGTCGTCTTCACGCTCCGCCACCACCAGCGTCTGCACCGTCTCCGGCACCACCGTCACCTTCGTCACCGTCGGCACCTGCACGATCAACGCCGACCAGGCCGGCAACACCAACTGGAACGCCGCACCCCAGGTCCAGCAGTCCTTCACGATCAGCAAGGGCAACCAGACGATCACCTTCGCCGCGATCTCCACCAAGCGCTTCGACCTGAGCCCCCTCGCTCTCAGCGCCACCGTCTCCTCCGGGCTCACGGTCGCCTTCACCTCCGCCACCACCAGCATCTGCACCGTCTCCGGCACCACCGTCACCTTCGTCACCGTCGGCACCTGCACGATCAACGCCAACCAGGCCGGCAACACCAACTGGAACGCCGCCACGCAGGTGCAACGCAGCTTCACGATCAGCAAGGGCAACCAGACGATCACCTTCGCCGCGATCTCCACCAAGACCTTCGACCTGAGCCCCCTCGCTCTCAGCGCCACCGCCTCCTCCGGGCTCACCGTCGCTTTCACGTCGGCGACCACGAGCATCTGCACGGTCTCGGGAACCACCGCCACCTTCGTCACCGTCGGCACCTGCACGATCAACGCCAACCAGGCCGGCAACACCAACTGGAACGCCGCCACGCAGGTGGCGCGGAGCTTCACGATCAGCAAGGGCACCCAGACGATCAGCTTCACGTCGAGCGCCCCCGGGAACGCTGCGGTCGGCGGCCCGACCTATACGCCGACGGCAACTGCGACCTCGGGCTTGGCCGTCACGTTCACCTCCGCCACCACGAGCGTTTGCACCGCCTCCGGCGCCATCATCACCTTCGTCGGCGCCGGCACCTGCACGATCAACGCCAACCAGGCCGGCAACACCAACTGGAACGCCGCAACGCAGGTCCAGCAGAGCTTCACCGTCACCGGCGCCCTGACGATCTCCAGCGTCGTCCGCGACGGCGGCAACAAGAAGGTGCACTTCACGGGCTCCGGCGCGCTCGCGTCGACGACGATCACCGTCACGATCTGCGCCGTCAACAGTTTCCCGTGCGCGTCGCCGGTGACCACCTCCGTCGTGTCCAGCCCGGCCGGCGGGTCGTGGACGAGTGCCCAGAGCGGCGCCGATCTCGCCGTGAGCCAGACCTACTACGCCCAGGCGGTGCAGGGATCGAGAACGAGCGCGGTGTTCACCTTCTCCACGACGGGCTTGTAGGAAGCTAGTCCTTCGCCTCGTTCCAGTCCGGCCCTGCGCCGACGTCGACGGCGAGCGGCGGGTCGAGCGCGTAGGCGCCACACATCTCCTCGCGGACGAGATCCTTGATCGCGCCCGCCTCCTTGTCGGGCGCCTCGAGCAGCAGCTCGTCGTGCACCTGGAGCACGAGGCGGGCGGTCCGGCCCTCGTCCCTGAGCCGGCCGTGGATGCGGATCATCGCCACCTTGATGATGTCCGCGTTCGAGCCCTGCATGACGAAGTTGACCGCTAGCCGCTCGCCAAGTGATCGGGTCTGGCGGTTCTGGGCGCGGATCTCGGGGACGGGGCGGCGGCGGCCGAGCAGCGAGGTGACGTAGCCGTCTCGCGACGCCTCCTCGATCGTGCGCGCGATGAAGTCCTGGACGTGGGGGAAGCGGGCGAGGTATGCGTCGATGTACTCCTGCGCCTGCTCGCGCGGGATCTCCAGGTTCTCGGAGAGGCCGAACGCGGAGATGCCGTAGATGATCCCGAAGTTGATCATCTTGGCGACCGCACGCTCGCCCTTGGTCAGGGTCGCCGGGTCCTTGCCGAGGACCTCGGCGGCGGTGGCGGTGTGGATGTCCTCCCCGCGCTCGAACGCCTCGCGGAGCTTCGGCTCGCCGGAGACGTGCGCGAGGATCCGCAGCTCGATCTGCGAGTAATCGGCCGAGACGAGCTTCGAGCCGGCCTCGGCGACGAAGGCGGAGCGGATCTCACGGCCGAGCTCGGTTCGGATCGGGATCGCCTGGAGGTTCGGGTTCGAGGTCGAGAGCCGCCCGGTCGCGGCGACCGCCTGGTTGATCGTCGTGTGCAGGCGGCCGTCCTCGCCGATCAGCGTCGGCAGCGGCCCGAGGTACGTGTTGATCAGCTTCGACAGCTCGCGCCATTCCTCGATCACCGCCGACGATCGCGTGGTCGCGGCGGATCGTGCGCAGGACGCGCGTGTCGGTCGAATAGCCGGTCTTGCCCTTCCGGCCGGGGGTCAGCTGCAGCTTCTCGAACAGGATCCGCGCGACCTGTTGCGTCGACCCGAGCATGAACTCCTCGCCCGCGAGCTCGTACGCCTTCGACTCGAGCTCCTCGAGCCGGTCGGTCAGCCGGGCGGTGATCTCGCCCATCCGGTACGTGTCGATCCGGACGCCGGCGTCCTCCATCTCCGCGAGCACCGGGACGAGCGGCAGCTCGATCGTCTCGTACAGCTCCAGGTTCCCGCGCTCGAGCAGCCGGGCGCGCATGTGCGAGACGAGCCGGAGCGGCAGGGCCGCCCGCCGGACGAGGGCGGTCGTCTCCTCGTCGGCCTCGGGTACCGGCCGAACGTCGACGCCGTACTCGATCGCGAGGTCGTCGAGCTCGTAGGACGCCCGCCCCGGCTCGATCAGATAGGCGGCAAGGAGCGTGTCGTCCCTCGGCGTGACCCGCTGCGCCTTGGCGTCGTGGGCCACCGCTGAAAACGCTTGTAACACTGTGTTACTTGCTCTCGGCCCCACGGTGACGCCGTCGTCATTCGCGATGGCCATGCGGTTTTCGGCGGTCGCGAGGCCGACCGTTTGACCTTGTAACACTGTGTTACTTGGATCTTCGGCCTCGCGCCACGGCAGCTCGTCGCCCTCGACGACCCGTGGGGCCGCGGCCGGGAGGGCTTCGTCCAGCAGGTCGACTCGCTGCAGGAGGCCGCGGAACTCGAACCGGCGGAACATCTCCGTGAGCTGCGAGCGGTCGGGCGGCGCGAGCACGAGCTGGGCCGGGTCGCAGTCGATGTCCAGATCGCGGCGCATCGTCGCGAGCTGCTTCGACTGCCGCGCCTGGTCGGCGTGCTCGGCGAGGGCCTTGCGGCGCGCCGGGGTCTGCTCCTCGACGTGCTCCAGCACCGACTCGAGCGAGCCGTACTTCTGGAGCAGCTGCGACGCGGTCTTGTCGCCGATGCCCGGTACGCCGGCGATGTTGTCGGACGTGTCGCCTTTCAGGCCGATGAAGTCGGGCACCTTGTCGGCGGTTATCCCGAGGCGGGCCTCCACCCGGTCGGGCGTGTAGACGTTGACGTCCGCGACCCCGCGCGGGGTCATCATCAGGCAGACGTTCTCGGAGACGAGCTGGAACGCGTCCCGGTCGGTCGAGACGACGCAGGTCTTCACCCCCGCTGCGTCGGCGCGCGTCGCGAGCGTGGCGATCACGTCGTCCGCCTCCCAGCCCTCGAACTCGAGGTTCCGGTAGCCGAACGCCTCGACGATCGGCCGGAAGAACGGGAACTGCTCGCGGAGCAGGTCCGGCATCGGGCGTCGCCCCTCCTTGTAGTCCGCGGCGATCTCGGCGCGATGCACCGGGCGGGTGTCCCACGCCACCGCGACGCCCTTCGGCCGGTAGTCGGAGAGCAGCTTGAACAGCATGTTCGTGAACCCGAGCAGCGCGCCCGTAGCGAAGCCCTCGCTCGTCGCCAGCTCCTCCGGCAGGGCGAAGAACGCGCGGTACGCGAGGTTGTTGCCGTCGACCAGGAAGAGCTCGGACTCGCGGGCCGGAGCGTCGTCGAGCTCGAGCTCCTCCCCGGTGACCGTCTTCGGGGACATGGCGCAACGCTATCGTCCCGACGCGATGCGCCGGGTTCCCCTTCTGTACAGCTCCCGGCTCGTGGTCGCGGACGCCGGCGAGGACGCGGTGGTGATCGCGCCGCCGCCGCCGCCCGATGAGGCGATCGCCGACGTCGGGGCGGCCGTGCGCGACGCACTGCGGTTCCCGCTCGCAGGCGAGCCGCTCGAGACGCTCGTCCCGCGCGACGGCAAGGTAACGATCCTGGTCGAGCCGCCGGCGCTGCCGGTGCCCGGCTCGTCCCGCGACCCGCGGCAGGCCGCGCTGGTCGCAGCGTCGGGAGAGCTCGAACGGATCGGCGTCCCGACCGACCGCCAGACGATCCTCGTCGCCGCCGGGCTTGCGCGGCGGCCCGGGCGGCGGGTGGTCGAGAGCCTCGGAACGCCGGAGTTCGCGCTGCGGTTCCGCGGCGAGGTCGTCGTGCACGACGCCGAGGATCCAGAGCTCGTCGACGTCGGCTCGCACGGCGATGTGCCGTTGCGCGTGTCACGCGCGATCGCCGAGGCGGGCGCGGTCGTCACGGTCGGCGCCGCCGAGACCGTTCTGCACGGCGGGCCCTCGTCGCTGCTCGCCGCCTGCGGGGCCGACACCATGCGGGCCGCCGCCGCCGACTCGCTGCTCGAGACCCACTCCGCCCCGGGCTGGGAGCTCGCGCTCGCACTGGAGCGCGCGCTCGGACGGCGCGTCCCGCTGATCGGCGCATCGCTGACGCTGGATCTGCCCCGCCTCTCCGGAGCGCTGCGCGGCTACCCGTACGAGCGCGCGGCGGTGGAGCGGATCGCCGCGTCCCGGCTGGCACGAGCGTTCAGCCTCGTGCCGGGCGCGTTGCGGATGCGCATGCTCACCTCGCTCTCGCTGGAGCTCACCGCGTCGTCGGCGTTCGGCGGGCCGCCCTCGGTCGCGCACGCGGAGGCGCTCCTCCGCAGCGTCGAGTCCCGAAGCGCCGCGCTGGCCGAGCCGCTCGACACCGTGTGCATCGGGATCCCGCGCACGACGCTCGCCCTGCCGCGCGAGCGGCCCAACGCCCTCGCCGCCGCCGCGATCGGACTCGGATACGCGCTGCGGCTCTGGCGCGACGCGTTCCCGGTGCGCGAGGGCGGCACGGTCATCCTCCTCAGCCCGTTCCGCCGGCGCTTCGCCCACCCCACACAGCAGCCGTACCGCGCGTTCTTCCAGGCGACGCGGACCGGCCGCGAGACGGCCGTGGTCGCCGAGGCCGAGCGCGCGGCCGCCGCCGACCCGCGCGCGATCGCCGCGTACCGGGCGGGTCGCACCTGCCACCCGCGCCTCCCCTTCGCCGACTGGGACGCCTGCCGCCCGGCCCTCGATCGACTCGGCGCCGTCGTCATCGCCGGCTGCCGCGATGCGACCGCCGCCCGACAGCTCGGCTTCGTCCCGACCCACGGCCTCTCCGCAGCGCTCGAGATGGCCCGCGGCCTCGGAGGCGAGGAGCATCGCGTCGGGTTCCTGCTCTCGCCCCCGTACTTCCCGGTCCGCGTCGGACCGGTCGAAGGCTAGTCCTCGCCGAGGTAGGTCTTGCGTACCTGGGGGTTCTCGCGCAACGACTTCGCGTCGTCGGCGAGCGCGATCGCGCCCGTCTCGAGGACGTAGCCGCGGTCGGCGACGTCGAGGGCCATCAGGGCGTTCTGCTCGACGAGCAGGATCGGGGTGCCCTGCTTGTTGATCTCGACGACGATCTCGAAGATCTTCTCGACGAAGATCGGGGCGAGCCCCATCGACGGCTCGTCGAGGAGCAGCAGCGTCGGGTGGGCCATCAGCGCGCGGCCCATCGCGCACATCTGCTGCTCGCCGCCGGACATCGTTCCCGCCTTCTGGGTCTTCCGCTCGGCGAGCCGGGGGAAGAGCGCGTAGACCCGGTCGAGATCCTCCTTCAGGCCGCTCTTGTCCTTGCGCTGGAATGCGCCCATCTCCAGGTTCTCCAGGACGGTCATGCGCGGGAAGAGCTTCCGGCCCTCGGGCGACTGGGCGACGCCGCGCGCGACGATGTCGTGCGGCGCGTCGTTGGTGATGTCGTCCCCGCGGAACTTGATCGTGCCGCGGCGCGGATGGTTGAGGCCGTTGATCGAGCGCAGGGTGGTCGACTTGCCGGCGCCGTTCGAGCCGAGCAGCGTGACGATCTCACCGTCGCGAACCTCGAGCGTGACGCCCTTGAGCGCGTGGATCGCGCCGTAGTAGGTGTGGACGCCCTCGAGCTCGAGGATGGGCGGCTCGACCGTCGCTGCCTGGGGGGCCGCAGGTGCGTTGCTCATGTCGCCACCGCCGCCTTCCCGAGATAGGCCTCGATCACGCGCGGGTCCTTCTGGACTTCCTGCGGCGTGCCCTCGGCGATCTTCTCGCCGTAGTCGAGAACCGTGACGCGGTCGGAGACGCCCATGACGACGCGCATGTCGTGCTCGATCATCAGGACGGTCAGGCCGCGCTTCGCGCGCAGCTCCTGGACGAAGTCGGTGAACGCCGCGGTCTCCTGAGGGTTCATCCCGGCGGTCGGCTCGTCGAGCAGCAGCAGCTTGGGCTCTGTCGCCAGCGCCCGCGCCACCTCGAGCCGCCGCTGGTCGCCGTACGGCAGGTTCCGTGCCCAGTTGTCCGCCTGGTCGCCGAGCGTGCAGTAGTCGAGCAGCTCGCGCGCGGTCTGCTCGGCCCGGGCCTCCTCGCGCCGCACCCTGGGCGTGCGGAGCACCGCGCCGACGATCCCGGTCTTCAGCCGGCAGTGCATCCCGACGAGCACGTTCTCGAGCGCGGTCATGTCCTGGAACAGCCGGATGTTCTGGAACGTCCGGCCGATCCCCCGCTCGGTGACGGAATGCGGCGGCTTCGCGGTGACGTCGGTTCCGTCGAAGACGACCGAGCCGGCGGTCGGCTTGTAGACGCCGGTGATCATGTTGAAGAAGGTCGTCTTCCCGGCACCGTTCGGCCCGATCAGGCTGACGATCGCTCCTTCCGGGATGACGAAGTCCACGCTGGAGACGGCGACGAGCCCGCCGAACTCCTTGCGCAGGCCCGTCACCTCGAGCAGGTTGGCCGCGGTCATGCCTTCTCCACGTCGTACTCGTATTCGTCGTGGACGCCGAGCTGGTACTCGCGCTTCTGGCGCGAGCTCGGGAGCAGACCCTGTGGCCGCAGCAGCATGACGAGGACGATGATCACGCCGTAGATCCCGCCCGAGTACTCCGGCACGTCCACGTGCGTCCCGAAGTGCAGGTTCAGCCAGGCGCCGGTGTTCGCGAGGCCCTCCTGGTTGAGGTACGTGAGGAACGCAGCTCCCAGCATCACGCCCCACACGTTCCCCATCCCGCCCAGGATGACCATGCAGAGGATGAACACGGAGATGTTGAAGTAGAAGTCCTGCGGGAACGTCGAGCTCTTGAACGCCGCGAAGTACGCGCCGGCGAGCCCGCCGAAGAACGCGCCGCAGGCGTACGCCCACGTCTTCGTCTTCATCAGCGGGATGCCCATCGCGGAGGCGGCGACCTCGTCCTCGCGGATGGCGATCCAGGCGCGGCCGAGCCGCGAGTCACGCAGCCGGAGCGAGCAGAAGACCGTGAACCCGAGCAGCAGGAGCGCGGTCCAGTAGAAGACACGCGCACTGTTCGGGTTGGTCAGGTAGTTGGCCGGCAGGAAGCCGCCGCTCCAGTGCGACAGGTTGTTGCCGAAGCCAGGCGTGTCGACCGGGGTGATCCCCTGCGGGCCGCCGGTCAGGTTGAAGCCGCCGAGGTCATTCCCGTTGCGGGCGATCTGGGGCAGGATCTCGCCGAAGCCGAGCGTGACGATCGCCAGGTAGTCGCCGCGCAGGCGCAGCGTCGGCAGGCCGATGAGCACGCCGATCAGCGCGGTGAGCAGCCCGGCGGCGGCGAGCAGGATCCAGATCGAGATGTGGATGCCGCCGATGCCCCCCGTGACGCCGACCGCGCCGAGGTTGAAGTTCGTCTTCGGAACGGTCGGGACGGGGCAGTTGTCGATGCCGAAGCCCGGCTTCGGGCACTTCGCCCCCGCGAACTGGGTCGAGGCGAACCAGGCGGCGGTGTACGCGCCCACGGCGTAGAAGGCGACGTACCCGAGATCGAGCAGGCCGGCGTAGCCGACGACGATGTTCAGGCCGACCGCCATCATGATGAACACGAGCATCACGACCCCGGTCGAGACCTCCGGGAAGGGCCCGAACACCGGAATCGTGAACATGTGGCTCGCCCAGTACGGGAAGGTGATCGCCAGCGCGGCCGCGGCGAGCGGGATCGCGATCTTGCCAATCAGCGGCACCCGCTTCCATTCGGGGACGTAGATCAGCCCGACGACCAGGAACGCGATGTACGCGGACCCGTCGAACGTCAGGATCGAGGTCGAGGTGCCGGTCGAGCCGAACGATGCCTCGAGGACGTTCACGAAGATCGAGATGACGAACGCGACGACCCCCGCGACGACGAGCTTGCCGATGCGCTGTTGCCAGCCCGCCCAGGCGTGGAAGCCGTCCCGCGTGAGCCCGACGTAGCCCAGGGCCTTCCACCAGGCGGAGCCGACCTCGGAGCCGATCTGGAAGCGGCCCGGCATCAGCCGCCCTCGGGTGTCCGCTCACCCAGGAGGCCCTCGGGCCGGAAGACCAGGATGAGGATCAGGATCACGAAGATGATCGTCGACTTCCAGTCCGAGCCCGGCGTGTACTTCGTCAGGCCGTCGTTGAAGTTCTCGATCAGCCCGATGCAGATCGCACCGAGGACGGCGCCCGGCAGGTTGCCGATGCCACCGAGCACGGCGGCGGTGAAGGCGAAGAGGCCGAGACGAAAGCCGGTGTCGTACTGGACGTTCGTCGCGAAGAGCGCGTAGAGCACACCTGCGAAGCCTGCGAGGCAGCCCGCGATGATGAAGGTGAACGAGATCGTCTTGTTGACGTCGATGCCCATCATCGCGGCGGCGTCCTTGTCCTGGGCGACGGCGCGCATCGCCTTCCCGGACTTCGTCTTCTGGACGAGCCAGACGAGGACGAGCAGGGTCGGGATCGTCACCACCCAGACGATCAGCTGGTTCCAGCTCAGGGTCGCCTGGCCGATGTGGAAGATCTCGCTTCTCGGGAGGATGTCGTCCCGGATCGAGACGGGCGCGGGGCCTTTCCAGACGAGGCCGACGGTCTGGAGGATGAACGAGACTCCGATCGCGGTGATCAGCGGCGCGAGCCGCGGGGCGCTGCGCAGCGGCCGGTAGGCAACCGTCTCGATCGTCGTGTTCAGCACCCCGGTGAAGGCCGCGGTGATCGCCAGCATCGGGACGATCCAGACGAGCACGCTGCCCGACGCGCCGAGCCCGAACGCGCCCACGAGCGTGACGGTCATCATCCCGCCGAGCATGAAGACGTCGCCGTGCGCGAAGTTGATCAGCTCGAGGATCCCGTACACGAGCGAGTAGCCGAGCGCGATCAGCGCGTAGACCATCCCGATCGTCAGGCCGAGGATGAAGAGGTCGAGGAAGTGCGTCGGGTCGTCGATCAGATTCGAGCCGAGCCAGAAGACCAGCACGCCGATGAAGACGAAGGCGAGCGCGTGGACAGGCGATACGCGGAAACCGCGCTTCCGAGGCAGGGCGTCGTCAGACGTCTGGGTCGCCACGAGAGGCGCTAGCTTAAACCGCATCGGTCCCGTTTACGAGTGGGTGCGCCCGCGCATGAACCGGGAACGCGCGATCTACAATCCGTGCTTGCGCGGCGGTGGTGGAACTGGCAGACACGGCGGTCTCAAAAGCCGCTGTCCTTCGGGACATGTGGGTTCGAGTCCCACCCGCCGCATAGACTGAGCTCGAGATGAAGCGAGTCGGCATCCTCACCGGCGGCGGCGACTGCCCCGGCCTGAACGCGGTGATCCGCGCGGTCGCCCGGCGGTCGTTCGGCCGCGACTACGAGGTCGTCGGCGTCCAGAACGGCTGGCGCGGGCTGGTCGAGGCGGACACCGCGCCGCTCACCGCCCGTGAGATCTCCGGGCTCCTGCCGCGCGGCGGGACGGTGATCGGGACGTCGCGGACGAATCCCTACAAGGTCGAGGGCGGCGTCGACGCGGTGCGGCGGAACTTCGCCGAGCTCGGGCTCGACGCGCTCGTCGCGATCGGCGGCGAGGACACGCTCGGCGTGGCCGCCCGCCTGTTCGCGGAGTACGAGTTTCCGGTGGTCGGCGTCCCCAAGACGATCGACAACGACCTTTCCGCCACCGACTACACCTTCGGCTTCGACACGGCGGTCGCAGTCTGCACCGAGGCGATCGACCGGCTGCACACCACCGCCGAGTCGCACAACCGCGTCATGGTCGTCGAGGTGATGGGCCGGCACACCGGCTGGATCGCCGTGATGAGCGGGATCGCCGGCGGCGCCGACGTCATCCTCATTCCCGAGCACCCGATCTCGGTGGAGGAGGCCTGCGCCGAGGTGCGCAAGCGCCACAGCCGCGGAAAGGACTTCTCGATCGTCGTCGTCAGCGAGGGGTACAAGCTCACGTACGAGTCCGGCGAGCAGCGCGAGGTGACGCAGGAGGCCGAGCTCGACCAGTTCGGCCACGTCCGCCTGGGTGGCGTCGGCGAGCAGCTCGGGGCCGAGATCGAGGCGCGCACCGGTTTCGAGACGCGCGTCACCGTGCTCGGCCACGTGCAGCGCGGCGGCTCGCCAACGGCACGCGACCGGGTGCTCGCCACGCGTTACGGCCTGAAGGCGGCCGACCTCGTCCACGAGGGCAGGTTCGGGCGGATGGCCGCGTTGCACGGCGACGCGATCGTCGATGTGTCGCTGACCGAGGCGACCGCCGAGCTGAAGACCGTGCCGCCCGAGTGGTACGACGTGGCGCGCGCGTTCTTTGGCTAGCGCGACCGCGACGCTTCGCCGGGTGCTGGTTCGGCGGCCGCCGGCAGACGTGTCCGCATGGCGGTCGCTCGGATGGGCGGCCGAGCCGGATCCCTCGGCGCTCGCGACGGAACACGAGGCGCTGTGCCTCACCCTCGAGAGCGTCCGCGCCGAGGTGGTCGTCGCGCCGCCGGCCGGCCTCGACGCGATCTACTCGTACGACGCGGCGCTGATCTCCGAATACGGCACCGTGCTGCTGCGCGCCCCGGCAAGGAGGCGCGTCGCGGCGAGCCGGTGGGGCTCGTGTCGGAGTTCGAGCGGGCCGGGGTTCCGGTCGCGGGCACGCTAAGCGCGACTGCGTTTGCGGAGGGCGGCGATCTCTTCTGGCTCGCGCCCGGTGTCCTCTGCGCCGGCCGCGGCTACCGGACGAACACGGAGGGGATCCAGGCACTCGAGCGGCTGCTCGGCTGCGAAATGCACGCGTTCGACCTTCCCCACTTCGACGGGCCCGCGCAGTGCATGCACCTGCTGTCACTGCTCTCGCCGCTCGCCGACGACCTCGTCCTCGGGTACCCGCGACTGATGCCGGTACGGCTCGTGCAGCTCCTCGCCGAGCGCGGGATCGGGACCGTCGAGGTCCCCGACGAGGAGTTCGGGACGCTCGGCTGCAACGCGCTGGCACTCGCGCCGCGGGTGGCGCTGATCCCGGAGCACAACGCCGCGACGAGGCGGCGGCTCGAGGCGGCGGGCGTCGAGGTGCTCGTCTACCGTGCAGACGAGCTGAGCAAGGGTGAGGGTGGGCCGACGTGCCTCACGCTGCCGCTGGCCCGCGGCTAGGGCGCCACTCGTACTGCACGTCGGGGAGCTTCTCCTCGTTGTTGTCGTCGCTCGAATCGACGACGACGCAGCCGCGCGCCTCGTAGAACGGCCGCGCCACGGTGTTGTCGCGGAACGCCCAGAACCGGAAGCCGTCGGGGTAGGCCGACTGCACGTGCGCGAAGAGCGCCGAGCCGACGCCGCGGCGCTGGGCCTCCGGCGCAACGTAGAGGTCGTGCAGCTCGCCGTCCTTCATCGCCGCGTAGCCGAGCGGCTCGGCGTCCTCCTCGAAGATCCACGCCTCGCCGGCCAGGAGCGCGCCGAACCAGCCCATGTCCTCCTCGTGCGTGTGCAGCCGCGGCAGCCACGGCATCGCCTCGGCGCGCGAGGCGTGGAAGATCCGGACGACCGCCTCGGCGTCGTCGGGTCGGGCCCGGCGGATCATGCGGCGCACAGATCAGTGACGTTTTCTCCCCACCCTCTGAGACCGGGGGTGAAACGTTTGCGTGGCGATTCGTCCACAGGGATCAGCGCATCAGTTCGACGAGCGGGAACGACCGGTGCCGCCTCGGTGGCACGAGGAAGTTCTGACGGTGGGTGGTGCGGAGGATCGAGTTGAAGCCCTGGCCGCGGTCGCGTGGGGCGAACGGGAGCCTCGTGCCGTCGGGGAGCACGCCGTCCATCGCCAGCCGGCCGCGATTGAAGTCGTCGCTCGACGGGTTGAAGACCACGAAGTGGACGCCGGCCGCTGCGCCGGCGGCCATGCCGTCCTTCGCCGGATCGACGCTCCACGCGAACGGGTTGTCGAGCGTGTTGAAGTCGGCGCGGTGCGGAATCGCGGTGCCCGGCCCGTAGACCGCGCCGCTCGCGCCGACGGCCGTCGTCGCCAGCCTCGAGACCGTCTGCAGCGACGCGGAGTGACCGATCTGCTTCGTCGCGACGAAGTCGCGCTTCACCTTCGCCTGGCTCGACACGTCGTCGGGGCCCTGCGGGACGGTGAGCACGTCCTCGCCGACCTTCAGTCCCGGCCGGAAGACGGTCGAGACGCGCTCGTCGTGCGGGAAGTTCACGTACCAGGCCTCGATGTCCTCGGAGATGTGCGAGGTGGCGAGATGCGTGCCCTCGGTGAAGTAGCCACCCGGGCTGAAGCCGAGCTCCTCGAGGTTCGCGATCTTCGGCGGGCCGAGACCCGCCTTCTGCGTCGACGTGAAGCCGAGGAACAACTCGGACGAATCGGGGATCAGGTACGAGCCCGGCACGTTGGCGGCGACCGCCATCTTCTTCGGCAGGCTCTGCCCGCCGTCGAAGCCGCCGCCCGCGAACCCCCGGCGGATGCTGGTCATCCGGAACAGGTCGACGTCCTGGAAGATCGCCTTCGACGCGGCGGCGATGTGGTCGAGCCGGTCGCCGCGCAGCAGCACCGCGACATCGTTCGACTCGAGGATCAGCTCGGCAGGATCGCTCGGAAAGCGCCGCGAGTCGAGCAGCACCTTCACCGGCTTGCTCGCGGAGCTGGTCGCGCGCAGGTCGACGGGGATGTGGGTGTCGGCGAGCTTCGGGACATACGTGCGGAAGTACGGCAGCCCCCACGCGACGGTGATCCCCAGCCCGGCCGCGCTCGGCTCGAACTGCTCCTCGAGCTTCTGCAGGATGTGCTCGAGCTCGGCCTGCGCGTCCTTGAGCCCGTCCTTGCGCTCGCCGACGTTGACGTTCGCGGTGACGAGCTGGTGGTGGAGCGGCGGCACGACGACCTCGACCCTGTTGTCCACGATCACCCGCGTGCCCTGGAGCAGGTGCTGCTCGGGCGTGAGGCCGCCCGCCGCCTCGCGTGAGGGCGAGCCGCCGGTGAGCTGGTCGACGAGCTCGTAGACGCCGCCCGCGGCGAGGACGGCGCCGGCGCCGCCGGCGAACAACAGCTTCCGCCGGGTCAGCTTCATTACTTCGGGCGGACGAGGACGAGCCCGGCGAGCTCGCGGTTCAGGTCACGCACGACCTGCGGAAAGGTCAGCGGCGGCGCGACGTGCTGGCTCAGCGTGTACAGCGTCCCGCCCATCGTCCAGGCGTAGAGCACATGCCACTGGTCGGCGTCCTGGTTGACCGTGTACTCCATGACCCGGTAGCCGGCGATCGTCTTCGGGCCGTGCGCATCGGAGAAGCACGGCACCGCGGTGACGTGCTTCTTCCCCCCGACCAGCTCGACCGACCGGCAGGTCGGCACCTTCGTCACGCCGGGGTAGCCGCGCAGGTTGATGTGGATCTCCTGGCCGATCTCCTGCCAGACGAAGCCCTCGAGGTAGCTGCGGTCCTTGCCGACCGAGTTGATGTTGTTCCACTTACCGCCGATCTGGCCGGTCAGCGGATCGGGCAGCCAGCTCGGGCAGTAGACCGGCGCCTTGATCGTGTTGGCGAGCTTCTGCCAGGTCGCCTGCCACGCCGCCGGGCACGACCTGGGGGCCGCGGCCGAGCCGGAGGTGCCGGCGCCCGCGAGCGCCAGGGCGACGAACGGGATGAGCAGGAGCTTTCTCACAGTCGGTAGACGGAGACCCAGGGCCCGGTGAGCCCGTGCCCGGCCTGAACATGGTAGACGCGTCTCGTGCGCCGCAGTTGGTCGTAGAAGCGCGCCTCGCGCGGGTAGCGGTCGCGGGCGGCCAGGACGCGGTCGGTGACCGCGCCGCTGACGACGACGTAGTGCACCCCCTGGGCGCGAAGGCGCGCGACGTCACGATCGGGGTCGAACGACCTTCCCGGGCCGGGCAGCGCGAGCCCCACGATGCGGTACCCCTCGAGCGGCGGCGTCGACGACTCGGCGGCGACGGGCGCGTTGCGCGGGACGTTCGCGACGATCCAGCCGTGCGCGACCGCTCGGGTGTCCGTGCGCGTCAGCCGCGCGTCGTCGCCGATCGTCCAGACGAGCGGGACGATCAGGAGCGCAAGCGTCAGCGGCGCCAGCGCCCGCTGCCGGCCGGCGAGCACGGCGAGCGGTGGCACCAGCGGCAGCACGTAGCGGTCGAAGTGCGCGCGGATGGTCAGCAGGTCGACGAGGTAGACCAGCACGAACGCGGCCAGGATCAGGTCGGTGCGCGTGTGGCGGCGCAGCGCGAGCGCGAGGCCGATCACGGCGATCACGAGCACGGGCCCCATCCCCCACCAGAGCTTCCCGGTGAACGAGAAGAGCGCCCACGAGTCGTGCTCGAAGCCGAGCCAGCCGTCGCGCGCCAGACGCTGCACGCGTGACGCATCGGTCCACGCCTGGTGCGGATGGACGAGCACGTATGGGCTGGTGGCGAGGAACGCGACGACGGCGAGCCCGGCCGAGATCGCCAGCCGCCGCCACATCCCCCACCCGGCCACAACGAGCGGCACGAGCAGGAACACCGCCGGGTACTTCGCGCTCGCGGCGAGACCGGCGGCGACGCCGGCCCACTCGAGCCGCCCCGTGACGGCGAGCGCGAGCGAGACCGTGATCAGCGCGACCATCGGGACGTCGGTGACCGCCATGTGCGAGTACGCGACGCCGACGGTCTCGACCGCGACGATCGCCGCGGCGACGAGGGCCGTCGTCTTCCCGTAGGCGGCGCGGCCGAGCCACCACGTCGCCGCGACCGCGCCGACGCCGAACACGACGATCACCAGCCGTGCGGTGAGATAGGACGGCCCGCCCTGCCACGCCTGGAACGGCGCCTGCAGGTAGAGGAGCAGCGACGGGTAGTCGAACCAGTGCGGATCGAGCCCATGGCCGTGGGTCATCCCCCACGCCCGCGGGACGATGTTCTGCTCGTCCGGGTTGAGCAGCCCGCCGAAGGGCAGGCCGTACTCGATCCCGATCAGCCGAAGGCCGCCGCGAGTCCGAGGATCGCGACGAGAGGCTTGCTACACCGACGGAGGTACGCCACCGACGAGGTCGGCGATCGTCGTGCTCTCGACGAGGACGGCGTCGACGCCCGCCCGCTCCAGCGCGAGCACGTCGTCGCGGGTGGCCGACGGGAGGTCGGCGATCGCGAGCTTGCCGGCCGGGATGTCCTGCAGCAGGTCGAGGATGCGATCGAGATCGTCCTCGTCGTCCTCGGCGTCGCGGGGCGAGAGCAGGAAAATCTCGGGGTCGATGCGATCGAGCGAGTCGGTCAGCGAATCGTCGTCGTGGACGTCGGCGACGAGCTCCAGCCCCAGGCCGCTCGCCCGCTGGTGCAGCGCTTCGAGATGCTCTTCCTCGTCGTGGTCCTCGACGACGACCAGGCACGCGTCGGCTCCGGCCTCGTGCGCGGCTTCCAGCGACGCGTCCACGCGGAACAGGATCGGCAGCCCGCTCGCATCCCGCATCCCGGACGCCATAGCTCGCACGGCGAGAGCCTCGGCGCCCTGTTCTTCGGCCGCTTGCGCGGACTCGGCGTCACCGACGAGGGCGATGATCGAGATCCCGTCCCCCTCGGAGATGGCCTGGCTGAGGCGGCGGCCGCCGGTCACTGGCCCGATGCTACTAGGTGCCGATCGGGTGCCAGACGGTCTTCAGCTCGAGGAAGGCGGCGATCTCCCAGGGGCTCTGCCCGGTGGCGGTGCCGTGGACGACGCGTTTGACGTTCTCGGCGGCGAGCTTTTCGAGCTCGGTCGCGAGCCCGTCGGCGCCGGTCACGTCGATCGCGTTGACGTCCATGTGGGCGGCGAGCCAGGGCGCGAGCTCGGCGCGCTGGCCGGTGAGGATGTTGACCACGCCGCCCGGGACGTCGGCGGTGGCGAGCACCTCGCCGAGCTCGACCGCGGCGAGCGGGTGCGTCTCGGAGGCGACGATCACCGCGGCGTTCCCGCCGACGATCGCGGGCGCCAACCGAGAGACGAGCCCCTCCAGCGCCGGCTCGTCGGGGGCGAGGACCCCGACGACACCGGTCGGCTCCGGGATCGTGAAGTTGAAGTACGGGCCGGCGACGGGGTTCGTCCCGCCGAGCACCTGGGCGAGCTTGTCGGCCCAGCCCGCGTACCAGACGAGGCGATCGACGGAACGGTCGACCTCCGCCTCGCCCGAACAAAACGCGGCGAGGTCGGCGCGGCGCGCCTCGAGCATCTCGGCGATGCGGTAGACGACCTGGCCGCGGTTGTACGCGGTCGCGCCGGCCCAGCCGGGCTGGGCTCCGCGGGCCGCCTTGACGGCATCGCGCAGATCCTTTCGCGACGCGCGGGCGACGTTCTGGCCCTCGGCGAGGTACGTGCGGCCCGACTCGGACCGCGGGAACGCGCCGCCGACGTAGAGCTTGTACGTCTTCTTGACCGGGAGGCGGGCCATCAGTCGAACTCCAGGTACGGCTCGAGCCCGTGGCGACCGCCCTCGCGGCCGAAGCCGGACTCCTTGTAGCCGCCGAACGGCGACGCCGGGTCGAAGCGGTTGAACGTGTTCGCCCAGACCACGCCGGCGCGCAGACGCTCGGCCATCCAGAGGATCCGCGAGCCCTTCTCGGTCCAGATCCCGGCGCTGAGCCCGTACGGCGTGTTGTTCGCCTTCTCGACCGCCTCGGCCGGCGTGCGGAACGTCAGCACGCTCAGCACCGGCCCGAAGATCTCCTCCTGCGCGATCCGGTAGCTCTGCGCCACGTTCGTGAAGACGGTCGGCGCAAACCAGTAGCCCTTCTCCGGGAGCGTGCACGGCGGCTGGTAGATCTCCGCGCCCTCGGCCTCGCCCGCGGCGACCAGCTCCTGGATCTTCTCGAGCTGCATCCGCGAGTTGATCGCGCCGACGTCGGTGTTCTTGTCGAGCGGGTCGCCGACGCGGAGCGTCTTCATCCGCCGCTTCAGCTTCTTGACGACGTCCTCGTGGATCGACTCCTGCACGAACAGGCGCGAGCCGGCGCAGCAGACGTGGCCCTGGTTGAAGTAGATCCCGTTGACGATCCCCTCGACCGCCTGGTCGAGCGCGCAGTCGTCGAAGACGATGTTCGCCGCCTTGCCGCCGAGCTCGAGCGTCAGCCGCTTCCCGGTGCCGGCGAGCTCGCGCTGAATCGCCTTGCCGACGTCGGTCGAGCCGGTGAAGGCGATCTTGTCGACCGCGCCCTCGACGATCGCGGCGCCGGTGCGGCCGTCACCCGTGACGATGTTGACGACGCCCGGCGGGAGCTCCGCCTGGCGGACGACGTCGCAGAAGAGCAGTGCGGTCAGCGGCGTCGTCTCCGCCGGCTTGAGCACGACCGTGTTGCCGGCGGCGAGGGCGGGCGCGATCTTCCACGCGAGCATCAGCAGCGGGAAGTTCCACGGAATGATCTGCCCGGCGACCCCGACCGGGCGAGGTCGCCGGTTCGGGAACGCGTACTCGAGCTTGTCGGCCCAGCCCGCGTAGTAGAAGAAGTGCGCGGCCGCGAGCGGCAGGTCGACGTCGCGCGACTCCTTGATCGGCTTGCCGCCGTTCAGCGACTCGAGCACCGCGAACTCGCGGGAGCGCTCCTGCAGGATCCGCGCGATGCGGAACAGGTACTTCGCGCGCTCGGAGCCGGGCAGCGACGACCAGCCGTTCTCGAACGCCTCGCGGGCGGCCGCGATCGCGCCGTTCACCTCCTCGGGCGTCGCCTGGCCGATCTCGGCGAGCGGCTCCTCGCTCGACGGCGAGATCGTCGTGTACGACTCGCTCGGCTCGAGCCACTCGCCGCCGACGAAGTGGCCGTACCGCTCGTCGATCCGGACGATGTCGCGCGACTCGGGCGCGGGCGCGTAGTCCCAACCCGACGGGACGAGCGCCTGCTTGCCCTTCTTCTTCTCGAGCTCAGTCAACGGTGAAGTAGTCGGGTGACTGGTAGCGGCCGGTGCGCTGCGTGCGGATCTGCATCAGCACGTCGTTGAGGAGCGTCGACGCGCCGAGCCGATAGAGATCGGGCGTCAGCCACTCGGCGCCGAGCGTCTCGTACAACTGGACGAGGTACTGCACAGCCTGCTTCGCCTGGCGGATCCCGCCCGCCGGCTTCATCCCGACCATCCGGCCGGTCTCCTCGTGGACATCGCGGATCGCCTCGAGCATGCAGAGCGTGACGGGCAGCGTCGCCGCGCCCGAGAGCTTGCCGGTCGAGGTCTTGATGAAGTCGGCGCCCGCGGCCATCGCCAGCAGCGACGCGCGGCGCACGTTGTCGTACGTACCCAGCTCCGAGACCTCGAGGATCACCTTCAGGTGGGCCTCGCCGCACGCCTGTTTCACCTGGACGATCTCGTCGTAGACCTTCGCGTAGCGGCCGGAGAGGAACGCGCCGCGGTCGATCACCATGTCGACCTCGTCGGCGCCCATCGCGACGACCTCCTCGGTCTCGCGCACCTTCACGTCGAGCGGAGACTGGCCCGACGGGAACGCGGTCGCGACCGACGCGACCTTCACGCCGGTGCCGCGCAGCCGCGCGACCGCGGTCGGGACGAGGTTCGGGTAGACGCAGAGCGCGGCGCAGGACGGAATCGACTCGTCGCTCGGGTCGGGCTTGATCGCCTTCGTCGCCAGCGCGTGCACCTTGCCCGGCGTGTCGGCGCCCTCGAGCGTGGTCAGGTCGATCATCCGGATCGCCAGCTCGAGCGCGAAGAGCTTCGCCTCCTTCTTGATCGACCGCTTCGCGAGCGAGGCCGCCCGCTCCTCCAGCGAGACGGCGTCGATCGAGCCGATCCGCGGCAGCCGCGGCTCGAGCGGAAGCTCGAAACCGCGGGCCAGTGCAGGCGCTTTTGCCACAAACGCAGTCTAGCCCCGAGACGGGCCGGGCCCCTCGCGGGGCCCGGCCTTAACAGTGCCTGGCACTGCTAACTCGCTACTCGTACTGCAGCGACTCGAGCACCTTCAGCCTGGAGGCGCGGCGCGCCGGGGCGATCGCGGCCAGCACGCCGGCCGAGAACGCGATCCAGACGAAGTACGCGAGCAACTGACCGGGGATCGCGAACGACACACCCTGGCCGGACAGCGCCCTCGTCACCAGCCAGGCCAGGAACAGGCCCAGCGGGAGCCCGAGCGCCGCGCCGATCAGCGCGGTGACGATGCTCTCCTGCCGGATCATCCGGCGGACCTGCCGGCGGGTCATCCCGACCGCCCGCAGCATCCCGATCTCGCGCGTCCGCTCGAACACCGAGAGGACGAGCGTGTTGACCATCCCGAACAGGCTGACCACGACCGACAGCGCGAGCAGCACGTAGAGCAGGTTGAGCAGCTTGTCGATGCCGGTCGCCCGCGTCTCGATCCACTCGCTCCTGGTCGAGAGCTTCACATCCGGGTAGCCGAGCAGCGCCAGCTGCAGCGCCCCCGTCGTCATCGAGCTCACGCCGCCCGTCGCGTTCAGGAACGTGAACGCGTTCTGCGGCCGCTCGAACGTCGAGTCGAACGCCTGCTGCGAGATCGCGATCGAGCCGAGCACCGGGTCGATCTGGCCGAACTTCGGCTGGGTGTAGACGCCGCGCACCGTGTAGCGGGCCTTCTTGCCCGCCGGGTTGATCACGGTGATGCGGTCGCCGACGCCGATCTGGCGGCTGGTCGCCCACTTCTCCCGGACGATTGCGCCGTCGCGGCCGAGCGATGCCAGGGTCGCGTCGGAGCCGTTCACCCAGTCGTAGTGGTAGACCGAGGCGATCGTGGCGGTGTCGATCCCGTCCACGCGCACCTCGTCCTTGCCGACCTTGGCCTGCTCGTTGCGGACACTCGACGCCACCGTCACGACGGGAGCGGCGCCGGCCGCGTTCCCCGCTGCGCGGGAGAACACGTCCCAGCCGTTCTTCGAGGTGACCACGTAGTCGGCCCGCACCTGGTGCTTCAGCGAGTCGCGGTCGGAGGCCTTGAGGCCCTTGCCGAGCGTCGCCACCATCGTGACGAGCGCCAGGCCGATCATCAGGGCCGCGGCCGT
Source organism: uncultured Actinomycetes bacterium (assembly GCA_963791425.1). Classification (GTDB taxonomy): domain Bacteria; phylum Actinomycetota; class Thermoleophilia; order Gaiellales; family Gaiellaceae; genus DATBLE01. Next base: position 84,424 of record CAWBSE010000002.1, read on the forward strand.
CGACGCCGTCCGCTGCGGGTTCCGCATCGCGTTCTCGCGGGCGAGCGAGCCGGACGCGCCGCCGATGCGGGCGAACGGCCGGCCGAGCACCGACGCGAGCGGCCGCGCCAGCTTCGGCGCCGTCAACGCCACGCCGACGAACAGCCCGAGCACGCCCACCGCCAGCGACAGCAGCCGCGGGCCGGCGGCGACGCTGCCGACGAACAGCCCGTAGCCGAGCAGTGCCAGCGAGAGGCCGACGATCGAGAGCGCAACCGCGGTCCGGTAGCGGGCGTACCGCCCGGGCGGGAGCACGGCGCCTTCACGGACGGCGGCGATCGGCGGCACCTTGGTCGCCTTCATCGCAGGAGCGATGCTGGCGATCAGCGTGACGCTCGTGCCGAGCAGCATCGAGACCACGATCGTCCGGGTCTCGAACACCGTCCCCGCCTGGGGCAGGTCGAGGCTCAGGGCCGACATCAGGGCGCTCAGGCCCTTCGCGAGGCCGACGCCGAGGACGAGCCCGAGCGTGGAGGCCAGGATGCCGATCGCGAGGCCCTCGACGAGCACCGAGCGGCGAACCTGCCGGCGCGAGGCGCCGAGGGTCCGCAGCGTCGCCAGCTCGCGTGTCCGCTGGGCGACGGTGATCGACAGGGTGTTGAAGATGACGAACGCGCCGACGAACAGGGCGACCGCCCCGAACGCGAGCAGGAAGTACTGGATGAACTTCGTGAACTCGGCGATGTCCTTCGCGCTCGCCTTCGCCTGCTCCGCCCCGGTCTTCACCTGGGCGGACGCGGGCAGCAGCGGCTCGATCTGGCGGACGAGGGAGTCCGCCGAGATCCCCGGCTTCGCCGAGACGGCGATCAGGTCGTAGCCCTGCTTGCCGAGCAGAGCCTGTGCCGTCCTGGTGTCGAAGATCGCGATCGTCGCACCGCCGAGCGAGTCGACGGAGCCGAACTTCGCGATTCCGGTGATGCGGTACTGCTTCGTCGGGCCCTGAACGGCGGCGCCGATCATGTCACCGACGGCGAACTTGCCGGACTTCGCGCTCGACGAGTCGATCACGATCTCGTGCGAGTTCGTCGCCCAGGTGCCGGCGGTGAGGGTGAGCGGGTTGAGCTTGCCGATGTCCGGGTCGAGGCCGAACGCGAACGTCGGGTTGCCGCTCGTGCCGAGCGGCTTGCCGTTGCGCCCGATCAGCTTCCCGTAGTCGGAGCTGTCTGTCAGGTTGAAGATCTGGCCCGTGGCGGTCTCCACACCGGGGAGCCGCTTGACCTTGATCAGCACCGAGCCCGGTACGGTCGGCGACCCGCTCTGCGCGAACGAGACGGCCGACTTGCCGGTGATCACCGCGGCGGTGTCCTGGTACGAGCCCGCGAAGATCTGGTCGAACGCGGCCTTGATCGTGTCCGTGAGGACGTACGTGCCGCTGACCATCGCGACGCCGAGGACGATCGCGAGGGCGGTGAGGAAGGCCCGGAGCTTGCGCCCCGCGAGGCCCTTGAGCGCGACCGTCATCATCGGAGGCTCACCTCCTCGACCGCCGCGATGATCTCGGCGGCGGTGGAGCGGCCGACGTCCTTGACGATGTCGCCGTCGGCGAGGTAGACGATCCGGTCGGCGATCGTCGCCGCGCGGACGTCGTGGGTGACCATGACGAGCGTCTGGCCGTAGTCCGCGACCGCCTCGCTGAGGAGGTCGAGGATCTCGCCGCCGGTACGCGAGTCGAGGTTGCCGGTCGGCTCGTCGGCGAAGACGACGGACGGCCGGGAGACCAGGGCCCGGGCGACGGCGACGCGCTGCTGCTGGCCGCCGGAGAGCTCCGACGGGCGGTGCTTGCGCCGGTCGGCGAGGCCGACGCGGCTCATGAGCTCTTCGAGCCACTCTTTGTCCGGCTTGGTGCCGGCGATCGTCAGCGGGAGGACGACGTTCTCCTCCGCGTTCAGCATCGGGAGCAGGTTGAAGAACTGGAACACGAAGCCGACGTGGCTGCGGCGCAGCTTCGTCAGCTCGCCGTCGTTCAGCCGGGTGATGTCGGTGCCGTCGATCGTGATCGTGCCGGTGGTGGGCCGGTCGAGCCCTGCGAGCAGATGCATCAGGGTCGACTTGCCGGAGCCGGACGGCCCCATGACGGCGGTGAGCCGGCCGGTGGCGACCTCGAAGTCGACGCCGCGGAGGGCCTCGACGGCGGTGTCGCCCTCGCCGTAGCGGCGACGGAGCTCGCTTGCGGTGACCACGGCCGGTGTGGCCGGGGCGTAATGGAGCGCCTCGAAGGCGCGGGGTGCTGCGACGGAAAGTGCGACTGCCTCGGACAACGTTCCTCCTTGGGTTGGCGTGCTGGGGTTCATGCACCGAGTCTGCGGCGGAGCGGCTTTCGCGGGTATGGAGGCAGCAGGCGTCTACAGGTGGGGCTGGCCACACCCCCCTGCTCACGCGAAGGGCCCCGCACGTGCGGGGCCCTTCGGAAGCGCCCGGCGAGGAGGCGGTTACGCCGGCGGGATTGGATGGTTCGAGCGGAAGACGTCGGCCGGGTCGTAGGCCGCCTTCACCTCACGGAGCCTCCGGTACACGGTCGGGGTGTAGAACCGTGACGGGTCGGTCTGCCGCTCGGTGAAGTTCAGGTACTCGCGGCCGTTCTCGTACGGAGCGAGGGCCTCCGCCAGCTTGTCGAGCTGGGCGCGGTTCGCGTCGTACATCGGCTGGTCGAGCACCATCCCGACGCCGAAGGTGAGGAAGTCGGCGTCGAACGTGGACAGCGCCCCGTGGTGCGGTTGCGGCCGGGACATCGCGCCCCCGCCGACGTGGCGGATCTCCGCGGACAGCAGCGGCGAGCCCGACTCGGGCCCGACGGCGGCGACGAACCGGTCGATCGCCTCGCCGTCGAGCTGACCGAGCATCCGGCCGTCGCCGACGTACGGCACCGGGTGCGGCGGATCCATGTGGAGCTCGGCGATCCCGGCCGGCGGCACCATCGCGAAGGTGTCCATCACCGGGCCGAGCGCCCGCAGCGGGCTGATCTGCTCGTTGCCGAACCACTCGTCGCCGGTGACGACGGCCTCGACGACGGCGAACTTGCCGCCGCGCAGGAACTCGGGGATGTCCGGGATCGGCGGGAACTGCAGGATGCGACCGACCGACGTGACCTCGTCGGGGACGCTGTCCGTCCACTCGAGCCACGAGTGCAGCACCTCGGACGAGCGCTCCCAGGGGAAGAAGAGCACGCCCGCGTAGACCTCGGACATCGCGTAGAGCTGAAGCTCCAGCGCGGTGACGATGCCGAAGCTCCCGCCGCCGCCGCGGAGCGCCCAGAACAGGTCGGGGTCGTTGTCGGCGTCGACGCGGCGGAGCGTGCCGTCGGCGGTGACGAGCTCGATCGCGGTGACGCTGTTCGTGCTGAGCCCGAGCTTGCGGGCGTACCAGCCGACACCGCCGCCGAGCGAGTAGCCGGCGACGCTGACGTCGGGGGTCGACCCGTGCAGTGCGGCGAGGCCGAGCTCGGATGCCTTCGGGACGACGTCGCCCCACTTCGAGCCCGAGGCGACGCGCGCAATCCGGCGCTCGACGTCGATCTCGACTCCCTGGAGGGCGTCGGTCTTGACCAGGATCACGTCGTTCATCGCGCCGAGCGGGTCGGCGTTATGACCCGTCCGCTGGGCGGCGACCTGCATGCCCTGCCGGGCGGCGTACTCGACGACGGCGACCACGTCCTCTGCGTCCGCAGGGACGGCGACGAGCGCCGGCTGCTGGACGATGGTGGTGTTGAACGCCTGTGTTGCGGCATCCCAACCGTCCCGGCCCGGCTCGATCACGGCGCCCTTGAAGCGACTGCGGAGCGAGCGAAGGGCAGGAACCGGGGAGATCCGCGACTGTGTGTATGCGACTGCGTTGCTCACGATTCCTCCTTCGAAATCGACGTGCGATTGATGTGCTCCGAGTCTGCGCCGGGGCCGGCCACCCGGGAATCGAGGCAGCAGGCGTCCCGTGGTGCGGCTGCCCGCACCCGCAGGAAAGTGGTGCGGCTGCCCGCATCCGCGGAGAACCGGCACGGAATCGGCACAGACGCGTGCGCCCGACTCCGGTAGCGTCGCCGGCAGGGGTAAGGGGCTACTCCCCCACCCAGGGTGGGGGCTGCGGAGTGAGCTGCGGCGGCGGCGAGGCGCGCGGAGAGGCGCGGGCTAGGCCCGGAGGAACGCGAGCACCGCGAGCACGCGGCGGTGCGTGTCCGAGTCCGCGCCGAGGCGGAGCTTTCCGAAGATCGAGGTGACGTGCTTCTCGACGGCACGCTCGGTGACGACGAGGCGCTCGGCGATCGCGCTGTTCGACAGGCCCTCCGCCATCAGCTCCATCACCTGGCGCTCACGCGGGGTCAGCTGCGCGATCGGATCGTCCGCGCGGCGGCGGCCGACCAGCTGGGACACCACCGACGGGTCGAGCGCCGAGCCGCCCTCGCCCACGCGCTTGACCGCGGCGACGAAATCCGGGATGTCGGCGATCCGATCCTTGAGCAGGTACCCGACGCCCTCGGCGCTCTCCGACAGGAGCTCCAGCGCGTACGCCGGCTCCAGGTACTGCGACAGGACGAGCACGGACGTCTCCGGGTGCTTCTCCCGAATCTCCTTCGCCGCCCGCAACCCCTCGTCGGTCTGGGTCGGCGGCATCCGGATGTCGACGATCGCGACGTCCGGCTTGTACGAGCGCACCTTGAGCATGAGCTCGTCGGCGTTCCCCGCCTGGCCGACGACCTCGAGCCCGGCGTCCTCGAGCAGCCGCGCGATCCCCTCGCGCAGAAGAACGGAATCCTCGGCGACGACGACCTTCATGTGCCCTCCGTTCGACGCCTCCGCGGCGGTTCCCGCCGTCGACGGATCGAGCCGAAGGGGCGGGAACTCGGCCCGCAACCCGTCCGCGAGCACCTGATAGACCCGCTCGGGCTCCGGCAGTCCCCTGAACGGCTGCGGGCCGAGATCCTTCGCGTCGACCCCGGCGAGCCCGTATGTCCGCTCGGAGAGCAGGATCTGCCCGCCGTGGCCCGCGCCGCTGATCCGCGCGACCCGGTGGACGTCGATGCCGACATAGCTGACGCCCTCCACCGACGGCTCACCCGTGTGCACGCCCATCCGGACGCGCAGCTCGTTCCCGTCGGGCCACGCGTGCTCCGCCAGAGCGCGCTGCGCATCGATCGCTCCCTGCACCGCGGGGGCGGCTTCGCCGAAGACCAGCAGCATCTCGTCGCCGCGGCAGTCGATCTCCGTCCCGCCGGCTGCGACGACCGCGTCGCGCACCAGCTGCCGGTGCTCCTCGAGCACCCGCGCGTAGAGGTCGCCGAGCCGGCCGACGAGACCGGTCGAGCCCTCGATGTCGGTGCACAGAAGGGTCACCGTGCCGGTCGGGAGCGCCCGCGCCATCCTCGTCGTACCTTAGAAGAGCGGGATCACCGCGCGCACGGTCGTCCCTGCGCCCACGGGGCTCTCGACCTCGAGCTTTCCGTCGAGCGCCTCCACCCGGTCGGCGAGCCCGCGCAGCCCGGAACCACGCGACGGATCGGCGCCGCCGACCCCGTCGTCGGCCACCTCGACGACGACGCGGCCGTCCTGACGCCCCGCCCGCACCTCGACGACCGATGCCTCCGAGTATTTCGCGACGTTGGTGAGCGCCTCGGCGACCACGTAGTAGGCAGCAGCCTCCACCGGTCCCGGGAGACGCTCGTCGAGACCCCCCGTGATCTCGACCGGAAGCGGCGCACGCGCGGCCAGCGCCTCGAGTGCGGCCGGGAGGCCCCGGTCGGTGAGAACGGCGGGGTGGATGCCGCGGGCGAGCTCGCGCAGCTCGGCCAGCGCCTGGGTCAGCTCTTCGGCCGCCCCGGAGAGAAGCTGGTCGGCCCCGTCCGGGTCGTCCCGCAGCCGGGACTGCGCCAGCCGCAACGCGAGCGACAGCGAGACGAGCCGCTGCTGCGCGCCGTCATGAAGGTTGCGCTCGAGGCGCATCCGCGCGTCGTCGGCGGCCTCGACGATGCGCGACCGCGACGCGCGCAGCTCGGCCTCGTGCGCCTTGCGCTCGGTCACGTCGACACCGCAAACGATGTACTTCCCGCTGAACGCGCCGAGCGGGCGCAACCACCAGGCGATGATGCGCCAGTTGCCGGACTTGCCGATCCAGGCGGTCTCGTGCTCGATGCTGACGCCCGTCTCGACCTGCTCCTCGAACGCCCGCTTGACCTCGTCGATCAGCTCCGGCGGCGCGACCAGATCCCAGAACGGCATCCCGATCGATTCCTCGTCGTTGTAGCCGGTCAGCTCGCGGAACGCGTAGTTGACGCCCTCGACGGCGACCGTTCCGTCGCGCTCGACCGTGATCAGCAGACTCGGCGTCGCCCGTGCGACGACGGCGAGGAAGTCACGCTGGGACATCAGCTCCTCGCGCTGGGCGACGAGCTCCGTCAGGTCCTGGCCGCAGATCAGGAAGCGCACGTTCCCCTCGCCGTCGACGACGTGACGAACGGACGCGGCGATCACACGACGCCGCCCGTCGGCGGCGACCCACTCGGTCTGCCCTTCGAGCTGGGTCTCGCCGTCGTTCATCCGCTCGCAGTACTCCTGCGCCGCCCGGTGGCCCTCCTCCGGGAGGAAGACGTCCCACCAGAGCCTGCCGCGGGTCGTCTCGTCGTCCCGGTAGCCGAACAGCTCCTCGGCCGACTCGTTGAAGCGGATGATCCGGCCGCCGGTGTCGACGAGCAGGAACACGACCGGCGCGACGTTGACGACGTTGCGGGTGAACTCCTGCTCGCGCTCGAGGGTCTCGAGCTTCTGCGACAGCTCGTCCTGGAGGTGCGTCCGGTCGGTGAAGTCGCGGACGATGACGACGACCTCGTCGTCGCCGGACGGCACCAGCCGGCCCTCGAAATCGCGCTCCTCGCCGTCGATCGTCAGCCGGTACTCGACCGTCTGCACGCCTCTCGACGCCGGAACGGCCAGCGCGCGGACGAACTGCGCGGCGACGTCGGGCGGCAGGAGCTCGCGCACGTTGCCGCCGACCAGCTCCTCGGCCGGGCGGAGCAGCGACTCGCGGCGACCCTTGGCCTCGAGGTACGTCCCGTCGCGGGCGATCCGGAACATCAGGTCGGGGATCGCGTCGAGCAACGCGCGGCTGCGGGCCTCGCTGCGGCGGAGCGCCTGCAGGCCGCGGTCCTTCTCGATCGCCAGCCGCGCCGCCGAGACGACCTCGTCGAGCGGGCCGCGCTGGTGGAGCAGCGCCGAATCGTGGACGAGCGCGGCAAGCGGGTGGCCGTCCGACTCCCGGTCGATGCGCGTGGTCACACGGCGCGAAGTGTCCGGCGGCAGCGTCACGGGGTTGCCACGCGCGTCGACGTACCCGTCCAGTTCGTCCAGCCAGGTGAAGAACTGGAGCGTCGGGTCGCCGAGCACGTTGCGCAGCCCCTCCTGCGCCTGCTCGGGGGTTGGCTCGTCCGGTACTTCCCGGAGCAGCCGCGCGGCGGCGCGGTAGAGGCGGTCGCGCAGGAGGCCGGCGAGGAAGAAGAGCGGAACGGTGCCGAAGGCGACGAACGCCGCGACGCCGAGCACGTGCCGGACGATGTCCGAGAGAGAGTTGGCGGCGAACAGCAGGGCGACCAGCGCCGTGGTGATGCCGCCGGAGAGGTAGACGGGCCCCAGCACCCGGCGCTGCACCGCGGTCGCACCGCGCCAGCGGCGCACGAGCAGCACGATCACGCCGAGGAAGATGATCCCGCCGAGGATGGTGAAGAACACCTGAATGGCGTCCGAGATCTGGTGGTTCTCGTAGACCACGAAGGGGTTGTCCGGGCAGTTCCCGCAATCCGAGGTCTTGCCGGTGAAGAACGCCGGGAACGAGTTCGCCAGCAACGCCGTCACCCAGATCGCCACGACGAAGCGGCGCTCCCACAGGCCGGTCAGCCGTCCTTCCGGGAACGCGACCAGCAGGTGGACGAAGGCGGCGAGGAACAGGCTCCCGAAGATGTTCCCGAGTCCGAAGACCCAGCCGATGTCGCTCTCGTAGAGCCCGTTCACGATCCAGAGGAACCCGACGAGCACCAGGAGGCGACCGGTTCCGTTCTCGGGTCTCAGCGTCCAGGCGATCAGGCCGCTGATCACGAACGACAGCGCGATCGTCGGGTAGACGATGGCGATCACGGCCGGGTTCGTCTCGCGATCGCTGGTGATGACCAGCGTCGAGCCGGCCGCGGCCGCCAGCAGCATCAGCGGGAACAGCCCGAACCAGAGCTTGTGGCCGAGGCGCATCAGTGGATCAGCGGTCGCAGATCAGTGCAGTGACGGCCTCGCCCGAGAGCTCGCTCTTCGGGACGAAACCGCACGCTCCGCTGCTCTCCACCAGTGGCCCGAAATCCGAGCCGTCCCGGCTCGAGACGAGGATGACGCACGGGGCGCCTTCCGAGAGCAGCCGGCGGGTCACTTCGAAGCCGTCCAGGTCGGGGAGCTGCACGTCCAGCAGCACGACGTCCGGCTGCAGGCGGCCTGCAGCGGCAATCGCGGACCTTCCATCCTCGGCCTCCCCGGTGACCTCGAACCCGTCCGCTTCCAGGATCGCCCGCGCACTCGCACGAAAGCTCGGGTGGTCGTCGACGATCAGGACGGTTGTCGGCACATGCACATCGTGGCACAGCGCCGAAGCGGCGGTAGTACGGGTAGCCACACCATTTGACGCCGGCTGCTAGATGCCGTAGCGCTCGAGCTGCGCGTCGTCCTGGCGCCATTTCGGGCGCACCTTCACGTGCAGCTCGAGGTAGATCTTCCGGCCGAGCACCTGCTCGATCCCCGGACGCGCCTGCATCCCGATCTTCCGCACCATCGAGCCACCCTTGCCGACGAGAATCGTCTTCTGGGACTCCGTCTCGACGATGATCGACGCCCGGATCATCTTCTCCTCGAACTCGTCGACCACCGCCGTGATCGAGTGCGGCACCTCTTCGCGGGTGAGCAGGAGCGCCTGTTCCCGCACGAGCTCCCCGATCTGCTCGGTGACGCTGAGGTCGGTGCGCTGGTCGGCGGGGTAGTACTGGGGCCCCTCCGGGAGAAGCGCGACCAGCTCCTCGCGCAGCTCGCCGATCCCGTCGGCGGTCTTCGCGCTGACCGGGTGCAGCGCGAGGAAGCGGCCGAGCTGCGCCGCGGTCTGCATCTGCGTGGCGATGTGGCCGGGCTTCAGACGGTCGACCTTGTTCACCGCGATCACGACCGGCACGCCGAGCGCGAACACCCGCTGGGCGATGAAGCGGTCGCCGGCCCCGATGTGGGCGCGGCAGTCGACGACGAGCAGCACGCCGTCCAGATCCTCGAACGAGGACTCCACGGTCTTCTGCATCCGCTCGGTGAGCGCGTCGAGCGGGCGCTGGAAGCCGGGCAGGTCGGCGAGCACGAGCTGGTAGTCGTCGCCGTTGGCGATCCCGAAGACCCGCCGCCGCGTCGTCTGCGGCTTGTCGGAGACGATCGTCACCTTCCCGCCGCAGATCGCGTTCACCAGCGACGACTTGCCCACGTTCGGCCGTCCCGCGACGGCAATGAACCCTGATCTCACAAGATGAACGTGTCCGGCAGCAGCTCGTCCGGCGTGTACTCGACGAGGTCGCCGTCGTTGTTGGCGAAGATCACGCGGTCGACCTTGAACTCGATGTGCCACTGCCGGCAGCCGCCGCACGGCGACGCGTTGATCACGATCAGGTCGAAGTCGCCGGGCTTGTACCCCTCGTCACGGCGGTGCAGTAGGCCGTCTTCTCGCCGCAGACGCCGAGCGGGTACGCGGCGTTCTCGACGTTGACGCCGTCGAACAGCGTCCCGTCGCGGGCGCGCAGCACCGCACCGACGAGGAAGTTGGAGTACGGCGCGTACGCCTTCTCCTTGATCTCGAGCGTCCGCTGGTAGAGGGCTTTTTCGGTGTCGCCAATCACTAAAAGAAGAGTTGGAAGACGATCAGTGTGACGAATGCGCCGAGGGCGCCGCCGTAGACGACCTCGAGCGTCGAGTGGATGCCGGACTCGATTCTCGTGTGGGCGACGAGGACTGCCACGGCGAACATGATCGTCGAAACGAAGAAGCGGTGCTCGCTCGGGCCGAGCACGAGCGTCACCGCCATCCACGCCGCGAACGCGATCGCCGCGTGTCCGGAGGGGAGGCCGCCGCGCAACGGCGTTCCGCGGCCGGTGAGCGCCTTCGTCGCGATCACGAGGATGATCACGAGGATCAGCGCGATGATCGTGATCTTGATCGGCGCGTCGCGGAGCCGGTCCAGGAACTTCGTGTCCGAGTCGGTGACGTGCCCGGAGAAGACGAGGTAGCCGACCGCGACCGCGTTCACCGACGCAATCAGGACGGCGCCGGCGGCGATGTCCTTCGCCAGCTTGGCGAGCGGGTCGAACGAGCTGGTGGCGACGTCGATCGCCGCCTCGATCGCCGAGTTGATCATCTCCGCGATCAGCACGAACGCGATCGCGAGCAGCAGCACGACGAGCTCGATCCGGTCGACGCCGATCCAGAGCGCGAGAATCATCACGATCGCCGCGGCGGCGAAATGGATCCGCATGTTCCGGTGCGTGCGGAGGACGTGGATGATCCCCTCGACCGCGTAGTTGAAGCTCTCGACCAGCGAGATGCGGCGCCGGCCGCGGCCGCCCCCGGGGAGCAGCGAGCCGGCACCGTTCCCGGCGCGGCTACGGCGCAGGCGCTCGCGGAGCGGAACGCGCTGGGTGCTCGTCATCTCGTCAACGCCTCCTCGCGCTGCTCCATCTCCGGCCCGTGGTCGTACCCGAGCAGATGGAGCAGGCCGTGCGTGAGCGGGCCGCGCCAGTCGTCGCCGACCACCTGCGGGCAGAGCACGACGTCGCCGAGTTGCCGCGGCAGTCCGGGCGGCAGGTCGTCGCGGCCGTCGATCGGGAACGAGAGCACGTCGGTTGCTTCATCGATCCCGAGGTGCTCACGCTTGAGCGCCCGGCTCTCGTCCGGGCCGACGAACGCGATCCCGAGCTCGCCGTCGTCGATCCCCTCGGCGACGAGCACGGCGCGCGCGTGGTCGGCCGCCGCGCCTTCCGCCACTTCGAGGCCGCTCCGGTTGGAGACCTCCACGTCGAGCATCGGGACTACCTTCGACGCTGCGTACCGGTCGCCTCGGTGTGCATCCGGTAGGCCTCGACGATCCGCTGTACGAGCTTGTGCCGGACGACGTCCGTGTTGTTGAACTCCACGAACGCGATTCCCTCGATCGTGCCGAGGATGTCGCGCACCGTGAGCAGCCCGGACGCCTGGTGCGTCGGCAGGTCGATCTGCGTGACGTCGCCGGTGACAACCACCCTCGAGCCGAAGCCGAGCCGCGTCAGGAACATCTGCATCTGCTCGGGGCTGGTGTTCTGGGCCTCGTCGAGGATGATGAACGAGTCGTTCAGGGTCCGGCCGCGCATGAAAGCCAGCGGCGCGACCTCGATCGCGCCCTTCTCCATGTAGGCGGTCAGCCGGTCGGCGTCGAGCATGTCGTAGAGCGCGTCGTAGAGCGGGCGCAGGTACGGGTCGACCTTGGCGAGCAGGTCGCCCGGGAGGAAGCCGAGCCGCTCGCCGGCCTCGACCGCAGGGCGCGTGAGGATGATGCGCCCGACCTGGCGCTCGACCAGCGCGGCGACCGCGAGCGCCATCGCGAGGTAGGTCTTGCCGGTGCCGGCGGGACCGATCCCGAACGTGATCGTGTGGTTGCGGATCGCATCGACGTAGCGCTTCTGGTTGACCGTCTTCGGCGAGATCTTCGTGCCGCGGTGGCGCCAGACGACGTCGTCGAGCGCGTTGCGGATGTCCTCGGCCTCGTCGATCGCCCCGATCACGGCGTCGACCGTGCCCGGACCGATCTCGTGGCCGCCCTCGACCAGTTCGACCAGTTCGTCGACGATCGCTCGGGCCTCGGCGACATGGGTGTCGTCGCCCTCGAGGGTCAGCTGGTTGCCCCGCAGGTGGATCGAGCAGTCGAGCCGCTCGCGGAGCGCGCCGAGAACCGGATCGCCGATGCCCGCCAGTTCGGCGGCGACGTCGTTCGAGATCGAGAGAACTTCCTGCATCTCGAAAACAGTGTAGGCGGGGCGGTCGGCGTCGGACGCCGGCCGCCCCGCGCTGCAAACGTGGCTCCGGTACTAGGCGAGCGCCTTCGCCTTGAGCGCGTCGAACTCGGCCTGATCGATCGCGCCGGAGTCGAGCAGCGCCTTCGCCTTGGCGATCTCGTCGGCCGAGCCGCCCGAGCCGGCGGCCTGCTTGATCTGGGCGTCCATCTGGGCCTGCGCGGCCTGCATCTGCTGCTGGCTCCGCTCCGCCATGCCCTTCCCCTGCGAGAGCAGGTAGACGAAGATGCCGAGGAAGGGCAGCACGATCACGAAGATCGACCAGCCGACCTTGCCCGCGCCGCTCACGTCCGTCCGGCGGAACAGATCGCCGAAGACGTGGAACAGCAGCATGAAGAACAGAACCCAGGCGAAGAACACCAGCATGGTCCACATCGCCTGTCCAAAGGTGTACGCGAGCACGGTTCCTCCTCGATCGTTGGTCTTCTAGACCGCGAACCGTATGCGATCCGGGATCGGTAGGCTCGCCCTCATGGCCGTAGCGCGCGGGCTGCTGTTCGACGGCGTCGCGGAGGAGTACGACCGGGTCCGCTCCGACTACGCGCCCGAGATCGTCGACGCCGCGTGCGCGATCGCCGGGCTCGACGCGGGGTCGCCGGTGCTCGAGATCGGCTGCGGAACGGGGAAGCTGACCGAGGCGCTCGTCGCGCGCGACCTCCTGGTCGAGGCGGTCGACCCGGGCGCGCAGATGGTGGAGGTTGCCCGCCTTCGGGTCGGCGACGCGCCCGGCGTGAACTTCCGGATCGAGCGCTTCGAGGACGCCGACCTCCCTGCCGGTGGGTTCGCCGCCGCCTTCTCGGCGACCGCGTTCCACTGGGTCGATCCTGCGGTCGGCTGGCGGAAGGTCGCGAACGTCCTGCAGCCGGGCGGCGTGTTCGCGCTACTCACCCACCTCGGGTTCTCTCCGCTGGACGAGGAGATCCACGCGGTCTGGTCCGGCGTGCGCCCCGAGTCGGACGACTGGGTTCCGCGCGACCGCGAGACGCTCTTCGACGGCATCGACGCCAGGCTCGGAAACGTGTCCGAGGTCTGGTCCTGGATCAACCAGCGGGATGCGCTCGCCCGGCCCGAGGCTTCCACGCTGTTCACGGACGTGCGCCTGACGACCGTGGTGAGCGACGAAGAGGAGACGACGGAGCGCGTGGTCGCGCTCACGCGCACGACCTCGAGGTATCTCGGCCTCGATGCCGGTGGCCGCCGGCGCCTCGAGGACGGCCTGACCTCGGTCATCGACGGAGCCGGCGGCAGCTTCCCACTGACGCTCTATTCGGTGCTGGTCACCGCCGTCGCCGGTTAGGCGAGCTTCTCGCGCACGATCTGACTCACGGCCGAGCCGTCGGCGCGCCCGGCGATCTGCGGCATCACGTCCGCCATCACCCGGCCGAGGTCGCGCATGCTCGTGGCTCCGACCTCGGCGATCGCGTCGTCGACGATCCGCTCGAGGTCGTCCTCCGAGAGCGGCTCGGGCATGAACTCCTCGAGCACCTCGAGTTCGCCCTGCTCCTTCGCAGCGCTCTCGTCGCGGCCGGCCTTCTCGAACGCCTCGACCGACTCCAACCGCCGTTTGCGCTCGCGCTGGAGCACCTGCAGCTCCTCGTCCTCGCTCAGCGGACGCTGCAGCTCCTTCTCCGCGGACTGCAGGCTCGACAGGATCAGGCGCAGCGCATCTCGGCGCTCCGCGTCGCGGTCCTTCATCGCTGCGGTCAGCTCTTTCTGCATTGTCGCGATCAAATTCATACCGGCATCCCCCGCATCGTCCCACCTAGAACATGCCAGTGCAGATGGAACACGGTCTGACCGACGCCCGCGCCGCAGTAATTGAGCAGCCGGTACTCGTCGAGACCGGCCTTCTGCGCGGTCTCGGCGATGAACTCCAGCATCGCCTTCGACTCGTCGGCCGAGAGCAGGGCGATCTCGCGGAAGTCGGCGAAATGCCGCTCGGGGATGACCAGGAGGTGGACGTCGGCAATCGGGTTGATGTCCTCGATCGCGATGAAACCGTCGGCACGGTTCACCTCGGTCGAGGGCAGCTCCCCGCGGACGATCTTGCAGAAAATGCAGCCGGGGTCAGTGACGCCTTCGGCGTCACGACATCGCCTCGCACCAACCTCGACCGCTTCGCCGTCGGCTTTGTACTCGGCTTCGTCTCTCACGCGGCCAGGATCCCCTCGTCGGTGACGGCGGCGCCGCGGACGCGGACGAGGTCGCCGACCGGCGCGTCGAGCAGCCACGGCGAGTAGTCGTCGCCGTATCCCCGGCCGGGCCGGTCGACGAGGACGACGTCCTCGGTGCCGACCTTCGTCCCCCAGCGCTGCAGGCACGCCTCGTGCGAGAGCGCGCGCAGCCGGGCGCTGCGCTCCTTCTTGACGTGCTTCGGGACGGTGTCGGCGCCCGCGGTGACGGTGCCCGGCCGCGGCGAGTACGGGAACACGTGCACCTTGGTCGCGCCCGACGCCTCGACGACGCGCAGCGTGCGCGCGAACGCGAGGTCGTCCTCGGCGGGGAAGCCGACGATCACGTCGGTCGTCAGGTTGAAACCCTCCGCCCGCGCCACCCGCTCGAGGTAGGTGGCCGCGTCGTAGCGGCGCGCCATCGCGCGCAGGACGCCGTCGTCGCCCGACTGGAGCGGGACGTGCAGGTGGCGGGACACCGTCGGCGTCTCGCGCAGCGCGGCGAGCAGCGGCTCGGTCAGGTGGTTGACCTCGATCGAGGAGAGCCGCAGCCGCGCGAGCCCCGGCGTCGCGCCCGCCTCGCGGATCAGCCGCGGGAGGTCGTAGCCGGTCTCGCGGTCGCGGAAGCAGCCGAGGTTGACCCCGGTGAGGACGACCTCGCGGTGGCCCTGCTCGACGCGGCGGCGGATCTCGCCGAGCACCGCGTCGGCGCTGCGGCTGCGCGACGCGCCCCGCACCATCGGGATCACGCAGAAGTTGCACGAGAAGCTGCAGCCGTCCTGCACCTTCACGAACGCACGGACGCGGTCGAGCCGCGCGTCGGCCTGGACGCAGCCGATCGCGCCGACGTCACCCGCGACCGCCGCGGGCATGTCCTCGCTCCGCTTCGCGACGACGACCACGTTCTCGGGCAGTCCCGCGAATGCGTCGGGCGACAGGTTCGCGCCGCAGCCGGTCACGTAGACGCGCCCGTGCGACCGCGCGGCCCGCGAGGCGGCGTGGCGCGACTTGCGGAGCGCCTCGTGCGTGACGCAGCACGTGTTGACGACGGCGACGTCGCCGCCGGCGCCCTCCACGTGCCCGTCGGCGAGCAGCCGCTCACGCACCGCCTGGGCGTCGGCGTGCGAGACCTTGCAGCCGAGGAAATCGACCGAGAACGTCGCCATCTGCGCGGGACCTTACTGCGTCCGCACGTGCAGATCCGCGGCCCAGCCTTCGGCCTCGCGGCGGTCCTCGCGCCGGTAGCCGGGAAGGTCCGGAGCCTCTGCGACGAGGTAGCCGGAGGTGATGATCCGCTCGCACTCGAGCCGTTCCGCGATCGGGCCGTCGACCTCGAGCGCGACGTTGACGACGGCGGTGTCGGTCGGCGGGAGCGGATCGACCGCCGCGTCGGCGAGCCGCACCGTCGACCGCGACCCCGTTCACGGCCGCGTTGCGCTCGGTCGCCTCGATCGCCTGCGGGTCGAGGTCGACCGCGTACACCGGCTCGAAGCCGAGCTTCGCGGCGGCGATCGCGAGCACGCCGGAGCCGCAGCCGGCGTCGAGCAGGCTGCCGCGCGGCGCGTCGAGCAGCAGCTCGAGGCAGAGACGGGTCGTTCCGTGCGCGCCGGTGCCGAATGCCCGGCCCGGGTCGATCACGACCGCGAGCGCGTCCGGGTCGGGCTCCTCCCACGGCGGTCCGACCCAGAGCGGCCCGATCCGCACCGGCTTGTGGAACGCGCGCCACCGGTCCTCCCAGCCCTCTTCGACGTCCGTTGCGCGCGCTCCGCCGAACGCCGACCAGAGCCGCTCCTCGCCGCCCGCGTCCGTGTACGCAGAGAGCTCGACGCCGTCGGACGTGTCGCGCTCCTCGAAGCCCTCGGGGAAGAGCTCGAGCATGATCCCGCGCGCGCTCTCGGCCCTGGCAGACCCCACCGTCACGGAGACCCTTCTGAGGCTCAGCGGAACGCGCTCTTCAGCTTGTCGAAGAACCCTTCGTCGGGCTCGTACGTGGAGTCGTCGGCGCTCTTCTCGAACTCCTGGAGAAGCTTCCGCTGCTCGTCGGTGAGCCGGTGCGGCACCGTGACGTTGACGAACAGGCGGTGGTCGCCGCGCCCCCGGCCCTGCAGGACGGGCATGCCGGCGCCGCGGATCACGCGGATCTGGCCCGGCTGCGTGCCGGGCTCGAACTCGAGCTCCAGTTCGCCGTCGATCGTCGGGACGGTGACCGTCGCGCCCAGCGCGGCCTGCGTGATCGTCAGGTCGACCTGCGAGATCAGGTCGTGCCCCTCGCGGACGAAGCGGTCGTCGGGGCGGACGTGGATGAGCACGTAGAGGTCGCCGGCGCGACCGCCGGGCTCGCCGGCGTGACCCTCGCCGCCGAGGCGGATCCGCTGGCCGTCGTGGATGCCCGCCGGGATGTCGACCGAGAGCTTCCGCTCCTCGACGATCCGGCCCTCGCCGCGGCAGGTCTCGCACCGATGCTCGACGACCCGGCCGGTTCCGCCGCAGGGGCCGCACGGCTGCGCGCGGACGAACTGGCCGAAGACGGTGTTCGAGACCTGCTGGACGCGCCCGGCGCCGGAGCAGGCCGTGCACAGGACGGGCTGGGTTCCAGGCTCGGCACCGCTGCCGTTGCACGTGCTGCACGGGACGGCGACCCGGAGCGAGACCTCGCGCTCGACGCCTTGCGCCGAGTCGACCAGGTCGATCGCGACCTCGGCCGCGATGTCGGCGCCCCGCGCAGCGCCGCGCGGGCGGCCGCCGACGCCGAACAGGTCGTCGCCGAAGAACGCCGAGAACAGGTCGCCGAGCGAGCCGAGGTCGAAGCTGGTCGGCGTGAAGCCCTGGCCGCGGAGCCCCGCGTGGCCGAAGCGGTCGTAGAGCTCGCGCCGCTCGCCGTTCGACAGCACCTCGTAGGCTTCGACCACCTCCTTGAAGCGCTCCTCAGTCTCGGGGTCGTCGGAGACGTCGGGGTGCAGCTCGCGCGCGAGCCCGCGGAACGCCTTCTTGATCTCGGCCTCGGTCGCGGTGCGCTCGACGCCGAGCAGCTCGTAGTAGTCGCGGCCGCCGGTCGCCATCAGTTGTCCCCGTAGACGGATTCGGCGAACCGGGACAGCTCGGAGGCGGCGGAGCGGACGGTGCGGATCGCCTTGTCGTAGTCCATCCGCGACGGGCCGATCAGGCTGACGGCGCCGAGCGTCCGGTTGGCGATGCCGTAGGCGGCGCCGACGAGCGCGAGGTCGTGGAGGCCCGGGTCGGCGAGCTCGTCGCCGACGCGGACGAAGGGCCGGCGCGGGTCGAGCGCCTCGGAGAGCATGTCGAGCAGGCTACGACGCCGCTCGAGCAGGTCGATCAGCGAGCGGTAGGAGCCGAGCTCGTCGTCGCGCACCTCCTCCAGCAACCCGGCCGCACCGCCGACGTAGACGCGCTGCTCGTCGTCCTCCGCGTCGGTGAACGCGGGCGTGAGCACCTCGAGGAAGATCCGCTCGCCCGGTGAGAGGCCCGGGTCGGCGAGCCGCCGCCTGAGCTGTCCCGTCCCGAGCGAGAGACCGACGACCTGGTCGTTCAGATACTGGGCGGCCCAGTTCGCGAGGCCGGGATCGATCGGCCGGTCGAAGGCGTAGACCCGCTTGGTGACGCCCCCGCTGGAGGTGATCACCACGACCATCGCCACCTGCGGCTGCAGCAACAGCACCTCGACGTGGCGGACGGTCGCGGTCTGCAGCGGCGGCGCCGAGACGAGCGCGATCAGCCGCGTCACCTGCGAAAGCGTCTCGGTGGTCGCCTGAAGCGCCGACTCGACCTCGCTCCGCGCGACGGAAAGGTCGAGCGGGAACGTCGCCGGCCGCGTGGTCGGACGCTCGAGCAGCCGGTCGACGTAGAAGCGGTAGCCGCGGTCGGTCGGGATCCGCCCCGCGGAGGTGTGCGGGTGCGTGAGCAGGCCGAGCCGCTCGAGCTCGGCGAGCTCGTTGCGCACGGTGGCGGACGAGACCTGCATCCCGGTCCGCTCGATCAGGTGCTTCGAGCCGACAGGCTGGCCGGTCGCGACGTACTCCTCGACCACCTGGACGAGGATGTCGCGCTGGCGCTGCGTGAGGTCGGGGCCGGGGAAAATCATTGTCTGTGCAGGCAAATCTTACGCCAGCAGCTCCGCGGTGACGCCCCCGCCAAGGAAACGGCCGCGCTCGGTCAGCGCCAGCGTCTCGTGACCGTTCGTCCCGACGCGGGCGGCGAGGCCGAGCCGTTCGAGCCGCGCGAGTGCGTCGCCGTCGAGCGCGTCCTCCAGCCCGGCGAGCGCGAGCGGCTCGTCCAGCCGCAGGCCGAGCATCACCCGTTCGCGGCTGCGGGTGCCGTCGTCGAGCGGCTCGAGCTCGCGCGGCGGCGCCTGGCCGTCCGCCAGCGCGGCGAGATACCCGCCGAGGCGCGGCGCGTTCCGCCGGCGCATGCCCTCGATTGTCGAGACCGCACCGATCCCGAGGCCGAGGTAGTCCCGTCCGAGCCAGTAGCCGAGGTTGTGGCGCGCCCGGAGATCGCGCCCCTCGTCGACACGGCAGAAGTTCGCCGTCTCGTACCAGCGGTAGCCGGCGCTCGTCAGGGCGGCGACGACCAGTTCGAAGTAGGACTCCATCGACGCGGCCTGGCGCTCGAGCTCGACTCCGTGCGCGTGGGTGAAGCGCGTGCCCGGCTTGGCCTCCAGCTCGTAGCAGGACACGTGCTCGGGCTCGAGCGCGAGCGCCTCAGCGAGGTCGGAGTCGAGGTCGGCGGAGGTCTGGCCCGGGATGCCGTAGACCAGATCGATTGAGATGTTGTCAAATCCGGCATCACGAAAAGTGTGCACCGCGCGGCGGACGGTTTCGGGCTGCGCGAGGCGCTCGAGCACGGAAAGAAGCCGCGGCTGGAAGCTCTGCGCGCCCAGCGACACACGGTTGACACGGTTCCGTGACAGAAGCCGGGCGAGCTCGGGCGAAACCGTCTCCGGATTCGCCTCGACCGTCACCTCGTCGGCGTCCGGCAGCCCCGCGAGCAGGCGTTCGAGCGCCGCCGGCGCCGTGAACGTCGGCGTCCCCCCACCGAGGAAGATGGTCTCGACCCGCGGCGCCAGCGCGGACTGCTCCAACGCGAGCTCGGCGAGCAGCGCGTCCACGTACGCCTCGTGCTGGTCTTCGCGCCCGACGGCGGTGACGAAGTCGCAGTACCCGCAGCGGTGCGCGCAGAAGGGTAGGTGGATGTAGAGGTGGCCGGCCCCGCCGACGCTTTCGTCTCTCACGCCGCGTCCCTCCGCGGCCGCGCCACCAACTCGCCGGCGCAGTTCGGGCACACGTGCTCCATCGCCTCGGCGCACTCCACGCAGAAGGTGCACTCGAACGAGCAGATCGCCGCCGGCCCGTTCGGCTCGAGCGACGTCCCGCACCGCTCGCACACGCCGCGCATCTCGAGCGCCACTACTTCTTCTCCTTGTCGAGGTTGAGCACGGCGAGGAACGCCTCCTGCGGCACCTCGACGGCGCCGACCTGCTTCATCCGCTTCTTGCCCTTCTTCTGCTTCTCGAGCAGCTTCCGCTTCCGCGAGATGTCGCCGCCGTAGCACTTGGCAAGCACGTCCTTGCGCTTCGCCTTCACCGTCTCACGCGCGATCACGCGCGAGCCGATCGCGGCCTGGATCGGCACGTCGAAGAACTGGCGCGGGATCTCCTGGCGCAGCCGCTCGACGAGCGCGCGGCCGCGGTCGTACGCGCCGTCGCGGTGGATGATCAGCGAGAGCGCGTCGACCGGCTCGCCGGCGATCAGGATGTCGACGCGCTCGAGCTTCCCGGGCCGGAAGCCGGCGTAGTCGTAGTCGAAGCTGGCGTAGCCGCGGGTGCGCGACTTCAGCTGGTCGTAGTAGTCGAGGACGATCTCGCCGAGCGGGAGGTCGTACGAGAGCATCACCCGCTCCTCCGTCAGGTACTCCATGTGGTCGAACGTGCCGCGGCGGTCGTTGTTCAGCTCCATCACCGCGCCGACGTGCTCCTTCGGGACGATGATCGACGCCTTTACGTACGGCTCCTCGACCTCCTCGAGCTCGCGCGGCATCTCGGACGGGTTGTGCACCTCCACCTGCTCGCCGGTCTTGGTCGTCACCCGGTAGGCGACGTTCGGCGCGGTGACCAGCAGGTCGAGGTCGAACTCGCGCTCGAGCCGCTCGCGGACGATCTCCATGTGCAGCAGGCCGAGGAAGCCCGCGCGGAAGCCGAAGCCGAGCGCCTGCGAGTTCTCCGGCTCGTAGAACAGCGATGCGTCGTTCAGCTTCAGCCGCTCGAGCGCGTCGCGCAGCTCGGGGTACTGGTCGGAGTCGGTCGGGAACAGACCGGCGAAGACCATCGGCTTCACGTCCTTGTAGCCGGGCAGCGCCTCGACGGCGGGCCGGGCGATCGACGTCAGCGTGTCGCCGACGCGCAGGCGCGAGACGTCCTTCAGGCCGGTGACGACGTAGCCGACCTCGCCCGCCGTCAGCTCCTTCACCGGACGCATTGTCGGCGACATGAAGCCGAGCTCCTCGGCGTCGAACTCGGTCTTCTGCGCCATCGCCCGGAGCCCGGCGCCGCTTTTGAAGACGCCGTCGACGACACGGACGAACGCGACCACGCCGCGGTACTGGTCGTACGACGAGTCGAAGACGAGCGCGCGCGGCGGTGCGACAGCATCGCCGGCAGGCGCCGGAATCCGCTCGACGACCGCGTCGAGCACGTCGGCGACGCCCACGCCGGTCTTGGCCGAGATCCGCAGCACGTGGTCGGGCGTGTCGCCGATCAGCGCGGAGACCGCCGCCGCCGCCCCCTCGGGGTCGGCCTGCGGCAGGTCGATCTTGTTCAGGACGGGGACGATCTCGAGGTCGTTCTCGATCGCCAGGTACGCGTTCGCGACCGTCTGCGCCTCGATCCCCTGGGCCGCATCGACGACCAGCACCGCGCCCTCGCACGCCTGCAGGGAGCGCGACACCTCGTACGTGAAGTCGACGTGCCCGGGCGTGTCGATCAGGTTCAGCTCGTGGCCCTTCCACATGACGCGGACGGCCTGCGCCTTGATCGTGATGCCGCGCTCGCGCTCGAGATCCATCGAATCGAGCAGCTGCTCGCGCATCTCCCTGCCCGTGACGGTGTTGGTCACCTCGAGGATGCGATCGGCCAGCGTCGACTTGCCGTGGTCGATGTGCGCGATGATCGAGAAGTTGCGGATCTTGCTCTGGTCCATGTGCTGACTGAGCGTAGCGGCGACCAAGGAGGAGAAATGAGCGGGCAGGGTTTCGAAACGACCACGATCGCCGCCCTGGAGCGGCCTGACGGCTGGTCGCCGATCCGCCGCGCACTCGACGTGCAGGCCTTCGGCGTCAACGCGTGGACGGCGCACGAGCCCGGCGGGACGATCATCCCCGCGCACGACGAGAAGCCGTCGGACCACGAGGAGCTGTACGTCGTCGTCGCGGGCCGTGCGACCTTCACCGTCGACGGCGAGCACATCGACGCGCCCACGGGCACGGTCGTACTCGTCCGCGACCCCGCGGCCGACCGCGGCGCGGTCGCAGCCGAGCCGGGCACGACGGTGCTGGCGGTCGGCGGCGAGCCCGGCAAGCCGTACCGCCCGCGGGCCTGGGAGACGAACGCCGACGTCTTCGCCCTCCTCGACGCGGGCAAGAACGAGGAGGCGAAGGAGATGCTCCTCGGTGCGCTCGACCGGTACGACGATCGCGGCTTGATCCTCTACAACCTCGCCTGCGCCGAGGCGCAACTCGGAGAGACCGACGCGGCGCTCGAGCACATAGCCTCGGCGCTGCAGGAGCGGCCCGACTTCGCCGAGCACGCGCACGAGGACGGCGACCTCGCGCCGATCCGCGACGACCCGCGGTTCCCCGCCTAGGCGGGCCGGTCGAGGCGCATCAGCCGGCAGGGCACGCCGGCCTCCTCGACGTCGCGCACGTGCAGGAAGCCGGCCTTCTCGAACGCGCGCCACGACCGCCGGTTCGCCTCCTCGACCGTGGCGACGACCGCGTGGACGTCCGGCCGCGCGAAGACGACCTCGCGCGCGAACTCCGACAGCACGCGCGGCCCCAGCCCGCCGCCGGTCCGCTCGGCCTCGCCGATCAGCAGGTCGACGCCGGCGACCCCGGCGCCGACCTGGACGACCTCATCCCACTCCGGATAGTCGGAGACGAGGTAGGTCTGGATCATCCCGACCGGCTCGCCGCCGGCGACGATGAGGAAGTGGTCGGTCGGCTCGCGCCCCGCGATCGCTGCGCGGTACTCGGCCACCGACTCGCCGATGTCGTCACGCCACCACGGCGAGACATGGTCACGGCGAAGCCAATCCTCGACCCGCGAGAGATCGTCTTCGGCGAGGGGCCGGAACTCGATCGGTTGCAGCCGGCGCTACCCCTGGCCGACGACCGGGAAGAACCGTGGCTGGGGCTGCGGGCCTTCGCCCCCCGTCGCCTGGCCCATCGCCGGTCCCAGGCGGGTCTCGGCGAAGTTCCGCCAGTCGTCCTCCGTCTCCCAGACGTCGAACACGAAGAGGCCGTCGGGCTTCTCGCACGCGTAGTGCGCGATGAAGCCGGCGGGCGGGTCGTCGGCGCTCCAGTTCATGTTCGCCATGACCTGGTGGTAGACCGCGGCGGTCATGCCGGGGATCTCGACTGTCATTCCTACTGGCATCGGGCTCCTCGTTCGGTGCAGATGGCCTGCTGCGCGAAGGATCTCAGGTTTCGGTGCGGCTGCGGCGGAGCAGGCGCAACGCGCCCAGCTCCTCGACGTGCAGCAGCTTGCACAGGCCCAGATAGACGGCCGCGCCGACCGCGAGCGCGACACCGAGCGAGACGGCCTGCGCGACGAACCGCTGCCCGAGCTGGTGGTCGAGCGGCCACCAGACCCCGTACGCGACGCCCGCGAGGACGACCGAGGCGAGGCTGATCCTGACCACCGAGCCGAGCGCCGCGCCGATGTCGAGCCCGCCGAGCTTCCGCCGCAACATGATCATCAGCGCGACCGAGCCGGCGATGTTGACGAGCGACGTCGAGAGGGGGATGCCCCAGATCCCGAACCGGTAGAACGCGAAGTCGAGCGCAGCGTTCAATCCCAGGTTGGCGAGCGCGATCATCGACGGGATCCACGCCGACTGGAGCGAGAAGAAGGCGCGGTTCAGCATCAGCATCACGCCGTTGAACGTGAGGCCGAGCGCGAACGCGGCCAGGCAGGCGGCGACGACGGAGGTCTGCGACGCCGTGAACTCGCCGCGCTGGTAGACGATCCGGACGATCGGCACGGCCAGCACGGCGCAGATCACGCTTGCCGGTATCAACAGGAACGCGATCTGCCGCATCCCGCTCGTCACCATCCGGCGGAAGCCGTCCATGTCGCCGCGGGTGGACAGCCGCGCGAGCGAAGGGAACAGCACCGTCGCGACCGCGACCGAGAACATCCCCTGCGGGAAGATGTAGAGCCGGAACGCGGCGTTGATCGAGCTCGGCGCCTGGTACTTGTCCAGCAGGCGCGCCGCGAAGATCGTGTCGATGAACGCGTTGAAGTTGATCAGCCCGAGCCCGAGCGTGATCGGGACCATCAGCTTGAAGGTGCGCAGGACGGCCGGGTCATGGATGTCGATCACGACGTGCAGCCGGTCGTCGCGACCGCGCAGCCACGGCAGCGGCAGCAGGAACTGCAGGATCGTCGCGATCAGGATCGAGAACGCGTAGACGTAGAGCTGCGTGTCGATCGTGTCGGCCTTCGGCACGCCGATGACGAGCCCGACGATGATCGCCACGTTCCAGAGCACCGGCGACAGCGCCGGCACCGAGAAGTGCTCGTAGCTGTTCAGGATCCCGACGACGATCCCGGTCAGGCCGAGGATCAGGACGATCGGGAACAGCACCCGCGACAGCCCGACCGCGACGCCCGAGTAGCCGAAGATGTCCATCACCCACGGCGCGATCACGATGAACAGCGCCGTCAGACCGCCGAGGAAGAGCATGATCAGCCAGAACAGGCTCGAGGCGACCCGCCAGGCGCGTTTGCGCTCACCCTTCTCCAGCAGCTCGCTGAAGACCGGGACGAACGCGGAGGAGAGCGCGGCGTCGGCGACGAGCGCGCGAACGGTGTTCGGGACGAGAAACGCGACCTCGAAGGCGTTGATGGGGCCGACGGTGCCGAAGTAGTAGCGGACGACCGATTCACGGACGAGGCCGACGACGCGCGACAGGCCGGTGGCACCGGCGAAGACGACCGTGGAGTACGCGAGCCGGCGCCGGTGCTGGGCTCCTTCGGTCGGCAGATCGATCTCGGGGGTCGGGCGGCCGGACTCCTCGGTCGGAGCGCTCACACGGTGAGCATAGGGAGCCGACCTGTTGCTACCATCTTCCGGCCCGCGTGCGCGGGCGTTTTCACGCTAATGCCGAACATTCAGCAACAGAAGAAGCGCGTCCTGATCTCGGAGCGCCAGCGGGCGGAGAACATCCGCTTCAAGTCGACCGTGAAGACGCTGACGAAGCGGCTCCAGGCGGCGGTCGAGGCCGGCGACGCCGACGCGATCGCGACCGAGCACCGCACGCTCGTCCGCTGGGTCGACCGCGCCGCCTCCAAGGGCGCGCTCCACGCGAACACCGCCGCGCGCAAGAAGGCGCAGGCCGCCCGGCTCGTCGCCGGCCCCGCGGCCTAGCTCCTTGGCTCTCCACCTGCGTCCGCTGCGGGACGACGAGCTCCCCGCGTACGTCGAGCACGGCCGCGCACAGTACGCCCAGGACCTCGTCTCGCAGGCGGGCCTGTCGGAGGCGGCTGCCGCGACCAAGATGGAGAACGACTGGTCGCGACTCTTTCCCGAGGGCGAGATCGCACCGGACAACGAGATCCACGTGCTCGAGGACGAGTCGGGCGAGCGCGTCGGCAGCCTGTGGTTCGCGTTGCGCCCGAACGACGCGGGCGAGCCGGCGGCCTTCGTCTACATGATCGAGATCGAGCCGGAGTTCCGCGGGCACGGCTTCGGGCGCGAGGGGATGCAGCTGTTCGAGACCGAGGTTCGGGCGCGCGGCCTCTCTGAGGCCAACCTGACCGTCCTCGGCGGCAACGACGTCGCGCGCTCGCTCTACCGGTCGCTCGGGTACACCGAGCGCGCGGTCTTCATGTCGCGCGAGCTCTAGGGGCTACGCGGCGCGGGCCGGGGCGGGCTCGTCCCGGCGGGTGATCGCGACCAGCGTGCGCTGGAGCTCGAGCTCGGGCGGAAGCCGGCTGCCGCCCTTGATCGCCAGGTCGAGGTCGGAGAGCCGGACGATCGCGTCGCGCAGCTCCTCGACCGAGAAGTTCCGCGCCTGCTCGAACGCCTTCTGCACGACGTACGGGTGCCGCGCCTTCATCGCCGCCATCGCGTCCTTCTGGCTGACCCCCTCCTCCTCGAGCCGCCGCGCGGTCTGCACCCGCCGGACGTGGGCGACCAGGCTCCCGACCAGCATGTGGATCTCGCCGGAGCGGGACGAGCGGTCGAGGATCGACTCGCTCGAGGCGAGCACTCCGGCGACGTCGCGTCGCGCCCACGCGTCGGTCAGGACGTACGGCGGGACGTCTGCACGCGCGACCACGAGCTGCTCGACCTCGTCCTCCCCCACCTGCTCGGCGCCGGCCCAGAGGGCGAGCTTGTCGATCTCGCTCGCCAGCTCGTGCGGGTTGTCGCCGACCAGGTCGACCAGCAGGCGGCACGCGTCGGAGCTCGCGTGGACGCCGTGCCGGGCGAACTGCTCGGCCACCCACTTCGGCAGCCCCTTCTTCGCGACGTCGTAGGCGAGCACCGCGCCGCCCTTCGCGCTCGCCTTCGCCAGCGGTGAGTCCTTCTTGATCTCGTCGCCGACGAGCGCCAGCACCGTGTCGGGCGCGGGCGCGGCCAGATACTCGGCGACCGCCTTCGCGTCGGGCGCCTTCCAGCGCTCGACCTCGTCGACGAGCACCAGCCGGCCGCTCGAGAAGAGCCCCATCGAGTTGCAGGCGGCGACGGCGTCCTCGCCCGAGACCTCCCGGGCCGACAGCCGCTCGACGGAGTCCTCGCCGAAGCGGTCCCGCAGACGGCGAACAGCGCGGTCGATCTTCGGGCGGTCGCTGCCCGTGAGCAGGTAGACGGGTTTCAGCTCCTCCGCCACGCGGCCAGCATAGTCGGGGGCCCCGCCGGCGCCCCCCTTCCCCAAAATCCATTTCTTCCCCAGGATGGACGCCGGGGTGTAGAGGCCCGGGCAGACGGGTCGCCACCGAAGGGAGAGGCAATGAGGTCGAAGCAGCGGATCGCCGGCAGGCTTCTGGTCGGAACGGTGGCCGTCCTCGTTGCCTGCGTAGGCACCGGTCCGCAGGTGCTGTCGGCACGACGCCGCAGACGATCTCCTTCACGTCGACGTCGGCCGTGCTCCCGGAGATCGTCGGCAACACCTACACCCCCGACGGCGACCGCGACCTCGGCGCTCGGGGTCACGTTCTCGATCGACGCGTCGAGCCAGGGCTGCTCCCTGGCCGCGGGCCAGGTGACTTTCACCGGGGCGGGAACGTGCGTGATCGACGCGGACCAGGCGGGCGACGCCACGTATGCGGCGGCGCCGCAGGTGCAGCAGACGGTCGTCGTCGCGAAGATCGCGCAGGCCTTCACCGGCAAGTAGCCGCGCGGGGTCACGGCCGCGCCTCACGGCGGTTCGTGATCAGCAGGGCGATCGAGGACGTGACCAGCAGCAGCCCGCCGAGCCCGGCGTTCGACGAGACGACGGCACCCGGCAGCCCGGCGACGAACCGCGCGCACCAGGCGAGATAGGCGGCGAGCCAGCCGTTCGCCGACGCGATCAGCGAGGCGATCGCCGGCGAGACCGGGTCGGCGAGCGCCGCCGCGAACGACAGCCCGAGGAGCGGGGCGACGACCGGCGCCGCGAGCGCGTTCGCCGGGACGGAGTACAGCGGGATCCGCCCGAACTGGAGCCAGAGCACCGGCGCCGTCGCCAGGCCACACGCGAGCGAGATCGCGACGGCGTCCCCGAGCGCCTTCGGGGCGGGGTAGCCCTCGAGGAACCGCTGCGCCCGGGGGACGGCGACGAAGATCGCGACCACCGCAGCGAACGACAACTGGAAGCCCGCGTCGAACAGCGTGTACGGATTCCAGGCGAGCAGGATCAGCGCACCGAGAAGCAGGAAGTGCCACCGGTCCCTCTGACGCGCAGCCAGCCAGGCGATCGACCCCAGCGCACCGGCGATCCCCGCCCGGAGCACGGACGGCTGCGCGCCGACCGCGAGCACGTACGACGACGATCCCCGCCAGCGCTCCGATCTCGCCGAGCCAGCGGGGCAGGCCCACGACCCACGCGAGCCCGAGCACGCCGAGCGCGACGAACATGACGTTCGAGCCGCTGACCGCGAGCAGGTGATATAGCCCCGAGGCCCGGAATGCGTCCTGGAGATCCGGTGAGAGGCCTTCGTCCTCGCCGAGCACGATCCCCTCGAGGACCGCTCGCCGCTCCCCCGTCAGGCCGGGCGCGAGCGACCGCGCGAGCCACGAGCGGACCCCGTCCGCGTAGCCGCCGATCCCGCCTCGCCGGCCGACGATGCGCCACTCCTTGCCGACGGCGACCACGTGGACGCCTTTGCGCCGGAGCCAGGTGCGCTCGTCGAACCCGTGCGAGGGCGGACGCGGCAGCTTCAGCCGCGCGTCGAGCTCGAGGACGGCGCCCTGGGGCGGTGACCGGCCGACCGGGAGCTCGAGCAGAACAGGCTCGCCGGCCGCGAGCGCGCCGAACCGGCGCATCCGGGCCGGGACTCGAAGCTGGAACCCGTTGCTGCGCGAGGGCCCCGTGACGACGAGCACGGCCGGCGCAGTCTCACCCACGTGCGGGAGCAGAACGCTCGAATCGAGTGCGTTCAGCCGTGCGCTGCCCCACCACCAGCCGGCGAGGAGGAGCGCGAACGCCGCAACCAGGATCCGCGCCCGCGGATCGGCGAGCAGCGCCGCGCCGCCAAGCGCGCAGACCGCCGCCACGGCGACGCCGGTGCCGGGCGCGCGAGGCCCGTTCGCGCCCGCCAGCCCGAGGCACAGCGCCGCAGCCAGGACGTACGGGTAGGCGTAGAGCAATCGCAGGCTCGCGGCGTTCACGGCACCACCAGCCCGCGCAGCTGCTCGACCCGCGACGGACCGATGCCGGGCACGTCGTCGAGGTCGTCGACCGACCGGAACGCCCCATGCTCGGTGCGGTAGTCGAGGATCTTTTGCGCCGTCACCGGGCCGACGCCCGGGAGGGAGTCGAGCTGCTCGGCCGTCGCCGAGCTGAGCTGGATCGGGCCGACGGGCACGCCCGGAACCGGCGCACCCTGTGCGGCGGCGACGGCGCGCGGGAGCATCGCCGGGACGAGCACCTGCTCGCCGTCGGCGAGCGGCGCGGCCAGGTTCAGCGCGGCCGGATCGGCCTTCCGGGTGACACCGCCCGCGCGGGCGACCGCGTCGGCGATCCGCGACCCCGAGGCGAGGCGGTACAGCCCCGGCCGCCGGACTGCGCCGACGACGTAGACCACCAGTCGCGTCGAAGCGGAAGCAGACGCCCCCGGCGACCCGGCGCCCGCAGGATCCGCCGCCGACCCGACGATCGGCGGCGCAGCCGCACCCGCCGGTGCGCCCATGCGCACGACGTAGCGCGCACCGACCAGCAACGCCACGACGAGCAGCAGCCCGCCGAGGAGGAGGCGCCGCCGGGAGATGACGATCGGCTGCATGTCGTCCATCCTGGCAACCGAGTGCGCGCGCGTGTGTCATGCAAATGTGTCGAAAGCGCAACTTCGGGAGGCCGCCGGCGCCAGGCATCATGGGACGAGATGCAGGCGCTCCTGGCGATCGTCACCACCGTGGCCGGCCTGCACGGCTTCGTCACCAAAGGGCCGACGATGCCCGTCTGCCGCGTCGGCGTGCCCTGCACCGCCCCCGCCCAGGTCACCCTGCTGTTCCGCAACACCCGCACCGCCCGCACGTTCCGCACCCGTTCGACCCCGAAGGGCGCGTACCGCATCATCCTCGCACCGGGTTCGTACACCGTCACCACGGTCGAACGGATCGGTATCGGCCGCGGCCTCACGCCGCGCGCCGTCCACGTCCGCACGCACCACAACGACCGCCTCGACTTCACGATCGACACCGGCATCCGCTAGCCCTACCCTTACGAGAGCATGCCCTCGACCCACGCCTTCGCGGTGTTCCTCCCGGCGGCGCTCGTCCTGCTCGCGATCCCGGGGCCGGCGGTGCTGTACATCATCGCCACGAGCGTCGAGGGCGGCCGCCGCAACGGGCTGCTCTCGGTCGCGGGCGTCCACCTCGGCTCGATGGTGCACATCGCCTTCGCGGTCGCCGGCCTGTCCGCGCTGATCGTCTCCAGCGCGATCGCCTTCTCGAGCGTGAAGTACATCGGCGCGGCCTACCTGGTCTACGTCGGGATCCGGAAGATCCTCGAGAAGGACGACGGCGCCGAGGTCGAGGCGCGCCCGCCGCGCAGCGGCCGCCGCGTGTTCGGCCAGGGGATCGTCGTCAACGTGCTGAACCCGAAGACCGCGCTGTTCTTCCTCGCGTTCCTGCCGCAGTTCGTCGACCGCGACCGCCCGGTCTGGACGCAGACGATCGCGCTCGGGCTCTGCTGGATCGCCCTCGGCCTGCTCAGCGACGGCGCGTACGCGCTCGCGGGCGGCACGATCGGCGGCGTCATCCGCCGCCACAAGAAGGCGGTGCGGTACGGGTCGGGCGGGATCTACATCGGCCTCGGCGCAGTCGCCGCCTCGAGCTGACCCTGCGCACGAACATCACGCTCGTCCTCGCCGGCCGGCATCCGGAGCTCGACGCCGCCCACGACGAGCTGTACCCCGAGCGCGTCGGCGAGGGCATCCCGCTGACGATCACGCTGCTCTATCCGTGGATCCCGGCCGCCGAGGTCACCGCCGCAGACCTCGACGGCCTCGCCGCCTTCTTCGCGGCGCAACCACGCTTCGACTTCGAGCTGACGCACGTCGCCGAGTTCCCCGGCGCGGTCGTCTACGCGGTCCCGGAGCCGGACGACCAACTGCGCGCGACGATGCGCGCACTCTGGGCCCGCTATCCCGGCACGCCGCCATACGGCAGGCCGGGGAACGAGCCCGCGCCGCACGCCACGCTCGCCCGCCTCGACGTCCCGCCGCCGCGAAGCCTCGACGGCGTCCGCGGGCGCGTCGGCCACCTCCTCCCCGCGCCGTTCACCGCGGCCGAGGCAACGCTCATGGAGGAGACGGCGCCGGACATCTGGCGCACGCGGGGCACGTTCCCGCTCGCGTGACTTCCCGACCCCGACCTGCAAGACTCGCGCCGACAAGGGGTCGGTCGAACAAGGAGGAGAGCGTGTTCGTGACCATCCGGAGCTACAGCGGCGGCGGCGCGTTCGTCGATGCGCTCGTCGCGCACCAGGACGACATCCGCGAGGTGATCGCGACGATCGACGGGTTCAAGGCCTATTACCTGCTGCGCACGGCCGAGGGCGCGACCACGATCAGCGTCTTCGCGAATCAGGACGGCGCTCAGGCGTCGACAGCCGCGGCGGCCGCCTGGGTGGGGGCGAACCTCGCCGACGTCTCGCCGGGAGCACCGCAGGTCACCAGCGGCGACGTCGCGGTCAGCTTCTAGGGACCCATGTGGGACGTGCCCATGGGCGTGGGCGCCGGCGCCATGCCGGAGCCGTCGTGCGACATGCCCATGGGTGTCATCCCCGGCATCGAGCCGTTGCCGGGGATGGTCAGTCCCGGAACGGCGTCTGGCGCCGCGACCAGCAGCACACCGACGACCAGCAGGAGCCCCGCCGTCCCGTAGGTGGCGACCCGCCGCCACGGGACGAGCTTCTCGGCCGCGATGAGCGCGGCGACGACCGCCATCCAGACGAGGCTCATCACGCCGAGCGCGAACAGCGACGCCATCAGCGCCCAGCAGCAGCCGACGCACCAGGCCCCGTGCTTCACGCCCATCGAGAGCGCGCCGGCCGGCCCGTCGCGCCACTCGCCGAGCAGGAAGCCGAGCGGGCTGCGGCACTTGCCGAGGCAGACGTCCTTCAGCGGCGTCAGCTCGTAGACCGCGGCGACGATCAGCGTCGCCCCCGCGACCCAGCGCCCCGCGCGGTCCCACGCCAGCACACCGCCCGCGACACGCCCGCCGCCAACCGCGACGCCGAACGCGAGCGCGCCCACCGCGGCCCAGGTGAGGAGATACCCGGAGGTGAAGACGAGCGGCAGGGCCGGCGACCGTGACTTCGTCAGGCGTGAATAGAGCGCGACCGTCGGAGCGACGGACGGGAACATCATCGCCGCCATCATCACCACCCACACGCCGAAGAACCAGGCGAACGTCCCGAGGTCGGTCCACGGCCCGCCGTCCATCCCGTTCATCTCGCGCGCCGTCCACCACCAGCCGACAGCGGCGAGCGCGAAGAGCAGCACGACGAGCCCGACACGGGTGCGGACGGCGGCCCACGCCGGGTTGGTCCCCGCGCGGC
The DNA here is from genome assembly GCA_963791425.1 of uncultured Actinomycetes bacterium. Classification (GTDB taxonomy): domain Bacteria; phylum Actinomycetota; class Thermoleophilia; order Gaiellales; family Gaiellaceae; genus DATBLE01. Next base: position 116,212 of record CAWBSE010000002.1, read on the forward strand.
GGGGCTCGGCTGACGCGACGGCGGTCACCGGCTCAGGCGGCCCAGGAGAACTCGGACGTCGAGAGGCCCGTCTTGCCCTCGTACTCGATCCCGAAGGCGTTGATCCGCGACCGCGTCGCCTCGGCGATGGTGAGATCCGAGCCGGCCGGATGGAACATCCCGTTGAAGCGCACAGGCTGCCCGGTCTCGACGCCGAACGGGACGATGTCCTCGATCTCGAAGTCGATCACGTCACCGACCTTGACGCTGTGGCGCAGGCCGTCGTCGACGACCTCTATGGGCGCTCGCTCGATGCCGAGCATCTCCCCGACGAGCGGCCCGAGCGCCGCCATCGGCCCGCCGAGCTGCCCACCGAACACCGCGGTGAGCTTCTCCAGCTGCTCGTCGCTCGCCTGCTCGTCGATGAACATACCGAGCTTCCAGTTGCCGTCGGTCATTACCTTCGGCGTGTCGGCGATCGCGGCCACCTTCAGACCGCTGACGTCGGTGCCGTCGATGTCGCCTTCCTTGATGTTGAAGACGAGCACGACGCGGCAGTAGTCGTACGTGGCGCCGTGGTCGAAGCTCGCGTTGCAGGGGCAGATCAGGTCGCAGGAACAGGTCTCGACGTAGCTCCCCTTCAGCTTCCAGGACATGCCGTCCTCCTTCGGTGGGCGAGGGCGCCGATTCTGCGGCCTCGGGCCGCCGGCGTCAAGCAGTCGCGACCCCGACCTCCGCGGTGCAGAACGCGCACCGCTTCGCCGCCTTCGGGATCTCGCTCAGGCACTCCGGGCACGCACGTGCCGGATCGTCCTCGTCGGGCGCGTGCTGCCGCCGCGCCGCCACCGCGTTCACCGGCTTGACGACGAAGAAGAACACGGCCGCCGCGACGGACAGGAAGGTGATCGCCGCGTTGAGGAGGTCGCCGTACCGGAACTGGCTGCCGTTGATCGTGAACGTGAGACGGGAGAAGTCGTGCGTGCCGAAGATCGCCGCGACGAGCGGCGTGATCAGATCCTTGACGAACGCGTTGACGAGGGCGCCGAACGCGACGCCGACGACGATCCCGACCGCGAGGTCGACCAGGTTCCCGCGCAGCAGGAACGTCCGGAACTCGGTTGCCCACTTTGGCACCGCCGGGTGGTATCCCCGAACGGACCGGGCGAAACGCGACGGCGGGCTACCCGTCCCAGTTCTGGTCGAGCAGCTTCTGCTTCGCGACCGCGAACTCGTAGTCGGAGAGCGCGCCCTTCTTGTGCATCTCGGCGAGCCGGGCCAGCTGCTCGACGTGGTCGCTCTCCACCGGGGCGGCGGCGCCCGGCATCATCGTCATCCCCTCGAATGTGGGCACCTGAATCCCGTGCTCGCCGAGCTCCTTCAGGATGTCTTCACGGAGGCCGGGGATCTGACTCGCGTCGATCACCTGGCCCGAGCCCGGCTGGATGCCGTGCTGCTGGAGGGTCTGCATGATGTCCTCGCGCAACTCGCTCGCCCCGGTCACCGAGGCGACCTCGTTCTGGAAGCTGACGGTGGTCTCCGGCACCGGCTGCGCGTCAGGCTGCTTCTTCTTGAAGAGGCCCACGGGCGGATCGTAGCGCCGGTAGCCTCGGCCGGTGCGGCGACTGCTCCCGTTCGTCTGCGTCGTCGTGATCGCGGACACGACGCTCTACTCGGCGCTCACGCCTCTGCTCCCGCATTTCGAGCGCACGTACGGCCTCTCGAAGACCGGGGTCGGTGCGCTGGTCGCCGCGTACGGCATCGGCGTCCTCCTCGGCGCGCTTCCCGGCGGGGTGATCGCGGCCCGCCGCGGAGCGCGCGGCGCCGTTCTGATCGGCCTCGTGCTGGTCGGCGCGGCGAGCGTCGCGGTCGCGCTCGCCGGGAGCTACGACGTGCTCTTTGCCGCCCGGCTCGCGCAGGGGTTCGGCTCGTCCCTGACGTGGGCCGGCGGCCTGGCCTGGCTCGCGCTCGCCACCCCGCGGGAGCACCGCGGCCGGGCGATGGGCACGGCGATCGGCGCGGCCGTGTTCGGGGCGCTGCTCGGGCCGGTGGTCGGTGCGGCGGCGAGCGTCGTCGGCGTCCGGGCGGCATTCATCGCCGTGGCGGCGCTGCAGGCGCTGCTCGCGGTGGTGGCGCTCACGTTCGAGCCGTCGCCCCGCGAGACGCAGCCGCTGAGCATCGTCTTCCGCGCCGTTCGCAACCGGCGGTTCGTGCTCGGGCTCTGGCTGATGACGATCCCGGCGCTGCTGTTCGGGACGCTCAACGTGCTGGCCCCGCTGGCGCTCGACGCCCGCGGCTTCGGCGCCGTGGCGATCGGCGGGCTCTGGGTGGCGGCGGCGGCGATCGAGAGCGGGATCAACCCGTGGCTCGGCCGCGTCTCTGACCGGATCGGCCCGGTCCGGCCGGCCCGGATCGCGCTCGCCGGCGCGACGGTCGTCTCGCTCGGCCTCGCCGCGACCGAATCGCGGTGGCTGCTCGTGCCGCTGATCCTCGCCGCCGCGGTCGCATTCGGCTCGCTGTACGCCCCCGCCCTGACGATGCTCTCGCACGCGGCCGAGCACGTCGGCCTCGCGCAGGGCGTCAGCTTCGGCGTGATGAATGCAGCGTGGGCGCTGGGCAACGCGATCGGCCCGGCCGCAGGCGGCGGGCTCGCGCAGGCGACGAGCGACGCGCTCCCGTACCTGGCCGGCGCCGGGATCTGCGCGCTGACGCTCGCCGCGCTACGGAAGGCTCGTTAGTCCCAGAGGCGGAAGCCGCCCTCGAACGCGTGCTCGTTCCCGCCGATACGGACGTAGTCGGGCAGCGCGTCGAGCTCGTTGGCCATCCCTCCGCCGAGCATCACGTACGTGGGCTGGAGGGCGAACGAGAGATGCTCGATCGTCTGGAGCACCGCCTCGCGCCAGCGCTTCGGGCCGAGCCGCTCACGCCCCGCGCGACCGACGTACGTCTCGAAGGTCGCCCGGCGGAACGGGAGATGCCCGAGCTCCATCGGCAGGACAACACCGTCGATGACCATGGCCGAGCCGAGTCCGGTGCCGAGCCCGAGATAGAGCATGCGGCCGCCGTCGTAGCTTCCGATCGCCTGCATCACCGCATCGTTCACCACCTTGACCGGCGCGCCGAAGGCGGCCGCGAAGTCGAAGCCCTTCCAACCCTTCGCGAGGTTGACCGGATCCTTGAGCACCACGCCGTCGGCGACCGGCGCCGGGACGCCGACCGAGACGCGGTCGAACTCCCACCCCTCGACGAGCGCGAGCGTCTGCTCGACCATGCTGCCCGGAGTCAGCGTCGGGCCGGATTTGAACCGCCGGCGTCCGTGCTCACCCTGGAGCAGCGCCTTGACATGGCGGCCGCCGACGTCGACGGCGAGGACCGGCATCCGCGGAGGCTAGCCGACGACCAGGTTGACGAGCTTCCCCGGCACGACGATCGTCTGCCGGATCTCCTTGCCGTCGAGGTGCGCCTGCACCCGCTCGGAGGCTTTCGCCCGCTCGACCAGCTCGTCGTCGGCCAGGCCGGCCGGGACCTCCATCCGGTCGCGCACCTTGCCGTTCACCTGGATCACCAGCTCGAAGGTGTCGTGGACGAGGAGCGCCGGGTCAGCCGTCGGCCAGGGCTCCTGCCACAGGCGGCCGGCGTGGCCGAGCGTCTCCCACAGCTCGGCGGTGACGTGCGGCGCCCAGGGCTGGAGCAGCGAGACGGCGGTCTCGGCGGCGAAGCGCGCGCCCGGGGGCGGCCGGGTCGTCTGCCAGGTCGTTGACGAGCTCCATCACCGCCGAGATCGGCGTGTGGAACTGCATCCGCTTCCCGATGTCGCCGGTGACACGCGGTCGATCGTCTGGTGCGCCTTGCGCACGAGCGGCCCGTCGCCGGGCTCGCCGGCGGGCGCCGCGGCCGCGACCTCGTGGACGACGCGCCACAGGCGGCGGACGAACCGCGACATGCCGTCGATCCCGCTGTCCGTCCACTCCATGTCCTGGTCGGCCGGTCCCATGAAGAGGATGTAGAGGCGGACGGCGATCGGCGCCGTACGCCTCGACGACCGCGTCGGGCCCGGCGACGTTGCCCTTCGACTTCGACATCTTCGTGCCGCCCATCGTCACCCAGCCCTGGTGGAACAGCCGCGAGAACGGCTCGCGGAAGCCGAGCATCCCCATCTCGTTCATCACCTTCACGAAGAAGCGCGAGTAGAGGAGGTGGCCGGTGGCGTGGTCGATCCCGCCGATGTAGTGGTCGATCGGGCACCAGTAGTCGACCAGGCGGCGGTCGAACGGCGCCCCGGCGTTCTTCGGGTCGACGTAGCGCAGGAAGTACCAGGACGAGTCGACGAACGTGTCCATCGTGTCGGCCTCGCGCACGGCGGGGCCGCCGCACTTCGGGCACGCCGTGTTCAGCCACTCCTCGTTGCTCGCCAGCGGCGCCTTCCCCTTCGGGCGGTAGTCCTCGACCTCGGGCAGCTCGAGCGGCAGCTGGTCGTCCGGCACCGGCACCTCGCCGCAGTCGCCGCAGTGGACGATCGGGATCGGGCAGCCCCAGTAGCGCTGCCGGCCGAAGCTCCAGTCGCGCAGGCGGTAGCTGACCGCGGGCGCCGCGCGGCCCTCCCCGTGCAGCTTCGCGACGATCGCCTTCTTGGCGTCCTCGAACGGGGTGCCGTCGAACTCGGCGGAGTTGACCAGGGTGCCGTCCTCGGAGATCACCTCGACGCACCGGGAGGTCGAACGTCTCGGCGAACTCGCGGTCGCGCTCGTCGTGCGCGGGCACGGCCATGATCGCGCCGGTGCCGTAGTCCATCAGCACGTAGTCGGCGACCCAGATCGGGATGCGTGCGCCGTTGACCGGGTTCGTCACGTACTGCCCGGTGAAGACGCCGGTCTTGGCGGTCTCGGCGGCGCGCTCCTCGGTCTTCTTCTGCGCCGTCGCGCGGACGTACTCGTCGACCTCGGGCGTCCGCATCCGCTCGACGAGCGGGTGCTCGGGCGCGATCACGAAGAACGTCGCGCCGTACAGCGTGTCGGGCCGCGTCGTGAAGACGGGGATGTCGACGTCGAGCTCCTCGATCCGGAAGAGGATCTCGGCGCCCTCGCTGCGGCCGATCCAGTTGCGCTGGATCGTCATCGTGCGCTCGGGCCACGAGCCGCCCTCGGGCAGGTCGAAGCTGAGCAGCTCGTCGGCGTACTCGGTGATCTTGAAGAACCACTGCTCGAGGTTGCGGAGCTCGACCAGGGTGCCGCAGCGCTCGCAGTGGCCGTCGATCACGTACTCGTTGGCGACGACGGTCTGGTCGAACGGGCACCAGTTCACCGGCGCCGCCTTGCGGTAGGCGAGCCCGCGCTCGTAGAAGCGCAGGAACAGCCACTGCGTCCAGTGGTAGAAGCCGGGCTCGTGCGCGCCGACCTCGCGGTCCCAGTCGATCGCCCAGCCGAGGCGCTTCATCTGGTTGCGGATCTCGACGATGTTGCGCTCGACGATCTCGCGCGGGTGGCCGCCCTCGCGGATCGCGGCGTTCTCGGCCGGCAGGCCGAACGAGTCCCAGCCCATCGGCCGCAGCACGCTCAGCCCGTTGCGGCGGTGGAAGTGCGTGAGGACGTCGCCCATCGTGTAGTTGAGGACGTGGCCCATGTGCAGCGTCCCCGACGGGTACGGCAGCATCTCGAGCTGGTACCAGTGGTTCGCCGGCTCCTCGCCGGGCGCAGGGTCGGGCGTGTTGTAGGTGCGCTCGTCCTCCCAGACGCGCTGCCACTTCGCTTCGATGTCGTGGGGCTGGTACTTGTTCACGGCTCTATGAATTGGCTCCTGAAATGAAAAGGCCTCTCGCTGGAGAGGCCGTGGGAAGCAGGCGCGGCGCGGCCGCGTTCGCCTCCTGGACTATGCGAGCAGCTCGCTCACAGGGAGAATCGTAACACCGGTGCTGGAGCTCTTCCCCGATACGGCCGAGATCACGGACGGCGTGCTGCACGTCGGCGGCTGCTCGACGGTCGAGCTGGCCGAGGAGTACGGCACGCCGCTCGTCGTGTACTGCGAGGAGACGCTCCGCACCCAGGCCCGGTCGTGGCGCGCCGGGGCGCCCGACGCGACGGTCGTCTACGGGACGAAGGCGTTTCCGAACGCCGCGGTGATGCGGATCCTGGTCGAGGAGGGGATCGGCGCGGATGTCTCGACGGTGGGCGAGCTCGCCTGCGCGCAGGCGGCGGGAGTGCCGTCGTCCGCGCTCGTCTTCCACGGCAACAACAAGTCGGACGAGGAGCTGCACGCCGCCGCGGAGGCCGACGCCTGGCTGGTCGTGATGGACGAGCCCGGCGAGGTCGAGCGGTGCGTCGCCGCCGGCGTGAAGCGCGTGCTGCTGCGGATCACGCCCGGCATCGAGGCCGGCGGCCACGAGAAGATCATGACCGGGCACCTGGGCTCGAAGTTCGGCGTCGCGCCGGACGAGGCCGTCGAGATCATCGGCCGCGCCCGGGACGCCGGCCTGGAGATGCTCGGCCTCCACGTCCACCTCGGCTCCCAGGTCGCCGACGCGACGGCGGCCCGCTCGACCGTCGAGCTGCTGGCCGGTCTCTGCACGGAGGCCCGCGCGAAGCTCGGTTGGACGCCGGAGATCATGAACCTGGGCGGCGGCCTCGGCATCCGCTACGTGCTCGACGAGCCGGCAGCCGCCGAGCCCGGAGGAGTACGCCCGGTCGGTGTCGGAGCGGCTCTACGACGTCTGGTCGGCCGCCGACCTGCCGAAGCCGCAGCTGGTCTTCGAGCCGGGCCGGTCGCTCGTCGGCCGCGCCGGGGTCACGCTGTACCGCGTCGGCGTCGTCAAGCGCAGCGGCGCGACGACCTGGGTGGCGGTGGACGGTGGCATGTCCGACAACCCCCGTCCAGCGCTCTACGGCGCGCGCTATTCGGCACTGCTGGCGAACCGCGCCGACGAGCCCACCACGGGCACGTACGCCGTGTGCGGCAAGCACTGCGAGTCGGGCGACGTGTTGATCGAGCGGGCGGAGCTGCCCGAGCCGAGGCGCGGCGACCTGCTCGCGACCCCGGTGACCGGGGCGTATGCCCTGTCGATGGCGTCGAACTACAACGCGGTCCCGAAGCCGGCCGCACTGCTGCTCGCCGGAGGCTCCGCTGTCATCGCGGCGTAGCCTCACGCGGCAACAGATCCTGGCGTTCCGGCGGCGGACCGGCGGGCTCGACCAGCGGCTGTCGATAGGCCCGGAGTCCCTGCGGCGGGCCGCCTGGGCCGGCCTGCAGGACAGCATGCCGAGGGCAGCGCTGCTCTCCCTCCACGCGCGCGTGGAGGGTATCCAGCCCGACGCGTTGGACGATCCCTCGCTCGCCCAGCTCTGGGGGCCGCGTTACAACGTCTTCGTCGTCGCCGAGCAGGACTTCGCGCTGTTCTCGCTGGCGAGGCTCCCCGACGACGCCAGGGGACGCCGCCGGGCAGAGGACATGGCCGAGCGGATGCACGCCGTGCTCGCCGGCACGCGGATGACGGACCGCGAGGTCGCGCGCTCGCTCGGCGTCGGCAACTCGATCAGGTACGCCACGACGACGGGCACGATCGCCATCCGCTGGGAGGGAGCGCGGGCGCCGGTGATCTGGTCGGTCGACGCGGCCGACATCGACCCGGCCGACGCGTGCCGCGAGCTCGCCCGGCGCTACCTCCACATCTACGGACCGACCACGGCGACCGCCTTCGCGCGCTGGGCGGGGATCTCGCGGCGCTCGGCCGCCGCCGCCTTCACCTCGCTCGAAAGCGCGCTGCTGCCGGTGCGAACGCCGCTCGGCGACGAGTGGCTGCTCTCGGACGACGAGCCGGCCGTGGACACCGCCGGGACGGAGCCGGCGGCCGCGCGCCTGCTCCCGAGTGGCGACGCCCTCTTCCTCCTCCACGGAGCGGACCGGGAGGTCCTCGTCCCACAGCCGGCCCTGCGGGAGCGGCTGTGGACGTCGCGCGTGTGGCCGGGAGCACTCCTCGTCGACGGCGAGATCCGCGGCACCTGGAGACGGGCGCATCACTCCGTGCGGATCGACGCCTGGGAGCGCCTGCCGCAGGCGAGCCGCGATGCGGTCGAGGCAGAGGCGTCGACCCTGCCGCTTCCGGGCCTCGAGCGGCCGATCGAGGTGGTCTGGGAAGCCTGACCCGGCGCCTCAGTCGACGGCGCCGAGGCCCCAGCCGCCGTCGATCCCGATCTCCTGCCCGGTGATGTACTCCGAGGCCGGCGAGGCGAGGAAGAGCGCGAGCGCCTTGATGTCGTCGGGCTGCCCGACACGATGCATGGGGATGTCCTTCGCCAGCGCCGCCTGCACGTCGGGGTTGTGCGCATGGCCGCCGCCGATGTTCGTGACGAAGAATCCGGGCGCGATCGCGTTGACCGTGATCCCGTCGGCGGCCAGCTCGAGCGCGAGGCAGTGCATCAGGTGCCGCGCGCCGGCCTTGGCGGCCATGTACGCGGAGCCGATCGCGGGCTCGACCTTCGTCGCCGCAAGCGACGTCGTGACGACGATTCGCCCGAACCCGCGGGGTCGCATGTGCCGGGCGGCGGCGCGGGCGGTCGCGAAGATCCCGTTCAGGTTGATGTCGATCACGCGGTTCCAGCGCTCGTCGGTGTAGCGCTCGAGCGCGCCGTCGTCGAACCGGGGCCGCACCGGGCCGGCCCACGCGCCGACAAACCCGGGGCCGGAGTCGATGCCGGCGTTCGCGAACGCGACGTCGAGCCTCCCGTACGACTCCGCCGCCTCGTCGATCGCAAGATCGAGGGCCGCGTGGTCGGTCACGTCTGCGACGGCACTCACGCACGTCGAGCCCCTCACCCCGGAGGCGGAACGCCTGCGCGCCGACCGCCTCGGCGTCGACGTCGATCAGCGTCACCCGCGCGCCGTGGACGGCGAGCACCTCGCCGTAGGCGAGCCCGAGCCCGCTCGCGCCGCCGGTGACGACGACGCCGAACCCGGCCACATCGAACTGCGAGGTGACGTTCATCGGCCGAGCCTAAAGGACGACGAGCTCGACGTCGCGCGGGCCCAGCACGTCGGTGCCCTCGCGGACGAGCGCAGCGACCACCGGCTTCGCATCCGCGCGGGTCCGCAGCGCGACCGGCGGCTTCGCCGTCAGGTACTCGTCGCCCCACTGCCTGAGCGCCGTGAGCGCGATGTTCAGGCCACGCCCCTTCTGCGTCAGGCGGTACTCGAACCGCTCGGGGTGCTCGCTGTAGCGGACGCGGTCGAAGATGCCCTCCTCGACCAGCCGCGCCAGGCGGTCGGCCAGCACGTTGCGGGCGATCCCGAGGCTCTCCTGGAACTGCTCGAAGCGGCGGATCCCGAAGAACGCGTCCCTGACGATCAGCAGCGTCCAGCGCTCGCCGATCAGCTCGAGCGCTCTCGCCACCGAGCAGTTCTGGCCCTCGTAGTCACGGCCGAGCATCTACCCATCGTAGCCGAGTGAGTTGCGTGAAGCAACTTACTTCTGCCATAGTGCGGCGATGGCGGAGCGCCGCGCGACCAGACCGGGTGTCGTCCTCGCGATCTCGTGCGCGGGCGTCGTGCTCGCGACGGTCGACCTGTTCATCGTCAACATCGCGTTCCCGTCGCTGGCGCGCAGCTTCGGCGGGACGAGCCTGTCGACGCTCTCCTGGGTGCTGAACGGCTACGCGATCGTCTTCGCGGCGCTGCTCGTCCCCGCCGGGCGCCTCGCCGACCGCACGAGCCTCAAGAAGGGCTTCCTGTGGGGGCTCGCGGTGTTCACCGGCGGCTCGGCGCTGTGCGCGGCGGCGAACGGCGTCGGCTTCCTGATCGCCGCGCGGCTCGTCCAGGCGGGCGGCGCCGCGTTCATGATCCCGTGCTCCCTCGGCCTCCTGCTCGCCGCGTATCCGCCCGAGCGTCGCACGGGCGCCGTTCGCATCTGGGCTGCGATGTCGGGCCTCGCCGCGGCGATCGGCCCCGTGCTCGGCGGCCTGCTGGTCACGGTCGACTGGCGCTGGATCTTCCTCGTCAACGTGCCGGTCGGGATCGCCGCGCTGATCGCGGGCATCCGCCTCCTCCCCTCGCCCCCGCCCGTCCGCGAGAGCCGCCCGGACCTGCTCGGCTCGCTCGTCCTGATGGCCGGGATCGCCGCGATCACGCTCGGGCTGGTGAAGGCGCCCGCGTGGGGCTGGGCGAGCGCGGCGACGATCGGGTGCCTTGCCGTAGGCGCGATCCTGCTGGCCGTCTTCGTGCGCCGGTCGGCGCGCCACGCGAGCCCCGTGCTCGAGCTCGACCTCTTCCGCGTGCGCGCCTTCGCCGCCTCGACGGTCGCGCTCCTGCTCTTCAGCGCGTCGTTCGCCGCCATGCTGCTGTCGGTCCTCGTCTGGGCGCAGACCGTCTGGGGCTGGTCGGCCCTGAAGACCGGCATCGCGTTCGCGCCGGGGCCGCTGATGGTCCCGATCTTCGCGATCGCCGCCGGCAGGATCGGCCACCGTGTTCCGGCGGGCGTGATCGCGATCACGGGCTGCGTCGCGTTCGCGGCCGGCGCGGCCTACTGGGTCGTGGCCGTCGAGGCCGACGCCCACTACGCGTCGGCGATGCTGCCCGGCACGCTCCTGACCGGGATCGGAGTCGGCCTGACGCTGCCGACGCTGACCGCGATCGGCGCGACCTCACTCCCGCAGCACCGGTTCGCGACCGGCTCGGCCGTGATCCAGATGTCCCGCCAGGTCGGCTACACGCTCGGGGTCGCCGTCCTCGTCGCCGTCCTCGGCACCCACTCCGGCTCGGCCGACCAGGTGCGGGCGTTCCACCACGGCTGGGAGGTCGTCGCGGGCATCGCGATCCTGGCCGCGGCCGCCGCGACGATGCTGCAGCTCAGGATCCTGGCGGCACCGGCCGCGGAGCCGGCAGCCGTCACGCTCCGCGTGACCCGTCGATCAGGGTGAGCAGGCCGTCCGCGATCGCGTCCGGCGTCGGCGGGCAGCCCGGGATGCGGAGGTCGACGGGGAGCACGTCCTCGAGCGCCCCGACGATCTCCGCGGCGTCCCCGAGGATCCCGCAGCCCAGGGCACAGTCGCCGAGGGCAGCGACACGGCGCGGCTCGGGCATGGCGTGGTACGCGGCCAGGAGCGGCTCGCGCATCCGGGTCGTGACCGGCCCGGTGACGAGCAGCACGTCGGCGTGCCGCGGCGACGCGACGATGCCGAGCCCGAAGCGCTGGAGGTCGTAGTAGGGGCTCGAGGCGAGCGTCAGCTCGTGCTCGCAGCCGTTGCACGAGCCGGCGTCGACGTGGCGGATCGCCAGGCTGCGCCCCTTGCGCGAACGGGGCAGCGCGATGTCGCGGCGCAGGCGGCGGAGGTCTTTGAGCAGGGTGATCATCGGTCGGCGCAGGCGTAGCAGAGCTCGAAGCTCTTGTTGATCAGCGGGAAGTCGGGGAGCAGGTTGTCGGCGGCGGCGTGGGCGACGACCGGCCAGTTCGCGTACGAGCCGGTGCGCAGCCGGAGCCGCTCGACCCGGTCGCCGGCGCGCTCGACAACGCAGACGGTCGCCCCGCGCGGGCTCTCGACGCGCCCGACGCCGAGTGCGGCCTCCGGGCCGCCCCGGTTCGCCGCCGCGGGCTCGATCGGCCCGTCGAGCAGCGGGTCGAGCAGGTCGAACGACTGGGTCAGCTCGACCGCGCGCTGCTCCAGCCGCGCCTGGACGTCGCCGACGACGCGCCGGGGCGCGACCGGCGCGAACCCCTCGTACGCGAGCCGGGGGCTGCTCGCCCGCACGTCCTCGGCGAGCCCCGCTGCACGCGCCGCGGGTCCGGTCGCTCCCAGGGCGACCGCGTCGCCGGCGGAGACGACGCCGATGTCGGGAAGGCGATCCTGGAACGACGAGTTGAAGAGCAGCTCGCGCCACCCCCGCTCGCCCTCGGCGCGGATCCGGGCGAGCTCGGCCCGCGCTGCCGACACCGACTGCGCGTCGACAGCGAGCGCGCTGCCGCCGACCTGGACGCTCCCGAACAGGAAGCGATGCCCGGTCAGCGCCGCGTTCACGCGCCGGGACCGCTCGGTCAGCGCCGCAAACAGGGTGTTCCCGGCCGCCAGCCCGACACCCGCGCAGACGGCGGCGATGTCGTTCAGGTGGCTCCACGTGCGCTCGAGCTCCAGCAGGATCGTCCGGGCGCGCGCAAGCGGCGCCGCGGGCTGCAGCCCGAGCGCCTCCTCGCAGGCGTGGGCATACACGACGCCGTTCGTGACCGCGCAGGCGGCGCAGGCACGCGAGGCATAGCGCAGCCCCTCCGCCAGGGACTGCCCGACGGCGGCGCGCTCGAGGCCGCGGTGCTTGTAGAAGAGACGGGCGTCCAGATGGAGGATCCGCTCGCCGACGACGTGGAAGCGGAAGTGCCCGGACTCGATCACGCCTGCGTGGATCGGCCCAACCGCGACCTGGTGTGCGTCGTCACCGTGCACCGGCACGGTCCAGCGGGCGAGATCGAGGTCGTGGTCGACAAGCGGCCGCAGCGGCTCATGCCCCGCGAAGCGGACGCCGTAGAGATCGAACGCCTCCCGCTCGTCCCAGGCGGCCGCCGGAACGAGGTCGACGATCGTCGGCACCGCCCCGGCCTCGGGCGACACGCTCTCGACGTGAACTCCACCCGCCTCGTCGACGAGCAGCGTCCGCACGGTCCCGCCGTCGACCGCGTGCAGCCCCCCGAACCGGCAGCCGCCGGCGAGCGCGTCCTCCACCCTCGCGCGGTACCCGCTCACGTGATCCCCCGGGAGAGCGCGTCGACGATGTCGCTGCCCGGCAGCCAGAGTGCCGCGCAGGTGAGGGCGAGCAGCAGCACGGTGGCGATTGCCCCGACGACGAGGATCGAGCGCAGGCCGGTCGGAACGTGACGGCCGCGCCGGCTCTTCCCGGCGACCGCCTCGACCAGTGCGTGCGCGAGCCCGAGGAACCCGAGCGCGAGCAGCAGCGTGGCGATCCCGGCCGCCCACGGCCGTCCCGCCTGGAACCCGCCCGCGATGATCAGCACCTCGCTGACGAACAGCGGCGACGGCGGCATGCCCGACAGCGAGCCGAGCGAGATGCCGAGCACCGCCGCCAGCTTCGGCTCGGTGTGCCCGATGCCAACCGCCGAGTGGCCCGAGGCCCGCGGCTCGTGCTCGATCAGCGGCATCGCCGCGTAGAAACCGAGCGCCTTCGCGATCGCGTGCCCGACGATGTGGACGGCGACCCCGGCGAGCGCGAGGGGCGACGCGAAACCGATGCCGAGCGTGATCACGCCGATGTGCTCGAGGCTCGAGTAGGCGAGGAGGCGCTTCCAGGCGATCTCCTGCCAGAGGAACGGCACCGCCACGGCCAGCGACACGAGCCCGAACCCGACCAGCACCGACTGCGCGTTCGAGCGGCCGACCGCGGGCGCAAGCCCTTGCTCGCAGCGCCAGGCGACGAGGAGCACTGCGGGCAGCAGGGCGGCGGAGAGTAGCGCCGAGACCGGGGCCGGCGCCTCCGAGTGCGCGTCCGGCAGCCAGTTGTGCACGGGCGCCCAGCCGATCTTGGCGGCCAGGCCGGCGAGGAGCATGAGGTAGGCGACGAGCGCGGCGCCGGCACCCGAGTCGAAGCCGCCGAGCGCCCGCCACGACAACGAGTCGAGCCCGCCGCCCGGCGTGCCCGCGCCGACGAGGATGATCCCGAGGAGGGCGATCCCCAGTCCGAGCGAGGTCAGGATCAGGTACTTCCAGCCGGCCTCGAGCGCGCGCGGGCGGCCGCTGAAGCCGACCAGCAGCGCGGACGCGGCGGTCGTCGCCTCGATCAGCAGCCAGGCGGCGCCGAGATTGCCGGCCAGCGGCACCGCGACGAGCACGGCCCAGAACGCGAACAGGACCGCGTAGTAGGCCCGCGGCCGGCGGCTCTGCCGGACGAGCCCGGTCGGCGTCGCCCGCAGGTACCCGGACGACACGAGCACGCTGGCGGTGGCGACGAGGCCGATCACGCCGACGAGCAACCCGCCGGCGGCGTCGACGACGAGCCAGTTGCCGACGAACGACCGGTCCGGCTCCGCGAGCGCGACCGCGGCGAGCGCGAGCGCGGCGCACCCGCCCGCGATCGCGCCGATCCAGGCGACGCCGGAGACGGCCCGCCGCGGCGCGATCGCGACGAGCGCGAGCGACACCACGGGGGCACCGATCACGGCCGCGGCGAGCCACTCGCGGCTAGTCACGCAGGCTCCTCAGATGCGCACTGTCGCCCGCGCCGAACTCGTCGAAGATCTTCTCGTGGAAGACCACCGCGACGATCGCGATGAACGTCAGGTCGAGCGCGACCCCGAGCTCGATCGCCAACGACGAGCCGCCTGGTAGCTCGAGCGCGGCGAGCGCGACCCCGTTCTCGAGCAGCACGATGCCGAGGATCTGGAACAGCGTCGCGAGACGCAGGGCGGCGACGACCAGGCCGAACGCGACCAGCGCCAGCACGGCACGCTCGGCGGTGCGGGACTCGAGACCGACCGTCGGCACGAGCCACGTCAGCGCCAGCGCGAGGAGCACGCCGATCCCGGCGCGGACGAGCGGAGCCGTCCCGGCGCGCACCGGCCGCGCCTCGCGCGTCCGGGAGACGACGAGCAGGAAGAGCGCTGCGAGCGCGATCCCGCGCACCGCGAGCGCCACGGCGGCGCCGACGTCGCCGCCGCCGCTCGAGTTGTCCAGCGCGATCCCGGCGAGGATGAGCGCCTGCGCCGTGACGAGCGCGACGGCCACTCTCCGCCGGCGCACGACGATCACCCCGAGGCCGAGACCGACGAGCGACCAGGCGAGCAGGCCGTTCACGTCGTCTCCACCAGCCAGGCCGCGATCCCGAGCAGCGCGACCGCGGCGCCGCCGGTCAGCAGCCGCGGGACGATCAGGATCCGCATCTTCGCCAGAAGCGTCTCGGTCAGCGCGAGCGCGCCGCAGGCGACGAGCAGGGCGGCCGGCAGCACCGCCAGCTGCGCCCAGACGTTCTGCGGATGCGGCAGGAACACCTGGGTGATGAGCACGAGGACGATCCAGTGCCGGGCCGCCGCCGCCCACTGGAGCATGGCCAGGTCGCGGCCCGCATACTCGAGCAGCGGCCCTTCGTGGATCATCGTCAGCTCCAGGTGCGTGTCGGGGTTGTCGACCGGCTGCCGCCCCGTCTCGGCGATCACGACGAGCGCGAACGCGATCGCACCGAGCGGAAGCGCCGGGCTCGACCAGACGGCCGTGCCCGCCGTCCCGGCGACCATGCCCAGCAGGTTCGTCGTGCCGACGATCAGAGCGGCGAGCCCGAGCGACAGGACGAGCGCGACGTCGACGAAGACCGCGATGGTCAGATCGCGGCCCGCGCCCATCAGCGAGAAGCCGTTCGAGGTGTCCCAGGCGGCGGCCGCGAGCACGAATCGCCCGAGCGCGAGCAGGCCGACGAGCGCCAGCGCGTCGCGGCCGACCCCGAGGTCCGGCCCCTGCGAGGCGACCGGCACGAGGAGGATCGCCGTGGCCAGCCCGGCGGCGGCGAGCGCGGGCGCAAGGCGGTAGACGGCCGTCGTGCCCTCGACGTCGACGGTTCCCTTGCCCCACAGGCGCCGGAGCTCGCGGTAGGGCTGCAGCGGCGTCGGTCCCCGGCGGCCCTGGAGGCGGGCCTTCGCGCTCTGGATCACCCCGACCAGAAGCGGCGCGAGGGCGATGCCTCCGACCACCTGCACCGCCCCTGCGGCTGCCGTGGCGGTGGTCATCCGATCAACCCGAACTTGGCGGCGGCGAGCAGCACGACGACGAGGCCGATCAGATACGCGACGTACGTTCCGAGCCGGCCGCTCTGGATGCGCCTGGCCCTCGCCGCGGCGGCGAGCGCGGCGCGATTCACCGGCGCGTACAGGTGCTCGTCGAAGAGATGTGGGACGTGGCCCTTGTACGACACCTCCTGCACGACTCCGCCCTGCGTGTGTACCTCGATCTCCCGCTGGGGCCGGAGCACCGACTCGAGCACCAGCCGCAGCGGCTTGGTGAACCCCGCGCTCGTCCAGTTCAGCTGCGGCTCGACGAGCTGGCCGCACGCCCACGTCGGCGCGGGCGCCGCCGACCTCCGGCCGCGCAGGATCAGGAGGAGTCCGCCGATGCCCGCGAGCGCGATCGCGATCCCGCCGGTCGGGAGGGAACCGGTTCCCGGGATGGTCAGGCCGACGTGGGTGGGTGCGGGCGCCGCCCACGGCGCGAGGCCGACGAGCGCGCCGAACAGCAGGCCCGGGGCCAGGCCGAGGGCGACGCAGCCGGCCGCGAGCAGACCGACGGCGACCCACATCGGGGCGGGCGCCTCGACCGCGTGCGCGGTCGCCTCACGGCGCGGCGCGCCGAGCAGCACGAGCCCGACCACCTTGACGAAGCAGTAGACGGCAAGGGCGACGGTGGCAGCGAGCGCGGCCAGGGCGATCCCCCCGGCCAGCCCGACGGCGACGCTGCCGTAGGCGGAGACGTGCAGCAGCGACTGAAGCGTCAGCCACTCCGAGGCGAACCCGTTCAGGGGCGGAATCCCGGCGATCGCCATGGCACCGACGAGAAACGCCCCGCCGGTCCAGGGCATCCGACGCAGCAGCCCGCCGAGCCGGTCGAGCTCGAGCGATCCGGCGGCCCGCTCGAACGCACCGGCGCCGAGAAAGAGCAGCGCCTTGAAGAGCGCGTGGTTCAGCGTGTGCAGCAGCGCCGCGGCGAGCGCGAACGCGGCCCAGGTGTCGGCCCCGCCCGTCCGCATCAGCAGGCACGCGCCGAGACCGAGCACGATGATTCCGATGTTCTCGATCGAGTGCAGCGCGAGCAGCCGCTTCAGGTCGTGCTGGAAGAGCGCGTAGGTGACGCCTCCGACCGCGGACAGCGCGCCGAGCGCGAGCACCAGCCCACCGATCCAGAGCGGTAGCACGCCGACCCAGTCGACGAGCACGCGCACGAGCCCGTAGACGGCGATCTTGATCATCACGCCGCTCATCAGCGCCGAGATGTGCGCCGGCGCGATCGGATGCGCCCGCGGCAGCCACGTGTGGAACGGCATCACGCCCGCCTTGGTGCCCATCCCGAGGATCGCGGTCAGGGCGATCGCGACCTGGATGCCGCTGCCCTGGGCGAGCGGCTCGCCGTTCATGGCGCCCGCGTGCGCCGCCAGCAGGATCGCGATCCAGGTCCCGGCTCCGCCGAGGTGCGTGATCGCGACGTAGACGAAGACCGTGCGCCGCGCGACCTCGTCGCTGCGCCCCACCAGGATCACCGCGGCCGGCAGGAGCGTCATCAGCTCCCAGCCGAGCAGGAACGTCACCGGGTCGCGCGCGCAGAGAACGCCGGCGAGGACGAGCACGAAGACGCCGCCGAGCACGCCGATCGTCCGCCCGCGCGGTGTCGGCTCGAGGTAGCGGGACGCGAAGAGCAACGACGGGGCGGCGGTCACGCCGAGCGTGCCGAGGAAGAAGCCCGACAACGGATCGAGCCCGAACTGCGGGTCGAAGGCGCCGGTGAAGGACGCCCCGATCGTCGTCTGGCCCGCGAGGGCGAGGAAGCCTGCCGCCGCGAGCACCGCCGCCCCGGCTGCCTGGACGAGGAGGCCCGTCCGGAACGTGACGCGGCCGGCCGCGAGTGCCGTCCCGAGCGCGACCGCCCCGACGCCGGCGACCAGCAGGGCGGCGGTCACTCGGCCTCGAGCTCGCGCAGGAGCGACTGCTCGCCGGCGAGGCGCCGCGTGATGATCGCCCGGCCGGCCTCGAGCAGCTTGAACACGTGCCGGTCGTCGACGCGGTAGTACACGCTGGTTCCCTCCCGCCGCGAGACGACGAGTCCGATGCGCCGGAGAGCCGCCAGGTGCTGGGACGTGCCGCCCGAGTCGAGCCCGAGCTCGGCCTGCAGCGCGCCGACCGAGCGCTCGCCCTCCCGCAGGAGCTCGAGGATCCGGACGCGGGCCGGATGGCCGAGCACGCGGAACAGGTTCGCCTTCACCTCGTAGACAGGCTGGGCGTCGCGCGGCACGGCGCTCAGTTTACAGTGAATCTTCTAACGTTCAAAGAAAGGAAGGAATGGTCGCTCCCGGTAGAGTCACGCAATGAGCACGGCACTCGAGCGGCTCGGCCGCGTCGGCATCTGGAACGGCGCCGTACCGAACGCACCTGCCTCGCAGCTGCGGGAGGGCCTGGCGGAGATCGAGACGCTCGGGTACCCGTCGATCTGGTTCGGCGAGGCGTTCTCGCGCGAGAGCTTCTCGGCGGCGGCGCTCGTCCTCTCCTCGACCGAGAGGCTCGTTGCCGCCACCGGGATCACCAACGTCTACGCCCGCGATCCGGCCGCGGCCAACGCCGGAGCGAAGACGATCGGCGAGGCCTTCCCCGGCCGGTTCGTGTTCGGGCTCGGGATCAGTCACGGGCATCTGGTCGAGCTGCGCGGCCAGACCTACGGGCCGCCGGTGACGACGATGCGCGCCTATCTCGACGGAATGGAGGCGGCGCCGTACCAGGGGCCCGAGCCGGCCGACCGCGTCCCGATCGTCCTCGCCGCCCTCGGGCCGAAGATGCTCGACCTCGCGCGCGACCGGACGGACGGCGCGCACCCCTACTTCGTCCCGGTCGAGCACACGGCGCAGGCCAGGGAGCGGCTCGGCCCCGGCAAGCTGCTCGCCCCCGAGCAGGCCGTGATCCTCACCGGCGACGAGGATCGGGCGCGCGAACTGGCGCGCGAGCACTGCGCCTTCTATCTGTCCGCCCCGAACTACCGGAACAGCATGCTCCGGCTCGGATTCGAGGAGAGCGACCTGGAGGACGGCGGCTCCGACCGTCTGCTCGAAGCGATCGTCGTCTGGGGCGACGAGGAGGCGATCCGCACCCGTGTCGAGGCGCACCTCGATGCCGGTGCCGACCACGTGTGCATCCAGACGCTGCCGTCCGGCGAGCTCGACCTCGACGCTCTCCGCCGGCTCGCGCCGGCGCTGCTCGACCTCTGAGCCGGCGGCGGCGCTCGCGTTCGTGCAACGCTTCGCCTGAGCCGATGGCAGAGCCGATCTGCACCCACCTCGATCAGGTCACCGTCACGGAGCTCCCGGACGAGATCGCGGGCTGCGAGGCGTGCCTGAAGATCGGCGGGCGCTGGCTGCATCTGCGGATGTGCGAGGTCTGCGGGAAGATCGGGTGCTGCGACTCGTCGCCGAACCGGCACGCGTCCAGGCACGCGCACGAGGACGGGCACCCGATCGCCCGCTCCGCGGAGCCCGGCGAGGACTGGAGCTGGTGCTTCGTCGACGAGGTCGCGTTCGTCCTCGGATGACCGCGCTCCCGCCGCTTCCGTACCCGCCCTGGGAACGGACGAAGGAGACCCTGCACCTGTGGGCCCAGATCGTCGGCAAGGTGAAGCTGGCCTCGTCGCCGCCGAAGAACCACTGGTGGCACGTCCCGCTGTACGTCGACGTGCACGGGCTGACCACGCGTGTTCTGCACTCCCGCGACGCAACCGCGTTCGAGATCCGGTTCGACTTCGCGGCGCACCGGCTGGTCGTCGAGACGGCCAGGCGCGAGGAGTCGTTCGAGCTCGCCGACGGCCTCTCCGTCGCCGCGTTCGACGACCAGTTGCACGCGGCGCTCGGCGCACTGGGCGTCGACCTGCCGATCGTCGAGAAGCCGTTCGGCGTGCCGATGACGACGCCGTTCCCGGACGACGACGAGCATGCGTCCTACGACGCCGAGGCGGTCGAGCGCTTCTGGCGGGTGCTCGACTGGAGCGCGGACGTGCTCGAGGAGTTCGCCGGCTGGTTCTGCGGCAAGCAGAGCCCGGTGCACCTGTTCTGGCACTCGTTCGACCTGGCGCTGACGCGGTTCAGCGGACGGCCGGCGCCCCCCATGCCCGAGGCCGATCCGGTGACCCGCGAGGCGTACGCCGACGAGGTCGTCTCGTTCGGCTTCTGGGCGGGCGACCAGAACGTCCGCGAGCCGAGCTACTACTCGTACACCGCGCCCGAGCCGGCCGGACTACGCGACCAGCCGCTCCGGGCCGGGGCCGTCTGGGTCGAGCAGAACGGCGGCTCGCTGGCGATCCTCCCGTACGAGACGGTGCGTGCGGCCGCCGACCCGCGCGCGGCGCTGCTCGAGTTCCTCGAGAGCGCGTACCAGGCGGGCGCGGGCGCCGCGGGCTGGAAACGCGACGAGCTCATCTCGTCCTGGTGCCCGCTGCCGCGATGACCCGCCGCCAGCGGCTGACGCTCGTCGCCGCGATCCTCGGCTCGGGCGTGGCGATGCTGGACGGGACGATCGTGAACGTCGCGCTCCCGTCGATCGAGCGCGACCTCGGCGGTGGACTGGCCGGCCAGCAGTGGGTGGCGAACGCGTACCTGCTCGCCCTCGGCTCGTTGATCCTGATCGGCGGCTCGCTCGGCGACATCTACGGCGAGCGGCGCATCTTCACCATCGGCGTCGGCGCGTTCGGCGTCTTCTCCCTGGCGTGCGCGCTCGCGCCGACGATCGGGGTGCTGATCGCAGCTCGGGCACTCCAGGGGGCTGCGGGGGCGCTGCTCACGCCGTGCGCGCTCGCGATCATCGTCGCCGCGTTCCCTCGGGGACAGCGGGCGGCGGCGATCGGGACCTGGACCGCCTGGGGCGGCATCGCGGCGATCGTCGGCCCGCTGCTCGGCGGCGCGATCATCGACCACGCCTCGTGGCGCTGGGTGTTCGCGATCAACGTGCCGCCCGTCATCGCCACGATCGTCCTCGTGCTCGCCGCGGTGCCGCCGACGGCGCGGGTGGCGGGACGGCGGGTGGACGTCACGGGCGCACTGCTCTGCATGATCGGTCTCGGCGCGTTCGTCTTCGCGTTGATCGAGAAGTCCGACTACGGCTGGTCGAGCCCGGTCATCTGGGTCCCGCTCGTCGGCGGTATCGCGACCTTCGCCGTGTTCCTGGTCTACGAGCGCCTGACCCGCGAACCGATGCTGAAGCTCGAGCTGTTCTCCCGCCGGAACTTCGCGATCGGAAACGCCGAGACGTTCGCGATGTATGCCGGCCTCTCGGTCCTCTTCTTCTATCTCGTCATCTACCTGCAGGAAGTGGCCGGCTACTCGGCGATCCGCAGCGGCCTGGTGACCGTGCCGGTGACGATCGTGATGTTCGCGCTCTCGCGCCGCTTCGGCGCGCTGGCCGACCGGCACGGACCGCGGCTGTTCATGGGGATCGGGCCGCTCGTCTGCGCCGCCGGAGCCCTGCTCCTCCTTCGTGTCGGCATGCATCCCACGTACCTGACCGACCTCCTCCCCCCGCTGCTGATCTTCGCGTTCGGCCTCACCGCCACCGTCGCGCCGCTGACCGCAACCGTTCTCGCGGACGCCGACGAGACCGACGCAGGCATCGCCTCGGCGATCAACAACGCGGTCGCACGCGTCGCCGGGCTCATCGGGGTCTCGGTGGTCGGAGTCGTGGTCGCCTCGGCGATCGTCGGCGACACGTTCGCGCCGAACCACGAGTCGGTGCGCGCGTTCCACGAGGCGATGGCGATCTGCGCGGTGCTCCTGGCCCTGGGAGGCATCGCCGGACTCCTCGGAATCGTCAACCAGCGGCATCCGGTGAAGGCGGAGGACTGCCCGGGCGGCCAGCTGGCGGGCGCGCCCGAGCCCGCCGCCGAATCTCGCTGACAGCCGTCGCCACGAGCGCCGCTCCCCAGGCGATCGCGAGCGCCGACCACACGGTGCCGAACCCACCCGCCGCACCCTGGTGGCAGAGCGACACGAGCCCGAGGTACGCGGCGGCGAGGCCCGCGCAGATGGGGACGAACGGGCGCAGCTCCCGCCGCAGCCCGGCCGCGATCGGAAGCACGGCGAGCCCGAGCGCGAGCGCGCCCTGCACCGAGTAGTGGTCGATGCCGACCGTGTCGTCGCCGGCGGCCGTGCCCTGACGGTCGAGCGACCACATGTGCAGCGCGTAGACGATCCACGGGACGACCCCCGCCGCGGCCAGGACGAGCAGCGGCAGCGACCTCCCGCGCTGCGGGCGGAGCCACGCCGGCCGGACGAGCAGCCCGACGACCGCCGCCTCCAGCGCGAGTGGAAACGCGAGCGCGAACAGCCGCCACTCGGTCGAGGCGAGCGCCGACGCGGCCAGGCAGGCAGTCGCGGCGCCGAGTTGCGCGACGCCCGCCCTGGAGTCGGGCGGCTGGATGGCGACGAGCATGAACGCCGCGGCGACGAGCACCGTGAAGAACAGCCCCCACCCGGCCTCGAGCACCTGCGGCCAGTCGCTCGACCACGTCACCGAGAGATCGATCAGACCGAAGCCCGGGAGGATCACCCAGCTGAGCGCGAAGACGACGGCGAGCGCCCGTGCACCGACCTGCCTCATTGCCCGACCATACGGGTTAGCGTCCCGGCATGGCCGAGCACGAGATCGTCGTCTGGTCGGACTACCTCTGACCGTTCTGCCGGATCGGCCAGGGCCTGGCCGACTGGATGACCGGGCGGTTCGACGCCGAGGTCGACTGGCTCCCGTTCGACCTGCACCCCGAGTACCCGCCCGAGGGCGTGCCACGCGACCCGGAGCGGGCTGCGCGCGGGGCGGCGCTGTTCGAGCCGCACGGCCTGGTCTACAACCCGCCGCCGGTCGCGCCGAACACGCTCGACGCCCAGCGACTGGGCGAGCACGCGCGGGCCAACGACCTCTACCGGCCGTTCTTCGAGCGGACGATGGACGCCTACTGGGCCGAGGCGCGGAACATCGGCGACCACGACGTCCTGCGGGAGCTCGCCGGCGAGATCGGGCTCGACGGGGCCGACGAGATCCTGGCAACGGACGTCTACGCCGACACGGTGCGGCGGTCGACCGCGGAGGCGCACGCGATCGGGATCAACGGCATCCCGGCGTTCCTGCTCGACCGGAAGCTGCTCGTCCTCGGCGCGCACCCGCGCGAGACGTTCGAGCGCGCATTTCAGCAGCTCGGCGAGTAGCGCGAACGTGCGCAGCCGCGGGCCGCTCACGAAGGCGTATGCTCGGCCCCGCGCGGCTCGCTCCACCAGAGTCGCTTCAGTTTGTATAGTGACTCGCAGTCCGCACTTCGAAGGAGGCAACGATGGCTCTACAACTCAACGACACCGCACCCGACTTCCACGCCCAGACCACCGAGGGCGAGATCGACTTTCACGAGTGGCTCGGCGACTCGTGGGGCGTCCTGTTCTCGCACCCGAAGGACTTCACCCCGGTCTGCACGACCGAGCTCGGCTACATGGCGAAGATCAAGCCGGAGTTCGACAAGCGCAACACCAAGATCATCGGCCTGTCGGTCGACCCGACCGGCAAGCACGAGCAGTGGGCGAAGGACATCGAGGAGACGCAGGGCACGGCGCCCAACTACCCGATCATCGGCGACTCGGACTTCCAGGTCGCGAAGCTGTACGGGATGCTGTCCGCCGACGTGTCCGGCGACGCCGCCGACCGCACGCCCGCCGACAACCAGACCGTTCGCAACGTCTTCGTGGTCGGCCCGGACAAGAAGATCAAGCTGATCCTCGTCTACCCGATGACGACCGGCCGCAACTTCGACGAGGTGATCCGCGTGATCGACTCGCTGCAGCTGACCGCGAACCACAAGGTCGCGACGCCGGTGAACTGGCGGCAGGGCGACGACGTGATCATCGCCGGCTCCGTCTCGAACGACGACGCGAAGGAGATCTTCGGCACCTGGGAAGAGCCGAAGCCGTACATCCGGATCGTTCCACAGCCGCAGTAGTGCCCCAGGCGACCGGAATCTCCGCAGCCGAGTTCGCCGCCCGGCGGACTCGGTTGCTCGACCACGCCGGCACGACGGTCGTGCTGTTCGACCAGGCGTACATCCAGTACTTCACCGGGTTCAACTTCCTCTCGAACGAGCGGCCGGTCGTGGTCGTCGTCGGCGACGAGCTGACCGCGTTCGTGCCGGGGTTCGAGGTCGCGCGCACCGAGGCCGAGGGCCATTTCGACCGGATCGAGTCGTACCCGGAGTACCCCGGCGAGGAGCACCCGATGGCGCTGCTCGCCGGGATCGTGCCGTCCGGGCCGCTCGCGGCCGACCAGGACGGGTACCCGGGGATCCTCGGCTACGAGGGGCCCGCCCTCTCGGAGGTGACCGGCTCGCCGGTGGCGACGCTGTCGGGCGCGATCGAGGGCTGGATGCGTGTGAAGTCGCCGGCCGAGGTCGAGCTGATCCGCCAGAGCTGCCGCTGGTGCGAGCACGCCCACCGGCTGCTCCAGCAGTACTCGGTGCCCGGCGCGACCGAGGCGGAGGCGAGCCTCCGCGCGGGCTACGAGGCGACGCTGGCGATGCTCGAGACGCTCGGGCCGGGCTACGCCGGCCAGCTCGGCTCGCAGGACGGCGCCACCGCCGGCTACCGCGGCCAGATCGGCCGGCGCAGCGCCTGGGCGCACGCGGTCGCGCACAACATCCGCTTCGAGCCGGGCGACATGCTCGTCACCGAGACCGCCGCGCCGGTCTGGGGTTACAACGCCGAGCTCGAGCGCGGGATGGTGATCGGCGAGCCGACCGACGAGCAACGGCGCCTGTTCGGTCACGTCGTCGCCGCCCAGGAGGTCGCGTTCGCGGCGTTCAAGCCGGGCGCCACCTGCGCCGACGTCGACCGCGCCGTACTCGACTACTTCGACGCCGAAGGCGTCCGCGACCTCTGGTCACAGCACACCGGGCACGCGATCGGGCTCCGCAACCACGAGGCGCCGTTCCTGGACATCGGCGACCACACCCCGGTCGAGCCCGGGATGGTGTTCACGATCGAGCCCGGCGTCTACGTCGAAGGGCTCGGCGGATTCAGGCACAGCGACACCGTCGTCGTCACCGACGACGGTGTCGAGATCCTCACGGACTACCCGCGCGACCTGGAGAGCCTGACGATCAGCTCGTGAGGTGGAACGTGTGCGCCCGGTTCCCGTTCGCGTGGTGCACGGTGGTGCACCAGCCGCCCGCGCCGACGTACTTCCCCGAGCCGCCGACGATCGGCCGGACCGTCACCGACTGCGTCGGGCGCGTCGCCGCGGTCTTCGAGACGCTCGCGCCGCCGATCTGGATCTGGTCCTCGGCCTTCGAGAACATGGGCGCGGCGTCCACGTAGACGAGCGAGACCGGGCCGTGCGTGACGGTGAAGGGCTTGACCTTCGTCAGGTGGGACGGGGCGGGTGAGGCGGGAACGGCCAGGACCCCGGCCGCCGCCGCGGCCAGGACGACGATGCGGGAGATGCGCACGAGTACCCCCTTTCGTGGGGACGCTCCCGAGTCTACGATCGGGCCATGAAGACACGCGTCCTCGTCCTCGGTGCAGGCTTCGGCGGACTGGAGCTCGCGACCACCCTCTCCGAGGAGGTCGCCGACCAGGTCGAGGTGACGCTGATCGACAAGGGCGACGCGTTCGTCTTCGGCTACTCGAAGCTCGACGTGATGTTCGGGCGCACGACGCTCGACGCCGTGCGGCTGCCGTACCGCGACCTGGCGAAGCCGGGCGTCACCTTCGTCCAGGATGAGGTCACGGCGATCGACCCCGGGTCGCGGGTCGTGACCACCGGCTCCGGCACGCACGAGGCCGACGTGCTCGTCGTGGCGCTCGGCGCGGACTACGACTACGCCGCGACCCCCGGACTGTCCGTCGAGACCGAGTTCTACTCCGTCGCCGGCGCCGAGTGGATCGCCGCCGTCCTGCCGGAGTTCCGCGAGGGCCGCGCGATCATCGGCGTCTGCGGCGCGCCGTTCAAGTGCCCGCCGGCGCCGAGCGAGTGCGCACTGCTGCTGCACGACTACCTGACCACCCGCGGTGTCCGCGACCGGTGCGAGATCTCGATCGTGATCCCGTTCGGGACCCCGGTTCCGCCCTCGCCCGACACCTCGGCCGCGCTGGTCGAGGCGTTCGCCGAGCGCGGCATCGAGTTCGTCCCGCAGAGGCGGGTCGCGTCGCTCGAGGAGAACACCGCCGTCCTCGACGACGGGGCCGAGCTCCCGTTCGACCTCTTCCTGGGCGTGCCGAAGCACCGCGCCCCCGACGTCGTGCAGGCGAGCGGAATGGCCGTCGACGGCTACATCCCGGTCGATCCCCGAACGCTGGCGACGCAGTTCGCAGGCGTGTACGCGGCCGGCGACGTCGCGACGGTCGGCGTGCCGAAGGCGGGCGTGTTCTCGGAGCGGGCGGCCCGTGTCGTCGCAAAGTCGATCGTCGCGCAGGTGCAGGGCGAGCCCCCGCCTGCCCCGTATGACGGTCTCGGCTCCTGCTACATCGAGTTCGGCGCAGGCCGCGTCGGCCGCGTCGATGTCGACTTCTTCTCGGGGCCGAAGCCGACCGGGACGTTCCAGGAGCCGTCGGGCGCGCTCGTCGCCGAGAAGGAGCACTTCGGCTCGAGCCGCCGCGCCCGCTGGTTCGGCCTGACCTAGCCGGCCGCTACCCTCCGAGCGTGTTCGGCGCGATCCTCTCCGCCGTGGTCACCGGCTTCCTGATCGGGAGCCTGGCCCGCCTGGCGCTGCCCGGCCCCGATCCGATGCCGTTCTCGCTGACCGTCGTGATCGGCCTGGTCGGCTCGGCCGTCGGTGTCGGAATCGCGACGCTGTCCTTCGGGTCGAGCCACACGTTCGACCGGTCGAGCCACGCCTTCGTGACGCTGATGCTCGAGATCGGGGTGTCGATCGTCCTCGTCGCGGCCTACCGGCATTTCATCCAGAAGCGCCCGCTCTGGGGCCCGGGGGCGTACCACTTCCCGGAGCGCGGCTTCGGCGTGGCGCGCATGCGCGAGCGGCTCCGCCGGCTCGGGATCGACCCCGACCGGATCCACCACCGCCAGGGGGCGGCTCCGGCCCAGCTCGATCCGCAGCACGTCGCCGACGAGCTCGAGCGGCTCCGCGGCGAGCGCGACAGCGGCAAGATCACCGACGAGCAGTACGAGCAGGCGCGGGAGCGGCTCCGGCGCTACTGATCCGGAGCTACGAAGCGGCGCCCCAGACCAGCAGCGACTGCGGATCGTCCGGGTCGATCTTCACGACCACATCGCCGCCGACCACGACCCCGGCGAGCGTCTGCTCGTGGATCGACTGCGTCATCGTCACGGGGTAGTCGCCGCGCGTGACGAGCACCGCGGAGACCTCGTCGATCGCGACCTGTCCGGCCATCACTAACGAGCGATCGCAAAGGGCCGCGTGAACACGTTCCAGCGGCCGTGCGACCAGCGTTGCAGGGCGACCTGCCGGATGCCGCCGCGGACGACGATGCCCGGCACCAGGAAGGGGTTGTTCGCCTCGACCAGGCGGCGCAGCACCCTGAGAACCGCGGCGCGGTCGGCGCCCGGCCCGGCGCTGCGGAGCGCGTCCACGACCGTGAACGCCGCCGCCAGCCCGAGCGACTGGCCGGCGTTCGCGGGGTGGAAGCGGGCTAGCGTCGGATCGCCCGCCCACGCGGGATCGCCGGGCGTCCGCACGAACACGGTCGTCACGGCGCCGGGGAACGGCGACGCGGCCGCGGCGTTCGCGTAGACGGCCCACCCCTGCCGCGTGACCGGAATCGGATGGGAGCCGAGCACGACGAGCGTGTCGGCGCCGACCCCCCGCAGGGCTAGGAGGTCGGTCGAGGCGAGCCTCACGTTGGCGGAGCGCGTGAACCACGCGAGCAGCTCCCGGCCGTCGGGGTCGTCCGAGTAGAGCACGGCGATCTTCGCGCCGGGCCGCGTCTTCGCGATCTGGCGGGCGAGGACGCGCGCCTCGAGCCCGTAGCGCGGCACGTAGCCGACCGTCCAGCCCAGTCCCCGCCCGCCGGCACCCGCGCCGACAACCACCTGCGGCAGCGGTTCGGGCGTACCGGCCTGCGCCAGCGCGGCGAGGGGCAGCCCACCGGCCGCCGTCGCCCGGAACGCGACCGTCGCCCCGTTGACGCCGCCGCGTGCGTTCACCGACGCGAAGTAGCGCGCCGCGCCCGCTGCGACCGCGGGCGAAAGACCGGCGTTCGACACAAGGATCGGCGCGGACGCGGCCGACGACGGCCCGGCCGATCCGCCGAGCGCTGCAAGGGCGAGCGCTGTAACGACCAGCCGCATCTCCCACCCAGGCTAGCCCGCGTCCTTCAAGATGTTGTAATGACCGTCGACGAGCGCCGCTCCCGGTTCCGGGAGCTCCACGCCGAGGACCGGCTCTTCCTGATGCCGAACCCGTGGGATGTCGGCTCCGCCCGGCTGCTCGAGACGCTCGGTTTCCCGGCGCTTGCAACGACGAGCGCGGGGTTCGCGTGGTCGATCGGCAAGAACGACCAGCACGTGACGCGCGACGAGCTGGTCGCCCACGTGGCCGCGATCACCGCCGCGACGACGATCCCGCTGAACGTCGACAGCGAGCGTCTGTACCCGGACGACCCCGGCGGCGTCGCCGAGACCGTCCGGCTGCTCGCCGAGGCGGGTGCGTCCGGCTGCTCGATCGAGGACTTCGACCCCGCCACGAAGGCGATCGACGACGTCGGCGCGGCGGCGGAGCGGGTCGCCGTCGCCGCAGAGGCGGCCCACGCGGCCGGCATGGTGCTGACCGGCCGTTGCGAGCACCACATCCACGGTGTGGACGACCTCGACGGGACGATCGCGCGCCTGATCGCCTACCGCGACGCGGGCGCGGACTGCCTGTACGCGCCGGGCCTCACCGACCTCGACCAGATCCGCCGGGTCGTCGACGAGGTCGCCGCCCCGGTCAACGTGCTCGGTCTCGGCTCGGGCCCGTCGATGGGCGAGCTGGAGACGGTCGGCGTCCGGCGGGTGTCGACGGGCAGCCTGCTCGCCGGTGCCGCCTACGGCGCGCTGGTCGCAGGCGCCCGCGAGCTGATGGACGAGGGCACGTCGGCCTACGCCGCCGGCCACGTGCCGCGCGACCTGCTCGGCCGCGCGCTCGGCTCCTAAGCGGCTTCTTCGGAGCCGAGGTAGGCCTCGATCACCGCGGGGTCCTTCTGCACCTCTTGCGGGGTGCCGGCGGCGATCTTGCGGCCGAAGTCGAGCACGTGGACGCGGTCGGAGATGCCCATGACCAGGTTCATGTGGTGCTCGACCAGCAGGATGGTCAGGTCGAAGTCCTCGCGCATCTGCTTCACGAACGTGCCGAGCCCCTCGACCTCCTCGTGCGAGAGGCCGCCGGCGGGCTCGTCGAGCAGCAGCAGGCGCGGCCCGGAGGCGAGCGCGCGGGCGGTCTCGACGCGCTTCAGCGTCCCGTACGGAAGGGCGCCCGCAGGCCGGTCGGCGACGTCGCCGATCCCGACGTAGTCGATGATCTCCTCGACCGTGCGCGTGCCGGTGCGGGCGTGCGTGCCGACGACGATGTTCTCGCGCACGGTCATCGTCTTGAACAGCTCGAGGTTCTGGAAGGTGCGCGCGATGCCGCGCGCGATCACCTGGTGCGGCGCCGTCGAGAGCATCGTCTCGCCGGCGAAGTTCAGCTCGCCGCGGTCCGGCCGGTACAGGCGGGTGATCACGTTGAAGCACGTCGTCTTCCCCGCGCCGTTCGGGCCGATCAGCCCGACGATCTCACCCTCGCCGACGTCGAGCGAGACGTCGTCGAGCGCGATGATCCCACCGAACCGGCGGGTGATGTTCTTGACCTCCAGCAACGCCATCCGACGTACCTTACGACGGATGGAGAGCCATGAGGTGGTGGTCGTCGGCGGCGGAGCGATGGGCGCGAGCGTCGCGTGGCACCTGCGCGAACTCGGCGTCTCCGACGTGGTGCTGATCGAGCGCGACTCCCTGGCGGCAGGATCGACGTCGCGATCCGCGGGCGGGATTCGCGCGCAGTTCTCGGACGAGCTGAACGTGCGGATCGCGCTGCGCTCCCTCGCGGAGTTCGGGCGGATGGACGAGATCGACTTCCGGCAGTACGGCTACCTGTTCCTGCTCGACCGCGAGGAGGACGTGGCGTCGTTCCGGGCGGCGCTGGAGGTGCAGCATCGGCTCGGGGTGCCGTCGCGGGAGCTGTCGGTGGAGGAGGCGCTGGAGATCGTTCCCGCGCTGTCGGTGGACGGCCTCCTCGCCGCCACGTATTGCGAGCTCGACGGTTACGCGTCGCCCGAGTCGGTCGTCCAGTGGTACGCGCGCGGGCTCGACGTGCGGCAGGGCTGCGAGGTGACCGGCGTCCGGGTCGAGTGCGGCCGGATCGCGGGCGTCGAGACGTCGAAGGGCCCGATCGCCTGCGGCACGGTCGTCTGCTGCGCGGGCGCGTGGTCGCGCGACGTGGCGGCGATGGCCGGCGTCGACCTCCCGGTCGAGGGCGAGAAGCGGTGGATGTGGTTCTCACCGCAGGACGGCGGGTTGCCCCAGCGGCTGCCGCTGACGATCGACTTCTCCACGTCGTTCTACTTCCACCGCGAGGGGCCGGGCCTCGTCTTCGGCGGGAAGGAGCAGACGCTCGAGGAGGTCGCGGGCGCCGGGCTCGCGCGGCTCCCGCTACTCGAGGATCTCCCGGTGCAGACGTCCTGGTGGGGCTACTACGAGAACAGCCCCGACCACAACGCGCTCGTCGGCCGGGCGGCCGACCCGGAGGGCTTCGTCTACGCCACCGGCTTCTCGGGCCACGGCTTCCAGCAGGCACCCGCGGTGGGCGAGTACGTCGCGGAGTTGATCGCGGGGCGGAAGCCGACCCTCGATCTGTCGGCGTTCGACGTCGCACGGTTCGCGAGCGGCGGGGCGCGGCCCGAGTCGTTCGTGGTCTAGGTAACCGGCGCCTGGCAGGCGAAGCGCTCGCACACGTAGAGCGTCGGCTTCCCGTCGACCTGCGTCTTGCCGGCGAGCAGCGGGACACCGTCGCCCGGGCCGAAGGCGACGACCGCGTTCGGGTCGAACGGCGCGAGCGCCTCGCGGGCGATCTCGTCGCCCGGCCTGCCGATGATCGCCAGCTCGCGCGGCGGCGCCAGGTACAGGTCGAGCGCGCACAGCGCCCAGCCGAACGCCGACGGGATGCGGCTCAGGTTCTGGTGGAGCAGCCGCAGCACGCCGGCCGCCTGATGCTCGAGCTCGTCGTCCCCGTAGATCCGCGCGAGCCGCACCAGGACGAACGCGAGCATCGAGTTGCCCGACGGCACCGGGTTGTCGTCGAGATCCTTCTTGCGCGCGACGAGCTCCTCCGCGTCGTGGGCGGTCATGAAGAAGCCGCCGCGCTGCTCGTCACCGAACAGCTCGACGGCCAGGCGGGCAAGGCGGTGCGACTCCTCGAGCCAGCGCAGATCGCCGGTGGCGACGTGCAGCTCGTACAGCCCATGCGCGACGTCGGCGTAGTCCTCGAGGTAGCCGGGGATGCTCGCCTGCCCGTTCCGCCATGTCCGGTACAGCCGGCCGTCGCCGGTGGAAAGCTCGCTGAGCAGGAAGTTCCCGAGCCGTTCGGCGGCTTGTAACACAGTGTTACTTGCCAGGCGACGGGCCGCTTCGGCCAGGGCCGCGAGCGCCAAGCCGTTCCACGCGGCGATCGCCTTGTCGTCGCGACCGGGTTGCGGGCGGGTCGCCCGCTCTGCCAGGAGCCGCGCCTTCAAGTCCGGGTCGAGCTCGCCGCGGATGATCGAGCGGCCGTGCTCGAAGGGCAGCAGCAGCCCGGCGGGAACGCCCTCGTCCTCCGTCCACGTGTACGTCAGCCCCTCGACGCCGTCGGTGTCGGCGTCCTGCGACGAGGCGAAGCCGCCCTCGGGCAGCGCCAGGTCGCGGAGCAGGTACTCGCACGTCTCCTCGGCGACGGCGCGGTAGCGCTCCTCGCCCGTCACGACCCACGCGTGCAGGTACGCCGGGATCGAGCAGCGCGTTGTCGTAGAGCATCTTCTCGAAGTGCGGGACGAGCCAGTCGGCGTCCACGGAGTAGCGGTGGAACCCGCCGCCGACGAGGTCGTACATGCCGCCCGCCGCCATCGCGTCGAGCGTGGTCGTGACCATGTCCAGCTCGCCGCGCCGCAGCAGGAACTCGAGCGTGGACGCGGGCGGGAACTTCGGGGCGCCGCCGAACCCGCCGCGCTCGGCGTCGAACGTCCGGCGCAGGCCGCGCACCGCCTCGGACAGGACGGTGTCGGTGAGCGGCTCGGCCGACGGCAGCACGTCGCTCGACGAGCGCACCGCCTCGACCAGCTGCGCGGCCGACCGCCCGATGTCTTCGCGCCGCTCGCGGTACGCCGTGGCGACCGCGCCGAGCACCTGCCGGAAGCTCGGCAGCCCGTGCCGCGGCGCGGGCGGGTAGTACGTCCCGCCGTAGAACGGCTCCCCGCCCGGGAGGAGGAACACGGTCATCGGCCAGCCGCCGTGCCCGGTCATCGCGACGACGGCGTCCATGTAGATCGCGTCGAGGTCGGGGCGCTCCTCGCGGTCGACCTTGATGCAGACGAACTGCTCGTTCATCTGCGCCGCCGTCTCCGCGTCCTCGAACGACTCGTGCTCCATCACGTGGCACCAGTGGCAGGCTGCGTAGCCGATCGAGAGCAGGATCGGCCGGTCCTCGTCACGCGCGCGGGCGAGCGCCTCGTCGCCCCAGGGGTACCACTCGACCGGGTTGTCCTTGTGCTGCAGCAGGTAGGGACTGGTCTCCCCGGCGAGACGGTTCATCCCGGCACGATAATCACCTGATGTCGTCGCTCCCGTCGGGAACGGTCACCTTCCTGTTCACGGACATCGAGGGCTCGACCAAGCTGCTCAAGGAGCTGGGCGACGCGTACGGAAGCGTCGTCACCGATCACCGGCGGATCCTGCGCGAGGCGTTCGCCGCCTCGAACGGCCGGGAGGTCGACACCCAGGGCGACGCCTTCTTCTATTCGTTCGCCCGCGCGCGGGACGCGGTCGCGGCGGCGGTCGCCGGACAACGAGCCCTCGCCGAGCACGAGTGGCCCGGCGGAGCGAACGTCCGCGTGCGTATGGGACTGCACACCGGCGAGCCGGCGGTCGGTGACGAGGGCTACGTCGGGATGGACGTCGTTCGCGCCGCCCGGATCTGCTCGGCCGGGCACGGCGGTCAGGTGCTCCTCTCCGACACGACCCGCGCCCTCGTCGGCAACGACCTGCCGGAGGGCGTGTCACTCCGAGACCTGGGCGAGCAGAACCTGAAGGACGTGCGGGCGGAGCACATCTACCAGCTCGACTTCGGCGACTCGCCGACCTACCACCCGATGCTGCGGACAGAGGGATCGCACGCCGACTTCGGCGACCGCATCTCGAAGCACGTCGAGAGCATCGTCGAGGCGCAACTGAACTCCGTGTTCGCGGGCGGCAAGCCGCCGACGGCGAAGCTGGCCGGTCTGACCGCCGTCGGGCTGACCAGCGCGTTCATCGTGCTCGGCGGCCTGATCGGGATCGCCTTCCTGGTCAAGAGCCTGTTCTTCTAGAGTCGAGATATGCCGTTTCTCCCTCTCGCCGGGATCAAGGTCGTGGACGTGACGACCTCGCTCGCCGGGCCGTACTGCGCAGAGATGCTCGGCGTGCTCGGCGCCGACGTGGTCAAGATCGAGCCGCCGGCCGGCGACGAGGCGCGCACGTGGGGGCCTCCGTTCGCCGCGGACGGGCAGGCGACGATGTTCATGGCGATGAACGCGGGCAAGCGGTCGCTCGCGCTCGATCTGCGGCGCGGAGTGGAGGTGGTCGAGCGGCTGGCCGCCCAGGCCGACGTCTTCGTCCAGAGCCTCCGTCCCGGGCTGGCCGAGGAGCGCGGGCTCGGCCCCGATGCGCTCCGGCCTCTGAACCCGCGACTGGTCTACTGCTCGATCTGGGCGTTCGGCTCCAGGGGCCCATGGCGGTCGTTCCCGGGCTACGACCCGCTTGCCCAGGCGGCCGGCGGGATCCTCAGCGTCACGGGCGAGCCCGATCGCCCTCCGGTGCGCGTGGGCGTCTCGCTCATCGACCAGGGCACCGGCATGTGGGCGGCGTTCTCGATCCTCGCCGCCCTGCACGAGCGCGAGCGGACGGGCGAGGGTCGGACGATCGACGTCTCGCTGTTCGAGACCGCGCTGGGACTCGTCTCGTACCAGATCGGCGGCTACCTCGCGACCGGCGAGGTGCCCGGGCGATGGGGATCGTCGTTCTCCTCGATCGCGCCGTACCGCGTCTACAAGACCGCCGACGGCGAGCTGATGATCGCCGCCGGCAACGACCGGCTCTTCGCCGCGCTGGCGGCCGAGCTCGGCCGGCCCGAGCTTGCCGACGACCCCCGCTACGCGACGAACCCCGAGCGGGTCGCCCGCCGAGCCGAGCTCGACGACGTGATCGCGCCGCTGTTCGAGCGCGAGACGACCACGACGTGGCTCGAGCGGCTCCGCCGGGTGGGCGTCCCGCACGCGCCGGTGCACGACGTCGGCCAGGCCGCGGATCACGAGCAGACGAGGGAGCTCAGGATCCTCCAGGAGCTCGACGGCTACACGGCCGTCGGCCCCTCGTTCAGCGTCGACGGCGAACGGCCGGCGTACTCGTCACCTCCGCCCGCGCTCGGTGCGCACTCGGCGGAGGTGCTGTCCGAGGCCGGCTACTCGGCCTCGGAGATCGAGGCCATGGCCGAGGACGGCATCGTCCGCCTGGGCTAGCCGCCGGTGATCGTGCGCGGCGCGATGATCGCTCCGGACACGAGCTGCGCCCTGATCCGGTTCACCGCTGCGACCTCGCTCTTCGGCACCTTCGGGCTGATCTTCCCGAGCCCGACGCCTTGCTGGGCGAGGCCGTACACGGCGTTGCCGCCGCGGAACGTGCCGTCCAGGACGTCCTTGACCGCGAGGAACACGGCGCGGTCGATGCGCTTGGTCGCGCTCGTGAGCACGTGGGGGCCGAGGAA
The DNA here is from genome assembly GCA_963791425.1 of uncultured Actinomycetes bacterium. Taxonomy (GTDB): domain Bacteria; phylum Actinomycetota; class Thermoleophilia; order Gaiellales; family Gaiellaceae; genus DATBLE01. Next base: position 150,897 of record CAWBSE010000002.1, read on the forward strand.
CGACTGGTCGGCGTCGACGCCGATTCCCCAGACGTGCTGCTCCCTGGCCGCGTCGAGTGCGCCGAGCCCACACCCACCGGCGACCTGGAAGACGGCGATCGACCCGGCGGCGATCTGGTTCAGGGCGATCGCCTTGCACTTCGCCTGGTCGTTGAAGTCCTGCGAATAGCCGTTGATCGCGGTCACCTTCGGATCGGCCTTTTTCGCGCCAGCCTGGTAGCCGGCGACGAACCGGTCGACCGGCGGCTGCTTCTGGCCGGCGACGGAGCTGACGACGTCCTTCCCGGGCAGCCGCTTCGCCTCGAGCCCGGCGAGATAGCCGGCGAGGTAGCCGACCTGCTCCTCGCGAAAGAGCAGGCCGCGCACGTTCTTCGGCTTGCCCGCGAGATCCCCGTTGGCGACATCGACGATCGCGAACCGCGTGTTCGGGAAGCGCTTGGCGACGGCTCCCATCGCGCCGATCTCCGTGTAGCCGACGCCGAGAACGAGGTCGTAGCCCTGCCGGGCGAACGACGCGAGATTCGGGATGTAGTCGGCGGGCGAGCGCGACTCGGCAACCTGGAACTTGACGCCCAGTTGCTTCTGCGCCTGCTGGAGCCCGACGTAAGCGAGGTGGTTGAAGCCGTGGTCGTTCAGGCCGCCGACGTCGGTGACCATGCCGATCCTCACCGTCTTCGCCGGCTTCTCGACTCCGGCTCCCGCCGAGGCCACCGCGACCAGAGCCGCCACTGCCACCACCATGATCACCCGCTGCATCGTCATCCTCCGCTAGTTTACGCCTATGGATCGAAAACCTCTGCCGCAGCCTACCACGCACGCGCACGAGACCGTCGCGGTCGTGCTGCAGGTTCGCGAGGGCACGCTCCAGGTGCTGCTCTGGCGCCGCGCCCTCGCGCCGTTCACCGGCCGCTGGGCGCTGCCCGGCGGCGCGCTCGGCGACGAGACGCTCGAGCGCTCGATCCGTCGCCATCTGGCGGCCAAGGTCGACGTTCGGGAGCTGTCCCACCTCGAGCAGCTGGAGACACACGCCGACCCGCGCAGCGGCCGCGTGACCACCGCCTACCTCGGGCTCGTGCGCGCAGGCATCGACCCGGCCGTCCCGGACGACACGTCCTGGCAGCCCGTCGACCGGCTGCCGGCGACCGCGTTCGACCACGGCTCGTTCGCACTCGCCGCCCGCGACCGCCTGCGCGGGAAGCTGTCGTACACCAACCTGGGCTTCGCGCTCGCCCCCGAGACGTTCACGATCTCGGAGCTCCGTGATCTCTACGCCGCAGCCCTCGGCCACGAGGTCTCGGCGACGAACCTCCAGCGCGTGCTGCTCCGCCGCGGCGTGCTCGAGCCGACGGGCGACCGGCGCCCGTCGGGCCGCACGGGCGGCCGCCCGGCCGAGGTCTTCCGGTTCCGGTCGGCCGACCTCGAGATCACCGATCAGTTCGCGGTCCTGCGGCCGCCCACCCGCTAGGCCGGCACCATCGCCAGCGCATCGGTGAGGTCCAGCGCCCACGCGCGGATCTCGTCCCAGTCGCGGACATCGGCCGCGGGCATGCGGTTGAACGGGAAGTGCAGCTTGCTCGGGTCGATCGCTCCGCCGAAGACCGCCGAGGCGATCGGCTCGAACGGCAGCTTCCCGACCGTAGAACGGAACTGCTTCTCGGAATCCGCGCAATGCTCGGCGACGTCGTCGACCGGGCCGAGGGCGAACACTGCGACCGGCAACTCGCAGAGCTCGTCCTCGAAGTGCCGGACGAACCCGCGGGCCTCGCGGTGCCAGTGTCCGATGTAGATCCCGCCGCCGAGGACGACGCCGGAGTACCCGTCGAGGTCGTCGACCTCGGCGGCCGCGCGCACGTCGACGCGCAGCTCTTTCTCGCGCAGCGTCCCGGCGATCGACTCCGCGACCTCCCGGGTCGAGCCGTATCTGGACGCGTAGGCAACCAGGATCGTGCCCGTCATCTCGACTCCTTTCCGCGTTGGCCACAGGGTCGCACCGGCCCGGTGCGCGGCCATCGGGGAAGCCACGGAGCCGCTCCCTGTGGTTGACTCGGATGAGGATGAGCGACCGTCGTGAGGAGGCCGTACGGGTGGTGCCCTACGACCCGGGCTGGCCGGCGCGCTTCGAACAGGAGCGGATCGCAATCCAGACGGCGATCGGGAGCGCGGTGACCGGAGGCATCCACCACGTCGGCAGCACGTCGGTTCCCGGCCTCGCCGCCAAGCCCGTGATCGACATCCTGGTGGGCGTGCACGACCTCGAGTCGTCGCGTGCGTGCTTCGAGCCTCTCGCACGGCTCGACTACGTGTACGCGCCCTATCGGCCGGAGGAGATGCACTGGTTCTGCAAGCCGGACCCGAGCCGGCGGACGCACCATCTCCACCTCGTTCCGACGGGCTCGCAGCGGTTCCGCGAGGAGCTCGCGTTCCGCGACCACCTCCGCTCGCACCCCGACGACCTCGATGCCTATGCCGAGCTCAAGCGCGACCTGGCGGTTCGCTTCGAGCACGACCGTGAGGGGTACACCGCGGCCAAGGCGGCGTTCATCGGGGAGATCCTGGGGCACACCGGCCTGATCAGGCGTTCAGCGAGTTGAGCAGCTCGCGCGCCCACGCGGTTGCCGACACGTCGCCCTTCGACTCGTAGATCGCAAGCGCCGCCGCCGCGGCCTCCCGTGCCTCCTCCGGCTTGCCGGCAATCGCCAGAGTCCTCGCGTGCCACTCGTAGGCACGTCCCTTGAAGTTGTAGAAGTCGATCTCGGCAGCGAGGTCGACGGCGCGGCGAGTGAGCGCTTCGCCTTCGGCGTGCGCGCCGCCCTGGGCGACGAGAAAACCCTCGATTCCATCCACGCTGATGACGTCGGTGAGATCCTCGTCGCGGATGGAGGAGCGCACCTCCCTGCACCACTGCAGCGCCTCCTCGTACTCGCCGCGATGTGCGAGCAGACCGGCCAGCTGGAGTGCCAGGGTTCCGCGGTAGCTGATCTGCTCCAGGTGGTCGAGCTCCTCGATCCCCTCGCGAAGCACGGCTTCCGCGACGCCCGGAGCGCCGGCCCTGACCTCGACGAAAGCGGTCATCATGGCGCCCGCGGCCGCGTTGACGACCTGGCCCGACTCGCGCGCGGTCGCGTTCCCCGCGTAGGTGTTCTCACGCGCCTCCTCGAACTCGCCGTGGATTGCAAGCGCCCTCCCGAAGGCCCTCTGAGCGAAGGCGCGGGCGACGGCTCCGTTCGCCTCGGCCAGCATCGTCCGTGCCACAGCCAACTCCTCGTCGACGTGGACGGGGCCGTAGCCGACTGTCCTCTGGGCGGTCTGTCGCATCTCCGCAGCGAGGATGGTGTCGCCCGCCGCCCGCGCATGGACTTCTGCACGCGCGGCGGCGGCGGCAGCCTCGGTCGAGCGGCAGGCCAGCCAGTGCAGGCCCCACTCGCCGCGTTCGACCCATGCCAGTCCGAGGTCGTCGCCGAGACGGGTGAACACCTCCCGGGCCGCGGCAGCGTTGGCCTTGCTTCGCTCGGAACGCCAGTCCTCGCCGTACGCGTCGTTGGACAGCTGTGCGAGGAGGCCAAAGGCGTGATGGCGCTCGTCGGGCGACGCCAGGAGCTCCCGCTCGAAGGCACGCGACTCGGCCTGGCGGCCGACGATGTTGAACGGGACGGCGAGCCCGACCATCAGCTCGAGCCGCTGGGGATCGCCCTCGGGCAGCAGTGCGATCGCCCGCCCGACCAGGCCGCACCTCGCGCCAGTGTCGCCGCGGAGCTCCGCCGTGTCGGCGGCGGTGGCAAGCCTCGTGGCCGCGCGTCGGGCGAGCCCTTCCAGCCGCGGGTCGGCGCGATCGAGCTCTGCCCGGTTGCGGTGGGCGTGCTCGAGGTGGTAGCCGACGATCTCGTCCTGCTCGACCAGCGCGACGTGCACGTCCAGCCAACCGGCAAAACGCTCGTGCAGGTCGGCGCGGGTCTCCTTCGGCAGCGCGTCGTAGGCAGCGTCTCGGATCAGCAGGTGTCGGAAGCGGAATGCATCGTCGTCGGCGAAGGCCGAGTGCTCCGGCCGGATCACGTCCTTGCGCACGAGGGTCAACAGGCGAGCGGGAACGTCGTCGCGTCCGGAGTCCGGCGCCAACTCCTGCACCACGCCACGGTGGAAGACCTGGCCCTCGACGGCCCCGCGTCCGATCACGTCCCGCTCCCCGGCGTCGAGGCCGTCGAGGCGCGCCTGCAGCAGCGCCTGGATCGTCGGCGGGACGACGATCTGGTCGAGCCCGTCGCTCTCGTCGAGCATGGCGACCATCTCCTCCAGGAAGAGCGGGTTGCCGTCTGCTGCCGCGAGGATCCGCTCGCAGGTCGCCGCCGCGAGGTCGAGGTGGGCCGCCAGCGTGCCGAGCAGCGATTCGCAGACGGCGGTAGGCAGTGGCTCGAGGAGGATGGTGGTCGCGTTCAACTTCCCCCCGCTCCAGGCCGGCCGCTCTTCGAGGAGATCAGGGCGCGCGACGCAGAGCAGGAAGATCGGCGCGTCCCGCGACCAGTCGGCGACGTGCTCGATCAGGTCGAGGAAGACCGGCTCCGCCCACTGAATGTCGTCGAGCACGACGATCTGAGGGCGCTCGGCCGCACGCGCTTCGAGCAGCTTGCGGAAGGTGAGCTGGGTCTCGGCCGGCGAGCTGCCGATGACGGTGTCCGGCTCGACTCCGATCGCGATCAACATCTCGACGAGCGGCCAGTAGGTGATGTCGTCGCCGTAGTGCAGGCAGCGTGCGCGCAGCACGTCCGCCGTACCGCCGGCGCTCGCGAGGAACTCCGCGACCAGGCGTGACTTGCCAACGCCCGCCGACCCGAGCAGCGTGAACAGGTGGCACGCCCGCTCCGACACCACCAGGTCGAAGTCGCCCCGGAGCCGCTCGAGTTCACGCACTCGCCCGACGATCGGAGAGTCGAGCCGCCGTAGGAACGCGTCTGCCGTCGCATCCACGGACACGAGACGGAACGCCGGGACCGGCTCGAGCTTCCCCTTCAGCTCCAGCGGCTCGACGGGCTCAACGGTGACTGCATCGCGGACGAGCGCGAGTGTGCCGCCTCCGATCAGGATCGAGCCCGACGCCGCCGCCTGCTCGAGGCGAGCCGCCACGTTGACCGCATCTCCCGTGATGAGCGTCTCGCCGTCTCCGGCCACGACCTGCCCCGTGTTCACGCCCGTCCTGAAGGACAGCGACAGGGAAAGCTCCTCTCCGAGCGCGACCAGCCGATCTCTGATCTCGGCCACGGCCCGCACCGCACGAAGGGCGTCGTCCTCGTGCGCGACCGGGATTCCGAAGACCGCCATCACCGCGTCGCCGATGAATTTCTCCACCGTCCCGCCGTGGCGCTCGAGGATCAGACGGATCTCCTCGAAGTAGCGACCCATCGTGCGTCGCATCGCCTCCGGATCGAGTTGCTCTCCGAGCGCCGTCGACCCCGTCACGTCGCAGAACACGACGGTCACGGTCTTCCGGACGTCGCGGCGCTGCTCCGGCCGGGACAGCTCCGCTCCGCAGCCGTTGCAGAACCGCGCGTCATCTGGGTTTTCCTGCCGGCAGCCTGCGCAGATGAGCACCGGGTGATGCTAGACGCACCTACCTAGGAGACGCGGCGCAGCAGGGCGATCGAGTGCGCCTCGACGGGCACTTCCGCGCGCGCCGGCCACGACCGCTCGCCTCCGGCGGCCTCCGGCTCGGCGGTCGAGAGGTCGAGCCGCCAGCGCGGCCCGAACCGGCGGGGCGGGAGCACGAAGGTCGCCGGCTCGGAGTGCGAGTTGAAGAGCACCACGAACGAGTCGTCGGCGACCTGATCGCCCTCGCGCGTCCGGTCCGGGATCTCGCCGCCGTTCAGGAACAACCCGACCGTGCGCAGTGAGGTGTCGCCCCAGTCCCGGCGCGTCATCTTCCGGCCGTCGGTGCGGAACCACCAGCTGTCCGGCAGCCCCGATCCCAGCTGCGACTCGCCGGTGAGGAAGTGCGCCCGCCGGAAGACGTGGTGCGCCTCGCGCAGCCGGATCAGCCGGTGGGTGAACTCGAGCTTCCCCGCGTCCGCGTTCTCCCAGTCGAACCAGCTGATCTCGTTGTCCTGGCAGTACGCGTTGTTGTTCCCCTGCTGTGTCCGGCCGAGCTCGTCGCCGCCGAGCAGCATCGGCACGCCCTGCGAGAGGAAGAGCGTGGTCAGGAAGTTGCGCACCTGCCGGTCGCGGAGGGCGACGACGCCGGGGTCGTCGGTCGGCCCCTCGGCGCCGCAGTTCCAGCTGCGGTTGTCGTCGGTGCCGTCGCGGCCGTCCTCGAGGTTGGCCTCGTTGTGCTTCTGCTCGTACGAGACGAGGTCGGCGAGCGTGAAGCCGTCGTGCGCGGTGACGAAGTTGATCGACGCGAACGGGCTGCGGCCGTCGGACTGGTACAGGTCGCTCGACCCGGTGAACCGCTGCGCGAGCTCGGCGACGCTCGACCCGCCCCGCCAGAAGTCGCGGACGGTGTCGCGGTAGACGCCGTTCCACTCGCCCCAGAGGATCGGGAAGTTCCCGACCTGGTAGCCGCCGGGCCCGACGTCCCACGGCTCGGCGATCAGCTTCACCTGCGAGAGCACCGGGTCCTGGTGGATCGTGTCGAAGAACGCGGAGAGGCGGTCGACGTCGTAGAACTCGCGCGCGAGCGCCGAGGCGAGGTCGAAGCGGAACCCGTCGACGTGGCAGTCGATCACGAAGTAGCGGAGCGAGTCCATGATCAGCCGCAGGACGCTCGGGTGCACGGGGTTCAGCGAGTTGCCGGTGCCGGTGAAGTCCATGTAGAAGCGCCGCTCGTCCGGCATCAGCCGGTAGTACGACGCGTTGTCGACGCCCTTGAAGCCGAGCATCGGGCCGAGGTGGTTGCCCTCGGCGGTGTGGTTGTAGACGACGTCGAGGATCACCTCGATGCCTGCGCGGTGCAGCGCCTTGACCATCCCCTTGAACTCACGCACCTGGTCGCCGTGCACCCCGGTCGCCGCGTAGAGCGCGTGGGGCGCCAGGTAACCGATCGAGCTGTACCCCCAGTAGTTCGAGAGCCCGCGCTCGACCAGGTACTGCTCGTCGGCGATGTGGTGGATGGGCAGGAGCTCGACCGCGGTCACGCCGAGCGAGCGGAGATGCGCGATCGCCTCCTCCGACGCGAGCCCTGCGTACGTGCCGCGCAGGTCCTCGCGAACGCCGGGGTGCCGCTGCGTGAAGCCCTTCACGTGCACCTCGTAGATCACGGTCTCGTGCCACGGGGTGCGGAGCAGGGTGTCGCCTTCCCAGTCGAACGCCGGGTCGATCACGACGCACTTCGGGATCGCCGCGGCGTCGTCGGTGCCGTCTGCCTTCAGGTCGGCGTTCTCTCCGCCCGGGACGTACGGGAGCGTGCGCGCGGCGTCGAAGCGGACGGCGCCCTCGATCGCCTTGGCGTAGGGGTCGATCAGCAGCTTCGCCGCGTTGAAGCGGTGGCCCCGCTCGGGCGCCCACGGCCCGTGGACGCGGTAGGCGTAGCGCTGGCCCGGGCCGACGTCCGGGAGGTACCCGTGCCAGTTGAACGCCGTGCGCTCGGCGAGCGGGACGCGCGTCTCGTGGTCGTGCTCGTCGAACAGGCACAGCTCGACCCGCTCGGCGTTCTCCGAGAAGATCGAGAAGTTCGTCCCCTCGCCGTCCCACCAGGGGCCGAGCGGAAACGGCTCTCCGGGCCAGACCCTCACGCGTGCAGCTCCGCCGTCTTCGCGTCGAAGTCGACGACGAGCGAGGCATTGCCGCGCCGCATCGTCAGCACATTGCCGTCGGTCTCCACCTTCACCTCGCGCGGCAGCGTACGCCGCAACGCCAGCAGCCTGCGGTACCGGTCACGCACACCGGCCGACTCGCGGCGGGACAGCTTCGACGCCGCGAACGTCGCCGGATCCTGTGGGTCGGGGACGTCGTCGCCGGCGAACCCTGAATAGGCGGCGAACTCGCGCTTCCGCCCCTCGCGCGTCGCCTCGGCGACGACCGGGTCGATGTGGTCGCAGAAGAACCGGAAGGGGCCGGCTTCGCCGTACTCCTCGCCCATGAACAGCAGCGGCGTCTGTGCGGAGAAGAGGACGATCGAGGACGCAAGATGGAGCAACTGCGGCGCCAGGCGGTCGCCGAGCGCGCGGTTGCCGATCTGGTCGTGGTTCTGCGCGCACACCACCCGCGTCGCCCCGGCGCCGCCGAGCTCGCGGGCGACGTCCGCGATCGTCCCGAACCGCGCGTAATACCCCTCACGCTCGCCCGTCAGCAGCGCGTGGAGCGCGTGGTGCAGGCCGTCGTCCCAGCGCGCGTCGTGACCCCACTCGCCCAGCGGTCGCGCGTCCTCGGGGAAGGTCTCGGAGATGACGAGCGCCCGCGGCGCGGTCGCGTGCACGCGGTCGGCGAGCTCGGCGAGCACGTGCCGTGGCGAGCCGTCGCAGATCGCGTGGGTCGCGTCCACCCGCAGCCCGTCGATCCCGTAGTCGGTCACCCACTGGAGCGCGTTCTGGATCGCCCACTCGCGGACGCCCGTGTGCGAGAAATCGACGCCGTCGCCCCACCAGGTGCTGTGCTCGGCGGTCAGGTACGGCCCGAACGCGGTAACCGCCTGGGCACCCGGTCCGATGTGGTTGTAGACGACGTCCATGATCACGCCGAGGCCCTCTCGGTGGGCCGCCTCGACGAGGCGGGAGAGCCCGGCCGGGCCGCCGTAGGCCGGGTGCGGCGCGTAGAGGTAGACGCCGTCGTAGCCCCAGCCGTGCTCGCCCGGGAACGTCGCGACCGGCATCAGCTCGATCGCGGTGACGCCGAGCTCGCAGAGCGCCGCCAGATGCGGGATCGCGCCGTCGAACGTCCCGTCTTCCGAGAACGCGCCGACATGGAGCTCGTAGACGACCAGCTCGTCGAGCGAGAGCCCCCGGCGGACGGCCGGCGGGATGTCGACGATGCGCGACGGGCCGAGCAGGCCCTCGGGCTGCGAGCGCGAGCACGGGTCGGGCAGCTCGAGCGAGCCGTCGAGGACGTACGTGTAGTCGTCGCCCGCGCCCGCGCGGACAACGGCGGCGTGCATCCCGCCACCCTCCGGGGCCAGCGGGTGGGTCTCGCCGCCGACGCGGACGTCGACGCGCCCGGCGGCGGGCGCCCAGACACGGAACTCGGTGCTCCCGTCCGGGCGTGGGATCGCTCCTAGATGGTTGTTCACATCCCCACCGAGGGAAGCGGCTCGCCGCGGCCGCGTGCACCGGCCGCGCGGACGGCGGCGGCGCCGATCACGGCGGCGAGGACGGACACGGCTGCAAAGAACAACCAGGCGGCGTTGTCGCCGTGGTTGTCGCTCAGCTGGAAGGCGACGAACGGCCCGAGCGCGAAGCCGATCGATGCCGTGCTGCCGAACGCGCCCATGTACGCGCCGCGGACGTCCTCGGGCGCAAGCCCGGCGACGATCGCCTGCGACACGGGCACCCAGAGCATCTCGCCGGTCACGAAGATCAGGATCACGACGGCGAACATCGCGGGCGAGCCACTGACGATCAGGAGCAGGAACGAGCTGCCCATCAGCAGCATCGCCGTGACGAGCTTCGGCCCCGGCGCGAACCCCGCCGTCCGCCGGGTCACGCGCAGCTGGAAGATCGTGACGAGCAGCGGGTTGAGGATGACGATCACGCCCCAGAGCGCCGGCGAGATCCCGTGCGTGTGCACGGCCGAGACCGGCAGCACCGTCTCGATCGCGACGTAGACGAGGTACGCGAGCGCCCCGGAGAGCAGGAACAGCAGGAACGCGTGATCGCGGCGGATCACGCCGAACGAGCCGCGCGTCGGAGGCGCGTCGGGCGCATACGCGCCGGTCCGCGGCAGGTAGCGGATCGCAATCACGATCGCGCAGGCGCTCAGCACGGCGATGCCGAAGAAGAAGAACGACCAGTTGCGGCCGATCAGCAGCAGTCCGCCGATCGGCGGGCCGAGAGTGACGCCGAGGTTCGACGCGACGCGCACGGACGCGTAGGCAGCCTCGATCCGCTCCTGTGGAACGAGATCGGCGACCATCGCCGTGTCAGCGCCGCCGCCGATCGAGCCGCCGATCGACGCCGCCGACATCAGCGCCAGCCCGAAGAAGATGCTGTGCCCGGCGAAGCCGTAGCCGACGAAGGTCAGCGCGAGCGTCACCCAGCCGAGGAGGATCATCGGCTTGCGCCCGACGTGGTCGGAGAAATGCCCGCCGAGGTAGCCGGTGACGATCCCGACGAGCGCCGCGCAGAGGAAGGCGAAGCCGAGCTGGCTCTTCGTCGCACCGAGCTCGTCGATCGCCCAGATGCCGACGAACGACCAGCCGGCCGAGAACGCGGCCGAGCCGACCAGCGACACGGCGAGCACCGGCCGCAGGGCCAGATCGACGTCGCCGCCCCAGATCAGGCGGAAGAAACGGTTGAAGAGACGCACCGGCCCATTCCAGCAGGACCGGCGCTAACGCCGGCCGACGCACGACGTCTCAGGGGGCATGGCCCCGCGCGTGCGCCGGATCGTGGTCCTCGCCCTGCTGCTCCCGGCCGTGGGCGCCGTGCCGGCGAGCGGAGCCCGCCCGACGCTCCAGCAGCCGTACGACGTGCTCCCGCTCGCGAACGGCCACCTCGTCGTCAGTGACCTCCCCGCCGGAGCCGTCTACGACATCGACCCGACGAAGCGCTCGGCCCGGCGGGTCGCCCGCGTTCCGGATGCCCGGGACCTCGCGCTCCTGCCGGACGGCCGCATCCTCGTCACCTCGCGCGCGAAGGTACTGGCGATCGCGCCGCGCACCGGGAAGGTCACGCCCTACCTCACCGCCCGCTCGTACCTGCTCGGGATCGCCCTCGCCCCCGGCGGCGGCCTCTACGGCAGCGAGAACGTCCCGGGGCACGAGGAGACGACGCTCGTGCTGCTGCGCGGCGGAACGCGCACGGTGCTCGCCGAGGGGCTCCGCGGGGTGCACGGCATCCAGGTCGCCCCGGACGGCGGCCTGATCCTGGGCGAGTCGTACGCCGGCCGCGTGCTGAAGTTCGACCCCGCGACGAAGAAGATCGATGTGCTCGCCACCGGGCTCGCGTACCCCGGCTTCGAGCTACCGGCCGCCGGCGGCGGCTGGTTCGTCAGCGAGCTCGGCGCGAACCGGATCGCCCGCCTGTGGCCGGACGGTCCGGTGACGAAGGTCGCCGATGCCTTCCAGCCCGGGCCGATCGCGTTCGACTCGCGGCACCGGATCGTCGGCGTCTCCCAGGACGGCACGGTGTTCCGGATCTCCGGCGGGCGCAGCACGACGATCTACCCGTAACCCGGGCGCGAAGAAGTTCCACTCTCGGCGCACTTCGGTAACGAACGGGGTCAGACCCCGGCCATGTCCCGAAGGGACATGGCCTACGCGGGCGCGAGCCAGACGACGCCGAGGGGCGGCAGCGTCACCTCGGCGGAGAACGGCTGGTCGTGCCACGCCTGCGTCTCCGCGACGATCACGCCGGCGTTGACGATCCCGCCGCCGCCGTACCGTTCCTCGTCGGTGTTCAGCACCTCGCTCCACGGGCCGCCTGCGGGCAGGCCGACGCGGTAGCAGGGGCGCGGCACCGGCGCGAAGTTGCAGACGCAGACGACGGAGCGCTCCCCGTCGGCGGCGATGCGGGCGAACGCGATCACGTTCGCATCCGCGTCGTTCGCCTCCAGCCAGCGGAAGCCGGCCGGGTCGAAGTCGACCTCCCAGAGCGCCGGCTGCTCGCGGTAGCGCAGGTTGAGGTCGCGGACGAGCTCCTGGAGCCCGGCGTGCTCGGGCCGCTCGAGCAGGTGCCAGTCGACCGAGCCGTCGTCGTCCCACTCGCGCTCCTGGCCGATCTCGCCGCCCATGAACAGCAGCTTCTTGCCGGGGTGCGCCCACATGTACCCGTACAGCGCGCGCAGGTTCGCGAAGCGCTGCCACGGGTCGCCGGGCATCTTCGCGAGCAGCGAGCCCTTCCCGTGGACGACCTCGTCGTGCGAGAGCGGCAGGACGAAGTTCTCCGAGAACGCATAGATCAGGCTGAAGGTGAGCTGGTCGTGGTGGAAACGACGGTGGATCGGGTCGCGCGCGAGGTACGCGAGCGTGTCGTGCATCCACCCCATGTTCCACTTCAGCCCGAAGCCGAGCCCCCCCTGGTCGACCGGCCGCGAGACGCCCGGCCACGCCGTCGACTCCTCCGCCGCCATCAGCACCCCGGGCTCGAGGGCGTGGGCGACGGCGTTCAACTCCTTCAGGAAGGCGATCGCGTCGAGGTCCTCGTTGCCGCCGTGGATGTTCGGCACCCACTCGCCGTCCTTGCGCGAGTAGTCGAGGTACAGCATCGAGGCGACCGCGTCGACGCGCAGGCCGTCCGCATGGTGCTCGCGCAGCCAGTAGAGCGCGCTGGCGAGCAGGAAGTTGCGCACCTCGTTGCGCCCGGTGTTGAAGACGAGCGTGCCCCAGTCGGGATGCTCGGCACGGCGCGGGTCCTCGTGCTCGTACAGGGCGGTCCCGTCGAACCGGGCGAGCGCCCAGTCGTCCTTCGGGAAGTGCGCCGGCACCCAGTCGAGGATCACGCCGATCCCAGCGCGGTGCAGCCGGTCGACGAAGGCGCGGAAGTCGTCGGGCGTGCCGAACCGTGACGTCGGCGCGAAGTACCCGGTCACCTGGTACCCCCACGACGGCGCGTACGGGTGCTCCATCACCGGCATCAGCTCGACGTGCGTGAAGCCCATGTCGGTGACGTACTCGGCGAGCTCCTCGGCGAGCTCGCCGTACGTCAGCGGCCGGTTGCCCTGCAGTGCGTTCCGCCGCCAGGAGCCGAGATGCACCTCGTAGATCGACACCGGCCGGTCGAGCTGGCTCACCCGGGCCGCGACCCACTCTCCGTCCTGCCACTCGTACCTCGAGTCGACGACGACGGAGGCGTTCTTCGGCGGGAGCTCCGACGCCGCCTCGTACGGGTCGGCCTTCAGCCGCAGCTTCCCGGTCTGCGTCCGGAGCTCGAACTTGTAGCGCGATCCGGCCGGGACATCGGGGACGAACAGCTCCCAGATGCCGGAGGCGCCGAGCGTGCGCATCGGGTGCAGCCGGCCGTCCCAGGCGTTGAAGTCGCCGACAACGCTGACCGACCCGGCGTTCGGCGCCCAGACCGCGAACGCGACGCCGGCGACGCCCTCCACCTCGCGGACGTGCGCGCCCAGCTGCTCGTACAGCTCCTCGTGCCGCCCCTCGCCGGCGAGGTGCACGTCGAGCTCGCCGATCGTGGGCAGGAACGAGTACGGGTCGCGCAGCACGTACGAGTCGCCCGCGGGATAGGCGACCTCGAGCTCGTAGTCGAGCGGCAGGCTCGCGCCCTCGATCACGCCCTCGAACACACCGTCGCCGCGCTTCCGCTTCAGCTCCACGCCCATCGGGAGCACGCGCACCGACTCGGCGTCGGGCCGGTAGGCCCGGACGACGACCCCGCCCTTCGCGGCGTGGGCGCCGAGGTACGCGTGGGGGTCAGCGAGCTCGTACGTCGGCGTCACGTCGTGACGGGCTCTTCCTCGAGGATGCGCTGGATCCCCGCGACCGGGATCGGCACCCAGTCCGGGCGCATGCTCAGCTCGTAGCGGAGCTCGTACACGGCCTTCTCGAGCTCGAAGACCGACAGCAGCCGCTCGAACGCCTCCGGCCCGGGTGGAACGATCTCCGGGTCGACCGTCCCGAGGTACCCCTCGAGAAACTCCGCGCGGGCGCGCTCCTCCCAATCGTCGGGCGCGCCGCCGCCGCGCAGGAGGTCGACTGCGGTCGCGGCGTACGCGAACGAGCGAAGCATCCCGGCGACATCGCGAAGCGGCGAGCGCTTCCGGCGGCGCTCGGGCAACGACCGCGCGGGCTCGCCCTCGAAGTCGAGGATCACCCAGTCGTCGTCCGCCCAGAGGGTCTGCCCCAGGTGGAAGTCGCCGTGGCCGCGCACGATCCGCCCCGCGGCGCCCGCGTGGGTGCGATGCCGGAGCCGCTCACGGATCTCCTCGCCGCGCAGCCGGATCGGCTCCAGCGCGTCGACGTCGTCCGGGAGGTCGAGGAAGACGCGCTCGATCTCCTCGTCGATCGTGGCGGTCAGCAGCCCGAGCGCCTCGGGGCTCGGCTCCTCGCTGGCGAAGCTCGGATCGTCCGTCTCGGCGGCGAGCGCGGTGTGCATCGCGCCCGTCACCTCGCCGAGACGGCGCAGGCGGTCGAGGAACCGGTCGGGTGCATCGGCCAGCTCGTCGAGCGCCAGCTCCCAGCCGTCGAGCGCGTCCGGGACGAACGCCTGGAGCACCCCAAGCGTGGACTCGGTCGGCCGCCCGCGGTACGCGTACCAGCCGCGCAGCGGCGCGATGTTCGGGAAGCCCTGCTCATCGAGGAAGCGCAGCATCTCGAGCTCGGGGTTGATCCCGGCCTCGAGCCGGCGGTAGACCTTGAGGATCAGCCGCTCGTCGAAGACGACGGAACTGTTCGACTGCTCGCTCTCGATCACCCGCGACGCGGCGAATCCGGCGCCGACGTCGCCGACCGCCCCGAACTCGAGTGTTCCGCCGCCGAGCGTCGGGTGCGACGTCCCTGTCCCGATCAGCTCGGCGAGCCCCCGTGCGACAGCCGGCTCGGCAAGGCCGTCGAGCTCCTCGCCGGCGACGAGCTGGTACGTGTCGTGCGTTCCCTCGGGGAAGCGCACCTCGACGAGCGCGATCACCGCTCCGGGCAGCTCGGCGCAGTCGACGACCGCCGCGTGCGCGACCTCACGGCCCTTCGACCCGTACCAGCGCTGGGCGGCGACGTACTCGACGAGCCGTTCCTCGGTCAGCTCGGACGGCTTCGTCACGCGGCATCCTTCCGCAGCTGGAACCAGAACCACCCGCGCGGCGCGAGCGTGAGCAGGTACGGCAGCTCGCCGATGGGCGGGAAGGCCGAGCGCCCGAGCATCTCCTCCGGGATCCAGCCGTCGAACTCGGAGAGGTCGAGCTCCACCGCCTGCGCCGAGCGGGCGAGGTTGTGGACGCAGAGGACGACGTCGTCCTCGTACCGGCGGATGTGCGCGAAGATCCGAGGGTTCTCGGGCCGCAGGGGCTCGTAGGTGCCGAGCCCGAACACCGGATGCTCCTTGCGCAGCGCGATGAACCGGTGCAGCCAGCGCAGCAGCGACGTCGGCGTGCGTAGCTGCGCCTCGACGTTCACCGCCTGGAAGCCGTACACGGGATCCATCAGCGGCGGCAGGTAGAGCTGCGCAAAGTCGGCGCGCGAGAAGCCGCCGTTCCGGTCGCCCGTCCACTGCATCGGCGTGCGGACGCCGTCCCGGTCACCGAGGTACACGTTGTCGCCCATGCCGATCTCGTCTCCGTAGTAGAGCACCGGCGCCCCGGGAAGGCTGAACAGAATTGCGTGGAGCAGCTCGATGTCGTCGCGGCCGTTGTCGAGCAGCGGCGCCAGCCGGCGGCGGATGCCGAGGTTCAGCTTCATCCGCGGGTCCTTGGCGTACTCCATGTACATGTAGTCGCGCTCGTCGTCGGTGACCATCTCGAGGGTCAGCTCGTCGTGGTTGCGCAGGAACAGTCCCCACTGCGCGTTGTCGGGAATCGCGGGGGTGCGGTCGAGGATCTCGAGGATCGGCTTCGCCTCCTCGCGGCGGACGGCCATGAACATGCGCGGCATCACCGGGAAGTGGAACGCCATGTGGCACTCGTCGCCGTCGCCGAAGTAGTCGACGACGTCCTCCGGCCACTGGTTCGCCTCGGCGAGCAGCACCCGGTCCGGGTAGTTCGCGTCGACCTCGGCCCGCACCCGCTTCAGGTACTCGTGCGTCTCGGGGAGGTTCTCGCCGTTCGTCCCGTCGCGCTCGTACAGGTACGGGACAGCGTCGAGGCGGAACCCGTCGATCCCGAGGTCGAGCCAGAAGCGGAGGACGTCCAGCATCGCGTCCTGCACCTCGGGGTTGTCGAAGTTCAGGTCGGGCTGGTGGGCGAAGAACCGGTGCCAGAAGTACTGACCCGCGACCGGGTCCCACGTCCAGTTCGACGGCTCGGTGTCGATGAAGATGATCCGCGCCTCGGGCTAGCGGTCGTCGGTGTCCGACCAGACGTACCAGTCGCGCTTCGGCGAGTCCGGGCTCGAGCGCGACTCCTGGAACCACGGGTGGTCGCTCGACGTGTGGTTCATGACCAGGTCGGCGATCACGCGCATGCCGCGCTGGTGGGCGGCCTCGACGAACGAGCGGAAGTCCTCGACCGTGCCGTAGTCGGGGTGGATCTGGTTGAAGTCGGCGATGTCGTAGCCGCCGTCCTTCAGCGGGGAGATGTACATCGGCAGCAGCCAGATGCAGTCGATCCCGAGCCACTGGAGGTAGTCGAGCTTCTCGGTCAGCCCGCGGAAGTCGCCGGCGCCGTCGTCGTTGCCGTCGAAGAAGCCCGCGGATGTGGATCTCGTAGAAGACCGCGCGCTTGAACCACTGCGGGTCGGACTCGAACCAGTTCCCGGGCTCGGTCATGCCGTCTCGGTTCGGAGCACGTGCGACTGGCCCGGCTCGAGACGGAGGAAGTTGCGGCCGCTGCGCCAGTGGAACTCGGTCCCGGTCAGCAGCTCGGTCGCCGCGTAGGCGGGCGGAAGCCCCAGGGAGACCGGGACGACGGCCTGGCCCTCCTGCGCCGAGCGTGGGTCGAGGTTCACGCACACGATCAGCGTGTTGCCCCCGGCGCGGCGAACGTACGCGAGCAGCTGCTCGTTCTCGGTCTCGAGGAACTCCAGATCCCTCGAGGCGCTGCAGCGCCGGGTTCTCGCGGCGGATCGCGTTCAGCCTTCCGACGAGCGGAAGCAGCGGCCCGTCGAGCTTCGCGCGCCTTCACCTCGTACTTCTCCGAGTCGAGGTACTCCTCGCTGCCCGCGCGAACCGGCACGTTCTCGCACCGCTCGAACCCCGAGTAGATCCCGTAGCTCGGCGAGAGCGTGGCCGCGAGCACCAGCCGCGCCTCGAACGCCGGCCGGCCGCCGTCCTGGAGGTACTCGTGGAGGATGTCCGGCGTGTTCGCGAAGAAGTTCGGCCGGAAGAACTGCGGCAACTCGGTCCGGGTCAGGTCGGTCATGAACTCGATCAGCTCCGCCTTCGTGTTCTTCCAGGTGAAGTAGCTGTACGACTGGCTGAAGCCCGCCTTCGCCAGCGCCGCCATCATCGCCGGTCGCGTGAACGCCTCGGCGAGGAACACGACGTCCGGGTCGACCGCGCGCACCTCCTGGATCAGCCATTCCCAGAACGGCAGCGGCTTCGTGTGCGGGTTGTCGACGCGGAACACCTGCACGCCGTGCCCGACCCAGAAGAGCACGACGTCGCGCAGCGCCGCCCACAGCCCCTCCCGGTCCGGGCTGTCGAAGTTGACGTTGTAGATGTCCTGGTAGCGCTTGGGCGGGTTCTCGGCGTACTTGAGCGTCCCGTCGGGGCGGCGGTGGAACCACTCCGGGTGCTCCTTCAGCCACGGGTGGTCGGGTGAGCACTGGATCGCGAAGTCGAGCGCGATCTCGACGCCGTGGGTGCGGCCGGCGGCGACCAGACGGTCGAATTCCGCGAGCGTGCCGAGCTCCGGGTTGACCGCCGTGTGCCCGCCGTCCTCGCTGCCGATCGCCCACGGGCTGCCGGGCTCGCCGGGCGCGGCGGTGAGCGCGTTGTTCTTCCCCTTGCGGTTCGTGTGGCCGATCGGGTGGATCGGCGGCAGGTAGACGACGTCGAAGCCGAGCCTTGCCAGATCGGGCAACGCCCGCTCGACCCCGGCGAAGCCGCCCCACGAACGCGGGAACAGCTCGTACCAGGCCCCGAACCGGGCGCGCTCGCGGTCGACGTCGACGGTCAGCGTCCGGACGAGCCCGGCGGCCTCCGAGCGGTCGGTCTCGGTCGACGCCAGCGCCGCGTCGATGTCGAGCTCGAGCACCTTCAACAGCAGCGCGCCCTCCGCGAGCTCGCTGTCGAGCTCGGTCTGGCCCGCCTCGACCTTGCGGCGGATCTCCTCGCGGAACGACTCGAAGCGGTCGACCCACGCCTGGATCGTGAACTCCCACCGTCCGGGCGCGTCGACCGTGAACGACCCGGTCCAGCGGTCGTTCCCGGCGGCGGTGAGGGGCGTCTCCCGCCATGTCGCCGACCCGGGTGGGCGGTAGAGGATCGCGGCGCCGAGCGACTCGTGCCCGTCGCGGAAGATCGTCGCCCGGACCTCGACCTCGTCGCCGGTCGAGCGCTTGACCGGGTAGCGGCCGCAGTCGATCTGCGGCCGCACGTCCTCGATCTGGATGCGTGGTGCACGGCCCGTTGGTTGCGACATGACGTACCGTCCAGCGTATGCGGATTCGGCGGGCCAGCGGCGTCCTGCTTGCACGTCTCCTCGCTCCCCGGCGGGAGGCTCGGCGCCGAGGCGTACCGCTTCGTCGACTGGCTCGCGGAGGCGGGCCAGTCGTGGTGGGCGCTGCTGCCGCTCGCCCCGCCCGACGGCACCGGTTCGCCGTACGCGTCGCCGTCCGCCTTCGCCGCGCATGCGGGCTACCTGGAGAAGCCGAACGCGCCGGTGACCGCCGACGAGCTCGAGGCGTTCGTCGCCCGCGAGCGCTACTGGATCGCCGACTGGGCGGTCTTCGCGGGTCACGGCGCGATCGCCGACCAGGTGCGCTTCGACCGCGAGTGGAGCGCGCTGCGCCGATACGCCGCCGAGCGCAACGTCCGGCTCTTCGGCGACGTCCCGATCTACGTCGCGCAGGGCGGCGCCGACGTCGAGGCCCACCCGGAGCTGTTCACGCACGGCTTCGTCGCCGGCGCCCCGCCGGACGGGCTGAGCGCGTACGGCCAGCACTGGGGCAACCCGCTGTACGACTGGAGCGCGATGCGCAGGCAGGGGTACCGCTGGTGGATCGAGCGCTTCCGGCGGACGTTCCAGCTCGTCGACGCCGCCCGCGTCGACCACTTCCGCGGTTTCGTCGCCTACTGGGCGGTTCCGGAGCACCACAAGACCGCGAAGAACGGCCACTTCAAGCGAGGCCCCGGCCGGGAGCTGTTCGACGCGGCCGAGCGGGAGCTCGGGCCGCTGCCGCTGGTCGCCGAGGACCTCGGCGTGATCACGCCGCCGGTCTTCCGCCTGCGCGACGAGCTGGAGATCCCCGGGATGGTCGTGATGCAGTTCGCGTACGACGGCCCGCCGACCAACCCGTTCCGCCTCGAGAACCACGTGGAGCGGAGCGTCGTCTACACCGGGACGCACGACTGCGACACGGCGCTCGGCTGGTGGAGCTCACTCCCGCGCCGCGTCCGCCGCGAGAGCGGGCTGCCCGGCATCGAGCCCGGCTGGGAGCTGATCGAGGCGGCTCTGTCGTCGAAGGCGGAGCTGGCGATCTCGCAGGCGCAGGACATCCTCGACCTCGGCAGCCAGGCGCGGATGAACATGCCCGGGACGACCGAGGGCAACTGGTCGTGGCGGCTCCGCCGCGGGCAGCTGACGAAGCGGCACGCGGCGCGGCTGCGCGCGCTGACCGACGCGTCCGGCCGCCTGCCGCACTGAACCGCAGCCGGGTTCTGCGCGAAGATCTGTCGACATGCCTCCCGCCTACCGCTTCGTCGACCGCTGGGTGGTGCCCGCACCGATCGACCGTGTGTACGAGACGATCGGCGACGTCGCCGGCTACACGCGCTGGTGGACCGAGTTCGTCCGCGAGGCGACCGGCCCCGCCGGCGAGCCGGCGCCGGGGCGGAAGAACGCGCTGGTGGTCAGGGCGTACCTGCCGTACAAGGTCCGCTTCGGGCTCGAGGTGCTCGAGGCCGAGAAGCCGCGCCGCATCCTCTCGCGGATCAGCGGCGACTTCGACGGCACCGGCGAGTGGCAGCTGACCGAGACGGACGAGGGCACCGAGGCCGTGCTCGACTGGCAGCCGAAGGTGAACAAGCCGTTGATCCGCTACCTGACGCCGGTGCTCCGCCCACTGTTTCGCTCGAACCACACGTGGGCGATGACCCGCGGCGAGCGGCAGATCCGTGACTACCTGGCCAGCGGCTCGAACTTGTAGCCGACGCCGTAGCGCGTCTGGATGAACGTGTGCCGGGCGCCCGGCCGGTCGAGCTTCTCGCGCAGCTTCTTGACGAAGACGTCGACGGTGCGGTCGCGGTGGGTCTCGCGGCGGCCCCACAGCCGCTGGAGCAGCTCGTCGCGCGAGACGACGCGGCCGCCTTCCAGCGCGAGCGCGTAGAGCAGCCGGAACTCGGTCGGCGTCAGGTCGGCACTCTCGCCGGCGACGAACGCCTGCACTTCGCGCGGGTCGATCCGCAGCTCCTCGACCTCGATCGCCTCACCGCGCGGCGTCTCCTGCGGGGTGACCCCGCGGCGGACGGCGACCCGCACCCGAGCGACCAGCTCCTTCATCGAGAACGGCTTGACCAGATAGTCGTCGGCGCCGATCTCGAGCGCGTGCACCCGGTCGTGCTCGGTGCCGCGCGCGCTGACGACGACGATCGGCGTCCCGATCCCCTCGGCCCGCGCCGTCTCGATCAGGCTCCAGCCGTCTCGCTCGGGGAGCATCAGGTCGAGCACGCAGACGTCGGGGTGCTCGTACCGCAGCCGCGCCAGCCCCTGCTCGCCGCGGCCGACCACGATCGGGTCGAAGCCCTCCGACGCGAGATGGGCGGCCATGCCCTGCGCGATCACCTCGTCGTCCTCGACGATCAGGACCTTCGGCATCGCGCCGAGCTTAGACGACTACGATCCCCTCACCGTGAAGCGGATCCTCGAACGGGAGCTCAAGTTCGACGCCGACCCGGGATTCGCGATTCCCGACCTCGGCGGCAGGCCGATCGAGCCGCGCGTCTTCACGTCCACGTACCACGACACGGCCGACGGGCGGCTGTTCGCCTCCGGGATCACGCTTCGCCGACGCGTCGAGAACCGCGTCGGCGTCTGGCAGCTCAAGCTCCCGTCGGAGGGCGGGCGGTTCGAGCTCGAGGAGCCCGGCGGGCCGACGCGGGTTCCGCCCGTGCTGCTCGACCTGCTCCCGGCCCTGCTGCGCGGCGGGGCGGCCCTCGCAGCCGGTCGCGAAGCTCCGCACCCGCCGGGCGGGCTCCGTGGTCACGCGCGACGGCGAGAAGATCGAGGTCGTGCTCGATTCGGTCGACGTCCTCGACGGGACGAGAGTGGCGAGCAGGTTCGCCGAGATCGAGGCCGAGGCGATCGCCGGCGACGGCACCGCGCTGAAGGCGATCGGCAAGGAGCTGCGCCGCGCGGGTGCCCGCCGCGGTGACGGCACCCCGAAGCTGGCACGCGTCCTGCCGTCCGCTCCGGCGCCCGCGCCGCTGGACGAGACCGAGCCGCTGACCCGGCTCCGCTCGCTCCTCGTCGAGCAGTACGGCGAGCTGCTCCGGAACGACCCCGGAGTGCGCCTCGGCGCCGACTCGGAGGCGCTGCACCAGGCGCGCGTCGGGACCCGCCGCGCACGGGCGCTGCTGCGCGCCGGGGCCGACCTGGTCGAGCCCGGCTGGGCCGAGGCGTTGCAGGCCGAGCTCAAGTGGCTGGGCGGCCTGCTCGGCCCCGTCCGCGATTTCGACGTCCTCCTCCTGCACCTGGCCGACGAGACGCGGTCGCTCGAGCGCGATGACGCCCGAGCGCTGCAGACGATCCGCAGCCGCCTCGGCCGCCAGCGCGCCGCCGCGCGCCGCACGCTGCTCGCGGCGATGTCGGAGCAGCGCTACTTCGACCTGCTCGACGCCCTCGCCGGCGCGCGCGACGCCCCGGCGAGCGACGACGTCACGACCACCCTCGAAGGAGATCGCCGCACAGGCGTTCCGGCGCTCGCGGAAGGCGATGAAGGCGCTGCCGGACGACCCGACCGACGACGAACTGCACGGCGTTCGGATCGAGACGAAGCGCGCCCGCTACGCCGCCGAACTGGCAGAGCCGTCGCTGAAGAAGAAGGGAGCGCGGTTCGTCGCGAGCGCCAAGGAGGTGCAGGACGTGATCGGCGACCACCAGGACGCCTGCGTCGCCGAGGACCGCATCCGCGAGCTCGCTGTCGCCGGCGGGGCCCGCTCGGCGCTGGCCGCCGGCCGGCTGATCGAGCGCCAGCGCAAGCGCAAGCAGGAGGCGCGCGCAGCGCTCCCGGCGACCTGGCGCGTGTACGAGAAAGCCGGCAAGGCCGCGTTCTCGTGAGCGGGGTCGTCAGGGCGGCGGGTGGTGTGGTCGCCCGCGCCACGTACGACGGGCTCGAGGTCGTCCTCGTCCACCGCCCGAAGTACGACGACTGGACGCTCCCGAAGGGGAAGGCCGAGGGCGACGAGACCGACGAGGAGTGCGCGCTGCGCGAGGTCGAGGAGGAGACCGGCCTCCGCTGCGAGCTGATCGAGGAGCTGGAGAGCGCGGAGTACAACGACGCGTCCGGCCGCCCGAAGATCGCCCGCTACTGGCTGATGCGCCCGATCGGCGGAGAGCTCGAGCCGACGATGGAGGTCGACGACGCGCGCTGGTTCCCGGCGTCCGCCGCGGCCGAGCTGCTCACCTACGAACGTGACGTCCGCGTGCTCGAGTCCCTGACCGAGAGCCGCGCGTGAAGGTGCTGCTCGTCCGCCACGCCCGCGCCGGCGACCGCGTCGCGTGGGTCGGCGACGATGCGCTGCGGCCGCTCGACAAGAAGGGCCGCAAGCAGGCGAAGGCGCTCGTCGAGACGCTGAGCGGCCTCGGTGCGACCAGGCTGGCCTCGAGCCCGTACCTGCGCTGCGTGCAGACCCTGGAGCCCGCCGCGAAGCGGCTTGGGCTCGAACTCGAGGAGCGCGACGAACTGGCCGAAGGCTCGACCGGCGACGACGCGCTCGACCTGATCGCCGCGCTCGACGGCGTGCCGGCGCTGTCCACGCACGGCGACGTGATCGGCGAGCTCGTCGGCTGGGACCGCGAGGCGAAGAAGGGCTCGATCTGGGTGCTGACGGTCGACGGCCGGGACGTCCGGCCCGAGACCTACCTGCCGCCGGCCTGAACGGCCGGCAGGCGGTCGAGCAGCGCCAGCACGACGCCCTCGCGCAGGCCGCCCTTGCCGACCTCGAGCGGGACGGCGAGCAGCGACTGGATCTCGGCGAGGATCGCCGCGCCGGCGGGGAGGGCGCGCACCCGCCAGAGGTCGATGTCGTAGCGCGCGGTCAGCTCGGCGGCCGGTGTCCGGCGCAGGATCCGGATCGCCTCGCCCAGCTCGTCCGGCCCGAGCGTGCGGCCGACGAGCTTGCGCAGGTTCCGGGCGGTGCCGCCGACGGCGAGCGCCTGACCGGGCAGCGGTGGAGTCATCGTCGCCACGGTCGCGCGCGCCTCCGCGCGGAGAGCGGCCTGCTCGTCCCTGGTCGGCGGGTCGCCGTACGGGATGCGCGCCGAGCAGCCGCAGCGACCCGAGGTCGACCGAGCGGAGCCACGCGGCCCCGTCGTCGACCGTCCCGACCGCGATCTGCGCCGAGCCGCCGCCCACGTCGCACACCGCGACCGCCCCGTCTGCCGAACTGCCTTCGAGCGCTCCCTCGAACGCGAGGCGGGCCTCCTCCTCGCGCGAGAGCACGCGCGCGCCGACCCCTGCCGCCCGCGAGATCGACCGCACGAGCTGGTCGGAGTTGCGCGCCTGCCGGCCGGGCGAGGCGACGACGACGTCGATCAGCGCCGCGCCGGCGGCGCGCGCCTCGGTGACGAAGCCGGCCACGCACTCGACGGTCTCGGCCAGCTTCGGCGCCGAGATCGCGCCGTTGCGCTCCACGTCGGCGCCGAGCCCGATCACCTGCTTCCCGCGGGCGGCGGCGGAGATGCCGTCGGGCGAACGCGAGCCGACCAGGAGCCGGACCGTGTTCGAGCCCACGTCGATGACTGCAACGTTCATCGTCCGCTCATTGTCCCGGCAGCCCCGGCTGTGAAGCGGGGACGATCTGGTGAAGAGCTGGTTAAGGGATCAGCTGACGCGGCGCGGCCGCCGCCGGCGACGGGCCGCCCGCATCAGCACCGCCTGCGCAGACCGCGGGGGCTCGCCCTTCTTCGGGCTGTGGCGCTTCCACGTCCCGTCGGGCTGGAGCTCCCAGGCCGTGTTGTCGTCGAGCAGGGCGTCGAGCGTTGCGCCGAGCCGCTGCTGGAGCCGGGTGTCCTCCACCGGGGCGACCGCCTCCAGGCGGTGGTCGAGGTTCCGCGGCAGCAGATCGGCGCTGCCGACGAAGTACTTGCGCTGCCCGCGGGCCTCGAAGTGGTAGACGCGGCTGTGCTCGAGGAAGCGGCCGAGCACGCTGCGCACGCGGATGTTCTCGCTCAGCCCCTTCACACCCGGGCGGAGCGCGCAGATACCGCGAATGATCAGGTCGACCTTCGCGCCCGCCTGCGACGCCAGGTAGAGCTCGTCGATGATCCTCGGGTCGCTGAGGTTGTTCACCTTCAGCCGGATGACGGCGTGCTTCTTCGCGGCGGCCGCGCTCGCGACCGCGCGGATCTCCTCGATCACCCGGTCGCGCAGGTTGAACGGCGCGACGAGCAGCTTGCGGAACCGCTCCGGCTTGCCGAACCCGGTGACGTAGTTGAAGAGGTTGGCGACGTCGTCGGCGATCTCCGGATCGGCGGTGAACAGCCCGAAGTCCTCGTAGAGGCGCGCGGTCACCGAGTGGTAGTTGCCGGTGCCGATGTGGACGTAGCGCTTCAGCCCGCCCGCCTCGCGGCGGACGACGAGCGTCGCCTTCGCGTGCATCTTCAGGTTCGGGAAGCCGTGGACGACGTGGACGCCGGCGCGCTCGAGCGCCTGCGACCACTCGATGTTCCGCCGCTCGTCGAAGCGGGCCTTCAGTTCGACGAGGCAGACGCTCTGCTTGCCGTTCTCGGACGCCTCGGCCAGGGCCGGAACCAGCGGTGTCTCGTCGCTCGTGCGGTACACCGTCGCCTTCAGCGCGATCACGTCGGGATCGCTCGCCGCGGCGCTGACGAACGCCCCGAAGCTCGTCGCGAACGAGTCGTACGGGTGGTGGACGAGGATGTCCGACTTCGCGATCTCGGAGAAGACGTCGCGCGCCTCGTTCGAGAAGCGCGGATGCGTGACCGGTGCCCACGGCTCCGCCTTCAGCTCCGGCCGGTCGAGCGACGCCAGCTGCATCGCGTCGGCGAGGTCGAGCAGGCCCGGGACGAGGTACACCTGCTCGTCCTCCACCCGCAGTCCGTGCTTCAGGCGCTCGAGGAGCTCGGGCGAGGTCGACCTGGCCACCTCGATGCGCACGATGTCGCCGAAGCGGCGGCGGCGGAGCTCGAGCTGCACGGCTTCGAGCAGGTCGTCGGCCTCGTCGGAGAGCTCGAAGTCGGCGTCACGGCTCAGCCTGAACGGTGAGACGCCCCTGATCTCCATCTGGGGGAACAGCGAGTCGAGGAAGTGCGCGATCACGTCCTCGAGCGGCACGAACAGTCCGCGCAGGCCGACCGGGACGAAGCGCGGCAGCCCCTCCGGCACCTTGACCCTGGCGAGCCGCTCCTCCCCGGTCTCGGGATCACGGACGAACACGCCGAGGCTGAGCGACAGCGCCGAGATATACGGGAACGGCTGGCCCGGCCCGACGGCGAGCGGCGTCAGCACCGGGTAGATCTCCTGCCGGAACCGCAGCGTGAGCTCGTGCAGCTCCTCCTCGTCGCAGTCGGCGACGGTGCCGATCCGGATCCCCTCCGCGGCGAGCGCCGGAACCAGGTCGTCGGCCCAGAGCGCCGCCTGGCGCGCGGTGAGCGCCTCGACGCGCCTGCGGATCTCCGCGAGCATCGCCTTCGGCGTATTGCCGTCGTCGGAGCGGACGTTCAGGCCCGACGCCGCCTGGTCGAGCAGCCCGGCGACGCGCACGGCGAAGAACTCGTCCATGTGCGAGGAGAAGAAGGCGATGTACTTCACGCGCTCGAGCAGCGGCAGGCTCTCGTCGAACGCCTGCTCGAGCACGCGGGTGCTCCAGTCGATGCTGGAGAGCTCCCGGTTCAGGAGCCTGTTCGGCAGCCTTCGTGCCGGCGTGCCGCGGCGGGCCGGCGGCCGTTGGCGGCGGTCTTCTCGCGATGGGGCACACCCTTACTTTGACTGCGGTTCGAGCTTGTAGCCAACTCCATGCCGTGTGTGGATGAACACATGCTCCGCCGCACGGCGGTCGATCTTGTCCCTGAGCTTGCGGACGAAGACGTCGACGGTGCGGTCGCGGTAGCGCTGGCGGCGGCCCCAGATGCGCTGCATCAGCTCCTCGCGCGTGACGACGCGCCCCTGTTCGAGCGCGAGCGCGTGCAGCAGCCGGAACTCGGTGAGCGTCAGCTCGGCGCTCTCGCCGTTCACGTACGCCTGGACGTTGGCGGGGTCGATCACGAGCTCCTCGATCTCGATCCGGTCGCCGCGGTCGGGCGACTGCGCGCTGACGCCGCGGCGCACGGCAGCGCGCACGCGGGCGACGAGCTCGCCCATCGAGAACGGCTTCACCAGGTAGTCGTCGGCCCCGAGCTCGAGCGCGCGGATGCGGTCGCCCTCGGTGCCGCGCGCGCTGACGACGACGATCGGCGTGCCGATCCCCTCGCCGCGGACGGTCTCGATCAGCTCCCAACCGTCCAGGCCGGGAAGCATCAGGTCGAGCACGCACGCGTCGGGGCGTTCGTAGCGGAGCCGGGCGAGCCCGAGCTCTCCTCGCTCGACCGTGACGGCGTCGAATCCGCCCGCCTCGAGATGGCGCGCGATGCCGTCCGCAATCACGTCGTCGTCCTCGACGATCAGCACCCGAGGCATCACGCCTACGATAGATCCTCCCCACGATCCGACCCGGTGACGATCTGGTGACAATCTGGTGAAGCGTTTCCGCAGCCGTCCCGCCGCCGCCGAGGCCCACGAGCCGGTGCGCGGCGATCTCGAGCGCGCGCGCGTCCTGATCGAGGAGAGCCGCGAGATCGTCGTCGTGCTCGACGAGTCGCGCCGCGTGGTCACCGCGAGCAGGCGCGCCCGCGAGGCGCTCGACGGCCTCGTCGAGGGCGGGGTGCTCCCGGAGGAGCAGCTGCACCTCGGCGGGAGGACGCCGCTCGAGATCCCGTACGAGCTCGGCGACCGCCGCGAGACGCTCGTGTACCTGAGCGCACCCGGCGACCTCGCCGCCTACGAGGAGCTCCGCGCCGGGTTCACCGCCGCCGTCTCGCACGAGCTGCGCACGCCGCTCGCCCGGCTGATGGCGCTGCTGGAGAGCGCGCTCCTGCCCGGCGCCGACCAGGACGAGCTGATCGGCCGGGCCCGCGGCGAGGTCCAGCGCATCGGCGAGCTGATCGACGACGTGCTCTTCCTCAGCGAGCTCGAGAGCGGCCGCGCGGTGGTCGCGCTCGGCTCGATCCGCGCGCTGCCGGTGATCGAGCAGGTCGTCGCCGAGGTCGGCGACCGGGCGGCGGCGGCCGGGCTCACCCTCGAGGTGGAGTGCACGGCCTCGTTCGACCTGCCGCTGCGGGCGCGGATGCTGCAGGTGGTCGTCCAGAACCTGGTCGAGAACGCGATTCGGTACGCCGGCGAGGGTGCGACCTGCGTCGTGACGTGTGTCGAGGGCGCGAGCGACCGCCGGCTGATCGTCTCCGACGACGGCGCGGGCGTCTCGGAGGAGGACCTGCCGCGCCTCTTCGAGCGCTTCTACCGGACGGACACCGCACGGACGACGCTCGGCACCGGCCTCGGGCTGGCGATCGTCAAGCACGTGGTCGTCGCCGCCGCCGGCACGGTCGAGGCGACCGTGACGCCGGGAGGCGGGCTGACCGTCACCTGCGTCTTCCCCGCCCGGCTCTGATAGACACTGGCCGGAATGCGCATTCGCTTCACACCCGAGCGCCGCGAGTTCTTCGTGCTCTTCTCGCGCGCCTCATCGAACGCGGTCGACATCGCGCGGCTCGGCCGCGAGCTCTTCGAGCGCTTCCCGCAGGACGGCGCAGAGCTGATCGGCCGGATCAAGGAGCACGAGCACACCGGCGACGACCTCACCCACGAGATCGTCACGCTGATCAACAAGACGTTCGTGACGCCGTTCGACCGCGACGACATCTACCGCCTGGCCACGGCGATCGACGACGTCTGCGACTTCGTCGACGAGACGGCCGACAACCTCGGCTCGTGGGGGGTCACCGACGTGCCGCCCGAGGCTCGACAGCTCGCCGATGTGATCCTGCAGGCGACGGTGCTCCTCGACGAGGCGGTGCAGCAACTGGAGGGATTCAAGGACTCGAAGCCGCAGGTGATCGCACTGCGCGCGCTCGAGGACGAGGGCGACCGGCTGTACCGCGACGGCGTCGGTGCGCTCTTCCGCTCGGGCGCGGACCCGCTGATGGTGATCCGCTGGAAGGACCTCTACGAGGGTCTCGAGGAGGCGGTCGACGCCTGCGAGAACGCGGCCGACGTGCTCGAGGCGATCGTGGTCAAGAACCGCTAGCCGAGGCCTCGTGCAAAGCGACATCTTCATGGTCATCGTGGTGATCGTCGCCCTCGGCTTCGACTTCACCAACGGCTTCCACGACACCGCGAACGCCGTTGCGACCTCGATCTCGACGCACGCGCTCTCGCCGCGGATGGCGGTCGCGATTGCGTCGGTCGCGAACCTCTTCGGCGCCTTCGTGACGACGGCGGTCGCGAACGACCGTCGGCAGCGGGATCGTCGACTCCAACCTCGTGACCACGCAGACCGTGCTCGCCGCGCTGTTCGGGGCGATCACATGGAACCTGCTGACGTGGAGACTCGGCCTGCCGTCCAGCTCGTCGCATGCGCTGATCGGCGGCCTCGTCGGCGCGGCGATCGCGGCGTCGGGGACGAGCAGCGTGCAGTGGCACAGCCTCGTGCACAAGGTGATCATCCCCGCGCTCGTCGCCCCGCCGCTCGCGTTCGGGGCCGCATTCGTGGTGTTGATCGCGATCTTCTGGGTCTTCAAGCGCATGACGTCGTCGCACGCAAACCGCATGTTCCGGATCGGGCAGCTGTTCTCGGGCACGTTCGTCGCGTTCACGCACGGTGCGAACGACGCCCAGAAGACGATGGGTGTGATCGCGCTCGCCCTGCTCTCGAACGGTACGATCGACCACTTCTACATCCCGACCTGGGTGAAGATCAGCGCGGGCCTGGCGATCGCGGCGGGCACGTACGTCGGCGGCTGGCGGATCATGCGGACGATCGGCCAACGGCTGTACAAGATGGAGCCCCCCGCCGGGTTCTCGGCGCAGCTCACCGCCGGGGCCGTGATCGACGTCGCCACCCGCCTCGGCTATCCGCTGTCGACCACGCACGTGATCACGGGCGGCGTGCTCGGCTCGGGCTCGACCCGCCGGTTCCGCGCCGTGCGCTGGGGCCTCGCCGGGAACATCGTCGGCGCCTGGTTCCTCACGCTGCCGGCCGCCGCGATCGTCGCGGCCGCGCTCTACTGGCCGGTGCAGGCGATCTTCTAGCAAATGGTCGCGGGCGCCCCGTAGGACGCCCGCGACAGCAGCACCGGAGCGGAGGGTGCTAGCTCTGGATCTTCTTCAGCGTCTTCTCCGAGGCGACGAGCACGACCTTCGGCAGCGGCGCGAAGAGGAGCTTCGGCGCCAGCTTCTGGCCCTGCGTCGGGTTGACCGCGTAGAAGATGAACTGCCGCAGCGCGGCCGCCTTGGACGTCTTCGCCGGCGCGATCACGTACGTGAAGGTGCAGATCGGGTAGGCGAGCGGGTCGGCCTTCGGCGGGTTGACGATGTGCAGCTCGCCCGACGGCGGGACGGACTTGACCGTCGCGGCGGCGGCGGTGATCCCGCGCAGCCCGGGAGTCGTGTACGCGCCCGAGTTGTTCCGGATCGACGCGAACTTGAGGCGGTTCTTCAGCGCGTACGCCACGTCGACGTAGCCGATCGCGCCCTGCGTGTTCGAGACGACGCCGGCGACGCCGGACGAGCCCTTGCCGCCCTGGCCGGCCGGCCAGTTCGCGTTGACGCCGACGCCGATCTTCGACTTCCAGGCCGGGCTCACCGAGGAGAGGTAGTCGGTGAAGTTGTAGGTCGTCCCCGAGTTGTCGCTGCGGTAGACGGGCGTGATCCCGGTGGAGGGCAGGCTGACCTTCGGGTTCAGCGCCTTGATCGCCGGGTCGTCCCACTTCGTGATCTGGCCGAGGTAGATCTTCGCGACCACGGCGCCGGTCAGGCGCAGGTTGTTCGGGACGTTCGAGAGGTTGTAGATGACCGAGGTCGCCGACAGCGCCCACGGGATCTGGACGCAGCCGTTGCAGGCGTTGAACTGGTCGGGCGACAGCGGCGCGTCACTGGCGCCGAAGTCGACCTGGCGGGCGGTGACCGCGGCGATGCCCGCGCCCGAGCCGACCGGGCTGTACGCGATCTTCGTGCCGGTCTTCGACTGGTAGTCGGCCTGCCACAGCGAGACGAGCGGCGCGACGAACGTGCTGCCGGCGCCCGTCAGCGTGTCGTCGGTGCTCTTCGCGCCGGCGCTGACCGCGGCGATCAGGCCGACGGCGAGCACCCCGGCGACGGTCGTGAGCATGCGCTTCATGTGAGTGTGTCTCCTTCTCTCCCTGGGATGATGGGTTTCGCGGTCAGTGTCCAAGCGGCACGGGCGCGCGTGGGCTGAAAGCCGGTGAAGGCCTGGTGAAAGGTCTGTGAACGCCTACTTGCCGGCGAACTTCCGGCCCGCCCGGTGCAGCAGGAACCGCGCGGTCAGGCTCGTCGTGAGCACGAAGACGATCAGCACGAACGCCGCCGCCCAGGCCTGGCTGTGCTGGCCGGGATCGGGCGACTCGGAGTAGGTGAAGATGATGAACGGGATCGAGGCGACCGGGTGCCGTGGGTCGCCGGACACGGAGTTGACGAAGAGCGTCGAGGTGAAGAGGATCGGCGCCGTCTCGCCGGCCGCGCGGGCGACCGCGAGCGTCGCACCGGTGACGATCCCGCCCATCGTGGTCGGGAGCACGATCCGCAGCACCGTCCGCCACTTCGAGACGCCGAGCGCCTGGCTCGCCTCGCGGAGCGACTGCGGGACGAGCGCGAGCACCTCCTGGGTCGCCCGCGCGACCAGCGGCAGCTCGATGATCGCGAGCGCGATCGCGGCGATGAACGCGTTCTGCTTGAAGCGCAGCACGAGCAGCGAGAAGACGACGATCCCGATCACGATCGAGGGGATCCCGTTGAGGACGTCGAGCGCCGAGCGGATGACGAGCGCCGCACGCCTGCCGGCGAACTCGCTGACGTAGATCGCGATCAGCACGCCGAGCGGGCAGCGCCATCGCCGTCGCCAGGGCGACGAGCAGCATCGATCCGACGAACGCGTGCGCGATGCCGCCGCCCGACTCCCCGAACGGCGGCGCCGTCTTGGTGAACAGGTCCCAGTTCAGCGCCGGCAGCGCATGGATGAGCACCGAGACGACGACGAGCGCCGAGCATCGCGACGGCGAAGGCGGCGCCGAGGATCGCCACGATCTCGACGGCGCGGTTCTGAGCCTTCCGGCGCTTGACCCTGCCGGTGGCGACGGCAGGCGGCTCATGTCAGCTTCCCTGCTTCAGCTCGAAGCGCTTGACGATCGCCTGGGCGCGAGAGGTTCACGACCAGGGTGAAGATGAGCAGGATCAGCGCCAGATAGGCGAGCGACGACACGGCCAGGTGGGTGGTCGCGCCCTGGAACTGGTTGGCGATCCGGCTCGCCAGCGTGTCGCCGCGCGAGAACAGGTTGAGCGTGATGCCGTTCTGCGCCGAGCCGATCACCTGCGTGACGGCGATCGCCTCGCCGAGCGCGCGGCCGAGGCCGAGCAGGATCGCGGCGACGACGCCTCCGCGCGTGTACGGGAGGACGACGCCGCGCACCATCTCCCAGCGCGTCAGGCCGAGGCCGATCGCGCCCTCCTTCAGGTCGCTCGGCACGGTCGTGAACAGCTCGCGGCAGATCGACGAGCTGATCGGGATGATCATGATCGACAGCACGATGATCGCCGGCAGGTAGCCCTGGGTGTTCGTCGACCCGCGGAAGAACGGCGTCCAGCCGAGCACCGAAGTCGAGGAACGGCTCGAGGTCCTTCTGGACGAACGGCCCGAGGACGAGGATGCCCCAGAGCCCGATCACGACGCTCGGCAGGGCCGCCAGCATCTCGATCAGGGCGCCGACGACGCCGCGGACACCGCTCGGGGCGAGCTCGCTGAGGAAGAGGCCGATCGCGATCGACAACGGGGCGGCGAACAGCAGCGCGACGAACGACGTGATCGCCGTCCCGTAGATCAGGTTGAGCGCGCCGTAGACGTCGTGGTTCGGGTCCCAGACCTGGTGCCAGACGAACCCGATCCCGAAGTGGCCGACCGAGAGCGACGCGCCCTGGACGACCTTCCAGACGATCGTCCCGATCACGACGAGCGCGAGAATCGCGGCGGCGGCGCGTCAGCGACCGCAGACCGTTGTCGCCGAGGCGGTCCCGGCGCGACCGCCTCGATGCGAGGGCGTGCGGCGGCAGCTCGGTAAGAGGCGCGTCCATGCCGCGGCGCAGCTTTGCAGCCGCCGAAGCGGCCTCGAAAGGGCGCTTCACCACCTCGACACCATTCGTTCACATCCCGTAGACCCGGGGCCCCGGGGGCGTGCGCGAGACTCCGTGCGTGGCCGCCGAAACGGCATCGATCGACGTCGCCTCCAGCCTGAAGCGGAGCGACGCGCCCGTGGAGAAGCGCGACGTCGTCTTCGGGATCGAGGACCTCGCCGTTGCCTACGGATCGAACGTCGCGGTCAAGGGCGTCGACATCGAGATCTACCGCAACCTGATCACCGCGGTGATCGGCCCGTCCGGCTGCGGCAAGAGCACGTTCATCCGCTGCCTGAACCGGATGAACGACCTCGTCCCCGGCGTGAAGGTCAGCGGCCGGATCCTCTACCACGGCGAGGATCTCTACGGCCCGGAGGCCGACCCGGTCGAGGTGCGCCGGCGGATCGGGATGGTCTTCCAGAAGCCGAACCCGTTCCCGAAGTCGATCTACGACAACGTCGCCTTCGCGCCCAAGGATGCTCGGAATGAAGAGCAACCTGGACGAGCGCGTCGAGCAGGCGCTGCGCGGCGCGGCACTCTGGGACGAGGTCAAGGACCGGCTGAAGCGCAGCGCGCTCGCCCTCTCCGGCGGACAGCAGCAGCGCCTCTGCATCGCCCGTGCGCTCGCGGTCGAGCCCGAGGTGATCCTGCTCGACGAGCCCGCCTCGGCGCTCGACCCGATCTCGACGGCCGCGATCGAGGACCTGATGCACGAGCTCAAGCGCGAGTACACGCTCGTGATCGTCACGCACAACATGCAGCAGGCGGCGCGCGTCGCCGACATGACCGCGTTCTTCAGCCTCGACATGTCGGGGGCCGACCGGCACGGCGTGCTCGTCGAGTACGACGAGACCGCGAGGATCTTCACCCACCCGTCCGACAAGCGAACCGAGGATTACGTCACCGGGCGCTTCGGATGAGGGACGAGTTCCACCGGGAGCTCGAACGGCTGGAGGCGCTGCTCCAGGCGGAGAGCGACCTGGTCATGCGCTCGCTCCGCGCCGCGCTCGAGGCGCTCGGACGCGGCGACGGCGAGCTCGCCGACAACGGTCATCCGCTTCGACGACGACGTCGACGCGGCCCATCTCGAGATCGAGCAGGGCGTCCAGAACCTGCTCGCCCGCCAGACGCCGGTCGCGAGCGACCTGCGGCTGGTGCTCGCGATCCTGCACGTCAACCTCCACCTCGAGCGGATGGCGGACTACTGCGTGACGATCGCCAAGCTGGTCAAGCTCACCGAGGATCTGCCGGGCGAGCCCGCGCTGATCGACGCGTTCCTCGAGATGGGCTCGCGGGCCGAGGAGATGATCCGGGTCGCCGTCGACTCGTTCGCCGCCCGCGACGTCGCGCGGGCCGAGTCGCTCGTCGAGCTCGACGAGCTGATCGACGTCTCCAACCGGCGCGCGGTCGAGCAGGTGTTCGCGATCGCCGACGATCTCGAGCTGCGCGCCTGGGGGCTGCGGATGCTGATCGTCTCGCGCTGCCTCGAGCGGATCGGCGACCACGCGGTCGACATCGGCGAGCAGACGGCCTACCTCGTCACCGGCGAGTTCCGCGAGTACACCGACGCGTCTCGGCCCAGCCTGACCGGGGCGTAGCATGACCCGTCATGGATGAGCGGACGGCCGAGACGGCCGACGCGCTGCGGCGCACGCGACTCGCCAGCGAGCGCACGTATCTCGCCTGGTGGCGCACCGGCCTGACCGCGATCGCGGTCGGCATTGCGACCGGGGGCATCGCGGCGAAGCTCGTCGGCCAGCAGCGGTGGGCGTACATCGGCATCGGCGTCGGGTTCGCCGGGCTCGGGGTCGCCCTGCTCGTGTACGCGCTGAGGCGGCAGGTCTCGATCGACCGTGCCGTCGTGGATGGGAGTTTCGCTCCCCCGGACACGCGCGTGCTGATGGTGCTCACGGTCGCAGCAGCCGTCCTCGGTGTCCTGACGATGATCCTCCTGCTCTGGTCGCTGTGACGTCCGAGCTAGCATCGGGCGGGATGGAGAGCCGGCCGCTGAGAGTCACGTTCCACGAGGAGCTGACGGAACTGGAGACGGCGCTTCAGCAGGAGGGCGAGCTGGTCGTCCGCTCGGTTCAGGCGGCGACGCGCGCGCTGGTCGAGCAAGACGTCGAGATGGCCGACGAGGTCATCTCCTTCGACGACGACATCGACAACGCGTACGCCGCGATCCACCAGGGCATCGAGTCGCTGCTCGCCAGGCAGACGCCCGTCGCGTCCGATCTCCGGCTCGTGCTCGCGATGCTGCACGTCAATCTCCACCTCGAGCGGATGGCGGACTACTGCGTCACGGTCGCCAAGCTGACGAAGCTGTCCGACGGCAGACCGTCGGAGCCGCGGATCGTCGCGGCGCTGACGGAGATGGGCGTGCGCGCCGAGGAGATGACACGCGTCGCGCTCCGCTCGTTCGAGCATCGCGACCTGGCGCGCGCCGAGGCGCTCGTCGATCTCGACGAGCTGATCGATCGCACCAACCGCCGCCTTGCCGAGCGCGTGCTCGAGCTCGGCTCCGAGCACCGCGAGTGGGGCCTGCGCATGCTCGTCGTCTCCCGTTGCCTCGAGCGGATCGGCGACCACGCGGTCGACATCGGCGAGCAGACCGCCTACCTCGTGACCGGCGAGTTCCGCGAGTTCACGGACGCGTCCCATCCTGAAGAGCTGGCGTAGCCTCTTCCTGCTCCCGACGGTCGCGCTGGTCGCGGCCGGCGCGGGGCCGGTGGTCGCATCGGGCGCCTCGGCGCCGGTCGTCCGCTTCGCGTTCGCCGGCGACATCGCGATGACACAGGGGCCGGCCGACTCCTACTTCCGCTCGGTGCACCCCGACCTGACCGGCGACGTCGTCTGGGGCAACCTCGAGGGGACGCTGACCAATCGCGGGTACTCGAAGTGCGGCGCACCGGGGGACTCGCAGTGCTTCGCGTTCCGGGCGCCGCCCTCGTACGCCCCCCTGCTACGCGACGCCGGCTTCACGGTGATGAACCTCGCGAACAACCACGCGCTCGACTACGGGTCGGTCGGCCAGCAGGACACGGTCGCCGCGGCTGCGCTCGTCGGGGCTGCTCACCGAGGGGCGGCCCGGCGAGGTCGCGTACCTCAAGGTGCGCGGCACGCGGCTGGCCGTGCTCGGGTTCGCCCCGTACAAGTGGGCGTCGAACCTGATCGACATCCCGGGGGCGGTCGCGCTCGTGAAGAAGGCCGACACCTGGGCCGACCTCGTCATCGTCACCATGCACGCCGGCGCCGAGGGCTCCGACCACCAGCACGTCCTCCCCGGCACCGAGTACTTCCTCGGCGAGAACCGCGGCAATGCGGTCGCGTTCTCCCACGCGGTGATCAACGCCGGCGCCGACCTCGTCGTCGGCAGCGGCCCGCACGTCCTGCGCGGGATGGAGTGGTACCGCGGCCGGATGATCGCCTACTCGATCGGGAACTTCGTCGGCTACCACACCCTCGCCACGTCGGGCGTGAGCGGCATCACCGGGATCCTCCAGGTCGCGCTGAAGCGGGACGGCTCGTACGTCGTGGGAAACCTCGTCCCGGTGACGATCGCCGGCGACGGCATCCCCCGCCCGGACCCGTCCGAGGCGGCTCACGGCATCGTCCGCACGCTGTCGAAGGAGGACTTCGGAAAGCGGGCGATCCAGGTGTCCAGAACGGGCGTGTTGCGACCGCCGTCTTGACATACATCGACATTTGTCTATATTGAGGAATGTCGATGTCTGCGCTGCCCGTGATCTCCTGTTGCGGCCCGCTCGCCGAGCCGATGTCGGCCGACGAGGCAGGCGCGACTGCGAACCTCTTCAAGGCGCTCGCCGACCCGGCGCGGGTCAAGATCGTCAACCTGCTCGCCACGAGCGACGAGCCGATCTGCACGTGCAACCTGACGGAGCCGCTCGGGCTGACGCAGCCGACGGTCAGCCACCACCTGAAGAAACTCACCGACGCGGGACTGCTCCTGCGCGAGCAGCGCGGCGTCTGGGCCTACTACTCGATCAACCCCGACGCGGTTGCGCAGTTGCGCGCCGTCGTCGATTTCGGAAAGGAGCACGACCATGAGCGATCAGCTGCGTGAAGAGGTGCGCGAGCGCTACGCCGAGGCGGCGCGCGCGGTCACCGACGGCCAGGCCGGAAGCTGCGGCAGCGGCTCCTGCTGCCAGGACTCCGCAAGCGCGACGACGAGCGCCCGCTTCGGCGAGCTCCTCTACGACGCCGAGCAGCGCGGCGAGCTGCCGGAGGCGGCGACACTCGCCAGCCTCGGCTGCGGCAACCCGACCGCTGTTGCCGATCTCCGTGAGGGCGAGGTCGTCCTCGACCTCGGCTCCGGCGGCGGGATCGACGTGATCCTCTCCGCGAAGCGGGTCGGCCCGACGGGCATCGCCTGGGGGCTCGACATGACGGAGGAGATGCTCGCGCTGGCGCGCGCGAACGCCGCGGAGGCCGGCATCACGAACGCGCACTTCCTCAGGGGTGAGATCGAGGACGTGCCGCTCCCAGCCGACAGCGTCGACGTCGTCATCTCCAACTGCGTGATCAACCTCTCGACCGACAAGCCGGCCGTCTTCTCCGAGCTGGCGCGCGTGCTCCGGCCCGGCGGCAGGATCGGCGTCAGCGACGTCGTCGCCGAGGACCGCCTCAGCCCGGCCGACCGCGCGGAGCGCGGGAGCTACGTCGGCTGCATCGCCGGCGCGCTCTCGAAGAGCGAGTACGAGGGGCTGTTGGCCGACGCGGGCTTCGAAGACGTGAGCGTCGAGTTCACGCACGAGGTCGCCGACGGCCTACACGGCGCGATCGTGAAGGCGGTCAAGCCGGTCGGCGCGGCGCGCACGGCGCTCCCGCTCGTGGGAGCGCGTTCCGGCTGCTGCTAGACGCTAGGAGTGCTCGCCGCGGATGAACTGGTAGACGAACGCCCCGATCGCCGCCCCGATCGGCGGTGCGACGAGGTAGATCCAGAGCGAGTGCACGTCACCCGAGACGAGCGCCGGCCCGGCGGAGCGCATCGGGTTCATCGACGCCCCGGAGATCGGGCCGCCGAACATCGCGTCCAGGCCGACCATGCCGCCGACGGCGATCGCGGCGGCCTCGCCCACGGCCCGGGTGTCGGTCGCCACGGCCATGATCACGCTCATCAGGAACGCGGTCATCACGATCTCCCACAGGAACGACTGCATGTCCGAGCCCGACGGCAAGGTCGCGCCGACGTGGGCGATGTTGCCCAGCGAGGCGCGCAGGAGCGCGGCGGCGGCGATCGCCCCGGCGAGCTGCGCCACCCAGTAGGCAGCCGCGCGCGGCCACGGGAAGTGGCGGGTGAGCACGAACGCGAGCGTGACCGCGCCGTTCAGATGCGCGCCCGAGATGTGCCCGACCGCGTAGATCATCGCCATGATCACCAGCCCGAACGCGATCGCCACGCCGACGTGCCCGAGCTGGCCGGTCTTGGCGTCGACCATGATCGCGCCGCACCCGGCAAAGACGAGCGCGAACGTACCGAGCGCCTCGGCGACCAGACGGCGGGCGAGCGACACTACGCGAGCAACTCGCCGACGAGCGCCTGCACGCGGCCGTCGATCTGGTCTCGGATCCGGCGAACGGCCTCGAGATCCTGGCCCGCCGGGTCGTCGAGCTCCCAGTCCTCGTAGCGCTTGCCCGGATAGATCGGGCAGGCATCACCGCAGCCCATCGTGATCACGACGTCGGCAGCGCGAACGACCTCGTCGGTGAGCGGCTTCGGGAACTCCTCGCTCATGTCCACGCCGATCTCCGCCATCGCCGCGACGACCGCAGGGTTGATCTCGTCGCCCGGCGCGCTGCCGGCCGAGCGCACGTGCACCCGTCCCTCCGATCGCAGCTTCACGAGCCCCGCCGCCATCTGCGAGCGACCCGCGTTGTGGACGCAGACGAACAACACCTCGGGTTGCTCCTTCACGATGGCTCCTTCCGCCTGGCCGAGAGCCTTCAGCCGCTGGCGAGCGAACCGATGCACGAGCACCGGCACATAGACGTTGACGGTGGCGCCGCCGAGCAGGTCGGTCGACTCGGCGATATACCGGGCGATCGTCTCCTGCGAGAAGACGCCGGCGAACTCCCGCTGGAGCGCCTCGGCCGCCCGCTCGACGTGCTGGCGAGTGACCGGATCGAGAACATCGAGCTGCTCGGACATGATCGGGCTCCTCTCATCGACGGCGATCGATATCGATCATGGCAAGGTCATCGATCTCTGTCAATATGAGACTCGTGCAGACGATCGCGACGATCGCAGCGTCGTGCCCGCCGCTCCTGCAGGGGCCGCTCGGAGAGGACGATGCCGCCCGCCTGAGCCAGGCGCTGAGGATCATCGCCGACCCGGCGCGGCTCCGGCTGCTCGGCCTGATCCAGGCTCAGCCGGACGGAGAGGCCTGCGTCTGCCACCTGACCGAGCCGCTCGGGCTGAGCCAGCCGACGGTCAGCCATCACCTGAAGGTGCTCCTCGACGCAGGGCTCGTCGAGCGCGACCAGCGAGGGAGCTGGGCGTACTACCGGGTCGTGCCCGAGCCGCTCGCCGCGCTCCGCGACCTGCTGGCGTGAACGTTCTCTTCGTCTGCGTCGGAAACAGCGGCCGCAGCGTGATGGCGGAGCGACTCTTCCGGCGGGACGCGGCCGGACGGCACGAGGCGCGGTCGGCCGGCGTCGACCCGCACGGCGCCGGCGCTGAGCCAACGGTCGTCGAGGCACTGGGCGAACTCGGGATCGACGCCTCCGACCACATCCAGCACAAGCTCGACGACGAGGACGTCGCCTGGGCCGACATCGTGATCGCCGCCTGCGACGTCGCGTGCCCGGTCGTCCCCGGGAAGCGCTACGAGAACTGGGGCATCTCCGACCCGTACGGCCGACCGCTCGAGGACGTGCGTCCGATCCGCGACGAGATCGCGCGCCGCGTCGCGACGCTCGTCGCGGAGCTCGACGGATGACCGTCACCGCAACCGCCGGAGAACAGGACGTCCTCCGCCGGCTCTCCACGCTCGACCGCTTCCTGCCGCTCTGGATCGGGCTGGCGATGGCCGTCGGCCTCGGTCTCGGCGCTCTCGTCCCCCGGCTGAACGACGGGCTCAGCCACCTCCAGGTCGGGACCGTCAGCCTCCCGATCGCGATCGGCCTGCTCCTGATGATGTACCCCGTCCTGGCCAAGGTCCGGTACGAGGAGCTCGGCCACCTCCGCGGCGACCGCAAGCTCTTCGGCGTGTCGCTGTTCCTCTCGTGGGTCGTCGGCCCGACGCTGATGTTCGCACTCGCGTGGACGTTCCTCGCCGACCAGCCCGAGTACCGGACCGGCGTGATCATCGTCGGGCTGGCCCGCTGCATCGCGATGGTGCTGATCTGGAACGAGCTCGCCTGCGGAGACAACGACCGCGCGGCAGTGCTCGTCGTCTTCAACGCGATCTTCCAGGTCGTCGCCTACTCGTTCCTTGGCTACTTCTACTTGACCGTCCTCCCCGGCTGGCTCGGCCTCGACACCCAGGGCTTCGAGGTCAGCATCTGGGAGGTTGCGCGAACGGTGCTGATCTTCCTGGGAATCCCGCTCGCCGCAGGCGTCGCGACCCGCCTGATCGGCGTGCGCCGCCGCGGCCGCACCTGGTACGAGAGCCGCTTCATCCCGCGAATCGCGCCGATCACGCTCTACGGCCTGCTGTTCACGATCGTCGTGCTGTTCGCCATCCAGGGCGACGCGATCACCGCCGATCC
Organism: uncultured Actinomycetes bacterium; assembly: GCA_963791425.1. Classification (GTDB taxonomy): domain Bacteria; phylum Actinomycetota; class Thermoleophilia; order Gaiellales; family Gaiellaceae; genus DATBLE01. Next base: position 191,143 of record CAWBSE010000002.1, read on the forward strand.
GGCCGACGTCGCCCGGATCGCGCTGCCGCTCCTCCTCTACTTCGCGATCATGTGGCTGATGGGGTTCGGCGTCGGCAAGACGATCGGCCTGCCGTATCCGCAAACCGCGACGCTCGCCTTCACTGTCGCGAGCAACGACTTCGAACTGGCGATCGCCGTCGCGGTCGGCGTCTTCGGCGCCACCTCCGGCGAGGCGCTGGCGGGCGTGGTCGGGCCGCTGATCGAGGTGCCCGTGCTCGTCGGGCTCGTCTACGTCGCGCTCTGGGCGCGGCGCTTCTTTGTCGAGAGGTCGCCCGCTACGCTCGTGACATGACCGTCGGGCAGATCCAACTCGCCCAGTCGTTTCCCGAACGCCGCCGGCTCGAGCGCCGCGCACGGCTGCTCGCCTGGGGCGGCATCGCATGGCACATCGTCGAGTTCGCGATCGCAATCGCCGCGGGGATCGCTGCCGGATCGATCGCACTGATCGGGTTCGGTGCGGACAGCCTGATCGAGGCGTTCGCGGGCATCGTTGTCGTCTGGCTCTTCACCGGGACGAGGGTCGGCTCGGCGCGCGCGGAGCGACGAGCGCAGCAGTTGATCGCGATCAGCTTCTACGTCCTCGCCATCTACATCACCGTCGACGCGGTTCGGGCGCTCGCTGTCGGAGACAAGCCAGGCACGAGCTGGGTCGGCATCGGGCTCGCAGCCGTGACGGCGCCGACGATGCCGCTGCTCGCCCGGGCGAAACGACGCGTCGGCGAACGTCTCGGCTCGGCGGCGACGGTGCAGGAGGGCGCGCAGAACATGATCTGCGCCTACCTGTCGATCGCCCTGCTCGTGGGTCTGCTCGCCAACGCCCTCGCCGGTTGGTGGTGGGCTGACCCGGCCGCCGCACTGGTGATCGCCGCCGTCGCGGCCCGCGAGGGCCGTCAGAGCTGGCGCGGCCAAGGCTGCTGCGACGCCTGCTAGCGGCGGGCTGATCCGAGCAGCTGCTCGGCCCCGACGCCGCGGAGCGACGCATCGAGGATCTCGACCGGGTGCAGCGCGGGCAACGGGCCTCCCGACTTCCGCAGATACGTCGAGACCTGGACCAGGCAACCGGGGTTCGCGCTCGCGTAGGCGTCCGCCCCGGTCGCGGCGACGTTCGCGGCCTTGCGCTCGCCGAGCTCCCGCGCGGCATCGGGCTGGACGAGGTTGTAGATCCCGGCGCTGCCGCAGCAGATCGCCTGCTCGCGCGGCTCGGTCAGCGTCAGCCCGGGGATCGAGCCGAGCACGCTCCGCGGCGCGTCGCGGATCCCCTGCGCGTGGCCCAGATGGCAGGCGTCCTGGTACGCGACCCGCATCGGCAGCTCGTGCCGCTCCGCCCGGGGCTCGAGCTCCGCGAGCAACTCGTTGACGTCGACGACGCGAACCGGGAGGCCGGCGTCCTTCAGGTGCGACCCGCAGCCCGCCGCGTTGACGACGATCGCGTCGACGTCGCCGAAGACCTCGGCGATCCGCGCGGCGCGGCGGCGCCCCTCCTCGGGCCGGCCCGCGTGGAGATGCAGCGCGCCGCAGCACTGCTGCCCACGCGGCGCGACGACCTCGCACCCCTCGGCGGCGAGCACGCGCGCCGTCGCGGCGTTCACGTTCCCGAAGACGACACGCTGGACGCAGCCGAGCAGGAGCCCGACGCGCATCCGCTTCACCCCGTCGGCCGGGAACAGCTCCGGCGGCTTCTCGGGCGAGCGCCACGGCGGCTTCAGCGCCGCAAACGGCGCGAGCCGCCCGGGCAGCCGCCTCGGCGTCAGCGCCAGCGCCATCCGCAGCCGCCGCGGGTGCGGCACCGCGGCGAAGACGAGCGCGCGCTGGAGCCGCTCGCCGCGCGGCCGGTCGTAGTTCTGCTCGATGTGGGCGCGCGTCTCCTCGATCAGCCGGTCGTACCGCACGCCCGACGGGCACGAGGTCACGCACGCCATGCAACCGAGGCAGCGGTCGAAGTGCTGCACGGTCGTGTCGGTGAGCTGGATCGACCCGTCGACCAGCCCGTCCATCAACAGGATCCGCCCGCGCGGCGAGTCCATCTCCTCCTGCCAGAGCACCCCGTAGGTGGGGCACGTCGGCAGGCAGAAGCCGCAGTGGACGCAGTCGTCGATCAGATCGCGCGAGATCTCGGCCGTCACACCAGCACCCCGCCCGGATCGAACTGCGCGCGCACCCGCTCCGCGAGCGCCACCTCGGCCGGATCGCGCGAGTCGGCGACCGGCCCCGGGACGTACGCCACTCCGGCCCCCACCCGGACGACCGCCTCGTCGAGCCCGCCCAGCGTCTCGGCGAGCTTGCCCGGGTCGAACAGCAGCCGCCCCTGCGACCAGCCCTGCCTCGCCTCGGCCTCCTCCCAGACCGAGCCGTAGTCCTCGGCGCCGCCGACCAGCGCCCGGGCGATCTCGAACTGCTCGGCCACTCCACGCCGGCCGCCCTCGAACAGCACGGCCAGCCAGCCCGGCCAGAGCACGTCGACCGCCGACGGCGCGACCGGCGCGCCCAGGATCGCGAACGCCTTCTCGGCCGCGTCCCCGGCGGACGAGACCGGAACGGCCAGCGTCCGCGTCACCTCCGGCCGCGGGTGCAGCCGCAGCCCCACGCGCGCGATCAGGCCGTACCGCCCCTCCGACCCGCAGAAGAGCTTCCCGAGGTCGTAGCCGGCGACGTTCTTCACCACCTTGCCGCCCGGAGCTGGCGATCGTCCCGTCCGCGAGCACGACGGTGGCGCCGATCACGAGGTCGCGCGCCGTGCCGTAGCGGTGGCGCCGCGGCCCGGAGAGGTTCGACGCGATGCACGCGCCGATCGTCGGGTTTCCCGGCGGGTCGAGCGCGAGCATCTGCCCGTGGCCCTCCAGCCGCGCGTTGAGATCCTTCACCCGGATCCCCGCCTCGACGATCGCGGTCAGGTCACCCGCTTCGTGCTCGAGCACCTGGTCGAGCCGCCGCGTCGAGATGACGACGTCGCCGCCGTCGCGCTCGATCGACACGCGCTCGCCGCGCTCGCCTGCACCCGCGAGCGCCTCGGCCGCCTCGTGCACGCTCCAGATCTCAGAGACGCTCGGCAAGGCCTGCCTTCTCGAGCGGGTGGGCTCGGTACGGACCCGGCACCTCGCCGCAGAGGCGGGGCGTCGGGAACAACTTCCCCGGGTTGCAGAGCCCCGCCGGGTCGAACGCGCGCCGCAGGCGCTGCATCGCCTCCAGGTCGTCGGCGTCGAACAGCAGCGGCATCGAGCACGCCTTGTCGACGCCGATCCCGTGCTCGCCGGTGAGCGAACCCCCGGCGTCGATGCACGCCTCGAGGATCGCCTCCGCGAGCTTCTGCGCCTGCAAGGCCTGACCCTCGATGCTCCCGTCGTAAAGCACGAGCGGGTGCAGGTTGCCGTCCCCGGCGTGGAAGACGTTGCCGACCCGCAGGCCGTACTCGGCCTCGAGCTCGGTGATCCGCCGCAGCACCTCCGGCAGCTTCGTCCGCGGGACGACCCCGTCCTGCACGTAGTAGTCGGGAGACACGCGCCCCATCGCCGCGAACGCCGACTTGCGGCCCTTCCAGAGCAGCGCACGCTCGTGGTCGTCCGCGGCGGTGCGGATCTCCCACGCGCCGCACTCGGCGCAGATCGCCTCGACCGCGGCGAGATCCTCCTCGACCTGCGGCGCCGGGCCGTCCAGCTCGACGAGCAGCAGCGCGTTCGCATCGGGGTACCCGGGCTGCACCGCCGCCTCGGCCGCCTGAATCGTCAGCCGGTCCATGATCTCCATCGCCGACGCCTGGATCCCCGCGGCGACCACGCCCGAGACCGCGGCGCCCGCCCCGTCGATCGAGTCGAACGCGGCCAGCACGGTTCGTACCGCCTCCGGCCGGCGCAGCACCCGCAGCGTGATCTCGGTCGCGATCCCGAGCGTCCCTTCCGAGCCGACGAACGCGCCGAGCAGGTCGGGGCCCGGCGACTCGAGCGAGCGGCCGCCGAGCCGCACCGCGTCGCCGTCGGGCAGCACCACGACGAGGCCGGTGACGTGGTTGGCCGTGAATCCGTACTTCAGGCAGTGGGCGCCGCCCGAGTTCTCGGCGACGTTCCCGCCGACCGTGCACACCTGCTGGCTCGACGGGTCGGGCGCGTAGTACCAGCCGTCGGCCGCGACCGCCTCGGTCACCTGCAGGTTCGTCACGCCCGGCTCGACGACGATCCGCCCGCCGGCGAGGTCGACCTCGAGCACGCGGTTCATCTTCGCCAGCGAGATGACGACGCCGTCGGCGACCGGCAGCGCGCCGCCGGACAGCCCCGTCCCTGCGCCGCGCGCGACGAACGGCACGCCGGCCGCCACGCACGCGCGCACGACCGCCTGCACCTCCTCGGTCGTCGACGGCAGCGCGACCAGCGACGGCACGACCCGGTGGCCGGTGAGCCCGTCGCACTCGTATGTGCGCAGCTGCTCCGGCTCCTCGACGAGGGCGTCCGGGGGCAGCAGTCGCTTCAGATCGCCTGCGAGCGCCATCGATGTCAATCTACAGCGGGTGCAGGCTCAACTCCCGGACGGCGTGGAGATCCGCGGTGACCGCGACGAGCGGATCCTCTCCGCGGAGGCGCTCGAGTTCGTCGCCGGGCTGCAGCGTGCGTTCGGAGCGCGGCGTGAGGAGCTGCTCGGGGCCCGGACCGCCCGCCAGGAGCGGCTGCTGGCCGGGGAGATGCCGGTCTTTCTCGAGGAGACGCGTGACGTGCGCGAGGGTGAGTGGCAGGTCGCGGAGGCGCCGCCCGACCTGCGGGACCGCCGCGTCGAGATCACCGGGCCGACCGACCGCAAGATGGTGATCAACGCGCTCAACTCGGGCGCGCGCGTGTTCATGGCCGACTTCGAGGACGCGAACTCGCCGACCTGGTCGAACATGGTCGAGGGCCAGCAGAACATGATCGACGCGCAGGAACGGACGATCACGCTCGAGCAGGACGACGGCAAGAGCTACCGCCTGAACGACGATCCGGCGACGCTGCTCGTCCGCCCTCGCGGCTGGCACCTCCCGGAGCGCCATCTGCTCGTCGACGGCGAGCCGGTCTCCGGCAGCCTGTTCGACTTCGGCCTGTACATGTTCCACTCGGCGCGGAAGGCGATCGATCGCGGCAGCGGCCCGTACTTCTACCTGCCGAAGCTGGAGAGCCACCTCGAGGCCAGGCTCTGGAACGACGCGTTCCTTCACGCGCAGGACGCGCTCGGCATCGCGCGCGGCACGATCCGCGCGACCGTCCTGATCGAGACGATCCTCGCCGCGTTCGAGATGGAGGAGATCCTCTACGAGCTGCGCGAGCACTCGGCCGGGCTGAACGCCGGCCGCTGGGACTACATCTTCAGCGTGATCAAGAAGTTCCGCCACCGCCCCGACTTCGTGCTGCCCGACCGCGTGGCGGTGACGATGACCGTTCCGTTCATGCGCGCCTACACCGAGCTGCTCGTCAAGACGTGCCACAAGCGGGGCGCGTTCGCGATGGGCGGGATGGCGGCGTTCATCCCGAACCGCCGCGACCCGGAGGTGACCGAGAACGCGCTCGCGAAGGTGCACGAGGACAAGGCACGTGAGGCAGGCGACGGCTTCGACGGCACCTGGGTCGCCCACCCCGACCTCGTCGGAACGGCGATGGAGGAGTTCGACAAGGTGCTCGGCGACCGGCCCAACCAGATCGACCGGCAACGCCCCGACGTCGTCGTCAGCGCCGAGCAGCTGCTCGCCGTCTCCGAGACCCCGGGCGAGGTGACCGAGGCCGGCATCCGCCAGAACGTCTCCGTCGGAATCCGCTACCTCGCCGCCTGGCTGAACGGCTCCGGCGCCGCCGCGATCGACAACCTGATGGAAGACGTCGCCACCGCCGAAATCAGCCGCTCACAACTGTGGCAATGGGTCGCACACGGCCGCACCACCCGCGAACAGGTGCGCGCGATCGCCCGCGAAGAGATCGCGTCACTCCCCGAGCAGCCGCGCCTCGACGAGGCGGCGGACGTCTTCGAACAGGTCGCCCTCGCCGACGACTTCGTCGACTTCCTGACGCTGCCCGCGTACGAGCTGCTCTAGGGACAGGCCCCGGGAGGCCCGTCCCCAGGCGCGAAACGTGTTACGCCGCGCAGGCCGGCGCGTTCAGGTCGTTCTTGGTCGTGTCGTTCGCCTTGGCGGCGTCGATCAGCTGCGAGATCAGGTCACGCTGCTGGTCGGACAGGGCGAAGAACTTGGCCGCAGAGTCCTTGAACGCTGCCTGCTTGCCTCGGGCGCCGCCCGGCAGTCCCCCGCGCGTCGACGCGGGGATGGTCTGGCCGCAGCCGACGACCCGGTCCTGCTCGTCGTCGTAGAGCAGCACCTGCAGCTCCGGGAACTCCGCGCGCAGCTTCGCCCAGTGGAGGTCGGTGACGTCGGCGTGGTGGATGAACTCGGGGAAGACGTCGTCGACCTCGTCGAGGCGGGCGGCGAGATCGGGGCGCTCCGCGTAGCTGAACACCTGCACCCCGACGAGTCTACGGGCGGCGCAGCTAGCCTCCCAGACCGGTGACGGACTACATCTTCACGATGATCAGGGCCTCGAAGTTCTACGGCGCCGATCGCAAGGTGCTCGACGAGATCACCCTCGCGTTCCTGCCGGGGGCGAAGATCGGCGTCCTCGGCCCCAACGGCGCCGGCAAGTCGACGCTGCTGCGCCTGATGGCCGGCCGCGAGGAGACGTCGAGCGGCTCCGCAGAGCTGCGCGCCGGGGCGACCGTCGGATTCCTCGAGCAGGAGCCCGACCTCGACCCGGCCCGGGACGTCCGCGGAAACGTCGAGGACGGCGTTCGCTACCTGCGCGACCTGCTCGACCGCTACGAGGCGATCTCGGTCGCCTTCGCCGAGCCGGACGCCGACTTCGACGCGCTGATCGACGAGCAGGGGAAGGTGCAGGAGCAGATCGAGCGGCACAACGCCTGGAGCCTCGACCAGACGGTCGACCACGCGATGGATGCGCTGCGCCTGCCCGAGCCCGACCGCGACGTCACGACCCTCTCCGGCGGCGAGCGCCGCCGCGTCGCGCTCTGCCGCCTGCTGTTGTCGTCGCCCGACCTGCTGCTCCTCGACGAGCCGACCAACCATCTCGACGCAGAGTCGGTCGCCTGGCTCGAGCGCTTCCTCGCCGAGTACCCGGGCACCGTCGTCGCCGTCACCCACGACCGCTACTTCCTCGACAACGTGGCCGGCTGGATCCTGGAGCTCGACCGCGGCAAGGGGATCCCGTACGAGGGCAACTACTCCGGCTGGCTCGAGCAGAAGCAGGTGCGCCTCTCGCACGAGGAGAAGCAGGAATCGGCGCGTCAGCGCGCGCTCGCACGCGAGTTGGAGTGGGTGCGCGCCTCCCCGACCGCGCGGCATGCGAAGTCGAAGGCCCGCCTCCAGGCGTACGAGCGGCTGCTGGCAGACGAGCGCGACTTCAAGCTCGACCGGGTCGAGATCCACATCCCCGCCGGGCCTCGCCTGGGCGACCTCGTCGTGCGGGCGGAGGGCGTCAGCAAGGGCTTCGGCGATCGGCTGCTCGTCGAGGACCTCGAGTTCTCGCTCCCGCCGGGTGGGATCGTCGGGGTGATCGGGCCAAACGGCGCCGGCAAGACGACGCTGTTCCGCATGATCGCCGGCGAGGAGCAGCCCGACTCCGGCGAGCTGACGGTCGGCGAGACGGTGCAGCTCGCGTACGTCGACCAATCCCGCGGCGACCTCGACCCGAACGCCAACGTCTGGAAGGAGATCTCCGGCGGCCACGACCTGATCCAGCTCGGGCCGCGCGAGGTCAACTCCCGCCAGTACGTCTCGTGGTTCAACTTCCGGGGCGCGGATCAGCAGAAGAAGGTCGGCAACCTCTCGGGCGGCGAGCGCAACCGCGTCCATCTCGCGAAGCTCCTGCGCTCGGGCGGCAACCTGCTGCTGCTCGACGAGCCCACGAACGACCTCGACGTCGACACGCTGCGCGCACTCGAGGACGCGCTCCTCGACTTCGGCGGCTGCGCGGTGGTGATCACGCATGACCGCTGGTTCCTCGACCGGGTGGCGACGCACATCCTCGCCTTCGAAGGCGACTCGACGGCCACGTGGTTCGAGGGAAGCTGGGAGGAGTACGCCGCCTGGGTCACCGAGACCCGGGGGCCCGAGGCGCTCGAACCGCACCGGATCAGGTACAAGCCGCTCGTGCGGCCGTCGTAGCCGCGCCCGGGATTGCACCGCGCGCGGCCGTCGGCGGCGTCTAGGCGAAGTCGTCGAGCGAGAGCGGGGGGCCGAGGATCTCGCAGCCGTACTCTCCGAACCGGCGCATCAGCTCGTCCATCGGCGGCATGACCGCAGCGGTCGGTGGCTCGGAGCCGACGGCGGGAGCTCCCAGGGCGACGAAGACCTCTTCGACCCCTCCGGGGCTGGCCGTGACCAGCATGCGGGCGCGCTCCGAGCGGACGATGTACGCATGCGGGATGTCGCGGGGGCCGAAGAGGAAGTCGCCGGCCGCGAGGTCGATCCGGTCGTCACCGACCTGGACGGTGACCTCGCCCTCGAGGACGTAGAACGTCTCGTCCTCGTTGTGATGGACGTGCAGGGGCGGTCCAGTGCCCTGAGGATCGTCGGTCTCGATCTGCGAGAACGCGCGGCCGGTCTCGGCACTCCCTGCCTTGACGGTCATCCGGCCGCTCTTCCACCAGACGTCGGCGAGGCCCTCGCCGGATGCGACACGGTAGGGCTTGGTGATGGTGGTCTCGGTCATGTCTGTCGTCCTCCTTCGGGTTGTCGTACCGGTCGGACGGGAGACTCGTCTATTTGCGTCATTTCTGCAAGGAAGAGAACGTATGGATAGCATTCCATTCAGGAATGGAACTGAAACAGCTTCGCGTCCTGCAGGCCGTCGGCGAAACCGGCTCCTTCTCCGCAGCCGCCGACCGGCTCGACTACACACAGCCGGCGGTCTCGAAGATCGTCGCGACCCTGGAGCGCCAGCTCGGGACAACGCTGGTCGACCGCGGCATCCGGCCAATCCGGCTGACGGAGGCCGGGGCCGCGCTCACCGAGCGCGCAACTGCGGCATTCGAGCAGATCGCGGCGGGCGAGCTCGAGGTTGAGGCGATCGCCAACCTTTCCGGCGGCAGCCTGCGGGTCGGGACGTTCTCGAGCGCAGGCGCCGCAATCGTCGTCGACGCACTACGCGCCTTCCGGAAGAGCCATCCCGACGTCGACTTTTCGATCACGGAGATCGGGATGCCCTCTGCGCTCGCCCGCTCGCTCCGACGCGGCGACCTCGACCTCGGTGTCTCGTTCGACTATCCCGAGATCGGCGACACGTTCGCCGACGACCTCGCCACGGTCCATCTCCTCGACGATCCTTTCGACGTCGTCGTGCCGCGCGGCCACCGGCTCGAACGCAAGCAGACGATCCGCTTCGCCGAGCTGGCCAGAGAGGATTGGCTGCTGGGAGACTTCGGTGCCGACAGCCCCAGCTTCCGTATGATCGACCGGCGCTGCCGCGACGCCGGCTTCGAGCCGAACGTCGCCTATCGCGTCAACGACTGCCAGATGGCGCAGGCGCTCGTGGCCGCGGGCGAAGGGGTCGCGCTGCTCCCCCGCATCATGCTCCAGGCCCTCCATCCAGGTGTCGCGATCAGGCCGCTCGCCACCGACCCGCCCATGCGCCGCATCTCGGCGGTTCGCCTGGCCACCAGATACCTGACCCCTGCCACCGAGCGCTTCACCGCGCTGCTCGTGGCCGCCGGCTCAGATCAAGACACGCGTTCAGCGGCGACCTGACGTCGTCACCGGAGCAGCCGGAAGTAACGGGCAATGGGCAGGACAGTGAAGCCGGCCGCTTCATACGCGGCGCGCGCGGGTGCGTGGCCGGGGTCGCCGCCGGTTTCGACGACGACGATGTCCATGCCGCGGGTGCCCATGTGCTCGGTCGCGAACTCCGTGAGCCGTGAGCTGATGCCGCGCCGCTGATAGTCAGGATCGACGCCGATGATGTCGATGACGCCCATCCGTTCGTGGAATGCGTTCAGCGCGACCGCGACGAAACCGACCGGGCTGCCGTCGACCACGGCCACGAAGACATCCCGCTCGTCGTTCGTGCAGGTCGATCTGACGGCGTCGGCCTGGCCCGCCTTCCAGTCCGGGTGCAAGCGCAGAAAGATGTCGTCCCCCAGGACATCGCGCACCGACGCGAAGATGGGTTGCCACGCCCGCAGGGAGAACTCGACGATCGCCTCGATGTCGTCCTCGCGGAACTCACGGATGTCGATCGCATCGTCGGTCACGTCCACGGCGGTACGGTAACCGGAGCCCACCGCCTACGATTGGAACCGATGGACACGTTCGTCGCGATTGCGAGCAGGCGGGAAACCCGGGACTACTCCGACCGGCCTGTCCCGGACGACGTGGCGCAACGCATCCTCGACGCGGGTCGCCTCGCGGGCAGCGCACGGAATCGGCAGCCCTGGCGGTTCCTCGTCGTCGAGAGCGAGTCGGCGCGCGAACGCCTCGCCCACGCGGTCTACGAGCCGGCGAACATCCGCGGCGCCCGGCTGATCGTCGCGATCGTCGGCCGCAGCGGCCTCGATACAGGCCGGTGCGCCCAGAACATGCTGCTCGCCGCCTGGAACGCGGGCGTGGGCTCCTGCCCGAACGGCTTGAAGGACACGGTGGCCGCCCAGCAGGCGCTGGGCCTCGACGCCGACGACGAGATCGCGATCGTGCTCACCTTCGGCTACCCGGCCCGCGCGCGCGACCCCGAGCAGCGGACGCCCGAGGAGTGGAGCACCCGCGCGAACCGGAAGCCGCTCGACGAGCTCGTCGAGCGGGTCTGAGCAGCTCCTCCGCCCCTATTGGACGCGTCCCTTCCGGCCACGTCCAAGGGACTGTCCCTGGGACATGTCGATCGGGGGACAACCTGTGCAGAAGTCACCCCCGGCATGTGGGCAACCGCGCCGCGGCTGTGGGCAACTCCGCCTGGCGCCGGCCCTTTCGGTGGGGGCCGGGCCCAACGCAGGGACTGTCCCTGGGGCATGTCCCTCGGGGACATGTGCGCGTCCGACACGGCGCTGGACGAGTTGACCCGCCGGGTCTGACGCGCTCGGGCGCGACTACATCCCGACGATGCGCGCCGGGTCGACGCACTGCCCGGGGGCGAGCAGGTGCGCCGCGCACAGCTCGGGCCCCGGCGCGTGGATCGCGTAGGCGCTGCGCAGGTCCCGGGTGAACCAGAGATGCATCATCTCGCTGCCCTGAATGAGGTGTGCACCCCGCGGGCACGAACCGTCGGGCAGTGGATCGAGACCGCGCTTGCGGCCCTTTGCGCACACGTTGTGGCGGTGCCAGCGTGTGATCGGGCCGCCCGGCGTGCGCCCGAGCACCCCGCGCGGGACACTGAACATCACGCCGACGAGAACGAGTGGCCGACCGGGAGCGTTCGCGTAGATCAGCGACTCGGGCCGCTGCGGATCGAGGTACGCACCGTCCCCGCTGTAGCGCCGGTGCTCGGCATGGAGGTAGTGCACCGAGCGATCGCCCTTCGCCCGCTTCACGGTGCGCGTGTCGAACCCGGCCGCTTTCGCCCGGCGGGGGTCACGCCAGACGAGCACCGCACGCCGGGCGCGCGCGAGCAGGCCGCGTGCGGCGGCACGCTGGGCGGGCGTGGCCAGGGAGACGTCGGGATACTGCTGGAGGTGCTTCACGAGCCCGTGGTTGGCGCCCGCCGGCAGCGAGGTCGCGCCCGCGGGGATCGTGCAGAGCGCGAGGGGCGGTGGTGGAGCGCCTGCACCACCACCCGGCACCCAGAGCGCGCCGGCGAGAACGGCCGTCCCCGCAGCGAAACGAAGGCGCCGGCTCACGGCCGCGAGAGCCTCTCCCAGAGGTTGTCGAGGATCGACCACACGACCGGGCCACGGGCACCGCCGAGGGTGAACGCCCCGGCGGCAAAGACCCTGGCGCCGGCTGGTGTCTCGTAGTAGGTCATCTGCGCAGTCAAACCCTTCCCCAAGATATCCCGGATCGAGGCGATCACACGGATTCCGGGCGGAGAATCTTTCGTCGTCATGTCGATCTCGATGCCGAACCCGCTTCCGAACGTGTCGCCGTCGCCGAGCCCGGCCGCCGCGAACAGCCACGGCACCGCGCGAGCGTGACGCACCGTGAACCCGCCGCGGCGCGTGGCGTCGTCGCTGGCCCTGTACTGGACGCCGATCAGGGCGGCCTCGGGGCGGCCGAGGTCACGGAACCGCGCCGTGCGCCGCATCACGCCCTGCCGCTTGACGACCCGCCAGTAGAAGTTGTTCGCCGAGAGGAAGGCGAGGTTGCCCCCGAGGTCGCGGTAGCGCTCGATGACGTCGAACTCGTGCGAGGTGACGTATTCGTGGTGGCCCGGGAAGAAGATCGCGTCGTAACGGCGCGCGAGGACGTCACCGCTGGGCACGGCGGCGAGGTCGTCGTCGGTGAGCATGTCGACCCGATGGTGGCGGCGCGCGAGCCAGCGCTGGAACGCCAGGTCGTAGGCGCGGAAACGAGGCGGGAGGCCGTTGTCGGCGTAGGGGCGCGACAGCGGCACCCGCGCCTGGAGCCAGCCCGCGTACCAGGTGTCGCCGCGCCCGTCGAGGTTCGCGTCGTACAGATTGTAGGCCTGCCACGTGTTGGTCGGGAGCACGACGGCGACCCGGCTGCGCTGCGCAGAGTCGGGGCGCACGACGAAGGGCGCGTACGCGACACGGCCGTCGTCGGTCGTGACCCGCGCCAGATAGAGACCGGAGAGCCAGGTCTTGATCGTGACCGGGACCGCCGTCCAGGGCCGGTTGTCGGTGCGCTCGTAGTGCGTCGAGGCGGGCGGCCGCACGAGGAAGCCGGGGAAGCCGTCGCCGTGTCCGCCCGTCGTGCTCTTGCCGTAGCCGTTGAGAAAGATGCTGACGCTGAACGCACGCGCGTCCGTTGCGATCTCGAGGGTCGCGACGCTCTCCCTGTCGTAGCTGTCGCGCCGGAACCGCGCCGCGATGCGCCTGACGCGCAGGACGGGGCCGTCCAGCCGCGCCCGCCGTCCGTCGGCAAAGGTCGCGGTGAGTGCCGTGGTGTAGGTGCCGTCGCGGATCGCACGCCCCGGCGTCCAGCGGATCTCGTTCATCCCGCGACGCCCCTCAATCGATTGCCAGCCGGCCCCGCGCAGCCCGACCGAGAGGACGACCCGCGCCGGGCGCGCGAGCGCGAAGCGGATCGTCGCGGTGTCGTTCACGCCGTCACCGTTCGGGCTGAGCACAGGCGCCGCGACCCCTCGCACGAGGCTCAGCCCGACTGCGCCGGCGTCGTCGCCGCCCGCGGCGGCGGGGACGGCGCACACGGCGGCGCCGGTGAGAACGGTGGCCAGGGTCGCGAGGCGGTGGGCGGATCGCGCGGCGGAGCGGCGGTCTGCCCCTTCGATCACACCGAGAGCACCAGCTTGCCGAAGTGCTCCCCGGCCTTCATCCGGTCGTGCGCGGCCTCGGCTTCCGCCAGCGGACGAACGCTGTCGATCACCGGGTGCCAGGTGCCCATCTCGACCATCCGCAGCAGCGCCGCGAAGTCGCGGCCCGAGCCCATCGTCGTCCCGCGGATCGACTGCCACCCGAGGTACAGCGCGCGCACGTCGAGCGTGACCTCCGGGCCGCCCGTGCCGCCGAAGACGACCAGGCGGCCGCCGCGGCGGAGCGCCTTCAGCGACTCGCGCCACGTCGAACCGACCGAGTCGAGCACGACGTCGACAGGCCCGACAGCCTCGGCCCAGCCCTCCTCGGTGTAGAGCACGCCGCCCTCGGCGCCGAGCTCCTTCGCGCGGTCGATCTTCTCCTGGCTCGACGACGTGACGAGCACCCGTGCGCCCGCCTGCGCCGCGAGCGACACGGCCATCGTCGACACGCCGCTGCCGGCTCCGAGCACGAGCACCGTCTCCTCGCCCGTCAGCTGTCCGACGACGAACAGCGCGCGATAGGCGGTCAGCGAGGCCAGCGGGAACGCGGCCGCCTCCTCCCACGAGAACCGTGCCGGCTTCGGGAAGACGTTCTCCGCCGGCAGCTTCACGAGCTCCGCGTACGTGCCGTTCTCGGGGCCGCCGAGGATCCTGAACTCCGGGCCGGCGGCGTCCTCGCGCGGGCCCCAGCCGAGGCCCCCGTAGATGACGACCTCCTCGCCGGTGTCGCGGCGCACGCCCGCGCCGTCCGAGCCGGGGATCAGCGGGAGCGGGAACTGGTACGCCGGCCCGGGCGGAAAGCGGACGAGCATGTCGCGTCGGTTGACCGCCGCGGCCTTCAGCTCGACGACGACCTCGCCCGGCCCGGCGACCGGATCGTCGAAATCGTCGTAGGCGAGCCCTCCGCCCTCCTGGACGAGAACCGCCTTCATCGGAGCGAGGCCCAGGGCTCTTCGCCCGAGACGTCGACCGCGACGTACCCGCCCTCGGTCACGGCGGGCGCGAGCACGACCTGGAGCTGGACGGGATCGCCGGTGTCGTTGTACGACGCGTGCACGACGTCCTTGTCGATGTAGATCGAGTCGCCGGGGCCGAGCTCGCGGCTCTCCGCCTCGAGGTACTGCGTGATCACTCCGGCCTTGACGATGATCATCTCGTCCTGGTCCGGGTGCTTGTGGAACGCGTGCGAGTGGCCGGGCCCGATCGTCACGTCCATGACCACGAGCGTCTGGCAGCCCGTGTCGGGCGGCGCGCACCGCATCCCGGCGCTCCCCCAGTCGAAATTCTCGGTCGGAACCTCGGTGCCCATCACGAACCTGCTCATGCTGCTCCTCCAATGGACTTGAACCGCTTCATGTTCTCCGTCATCGCCACCTCGGTCGGCAGCCGCTCCATGCTCGACGCGCCGAAGAAGCCGACCACACCGGTCGTCCGCTCGAGCACGTAGGCGGCGTCGTCCGGCTCGGCGATCGGGCCGCCGTGGCAGAGCACGATGACGTCGTCCCGCACCGCCTTCGCCGCGTCGCACATCGCCTGGACGAGCTCGACCGACTCGTCGAGCGTCTTCGCGGTCAGGCCGCCGATCGCACCGCCGGTGGTCAGCCCCATGTGCGGGACGAGCACGTCGGCGCCGGCCTCCGTCATCGCCACGGCCTCCTCCGGCGTGAAGACGTACGGCGCGGTCAGGAGATCGGCCTCGTGCGCGGTGCGGATCATCTCGACCTCGTGGCCGTACCCCATCCCGGTCTCCTCGAGCCCGATCCGGTGGGTGCCGTCGATCAGCCCGACGGTCGGGAAGTTCTGCACGCCGGAGAAGCCGATGCGTTTCAGCTCGTCGAGGAAGACGGGCATCAGCCGGAAGGGATCGGTGCCGCAGACGCCCGCGAGCACCGGCGTGTGCTTCACGACCGGCAGCACCTCGGCCGCCATCTCGACGACGATCGCGTTCGCGTCGCCGTACGGCATCAGGCCGGCCAGCGAGCCGCGGCCCGCCATCCGGTAGCGGCCCGAGTTGTAGATGATGATCAGGTCGCAGCCGCCCGCTTCGGCGCACTTCGCCGAGAGCCCGGTGCCCGCGCCGGCGCCGATGATCGGCGAGCCGGCGTCGATCTGCGCGCGCAGCCGCGCGAGGGCCTCGGCGCGGGTCACGCCGATGCCTCGATCATCTGATGCAGCCGGTCGGCCATCGCGTCGGCGAACGCGTCGTCGTTGACGTCGAGGTCGAGCTCGTGCAGCTCGACGTTGTCGGCCAGCCCCTCGCGCAGCGCGCCGAACAGCGCCTCGTCCGCGGCCGCGTCGTAGAACGGGCCACCCTCGGTCGCGATCATCGAGACCCCCTTCAGCGGCACGAACAGGGCGGTCGGCCCGGTCGCCGCCGACAGCTTCCGCGCGATCTGGCGGCCGAGCTCGGCGCACTCCTCGGGCGTCGTGCGCATCAGCGTGATCGTCGGGTTGTGGACGTAGAGGTTGCGGTCGTCGAACTGCGGCGGCACGGTCTCGCGCGGGCCGAAGTTGACCATGTCGAGCGCGCCCAGCGAGACGACCTGCGGCAGCCCGAGCTCGCCGGCCGTCTCCAGACGGTCGGGCCCCGCCGACAGGACGCCGCCGACGAGCTCGTCGGCCAGCTCGGTCGTCGTCAGGTCGAGCACACCGACGAGGAACCCGCCGCGCGCGAGCGCCTCCATCGACTGGCCGCCGGTGCCGGTCGCGTGGAAGACGAGCACCTCGTAGCCGAGCCCCTCCAGCCGCTCGCGCGCCCGCGTCACCGCCTGCGTCGTCACGCCGAACATCGTCGCGCCGATCAGGGGCCGCCGTTCGCCGCCGCTCTCGGGGACGGCGACCTTCGCCATCCCGGCGATCGCGCCCGCAGCGTTCGAGAGGATCCGCTCGGAGATCCGGTTCAGCCCGGAGATGTCGACGACCGAGTACGTCATCGAGATGTCGCTCGCGCCGACGTAGGGGCGGGTGTCGCCCGGAGGCGACCGTGGAGACGATCAGCTTCGGAACGCCGACGGGCAGCGCCCGCATCGCGGCCGCGCCGATCGACGAGTTGCCCGAGCCGCCGACGGAGAGGATCCCGTCGAGCCGTCCCTCGCCGTGGAGCCGGCCGACGACCGCGGCGGCGCCGCGGCACATCGCCTCGACGGCTGCGCCCCGGTCGCTCGCGTCACGCAGCGCCGCGATGTCGGTGCCGGCCGCCGCGGCGACCTCGTCCTGGGTGACGTCGGCCTCGGCGAGCGGCTCGAAGACCCCGGCGTCGACCAGCACCACGTCGACGCCTGCTCGCGCAGGCGGTCGCGCGAGGTACGCGTACTCGTGGCCCTTCGTGTCGAGCGTGCCGAGGAGGACGACGGTGGCCATCACGGTCCCTTCTTGGTCGGGGCCTGGACGGGGTTCCAGGCCGGGCTCGAGTCATTGTTCTTGGAGTCCGTGAGGGTCGTCTCGACCTTGCTACCGACCGGGGTCACGACGATCGAGCCGTCGCTCGAGAATGCGATCGTCGTACCCTGCGGCGACCAGGCGGGATCGATCTCTTCGGAACTCGAGGCCGTCAGGCGCCTGGCGCCCTTCCCGCTCACCCCGATCGCCCAGAGCCTGGGACCGGCGACCTGGGCATCATCGGAGAAGGCGATCCGCGTGCTGTCCGGCGACCAGGCAGGCCCGGACGCGGACCCGCTGAGGGACGTCAGCGTGTGCCCCTCAGAGCCGTCCGGATGGACGAGCCAGATCTCGCGCACGGACGCGTCGCTGATGCCCCGGGAGTACGCGATCCAGCGTCCGTCGGGCGACCAGGACGGGTCACGTTCGGCCGCCGTGTCGTGCGTGATCCGATGGGCACCCGTGCCGTCTGCCTTCATCACCCAGACATGGAGCCCGCGCTCGAAGGTGATTTCCTTGCCGTCGGGGGAGAAGCTCGGATGCGTGTCGTCGTTGCCGGCTGATGTCAACTGCCTGACGTTCCTGCCCGAGGCATCCATGACGTAGATGTGGGCGATTCCGTTCCGCCGACTCGCGAACGCAATCGACTTGCCGTCGGGCGACCAGGCGGGATCGAACTCGTAGTACAACCCGGCCGGCGTCGAAGCCTTGCCGCTACCACCGCTCGTCAAGCGCCGCTGCAGGCTCCCGTCGGCGTTCATCTCGTAGATGTCGTACACGCCGCTCCGCGTCGAGACGAAGAGCAGGTCGGGACGCGGCTTCGCCGACGATCCGCCGCAGCCGGCAAGCGCGACCGCAGCAGATGCGACGAGGGCGCCGACGATGGATCTGCGCTTCGAGAACGGGTTCCTCACGAGCCGACCGCCCTACTGCGCCAGCGGCTCGACGCCGAGGATAGCGGCGCTGCATATCCGGATCCCCCGAGAGCTTGTCGGCGGTCGTCTCGGTCGCGATCTCTCCGCCGATCATGATCAGCTGGCGGTTGGCGAGGGCACAGGCGACACCGAGGTTCTGCTCGATGAGCAAGATGCGTAGGCCGTCCTGCTCGAGCTTACGGAACACCTCGATCAGGTTCTCGATGATCGCCGGCGCCAGGCCCTCGGAGGGCTCGTCCATGACCAGGAGCCTCGGGTTGGTCAGCAGGGCTCGGCCGATCGCCAGCATCTGCTGCTCACCGCCGGAGAGCTGCGCACCGCCGTTCTTGCGGCGCTCTGCGAGGCGAGGGAACAGCTCGTACACCTTGTCCGGCGTCCAGCCGTCACCGCTCTTCGTGGCGATCATCCGCAGGTGCTCGTCCACGGAGAGCGACGGAAACAGCCGTCGCCCCTGCGGCACGTAGCCGATCCCGAGCGCGGCGATCCGGTATGACGGCTTCCCGAGGATCTCCTGCCCGAGGAAGCGGATCGAGCCGCGCGCCGATCCTTTCAGGGACGGCATCATGCCCATGATCGCGGCGCAGAGCGTCGTCTTCCCCATCCCGTTCCGTCCCACGACGGCGACCGACTCGGATCCCATCTCGAGGTCGACGCCCTGCAGGATGTGCGCCGAGCCGTAGTGGGCGTCGAGGCCGCGCAGAGCGAGAAGCGGCTCGGATGCGCTCACGAGCCGACTGCCTGATGGCCGCTACCCAGGTACAGGTCGTGCACGAGCTGGTTGCCACGGATCTCCTCGGGCGTGCCTTCGACGATGATCCGCCCGTCGTGCATCATCGTCACCCGCTCGGCGACGCGGAGCGCGACGTCCATGTCGTGCTCGATCAGGAGCAGGGTGATGTCGCGATCGAGCCCGAGCAGCAGCTCCGTCAGCAGAACGCGCTCCCCGCGCGACAGGCCCGACGCCGGCTCGTCCAGCATCAGGACTCTCGGCTGGGCGGCCAGGGCCATGGCGAGAGCGACCTGACGGTGCTCTCCGTGGGAGAGATCGCCCACCGTCGCCCCGAGCTTGTGGTCGATGGCCACGCGGCCGGCCGCCAGACGTGCCTGGTCGCGCATCTCCCCGTCCCGCTTTCGCGCGACCACAGGCCGCAAGTGGCCACCCTCGACGCCGACGATCGCCAGATAGATGTTGTCCTCGACGCTGAGCCCGGCGAACAAGCGCGACTGCTGGTAGGTACGGGCGAGCCCGAGCTTGGCCCGTAGCCGAGCCGGCGCGAACGTCACGTCGTGGCCGAAAATCGCGACGGCGCCCGAGGTGGCCGGGAAGTCGCCCGCAATGACGTTGAAGAGCGTGGTCTTCCCGGCTCCGTTCGGACCGAGGATGGCGCGCCGCTCGCCGGGCGCGATCTCCAGATCCACCTCGCGAACGGCGTGCAAACCGCCGAAGCGCCGGCCGACCCCCCTGAGCAGGAGGGCCGACTCGGCGCTTCTGACGTCGGTAGCGACCTCTACCACTACCTCGTTACTTGACGACCCCGTTGACGACCGGGCGCCCCTTGCCGGTCCATGGGAGCGGCTTGTGGGCGCATGTTGGATACGTCCGGCTCGGCGGGTGGACGACCGTTCCGCCGAAGGTCTCGTCGACGAACTGATTGACCTTCTGCACCGTCACGACCGCGAGCGCACCCGGGGCCGAGACGGCCATCTTGTACGAGTACTGCTGCTGCACCGCCTGGTTGTTCTTGCCGAGGGCGAGCTTCCCGTATGCCGCGTCCGGAAGCACGGTGACGCGGAGGGCCTTCTGCAGCGCCTTCTGCCCGTCGGAGATGTTGCCCTTGACCACGTTCAGCGCCTTCATCAGCGCCCAGGTGTTGGCGTAGTAGTTGAACGTGAACCCGTCGGCCGCGTGGTCGGACGCTTTGCCGGCGAGCGGCGGGTACTGCTTGAACCACTTGTCCAGGATGTTCTTGTACTTCGTCACGTTGGGGCCCTTGAGATCGGGGGCCGTACCGAAACCGCCCACGTAGGCGCCGTTCAGGTGCGGACCGATCGTCTTGTCGGCCCCGGAGGAGAAGAAGAACAGGTTCCCGATCACCTGTGTCGCCTTCAGCGGCCCGTACAGGGCCTCGAAGGCCTTGATCGACGGAACAGTGCCCGTTCCGCCGACGGCCCAGAAGTAGCCGTCCACCTTGCTCGGCGGAGGCAGCTGCTGCACGAACGACGAGTAGTCGGTCGTGTTGAGCGGCGGGAACACGCGCTTCGTGATATTGCCGCCCGCTGCACAGAAGTCGGCGATCATGCCCGCACCGGACGCATAGCCGAAGCTGTAATCGTCCATGATGATCGCGGCGTTCTTCCAGTGGTCCCTCTGCACGGCGATGCTGCCGATGCCGGCCTCCCACTGGACGCCGCTGCCGTTGAAGCGGAAGAAGTTCGGCGCCTTCACCGCCGCCGTGGTGTCCCACGCGCCGGCTGTGCCGTTCACGAACGTCTTCGTCGGGTGCTGCTTGGCGTAGTTGGCGACCGCAACGGACTCGTCACCGGACAGCGGGCCGATCATGACGTCGGCACCGAGCTGCTCCATGAGCCGCTTGGTCTCCTTGATGGCCGAGTCCGCCGTGTCGTTCGCGCAACCGATGCCGACGAGCTGGAGCGGATGGCCGCCGATCGAGCCGCCGTGCCAGCCTGCGGACGGCTTGTTCGGGTTGTTCGGCTTCGCGCCGCCGAACTGCGAAACCGCGGTGATCGCGCCGCCGATGTCCTGCTGGTAATTCGCGGCGAACGCGCCCCCGCAGTCGGACAGGATCGCGAACTTGATCGGCGTTGCCGTCGACTTGCCGATGGCTGCCGTCGCCGTGACCGCGGCCGCGATCGCGACCAGCGCGACCGCGAGGCTCGCAGGAAGCCAGACTCGGCGACCCTTCCTCTTGACATACGTCATGCGGTGTCCTCCCTTGTTCTCCCCGACGTGTCACGCCGGACTTTGCCTCAACGTACGACCCTACTCCAACTGAAGCGTCAAGTCACTCGTTGACTTACCTCCGTGGCTCACGTCCGTGGCTCGCCGGAGTCGGGTCGACCGTTGTCGCCTCCACGCCTCCTGCAGCCGTCGGCGCGGCGCGAAGGGCGTTCCCCGCGGCATACTGCATCAGCCAATCCCACATCCCCATCAACCCGCCGGGAGAGACGAGGACGATCAGAAGGAAGATCGCGCCGATCAGGGTGTGGAAGGTCCCGCCGACCACCGGAAGGTAGTCGGTGCGCACGTAGTTCTGGATCAGGACGAAGGCAAGCGCTCCGACCCATGCTCCCTCGAGCCGATATAGGCCCCCGATGACGGCGATCACGAGCAGATCGATCGCCGACCCGATGTTGATCGTTGCCGGATCGATGTGCCCGTTCCACCATACGAAGATCACCCCGGCAAGGGAGGCTACGAACCCCGCGAAGCCGAACGCCATCACGCGGTGGAGCGGCACGTTGTAACCGAGCGAGCTCATACGCACAGGATCGTCCCGGACGCCCTGGAGCGTCAACCCGAAGGGTGTTCGCGACAGATACCGGATCGTCGCGTACACGAGCAGCGCCAGTAGGAGCGCAGCGTAGTAGAGCCTGTTCGGATTCGCGTCGACGTTGCCGATCACGCTGGGGGCGCTGATGCCGCTGATGCCCCCGAAGCCGGACAGGCTCAGATCTGCGCCGAAGAAGAAGTTTGCGATCACCGCGAAGGTCAGCGTGATCATCAGGAAGTAGATGCCGGCGCTCCGGCTCGCCAGGGCCCCGAACAGGAATGCCACCCCCGTCGCAATGGCGATGCCGAGGACGACTCCGACCCAGGGATTCCAGCCCAGGTTCAGCCCCTTCGTGTTGCCGTTCGTGACCACGTTGCCGAGCACGAAGCCGGCAATGCCGAAAATCGAGATCTGGGCGAGCGAGACCATCCCACCGTACGCGGAGAGGAAGATCAGGCTCGCCGCGACGATGCCGAGGAAGAAGACCTGAGTCAGGATGAAGCTGACCCAGAAAGCGCTGAAGATCACCGGTCCAAGTGCGGCCAGTAGGAGCATGACCGCCGCGAGGGTGCGCTCGATGGTCTGGCGAGCGGTCCATGGGCTCAGCCTCACGCGGGTCTCCCGAACAGCCCCTGGGGCCGAAACGCGAGAACGAGCGCGAGCAGGCCGAATGTGAAGATGATCGAGTAGTAGGTGTAGTTCACCGGGAGATAGACGGCCGAGAACGTGGACACGAGGCCGAGCAGTAGAGAGCCGACGGCTGCGCCCGTGAGTCGAGCCCATGCCGCCGATGATCACGACGACGAGCGAATAGAGCAGCCAGTTCGCGTCGACGCCAGGCCCTAGACTCGCGAACGATCCGCCAATCGCACCACCGAAGCCGGCGAGGGCGGAGCCGACGAAGAACGCGATCGCGAAGGTGAGCTGGATATTGACGCCCAGCGCCGAGACCATATGGCGGTCGTCGACGCCCGCGCGGATCACCATTCCCGTCCGGGTCTTCTTCAGCCAGAGCCAGAGGCCAAGGCCTACGGCGACGGCGATCCCGAGGATGAAGAGACGGGTCAGCGAGTAGTCGACCCCGGCGAGGTGGATCGCAACACGCCTGTCGAGCACTCCAGGCCATGCGAGGTCCTGGGTGAAGGCCCCGAAGTGAGCGATCATCTGGTCGGCGAGGATGATCGCGATCGCGATCGTGACCAGTGCCTGTCGCAGCTCCTGGCCCTGGTTCCAGCGCAGGAACACCTGTTGTATCCCGAGACCCGCGATCCCGATGCAGACGGCGGCGATTAGCGCCGGCACGAGCCACTGCCAGAAGCTCACCTGTGAACTCAGCAGGCCGAAGGCCGAGTTCGCGCCGACGAGCTCCTGTTGCAGCTTGAGCGCGATGTAGCCGCCGAGCAGGAAGAAGGCGCCGTGGGCCATGTTCACGACGCGCATGAGGCCGAAGATGAGCGTGAAGCCGCTCGCGACGACGAAATAGAGGCCCGCGGCCGTGATGCTGTTGAGCAGCGTAATGAGAAAGTCATGGGGGTCGTCCAATGCGGATCCGAACGCGGTCTGTACACCGGTGCAGGTCGTGGCCCCGCACGCGTTCGCCGCGAAGAGCACCCAGATGAGCGCAAAGACAGCCGCGCCGAGGCCGACCACGAGCGGGACATAACGCACCGCAGCACTTCGGTTCCTGCTTGTTCTCTGGCTCGGCGCGGGTGTAGAGGCGACGTTACTCATCGTCGGAGGCCATCTCCGCAAGCTCGTGGAGTCACTACGCTCAACCCGAAGCGACCGTAACAGGCACTCTGAGGGAGTTCAAACGAGTGCGAGTGCACGCTACGAGTGGTACAGCGTCGCGACGGCCGCGTCGCCGTCCTGCGGGGCGGTGCTCTCAAGCGGTACGATGTCCGCTCGCGTGGTCGCCTCGAGAGACTCGACGTCCGGACAGTCGACCTCGAGCAGGTTCCCCGCCGGGTCGCGGAGGTAGAGCTGAACCCAGCCCGCCGGATGGCTCCGGAGCGGCGTGCCGAACGCGCTCGAGTCCAGGATGCCCATCTCCTTCGCCTTCGCGTAGAGGGCGTCGAAGTCGTCGACGTCGATCCCGTAGTGGTGATGGATGGTCGGGTCGTCGCCGCTGTCGCTCTCGAACAGGTGCAGCTGGGTGGCACCGAGCGTCAGCCAGACGACGTTCCCCTGCGGGAACTTCGCCGTCGGCACCCGCTGCGCGCCGAAGACGTCCTCGTAGAAGCGGATCGACTCGGCCATGTCGCGGACGACGATCGAGACGTGGTTGACCCGGGTGGCATTCATGGTTCGAGACGGTATAGCCTGCGAGCGTGGCCCGGCTGAAGATCCCGTACGAGTCGCTCGATCCGCTGACGATCGGTGCCTCCGGCGACGAGTCGAAGGTCTACCGCGAAGAGCTCGAGCTCGAGGTTCCGGACGCCAACCTGCTCGCTGCGATCTACCCGGACGAGCCGGCGCCGGTCGGCGACGCGACCGAGGCCGCGCGCGCCGCGCTCGAGGCGCCGGTCTCCGGGCCGCGCTTCTCCGAGTTGCTCGCCGGGGCAACGCGCGTCGCGGTGGTGATCGACAACCAGTTCCGGCCGACGCCGCAGTCGCGGCTGCTGCCCGCCGTCTTCGAAGCGATCGAGGCGGCCGGGAAGCCGGCGATCGTCGCCTGCGCGAACGGCAAGGTCTTCCCGATGTCCGAGACCGACATCGAGCAGAAGATCGGGCGCGAGAACCTCGACCGGATGGAGCGGCTGGGGATCCCCTTCTTCCAGAACGACCCGCGGAACGCCGAGGCCTACACGTACGTCGGGGTCTCGTCGCGCGGCACGCCCGTGTGGCTGATGACCGCGGTCGCCGAGTGCGACCTGAAGATCACGATCGGCCAGGCGCAGTCCAATCACTGGGGCGCCGGCGGCGGCGGCAAGCTGATCCTGCCGGGCGTCGTCTCCGACGAGACGATCGAGTCGAACCACTGCGCGTTCGTCCCCTCGCCCCAGACGCACTACGGTGCGTACGCCGGGCCGATGCGCTCGGACATCGACGAGGTGGCGACGATGTGCGGGCTGCAGTGCACGATGAACGTCGTGCTCGACACGCGCGGCCGCGTGATCGAGTGCATCTTCGGCGCGCATCCCGACGCGCACCGCCGCGCGATCGAGCGCTTCAACGAGATCTACGCGTACGAGCATCCGGGCACACAGGCGGACATCGCGGTGTGCGGCGTGTTCGCGCCGACCGACCACCTGTTCTTCCACACCGGCTGGGGCTGCATGTCGGCCGACTTCGTGCTGAAGGACGGCGGGACGCTGATCTACACGTCGCCGTCGCCGGGCGTGAACACCGCGGTCGGCGACTTCCCCGGCCTGGCGCTGATGGACCTGATGAAGCCGTACATGCCGCCGACCCCGGAGAACTACCAGCAGGTGCTCCGCGACATCCACGCCCGCGTGATCCAGATGTGGGCGGGCTGCATCTGGGTGCCGATCTACGAGGTGATGACCCGCAAGCACCTGAAGCTGGTCACGCTCGATGAGAACCTGGAGATGGCGGCCGACATCGGCATGGACGCGACCACGTCGCTCGACGAGGCGTTCGCCGAGGCGATGGCGAAGCACGGGCCGGATGCCAAGGTCGTGGTGCTTCCATTCGCGCGGTACCAACTGCCCAGGAACATGGTGCGGATGGACGCCGAGCCGCTGCGCTACCCCGAGCCGACGCACGCGTAACTCGCGCAGATCCTGTACAAGGGGTCGCACACCATGACCCTGCGGCGGCCTCTGGCTTCGTTCGCGATGCTGATCGCCGGCGCCGCTCTCCTATTCACGGCCTTGACTCACACCGCTTCCGGCGGCTCGCCGCGGATCAGGGACGGAGGGACTTTCAACATCAGCATGCAGGCAGCGGACTTCGACTACGTCGATCCGGCCCTCTCCTACGCGTGGGCCCTGCTCGACGCAACCTGCGCACGGCTGATGAACCACCCGGACAAGTCGGGGCCTGCAGGACTTCGCCTCATGCCCGAGGTCGCAGCGGCCTCCCCTCGCGTGTCGAGCGACGGCAAGACCTACATCTTCACGCTTCGCTCCGGCTTCCGCTTCAGCGACGGAACGCCGGTCGAGGCGAGCGCGTTCGCACACGCGATCAACCGTATTCTCACCAAGGGGATCGACTCGCCCGCCGAGCAGTTCGTGCAGGACATCGCCGGCGCCGGTGCGGTTCGGGCGGGGCAGAGCGCGACCGCCGCAGGTGTCGTCGCGAACGGGAATCGTCTCGTTGTCAGATTCACGCGGCCGAACTCCGACTTCGTCGAGCAGACGGCGTCGACGTTCTTCTGCGCCGTGCCGCCGACGCTTCCCAGCGACCCCGAGGGAGTCCCTACCTTTGCCGGCTCAGGCCCGTACTACGTCGCGGAGTACGTGCGCGGGCAGCGCATCGTGCTGGAAAGGAATCGCTTCTACGGCGGTACGCGGCCGCACCACGTCGACCGCTACGTCGTCGATCTCCAGGCAAAGACGCCCCAGGAGGTGTTCGGGCGGATCGACCATGTCCAGGCCGACTGGATCTACGTGGGCCTGCCGTTCCTCTACTTCGACCCGGCGCAAGGGCTGATCCAGAAGTACGGAGTCAACAAGTCGCAGTTCTTCGTCGAGCCGGGACTCGCCCTGAGGGGCTACTACCTCAATGTCTCGCGCCCGCTGTTTCGCGACAACCTGGCGCTGCGGCGAGCCGTGAACTTCGCCGTCGACCGCCCGGCGCTCGTGAGCCGAGCTGGTCTCCTCAGCCCTCTCGCCGGCCGGCCGGCCGACCAGTACTTGCCGCCGAGCATGCCCGGATTCGAGGATGCGCACCTCTACCCGCTCGACGGGCCCGACCTGGTCAAGGCGAGAGCGCTGGCACGCGGCCACGTGCGAGGCGGCAAGGCGGTCCTCTGGACACCCGATTTGCCACCTGCAGTTGCGGCTGCCCAGATCGTCAAGCAGAACCTGCAGCGGATCGGGCTCGAGGTCGAGATCAAGGCGTTCCCGGGAGCGGCGTACTTCCGCGAGGCCGCGAAGCCGGACGCGCCGTTCGACATCGGGTTCGGCGCCTGGGCACCGGACGTCCGCGATCCGTATCAGTACATCAACGCCCTCTTCGGCCGCGCCATCCCCGGAGCCAACATCTCCCACTTCGACGTGCCGAAGTACAACGCCCTGATGGAACATGCCGGACGCCTGAGCGGCGATGGCCGTTATCGCGCGTACGGCCGGCTGGACGTCCAGCTCGCCCGTGATGCGGTGCCGATGATCGCGGTTTCCTTCGACAACGATGCGACGCTGGTCTCGAAACGGGTCGGCTGCATCCTGCTCCGGCCCGGTTCCGGCCTGGACCTGACGACCGCTTGCCTGAAGTAGCGGCGTTACGGCGCCTGCACGGTCACCCAGATGCGGCCGTAGCCGATCGCGATCCCGGACGGAGCGTTTCCGAGGTGGATCGTGCCGACAACCTTGCGCGTCGCGGGATCGATCCGAGAGACGGTTCCGCCGCTCTCCGCCACCCAGACCGAACCGTCGCCGAAGGCAATCGCCGCCGGACTGTGGCCGACCGGGATCGTGGAGGTGGCGTACGTGCCGGTGTCGACCCTCGTCACCGTGTCGTCGCTGTTTGCGACCCAGATCGCCCCGTCGCCGAACGCGACCGCCTGCGGTGCCTCGCCGACCGATGTCCTGTGTATCGGCCCTTCGGCGAACGTTCCGGGATTGAAGCGGGACACGGTCTGCTCGCGGCCGTTGGCAACCCAGACGGAGCCCGCCGCGTACACGAGCCCCACCGGGCTGGCGGCCAGACCCTGCCCGACCAGTCGGAGCTCGACCGGGTCGACCCGCGCGAGCGTGTCGTCGCCGTTGGCCGTCCAGACGGACCCGCCCCCGACCGCCACCGTGCCGTCGTCGGACGAGCCCGCGATGTCGAGTGTCTTCGTCACCCGGCCGAACTGCGGGTCGACGCGCGACAGCTTCCCGAGAAAGCCGTGTGCGACCCACACCGCCCCTGCGCCGAAGGCGATCCCGGTCGGCGTCTGGTTGTCGAGCGTGATCGTGCCGGCGTTCGCGGGCGTCTGCACGTTCACGCGCGTCAGCGTCCGGTCGTCGAGGTTCCCGACCCAGACCGAGCCCCCGCCTGCCGCGACCGGGCCGGGCCGGATGCCGACGGGCACCTCGGCAACGATCTCGTTCGTCGTCGGATCGATGACGCCGACGTTGTTCGGCTGGACGACGGAAAGGCCGCCGCCCCCTCCCCCGCGCGTGAGCAGCACGGCCCCGAGAGCAGCGGCGAGCAGCACCACGACGCCGACGGCAACGAGCCAGACTCCGCGGCGGCGGTGGAGAGGTGGTGGGGGCGCGACCGGCAGTGCGTGCGCGTCCTCCTCCCCCCGAAGCGGCGGGAACTCGGCTGTCAGGCCGGGCGCGTCCACCTGGTAGATATGGACGGGGCGGTCGAGGTCCTTCAGCCGTTGCGAGCCGAGGTCGCGCATGCCGATGGCGAGGTCTTCCTCCTCGTCCTCGAGCAGCGTCTGCGTCGCCTGCGAGACGAGCACCTGGCCACCGTGGGCCGCGGCGGCTATCCGCGCGGCACGGTGGACGGCGATCCCGGTGTACCTGCCTTCGGACGGCGAGGCTTGCCCCGTGTGGACGCCCATGCGCACCCGGACGGCGGCGCCGTCCGGCCACGTGTGGGCCGCGAGCGCACGCTGCCCCTCGACGGCGGCCAGGACCGCGTCGCGCGCGCTCGTGAAGGCAACGAAGAACGCGTCGCCCTGTGTGTCGACCTCGTGTCCCCCGTGGTGCGCGAAGGCTTCCCGCAGGAGGCGCTGGTGCGTCGCGAGCACGTCGTGGTACCGGTCACGGAGTTGCTTGACCAGACGGGTCGAGCCCTCGATGTCCGTGAAGAGGAACGTGACAGCGCCGCGCGGCAGGTCGGCCATGGAGCAAGCCTGACAGCGCCGACGTATTGTTGCCACCGGCGCCGCCCTACACTGGGATCGTGTCCCAGCAGCGTGTGATCGGGCTCGACGCGCGCGGCACCGCACCCGAGCAGCTCCCTCGCCAGGACGTCAAGGGCTCCACGACGATCGTCGAGCTGCTTCGCATGTATCCGGACGGCGAGGCGGCGCGGCTGATGTCCACGCTGACGCTCCCGTGCGCGCACTGCGGCGGGGCGTTCCACGAGCCGTTGACCCTCGCCGCGAAGCGGCACCGCCGCGATCCGCGGGCGTTGCTCGCGGCCTTTCGCGCGCTCGAAACGGGAGGCCCTTCCCCCGACCAGATCGACGCGGCCGCACGTAGAGTCCAGCCGTGAGCGAGGACAAGTACTCCGAGCTCCGCGACAGCCTGAGCGAGACGTGGGATCTCGCCAAGCTGGGCGGGCTCGCGGCCTGGGACCAGCAGACGATGATGCCGCCCACCGGCGGCCCGGTCCGGGCGCAGCAGCTCGGGACCGTCTCGAAGCTGATCCACGCGCGGATGGTCTCCGAGGAGCTGGGCGACCTGCTCGAGGAGCTCCGGCCGTACGAGGAGTCGCTCGACTACGACTCCGACGAGGCGAGCCTGATCCGGGTCACCCGGCGCGACCGCGACAAGGAGTTGCGTGTCCCGGCCGATCTGCGCGAGGCGCAGACGCTGGCCGGCGCCGAGGCATTCCCGGTCTGGGTCGAGGCGCGCGCGAAGAACGACTTCGAGCTCTTCCGCCCGTATCTCGAGCGCAACATCGCGCTCCGCCGCGAGTACGCGTCCTGCTTCGAGGTGGACGAGCCGTACGACGCGCTGCTCGACGACTTCGAGCCGGGCATGAAGACGCAGGAGGTTCGCGACGTCTTCACCCGCGTGCGCGAGGGGCTCGTGCCGCTCGTCGCCGAGCTCGCCGCGCAGGAAGTCGACGACTCGTGTCTCCTCGGCGACTTCCCGGTCGAGAGGCAGCGGGAGATGCAGATGGTGCTCCTCGAGCGCTTCGGCTTCCGCGAAGGGGGCTGGCGCCTCGACCCGGTCGCCCACCCGTTCGCGTCGTCGATGGCGACCACGGACATCCGGATGACGACGTACTACCCGGCGGGCGAGATGCGCGGGATCTTCGCCGCGATGCACGAGGGCGGCCATGGCCTGTACGAGCACAACGTCGACCCGGCGCTCGAGCGCACGCCGCTCTGCCGCGGGACGTCGCTCGCGCTGCACGAGTCGCAGAGCCGGATGTTCGAGAACCTCGTCGGGCGCAGCATCCAGTGGTGGCGCTGGGCGTACCCGGAGATGCAGCGGATCTTCCCGGCGGAGTTCGGCGGCGTCGACCTCGAGACGTTCCACCGCGCGATCAACAAGGTGCAGCCGTCGCTGATCCGGATCGAGGCCGACGAGGCGACGTACTCGCTGCACATCATCCTCCGCTTCGAGCTCGAGCAGGAGCTGATCTCCGGCGCGGTCGAGCCGCGCGACCTGCCTTCGCGTCTGGAACGAGCGCATGCGCGAGTACCTCGGCGTCGAGGTGCCCGACGACGCGCACGGCGTCCTGCAGGACGTCCACTGGTCGCGCGGGACGATCGGCTACTTCCCGACCTATGCCCTCGGCAACGTGATCTCGGTGCAGATCTGGGACAAGGTGCTGGAGGACGTGCCGGACCTGTACGAGCACATCGAGCGCGGCGACCTCACTCCGCTGACGGACTGGCTGCGCGAGAAGCTCTGGCGGCACGGCCGCAAGTTCACGCCGCAGGAGACACTCGAGCGTGTCGTCGGCGGCGGCATGGATCCCGAGCCGTACCTCCGGTATCTGAACGGCAAGCTCGGCGCGCTCGCGTCGTAGTTCGCGGCCCGTTACGGGCTTAACGAAATCTTTGCGCGTTCGTGCGACCCAGCAAACAGTCGCTGACGTACTGTGAGGTACATGGAAACGCTCGAACGTGAGATGCGAGAGCTCGACCAGCGGCTCGGTGACGGGTTCGAGGTCACGCTGCTCTGGGCCGAGGACGACGGCAGCCTGAAGGTCGTCGTCGACGACTGGCGCACCGACGAGCACTTCGAGATCCCGGCTCGCGCCGGACAACGCGCTCGAGGTCTTCAAGCACCCCTTCGCGTACCGCCCGTAACCTCGTCCTGACATGGCGGTGCGCTTCGTCGCTGTCGGCGAGCTTCTCGTCGACGTGATCGCCGCGGGCGCCGGACACGGCGCCCGCATCCGCGTGCGGCCCGGCGGGTCGGCGTTCAACGCGGCGGTCGCCGCTGCGAACGCGGGCGCGGACGCGACGGTGATCGGCACGGTCGGCGACGACCCGGGCGGGCGGATGATCCTCGGCGAGCTGGCCGCGCGCGGCGTGCGGGCCGAGGTGACGGTCGCGGCCGGGCCGACCGGGACGTTCCTGCTCGCGGACGGCGAGATCCGCGTCGATCGCGGGGTGAGTCACGACCTCGTCCTGCCGGCGCCGATCGAAGCCGACGCCGTGCTCGTCTCGGGGTACGTGCGCGGCGCCGGCCGGGCGCTGGTCGAGGCGCAGGCCGAGTGGCTCGCAGTCGACGTGACGGGGATCTCCGAGCTGCCGGCGAGGGTGAACGCGGTCTTCGCGAGCGGCGACGGCTGGGACGTCCACGCCCTCGCAGAAGGACGGCGTCTCGCCGTGGTCACGCTGGGGCCGGAAGGCGCGATCGCGGTCATGGGCGACCGCGTGGAGAACGCCGTGCCGGCAGCGCGCGCCGAGGACGCGCCGGGCTCGGGCGACGTGTTCGCGGCGACGTTGCTCGTCGCGCTCGCTCGCGGCGACGACCTCGCGGACGCGATGGCCGAGGCAACGCAGGCGGCTCTAGACTCGCTCGCGTGAACCTCGCGGCCAGCCTCCTCTACGCGGCCGAGCGGAGCCCGGACGCCGAGGCGGTCGTCGAGGGCGACACACGCCTGACCTACGCGGAACTGCTCGACCGGGCCGCACGGGCCGCGCGCGGCCTGGAGCGCGGGCAGCGGGTCGCCGCCGTCGTCCGCTGCCGCCTCGACACCGTCGTCCTCTACTGGGCATGCCAGTGGGCCGGGGCAACGTTCCTCCCGCTCTCGCCGCGCGCGTCCGCGGCCGACCTCGACTACTGCCGCGAGGACTCCGGCGCCGGGCTCTTGCTCGAGGCCGACGCGCCGCTGTCCAGCGGCGATCCCGCCCCCGGCGCGCTCGATGCCGACGAGCGCGACGAGAGCCTGATGCTCTACACGTCCGGCACGACCGGCCGGCCGAAGGGCGTCCCCCGCTCACACCGCGCCGACCGCGCGGGCGGCCTCTCGCAGGTCGTCCACCAGGACTACCGCCACGGCGACCGGACGCTCGGCTGCATGCCGCTGTACCACACGATGGGCATCCACTCGCTCGTCGCGATGCACCTGGTCGGCGGCTGCTACGTCTGCCAGCCGGACTGGGACGCCGGGACCGCGCTCGGCCCTGATCGAGCGCGAGCGGATCACGTCGCTCTACCTCGCCCCCACGCTCTTCCACGACCTCGTCACCCACCCCCGGCGCGGCGATTTCGACCTCTCGTCGGTCGAGACGCTCGCCTACGCGGGGGCGGCGATGACGAGCGCGCTGGTCGAGCGCTGCGTCGATGCCTTTGCGCCCCGGCTGTTCGTCAACCACTACGGCTCGACCGAGATCTACACGTACGCGATCCACCGCGACCAGGCGGCGAAGCCCGGGTGCGCCGGACGGCCCGCGCTGAATGCCCGGCTGCGGCTCGGCGAGAACGGCGAGATCCTCTGCCACATGTCCTCCGACGAGGCGTTCGCCGGCTACTGGAACCGGCCCGACGCCGACGAGAAGGCGATCCGCGACGGCTGGTACCACACCGGCGACGTCGGCCGGCTCGACGGGGACGGCGACCTCTGGCTCGACGGGCGGCTCGACGACATGATCGTCAGCGGCGGCGAGAACATCCACCCGCTCGAGGTCGAGGACGTGCTCGCCCGGCATCCCGCGGTGCAGGAGGTCGCCGTGGTCGGCGTTCCCGACGACCGCCTCGGCCACCACGTCGTCGCGGTCGTCGTCGGCGCCACCACCGCCGAGGAGCTCGACGCCCACTGCCTCGCCTCTGACACGCTCGCCCGCTTCAAGCGTCCGCGCGAGTACCGCTTCGTCCCCGAGCTTCCGAAGAGCCCGTCTGGGAAGATCCTGCGCAGGATGCTGCGATGACGGAATTCCAGGGCTTCAGAGTCGAGCGCGACGACCGCGGCGTCGCGACGATCACGCTCGACGATCCCGCGAAGATGAACCGCGTGCCGCTCGCGGCGCGCGGACAGCTCGCGGGGCTGTTCGAGGAGCTCGCCGAGGACGATGCCGTTCGCTTCGTCGTCGTCACCGGCGCGGGCGAGCACTTCACCGCCGGCGGCGACATCGCCGCGTTCCTGGAGGCGACCCCGGAGCACCTCTCGCGGCTGGCGTGGAACGTCGCCGCCGCCGAGCGGTTCCCCAAGCCGGTGATCGCGCGAATCCGCGGCTACTGCCTCGGCGTCGGCCTCGAGCTCGCCCTGGCGTGCGACTTCCGCGTCGCCGCCGACGACGCCCAGCTCGGCCTCCCCGAGGTCGGGCTCGGGATGATCCCCGGCTCGGGCGGCACCCAGCGGCTCGCCCGCCTGATCGGGCTCGGCCGTGCGAAGGACGTGATCATGCGGCGCAAGCGCATCCCCGCGCAGGACGCCCTCGCCTGGGGCCTCGTCTCCGAGGTCGTCCCGGCGGACGAGCTCGACGCTGCGACCGACCGCGTGATCGCCGATCTCGACGGCCTCTCGCCGCTGGCGCTCCGCACCGCGAAGCGCGTGTTGAACCACGTGTACGACGCCCCGCTCTCGATCGGGCTCGAGCTCGAGGGGCTGGCGTACGGGATGTTGCGCTCGACCCACGACTTCCGCGAGGGCGTCGAGGCCTTCGACGAGAAGCGCCCGCCCGAGTTCGACGGCACGTAGGGAGCTTGACTTCTCGTCCTGCGGGCGCGCTCCTGCCCGCCTTCGCCTCCGGCAACCCCGGCCCGTACACGGCCCCGGCTCCGTCGGGCGTCGCCGGCAGCAACACCGCCGTGGTCAAGATCGGGCAGTGCACGTCGCTCTGAGCGGGCTGTCGATTTCCGCCCTCCCCGTTCGTCGTATCTACGACATCCCGACCAAGGAGGCGACATGCAGTACGTGTGCCTGATCTACGGCGACGAGACGCTCGCCGGCCAGATGACCCCCGAAGAGGGCCAGGCGTTCATGGGCGAGTACTTCGCGTTCACCGAGTCGATCCGCGAGAGCGGAAACTTCGTCGACGGCAACGCGCTCCAGGACACCGGCACCGCGACGACCGTCCGCGTGCGCAACGGCGAGACGCTCGTCACCGACGGCCCGTTCGCGGAGACGAAGGAGCAACTCGGCGGCTACTACCTGATCGAGGCCAAGGACGCCGACGAGGCGTTCGCGATCGCGGCCCGCATCCCGTCGGCCCAGCACGGGTCGATCGAGGTGCGGCCGGTCGTCGTCTTCGAGTAGGACCTGTCCATCGACGCGGTCACGCAGGCATTCCGGGAGGAGTTCGGGCGCGCGGTCGCGATCCTGATCCGCGCGCTCGGTGACTTCGACCTCGCCGAGGACGCCGTCCAGGAAGCCTTCGCGATCGCCGCGGAGCGCTGGCCACAGAACGGCGTCCCGGCGAACCCGGGCGCCTGGATCGTCACGACCGCTCGCAACCGTGCGATCGACCGGATTCGCCGCGAGTCGAAGCGCCCGGCGCTCGAGCGACTCGCGGCGGTCGCGCCGGAGGAGGAGGACGACGAGGTGACGACGATCCCCGACGAGCGGCTGGCGCTGATCTTCACCTGCTGCCATCCGGCACTCGCCGTCGAGGCGCAGGTCGCGCTGACGCTCCGCCTGCTCGGCGGCCTGACCACGCCCGAGATCGCCCGCGCGTTCCTCACCTCGGAGCCGGCGATGGCCCAGCGGCTCGTCCGGGCGAAACACAAGATCCGCGCGGCCGGCATCCCGTTCCGCGTGCCCCCCGACGAGACGCTCCCGGAACGGCTCGGCGCCGTGCTGGCCGTGGTCTACCTGATCTTCAACGCCGGCTACTCGGACGCCCGAGGCGAACTGAGCGCCGAGGCAATCCGTCTCGGCCGGACGCTCGCGACGCTCATGCCCGACGAGCCGGAGGCGCTCGGGCTGCTCGCGCTGATGCTCCTCCACGACTCGCGTCGTCGGGCGCGCGGCGACGGGAGGGTGCTGCTCGACGATCAGGACCGCTCGCTGTGGAACGCGGCGGAGATCGACGAGGGACGGTCGCTCCTCCGCCCCGAGGCGCCGGGGCCGTACCAGCTCCAGGCGGCGATCGCCGCGTGCCACACGGGTGCGGCCAGCGACTGGCCGCAGATCGTCCTCCTCTACGACCGGCTGCTGCGCCTCCAGCCCTCGCCCGTGGTCGAACTCAACCGCGCGGTCGCGGTCGCGATGGCGGAAAGCCCGGAGGCCGGGCTCGCCGAGATCGACAGGATCGAGGGCCTCGACGGGTACGGGTACTACCACTCGGCCCGCGGCGGCCTGCTGAAGCGGCTCGGCCGCGACGATGACGCCCGGGCCGCCTACGAACGCGCGCTCGCCCTCGGGCCGGGCGAGACCGAGCGCGCGTTCCTCGAGCGGCAGCTCAGCTCGGGATAGCGGCGACGGCCTCGATCTCGAGCAGCGCGCCGGGAACGGCGAGCGCCGAGACCTCGACGAGCGTGCTCGCGGGCCGCGCCTCGCCGAAGAACTCCATCCGCACCGGGTTGATCTTCGGCCGGTCGTCCACGTCCAGCAGGTAGTGCACGACCTTGACCACGTCGTCGAACCCGCAGCCGGCCGCCTTCAGGCAGAGCTCCATGTTCCGGAACACCTGCCGCGCCTGCTCGGCGACGTCGCCCTCGCCGACGAGCTTCCCCTCGGCGTCGAGCGGCACGATCCCGGAGACGAACAGCAGGCCGCCCGCCTGGACCGCGTCGGTGTAGTGGCTGAGCGGCTCGGCCATCCCCTCGACACGGAATTCTTCGCGGTGATGGCTCATCCCGCGAAGTGCGCCTTCAGCGCGTCGAAGCCGCCCTGGAAGATCTCGTTCGCAAAGAAGCCCTCCCAGTGGCCGATCTGGTCGCGGTCGCAGTCGAAGGTCGTCCACCACTCGACGAAGCTCACGTTCCCGTCGGTGACCGGGGTCACCCGGATCGTCGCGCAGTAGTTGTCGACGTCGAACGGCGTCTTCTCGAAGTTGTACGTGTACGACCGATCCGCGTCGGAGTGGGTCAGCAGCCGCTCCCGGATGTGCGTGCCGTCCCCGAGCGTGAAGCTGCGGACGCCGCCGTCCTGGTCACCCGCCTTGCCGTCCTCGATCTCGCTCTCGACCACCAGCCCGCCGAGCCAGACCGGCAGCCCGTTGAAGTCGCGGATCCGTGCCCACACCTCGTCGGCGGGGGCGGCGATCACCGTGCTCGCGTATGAACGTGCCATCAGTCCCTCCTCTGTCGTTCCGGCGATCGTACAATCGACACGTGGAACCGCAGTTCGTCCACTTCCCAGACGTGAAAGCGTTCGAGCTCGCCGCCGGCGTCGCCGGGCGGCCGCTGTTCGGCGAGGGCGCGATGCTCAACCTGATCGAGTTCGAGCCCGGATCGGTCGTGCCGCTGCACAGCCACGAGCACGAGCAGCTCGGGATCGTGCTCCAGGGGATGCAGGCGCTCGTCGTCGACGGCGTCCCGCACGAGATGGGGTCGATGGACGGCTACGTGATCCCCGGGGGCGTCGAGCACTCCGCGTACTGCGGCCCCGACGGGGCGCTCGTCCTCGACATCTTCCGGCCGGTCCGCGAGGACTACCGGGAGCGCTGGAACTCGCTCTGACCGTCAGGCGTCGAGCGCGGCCCTGAGCGCGTCGTCGAGCGGCTCCGGGTGGCCGTCGGCGTCGACGTGCACGACCGTGTGGCGGCCCTTGATGTGGGCCTCGCCGTCCTTGGCGATCGTCCACGCGTAGGTGACCGAGGTGCGGCCGACCTTCTCCACGCGCAGGCGGACGTCGATCTCGTCGTCGAAGCGCAGCACCTTCAGGTACTCGGCCTCGACCTTCCGCCGCGGGTAGTCGCCCCACTCGCCGTTCAGGATCCCGAGGCGGCGCATCAACTCCGTCTCGGCTGCCTCCGCCCAGCGGAACGCCGCCGTGAAATGGATCCGCCCCCCGGCGTCGGTGTCGACCCACGCCACACGCGTCTGGAGAGCCTGCTCGACCACGGCTACAAGGATAGGGGCTCGGTCTCGAGCACCCAGACGGTCCCGTCGCCGCACACGACCGGACGGCCCTCCGGCCCCTCGAGCGACGCGCGCAGCACGCGCACACGCTCGCCGTCGAGCTCGGTGAGCGCCCCCGGCTCGACGCCGGGAATGAACCCGAACCGCCACGCCTGCACCTGGCGCGCGATCTCGGCGGCCGGACGGGTCCAGTCGATCTCGACGTACTCGGGCTCGAGGAAGGATTCGTAGGTCGCCAGCGACTCGTCCTGCGGCTCACCGGGATCTCCGGCGGCCGCGCGCTCGACGGCGATCGGGAGCAGGCGCCCCATGACCTCCGCGAACTTCGGCGTCAGCTCGTCCCAGGAATGCTCGTCGGCCAGCGGGATCGCCTCCTGGGCGAGGATCGCGCCGGTGTCGAGCTCCGGCTCCATGCGGTGGAACGTCATCCCGATCTCGGTCTCGCCGTTCCGGATCGCCCACGAAACGGGCAACGGCCCGCGGTGCCGGGGCAGCAGCGAGGGATGCGTGTTGACGACGCCGAGCGGCGGCACCGCCAGCGCCTCCGCCGGCAGCTTCCACGGGAACCCGAGGCAGAGCGCGAGGTCGGGCTCGAGCGCCGCCAGCAGCGGCGCGATCCGCTCGCGGGACGCCGGGACGACCACGTCGAGCTCCGCCGGGACCGAGCTGACGTGCGAGCCGAACTCGGTGTAGCGGTCGCCCATGCGCACGCAGAGCACGCCGACGGGTTCGTGGCCGATCCCGCCCAGCAGCTGCGTGTAGCCCTCGACCACCTGCGAGATCTGCGAGATCACCGCGACGCGCACGGTGTCAGCCTCCGGGCGTGACGAGCACGCGGCCGGGCGATCCCGACAGCGACTCGTCGATCGCGTCGTTGATCCGATCGAGCGGGAAGCTCGGGCCAAGGAGCTCGCGCAGCTTCAGCCGCCCGGCGCGCACATGGCCGAGCAGGATCGGCAGCGAGACGGCGGGATCCTCCGAGCCGTACATCGTCCCGGTCAGGAACTTCTCGCGGCGGTTGAACTCGCCCGGGTCGATGTCCAGCCGCATCCCGGCCGGCGGCAGACCGACGATCACGCACGTTCCGCTCGAGCGCGTGTACCGCAGCGCCAGCGTGGTCGTGTCGGGGTTGCCGACCGCGTCGAAGGCGTAGTCGGCGCCGTCGGGGAGCAGCCCCTTCATCAGCTCCTTCACGTCGTCGGGTGTCGCGGTGTGCGTCGCGCCGAGCTCACGGACGAGGTCGAGCCGCGCCTCGAGCGGATCGACGCACACGATCGTCTCGGCGCCGGCGATCCGCGCGCCCTGGACGACGAACTGCCCCACGCCGCCCGCGCCGACGATGAACGCCGTTCCCCCGGCCTGCATCCGCGCCGCGAACAGCACCGCGCCGACGCCGGTCAGCGCCGCGCAGCCGAGCAGCGCGGCCTCCTCCAGCGGGATGTCGCCGCCGGTCGGGAGCGCGGCGCGCTCGGTGACGACCAGCCGCTCGCTCATCGCGCCCGTCGCCGTGCCGCGGTAGAGCGTCTCGCCGTCGAGCGTCATCCCGGTGGTGCCGTCGACGAGCGTGCCGGCGCCGATCGCGCGGTGCAGGTTCACGCAGGCGGCGGGCCGGCCGCGGCGGCAGTCGTCGCATGCGCCGCAGGCGGGCGCCCACGAGAGCACGACCTCGTCGCCGGGCTTCAGCGACGTCACGGCCGCGCCGACCGCCTCGACCACGCCGGCGCCCTCGTGCCCGAGCACGACCGGCGTCGGCCGCACCCATTCGCCCTTGATCGAGTGGAGGTCGGTGCCGCAGATCCCGACGGCGCTCATCCGGACGAGGACGTCGTTCGCGCGCGGCTCGTCGAGGTCGATCTCGCGCACTTCGAGCGGCATGCCCGCGCCGTAGAAGACGGCCGCGCGCGACTTCATGCCGCCACTCCGACGATCGACTGTTCGAGCCGGGAAAGGTCTCCGCGCAGCTCGCGCTCGGCGTACGACCGGCACAGCCGGCGCTTCACAGCCCCGGGCAGCGGCGCCGTCAGGTCGACGTCGAGCCGCAGCCGCGTTCCGCCGCCGACGGGCTCCAGCCGCCACGAGAGCAGCGCGCGCACGCCCGAGCGGGGACGCACCTCCTCGCTGAAGTAGGCGAACGGCTGCCAGTCGACGATCGTGTGGTCGATCACGCTGCCTCCGTGATAGCAGTGATAGACGGCGCCCGGGCCGGTACGGCCGTCGGCCGAGAGCTCGGCCTCGACCGTCCGCTCGCCGACCCACTGCGAGCGCAGCCGCGGATCGTTCAGCCACTCCCAGACAGTTGCGGGCGTTGCGGGGAGGTCGAGCTCTGCGAACCAGTGCGACGACGCGAGCGGTGGAACCCCCGCCGCCGGGCGGCACGCCATCCGCTCGTCGAGGTCGAGCGTGGCGGTGTCGACGCCTCCGAGGTGCTCGTACTCCTCGACGCGCCGGTGCATCCCCGTCGCCTCGATCCCGAGCGACGAGAGCGCGGCGTCCGTGAACAGCGCGTATCCGCGCCAGCCGGTCTCGGACTCGATCCCGTTCTTGAGCAACCGGTGCACGACGTTGACGTCGGTGCCGACCGGCGTTCGCGAGCCGCCGACGTCCTGCCAGGCGAAGCCGCCGAAGTGGGTGACGAACTTGAGGTCGAGGTCGTCGATCCGGCTGCAGGCGCCGCAGCCGCACGTCGTGCGCGCCGACATCACGCCGCGCCGCATGCGGAAGGCGGCGTAGGTCGCCTCGATCAGCTCCAGCAGCGTCTCGCCGCGGGCGACGACGTCGGCCGGCCCGTGCACGAAGACGGCGTCGCCCTCGACCGCGGCCAGCTCGAGCGGCGGCGACAGCCCGTCGAGCATCGACTGGATCAGCTCGGCCAGGATCCCGGTCGCGTGCTCGAGCTCGGTACCGGCGAGGAAGCCCGTGTAGCCGGAGACGTCGGCAAGGACGAGGTATCCCTGCTCGACGTCCGGCGACACGGGCTTCCCGCTCAGCTCACGTTGCGAGCGCCGCGATGACGGACTTGCAGTCGGTCACCGTCGACACGTTCTGCAGCGCGTAGTTGATCGACGCGTTGTGCCAGTCGGCGTTCATCGTCGAGCAGCCGTCCTCGGGGACGAGCATGTAGTAGCCCTTGTCCGCGCCGGTGCGGGCGGTGTGCTCGATCGACATGTTCGTCCACGCGCCGCTGACGACCACGTGGTCGACGCCGAGGCCGCTGAGCAGCGACTCGAGCTTCGTGTCCTGCCAGCCCGACATCCGCATCTTCTCGACGACGAAGTCGCCCCGCTTCGGCTCCAGGCCGGCGACGGGCTTCGCGCCCCACGTGCCGCGGACGAGCGCCCCGCCGGCGACACCCTCGAAGAGCGGCGCGTTCAGCTTCAGGCCGGGCGCGCCCTTCTCGACGATGTAGTGGACGTGGATCACGGGAGCGCCGGCCTTGCGGAACGCGGCCGCGAGGCGCTTGACGTTGTTGACGACGTTCTGCTCCTTCGCGTGCTCCGGCGACCCGGACTCGGCGAACGCGCCCTTCTCGATGATCACGTCGTTCTGGAGGTCCTGGATCAGGAGCGCGGTGCGCTTCGGGTCCAGCTTCAGCTTTGCCATGGTCTCTCCTTAGCTCATGTACGGCTCGCGGCGCGGGCCGACCTTCGTCTCGAAGGCGTACAGCGACGTCGAGCTCGGGACGAACAGCGTGTGCCAGTCGGGGCCGCCCCAGGTCAGGTTGCCGACGTTCTCCGGGATCCCGACCGTGCCGAGATGCTCGCCGTCGGAGCTGATCACCCAGACGCCGCCCGGGCCGGTGACCCAGATGTTGCCCTGCTCGTCGCACTTCATCCCGTCCGGGATGCCCTCCTCGATCACGCCCGAGCCGACGCCCTCGAAGAACATGCGGCCGTTCGAGAGCGACGCCGCCGGAACCGACGTCGTAGACCTTGATCCACGCGCCCGGCGTGTCGTTGATGTAGAGCAGCGACTCGTCCGGCGAGAAGCAGAGGCCGTTCGGCTGCTCGTACTCGTCCTTCTCGACGACGAGCTCCGGGTCGCCGCCGCCGGGCGCGATGCGGAAGACGCCCTGCCAGCCGAGCACGCGATCCCGTTCGAGCCCGAAGCCGGGCATGCGCCCGTACCACGGGTCGGAGAACCAGATCGAGCCGTCGGACTTCACGCACACGTCGTTCGGGCTGTTCAGCTCCTGGCCCTCGTAGTGCGACGCGAGCACCTCACGGGTGCCGTCCTTGCCGTCCGGGTCGGTGCGGATCGAGCGAGCTGGTCGAGTGCTCGCACACGATCAGGCGGCCGTCCGCGTCGAGGGTCATGCCGTTGGCCTTGTTGCTCGGGCTCAGCACCTCGGTGACGCCGTTCGCCTCGTCCCAGCGCCGGCGCGTGTCGCCCGGCATGTCCGAGAAGAGCAGGAACTGCCCGCCCGGGTTCCAGATCGGCCCTTCCGTGAAGGTGAAACCGGTGCCGAGCTGCTTGACCTCGACGTTCACGTCGACGAGGCTCGCGAGCTTGTCGGACTTCACGTCTACGCCCACGCTCTTCCTCCCTCTTGTCGTTCGAAAGACGTGAGCGAACCTAACAGAGAAGGCTTGGTCAGTCTTCGTCAGACGCTTCGAAATCGAGCGCGAGCGAGTTGATGCAGTAGCGCTGCCCGGTCGGGTTCGGGCCGTCCGGGAACACGTGCCCGAGATGCGAGTCGCACGTGGCGCACCGCACCTCGACGCGCCGCATGCCGTGGCTCGTGTCCGTCTCCGTCTCGATCGCGTCCTCGTCGACCGCCTGGAAGAAGCTGGGCCAGCCGGAGCCCGAGTCGAACTTCGCGTCGGTGCGGAACAGCTCGGCCCCGCACGCGCCGCACCTGAAGACGCCGTCCTCCTTGACGAAGTTCAGGTCGCCCGACCACGGCGGCTCGGTCGCCGCGCACCTGAGGATCGCGTACCGGTCGGGGTCCAGCTCTTGCTGCCATTGCTCGTCTGTCTTGCGAATTTTCTCCATGCAGTTCAGTCCACTTCGGCGTGAATTCGTTTCTTCGCCGTCTTCAGCGGGCCGCCCTCGCGGCCGGCGCGGACGGCGACGATCTCCGCCAGCATCGAGAGCGCCGTCTCGGGCTGCGAGTCGGCGCCGATGTCGAGGCCGCACGGGCCGGAGATCCGGTCGAGCGCCTCCTCGGGGACGCCGGCCTCGAGCAGCCGCTCGCGGCGGCGCTCCTGGTTCCGGCGCGAGCCGAGCGCGCCGATGTAGAACGCCTCCGTCTCGAGCGCGCGCTTCAGCGCCGGCTCGTCGAACTTGTCGTCGTGGGTGAGCACGACGATCGCGGTCTGGTGGTCGGGAGCGATCTGGTCGATCGCCTCGTCCGGCCACTCGACGATCAGCTGGTCGGCGCTCGGGATGCGCTCGGCGGTGATGAACTTCGCGCGTGCGTCGGCGACGATCGCCGTCCAGCCGAGCAGCTTCGCCGCCTTGCACAGCGCCTCGGCGGTGTCGACCGCGCCGTAGACGAACAGGCGCGGCGGCGGCCCGTACCACTCCGCGAACACCTTCGACCCGTCGCCGAGCTCGAGCAGCTGGTTGCGGCCGCGCCGGACAACCTCGTCGAACTGCGCGAGCGCCTCGTCCGGCACGCCGTCACCGACCTGCTCTCCGTCCTCGATCACGAGGCGCTTCCCGCCCGCCCCAGGCCCTTCGACGACGGTGAAGAGCACCGCCCGCCCGCCGGTGCGCGCCAGCTCCGCGAGCTGCTCGATCACTCGACCAGCTCCACGAACACGTCGATCTCGCCGCCGCACGGCAGGCCGACCTCCCACGCCTCCTCGTCCTTGATCCCGTAGTGCAGGAGCTTCGGCTCGCCCGTCTCCAGCACCTCGCGGGCGTTCTGGTAGACGTCCGACTCCACGCAGCCGCCGGAGACCGAGCCGCACATCTGACCCGACTCGGACACGGCCAGGCTCGTCCCCACGGGACGGGGCGCCGAGCGGCGTGTCGCGACGACGGTGGCGACGACGACCTTCTCGCCCTGCCCCCGCCAGCGCTCGACCTCTTCCAGGATCTCCTTCATGCCGCGTGCCTCCTCTCGATGCCGGCGAGCACGCCGGACAGCTCTTCCAGGCTAGCCAGATTGTGCCCGGGCAGGAACCGGTCGACGAACGGGAGCGCCGCGCGCATCCCACCCGCGAGCGGCTCGTAGTCCGGGTGCCCCTTCAGCGGGTTCACCCACACGATCGAGTACGCGCAGCGTCCGAGCCGCGCCATCTCGTACGAAACGGTGGCGGTGTCCTCGCGCTCCCAGCCGTCCGAGACGATCACGACGACCGCGCCACGCGAGAGCGCGCGCCTGCCCCAGAGGTCGTTGAACGCCTTCAGGCTCGCGCCGATCCGCGTCCCGCCCGACCAGTCGACGACGCGCTTCGACGCCTCCTCGAGCGCGCGCTCGGGGTCGACGCCCGCGAGCTCCTCCGTCAGCCGGGTCAGCCGGGTGCCGAACGCGAACGCCTCGACCCCGCGGCCGCTCTCCAGCAGCGCGTGGACGAACAGCAGGATCGCCCGCGAGTACGGCTCCATCGAGCCGGACACGTCGCAGAGCACGATCAGCTTGCGGTGCGTCTGGACGCGGTCGCGGAAAGCGCGGTCGACCGGGTCGCCGCCGGTGGCGAGCGACGCGCGAACGAGCCGGCGCATGTCGAGCATCGTGCCCCGCGGGTTGCGACGCAGGCGGCGCGAGCGGCGCTGCGGCCGCGCCGCGGCGAGCTGGTCGATCAGCCGCCGCATCTGGCCCAGCTCCTCGGGCGTCAACTCGGAGAAGTCCTTGCCGCGCAGCAGCTCCTGGCGGCTCCAGCCGGCGGCCCGCTCGTCGCCGTCCGAGCCCGCCTCGGCGATCTCGTCCGCGGTGTCGCGTGCGCCGACCTTGACCCCTTTGACGCGCTGCACGTGCGGCGTTCGCGGCGGCGCGAGCTCCGGCGCGCGCAGGAACCAGGCGGCGAAGGCGCGGTCGAAGGCGTCGATGTCGTCGGCGCGGGAGACGAGCGTCTGGCGCAGCGTCCAGTAGACGTTGTCCCGGCGCTCGAGCCCGACCAGGTCGAGCCCGGTCATCGCGTCACAGATCCGTCCCGGCCCGACCTCCAGCCCGGCCTCGCGCAGCACGCGGCCGAACGTGACCACCTGGCGGACGATCGGCTCAGCGGACAGCCCGCGCCTCCTCGACCAACGTGGCCAGCGCCGCGTCCTTCACCGTCTCCAGATCCTCGTGGTACTTCAGCACCGAGCCGAGGGTCTGCTCGACGATCTCGGCGTCGAGCTCCTCCTTGCCGAGCGCCGTGAGGGCGTTCGCCCAGTCGATCGTCTCGGCCACGCCGGGCGGCTTCGCCAGGTCGAGCCCGCGCAGCCCGCGGACGAACGTCGCCGCCTGCACGGCCAACCGCTCCGGAATCCCCGGCACGCGGAGCACGACGATCTCGATCTCGCGCTGCAGCGCGGGATGCCCGATCCAGTGGAACAGGCAACGCCGCTTCAACGCGTCGTGCAGCTCGCGCGTGCGGTTCGACGTCAGGATCACGCTCGGCTTGCGCGCCGCCGAGATCGTCCCGATCTCGGGGATCGTGATCTGGAAGTCGGAGAGCACCTCGAGCAGGAACGCCTCGAACTCCTCGTCGGCGCGGTCGATCTCGTCGATCAGCAGCACGACCGGCTCCGGGCTCTCGATCGCCTCCAGCAGCGGCCGGCGGATCAGGAACTCCGGGCCGAACAGCTCGGCCTCGTCGACGGTGCCCTCCTGTGCCGCCCGGATGTGCAGCAGCTGGCGCGAGTAGTTCCACTCGTACACCGCATGGGCGACGTCGAGGCCCTCGTAGCACTGGAGGCGGATCAGCCGGGCCGGCAGCGCCCGGGCGAGCGCCTTCGCCGCCTCGGTCTTGCCGACTCCGGCCTCGCCCTCGAGCAGCAGCGGCTTCTCGAGTCGCGTCGAGAGGAACAGCGCGGTCGCGAGACCGCGGTCGGGCAGGTAGTCCGCGGCGCGAAGGCCGCTTTCGAGATCGTCGAT
This sequence comes from uncultured Actinomycetes bacterium, assembly GCA_963791425.1. Lineage (GTDB taxonomy): Bacteria > Actinomycetota > Thermoleophilia > Gaiellales > Gaiellaceae > DATBLE01. The sequence goes on from CAWBSE010000002.1 coordinate 235,732, forward strand.
CGTCTCGAAGCTCATGCACTCACTCTAGTGGCGCATTGACGCCGGTCGCAGCGGTCGAACTCCTTGGGGAACACGCAGGGCGCCTTGCCCGTTGTGGCAGGGTGTCCGTACATCGACCAAGGAGCAGAGAGATGGCTGAGCTGAATGAGGACGTGCAGAAGGCGCTCGAGGGCAAGCAGTTCTGGAGCCTGGCGACGGTCAACCCCGACGGGACGCCGCAGAGCACCGTCATCTGGGTGCAGCAGAAGGACGGCAAGATCCTTGTCAACACCGCCCTCGGCCGGAAGAAGCCTCGCAACCTGGAGCAGAACCCGAACGTCGCGCTCTCCTGGTTCGACCCGGAGAACCCGTACTCGACGATCTCGATCCAGGGGCGCGTGGCCGAGAGCTACACGGGCGACCAGGCCGAGGCCGACATCGACTCGGCCGCCAAGAAGTACATCGGCCAGGACGTCTACCCGTGGCGCAAGGACGGCGAGCAGCGGGTCTCGTACCTGATCGAGGCGACGCACATCTCGGGGCAGTAGATGCGTTTTGCCTCGATCGTTCCCTGTTTGACACCAGGGGTCGTATCGCTGGAGAATCGGATGCGGTGGGCTTGAACGACGTCTCCGTGCTGATCCCGACCTCGGCCGACGAGGCTGCCGCCGCGTACGGCGACGGCGCGGACGTCACCGTCGTCGGCGGAGGCACGATCGTCGTGCCGGACATGGTCGCCGGGCGGCTGCAGCCCGACCAACGCGCTCTATCTCGGGCGCGCCGGCCTGTCCGGGATCACCCGCGCGAACGGGAAGGTGACGATCGGCGCGGCCACCCCGGTGTCGGCGCTCGAGGGCGGCGACGAGCCGCTCGCCACGGCGGCCGCTCACGTCGGCGACATCGAGGTGCGCGCCCAGGCCACGGTCGGCGGCAACATCTGCGCGGCCGCGTCCGACGACACCCCGCGCGGCGACCTCCAGGCGGCGCTGCTCGCGCTCGGCGCGAGTGTCCGCTCGACGGGCAAGGGCGGCGAGAAGACCGAGCCGCTCGAGGACTTCCTCGCCGACGGCGCCGGCCGGCTCGTGCTGGACGTCTCCTACGACGACGCCCCGCGGCAGAGCCGGCTACGCGGCGGCCTGGCGCCCGCACACGCACCACTACACGATCCTCGCGGTCGCGGCCGCCAGCGCGGGACGGCGAGACGCGGATCGCCGCGACCGGCGTCGCGCCGAGGGCCGTCCTGCTCGACGCCGACGACCCGCTCGCCGGGCTCGAGCTGCGCGACGACGCGCTCGCGTCGGCCTGGTACCGCGCCCGCCTTCTTCCCCAGCTCGTCGAGCGCGCCCTCGCCAACCTCCAGGAGGCCTGATGCACCTGACCGTCAACGGCATCGAGCACGACGTCGAGAGCCACGCGCTCCGGCCGCTGCTCCACGTCCTCCGCGAGGAGCTCGGGATCACCAGCCCCAAGGCCGGCTGCCAGCAGGGCGGCTGCGGGACGTGCACGGTGCTCGTCGACGGCGAGCCCCGCCGGTCGTGCCTGCTCCCGCTCGCGGCGGTCGACGGCGCATCGATCACGACGGTCGAGGGGATCGGCACCGCGGAGCACCTCGGCCCCGTCCAGGCCGCGTTCCACGAGCACTACGGCTCGCAGTGCGGCTTCTGCACGCCGGGCTTCCTGCTCGCGACGCACGCGCTGATGGAGCGCTCGCCGAACGCGGACCGCGCCGAGATCGAGGAGGCGCTCGCCGGGCACATGTGCCGCTGCACCGGGTACGTGAAGATCCTCGAAGCGGTCGAGTCGGTCGTCGGAGGCGCCGCATGAAGGCGGTCGGCGCACGGCTCCCGCGCTACGACGGCATCGCGCACGTCACGGGGCGCACCGAGTTCGTCGACGACGTCCGCGTCCCGAACATGCTCTGGGCGAAGGCGCTCCGTTCGCCGGTGCACCACGCCGCGATCACGAGGCTCGACACCTCGAAGGCGGCGGCGATGAAGGGCGTGCACGCGATCGTCACCTGGGAGGACGTGCCCCGGCTCGTCTACGGGCACCTCGAGGCGCTCGGCATCCCCGGCGACGAGCCGCTGCTCGCGAAGGACGAGGTCCGGTACAAGGGCCAGCCGATCGCGCTGGTCGCGGCCGAGGACGAGGAGACCGCACAGCTCGCCACCGAGGCGATCGAGGTCGAGTTCGACGAGCGCCCGGCGCTGTTCGACATCCGCAAGGCAGCGGACCCCGACGCACCGCAGGCCCACCACTGGGGCAACTGGTACCCGCACTTCGAGGCGGAGATGGACGTCCGCCAGATCCGCAAGGGGAACATCGACGACGCGTTCGACCGGGCCGACACGATCGTCTCCGGCGTCTACCGGCCGGCCGCGATCGAGCAGGTTCCGATGGAGACGCAGATCGCGCTCGTCGTTCCCGAGCCGAGCGGCCGCCTGACGATCTACTCGTGCACCCAGGCGCTGTACTTCTCGATGGGCGTCGTCGCGGCGCACCTCGAGCTGCCGCTGAACCGGCTGAAGTTCGTCGGCGGCACCGTCGGCGGCGGCTTCGGCGGCAAGGTCGACACGGCGGCCGAGACGGTCTCGGCGCTCGCCGCGCTCAAGGCGGGCCGGCCGGTGAAGTGGCGCTGGACGCGCGAGGAGGAGTTCCTCGCATCGTCGACCCGCGCGCCGTGGCACATGGAGATCGCGGACGCGGTGACGAAGGACGGCTGGATCCTCGGGCGCAGGATGCTGACCCTGCACGACTCGGGCGCCTACGCGCGGTTCTCGCCGTACGGCGTGACGAAGCACAGCTTCCACCACACCGGCGCCTACACGATCCCGAACCTCCACTTCGACGGGTACGTCGTCTTCACCAACCGCGTGCCGACGACCGCGATGCGCGGCTTCGGCGTCACGTCGGTCTCGTTCGCGACCGAGATGCACATGAGCCGCATCGCCGACGCGCTCGGGCTCGACCCGTTCGAGATCCGCCTGAAGAACGCGAACCGGATCGGCGACACCTCGCCGAACGGCATCGCATACGGCGACCCGTCGACGGTGCAGACGATCCAGGCGATCGCCGACGCGATCGGCCACGAGCTGCCCGCCGACTACCGGACGATGACCCGCGATCCGCGCGAGGGCGACCTGCTCCCCGAGCATCTCGTCGCGACAGGTGGGGGAGGTGGATCACTAGTGGCCAAGCACATGGGACGCGGGATCTCCGCGATCGAGTACCCGACGGGCATGAACCAGAACGGCGACCCGTCGCAGGCGTGGATCAAGATCAAGCCGGACGGCCGCGTCGACGTCTTCTCGGGCACGTCCGACATCGGCAACGGCTCGAAGACGATCCAGAGCCAGATCGTCGCCGAGACGATCGGCGTGCCGTACGAGTGGATCACCTACGACAACTCGAACACCGACTCGTCGCCGGTCTGCACCGGCACGTTCGCGTCGCGCGCGACGTTCGTCGCGGGCAACGCGGTGCTGAAGGCCGCGGCCGACGTCAAGGTGAAGCTGCTCGACATCGCGTCGAAGGAGCTCGAGATCGCCCCCGAGGACCTCGAGATCATCGACGGCGAGGTGATCGCCAAGGGCGCACCGCAGAAGAAGATCAGCGTTCCCGACGTCGCGGCGGCGGCGACCTGGACGTACGGCGAGCTGCTCACCGGTACCGGCGCCCAGCTGAACCCGTACGCCGCGATCGTCGAGCCCGAGACGGGCAAGGTCGACCTCCCGCCCCACGCCGCGATCTCGTACGCGTCGTGCGCGGCCGAGGTCGAGGTCGACGACGAGACCGGCGAGGTTCGCGTCACCCATCTCTGGCAGTGCTTCGACGTCGGCCGGGCGATCAACCCGACGCTCGTCGAGGGCCAGATCCAGGGCGGGGCCCTGATGGGCCTCGGCCTGGGCGTGCTCGAGGAGTGCTACCCGTACTACCCGAGCGTGGAGCACCGCGGCTCGGAGTTCGGCTCGTACCTCGCCCCCGGGATCAAGGACCTGCCGACGATCGACACGATCATCATGGAGAACCCCTCCGCCACCGGTCCCTACGGTGCGAAGGGGATCAGCGAGATGGCCAACAACCCACAGCCGCCGGCGATTGCGGCCGCCGTCTACGACGCTGTGGGCGTCTGGGTCACCGAGTTGCCGATCACGCCCGAGCGCGTGCTCCGCGCCCTGGACCGGAAGGCCCAGGGGCCGCGGACCGACGGCAAGTGGCTGATCTTCGACGAGGACCTCTCCGTCAACACGGTGGCGGCCGAGGGGTCGCGGTTCCGCTTCCCCGTCGGTGCCTGACTCCGCGTCCCCGTTCGGCACCTGGAACGGCGTCGAGCCGTTCGAGTTCCGCCCCGGCGTGAACATCCACGCGGCCGGCGGCGAGCAGGCGCTCGTCTGCCGGGTGAACTACGACCCCGGCTTCGGTGTCGGACACGCACTCGCACGAGCACACCGAGCAGGTGATGATCGTCACCGGAGGGCGAGCTCGAGGTGACGATCGCGGGCGAGACGCGGACGATGCGGCGTCGGCGACTGGGCGGTGATCAACCGCGGGATCGAGCATTCGCTGCGGACGGAGAACGGCGCACAGTTCATCGAGGCGCTCTCGCCCGTGCCGCTCGACCACGTGCCGGACACGGAGCGCGATCTCGTGCTCGGCCCGGACGGCGGCTCGCTCCACGTCGATAGCTAATCTGAACCAGTTTCCCGGGGTTCCCGGGCTGGTGGAATGAAAGACCTCATGCGGAAATTCACCCGGCGCGGCGAGTCCGCCACTGCACTCGCCGAGACGCCGGTGGGCGCAGCGCAGGCCGACATCGTCTGCCACTGCCTCCAGGTGCCCTACGAGGACGTGCGCCACGCGATCGCGAAGGGCGCGGCCGGCATCGCCGACGTCCAGCGGAAGACGAAGGCGTGCACCAAGTGCTTCGGCTGCCGCTTCGAGATCGAGGCGCTGCTTCGCGAGCAGCTCGGCGAGGCGTTCCAGCACCAGGCGACGGTGACGCCGCCGAAGGACTACGGCCGCACGCGGATCGCGCAGCCGATGTACATGCCCGTGCTCGCCGGGTACAAGGGCTACGACGTCGACACGCGGCTGATCGTGTTCAACTGGGAGGGGCCGCCGCAGCCCGCGGGCTTCCGCCTCGACCTGATGCTGCCGAACGCCGAGCGCGTCGGCGCCTGGCGCGAGGAGGCGGCGAGCGGCCGGTCGGCCGTGATCGACCTCTCCCGCGCGGAGGTCGGCGACCTGCTGCCGGACGGGATCGGGCTCGCGAAGATCGTGCTCGACCGCGCCGAGGTCGGCTCGCTGCGCCCGTACTTCCACCTCCAGACTCCGACGTCGGTGACGACGACGCACGAGAAGAAGGGGCCGAAGAACCCGAGCCGCCACGGGCCGCGCAGCTACCACTGGATCTTCCCGGTCGGCCGCTCGGCCCGCCCGGAGGAGATCTACTTCCACTTCGTCAACACGCAGCTCGAGCCGATGCGCGACCAGCGCCTGCTCTGGCAGAGCGTCGACGGCGAGAAGGTCTCGATCCCGCTGCCGACCGCCGAGTTCGAGCAGTCCGTGATCGTGCCGCTGCACGAGCACGTCCCGAGTCTCGCCGCCGGCTCGAAGGCCGGCTCGGTGCGACTCGACCCGCCCCTGTTCAAGGTCGCAGGCTTCATGCTGCGCCACGACCCGGAGGCACAGCTGTGGCGCGTGCAGCATCTCTAGAGACCTCGCGCTGGCTGCCGTCGTACGCCTGGTGGCCGCCCGCGGACGAGTACGGGCTGACGATCGTGCTGTCGCCGTACCACGTCACGACCGAGCCGCAGGCCGAGTTCGAGGCGACCCTGCGCGGCTACGCGGGTCCGGGTGAGCCGCTCTGGGAGCACCACACCGGCGTCTACCGCTTCGGCGACGAGGTCGCGGTCGAGCTCGACGAGCTCGACATCCCCGGCCCGCCCGGAAAGAACGGCGGCGTGGTCGAGATCCACCCGATCCGCCTCGATCGCGCGCCGACCCGCACCGTCGACTTCCTCGGCCAGTGGGTGCACGCCGAGGGCCGGAACGGCGGCGGCTACATCATCCCGACGATCCCGGTCCGGGGGCAGGAGAAGAACATCGACCGCGACGACCTCCAGGTGCTGCCCGGCGTGATGTCGTCACCCGACGTCGAGACCGAGATCGTCGTCCTCAACCCGATCCAGATCCCGGTGCAGGCGCGTATCACCGTGTCGTCGGCGACCGGGATGGTCGTCGACGGCGACTGGTTCACGATCGAGCCGTGGTCGGCCTGGCGGTCACCGCTCTCCGACGCGCTCCCGCGCGTGCGCCGGATGCTCGGCGAGGACGGCGGGATCGGCAGCGCCGCGGTCTACTCGTCGCACAAGGTGCTGCCGTACTTCGGCTTCCGCGGCGCCGGCATGCCGCTCAGCTGCATGGATCACAGCGCGCCGATCTTCGTATAGTCAGGCTTCCAAGCCCATCGAGAGGAGCACGGCATGCCGTGGATCGACGTGAAGCTGTACGACACCCGCGTCACCGAGGAGTCGGTGCCGAAGATCATCGAGGCGCTGACGAACGCGCTCGCCGAGTCGAGCGGCGCGTCCCCCGACCACATCCAGGTGGTCGTGCAGGGAATCCCCGCGAAGCACTGGGGCGTGGCCGGCAAGCCGGGTGGCTGAGCCGCAGAAGGTCTTCCTGATCACGGGCGCCTCGAGCGGGATCGGCGAGGCGACCGCGCGACACGCGGCGGCGGCGGGGTACCGGGTCGTCCTCGCCGCCCGCTCGACCGGGAAGCTCGAGGCGCTGGCCGCCGAGCTGGGCGGGCTGGCGGTGACGTGCGACGTGACCGAGTGGGCCGACCAGGAGGCGATGGTCGAGCGGACGCTCGCCGAGTACGGGCGGCTCGACGTCGCGTTCGCGAACGCCGGCTTCGGCGGCGGCGCGCAGCTTCAAGGCCGAGACGCCGGAGCACTGGCGCGGGATGGTGCTGACGAACGTCCTCGGCGTCGCGTACACGATCCGTGCGTGCATGGACGCACTCGTCGAGTCGAGCGGGCATCTGCTGCTGACCGGCTCGCTCGCCGGCCGGCGGCGCGCTGCCCGGGTCGCTCTACTCGGCGACGAAGTTCGCGGTCACTCGATGGGCGAGGGGGCGCGGCTGGAGCTGAACGGCACCGGCGTCCGCGTCACGCTGATCGAGCCCGGGATGGTGGACACGCCGTTCTTCGACGAGCGGCCGGTCGGGAATGCTCGAGTCCGACGACATCGCGCGCGCGGTGATGTACGCGGTCTCGCAGCCGCCGCACGTCGACGTCAACGAGATCCTGATCCGCCCGACGGCGCAGGACACCTAGCCGCTCGACGAGTTGCGAGAACGGCGCCTGGTCGATCGGAGTGGTGGAGAGACGAAGGTAGAGCGCCTCGCCGTCGGGATCGTGGAGTGTTCGTAGCGCATCGAGCAGGAGCCACTCCAGCTCCCGTGCGTAGCACGGCTCGGCGTAGACGACGCCGGGAAGTTCGATGCCGATGCCGGGCGTGATCGTCGACTGGTGCGCGCCACCCTCGCGGGAGAGGCTGATCCCGGACGGCGTTCCACAGACGACGAACCGCGACCCCGAGTACGTCCCGTAGAGGAACGCCTCCAGCCCGCGCACGACGAACGGGTCGTACAGCGTCCCGATCGGGAAGAGCGGCTCGCCCTGAACGACGTCGGCCAGCCCGAGCTGGCCGAGCAGAAGGAAGAGGTTCATCTCCGAGATGCCGAGCTCGATGTGGCGACCATGCGAGGAGACATCCCAGTGAAGGGGCCCGGGGTCGGGCTTGTCGACCGCCGGCTCCACCAGGGCCGACCAGACGCCGACCTTGTTGATCCAGCCGCCCAGGTTGGTCGACGCGCTCACGTCCGGCGAGACCGTGACGAGCCGTTCGGCAATCCGGGCACGCGGGAGAGATCGAGCAGGATGCGGCCGAGCGACGCCTGTGTGGACGTCCTGGGAGCGTCGCGCCTCCCAGCGTGGTCGGGATCTCGACCGGAACGCTTGCCGGAGGCGGCTGCCGCTCGAGCCTCTCCCTCGCTTCCTCGCACGCGACTGCCTCGGGCGTCTCCCCGTCGAAACGGTACCATTCTCCGTCCAGTCGAAGGCCGATGGACGCTCGGAGAGCGTCGATCTGGTCGCCGGTCAGCAGCGCAGAGTGGTTCTGCGGCCGTCCCGCGATCGGCAGCCCGTAGCCCTTGATCGTGTAGGCGAAGACGACGGTCGGCCGCGTCGAGTCGGAGCGCGCGTCACGCAGCGTCGAGAGAACCTCTGCGAGATCGTGTCCACCGAGATCCTGGACGAGGGGCCCGATCCCACCGTCGAAACCGGCGAGCAGCCGCGCGAGCCGGTCTCGCTCGTGGCGCTCCACCGCGTCGAGCACGCTCTCGACGATCACGTCCTCGCTCGCCCCGAAGAGCGTCTGGTACACCTGGTTCGGCATCCCGTCGATCGCGCGGCGAAGCAACTCACCGCCGTCGCGCTCGAACGCCTCTTTGAGCCGGCGGCCGTACTTGATCTCGAGCACACGCCAGCCGATCGCCTCGAACTGGTTCTGCAGCTCGGAGGACTTGATCACCGGCACGACTCGATCCAGGCTCTGGCGGTTCAGGTCGACGATCCAGAGGACGTTGCCCAGGTTCCGCGTCGCCGGCTCGATCGCCGCCTCCCACATCGTCCCCTCGTCGAGCTCCGCGTCGCCGAGCACGGAAATGAAGCGCCCGCCGGTCCCGGCGCCGAAGTGATCGTCGACGTACCGATCGGCGAGGGCACCGAAGAGCGGAGCGGTCGAGCCGAGACCGACAGAGCCGGTCGAGAAGTCGACGGGAAACGGATCCTTCGTGCGGCTCGGATACGACTGGAGACCGCCGAGGTCGCGCAGCGTCGTCAGATACTCGCGTGGGAGGCGCCCGAGGAGGTATTCGATCGCGTGGAGCACCGGCGACGCGTGCGGCTTGACGCTGACGCGATCGCGCGCGTTCAACTCGGCGAAGTACAGCGCTGTCATCAGGGTCACCATCGACGCCGACGAGGCCTGGTGGCCGCCGACCTTCAGCTCGTCCTCCTTCGGCCGCTCGCGATTCGCGTGATCGACGATCCGCACGGCGAGCCAGAGCACGCGGCGTGCGATCGACTCGAGAGTGCCGAGCGTGGTCTCGCCGGCAACGCGGGCCGACGGGCTCACCTGGGCGGCTCGATCACCGTCGTCTCGTCGACGAAGAAGATCACCTGCTCGCCGACGAACTTCGGGCGGTCGGCGCGGATGCGCGACGCGAACGGCTCCGACGCGAATGCCGCGTCCGCCGCGTCGACGCGACTCGAACCAGACCTCGGCGAACCCGTCCCACCCGGCTGCGGCGGGATCGTGCGCGACGTTGACGACGTAGCCGAGCGCGCCGGGCATCTCGCTGCGCGATCTCGGCGTGCGGGCCGAGCCAGTAGGCGACGAACTCGTCGCGCGGTCAGGTCGGATCGCCGCCGAACCATGCTGACCCGCTTGATCACGTCCGCGGGCCCGGAGCGACGACGACGCAGGACGGCAGGGAGCTCGGCGCCGGACAGGTACAGCTCGATCAGCTCGGCCGCCAGCGCGCCGATCTCGTCGTAGCCGTGGTCGGTGCAGCCGCCCAGATGTGGGGGTGAGCGTGCAGTTCTCCAGCTCGAGCAGCGGGTGGTCCGGCCGGGAGGCTCCTCCTCGAGCACGTCGACCACCGCGTGCGCGATCGCCCCCGACCGGAGCGCGTCGACGAGCGCGGCGGTGTCGACGACGCCGCCGCGCGCGGCGTTGACGAACAGCGCCGTCGGCTTCATCGCCTCGAACTGCTCGGCGCCGAAGAGGTGGTGGGTGGACTCGTCGAGCACGACGTGGACGGTGACGACGTCGGCCTCCGCGAGCAGCCGCTCGAGCGACGTCGAGCTCGACGCCGAGCGAGCGGCTGCGACGGCCGGATCGACGAACGGGTCGGACGCGAGAACGGGCATCCCGTGTGCGAGCGCGAGCCTTGCGGTCTCGCGGCCGATCGCACCGAGCCCGACGATGCCGATCGTCTTGCCCGAGAGCGACGAGATCCTTCCCGCCCACTCGGAGCCGCGCCTCCGGCCAGCGTCCGGCTCGGACGTCCGCGTCGAGCCGCGGCGAGGCGTCGCCCGACATGAGGGCGCGACGGCGATCACGTACTCCGCGGCCCCGTGGACGTTGACGCCCGACGTGCGCACGACGCCGACTCCCGCGCGCCCGCGCGGCGTCGAGGTCGATGTTCTCGGTCCCGATCCCGCACTTGACGACGAGTCGCAGTCGGCGGCGGCTTCGATCACCGCAGCGTCGACGCGCGCCAGCGCGACGCACAGGACGTCGGCCGTCCACCGACGGCGGCCACGCTCGCGCGGCGGGCGTCGAGAATCGCTCGCCGAGCCGAACGGAGACGCCGGGAAGCTCCGTCAGCCGGTCGGCCATGTCCATCCGCTCGGCGGCCTCGGTGTCGGGGATCAGAAGATCGTGCTCACAGTGCGACGACGTCGGGGCAGGCCCGCAGCTGCCGCGGGGCAGGAACTCGGTGGTCGACGTACGACGTCGCGCGGCGGCGCTCCCTGGTCGACCGCATCCGCTGGATGAGCAGCTCGGCAGTGAGCCGGCCGACCTCGGCGTTGTCGCGACTTCACGACCGCGATCGGAGGGCGATAGAGCTCGGCGAGGATGATGTCGTCACAGCCTGACGAGCGAGAGGTCGCGGGGCAGCTCGAGGTTGCGCGCCGGCGATCGCGCGGACGGCTCCGGGGACCATCTGGTTCGAGCCGACGACGATCGCGGTCGGAGGATCGGCGGCCGTCGAGGAGCTGGGCGACGGCGAGCTCGCCGGACTCGGCGGCGAACTCCCCGGCCTCGACGATGCGGTAGCGTCTTCGGGAGGCCCGCGTCGCGGCGAACTCCGTCTCGAACCCGATCCGACGCTCGCGCGACGGTCGCACCGGCGCGCCGAGGATGAGGTCGATGCGCCGATGCCCGAGGTCGAGCAGATGCCCGACGGCGGCGCGAACACCGCTCTGGTGGTCGTAGAGAACGCGGCTCGACCTGCACCGACGCAGGCGACGTCGCGGTCGACGACGACGCAGGGAACGTCGAGCTGCTCGAGCAGGCTCGTTCGTCTCGTCGTGGGTCTCGCTCGTCAGCGAGAGGATGAGCCCGTCGACGCGACGCTGCTCGAAGAGCCGGATGTGCGACGCGTCGAGATCGGGGTCGCTCTCCGAGTTCGTCAGCAGCAGCGCGTACCCGGACTCGCGCAGGCGCGTCTCGGCCGCCTTCACGATCTCGGCCATGAGCGGGTTCGAGATGTCACGGACGACGAACCCGACGGACATCGTCTCCTGCCGGCGAAGGCTCTGGGCGAGGAGGTTCGGCTCGTAGCCGAGCTCGTCGACGGCGGCGAGCACGCGCTCGCGCATCACCGGGCTGACGTCGGGATGGCCGGACAGGACGCGCGAGACCGACGACATCGCGACGCCGGCGACTCGGCGACCTCGCGCATGCTCGGCCGGGGACGCGCGGCCGTCTCCGGCATCGTGATCGGATCGGTCATGTCGGGTTCATTGTGACGCGGCCGCCGGAGCGTGGCTTCTCCCAGTGATCATCAGTCGATGAGGAAGCCGCCGTTGACGTCGACGACCTCCCCGGTGATGAAGCCGGCATGGGCCGAGCAGAGGAATGCGACCATGTCGGCGACGTCCTGCGGCTGCCCCAGACGCCCGACCGGGATCTGGCTCGAGAGGTCGGAGAGCCCCGCGATCGATGTCGGTCTCGATCAGCGCAGGGGCGACCGCGTTGACCGTCACGCCGGTCGCCGGCGAACTCGAACGCGAGCGCCTCGCGCGAGCGTCATGACTCCGGCCTTCGAGGCCCCGTACGCGGCGCCGGCCGCTTGCCGCCGGTCTTTCCGGCGCTCGACCCGACGACGACGAGCGCGGCCGTAGCCGCGCTCGCGCATCGACGGGAGCGCCGCCGTACGCAGCGGAACGCGCCGTCGAGGTTGACGTGCATCGTCCGACGCCACGACTCGAACGACGTTTCCTCGAGGCGTCTCGACGACGTAGACGCCGGCGTTGAGCACGAGGAGGTCGACGGGCCCGAGCTCCTGTTCGACCGCGACCGAACGCGTGCTCGACGGCGGCCGTCGGAGGTGACATCCATCTCGAGCCCGAGCACGCCCTCGAGGTCGGGCGCCGCGCGCGCCCCGGCGGCGACGCTCGCGCCCTGGTCGCGCAGCGTCTCGGCGATGCACCGGCCGATGCCCTTCGCCGCTCCCGTGACGAGCGCGACGCGACCCTCGATGCCGTCGAGGCGCATCAGCGCTCTCGACGCCGCCGGCGCAAGCTGGTCGAAGGAGACGGCGCAGATCAGGAGCGTGCCGCGGGCGACGTCCTGGCAGAACGGGTCGACGCCGGTCAGGGTCAGTCCGTTGTTGAGGCTGCCGATGATCAGCAGGCCGACGGCGGTGCCGACGATCGAGCCGCGCCCTCCGCCGAGGCTGGTACCGCCGAGGACGATCGCGGTGATCACCGAGAGCTCCATCCCGACGCCGAAGAGGCCCGAGCCGACGCCGAGCTGCGACGTGAGCATGAGACCGCTGAGGGCGCAGGCGCGGCGGAGAGCATGAAGCCGATGAAGATGTAGCGGCCGAGTGCGGACGCCGACGAGGCGGGCCGCCGACGGAGTTCGAGCCGATCGCGTACATCGAGCGGCCGTAGACCGTGTAGCGCATCATCACCCAGACGAACGTGAGGACGGCGATCAGCACGAAGCACGGGGATCGGGATGTTCGCGATCGGCCGGTCGGTGCCGAGCCCGGAGAACCCGTCGACGTCGACGCGTCTGGCCTTGGCGACGACGTTGGACAGGCCGCGGAACGTCGGCCAGCGTGCCGAGCGTCGTGATCAGCGCGTTGACACCGACGACGGTGACGAGGAATCCGTTGATCACGCCGACCCCGATCGCCGCCGACCACGGCGACGAGACGGAGAAGCCCGAGGCTGTGGCTGAGAGCGAGGTTGGCGACGATCACGGAGGTGAACGCGGTGATCGAGCCGACGGAGAGGTCGAACTGGCCGGCGGTCATCAGCATCGTCCCGGGCGCGGCGACGATGCCGATCACGGCGATCGCGGTGAGGATGTTGATCCAGTTGTCCCAGGTCGAGGAAGTACTGGGACTTGAGCGAGAAGAAGATCGCCTCTCGCGATCAGGAACACGATCAGGGCGGCGGACTCGGGCAGCCGCCGGAAGATCCCGCGCAGGCGACCGACCGTGCCTCGTCTCGGCGACGGACGCGGTCGTCACTCGCCCGCCGCCATGCTCAGCCGCTCGACGGTGACCTCGTCGCCGACGAGGTGGGCGCTCACGGCGCCGCGGGTCATGACGACGCGCGCGGTCCGCCACCTGCACGACCTCCTCGTGGTCGGAGGTGACGACGAGGACGCCGACCCCGTCGGCGGCGAGCGCCCGGATCGAGCGGTAGATCTCGGCGCGGGCGCCGACGTCGACGCCGCGCGTCGGCTCGACCAGGACGAGGACTCGCGAGCCGGACTCGAGCCATCTGCCCGAGCAGCACCTTCTGCTGGTTGCCGCCCGAGAGCGTCCCGATCGTCTGGTTCGGGATCGTTGCGGGAGCGGATGCTGAGCACGTCGTGCCAGCGCCGGTACGCGTTGGCCTGCGATCCGGGCGGAGAGCATCTGCCTGGCGCGCGCGAGACGGGGCCACGACGGCGCGCACAGGTTCTCGGCCACCGAGCGGATCATGAACGCGCCGTCGTGCTGCCGGTCGGCCGGGAGGAAGCCGACGCCCGCTCGGATCGCATGTGCGGGGCCGTCCAGCTTGACCGGCGACGACGCAAGCTCGAGCTGTCCGCTGCTGAGCTTCCTGACGCCGAACGCGACCTCGCCGACCTCGGCGGTGCCCGACCCGATCTTTCCGTACAGCGCGATCACCTCGCCATCCCCGACCGTGAGGTCGAGATTCTCGAACGCCGAGCCGGACCCGGCGGAGACGAACTTCAGCACCTCGGCGGTCGGGACGCGCTCGGACGGGGCGGGACGCCCAATGCCGCCGACCTCGCGTCCGACCATGGCCGAGACCAGCTCCGTGCGCGCGTACGCCGCCGCCGGCCCTTCGAGCACCGACGCACCGTCGCGCAGGACGTGCACGCTGTCGGCGACGCGGGACACCTCGTCGAGCCGATGCGTGATGTAGACGATCGCGACGCCGCGATCGCGAAGACGGTGGACGAACGCAAACAGCCGCTCGACCTCCTGGTGCGACAGAGCGGCCGTCGGCTCGTCGAGGATGAGGCAGCGGGCGTCGCCGAGGAGCGCGCTGGCGATCTCGATCACCTGGCGCTCGGCGACGCGGAGCTCCGCCACGGGAGTGTCCGAGGTCGAGCTCGACTCCCAGCTCGCTCGAGGATCCGCCGCGCCTTTGCGCGGAGCGTCCGCCAGCTGACGAAGCCGTGCCGGGCCGGCCACTGACCGAGCATCACGTTCTCTGCAACGGTCAGGTCCGGTGCGGCTGCGAGCTCCTGGAAGATCATGCGGATGCCCTTCCGCCGGGCAGCAATCGGGTCGAGGGAATGGAGAAGCTCGCCGGCGATCTCGATCGAGCCGGCAGTCCGGCTCGTAGTCGCCGGCGAGGATCTTGACCAGCGTGGACTTGCCGGCCCCGTTCTCGCCGAGCAGCGCGAGAACGGTGCCGCCGGTGGCGTCGAGGTCGACTCCGCGGAGCACCTCGACGCCACCGAACGACTTGCGGATCCCTCGTGCTTCGAGTCGGAAGAGATCCGTCACGTACCGACGATTCCTAGCAGGGCAGCTGCGGGTAGTACTTGCCCGATGTTGGCGCTGTTTACGGCGTGCAGCGGGACGTAGAGCAGCTTCGGCGGCTTCGTGCCCTTGATCGCCTCGATCATCGCGACGATGCCGATCCAGCCGTACTTCTCCGGCGAGATGGCGGTCGAGGCGAGCCAGTTCGGGTTGGTCTTGATCCCGCACTTGGCGACCTTGTCGGCCACGCCGAGGGAGATGCCGTAGACGTCCTTCGGCCGACCGGCCGACTTCGCGGCTGCGAATGCACCCTCGACGCCCTCGTCGTCGATCGACGCGACGATGATGTGGTGCTTGCCGGCAGCGTCGTCAGCGCGTCGGTGACGATCGTCCGGGCCTTGTCGAGCGGTGGCGTCGAAGCCGACCTTCTTCAGGTTCGTGATCGGGCCGGGGCAGACCGACTGGAAGCCCTTGCGGTAGCCGCCCATGCGCTGCTCGTTCGGGGCGCCGATCTCGGGCTCCTCGAGCGAGATCCACGCGTCGTACTGGCAGTTCCACTTGGCCTTGACGGTCTCGCCGGCCTTCTCGCCGGCGACGAAGCCGCCGTACGCGTTGTCGACGCCCATGAACGAGGTCTGGCAGGGCGGCTGCGGGATGTCGATCGCGAAGTACCGGGACGCCCTGCGGCCCCGCCTTGCAGATCGACGGTGACGCCTTCGCGACGTGCTGGAACTGCAGGATGCCCTGCACGCCCTGCGTCTTCATCGAGCTGCGCGCAGTCGAGCGCCTTGGCGACGTCGCCGCCGGTGTCGCAGAAGACGAGCTTCACGCCGGCCCGCTTGGCCTGCAGCCTTGATGCCGTTGGAGATGACGTGCACGATCGGGACGGCCTCGAGGCTGGTCGCGTAGCCGATGACGAGGCCCTTGCCGCTGCCCGGGACGGCCTGCACCTGCGGGGCGACGTTCTTCTGCGGGCGGCGGGCCGAAGATGGCCCCGGTCGCCGTCGCGACGCCCACGGCGCCGATACACAGGAGGGCAAGGAGAGCCAGGGTCATCGGCTTCGCTGCCATCCGCCTGATTGACGAACGCATTCTCGATCCTTTCGACGGAATTGACGCGCTCTACCTGCCGCGCGACGGGTCCTGGTGCACTGGAAGTCGGTATCGATTCCAGTCCGATCCGATCACCCACCTTCGGCGTCGTGGGGGTGTTCGAACCTCCCACGAACGCCCTCCTCGGGCATCGCTCCTCTCCCTCCGTCGGCCGTGTGGCCGCGCCGCGGGAACCTATTCGTCGTACAAGGTGCTTCCGGGATACGCCGCGCACGCGAACGCTGCCTCCACGGCGCGGTCCTCCGGGTTCTGGAACTGATGGGCCGCACCCGCGGGCACGAAGATGGCGTCGCCCTTCGTCCCGATCAGGCTGGCGTTGGTGTCCATCAGGTTGACGATGAAGTTGGCCGAGTCGTCCATCGGGTAGTAGACGCGCTCCCCGCTCGACCTGGATTGCATTGGTGATCCGGTTGGGCGGGATCTTCACCGTCCCGAACTGGAACTCGTCGGTGCTGTACGCGAACGAGGTCAGGAACTGGTGGGTGAAGTCGTTGCCGGTGACGAAGTGGAGCCACTGCCCGCGGTGGTACAGGTGCGCGTTGGCGACGTCGGGGTCGTGAACGGCCGACTGGCCCGTGACCGGCGGCCAGCGGTGCAGGTCGGTCAGGTGCGACGGCGGCGCCTCGCCGGCGCGGAAGTTCGGCTGCGCGTAGCTCGAATGCTGCTCGAACGAGTGGACCGCGTCCTTGTGCAGGACGATCGGGTCACGGAAGTTCATGTAGTGGTCGTCGTAGACGGGGTTCGCGTGGAACTCGTCCGTCATCTTCTCGTGCGGGATCATCCAGAGCATCCGGCACGTCTCGGAGCCGAAGTTGTAGCCCACGTGCATCTGCATCGCGGGGATGAGCACGATGTCGCCCTTCGTGACCTCCTGCAACTGGCCGGTGTCGGGGTTTCCGAGGTGGATCGTGCCGTCGAGGAGCAGGTACGGCTCGGGGTTCGGGTGGTTGCCGGGCTTGAAGTAGTCGCCGGGCGCGAGCGAGAAGATGCCCGTGTTGATCGCCTTGGTGCTGACGTAGAACCACACCGGCGTGCGGTTCATCCCCTCGTTGCTGATGCCCCAGGCCTGGAAGTGAGCCTCGTGCGGATGGATCACGCGTGGATAGGGGTCCTTGTCGAGGAACGGCCAGTTCCCTGACCAGGCCGCGAGCTCCTCGAATGTCTGTGGAGCGGATTCGGTCGTCGCCATTCGTGAGCCACCTTTCAGCAGGAAGCGCGGCCGGCGGGCGCCGCTGGATTCGATTCCGGTATCGCTTCTGCGACTCTAAAGGCCGCCTTCGGAGAAAGTCAAGCGGCCGCGTCGGCGACCCGGACCGGCCGGCCCTCACGGGCGCTCGCATACGCGGCCTCGAGGAACTCGACGGTCGCGGCGGCCGGTTCGGCGGGCGCGCGGTTCTCACCGACGCCGCGGAGCAGGTCGACGAGACACCGCGCGGTCGCCGTCGCGGGATAGATCTCCTCGGGCAGAAGCGGCGGCAGCGGACTCCGGCTCGGCGCCGTCGCGCTGGATGGTCAGCGTCCCGGCCAGCAGATCCTGGAGCACGTAGCCGCTGCTGCCGTAGTAGGAGAACGCCTGCTGCTGATCCTGGCCGGGCTTGATGCTGCCCGGTGGACGCGATCGTGCCGAGGGCGCCGTTGTCGAGCGAGTACGAGATCGCGTCCACCAGGTCGACCTCGAGGCCGGCGTTGTTCATCCGCGCGTAGACCTCGGTCGCGCGCGGCGCCCGTCGCCCACAGCACCATCCCCATGGCGTGCGTGATCTGGGTCTGCCCCTGGCCACCACCCGAGATCGCGGGGTCCGAGTAGGTGTCCGGCTTCGGCCCGGTGAGCGGGGAACTCGAACACGTGGGCGTAGTCGTCCGGCCGCGCGTCGAACAACGACTGCACCATCGAGGCGAAGAGGCCCGAGACGAGAAGCAGGTCGCCGATCTCACCGCCCTGGAGCACCTGCCGGCGCCCTCTCCGCCACGCGCGTGAACTGGAACGTGTAGCCGACGACGAGCGGGAGGCCGGCGCGCCTTCGAACGCGCGACGAGATCCCACGCCTCGGCTCCCCGCAGCACCATCGGCTTCTCGACGAGGACCCCCACGCCGGCGTCGAGCGCGTCGCGCGCGATCTCGTAGTGGTAGGTGTGCGGGACGGAGACGACCACGCCGTCGACGTCGCCTGCCTCGAGGAGCTCCAGGTGGCCCGGATACGTGCGGGCGAGGCCGTAACGCTCGGCCGCACGGCTGAGGGCGACCGGGTCTGGGTCGGCGAGCGCAACCACGTCTGCAGTGCTCGTACTCGAGCAGGCCCGGGATGTGGGACTGGGTGGACCACCACCCGGCGCCGATCACGCCGATGCGGACGCGTGCCATCAGATCTCCTCGTCGCGTGCGCGGTGGAATAGGCTTGCGCGGGATACGTGATCAAGCGGATCAGCCTCGTCCGGCGGCATGCCGATCTCTCCCGCGAGACGTTCCCGGGCCCGCTGGCTCGGACCGCACGCCGACATCGTCCGGCAGCTGCCCGGGCTGCGCGGGCTCCGCTTCGGCGCTCGTCGAGCAGTGGTCGCCCGAGGAGGCGGCCTGGGACGGCGTCGGCGAGGTCTGGTTCGACAGCATCGAGGCGGCGGAGGCGGCGTTCGCGGCCGAGCCGTACCGCTCACTCCTGGTCGAGGACCGGAAGACGCTCTTCAGCGAGGCGCAGTCGTGCTTCGTCGTCGAGCACACCGCTGTGCCGCCGCCGCTGCGTAGCCGGCTCAATACATCAGCCAGCCGCCGCTGACGTTGATCGTCGCGCCGGTGATGTAGCCGCGCGTGGTCGGAAGCGAGAAAGACGACGATCCCGGCGAGGTCGGCGGGATCGGCCATGTAGCCCATCGGGATCTGGTCGACCTGCGCCTGCGAGCTGCTCCTCGGTCAGGCCGCTGCGCATCATCGGCGTGTCCACCGCGCCGGGGGCGACCGTGTTCACGGTGATCCCGTCCTTGGCGTACGTCCGGGCGAGGCCGCGCGACATCGAGACGATCCCGCCCTTGGTCGCGGCGTAGGCGACCGAGCCGCCGAAGCCGCCGCGACCACCAGCCCTGCGAGGCGAAGTTGATGATCCGGCCGCCGCAAGCCCTGGACGCGGAACACGACGGGCCGCTGCGCGGTTCAGGAAGAAGGCCGCCTTCAGGTTGACGTCGTGCTGGAGGTCCCAGTCCTCCTCGGTGACCTCGTCCACGTCGTCGCGGCGGACGAGCACCGCCGGCCATGTTCGCGAGGACGTCCAGACGGCCGAACGCCTCCTGCGCGCGGCGCAGCAGCGGCTCGTGCTCGCGCGAGCTCGCGGACGTCGAGCGCCTCGGCGCGGTGCGGGCCGCCGGCGAGCGTCGTCGACGACAGCGCGGACAGCGGCTCGAGCTCGAGGTCGACCCCGCAGACGTGGGCGCCGGCGTCGGCGAACGCCGCCGCGACCTCACGGCCGATGCCGCCGGCGGCGCCGGTGACGACGACCGCCTTGCCCTCCAGGCCCGCGCCGTGCGTCCAGGTCATCACTCCCTCCTTCCACCACGTCCGCGCATGCGGTCGATCGTCTCACGAGAGCAGCATTTCGTGAGACGCGGTGCACTGGTGTATCGTTCCTGGGAACGTTTCCACCATAATCCATCCACGCCTGAGCCGCCCGATCGTTCGTGCCGAGCCGGCTGCGATTCACGCGTAGACCAGGCTGGAGCACGCATGCGCATCGATTCGATCGAGGCGATACCGGTCAGTTACCCCGAGCCGAACGACTTCAACGCGCTCAGGCATCTCTGCCTCTGCAAGGTCACAGCTGGACGACGGTCAGGTCGGGTGGGGCGAGTCGATCACGCAGTTCCCGGAGGCGAGCTTCGCCGTGAAGGCGCTGATCGAGGGTCTCGCGCCGGGTCTGATCGGCGACGATCCCGTGCATACGGAGGCGCTCTGGCGGCAGAACAAGTCGCAGGGCTGGTGGTACGGCTACGGCGGCGGCATCCACTCGTACGCGGTCGCGGCGCATCGACATCGCGCTCTGGGACCTGCGCGGGAAGGCGCTCGAGGCGGAGCGTCCTCGACCTGCTCGGCGGCCCGGTCCACGAGCGGCTGCCGGCGATCGCCTCGTGTCACGCACACCATTCGTCAATCCCGCAGATGGTCGAGGAGGCGCAGGAGTGGGTGTCGACCGGCCTCCAGGGGGTCAAGGTCGGGTTCGGGAAGCGAGGCGACGCCCGCCTCGGGTTCGAGCACGAGCGCGACGTCGAGTACATGCGGGCGATGCGCGAGGGCCTCGGCCCGGAACTGCCGATCATGATCGACTGCGGGATCGCGGTCCGCTGGGACGTGCCCACCGCGGTCAGGCGCGTTCGCGCGATGGAGGAGTACGACCTGGCGTGGATCGAGGAGCCGCTCGGCGCGTGGGACCCGGAGGGGTATGCCACCCTCCGCGCCAAGACCACCGACCCGGATCGCGTACGGCGAGAAGGAGTGGACGGTCGAGGGCTTCGAGCGGATCCTCGCCACCGGCACCGTCGACGTCGTCGGTGTCGACCCCGGCCGCGCCGAGGGGATCACCGGCTTCAAGAAGGTCTGCGACCGCGTGGAGGGGTACAACCGCCAGACGAACGCGCACGCCTGGTCGTCGGGCATCGTCAGCGCGGCGAGCATCGCCGTCTCGTTCAACACGCCGTCGTGCCGGCTGTTCGAGTTCAAGCCGCTTCCCAACCCGATGCAGAACGACCTGATCGACGAGCCGCTCTCCCATGTCGACGGCTGGGTGTATCCACCGACGGGCGTCGGTCTCGGGATCGAGGTCGACGACGACGTGGTGGAGCGCTTCCGCAGCGACCTCGTGCTGGCGGGCTAGATCCGGAAGATGCGCTCCGCGTTCGCCGAGAAGAGCGCCGTCTGCTCGGCGGGCGTGAGATCCGGGAGGATCTGCTCGTAGGCGTCGAGGACGTCGCCGTAGGAGCTGTAGAGCCGGTCGACGGGCCAGTTCGTGCCCATGACCGTGCGCTCGACACCCAACAGCTCGAGGCACGTCAGAGCCCACGGCCGCCAGCTCTCGACCGTCCAGGCGTTGTCGCGCATGCCGAGCCCGGAGATCTTGCACGATCGTGTTGGGCGCGCCGGCCACGGTCTCCATCGCCTTCCGCCAGAACGAGAAGTAATCGGGGTCACGCTGCCTCGGGTAGCCGGCGTGGTCGATGCAGAGCACGATGTCCGGGTGCGCCTCCGCCAGCGACCGGGCAGCGTCCATCTGCTCCAGGTCGGGGTCGAGGCAAAACACGAGGCCGTGGCGCGCGAGCAGGCCGTAGCCGCGACGCCAGGCGGGGTCGACGAGGTAGTCGCCCCGGCCGAAGTCGCGGATGCCGCGGGTGTTCGCGTACTCGGAGATGCCCCTCGATCACCGCCTGCGCCCCGTCGCCCGCGAGGTCGCAGTGGGCGACGATCCCGTGCGGGAAGCCCGTCGCGTCGGCCTGCGCCTGGAGCCAGCGCGTCTCTTCGACGGGATCGGCGATCCCGATCGCCGCCTGGACATGGATCGCCTTCGTCACGTTCTGGAAGCGCGTCTCGGCGACGAACTCGGGCGCCGTGTAGCGGAGGACCTTGATCCCGTCGATGTTCCCGAGGATCGGGTGCACCCAGTCGGGCTTGAGCCAGTCGTACGCGAGCGCCGGATCCTTCAGGTCCCAGTAGTGGATGTGCGTGTCGACGAACGGGAGCGTTGCCATGCCGGCCTCCGGCTGGAATCGAATCCGGGGCCGCGACAGTACCACTGACGTGCCTGAGACGCCGGACTTCGACCACCACGACCCGGCCTTCGTCGCCGACCCGCGGCCCACGTACGCGGCGCTGCGGCGGACGTGCCCGGTCGTCCGGAGTGAACGCCACGGGGGCTTCTGGCTGCTCACCCGCCACGAGGACGTGAAGGCGGCGGCCAAGGACTGGCAGACGTTCACATCGAGCGTTCCCAATGTGACGGCGATCCCGTCCTCGCATGACCGGACCGAGCCCGATCTGCCGATCGAGATCGATCCGCCCATGCACACCCGGTACCGGCAGCTGGTCGGGCCCGGTCTTCGCCAGGCACGTCGTCGAATCGCTCCGCCCGGCGTTCGCGCGCTCGCCGGCGGCCTCCTCGACCGGCTCCTGGCCGCCGGCGGCGGCGATCTCGTGAGCGACCTCGCCGTGCCGGTGTCGGTCGGCACCCTCGCGGCGTTCATGGACCTCCCCGGCGAGGACCGCGAGCGCTGGGTGGCGTGGGTGCGGCGGATGTACGATCGCACGGGACGCGGCCGCCACCGACGCCTACTACGCGTACATCGACGAGCTCGTGGCGGCGCGGCGCGGCGCGTTCGTGCGGATGCTGCTCGACTCGGAGGTCGACGGCGAGCGCCTGACACCCGACGCAGTCGCGCGCTTCATGCGCGTGCTGCTGATCGCCGGGCACGAGACGACCGCGGCCGCGATCGGCTTCGCCCTGCACCACCTCGCGTTGTATCCCGACGACCTCCGGCAGCTGGCCGGCGACCCGGAGCTGGTCGCGCTCGCGGTGGAGGAGCTTCTCAGGCTCGCGTCGCCCGTGACGCTCCAGGCGCGGAACGCCACGCGCGACGTCGAGCTCCACGAGGCGCTCATCCGCCGCGGAGACGTCGTCGCTCTCGGGTTCGCCGCCGCCAACGGGGACGAGGAGGTGTTCGAGGGTGCCGGCCGCTGCGTGATCGACCGCTCTCCGAACCGGCACCTCGCGTTCGGTTTCGGGCCGCACCTGTGCGCGGGCGCCCACGTCGCGCGCCTCGAGCTCCAGGTCGTCCTCGAGGAGGTGGCTGCACGCGTCGGCGCGATCGAGCTGGTCCCCGGCGGGGAGCCCCGCTGGAACGCGACCGGCAGTGTTCGGAGCCTGGCGACTCTCCCTGTCCGGCTCCGGCCCTAGCCCGACGCGTCGTACAGCCGCGCGGGGTCGACCTCGGTGAAGGTGACGAACACGTTGCCCGGGCTCGAGGCCGAGCTCGCGCACGAGCGTGTCGCCGACGACGCGGAGCATCCGCGCGACGACGTCAGGCGGCCGCGCGCCGGCGAGGATCTCGGCGATCGGCGGATGGGTGTCCCGCGGCTGGACTGCCGGCGCGACGCCGCCCTCGGCGTAGGCGTCGACCGTCTCCCAGGTCACCCACGTTCCGCGCGGCTCCTCGCCGAGCTCGGCCGCCAGGGCCGTCGCGACCGCGGCCGCCGCCGCACCCGGTTCGACGTGTGGCTGCGGCAGGGCACGGATCCGGACAACGGGCATCCCGCGATTCTCGCAGCGTTAGGCTCACTCCACCTACGAGCGAGGAGGAGCCATGCCGCTGATCGAGTGCAAGCTGTTCGACTTCCGCGTCGACGAGGAGACGAGCCGAAAGCTGATCGCCGGCCTCACGGACGCCCTGTGCGCGGCGACGACCGAGGGTCTGCGCGACCACACCTGGGTGATCGTCGAGGGCCATTCGCCGAAGAACTGGGGCGTCGGCGGGGTCCCCTGGCCGGCGGAGATGACCCCGCCCGCGTGAGCGAGCTGGCCGACCGGGTGCGCGAGGAGGTGGCGTCGCAGCCCTTCATGGCGACGCTCGGCGTCAGCGTGCTGCACGTCGCCCCCGGCGAGGTCGATCTCGAGTTGCCGTTCGACGAGCGGTTCACCCAGCAGCACGGGTTTCTCCACGCCGGTGCCGTGGCCGCCATCCTCGACAGCGCGTGCGGCTACGCGGCGTACACGGCGGCGGAGGTCGAGGTCGAGGTGCTGACCGTCGAGTACAAGATCAACCTGGTCGAGCCCGCCGTCGGCCGGCGTGTGATCGCGTCCGGACGGGTCGTCCGGAAGGGCGGACGGCTGACGGTGTGCGCAGGCGAGGCGTACGCGGAGGACGGCGACGAGCGCCGCCTGATCGCCACGAGCACGACGACGATGGCGGTGCGGCCCCGGTGACACCGGAGCCGCACCGGTTCGGCACGCTCAGGTGGCGGCTGCCGGCTGCGGCCCCTTCCCGACGAAGAGCCAGATGCTCGTCACCAGCGTCCAGATCGGAATGCCGACGATGAATGCGGCCCAGCCGATCGGCGCGATCGCCAGGACGACGGCGACGATGCCCGTCACGATCCCGAACCAGACCGGAAACGCACTCGAGCGCAGCATCGACAGGGCGGCCGCGCCGAGACACGCAACCGCGATCATCTCCGACGCATAGAAGAACCCGTTCGGCAGCACCCACAGGGTCTCCGCGGTCTGCGCCGAGAGCGGCCGGTCGAGGTTGTCGTAGGAGAGCGCACCAGCAGAGAGCACGGCGGGGACGAGCGTGTAGACGGCGGCCGCCGCGCTTCCGGCGACCATCACGATCGACGGAAGCCGCCCGCTGCCCTCGGCGGCGCGAAGCCGCGTCGCGAGACTGGCGAGGAACCAGATGAACGCACACGTTCCGAGCCCGATGATGAGCATGGCGCCGAGGATCGACGATGGTCTCCTTGTCGAACCACGCCGCGATCTCGGCGCCGGGCGCCTTGTCGCCCGGCGCGTCGTGGAACATGATGAACACGCCGGCGATCCAGAGCACGATCGCCAGCACGCCCGTCAGCGGCGCGAACCGCTCGAGACCTTTCAGCATCGTTTCTCCTCCGTGGGGCGCCTGCCGCGCCCGTCATGCGAGAGGGTGGCAGAGGCAGCGGTCGGAATCGCCGAGATTGAGTACGCTCGCGTGAGTGGTCCCGGCCCGATTCAATTTCGCCCGCGACGTCGTCGAGCGGCAGGATCCGGCACGGCTCGCGCTCCGTTTCCGCGACAGGGATGGGGCCGTCCACGATCTGACCTTCGGCGAGGTGAGCGAGGAGGCGGCGCGCTGGGCCGGGCGTGCTGCGAGCGCGGGGCGTCGTGCCGGGCGACCGCATGCTCGTGCTGATCGGCAAGACACCGGACTGGTTCTCGGTGATGCTCGCCGGGCTGAAGGTGGGCGCGGTGACGATCCCGTGCTCGGAGATGCTGCGCGCGAAGGATCTCGACTTCCGGGTGCGGCACTCGGGCGCCCGGCTGCTCGTCGCCGACCCCGGCTCGCGCGCCCAGATCGACGCGATGGCCGAGTCGCCCGACGTCGTCTACACCGACGAGGCGGAACTCGGCGAGCCCGACCGGGAGACCGCCGACACGGCGGCCGGGGACAACGCGTTCATCCTCTACACCTCCGGGACGACGAAGGATCCGAAGGGTGTCGTGCACACGCACCGGTACACGTGGGCGAAGCGTGCGCAGGCGGAGCGCTGGGTCGACGCGAAGCCGGACGACCTCGTCTGGTGCACGGCCGGTACCGGCTGGGCGAAGTCGATCTGGAACGTGCTGCTCGGGCCGTGGAGCTGCGGGGCGGCCACGATCCTCCACGAAGGCGGATTCGACCCGGAGGAGCGGTTCCGGCTGATCGGCGAGCTCGGAACGACGGTGCTGTGCCAGGCGCCGACCGAGTACCGGCTGATGGCGAAGGTCGACGACCTGTCGCGGTTCGACCTCTCGGGCGTGCGGCACATGGTCTCGGCGGGTGAGCCGCTGAACCCGGAGGTCATCCGCGCATTCGAGGACGCCTTCGGGAAGGTGATCCACGACGGCTACGGGCAGACCGAGAACACGCTGCTGGTCGGGAACTTCCCCGGCGTGGAGATCCGGCCCGGGTCGATGGGGCTGCCGGCACCCGGGTACGACGTGCGGGTGATCGACTTCGACGGTGCGGAAGCTCCGGTCGGCGAGGAGGGCGACATCGCGCTGCGCGGCGACGCGCCCGCACTGTTCGCGGGGTACTGGAATGCGCCGGAGGAGACGGCCGCGGTCTACCGCGGCGAGTGGTACGTGACCGGCGACCGCGCCGTCCGCGACGAGGACGGGTACCTCTGGTTCACCGGCCGCGCCGACGACGTGATCCTCTCCGCCGCGTACCGCATCGGGCCGTTCGAGGTGGAGAGCGCACTGCTCGAGCACCCCGCGGTCGCCGAATCGGCCGTCGTCGGCAAGCCCGACCCAGACCGCGGCCAGATCGTGAAGGCGTTCGTCGTGCTGCGACAAGGCCACGACGGCGACGCGACCCTCGTCACCGAGCTCCAGGAGCACTGCAAGCGCGTGACCGCGCCGTACAAGTACCCGCGCGAGATCGAGTTCGTCGGCGAGCTGCCGAAGACGCGCAGCGGGAAGATCAGGCGGGTGGAGCTGCGGAAGCTGGAGGAGGAGCGAGCCTTGGGCTAGGACGCCTGCTCGGCCTGCTTTCGGCGAGCCTCCTCGGCCCTGACTCTCAGCTTCTCCGAAAGCTCCGCGAGCTGACGCTGCACTCGCTCGTGCCGCTCATACGCCTCGTCCCCGCCGTTCAACGCGCGGATCTGGGCTTCAGTAGCCCTCTTCCTCTTCCTCGCCATCGATGTCCTCTCCGAGCAGAACCCGGGTCACGGCCAAATGGCCACGAATGTCCGCCAGCTTCGCGTTCATCTCGAACAACGCATCCATGGTACCGCGCGCTATGTCGTCCTCGAACGGCTCCCAGGTCATTGCTAGAGGGTGGCACGGACTCGAGCCGGCCACAATCCGCTCTTTCGGCCGGTCAGCGCCAGCCGTCGAGCACGGCCTGCGCCGCGTCGAGCGACGTGACGACCGTCCCCGCCGCCTCGATACAGCCGACGACGAAGAGGTTCAATCCCTTCACCTCGTGCTCGCGGTTCGAGTCGCGCGTGGCGCGGAGGTCGTGCGTCATGCCGACGATCCCCTTCTTCGTGGGATCGCTCCGCATCAGCCCGTAGAAGATCCCGATCTCGCACGCGGTGCCGTCGTCGATCACCGGGCCGTCGAGGATCGCGAGCACGGCGTTCGCCTCGGACAGCGCCGCCCAGTCCTTCGCGAAGATCCGCTCCGCGGTGACCGTGCCGTCGAGCGCCAGCTCGTGCTCGTGGGGGACGAACACGTCGAAGCCGGCGGCACGCAACTGTACGGCGCACTCGTCGATGAAGCGGCGCTCCGGCGGTGTGAACAGCGGCCCTGCGAAGTAGATCTTCACGCGAGCTCCAGCTCCACCGGGTCCGCGCCGGGGACGACCTCGGCCGTCTCGCGCGCGTGCAGCAGCGTCGTGCGCACGATCAGCTTCGCCCGGGCGAAGTTGTCGAGCTCGGTCGGCACCGGGCCGACGTCCCGTCCGAGCGCGTACGCCGCCGCGTTCCGGCCCATCGCGCGGTAGGAGTCGAGCGAGTAGAGCGGCGACATCCCGAACAGCTCGAGGTTGTCGAGCGGCTGGAGGTCGGCGCGGTGGATCACCGCCGTCCCCTTCGACTGGAGCCCGACGGCGATCCCGGAGCCGGACAGCTTCGCGCCGTCGTGGGCGATGAACGCGACGTCGGAGATCCGCCGGACGCGCACGAGCCTCGGCTCCGCCCCGCCCTCGCGGACGCCGTCGGCGACCGCGCCGAGCACGTCCGAATGGGACAGGCCGTTGATCGTCTCCCGCAGCGCCGCCGCGAACGCCGGCCCGACCGCGATCACCACCTCGTCCGGTGCGTCGCCTATCGTGGCAACGTGTGTTTCCAGAACAGGCGACGGCACCCCGTTCGGCGAGGTCACCTCGTGCGGGTCGATCACGTACGGCAGGTTCTGCAACAGCTCCCAGCGCTCGCCCTCGAGGCGGTAACCCGTGCCCGGGCCTTCGTAGAGGTTCGGGTCGCTGACCGCCGACCGGACCGTCCCGTCGGGCTCGATGATCGCCGACGTCTGCAGGTAGTCCGCCGAGACGCGTTGCCGCTGCATCCCGAGCACCGCCTCCGCGACGTCGAGGAATCCGGCCGCGTCGAGCTCACGGACGACGTCGAGCGCAGAGACCGTCCCGTCCATCACCCGGTCAGCGGCGGCCACGTCGGCGGCGCGGTCGCGGTCGGGCAGGTCGCGGCTCCCGTAGCCGTACGTGGCCGCGTCGACCTCGGCGTCGGTCACGGGCGGAAAGCCGAGGCCGGCGAACACGGCCTGAATCGCAAGCGCCGCCTTCTCGCGAACGGCGAGCACGGCGTCCTCCGCGACCGGCTCGATCCCCGCGTCCACCTGCCAGTCGCGCTGCGCGGTCATCCACTCCTCGAGGTCGTCGGCGTCGTAGTTGCCGCCGCCGAACGTGTTGTCCTCGCGCGGCATCACCGAGTAGCCCGACGTGACGAAGTCCGTCCCCGGGAGGAACTGCCCCATCAACTTGGCGGTCTTCCGGATCTCGGAGTGCGACGCGATCGCGTCGTTCCCCGACGCGACCTCGAGGTCGAGCCAGGCGGCGAGGACGTTCTCGGCGAGGATCTCCCGAACGCCGCCGGGCACCGAGAGCACGAGGGCCACGCACGAGATCGACCCGTTCTGGACTCCCTGCGAGCCGGCGGCGCGGATCGCGGCCAGGCAGCGCGCCTCCAGATAGAGCATCGAGTAGCCCTGGGCGTGGCCCATCAACGCCTCCGAGCCGCCGCCGCTCGTGAACCGCACCTTGACGCCGCGCGACGCGTACGCCGACGCGAGGAACGCCTTCGACCACGGCGTGTCGTCGCCGTCCACGAACACGGGCTCGGTGCCGTACACCGACAGCGTCTCCGCGTAGGTGACGAGCCCCTGGATCGCGAGCTGGAGGTTGCGCCGCTCCTCGACCGCGCACTGGGTCATCACGCCGGGGCGGCCGGTCTGCGAGCCGACGAGGATCGCGATCGCGTTCAGCGGCGCGTACCGCGAGACGCCGACCGTGGTCTCCACCTCGGCGAAGCCGCGCGCGGCCGCCTCCGCGGCGTCGGCGGCGAGCAGCGCCGGGTTCTCCTTCAGGTTGGTGACGTGCGCCTGGTTGGCCGGGGCCCGCCGCGCGCGCAGTTTCTTCAGCGCGAACATCAGCTCCACCGGGTCGAGCCGCGAGATCACGCGTGCCAGCCGCGCGGGTGTCAGGCCGCGCGAGAGACGGACGAGATCGGCGCGCGGGACGTCCACGTCGACGAGCCGGTGGGCGATCTCGTCGTCGTCCAGGCCTGCCGCCTCCGCGGCGACGTCCAGGTCGAGGCCGTACCGGGCGACGAAGCGGTCGATCACGTCGAAGTCCTCGACGCGGCGGCCGTCCATCGAGACCACCCGCCCACCCTCGATCTCGAGTCCCGGCTCCGGATCGTTGGGGCCGTCCATCGCGACCAGCCCGAGCTCCGGGTAGGGCGAGATCAGCAGCTCGCGGCGCAGCTCTCGCTGCTCGCGCGAGACGAACCGGTCAGACCGGCGCGCGCTCACCGGTCTCCAGCAGCCCGCGCGCCGCATACGCCGCGGCCGCCTCCCGAACGAACCCGGCAGAGAGGGGCGCGTCGAAC
Source organism: uncultured Actinomycetes bacterium (assembly GCA_963791425.1). Taxonomy (GTDB): domain Bacteria; phylum Actinomycetota; class Thermoleophilia; order Gaiellales; family Gaiellaceae; genus DATBLE01. Next base: position 264,981 of record CAWBSE010000002.1, read on the forward strand.
TCCGACTCGAGCCGCGCAGCCCACGCTTCGAGCTCCTCCGCCGTCGAGCGGTGGGGGCGGAGCGCGGTGTAGATCTCGAGGATGGTGTCGCTCGGGACGGCGGCGAGCTCCGCGGCGCGGGCGAGGTTGTCCGCGAGCTGGGTCCGCCCGGCCGCAAGTGCCACCGCCGACTGGCGGCGCAGCGTCTCCGGCGTCGCCCGGAGGTCCTCCGGGCCGATCTTCCCCGCCCGGACGGCCTCGAGCGTGAGCTCGTCGAGCCCGAGCCCGGACGGCGTCCGGACGAGATCGGGCCGCCTCGAGCCGAGCGGGTAGTCGGAGACCGGGTCGAAGGCCATGCCGGACAGCTTAGAGTTGAATCTCGAAACCGGACAAGGAGGAGGACGGTGAAGAGGATCGTGCTTGCAGTCGCGACGCTGGCAGCTGTGGTCGCCGGGACGGCCGGGGCGACGAGCCCCGCGCTCACGACCCACATCTACCAGACGAAGATCTCCGGATCGCCGATCGCGCCGCTGAACGCGACGTGGCAACTCACCCTCCTCCCGCACTCGTTCAACCTCTCGAGAAACCGGGCCGGGGCGGTCACCGGATCGCTGGTGATCACCGGCAACAAGGTGACGTTCCACGACGTGGGTGGCCAGTTCGCCTGCAAGGGCGCGCAGATCACCGGCGTCTACGGCTGGCATCTGAACGGGTCGACGCTCACGCTGACGCGCTTCAGCGATCAGTGCGTCGGCCGCCGCACCGTCCTCGGCCGCCCGTTCACGAGGATCGCGTAGCGAATGGCCGTCGCCTACGACTTCTCGGGGAAGGTCGCCCTCGTCACCGGCGGCGCGAGCGGGATCGGCGCCGCGACCGCGGCGCGGCTCAGGGCAGCGGGCGCGGAGGTCGCAGTCTTCGACCGCGAGCCCGTCGAGGGGTACGTCTCGGTCACCGGCGACATCTCCTCCTCCGCCGACGTCGGCGCCGCCGTCGAGCAGGTCGAACGCGATCTCGGCCGCGTCGACATCCTCGTCAACTCCGCCGGCGTCCCCGGCGAGTCGCTGCGCACCGTCGACGTCACCGACGAGGAGTGGCAGCGCGTGTTCGCGATCAACGCGAACGGGTCGTTCTTCATGTGCCGGGCCGTCCTCCCCGGGATGATCGAGCGCGGCTACGGCCGCATCGTCCTCGTCGCCTCGATCGCCGGCAAGGAGGGCAACCCGATGGCAGCCGCCTACTCGGCCAGCAAGGCCGCCGTGATCGCGATGACGAAGGCGATCGGCAAGGACGTCGCCGGCTCGGGCGTGCTCGTCAACTGCATCGCCCCCGCAGTGATCGAGACTCCGATCCTCGCCGGCCTTTCGCAGCACCACATCGACTACATGGTCGAGCGCATCCCGCTCGGCCGGATGGGCAAGGCCGACGAGGTCGCCGCGCTCGCCTGCTTCCTCGCGAGCGACGATCTCTCGTTCTCGACCGGCGCGACGTACGACATCTCCGGCGGCCGGGCCGTCTACTGATGCTCCGCTTCCGCCACCACACGGACGGCGGGATCGCCGACGGCACGGCCGACTCCCCGGCGGAGCTCGACGGGTACCGCCTGGCGATCCCGTTCGAGCCGCCCGAGGTCTGGTGCGCCGGCGTCACCTACCAGCGCAGCCGCGACGCCCGCGTCGAGGAGAGCACGGTGAAGGACGTCTACACGCTCGTCTACGACGCCGAGCGCCCGGAGCTGTTCATGAAGGACGCCGGCTGCCGCCGCACCGTCGGCCCCGGCGAGCCGATCGGCATCCGCGCCGACTCGGGCTGGGACGTCCCCGAGCCCGAGGTCGGGGTCGTCCTCGGCGAGAACGGCGCGCTCGCCGGGCTGACGATCGGCAACGACGTCTCGTCCCGCGCGATCGAGGGCGAGAACCCGCTCTACATCGCCCAGGCCAAGACCTTCGCGGGCGCGTGCGCGATCGGCCCGGCGATCCTCGTGCCCGACGATTGGGACGCCGCGTTCGAGATCCACATGCGGATCGTCGATGCCTCCGGCGCCGAGCTCTTCGCCGGCGAGACGTCCACCGCGAAGATGCGCCGCTCGTTCCCGGAGCTCGTCGAGTGGCTGCTCCGCGACAACCCCGTCCCTGCCGGCAGCGTCCTCCTCACCGGCACCGGCCTCGTCCCTCCCGACGACTACACGCTCGAGCCCGGCCATACAGTGGAGATCACCGTGCCGGAGATCGGCACGCTCACGAACCCGGTGGTCTCGGCCACCGAGCTGACCACGAGAGCAAGGAGCGCAGCACATGTCTGAGGTCCTGGAAGCACCGCCCCGCCCGGCCTTCGCGAACTTCGTCGGCGGCGAGTGGCGGCCCAGTCTGTCGGGGAAGACGTACGAGAAGCGCAACCCGTGGCGCCCGTCGGAGTCGATCGGCGAGTTCCCCGCCTCGGGCGCCGACGACGTGAACGCGGCGGTCGAGGCCGCGGCGGCAGCGTTCCCGGAGTGGTCGCGCCGACCCGCGGCGCAGCGCGCGGCGATCCTGATGGCCGCCGCCGACGCGATCGAGCGGCGCGTCGAGCAGATGGCGCAGGACATGACGCTGGAAATGGGCAAGCCGCTGCGCGAGGCGCGGATGGAGTCCGCCCGCGGCGCGGCGATCCTGCGCTTCTTCGCGGGTGAGGCGTGGCGGCCGAAGGGCGAGCTGTACGAGCAGTCCGCCACCGGCAGCTCCGTCTACACGCTGCGGCGCGCGGTCGGAGTGGTCGGGCTGATCACGCCGTGGAACTTCCCGGCGGCGATCCCGGTCTGGAAGACGGCGCCGGCACTGATCTACGGCAACACCGTCGTGATGAAGCTCGCGCAGGAGTCGCCGCTCACCGGTCTCCACCTCGCCGCGTGCTTCGAGGAGGCGGGAATGCCGGCCGGGGTGTTCAACATCGTCGTCGGCCGCGGCTCGGAGGTCGGCACACCGCTGGTTCAGCACCCGAAGGTGAAGGCGATCTCGTTCACGGGCTCGGTTGCGATCGGCCACCAGGTGCGTGAGGAGGCGACGGCGCTCGGCAAGCGTGTCCAGCTGGAGCTCGGCGGCCACAACCCGCTGATCGTGATGGCCGACGCCGATCTCGACCGCGCGGTCGAGGCGGCCTACGCAGGCGCATTCTGGTCGGCCGGCCAGAAGTGCACCGCCACCCGGCGGATCTACGTCCAGGATCCCGTCTACGACGACTTCCGCGCGAAGCTGCTCGACCGCGTCGAGCGCGGCGTGGTCGGCGACCCGGCCGAGCCGGCCACCGAGGTCGGCCCGATCGTCAACGAGAAGCAGTTCGACGAGATCCTCGCCGGGATCGAGCGCGGCAAGGCCGACGGCGGCACCGTCGTCGTCGGCGGCGAACGCGCCGACGACGACGCGTACCTGATCGCACCGACGGTGTTCGAGGGCGTCACCGACGAGGCCTTCCTCTCCTGCGAGGAGGTCTTCGGCCCGGTCACGTCGCTGTACCGCTTCAGCGACATCGACGAGGCGCTGCGGCGCGCGAACGCGGTCGAGTTCGGCCTCTCCGCATCGATCTTCACGAGCAACCTCGCCTCCGCGCAGCGGTTCGTGAACGAGCTCGAGGCCGGGCTCCTGCACGTCAACTCGCAGACCGCCGGCGCCGACGTGCACGTGCCCTTCGGCGGAATCAAGAGCTCCGGCTACGGCCCACACGAGCAGGGCCGCGCGGCGATGGAGTTCTACACGGAGGTCGTCACCGTCTACCACGATGTCTGACGAGCGTTGGCTCGTCACCGGCGCGCTCGGGTGCATCGGCGCGTGGACCGCGGTCACCCTCGTGCGCGAGGGCGTGGACGTCGTCGCCTTCGACCTCGGCGACGACGACCGGCGGCTGCGGCTGATCGCCACCGGCGACGAGGTGGGCGCGGTGACCTTCGTCCGCGGCGACATCACCGAGCTCCAGACCGTCGAGGGCGTCCTCGCCGAGCACGAGATCACCCACGTCGTCCACCTGGCCGCGCTGCAGGTGCCGTTCTGCCGGGAGAACCCGGTGCTCGGCTCGAGGGTGAACGTCACCGGGACGGTGAACGTGTTCGAGGCGGCAAAGCGGCTCGGGCTCGAGACACCGGTCGCCTACGCGAGTTCGGCCGCCGTCTACGACCGCGCAGGAGCCGTCGCGCCGGGCACGCTGTACGGGGTCTTCAAGGTTGCCAACGAGGGAACGGCCCGGAACTACGCGGTTGAGAACGGCGTCGCCAGCGTCGGCCTCCGGCCCTTCACCGTGTACGGGCCGGGCCGCGACCAGGGCATGACCGCCGGGCCGACGCTGGCGATCGCGGCCGCCGTGCGCGGCGAGCCCTACAGGGTCGCCTTCGCCGGGCGCACGCAGTTTCACTACGCGGGCGATGTCGCGCGGGCGTTCATCCAGGCGGCCCGCTCGCCGTCGGCCGACGCGCAGGTCTTCAGCCTGGGCGGGCCGGCGGTGTCGATCGCCGACTTCGCGGCGCTCGTCGTCCAGACCGTGCCGGGTGCCGACGTCACGGTCGACAAGACCGTGCTGCCGTTCCCCGACCAGCTGCCCGAGCCGTGGTTCGACTGGCCGCAGACGCCGCTCGACGCGGGCGTCCGCGAGACGGCCGAGGTCTTGCGCAGGGTCGTATAGTCGCCCTACTCCGACAGGAAAGGGAGAACTCATGGCCGAGATGCGTGGCTCCGATCTCGTCGTCGAATACCTGATCAAGGAGAAGGTGCCGTACCTGTTCGGCTATGCCGGACACGGAGCGGTCGGACTCCTCGACGGCGTCTACAACCACAAGGACGACCTCAAGATCATCTTCCCGCGGATCGAGACCGCGGCCGGCTTCATGGCTGACGCGTACTTCCGCGCGTCGGGCCAGGTGATCCCCGTCTACACCTCCACCGGCCCCGGCCCGATGCTGCTGACCGCCGCGATGGGCAACGCGTTCTACGACTCGTCCGCGTTTATCGCGATCACCGGCCAGGTGGCGACCAACCAGTACGACTCGGGCGCCCTGCAGGAGGAGTACCGCCACCACCAGGCCGACTTCCCGAGCATCGCGAAGGTGATCACGAAACGGAGCTTCGCGGCGCACAGCGTCGAGGATCTCGGCAAGTTCCTGCCCAAGGCGTTCAAGCTGGCCCGCACCGGCCGTCCCGGCCCCGTGCACATCGACGTGCCGTACGACCTCTGGATCAGGACGGCCGACGTCGAAGTGCCCGACCCGGAGGAGCGGTCGGTCAACCTCGAGTGGCGCACACCCGGTTCGCCCGAGGCAGTCGCCCGCGCGCTCGCGATGCTGATGAAGGCGAAGCGCCCGCTGATCCTCGCCGGCGGCGGCGTGATCTGCTCCGACGCCAGCGAGCAGCTCCAGCAGTTCGCGGAGCACGTCAACGTCCCCGTCTACTCGACGTTCATGGGTAAGGGCGCCATGTCTGCGCGCCACCCGCTGCACCTCGGAATCGCCGGCTGCTGGGGCGAGTACCCCGCCTCGGAGGCGGCGAAGAACGCCGACGTGATCCTTGCGATCGGCTGCCGCTTCTCCGACATCCACTGCTCGTCGTGGGTGCCCGGGTACACGTACAACATCCCGCCGACCCGGCTGATCCACGTCGACCTCGACCCGCAGGAGATCGGTCGCAACTACCCGACCGAGCTCGGGATCATCGGTGACGCCCGCGAGGTGCTCAAGCAGCTGCTGGAGATGGCGGGCCGCGAGCCGAAGCGCGAGCGGTCGCCCTGGATCGACCAGGTCGAGGCCTGGAAGGAGGAGTGGTCGAACTTCATCGAGCCGGAGAAGGCGTCGAACGAGGTGCCGATCGACCCGCGCCGCGTGATCTCGGAGCTGCGCAAGGCGGCGCCGGACGACACACTGATGATCACCGACACAGGGAATCACCAGACGTGGGTGGAGCAGTACTGGGAGGCATACGAGCCGCGGTCGGTCTTCACGCCAGGCGGGTTCGCCGGCATGGGCTTCGGCACGTGCGGCGTCCTCGGCGTCAAGCTCGCGCGGCCCGACCGGCCGGCCGTCTGCGTCACCAGCGACGGCAGCTTCATGATGTTCCCGGGCTCCGTCGCCACCGCCGTCGAGCACGACATCCCGGCGGTCTGGGTGATCATGAACAACTACACGATCGGGGTGATCCGCGACCTCCAGCGCTTCTACATGGACGGCCGCGAGATCGGGACGAGCTTCGTCAAGCAGTCGACGGGCGAGTTCTGGAATCCCGACTTCGCCGCGATGGCGCAGGCGATGGGTGCCGGCGGGATCTCGGTCGACCAGCCCGGCGACCTCGCCGACGCGTTCGACACGGCGATGAAGGCGGGCACGCCGTACGTGATCGACGTGAAGGTCAACCGCGACACGGCCGTTCCGCTGATCGGCACCTGGCAGTTCCCGCCGATCACGCAGGCCGAGCCGACGTTCGGCAGTAGGACGCTGGTCACATAACCGAGCTCCACTACTTCCCGTTCTCGGCAATCGTCGGGCAGGAGCGCCTCAAGCAGGCGCTCCTGCTCAACGCCGTCAACCCGGCCGTCGGCGGAGTCCTGATCAAGGGCCCGAGCGGCACCGGCAAGTCGACGGCCGTCCGCGGGCTGGCGGAGTTGCTGCCCGAGATCGCGGCGGTCGCCGACTGCCCGTTCTCGTGCGACCCGGACCGGCCGATGTGCTCGGCGTGCCGCGAGCGGGAGCGCGACGCGCTTCCCGTGATCCATCGGCGGCGGCGGATCGTCGACCTGCCGCTGAACGCCACCGAGGACCGCGTGTCCGGCAGCGTCGACGTCGCTCGTGCGCTGAAGGACGGCGAGCGGGCGCTCGAGCCGGGCCTGCTCGCCGAGGCGAACCGCGGGATTCTCTACGTCGACGAGATCAACCTCCTCGACGACCACCTCACCGACGTGCTGCTCGACGCGGCCGCCCTCGGCGTCAACGTCGTGGAGCGCGAAGGCGTCTCCGTGTCGCATCCTGCGCGGTTCCTGCTCGTCGGGACGATGAACGAGGAGGAGGGCGAGCTGCGGCCGCAGATCGCCGACCGGATCGGGCTCGAAGTCGAGGTCGAAGCGCTCGCCGACCCTGGTCTCCGCGGCGAGATCGTCAGGCGGCGCGAGTCGTTCGCCGCCGATCCCGAGGCGTTCCGAGAGACGTGGGCGTCCGCGCAGGCCGAGCTTGCCGGGGCGATCGCCTCCGGCGAGGCGATGCTCGCCTCGGTTCGCGTGCCCGACCCGCTGTACGCGGCGGTCGGCCGGCTGGTCGTCGGCTCCGGCGTGAACAGCCACCGCGCCGACATCTCGATCATCGAGTGCGCGAAGGCGCTCGCTGCGCTCGACGGCCGGGGTGAGGTCGACCCGGACGACATCCTCCGAGCGGCCGAGCTCGCGCTCGGCCATCGCCTCGAATCCGATCCGTTCGGCCCCTCCGCCCGCGTGGAGCCGCAGCAGCTCCGCCGCCTCCTCGACGACGCGCTCGAGATCGAGGTGTCCCGAAAAAAAGTGGAGCAGAGGGCGAGCTAGCGCTCGACGCGAACGCGGCGCCCGACGGGGCGCTCGAGGTGGAGGCTTTGCGGGTCGATCCGGCGCAGGTTTTCGGACAGCGGCGGCGCGTCGACCGCGTCGAGCGTGCCCGCCTCGGCCGCCGGGCTCGATCCTTCGTCGGTCGCCGCCGCGGTCGGTACACGCGTCACCGCCTCGCCCGTCCGGGCGACAACGACCTGGCGTTCGACGCGACGATCCGGGCGGCGATCATGCGGACGGGTCGTGTCCCGGTCGAGATCGAGGGGCAGGATCTGCGCCGCAAGGTCCGCGAGCACCGCTCGCCGTTGAGCGTGTGCTTCGTCGTCGACAACAGCTGGTCGGTGCACGCCGAGCGAATGGTCGAGAAGGTGAAGGGCGTCGTCTTCGAGCTGCTTGAGGACGCGACCCGCCGCGGCGACAAGGTCTCGCTCGTCGCGTTCAAGGGCGGAATGGCCGAAGCGACGGTCGCGCTTCCCCCGACCTCGAGCCGCCGGCTCGCCCGGCGCCGCCTCGAGGACATTCCGCTCAGCGGCCAGACCCCGCTCGGCGACGCGCTTCGCCGCGCCCGGCTGCTGCTGCGCGGCGAGCTCGTCCGGCACCCGAACGCCGTGCCGCTCGTCGTCGTCGTCAGCGACGGGCTGCCGACCGTTCCCCTTCGCCGGGGCGCCGACCCGGTCGCAGACCTCCTCGCCGAGGGCCGGGCGCTGCGGCGTGCGAGGATCGGCTGCGTGATCGCCGAGGTCGCTAATCCGGAGCACGGTTGCGCGGTCGCGCTGGCGCAGGCGACCGGCGGCACGCGGCTGCCGCTCTCGCAGCTCGCCGCGGGCCTCCTGCTCGACGCGGTCGAGGAGTCGACGTGAATCCCGTCGCGACCGAGGCCCTGAGCGACCCCCGGATCGGCGCGGCCCCCGGCCCCGAGCTCGACGCGGAGCTGGCCCGGTGGGACGGCGCGGCCGACGAGCCCGACGGCGCCGATCTCGACGCACTCCGCCGCGGCCGGCTGATCGAATGGGCAGCGCAGACGCTCACGCAGGGCAAGATCCTCGACGCGTTCGCGACCTACTGCCGCGACGAGCTCGACGACGTCGAGGTGCTCGAGTCGTCGCCGAGCCGCCTCACGCTGGGCTGGCGCCGGGAGCGATGCACGATCGAGCTCCGGCTCGGCTATGCGTTCTGCGAGCGACTGGCCCGCGAGGGGCCGGCGATGCTTCTCGGCCCGATCGGCCTGAAGGCGGTCGAGCGATTCCTCGACGACGAGGGGCTGCGCTCCAGGGTCGCGCTCCTCGACCTCGCCCGCCTCGAGAAGATCGGCGTCGTCCGCTCTAGCGTCTTCGTCTACTTCGAGTGGTTCCTCCGCGACACGTACGGCGTGAAGATCCTCCCGGAGTCCTCGTTCACGAGCGGGCTGGTCGGGCGCGGGATCATCTCGCTCGGCATGGGCTAGCACCGATTCGGCTTCGTCGCCGCCCCGCGCCCACACCCCCGCCCACAGGGTGGGGGCTTAGCCCCTTTCCCCTGCCGGCGAGGCTACCGGATCGAGGCGCGCGTGTCTGTGCCGAATGTGCGCCGATTCGAGCCGCGAACCTGTCAGAAGAGCAGGCGCGCGACCGCGGCCGCGGCGGCGGCGATGACCACCACGGCGAGGATGGGGGCACGCAGCGCGACGGCGATCGCTCCGGCGCCGAGACCGACGAGGCGGGCGTCGGCGACGATCTCCCGGTGGCCGCCCACCGCCTGGGTGACGACGAACGCCGCCAGCACCGCGGGCGCCAGCAGCGACACCGGCCCCGCCAGCCACGACGGCACCGAACGCCCACCCAGCAGAACCGGGCCCGTCGCCTTCAGCACGATCGTCACCGCTCCCGAGCCGAGCACTGCGATCCAGACCGGGCTCATGCGCGGCTCCACCCGACGACCGCGCCCACGGCGCCGGCGACGATCGGGATCCCTGCGGGTGTGAACGGGATCAGAACGAGAGCCAGACCCCCGCCGAGCAGGGCCGCCGAGACCTCGCGCCGGCTGCGTAACTGCGGGATGAGCAGGGCCAGGAAGAGCGCGGCGAACGCCGCGTCCAGCCCGATCCGGTTGGGATCGCCGATGACGTTGCCGAGCAGGAGCCCGATCACCGTCCCGACGTTCCAGCAGACATAGAGCACGACGCCTGCGCCGACGAACACGCGGATGTCGAAGCCGCCCTTCCGACGGAGGGTCATCGCCCAGGATTCGTCGACGATCAACTGGGACTCGAGCAGCCGTCGCGGCAGCGGACCTTCGAACTTCGGGGCGATCGAGATCCCGATCGGCGCGTAGCGCGCGTTCAGCATTGCCGCCGCGCCGATCGCAGCCACCGCCGAGCCCGCGCTGCCGAGAACGGAGGCGACTGCGAACTGCGCGGAGCCGGCAAAGGTGGTTGCGGACATGACGAGCGGTGCGGCCCACCCCATCCCTGCGGTGCGGGCGAGCACCCCGAACGACAGCGAGAAGGCGGCCGCGGCGACCCCGATCGGCGCGATCATCCGCGCGCCCTCGAGGTAGCGTGCACGCGCGGTCATGCCGGCTCGAGCTCGGGCGCGGTCACCCCGCGGGCGATCCGCTCGGGCGTCATCGAGACGCAGAGGGAGAAGAGGACGGTGGCGGCGACGACGATCAGCCAGAGCGTGGTCGTGTACGTGCCCGTTGCGTCGCGGGCCGCGCCGAGCAGGAGCGGCGCGATCGCGCCGATCATGTAGCCGACGCCGAGCATCAGCCCGGTCGCGGAGGCGACATCGGACGCACGCTTGCCGACATCCACCGGCAGCGTCATCACGAGCGGGAACATCGCCCCCGTGGCGAGCCCGACGATCACGGCCCAGATCCAGGCGCCGCCGGGAAACTCTGCGAACCCGGCGACCGCGACGACGAGCGCGGCGCTGAAGCTGACCAGGTAGACCCGGCGGGAGCCGACCCGGTCGGACAGCCAGGGAATGATCACGGTCGTCACAAGCGCTGCAACGTTCAGAACGGCGAGCAGGGCGCCGGCCTTCCCCTCAGTCCACCCGTGCTCGACGTAGGCGTCGGGCAGCCAGCTGTTCAGCCCGTAGAACAGGGACGCCATCGATCCGAAGATCCCGACGAGCACCCAGGCCGTCCCGCTCTGCACCGGCAGCCGGATCCGCATCGCCTCCGGGCGGCGTCGATGCGGCTCCTCGTCTCGCGTCAGCCAGACCCAGGCGGGGACGAGCGCAAGCGTGACCGCCGAGAAGACGACGAGCGACCAGCGCCAGCTCCCGGCCGCGTCGGCGATCGGCACGGCGAACACCGCCGAGAGCGCCGAGCCGATGTTGAACCCCAGCACGTAGATCCCCGTCGCGAAGCCCGCACGCATCGGGAAGCGCTCCTTGACCGAAACCGGCATCAGCGCCTGGGCCAAGCCCGAGCCCGATGCCGACCCCGAAAGTGAGCAGGATCACGCCGACCGCGCCGGGCGCCAGGGCACGAGCGATCCCGAACCCGCCGATCAGCAGCAGACAGAAGGCGATCGCCCGCCGTGTGCCGTACCGGCGCGAGACGCGCGGCGCCGGGAGGGCGAAGAGCCCCATGCACAGCACCGGGATCGTCCCGAGCAGGCCGGCGACAGCATGCGAGATGCCGAGGTCGTCCTTGATCGACGGGATCAGTGGCCCGACGCCGACGATCTGCGGTCGGAGGGCGAGCCCGGCGAGGAACAGGCCGGCGAGCAGCCCGAGCCGCCGCTGCACCGCCTTACCCTGCGACGACCGGGTTGGTCAGCGAGCCGAGGCCCTCGATCTCGATCGTGATCTCGTCGCCCGGCTGCATGAACAGCGGGGGGGTGCGGAACGCGCCGACGCCGGCCGGGGTGCCGGTGGCGATCAGATCGCCGGGCTCGAGCGTGATCGTCCGGGTGACGTACGCGATGATCTCGGCGACTCCGAAGACCATGTTCGCGGTGGTCGAGTCCTGAACCGTCTCGCCGTTGAGGATCGCCCGGATCGCCAGCGCCTGCGGATCGGGGATCTCGTCCCGCGGGACGAGCGCCGGCCCGACGGGGCAGAACGTGTCCGGAGACTTGCCGCGCGACCACTGCCCATCGGCGAACTGCAGGTCGCGGGCCGAGACGTCGTTCACGCAGATGTACCCGGCGACCGCCTCGAGCGCGTTCTCGGCCGACGCGTCGCGGACGCGCTCACCGATGACGACGCCGAGCTCGGCCTCGAAGTCGCACTTCGTGACGATCGGAGGAATCACGATCGGCTCCCCGGGCCCGATCAGGGTGTTCTGCCACTTGGCGAAAAGCAGCGGCGCCGTCGGCAGGTCGGTGCCCTGCTCCTCGGCGTGGTCGCGGTAGTTGAGCCCCACGCAGATGATCTTCCCGGGTCGGTCGATCGGAATCATGGCGTCAGCCTATCGAGCGGCAGGCAGGAGAACCACGTGCACCTCGCGTGGCCCGTGGACGCCGACGGCGAGCTTCTGCTCGATGTCCGCGCTGCGGCTCGGACCGGTGACGATCGCGAGGGCGCTCGGAAGGTCGTCGCCGAGTGCGGCGAACAGCTCGTCGAGGCCGGGGAGGATCAGATCCTCGCGCAGCATCGTCACGTGGACGTCGGGGAGGAGCGACTGCGCGCGCGCCTCCGTCGACGAGGACAGCACCACCGAGCCGGTGTCGGCGAGCCCGTAGATCGCCGTCGAGACGCCGGCGCCCTCGAGCGGGGGCGCCTGGCCGCGGTGCACGTGGCACAGGACCGCCTCCGCGTTCGCGATGAAGTCGTCGACGAGGCTCATCTGTTCGTATCCCTATAGCGGCGGCCGAACCGCGGCAGCGTCCGCCCCGCCGCCCACACACGGCCGGGCCCGAGCCGGCCCGCGAGCGGCTGTCCCAGCCGCGCCAGCCGTGTCGCCGCGCGGTACCCCCACACCGACGACCACGCCCACGACCACAGCGTGAACCCGAGCCGCTCCCACCGCGACGCCACGCCCTCCTCGACGAGGTCGCGCCGCAGGTCGAGCAGCAACTCATGCAGCGGGATCTTCACCGGGCAGGCGTCGGTGCACGCACCGCACAAAGACGACGCATGCGGCAGCGACGGCGCCTCGTCCAGCCCGACGAGCAGGGGCAGCAGCACCGCGCCCATCGGCCCGGAGTAGACCGGCCCGTACGCCGCGCCGCCCGACTTCCGGTACACCGGACACACGTTCAGGCACGCGCCGCAGCGGATGCACGCGAGCATCTCGCGGTAGCGCCCGCGCAGCAGGTTCGAGCGGCCGTTGTCGAGGATCACGACGTGCATCTCCTCCGGTCCGTCCGTCTCCCCCGCCCGGCGCGGCCCGGTGAGCAGCGTCGAGTACACGGTCAGCTTCTGGCCCGTCCCCGATCGCGCGAGCAGCTTCAACATCACGCCTAGGTCGGCGGTGGTCGGCACGAGCCGCTCCATCCCCATCAGCGCCACATGCACGCGCGGGATCGAGCTGACCAGTCGCCCGTTGCCCTCATTCGTGACCAGGCAGATCGACCCGGTGGACGAGACGCCGAAATTGGCTCCGGTGATTCCGACGTCCGCGGTCAGGAACGTCTCGCGCAACTGCCGCCGCGCCGCGTTCGTGAGAGCCTCGAGCTCGGGTGGAATCGTCGTGCCGTCGACCTTCCCGAGCAGCTCGGCCACCTGCGGCGCCGTCTTCTCGATCGCCGGCGCAATGATGTGCACCGGGTGCTCGCCGGCGAGCTGGAGGATGTACTCGCCGAGGTCGGTCTCGACCGGCGCGACCCCGACCGCCTCCAGCGCCGCGTTCAGGCCGATCTCCTCGGTCGCCATCGACTTCGACTTCGCCGCGATCTTCGCGTCCGACCGCGAGCACACGTCGGCGACGTAGGCGCTCGCCTCCTCCGCCGTGCGCGCGAAGAACACGTGACCGCCGCGCGCCTCCAGCGCCTCCGTGAACTGCGCGACGTGCGAATCGAGATCGTCGATCACCTCCATCCGGATCGCGTGCGCCCGCTCACGCAGCGCCTCCACGTCCGGCAGCCCCTCCCAGGCCGAGACCCGGTTCGTGCGTAGCCGGTTCGTCGCCTCGTCGAGCGCCGTCTGCGTGTGCGCGTCACCGAGCTTCAGGCGCGCGATCTCGCGGAAGCGGCCCGGCGGCTGCCTAAGCTCGGGCACCGACACCCCTGGCAAGCGCGGTCGCGAGATGAACGACGCGAACCGGCGACCCGACGTGCTCGGCCCGCCCGCGCAGATGCATGAGGCAGCCCGGGTCTGCGGTGACGATCGTTCCCGCCGCGGCGCCGCCGGCGAGCTTGTCGTCGGCCATCGCCAGCGACACCTCCGGCTGGCGCACCGAGAACGTCCCGCCGAACCCGCAACACAGATCGGGCCGGTCGAACGGCACCAGCTCCGCCCCCGACGCGCCGAGCAGCTTGCGCGGCTGCGCCGAGATCCCGAGCTCGCGAAGCATGTGGCACGAGTCGTGGTACGCGATGCGCCGCCCGGCGTTGCGCGGCAGAGGCCGAAACGCTGTCGACGCCAGGAACGCCGACAGCTCCCACACCTCGAACGGCTCGACCCCGAGCAGCTCGGGCAGGTAGTGCGACGCCATCGTCGCGCACGACCCCGAGGGTGTCACCACGGGAGCCTCACGCGAGAACGCCTTCGCGAACGACTGCGCCACCCGCCGTGCCGCCGCCCGGTGGCCGGAGTTGAACGCCGGCTGCCCGCAGCAGACCTGCCGCGCCGGGAACTCGACCTCGTACCCCGCGGCGCGCAACAGCGTCTCCGCATCGGAGACCGCCTGCGGAAACGCAAGGTCGCCGAGACAGGTCGCGAAGAGCTGGACGGTCGGCATCGGCAGACTCTAGATCGTGACTCCGCTCGAGCCAGCCCCTCCCGCGATCGCCGACGGCCGCAAGCTCTACCTCAAGCGCGAGGACATGCACGAGCTCGGCGCGTTCAAATGGCGCGGCGCGCTGCCGGCGCTGGAGCAGTTCAAGCGCGACGGCGCGACGGGCGTCGTCACCGCCTCGACCGGAAACCACGGCGCCGCGACCGCCTGGGCGGCCGCGCAACTCGGCCTCGACGTGGTCGTCTTCGCGCCCGAGGGGGCGAGCGCGACGAAGCTCGCGCACCTCGAGCGGCTCGGCGCCGACGTCCGGCTCGGCGGCGTCGACATGGACGAGGCCAAGGACCGCGGCGTGGCCGAGGCCGCCGCCCGCGGAGTCCCGTTCTTCGAGGACGGCGCGGAGCCCGCCCAGTACGACGGCTACGCGGCGATCGGCGACGAACTGCTCGACCAGCTCGGCGAGCCGCCGGCCGCGGTCGTCGTCCCGGTCGGTAACGGCGCGCTGCTGGGCGGCGTCGGCTCGGCGATCCTGCGCCGCTCGCCCGAAACCCTGCGGATCGGCGTCGTCGCCGCCTCCGCGCCGGTGATGGCAGACAGCTGGGAGGCTGGGCGCGCCGTGCCGTGCGACCGGTCGGCGACGTTTGCCGACGGCCTCGCGGTGCGTGTCGCGATCCCGTACGCGGTTGCCGTGCTCGACGAGGTCGCCACGCACATGCTCCGCGTCGAGGAGTCCGACATCGCCCGCGCCGTCGCCACGTTCGACGCCGCGGGCATCCGGGCCGAGGGCGCCGCCGGCGCCGGCCTCGCAGCACTGCCGCAACTCCCCGAGCTCGACGGCCCGATCGTCCTCGTCGTCACCGGAAGGAACATCGACGACGAGGTGCTCGAACGCGCACGGCGCAGTCCTGAGTCCTTTTCTGTCTGACCGAACGGCATACTTTGGCGGTGGATGCAGGACAAATCGACGAGCTACGCCGCTGGGGGAACAAGCTCGCCCAGGACGACTCGCACCCCGAACTGCAGCCCGCCGGCCGTGCGATCCTCCTCCTGATCGACGAGGTCGAGCGGCTCCGGGCCGCCGAGACGGTGACGAACGGCCCGCCCGACGCCCCGCCGCCCGCCGGCGACGGCGGTGACTCGGCCGCCGACGCGCAGCCTCGAAGACCGGCCCCGCGCACGAAACGCAGCTGGTTCCACGGCTACCGGCGGTTCGTGATCGTCGGCGTCGTTCTCGGTGCGCTGATCTTCGCCACCTTCGCCCTCGGCGCGCGGCTGTCCGCGCCCAGCCTCGATGCCTCGGGGCCCACGGCCGACGCCGTCGGGCCGGCAGTGCTCCCGTCGCTGAAGTTCTCGGTCGGCGCCGATCCGACCGTGCTCGACCGCGTCCGCTGGAAGCTCGACGGCCTGGACGTCACCGGCAAGGCGTACATCACCGCCGGGCGCTTCGTCCTCGACGGCAACCACCTGCCCGAGGGGCCACACCGGGTGCAGGCGACCGTCGCCGGCGGGTTCCCCGGCTCCCGGACGACCAAGACATGGAACATCCGGGTCGACACCACCGGCCCGAAGATCGTGTTCGGCGCGCCGGGCGTCGTCATCCCGTCGGGACAGCCGGTCGCGCTGGCGGGCACGCTCGAGCCGGGCGCCACCCTGACCGTCGACGGCCGCCCCACGCTCGTCTCGGACGGACGCTTCAGGCTCTCGTGGCCGGCCCGCCCGAGGGGCGCCGTCACGCTGATCGCGACCGACACGCTGCGGAACACGAGCACGCGGCGAATCTGGATCTCGATGAAGCCGCGCACGCCGCCGCACCCGGTGCGCGCCGTCCACGTCACCGCCGACGCCTGGGCCGACCCCGGCCTTCGCAAAGGCGTGCTCGACCTGATCGCCCAGGGCCGCATCAACGCCGTCGAGCTCGACCTCAAGCAGGAGGGCGGGGTGATCGGCTGGAACGCACCGGTGCCGCTCGCGCACCGGTCCGGGGCCGTCTCGGACACCTACGACCTGCCCTCAGCGGTGCAACTGCTCCACTCGAAGGGCGTCCGTGTGATCGGCCGTGTCGTGTGTTTCAACGATCCGATCTACGCGGCCTACGCGTGGAAGCACGGAGAGCGCGACCAGGTCGTCCAGACGCCCGACGGGCAGCAGTACGGCGGCTACGGCGGGTTCACGAACTTCGCCGACCCGGTCGTCCGCAAGTACCAGATCGACGTCGCGGTCGCCGGAGCCAAGGCCGGCGTCGACGAGATCCTCTACGACTACGTCCGCAGGCCGGACGGGCCGATCACGACGATGGTCTTCCCCGGGCTGAAAGGGCGGCCCGAGGCGGCAATCGTCTCGTTCCTGGCCCAGACCCGCGCGGCGCTGAAGCCGTACGGCACGTACCTCGGGGCGTCGGTCTTCGGGATCGCGGCGACGAGGCCCGCCGAGGTCGCCCAGAACATCCCCGCGATGGCAGAGCACCTCGACTACGTGTCGGCGATGGTCTACCCGTCGCACTGGGCACACGGCGAGTACGGCGTCGCCAACCCGAACGCGCAGCCGTACGACATCGTCCAGCGCTCGCTCGAGGACTTCCAGAAGGACGTCCGCGGCACGGGCGCCCGCGTCGTCCCGTGGCTCCAGGACTTCACGCTCGGCAGCCCCACGTATGGGCCGGCGCAGGTGAGCGCCCAGATCCGCGGCGCGCACGACGACGGCATCGACGAGTACCTGCTCTGGGATCCGCACGTCACGTACACCGCGGCCGCGCTTCCGACCGACGCGCGCACTGCGGCGTTCCCGAAGCGCCTGACGCCGGCGGAGCTCGCCAAGTCGCTGAAGCCCAACGAGCTCGGGCTCGTCCCGGTGCTCATGCACCACCAGATCCACTCGGGCGGAAGCATCTACGACATGAGCGCCACGCAGTTCCGCGCCGAGCTGACGCGGCTCTGGCAGGACGGCTTCTACCCGGTGCGCGCCGCCGACCTCGTCTCGGGCAAGCTCGACGTGCCGAAGGGGAAGTCACCCGTCGTCCTCACGTTCGACGACGCCACGAACAACCAGATCGCCTTCCTCCCCGACGGCCGGCTCGACCCGAAGTCGGGCGTCGGAATCCTCGAGGAGTTCGCCGCGACGCACCCCGGCTTCCCCGCGACCGGGACGTTCTACATCCCGCGGAACGCGTTCACCGGGAACGGGCGCACCGCGCAGTCGACGTTCCAGTGGCTCGTCGAGCACGACTACGAGCTCGGCAACCACACAAAGGACCACATCCCGCTCAACACCCTCGACCCCAACGGCGTCCAGCGCCAGCTCGTGCTCGGAGAGCACGTGCTCACCGACCGGTTGCCGACCTATCGCGCGACGACGATGGCGCTTCCGGAGGGCGCGCTCCCGCACCCGGCTTCGCTCGCCGTCAGCGGCGCCTGGCACGCCCAGTCGTACAAGTTCGCCGGCGTGTTTCTCTCGGGCGCCGAGCCGGCGCCTTCACCGTTCTCGACGAAGTGGGACCCGGCCGAGATCCCGCGGATCATGCCGAACCCGAAGTGGAACGGCGCCCGCGACTTCACGTGGGGCATGTGGATCGACATCCTCGAGCGGAACCCGGGCCTGCGCTACGTCTCGGACGGGAATCCGGAGACGATCGCCTTCCCGCGCGCGAAGGACACCGGTCTGGCGGTCGGCTACAGGGACCGCGCGAAGCCGTACTAGAAGCGAACGTACGCGCGAACGCGCGACGCCAGCTCGGGCGGGTGCTCCTCCTCGAGCACGCGGCGGACGCCCTCGCGTCCGGTCGCGTGGAGAATCCGGCCGTCTCCGAGCCAGAACGCGATGTGATCGCCGTAGCAGACGAGGTCGCCGCAGCGAAGGTCGGCCTCCGCGACCGGTGTGCCTGCGTCCTCCTGCTCGTCGGCGTCGCGCGGGACCAGCCGGCCGAGCCGGCGGTAGGCCATGTGCACGAGCCCGGAGCAGTCGATCCCGCGCTCGGTCATCCCGCCCCACTCGTACGGACAGCCGAGGTAGGCGCGGGCCTCCTCGACCGGATCACCGTCACGCTCGACCAGCCAGTCGCCGGCCGCCGGGCCGCCGAGCGCCTCGGCCCGTACCCAGCCGGGGTAGTCGTAGGCGGTGCGCACGCGCGCCCAGCCGTCGTCCTCCGACTCGACGTCGAGCGGCTCGTTCGGAAGCGCCTGGGTGACCTGCTCGGCGTCGTCCCGCGGCTCGGCCCGCAGCGCGGCCAGGTTCAGGCACGTACGCATGCCGTCGATTGTCTCAGTTCGAGACGGACACGCCGGCGAACGACTCGGGCCCGAACGGGCTCGTGATGTACCCCTGCACGGCGCTCCGCAGCGCAACGAATTCCTCGGTGTGCAGGAGCGGGACGCCGGGCAGCGTCGACATGACGCGCTCGTTCGCCTGCCGGTAGAGCTCGATGCGGTTCGTCCGCGCAGGCTCCCGCGCGGCCTGCCCAAGCAGCGAGAACAGGGTGGGGTCGCTGAAGTCGAACTGCCTCGTCTTCTGGGAGAAGAACGTCCCGAGGTAGTCGTTCGGGTCGCCGAAGTCGCCCGTCCAGCCGACCCGGTTGAGCTGCCCGGCCCCGGCCGGGTCGGGAGGTACGGCCGGGAGACGTTGTTCACCGCCTCGAAGCTCGACCTGGACGTCGGCCGGAAACAGAAAGGGCGGCCGGTGGCCGCCCTTTCCGAGGATGCGTGTGCGGCGAAGCTAGGCGGCGACGGACTGCAGGTCGCGCAGTGCTGCGAGCCTTGCAAGAGCCTGTCCTTCGAGCTGCCGGACGCGCTCACGCGTCAGGTCGAGCTCGTGGCCGATCGCCTCGAGCGTCCAGGGCTCGCCCTCGAAGCCGAACCGCAGCTCGAGGATGCGCCGCTCGCGCTCGGGGAGCGCGTCCAAAGCCTTCCGAACCCCTTGTCGGCGAAGCGACTCTTCAGCCTCGTCGAACGGATCGGCGGCCTCGCGGTCGGCGAACAGGTCGCCGAGCTCGCCCTCGTCGTCCGCGCCGACCGTCTGGTTCAGCGAGACGGACGCGTGAGCGGCGGAGAGCGCCTCGTCGACGTGCTGGAGCGGAAGTCCGGTGGCCTCGGCCAGCTCGGCCTTCGTCGCTTCACGGCCGAGCTCGACCTCGAGCCGGCGTGCGGCCCGGCTGAGCTTCTGCTGCCGCTCGACGACGTGGACAGGCACGCGGATCGTGCGCGCGTGGTTGGCCACGGCGCGCTGCACCGACTGCCGGATCCACCAGGTGGCGTAGGTCGAGAACTTGTAGCCGCGGCGCCAGTCGAACTTCTCGACCGCGCGGTTGAGGCCCAGCGTCCCCTCCTGGATCAGATCCAGGAACGGCACGCCCAGCCCGCGGTAGCCCTTCGCGATCGACACGACCAGGCGGAGGTTGGACTCGATCATGCGCCGCTTGGCGGTCGGGTCGCCGCGCTCGATCGCCTTGGCGAGGTAGACCTCCTCGGCAGCGGTCAGGAGCTTGTGGCGGCCAACGTCGGCCAGGAAGAGCTGAAGGCTGTCGGCTGCGCCGCTGACCGGCCCCGCGTCATACGTCGCGGCGGCTGCGGCAGGGGCAGCAGCTTCGGTGTCCTCGGCGGGCTTGCCGATCTCGAGGCCGATCGTCTCGAGCTCGCGCGAAAACTGCTCGACCTCGTCCTCGCCGAGGTCGTGCTCCAGCGCGAACGCCTCGATCTCTGCGGGCTCGACGTAGCCGCGCTCTTCGGCGCCCTCGATCAGCGTGCGAGCCTGATCGCTTTCAAGCAACTCGGTCAACTGATTCTGCGTCAAGTGCTTCTCTTCGTCCTTTCACCGGCTTCTCGATTCCCAAAACTTTCTCACCCTAACGTGAATCTCCTCGCCGTTCCAGTTGCCTAGCCTGCTTTCAGCCTAGGTCGACCCCGTAAGGGGACTGTGAAGAAACAAACGCGGGGGTGTGAAGTTGTATTCCGGATGTCCCGGGAGATCCTGGCATTCAAGACGTGCTTCGTACGAAAAGGTTGGCAGGTTCGAGGGCCGGCGGGGGTGACTACTTCCGCCCCCGAGGGCGCTTCTTTGCCGGCCCCTTCGAGCGTCGCTCGGCGAGCAACTCGATCGCCCGGTCGAGCGTGAGCGATTCAACTGCGTCTCCGGCCCGAAGGCTTGCATTGGTCTCGCCGTCGGTCACGTATGGACCAAATCGGCCGTCCTTGACCACAACTGGACGCCCGGACGAGGGTTCTGGCCCCATCTCGCGCAGCGGCGGCTTCGCCGCGCCGCGCCCCCGGCGGGTCTTCGGGGCGGCGAGCAGCGCGTTCGCATGGTCGAGATCGATGGAGAAGATCTGCTCCTCGCTCTCGAGCGAACGGGTGTCGGTGCCGCGCTTGATGAACGGCCCGTAGCGCCCATTCATCGCCAGCACCTCCTCGCCGTCGGACACGCCGACCACCCGCGGCAGCGACAGGAGCCGGACCGCGTCGTCGAGCGTGACCGTCTCCGGCGTCATCGTCGACATGAGCGACGCCGTGCGCGGCTTCTCCTCCGAGCCCTCGGGAAGCTCCTCGGTGATGTACGGCCCGTACCGGCCGCTGCGCAGCACGACCGACAACCCCGTCTCGGGATGCTGCCCGAGCTCGCGCGCATCGCCGGGAGCGGCGAGCAGCTCCTCGGCGCGCGCCGGCGTGAGCTCGTCGGGGACGATGTCCTCGGGCAGCGAAGCTCGCGAGTCGCCGCGCTCCAGGTACGGCCCGTACTTCCCGACGCGCACGACGATGTCGCTGCCGGGCAGCTCGATCGAGTTGACGGCGCGCGCGTCGATCTCGTCCAGGTGGTCGGTGACCATCGCGTGCAGCCCGGGCTCGCCGTTCTCGCCCTTGTAGAACCGCGTCAGCCAGTCGACCCGCTGCTCCTCGCCGGAGGCGATCTTGTCGAGATCGTCCTCCATGCTGGCGGTGAAGCCGTAGTCGACGAGCTTCGAGTAGTGCTCCTCGAGCAGCTTCGTCACCGCGAACGCGAGGAACGTCGGGACGAGGGCTGTCCCCTTCTTCACCACATAGCCGCGGTCGAGGATCGTGCCGAGGATCGACGCGTACGTCGACGGCCGGCCGATGCCGCGGTCCTCCAGCGCCTTGACCAGAGTCGCCTCGGTGTAGCGCGCCGGCGGCGAGGTCTCGTGGCCCTGCGGCTCGAGCGAGCGCGGCTCGACCTTGTCGCCCGGCTTCAGCGGCGGCAGGCGGCGCTCCTCGTCGTCCTCGGGCGTCTCGTCGCGGCCCTCCTCGTACGCGGCGAGGAAGCCGCGGAAGGTGATCACGGTGCCGCTGACGCCGAACTCCGCATCCTCGTCCGTGGTCGATTTCGCTCCGACCCTCACCGAGACGGTCTGCCCGCGGGCGTCGGCCATCTGCGAGGCGACCGTCCGCATCCAGACCAGCTCGTACAGCGACTGCTCGTCGCGGTCGAGCTCGCCCTTGACCTCTTCGGGGAGACGGAAGCGGTCGCCCGCAGGGCGGATCGCCTCGTGGGCCTCCTGCGCGTTCTTCACCTTGCGGTCGTAGCGCCGCGGGGCGTCCGGGACGTGGTCGTCGCCGTAGAGCTCGCGCGCCTGCGTCCGTGCCGCGGTCAGCGCCGTCTCGGACAGCGTCGTCGAGTCGGTGCGCATGTAGGTGATGTAGCCGCGCTCGTACAGCCGCTGGGCGACGCGCATCGTCGTCTGCGCGGTGAAGCGCAGCTTGCGGCCCCCCTCCTGCTGGAGCGTCGAGGTCATGAACGGCGCAGCCGGACGGCGGGTGTACGGCTTCTCGTCGACGGAGCGGACGGTGAAGTCCGCGCCGTCGAGACGGGCGGCGAGCCCGCGCGCGTCCTCCTCGGCGAGCTGCCGGGCCTCGCCCTTCAGCTTCCCGTCCTGCCCGAAGTCGCGGCCCTGCGCGATGCGCTTGCCGTCGAGCGCGACCAGCCGCGCCGTGAAGCTCTCGGGATCGAAGAGGCCCTCGATGTCCCAGTAGGCGGCGAGGACGAACAGCATCCGCTCGCGTTCGCGCTCGACCACCAGCCGCGTCGCCACCGACTGCACGCGGCCGGCCGACAGCCGCGGCATCACCTTCTTCCACAGCACCGGCGAGACCTCGTAGCCGTAGAGACGGTCGAGGATCCGGCGCGTCTCCTGCGAGTCGACCAGGCGCTCGTCGATCGGGCGCGGCTTGTCGAGCGCGTCCTGGATCGCCTGCTTCGTGATCTCGTGGAAGACCATCCGCGTCGCGGGCACCTTCGGCTGCAGCGTCTGGAACAGATGCCAGGCGATCGCCTCGCCCTCGCGGTCCTCGTCCGTCGCGAGCAGCAACTCGTCGGCGTCCTTCAGCTTGCGCTTCAGATCGGCGACGACCTTCTTCTTGTCCGGATCGACGATGTAGTACGGCTCGAACCCGTCGTCGACCGCGACGCCCATGGCGCCGAACCGCTCCCGCTTGTCCTTGGGGACGTCGGAGGCGCGCTCCGGGAGGTCGCGAATGTGGCCGATGCTCGACTCGACCATGTAGTCGGAACCGAGGTAGCCGGCGATGGTCTTTGCCTTCGCAGGCGACTCGACGATGACGAGTTTCTTGGCCATTGCGCGGACACGTTAGCGGCGAAGGCGAACGTCGCCAGCCGACGTGACACTCCCGTCGCACCGCAATACTGCGGTTTCAGCCATGGCCATGCCCTTCTACAGCTTCGTTGCAATCGCCTCCTGGCCGGTGCTGCGCGGGGTCTACCGCCTCGACGCGCAGGGCCTCGAGAACCTGCCCGCCGAGGGCGGTTTCGTCCTCGCCGCGAACCACACGTCGAACTTCGACCCGTGGCCGCTCGGGCTCCCGCTCTGGCCGAAACGGCAGCTGTTCTTCATGGGCAAGGTCGAGCTGTTCAACCCGGTCCTCGGCCCGTTGCTGCGCGCCGGGGGCGCCTTCCCGGTGCGCCGCGGCGAGGCCGACCTGGAGGCGATCGCGAAGGCGGAGGAGCTCTGCCGCGCCGGCGGCGTCGTCGCGATGTTCCCGGAGGGGACGCGCCAGCGGAAGGGGCTGCGCAAGAAGTTCGAGCACCGGCCGCGCACCGGCTCGGCGCGGATCGCGTTCACCGCCGGGGTGCCGCTCGTCCCGGCCGCGATCAAGGGCATGGACCGGCTCTCACGGTTCGCGCAACTCAAGGTCGCCTACGGCAAGCCGATCGAGACCGGCGACCTGGCCGATCTCCCACCGCGTGATGCCCAGCAGGTCGCGACCGACCGTCTGATGGAGCAGGTGTACACGCTCTACGAGGCGCTTTGACCGACCCCCGCCCGCTGCTCGCCGTCGACGGCGACTCGCTCGCCCACCGCGCCTACCACGGACTGCCGAAGACGATGACGAGCACGAACGGCCGGCCGTCGGGTGCGCTCGTCGGCTTCGCCAACTTCATGCTGCGCCTGTGGCAGGCCGAGCAGCCGCGCGCGGTCGTCGTCGGCTGGGACACCCTCAGCGTCCCGACCTACCGCAACGAGGCGTTTCCCTCGTACCAGAGCGGCCGCCAGTTCGACGACGCGCTGGTCGAGCAGCTCGACCTGCTGCCGGAGCTCGTCCGCTCGATGGGCTTCGTCGCCGCGAAGGCGCCCGGGTACGAGGCCGACGACTTCCTCGCCGCCGCCGTCGCGCAGGAGGAGTCGCGCAAGGGACTCACCCTCGTCGCCACCTCCGACCGTGACGCCTTCCAGCTCGTCAGCGACCGCACCACCATCCTCCAGCCGGTCAAGGGCGTCTCGGAGCTCGCGCGGATCGGGGTCGAGCAGGTGAAAGAGCGGTACGGCGTGCTGCCGGCGCAGGTGCCCGACTTCATCGCGCTGCGCGGCGACCCGTCCGACAAGCTGCCGGGCGCCCGCGGGATCGGGCCGAAGACGGCGGCGTCGATTCTCGCCGAGCACGGCACGCTCGACGCAGTGCTCGACACCGGACGGTTCTCGGCGGAGCGGGAGGACTTGCTGCTCTACCGGCGAATAGCCACGATGGACGCCTCCGCTCCTCTCCCCTCCCTGACCGACCAAACGCCCGACTGGGCGGAGGCGTCCTCTCTTTCGGAGTCCTGGGGCCTCGGCAATCTCGCCGGCCGGTTCGAGGCGCTGGTCGGCTGACGTGGACGTCCTCAGTCACGAGGCGCTTGCGCGGCTGCACCCGACGGGGCACCACCCGGAGTCGCCGCGCCGGCTGACCGCGCTGCTCGAGGCGGTCGGCGAATGGACGGAGGTGCGGTCGGCGACGGTCGAGCAGATCGAGCGCTGTCACACCGTCGAGCACGTCGCGCGGATCCGGGCGATCGACGGCGACACCTGGCTGGACGGCGACACGCCCGCGTCGGTGACCAGCTTCGAGGCGGCGATGCTCTCCGCGGGTGGTGCGATCGAGGCCGCGCGCACGGGCGGCTTCGCGCTCGTCCGCCCGCCGGGCCACCACGCGCCGGCCGACCGCGCGATGGGCTTCTGCCTGTTCAACAACGCGGCGGTCGCCGCTCGCGCGCTGCAGGCCGAGGACGGCCTCGAGCGCGTGGCGATCCTCGACTGGGACGTCCACCACGGAAACGGGACGCAGGACATCTTCTGGGACGACCCGACCGTCCTCTACGTGTCGCTGCACCAATGGCCGTTCTATCCGGGCACCGGCCGGCCGGGCGAGGGGAACGACACGACCGTGAACGTCCCGCTGCCCGCCGGATCCGGCAACGAGGACTACGTCCGCGCGTTCGAGGACATCGTCGAACCGGCCGTGATCGGCTTCGAGCCCGATCTGCTGATCGTCTCCGCCGGCTTCGACGCCCACACCGACGACCCACTCGCCGGGATGGAGGTGACCGGTCTCGGGTTCCGCGAGCTGGCCCGCCGCTGCACCGGCCTCGCGCCGCGCGTCGCCGCGGTGCTCGAGGGCGGCTACAACCTCGAGACCCTGCCGGGGCTCGTGCATGCCGCGCTCGACGGGTTCTCGTGACGTCCCGAAAAGCAAGACCGGCCCTTTCGGGGCCGGTCTGCGCGCCTGGCTGTCGTGGCCACCACCACCACAGAGACCCAATCGCTGCTTACGGATCATCGGCAATCCGGGCCTTGCCGGCATCACCCGCGGTATCACCCAGGGTGGGTGAACTTCAGCGTCGGGCGGTGGCGAGCGTCTCGAGCGCGGCGCGGCGCGAGGACACGCCGAGCTTACGCAGGAGGCTCTTCACGTGCGAGCGGACCGTGTGCTCGGAGATGAAGAGACGGTGTGCGATCTCGTCCGTGCCGAGATGCTCGTCGAGCAGCAGAAGGACCTCGACTTCGCGGGCGCTGAGTTGTTCCGCGATCACGTCGGGAACGCCGGAGTCGAGATGGCCACCCTCGCGGACGCGGTCGAGCAGTCGCCGCGCGACCTCACCTGAGAGCGCCGCCTCGCCGTGCGCGACGCCTTCGAGGAACTCGGCGATCCGCTCCGGCGGCTCGGTCTTGAGCAGGTAGCCGGCCGCCCCGGCGCGGATCGCGGCCAGCAAATTCTCTTCGGTGCCCGACGCGGTCAGGACCACGACCTCGCTGTTGGGCGCCGCCGCACGCACCCTCGGCAGGGCCTCGAGGCCTCCGCCGCCCGGCATCGTCAGGTCGAGCAGGACGAGGTCGGGCTGGAGCTCGCGCGCCCGCTCGACCGCCTCGTGGCCGTCGGAGGCCTCCCCCACGACCGGGAACGAGTGCTGCTCGAGCAGGCCGGCCAGCGCCGCACGCGTCAGCGGATGGTCGTCGACGATGAGCGTGCGCCGTCCCATGTTCTGCTTATCGGCAGAAGCTGCGCTGCCGACAAGAGGGGTATGCGTTCTTCCCGCGCAATGTACCTCGCCTGGGTTCGCGACGAGATCGTGCTCGTGGCGCTGCTCAGCGCGTTTCTGGCCTTCTTCCTGCTCAGCCCGGGGCAGCGAAAGCCGTACGACCTGCCCAGCCTGCGGCTCTTCCTGGACACGGCGGTTCTGCTCGTCTCGGTGATCGTGTGCGTGCTCGCCTACGTCCGTTTCACCGTCGAGCGCAGGCGATTCGACCTGTACCTGCTGGGCGGCTTCTTCGTGACCGCGGCGACCACCCTGATGTTTTCGATCGCGCCGGTGCTCGACGGCGGCACCGTCGGCAGGACCGAGGCGTGGGCGGGAATCTGCGGGCGTCTCGCCGCGGCGGCCCTGATCGCCGCTGCCCCGTTCACGAGCGGACGGATCACGACCCGCGCCCGGGCGATCGTTGCGGTGGTCGTGCTCGCCGTGTTTCTGTACGCGCTGTGGGCGGTCTTCCGCCGGCTCGGAACTACGCTGCCGCTGCTCGATCCCGGCCACCGCCAGCCCCACCTGCTGACCGTGGCGGTCGGTCTCCAGGCGATTCTCTGCCTGACGGCGCTCGTCGGCTTCGGCCTGCGCTACCGCGCGCACACGGAGGATCTCGACCGCTGGCTGGCGTTCGGCGCGACGATCTGGCTGTTCGCGGAGTTGCACACGGTGTTCACGCCGTCGCTGTCCAGCGACAACGTCTCGCAGAGCGATTTCCTCCGGCTCGTCTCGTACGGGATCCTGCTCGTCGGCGTCTGGCGTGCGATCCGGGCCGCCGAGTTCGGCCGCGCCGTCGCGGAGGAACGGGCACGCGTCGCCCGCGAGATCCACGACGGCCTTGCGCAGTACCTCTTCGCGATGTCGACCCAGACCACCCTGCTCGCCGGCGGCGCGCCGGTCGAAAAGGTCCTGCCCCGCCTGCAGGAGGCGACCAGGGCCGCGCAGCAGGAGGCCCGCTTCGCCGTGCTCGCCCTGTCCTCGGCGAGCGGCGCGACCCAGTTCGACTCCGCCCTGAACCGGTACGTGGAGTTCCTCACCGCCGACGGGCAGCTCGACGTCGATCTCGAGATCGAGCAGGCGGTCGAGCTCGGCCCGGACGAGCAGATCGAGATCTTCCGGATCGTGCAGGAGAGCCTCGCGAACGTCCGCCACCACGCGAACGCGCGCCGTGCGACCGTCCTGATCGGCCTACGCGACGGCCAGCGCGTCGTCCGCATCGTCGACGACGGCGCCGGCTTCGACGACAAGGCCGAGAGCCGCGGGCAGGGCCTCCGCAACATCCGCGACCGGACCGCCGCGATCGGCGGCGCGCTTCGGCTGGTCAGCCGCCCCGGCAGCGGGACGTCGCTCGAGGTGATCCTCAGGGCCTAGATCAGGCCGCTTCCTCGAGACTCGGCACGGCCCGGAAGTCCGGCTCGACGACCACCCGCGGCTCGGGCCGGCGCACCTTGCCGATCAGCACCACCGAGAGCACCGCACCGACGAACAGCAGCGCGGCGCCGACCTGCAGCGCACGGTGATAGCCGTCGACGAACTGGGCCGGGTAGCGCGGATCGGCCGAGCCGACAGTCACCTGCGTGGCGACGAGCGTCCCCATGATCGCGATCCCGAGCGAGCCGCCCACCTGGCGCATGCTGTTGATCACCGCCGAGCCGACGCCCGCCTTGTCGACCGGCACCGAACTCATCGCGGCGGTCGTGGTGGGCGCCATCGTGATCGCCATCCCCAGTCCGCCGACGACCAGCGCGGGCACGATGTCCCAGAACGACGACCGTGCGTCGAGCGTGCCGAACAGCAGCAGGGAGCCGGTGAGCAGCGTCAGGCCGCCGGCCATCAGCCAGCGCGGCCCGATCCGGTCGGTGAACCGCCCCGCCACGGGTGCGACGAGGATGATCAGGAGCGTCATCGGCAGGAACGCCGCCCCGGTCTTGATCGCGCTGTAGTGCAGGACGTTCTGCAGAAACAGCGAGTTGAAGAAGAAGATGCCGAACATCGCGAGGCCGACGAGCGCCATGACGGCGTTGGCCCCGGCGAACGTCGGATTGCGGAACAGCGACAGGTCGAGCATCGGCACGCGCTGACGCAACTCGAGCAGCACGAACGCGGCGAGCGCGATCACCCCGAGCGCGAGCAGGCCGAGGACCCGGGTCGAGCCCCAGGCATGCGTGTTCGTCGAGACCAGTCCGTAGGTCAGGGCGAAGAGACCGACGGCCGAGGTGACGAGCCCGGGCAGATCGAGGCTCTGCTCCCGCGAGGTGTCCTTCGACTCGTCGATGAGGAGCCGGGCGGCGACGACCGCGACGATCCCCACCGGGATGTTGACGAAGAAGATCCAGCTCCAGCTGATCCGCTCGGTCAGGATCCCGCCGACCAGCGGTCCGATCGCCAGGGCGAGCGCCGAGACGCCCGCCCAGATGCCGATCGCGGTGCCGCGCAGCCGCGCCGGGAACGTCGCGGTGATGATCGAGAGCGTCGCCGGGTTCATCAGCGCCGCGCCGACGCCCTGCACGGTGCGCGCTGCGATCAGCGACGAGGCGCCGCCGGCCAGCCCGCACCAGAGCGACGCGGCCGTGAAGACGACGAGCCCGGTGATGAAGATCCGCCGCCGGCCGAACAGGTCGGCGAGCTTCCCGCCGGTCAGCAGCAGCACGCCGAAGGTGAGCGCGTAGGCGTTCACCACCCACTCGAGCTCGGAGACGGAGATGCCGAGGTCGCTGCGGATCGAGGGCAGTGCGACGTTCACGACCGTGTTGTCGAGCATGATCATGAATAGGCCGAACGAGACGGCGACCAGCGTCCACCACTTGCGGTTGTCGTCGGTGAAGAGCCGGGCCTTCATGCTGCCGCCTCGACCTTCACCGCGCCGCCGCGCTCGAACCCGGGCTCCGGCTCGGCCTCGGCCGGGCTTCGACTCGAGCATCACCGCCGCGAGCACCGCGCCGAGCCGCCGCCAGGGCGGCGAGGACGTAGAACGCGATCTGGAAGCCGTGCGTCAGCGCCGGGGCCGCTGAAGGCGTCGGCTCCGGCGTGCGCGTCGACGTAGCGGGTCGTGAACGTGGTCGCGACCGTGGTCGCGAGCGCGACGCCGATCGCGCCGCCGATCTGCTGGCGTGGTGTTGATCAGGCCCGAGGCGATGCCGGCGTCGGACTGGCGAACGCCGGTCAGGCCGCCGATCGACATCGGCACGAACGCGAGCGCCAGCCCGAGGCCGCTGATGATGAACGCCGGGAACAGGTCGGTGAAGTAGTGGCCGTGCACGGGCAGCCGGGCGAAGAGCAGGAGCGCCACGGTCGAGAGCGCGAGCCCGGCCGGCAGCACCTGCCGGATGCCGATCCGGGTGACGAGCGCCTGGGCGACGGCGGAGAACACGATGATCGTCAGCGTCAGGCCGATGTACGCGACGCCGGTCTTGAGCGCCGAGTAGTGCAGCACCTGCTGCATGTAGAGCGTGAGCAGGAAGAACTGGGCGAAGATCGCGCCGCCCATCAGCAGGCCGCTGACGTTCGACGCGGTCAGCGTGCGCAGCCGGAAGATCCGCAGCGGCAGCAGCGGCGCCTTCGAGCGCAACTCGATCACGAAGAACGCGGCGATCAGCGCCGCGGACGCGGCGAGCAGCCCGATCGTCGTCGGCCGTCGCCCAGCCGTGCTGGGTCGCGCGCGTCAGCGCGTAGACGAGCAGCATCAGCCCGCCGGTGATCGACGCGGCGCCGGCGAGGTCGAAGTGCCGGTGGCCGAGGTCGGCGCGGCTCTCGCGCAGCAGCACCGGGGCTGAGCGCGATCACCAGCAGCGCCGACCGGCACGTTGATGAAGAAGATCCACGACCAGCTGAGGGCGCTCGTCAGCGCGCCGCCGAGCAGCACGCCGGCCGCGCCGCCGCTGCCGGAGGCCGCGCCCCAGATGCCGAGCGCGAGGTTGCGCTCGCGGCCCTCGCGGAACGTCGTGGTCAGGATCGACAGCGCCGCGGGCGAGAGCAGCGCCGCGCCGAGCCCCTGCAGCGCGCGGAAGGCGATCAGCGAGCCCTCCGACCAGGCGAGCCCGTCGAGCAGCGAGCTGACCGTGAACAGCGCCAGGCCGGCCATGAACAGCCGCCGGCGGCCGAGCAGGTCGGCGAGCCGGCCGCCGAGCAGCAGCACGCCGCCGAAGAAGATCGCGTAGGCGGTGATCACCCACTGCAGGCTCTCCTGCGAGAAGTTGAGGTCGGTCCTGATCGACGGCAGCGCCACGTTCACGATCGCGACGTCGAGGACGACCATGAACTGGGCGGCGACGATCAGCGCGAGCGCCAACCAGCGCCGGCGGTCCTGGTCTCCGACTGCTGCCTGTGTCACAATTTCGTGCACTCATTCGTTTCTCCCCCCGATCGTTGTGTTGCACCACGATAACAAATCACAACGTTTGTCGCGCTACACTTATTCCGACGATGACGACCCCGGCCCTCGAAACGCCCGTCTCGCCCGGTGCAGCGGGTCGCCAAGGAGCTCGCTGCGAGCAGCGGCTTCCTGCTCGCCCGGCTCGGCATCGGCTTCAAGACGAAGGCGATCGCGAGGGTCGAGCAGGCCGGCTACGAGCTCTACGACTACAGCGTCCTGGCGATCCTCGCCGAGGGCGCCCGCGAGACGCAGGCGACGATCGCCGACGCGCTCGCGCTCGATCCCAGCCGGCTCGTCGCCCTGCTCGACTCTCTGGAGAAGAAGGGCCTGGTCGTGCGCCAGCGCGACCCGCAGGACCGCCGCCGCCACGTGGTCAGCATCACCGCCGCGGGCAAGCGCGAGCACGCCCGGCTCCGCGGGATGATCCAGCAGCTCGAGGACGAGTTCCTCGCGCCGCTCGACGCGGAGAGCCGCAAGACCCTCCACGAGCTGCTCGTGCGGCTCGCGACGCAGAACGACCCGCGCTGCGCGTTCGCCCCCGCCGCACCGCCCGCCGCCTAGCACCGCCGTCCGGCAGGGGGAGCATTCTGGCGGGCGATGCCGGAGACCGCCGTCCCCGCGGACGATCCGTCGTGCGCGCCGCGGTTGCTCGCGGCGGCCCGCGAGGCACGGAACGACGCGGCGCCGTTCGCGCTCGCATCGGGCGGGCTCCTCGTCCTCCTCGCGATCATCAGCAAGCACGCGGGCTGGACGCTGCTCGACCGGCAGATCTGGTGGTTCTGGCTGGTCGTCGCCGCACCGTGGATCCTGCTCTCCGCCGTCCTGCTGCTCGGGCTCTCGCGGCTGGCCGAGCACGACCGCCGGCGGGAGATCGTGATCGGCCTGCTGACGATCGTCTGGGCCTTCACCGTCGCCGGCGTGGTCGTGATGCTGATGTCGCTCCTCTCGAAGTCCGGCTCGAACATCACCGGCCGCGAGCTGCTGCTCAGCGCAGGCGTG
The DNA here is from genome assembly GCA_963791425.1 of uncultured Actinomycetes bacterium. GTDB lineage: Bacteria > Actinomycetota > Thermoleophilia > Gaiellales > Gaiellaceae > DATBLE01. Next base: position 296,458 of record CAWBSE010000002.1, read on the forward strand.
GTGCTGTTCACGAACGGCGTCGCGTTCGGTCTCGCCTTCTGGGAGCTCGACTGCGGCGGGCCGGTCGCCCGTGCGCTGGCCGCCGAGCGGCGGGCGCCCGATTTCCAGTTCCCGCAGGACGACAACCCCGACGTCGCCCGCGACGACTGGGCACCGCGGCTCTGGGACTACCTGTACGTATCGCTGACGAACACGATGGCGTTCAGCCCGACCGACACGCTGCCGCTGACGCGGTCGGCGAAGCGGCTGATGTCGGCCGAGTCGACGCTCTCAGGGCTGACGATCCTCCTCGTCGCGGCGCGCGCGGTCAACATCCTGAAGTAATGGAGAAGCCCCGCAAGCGGGGCTTCTCGGTAGCAGGCCTGTAAGCCGGATTCTGTCTTGGGTGACCATCTCTCTAGGCCCACGGTTGCCCGGGGGCTCGAGCGGTGTACCCGGTTCCTCGGCGGGCCGCGTCATCGGAACCTGCTTCACCTTGCACCGAACGGGGTTTGGCTAGCCGCCGTGTCACCACGGCGCTGGTGGGCTCTTACCCCACCTTTTCACCCTTACCGCCGGCGTCTCCGGAGAGTTGTCGCCGGAGGCGGTCTCCTTTCTGTGCCACTTTCCGTCGGCTTTCGCCGCCTGGGGTTTCCCCAGCGTTCTGCCCTTTGGTGTCCGGACTTTCCTCGAAGCTCGCGCCTCGCGGTCACCCGGCCTGCACGTCGAATGGTAGCGCCCGGGCGGATACGACTGGACGAATCCGGAGATCGCCCGTACCCTGTTGGGGCAGGGAATACGCCCGTCCCCCGGGGCGTTTTCATCTGTGTGCGTTCGAACGCGTAGGGCTGGGTACTGCCATCCCGAGTGAACCAGCGCTCGAACGCCGTGTCTCGACCCGAGGAGCCGATTTGACCATGCACCCGAACAGTGTGATTGCCACCGTGCGCTGCACGTCGTGCAGCGAGGTCTTCACGACCCGCTCGACGAAAAGCGAGATCACGGTGGATGTGTGCTCGAAGTGCCACCCGGCGTACACCGGGCTCGAGCGCACGACCTCGTCCGGCAGCCGCATCGAGCGCTTCGAGCGCCGGCGCGCCCGGACACTGACCCCCCTAGGAGGTACTACGTGAGCAACGCAGCAGACGTACTGGAAATCGACGACGAGCCGGTGGAGCTCGACCTGTCCTACGACCCGGCCGCGGGTGAGCTCAGCGACTCGCTCTCGGTGTTCATGAACCAGCTCGGCCGCTACCCGCTGCTCACCGCCGCGGAGGAGGTCGAACTGGCCAAGCAGATCGAGCGCGGCAACACCGCGGCGAAGGAGCGGATGATCAACTCCAACCTGCGCCTCGTCGTGCACATCGCGCGGCGCTACGTCGGCCACAACGTGCCGCTCGGCGACCTCGTCCAGGAGGGCGTGATCGGGCTGAACCGCGCCGCGGAGAAGTTCGACTGGCGCAAGGGGTTCAAGTTCTCCACGTATGCCACGTGGTGGATCCGCCAGGCCTGCCAGCGCGCGGTCGCCAACCAGTCGAAGACGATCCGCATCCCCGTGCATGTCGACGAGCGCCGGAACAAGCTGCGGCGCACGCGGCAGCAGTTCGAGATGAAGCACGGCCGCGAGCCGTCGCTCGAGGAGCTCGCCGAGATCGCCGGGCTGTCGGTCGAGCATGCGCGCGAGGCGCTCGACGCCGTCGAGGCGTCGGTGTCGCTGAACACCCGCCTCGGTGACGGCGACGCGGAGCTCGGCGAGCTCTTCGCCGACTCCGAGTCGGTCGATCCCGAGCTGGCTGCCGACGACTCGCTGCGCGGCCGCGCCGTGCGCGAGGCGCTCGAGCGGCTGCCCGAGCGGGAGCGGCGCGTGATCGAGATGCGCTTCGGCTTCGACGGCGAGACGTTCGCCCTCGAGGCGATCGGTCGCGAGCTCGGCATCTCACGCGAGCGCGTCCGCCAGGTCGAGCGTGAGGCGTTCGCCCGGCTCGCGTCGGAGCTCGAGAACGTGGTCGCCGCCGACGCGGACGACCTGGCCGACTCGGCCTGAGTCGAGCGTCGCGACACGGAACGGAAAGGGCCCTTCGGGGCCCTTTCGCTTTTTTAGAGCGCCGGCGCGTCGGTGAGCGCTCGGCCGCAACGGCCTCGCCGTGCAGCTCGAGCCCGCACTGCGGGCAGCCGATCCCGTCGGAGCGGTGGAGCAGGAACTCCCCGCAGACGGGGCACTCCAGGCTGGCGCGGCGAAGGATCGCGATCAGCTCCTGGTCGAGGCTGCGAAGCAGAGAGCTCACATTCTCCGTCATAGCCACGCTCACAGAGAGCGAAACACCCCGATCACCTTGCCGAGGATGTCGACGTGGGCCGCGTAGATCGGCTGGTACGCGTCGTTCTCCGGCTGGAGCCGCACGCGCGTCCCGTCTCGGAAGAAGCGCTTGACGGTCGCCTCGTCGGCCGACTCGTCGTCGCCGACGAGGGCCACGACGATGTCGCCGTCGCGGGCGTCCTGCTGCCGGTGCACGACGATGTAGTCGTTCTCGAGGATGCCGGCGTCCTGCATCGAGTCGCCCCGGACGCGGAGGAGGAACTCCTCCCCGCCCTTCGAGAGCGGCTCGGGAACCGAGATGTACGCGTCGACGTTGTGCTCGGCCAGCAGCGGCCCACCGGCGGCGATCTGCCCGATGAGCGGCAGCGCGTGCACCGTCCCGCCCTCGTGACCGACCGGCTCGGACTTGACGCGGCCGGTCAATTCCAGGGCGCGCGGCTTGGTCGGGTCGCGCTTGATCAGCCCGGCGCGCTCGAGGTTGGCGAGGTGCGCGTGCACGGTCGACGGAGAGGCCAGCCCGACCTGCTCGCCGATCTCGCGAACGGTGGGCGGGTAGCCGTGCTCGTCGACGTACGTGACGAGGAACTCCCAGATCTCCTGCTGCCGTTTGGTGAGCAAAGCACTCCCTTCGGGTGCGAACATGTGTTCGAGAGTAGCTACGACTCCGGACGGCGTCAAGGGTGGCTGCCCGGCACCGCTAGACTGTCCGGCGCGCGCTGGTGGCGGAATTGGTAGACGCGCAAGGTTGAGGGCCTTGTGACCCTTTGGGTCGTGGAGGTTCAAGTCCTCTCCAGCGCATGCCCCGGAGCCCGCGGTTCGCCGCGGGCTCCGGCGTTAGTCTCTCCGGAGGAATGAGAGACGCATGTCAGGCAGCGATCGATGCGGCGCTCGGCGCCGGGGCGTCCTACGCCGACGCGCGGACGGTCGTGCGGCGGTCGCAGTCGGTCGGCACGCGCAACGGGCGGGTGGTCACGCTTGCCGACGCGGAGTCGGAGGGGATCGGCGTCCGCGTGCTGGTCGGCGGCGCCTGGGGGTTCGCGTGCGACCGGCGGATGGACACCGCCGGCGCCAGGGACGCGGCGCTCCGCGCCTGCGCGTTCGCCGCGGCGGCCGGGCAGCAACGGCGCCCGCGCCCTCGCGCCGATCGACGTCCGCTCCGGCAGCTTCCGCCCGACGGTCGAGATCGACCCGTTCGACGTCTCGCTCGAGGACAAGGTCGCGCTCTGCCTGCGCGCCGAGGACGCGCTCCGGCGCGCCGAGGTGAAGGTCGCCCAGGCGGCGGTGCGGGCGCTGACCGAGACGAAGCTGTTCCTCTCTTCCGACGGCGCCGAGATCGACCAGGTGCTGGTCGAGTGCGGCGGCGGGATCGACGCGACCGCGGTCGGCTCGGACGGCGTCGTGCAGGCGCGCAGCTACCCGAGCGCGCACGTCGGCTCGAGCGCACAGGCCGGCTGGGAGTACGTCGAGTCGCTCGGCGCTCGTGCGCGAGGCGCCGCGCGTCGCCGAGCAGGCGGCGGAACTGCTCCAGGCCGACGAGTGCCCCGCCGGCGTCACGACCGTCGTGATCGACCACGAGCAGATGCAGCTGCAGGTGCACGAGTCGGTCGGCCACCCGACCGAGCTCGACCGGGTCTACGGCACCGAGGCCGCGTACGCCGGCACGAGCTTCCTCAAGCCCGGCGACCTCGGGACACTGCGCTACGGCTCCGAGCACATGAACATCACCGCCGATCCGACCACGCCGCTCGGGCTCGGCACGTTCGCCTTCGACGACGAGGGCGTCGCCGCCGAGCCGGTGCCGATCGTCTCCGGGGGAACGCTGTCGGGCTTCCTCACCTCCCGCGAGACCGCCGCCAGGATCGGGCAGGGCGCCGGCGGGTCGATGCGCGCCGACGGCTGGCAGCGGATGCCGCTCGTCCGGATGACGAACCTCCACCTCGAGCCCGGCACGGGCACGCTCGACGAGCTGATCTCCGAGGTCGACGACGGGATCTACCTCGAGACGAACCGCAGCTGGTCGATCGACGACAAGCGGCTCAACTTCCAGTTCGGCACCCAGATGGCCTGGGAGATCAAGAAAGGCACCCGCGGCCGGCTTCTCCGAGACGCGACCTACACCGGTGTCACCCCGGTGTTCTGGGGCTCGCTCGACCGGGTCGGCGGCCCGGAGGAGTGGGTCATGTACGGCCTGACCAACTGCGGCAAGGGCCAGCCGGGCCAGCACGCGCACGTCTCGCACGGCGCATCCCCCGCCCGGTTCACCAACGTGCAGGTCGGCGTGAAGTCGTGAACGCGCTGGAACTCGCCGAGCGCGCGCTCGCGCTGGCCGAAGCCGACGAGGCGGAGGCGATCGCCACGACCGAGCACTCGGGCTTCGCCCGCTACGCGGGCAGCGAGGTGCATCAGCCGACACTGATGGACAACGCCACCGTCCTGCTGCACCTGATCCGCGACGGCCGCAGCGCCTCGGCGAGCACGAACCGCATCGACGACGAGGGCCTCGCCGACCTCGCCCGCCGCGCGACCGCCGCGGTCGAGAGCGCAAGCCCGGATCCCGACCTGGTGCCGCTCGCGCCGCCGGCCGACCTCCCGCAGGTCGCCGGCTACGACGAGGAGACGGCCGCGCTGACACCCGAGGACCAGGCGCGGCTCGCCGGCACGGCGATCGCCGCCGCGGGCGACCTCGGGTTGTACGGCTTCTACACCAGCGGCGTGTGCGAGCTGGCGATCGCGTCGAGCACCGGGCTGCGCGCGTCCGAGCGCACCACCGACGTCTCGTGCCTCGGCCTCGCCGCGGTCGACGGCGCGTCCGGGTACGCCGAGCAGAGCGCCTGGCGCGCGGCCGACATCGACCCGGCGGCGGTTGCCGAGGAGGCCGCGGCGAAGGCGTCCCGTACCCGCGGTGCGGTCGACCGCCGAGCCGGCTCGCTACCGCGCGGTGCTCGAGCCGTACGCGATCGCGGAGCTCCTCTACTACAGCTCCTTCGACATGTTCAACGGGCAGGCGCTGCTCGAGGAGCGCAGCTGGTTCGCGGGCCGCATCGGCGAGCGCCACTTCGATCCGAAGGTGACGCTCGTCGACGACAACCTCGACCCGCGCGGACTGCCGCGCGGGTTCGACCACGAAGGGACGCCGAAGCAGCGAGTCGTGCTCGTCGAGGACGGCGTGATCCGCGACACCGTCTGGGACCGCGAGACCGCCGCCCGTGCCGGGCGCGAGTCGACCGGCCACGCGCTGCCCGTGGATTCCCGCGCGTACGGCGCGATCGCGACCGCCGTCCAGCTCGCACCCGGCGAGGCCGAGTCGACCGACGAGCTGGCGGAACTCGTCGGCGACGGGATCTACGTCACGCGGCTCCACTACCTCGGCGTCGTCAACCCGCGCGAGGGCGTGATCACCGGGATGACCCGCGACGGGACGTTCCGCATCCGCGACGGGAAGGTCGCCGAGCCGCTGTTCAACCTCCGTTTCACCGTCGCGATGCCCGAGCTGCTCGCCGACGTGCCCGGGCTGACGCGCGACACCCTGCTGGTCAACCAGAGCGACTTCTACGACGAGCGGTGGGCCTACGGCTACCGTGTTCCGGCAATGGCCACCGCCTGCTTCAACGTGACCGGCGCCGGGTCCGAGCCCGGGCTCTAGGGCTCCCGATGCGTCGCCTTGCGGCTTTTCTCGCCGTGCTCGCCGTGCTGGTCCCCGCGGGCGCGACCGGCGCCCGCGCACCTGTCCGGCTGACGCTCGGCTACTCCGTCCCGCCCCGCTACGGGCTGCCGGTCGCGGTCGCGCCCGCCGCCTGGCCGGCGCTCGTCACCGTCCGCTGGCCCGACGGACGGCCGTGCACCGGCACGTACACGTGGACGATCGGCGGGCACGCGAACACGTTCGTCCAGCAGAAGGACTCACTCGGCCGGCCGACCTGCGTCTTCCGGTTCGACGGCTTCCCGGCGCTCGACCATCCGTACCGGGTCGACGTCGCCGCCACGCGCGCCGGGGTGCACGGGGCCGGCCGGACGCAGGTGACGATCCACGACACGCTCGTCGTCGGGCTCGGCGACTCGAACGCCTCCGGGGAAGGCAATCCCGACCACGCGATCGCGCCCGTACGCTGGCAGGACCGCCGCTGCCACCGCTCCGCGAACGGGTTCGAGGCGCTGACGGCGTCGCGGCTCGAGAAGGCGAGCGACAAGAGCTCGGTCACCTACATCCCGCTCGCCTGCTCCGGGGCGGCGATCATCACCGGGCTGCTCGCCCCCTACGCGGGCATCGAGCCCGTCGGCACGACCAAGGTGCCGGCGCAGATCCAGGCGATGAAGGCGCAGCTCGGAACGCGGACACCGGACGCCGTGCTGGTCAGCATCGGGATCAACGACCTCGGCTTCGGGAACGTCGCGTTCTTCTGCTTCGACGACGGCGTCGACGCGAAGGCCGCCGCGACGGTCGACTGCTGGACAAAGCGGTACCCGAGCGCGACCTCGCCGGTGACGCTGAAGGCGTGGGTCCGCGCCCGCGCTGCGCTGCTGCCGGGGCGCTACGCGCAGCTCGCCGCCGCGTTCCAGCGTGCGGGGATCCCGGCGTCGAAGATCTACGTCACCGAGTACCCGAACGGGACGCGCGACGCGGCGGGCGCGACCTGCAACCCGCTCGTCCCGTACCTCGACGGCACGGCATTCGGCTTCCCGCTGCGCGGCGAGATCACCCGCGCCGAGGCGGCGCAGGCCGAGACCGAGGTGGTGCAGACGGTGAACCGCGAGCTCGCCCGGGCGGCCACGGCGTACGGCTGGCACTTCGTCTCCGGGATCGCCGCCGCGACGGCGCCACACGGGCTCTGCGCGGCGCAGCCCTGGTTCGTCAGCGTGGCCGGCTCACTGATCGCGCAGCACGACGCGTTCGGGACGCTGCATCCGAACGCCCTCGGCCAGCAGGCGACGACCACCGCCGTGCTTGCCGCGTTGCCCTTCTAGAGCAGGTGGAACAGCGCGACGGTGCAGATGCCGAACGCCAGCGCCACGACACAGGTCAGGCGCGTCAGGTTCCGCTCGACGATGTGGGTGCCGCCCTGTGACTGCGGGCGTGAAGCCCATGCCGCCGAGGCCGGCGTCGCGGCCGGAGTGCATGAGGATCAGACCGATCAGCGAGATCGACAGCAGCACCTGGAGAACGGCGCAGGCCTGGAGCGTGATTCCGGCGACGAGCACGCGCGTAAGGGTAGCGATTTACGCCGCGATGTCGAGGATTGCGACCACGAGTTCCGCAGCGATCCGGTCCTTCGTCACGTAGCCGGCGGCGCCCGCGCCACGGGCGGCGTCGACGTCCTCCTGGGCGTCCGAGCCGGTCACCATCAGCACGCGTGCCTCCGGGTGGAGATCGAGGATCCGCTTCGTCGCCGCGACACCGTCCAGCCCCGGCATGCTGATGTCCATCAGGACGACGTCGGGCGTGAGATCGTCGGCCTGCGAGACGGCGTCGTCGCCGGACACGGCGAGGCCGACCACCTCGATCCGGTCGTCCGCGGACAGAATCGCACGCAACGCTTCGGCGAAGAGGCGATGATCGTCTGCGATCAACACCCTGACTGACACGGCCCCTTGATTGCAGCAGAATGGCGCCGAAGAGGGAAGGGGGAACCGCGTGGACGATGTCCGCGAGAAGATCCAGAAGCTGCTGATCACCGGCGACAACCGCCTGAAACAGGGCGTTTCGCCCCAGAAGGTGCGCGCCACCTACGAGGAGGCGCTCGAGCTCGCGCGGGAGAACGGCATGGAGGACCGGATCCGGCCGCTCGTCGAGGTCAGGCTCGCCGATCTCGATCGGCTCGCCTCCGAAGGCTGATCCATCTGCCTGGCCGCAAGCAGAGTACGGCCGGAAGATCTCGTGGCGACTGATGGTCCTCGCCGGCAACTGCGCCTCGAGTCGATGGGATTCACGACCTTCGGCTTCGCGGCGGGCGTGAAGACGTCTGGGAGCCGAGGAGATCAACTGGGGGAACGAGGACACGTGGCTCGGTGACGAGCGCTACAGCGGCGACCGGGAGCTGGCGAACCCTCTCGCGGCGTCCAGATGGGCCTCATCTACGTGAATCCGGAAGGGCCGAACGGCAATCCGGATCCGCTGGCCGCAGCCGTGGACATCCGGAGACGTTCCGTCGGATGGCGATGAACGACGAGGAGACGGTTGCGCTCATCGCCGGCGGCCACACCTTCGGCAAGACCATGGTGCGGCCGATCCCGGCGAGTACGTCGGCCCGAGCCGAGGCTGCGCCGCTCGAGGAGATGGGCCTCGGGTGGAAGTCGAGCTACGGCACCGGCAGTGGTGCCGACACCATCGGCAGCGGGCTGGAGGGCGCCTGGACGCCCACCCGGTGGCGTGGGACAACAGCTTCTTCGAGACCCTGTTCGGTTACGAGTGGGAGCTGACGAAGAGCCCCGCCGGTGCCTGGCAGTGGGTCCGACGGATCCCGCCGCGGCCGGCACCGTGCCGGATCCCCAGGATCCGGCGAAGAAGCACCCCCCGGTGATGCTGACCACGGACCTCGCGTTGAGGATGGATCCGGCCTACGAGCCGATCTCACGGCGCTTCCACGAGAACCCGCAGGAGTTCGCCGACGCCTTCGCCAGGGCCTGGTTCAAGCTCACACACCGCGACATGGGACCGATCACGCGCTACCTCGGCCCCTGGTGCCCGCGGAGCCGCAGCTGTGGCAGGACCCCGTCCCCAAGGTCACGCACGAGCTGATCGGGACGGAGGACATCGCAGCCCTGAAGGGCACGATCCTCGCCTCGGGACTGACCGTCTCCCAGCTGGTCTCGACCGCCTGGGCCTCCGCGTCGACGTTCCGCGGCACCGACAAGCGAGGCGGAGCCAACGGCGCGCGCATTCGCCTCGCACCGCAGAAGGGCTGGGAGGTCAACGCCCCCGCCGAGCTGGCGAAGGCGCTACAGGCCCTGGAGGGGATCCAGAGCGAGTTCAACAGCTCGCAGGCCGGCGAGAAGAAGATGGTCTCGCTCGCCGACCTGATCGTGCTGGGCGGGTGCGCCGCCGTGGAGCAGGCCGCGAAGAAGGCCGGGTGCGACGTCGAGGTTCCCTTCGCGCCTGGACGCACGGACGCGTCACAGGAGCAGACCGACGTGGAGTCCTTCGCCGTGCTCGAGCCGACCGCGGACGGGTTCCGCAACTACGTCTGGGAGGGACACGAGCGGCCGGCGGAGCAGCTGCTGGTCGACCGGGCGCAGCTGCTGACGCTGAGCGCTCCCGAGCTGACCGTTCTGTGGCGGCCTGCGTGTCTAGCGAACTACGATTTCCGCATCGCCTGCGACTCTCCATCCGGATTCTGAGTCGTGTGCACGCGGACAAGGAGAAGCGACCAATGAAGAAGGAGTTGCAGAAGTACCTCGCCGAGGTCTTCGGCACGTTTGTGCTCGTGTTCATCGGCGCAGGTGCCGTGATCGGCTTCGGAAGCGGCGCGGCCCCGTTCGCCTTCGGCATCGCGTTGTTGGCCGGCCTCTACACCTTCGGCGAGGTCTCGGGCGGGCACTTCAACCCGATCGTCTCGCTCGTCATGCTCCTCGACCGGAGGATGACCGCGAAGGAGATCGGGCCGTACTGGGTCGCCCAGTTCGTCGGTGCGACGCTGGCGGCGCTCGGACTACTGCTGATGACGTCGAGCGACGACGTCGCCAAGGCGGCGACCGTGCCGTCGGCGCAGTACGGCGTCCGCGCCGCGTTCTTCGTCGAGCTCTTCTGCTCGGCGATCTTCATGCTCGTCATCCTCCAGGTGACGAAGAGCCAGGCCGCAAAGAGCACGGTCTTCGTCGCGATCGGGCTCACGCTGCTGGCGATCCACTTCTGTGCAGTCCCGTTCAGCGGCTCGTCCGTGAACCCGGCCCGGAGCTTCGGCACCGCGCTGGTCGGCTGGACGTGGACGGACTTCTGGATCTACGTCGTCGCCCCGCCCGCGGGGGCGATCCTCGGCTGGGTGATCTACGCCGTGGTGATCAAGGGCGACATGGACCTGAAGGACGACATCAAGGCGTTCCGCAAGGACGTCGGCGGCGCCATCGGCGGCGGCGACAAGCCCAGCACGCCCGAGGGCGGCGCGACCGCCTAGTTCTCCGATCCGGAGGGGGCCGCTCCGGCGGCCCTCTCCAGGATCGCCTCGATTCGCTCGGCCTGGCGCCTGACGTCGTGCTCGGCGGCGGCCGCGCGCGCGGCGTCGTTCGGGCACGGCAGCGCCGCCGCGCGGCGCAGGCCGTCGAGGATCTCGTCCTCGGAGCCGGGGTCGACGAGCACACCGGCCTCCGGCGGGACGAACTCGGGTGGGCCGCCGATCTTCGTGGCGACGACCGGACGGCCGGTCGCAAGGCCCTCGAGGATCGCCTGACCGAACGGCTCGACCAGGCTGGGCGCGCAGAGCACGCGCGCGGCGGCGATGTGCGCCGGAACCTCGTCGTACGGCACGGCGCCGGTCACGGTGATCCCGGGGCGCCCCTCGAGCTGCGGGCGCAGCGGCCCGTCGCCGACGAACGTCAGCGTCCCCTCGCCCAGCCGCTCGAACGCGCTCGCGAGCCGGAGCACGTTCTTCCGGTCGGTCAACGAGCCGACGCAGACGAAGCCGGAGCCTGCGGGCGCGACCGGGAAGCGATCGAGGTCGACGCCGCAGTCGACGACCTCGACCTTGCCGATCGCCGCCGTCACCTTGCCCTCCAGCTCCCTGCGCAGCCAGTCCGAGACCGCGATCACCGTTGCCGCCCGGCCGACCACGTAGCGCGTCGCCGCAGCCGCGCCCGCGACACGGCCAATGTTCGCGACGTCCTGGCCGTGCGCGGTGACGACGAGCGGCGCGCGCGAGGCCAGCGCCGCGGCCAGCCCCGCCGGGACGAGGAAGTGCGCGTAGACGACGTCCGGCTCGAACGCTTTCGCGGTCCTGCGCGCGTCGCGCGCCAGCTGCAAGTGGCGGAGCTTGCCGCCGTCGCGCCGGTCGACGACGGCGCGCTCGATCTCGTGGCCGCGCGCGACGAGCTGCGTCTCGAGCTGGGCGACGAACACGCCGAGGTCGGGATCGTCGGGGCCGGGGTACATCTGGGAGACGAGGAGGATCTTCACGCGATCGCGTCGCTCCCCGCCGAGGCGCCGAACCTGGTCCGGCCCGCGCGCGGGCTGGTGGTGATCGTCGGGTCGATGATCACGGCGAGCAGGTCGACGAACAGGTTGAGCACGATGATCATCGTGCCTGTGAACAGGGGCTGTAGAGCTCGACAGCGACACCGTCCACCGGTGCCGGACCGGGCCGGGTCGTGACGGAAACGCTCACGGCGGCGAATCATGCACGGCCCGGAGGCGGGTCAGGCTCGCTGCGCGTCGAACGTGCCCCACTCCTCGCGGAGCACGTCGCAGATCTCGCCGACCGTGCTGCGGGCGCGGAGCGCCTCGCGCATCGGTGGGAGGAGGTTCGCCTCGCCGCCGGCGACACGGCGCACCTCGGCCAGCGCAGCTTCGGCTTCGGCGGCGTTCCGTTCGGCGCGCACGCGGGCGGTGCGCTCGAGCTGGCGGCGCTCGATCGCGGGGTCGAGGCGGTGGAGGTCGATCTGCTCCGCCTCGTCCTCGGTGAATCGGTTGACGCCGACGACGACGCGGTCGCCCGCCTCGACCTGCTGGGTGTAGCGGTAGGCGGCGTCCTCGATCTCGCCCTGGACGAAGCCCTGCTCGACCGCGGCGACCGCGCCGCCGAGCTCCTCGATCCGGTCGATCAGCTCGAGCGCGCGCGCCTCGATCTCCACGGTGAGCTCCTCGATGAAGTACGCGCCGCCGAGCGGGTCGGCGGTGTCGGTCGCGCCCGCCTCGTTCTGGAGGATCTGCTGCGTGCGGAGCGCGATCGTCGCGGCGTGCTCGGACGGGAGCGCGAGCGCCTCGTCGAACGAGTTCGTATGCAGCGACTGGGCGCCGCCGCACACCGCGGACAGCGCCTGGATCGCCACGCGCACGATGTTGTTCTCGGGCTGCTGCGCCGTGAGCGTCGAGCCGCCGGTCTGCGCGTGGAAGCGCAGTGCCAGCGCGCGCTGATTGGTCACGCCGAGCCGCTCGCGGAGCAGCTTCGCCCACAGCCGGCGCGCCGCGCGAAACTTCGCGACCTCCTGGAAGAAGTGATTGTGCGCGTTGAAGAAGAACGAGAGCCGCTCGCCGAACTCGTCGGGCGCCAGCCCGGCGTCGATCGCCGCCCGGCAGTACGCCAGCCCGTTGGCGAGCGTGAACGCGACCTCCTGCACCGCGGTCGAGCCCGCCTCGCGAATGTGGTACCCGGAGATCGAGATCATGTTCCAGCTCGGCAGGCGCTCCGAGCAGTACGCGAACAGGTCGGTGGTCAGCCGCATCGACGGCCGCGGCGGGAAGATGTAGTTCCCGCGGGCGACGTACTCCTTGAGGATGTCGTTCTGGACGGTCCCGCGCAGCGCGTCCCCCGCGACGCCCTGCTCCTCGGCGACCAGCTCGTACAGGAGCAGGAGCAGCGACGCCGGCGCGTTGATCGTCATCGACGTCGAGACGGTGTCGAGCGGGATGCCGTCAAAGAGCAGTTCCATGTCGGCGAGCGAGTCGATCGCGACGCCGGTCCGCCCCACCTCCCCGGCGGCACGCGGGTCGTCGGAGTCGAGCCCGAGCTGCGTCGGCAGGTCGAAGGCGGTCGAGAGACCGGTCTGGCCGCGCTCGAGCAGGTAGCGGAACCGCCCGTTCGTCTCCTCGGCCGACCCGAACCCCGCGTACTGGCGCATCGTCCACGGCCGGCCGCGGTACATCGTCGGGTACGGCCCGCGCGTGAACGGGAATTCGCCGGGAAGCTCCGGCTCCAGACCGGCCACGTCGTCGGCCGTGTAGACGGACTGCACCTCGATCCCGGAGTCCGTCTCGCGGCGATCGTCCGTCGGCGCCATTCCGCCACTGTACTAGGGTGGCGGCATGGCCCCCGTCGTCGTCGCGGAGTCGCTGACCAAGCGCTTCGGCAAGCTCACGGCCGTCGAGGATCTGTCGTTCGCGCTCGAGCCCGGGACGATCACCGGCTTCCTCGGCCCGAACGGCGCCGGCAAGACGACCACGCTGCGGATGCTGCTCGGCCTGGCGGCGCCGACGAGCGGGCGTGCGCTCGTGTTCGACCAGCCGTACGCCCATCTCGACCGCCCGGCTCTGCGCGTCGGCGCGGTGCTCGAGGCGACCGACTTCCATCCGGGCCGGTCGGGGCGCAACCACCTGCTCACCCTGGGCCGCGCCACGGGCATCCCCGACTCGCGCGCCGACGAGGTGCTGCGCCTCGTCGAACTGGAGAGCGCAGCCGGGCGGCGCGTGAAGGGCTACTCGCTCGGCATGCGGCAGCGACTCGGCCTCGCGGCCGCGCTGCTCGGCGATCCCGACCTCCTCGTCCTCGACGAGCCCGCCAACGGCCTCGACCCCGAAGGCGTCCGCTGGCTGCGCGACTTCCTCCGCGCCTTCGCCGACCAGGGCCGCACCGTGTTCGTGTCGAGCCACGTGCTGGCAGAGGTCGCGCAGACCGTCGACCAGGTGCTGATCATCAACCGCGGCAAGCTGGTGATCGAGTCGCCGCTCGCCGAGCTCACCGCGCGGGTCGGCGGCGCGGTGCGCGTGCGGACGCCGAAGCGCGCCGAGCTGGAGCAGGCGCTCCGCGCCGCGCAGATCGAGCCCACGCAGACGGCGGACGGCGCGCTGCTCGCTCCCGGTGCGACCGCCGAGCGTGTCGGCGAGATCGCGTTCGCCGCCGGCGTTCCGCTCCACGAACTGACGACCGAAGGAACCTCGCTCGAGGAGGTCTTCCTCCAGCTGACCTCGGACGAGGCGAAATGATCAGCCAGACCCGGGCCGAACTCCTGAAGATCCGCTCGACGCGCACGACGCTCGGGCTCGTGCTCGGCATGGTCGCGATCGTGCTCCTGTTCGTGCTGCTGACCGGATTCCTGGCGCACGCGTTCGACCTCTCGAGGAAGAACGACCAGCAGAGCTACCTCGGAATCGGCAGCCTCTCCGCGCTGTTCGCGGCGCTTGCCGGTGTCCTCGTCGTCACGAGCGAGTACCGCTTCGGGACGATCCGGCCGACGTTCCTGTTCACGCCGCGACGGTCGCGGGTCATCGGGGCGAAGCTGGCCGCGTCGATGCTCGCGGGGGTCGCGTTCGCCGTCGTCGGGCTCGGGTTGTCATTCGGCATCGGCCGCGTGATCCTGGCCGGACGGAACATCCCGTTCGCACTGGACGGCAGCGACGTCGCGCAACTCCTGTTCGGGGGTCTGGCGGGGGTGGCGCTCTGGGGCGCGATCGGCGTCGGGCTCGCGTCGATCCTGCGCAACCAGATCGGCGCGGTGATCGGGCTGATCGCGTGGTCGCTGCTGGTCGAGAACCTGCTCTTCGGGCTCGTTCCGTCAGTCGGGCGCTTCACCCCGGGGCGGGCGACCGACGCGCTGATGGGCATGAGCGACCGCCATCTGCTGCCGGCGGCAGCAGGCGGAGCGGTGCTCGTCGCCTGGGCGGTAGTGCTCGCCGCCGTCGGCATCTTCCTGACCGCGCGGAGGGACGTGAACTGATCCGGGTGCGCGTCTTTGCCGGTCTGCGCGAGCGCGCCGGCTGGTCGGAGAAGGAGATCGACGTCGTCGGCTGCGTCGGCGATGTCTGGGCCGAGCTCGGTCTCGGCGACGAGCCGGCCGGGTTGCTCTACGCGGTCAACCAGGAGTACGCCGACCGCGACCGGAAGCTCGTCGACGGCGACGAGGTCGCGCTGATCCCGCCCGTCTCGGGCGGTGCGTTCCTCCTCTCCGAAGAACCGCTCGATCCGGCGGCGGTGATCGCCGAGGCGACCGTCCCCGAGGCGGGCGCGGTCGCGAGCTTCGTCGGCACGACCCGCGTCAACTCGCGCGGGCGCGTCGTCCACTACCTCGACTACGAGGCGTACGGGGGCATGGCCGAGAAGGTGATGGCCGAACTCGCGGACGGGCTGAAGGCGAAGCACGAGCTCTGCGAGGTCGCGATCCACCACCGGGTCGGCCGCGTGGACATCGGCGGCATCTCGGTCGTGATCGCCGTGTCCGCCCCCCACCGCGCCGCCGCGCTGGCCGCGTGCGCCGAGGCGATCGACACGCTCAAGGAGACGGTGCCGCTCTGGAAGAAAGAGGTCTACGAGGGCGGCGAGGAGTGGATCGGGCGCGGGTCGTGAACCCCGCGCCGCCCACAACCACTAGTTGAGCGTGTTCAGCGGGACCGCGTCGATCTGCGCGTAGCGCGCGTCGACCGACGAGGCGGACCCGCGCGTGATCGCCGCGCATTCCAGGTCGATCACGCCCGGTGACGTCAGCGTGATCGCCGCCTGCAGCGGGACGTTCGCCTCGTACGCCTCGGTCGTCGCTACCGGCGCCTCGAGCACGACCCGGTCCTGGTCGACCATCGCCGACGTGCCCTCCAGCTTGAGGTCGCACGGGACGAACACCGCGTCCGACCCCGGCTGGTTGATCAGGTTCGTCTTCGCGTGGACGAGGAACGTGCCGGCCGGCAGCCCCAGCTTCAGGATCGAGACCGATGTCGAGCTCGAGAAGACGACGTCTCCCGGGTTTGCGATCGCGTAGCCGTGGGTCGGCCCGCCGAGGTCGATCGCGGTCTCGTGGCGGCGGCACGAGGCCGGGCTGGAAACGACACGAAGGTCACCGGGGCCGTCCTTGTAACAGGCGTGGATCACGCCGTCGGTCCCCGGGATCGCCCCCCACGCGATCCCTGCCCCGGCAACGACGGCCACTGCAAGTGCGGCACCGACGGCTGAACGTGTGCGCATTGCGACACCCCCTGTCTGGACGACCGCGGGATCGTGACAGATGTGACGCTATGACGTCGTGGCGCAGACCGCCCAGACGCGCAGCGCCCAATCGGCAGGAGGGCCGCGCTCCCGTAGGGGAAGGCGACGCCGATACCATCAACGGCTTGGAGCGCATGGCGCATCCGGGTTGGTGCGAGAACCTCGTCGGGGCCGCCGGGCTGAAACCGGGCGAGCGCGTGCTCGTCGTCGTCGACGAGCCGCTGCTGGTCGAGGGGTCGGAGCTGGCCGCGTGCGTCAAGGACGCCGGCGGCGAGCCGCGGCTCGAGCTCTGGGGCGGCGAGCGGCCGCTGACGAACGCTCCACCCGGCGTGCTCGAGGGCGGGCACGAGGCCGACGTGTCGTTCTTCATCGCTCAGGCCCCGCGCGGCGACGAGGCGGAGGCGCGCTTCCAGCTGATGGGGGCGGTGATCGGCCACGGCGGCCGGCAGATCTTCATGGGCCTCGTCGACGGCGAGCTGCTGCGCGGCGAGCTGTCGGCGCCGCCGCCGGACCTGGCCGAGCCGGCGCGCCGCCTGATCGCCGAGCTCGAGGGCTGCGACACGATCCGGATCCGCGGCGCAGCCGGCACCGACCTGACGCTGCAGGATCACGGGACGTCCGTGGCTGACCGACGCCGCCGAGCTCGAGCCCGGCCACACTGCGAACTTCCCGGGCGGCGAGATCTTCGTCGCGCCGCACGCCGACGGCGCCGACGGCGTCCTCGTCGCCGATCTGACCGTGCCGTACACGGTCGAGGGCCTCGTCGACGAGCCGGTCACGCTGCGCTTCGAGCGCGGGCGCGTCACCTCGATCGAGGGCGGTCGCGCCGCCGACATGCTCCGCGAGTTGGTCGAGAGCGCCGGCGTGGGCGCGGACGTGATCGCCGAGCTCGGGATCGGGCTCAACCACGCCGTCGAGCCGCGCGGCCACGTGATGCTCGACGAGAAGGCGGGCGGCACCGCGCACGTCGCGATCGGCCGCAACACCGGCTCGTACGGCGGCGACAACGAGGCGAAGATCCACGTCGACTGCATCTTTTCCGCACCGGTGATCGAGGCCGACGGCCGCGCGGTCGATATTCCTTAGTGGCATGGACTTTCCGCCCGAGATCCCCGAGCGCGACTACCGCCCGATCCACCCCGAGCCGGCGTGGCGGTCGCTGGCGCGGAAGATCTGGGCGCCGCTCGCGGTCGTGCTCGGCCTGGTCGTCAAGTTCGGCTTCGCGTTCGCCAAGTTCGCCTCGATCTTCATCGCCGTCGGCGGCTACGCGCTGCTCTGGGGCTGGCAGTTCGCCGTCGGCTTCGTCCTTCTGATCTTCATCCACGAGCTCGGCCACTTCGTCGAGGCGCGGCGCCGCGGCTTCAACGCGTCGTGGCCGGTGTTCATCCCGTTCCTCGGCGCCTACGTGAAGATCCGCGACGCGCGGATGAACCCGTGGCAGAACTTCTGGATCTCGTGGGCCGGCCCGTTCGTGGGCGGCGTCGGCGCGGCGGCGGTCTGGCTCGTCGGCGAGCAGCAGCACTCGCAGATGCTCCAGGCGCTCGGCTACGTCGGCTTCCTGCTCAACCTGTTCAACATGCTCCCGATCGGGTTCCTCGACGGCGGCTCGATCTGGCGGTCGATCAAGACGATGCGTGCCGGCGGCACGCCCGGCAAGGCGCAGGTCGCCACCGTCGCCTACGTCGGGCTCGCCGCGTTGCTCGTCATCGGGATGTTCGCGGCCCACGTGCCGCAGCACCGCCTCTAGTGGCCGTCGACCAGACGCATCCTCGAGCACGACGTCCTCGCGGTCGACGCGCACGTCGAGCTGATCGCCGAGGAGCTGCGCCTGGGGTTCGAGGCGGTCGACCGGATCCCGCGTCCTGCGGCGACGGTCTTCGGGTCGGCGCGGACATCCCACATGGACGGCGACTACGAGCAGGCCCGCGGCGTGCGGCCGCGCGCTCGCCGAGGCCGGCTTCGCGGTCGTCACCGGCGGCGGCCCCGGCGTGATGGAGGCGGCGAACCGCGGCGCGAAGGAAGGCAGCGGCTTCTCGGTCGGCTTCAACATCGAGCTTCCGCACGAGCAGGACGCGAACCCCTATTGCGACCTGGTCGTCACGTTCAAGCACTTCTACGCACGCAAGGTGATGCTGGTGAAGGCGGCCGAGGGGTTCGTCCTCTTCCCCGGCGGCTTCGGCACGCTCGACGAGCTGTTCGAGTCGCTGACGCTGATCCAGACCGACAAGGTGCGCGAGTTCCCGGTCTCCCTGATCGGCACCGACTACTGGAGCGGCCTGATCGACTGGATCACGGCCCGCCCGCTCGCCGACGAGAAGATCTCGCCGGAGGACCTGACGCTCCTGCAGGTGACCGACGACGTGAACGTCGCGGTCGCGGCGATCCAGGACTGCTGGGGGCGGACAAGCGCGGACACGAAGTAGGGGGCTAGCCCCACCCACGAGAACCGGCCAGCACCGTGGCCGCCGCCCGCGCGGCGGGGCAGCCTTGGGTCAACATCAGCTACGACACGGAGTTGACCATGAACATCACCTCGCCGATCCGCCCGCTGTACCAGGCTCAGACCTACCGGGAACTCCTGTTCCTCGTCGCCGGGATTCCGATCGCAGCCGCGGTGTTCGGCGTCCTGGTTGCGGGCTGGACCTCGCTCGCCGTGCTGGCCGTGACCCCGCTCGTCGTGCCGGTCCTACTCGGCTATCGCGGCGTCGTCGGACTGCTCGCCCGCGGCGATGCGTCGCTGGCGCGGTCGCTGCTCGGCACCGACGTCGGGCCGACCGCCTGGTCGGAAGGCCGCGGCTTCTGGGGCCGCGCGCGAGCGGTGTTCCTCGATCCGGCGTTCTGGCGGCAGCAGGGCTACCTCCTGCTGCGGATGGCGATCGGCTTCGCACTCGGGATCGCCGAGCTCTCCCTGATCGCAGTCGGATTCGGCTGGATGACGCTGCCCGTCTGGTACCGCTGGACCGACAACAACTACGGGTCGTGGCAGGTCGACACGGTCGGGCGGGCGTTCCTGTTCGTCCCTGCCGGTGCCCTCGTGCTCGTCGGCGCGGCCTGGGCAGCCCGCGGGCTCGGGGCGCTGTCGGCGTGGCAGGTGCGCTCCCTGCTCACACCGCGCCCGGCGCCCGCCACGCCCGAGGAACTGCGCCGGTACCGGCGCCGGGCGCTCTGGATCGACGGCTGCACCGCCGCCGGGCTCGTCCTGGTGACGACGATCATCTGGGCCGCCACCGGTGCCGGGTACTTCTGGCCGGAGTGGGTGCTGCTCCCGCTCGCCCTGCTGTTCGCGATCCACGTCGTCGTCGAACTGGTGGTCGAGAAGCTTCCACGGGCGGACGGTTTCACCAGAGGTATGGCGATCCACGGCGGTGTCGTCGCGGCGCTCGTCGTGTTCGTCCTGGCGATCTGGGCAGTGACCGAGCGTGGCACCTTCTGGCCGGCGTGGGTCATGCTCGGCCTCGCGATCCCGCTCGTGCTCCACTTCTTCGTCGGCCGGAGCACGACACGCGGCCGGCTCGCCCGCCGCGTCGAAACGCTGGAGACCTCCCGGCTCGGAGCCGTCGAGGAGCAGGACGCCGAGCTCCGCCGCATCGAGCGCGACCTGCACGACGGCGCCCAGGCGCGGCTGGTCGCGCTCGGGCTGAGCCTCGGCATGGCCGAGCAGAAGTTCCGCTCCGATCCCGAGGAAGCGGAGAAGCTCGTCGCGGAGGCCCGGGCAGGCGTCGCCGAGGCACTGGTCGAGCTGCGCGACCTCGCCCGGGGCATCTACCCGCCGGTGCTGTCCGACCGTGGTATCGGCGCCGCGCTCGAGACGCTCGCCGACCGCAGCCCGCTGCCGACGACGGTCACGGTCGACCTCCCCGAACGGCCACCGGCGCGCGTCGAGACCGCCGCCTACTTCGTCGCCGCCGAGGCGCTCGCGAACGCGGCGAAGCACTCGGGCGCGAGCCGCATCGACATCTCCGTCGCGCGCCGAGCCGGCAGGCTGGAGATGGAGATCGCCGACGACGGCCACGGCGGCGCCGACGCGACCGGGAGCGGGCTCGTCGGCCTGCGCCGGCGGGTCGAGGCTCTCGACGGGACGCTCGCGGTGCAGAGCCCCGAGGGCGGCCCCACCACGATCCGAGCGGAGCTGCCGTGCGCATCGTGATCGCGGAGGATCTCGCCCTCCTGCGCGACGGGCTCGCGCGGCTGCTGCGCGACAACGAGTTCGAGGTCGTCGCCGAGGTCGCGGACGCGGACGCGCTCGTCCACGCCGTCCTGCGCGAGCACCCCGACCTGGCGATCGTCGACATCCGCCTGCCGCCGACGTTCCGCGACGAGGGCCTGCGCGCCGCCCTCGAGCTGCGGCGCACGGCACCGGAGACCGCGATCCTGATCCTGTCCCAGTACGTCGAGCACACGTATGCGTCGGAGTTGCTCGCCGAGGCGGGCGGCGCGGGGGGCGTCGGCTACCTGCTCAAGGATCGCGTCCTCGACGTCGCCGACTTCGTCGACGCCGTCCGCCGCGTTGCCTCAGGAGGCACCGCGCTCGATCCGGAGGTCGTCTCGCAGCTGCTCGGCCGTCGGGACGCGCGCCCGCTCGACGCGCTGACCCCGCGCGAGCTCGAGGTGCTGACGCTGATGGCTGAGGGGCGCTCGAACGCGGCGATCGCGGAGGCGCTCGTCCTCTCGGTCGGCGCCGTCGAGAAGCACATCGCGAGCATCTTCCAGAAGCTCCGGCTGCCGCCGTCCGACACCGACCACCGGCGCGTTCTCGCCGTCCTCGCGTACCTGCAGGGCTAGCGTCTTAACAGTGCCAGGCACTGTTAAGACGGGGCTCAGCCGCGGGTCGCGAAGCCGTAGTCGAACAGCTTCTTCACGTCGCCGTACGAGTCGTCCGCGCCCAGGATCACGGCGATCAGCCAGACGCCGTTGCGGCGGACGGAGGCGACGAGGCAGTGCTTCGCGATCGTCGTCCACCCCGTCTTGACGCCGTTCGCGCCGGGGTAGTCGCCGATCAGGTGGTTCTTGTTGACGTAGATCTTCTCGCCGATCCCGGGCCACGGGACGTGCTTGACCTTCGTGCGCACGACGGCGCGGAACCTCGGGTTCCACATCGCGTACCGGGCGAGCGAGGCCATGTCCCAGGCGGACGAGTAGTTGTCCTTGTCGAGCAGGCCGCTGGGGCTGCGGAAGTGCGAGTCCTTCAGGCCCAGCGCGCGGGCCTTCTGGTTCATCAGCGCGACGAAGTGGGCTCGCGTCCCGCCGGCGCCGATCGCGAGCGTGAGCGCCGTGTCGTTGCCGGAGAAGAGCAGCGCGCCGTAGAAGAGCTTCCACGCCTGCACCTTCTCGCCGGGCCGCAGCCCCTCCGTGATCGGGGCGACGCGTCGCACGGACTTGTCGACCGTGACCATGTCGTGGGCGCGCAGGTGCTCCATCGCGACGATCGCGGTCATGATTTTCGTCGTCGACGCGATCGGCAACCGCCGGTGCTCGTGCTTCGCCCAGAGAACGGTGCCGTTGCCCGCGTCGATCAGGATCGCCGCCTTCGCCGTCACCCTGATCCCGTGGGCGGCGAGCGAGCCGTTCTGATGCACGAGGGGTGCGCGCTGCGCGGCTGCGGCCGGGACGAGCGCGAGGACGATCAGCGCTGCCAGCAGGGACAATCTGCGCACGCGCCTCAGGGTAACGCGCCGACCGGCGCCTAGACTTCCCTACGTGCAGCTCCGCGATCTCCCCTCCGTGGACGAGCTCGCCCGCGCCGCGGACGACCCGCTCGCGGTCGACGCCGCGCGGCTCGTGATCGACCGTGCGCGGGAGGAGATCCTCGCCGGCGCGGACCCCGGCGACCTCGAGGCGCGCCTCCGCGACGAGCTTGCCGACGCGCGGCGCCCGCGGCTCCGCCGCGTCCTGAACGCGACCGGCGTGATCGTGCACACGAACCTCGGCCGCGCCCCGCTCCCCGCCGCGGCGATCGAGCGCGTCCGCGAGGCTGCGAGCGGCTACTCGAACCTCGAGTACGACCTCGAGGCCGGCGAGCGCGGCTCGCGCCAGGATCACGTCGCCGGGATCCTCCACCGGCTGACCGGCGCCGAGGCCGCGCTGGTCGTGAACAACAATGCCGCCGCGGTGCTGCTCGCGCTCGCCGCGCTCGCCGAAGGGCGCGAGGTGCTCGTCTCGCGCGGCGAGCTGATCGAGATCGGCGACGGCTTCCGCATCCCCGACGTGCTCGTCCGCTCCGGGGCGCGGCTGGTCGAGGTGGGGACGACGAACCGCACCCGCGCCGCCGACTACGAGCGCGCGATCGGGCCTGACACCGCGCTGCTCCTGCGCGTCCACCAGTCGAACTTCCGCGTGGTCGGCTTCACCGAGCAGGCCTCGACCGCCGAGCTGGCCGAGGTCGCGACGCGACACGGGTTGCCGCTCGTTGACGACCTCGGCTCCGGCGTGCTCGTGCAGCTGCCGGACGAGCCCTCGGTGCGCGACTCGCTCGCGGCCGGCGCCGACCTCGTCTGCTTCTCCGGCGACAAGCTGCTCGGCGGCCCACAGGCGGGCATCGTCGTCGGCCGCGCCGACCTGGTCGAGCGCCTCCGCCGCCATCCGCTGCAGCGCGCGCTCCGCGCCGACAAGCTCACGCTCGCCGCACTCGAGGGGACGCTCTCGCTGTACCTCGACGGCGGCGAGATCCCCGTGCTGCGGATGGTCACCGAGGACCCCGACGCCGTTCGCGGCCGCGCCGAGCGGCTCGCCGCCCTCGTCGGCGGCACGATCGAGGAGACGGTTGCCCGCGTCGGCGGTGGCGCGCTCCCGCTGGCCGAGCTGCCGCGCTTCGCCTGCGCGGTCGAGGAGACGCTGGCGACGCCCCTCCGCACGGGCGAGCCGCCCGTCGTCGGCGTCGTCCGCGACGGGAAGCTGCTGCTCGACTGCCGCACGCTCACCGACGGCGAACTCGACGAGGTCGCCGCCGCGGTCGCCCGCGCCAGAGAATGAGCGACGCCGTCCTCTGGGATCTCTACCGCGGCGCGACCGCGACCAGAACGCTGGGGATCGCAGCCGAGCTCGGCGTCGCCGACGCGCTCGCCGCCGGCCCGCTCCCCGTCGCCGAGATCGCGGCCGAGGTGGGCGCCGACGCCGAGACGCTGAACCGGTTCCTCCACGCGCTCACAGCCGAGGGCGTCTTCGCCGAGGTCGAGCCGGGCGTCTACGCGAACACCGAGACGTCCGAGCTGCTCCGGCTGGGCACGCCGTGGAACGCGTTCGCGCAGCTCTACGGTGGCGTCTGGCACCGGGCGGCCGGGGATCTCGACGCGACGGGGGCGAAGGCCTTCGAGGGCGACTTCTGGGAGTGGCTCGCAGATCATCCACGCGAGCGCGCGCTGTTCGACCTGGCGATGGAGGACGGAGTAGCAGAAGCGCGTCGACCGGCTCGCCGGCCTGGAGTGGCGCGAGGACGAGACGGTCGTCGATGTCGGCGGCGGGAACGGCTCGCTCCTCCTCGCGCTCGCCGCACGGCAACCCGGACTGCGCACGATCGTCCTCGACCTTCCCGAGACGGTGCGCGACGACGCGGCCCTCGCAGCCGCCCGGATCACATTCGTGGCGGGCAGCTTCTTCGAGAGCGTCCCGGCCGGCGACACCTATGTCCTCGGCACCGTCCTCCACAACTGGCCCGACGAGGAGGCCGGCGCGATCCTCCGGACGATCCGCGCGCACGCCGGGCCCGGCGCCCGCATCCTGATCCTCGACTGGGTCGTGCAGCCCGGAAACGACCCCGCGTGGTTCGACCTGCTCGGCCGCGCGCTCTACGGAGCGCGTGAGCGGACCGAGCCGGAGTGGCGGACACTCCTCGAAGGGGCCGGACTCCGGATCGACGCGTTCGGCGAACGGTTGATCCAGGCGACATGCCCCTGACCGTCGGCACCGCGGGTCACATCGACCACGGCAAGACGTGGCTCGTCCGCGCGCTGACCGGCAAGGACACCGACCGCCTGCCGGAGGAGCAGCAGCGCGGGATCTCGATCGACCTCGGCTACGCGCCGCTGGATCTGCCCGACGGGCGGCGGCTCTCGCTCGTCGACGTCCCGGGCCACGAGCGGTTCGTCCGCAACATGGTCGCCGGCGCGACCGGGATCGACCTCTTCCTGCTCGTGATCGACGCCGCCGAGGGCACGCGGCCGCAGACGCACGAGCACCTCGCGATCCTGCGCCTGCTCGGGATCACGCGCGGGGTCGTCGCAGTGACGAAGGCCGACGCCGTCGACGAGGAGACGCTGGAGCTCGCGGTCGCGGAGGCGACCGAGCTCGTGCCCGAGGCCGAGGTCGTCGCGGTCAGCGCCAAGACCGGCGCCGGGCTCGGCGAGCTGCTCGCGGCGCTCGCGCGGGCCGCGGACCAGGCCGAGCACGCCCACCACGACGGCGCCGGCGCGGCTCTACGTCGACCGGGTGTTCACGCTGCGCGGGATCGGCACCGTCGTGACCGGCACGCTCTGGTCGGGCTCGATCGGCGAGGGCGACGAGCTGCGGATCGAGCCGCGCGGCCTCGAGGCGCGTGTCCGCAGCGTCCAGGTGCACGACCAGGCGGTCGACCGCGCGGAGGCCGGGCAGCGCGTCGCGGTCGCGCTGCCGG
This sequence comes from uncultured Actinomycetes bacterium, assembly GCA_963791425.1. Taxonomy (GTDB): domain Bacteria; phylum Actinomycetota; class Thermoleophilia; order Gaiellales; family Gaiellaceae; genus DATBLE01. The sequence goes on from CAWBSE010000002.1 coordinate 321,188, forward strand.
GCATCGAGCGCGACCGGATCGCGCGAGGAGACGCACTGGTCGCGGCCGGCGCCTACCCCGTCACGTATCGCCTCGACGTGGCGCTGGAGGAGATCGACGACGTCCCCGCCGCCGTCACCGTCCACCTCGGCACGGCCGACGTGCCCGCACGGGTCGCGCGCAACGGCCGGTACGCGCAGCTGCGGCTCGCGCGCCCGGTGGTCGCCGCGCGCGGCGACCGCGTCGTGCTGCGCACGGGCTCGACCGTCGGCGGCGGCATCGTCCTCGACCCGCTGCCGCCCCGGCGGCTCGACCCCGAGCGGCTCGAGCGGATCGAGCGCGGCGAGGCCGGGGCGACCGTCTACGCACCCGTTCGTGCGGACACCCTCGGCCACCTCGGCGAGATCGAGGGCGTCGAGCGCGCGGGCGACTGGGTGTTCTCGCCCGAGTGGCTCGAGGAGCTGCGCGAGGAGACCCGCGCGAAGCTCGCCGCGGCCGACCCGCGCGACCCCGGCATCGACCCGCCCGCCGCGCCGTGGGCGGCGGACATCGTCCCGCTGCTCGGACTCGAGCGGCGCGGCTCGCGCCTCTACCTCCCGGGCGCGACCGCGCACGTGGACGGGGCGGACGAGCTGCTCGCCGAGCTGGAGGCGTCCGGCCCGAACCCGGTGAAGATCGACGACGCGCAGCTCGCCCGCGTGCTCGAGCAGCAGGGCCTGCTCGTCCGGGTCGGCACCGGGGAGGCCGTGAGCGCGGCCGCGTACGAGCAGGCGCGCGCGGCGCTGGTCGCCGAGTGCCAGGCGGCCGGGAAGATCACCCTCGCCCGCTTCCGCGACCTGCTCGGCACCGGCCGACGCCCCGCGCAGCTCCTGCTCGAGCGGTTCGACGCCGACGGCCTCACCCGGCGGATCGGCGACGAGCGCGTCCTCCGCCGGGCCGCCCGATGACGTTCTGGATCGCCCTCGCGCTGGTCGTCTTCCACGTCGTCCAGGGCACGTGGGCGCTGGTGCTGATCATCGCCGCCGGCGTGTTCGAGATCTCGCAGACCGCCTGGTGGCTCCGCTACACGTCCCGCAAGCACATCCAGGTGGGCGCCGAGACGCTGATCGGGCGGGTCGTCGAGGTCGCGCAGGAGTGCCGGCCGATCGGGTACGTGCGCGTGCACGGCGAGCTGTGGCGCGCCCGCTGCGACGAAGGCGCGCGCCCCGGCGAGCGCGTGCGCGTGACGGGTCGCCGCGACCTGCTGCTGGAGGTCGTCCGTGAGCCTTGAGCGGGCGATCGCGCTCGCCTCACGGATCCGGCCGCAGGAGGGAGCACTCCCCCACGTCACCGGCGAGGACGGACGCTGGGAGCTGATCTCGCCGCTCGCCCGCGAGTACTCCGCGCTCACCGGGCTGCCCTGGACGGGCGGCTTCGTCGCCGGGCAGCTCTGGCTCGCCGGCGAGCACGAGCGGGCCGCGACGGTGACCGAGCTCCTCCGGCCGCGCGCCGCGCAGCCGACCACGCACGACCTCGGCTTCCTGTTCTGGCCGAGCGCGGTGCTCGGCCTGCTCGCCACCGGCGACGACTGCTACCGCGTGCTCGGCCTGCGGGCGGCGGCGTCGCTCGTCCGGCGGGCGCTGCCGAACGGCGTGATCCAGGTGATCGGCGAGCTGGACGACCCGGAGTACCGCGGCCGAACGATCGTCGACACCTGGCCGAACCTGCTGCTGCTGTGGTGGGCCGAGCGGCAGGGCATGGCCGAGGCGGGCGAGGCTGCGCACCGCCACCTCGAAGCCACGCTGCCGGTGCTGATGCGCGAGGACGGCTCGACCTTCCACGCGGCGCGCATCGCCGACGACGGCACGGTCGTCGACCGCGGCACGATCAACGGCCTGTCGGCCGGCTCGACCTGGGCGCGCGGGCAGGGCTGGGCGATCCACGGCCTCGCCTCGGCGCACCGCGCGACCGGCGCGTACGGCGACGAGGCGTCACGCGCGGTGGGCTGGTGGCTCGACCACTCGGACGGCATGCCGCCGTGGGACTTCGACGATCCCGACGGCCCGCGCGACGCATCCGCCGGGGCGATCGTCGCGTCGGCGCTACTCGAGCTCGGCCGCGAGGACGATGCCCGTCGCCTCCTCGGCGCAATGTCCCTGAACCAAACCGGGGCCGACGGCGTGCTCCTCCACTGCTGCTACCGCAAGCCGCTCGGCCACGGGCTCGACTGCGCGACCGTCTGGGGAGACTTCTTCCTGCTGGACGCGCTGATGCGGGTCGACGCGCCCGGACGGCGCCTCGACCCGCTCAGCTCGTAGGGACTAGGCGGCCGGAGGCTCCGCGGGCGGGGCCGGCGGCGGCGCGGCCGGAGGCGCCTTCGACGTCTCGATCACGACGGGCTCGTCCCCGGACCAGCGGAGATACGCACCACCCGCGATCACGATCGCAAGGATCAGCCCAATCCAGGCCGGCCAGTGCCGGTAGTTGATCGTCAGGACCTTGATCACGGTGAAGAGCAGGATGGCGCCGGCGACGATCACTGTCGCCAGCTTCCCCTCGAACGGCAGGTTGATCTTCACCCCGAAGATCTGGACCGCCTCCCAGGCGACGAGCGCGATGGTGAGGATGCCGATGAGAACCCCCCAGCCGGCCCAGCCGGAGCGGCCGCCGCACGCCGAGTGGCCGCCGAAGCTGACGCAGACCTGCTGCCAGTCGAAGAACAGGAAGATGAAGAGCAGCAGTCCGCCCCAACCGATCAGGTGGGACGAGCGGCTCATGCCTTTCAGGTGATCCATTCGAAGCCTCCGAGGACGGATGACGGGAGAGCGCGCAGTGACCCGGACGATGTCACAGGCTGTCGCCGGGAGCAAGACAGGCGCGCCGGACGGAGCGGCATGCCCGTCAACGGCCGAGCAACCCGTGCACCGCTTCGACGAGCTCGATCTCCGAGAACGGCTTACGCAGCCGGGGGACATCGCCGGAACGGACGAACTCATCCCCCGAGTCGCCGGTCATCAGCAGCACCGGAAGCTCCGGCTTCACGTCGCGCAACAGGCCGGCGAGCCCGTCGCCGCTGATCCCGGGCATGAGCACGTCGAGGATGAGCAGGTCGAACTCCTCGCGCTCGACCAGCCCCGCCGCGGCCAGGCCCGAGTACGCACCGACGGCGTCGAAGCCGGTCTCGTCCAGCGTCGCACGAAGCATCTCGACGAGATGCCGGTCGTCGTCGGCAACCAGGATCCGGGCCATTCCATCCATAACGGCTCTGGTGTGGTTCCCCGTTCCGGGCGCCCTCACACACGGCGGTTTGTCGCGCGGGCGGCAGGGGTATCGTGTGCCCACGCCGACCCCAGGGCTCACGCAGGCATGACCGTTTCCGCCCGCCTTCTGCTCGCGGTGGGCTCTTCTCTCCTGGGCCTGCTCGCGTTCGGCGCCGGCCCGGCGCTGGCTGCCTACACCGCGACATGCTCGAGGTCGACGTCGGCGACGACAGCACCGCCGACTTCACCTTCGACCGCACCATGTTCACCGGCATCAACGTGCAGGCGGGCAGCGGCGACGATCAGGTCAGGGTCGACCAGGTCACGGCCTGTTCACCGACGAGGCGATCGTCGTCGACGGCGGTAAGGGCAACGACACGCTGCTCGGCGGCGACGGCGCCGACACGCTGCTGCTGAACACGCTTGCCGGAGACGACACGGTGGCGATCGGGGCAGGGGTGAGCAGTCTGATCCAGACGACCGTCGATCTCGGCCCGGACGGGTAGCCGACCGCGATACTCGGGGGATGCCGTCCGTCGGCTCCGCCCAACTCTCCGTCCTCGACCTCGCTCCGGTCTCGACCGGCTCGACCGTCGGCGACGCACTCCGGAACTCACTCGACCTGGCGCAGCACGTCGAGCGCCTCGGCTACCTCCGGCACTGGGTGGCGGAGCACCACAACATGCCGGGCATCGCCAGCTCGGCCCCCGCGGTTCTGATCGCGCACCTCGCGAGCGTGACGACGACGATCCGCGTCGGCTCCGGCGGCGTGATGCTCCCGAACCACCAGCCGCTCGTCATCGCCGAGCAGTTCGGGATGCTCGAGGCGCTCCACCCCGGCCGGATCGACCTCGGGATCGGCCGGGCTCCGGGAACCGACCCGGTGACGATGCACGCACTGCGTCGATCCGCCGATCCTTCCGCGGACGACCTCCCGACCCAGCTCGCGGAGCTGCAGGCGTACTTCCGCGGGACGATGCCCCGGATCCGGGCGGTTCCCGGCGCCGGGAACATGCCGGCGATCTGGCTGCTCGGCTCCAGCGACTTCAGCGCGCGGCTGGCGGGCGAGCTCGGGATGCCGTTCTCGTTCGCGCACCACTTCATGCCGCAGAACACGGAACCGGCGCTGGAGATCTACCGGCGTGCGTTCACGCCCTCGGCGGTGCTCGACGAGCCGTATGCGAAGGTCGGGGTCGCTGTGGTCTGCGCGGAGACCGACGAGCAGGCGCAGTGGCTGCACGGGCCGGCCAGGCTTGCGTTCCTGCGGCTCCGTTCCGGCCGCCCGTCCACGTTCCCCTCACCGGAAGAGGCGGCCGCCTACGAGTACACGCCCGACCAGCAGGCGTTCGTCGAGAGCTGGACGGCATCGCACGTCGTCGGCTCGCCGGAGACCGTCCGCGCCGGCCTGCTCGAGCTGCAGCAGCGCACCGGCGCGGACGAGCTGATGCTCACGACCAACGTGTACGACCACGCCGACCGGCTGCGGTCGTACGAGCTCGTGGCCGCCGCGTTCACAGCCTCCGGCTGACACGGTGCTACGCTCCGCGGTGTCAGTGCCGTAATCATCGGTACTGCAGAACGACAGTCCTCCCACATTTGACGCGGGTTGGAGCAGGTTCCGGCCGACCCCGCTGAGCTGGTCGGCGATCCGCCTCGACCACGGGAGTTGACATGACCGCAGCACTCAGCTTGCCCTCCGTCGCTCGCAGTTGGGTTCGACCGAGCTTCAAGAGGCGTGAGAACGCCCGCGTTGAGCTAGTTCGGCTTCGACTGCCCGGTGGACGTTGCCGTGGATGTGGTCGGCGCCGATCCGATCGACGAACCCGTCCTTTCGAAGCACCGTCAACACCTGCGGCTTGACGCGCACCAGGCGGAGCGCGGCGTCGTTGGCCTCGGTGAGCTGGTGGATCTCGGTCAGCTTCGCGGCGCCCTGTGAGTCGATGAAGTTGACACCCTCCAGATCGAGCACCAGAGCACGAGCCTCGTCGCTCTCCACGAGCCCACGGACCCGATCCTCGAGCGCCTCCGCCGTGGCGAAGAACAGCCCGCCGTCCAGGCGGAGAACCGCGATGCCGGGGAACGTCTCGTCGTCGGCGTGCTCGTCGAGATCGCGGAACACCTGCGTTCCGGCCTCGCGCCCGAGCAGCGGCATCGGCGGGCGTGTCGCGACGTAGATGAGCCACCCGAGCGAGAGCACGACACCGATCACGACACCGGCGAGAACGCCGGCCGACAGCACCCCCAGGATCGCGGCCACGGCGATCCAGAAGTCGAACCGCGTCACCCGGTACAGGCGGCGCAACTCGGGGACGTCGATCATCCCGAACACGACGGCGTCGATGATGATCGCCGCCAGCACCGCTTTCGGCAGACCCGAGAAGACCGGCGCGAGCACGACCAGCGTCGCGAGCACGAGCCCTCCCGTGATCAGCGAGGCAACCGGTGTGCGCGCACCTGCCGACTCGTTGAGCGAGCTTGCCGAGAGGCTCGTCGACACGGGCATGCCCTGGAAGACGCCGGAGCCGACGTTCGCCACCCCCTGTGCCACCGACTCCTGGTTGACGTCGATGCGGTAGCGGTGGCGCGTGGCGAACGCCCGTGCGTCGCCGGCGGTCTGCGAGAACCCGATCAGGAGCAGCGCGACCGAGGCGATCCCGATCACCGACAGGTTGTCCTTGACCAGATCGAAGCCGGGGAGTTGCGGTGCCGGTAGCCCGCGCGGAACGTCGCCGACGAGCGCCACGCCGTGAGCGCCGAGGTCGAACACCCACGACGCGAGCAGGCCACCGACGACGAGCACCAGCGCGCCCGGAACGGCCGGCGCGGCGAACCGCAGCCCGAGGATCACGGCGAGCGATACGACCCCGACCAGAAGCGTCGTCCAGTGGATGTCCCCGAGCGTGCGCAGCCACGTCTCCAGCTCCCGCCAGGCGCTGTCTCCCTCCGAGGACGTCCCCGTCAGCTTCGGCAGCTCGCCGATGACGACGTCCACGGCGGCACCCGCCAGGAATCCCGTCACGACCGCCTTGGAGAGGAACTGGGCGATCCAACCCATCCTGAACACGGCGAGCAGCAGAAACAGCACCCCGGTGACCAGCGTGATCGCCGCCACCAGCTGCGCCGCCTGTTGACCCCCGAGGCCGGTGACCAGCACCGCGCCGCCGGCGACGGCCGCAAGCGACGAGCTCGGGCCGGTCGAGATCTGCCGCGACGTGCAGAACAGCGCGTAGAGGATCGCCCCCGCAGCCGCGGCATACAGCCCGTTCTGCAAGGGCACACCGGCGATGCCCGCATAGCCCAGGTTCTTCGGAACGATCAGCGCCGTGACCGCGATCCCGGCGGCCAGGTCGCCGCGCAGCCAGCGCCGGTCGTAGCGGGGCAGCCACTCGACGATCGGAACGAGGCGCCGGAACACGGCCGTCGAGGAAGCCGGACTAGACGAGCTTCAGGATCGTCTTGAGGCCGGCTCTGATGCCGGCCCGCGTCCCCCGCTGCTTCACGATCAGCGCGGCAACGACGACGCCGGAGGCCATGACGATGACGGCAACCGGGCCGATCGCGAGCCAGCGGAGCCTGATCCGGAGTCCGGCGAGGTCGTCATCGAGACCCTTCCGCTCCGCGGCGATCTCCGTGCGGATCGTCTCGGCGGTGCGCTCAGGCATGGCTCTCCAACGTCTTGATCGTCGCCTCCATCTCCTTGATCGCCTGGCTCGGCATGGGCGACGAGAGCTTGCGCGCAAAGTGGTACGCCAGGTAGCCGGTGATCGCGGCAACGACCAGCAGAGCGCCTGTGACGACGAGCAGCGCCGCCCAGAGCGGCATCGCCTCGGCCAGACCGACAGCTGCCGCGGCGAGACTGAAACCGATCGCGTAGAGCAGGAGGAGCAGCGTGAGTCCGCCGAGCCCGGCTGCGATCGCCAGCGCGATCGCCTTCGCCTTCCCCTCCAGCTTTGCCAGCTCGAGATTCAGCCTGGCAAGCGTCGCCAGGCGCTCCGTCACGGCCTTCGACCTCTCTACTACGCCGAGCATGACGGGGACCCTAAACGGTTGGAGCCCGTCTTTGGGGGATCCGCACCTCCGGCAGGCGTACTACGGTAGTGGTGTGGCACGGGTCCCGGTGCTGTTCGTTCGCCTCTCGCTCGGTCTGATGCTTGCCGGTGGGGGTCTTGCCCTGGCGGCATGCGGGGAAGGCTCCGCTCAGGGAACCGTGACGCGCCCCGCTCCCACGCTCGCGCTGACGACCACGTCGGCGCCCATTTCGACCGACTCGGTGTCCACCGAGCCGGTTTCGACGGCGGCCGCCTCGACGGTCACCCAGCCGCCTCCGTCGAGCCTCAAGACGGCCGCTTCGGTGGATGCCACCACCACCGTCGTCACGCCGCCGAAGATCGTCACGGTGACAGAGCCCGCCCCGCCTGCCCAGACGGTGACCGTGACGACGCCGCCGGCTTCACCCTCGGTCACGGTGACGCCGCCGCCCGCGCCGACCGTGACGGTGACCACCCCGGCGGTCACGGTGACGGCTCCCGCCGAGACGGTGACCGCTCCGGCGGTGACCGTGACCACCCCCGCCGAGACGGTGACCGTGGCGACGACGCCCGTGACGACCACCACCGAGGCTTCGGGCGTCGGCCCGGGGGCGGCAGCTGCGGCCGGAGCAGCTGCGGCCAACGCCGGTCAGCCGCCGGAGAGCAGCGGGACCGACTGGGGGTGGGTCGCGTTCGGAATCCTCGCGTTCGGGCTGATCGTCGGCGGGATCGCGTGGTGGTGGAAGGGCAGACGCGACAAGCGCGCAGGAGCTTCGCCGGCCTGAGCCACAACGGTGCTAGGCGATCGCGAGCTCCTCGGCCGCCTCCGAGGGCTCCGGGTCGGGAAGGCGACGCATCCGGAAGCCGTTGAGGAGCCCGAGGAGGCTGGCGAGCACCGGCACGAGCAGCGCCACCTGGAGAGAGCGGTTGCGCGCCTTCTCGTTGATGCCGAGGATCTCCGCCTGCACAGCCCTGGGCTCCCGGACCAGCAACTCCTCGAGCTGGGAGTTGCTCATCACCTCGGCGTCGTGTTCCATCGTGTCCGCGATCTGCTGCTGTTGCCTCGGAGGGATCACCTTGCTCTGGTCGGTCAGGTTGGTGAACGAGAACGAGAGGACGGCGAGCATGATCCCGCCGGCCATCGCCAGCCCGAACGACAGACCGAACGATCCCGCCGCCGAGTTCACTCCCGCCGCTTCGCTGACCCGCTGGTCCTCGATCGGGGAGAGCGTGTAGTTGTTGAGTTGGGACACGAGCAATCCCAGCCCGCAGCCGGTGATCAGGAGCGGCACGACGATCGCCCAGCCGGAGTCCGTCCGCGGGAGGATCGGAATGACCAGTGCCAGCCCGAGCGTACTGAGCGCAAACCCGGTCAGGACGAGGGACGCCGGGCGCCGCTTGCCGGCCCTTCGAGCGGCGAGGATCGCCACCGCGAACATGCTGAGCGAGAGCGGGGCGAGCGTGAGGCCCGCCTGCATCGCGTTGTACTCGAGCGTCATCTGCAAGAAGATCGGCAGGACGATCATCGCGCCGCCGAGGGTGATCTGCTGGAGCATCTGCTGGGAGATCCCGATCCTGAAGTGCGGGAACGCGAAGAGTTGGGGGTCGAGCAGGGTGACCTTCCCCTGCCGCTTCCGGCGGACGAGCCACCAGGCAAGGAGCGCGAGCCCCACTGCGCCGAGTGCCATCAACAGGCCGACCGCCTCGCCGCCTTCCTGCCAGACGAGGATCCCGAGGACGAGGCCGCCCATGCCGACGACGGAGAGAACCGCACCGGTCCAGTCGACCTCGCGGGACCCCGTGTAGGGGACGTCCTTGACGAGCTTGATCCCGCAGAGGACGCCGAGAATGATCAGATCCTCGAGCAGGAAGCCGACGCGCCACGACAGATACGTGGTGACGAAACCGCCGAGCAGCGGCCCGATCGCCGCGGCGATCGCGGCCGCGGCGCCGACCAGCGCGTAGGCCCGTTTCCGGGCCGCGCCCTCGAAGTTCCCGTGGATCAGGGACTGCATCGCCGGCAGCAGAAGCGACGCGCCGAGGCCCCCGAGGATCGCCCAGAAGATGATGATCGTGATCAGGTTCTGCGCGAGCGTCATCGCCAGGGCGCCGATCGCGTAGCCCAGCAGGCCGAGCACGTACGCCCGCTTTCGCCCGATCAGGTCACCGACCTTGCTGGCGATCAGGATGAACGAGGCCGACACGAGCGCCTCGAGCGCGATCGCGGACTGGACACCGCTGACGGTCGTGTTCAGGTCATGAACCACCGCCGAGATCGAGACGTTCATCAGCGACGTGTCGACGACGAGCACGAACATCGCCATCGCGAGGAGGATCGCCAGCAGGCCGCTGCCCTTCGCCGTTTCGGCCCCTGCGGCGCTTGCTCCTTTGGCTACAGCGCGGCTTGACACCTACCTCCCCTTGCGCCTGTCACTCGTCGACGGACCGCCCTCCACGATACGGCGAGCTGAACCGGGTTCGACGGAGACCTGGCTAGTTGCGTCACACGGTGAACGCACGGGTCTTGTCGGAGTGGATCACCGACGTCGCCCCCGAGGGGGTTGGGGACAACTTCATTCCTTTAGGAGCATCCGCCGCCCGGCCCGGGCTGTGAATTTCGCTTCGGTGGGTCTTGCTTGATGAAGAGGCCGAGCGCCGCGCGCTTCATCTGGGTGAGGATCGGTGTGCCGTCGTCGGACGGGGGCCGTGACCAGGCGGCCGCGACCTCTGCGCCCAGGAGTAGTGCCGACGAGTACAGGTAGATGGAGTAGAGGAAGACGAGCGCTGCCGTGAGGGAGCCGTAGACGACGCTGAGCTTCGTCGTCCGGTCGTAGATGAAGCCCGACGCGAGCGAGATCGCCTGCAGCAGCACCGCGGTGACGACCGCTCCCACCAGTCCGTCCCGGAAGCGCAGGCCTCGGGCCGGGACAAACCTGTAGAGCAGCATCACGACCGCAATGGACAGGACGAACCACGCCACGCGTAGCAGTCCACCGGCCAACGTGTCGGCGCCGAGGTCCAGGGCAGAGGCGATGCTGCCCGATGCCCGCTGCGCGAACTCGCCGATCATTGCGAGCCCGGCTGTCATGAGTACCAGGATCCCGGCGCCGACGATCAGCAGCAGGTCGATCGCCTTGCCGCGTGCCATCGGCCGCGACTCGGTAACGCTCAGCGCGGACTCGAGGCCCCGCCGAATCGCCGCCATCATTCCGGTCGCGGCCCACGCGAAGACCGCGAGGCTGACGAGTCCGGCTGCGCTCGCCGGGGTCGCGATCGCCGTGATTGCCTGCTCGACGTCCTTCCTGCCCGCCACGGAGACGGGCAGCGCGTCGACTATCGCGTTCACGACGTCTTGGCGGACGGCGTCGTTCTGCAGCACGAGCCCGAAGATCGAGACGAGCACGATCGCGAGCGGCACGATCGAGAAGAGCACCCGGTAGGCGATTCCTGCCGCGTGCTGCGGGCAGCCATCGGCAAAGAACCGCTGGACCGCCTCGGCGACGACCCGAGCGAGCTTCCCGACCACGGCAGCGGGCCGCCGGAGAACCGTCGAGAGCCGCGATCGATCTCCGGCGGTATCCCTGCTCACCGGCGACATCTTGCTCTCCGGCAACCTTCCGCGTGTGTGGAGCGGAGCGGTGGATGCCCATGCTCTGCGGCTGGCAGCATTGGGCCGTGAAGAGTTCCGACAGGCGATGGTCTGTGATGCCCGGCTTCCGGATGCTCGCGTCGTACCGGATCGGCTGGGCCTCGCGCGACGTGGTCGCGGGTCTGGTCCTGACGACGCTGCTCGTCCCGCAGGGGATGGCGTACGCCGAGTTGGCCGGACTTCCGGCGATCACCGGGCTGTACACGTCGATCCTCTGCCTGCTCGGGTACGCGGTCTTCGGGCCGTCCAGGATCCTCGTGCTCGGACCCGACTCGTCGCTCGGGCCGATGATCGCCGCCACGATCCTCCCGCTTCTCGTCGCCGGCGGCGACCCGAAACGCGCGGTCGCTCTCGCCTCGATGCTCGCGCTGCTCGTCGGTGCCTTCATGGCCGTCGGGGGAGCGTTCGGACTGGGATTCGTCGCGGACCTGCTGTCGAAGCCGACCATGATCGGCTACATGAACGGCCTGGCGGTCACGATCGTGGTCGGTCAGTTGCCGAAGCTGTTCGGGTTCTCCGTCGATGCAAACGGCCTGCGCGCAGAGACAAAGGCATTCGTGGACGGCGTCGCCGACGGCAAGACGGTGACGGCCGCGCTCGTCGTCGGCGTCTTCGGACTCGCCGTGATCCTGGTTCTCCAGCGGTTTCTTCCGAAGATTCCGGCCATCCTCGTGGCGGTAGTCGCCTCGATACTCGCAACGAGCCTGTTCGACCTGGCGAGCCACGGAGTCACGTTCGTCGGAACGCTGCCCCAAGGTTTCCCACCGCTGACGGTGCCCGATATCAAGGCATCCGACGTTCCGCTGCTGATCGGGGGCGCTCTAGGGATCGCCCTCGTCGCGCTTGCCGACACGATCTCGACGGCATCGGCCTTCGCCGAACGTACCGGCCAGGACGTCGACGGTAGCCAGGAGATGGTCGGGATCGGCGCCGCGAACATCGCCGCCGGCTTCTTCCAGGGGTTCCCGGTCAGCACCAGCGGCTCGCGGACGGCGGTGGCAGAGCAGTCCGGCGCGAGGACCCAGGTCACCGGGCTCGTGGGAGCGCTGACGATCGTCCTCATGCTCCTCTTTCTGCCGGGGCTGATGAAGAACCTCCCCCAGCCGACCCTGGCGGCCGTGGTGATCGCAGCCGCCCTGTCACTCGCGGACATTTCCGGAACGCGACGGCTCTGGCAGCAGCGGCGGGGGGACTTCGCGCTCTCGATCGCGGCCTTCCTCGGCGTCGCCCTGCTCGGCGTGCTGGCCGGCATCGCGATCGCGGTCGCACTGTCGGTGATAAGCGTGTTCCGTCGTGCATGGTGGCCGTACCAGACTGTCCTCGGGCGCGTCGACGGCCTTCCGGGCTACCACGACCTCCGCAGCTATCCCGACGCCGAGGTGCTGCCCGGGCTTGTCGTCTTTCGCTTCGACGCGCCGCTGTTCTTCGCGAATGCCCGGACGTTCCGCGATCAGATCCGGCGGCTCGCCTCCGCGAATCCACCGCCGACCTGGATCATCGTCGCGTCCGAGCCGATCACGGACGTCGACACCACGGCGGCCGACATGCTGGAAGACCTCGACCAGAGGATCAACGCGGCGGGTGTGTCACTCGTCTTCGCCGAGATGAAGGATCCCGTTCGTCGGAAGATCGAGCGGTACGAGCTCACCAGGACGATCGACCCGAACCACTTCTTCCCGACGGTCGCGGCAGCCGTCGACGCCTACCGGCGCGAAACCGGACTCGAGTCGGAGGGCGACGAGCGGGAGCTCTGACAGCCTCGCCAGAGTTGTTGGACGGCCGAGAATGTCACGAGAGCGACGCCGATGCCGAGCAGCGATCCGGCGACGACGTCGATCAGCCAGTGCACCTGCAGGTAGGTTCGGCTCCAGGCCATGCCGGCGATACCCAGGGCCGCGATCGTCCACCACAGACGGCGCCGTGGCCCGGGCGCGGTGAAGAGGAGAACGAGCGCGACGCACGTCGCACCGGCGTAGGCGGCGTGGCCGGAAGGAAAGGACGCACCGGCCGGGTGGACGAGCCCGTCGGGCGGGCGCGGGCGGTCGACGAGCGCCTTGAGCAGCGACGAGATCAGGGGTGTGATCGTCTCCGTGACGGCGAACGCGAGCAGCCCGAGCCACCGGCGTGCAACGAGGAGGACGATGCCGATCGCGGCGATCGAGAGCGCCCGGCCGATGCCGCGTCCGAGCCAGTTGAAGACGAGCGCGAGGTTCTTCAGGACGGGCGTCTGGATGTCCTGCATCGCTTCCAGCCAGGTGCGCTCGAGGGCGAGCGGCTCGGACGGAACGAGGAGCGCGGTGAGCGCGACGAGTGCCAGTAGGGCCGCTCCGATCCAAAGTGCGCGGCGCGGGTGGGCGAAGTACCGCTCCCGCTGCGCCGGGGAGCCCGGGGTAGTGGTTGTCTCCGTCGGAGGCATCGCGTTCGTCGCAGCCGGAACCTCAGCGGCGGGCGGTCGCGATCTCCCAGAGCTCGCGGAGCGACGAGCCGCTGAGGCTCGGCCGCAGGGCCGCCGGCGACAGGCCGGCGGCCGCGGGCGGGAGGCGGACGCGCAGGGCCGACGGGGTGATGCTGAACCGGAGTGGCGGCTCGAGGACGACCGCCTCGCCGTCGATACCGGCTGCGACGGGTGAGCTGGAATCGACGCGGAACTCGTCGGCCGACCATTCGCTCCACCCCTCGAACCGCTGGACCTGCAGCGCTGCCTCGAGCGACGCGAACTTCGCCGCCTGAGCCGTGCTCGTGATCTCGATCGCAACGATGCCGAGGCGTCCGGTGTCCATCCGCGGTCGTGAGCCTGCCCCGACGAGCGTGTTGAGCACATACGGGTTGTTGGAGACGAGCAGCAGCTGCGCGGAGCGCTCTGTCCGACCGTCAGGGCCGAGGAAGCGAAGATCGAACGGCGTGGCGTTCGGTCCGAGCAGCTCGGGCAGCATCTTTCCCGTCGTCTCGAGCTTCGCGTCCCGGTACGCCTCGGACTGGACGATCTGGGCGTAGACGCCGAGCGAGACGTTGTTCACGAAGACCCGATCGTTCACGAAGGCGAGGTCGACCACGCGCTCCACCGGCGAGGCGAACGCCTCGAGCGCTCCGACGACGTCGTCGCGGTCGAGTCCGAGGTCCAGGGCGAGGTGGTTTCGTGTCCCGGCAGGCACGCACACGAACGCGATGTCGTGTTCCATGGCGACCTGGGCGACGATTGCCTGAGAGCCGTCGCCGCCGGCCATCCCGATCACGTCGGCCGAGCGGGCGGCCTCCCGTGCCAGTGCCAGCAGATCGTCACCCGGCCCGAGCGTGACGGTTGAGATACCTCGCCGCTTCGCCTCCAGGGCGAGGTCGAACCGCTCCACTTTCCCGCCGCCGGATCGGGGATTCATCAGGAGGACCGCCTTCTCGGCACGCGCGAGGGGTCGAACCACCGGCAGTTCCTGCCGCCTCGACCAGCGGATCGCGTGGCGGGTCGCCACGGCAAACACGGCACCCGCCGCCAGAAAGACCACAAGCTCGTCGATCGCGCCCCGGATGACCATCGCCACCGCGACGCCGACGAGCGCGGCGACCGCAAGACCGACGGCGACGAGTCGGATCGTCCCACGACGCGTCAGCGCGACCCAACCGAGCGCAGCTGCAACAGACACCGCCGCGAGCACGAACAACAACGTCACGACGTTCCGTACGACCAGCACCACGAGCGCCGCGACCACACCGGCAGCCGCCAACAACGCAAACCACGCGGCGAAGCGCGCCACCAGGCGCTCACGATCCGTCACGGCCCGAGCACCCTCCTTCTTGGCACCGGGGCGATTGTCGGGTTCCATAGGCCTATCATCTTCAGCCCTCGGGCCGGCGGTGCATCACCCCGAGCGGACGATTCGAGCGATGCCTTTGGGGCGTCGGTGACCGGAAAAGGGCTCTATTGTCGGCCGGGCAGGGATCGAACCTGCGACCTTGGGATTAAAAGACGGAGTGCGAGGTCTCGGCCGGTTTCGGTCTAGCTGGAGAAACGGCTGATTTAGGTGGTGCCGAGCGATTCAAGAGGCCCCAGGTTTCGGTGGTTCTCAGTGGGTTTGGTTGCCCCCGAGTTGCCCCGTCCAGTCGGCGCGTCAAGCTTCGCGCAACGGCCGACGCGACGAATCTCTCGAACAGGCTCGGGTCGGATGGCAGATGGCGGACATTGTCCAAAGAGACCTTGGGAGTCGTCTGACTCGATCGGCGATCGTGCTTGCGACGCGAACCTTGGTGCTGTTCGATCGTCATGTGACTGTCCAAGACCGAATAGACCCGCTCAACCGCCCTACTCGCCAACCACCGCCCGCTGAAAACTCGACCGAGCATGCAACGGATCAACGGCGCAGACACGCCGAAGGCGGCTAACGGAGCGGCGTAGGAGTCGAACCTACCCAGCGTGGGGTTACCACGCCTCACCGGTTTTGAAGACCGGCTGCGGCACCGGCCGCTGCCGCTCCAGAAACGACCCTAGCGGCCTTCGGCGGCTCTCCGTCTACAAGCCGTCTACCACGAGATCGCCTGCAGCTCGGGCAGAGCGGTCCTGGAGACCTGGGTTCGCACGGCCATCCGGTGACGGCGGTGACGCGGGTGCCGACCGCGTCCCCGGTTCCGGGGGTACAAGGTCGAGGAAGAGGACGCTCGCGCAGGCAACTGTGGAGGAACTCAGCCTTCGGCCTCAGCCTCCGCGTCGTTGCCAGACGTCTCGCCGAAGCTCGTACACCGTCATCGGTTCACCCGAGCGACCGCGACCCTGGCCACGCACCACGAATCCGAGCTTGGCCGCCAGTTGGCGCGACGCCGCGTTGTCACCCTCCTCAATGTAGGCCGTAATGCTTTCGGCGTCGGTCCGATCCCAGAGGTCGCCAATCGCGGCGTGCATCGCCTCGCTGCCGATCCCTTGATTGCGCCGTTCCTTGGTGACCCACCAACCCGCTTCGACCTCGTCCGGGGCGATCCCCTCGATGCCATCCCCGGCAAAGCGCAGCTCTGCGCCGCCGAGGAAACCCTCGTCTCGTAGATCCCGGATCGCCCAAGGGCCGAAGCCGTACTCGCGCCACTGCACCTCAGCGGCTCGCGTGTCGCGCAACGCGGCAGCGGGATCCCCCGACGCTGCTGCGTGTTCGGCTTCGTCAAGGGGTGTCATCCGAGTCAGGATCAACCGTGCCGTTCGGAGAACGATCCTGCGGCTGACCTCGCCGGCCTTGGCCCCTCGTTCCTGCACGCTCGGAGTATGAACCTACGGCTCAGGGGTCATTCCCGAACGCTGGCCCACCTCAGTCTTGCTGTGCTGGACGGTGTCGAAGGGCCCAACTAAGCCTGTCCGCGTGCAAGGCGTGTCCGCACTAAGCCTTGGTCCTTGGAGATGGACGAAGGCAGGTTGTTACCTGTTCGGCATGAACTCGGGCACAACCACCGTCTGTCCCCGCGACGTGATGCTGTACCGGAGTTCTTTCACCGGCTGGTAGTCGGGGTCGTTGAGAAAACCCCGGGCTGCCCCGGCGTCGGGAAACCGGATCACGATGGTGGAGTTCGGGGGCTCACCCTCGAGCGCCTCACCCTCGAAGCCTGCCGCCAGCACTTCCCCGCCGTACTTCTCCAGGAACGGCATCACCCTAGGCACGTACTCGTTGAGGTACCGGTCGGTGTCGTCGACTTGCTGCATCACAACGAAATACGCGGCCATGCTGCCTCCTCGCTTGTCGCCTGGAACTAACCGCCCCAGATCATTGCGAACTTGAGCGCGAGACCTTACCCCGACCCCTTCTGTCCGTGAGCGCCCCCACCGCCCGGCGAGCCCCGAGCTCAGCGCCATTGCTCAACGGACATTTCTGAACACTCGCGCACGGCACGCGGCTATCGCCTGAACGCGCGGTCGGGGTACTCGACCACGACGGTTCGGCTGTCGCACTTTCCGCATTCTGCGACAACGAGTAGCCGTGGTTCCCACGAGGGCCGGATCACAGCAGGTCAGGATGCGAAGCCCGAGCAGGAGGCAACGGGCACCGATCCAGGCGGGGACTTTCGGTCAGCATGACTCGGGGAACTCCGGTGAGTCTCTGACACGTCAGGAGCCCACGACAGCAACCGGGGTTGGACTGTTGGTCAACGAGCCGTTCCCGAGCTGCCCGTTCGAGTTGTTGCCCCAACATTTCAGCCCTCGTTGTTTTGTGAGGGCGCAGGTGTGCGAGCCCCCGACCGCGATGGCAGTGATCCCGCTGGTCAGGCCCGAGACCTCGACGGGCCGACTGCTGTCTGTCTTGGAGCCGTTTCCGAGCTGGCCATAGTTGTTGGGACCCCAGCACATCACCCCGCCAGCGCTTGTCAGCGCACAGGTATGGGTGGAGAGGAAGTCGTACGTTGAGCCAACCGCTAGTGCGGTCACCCCTTTTCCAAGGGTTGAGACATTCAAGGGGGTTTCGCTGTCGGTCTTGGAGCCGTTTCCGAGCTCGCCCTCGCCGTTGGCCCCCCAGCACTTGATCCCGTGGCTGCTGGTGATCGCGCAGGCATGGTTACCTCCGGCGCTGACGGCGGTCTCGCCGCTCCCAAGGCCCAAGACGGCGACGGGGATGTTGCTGGTTGTCTTCCCCTGAGGCAACTGGTCCGATGTGATCGAGCCCCAGCACTTGACCTGGCCCACAGTGGTGAGCGCACAGGCATGGAGGCTGTCCGCGCTGATCGAAGAGACGCCGCTGGTGAGACCAGACGTGTCGGTCGGCGTGCTGGTGGTGTTGCCGATCGTCCCGTTGCCGAGCTGGCCGTAGAAATTCCAGCCCCAACACTTGACGCCCCCTGCGCTTGTCAAGGCACAGGTCCAACCGGCCCCCGCCGTAACGGCGACAACCCGGCCCGCAAGGCCCTTTACCTTGACCGGGGTGAGGCTGTCGAACTGCGTACCGTTGCCGAGCTGACCGCCATCGTTTAGACCCCAGCATTCGACCCCACCAGCGGCCGTGACCGCGCAGCTGTGGTGTCCACCCGCCGCGATCGAAGTCACCCCACCTGCCAGACCGACCACACCGACCGGCTTCGAGCTATCGGTCGTTGTTCCGTTCCCGAGCTGGCCACTCTCATTGGCACCCCAACATCTCACCCCGCCGGCGCCGGTCAGCACGCACGTGTGGCGGTAGCCAGCGGCGACCGCCATCACCTTGTTGCTATTCGACGAACCCGATCCGCATGCTGCAAGCAGCAGGCTGACCGCCAATCCGACCACGAAGATCGTGTTCCTTCCGATGCTGGATCGCACCGACCGTCCCCCCCCTGTCGTAAGTGACGCGACTCCGAAACCGGCGCCTTCCGACCAGCATCGAAGGAGGTATGCGGACGACCCTACCCCTACGCGGGATGAGTTGCAAGAGTCACGATCGTGCTAGCGCCGCTTACGTCGTGATCCCACCAGAAGGCGACAACAGTTCAAGGGACATTCCCGAACACTCGGGCAGGCGAGGCTTCTCGCCCCTGCCGACTGAATGATCGAACCCGTGCAGGATTCTTCGGTCACGCAGGATTTGACACAAGCCAAGCAGGCGTGGACGCTTCCCGGCAGGATGGCCACGTCTGAACTGCACGGCGGCACCGTCACCTTCCTCTTCACCGACATCGAAGGCTCGACGCGGCTGCTCAAGCAGCTCGGGGATCGCTACAGCACAGTTCTCGCCGACCAGCGGCGCATCCTGCGAGCCGCCGCCGAGGAACGCCAAGGGCGCGAGATCGACAACCAGGGAGACTCGTTCTTCTTCGCCTTCGCCCGCGCCAACGCGGCTCTCGGAGCCGCCGTCGCCGCGCAACGAGCCCTGGCCGCACACGAATGGCCAGAGGGCGCCCAGGTGCGCGTGCGCATGGGCCTGCACACGGGCGAGCCCCTGGTCGAAGAGCAGGGCTACGTCGGGCTGGGCGTACATCGTGCGGCGAGGATCGGAGCAGCCGCCCACGGCGGCCAAGTGCTGCTCTCAAACGCCACCCGCGAGCTGGTCGCAGACGAGGTCGGAGGCGTTTCCGTACGCGAACTCGGCACCTACCGGCTCAAAGACATCGACCGTCCAGAAGTGCTCTACCAGCTCGATATCGAGGAACTGCAGACCGACTTCCCACCGCTCAGAGCCGAGAAGGTCGCGAAGCCGCGTTCGCTGCGCCGCCGTGCGATCCTGCTCGCGGCGCTCGCTGGTGTGATCAGCGCCGCGATCGCGATTCCGGTGTTTGCGCTCGGCGGCGGCCCGAGCGGTTCCGAGGCGCTAGCCGGAGTCGACGCGAACGCGGTCGGCGCGATCGACGCCTCGAAGGGTCGCATCGTCGGCTCCATCCCGGTTGGGACGTCGCCGGGGTCGGTCGCGTTCGGCGAAGGGGCGATCTGGGTGACGAACGCCGACGCTCACAGCGTCTCCAGGATCGATCCGAAGACGAATGCAGTCGTGCAGACGATTCAGGTCGGCAGCGGCCCTGTACGTGTCGCGGTCGGAGGTGGGTTCGTCTGGGTCGCGAACGGCCTCGACGGCACGGTCTCGAAGATCGATCCGAACCAGAACAACGGCACGGTCGTCGACACGCTGCAGGTCGGAAACGCGCCGACCGGAATCGCGTTCGGTGCGGGCTCGGTGTGGGTCGCGAACTCGAGCGACCGGACGCTGATGCGGATCGACCCCGCCGTCGATCGGGTCGTGCAGACGGTCCCGGTCGTGGATGGCGCGGACTCGGTCGCGGTCGGGGACGGCCTGGTGTGGGTGGTGAGCGAGACCGGCAACAGCGTCACGAGGATCAACAGCAAGACGGGGACGGTGCTGCCGCCGATCGGGGTCGGAAATGGGCCGAGCGCGATCGCCGTCGGCCCCGGGTCAGCCTGGGTCGCGAATGCCCTCGATGGGACCGTGTCCCGGATCGACCCCAAGGTGGGCTCAGTGGTGAAGGTGATTCCAGTCGGCGACACCCCGGCCGGTATCGCCATTGCCGGCAACACCGTCTGGGTCAGCAACGAGCGCGCCGGCACGCTGTCTCGCATCGACCCGGCTCAGAACAGTGTCGTACAGACCCTCAAGACCGCGAACCGGCCCGAAGGGGTCGCAATGGCCGGGAATGCGATCTACGTGGCCGTCAGAGCGTCCGGGCTCGGCCACCGCGGTGGCACGCTGACCGTGCTCGAAACCGCCTCATTCGACTCGATCGATCCGGCCCTCGCCTACTTTGGGCCAGCTTCGATGATCCTGACCAACGATGGCTTGACCGGTTACAGGCGTGTCGGCGGCAGCGACGGCGGCCACCTCGTGGCCGACCTCGCGATCTCGCTTCCGGTTCCCAGCGACGGCGGCCGGACGTACACGTTCCAGTTGCGCCCGGGAATCCACTACTCGACCGGGGCGCTCGTCCGTCCGGCAGACTTCCGCCGCGCTCTCGAGCGGTCCGTGGCGAAGCACGGAGGCACAGCCTTCTACTACAGCGGGATCGTCGGTGCCGGCCAGTGCGCCAAGAGTCCGAAGCGCTGCGATCTCTCGCAGGGAATCGTGGCCGATCCCGCCTCGAACACGGTTACCTTCCATCTGATCGCACCGGACCCGGACTTCCTGCACAAACTGACGCTTCCGGCAGCCTTCGCCGTTCCCGCCGCCACGCCGTTGACGGCGCGGCTGCCGCTGCCGGCGACCGGTCCGTACATGATCGCGAGCTACAACGCGAAGCGCGGCGTCCGGTTCATTCGCAACCCGCAATTCCACCAGTGGTCGGCGGCCGCACAGCCGAGCGGTTACCCGGACGAGATCGTCCTGACGGTCGCCGAGTCGCCCCGGGCGCAGCTCCGCGCCGTCGAGCGCGGGGCGGCCGACCTGAGTCAGTTCGTGCCCCCGTCCCCGGCGTTCCGGAGCCGGTACGCGGGCCAGCTGCAGTCCAATCCGCAGACGAATACCGGTTACTTCTTCCTCAACACTAGGGTGCCCCCGTTCGACGATGTCAGGGTGCGGCGAGCCGTCAATCTCGCTATTGACCGCAATCGTCAAGTCGAGCTCAACGGAGGTCCCGGATTCTCACAACCGACCTGCCAGGTACTACCGCCGAACTCCGACGGCTACCAGCGGTACTGCCCCTACACGATCGACCCTCGTCCCGACGGTGCCTACACGGGCCCCGATCTCGCGAAGGCCCGGGAGCTCGTCGCTGCGTCAGGCACCCGTGGACAGCCGGTGATCGTCCGGATAGGCGCCGCAGAACGCTTCGTGAGGCACGCCGCCCTCGTCGTCTCGACCCTTCGGAGTCTCGGCTACGGCGCTCGCCTGGAGGTGCTCCCGTTTTCGCGGTACCAAAAGGTCACATTCGATTCACGGTCGAAGACCCAGACCGCCGGAAATATTTGGTACGCGGACTACCTGTCGGCGTCCAACTTCTTCAACGAGCTGCTCACATGCGCCTCCTTCCATCCCCACTCGGCTGACAACCTGAACCTCGCGGAGTTTTGTAACCGGCGCATCGACGCCGAGATCGCGCGCGCCCGCTCGCTGCAGACCAGCGATCCTCAGGCGGCATCGCAACTGTGGCGCAAGATCGACCGCGACATCACCGACCAGGCCCCGTGGATTGCCATGTACAATGTGAAGGTGACGGACTTCGTCTCCCGTCGCGTCGGCAACTACCAGTACAACCCGCAGTGGGGCGCGCTCCTCGACCAGATGTGGGTCAAGTAGGCGCGGTGGTCGTGGCCTGAGCTCCACGGCGGCACGGTCACCTTCCCGTTCACTGCGCACCCGCCCCGAAGCGGTGCCGCGTGTGAAAACTTCCTAGGGACAGAAACGACCCGGCGTCTGTGTCCGCGTTCGTCCCAGTCCCCGGAGGGCAGAAGAAGTACCCGCTCCAGGAGCGGCCCGGCGGCGACTTCGTCATCGACGAGCACTACCACGCGATCCACGTCAGCTCGGGCGGCGACTACGGACGCCACATCTGCCCGATATGGCTCGAGGCCGGCCTCGACTAGCCGGAGCGCCGGGTCGGCGACCCGTCGGGGGTGCAGGTCCCGGCTCGGCCGCTCCGAGGCCTCCCGGACCCTGCTCCTGCCTGAACGGCCCCGAACCCGCCTCGATGGTCACGAGGCCGAGGGAAGCCACACGGAAGCCTCGGAGACTTACCTCGGACGCCGTGCGCGCCCGGGAGGTACCCGGTCCGAGGCCCCGGCTTGCGCCGTCAACGGCCCTCCGGGTGGGGCCGGACGGCAGCGTCAGTCCAGCCCTAGTCGACGAGTCGTGATTGGAAACCCGCAGTTGCTCTACGCCCGGCGCGTCTTCGTTGGTGCCCCAGCACGGGCTATGCCCTAGTGCACGGGTAGCCGGGTGACGGTTCGCTACCTGCAGAACCTGTTGACCGGCGTGACGCCGTCCCAGCGGTAGCCGTTCGCGTTCGTCCGCACGACCGTCGTCCGGTAGCAACCCTTCAGGTGGCGGACAGGGAACGTCTTGCGACCGTTGCCGAGCGTCGTGCCGCGCCCTGTGAAGAACGGGTAGCCGCGGCGGCGGACGAGCACCGAGACGTACGCGTTCGGGACGGGCCGGCCGCGGGCATCGACGAGCGAGACGGTGACGAGCAACGTCTTGCCGGCGCCGATGCCATAGCGAATCCCGGCCACCCGGAGCGGGCCGGGTGCGACCGTGACGGGGGCGGACGCGGTGAGGCCGGCGCCGGTCGCAGTCACCGTTCCCCGGCCGCCCTTCGGGCCGCCCGTGAACGTGGCCGTCGCGGCAACCCGCGGCTGGACCGTACCCAGCGCCGCCGGATCGACCGTCCAATTCGTGGTCACGAGCACGGCGTTGCCGTACTGGTCGGCCCCGATCGCGCTCAGCGACGTCGTGCCGCCCGCAGCGACCGTGCGGGCGCCCGCGGTCACCTTCAGCGAGATCGGCGCGCCGGGAAGGATCGTCTCCGACTGGGTCCCGCTCGTCACCCCGGCCGCAGAGGCTGTGATGGTCGAGCTTCCCGCTCTCGTGTCGAGGTAGTAGAAGGGTCCCGCCGGGACTTCGCCTGCGGGAATCGACAGCAGCAGGGTCGGGGTCCATGGTCCGGTCGGAGCGAGCGAGAACTGCCCCTTGGGGGAGTTGGAGGCGAGCGCGATGCCGACGGTCGTCTGTGCGGGCTGGACTGCGCCGGTCGCGTTCAGCAGCGTCAGCGAGATCGGGCCCGACGGCGCCCCGGCCGCGATCGTCTGCGGCGGGCTGCCGAAGGTCAGCACGGGCTGCGTCCAGGTGCGGAAGGACTTCCAGACCTCCGTGAAGGTCGCACCCGGCCAGTCGCCGGCACAGGAGACGTCGCAGGCCTCGATCCCCGGGTCGGACGGGTGGGTCTGCTGTCCCGAGTCCCGGATCGAGGCCGCGAGCCGGTCGAGGATCGCTCCGCTCTGGGAGACGAAGTCCGCGTTCGTGAGGCCCGAGTTCCGCGGTGCCCAGGCGAAGCCCCAGTGGTCCTGCGGCTGCCCGGTCATCGCGCTGAACGAGCGGAGGGCGTAGATCTGCTCGGAGACGAACGACTCCATCTGGTCGAACGGGATCGCCGTCCAGCCGTAGCCGGTCGCCCACGACCACGCGGCGTTCGCGAGCGGGCTGGAGGTGGTCTGGAGGAACGTCCGCCCCGGCTCGACCACGGGCGGGGCTACGCGGGCGAGGGCGATCTGGTGCTGGAGGTAGTCGTTCAGGTAGTCACGGCGCTGCTGCGGTGTCGTCCCGGGCACGGCGACCTTCCGGTAGTCGCCGTAGACCTCCTGCGACCAGTCGGCGACGTAGGCGTTCATGTCGGTCCAGAAGGCTGCGTCGCCGAGCCAGTTCTGCAGGTTGGTCTGGTAAGGCGTGGTGTCCGCCACCGCCTGGCCGACGCCGACGATGAAGACGGTCCCCTTCACCGACGGGCCGCTGTCGCCCGTGTACAGGCCGCGGACGAGTTCCCGGGCGTTCTGACGGTCGGCGCTGGGAACGCGGACAGACGAGGGGAACTCGTTCACCGCCCACGTGTCCCCCCTGGAGACGTCGAAGCCGGCCGCGGCCATGCGCCGCCGAGCCTCTACTCCGGCCTCGAACCAGGTCGAGTTGTTCTGCGTCACCCAGGCCTTCCAGCCGTTCCAGCTAATCTCGGCGAGCGCGCGGATGTTCGGGCCGAGCGCGCGGATCTTCGCGGCCTCGCCATTCCGCAGCGTCGTCTTGCTCGCCGCGAGCGGCGGCACGGAGATGTAGTACTGGGCGCAGGGCGACGCCTGGGCCGCGAGCTTCGTCGCCAGCCGGAGCCAGTCTGCCTGTGCGTAGAAGATGCCGCGCAGCGGTCGGCAGGCGGCCTGGGCGGCCGAGCGCAGCGGCCGCGGGTGCTCGACGAGCTGCTGCCAGAGCTTCGCGGTTCCGGCCGGGTCGAGCGAGGGCACGACGGGCGTGCGCCCGGCGGCCGCCGCATGCCCCGGGGGCCCCACGGCGGCGGCCAGAGCGACGAGACCGACGGCTACCGCCCGCACGCGCATCGCGGAAGCATGCCCGCTGGCTGTTAGGCGGCTGTAAGCTGCACGCGTTCCCGGAGGCTGGCTGGCTCCCCCTCTCTCACCGGGCCGTGTCCCTGCTGGGCTCCCAGACGTACGGCTATGCCGGCGTGGATCCCATCTACACGCCGTCTACCGGGACCAGCCGGAACAAACGCGAACCACCGGAACGTCGAGGCACGCAGCGCACGTCCCGAGACGGACGGAGCGGACCAGCGGAACTCCGCGGTACTCCCGAGGACAGTTACGAGCGGCTTTGAAGACCAGCTGCGGCACCGGCCGCTGCCGCTCCAGAAACGACCCTAGCGGCCTTCGGCGCGTCTCCGGCTACAAGCGGTCTACCACGAGCTCGCCTGCAGCTCGAGCAGAGCGGTCCTGGAGACCTGGGTTCGCACGGCCATCCGGTGACGGCGGTGACGCGGGT
>CAWBSE010000003.1:0-1318162 GCA_963791425.1 uncultured Actinomycetes bacterium
TGCCGACCTCGTCCCCGGTGCCGGGGGTACAAGATCGTCCTCGTGGAGACCCTGTGCCATGACGGTGCCGCCGGTACCGCGTGACAATCAACAGCAGCCCGGGCCCAAGGACATCGGGGCGAGTAAGGAGAGGCTCACGCGCCTCGCCGAGGTGCACAGCCGCTTGCTGACCTACCTGGCGTCGCCCTGACGGAAGCCCCGCCGTCCACCCGTGACCTCGGAACGTCCGCGGCCAAGCGGCCTAAGGAGTCTCCGCGGGCGGTTGTCGTCGGGGCCCAAACGCGAGCGCAAGCGCACCCAGGGCGGCGACCGCGAGCGCACCCTTCATCAGGTCGTGCCGCTTGCGCTTCGTGTCAGCGCTCTGGAAGGCGAGGCGCACGCGCCGCCGGAGGACGAACGCACGCGTCAGCCGCACAGACGCCGGGAGTCCCGTGGTCGGGGGCCCGAAGTACACGGCTACGGCGGCGGCGTTGCCCATGTGCCGGGCGAACGCAGCACTGCGCGCCTGCTCGGCGAGGGTTCGCCGGACTTCGATGCCGCGCGGGCTCATGCGGCAAAGCATCATCGGGCCCTCGCGGCGCGGCATCACCCGCACCGGATGAACGCTCCGCGGCTCGATGATGACGTTGGTATGTGCGATGTAGTCCCCGGCGCGGCCAGCCGTCCTCGTGCACGACGCTGGACACGGCCGGGCAGCTTGAGTCTTCTCAAGATGGCGGCCGCAAAGATCGCCTCCCTGGCCTCGACGAGCGCACGTCGAGTGTGCACTCGTCCGACCAGGGTCGAACCCGACCGCGTCGCAGATCGCGCTGCTGGCCTACGGGGGGCGGGTGGCCGGCGCTGCGAGCGGTTCCAGGGCCACATGCCGTCCATCTCGACCTCGAGCGCGAAGCTCAGCAGGATCCGGACGATGACGATCACGCCCAGTACGACAACGCTTTCGTAGGTCGGGTCGACGATGATCGTCCGCACGATGTCGGCCACGATCAGCACTTCCAGGCCGAGCAGAATCGAGCGACCGAGGTTGCGGCGCAGCTCTTCGTAGGAGCCGGGCCGACGCTCGGGCTGGGAGACCCGCACGAGGAAGATCAGAAACGCCCCGAATCCGCCGACGAGCATGATTCCCGCACCTACTGCCTCAACGACGCGGACGATGTCGGAAACCGTGCTCTTGTAGTCCATCGCGATGCAACCCTATGGTGATCGCCACCGTCAGGAGTCCCACGGAGGCTCGGGGCACCTCGGTTCACCTGGGTGAATGGCGCTCGAACGTCCCACCGGGCGGCGGTGCGGTGCGAGCCTGGGGCGACACGTTCTAGAAGAGGAGGAGCGATGGACGGTGACAATCTCACCCTTGTGGTCGGCTCATACTCGGAGGCCGGTGCGGCCGCCGAGGACTTCAAGGCGCTGAAGGCCGGGGAGAACGCGGGCGAGTACCAGGTCGTCGGGGCGGTCGTGATGAATCGCGACGCGGACGGCAAGGTCGATGTGGACGAGCACGGTGACGGGCGCGTCGCCGGCGGTGCGGTTCTCGGCGGGACTGCAGGGCTCGTGGTTGGGCTGTTTGCGCCGCCGCTGCTTGCCGCGACCGCGATCGGTGCCGGGATCGGCGCCGGGATCGGCGCGCTGAAGAAGCGGCACGAGGAGAAGAAGATGGGCGTCGACCTCGAGCAGTACCTGCCGCCGGGATCCTCGGCCGTGGTGGCAGTCGTCGACGACCAGTATGCGGACAAGGTCGAGGCCGCTCTCGTCAACTCGGACAAGCGGATCAACAAGGCGATCGACTCGGGCGACTACGACGAGCTGCAGAAGGCGATCGCGAAGTCGCCAGGACGAGGTGTCGGGCGCGATCAGCTCGTAGATCGCGGGAAGGAGGGCCGGCACAGACGCCGGCCCTCCTGATCCGCCGAAAGGGCATGACGATGAAATCCATTCGCAAACAGAGCCTCGTCGCTGTCGCAGCGTTGTTGGCGTTCGTCGCGGCGGGCTGTGGCTCGTCGAGCGGGAGCGACTCGACGACGACGACCACGAGTGCCTCCGCGACCGATACCTGGGCGAGCGGCGTCTGCTCGTCGATCACGACCTGGGAGGCGGCGCTCAAGTCGGCCGTCGACTCGGTGAAGAGCGACCCGACAAAGAGCGGGCTGCAGACGGCGGCCGGTGATGCGAAGTCGGCAACGGAGACGCTCGCTTCCGACCTGAAGGCGCTGGGCAAGCCCGACACCCAGGCCGGGCAGCAGGCGAAGGACTCCCTCGACCAGCTCTCGACGAGCTTGCAGCAGGAGGTGACCACGATCGAGGACGCGGTCAAAGGCGTCTCCGGCGTGAGCGGCGTGCTCGCTGCCGTCTCAACGGTGACGACCACGCTCGCGACGATGGGAACGCAGGTCAAGACAACGTTCACTGACCTCCAGGGGCTCGACACGAAGGGCGAGCTGAAGAGCGCGTTCGCGAGCTCGAGCGCCTGTAACTCCCTGACGGGCAGCGGTTCCTGATGCCGGTTCGCCCCGTTCTTACATTTTGACCAAGGAGAGACGATGAGCCAGGTTTCCGAGAGTCCCGAGGTCACCGAGCGGCACCTCGAGGAGATCGAGTCGCTGTTCGTGCAAACGGCGCAGGGAGTGACGACCGCCGACGGCAAGATCACTCTCAAGACGCTGTCGCCGTCGACGCTCTACTTCGCCGACCGGCCCAAGCGCGAGGTCGGTCACATGTCGTCGGAGCACTTCGTGGACGTCTGGGACGAAGGCGAGAACAGCTTCGCCGACGACCCACCCAACGCCGTCCTGTCCTACCTCGATCCCGCGCACGATTTCCCCGAGGACACCGTCGTCGTTCTGCGGGATCCGCGTCTCGACGACGGCGACCTCACCTACTCGGTCGATGTCCTCGACGGCTCGCTGCCGAAGGAGGCGGGGCCGGTTGCACTGTTCATCGACCCGTTCGGCCGGCCGCTGTCGCCGGTCTCGCTCGCCGGGATGAACCGACGCGACCGGCGACGCGATCGGCGCGGCTAGCGAAAGCCCCCTGGTCTTTCGGGGAGCAGACGCCCCTCAACGCAGGCCCGGCAAAAGCGCCACTGAAGTGGCGCGGTAAGGAGTACAGATGATCGACGACGGCGAGAGCAACGAGTTCGCGCGATCCGGGTTCCCTCGCTCCCGATTCCATGGCCGAGCGCGACCAGCTCAGCGTAGGTCGCCCCGACGAGGAACCGGCGGAGGCGCCGGTCGCGGCCGACGCTGTCGAGTCCGGCCAGGTTGTAGAGGAGTCTCCGCCGACTGACGGTACGCCGCCATCGACGCCGAAGGTGGTGCCGCACTTCACGCCGGGCGAGCGGGCCGCAAGGGGTAAGGCGGCGAGGGCGGAGATCCCGCGCTCGACGCAGGGTGACATCGCGTTTCCCAAGCGCCGCGACCCGATCGCGTTGTTGGAGGAACAAGCCGTGTCGCGGGTTCCGGAGCTGGTGCCGATCCGTTACGGCCGGATGCTGGTGTCACCGTTTGCGTTCTACCGTGGCGGGGCGCTGATCATGGCTGCGGATCTCGCGAACACACCAAACTCGGGGCTCCGGGTCCAGCTGTGCGGGGACGCGCATCTGTCGAACTTCGGGATGTTCGGCTCGCCGGAGCGTAATTTGGTCTTCGACATCAACGACTTCGACGAGACGGCGCCGGGCCCGTGGGAATGGGACGTGAAGCGCCTGGCGGCGAGCTTCACGATCGGTGGCCGCGAGAACGGCTTCTCCGCCAAGGAGCGGCGCACGGTCGTGCTCGCCACGGTGCGCGCCTACCGGGAGGCGATGACGGCCTTTGCAGGTATGCGCAATCTCGAGGTCTGGTACGCGGCTCTGTCGGTCGAGCAGGCGCTTCGGGATTTCACCGCCGGCGTCGACCCGAAGCGGCTGAAGAAGCAGGAAGCCGACATCGCGAAGGTCCGCACGAAGGACAGCATGGACGCCTTCGAGAAGCTGACCCACATCGTCGACGGCGAGCCGCGGATCATCAGCGACCCGCCGCTGATCGTCCCGATCGATGAGCTCATCCCCACCGAGGCAGAGCGGGACGCGTTCGAGACCGAGATCCGCGGCCTGATCCGCGGCTACCGGCGTACGCTCGAGACCGACCGCCGTCATCTGATCGAAGAGTTCCGGTACGCGGACATGGCCCGCAAGGTGGTCGGGGTCGGGAGCGTCGGCACCCGCGCCTGGATCCTGCTGTTCCTTGGCAAGGACGATCAGGACCCGCTCTTCCTGCAGGTCAAGGAAGCCCAGCCGTCGGTGCTGGAGCAGTTCGTCGGCAAGAGCGCGTACAACAATTGCGGCCAGCGGGTCGTTGCCGGCCAGCGGCTGATGCAGGCGACCAGCGACATCTTCCTCGGCTGGCAACACGTCGCCGCCGGTCTGGACGGGCAACCGCGGGACTTCTACGTGCGCCAACTCAAAGACTGGAAGGGCTCGTTCGCCTTCGAAGCAGCCATCCCACCGGGCGCAGCTGCGTACGGAAGAGCGTGCGGCTGGACGCTCGCGCGCGCCCACGCCCGCTCCGGCGACCGGGTCGCGATCTCCAGCTACCTCGGCAAATCCGACGCCTTCGACCAGGCAATCGCGACCTTCGCCGAAACCTACGCCGACCAGAACGAACGCGACTACAAGGCACTCCAGGACGCCGTCGCCTCAGGCCGCGTCAAAGCCGAAACTGGCCTCTAGCAACCCGATGCAGTCATTGGGGGACCAGACCGCGTGGACTTCCGGCGACGCACGATCCATCGGCTTCTCAGGCAGAGATGAGCATCGCTTCGTGCAGGCGCCGCCGGGTAGTGCCGGGGAGATGATGTTCCGGTGACGGCCCCGCGGCGCCAACGGGTCGCCGATGCCGGCCGGAAGGTTCGCGCCGTGCCGCGCCCGAACCCGATCGAGCGGCGCTTGTCGAGATTCCTGCGCGAGCCGCCCTCGATTCGCCTCGCTGCAAGCGTGATCGTCGTGGCCACGACGATCGTCGTCGTCGGAGGCGGGGTCCTGATCAGGGTGCTCGACCCCCACGAGTACTCCAGCGTCGGGCTCGGAATGTGGTGGGCGCTGCAGACGGTGACGACGGTCGGCTACGGGGATGTCACGCCGAAAGACGTCGCCGGCCGGCTCGTCGCCGCGCTCGTGATGCTCGAGGGAATCGCCTTCCTGGCGATCATCACGGCCGCGATCACCTCGACGTTCATCGCCCGCGCCCAGAGCGAGCGTGCCGCCGCCGAGGAGACGGAAGAGGACACGCATGAGGCACGGGTCGAGGCCCGCTTCGACGATCTCGACAAGCGCCTCGACCGTCTCGAGTCGATGCTCCGCGACCTCGGCAAGAGCTGAGCGAGGTGACGACTGCGCCGACCGCGTCTTCCGCCGCTGCCAAGGCTTCGGGTCTGGTGCTGATCACGCTGGCGTCGGCGCAGTTCGTGATGGCGCTCGACATGACGGTGATGAACACGGCGATCGCGACCGTCGCCAGGGACGTCGGGACCGACGTGACCGGGATTCAGTTGGCGATCACGCTGTACACGCTGGTGATGGCGTCCTTCATGATCACCGGCGGCAGGGTCGGCGAGATCATCGGGCGCAAGCGGGCGTTCACGATCGGGTGCGTCGTCTACGCGTGCGGGTCGCTGACGACGGCGCTGTCTCACAGCCTGACGGTGTTGATCATCGGCTGGTCGTTCCTGGAGGGATTCGGCGCGGTGTTGATCTTTCCGGCGATCGTTGCGCTCGTCGCCTCGAACTTCGGAAAGCCGGACCGGCCACGCGCGTACGGGCTGGTGGCGGCTGCGGGCGCGATGGCGGCTGCGGTGGGGCCGGTGATCGGCGGCTTCTTCACGACCTATGCCTCGTGGCGGTGGGTGTTCGTCAGCGAGGTGCTGATCGTGATCGTGATCCTCGCCCTGGCGCGGCGGGTGAACGACACACCACCCGAGAAAGGCGCCAAGCTCGACCTGGTCGGCACCGGGCTGTCGGCGGCCGGCCTCGGGCTGATCGTGATCGGCATCCTGAAATCGGGTGCGTGGGGGTTCGTGCGGGCCAAGCCGGGTGCCCCCGAGTGGCTCGGGCTCTCGCCGGTGATCTGGCTCGTGCTCGCGGGCTGCGTGGTGGTGGGCCTGTTCCTGATGTGGGAGAACCGGCGGATCGCGCGCGGCGAGGCTGCGCTGATCGACCCGAAGATGCTGCGGAACATCCAGTTGCGCGACGGCGTCACCTCGTTCTTCTTCCTGTTCCTGGTCCAGGCCGGGATCTTCTTCGTCGTTCCGCTGTTCCTGTCGGTCGCACTCGGCCTGTCGGCGGTCGCGACGGGCATGCATCTGCTGCCGCTCTCGCTGATGCTGCTGCTCTTCGCCGCCGGAGTCCCCAAGGTGTTTCCGCATGCGAACCCGCGGCGGGTCATCCGCCTCGGCTTCATCGCCATGTTCGGCGGGCTCGTGCTCCTGCTCTTCCTGCTGGACTACGGCGCCGGTGCGGAGATCGTCACCTGGCCGCTGCTGCTCGCCGGTGCCGGGATCGGCTCGATCGCCTCACAGCTGGGGGCCGTGACCGTGTCGGCGGTGCCCGACGAGCAGAGCGGCGAGGTCGGCGGAATCCAGAACACGGGGACGCAGCTCGGCGCGTCGATCGGCACCGCGCTGGCGGGCGCCGTCCTCATCTCCGCGCTGACCGCCTCGTTCCTCACCGGCGTCCAGAACAACCCTGCCGTCCCCGACCGCGTCGCCGCCCAGGCACAGACGAGCCTCGCCGGCGGCGTCCCGTTCATCTCCGACGCCGACCTGAAGGCCGCGCTCTCCGACGCACACGTCCCGCCGAGGACGAGCCGACGCGATCGTTCAGACAAACGAGGAGAGCCGGATCGACGGGCTGCGCGTCGCCGTGTCGATCATGGCGCTCTTCGCGCTCATCGCCCTGCTGTTCACCGGAGGCATCCCAACAGTGCAACCCGGCGCCCAAACCAAGCCCGACCCACCGCCGACATAGACCGACGCCTCCGCTCGAGCGGCAGACTTGATCTCGTCGGCCACCTCGACCGGATGAAGTCGGCGATGCGTTTCGGCCGCCGGTCTGGGATATGTTCGCCGCATGAGCGCGGCCGAGCCAGCGGCTCCTCGGGGCCGGATGAAGGCGGTGCACGGCTGGCTGACCCGACGCGCCGATGGCCCGCTCGGCCGGCTCGCGTTGCAGTGGTTCCGCGCCTACTTCGCCGCAAGCCGCAGCTCGGCGTGCGCGGTGACCGTCTATTCGATGCTGTCGGTCCTACCGGTCGTGTTGGTCACGATCGCCTACTTCCACCCCTCCGGGAACGACACGAACGCGTTCGCGGAGCGTCTGATCGACCACCTGAAGCTGAACGGGGCCACTGCCGAGTCTCGTTCACGACACGTTCGGCAGCGCCTCCTCGAACGCGCTCGCGGCGTCGATCGCAGCGGTGGTCGGCTTCCTCCTGTGGGGTATCGGGATCGGGCAGATCTACCAGGACGTCTACGCCCGCGCCTGGGGTATCAAGGTCGGCTCGCTGGCCGATCAGGGACTGTTCACGATCTTCTTCTTCGTCCTGAGCGGGGCGTGCGCCCTGGCCGTCGTCTCCACTGCAGGGCTCCGCGCAATGGGCTGGGTCGTGCTAGTGCCCGCCTGGCTGGTCGCGTCGACGATCTTCTGGCTGTGGGTGCCGCGCTTTCTTCTCCACCGAAAAATCGCCCTCCGCGCTCTGCTGCCCGGCGCGCTGCTCGCCTCCCTCGTCCTCGGGGGCACGGTCGCCGTCGCGCCGCTGTTCCTCGCGGCTCCGATGAACGCGAACGGCAAGATGTTCGGCGCCTTCGGCGTCGTCCTGACCGTGCTCGGCTACGCGTTCACGCTGATCACGATCTCGCTGGTCTGCGCGGTCTTCTCCCCGGTCTGGGCGAGCTGGCGACAGACCGAGCAACACTTCCGCGCCGGCCATTCCTGAACCAAGGCACGCCTGCGCGTTTGCCGCAGCCTGATCAGACCAGGCACCGATGGCGTGCCGATCGTACTGGTGGACGATGGAGGCATTGGAGCGACGCTCGGCGTCGCAACGTGATCCCGGAGGTATCTTCGGGAACAAAGGGAAGGAAAAGAAATGACAGAGGAAGTCGTAGAGAGACCGGTGCTCGATCTGCTCGCAAGCTTCACTGCGGACTCGGTCGAGGCGTCGGATCTCGATCCCGCCGCGCTGATGATGGTGCGCATCGCCGCTCTCGTCGCGGTCGACGCTCCCCCGCTTCGTACCTGCTCAATCTCGGCGTTGCCAGCGAGATGGGATTCGGCGTGGAGGAGATTCAGGACGTTCTGATCGCGGTCGCTCCGATCGTCGGAACCGCGCGCGTCATGTCCGCGGCAAGCAACATCATGCTCGCGCTCGGCTTCGCAATCGACGTCGCCGAAGTCGAGGCTGAGGTCGCGCCCGTCGCATAGGTCGAAAGTCACGTGGGCGCGTGGGATCTGCTGGGGGCGTGCGAGGGAAACGGAGCGAAGCGAAGGGCGCGACTGCGCCACCGGCTCTTCTCGCCCGACCTCGTGGTGCGCCCCCTGTGCCCCGAGAGACGCCGCGAGCGCTTCGAGTAGCGTGCCAGCAGTGAGCCGCCAGGGCGACACACGCGTGTCCGACCCCCTCCACGACGGGAACGAGCAGCCCCCCGAGCCGGACGCGTCGCCGACCGGACGCATGCGCCGCCTCGTCGGCGCCATCGGCGACAGCGACGAGGCGACGGTCGAGGAGCAGATCCTGCGCCTGAGCCGCTCGCGGCGCGTGTTCGCTCCGCTTGCGTTCGTGGTCGGCGGCTTCGTGATGGTCTTCGACGGGGTCAAGCTGCTGTTCTCCAATTGGCGGCTCCTGCTCGTCCAGGTCGTGCCGGCGATGTGGATCTGGATCGCGATGATGGACCTCAAGGCCCACGTACTCCACGGCAAGTCGTTCCACGTGCTGCACGGGCCGGTCCTGATTCCGCTGGTGCTCGCCGTCGTCGCGATCACTGCGGCCAGCTTCTTCCTCAACGCCGTCTTCGGGTTCGTCATCGCTCAACCCGGCCCCCCCGAGGTCCGGCCGGCGTTCGCGCAGGCCCGAGCGCATCGGAGGCCGATCTTCATCTCGGGCGCGGTCGTCGGGCTCGCCCTCGGCCTGTCGACGCTTGTCGTCACCCGCTGGGGGAGTCCGTGGTTCGCGATCTCGCTGAGCATCGTCATCGGCGTGATGATGGTCTGCTACGTCGCCGTGCCGGCGCGTCTGATCGGCGTGAAGCCCGTCGGGTCGCGACGGGACAAACTGGCCATCGGCGCCGTGGGCGGCGCGCTGAGCGCCGTCGTCTGCACGCCGCCCTACCTGCTCGGCCGGATCGGCATCCTGATGCTCGGATCGCCGGTCCTCCTCATCCCCGGGATCATCCTCATCGCGGTCGGGGTCACACTGCAGGCGGGCGCGACCGGGGCGGTCAGGACGGTCAAGATGAGCGCCAAGCTGGTCGGCACTGATCGTTCGGCCGTTCCGGCCAGGGAGAGCCCTCAGAAGTCCTGAACGGAGTGCCTGCCGGTCAGGTCGATGCCGGTGCGGGCGGTGGTGTCTGATCGCCGCGAATCCTCAGCAGGGCGTAGACGGCGATGACGAGGTAGCCGATCGCGGCGACCTTGGGGGCGAAGATCGCGAGCACGATCACGCCGATGTAGAAGCCGTGGTTCGGCGTCGTCGCGATCAGGATCGCGTTGATCTCCTTCTCGGTCACCTCCGGCCTGAGGAGATCGCGGTCGCGTGCGATCGACGCCCACAGGGCGCCGATCAGGAGCGAGATGACGAGCAATGATGCCGCCGTAGAAGATGACGGCGGCGCGCTCGGCGCTCGTGTCGTGGATCGCCTCGGCCATGAGCTTGGTCGGGAAGGGCAGGAACGAGACCGCCATCAGCAGCAGCAGGTTGATGAGCATGACCTGCTGGTTCGCGGACTGCAGGCGCCGGAAGATGCCGTGGTGAGCGAGCCAGATCCCTCCGATCGTGAGGAAGCTCGTCGCATACGCCAGATAGGAGGGCCACTGGTCGACGATGCCGCGCCAGAGGTTGTCGAACGAGGCCTCGGGGACACCCACTTCGAGGATGAGCAGTGTGATCGCGATCGCGAATACACCGTCGCTGAACGCCTCGATCCGGCCGGTGCCCCAGCGGCTTCCCACGACGTCACGTTTCTGCGGCAGCACAGCGACTCCTGTGCTCTCGTCGAGTGGCGCGCGACCGAAGGAGAGCGCTGGCGGCCCGATCCGCGTTACGCCTCTTCCTCGATCTCTGCGTCGAGCTCAGCGACGTCGAGCTCGAGCCGGAGCGCCCGCACGATCTTGCTCGTCGCCGAAGCGATAGGGGCGGTGGATGATCCGGACGGTCCTCGGCGCCCTTCGGATCTTCAGCGTCGGGCAGGGTCGTCGATGGCGGTCAGATCGAGCAGGGTGAGTCCCAGCTCGGTGATGCGCTGGAGGACCCCCTGGAGCTCGGCCTGGTCGCGGATGGTCGCGGTCAGAGTCGTGGTGCCGCCGTCGCGCGTGAGGTCCATGCCCTCGAAGGCGAGCTGCATGCGGTCGCTCAACTCGCCTTGGACCACAAGCCGATACTCGCGACTGCCCACGTCATCCAGCCTGCCACGCATTTCCGGCGTTTACATGGTCAGACAGGCCGTTCACCTGGGTGATCCGCTTGCTCGAGGAGGCCGAGCGCCATAGCGCGTGCGACCGCGTCCGGACGGGAATGGACGCCGAGCTTGCGGTAGCTGGCGCGGATGTGCGACCGGATCGTGTTGGGCGAGAGGAAGAGCTGCTCGCCGATCTCCCGTACCGAGCGATCGGAGGCCAGGAGCTTGAGCACGGCGAGCTCAGCCGCGGTCGGCGCCTCGAGCACCTCTCCGCCGGTTGCCCGGTCGCTTGCCGATCCGGAGCTCTCGTTCCACCTCGTCGCAAAGCGGCCGCACGATCCCGCTGTCTGTGAGTTCGTCGAGGGCTTCCCGGGCCGAGCGCAACAGCGCCTGCGCCTCGTCGAGGCGACCCCGGCGAAGACGGGTGCGGGCGAGGAGCAGGAGGAGCCAGGTGTGGTGCACCGTCGCCAGCTCGTCCGCGAAGAAGCGCTCGGCGGTCCCGAGCTCGCGCTCTGCCTCGACGAACTTCCCTTCGGCGGCAAGCACCGTTCCCAGAGCGGCGGCCGCGTTTGCGCCGAGCCAGCTACGGCTGCTCCCGATCCGGCCAACGGCGGCCTTCGCCGCCTCGGCATGGTGTCGGGCCGCGACGAGTCGTCCGCGCTCGGCGCAGACGAGAGCGAGCGTCGAGCGTGCGAGGATCAGGCTCGGCGGGCGGCCCGCGAGATCCGGATGCTCCAGAACCTGAGAGGCGGCAGCCGACGCCTCCTGCAAGTCGCCCGCGAAGAAGAGGGCGCGCGCGTACGCAGCCTGAGCGCCCGTGAGCAGCTCGTCGGAGCCGGCTCGCGCGAGTTCGACGGCACGGCGGCCGTTGAGCACCGCCCGGCCGACACCACCGTCGATCGTCGCGGCCCGAACCAGGCTCACCCAGATCTCGGCATACGGGTCGGACTGACCGTGTTGCTGACTCTGCGCGCGATCGGTGAGCTGCATGAACCGGCGCTGCTCGATCGCGCTCTCGCCGGCGACCGCCGCGACGGCCGCGGCGGTCGCCGCCAGCTCCGGGTGTTCGAGGAGACAGGTGTCCGGCAGGGTGCGAACCCAGCGAAGAAGCGAACCGCCGTCGCCGCTCCTGATCAGGGACAGGTGGTACTCGACGAGCACCTCGGCGACGAACTCGTGGTCGTCGGCGGCCACCGCATACCGGAGCGCTTCCATGGGCAATCCGCGCGACCTGAGCCACTCGGCGGCGTGGCGCCGGATCGTTGTCGCAGCGGCCGGCTCGGATGATGCGAGCTGGGTCAGCACGTAGGCGGCGAACAGCGAGTGGATGCGGAACCAGCCTCCACGTTCCAGCCGCGAGATAAGGAGGTTCGAGCGCTCGAGCTCGGCCAACACGGCGGACGAGCCGGTGCGTTCGAGCACCGCGTCACAGAGCTCGGCGGTGAACTCGCCCAGGACCGCGGCGCCGTGGAGAAACGACCGCTGATCCTCGTCGAGCGCCCCGAGAACCTCGGCGCTCAGGTACTCGGCGACGAAGCGCTGATTGCTTCCGAACTCCCGCACGGCCGCAGCCGGGTCGTCGACCGTCCGCAGCCAGAGCCCGGCCAGGACGAGCGTCGCAGGCCAGCCCTCGGTCTGCTCGTGCAGCAGTTCGATCTCGTCCGCCTCGAGATCGATGTTCCCGCGGGTGACCAGCAGCTCATGCGTCTCGGCGCGGGTGAACGCGAGCTCCGTCGCCCGTCGCTCGGCGAGCAGTCCGGCGGCGCGGTATCGCGCGAGGCTCAGCGCAGGATCGACCCGCGTGACGAGAATCAGGCGTGCGTTGGGTGGGAGATGCGAAAGAGCGCGGTCGATCGACGCGATGCAGCCCTCGTCGGTCACCGCTTGTAGATCGTCGAGCACCAGAAGTACCCGCTTCCCGAACGCGGCGATGCCGTTCATGAGCTCGTCGACCACATCCTCGATCTGACCGCCAGGTACACCGAGCCGCTGCAGCGCACCTCGACCGAGCCCCGCCCTCACGCGATCGACCGCCGTCGCGACGTACCGCCACAACCGAGCCGGATCGTTGTCATCGGTATCGAGGTTGACCCAGGCCAGCGCCGCGTCCTGGCTCGCACACCACGCCCGCACCGCCGTCGTCTTCCCGTATCCGGCCGGTGCCGCGACGAGCGTCAGCATCGCATCGACACGCTCAGCCGGCCCCGTCCAGAGACGCGGACGGTCGACGATGCCTCCACGCATACCCGGAGCCGCCAGCTTGGCCTCGATCAGCGGGGGGGCCGCGGCCGCGCCCATCCTCCCCGCTGCCCCCGCTTTCCCGGTGCTCCGATCCGAGTGCCATTCCGCGACACATGGTCGCATGACGCCGCCGACCAGGGCAATTGCGCACGGCTTCACACTCATCTGTGTCAAGGAGAGAGGCAGACCAAACCGTGGGCCACGGGATTACGAATCCCCTGTCGACCTTGAGAAAGGCCCGGACCGGTTCGTGAATTGTGCGTGTGCTCTGCGAGTTCGAGGGTGCAGGGTTCGAGGGAGCGTTGGACTTCCTGCAACTCGGGATCAACCTCACACTTCTCGGGCCGGGCGAGCCGATGGCGATGTATCACTGGGAAGCCGATCAGGAGGACTTCCTCGTGCTTGCCGGCGAAGCCCTGCTGATCGTCGAGAGTGAGGAGCGGAACCTCCAACAATGGGACTTCGTGCACTGCCCTGCGGGCACGAACCACACCCTCGTCGGCGCCGGCGCGGCGCCGTGTCTCGTGCTTGCGGTCGGCGCACGCGACCGCTCGCGCGGGGCGGACTGGGGCGCCTACACCGTGGACGAGGCAGCACTCCGCCACGGGGCCGGTGTCAGGCGCGAGACGACCGACCCGACCCATGCGTACGCACGGTTCCCGAGTGGTGCGCTGACTTCGTACCGCGCCGGCTGGCTGGACGACTGACATGGCGCCGAGCTACGCCGCGCGGGGCTCAACGCTCATGTGACCCCCAACGCTGGCGCAGCCGACTCCGCTTCTCACCAGGGGGCGATTGTCGCCCCACCCCATTCCTCAGGGGCGACGTCGCGCACCGTCTGCGTCAGTTCCCAGCGGTGGCCGCCTGGATCCTCGACGACGCCGGAGCGCTCGCCATATTCCCAAGTCGTCAACTCCTCCACGACACGTGCGCCGGCTTGACAGGCCCGCGCGAATGCCGCATCCACGTCCGGCACACGCACCTTGACGATGTGCGTCACACCGCCGCCGCTTGGCGCGACCCGATCGCCACCCGCATCGACCACCACGACAGCACCGTCTGAGCCGACGCGCAACTGAGCGCGGTGCGCGTCACCAATTCGCACTCGTTCCCCGAACGCGAACGCCGATTCGAGCCACGTGACCGCCGCACGAACATCCTCATAGACGAGCACCGGCGTCACCGTGGCAGGCGGCGCAGAACGATTGATCAACATGCCGCATAGGCTAATGGACCCGTCCGCGTTGTCAGGGAACATTCCTGAACACTCGCGCACCCGAGGCTCCTGGCGCCGCCGCTTGCGCGTGGCTCGTTGAATACGATCGAGGAACGGCAACGACTCGCGCTCTACGGAGGTGATCGGATGAATGACAAGGCGAACTGGCACGTCGCGCGCCTCGAGGACATCGAGCCGCGCGGCAGAGATATTCCGGTGCGCGAGCACCTCGGAATCCGGGCATTCGGGATCAACGCTTTCACGCCCGGCGAGGACGGGACGCTGATCAACGAGCACGACGAGGCCGGTTCGGGCCAGGAGGAGCTGTACATCGTCCTCGACGGGAAGGCGACCTTCGAGGTCGACGGCGAGTCATTCGACGCGCCGCAGGGAACACTCGTGTTCGTTAGGCCTAAGAGCTCGAATCAGAATGAGTTCTTGAGTCTCCTGAAGCAGACGAGGCAGCAGGCGAGGGCGAGGAACGCTTCGTGGATCTCGTGGCGGCGGTCGTAGCGGACGAGCAGCCGTTTGAATTGGTGCAGCCAGGCGAAGGTGCGTTCGACGACCCAGCGGTGGCGGCCGAGCCCGGAGCCGTGATCGGTGCCGCGGCGGGCGATTTCGGGTGTGATGCCGCGGCGGCGGAGCTGGCGACGATGGCTCTTGTAGTCGTAGCCGCGATCGGCGCTCACCCGGTCGGGTCGTCGGCGTGGCCGGCCGACCTTGCCGCGCACCGGCGGCACGCGGTCGACGAGCGGGATCAGCTGGGTGACGTCATGGCGGTTGCCGCCGGTGACCGTCCAGGCAAGCGGGATCCCTGTCGCGTCTACGAGAAGATGATGCTTCGACCCGTTTCTGGCTCTATCAACCGGGCTCGGGCCCGTTTCGGAGCCCCCTTTTTCGCCTGTACATGACTGCCGTCAGCGACCGCCCGGCCCCACTCGATCAGACCAACGCGTCCCCGGTTCCGGGGGTACAAGGTCGAGGAAGAGGACGCTCGCGCACCCGAGGCTCCTGGCGCCGCCGCTTGCGCGTGGCTCGTTGAATACGATCGAGGAACGGCAACGACCCGCGCTCTACGGAGGTGATCGGATGAATGACAAGGCGAACTGGCACGTCGCGCGCCTCGAGGACATCGAGCCGCGCGGCAGAGATATTCCGGTGCGCGAGCACCTCGGAATCCGGGCATTCGGGATCAACGCTTTCACGCCCGGCGAGGACGGGACGCTGATCAACGAGCACGACGAGGCCGGTTCGGGCCAGGAGGAGCTGTACATCGTCCTCGACGGGAAGGCGACCTTCAAGGTCGACGGCGAGTCATTCGACGCGCCGCAGGGAACACTCGTGTTCGGTTGGGCCTACGTCGCGGCGGAAGGCGACCGGGGACGGAACCATCCTCACTGTCGGCGCCACACCCGGCGAGGCGTACCAGGGGGTCGACTGGGGTGAGGCGTGGCCGTTTCATCGTCAGTCGATGATCGCCTACGATGAGCAGCGCTACGGCGACGCGCAGGAAGCGGTACGCGCCGCCCTCGAACACATGCCGGACCACGCTGGCTTGCACTACAACTACGCGTGCTTCGCAACGCTCGCGGGCGACACCGGAGACGAGATGTTCGGCCACCTCCGGCGGTCCGTCGAACTGCTCCCACGGTTCCGCGATGATGCTCGCAGGGACGATGACCTAGCAACCGTACGGGACGACCCGCGATTCGACGAAGCTCTTCGCTGAGCGCGCGGGTCGAGCGACTCTGTCAAGGAACATTTCTGAACACTCGGGCAGGCGAGACAGCCGTCGCTTGGACTGCGAGAATCTGCTGCGTGAACGAAGCGAGGCTTGAGGACGCTGGCTCCGGGCTTGCCCCCGTCACGGAGGGTTGGTTTGTCGTCAACGTGCGCGATGCCGAGTGGTTCTCTTCGGAGACGAGGGGCGCGGCGTGTTGGTTCGCCAACGAGTACGGCGA
The DNA here is from genome assembly GCA_963791425.1 of uncultured Actinomycetes bacterium. Classification (GTDB taxonomy): domain Bacteria; phylum Actinomycetota; class Thermoleophilia; order Gaiellales; family Gaiellaceae; genus DATBLE01. The sequence continues at coordinate 16,060 of CAWBSE010000003.1, forward strand.
GTCTCCGATCGAGTTCGCGCAGCTCGGGATCAATGTGACCGTCCTCGAGCCCGGCCAGAGCAGCGTTTACCACGCCGAGGCGAATCAGGAGGCCTTCCTCGTTCTGGCCGGTGAGTGCAGGCTGCTCGTCGAGGGCGAGGAGCGACTCCTCCGAGCCTGGGACTTCTTCCATTCACCTCCCTGGACGGAGCATGCCTTCGTGGGAGCTGGCGACGCGCCGTGTGTGGTCCTGATGGTTGGCGCCCACGTAAGCCCGGAAGTGCGGTATCCGGTGTCGGACCTCGCAGCGCGCTACGGCGCGAGTGTGGAGAAGGAGACATCCGATCCGGAGCAGGTATATGCGACGGCCGAGCGTTTCCGGCGAGAGCGGCCGTCGTACTGGTCACGGCTGCCCTGGGGCTAGAGCCGTTCGCGGTAGCCGTCAGGCCAAGGACATTCCTGAACACTCGCGCAGGCGAGGGAGTCTGATCGTCAGAGACCAGTCGCTGAGCGCGGGCCGCCGCCCTGGGGACGCGAAGCGGCGAAGAGGTATCGATTGACGCTAAAGAAGTACCGCCCTTGGTGCTGAAGTTCTGCGAGGTCGTTGAGCCATTCGGTTGCCTCGTCTTCTGAGACGCCTCCGCGCCCGGGCACGAATGCAGCGATGAGCGGGGCGATGTTGTAGCTGAAGGTCGTGGCGTCGTACGCCGTGTTGAGTATCGGGACGATCCGGATTTCTCTGACCTCGAATCCGGCCGCGCGGAGGCGGGGCGCGAGCGAGCGCGGAAGGTAGGGGTCTGGCAGGTGCTCGTTCCACGCGGCCGCGATCCGAGCAGCGCGGCGGCGATCCGTGGCTGCCCAGACGAGCGAGTCCCAGTCGGTGTCGATGATCACGAGTCGTCCGCCGGGTCGCAGGACGCGGACTAGTTGATGGAGCGCGGCGTCCGGCTCGGCGAGGTACTCAATGACCTGCATCGACACAGCGGCGTCGAAGGTGGCGTCTGCAAACGCAAGCGCGGTCGCGTCGCCCTCCAAGATCTCGACCCGGTCGCCGAGTCCGGCGGCCGCGATCCGCTTTGAGGCGATCGAGTTCATGTCAGAGCTGATGTCCACCGCGACGATCCGGCCGGTTGCACCGACCTCCTGTGCGAGCTCACAGGCGAGGAACCCGGGGCCCGAACCGAGGTCCAGGATCGATTCGCCGGCTGATGCTCGAAGCGACCGTCGCAACTCTTCGCGCTGAACGATCATGTCGGTCGTCGCGTACGCCTGCTCGAGCTGCGCGGCTGCCTTGTTGTCGTACAGCATCCCGGCCATCACCGAATCCTCGGGGCGCGCCCGATAAAGCGCAAGGCCGCCGCCTACAGGCGCGGACGCAATGCTCGCCCCGGCATGACCTCGAGGGACATTCCCGAACACTCGCGTAGGCGACGGTGAACTATCTGGCGGAGTGGAGCGCCGTCGATTCGTAGGCGGGGCTATGCGACACCTCGTGCTGCCCAGGCGTGCGCTGTCAGCAGGAATGGTGCCGTAGGGAGCTTCGCGCGACAGAGTTCCCGGAGCTGCGCTTGTTGTGCAGGGTCGAGTCCGGCGACATAGCCTCCGGCAGGTCCGACGCCGAGCGTGAGCGGCTCCCACCACTCCTCGAAGCTCGAATGTTCAACGCGGATTGAGTGAGTCGCCTCCTCGACCTCCTCCAGTCCCGCAGCGTCGAACAACTCCGCGAGATGGCCTTCGCGAACGCCTGCGAGGTGGGACTCGTCGGCGACGTCGGGGTCGAGCTCGCGCGCCGCGTCCCAGAGCATGCTGACCGGGCCTCGGCCGCCGGCGTAGTCCCAGACCGACGCCGCCACGACACCGCGCCTCCGGGTCACACGCACCATCTCCGCCACTCCCGCCGCGGGATCCTCCATGAGAAGGATCACCAGTTGCGCCAGGGTCGCGTCGAACTCCGCGTCCTGGAACGGCAACTGCTCAGCGGCTGCACGCCGCACGTCGACGCCAGGATGACGCTCCTCCACGGCGGCGACGAAAGGCTCCGATGGATCGACGGCAGAAACCGATGCCGCACCGAGTCGCTTGACCAACTCGGCTGTCAATGCGCCCGGGCCGCATCCGACGTCGAGCACTCGTTGACCCGCGGAGACCGTTGCGAGCTCGGCCAGCTGAGGCGCAAGCAGTCCCGAGTACCTGCCCATGTAACGGTCGTAGGCGCTGGGATCGACGGTGAAGCTCACCGGCGGGACGCTAACGCCTATGACGCCTGACCCACCGCCAAGGGACATTCCCGAACACTCGGGCAGGCGAGCCACGTTATGTCATTGAACCGCGAGGACGGCCCGTTCCCGAGCAGCTGGACTCGTTTGCTTTGAGCGAACCGGTGCGCGTAGGCTTCGCGTACGTCGCCGACCGCCGTCCAGCGCCCGCACTTCGAGGCTCTAGCGGCGAAGAAGCGCGACGCGCAGCCGCCCGCCGTAGTCCGTTGTCGCCGCCGCGTTCAAGCTGCACTTCTGGAAGAACGACGTCCAGGCAACCACAAGCGTGCCCGAAGGCACCCGCTTATCGCCGTTGCACGACAAGACGATGCTCACCTTCACCGACTTGCCCGGCGACGACGTCGCACGAACGGCAAGCGCGGTCGAGGGCGGCGCATCGGCGCTGGCGTTCGCAAACCCGGCGTAGCTGTTGGTGTCAGAGCCAGTGGCGAACACCTTCCACCCCGGCTCGGCGGCAGAAGCAACAGCACCGCCGAGAACAAACGCGGCGGCAGCGATCAACAGCGTCCTCATTGAGACCTCCCGAGTGCGGGCTACCGGCCCGGCGATCTTACTCCCCGGAAGCCCGAGGCCTGAGCCGCTGGTCGAAGGGACCCGGCCCGTCTCTCCGTCTGGCAGAGTGGGGTGCCTTCATCGCTCCCCCTTCCGCCTAGGGCCTCCAGGATGATGTCCCAGAGGAAGACCGCGCGGCCCTTGCCGTTTTGAGGACGGCTCCATCTACAAGCCGTCTACCGGGACAGGTCGGTACACACTGGAAGCACGTGAACACCGAGGTACGTCGTGCACGTCCGGACGCGGACGAAGCGCACTCATGCGACTCCGCGGTACTACTGGTGACAACTTCGAGCGGCTTTGAAGACCAGCTGCGGCACCGGCCGCTGCCGCTCCAGAAACGACCCTAGCGGCCTTCGGCGCGTCTCCGGCTGCAAGCGGTCTACCACGAGCTCGCCTGCAGCTCGAGCAGAGCGGTCCTGGAGACCTGGGTTCGCACGGCCATCCGGTGACGGCGGTGACGCGGGTGACGACGCGTCCCCGGTTCCGGGGGTACAAGGTCGAGGAAGAGGACGCTCGCGCAGGGAACGGTGTTCTCATCGGACGGTACGTGGGAGGATGGGAACGGAAATGGTCGAGTTCCCCCGTGGAACCGTCACGTTGCTCTTCACCGACGTCTGCCGGTCGACGGAGTTGGTGAAGAGGCTTCAGGAGCAATACGCCGCGGTGCTCGCGCAGCACCGTGATCTGCTCCGCGCCTCGTTTGTCGAACACGGCGGTGTCGAGATCGACACGCAAGGCGATGCCTTCTTCGTCGCGTTCGGCCATGCACCCGATTCGGTTGAGGCCGCCGCCGCCGCTCAGCATGCGCTGGCTGACCATGGCTGGCCGCCGGACGCTTCGATCGCCGTCCGCATGGGTCTCCACACGGGTGAGCCCTACCTCGCCGATCACGGCTACACCGGCATCGCCGTACATCGTGCGGCTCGCATATGCAGCATCGCGCACGGCGGCCAAGTGCTGCTCTCCCGCTCGACGGCTGGGATTGTCGAAGACATCGAGATTCGGGGCGTCGGACTCCGCGATGTCGGCGAATGTCAGCTCAAGGACTTCGATCGACCCGAACGGATCTTCCAGCTCGTGATCGAGGGGCTGCCAAGTGAGTTTCCCCTCCGCCGACGATCGACCAGCAGATTCCGCTGAACGGCACAGTCACCGCCGTCATGGTCGAGGGACGGCGGATGATGCGGCTCGCGAATGAGCTTCCACCGGAGCATTTCGGAGCGCTTCTCAATGAGTATCAGCGACTCCTTCAACGCCTTCTGAAGGAGGCGGGCGGGCGGGAAGTGGAGGGGGCAGGCGACTCGGTCGTCGCCGCTTTCGCAAGCGCGAGGGAGGCTGCCCTTGCCGCCGTGGCCGTTCAGCGCGGCGTCGCAGCGCACGAGTGGCCGCACGAGCTCCGCCCGACAATCAGCGTGGGGCTCCATTCGGGAGAAGCCGGAGTCGGCTGGGTCGGCCCAGCGGTGATCCGCTGCACTGAACTTTGCGACGCCGCCGAGGGCGGGCAGATCTTCCTGTCACAGGCGACGACAGCTCTGCTCGATGACGTGGACATCGGCGGGCTGTTGCTGCGTGATCTCGGCCTGCAGACGACGAGACGCACTCAGCAGACCGTGCGCGCCCACGAGCTTGTCGTCCCCGCAGCCGGGCAGGCAACTCGTCAAGAGAACCCACCGTAAGCCTCCACCTTCAGGGCATTCCCGAACACTGGCGCAGCGTGCGGTGCTCTCGCCGGACGCGTGGGCTGGCAAACTTGGTGTTCTATTTCTTGCAGGCGGCGGCAATGTCCAGGCGACCGAGCACCGGCTGGAGGACGTAGCAGCCGAAGCTCCTTGAAACGAAGTCGGCTCGTGCCCCGTTTAGGAACGGAGCCCAGGGCGGGTCGTCGCGCATCATTTCCGCGTCGAGATTGGCCCAGGCCTTGCGGCGAGCCGGACCGGTCAAGCGGTCGATGGTCTCGATCTGCCGGTTGTACGACGGCTGGTCGAAGTAGGCGATGTTGTTGTTTCCCGCAGGCTTGAGGTTGTTCCCGTTCAGGAGTGGGTCGAAGTACCCGCTCGCGTCGGCGTAGTCGACGCTCCAGCGCCCGGTCACGACGTCGAAGGGTTCCCCCCGCGTACTGACCGCGGCGAACATGGCTGCACCGGTACCGAAGTACTTGATCTCCACGTCGATGCCGAGGCGTTTCATGTCGTACTGAAAGATTTGGGCCCAGGTGGCGAAGAAGGAGGGCGCTGTTGCCGCATAGAGGACGAGCTTCGTCGGCTTGTAGTTGGCCTTGGCAAGCAGCGCCTGGGCCTTGATCAGGCTCTCTTCGTCGACGCCGCTGAGCGGGTAGATGTTCGCATCCCGTGCCATTGCGGCCGGCAGGATCTGGTCGGTACGTTTCCCGCCCAGGTAGCCCGTTGCCCGAACCAGCGCTGGGCGGTCGATGGCCAAGTTGATCGCCTTCGCGAGTGGGATTTGGCCGGGCCCCTTGAAGGCCGGCCGATCGTGGTTGAAAGCGAAGTACCCCGTCGCAAGTGTCGAGTTGAAAAAGAACTGCCCACCACGCGTGTTGATCCTGTACTTGGCGGCGATCTCTCTGTACGCCTGGTCGGAGAGGAACTCGCACCAGTCCAACTGGTCCTGCTCGACAGCTTGACGACAGGCCTCCTGCCCTAGTCCGGCCGTCAGGACCACATGGTCGACGTTTGCGGGCCGGGACCCTTGGTAGAAGCGGTTGCGCTCGAGCACAACCTGACGATTCGGGACGCGGGAGGCTGTGTAGTAGGGGCCCGAGCCGAGCGGGTTTCCGATCTCCGTAAGCGGGGTGTTGACCGCGATCGGACAAAAGAAGGGCATCGTCAGGCGCGAAACCAGGTCGGGCAGGAGCCTCGTCGTCCGGATCTGCAGCGTGTACGGGCCGAGCGCCCGTACACCGGAGATGGTCAGCGCCTTGCCGGCGATGACGGCATCGGCGCCCACGATGTCACGCAGGTAGCCGGCACTAACGAGAGGTGACTGGAGCTTGGGGTTGGCGTCGCGATTGAAGGCAGCAACGAAGTTTGCCGCCGTGACGCGCGCGCCTGTGTGGAAGCGGAAGGTTCGATTGAGTTGGATCGTCTGCGTCTTCCCGTCGCTGGAGACCTTGGGGAAGCTCTTGGCTATTTCCGGGACGACGATCGCTCCCTGAGGCGCCGGCTTGTCCGGGTAGTTGTATAGCTCGGCACAAGTGGCGTATTCGATCATCCACGATTGGGGGCCATATGCGAGGGCCGGATCAACGGAGTCGACGTCGAGAATCGAGCTGAGCCGAAGCGTCCCGCCCTTCAGGGTGGGACCGCCGGACGCGACGGCTGCCAGCAAACCGACGCCGGACGCAAGACCTACGAACGCGAGCCATGCGCGGTGCCCCATCTCCCACCCCCTTTCCGCACGATGATAGTCGGCTTGCGGCGAGTATTACTCAGGAGCGCGGCTCGCCCGGGCTCGTCCAGATGGCTCCGTAGGCAACGACCATGCCGCCAGGCGACTGTCCGAGGCTGATCGTTGTCGGTCGGCTTCCGCGCAGATCGACACGAGAGATGGTGGCGTCACGGCTGTTCGCCACCCACGCTGCCCCCTCGCCGACGGCGACGTCACTCGGGCCGCGGCCGACCGTGAAGGTCTGTTTGATGGCCAACGACTGCGGATCGAGCTTCGAGAGCGTTTGACTGGAGCTGGTAGCAAACCAGGCGGCATTCCCGCCGAGTGCGACTGATGCCGTTTCTCCAGGTGCCTGAGAGGGGCCAGGGGCCGTCCCGAGCTCCTGCCCTGTCACGCTGTCGATCTTCGTAGTCCCCGACCGGCCTCCCGCCCAGATCGCGCCGCGCCCGGCGGCGAGAGAGAGGGCGTCGAGTCCGTCGATCAACTTCCGCGCTGTGCCGGTCTGCGGAGGGATACGCCAGACGCCTCCGGCCGAAGGATCGATCGCCCAGACCGCCCCGGCTCCGACGGCGAGTGGCCGCAGGCCGGAGAGAACGGGTGACTGTGCCTGTGTGCCGTATGGAATAGTCCGGCGGAGGTCGCCGACCGCGGGCCCGAGCTCGAGCACGACCTCCTTCGTGCCCCGGAGAACCGCGACCCAGACGGCTCCTTGACCTGCGGCCAGCCCAAAGGGAATTGCGCCTGCACCGACCGAGATCCCAATCCGGCTGATGACCTTGCGGGTTTCAGGATCGATCTTGACGAGCGTGCTCCCTTGCGGGTCCACCACCCACACGCTGCCCTCGCCGGCTGCGATCAGGCTCGACTTGAAGCCGAGGTCGATCGTGTCCTCGAGCTTGTTCGATTTTGGGTCGATCACGGCGAGCGAGGTGGGCCCGACCTTGGCAGCAGTGCTTCCCCCGCCTGTGAGGAGAACAGTGGCAACGGCGGCGAGAGCTCCGACGAGAACGACGGCTCCGACAAGCAGCCATCGCTTGCGGCGCGATTGCATCGGTGCGGCCCGCACAGGGGGGAACCTCGCGGGGAGACCCTCGATGTCGAGCTGGTAGAGGCGCTCCGGGCGATCGAAGTCCTTCAGCCGATAGAAGCCGAGATCGCGCACCGCGACACCCCCGACCTCGTCCTCGACGAGCTCGCGGGTCGCACTCGAGAGCAGTACCTGGCCACCGTGTGCCACTCCCCCGATACGCGCTGCTCGATGAACCCCGAGGCCGACGTACCGCTCGTCTCCGACCTCGGGCTCTCCGGTGTGCAGTCCCATCCGGACACGAACCTCGGCGCCGGCAGGCCAATCGTGCTCAGCAAGAGCGCGCTGACCGGCAACGGCAGCTGCTAGAGCCGCGTTCGCGCGGGTGAACGCGAAGAAGAACGAATCACCCTGCGTGTCGACCTCGCGGCCCTCGCGAGCAGCCACCGCCTCGCGCAGGATCCGGCGGTGGACATCGAGGATCTCGCCGTACCGGTCGCCGAGTTGTCTGAGAAGCCCTGTCGAGCCCTCGATGTCCGTAAAGAGGAAGGTGACGGTTCCCCGCGGGAGCTCGATCACGCTGCGCAAGCGTGGTGCCTCGCATCTGATCTGTCAAGCGCCCCGCACGCTCAGGGAACATTCCCGAACACTCGCGCACTCGACCGTTCTGCCGTCGGACGGTCGTGGAGAACCGCCCTGGGGCAGGAGTCAGGCAGGAATACCGGGAGGCCCGAGGATCTCGAGTCCGTACTCCGCCGCGGCGGCCATCATTGCGTCCATTGCCGGTGGCTCGACGGAGGCTGGCGGAAGGGTGAGCGATTCTGCCGGCTCAGAGAGCGCGCGCAGGAAGTTCTCGAACCCGGCGGGCTCGATCACCAGGAGGAAGCGCGCTTCTTCGGAGGTCACGGTGAAGGTGTGTGGAACGTCGCGGGGGCCGTAGACGAATGAGCCGTCAGTCGCGGTGATCACCTGACCGTCGACCCAAAAGGTCAGCTCGCCGGAGAGGACGTAGAACCACTCGTCCTCATTGTGGTGGACGTGGAGCGGTGAGCCATGGCCGCGAGGCGCCCAGTTTTCGATGACGGCGACGCGCCCTCCGGTCGTCTCCCCGGACGACTTGATCGTTGCCAGCTCGCCGAGGAACCAGCGGGCCTCTCCCTCGCCCTGCTGCATCGCGATCGGGACTGCTGGGGTTGCGTGGCTCATGAATACCTCCTCCGTGGCGCTTTGAGATACGTGACGTCTGATGAAGAGGAGACGCTACACCGTCGCTTCGCTCCTCGGCGATTCGGGCCCCGCGGTAACCGCAGCGTTCAGGCGACATTCCTGAACACTCGCGCAAGCAGGGCTGCAGTCGCTTACCTGTGATTACCGATGTCCCAATCGGCGCTCCGCGCAATACTGGGCGTGGAAGGTGAGGTGAGTTCGATGACTGTCGCTCCCGCTCCAGGTCGCGCTTCGTTCTCAGTGTCTCCGGACGGTGCGCATGGGCGCCTGGCCCGGTGGGCCGTCGGGCTTGCGGCGGTCGTCGCACTCGCGATCGCGATGTCACTGGCCATCTTCGCCGCCGCATATGCCATCGGAGGCTCCAGCTCGACCGAAGACAACTGGGTCGGGTTCCTCGGTGGGGTCTCGCTGCTCGGCGGCTTGCCAGCCTCGCTCGTCGCGTTCGCGCTGGCCGTCGCCGCACGAACCAAGCACGAGCGTTGGGCGCTGCTGTGGTTCCCGCTGTTCCTGTTCCCGGCGCTGCTTGCCTTCCTCGTACTCGGCGAAGCCTTCTGGTGGGAGTAGCCGGAAGCCGCGACCCCAGGTTGTCAGCTCAGACGTGCAAGAGCCAACGGCTCAAGGAACATTCCTGAACACTCGCGCAGGCGGGCGTACTTACTCTCGGTCACGAGGCCGAAAGCCCGAACAGAGCAGATCAGCGCGTTCGATGAGGCCGCCGGCCAGCATGCAGTAGAGGTGCTGCTCAACGACGTAGGGCTCGCCGTCTTCGACGCCTTCGAACCTGTACGCGACGTGGAGGCGGTCGCCGACCTCCTCCGTCCGCGACTCGACGAGATCGAGCTCGGTCGAGTCGGCGAACCAGCCGGCGATGAGCGCCGCGGTGTCCTCGGCCCCGGTGCGCTCGCGGAAGCCCGGCGGGAGGAGCGCCCGAAACTCGACTCCGGGCCTGAAGCACGCCGCGATCGCCGACTCGTCCTGAGCGGCGACCGCCTCCACGAACCGTTCCCCGATCGAAGGCGCCACGTGGCGAGTCTAGGGCTCACCAGGATGGCTCGGCGCGTCTCATTTCTCGGGCGCCCATAAGCGGACCGTCGCAGTGTCTTTACTAACGCTTACGCAAGGAGCGCTCCTTACGCCTGATGTGCTCCGACGCTCTTACAGGTAGATGTCGGGCCTGAGCTCACTCTTGCCTGACTCGGGTTCCGTGATCCGGTCAGTCTCAAGGCCGGGGCATGGGTCGCGATCGGTCTGTGCTCGGCGATGGCTGTTCTCTCCGTGCTCGGGATCTGGTCGTACCGTGAGCGGTCACCCGTGGCGCACCCGAGCCAGACGGAGGAGCTCGTCAGCGAGCCGGAGCCCAGGGGCCCTGGCCGGTGACGCGCTCGACCCGGATCCTGGTGATCCACCCGGCAGGCGGGTCGGGCATCGGGGGGAACGTCGTCCCCGGCCCGACGTAGACCTGCGCCAGGCGGTGCAGCAGCTCCGGCGCCCCGCCCTCGGTGACGCGCGCCGTCCCGTAGAGGACCGCGTAGTCGCGCATTCCGACCTGGTTCCCCGTCGTGGCCTCGAGCGATATCGACACGCGCGGGTCACGCCTGACGTTCCGGATCTTTCGGTGCTCGAAGAGGTGGCCGGAGACGATCTCGTCGTTCTCGATCCCGATCCAGACCACGGTCACCTGCGGGCTGCCGTCCTCGTTGAGCGTGACGAGGTGCGCGAGCGGACCCGACTCGATCAGGTCACGAACGGAGTCGAGCGGTGTCAGCCGGTCGGCTCCTCGGGCGGCGCGGACGGGACCGGCTTGGCCTCCGGCTCGCCGGCTGCGGCCATCTCGGCCTTCAGCTCGGTGATCCGCGCGACCATCTCGGTGAGCTCGGGATGGGAGATCGCACCGCTCTCGACCAGCTCGACGGTCTTCCGCCCGAGGTCGTTGTAGGTCTGCGCGAGCTCGTGCTTCGACTGGAGGGTCTCGATCCCGTCGCGCGTCATCTGCGTGACGTTCACCGTCGCCTCGCGCAGGCGATCCATGAACCCCTTGCCGGTGCTCTCCTCGGTCATGGGCGCAATGCTATTCGGTCTCTTCGCCCGGGAGGTTCTCGCCGCCGAGCATGTCGTCGATCGCCGCGCGGGCCTTGTCGTGGACGGCGCGGCGGCGCTCGGCGAGCGACTCGGACAGCTCCTCGGGCTCGCTCTCGGCCGCCGGCTCCTCGACGCGCGTCTCGGCCAACTTGCGCTTCAGCTCGTCGGCCGGATCGACCGCCGGCGCGGGTTCAGGCCTGCGGCGGCGGAACCGCCACTTGAAGATCATCATCGCCCCCGCGGCGACGCCGAGCCAGGTGAGAAACCGGCGCATTCACCGCCGATGCTACTCTTCCGCCGACTTCTCGCCTCGCATCGCACTGATCCGTTCCCGGCAGTGCCAGCACGCGAGGCCGATTCAGACCGAGGGAAGGGAGAACGAGGGAACTGTGAACGAATACGAAATTCTGCTCATGCTCGATCCCGAACTGGCCGAGGAGCGCCAGACGGAGATCGTCGCGCGCACGAACGAACTGGTCGACAAGGGCGAGGGCAAGTGGCTGTCCCACGACGTGTGGGGCCGGCGCCGGCTCGCGTTCGAGATCGACCACAAGGCCGACGGCGCCTACCACCTGCTCCAGTTCGACGCGGAGCCGGCCACGCTCGACGAGATCACGCGCGTCCTGAAGATCACCGACGGCGTCATGCGCCACATGGCCACCCGCCGCGTCAAGGGCGGAGGCCGCCTGGCCGCACCGCCGCCGCTGCCGCCCGTCGAGGAACGCCCGCGCTACGACCGCGACGAGCGCCGCGACGACCGCAGAGACGACCGCCGTGACGAGGCGCCGCCCCTCGACGACGACGCTCCCGCCGCGGAGGCCGCTGCTGAGTCGGCTGCACCGGCCGAGGCCGAGCCGGTCGAGGCCGCTCCGGTCGAGGTCGAAAACGCCGTCGCGGAGCCCGAGGCTGAGGGGTACGCTGAGCCGACGGAGTCGGAGGCGCCCGAGACGGCGCCGGAGGAGGAGGCCTAGCATGGCGAACATCAATCGTGTCGTCCTGGTCGGGAACCTGACCAAGGACCCCGAGCTCAAGAGCACCGGCGGCGGAACGTCGCTCTGCAAGCTGCGAATCGCCGTCAACACCCGGCGCAAGGACGAGACCGGGCAGTGGGTCGACAAGCCCAACTACTTCGACGTCACGGTCTGGGGCAACCAGGCCGAGAGCTGCGCGCAGTACCTCTCGAAGGGCCGGCCCGTCGGCATCGACGGCCGCCTCGAGTGGCGCGAGTGGGAAGCGACCGACGGGTCGGGCAAGCGCCAGGCTGTCGAGGTCGTTGCCGAGAGCGTCCAGTTCCTCGGCGGTCGCGACGACGCGGCCGGCGGCGGCGGCGCCCCGCAGTTCGTCCCCGCGGGTGCGGCCGGCGACAGCGCCGACTTCCCTGCGTCCGCAGCCGACGACGACATTCCGTTCTAGAGAGGACACCGATGGCGAACCCGAAGCAACGCGGAGGAGAGGAGAAGTCGACGTCGCGCCGCCGCCCGCCCCTGGGCGCGCAGCCGCGCCGCCGCAACTGCCGCTTCTGCCGCGACAAGATCGAAGAGATCGACTACAAGAACATCGCGACCCTCCGGCCGTTCATCTCGGAGAAGGGCAAGATCCGCTCCCGCCGCATCACGGGCGCGTGCCGCCGGCACCAGGTGCAGGTCGGCGCAGCCGTGAAGCGGGCGCGCGAGATGGCCCTGCTCCCGTACGTCTCCGGGAACTGAGGCAATGCAGGTCATTCTGCTGAAGGACGTCGACAAGGTCGGCCTGCGCGGAGAGGTGGTGGACGTCGCCCGCGGCTACGCGCGCAACTTCCTGCTGCCGCGCAAGCTGGCGCAGACGGCGACGCCCGCGCTCGTCGCCGAGCTCGAGAAGAAGACGAGCCAGCGCGCCCGCCAGGAGGCGTCGACGTTCGACCAGGCCCGCGAGCTCGCCACGCGGCTCGAGACGGCGGAGCTGAAGTTCGAGGTGAAGGCCGGCCCGACCGGGTCGCTCTTCGGCTCGGTCACCGCCACCGACGTCGCCGACGAGATCTGGAAGGTCGCCAAGATCCGCGTCGACCGCCGCAAGATCGGGCTGGGCGAGCCGATCAAGAAGATCGGCCGCTACGAGGTTCCGGTCGAGCTGTTCACCGACGTGACTGTCGACGTGTCGACGCTCGTCGTGCCCGAGGGCGGGGAGTTGCCGCCGGAGGAGCCGGCAGCGGAGGAGCCCGTCGAGGAGACGGTCGCCGAAGAGCCTGTCGCCGAAGAGACGGCCGAAGAGCCCGTCGGCGAAGCGCCGCCGGAGCCAGAAGCCAACTCCGCACCAGAGGAGTAGAGACTTCTCAACAGCCCCTGTGGAGGGGCTGGGGAAATCCGTAGGAAAAGACCGCTACTAGCGGTTTATTCGTCCACCGGTCTGTCCGGTGGTCATGGGAACCTACGTTCCCTTCCGCCCGCAAACGGGCGGATTCGCGTCTGTGGAGATCGTTGTTGTTCAAGCCTGTTCGACCGTGTCCGGAGGTGGTTGATTTGTCACACATGTACCAACTCGCCGAGGCTTCACCGACCGCCCCGGTTCCACCGCAGAATCTCGATGCTGAGGAGTCGGTCCTCGGCGCGATGATGCTCTCCCCCGGTGCGATCGGGGCGGTCAGCGAAGTCCTCTCGGCGAGCGACTTCTACCGGCAGAGCCACGGAGTCATCTACAAGGCGGCGATCGACCTGTACGCGAAGGGCGAGCCCGTCGACGCGATCACGCTGTGCGACGAGCTCGAGCGGCGCGGCGAGCTCGAGGAGATCGGCGGCCGCACGCGCATCAACGAGCTGGCCACACTCGTCGCCGCGACCAAGAACGCCGGCCACTACGCGAAGATCGTCCGCGAGATGGCGACGCTGCGCGGCCTCGTGCGCGCCGGCCAGGAGATCGCCCGGCTGGGGCTGGAGCGCGAGGGGCTCGCCGCCGAGGAACTGGTCGACAAGGCCGAGTCGGTCATCTTCGACCTGTCCCAGGAGCGCGTCGCCGGCGAGTTCACGCACATCGAGGAGCTGCTCAAGGACAGCTTCGAGCGGATCACCGCGCTGTACGAGGCCGGGGCCGACGTCACCGGCGTCGCCAGCGGCTACAAGGAGCTCGACCGCCTCACCTCCGGCTTTCAGCCCGGCAACCTGATCGTCGTCGCGGCCCGCCCGTCGATGGGCAAGTCGGCATTCGGCCTCTGCGTCGCCGCCAACCTCGCCGTCCGTCAGTTGCAGCCGGTCGCCCTGTTCACGCTCGAGATGTCGAAGATGGAGGTGACGCAGCGGCTGATGTGCTCGGAGGCGAAGGTCGAGTCGCAGCGCCTCCGCACCGGCAAGCTCGCCCAGGAGGACTGGCCGCGCCTCACCGCCGCCTGCGACAAGCTCTCGAAGGCCCCGATCTACGTCGACGACACCGGCTCGATCACGCTGATGGAGATCCGGTCGAAGGCCCGCCGGCTGAAGATGAAGGAGCCGAACCTCGGGCTGATCGTCATCGACTACCTCCAGCTGATGACGTCCGGGACGTCGGCCGAGAACCGCGTGCAAGAGGTGTCGCAGATCTCGCGCTCGCTGAAGGTGCTGGCGCGCGACCTCGACGTCCCGATCATCGCGATCTCGCAGCTGTCCCGCGCCGTCGAGCAGCGGCACGACAAGCGGCCGATCCTGTCCGACCTGCGCGAGTCCGGGTCGATCGAGCAGGACGCCGACCTCGTGATGTTCATCTACCGCGACGAGTACTACAACGGCGAGGAGTCCGAGTCGCAGGGCCTCGCCGAACTGCACCTCGCGAAGCACCGGAACGGGCCGACCGACATGGTCAAGCTCTCGTTCCTCCGCCGCTTCGCCAAGTTCGCCGACCTCGCGCCGGGATAGGAGGCACCGACGGAAAACGCACAGGTGATCTGGCTCGGAGCGGATGCGACCGACTACGCCGTCGCCTGTGAGGCCTGCGAGGATGACCGCACCTGGGCGCGCCTGCCCGGGGCGACGCTGGTCGAGGGGACACTCCGCGCAGAGGCCGACGTCGGCTTCACCACGTGCTGGCGCGGCCACCGCATTCGTGTTCGCAGGATCACCCGCCTGAGGGTGGTGGCAGCCCGCTAACGAGCCCTCGCTGCGAGGGGTCGCAGCGAGGGCAGCGGGTGTTGCGTCTATCCTCCGGGGCGTGCCCGGAACGGTCATCGTCGGCGCCCAGTGGGGCGACGAGGGCAAGGGCAAGATCGTCGATCTCCTTGCCCGCGACTCGGATCTCGTCTGCCGCTACAACGGTGGGCCCAACGCCGGGCACACGATCGTCGTCGACGGCGAGACGTTCAAGACCCGGCACATGCCCTCAGGGATCCTCTGGGGCAAGGAGTGCGTGATCGGTGCCGGCTGCGTCGTCGATCCCGGCGTGTTCATCGAGGAGCTCGACGACTTCGAGGGGCGTGGGATCTCGACAGAGCTCGTCCGGCTCTCCGGGAACGCGCACGTGATCATGCCGTGGCACCTGGCGATCGACCAGGCCGGCGAGCGCCGGCTGGGCAAGCTCCAGATCGGGACGACCCGCCGCGGGATCGGTCCGACCTACGCGGACAAGGCGTACCGCCTCGGCATCCGGCTCCAGGATCTGTTCGACCCGAAGATCCTCCGCCAGAAGATCGAGGTCGCGCTGGCGGAGAAGAACGTGTGGCTGGTCGAGGTCTACGGCGAGGCTCCGATCGAGCTCGAGGAGCTGGCGAGCCGGTACGAGGGGTACGCGCAACGGCTGCGGCCCTACCTCGCCGACACGTCGCTGCTGGTCGACCGGGCGCTGCGGGACGGGAAGCGCGTGCTGATCGAGGGCGCGCACGGGACGCTCCTCGACATCGACCACGGGACGTACCCGTTCGTCACGTCGTCACCGACGCTGGCCGGCGGGGCGTGCACGGGCCTGGGGATCGGCCCCACGCGGATCGACTCGGTGATCGGGGTCGCCAAGGCGTACGTCACGCGCGTCGGCGCCGGGCCGTTCCCGACCGAGATCGAGGGGCCCGACCAGGAGCGTGTGCGCGAGCTCGGAGCGGAATTCGGGACGGTCACGGGCCGCGAGCGGCGCTGCGGCTGGCTCGACCTCGTCGCGCTGCGCTACGCCGTCCGGTTGAACGGGATCACCTCGATCGCGTTGACGAAGCTCGACGTCCTCGCCTCGTTCGACGAGCTGCCGGTCTGCGTCGCGTACGAGCTGCGCGACGGCACCCGCTCCGACGAGTTCCCGGAGCACCAGAGCGACTTCCACGCCGCCCAGCCCGTGTACGAGACGCTGGAGGGCTGGGGCAACGACCTGGACGGCGAGCTCCCCGACGCGGCGCGGCGCTACGTCGAGTTCGTCGAGCGGATGCTCGACGTCGAAGTCTCGTGGGTCGGCACGGGCGCCGACCGCGAGCAAGTGCTCGCCCGCTAGCCGCGCCCGGCCCGAACGGCTGCGCCATCCTGTGGACAAGTTGTTCCAGTTCTGTTCCACTCCTGGTCTCAGAGACAGGGGCTGAAACGCCGGAACCATGCGGGCGGCCGGAGTTCCTGGGAGTTCCTGTGGACGAGAAGTCCCAGAAACGTTCACCCCCTGTCTCAGAGACGGGGGCCCCGTCGAGCCTCAGCGCGGCTTCCGGGGTGTCAGACGGAATGACGCGACCAGGCCGACGACGAGGAACCCCGCGGCGATGAACGCCGACCGGCGTGCGCTCTCGACGAAGGCCTCCTCGATCGGCACGACCGCGGGCCGCATCACCGGCGAGCGCCGGAACGCGGGCAGGACCGCGCCGCCGCTCTCCTTGACGGCCTGAGCGACGGCGGCCGCACGCTCCGGTCCGAACGCCGGAACCGCGGCAAGGCGCTCCTTCGTGCCCGACGCCAGGCCGGCGGTGAGGACCGTCCCGAGGATCGCGATGCCGAGCGCCGACCCGACCTGCCTCGACGTGCTCTGGATCGCCGAGCCCTCGCCGGACTGGGCCGCCGGGACGTCGGCGAGGATCAGGCTCGTCAGCTGCGCGGTGGCGAAACCGACCCCGATCCCGTAGACGAAGAGCTGCGGGCAGAACTGCCACGCGGGCCGGTCGACCGCGAACGTGAGGCCGACCGCGACGATGCCGACGATCTCGATCGCGAGCCCGAGCTGCACCACCCGGTGCGGTCCGATCCGCCGGGTGAGCGGCGCGGCGAGGCCGCCGGCGACGAACGCACCGGCGGCGAGCGCGGCCAGGACGAGACCCGTGTCGAAGGCCGAGAGCCCGAGCACCAGTTGCAGGAACAGCGGGATCACGAAGACGAGCCCGAGCTCGCCCAGGCCGACGATGAGGACGGCGATGTTGCCGTAGCCGAACGTCGGGATCCGGAAGAGCGCGAAGTCGACGAGCACCGGCCGGCCCTTCCTCACGCGGCGGCGTTCGACCAGGACGAATGCGACGAGGGAGAGCACTCCGATCGCGAACGCGAACGGGACCACCGAGCGGCCGCCGGGCGCGAGGCCGAGGAAGGGGCGACTCGCGTGCCACCAGCCGTACGTCTGCCCCTCGATGAACCCGAAGACGAGCCCGAGGAAGCCGAGTGTCGCGAGGACGACGCCGGGCGGGTCGTAGCCGGGGCGCGCGTCGGGGTCGCGGCTCTCGTCGACGAACAGGAACGCCCCGGCGAGGGCGAGGATCCCGACCGGCACGTTGATGTAGAACGCCCACCGCCAGCTCAGGTGCGTGACGAACCAGCCTCCCGCGAGCGGCCCCAGCGCAGCCATCCCTCCGATCACGGAGCCCCAGATCCCGAACGCGATCGCACGCTCGCGGCCGCGGAACGTCGCGTTGACGATCGACAGGGTCGACGGGAGGATCAGCGCCCCGCCGACGCCCTGCAGGAAGCGCCCGAACAGCAGAACGGTGCCCGACGGGGCCAGCGCCGTCACGAGGCTGGCGGCGAGGAAGATGACAAGCCCCCAGACGAACATCCGGCGGCGGCCGGTCAGGTCGCCCGTGCGGCCGACGCTGATCAGCAGCGAGGCAAACACGAGCGAGTAGATCGAGTTCGCCCACTCCGCCTGCGTGATCCCGATCCCGAGGTCCTCCATGATCGACGGGATCGCGACGTTCACGATCGTCGCATCGACGATGATCATCGCCACGCCGACCGTCAGCGTGACCAGCCCCAGCCAGCGTCTCGAACCGCTCACGGCACGAGCGTCCCACCGCGCCCGCCCGTACGCATCCCCGATTTCCCGCAGCCCGGTCGGGCTAGAGCCTGATCGAGCCGTCCTCGGCGAGCGTCCAGTGCGAGTTGTGGGCGACCTCCCACGCGTGGCCGTCCGGATCCGCGAACGCGCCCGAGTAGCCGCCCCAGAACGTCTCGGCGCCGGCGCGCAGGATCGTCCCGCCGGCGGCCTCGACCTCGGCGATCACCGCGTCGACCTCGGCCGGGGAGCGAGTGTTGTACGCGAGCGTGACCCCGCCCCAGCCGCCGGAGTCCTCGACACCCGTGTCCTCCGCGAGCCGATCGCGGTCCCAGAGGCCGACGATCATCCCGCCGGCCTGGAAGAAGACGACGTCGTCGTCGGGCGCGGCGCCGGTCGTCCAGCCGAGTGCCTCGTAGAACGCGCGGGCGCGGGCGAGGTCGCGGACGCCGAGCGTGATCAGGCTGACACGCTGCTCCACTAGACGATCCCTGCCGCGTACCAGGCGCGTGCGGTCAGCTCGAACGGCCCTTCCGGCGAGCCGACGCGACGGTGCAGCGCGTCGCGCATCACCTCGCGGCGCTCGCCGTCCAGGGACAACGCATGCACGCCGACCGGCCCGACACCGCCGAGGAACCCATCCCAGAGCTCGTCGAAGTCGCGGTAGCCCGCCGAGACGTTCAGCTCGCCGTCCACGACGTCGCGCAGGCCTGTGTCGCTCCAGAGTTGGACGAGCTCGCCGCGCCGGCCGCCGAACCGCTCGATCTCGTCGGGCGGATCCCGGTCGACCTCCCTGCGCTGCATCCCAGTAGGCGCGGATCATCGTCATCCCGCCTGTCGCATCCCACACGCACGCGGCGACCGTCCCGCCCGGACGCGTGACCCTCGCCATCTCGGCCGCCGCGACCACCGGGTCGGCGACGAAATGGAAGACGAGCTGCGAGAGCGACCGGTCGAAGGTCTCGTCGCCGAACGGGAGCGCCTCTGCCGGGCCGACGTGCACGTCGGCGCCGGGCACTTTCGCGCGGCACGCCTCGGCGAAGGGCTCCGACGGCTCGACGGCGGACACCTGCTCGGCGCCGACGATCTCGGCAAGGGCGCTCGCCAGAGCGCCGGGGCCGGCGCCCACGTCGAGGATCCGCTCGCCCGCAGAGACGCCTGCTGCGTGGATGAACTCCTGTGCCAGCGGCACGCTGAAACGGCCCATGAACCGGCCGTACGCATCGGCATCCTCGAACATCGGACGGTCAGGCGCGGGCGAGGTCATCCGGTGTATTGACGTTGATCAGGAGCGCCACGTCAACGTCGACCCGCGCGACGGCCAGGCCCGCGGTCGCTTCCCACAGCGCAAGCCGTCCCGCAGCAAGCCCTTCCTCGAGGGCCGGAAGGGCGGACTTCCGGTACGCGCCGGGCAGCGGGCCCGTCTGCGGCATCGCCGCGTCCTCGCAGACGAAGGCCATCGCCTGGAGCGCTTCCGCCGTGAAGCGGGGCGTGTCGACCGGAAGGAAGACACAGACGTCGTTGTTCGCCGCCCGCAGCCCCGCGATCACACCGGCGATCGGCGCCCGGACGTCGCTCCCGTCGTCCAGCAGCGGAAACGGGAGGTCGAGCCCGTCCGCCGCCTTGCCGACCGCGATGCGCTCGTCGCAGAACGCGAGCGTGTCCCAGCCGATCTCGGCGAGCGTCCGGCCGTCGAGCCGGGCGAGCGCCTTCGGCGAGCCGAACCTCGTGCTGGCGCCGCCGACGAGCAGGACGCCCGTCAGCGACTGATCCGCCACGGCTCCGTGTAGACGTTCGCGCGGCCGTCGCGGACGAAGCCGCACAACGTCACGCCGCGATCGGCGGCGAGTTCGACCGCCAGGCTCGACGGCGCGCCGACGGCGACCAGGACCGGACAGCCGGCCACCGCCGCCTTCTGGACGAGCTCGAACGACAGCCGGCCGCTGACGCAGAGGATCGAGTCGGCGAGCGGCAGCCGGCCCTCGCCGAACGCCCAGCCGACGACCTTGTCGAGGGCGTTGTGCCGCCCGACGTCCTCGCGCAGGCACACGAGCTCGCCGGCAGCGGTGAACAGTCCCGTCGCGTGCAGCCCGCCGGTCGCCGCGAACCCGGCCTGCGCCTCCCGCAGCCGGTCGGGCAGCGCCGAAACGGTCTCGAGCGGCACGGACAGCGAGCTCTCGACCCGAGCCGCCTCGACGGCGACCGCCTCGAGCGCGCCCTTCCCGCACACGCCGCACGACGACGAGGTGTAGAAGCTGCGCCGCAGTCGCTCCGGGTCGAACCCGGGCGCGTCGACCTCGACCGCGTTCGCGGCCAGGTCGTCCGGGAGCCGCGCCGCCGCCGGCCGCAACCCCTCCGACAGGCAGAACCCGAGCGCGAGCTCCTCGTCGTGGCCGGGCGTGCGCATCGTCACCGCCACCGCCTGCCCGTTGATCCGGATCTCGAGCGGCTCCTCGACCGCGACCGCGTCCGGTCCGGTGTCGCCGGCGGGCAGCCGGAGCACCTCGACCCGCGCCGTCGTATAGGGCGGGACCGCCATCTACCGGGCCGTGAAGCCGCCGTCGACGGGCAGGATCGCGCCGGTGACGAACGCCGCCGCGTCGGAGGCAAGGAAGACGATCGTCGGCGCGACCTCTTCCGCCGACGCGATCCGCCCCAGCGGGTGGTCGGCCGCGATCATCGCGGTCAGCCCCTCGGGGTCGTCGGTCGCCTCGACCAGCCGGTGCAGGAACGGTGTGTCGATCGCCCCCGGCGCGACGGCGTTCACGCGGATGTCGGGCGCGCACTCGATCGCGAGCTGCCGGGTGAGCTGGACGATGGCGCCCTTGCTCGCCGAGTAGGCGGCCTGGAACGGAAGCCCGACGACGCCCGAGATCGACGCGGTCGAGACGATCGCACCGCCGCCGCGCCGCCGCATCGCCGGGATCGCCGCGCGGCAGAACAGGAACATGCCCTTCACGTTCACGGCCTGCACGCGGTCCCACTCCTCCTCGGTCGTCTCGGCGACCGGCTTCCAGACGATCAGGCCGGCGTTGCAGACGAGCACGTCGAGACCGCCGAAGCGCTCTTCGGCGAGCGCGACCGAGCGCTCGGCCGTCGCCGCAACCGACACGTCGCCCTGCACCACCGCAACCGCGTCCGACTCGACCGACGGCTCGAGGTCGACGGCGACGACCGAGGCGCCGCGCGCGACGAGCTGCCCGGTGACAGCGCGCCCGAGCGCGCCGGCCGCCCCCGTGACGATCGCGACCTTGCCCGCGAAGTCCTGCGTCACCGCTCGACCTGGTGCACGCGATCAGGCTT
Organism: uncultured Actinomycetes bacterium; assembly: GCA_963791425.1. GTDB lineage: Bacteria > Actinomycetota > Thermoleophilia > Gaiellales > Gaiellaceae > DATBLE01. The sequence goes on from CAWBSE010000003.1 coordinate 37,066, forward strand.
CAACACCTGCTCGACCAGGCCGAAGTGCTCGCGCGCCCACTCGCGGGCGGCCCAGTCGCCCACGATCGTCCCGAAGTGTCCCCACCCGATCGACATGTCCCTGAAGACCCGCTCGATCCGCTCCCCGCTGCGCGCCGCACTCGACCCCGCCGTGCGGAAGATCTGCCCCTCCATCGCATCCCAGGCGAGTGTCAGCGCCTCGCGCGCGATCATGTTCAGGCGCAGGTCCTCCTCGCGCGTGAACGGGATGCCGTCCTCGACGCTCCGGCGGCACAGCTCGTGCCACTGCTGCGCGACCTGGACGAGTGCCGCCTCCGCCGTCGCCACCTTGCCCGTCGCCAGCCCGTACCAGCGCTGGTAGTCGGGATCCTCGAACCGCGTGACGATCGGCGGCCGCTGCGTCCGGCGGGTCCGGAGCAGCTCCTCGTACTCGTCGAGCGCCCCCTTCGCCGCGCCGATCATGATCGACGCGAGCTCACCCTGGAAGAACGCGAGCGTGCGGCCGGCGTACATCGGGTTGCCGTGGAGCCGCGAGCCGGGGGTCCCGCCGGCGACGTTGGTGTCGACCAGCCAGGTGTTCTCGAGCACGAACCGCTCCGGGATGAAGGCGTTCTCGAAGCGGACGCTGTGCGAGCCGGAGCCCTTCAGGCCGAGCAGGTCGCCCCAGTCGTCGAGCATCGTCCACGAGTCGCGCGGCGCGACGAAGAGGAGCAGCGCCCCCGGCGACCCGCCCGGTTCGGCGCCCGCCGCGAACGTCTGGCCCATGTAGTGGGTGGCGTACGGCGCGCCGGAGGAATAGGCGTGCGTGCTCGTCAGCTCCCACCCGCCCTCGACCCGCTTCGCGCTGCCGGACGGCGCGGCGACCGCCGGGCAGAGGTAGTACCCGTCGTCGCCGAACAGCTCCGCCTGCACGTCCTCCTCGAACAGCGCTGCCGTCTGCAGCGCGTGCCCGGCCGCGAGGCACAGGCACCACGCGCTCGACGGGCACCCGCGCGCGACCGCAATGATCACGCGCCAGAACGAGCCGAGGTCGAGCTCGAACCCGCCGTAGCGCTTCGGGACGAGGATCTTGTAGAAGCCGGCGTCGCGGAACGCCTGGTGCGTCTCCTCGGAGTAGTACGTCCGCTGTTCGGTCTCGGCCTGCCGCTCGACGAGCAGCGGCCGCAGCTCGTCGGCCCTGGCAATCAGCTCAGCGGTGGTCACCGCGGGCTTCGCAGCCGCTCGGTCGCCTCGAGATCCACGGCGATGCCCTCCGGATCCTCGTCGGGATTCCCGGTCACGACGACACCGTAATCGCGCGCGGCGCCCTCGACCGTGACGTATCCGTCGCGGACGTCGCGCAGCACGCGCTCGGGCTCGCGCTCGAACGGGTCGCCCCAGCCGCCGCCGCCCGCGGTGATGTAGCGCAACATCGCGCCGGGGCCCGTCTCCCAGAACGGAACGCGGTACGGATAGTGGTAGACGCCGTCGATCACGCCGCCGACCACGGTCTCATCTCCGTGTTCGTCCCAGAGCCAGATGCCGCCGGTCGTCCCCTCGCCGCCGCCGTGCACGCCGAACCCGGCCGGACGCTTGAAGCGCAGCGACATGAGGTGATGCTGGGCGGGTGCGAGCCAGAGCGAGTCGCGCAGCATCGACGCGCCGCCGCGGTTGTAGCCGGCGCCGGCCGTGTCGGGCACGGGCTCGTGGCGGACGACGACGACCGGCACGTCCGACTCGATCGACTCGACGGCGACGCCGATCCCGTTCGCCTGGTACGAGAACATCTGCGTGTCGGCGTCGCCGTGGCGGTTGCCGCCGTAGGCACCGATCTCGCCACCGACCTGCGCCGCCGAGATCCACGGCGAGCCGTCCGGGCGGGCGCCGAACGCGCTGTGGATGTCGGCGCTGCCGCGGTCGCCGGCGATCGCGCCCTCCCCGACGCGCCTGGGCCAGCGCGCGCAGCACGGCCGAGAGCATCACCTGGCTCTGCTCCCAGTAGGCGAAGACCGCACCGTCGGGCGGGAGGGCGCTGACCACGGTGCCCTCCGGGATGACCAGGTCGATCGAGCGCATCGCGCCCGACGTGAACCAGCCCTCGCGGGTCGAAGAGGTACTTGAACGCGATCCCGACCGTCGTCTTCGCGTCGAGCGGCGTTGCGTTGATGCACGTGCGCGCCTGACGTGACGTGCCGCTGAAGTCGACCTCGGCGCGGCCGCCGCGCTTCGTGACGGTGACGCGGACGCGGTACTCCTCGTCGTCGCCGGCGGCGTCGCAGTCGATCAGGTCCTCGCCGACCCAGGTGCCGTCGGGGATCGCCTCGAGCGCGGTCGACATCCGCTCGGCGGCGGCGTCACAGGCGTACGTCATCGCGCCGTGCACCGCGGCGACGCCGTAGCGCTCGATCGTCTCCACCAGCAGCCGCTCGCCCAGCTCGAGCTCGGCGACGATCGTCAGCATGTCGGGCGCGAGCACCTCGCCGAAGCGCACGTTGTCGAAGATCAGGCTCCAGGTGTCGTGCACCGGCTTGCCGCCCTTGTAGAGCGCGCGCGGCGAGAGCACGAGGCCGTTCTCGTAGACGTTCCGCTTCGAGATGCTGAAGCCCGCCGGGACGACGCCGCCCATGTCCAGCTGATGCGCCTTCATGTTCACGAAGCCGGCGAGCTCGCCGCCGTGGAAGACCGGCCGCACGAACAGGAGGTCGTTGACGTGCGTGCCGTTGCGGTACGGGTCGTTCGCGACGATCACGTCGCCCGGCTCGAGCCGCTCGACGCCGTACTCCTCGACCGTGTTGCGCACCGAGTCGGCCATCGTCCCGGTGAACAGGACGATGCTCGCGCTCATCGCCGGGGTCGGCCAGCCGCGTCCGAGGGCGGCCCGGTGATCGTCGCGGCGAAGTCGTAGAAGTCGCGCAGGATCGGCGAGAAGGCGGCAGTCAGGAGCCGCGCGCACATGTGCTCGACGACGTAGCCGAAGCGGTTCGTGAGCACCGTCGCGGTGAAGCGGTCGCAGCCGTAGCGCTGCTCGAACTCGGAGAGGGAGAGCGCCCGGATCGCCGTCATGCCGCCTCGATCGCGATCTCGCCGAAGCGCCCGACCTCGGCGACCTGACCCGGGACGACGAAGGTGGTCGCGAGGCCTTCGCGGATCACGGCGGGCCCGGCGATGCGCGCGCCCGTCGGGAGTGATGCGCGTTCGTACTCCACGGCCTGCAGGGTCTCGTCGGCGAAGTGCCGGAGTTCGATCGCCCGGAGCGGCTTCGCCTCCTGAGAATGAGACTTATTCTCATTCTCAGGGTCGCGCGGCGTGAACTCGACCTTTTCGGACGGGACGCGCAGTTCGACGCGGTAGCTCACGCCCTGCACCGGCACGTAGCGGGAACCGGTTGCCGTAGCGCCGTTCGTACGTCGCATGGAAGCGCTCGACCAACTCGGGGATCGTCTCCTCGGTGATCGGCCCGTCGGGCACCTGGACGAACGGCGTCTCCCAGCTCTGTCCGAAGAGGCGGCCGTCGAAGCTGCGGCGCACCTCGCCGTCCTTGCCCGCGCGCTCGCGCAGGCCCCGCTCCATCTCCGCGAACACGGCGTCGATCTGCGCCGCGGCGTCGGGCGCGAGCGCGACGTAGGCGCTGCGGCTGTCGTAGTACACGAGGTCGCTGCTGAGCAGGCCCAGGGCCGAGAAGTTCCCCGGGTGCGGCGGCACGACCACGCGGCGAACGTGCAGCAGGTCGAGCGCCGCCGGCAGCAGCATCGGCCCCGCGGCGCCGTACGCGAACAGCGTGAAGTCGCGAGGGTCGCCGCCGCGCCGGAGGATCACGTTCGTCACCTCCTCGGCGATGTTCGCCGCCGCGATCCGGAACGCGAAGCCGATGCGCTGCTCCAGGTCGAGCGGCGAGTCGAGCGACGCGAACGCCTGCCGCGCGAGTTCCGCGTCGAGCCGCAGGGCGCCTCCCGCGAACGTCTCGGCGTCGAGGATGCCCATCAGGAGCGCCGCGTCGGTGACGGTCGGCCGGGTGCCGCCGCGCCCGTAGCAGGCAGGCCCGGGCTCGGAGCCCGCGCTTCCCGGGCCGACGACGACGTCGCCCGACGCCGAGATCGAGACGATGCTCCCGCCACCCGCGCCGACGCTCGAGATCTCGGTCGAGAGGGCGTTGATGATCAGGTCGTGCTCGAGCTCGAACGTGTTGTCGACGAACGGCTGGCCGTCGACGACGAGCGAGACGTCGGTCGATGTGCCGCCGACGTCGCAGCAGACGACGTTGCTGTCGCCGAGCGCCGCACCGAGCCGCGTGCTCGACATCGTCCCGGCCGCCGGGCCGGCGAAGACGATCCGGAAGGGCTTCTCGAGCGCCTCGCTCCAGGGCAGGAGCGTGGCCGCGCAGTCGGCGAAGTTCAGATCGCCGGTGAAGCCCGCCTCGCGCAGCCCCTCGTCGAGGCGGTGCGCGTACCCGGTGAAGATCAGCTTCATGAAGACGTCGATCACCGTCGTCGACGCGCGCGCGTACTCCTTCGCGAGCGGCGAGGTCTCCGACGAGATCGAGACGGCGACGTCGTCGCCGAGCACCTCGTGGGTCAGCTCGCGCAGTCGGCGCTCGTGCACCGGGTCGACGTAGGCGTTGAGCAGGCAGATCGCCACGCCCTCGACCTCGCAACGCTCGAGCACCGCGAGCTGGCCGCGCGCCTGCTCCTCGTCCAGCGGCAGGTGGACGGAGCCGTCGGCGAGCAGCCGCTCGGCGACGCCGCGCCGGAGGTAGCGGGGTACGAGCGGCCGCGCTGCGTCACCGAACGAGCGGCGCCACGACGGATCGCTCTGCATCGCCGGCGGCCGCCAGATGCGCCCGCGGTCGAGGATGTCGCGGTGCCCCTCGGTCGTCAGGAACGCGATCTTCGGCAGGTCGCGCGTGATCACCGCGTTCAGGCCCATCGTGCTCGCGTGGTTGAACACGGCCTGGCCCTCGAGGCCGAGTCGCCGCGCGCCCTCGATCACCGACGCCGCGGGGTCGCCCGGGCTGCTCGGCACCTTGGTCACCTCGATGCGGCCGTTGCGCACCGAGACGACGTCGGTGAACGTGCCGCCGACGTCGACGCCCAGCATCAGCGGGGCTTCGCGATCTGGAGGCCGAGCGGAACGTAGGAGCCGAACGGCGGCGCGGGCTCGCGCGACACCGAGGCGAGGCAGGCCTGGCACTTCCGTACGTCGAACCAGCCGCCGTCGCTGAGCACGCGGTACTCCGCCAGCGCCTCCGCCCCGCACTCCGGGCAGGCGCCGTCCACAGGGTTGCGCCCTACAAAGAGGTACAGCTCATTCGGCCGGGGGAACGTGTGCGTCACGAGTTCGGGACGATGACGCCGCTGAGGTCGCGCTTCTCGGCCGAGGCGTCGAGCGCGTCGTTGATCTCGTCGAGCCGGTAGCGCCGCGTGATGATCGGCTCGGGCGTCACCCAGCCGTCCTCCATCATCCGGATGAAGCGCGGCAGGTCGTGGCGCATCCGGCAGTTGCCGTTCTGCGCGCTCAGGATCCGCCGGCTCTGCGCGGCGACGATCACCTGCGGCAGCGTCACCGTCGAGTCCGCGGTCGCGATGCTGGTGACGACGATCGTGCCGCCGCGCCGCGACATCGTCACCGCCTGGGCCTGCCCCTCGGGGACGGTCGCGGCCTCGAGCACGTAGTCGGCGCCGCGGCCGCCGGTCAGCTTCCGGACCGCCTCGACCGAGTCTTCGGCCGACGGGTCGACGAGGTGCGTCGCGCCGAGCTTGCCGGCCACCTCGCGGCGCTCGGCGATCGGGTCGAGGGCGATGATCGTCCGCGCGTTCGCGACCTTCGCGCCCTGGACCATCCACTGGCCGAGGTGCCCGAGCCCGACGACGGCAACGCTCGACCCCGGCGTCACCTGCGCGACGTTGAAGACGGAGCCGAGGCCGGTCGTGATCCCGCAGCCGAGCAGGCTGAGCCACTCGTCCGGAAGGTCGGTCTCGACCGGGAAGACCTGGTTCGCGGTCACGTTCATCACCTCGGCGTAGCCGCCGACGTTGCCGGCCGCGTTGACGGGCTGGCCGTTCGAGCGGTCGGCGACGTGCGGCCAGATCCCGCCGCGGTCGAAGGTCTCCGAGCACTGCCACGGCTGCCCCGCCGAGCAGTAGAAGCAGACGCCGCACTCCGAGGTGCCGGGGACGATCGCGCGCTGCCCGGCCTCGACGTGCTCGACGCCCGCGCCGACCTCGAGCACCTCGCCCATCGAGGCGTGCCCGAGGATCGTCGGCGGCACCTTCCCGAGCTCGCCGCGCCAGTTGACGACGTCCGTCGAGCAGAACGGCGACGCACCCGTCCGCAAGAGCACGCGGCCCGGCCCGGGGTGGAGGTACGCGATGTCCTCGACCTCGAACGGCTCGCGGAACTCGACGAGGAGCGCGGCTCTCATCCGCGGCTCCCCGCGGCCGGCAGCGGACGGAACGGGTTCGCGGCGCCGGCGCCGCCGTCCACGGGATAGAAGCCGCCGGTCACGTACGCGGCCTCGTCGCTGAGCAGGAAGGCAACGAGCGCGGCGACCTCGTCTGCGGTGCCCGCGCGCTCGAGCGGCGTGGTCACCCGCGCCCGCTCGTGCGCGGCGTCGCTGTTCACCGGCGCGCCGCCCGGCTGGCTGATCAGGTTCGTCGGGATGATCCCGGGCGCGATCGCGTTTACCCGGACGCCGACCTGCGCGCCGTGGATCGCGCCGCAGCGGGCGAGGCCGAGCACCGCGTGCTTCGAGACGTGGTACGGAACGATGTCGGCGGCGCCGAGCACACCGGCCAGCGACGAGGTCATCACGATCGCGCCGCCGCTCCCCTGCCGCTCGTACTGCCGGAACGCCTCGCGCAGCCCGAGGAAGACGCCGCGCACGTTGACCGCCATCACCTCGTCGAACTCGTGCGCCTCGATCTCCGGGATCGGGACCGGCGTCCCGGCGATCCCCGCGTTCAGGTGGTACAGGTCGATCCGCCCGAAGCGTTCGACGGCGGCCTCCGTGTACGCGGCGACCCCTTCCTCGCGTGCGACGTCGGCCGCGACGCCGAGACCGCCGAGCTCGCCGGCGACGGTCGCCGCGCGCTGCTCGTCGCGATCGACGACCACGACGCTCGCGCCTTCCGCCGCCAGCCGCCGCGCGACGCCCGCGCCGATCCCGCTGCCGCCGCCGGTGACGACCGCGACCTTGCCGTCCAGCCCCGCAAAGCTCACTGCGCCTCCCGTTCCGCGTTGGCCAGCTCCTCCAGCACGATCGGCCCGGCGACCACGTACCCGTGGATCCCGAGCGTGCTCGCCAGCTCGAAGACCTCCATCACCTCGGCCGGCGTCGCGCCGTAGGCGAGCGCGTTCTCGATGTGCTGTCGCAGCCCGGGGATGTACATGTGGGTCGCGGATGCATCGAAGGCCGTGTAGATCAGCTCCCGCACCTTCGGCTCGAGCACACCGTGCTCCCACGGGTACGACGAGAAGCGGGCATACGCCTCGAAGAAGTCGGGATCGAGCTCGAGCAGACCGTCCCAGAACGAGTGCCAGTAGCCGCGCTTCGCCTCGAACTCCGCCTTCAACGCCTCGCGGCGATCGTCGAGCGGCGCGGGCTCGCGCTCGCCGAGCGCGTCGAGCAGGATCGGCACGCCGACGGTGGAGGCGTGGATCCCCAGCGTGCTCGTCAGCTGGAGCACCTCGAGCAGCTCCTCGCGGGTCGCGCCGAGCTCGATCGCCCGGCGGACGTGCGCGCGGATGCCGGGGACGAACAGGTGGGTCGCGGCCGCGTTCACCGCGACGCACACGAGCTCCTTGATCTTCGGGTCGAGCGCAGTCGACCGCCGCGGCACGGCGGCCAGCTCGTCGAACACCGTGAAGAACCCCGGGTCGGCCTCGCGCACCGTCTGCCAGGCGTCGCTCACACCGCCTCCAGCCAGAGGGCGATCTCGGTGTGGTCGGCGTCGTCGGCGAGCGCGGCGGCCGCCTGCTCCCAGAGCGCGACCGACACGTCCCCGAGCGCGAACGGAGTCCCGGTCGCGTGCGCGAGCGAGCGCGCCGTCTGGATGTCCTTGACCATCAGCCGCATCGCGAAGCCCGAGGTGAACGACCGCGGCTCGACGAACTGCGGCAGCTTGTGCTCGGTCGCCCAGCTGCGTCCGGTCGAGTCGTTGATCGCGTCGACCATCACCTTCGGGTCGAGCCCGAAGCGGGCTCCGGCAGCGACCGCCTCGAGGGTGATCAGGAAGTTCGTCGCGGAGAGCAGGTTGTTCAGCGCCTTCAGCGCGTGCCCGGCGCCGACCGGGCCGGCGTGGACGACCTTCTTGCCGACCGCCTCGAAGAGCGGCTCGCAGGCGGCGAGGTCGTCGGCGGTGCCGCCGACCATGATCGTCAGCGTCCCCGCCTCCGCGCCGACCACGCCTCCCGAGACGGGCGCATCGACGAAGCGGATGCCGCGCTGCTCGGCCGCCGCGGCGAGCTCGCGGGTCTGGGTCGGATCCGAGGAGCCCATGTCGATCAGCAGCGCGCCCGGCTCGAGCAGGTCGAGCAGGCCGTCGTCGAGGACGACCTGCCTCACGATCGCCGAGCTGACGAGCATCAGGATCACCACGTCCGCGCCGGAGGCCGCGTCGGCCAGCGTCTCCACGGAGACCCCGCCGGCCCGGGCACGCGCCGCAGGGTCTACGTCGAAGCCGCGCACGTCATACCCCGCCTCCGCAAGCCGCGCGGTCATCGGAACGCCCATGTTCCCCAGCCCGACAAAGCCGACCCGTGTCACCCGCGCGCCTCCTCCAGCGTCTTCTCGGCGACGCGAAACGCCTCGAGCCCGGCGGGCACGCCGCAGTAGACGGCCGCCTGGAGCAGCGCCTCCTGGATCTCCGTCTCGGTGCATCCGTTCGTCAGGGCGCCGCGCACGTGCGCGCCGAGCTCCTGCGATTTCCCGAGCGCGGTCAGCATTCCGAGGTTGAGCAAACTGCGCGTGCGGCGGTCGAGTCCTTCACGCGTCCAGACGGCGCCCCAGCAGTACTCGGTGACGAGCTCCTGCATCGGCCGCATGAAGTCCGACGCCTGCGCGAGCGAGCGGTCGACGTGCTCGGCGCCGAGCACCTCCCTGCGCACCTCGAGCCCGTCATCGAACCGACTCATGCCCAGCCCTCCCCGTACTCGTCGTCGCTCACCGGATCGAGCCACTCGTGGCCGCCGAGCGAGATCGCCAGGTGGAGCACGTAGCTGTCGGCGTCGGCGCCGTGCCAGTGCTCCTCGCCGGGCGGGATCCAGACGACGTCGCCGGGGGTGAGCTTCCCGCCGCTGCCGTCGCGCGACCGGGCCCGGCCCTGGCCGCTCGTCACGACGAGGATCTGCCCCTGGTCGTGCGTGTGCCAGTGCGTCCGCGCGCCCGGCGCGAAGAAGACGTTGTTGATCAGGACGCCGTCGGTCTCGGGCAGGACGGGATCGCCCCAGACCTCGCCGGTGAAGGTGGCGGTGCGCAGGTCGGACTTCGTGCCGGCCTCACGGCCGTGGTTGATCTTCATGCGTCCATCCTTTCAGGTGGGTCCTGCAACCGGACACCGCCGGAGGCATCGCCGATCGCGTCGACGACCCGGTTGGAGATCTGCTCGCCGTACCCGAGCTCGGCGGCGAGCTCGAACGCCTCGATGCACCCGGCCGTCGTGAGCGTGCGCACGTCGAGCTCGCGGATCAGGTCGGCGTACAGGCGCAGGTCCTTCAGCATCAGGTTCCCGGTCAGGCCGCCCTCGAGGTAGTCGCCGTCGACGATCCGCGGGAAGCGGTTGAGCGTGGCGAAGTTGACGCCGCTCGAGTTGTTCAGGACGTCGAGAAACGTGTGCAGCTCGAGACCGGCCTTGCGCGCCGCGACCATCACCTCTGCGGTTGCGGCGAGGCTGATCCCGTTCAGGAAGTTGTTCAGCAGCTTGGCGGTGTGCCCGGCTCCGCTGTCGCCCATGTAGTAGACGCGGGCGCTGAACGTGTCGAGCAGCGGCCGCACCCCGTCGAGCGCCGCTTCGCTGCCGCCGGCCATGATCGTCAGCGTTCCCTGCTCGGCCGCGGCGGCGCCGCCGGAGATGCCCGCGTCGACCAGTTCCACGCCGCGCTCGGCGAGCCGGCGGTGCAGCTCGACGGTCGAGGAGGGCGACGAGGTGCTCAGGTCGACGACGACCTGGCCCTCGTGACAGCCGGCGAGGATGCCGTCGTCACCGAGGACGACGGCCTCGACCACCGGGCTGTCGGGCAGGGAGAGCAGGACGACGTCGGTCGCCTCGGCGACTGCAGCCGGCGATGCAGCGGCTGTCGCGCCGACGTCGGCCGCCCGGGTCGCGTCGACGTCGAAGCCGACGACGGGGTATCCCGCGGCGACGATCCGCCGCGTGATCCGGCCGCCCATGTTGCCCAGTCCGACAAAACCAACGCTCATGCGACCCGCACTCCGAGACCGGCGCCGTCACCGTCGAGCGACGGGAAGCGGTTCATCACCTCGGGGTCGTGGCCGACGACGAGCGCGGCATCGCGGCTGTCGACGAGTTCGCGGACGGTCACGTAGCCCGCGTGCATCTCGACCAGGTCGTCGTAGACCAGGAACGGCCGATCGAGCTCGAGCTCCTCGTAGTAGTGGACAGCGTCGGAGGCGAGCACGACCGGGCCGGTCGCGCCGTCGATCGCCAGCACCATCTGTCCGCGCGAGTGCCCGCCGACGCAGACGGCCTCGATCCCCGGCGCGATCTCCTCGTCGCCGTCGAGCAGACGCAGGCGTCCCGCGGCGACGCGGTCGATGTCCGCCCATTCGACGTGCGGGGCGAATCGACCGCCGCGCGCCTCCTCGCTCGTCCAGAACTCGAGCTCAGCAGCGCTGGACGACCAGCCTCGGCCTGCGGGAATGCGGCGACGTTGCCGGTGTGGTCGTAGTGGAGATGCGTGAGGATCACCGTCTCGACCGACTCCGGCTCGACGCCGACCCGCCGGAGCGCGTCGACCGGCGGGTAGAGGCAGGTGCGGCCGCGGCGGGCGCCGACATCCGGGTCGAAGCCCGTGTCGACGACGATCGTCGCGGCGTCGCTGCGGAGCAGCCAGAAGAAGTAGTCCATCCCGATCGGCTCGTCGGGCTCGCCGTACGACTCGTAGTCGAGGTAGCACTCGCTCTTGCGCGTGGCGCGTGTCCCGTACCGGAGCGCGGCCACCTCGTACACGCACCGACTCTACTACCCGACATCGTCTCTAGACTCGAAGCGTGCGCGTGCTCATCGTCGGTTCCGGGGGACGAGAGCATGCCCTTGCCTGGAGGCTCTCCCGGAGCGACGACCTGACCGAACTGCACGCCGCGCCGGGAAACCCGGGGATCGCCGCGCTCGGGACGTGCCACCCCGTCCGCACCGAAGACGAGGACGGGCTGCTCGAGCTCGCGCAGGCGCTCGCGATCGACCTCGCCGTGATCGGCCCCGAGGCGCCGCTCGTCGCGGGCGTCGCCGACCGCCTGCGCCACGGTGGCATTTCGGTGTTCGGCCCGAGCGCGGCCGCCGCACGGATCGAGGGGTCGAAGACCTTCGCGAAGGACGTGATGGAGGCGGCCGGCGTCCCGATCGCCGCGACCTTGCCCGTCGCGCAGCCGCCGTGCGTGATCAAGGCCGACGGCCTCGCAGCCGGGAAGGGTGTCTTCGTCTGCCGGACGCCGGCAGAGGTAGACGCGGGACTCGCCGGAGCGGCCGCGCTCGGCGGTTCGGTCGTGATCGAGGAGCTGCTCGAGGGCGAGGAGCTCTCGGTGTTCGCGCTCTGTGACGGCAGCCGGGCGATCCCGCTGGGCGCCGCCCGCGACTACAAGCGGATCGGCGACGGTGACACCGGCCCGAACACGGGCGGCATGGGCACGTTCTCGCCCGTACCGGGATTCGGCGCCGACGAGGTTGCCGAGCTCGTCGACCAGATCCACGCGCCGGTGCTCGAGCACCTCGCGCGGCGCGGCTCGCCGTTCGCCGGGGTGCTGTTCGCCGGGCTGATGCTCACCGCCGACGGGCCGAAGGTGCTCGAGTTCAACTGCCGGTTCGGCGATCCCGAGACGCAGTCGCTCCTTCCGCTCATCGACGGCGACCTGCTCTCGGCACTCGCCGGCGCCGCGGCCGGCAACCTGGAGGACGTCGGTCTCGAGACCGCGCGGCGGGCGGCCGTGACCGTCGTCGTCGCCGGCGGCGAGTACCCGGAGCGCAACGACAGCGGCTCGGAGATCACCGGCATCGACGAGGCAGAGCGGCTCGGCGCGCTCGTCTTCCACAGCGGAACCGCACGTCACGGCGAGCGGCTGGTCACGAGCGGAGGCAGAATCCTCGGCGTGACCGGTGTCGCCGACGATCTCGAGCAGGCCCGCGCGCTCGCCTACGACGGCGCGGCGGCGATCTCGTTCGACGGCGCCCAGTACCGCACCGACGTCGCGCTCCCGGAGGCGACGCGTGCCGGGTAGCCCCGTCGTCGGGATCCTCGTCGGCTCCGAGTCCGACCGCGAGCGGATGCAGGCAGCGATGACCGAGCTCGACGCGCGCGACATCGCGTGGGAATTCGACGTCCGCTCGGCGCACCGCACACCGGACGCGGTCGCCGAGTACGCGAAGTCGGCGCGCGACCGCGGGCTGCGGGTGCTGATCTGCGGCGCCGGCCTGGCGGCTGCGCTCCCGGGCGTGGTCGCCGCGCATACCGACCTCCCCGTGATCGGCGTGCCGCTGCGCTCGTCGATGAGCGTGCTCGACGGACTCGACGCGCTGCTCTCGATCGTGCAGATGCCCCCGGGCGTGCCGGTCGCGTGCGTCGGCGTCGACAACGCGAAGAACGCCGCGGTGCTCGCCGCCCGCATCCTCGCGTCGTAGCCGCTCGCTATTGTCATCTGAGTGATCGCTCGCTACTCCCGTCCCGCCATGGCCGAGGTCTGGTCGGACGAGAGGAAGCTCGCGTCCTGGCTGGAAGTCGAGCTCGCCGCGGTCGATGCGTGGGCCGAGTTCGGGGTCGTGCCGCGCGAGGCGGCGGAGACGATCCGCGCGACCGCCGTGACGCCGACGCCCGAGCGGGTCGCGGAGCTCGAGCGCGAGACGAACCACGATCTTGCCGCCTTCGTCGACGCTGTCCAGGAGGGTCTCGGCGACGAGGGCCGCTGGGTCCACTACGGGCTGACCTCGTCGGATGTGGTCGACACCGCGCTGGCGCTGCAGCTGCGGGACGCCGGCGTGCTGCTGCTCGAGGGGGTCGCACGGGCGCAGGTTGCGGTGATCAGGCGCGCCGAGGAGCACCGGCTCACTCTTTGCATGGGCAGGACGCACGGCGTCCACGCCGAGCCGACCACCTTCGGGTTGAAGCTCGCCGGCTGGGCGTTCGAGCTCGACCGCGGGCGGGAGCGGCTGCGCCACGCGCTCGACGGGGTGCGCTTCGGCAAGCTCTCGGGCGCGGTCGGCACGTACTCGGTGACCGACCCCGAACTCGAGCGGATCGCTTGCGAGCGTCTCGGCCTCGAGCCGGAACCCGTGTCGACGCAGATCGTCCCGCGCGACCGGCACGCCGAGTTGCTCTCCGCGCTCGCGCTCGTCGCCTCGTCGCTCGACCGGTTCGCGACCGAGATTCGCCACCTCGCCCGCACCGAGGTGCGCGAGGTACAGGAGCCGTTCGGCAAGGGCCAGAAGGGCTCGTCGGCGATGCCGCACAAGCGCAACCCGATCACCGCCGAGCGGATCTGCGGGCTCGCGCGCGTGGTTCGCGCCTCGGCGCAGGTCGGGCTGGAGAACGTCGCGCTCTGGCACGAGCGCGACATCTCGCACTCCTCCGCCGAGCGGGTCGTCATCCCGGACGCGTTCCTCGCCCTCGACTACATGCTCGACCGGTTCACCTGGCTGGTCGCAGGGCTGGTCGTCCTGCCCGAGCGGATGCGCGCCAACCTGGAGGCGAGCCACGGCCTCTTCTTCTCGCAGCGGGTGCTGCTGGCGCTGGTCGAGTCTGGGCTGCCGCGCGACGAGGCCTACCGGCTCGTCCAGGAGCACGCCCTGCGCGCCTGGGACGAGGGGCTCGACTTCCGCACGCTCGTCGAGGGCGACCAGCGGATCGCCGGCCGCATCGACCTGTCCGCCGCGTTCGACCTCGGTGCGTACACGCGCCACGTCGACGCCGTTTTCGAACGCCTTGCCACCCTGACCAAGGAGATCGCCCATGTCTGAAACGCTCGTCCACGTCGCCAGCGGCAAGGTCCGCGAACTGTTCACGATCGACGACGAACGGCTGCTGCTGGTCGCCAGCGACCGGATCTCGACCTTCGACGTCGTCCTCCCCACCGAGATCCCCGACAAGGGGCGCGTGCTGACCGGGCTGTCGGCGTTCTGGTTCGCGCGGACGCGCGAGCTCGTCGCCAACCACCTGCTCGGGCTGCGTCCCGACGGCCGCTCGACCGAGTGCCGGCGCCTCGAGATGCTCCCGCTGGAGTGCGTCGTCCGCGGCTACCTCGCCGGCTCCGGCTGGAAGGACTACCAGCGGACCGGCTCCACCTCGGGGCACTCGCTCCCGGAGGGGCTGCGCGAGTCGGACAAGCTGCCCGAGGCGATCTTCACGCCGTCGACGAAGGCGACCACCGGCCACGACGAGAACATCGACGCGACGCAGGCGGCTGCGCTCGTCGGGGAGGAGCGGTACGCGGAGGTCGAGCGCACCGCCCTCGAGCTGTACGGGTTCGCGTCGGAGCACGCAGCGGCGCACGGGATCCTGCTCGCCGACACGAAATTCGAGTTCGGGCTCGACGCCGACCGACGGCTCGTCCTCGCCGACGAGGCGTTCACGCCGGACTCGTCGCGGTTCTGGCCGGCCGACGAGTACGAGCCCGGCGGCCCGCAGCCCTCGTTCGACAAGCAGTTCGTCCGCGACTACTGCGAGACGCTCGGCTGGGACAAGACCGGCACCGGGGCCGGAACTGCCGGAGGACGTCGTGTCCGGGACGCGCGCGCGTTACATCGAGGCGTTCGAGCGGCTGACCGGCATCTCGTTCGGCGACTACGTCGCCAACCCGTCGGTCGTGACCACGTGAAGGCGACCGTCCTCGTCCGCCCGAAGGACGGCATCCTCGACCCGCAGGGCGACGCCGTCCAGGAGTCGCTCCGCCACCTCGGCTTCGCCGTCGAGGGCACGCGGATCGGCCGCGTCGTCGACCTCGACGTCGACGCGGCCGACGCCGACACGGCCCGCGCCGCGGTCGAGCGGATGTGCGAGCAGCTGCTGACCAACCCCCTGATCGAGAGTTACGAGATCGAGATCGCCGAGTGAGAGACCTCCGCCCCACCGTCGCCGTCGTCGTCTTTCCCGGGTCGAACGACGACCACGACGCGGCGTGGGCGCTGGGCGCGCTCGGCGCCGACCCCGTGCTCGTCTGGCACGGCGAGGAGCGGCTGCCCTCCGACACCGGTGCGGTCATCCTCCCCGGCGGGTTCTCGTACGGCGACTATCTGCGCTGCGGCGCAATCGCCCGGTTCTCGCCGGTGATGCCCGCGGTCTCGGCGTTCGCGCTCGAGGGCGGCCCCGTGCTCGGCATCTGCAACGGCTTCCAGATCCTCTGCGAGGCCGGGCTGCTGCCGGGCGTGCTCCGCCCGAACGAGTCGCTGTCGTTCGTGTGCCGCGACGTCGCCGTCCGCGTGGAGCAGACGGACACGCCGTTCACCTCGCGGTGCGAGCCCGACCAGCGCCTCGTCATCCCGGTCAAGCACGGCGAGGGCTGCTGGTACGCCCCGCCCGAGCTGGTCGACGAGCTCACGCAGGCCGGCCGGATCGTGCTCCGCTACGACGCGGGCGAGAACCCGAACGGCGCGACCGCCGATGTCGCCGGCGTGCTCGGCGAGCACGGCAACATCATGGGCCTGATGCCGCACCCGGAGCACGCGGTCGACCCGTTGCTCGGCTCGGGTGACGGCGCGCTGATCCTCGCGTCGCTGGTCGACGCCGCGCGCGAACGCCTGCTCGCCGCCGCCTAGGTTGTAAGCGTCGCCTAGAGCATCAGCGCCTCCCGGATCTCGGGGTGCTTGGCCAGCTCGGTGCGCAACCGCTCGAGATCCCGGGCCCGGAGCGTCACGGGACCCCGGCGGGAGACGCCGGAGGTGGTGTACGAGAAGCGCACGAACCGCTCCCCGCCCGACTCGAGGAGCTGGACGACCGACGCGAATCGCTTGTCCCCCGCACGCTGCTGGACGCTGAGCTCGTCGACGACGGTGGCCGCTCCCCACGGTGTGGTGCTCGTCTTTGCCATGGGAGGCAACGTAGCGAGGAAATCGTGACGCGTCTGTAACGCGAAAGAAACAAGGCTTGCCGCCGATAAGAGAAGGGTGATCGAGCCGGCGGCCAGCTCGAGACGCTGAAGGAGCAGGTCAAGGCGAGCCGGGAAGAGGCGAGCCGCGCGCTCGCCACCGCGCGCACCGTGAAGTCGCCGAAGAAGCGCGGCCCGAACCTGGGGGTCTGCCTCTACAAGGTGCAGCGCGAGATCGACGACCTCCAGGCCTACCTCGTGTACCACACGACCCCCGTCAGCAAGCGCCTCACGGGCGCGTGCCTGCGGCTGCTCGTCCCCCGCTTCGCCGGCTGACCTACGCTTCAGGGCCGTGTCGGAGACGGTCCTCCCCTGGGTCGAGCCCGCCTTCCTCGCCGCGGCCGGCGACTGGATCGACACCCGCCTGGACGAGCGCGGGCTCGAGCGAACCGGCGAGATCGAGCAGCCGCACGTCCGCTGGTGGTCGACCGTCATGCGCGTCCCCACCGCCGAGGGCGACCTCTGGTTCAAGGCGAACGCGCCGCCGCACGCGTTCGAGGCCGGGTTGCTCGCGATCCTGGAGCGCGTCCGGCCCGGCCGCGTTCCCACCCTCGTCGCGCTCGACGCCGGCCGGGGCTGGCTACTGATGCGCGACGGCGGCGAGCGCCTGCGCGAGCTCGTCCACTCCGCCGCCGACCTCGACCGCTGGGAGCAACTGCTCCCGGAGTACGCCGAGCTGCAGCTCGCGCTCGCACCGCGCGTCGACGAGCTGCTCGCCGCGAACGTTCCGGACGAGCGCCTGGCCGTGCTCCCCGATCACATCGAGCGTCTCCTCGACGACCGCGACGCGTGCATGGTCGGCCGGGAAGACGGGCTGACGGAGGACGAGTACGCCCGCCTCCGCGCGCTGACTCCCGACTTCGCCGACCGCTGCCGCCGCCTCGCCGCGTACGGGATCCCGGAGACGATCCAGCACGACGACCTCCACGACGGGAACGTCTTCGTCCAGGACGGCCGGTACCTGATCTTCGACTGGGGCGACAGCTGTGTCTCGCACCCGTTCCACTCGCTCGTCGTGACGATGCGCGGCCTGGTGTACCGCCTCGAGCTCGTACCGGGCGGCCCCGACGTGCTCCGACTCCGCGACGCGTACCTCGAGCCGTTCTCGTCCTACGGTTCGCACGATCAGCTCGTCGAGGCCGCGGACCTCGCCCACTACACGGGCACCGCCTCCCGGTCGCTCAACTGGAACCGGTTCATCCGCGTGCGCGAGCCGGAGTTCCGGTTCGACGACGAGGACGCGGTGCCCTACGGGCTGAAGCGGCTGCTCGACCTCGGGCCGCTCGGCAGCTGGAGCTAGCATCCGGCCATGGTTCCGGAGGCGAAGCTCGAGCAGACCGAAGCGGGCCTCGTTCCTGCGAGCAGCGGTTGGTTCGTCATGAATGCGTGGGACGCGCGCTGGTTCCACCGGGCCGGACGCGACAGCCTGCCGCTGACGGGGTGCGACGAATTCGAGGCCGAAACGTACTTCCCGATGCTCGGGATGTCGATTCAGGTCCTCCAGCCCGGCGAACCGAACTCGATCTACCACTGGGAGACCGAGCAGGAGGGCTTCCTCGTGCTCTCGGGCGAGGCGCTGCTGATCGTCGAGGGTGAAGAGCGTGCGCTCAGGCAGTGGGATTTCGTGCACTGCCCGCCGGAGACACGCCACGTCTTCGTCGGCGCCGGCGACGGGCCGTGCGTCATCCTCGCGGCCTCGTCACGGCAGTTCCAGAAGGACGGGCCGTGGGGCTACTACACCGTCGACGAGACCGCGCGCCGTCACAACGCCTGCCCCGACGTGGAGACACAGGACAACGACGTTGCGTACGCGAACGTCCCGCCGTCGCAGACGACGCGCTACCGCCACGGCGTACTGCCGGGCGAGAGCTCCTAGCGCTTCTCGATGATCTCGACGCGGTAGTCGTCCGGATCGCGGACGAAGCACAGCCGGTTGCCGCCGTCACGCACCGTGTACGGCGGGCGCTCTGGCTCGATGCCCTGTGCGGCCAGCGCCGCGAGTGTCGCGTCGAGATCGTCGACGCCGATCGCAATGTGGCCGTAACCCGTGCCCACGTCGTACGTGCGGCCGTCGTGGTTGAAGGTCAGCTCGAGCTCGGCGTCGTCGCCGGGAAACGCGAAGAAGTAGTTGGTCGCCTCGAGCACGCCCTCGCGGACGATGTCGAGGTCACGCGTGAACGCCATGCCGAGCGCCTCGTAGAACGCGCGGCTGCGCTCGGGGTCGGTGATGCGCACCATCGTGTGGAGGTATCTCGCCATGCAGGCATCCTAGACCCTGACGTGAGCGCAGTCTTCCTCGTTCTCTCGGCCTTCCTCGCGAGCGCGGTCGAGATGGTCGAGGCACTGACCATTGTCCTGGCTGCGGGTATCGCGCGCGGTTGGCGCTCCTCACTCGCGGGTGTCGCGGCCGCGACCGTCGCGCTGGCAGCCGTCGTCGCCGCGCTCGGCCCGGCGCTGACGGTCGTGCCGCTGAACGTGCTCCGGCTGGTCGTCGGTGCGCTGCTGCTCGTGTTCGGGCTCCAGTGGCTGCGCAAGGCGATCCTGCGGGCGAGCGGCTTCAAGGCGCTGCACGACGAGGACGCGATCTTCGCGCAGGAACTCGAGGAGGCCCGCCGCGCCGGGCGCGACGAGCTCGGCGGCATCGACTGGTACGGCTTCACGCTCTCCTTCAAGGGCGTGCTGCTCGAGGGACTCGAGGTCGCGTTCATCGTCCTCACGTTCGGAAGCACCCAGGGCAGCATCCCGCTCGCCGCGCTCGGGGCCGCCGCCGCGATCGTCCTGGTCGCCGCCGTCGGCCTGGCCGTCCGGGCGCCGCTCGCACGTGTCCCCGAGAACGCGATGAAGTTCGCCGTCGGGATCATGCTCACGACGTTCGGCATCTTCTGGGCCGCGGAGGGAGCCGGGGCGGACTGGCCCGGGTCAGACGCCGCACTGCTCGCGGTCCTCGCGTTCGTGATCGCGTCCTCGGCGCTGCTCGTCGGCCTCCTTCGCCGGCTCGGACGCACCCGGACGACCGTGGCAGGGGCCGCGGCATGAAACCGCTCGCGGCGTTCGGCCGCTTCTGGTGGAACTTCATCGTCGGCGACGACTGGCTCACCGCGGCGGGTGTCGGCCTCGCGATCGGCGCCACCGCCGTTCTCGTCGCCGTCGGCGTCAACGCGTGGTGGCTCCTCCCGTCCGCGACCGTGCTCGTGCTCTATCTCTCGCTACGACGGGCGATCAGCCCGCGACCATCACGGTGAGTGCGGCGACCAGGCCGTCGGCGCGCGTCAGCCCAATCGTCCCGCCCGGGTCGTCCGGCGTCCGCGCCCACGCGTAGGTCGCAGCCGCGCCGGCGTCGGTCTCCTGCGCCTCGACCAGCCGTACCTCGTCGTCGGGCGGCCGGTCGCGGTACGCCGCGACGATCGCGTCGCGTCCCACGAACGGCCCCACCGCCGCCCCCTCGAACTCGAGCGCAGCGTCGTCGGCGAGACACTCGCCGAGCGCCTCCCAGTCGCCGGTGCGCACGCCCTGGTTGTGCCGCGCGACGTACTCGTAGAGAAGGTCGACTCCGGCCGGTAGGCCGAGATCCTCGCGGACGAGCCCGAACATGACGCCGTCCTGCCAGCCGCCGTGGCGACGGTACGCCTTCCGCTTCGTTCCCTCGTGGACGAACCCGACGCGCTCCGCGTGCTGGACGGCGCGCTCGTTGAAGCCGTAGATCTCGAGCTGCAGCCGGTGGAAGCCGAGGTCGAGCAGAAGGTGCCGCTGGAACTCGCGCGCCGCCTCGTCGGCGAGCCGGCGGCCGCGGAAGTCGGGGTGCACCGCGAGCCCACCGAGGTACGCGATGCGGCTGCGCTCGTTGTTGGTCTCGAACTCCATCAGCCCGGCACGCTCGCCGTCGTCCTCGATCACGAAGACGCCGAACGCGTGGGGCTCCCGCTGCGAGCGCTCGATCTGGGCGACGACGTCGGCCCCCTCCCGCGCGCGGCGCGCGGAGAGGAACGGCTCGATCTCGCCGTGCCCGAGAAGCTCGACGATGAAGTCGGCGTCGGCCGCTTCGGCCCGGCGTATCACGCCGCGGAATCGGCGAGCGGACGGCGGAGCGGACGCCACATTCCCGACCCGAGCGCCACCCCGCCGAGGATCAGGCCGAGGCCGCCGAGCATCGATGGACGCAGCGGCTCGTCCAGGAGCACCGCCCCGTAGATCAGCGCCGTGACCGGCAGGAGGTACGTGACGAGCGAGAGCCGTGCGGCGCCGAACAGCCTCAGCACGCGGAAGAGGATGAGCTGTGCGACGGCGGTCCCGACGATCGCGAGCGCGAGCAGCGAGCCGATCGGCTTCCAGCCGGGCATGTGGCCGGGCAACTGGAAGAGCGCGAACGGAAGCAGCACCAGGCCGCCGAAGAGCATCGACGCCGTGGCGAGAACCGGGCCGGAGGCGCGGCCGACGGCGCGCTGGCCGTAGAGCCCGCCGGCGGCGTACGACATCGACGCGAGGATGACCGCGAGAACGCCGAGCACGAACCAGGTGCTCCGGCTGTGCGGATCGGCCCCGACGAGGACGACGACGCCGATCAGACCGACGAAGATGCCGACGAGCTTCAGCCCGCTCGAGCGCTCGCCGGGGTTGAACTTGATCGCGAGGATCGCCACCCAGATCGGCACGGCGGCGTTCGCGATCGCGGCGACACCGGAGTCGATGTGCTTCTCGCCCCAGGTGATCAGCATGAACGGGATCACCCCGTTGATCAGCCCGAAGATCAGCCCCTCGCGCCAGGCGGCGCCGACCGACCGGAGCGCCGCACCTCCGCCCTCGCGGGCCGCGAGGAAGGCGAAAAGCAGGATCCCGGCGAGCAGCAGCCGGAGCGTGACGAGCACGGTCGGCTCGAAGTCCCGCACGCCGACCTTGATGAAGAGGTACGACGCGCCCCACACCGCGGCGAGCACACCGATCAGGACTCCGTAGGAACGCGTCATCTCCCCCTACGTTAACGCCGGTCGAGACGTCCCCCTTCCCGGCTACGATGGTCGCCTGAGTCAGGTCGCGGAACCTCTCCATCGTGCGCTCGGCCTCACGGACGGGGAGCTCGACCGTATCCGCGAGCTGATGGAGCGCGACCCGAACGACTTCGAGCTGGCCGTCTTCTCGCTGCTCTGGTCGGAGCACTGCGGGTACAAGCACTCGGCGCTGCTGCTCAAGCGGTTCTCGAGCCAGGGCGAGCGCGTGCTGCAGGGGCCGGGCGAGAACGCGGGCGTGCTCGATCTCGGCGACGGCGAGGCGGTCGCGTTCAAGGTCGAGTCGCACAACCACCCGAGCGCCGTCGAGCCGTTCCAGGGCGCCGCCACCGGGGTCGGCGGGATCCTCCGCGACATCGTCGCGATGGGCGCGCGGCCGGTGGCGCTGCTCGACGGGCTCCGCTTCGGCGAGCCGGGCCACGCTTTCGACCGGGCCGTCGCCGGGATCGGCGCCTACGGCAACTCGGTCGGCGTTCCCACCGTCGGCGGCGAGGCCTTCTTCGACGCGTCCTACGCGGACAACTGCCTGGTGAACGCGATGTGCGTCGGGCTGCTGCCGTCGGACCGCGTGACGCGCGCGACCGCGCGGACGCCCGGGCACCTGCTCGTCCTCTACGGGGCGACCACCGGCCGCGACGGGATCGGCGGCGCGAGCGTCCTGGCGAGCGCCGAGCTCGGCGAAGCCGACGCCGACAAGCGCCCGACCGTGCAGATCGGCGATCCGTTCACCGGCAAGAAGCTGATCGAGGTCTCGGTCGAGCTGGTCGAGAAGGGGCTGGTCGAGTCGCTGCAGGACTGCGGCGCCGCCGGGCTCGCCTCGTCGCTCGCCGAGATGGCGGGCGGCGGCATCGGCGTCGACGTGCACCTCGACCGGGTTCCGCTGCGAGAGGCGCTGGAGCCGTGGGAGATCATGATCTCGGAGTCGCAGGAGCGGATGGTCGCGGTCGTGCGCGAGGGGTTCCTCGACGCGGTCGCGGAGGTCTGCGCGCGCTGGGAGCTGCACTGCGTGCCGATCGGCGAGGTCACCGACACCGGCGACCTGCGCGCGCTCTACGACGGCGAGACGGTCGGCGAGATCCCCGCCCGCTTCCTCACCGACGAGGCGCCGCGGTACCGGGTCGAGCCGACGCCGCGCCCTGCCGCGCCGGAGCCGCCCGAGCCGATCGCGCCGTCGCCCTCGCATGCGCTCGCGGGCCTGCTCGGCTCTCCGAACATCTTCGACCGCACGTGGATCTTCGAGCGCTACGACCACCTCGTCGGCTCGCGCACCGTGCGGCGTCCCGGTCTCGACGCGGCGGTGCTGCGGCTGCGCCCGTCGCTCCGCGGGCTGGCCGTGTCGCTCGACGGGCCGGGCCGCGTCGCCGGCCTCGCGCCGCGCACCGGCGGCGCGCTCGCCGTGCTCGAGGCCGCGCGCAACGTCGCCTGCGCGGGCGGCGAGCCGATCGGGCTGACCGACTGCCTCAACTTCGGCAACCCGGAGAAGGGCGAGATCGCGTGGGAGCTGGTCGAGGCGATCGAGGGCATGGCGCTCGCCGCCGAGGCGATCGGCGCGCCCGTGGTCTCCGGGAACGTGTCGCTGTACAACGAGACCGACGGCCGCGCGATCACGCCGGCGCCGGTGGTCGGCTGCGTGGGGCTCGTGCCCGACGTGCGCGTCGTGCCGGGCCGCTGGCGCGAAGGCGACGTCGTCATCGTCGCGGGCGAGCCGGAGCTGTCGCTCGCCGGCTCCGAGTACCAGGCCCTCTACGGCGAGGTCGGCGGGCGCGCCGCAAATCTCAACCTTGCGGCCGAGGCGCTGCTGGTGCAGTTCCTCTGGCGGGCGGCCCCGCTGCTCTCGCTCGCACACGACGCCTCCGGCGGCGGGCTGGCGGTCGCGTTCGTCGAAGCCGCGCTGTGGAGCGGTGTCGGGGCCGAGGTCGACCTGCCCGAAGACGCGCTCGGCTGGTTCGGCGAGGGCGGCGGACAGGCGGTGATCGCGTGTGCGCCCGGCGATGTCTCGCGGCTCGGCGGCGTGCCGCTGCGGCAGGTCGGGGTCGTCGGCGGCGACGGGATCCTCGGGCTGTCGCTGTCCGAGCTCAGAACTGCGTGGTCCGGCTGATGTGCGGCGTCCTCGGCATCTCGGCACCCGACCGCGACGTCGCGCGCGTCGCGCACTTCGGGCTGCACGCCCTCCAGCACCGCGGCCAGGAGTCGGCCGGGATCGCCGTCTCCGACCGCGGCCACCTGACGGTGCTGCGCGAGATGGGTCTCGTCGCGCAGGTCTTCACCGAGCAGAAGCTCAGCGGCCTGCACGGCCAGCTGGCGATCGGGCACACCCGCTACTCGACGACCGGCTCAGCCCAGTGGTCGAACGCGCAGCCGATCGTCCAGCACGGCCGCGCGCGCACCGTGGCGCTCGGCCACAACGGCAACCTCGTCAACGCGACCGAGCTGCGGGCCGAGCTGTCCGCTGCCGGGGTGAAGCTTGGCTCCAGCTCCGACACCGAGCTGATCGCGGCGCTGATCGCGAACGACCCGGCGCCGCTGGCCGACGCGGTCGCCGGCGCGATGGCCCGGCTCGAGGGAGCGTTCTCGGTGACCGCCCTCGCCGACGGGAAGCTGATCGCCTTCCGCGACCCGCACGCCTTCCGGCCGCTCGTGCTGGGCAAGCTCCACGACGGCTGGGTCGTCGCGTCGGAGACGTGCGCACTCGACCTGGTCGGCGCCGAGACCGAGCGCGAGATCGCGCCCGGCGAGCTGGTGATCATCGACGACCAGAGCGTCGAGTCGCGGCAGGCCGTCCCCGCGGCAGCGGGCTCGCTCTGCATCTTCGAGTTCTTCTACCTCGCGCGGCCCGACACGCGGCTCGAAGGCGTCGAGGTGCACTCCGCTCGCGTCCGGATGGGCGAGCGGCTGGCCGAGGAGGCGCCCGTCGAGGCCGACCTCGTCCTCCCCATCCCCGACTCGGGGACGCCCGCGGCGATCGGCTTCTCGCGCGCGACCGGCATCCCGTTCAGCGAGGGGCTGATCAAGAACCGGTACATCGGGCGCACGTTCATCCAGCCCGATCAGGAGCTCCGTGAGCAGGGAATCCGCCTGAAGTTCAACCCGCTCGCGGAGGTCGCCGGCAAGCGCGTCGTGATCGTCGACGACTCGATCGTCCGCGGGAACACGACGCGGCAGATCGTCTCGATGCTGTTCGACGCGGGCGCGAGCGAGGTGCACGTCCGGATCTCGTCGCCGCCCGTGATCGGCCCGTGCTTCTACGGCATCGACCTCGCCGGCGAAGAGGAGCTGATCGCGTACTCGAAGTCGGTCGACGAGGTGCGCGACTCGATCGGCGCGACCTCGCTCGCCTACATCTCGCTCGACGGCCTGCAGTGGGCGACGAGCCGGCCGGAGTCGGCGCTGTGCCGCGCCTGCCTGACGGGGACGTACCCGACCCGGATCCCCGAGGACCGCAAGCTGGCGAAGCTGCGGTTCGAGCCGGCGCGGGCCTAGCGACTACCTCGGGCCGGACACCTCCCGGCCGTAGCGCACCGCCCGCGTCGCCGCCCGGCGGTCGACGCCGCTGTCGATCAGCTGCTGGCGCTCCTCGCTCTCGCGCGCCCAGCGCAGGAACAGCCACGCGAGCGCCGCCAGCGTGACGAGCGATCCCTCGAGCATCATCACCCCGCCCGCGATCCCCTGGTCGGCGTGCGGCGAGATCCCCCAGCGGTCGACCGGGTGCCGGTAGGCCGCGTAGAAGGCGCCGCCCGACCAGACGAAGATGTTGCCGAGCACGGTCTCGACCAGGCGGACGGCGACGATGTAGCCGAGCTTCATCCCGGTGCCGAACCACTCCGGCCCGGGGAGCACCTCGATCACGGGCGCCCACATCAGCGCGCCGCACGTGAAGAAGAGCAGGTGCTGGACGGCGTGCAGGGCCGAGTGGTGCAGCGCGCCCTGGTACGCGACCGGCAGGTGCCAGAGCAGCAGGTTCGCGGCCCAGATCGGGAACGCGACGAGCGGGTGCGTCAGGAAGCGGAGCCGCATCACCGCCGGCATCGCGAGCACCGGACGGAGCAGCGGGCCGGTCAGGCCGGCGACCATGCACAGCGGCGCGAGGTCGCCGAGCAGGATGTGCTGGATCATGTGCACGAAGAAGAACTGCTGCTCGCCGAGCTTGTGGATCGGCGAGGCGACGGCAAGGAACGCGAGGAACAGGCCGAGCCCGAAGACGAGTCGGCGCCAGAGCTCGACCGGCGTGCCCTTCGCCGCAAGCGTCGCTGCGCGCCGGTAGTACATGAAGCCGGACGCAACGATCAGCGTCAGCGCGGCCGGGTCGAAGCTCCAGCTCGTAAGGGGCGAAGGGCCCATTGGCGGAGTGTAGGCCCGGCCCGCCGCTTAGACTCGCAGCGTGGGCAATGAGCCGACCTACGAGGCGGCCGGGGTCTCGCTCGCAACCGCCGGTGCGGTGGTCGAGCGGCTCCGGGCGGCGGTCGAGTCGACCGGGGCCGAAGGCTTCGGCGCGTTCGCGGGGTTGTATCCGCTCGACGACCGACGCCTGCTCGCCGCGTCAATGGACTCGATCGGGACCAAGCCGATGGTCGCACGCGAGCGCGGGCTGCTCGGCAACTGCGGCGCCGACATGGCCGCGCACTGCATCAACGACGTGGCGACCACCGGAGCCGACCCGCTGTTCCTGCTCGACTACGTGGCGGCCAACCGGCTCGACCTCGAGCAGGTCGCCGAGCTGGTCGAGGGCGCGGCGGCGGTGTGCCGCGCCGCCCGGTGCGCGCTGATCGGCGGCGAGACCGCCGAGATGCCCGGCGTGTACCGCGAGGGCGAGCTCGACTTCGCCGCGACGTGCGTCGGGCTGGTCGACCGGCGTGACCTGGTCGACGGCTCGCGGGTCGAGGCCGGCGACTGGGTGGTCGGGTTCCCGTCGGCCGGCGTGCACGCGAACGGGTTCTCGCTCGTGCGCGGCGTCCTGGACGTGGAGGACTACGACGGGGACGACCTGCTCGCGCCGACGCGGCTGTACCTCGACGACGTGCGGGCGCTGCGGCGTGACGCGGACGTGCGCGCGCTCGCGCACGTGACCGGCGGCGGGATCGAGGGCAACCTCTCGCGTGTGCTGCCGGACGGCGCGCACGCGGAGATCGACTGGGACGCGTGGGAGCGGCCGCCGGTGTTCGCGTGGCTCGCGCGGCACGTGGACGAAGAGGAGATGCGGCGCGTGTTCAACCTCGGGATCGGATACTGCGCGGTGGTCGCCGACCCGGCGGGCCGTCAGGTGATCGGGCGGATCGCGTGATCGGCGTGCTCGCGTCCGGCGAGGGCACGAACCTCCAGGCGCTGATCGACGCCGGGCTGCCGATCTCGGCGGTGGCGTCGAACCGGGCCGAGGCGCGGGCGCTGGAACGGGCGGAGACTGCAGGCATCCCGGCCGGCGTCTTCCACGACCAGCTCGAGATGGCGGACTGGCTCGAGGCCCACGGTGTGACGATTGTTGTTCTTGCGGGCTACATGCGCCTTCTGACGCCGGCGTTCCTCGAGCGGTTCGACCCGATCGTCAACGTCCATCCGTCGCTGCTGCCGTCCTTTCCGGGGCTGCACGCGATCGAGCAGGCGGTCGAGGCGGGAGTCTCCGAGACCGGCGTCACCGTGCACCTCGTCGACGAGGGCGTCGACACCGGCCCGGTGCTCCGCCAGGAGCCCGTGGCGGTCGAGCCCGTCGTGTCGCTCGAGGAGCGAATCCACGAAGTCGAGCACCGGCTGCTGCCGGAGGTGGTGAGGGAACTGTGCGCGCACTGATCTCGGTGTACGACAAGGAGGGGCTGGACGAGTTCGCGGGCGGGCTGAACGAGCTCGGCTGGGAGCTGGTCGCGAGCGGGGGGACGGCCGCGTACCTGGAGGAGCGCGAGCTGCCGGTCACGCGGGTCGAGAACCTGACCGGCTTCACGGAGATGCTCGGGCACCGGGTGGTCACGCTCCACCCGGCGGTGCACGGTGGGATCCTCGCGCGGCGCGACATCCCGGAGGACGTCGCCGATCTCGACGAGCACGGGATCCGCCCGATCGACATGGTCGTCGTCAACCTCTACCCGTTCACCGAGGTCGCCTCGAAGCACGGCGTCACCGAGGAGGAAGCGGTCGAGATGATCGACATCGGCGGACCCGCTCTGCTGCGCGGCGCGGCGAAGAACTTCCTCCACGTGGCCGCGGTCGCGCGGCCCGAGCGGTACGGCCCCGTCCTCGAGGAGCTGCGCGAGACGGGCGAGCTGTCGGTCGACACGCGCCGCTCGCTGGCGAGCGAGACGTTCGTGGTCACCGCCGCGTACGAGTCGGCGATCTCGGCGTGGTTCAACGACCGGGAGACGTTCCCGGCGGGCCTGATCCCGACGTTCTGGCGCGAGCGGAACCTTGCCTACGGCGAGAACCCGCACCAGCGCGCCGCGTACTACGCGGAGGCGGGCGCGCGCCGCCACCTGCTCTCGCGGGTCGAGCAGCTGAACGGGCGCGAGCTCTCGTACAACAACCTGAACGACCTGTCCGCGGCCAGGCAGCTGTCGGAGGAGTTCACGCTGCCGGCCTGCGTGATCGTCAAGCACGCGAACCCCTGCGGCGTGGCCGTGGCGGGCGCGATCGAGGACGCGTACCCGCGGGCGGTCGGCTCCGACCCGGTGTCGGCGTACGGCGGGGTGGTCGTCCTGAACCGGCCGGTGTCGGTGGAGCTGGCGGAGCGGATCGCCGAGCAGTTCGTCGAGGTGCTGTTCGCGCCCGGGTACGAGGACGGGGCGCTGGACGTGCTGAGGCAGAAGGAGGCGACGCGCATCCTCGACTCGACCGAGCGGCGCCATGCGGCGATGGGCGAGCGCGACTACCGCCGGGTGGTCGGCGGGCTGCTCGCGCAGGACCGCGACAGCGACGTCGACGACCGCGACGAGATGATCGTCGTCTGCGGCGACCCCGAGGAGTCCGACTGGGGCGACCTCCTGTTCGCCTGGCGCGTGTGCAAGCACGTCACGTCGAACGCGATCGTGATCGCCAAGGATCTCCGGACGATCGGGATCGGCGCCGGCCAGATGAGCCGCGTCGACGCCGTCCGCCTCGCGCTCGACAAGGCGGAGGAGCACGGCCACGACGTGGCCGGCGCCGCGCTCGCCTCCGACGCGTTCTTCCCGTTCCCCGACGGCCCGATGCTGGCACTCGACCTCGGCGTGACGGGAATCATCCAGCCGGGCGGATCGAAGCGCGACTCGGACGTGGTCGCCGCAGTCAAGACGGCGAACGCGACGATGGTCTTCACCGGCCGCCGCCACTTCAGACACTGAGCGTCGTCCCCAACGGCACGTCCGGTGCCGGCACCGGACGTGTCCTGCGCGGGCATGTCCGTTAGCGTTGGCGCATGACGCCCGCGGCACCGACCTTCGACGACGTCCTCGCTGCGCGCGAGCGGATCGCGCCGTACCTGCGCGAGACGGCGCTCAACCGCTACCCCGCGCTCGACGAGCTCGTCGGCGCCGAGACCTGGGTGAAGCACGAGAACCACCTGCCGGTGTGCAACTTCAAGGTGCGCGGCGGCGTCAACCTGGTCTCGCAGCTCCCCGACGACGAGCGCGCCCGCGGTCTCGTCACCGCGTCGACCGGGAACCACGGCCAGTCGATCGCGTTCGCCGCCCGCGCGTTCGGCGTCCGCGCGGTCATCTGCGTTCCGGAGGGCGCGAACCCGGTCAAGGTCGCCTCGATCCGCGGCCTCGGCGCCGAGATCGTCGAGCACGGTCGCGACTTCGACGAGGCGCGGGAGCAGTGCGAGACGCTCTCGCACGAGCACGGATACCGCTACGTCCACTCCGGGAACGAACCGCACCTGATCGCCGGCGTCGGGACGCACACGCTCGAGACGCTCGAGCGGCAGCCCGATCTCGACGTTCTGATCGTCCCGATCGGCGGCGGCAGCGGCGCGGCCGGCGCCTGCATCGCCGCGGCGGCGATGCGTCCCGGGCTGCGCGTGATCGGCGTCCAGTCCGAAGCGGCGCCCGCCGCCTACCGGTCGTGGCAGGAGGGCCGCGTCGTCGAGGACGAGATGAACACCGCCGCCGAGGGGCTCCAGACCCGCGTCGGATTTGCTCTCCCGGTCGCGATCCTGCACGAGCACCTGAAGGAGTTCGTGCTCGTCTCCGAGGCCGAGATCTTCTCGGCGACGCGGCAGATGATCGAGTGCACGCGCAACCTGGTCGAGGGGGCCGGCGCCGCGCCGCTCGCCGCCGCGCTGAAGCTCGACCTCGCCGGGAAGAAGGTCGGACTGATCGCGAGCGGCGGGAACATCACCGTCGCCCAACTGAAGGAGCTCCTATGACCGAGGGAACCGTCCCGTTCGAGGGCGGCGAGACGTGGTACCGGATCGTCGGCGACGCGGAGGAGCCGGGGAAGCTGCCGCTCGTCTGCCTGCACGGCGGCCCAGGCGCGCCCCACGACTACCTCGAGCCGCTCGAAGCGCTCGCCGAGACCGGCCGCCGGGTCGTCGTCTACGACCAGATCGGCTGCGGCAAGTCGTGGGTCGAGAAGCCCGCCGACTTCTGGACGGTCGACCTGTTCGTGCGCGAGGTTCAGGCGGTCCGCGACGCGCTCGGCCTCGACCGGATCCACCTGTTCGGCTCGTCGTGGGGCGCGATGCTCTCGATGGAGTACGCGCTCACCCAGCCGACCGGCGTCGCGAGCCTGGTGCTCTCCTCGGGTCCCGCGAGCATTCCGCTGTGGGCCGAGGAGACGACCCGCCTGAAGAACGAGCTCCCGGACGAGATCCGGGAGGTGCTCGACACGACCGAAGTGGGATCGCCCGAGTACGAGGAGGCGGCGGCGGCGTTCTACGCGCGGCACGTCTGCCGTGTCGTCCCGAACCCCGACTTCGTCCTGCGGACGTTCACCGGGCTGGCCGAGCATCCCGACGTCTACATGACCATGCAGGGCCCGAACGAGTTCGTGATCACGGGGACGCTGAAGGACTGGGACATCACCGCGCGCCTGCCCGAGATCCGGGTTCCGACGCTGGTCACCGCGGGCGCACACGACGAGTTCACGCCGCGCCAGGCCCAGGTCGTGCACCAGGGCATCCCCGGCTCGGAGCTCGTCACGTTCGAGGACAGCTCGCACATGCAGTACGTCGAGGAGCCGGAGCGGTACACGGCGGTCGTCACCGAGTTCCTCGACCGCGTCGAGCGCGGGTAGGATCGGCGCCGCGTGGCGCGGGAGTACCAAACCCTGCTCGACCTGATCGGCAACACGCCGATCGTCCGCCTCCAGAAGATCGGCCGGGAGCTCGGCCCCACCCTGCTCGCGAAGCTCGAGTACCTCAACCCGGGAGGCTCGAACAAGGACCGGATCGCGCTGAGCATGATCGACGAGGCCGAGCGCACCGGGAAGCTCAAGCCGGGCGGGACGATCGTCGAGCCGACGTCAGGCAACACCGGCGTCGGCCTCGCGCTCGCCGCGGCGATCAAGGGCTACAAGATGATCTTCGTCGTCCCCGACAAGGTCGCGCCGGAGAAGATCGCGCTGCTGCGCGCGTTCGGCGCCGACGTCGTCATCTGCCCGACCGCGGTCGACGCCGACTCGCCGGAGAGCTACTACCTCGTCTCCGACCGCCTCGCCGAGGAGATCCCCGGCGCGTACAAGCCCGACCAGTACTCGAACCAGGGCAACCCGGACGCGCATTACCGGACGACCGGGCCCGAGATCTGGGAGCAGATGGGCGGCGAGCTCGACGTGATCGTGATGAGCGTCGGCACCGGCGGCTCGATCACCGGCACCGCCCGGTACCTGAAAGAGCAGAAGCCCGACATCGTCGTCGTCGGCGCCGACCCCGAGGGCTCGATCTACTCGGGCGGCCCGGTGCACCCGTACCTCGTCGAGGGGATCGGCAAGGACGGCTTCCCGGCGAGCTTCGACCCGTCGGTCGTCGACGAGTACGTGCGCGTGTCCGACCGCAATTCGTTCCTGATGACGCGCCGCCTCGCGCGCGAGGAAGGCATCCTCGCCGGCGGCTCCGGCGGCACCTCCGTCTGCGCGATGCTGGAGACGGCGAAGAGCTACGGCCCGGAGACGACGATCCTGACGACGATCCCCGACGGCGGCCGCGGCTACCTCTCGAAGATCTTCGACGACAACTGGATGCTCGAGCACGGCTTCCTCGAGCGCCACGGCGCGCCCGACACGGTCGAGGAGGTGCTCGCGTTCAAGCACGCCGACAACGGCGTTCCGGCCCTGGTCACCTGCGAGCCGCAGCAGAAGCTGGGCGCCGCGATCGAGCTGATGCAGCGGTACGGGATCTCGCAGCTCCCGGTCGTCCGCAAGTCGCCGGCCGAGACGCTCTCGGACGTGATCGGCTCGCTGAACGAGCGCACGCTGCTCGACCGCATCTTCCGCAACCCGGACGCGCTCGGCGAGGAGGTCGCCGCCGCGATGCAGCCGCCGCTCGCCGCCGTCGACTCGAGCGACTCGGTCGACGAGGTGTTCGCCGACCTGCGTGGCCAGAACCAGGCGGTGGTCATCGTTCGGAACGGCAAGCCGGGCGCGGTGCTGACCCGCTCGGACCTGCTCGAGTACCTGGCCCACCGGCGCTGACCCGGATCGCCCTGATCTCGGACGCCCACGGGAACGCCGTCGGGCTGCGCGCGGCGCTCGACGACCTGGCCGGGCGCGGCGTCGACGAGGTCGTCTCGCTCGGCGACGTCGCCCAGGGCGGCCCGCAGCCGGTCGAGTGTCTCGAGACTCGTTCGAGAAGCGGGCGCACAGGACCGTGATGGGGAACTCGGACGCGTTCTTGCTCGATCCCGACCTGAGCTCCGAGCGCACGACCGACCGCCACATCGCCCAGCGGGAGTGGTCGCTCGGGCGTCTGAGCGAGAAGCACCTTTCCTACATGCGCTCCTTCGAGCCGACCGTCGACGTCGACCTCGACGGCGCCCGGCTGCTCTGCTTCCACGGGACGCCGGCCTCGTACGACGAGATCGTCCTCCCCGGCGACCCGACCGATCCGTTCGACGGCACCGGCGCCGACATGCTCGCCGGCGGCCACGTCCACATCCAGCAGCTGCGACGCGTCGGCGAGGCGGTCTACGTCAACCCCGGCAGCGTCGGCTGCGGGTACGGGAGCGTCGAGCCGGAGGGCTTCAGCCTCGACCCCTGGGCGTCGTATGCGATCGTCGAGCGGGAGTCCGTCGAGTTCCACCGCGTGCCGTTCGATCTCGAGGAGCTGACGGCGATCACCGAGGCGAGCGGATTACCGTTCCCCGAACACACGTTGAGCCTCTACAGACGGTGAAGCTCTACAACTCACAGCTGTCCGGAAACTGCTGGAAGGCGCGTCAGATCCTCGCGCTGCGCGGGATCGAGTACGAGCGCATCGAGGTCGACGTGTTCGACCGGTCGAACCGCCCCGAGATCCTCGGCGGCAAGAACCCGGCGCTGCGCGTGCCGACGCTCGAGCTCGACGACGGCGAGTGCCTCGCCGAGTCGAACGCGATCCTCTGGTACCTCGCCGACGGCTCCGAGTACGTCCCGACCGACCCGCTCGAGCGCGCGCGCTGCCTCCAGTGGATGTTCTTCGAGCAGTACGAGGTCGAGCCCGCGATCGCGGTCGCGCGGTTCTGGATCGGGCTGCTCGGCGAGCGCGAGAAGTACCGCGACCAGCTGGAGGCAAGTGGCGCGCAGGCAACAAGGCGCTCGCCGCCGTGGACGGCCACCTCGACGGCCGCCACTGGCTCGTCGGCGACGGCTTCACCGTGGCGGACATCTCGATCTACGCCTACACGCATGTCGCGGAGGACGGCGACTTCGACCTCGGGCAGTACCCGAACGTGCAGGCGTGGATCGGCCGGGTGGCAGCGGTGCCCGGCTACGTGACCCTCGAGGCCTAGCCGCCGGCGATGGAGACGGTCCCGCTCGCGCAACTGCGCCGCTACGTCGTCGCGCACCAGGGCTACGCCACCCGCTTCCGCCGCGGCCGCGCCGCCGACGTCGCCGCCGCCGTCCGCCGGCTCGGCTGCGTGCAGCTCGACTCGATCTCGACGGTCGGCCGGGCGCACCGGTTGACCGCTCTCGTCCCGGATCGGCCACTACCCCGAGCGCGCGGTGTCGCGGCTCCTCCGGGACGGCCGCATCTTCGAGTACTGGGCCCACGAGGCCTGCCTGGTCCCGATCGAGGACTATCCGCTCTTCAAGTGGCGGATGGCAGAACTGCGCCACCGGCACTGGTGGGGGCGAAAGCACGACCACGACCCGCAGGTGAAGGCGGCCGTGCTCGAGGCGGTGCGCGATCACGGCCCGCTCCCGACGCGGTTCTTCGAGGGCGGGGGCGGCGGCGGCATGTGGAACTGGAAGCCGGAGAAGCTGATCCTCGAGGACCTGTTCGCCGCCGGGGAGATCGTCGTCTCGGGACGGGACGGGTTCCAGCGGCTCTACGACCTGCCGGAGCGGGTGATCCCGCGCGAGGCGCTCGACGCGCCCACCCCGACCGAAGAGGAGTTCCGGCGCGGCTACGCGCTCCGCGCCGTTCAGGGCCGCGGCGCCCTGACCGAGTCCGGAATCGCCGAGCACTGCCGCTTCCGGGGCGGGATCAAGGCGATGCGCCCGATCGTCGACGGGCTCGCGGCGGAGGGGCTCGTCCGTCGGGTCGCGGTCGACGACGGCGGCCCGCCGGTCGTCGTGCCGGCGGATGCCGAGATCGACGGTCAGCCGACCGGGGGCGTCCTGCTCTGCCCGTTCGACAACCTGGTCTGGGACCGCGCCTTCCTCGAGCGCGTGTTCGGCTTCGACCACCTGATCGAGGTCTACAAGCCGGAGCCGCAGCGGGTGTTCGGCTACTACGTGCTGCCGTTCCTCTACGGCGACCGGATCGTCGGCCGGGCCGATCTCAAGGCGGACCGGGCGGAGGGCGTGCTTCGGGTGAAGGCGTTCCACCTCGAGCCGAAGGTGCGGCAGTCGGGCGCGCTGGAGACGGCGTTCGACAAGGCGCTCGACCGGCTCGCCCGCGTGCTCGACCTCGCTACTGTCGCGCGATGATGGAGGTCTCGCGGGAAGACGGCGCGCCGCATCGCGGTGCGCTCGCAACTGCTCGACGGCACGGCGACATCGGTGCTCGACACCGTCCGCCGCCTCGGCTTCCTCCAGATCGACCCGATCTCGTCGGTCGCGCCGCCGCAGTACCTCGTCCTCTGGAGCAGGCTCGGACAGTACGACCGGGCTGAGCTCGACCGGCTGCTCTGGGAGGAGCGCAAGCTCGTCGAGATCGACGCGTTCATCTACCCGGCCGAGGACCTGCCGCTCCTGAAGGCGCGGATGCGCCGCCGCGACCGCCCGCTCGACCTGCGGCTGATCGCGTGGCTGAAAGAGAACACGGCCTTCCACCGGTACGTGCTGCGCGAGCTCGAGCGCCGCGGACCGCTGCTCTCCCGCGAGATCGCCGATCACGAGCCGTCGGGCCGCGAGGCGCATCGCTGGTGGGGCGAGCGGAAGATGGGGCTGATGCTCGGCGTGCTGAACGCGCGCGGCGAGGTGGCGGTCGTGGGCCGTAACGGGAAGCAGCGGGTCTGGGACATCGCGGAGCGCTGGTACCCGGAGACCGAGAGGGTGCCCTGGGCGGAGGCAAAGCGCGTCTTCGACGAGAAGCGCTTCCGCGCGCTCGGCGTCAAGCTGGAGAAGGGCCGGTTCGTCGCGCACCCCGACGCCGACGACACCCCGGTGGCGCCCGCGCGCACGACCTTCCTCTCTCCGTTCGACCGCCTCGTCCACGACCGCACCCGGGCGGAGGCGCTCTGGGATTTCTACTACCGCCTCGAGATGTACGTCCCGGCCGCGAAGCGGGAGTACGGCTACTACGTCCTGCCGATCCTGCGCGGTGACCGGGTCGTCGGCCGGATCGAGCCGGTGCACGACCGCAAGGCCGGCGTCCTCCGGGTGAACGGCGTGTGGTGGGAGCAGGGCGTGCGGCCGGCCTCGCTCGACAGACCGCTGCGCTCGCTCGCCCGGTGGCTCGGAGCTACCATCGCGTGATGGACTTCGAGACGCGCGCGATCCACGAGGGGCAAGAGCCGGATCCGGCGACCGGCGCGGTCACCGTCCCGATCTACCAGACTTCCACGTACGTCCAGGAGGCGGTCGGCGAGCACAAGGGCTACGACTACTCGCGCACCGCGAATCCCACGCGCCGCGCGCTGGAGACCTGTCTCGCGTCGCTGGAGAGCGCCGAGTACGGCTTCGGATTCTCGTCGGGCATGGGCGCGACCACGACGATCATGCACCTCGTCTCGCCCGGCGACCGGATCGTCGCCGTCAACGACGTCTACGGCGGCACCTACCGCCTGTTCTCGAAGGTCTACGGGCCGAAGGGCTACGAGTTCGAGTTCGCCTCGCACGACGGCGTCGCCGCCGCGATCGACGAGCGCACGCGCCTCGTCTGGCTCGAGACACCGACCAACCCGCTGCTGAACATCGTCGACATCCGCGCCGTCGCCGAAGCCGCGCATGCGGTCGGCGCCGTGGTCTGCGTCGACAACACGTTCGCGACGCCCTATCTCCAGCGCCCGCTCGAGCTGGGCGCGGACATCGTCCACCACTCGACCACGAAGTACCTCGGCGGCCATTCCGACCTGGTCGGCGGCTTCGCCGGGACGAACGACCCGACGGTCGCCGAGCGGCTGGCGTTCCTCCAGAACTCGCTCGGCGCGGTGCCCGGGCCGTTCGACTCGTGGCTCGTGCTGCGCGGCCTGAAGACGCTCGCGCTCCGGATGGAACGCCACTGCCAGAACGCCGCCGCCGTCGCCGAGTTCCTCCTCGACCGGCCGGAGGTCGAGCAGGTGCTCTACCCCGGCCTGCCCGACCACCCGGGTCACGAGATCGCCGCCCGGCAGATGTCCGGCTTCGGCGGGATGGTCTCGTTCCTCGCGCCGAGCGTCGAGGACGCGACCGCGCTCGTCGCCCGCACGAAGATCTGGAAGCTGGCCGAGAGCCTGGGCGGCGTCGAGAGCCTGATCGAGGTGCCGTCGGCGATGACCCACGCGTCGACCGCCGACTCCGGCTTCGCCGCCCCGCCGAACCTCGTCCGCCTCTCGGTCGGGATCGAGTCGGTCGACGACCTCGTCGCCGACCTCGAAGCGGCGCTCGTCCGCTCGGCCGCGACGGCGTAGGCCCTGCATAAGATCGAGGTCGTGGCCCAGCCCGACCTGATCGACCTCCACCACCAGGCGACCGACCGGATCGTCGGCATCTACCTGCTCGAGACCGACGACGGGCTCGCGCTGCACGACTGCGGGCCGACGACCTGCCTGCCGGTCCTCAAGGCCGCGCTCGCCGACCGCGGGCTCGCGCTCACCGACCTTCGCCACCTGCTGCTCTCCCACATTCACCTCGACCACGCGGGCGCCGCCGGGACGCTGGTCAGGGAGCACCCCGGGCTGCGCGTGCACGTGTCGGAGGTCGGCGCGCCGCACGTGGTCGACCCGTCGCGGCTGGAGGCGAGCGCGCGGCGGCTCTACGGCGACGCGTTCGACCCGCTCTGGGGCGAGCTCGCACCCGTGCCGGCCGAGAACCTCGAGGTCGTCGGCGACCGCGTCGTCGGCCTCGAGTGCTTCCCGTCGCCCGGCCACGCCGCGCACCACGTCTGCTACCTCCACGCCGACGGGACGCTCTACGCCGGCGACGCCGCCGGGGTGCGCATCCAGCCGTCGCCGATCGCACTGCCGGTGTGCCCGCCGCCGGAGGTCGACGTCGAGGGCTGGTTCAGGACGTTCGACGAGATCGAGCGACGGCAGCCCGAACGGATCGCGCTCGTCCACTTCGGGGTCACCGACGCTCCCGCGGAGCACATCGCGAGCCTCCGGGAGCATCTCGCCTCCTGGGCCGAACGCGGCCGCGAGGGCCTCGACCAGGAAGCCTGGGTCGCCGCGGCCCGCCACGACCTCGAGGCGGCGGTCGGCGAGGACGAGGCCGACCACTGGGAGCGCGCCGGCCCGCTCTGGCAGTCCTATCTCGGGATGAAGCGGTACTGGGACAAGCAGGCTCAGGCGGCCGGCTAGGCCCGCTCGTCCACCGCCAGTTCCGGCTGCTGTTCGCGAGCCGGGCGGTGTCCGTGCTCGGAAACGCGATGGCGCCGGTCGCCCTCGCGTTCGCGGTGCTGGACCTGACCGGCTCGCGCTCCGATCTCGGCTTCGTCCTCGCGGCGCGGACGGTGCCGCAGGTCGTCTTCATCCTCATCGGCGGGGTGATCGCCGACCGGCTCCCGAGGAACGCCGTCATGGTCGGGTCGAACGTCGCCAGCATGGCGACGCAGGGAACGCTCGCCGCGCTCCTGCTCACCGGGCGCGCAGAGCTCTGGATGCTGATCGCGATCGCCGCGCTGAACGGCGTGGTGTCGGCGTTCTACTTCCCGGCGTCGCAGGGGATCGTCCCGCAGACCGTCCCCGTGAGCCTGATCCAGCAGGCGAATGCGCTGCTCCGGCTGGCGATCAACAGCATGAACGTGTTCGGCGCCGCGATCGGCGGCATCATCGTCGCCGCGACGAGCCCCGGGTGGGCGATCGCGGTCGATGCCGCCACGTTCGGGCTCGGCGCGGTGTTCACGGCGTTGATGCACCTCGCGCCCGTCGTCCGCGAGCAGTCGGCGAACTTCCTCCGCGAACTCCATGAAGGCTGGCAGGCGTTCCGCTCGCGCACGTGGCTCTGGTCGATCGTCCTCCAGTTCTCGGTCGTCAACGCCGCCTTCTCGGGGGCGCTGCTCGTGCTCGGCCCGGTTCAGTCCAAGCTGCACTTCGGCGGCGCCGGCGCGTGGGGCGCGGTGCTCGCGTCGGAGTCGGCCGGCCTGATCTGCGGCGGCCTGCTGATGCTCCAGCTTCCGTCCGCAGCGGATGCTGCTCGTGGCGACGTTCTCGGTGCTCCCGCTCGCGATTCCGCTCGTCCTCCTCGGCCGGCCGGCGGCTGCGGCGGTGGTCGCCCTCGGAGCGTTCGTCGCCGGCTTCGGGCTCGAGATCTTCGCGGTCTGCTGGGACACGACGATGCAGCAGCAGATCCCCGGCGAGATGCTCTCCCGCGTCTACGCCTACGACATGCTCGGCTCGATCGCGCTCGTCCCGGTCGGGCTCGCGGTGATCGGCCCGGTCGCCGACGCGATCGGCACACAGGAGACGCTCTACGGCGCCGCGGCGCTGATCGTGCTGGCGACGCTGCCGGTGTTCGCCGTGCGCGACGTCAGGGAGTTGCGAAGGACGTGACCGCGAGCGTCTTCTCCTCGCGGTGGTCACGGTAGCCCGCGCCGAGCTTCTCCTCCAGCGTGCGCTCCAGGTCACCGGTCGCCTCGAGCTCCTCGACGATGTCGGCGCCGCCGATCAGCTCGCCGCGCACGAACACCTGCGGGATCGTCGGCCAGCCGGACTGTGCCGAGAGCTCCTGGCGAATTGCCGGGTCGGGCAACACGTCGACCGCCGTGACCGGAGCGCCTGCGCGCCGAAGCGCCTCGAGCGCCCGCATCGAGTTGCCGCACATCGCCATCTGCGGCGTCCCCTTCATGAACAGGGCAACGTCTTCTTCCTCGATCACCTGCTTGATGTTGGCGCTCAGGTCGCTCATGCAGTCCCCCTCGTTTTGATCCGCAGTTCGTGGATTGTGCCGTCGGCGAGCGGCGCCGCGAGCGCCTCGTTGACGAGCCGGTGCTGGTCGATCAGCGGCAGGCCGTCGAACCGCGCGCTTGCCACCGTCACCTGGAAGTGGTCGCCCCCGCCCGTGCGGTCCTGCACGTCCAGCTCGGTGGCGTCCGGGAAGGCCTCGGTGAGCAGGGCACGGAGCGACTCGGTTGCCATACCGCCACTCTAGATGGTCGGGTCAGGCCAGAGAACCGAGCGAAACGCGCGCAGGTAGTCGCCGACCATCCGCTCCGGCGAGAAGTGCTCCTGCGCGTAGCGGACGAGCTCGAACGGATCGAGCTTGTCGGCCTCCTCGATCGCGCCGGCCATCTGCCGGTAGTCGTCGACGATGATCCCGCTCCGCCCGTGCTCGATCACCTCGGGGACGGCGCCCCAGCGGGTGGCGATCACCGGTGTCCCGCACGCCATCGACTCGATCATCACCAGGCCGAAGGGCTCCTCCCACTCGATCGGGAAGAGCGTCGCCCGCGCGTTCTGGAGCAGCTCGACTTTCTCGCCGTGGGTGACCTCGCCGAGGTACTCGATCTGGTCGGAGAGGTGGGGCGCGATGAACTCGTCGAAGTACTGCTGCTCGAGCAGCTCGCGCTTCTTGCCGGCGATCTTCAGCGGCAGGCCTGCGGTGACGGCGACGTCGACGGCGCGGTGGCACCCCTTGTCCGGGCTCATCCGGCCGAGGAACAGCAGGTAGTCGCCGCGATGCGGGTGCACCGGGTACAGCGAGAAGTCGAGCGCGTTCGGGCAGTTCGCCACCCAGGGGAAGTCGGGCTTCGGCTTCCGCTGGTTCATCGAGATCGAGATGAACCCGAGGCGGGGAGCGACCTCGGCGATCTGCTCGTAGATCTCGCCGCCCTCGCCGTCGAGCGGGCCGTGGATCGTGTGCAGCACGGGCTTCTCGATCAGGCCGCCGATCGCCGCCGCCGGCAGCCCGGAGTGCTCGCTGATCACGTCGAACTCGTCGGCGCGCGCATAGGCGGCCAGGCAGTGCTGGAGCTCGGGGAGCGACTGGCCGATCCGCGCGCTCGGCGCGACCGGGAACACCGCCGAGAGCTTCGCCTTCGTGTGCGAGTCGCCTGATGCGAAGAGGGTGACGTCGTGCCCGGCGGCGACGAGGCCGTCAGCGAGCAGCCAGACCACCCACTCGATCCCGCCGTACCCGGTGGGCGGCACCGGGAACCACACCGGGCTGATCACCGCGATGCGCAGGCGATCTCCGTTCATTGCGCGTCCACCCGCACGATGCCGTGCTCGACGACGACGTCCCAGCAGCGGCCGAACACCGGGACGCCCCGGAGCCGGAGCGACCCGGCCCACTCGGGCAGCGGATCGGTCAGCGTCGTGCGGAGGCTCTGGCTCGCGCCGTCCGGCTCGAGGCCGAGGAGCACCTGCAGGAGCAGCACGGGCGTCCCCGCCGCCCACGCCTGCGGACGCGCGGCGGTGGGATACGCGATCGGGAACGGGGTCGTGCCGCGCGGGAGGCCGGCGAAGACCTCGGGCAGCTCGAAGTCGAAGAACGCCGCCGCCTCCATCATCCGCTCGACGATCAGCAGCGCCTCGTCGCGGCGCCCGTAGCGCGCCAGCCCGGCGGCGATCAGGGAATTGTCGTGGGGCCAGACCGTGCCGTTGTGGTACGAGAGCGGGCTGTAGCCGCGGTCGTCGGTCGACATCGTCCGGACGCCCCACCCCGACCAGAGCGGCTCGTCCATCAGGGCGGCCACGACCTGGTCGACACGTGCGTCGGGGACGATCCCGCTCCACAGCAGGTGGCCGATGTTCGAGCACAGCGAGTCGACGCGCTGCTTCTCTCCGTCGAGTGCGAGTGCGTAGTAGCCGCCGCGCTCCTCGACCCAGTACGCCTCGTCGAACCGGGCCTGCAGGGCCGCCGCCTCTCCGTCGAGCCGGTCGGCGAGCGCCGCATCGCCCCAAGCATCGCGCGCGACCTCGGCCAGGCGCCGCTTCGCGTCGTACACGTACCCCTGCACCTCGCACGGTGCGATCGGCCCGGCGGCGATCGTCCCGTCGGTGAAGCGCTGTGAGTCGCCGGAGTCTTTCCAGGACTGGTTCTCGAGCCCGCGCTCGGTGCGGCGCTCGTACTCGACGAACCCGTCGCCGTCGCGGTCGCCGTGCTCGTCGATCCAGGCGAGCGCGCGCAGCGCCGGCTCGCGCAGCCGGCCGACCACCTCGGCGTCGCCCGTCCAGCGCCAGACCTCCGACAGCAGGACGAGGTAGAGCGGCGTCGCGTCGGCCGTGCCGTAGTAGCGGTGGAACCAGACCTTCGCCGCCTTGCCGTGGCGGACCTCGTGGACGATCTTGCCCGGCTCGGCGTCGATCGTCGGATCGTCCTCGGTCGCCTGCAGCTCCGCGAGCACCTCGAGCGCGCCGCACGCGAGCTCCGGCCCGAACAGGAGCGTCTGGTACGAGGTGATCAGCGTGTCGCGGCCGAAGACGGTCATGAACCACGGCATGCCGGCGGCCGGAAGGCGGGCGAGCCCCTCGTTGCCGCCGCGCATGCGCAGCGACGCGAGGTCGGAGACCGACCGCGCGAACGTGTGCTCCAGCGCGTCCCAGCTGCCGGTCAGCTGCGGGACGTGGAGCTGCCAGGCGGAGAGCGACGCCTGGACGTGGGCGAGCTCCTCGCCGAAGTGGCCGGCGGTGATCGGCCGCGCCTCCTTCCGGCGCTCGCCCGGGTTCGGGACGACGTCGGTGGTCACCTCCCAGCACGCGCGTGGCGCCAACTCGATCCGGTAGCGCATCGTCCCGCCGTCGACCTCGCCCGCCTTCGAGAAGGCGACCTGGGTGCGTGACCCGTTGCCGGGGTCGTCCATCACGAACTGGACGTGCTCCGCGTCGAACACCGCGGGCGCAGGGGTCGGGAGCGGCTTCGCCCGCAGCGGGTCGCCGAGCGCGAAGTCGTGCTCCTTGACCGCGAAGATGTCCGCGAAGTCGCTCGCCACCTGCAACGCGAGCTCGAACGTCACGGGCTCGGTGGTGACATTCTCGACCACGATCCGCTCCTGCATCGCGTCGGAGACGAACCGCTCGCGGATGATCGCGACCGAGTCCTGGGCCAGCCCGTCGACCGGGGCGTTGCGAAGGTAGAACGCGGCCGAGAAGTAATCGACCTTGCCGGATGAGAGCAGCAGCGGCGCCTTGCCGTTCACGGTCAGCCGCAGGAGCGAGAGAAACCGCGTGTCGCGGGCGAAGAAGCCGCCCGTCTGCTCGGAGATGTCACCGCGCTCGTCGCAGATGCAGAACGTCGAGCCCTCGAGGATCGTGAGCGCCACTTACTGCGTGCGCAGGATGCGCCCTCCGCTGCTCTGGGCCAGCGCCTTGACGACGATCTCGTCGACATTCACGTGGAGCGGGCGCGTGAGCGCGAAGAGGACGCAGTCGGCGATGTCCTCGGCAGTGAGCGGATCGACGCCCTGGTAGACCGCGGCCGCCTTCTCCTCGTCGCCCTTGAAACGGACGAGCGAGAACTCGGTGCCGCCCGCGAGCCCGGGCGCGAGATCGGTCAGGCGGATCGGCCGGCCGAGCAGGTCCTCGCGCAGCCCGGCGCTGAACATCGATACCGCCGCCTTGACGGCGCAGTAGACGGCGGCGTTCTCGTACGCCTGCTTCCCGGCGATCGAGTCCATGTTGACGATGTGCCCACCGTCGCGGATGTGCGGAAGGCAGAGGCGCGTCATCCGGATCAGGCCGCGGACGTTCGCCTCGATCATCCACTCCTCGTCCTCCTCGGTCGACTCCGAGAACGGGTAGCGGCCGATCGCGCCGCCGGCGTTGTTGATCAGGATGTCGAGGCCGCCGAGCGCCTCGACCGCCGCCGCGACGAACGCCTCGGAGCTGGCCGGGTCGGTGACGTCGAGCGCGTGGGTGAAATCGCCCTCGAGCAGCTCGACGCGCCGGGCGCCGACGGCGACCTTCACCCCGGCGTCCTGGAGCGCTGCGGCGATCACCTTGCCGAAGCCGCTGGAGGCGCCGGTGACGATCGCGGTCTTGCCCTCGAGGGAGATGGCAGGCATCGCCCGGAATCTACCGACGTCGGGCCGAATTCGACGAGATAGGCCGTTCGGCCCATTGCGGTGACAGCCTCGCCCTTCGACAATCGCGGCGGGAGAGAACCTGCGCCGCTGCCTTGCCTTCGCCGTTCTGGTCACCGCCCTCGCGGCGCCCGCCGCGCATGCCGGCGACCGTCTGATCGTCGGGGTTTCTGAGGACATGATGAAGTGGTCGCCGACCCGGCCGGCTGCAACCCGCAGCCACATGGCGAGACTCGGGATCGGCGCGGTGCGCGTGACACTGCGCTGGGCGCCCGGGCAGAGACGGCCGGTGGGCGCGACGGTCGTCGCCCTCCGGCGCGCCGAGGACGCCGCCCGCGGCCGCCGTCTCGTCCTCTCCGTGTACTCGCGCCCCGATCGCGTGCCGCTGATCGCCCGGCTCCGGCGGCAGTACTGCGCGTTCGTCGGGCGGCTGCTCGCGCTCGCGCCCGAGGTGAACGACGTCGTGATCTGGAACGAGCCGAACTCCGGCCGGTTCTGGCGGCCGCAGTTCAACCTCGACGGCTCGAGTGCGGCCGGGCCGGCGTACGAACGGCTGCTGGCCGAGTGCTGGGACGAGCTCCACGGCCTCCGGCCCGCGATC
The DNA here is from genome assembly GCA_963791425.1 of uncultured Actinomycetes bacterium. Taxonomy (GTDB): domain Bacteria; phylum Actinomycetota; class Thermoleophilia; order Gaiellales; family Gaiellaceae; genus DATBLE01. Next base: position 80,643 of record CAWBSE010000003.1, read on the forward strand.
AACGTGATCGCGGCGAGCGCGCCGCGCGGGAACGACGATCCGTCCGCACGGCAGCCCTCCGAGAGTCCGGTCACCTTCTACCAGGAGCTCGCCGCCGCCTACGTCGCGAGCGGCCGCACGCGCCCGATCTTCGACACGGTCGGCCACAACCCGTATCCGAACACGTCGGCCGAGGCGCCGTGGGTCAGGCACGACGGCGGCACGATCGGCGAGGGCGACTACGAGAAGCTCGTCTCGGTGCTCCAGGACGGGTTCGCCGGGACGGGCCAGCCGGTTCCCGGCGAGGGGTTGTCGATCTGGTACATGGAGGACGGCTTCCAGACCCGCGTCGCGCGCGGGCTGGGCCGCGACTATGCCGGCCGCGAGACCGACCGCTGGGCGCTCGATGCGGTCGCGCACGGCGGGCGCACGGCGGCCGGGGGCCGAACCATCGACCAGGCGACGCAGCTCTCCGACGCCCTCCGGCTCGCCTACTGCCAGCCGTACGTCGGCGCGTTCTTCAACTTCCTTCTCGCCGACGAGCGCGGTCTCGCGGGGTGGCAGTCGGGCCTGCTCTGGTCGAACTGGCAGCCGAAGCCGTCCTACCGCGTCTTCGCCCGTACGGTCGCGGACATCCGCCGCGGCTGGGTCGACTGCGCCGCATTCGGCGGCATCGGCTGAGGCGCGGTGGGGGCGGCCCGGCGGGCCGCCCCCACCGCGTGAATTAGAGCTTCAGCACCTTGACGAGCTCGACACCGACGTAGGCGATCGCGGTCTTGTTGCCGCCCGTCGGACGTGTCGGTGACGGGTTCGAGATTGTTGTAGACGACCGTCTGCGTGCCCGTCCCGTCCCCGTGGACGATCGTTCCGCCGCCCTTGCCCGGCCCCGGCGTCATGCTCGTCGTCGCGAGCGCCGGCCCGCCGTTGTTCGTGAACGCCAGAGAGCCGAACCCGGCGCCGCCGTCGTAGTGGATCCCGCCCGGAAGCGTGATCAGTCCGCCGCTCTCGTCGACCGTCAGCGTGTCGTCGTCCGACGAGCCCTGCACGGTCAGCGCGCCCACGCCGGCGACCGGAATGGACTGGAGCGGTGCACCGTTCAGGGACGCGTGAAGACGGCGCAGACGTCGGGCGTCAGCGAGCCCTCGCCGTAGTCGACCCACACCGTGGTCGCATCTGGAAGCCCGCAGGCGCCACGTGGCGCCGCCTGCGACGACGAGCCGGTCGACGCCGAGACGATCAGGCCGAGCGCTGCAACCACAGCAACGAGCCGTCTTGCCATCGATGCTCCTCCAACCCGGCACTGTCGCCCCGGGCCATCCGGTGAACAAGGTCAATCCTGGTCTGCCTCCCGACGGCGCACATTTCTAGTGTCAGCCCGCTCAAGGAGGGTGGCAGCGGCTGCCCGTGACGAGGGAGGTGCACCGTGTTCGGCACCGGAACCCGGAGAATCGTCGTCGCGGGGGCCGTGCTCGCGGCGCTGCTGATCAGCCCCGGCATCGCGCAGGGCACGCCGCCGGCCAACGACAACCGCGCGACCCCCGAGGTCATTCCGTCCTTCCCGGCGACGATCACCGGGACGACGGTCGAGGCGACGGTCGAGCGACTCGACCCCCAGGTCTCCGACTGCGGACGTGTCGAGGGCACGCTCTGGTACCGCATCAACCAGGCCCCCGACGGGACGATCGTGCTCGACGTCCAGGGCGCGGGCTTCGCGCCGGTGCTGCGGGTCTACGACCTGCTCTCGAACAGCATCGACGAGCTCACCTGCGACTCCGCGAAGAAGAGCGCCAAGGCGACCGTGTCGTTCCGGCCCAGCCGCGGCAAGTCGTACCTCGTGATGGTCGGCAAGCGTCCAACCACCGCGGACGCCACGTTCACGCTGACCGCGCGCCTCTTCCTGCCGCCGCCGAACGACACGCTGCGCCAGGCGCGGAAGATCTCGCGCCTCCCGGCGAAGGTCGCGGGCACGACGTTCGGCGCGACGAGCGACGAGGTCGACCCCGACGCCTGCCATCTCAGCGGCGGAACGGTGTGGTACTCGCTGCCCAGGGTCGCGTCCCAGCGGATCGCCGTGCGGCTGACCGCGCTCGCCGACCTCGACGCGAGCTTCGCCGTCGTGAAGCAGGTTCGCTCGCGGACGAGCGTCGTCGGCTGTAAGGCGACCGACGCGAAGGGTGGCGCCCTGCTCGCGATCGGCCTCGATCCGGAGGCCAGGTACGCGATCGTCGTAGGCCAGCAGGAGGGGTCGCCTCCGGGCGCCTTCGTCCTGAACGTGCTCGCGGCGCAGCCCGCGGAGAGCGCACCGGGGAAGTACCTCGCCGGCGGCCACGCGACCTCGACGCTCAACGGGCTCACCGACGTCAACGACATCTGGTGGGTGACGTTGAGCGCAGGCGTGACCTACCGGATCGCGCTCAACTCGACCGGCTGCCCGCAGCTGATCCTTTCGGGCAAGACCGGTGAGCTGGACACGATCGACTGCAAGGGCTACATGACGTTCACGCCCGGGCCCGATGGCGGCAGCCGCTACGTGCTCGAGCTGCGCACGACCCCGGCCACGCAGACCGTCGCGTACCACCTCACCGTCGCGGCGGCGACGCGGGATGACGTCGGGATCGGGCTCCCGCTCGCCAATCTCTCGACCGTCCGCGCGAGCCTGCAGCCGCTCGGCGTGGATCTCGTCGACGTCTACCACTTCGACGTCGGCGACCGCGCCGACGTGCGCCTACGCCTGGCCGACCCGGCGGGCTACGAGATGATCCTGCTCACGGACGCCGGCTCGAGAATCCAGTCGTCCACCCAGGAGATCCGGCGCCGCCTCGACCGCGGCCGGTACGTCGTCGCCGTCCACAGCCAGGTCGGCAGCGACGCCGCGACCTACCGCCTCTCGCTCGTCGTGCGCGCGCTGACCGCGACGACGCTGACCACGACCGCCACCGAGTTCGTCCCGCGCTCGGTCGTGACGCTCACCGTCGCGACGTCCGTAGCGACCACCGGTTGGATCGAGGTGCAGATCGACCGGTTCGACCCGCTGACCGGCTGGCAGTTCAACCGCATGCACCGCCTGCGCGCACCGGGCGGCACGGTGAGCTGGATCCCGTCCGCCCCGGGACGCTGGCGTGCCCGCGCCGCGTACCTCGGCACGCTCCGGTTCAGCCCGAGCAGGAGCGGCTACGTGCACGTGCTGGTGGCAACGCCGCTGCCGCCGAACAACACGTAGATGGGCGGTACAGGGTTCGAACCTGTGACCCCCTGCTCGTGATCCTCCGCGAGCACCGTGCACGGATGGCGGCACTCGGCTTCGAGCGGATCGGTGCTGAGCGGCTTGTGTTCGTGACCGCCAGCGGGAGGTCGCCTGGGCGGAACAACGTGTCCCGAGCGGTGCGGGTTGCTGGCGACCGGCTCGGCTTCGGCCAGGTCGGCGCTCACGACTGTCGCCACTCGTGCGCCTCGATGCTCAGGTCGCTCGGCTTCTCGTCCGAGAGGATCGCGCTGTACCTCCGTCACGCCTCCGTTCGCACGACCGAGGCTGTGTATGGCGGATGGGCGGACGAGGACAGGGCGAAGGTCAGAGCGGAGGCGGCAGCCGCGCTGAGCTGACCTCGCCCCCAGCGTTGGGGAGGGCCATCGGCTTCGCGCCCCCAGGGGCCAGACCTGGCCCGCGCTCCCCAGCAGTACGATCGAAGCGCCTCCTCCACGGGGGCGCTTCATCGTTCTGAGCCGAATCAGGCCCGCTGAGCACGGAATCGTTCGCCACCTGTCGCCACCCGTACCTCGCACGAATCTCGCACTGGCCCCCGCCTCGCTCTACTACCTACGCGCGAATAGCGCAGTGACCGTAGAAGCCGATCGAAGGGAAAGCCGACAGACGGGCTTCGTGCCTTTGCAGGCCCCCGACCAGCGAACGAACTTCCCGCCGGCGGCCGGGCGGGCGGAAAGAGCAACCACACCACCCGGGACAAATCCCGAACTGCACCGCTTGCCGCAACTGATCCCCACCGGGCGGCTGATGACCGTACCGCCACCAGACTTCTTGACCGTCAACTTGATCCTCGTCACCGGAGGCGGCGCGGTCGTTGTCGTCGTCGAAAATAAAAAAAGGGCCGCGGTTCGGATCAAGCGTGGTCGGACCCGACGTCGAGCGATCGTGTTCCGCGTCGGAGTTGAACGCGATCAGCCCTGAACCGCAGCGTGCTGCCGACATCGGCGGTCGTAAATCACCAGGTACGACGGCCAGCCGACAACGAGAAGCTCGCGCAGCTGCTTCACCTCCGCCTCCGGCAAGCCGCCGATGTTCTCGCAGTTATCGCCGTTCGAGTCGCAGCGCAGCCAGAAAAATATTAAAAAATAAAAAAAATAAACTAGGCGTGGTGCGAAGCTCTTCAGTATCTAGAAATTTAATTATATAATAATAAAAAAATTATATAAATATTAAAAATAGGCGTAGCCGGTCGGGGTATTGTTCCACTCACCCTGGCTGCCCAACAGGGTTTCGCCCTCCTGCGGCGTTCCCGTGATCGTCGGCGGAGTCACGTTCACCGGCTTCTCCAGCGCTCAGCCGCCGAGCCAACACCCGCAAAGATCGCGAACGCGGACGCAACGATCGCGGCGATCCCGGCGCAAAAGACACCACCCAGAAACACCTTGCCTCTCCTCTTGCCTGCACCCATGAGGACGACCTCCCTAAAGCTGCGCTTAATGTCAAGTGCGTGCCCGAACGATAAGGCCGCCCAGAACCAGAGGCCACCCACGGCCCCCACGCCGCCCGTGGGAGATCACGTGTCTACTGCTTAACCTCGTGCAGATACTTACACAGTTGATCGAGCAACCCAAGCACTTGGCGCGGCTGGGATCGAAGTTAGAGCTTTGCCACCGGAATGGTGGCCGCAGGACACTACAGGGACGACGGCACGCACACCCGACTAGGCTTGTCTAGCCGTCCGGCCCCACCGGGAGGGTTGTGACAGCGCAGGGGCAGCGGGACGTGAGTTCACCGAGTGGAGGTGGCTAGAGCCTCACCACGTTCGCCGGTTCATGTCCTCAGTGTGAGCGTCGTCGAGCCCTTCGAACCGCCGCAAGCGATCGAGTTCAGCGACACAAAGGCCTTGGCCGGGGAGACGAAATGGCCCGCCATCTTCCAAGAACCGTCCTTCTTCGCGAAGGCGAAATAGCCCCTCTTGTCGATCGGGATGCCGAAGACGGTGGTGGGCGGACGGCCTGTGCCACAAAGATAGGTGAAGTGCAGAAGCTTCGTGCCAGCCGGGCTGACCTTCATATCGATATGCATAGTGAAGGTGGACTTGATGTCTCCGACATAAGTGCCACCCTTCTTGGGTGATGCAGCAAGCGCTCCTGCCGCAACTGTGAGCAGCGCGCCAAACACAACAGCCAACGCCAGCGTGCGCTTCATGCCTGCCTCCTTGGTAGTGAGACCCCTCCCGAGGCGACGATCATCTCACACCCAAGGAGCCGAGAGAGGGCAGGGGCCTTCATTCCTCGCCCTCCCGGTACGGCAGGCTGCTGTGTAGGGGCCAGTCAGCACTCACAACCCCGCGCCAAGCGATGGTGCGTCCTGCCTTCACCCACCTGTCGTAGGGCCGGGTTAGAAGGTCTTGGATCTCATCAAAAGCCGTGATCGGCTCTTCCCACGGAGCGAAGAAGTCATCGACGCCATACATGCGATTTCAGCCCTTCGATCCGAGATCTTTCTCTATCGATAGCTGTGCAGAACGGCCTGCCGTTCAGCACTCAGGCAACGCCAAGCAGACGTTCTGCACCTCAGAGTCGATGTTGTCCACCGACGAACTGACGTCGTCCAGCGTCGAACTCATCGTCTCGACAGTGCTTGACAGATCGTCCACGGACGACTGAAGGTCATCGACGCTGGACGAGACATCATCGACCGTCGCCGTTTGAGCCATCGCCTCCGCTCGTGTCCAGGTTGTCGATGGAGGTCTGGAGATCAGCGATGTCGGAATTCAGGGACGCGATCTCGTCTTTCGCGTCGCTCGCCTGCTGTCGGGCGTCGTAGGCGAACCAGACGCCTGCGCCAATCCCAACGATTGCAACTACGCAGAGAACACCTAGAAGGTATAGCAGCGCCCGCCTCATGTCTCGCTCCTTTTAGGTCACTCGCGGTCGAGCCGCGGCATTACGGGGTGACAAACCCAGCCAGCGAAATGCCCCCGCCCAGCGATCCTCCCGGCGTGACCGGGTTCACCCACAAGCGCAGCTTCGTTCCCCCTGCCGCGTACACGGTCAACTGCGTCGAGCCGTGACGCTCTCTGTAGCCCCCGCCTGCGTAGCCGGGAATTTCGATGGGCGTGTCTATCTCAAACGAAGCCTCATTGCCCCCAGCCGTCCCATACAGCGCGAAGTAAGGGACGCCCTGCGCCGCTGGATACGTGATCGTCAAGTGCACGTACTTGACCTCCAGCAGCTTCCCCGCTGGAACCGTGTAGAGATCGATGAACTCCGCGCTGTAGACGCTGATAAAGCGTTCGATGTGCACGGCACCCATAACCGCCTCCTCTCTCCGGGACGACGCCCTCGCAAGGAAGCGCGATCATGCAGCACTACTGCTACCGCTGCAACCACCGAACCCCGGGGCACCAGTTCGCCAAACCAGATTTCACAGCTATCGGGATGCGCTGGGCACCTAGTCGCCCTGTGAAAAACGCCCGGAGAGGCTCTGAGCCGGTAGCGTTTAAACCCCAGGGTCGCGTTCTGCGCAAAGGGCTGCGCGGCGGGAAGCGCGTGAGCGGACGGGATTGCAGCAAGCCCCGGTCAGTCGGAGCCTACTCGGGGCCGATTCTGCGGACGGGTCACCACGGGGGTCACCACGAGCCGGTTTCCGCCGCCTCGGTGACGACGGAAACGGCTTGTCTAAACGATGGGCGGTGACGGGTTCGAACCGCCGACCCCCTGCGTGTAAAGCAGGTGCTCTCCCAGCTGAGCTAACCGCCCGGGCCGGGACAGCCTAGCGCCGGCAGTCGGCGCAGAGGCCGACGATCTCGACCTGGTGGCCCGTCGCGGTGAAGCCGTGGCGCTTCGCGCTGCGCTTCACCCAGGCGTCGAGGTCGCAGTCGTGGAGCTCGATCACCCGGTGGCAGCCGGTGCACATCAGGTGGTGGTGGTGGGTCTCGGCGCAGAGGCGGTAACAGATCTCGCCGGCGTGGTGGGACAGCGTGTCGACGGCGTCGCGCTCGTGGAGCAGGGTCAGCGTGCGGTAGACGGTGGCCAGGCCGATGTTCATGCCGCGCGCCCGCAGGCGGTCGTAGAGCTGGGCGGCGGTGGCGTCGTTCGGCTCGCGGGCGAGCTGCTCGACGACGAGGACGCGCTGGGGCGTGTCGCGGATGTCGTGCTTACGCAGGAAGGCAGCTGCTTGCTCCGACGGAGTCATTCGCCTGTAGCATACCGTCAAATGAGATTGAGAATCATTTTCATTCTCATCGGCGTGGTCGTCGCCGGGACGGTGGCTGCCGCCTTCGCGGCCGGACACGACTCGAACGGCTCGAGCAAGCGGATCACCAGCGTGGTCGCTGCCTTCTATCCCCTCGCGTACGCCGCCGAGCAGGTCGGCGGCCCCGGCGTGAAGGTGGCGAACCTCACGCCGGCGGGCTCCGAGCCCCACGACCTCGAACTGACGCCCGGACAGGTCAAGACGGTGCAAGGCGCCGACCTCGCGATTCTGATGGGCCACGGCTTCCAGCCGCAGGTCGAGCGGGCCGCGGCCGGCTCGAACGCCCGCGTGCTCTCGCTGCTCGACACGCCGGACCTCGGACGCAAAGGGAACGACCCGCACGTGTGGCTCGACCCGCTCCGGTACGCGTTGCTCGTACGCCAGATCGGCAAGGCGCTGCACGGGGAGGCAGCCGCCGGCCGATTCGTCGCGCGGCTGCGCGCGCTCGACCGCGAGTACCGCGCGGGCCTCGCACACTGCGCCCGCCACGAGATCGTCACCAGCCACGCCGCGTTCGGCTACCTGTCACAGCGGTACGGGTTGAAGCAGATCCCGGTCGAGGGCCTCAGCCCGGACGCGGAGCCCTCCCCGAAGGATCTCGCCCGCGTCGTCGCGCTGGTCGAGAAGGACGGCCTGACCACTGTCTACGCGGAGACGCTCGTCTCGCACAAGCTCGCCGACACGATCGCCAGGGAGACCGGCGCGACGAGCGCGGTGCTCGACCCGATCGAGGGTCTGACTCCGCGCGCGCTCGCCCGAGGGGCTGACTACTTCACGGTCATGCGCGCCAACTTGGCAGCGCTCAGGCAAGGCCTCGCGTGCCGCTAGCGATCGAGCTCCACGACGTCTCCTTCGCGTACGACGGACGACGCCCCGTCCTCGCAGGCGTCGATCTCGAGATCCCGGCAGGGCAGTTCGTCGCGATCGCCGGGCCGAACGGCGGCGGCAAGACCACGCTGCTGAGACTGATCGTGGGCCTGAGTCGGCCGCAGGACGGAACCGTTCGGGTGTTCGGCGAGCCGGTCGGGGCTGCCGCCCGGCGCGGGCTCGTCGCCTACCTGCCCCAACGCGCCCAGCTCGGGATCGAGGCGCCGGCGACGGTACGCGAGATCGTCTCCGCGGGCCGCGTCAGCCGCCGCCACCTGCTCGGGCCGCTGACCGCGGCCGATCGCAGTGCGGTCGAGAGCGCAATTGCGAGAGTTGGCCTGACCGAGCAGGCTCACGAGCCGATTTCCACCCTTTCGGGCGGCCAGCAACAGCGCGCCTTCATCGCCAAGGCGATCGCGGCCGAACCAAGCCTACTTATCCTCGACGAGCCGACGGCCGGCGTGGACGCCGACGCCCAGGATGCGCTCGCCGCTCTCCTCGCGCGGCTGCACGGCGAGCTGCGGGTCACCGTCCTCTACGTCTCACACGAGTTCGGCGCGGTCGAGCACGTGGCCGAGCGGCTGCTGCTCATCCGCGGCGGGATCGCGTTCGACGGCAGCCCGGAAGACCTCCCCGAGCGCTGGCACGACCCCTCCCACTCCCATGCTTGACCACGAGTTCATGCGGCTCGCCTTCGGCGCCGGCGCCGTGGTCGGCGTGCTCGCGCCCGCGGTCGGCTTCTTCCTCGTACAGCGGCGGATGAGCCTGATCGGCGACGGGATCGGGCACGTCGCCTTCGCCGGAGTCGCCGCCGGGTACCTGATCGGGATCTCGCCGGTTCCCACCGCCCTGGTCTTCTCCGTCGTCGGAGCGATCCTCGTCGAGTGGCTCCGTGCGAACCGGCGCACGGCCGGCGACCAAGCTCTGGCGCTCCTCTTCTACACGGGCATCGCAGCAGGAGTCGTGATGATCTCGGCGGCGGGAGCGCTCAATGCCAACCTGTTCTCCTTCCTGTTCGGCTCGATCCTGACCGTGACGCGTGGTGACCTCGTGCTCGTCGTCGTGCTCGGCGGGGCCGGACTGGCGCTGATCGCCGTCCTCTACCGAGCACTTGTCGCCGTGGCGCTCGACGAGGAGGGGGCGCGTGTCTCCGGACTTCCGGTCGGCACGTTGAACGTCATCGTCGCCGGGCTCGCCGGCGTGACGATCGCTCTCTCGATGCGCATCGTCGGGATCCTGTTGATCGCCGCGCTGATGGTGTTACCCGTCACCGCGGCCGGTCGGCTCGCCCGCAGCGTGGCGTCCACCCTCGCGTTCGCGATGGCAATCGGTGTGGCCTCGGTCTTTGCCGGCCTGACGATCTCCTACTACGCAGATCTCGCTCCAGGCGGGGCGATCGTCCTCGTCGCCGCCGCCACATACGTGATCGCGGCCGGCGCCGGCCGTGTGATCACGCGTTAGAGGCCGCCGGCGAACAGGTATCGCGGATGTGGCGCGACGTATCCGCCGAGCTCGAGCACGATCTGCGAGTGCCGGGTGAGCCGGATCGAGCGCGGATCCCCGCGACGGAGCCGCCCACCGACGAAGGCCTGCAGCGGACCGCGAAAGCCGGCGATCCGCCGCGGGCCGAGAGGCTGCCCCCAGAGGCGGAACATGTCGCCGAGTGTCAGCTGCGAACCGACCTGCACCTCGATCACACCGGTCGGCTCGAGTGTGCGCGCCGCGTACGTGCATCCTCGTGGCGTGATCCGCGCCAGGTGATCCCGCCAGGGCCGGGCAACACCGATTCCACCGGGAACGATCAGCACCCGACGGCCGACGAAAAGCTCGATGTGCGCTCCGAACCGGGCGCCTCCGCGCCTGCAACGAAATGGCCCGACGGGGCGACCGGCAAGGACCGGGGCGGTCGCCCCCGGGAGGCGGTACCCGGGCCCGACGCCGATCGGCCAGGGATGGACGCTGGGTGGGAGAGGCGGCGAACCGAGGAGGAGGGCGAGAAGGACGGCGATCACGCGCGCCGTCTCCGCGCGACCACGACCGCGCCCACAGCGAGCAGCACGGCAACGAGGGCGACGGCGATGCCGGCTGCAAGACCGATCGGAACTCCCTTCGGCGTGGCGGCCGCCCTATTCGTTGCCCGGGCCGGTCGCGCCAAAGGGCGCGTCGTCGCCGGCGTCGTGGTCGTCGCCGGCCGAGCCGCCGCCGGCTTCACGCCTGACAGCACCTCGACGAGCTCGGTCGCCGTCAGCGCGAGCCCGTCTCCACCCGGGCCTGGCGCTGCGTCGACGACGGCTCGGTCGGCAATCAGCCGTCCACCCTTCGCGTATCCGGCTCCCTGCGGCATCACCACGAGCACGCGTCCGGAGTACACGAACTGCAGCTCGGCGTCGAGAAAGCGTGCGTACTCGGTCGGCTTCCCGAACAGTGCCGGGATTCCGCCGAGGTCGCGCGCCGACGCGATCAGAGCGACTTTGATCGGCTTGCCGGCGGCCACGGACCGCCGGATGGCCGCGAGCAGGCCGGCCAGGACCGTCGGCGAGATCGTCGCCTGGTACGGAACGAAGAGCTCGTGCATGTAGAGGACGTCACTGGCCGGATCGGCATCGGCCCGCGCGGCCCCGGCGGACGCGAACGCCCCGACGGCAACCGCAACCACGCACGCAAGACGCATCGCCACGACGGGAGCGTAGAGCGTCGTTAGCCTGCCCGGGTGCATCACCGTCTCCCGCCCGGCCCCGCTGTTTCCGCCGACACGGTCGAGTTCACCGTATCCGACGAGGACGGCATCCTGGCCGGCGTCTCGCTCGCGCACGAGCTCGTGCGCCCACGACTCCTCCCCTTCCACCGCTCGGCGGGCCGCTTCGAGCTCCGCTTCCCGCGGCCTCCGGTCGACCGGCTCGAGTACCTGCTCGAGCTCGAGCACCGAAACGGCCGAAACGAGCGCGTTGCCGATTCGAGCAACGCCCTCGTCGCCCCCGGCCCGTTCGGGCCGAAGTCGGTGGTCGAGTTCCCCGGGTACACGCCTCCCGCCTGGGTCGCCGACCAGGAGTCGGATCCGGGCGACGTCCGCGAGTTGCAGCTCTCCAGCCGCCTGCTGCGCACGACCGTGAGGGCCGTGCTGTGGTCGGCGGCCGAGACCGACCCGGCCAGAGCGCTCCCGCTGCTCGTCGTCCACGACGGGCCCGAGTACGCGGGGTACTCGTCGCTGCTGCGGCTGCTCGACCACCTGGTCGCCTTCGGCGAGCTGTCACCGCTCCGCGCGGTGCTGCTCCCGCCGCCGCTCGACCGGTTCGAGAGCTACTCGGCATCGGCCCGCTACGCGCGCGCGCTGACCGAGGAGTGGCTGCCGGCCCTGCCCCCGTGTGCCGGCCGGCCGATCGGGCTCGGCGCGAGCCTCGGAGCGCTCGCCCTCCTCCACGCCCACTACGCGAAGCCCGATGCCTTCGGCGGGCTCCTGCTCCAGTCGGGCAGCTTCTTCCGGCAGCGATTCGACTCGCACGAGTCCGGCGCGCCCCGGTACGTGCGCATCACGCGCTTCGTCTCCCGGATCGCCGGCGGGCAGGGCGAGGTCGCCCCGATCCCGGTCACCGTCACGTGCGGCACCGGCGAGGAGAACCTGGCCAACAACCGCTGGCTCGCCGAGACGCTGGGCGAGCGGGGCTGGCCGATCGAGCTCGTCGAGCACCGCGACGCGCACAACTGGGTGTCGTGGCGCGATTCGCTCCACCCGCACCTGGCCGAGCTGATCCTCGAGGTGGCCCCGTGAGGCGCGAGGACCGCGACGGGATCCTCGCGTACGGCTCGTACGGCCGGCCGCTGCTCGTCTTCCCGGCGCAGCAGGGGCAGCGGTACGAGTGGGAGGAACGGGGATGATCGACGGGATCGCCGGGCTGATCGAGGACGGCCGCGTGAAGGTCTACTGCGTCGACTCGTGGGACTCCGAGACCTGGCACCACGGCGGGCTGCCGCTCGAGGAGCGCGCCCGGCGGCACAGCGCCTACGAGGACTGGCTGGTCGGCCACGTCGCGCCCTGGATCCACGCCGACTGCGGCGACGCGCACCCGATCGCCGTCACGGGCGTCTCGATGGGAGCGTTCCACGCCGCGAATCTGACGCTGCGCCGGGCCGACCTCTTCCCGCTCGCGCTCTGCCTTTCCGGGATCTACGACGTCGCCCGGGTCGGCTGGGGCGAGCGCGGCGACGCCGTCTACTTCAACAACCCGATGGACTACGTCGCGCACCTCGACGGCGACCACCTCGACTGGCTGCGCGCGAATGCCCACCTGGTGCTCGTCGTCGGCCGCGGGCCCTGGGAGGACTCGACGGGCTCGCTCGAGTCGACGCAGCAGCTCGCCGCGCGCCTCGCCGAGAAGGGCATCCCGCACGAGCTCGACGTGTGGGGCGAGGACGTGGCGCACGACTGGCCCGTCGTGGCGCGCCAGATCGCGCATCATCTGGGCCGCCTTGCCTGAGACACCTGATCGGGCTCCTGCTCGGCACGGAGGAGGACTGGCCGCGCGTCTTCGAGGCGCTGGTCCGAGCGGCTGCCCGCGATCCAGCACCGCGGCACGACGCACGAGCTCCGCACCGAGCGGATCACGATCGAGCCGTTCGACCTGCGCGCGAAGCCCCGCTACGACCTCGTGATCGACCGGCTCGGCTGGTGGTACATCGCCGCGCGAGTGGCTGAAGAAGGTCTGCGCTGATGGACGACGTCTACCTCCTGAACAACCCGTTCACGTTCCAGGCGATGGAGAAGCACTGCGCCTACTGCGCGATGATCCGGCTCGGGCTGAAGGTGCCGGAGACGTGGATGGTCCCGCACAAGAGACGCCGCCGCGAGAACCGAGCGCTTCGAGTACACCGCGGCGAAGTACAACCTGCCGTTCGACCTCGAGCAGGTCGCCGAGCAGATCGGCTATCCGCTGTTCATGAAGCCGTTCGACGGCGGCCAGTGGGTCGGCGTGACGCGGATCAAGGACGCCGCCGAGCTGCGACGCGCAGCTACGACGAGTCCGGCGAGCGGCTGATGCACCTGCAGGCGTCGGTCGAGGACTTCGACGTCTTCGCGCGCTCGCTGTCGATCGGCGCCGAGACGATGGTGATGCAGTTCCAGCCCGACCGAGCCGATGCACGACCGCTACGCGGTCGTCGCACGACTTCCTCGCGCCGGAGACCGGCGACGAGGTCGTGACGATCTCGCGTCTGGTGAACGCGTTCTTCCGCTGGGAGTTCAACTCGTGCGAGACGCTGGTCAAGGGCGAGGGCGTGCACCCGATCGACTACGCCAACGCGTCGCCGGACGTCGCGCTGACGTCGCTGCACTACTACTTCCCGTGGGCGATCAAGACGCTGGTGAAGTGGTGCGGTCGTTCTGCACCGTCAGCCGGGCGGCAGCCGCGCGATCGACCAGGACACGCGCGCTACTTCGAGATCGGCGACCGCGACGACCTGACCTACGAGCGAGAAGCTGCGCGAGTACCGGCGGCTCGCCGACGAGTACTTCCAGGTCGACGAGTACGCGGAGTTCTGCGCGGCGTCATTGCCCGCTCTTCGGGAGATCACGCTCGACTACTTCGCCGGGCCGGAGTTCGACTCGGTGCTCGTCGAGACCGTCGGCGCGACCTTCCCGGCGCACGAGCACGAGGCGATGCTCGCGCGGCACCGCGGGCTGGTCGGCGCCTGGGTGGAGGATCAGGGATGAGCGCGAACGTCGAGCCGCCGATCTGCCCCGTGTGCGGCGTGACGATGGTGCCGGCCGAGCTCAGCGAGCACGGCGCCCAGGGGCGCGAGTGGGTCTGCACGGAATGCGAGGAGACGGCGGAGCCCGACTGATGGCGACGCTCCGCGACGTCGACAAGCTGGCGCTGGCGATGCCGGAGACCGTGAAGGGCGCCGACGAGGACGGCCGCCCGAGCTACTCCGTCGGCGGGAAGGTCTTCTGCTGGCACCGCCGGGCGCGCCCTGACGCGCTCGACGCGACGGGCGAGCGCCTGACCGACGTGCTGGTCTTCCACGTCACCGACCTCGAGGTGAAAGACATGATCGTCGGTGACGACCGCGGGATCTTCTTCACCACGCCGCACTGGAACGGCTACCGGGCGGTGCTGATCCGCATCCCCGACCTGAAGCAGGTGCCGCGCGCCGAGCTGCGGGACATGGTCGAGGAAGCCTGGCTCGCCCGGGCGCCCAAGCGCGTGGCGAAGGCCTGGCTCGCCGAGCAGAAGTTGGACGACTCTTAGGAAACGTTCAGTCCGCTCTCAGGTCGGTGCCCGAGACTCCGGCCCATGAATGCGAGAGAGCAACTGGTGGACGTCGTCGTCCCGGTCTTCGACGAGGAGCGCACGCTCGTCCCCAACATCGAGGCGCTGCTCGCGTACCTGGAGGCCGAGTTTCCCTGCCGGTACCGGATCGTGATCGCCGACAACGCGAGCACCGACGGCACCGCGGCGGTCGGCGCCCGGCTCGCGCAACGGCACGACGAGGTCGACTACCTCCGGCTCGAGCGCAAGGGCCGCGGCCACGCACTGAAGACCGCGTGGCTCGCCAGCGACGCGAACGTCGTCGCGTACATGGACGTCGACCTCTCCACGAACCTGGAGAGCTTCCTGCCGCTGGTCGCGCCGCTCCTCTCCGGGCACAGCGAGCTGGCGATCGGCACACGCCTCGGGCACAACGCCCACATCCGCCGGCAGGTGAAGCGCGAGGTGCTCTCGCGCGGCTACAACCTGCTGATCCACGCCGGCTTCCGCGCGAAGTTCTCCGACGCGCAGTGCGGCTTCAAGGCGATCCGGGCCGACGTCGCACGGCGACTGCTGCCGCTGGTCGAGGACGACGGCTGGTTCTTCGACACCGAGTTGCTCCTGCTCGCCGAGCGCAACGGGATGCGGATCTACGAGGTGCCGGTCGACTGGATCGAGGATCTCGACTCGCGCGTCGACCTTGCGCCGACGATCGCGGACGATCTTGCCGGGCTCTGGCGGATGCGGCGCACGTTCTGGCACGGCGGCGGCCGGATCCCGCTCGGCGACGCATCGGCGGTGGCGCTGTGAGCGCCGTCCCCGTCACGGCGTCCCGGCCCAGGGCTGCCGCGACGTGGCTCTCTGAGCGCCCTCACGTGATCGGCCTCGCCGCGATTCTTGCGCTCGCCGCCTTCCTCGACCTCTTCCGGCTCGAGCGGAACGGCTACGCGAACGAGTACTACGCCGGCGCCGTCCGGAGCATGCTCGAGAGCTGGCACAACTTCTTCTTCGTCTCGTTCGACCCGGGCGGGCTCGTGTCGGTCGACAAGCCGCCGCTGGCGCTCTGGCTGGAGGCGATCAGCGCGAAGATCTTCGGCTACTCCGGCTGGTCGATCCTCCTGCCCGAGGCACTCGCCGGGATCGGCGCGGTCTGGCTGCTCTACTTGCTCGTCGCGCGGGTGTTCGGGCGCTGGGCCGGGTTGGCGGCCGCGCTCGCCCTCGCCGTGTCGCCGGTCTCGGTGTCGGTGAACCGCGACAACAACCCGGACGCGCTGCTCGCGCTGCTGCTCGTCGCCGCCGCCTACGTCGGCGTCCGCGCGGTCGATTCGGGGCGGCTGCGCACGCTCGTCCTCTGCGCCGTTCTCGTCGGGCTCGCTTTCAACACCAAGATGCTCGCCGCGATGGTGGTCGTCCCCGGTCTCGCGCTCGCCTACGCAGCGTTCGCGAAGGTCCCGTGGCGGCGACGGGCAGTCCACCTCGTCATCGCCGGGGTCGTTCTCGCGCTCGTCTCGGGCGCGTGGATGACGGCCGTCGACCTGACACCGGCCGCTAGCCGCCCGTACGTCGGCTCGACCAGCGACAACAGCGCGTTCAGCCTCGCGTTCGACTACAACGGGCTCGGCCGCGTCACCGGACAGACCGGCGGGACGTCGTTCGGCGGGGGCGGCGGCGGGCTGGGCGGCGCGTTCTCCGGCTCGCCCGGCTGGTTGCGGCTGCTCAACGACGCACTCGGCGACCAGGGCGGCTGGCTGCTTCCGCTCGCCATCCTCGGGGGGCTCTCCGCGCTCATCGCCGCGGTGCGACTGCGGCGACGCCGCGAGCTGGCCGCGCTGACCGTGATCGGCGGCTGGTTCGTCGCCGCCGCGTTCGTGTTCAGCTTCTCCAGCGGGATCATCCACACCTATTACCTCTCGGCGCTCGCGCCCGCGACCTCGGCGCTGGTCGGGATCGGCGTCGTGGCGCTGTGGCGGGATGCGCGACGGCACCCGTTGTGGCTGGGCCTTCCGCTGCTCGCGCTGGCGTTGTGCGCATGGCTCGAGGTCGATCTCCTCCGGCGTTCGGATTACCTCTCGTGGCTGCAACCGCTCGTGATCGCAGGCTGCGCGGTCGCGGCCGTGGCGCTCGTCGTGGCCCGGCTGCCCCGCGTGCCCGGCCGGCTCGTCACCACAGGCGCCGTGATCGTCGGGCTCGCAGCGCTGCTCGCCGCCCCGACCGCGTGGGCGGCGACCACCCTGAAGTCGCCGGTGAACGGCGTGTTCCCCGGCGCTGGCCCGAGCTTCGTCACCGGTCTCTCCGCGAGTGGCGGTGCGGGCGGGTTCGGCTTCCGCGGCGGTGGCGGCGGTGCTCCGCCCGGAGGCTTCCGTGGCGGGCCTCCCGGCGGATTCCAGGGTGGGCCTCCCGGTGGATTCCGCGGCGGACAGCCCGGCTCTCCTCCCGGGTTCAACCCCGGAGGGCGACCCGCAGGAGCGCCGACCGGCGCCTTCCCGGGGGGCGGCACGTTCGGAGGAGGCGGCGGCGGCGCGCGGGGCGGCTTCGGCGGCGCGGACTCCGCTGCGATCACGAGTGCCCTCGCCTACGCCAAGGCGCACGACCCGGGCACCCGCTGGGCGCTGATCGTCTCGAGCGAGCAGTCGGCGGCTCCCGCCGTGATCAAGGGCGAGTCGGTCGCCGCAATGGGCGGCTTCACCGGCCGCGAGACCGTGCTGACCAGCTCGTTCCTGTCCTCGCTCGTCCGCTCGGGCGAGGCCCGCTACTTCCTGCTCAGCGCGGGCGGCGGCCGCGGCTTCGGCCCGTTCGGCGGGAACAACAAGGCGACGTCGACGATCACCTCGATCTGCAAGAAGGTTTCCTACGGCGGGAGTACGTCCGCCTCGACCAGCTCGCTCTATGACTGCGCCGGCAAAGCCGCTGCCATCGCCGCCGCACGTTAGCGCCCAGTTCGCGCGCTTCCTGGCCGTCGGCGTCGGCAACACGGCGCTGAGCTTCGCCGTCTACGCCGTGCTCGTCGAGGTCGTGCCGTACTGGATCGCCGGCGCGGTGGCCTTCTCCGCGGGCGCCGTGAACGGCTACATGTTCAACCGTCGCTGGACGTTCGCGTCGCCCGACTCGACACCCGCCCGCCTTCGCTACCTCGCCGTACAGCTCGGAGGCCTCGGAGCGACCACGGGCCTGCTGCGCGTCTTCGTCTCGGATGCCGAAGTCCACCGCATCGTCGCGTACGCCCTGACGATCCCGCTGGTCACGGTCGCGACGTTCACCGCGAACCGGATCTGGACGTTCCCGGCCGCCTGACTGTCCGAAGCCGACTTGTCCCGGACGTGGCCGTTTGAGCCCTAGAGACCCACGTAGTTTTCGGCCAGTGAGGTCGCCGCTGCGACCGAGCTCGCCACGTAGCGCATCTGCGACTGGCGGAGCCGGTAGCCGAACAGGTCCTCGCCCGGCGGGACGTGCAGCATCGTCGTCATCCACCAGGAGAAGTGCTCGGCGCGCCAGACGCGCCGGAGGCATTCGGCGGAGTAGCGCTCGAGCGCCGCGTCGTCGCCTGAGCGGTACCAGTCCGCTATCGACCCGGCGAGCAGCTTCACGTCGCGGATCGCCAGGTTCAGGCCCTTCGCGCCGGTCGGAGGGACGATGTGCGCGGCGTCGCCGGCGAGGAACAGGCGCCCGTACTGCATCGGCTCGGTGACGAAGCTCCGCATCCCGGTGACGCCCTTCTCGAGGATCGGCCCCTCCTCCAGCGTCCAGCCGTCGAGAGCCACGCGGGTCTGCAGCTCCTCCCAGATCCGCTCGTCGGGCCAGAGCGAGAGATCCTCATCCGGAGCGCACTGGATGTAGTAGCGGGAGAGCTCCGGCGTGCGCAGGCTGAGCAGGGCGAAGCCGCGCTCGTGCGCCGAGTAGACGAGCTCGTCGATCGACGGCGCGACCGAGGCAAGGATCCCGAGCCAGCCGAACGCGTACTCGCGCGAGAACTCCGTGAGCACGCCGGCCGGGATGCTCGGCCGGCAGACGCCGTGGAACCCGTCACAGCCGGCGATCACGTCGCACTCCAGCTCCTGCCGCGCGCCGTCGTGTGTGAACGACAGCCGCGGCCGGTCGGTCTCGATGTCCGAGACCGAGACATCCGACACGTCGAACAGCAGCGGCCGGCCGGTGTCGAGCCGCGCCTCGATCAGATCCTTGACCACCTCGGTCTGGCCGTAGATGACGATCGACCTGCCGGTCAGCTCGTCGAAGGCGATGCGGTGCCGCTCACCGTCGAACTGCAGCTCGATCCCGTCGTGGACGATCCCCTCGCGGTGCATGCGGGCGCCGACGCCGGCCTCGTCGAGCAGGTCGGCCACGCCCTGCTCGAGCACCCCCGCGCGGATCCGCGCCTCGACGTACTCGCGGCTGCGGTCCTCGATCACGACCGAGTCGATCCCCTCCAGGTGGAGCAGGTGCGCGAGCGTCAGGCCGGCGGGGCCGGCGCCGACGATCCCGACCTGCGTGCGGGTCACGCCGCGCCGTCCTCCTCGAGCACCCGCTGAGCGATCGCGAACGCCGAGTTGGCCGCGGGCACGCCTGCGTACACGGCGGTGTGGAGGATGACCTCCTTGATCTCGTCGGTCGTCAGGCCGTTGCGCAGCGCCGCGCGCACGTGCAGCGGGATCTCGTGCTCGCGCCCCAGCGCGACCAGCGCGGCGAGCGTGATGCAGCTGCGTGTCTTGCGGTCGAGCCCCGGCCGCGACCAGACATCACCCCACGCGACCTTCGTGATGAACTCCTGGAAGTCGGCCGTGAACGGCGTCGCGTTCTCGGTCGCGCGGTCGACGTGGTCGTCGCCGAGCACCTCGCGCCGTGTCTTCATCCCGCGCTCGTAGGCGTCGTCGCTCATGGTCACTCCTCTCCGGTCAGATGGACGAGCGCGGCCCGGTTGAACGCGCCGGGCTGCTCGACGTTGAGCAGGTGCGCCGCGTCCGGGATCACCGTGACACCGGCGCCCGGGATCCCGTCGGCGATCAACTGCGCCGCCTCCGGCGGGGTCGCCGGGTCGTCGGCGCCGACGACGACGTGCGTCGGCGGCGTCACGCCGCCGAGCTCGCCGCGAAAGTCCCAGTCGCGTAGCGCCTCGCAACACGCCGCATAGCCCTCGGGCGGCGTCGAGACGAAGACCTCCCGGAAGTGCGCGGTGCCCGGGTAGGCCGGTGTGAACCAGCGGCCCATCGTCGCGTCGGCGAGCGGCTCCAACCCCTCGGCCCGAACGAGCGCGGCCCGCTCGGCCCAGGTCTCGGGCGGCCCGAAGTACGCGGATGTTCCGGCGAGGACAAGCCGGTCGATTCGGTCGCTCGCGTTGGCGCCGAGCCATTGGCCGATCGCGCCGCCGAGCGACAACCCGCAGAACGAGAACCGCGCCACGCCGAGCGTGTCGAGGAGCGCCAACAGCTCCCGGCCGAGCAAGTCCATCGAGTACGGCCCCGGCGCGACGTCCGAGCGACCGTGTCCCAGCTGGTCGTAGCGCAGCACCCGGAACGGACCCGCGAAGGCGGGAATCTGAGCGTCCCACAGCTCGAGCGTGGTCCCGAGCGAGTTCGAAAGGACAAGCGTGGGCGCGCCCTCGGGCCCGTCGATGCGGTGGTACAGCGTCACGACGACTCCCGGTAGTAGGCGAGCGCCCGGTCGACCAGCGCCTCGGCCGAGCCGACATCGCCTTCGATCGTGATGTTCGCCTGCATCCGCCCGGCGTTCACCTCGAGCCCTTCGAGGCTGCGGCGCACGGCGGCCGCCGCGCCGCCCGAATACGCGAGCGCGTCGCTCAGCGCGGGCCACTCCGCCTGCCACGCTCCGGCCGAGCGCTCGTGCTCGTATTCGCCGTCCGTGAGCAACTGCGCGTTCGCGTGGGCCAGACGCGCGCACGCGCGCGCGAGCACGGCCGCGGCCGCGTTCCGCTTGTGCGGCATGGAGGACGAGCCGCCGCCCTCCGCCTCCGCCACCTCGCCGACCTCGGTCTGGGCGAGCAGCACGACGTCGAGCGCCGCCTTCCCGCACGCCGCCGCGGCCGCATCGAGCGCACCGGCGAGCCCGGCGACCGGAGCCCGGTGTACATGCCACGGGACGACGGGCTCCGCCAGGCCGAGCTCGGACGCGAACCGGGCGGCGATCGCCGGATCGAGCGTCCCCGCAGGCCCGCCCAGCTGGGCAGGCAGGACGATGCCGGCGAGCCGCCGGCGCGCGTCGACGATCCCGACGAGCCAGCCGGCCGCCTTCAGGCCGAACGTGGTCGGCAGCGCCTGCTGCATCAGCGTCCGCGCGGCCATCGGCGTCGAGCGGTGACGCTCGGCGAGCGCGGCGCAGGCGTCGGCGGCGCCGCCGAGCTCGGCCAGCACGAGCTCGCGCGTGTTGCGGGCGACGAGCATCGCCGCCGTGTCGAGAATGTCCTGGCTGGTCGCGCCGGCGTGGGCGCGCGGATCGCGCTCGCGGAGCTGCCGGGCGAGCGGCACGACCGGGCTCGCATCGGCCCGGCCCTCCTCGCTGAGCTGCTCGATGTCGTAGAGCTCCGGCCGATAGGCGTCGCCGTCCGCCTCGCCGTTGACGCGCGCCAGGGCGCGCTCGGCATCGAGCATCGCCGCCAGCCAGGCGTCGTCCGAGACCGCATCGCGGAGCGCCGCCGGAACGAAGAGCGGCCCGAACGTGGTCAATGCTCGAAGAACACGGTGTGGCGATCGCCCTGCATGCGGATATCGAACCGCAACGCAGTGTCCTTCGCTTCGGCGACCAGCGTCTCGCGCTCGTCGCCGAGTGTCGAGAACACCGGGTCGGCCGCGTTCGCCGCCTCCTCGTCCGGGAAGTAGACGCGCGTCAGCTCGTGCTTGAGCAGCCCACGCGCGAAGACGAGGACGTCGAAGCGGGGCGCCTCACCGGGCCGCGCCTCGGGCTTGGTGACGATGAAGGAGAACCGACCGTCCGCATCCGTGCCGCTCCGACCCCAGCGGCGGGCGACGCCGTCCCAGAGCTCGATCATCCCGTCCGAGATCGGCTCGTCCCGGCCGTCGATGAGCCGGCCCGTCAGCGTGAAGGCCCCAGGGTCGTCGGCCGACGCGAGCTCGTTCTGCGGGTCGCGGGAGAGCCCGATCGCGTAGTACGGGCCGACCGTCTGCGAAGGAGTCCGCGGCAGGGCCATCAGTCGTTCTCCACGGGCGTCGTCCCGGCGCCGCCGCGGCCGAGCACGATGTCCCACTGGTAGCCGAGCGCCCACTCGGGCTGCGTCGTCTCGAGGTCGAACCGGGCGACCAGCAGCTCACGGGCCTTCGGGTCGCGCACCGAGTGGAAGATCGGGTCGAACTCGAACAGCGGGTCGCCCGGAAAGTACATCTGCGTGACCAGCCGCCGGGTGAACTCACGACCGAAGACGGAGAAGTGGATGTGGTTCGGCCGCCACGCGTTCTCGTGGTTGCCCCACGGGTACGACCCGGGCTTGACCGTGACGAAGCGGTAGCGCCCGTCGGCGTCGGTGAGGCAGCGTCCCGCGCCCGAGAAGTTCGGATCGAGCGGCGCCGGATGCTGGTCGACCTCGTGCTTGTACCGCCCGCCGGCGTTGGCCTGCCAGACCTCGACGAGGGTGTTGGAAAGCGGCCGGCCGTCGTCGTCGAGGATGCGCCCGGTGACGATGATCCGCTCGCCGAGCGGCTCGCCCGGATGCTGCCGTGTGAGGTCGTGGTCGAACTCGCCGAGCACTTCCTCGCCGAACACCGGACCGTCCATGCGGTGGAACTCCTCGGGCAGCGTCACCAGCGGCCGCGGTGCGCAGCGCCAGCGCGTCGAGCGGTAGCCCGGGTAGTCGACCTGCACCTCGGGCCCGCCGTTCGGGTCGTCCGGGAGAACGATCGGCGATTCGGTGTCCAGCTGCGCCATCAGTCACGTCCTTTCGTCCTCAGCGCCCGGAGGGCGGTGAGCTCATCGCCGCCGGGCGGCTCGGTCTCGCTGACGTCATCGTCCACGCGGAGATCCCAACCCGTCGCCGCACGCACGTCCTCGACCGCCACGCCGGGGTGGACCGCGACGAGCGTGAGCTCGCCGTCGCGGCGCTCGAGGATGCCAAGGTCGGTGATCACGACGCGGAGGTTGTCGCCGACGCTAGTCGTGAAGTCAAGCCGCTCGACGAACGCGCGCGGCGAGTGGCGCAGCATCACGAACACGTCGCGGACGCCGAGTGCGATCTCGGGTGCGCCGCCGCCGCCCGGCAGCCGCACCGACGGCGCGTCGTAATCGCCGATCACCGTGCTGTTCAGGTTGCCGTGGCGGTCGATCTGCGCGGCACCGAGGAAGCCGACGTCGATCCGGCCGCCCTGGAGCCAGTAGCCGAAGATCTCCGGCACCGAGACGACCGCGACGGCGGTGTCGGCGAGCTCGCCGTCGCCGATCGACAGCGGCAGCTCGACCGGCTTCGCGCCGATCGTCCCGCTCTCGTAGATCAGCGTGCAGCCCGGCGCGTGCGTGTGGCGGGCGAGGTTGGCGGCGACGCTGGGAAGCCCGATCCCGACGAAGCAGACGTCCGAGTCGGTCAGCCGCCGCGCGGCGGCGACCGCCATCATCTCGTCGGCCGTGTACTCGACGGACGGCGCTCAAGCGGGAACCGCCTCCTCGAGCCGAGCCCGATACTCGCCCACGTCGGCGGTCTCGAGCACGTGCCGCTGCATCCACGCGCGGAACGTGTCACGGTCGCGGCTGATGCCTTCCCAGGCAACGTAGAAATCGTTGTCGCGCTCGTAGTAGCCGTGCGCGTAGGACGGATGCGCGCCGTAGGGCGCCGGGGACACCGCGTCGAACACCCAGCCTGGGAGGACGACGCCGCCCGGCCGCAGCTCGAGCTCGTCCACGACCTCCTCCACCGTGGCGATCGCGCGCGACGAGGCGAGCACCGCCTCCTTCTGCACGCCGGTGATGCCCCACAGCTGGACGTTGCCGTGCCGGTCGGCCTGCTGGGCGTGGATGATCGCCACGTCGGGCCGGTGTGCCGGTACCGCGGCGAGCTCCTCGCCGGTGAACGGGCACGTCACGGTCTCGACCCGTGTCCGCGCGGGCAGGTCGCCGCCGCGGTATCCGCGGAGCACGCCGAACGGAAGGCTCGCGGCGCCGGCGGAGTACGCGGCCGCCATCCCGGCGTGCGAGTGCTCCTCGATCTCGAGCGGCGCCGGCCAGCCGTGCTCGACCGCGTCGCGGAACCGGTGGAGCGAGCCGACCCCGGGGTTCCCGCCCCAGGAGAAGACCAGCTTCCGCGCGCAGCCCATCCCGATCATCTGGTCGTAGACGATGTCCGGGGTCATCCGGATCAGGGTCAGGTCACGCCGCTCCTGCCGGATCAGCTCGTGGCCGGCCGCGTGCGGGATCAGGTGCGTGAAGCCCTCCAGCGCGACGATATCGCCGTCGTGGACGTGCTCGGCGACCGCGTCGGTGAGCGGGAGAATCGCGGCCATCAGCGCGGATTGGTGGTGGGAGAGCTCATTTCGTCACCGGGCAGAAGTGCACCGAATCCCCCGGAATTGGGGCGATTCCGGCCAGAGGGACGCTACGGCCCGCATTGTCCACTTGTCAATACACCTTCCCAAGTATTAGAACACTCCTATGGCAACCGAAGAACCGGCCCAGACCGCCACGGGGCGCCGGTCGTACTCGCAGTCGCTGGAGCGCGGGCTGGCGATCCTATCGTCGTTCACGTCGGTTCGACCGCTGCTCGGGGTGAGCGAACTGGCCCGCGAGGTCGGCCTCAACCGCAGCACGACGCACCGCTACATCGCCACGCTCGCCACCCTCGGCTACCTCCAGCAGGACGCGCTGACGAAGAAGTACCGGCTCGGCCCGAGGGTGGTCGACCTCGGCTTCTCGGCGATCAACTCGATGGAGCTGCGCGAGATCGCCGCGCCGCACCTCCAGCGGCTCAGCGACGAGTCCGGCCACACGGTGAACATGGCGATCCTCGACGGCGCAGACATCGTCTACATCGAGCGCTGCCGCAGCTCCGGCCGCGGCCAGCGCGAGATCGACCTCAACCTGCACATCGGCTCGCGGCTGCCGGCCTACTGCACGTCGATGGGCAAGGCGATGCTCGCCTTCCTGCCCGACGAGGAGCGCGACGCGGCGATCGGCGTCGTGGAGTTCAGCCGCCTCGGCCCGAACACCCGGATGAACCGCCAGGCCCTGCTCACCGATCTCGAGCGCGTCCGCGCGACCGGCATCGCCGTGAACGACGAGGAGCTCGCGTACGGCCTGCGCTCGATCGCGGTGCCGGTGCGCGGCGCGTCCGGCGAGGTGGCGGCGGCGATCAATCTCGCCGTCCACCGCACGATGGTCTCGCTGGACGACCTGATCGTGCGTCTCGGCCCGGCGCTGATCCGCTGCGCGAGCGAGATCTCGGCACGACTCGGCTACCGGAATCCGGCTTCGTAGAGACCCTGGTGGGCGCGGGGTCCGCGGACCCCGCGCCCGCAGCGGTCGAGCATCAGGTGACGGTGAACGTCCTTCTCAGGGATGGCTTCGCGTCACTGGAGTACGTGTACGTGCCCTTGGCCAGCTTCGTCGTGAAGCTCAGCCGCCCGACCTGCCTCGCCCCGGTCGACTTGTTCACGCCGGGACCCTTCAAGTGGAAGTTCTGCTTCGCCGAGCGGTCGGAGACGACGAACGTGTAGGAGCCGGCCAGCAGCGTCTTCGCCGGCTTGCCGTCCAGCTTGAGCGAGATCGTCTTGAGACCCACGTCGCCCTGGAGCAAGAGCCCGGTCGAGATCGACGCCGGGACGAGCGCCGCGATGTTCGGCAATGTCGTGATCGCGCCGAACTGCTTGCAGTACTTCGCGAGCTGCACCAGCTGACGGCGGTCGATCAGCGAGCTCCAGACCGGCAGCCGGATGTTCTGGGTTGCCGCCGGCAGCATCGCCCGGACGGCCTCCGGGTGAGCCTGGGCATAGGCCAGCGACTCGGCCATGGCATCGTGGAACCCCTTGTAGAGGGTCGGGTTCTTCTGCGCCCAGTCCTGAAGCGCAACGTACGTCCCGTTCGGCCAGTACTTGCCGAGCGTCGGCCCGGGCGCGAGGGCGATCCGATCGCCGTCCAGGGTCAGCCCCTGGGTCATGAACGGCTCCGGAGCGCAGATCCCGTCGACCTGGCCCGCGTTCAACGCGGCCCGCATCGCCGGAAACGGGATCGCGACGAACTTGACGGAGTCCTGGTTGACGTTGAACTTGCTGAGCGCCGCCCGGATCACCACCTCGCAGACGCCCTTGAGGGCGTTCCCGGCAATCGTCTTCCCCTCGAAGTCCTTCGGCGTCCTGATCGAGCTGTTCCCCTTGACGAGGACGTTCTGCCAGTTGTCGTCCACCGACGTCGCCTCGTTGTCGCTCGCCGAAACGGTCACCACGGGGATTCCCTGCGAGCGGGCGATGATCGCGGGCACCCAGCCGATGTACCCGATGTCGCCGTTGTGGTTGGCCATCGCGAGGACGATGTCGTTCCCGCTGTTGAAGATTGTCTTCTTGATCTCGATGCCGTGGTTCGCGAAGAACCCCTGCGCGATGCCGATGTCGAGCGGGAAGCCGTTGGCGATCGGCAGCGAGTCGAGATTGATCGTTGTCAGTTGTCTCTTCTTGGCCGAGCCCGAAGCCGATCCAACCAGTGCGAGCAGCAAGACAGCTGCGGCGACCAGCCCGAGGGCCACCCCAACCCTGCGCCTACCGGTGCGTGTCATCCCATCTACCTCCCCGACCTCTTCAGGTCGTTCGTCAGGTCAAGACATCCGGGGCGTGCGGAGCGATTATGAGACCTGGGGTGTCGGATTCCTAGACGCCTGTCCCATCAGGTGGAACAGGAGCTTCCTCGTCCGTCGCGTCCTGCTCGCGCTTGATCAGGCGGTAGACATGGGCACGGAGGCGGGCGAACTCGGCGAGTTCCTTGGTCGCGATCTGGTCGCGAGCCTTGGGGAGGTCGACCGCGATCACCTCCTTGACCTCGGTCGGTGAGTGCGTGAGCGCGATCACCCGGTTCGCGAGGTAGACCGACTCGTCGATGTCATGGGTGATGAAGAGGATCGTGATCCCGAACTCCTCCCGGACATGGAGGACGAGGTCTTCGAGGTCTCCGCGCGTCTGCGCATCGACCGACGCGAACGGCTCGTCCATCAGCAGGATCGTCGGCTGGTAGGCGAGGGCGCGGGCGATGGCGACCCGCTGCTGCATGCCGCCCGAGAGCTGCCACGGGTACCGGTCCATGAACCGGACCAGCCCGACGGCGCCGAGCGCGTCCTCGACCAGCGA
Source organism: uncultured Actinomycetes bacterium (assembly GCA_963791425.1). Classification (GTDB taxonomy): domain Bacteria; phylum Actinomycetota; class Thermoleophilia; order Gaiellales; family Gaiellaceae; genus DATBLE01. The sequence goes on from CAWBSE010000003.1 coordinate 107,468, forward strand.
GTCGCGTTCGCGCCGGCTCAGCTTCTTGTGCCGCAGCGGGAGCAGCACGTTGTTCCGGACCGACATCCAGGGCATCAGCGAGCGGCTGTACTCCTGGAAGACGAGCGCCATCCGCTCCGGTGGGCCCGTCACCGGGGTGCCGCGCAGGACGACCTCGCCGGCGGAGGGCCGCAGCAGGCCGGCGATGCACTTGAGCAGCGTCGTCTTCCCGCACCCGGACGGGCCGACGACGCAGATGAACTCGCCCTCGTCGATCGAGAACGTGACGTTGCCGACCGCGTGCACGGCGGTCGGGCCGGTCCCGTACGTCTTGCCGAGCCCCTTGATCTCGAGCAGGGGCATCTACTGGGGGGTCGCGGCCCTCCAGCCGCGGTGCCAGGCCAGCACGTGCCGCTCGGCGAGCAGGAAGAGGAGGTTGAGCAGGTAGCCAAGCACGCCGATCAACAGGATCGCCGACCACATCGGCAGGAACTGGAACGTGTTCTTCGAGACCAGCAGGACGTAGCCGACACCGCTCGTCGAGGCAAAGTACTCGCTGAGCACCATCACGATCACCGCGAGGGCGAGGCTCGTGCGCATGCCGGCGAAGATCTGCGGAAGCGCCGCGGGGAACACGATCCGCCGGATGCGCTCGTGCGACGGGACGCGGAAGGAGCGCGCGGTGTCGATCAGGGTCGGCTCGATCCCGCGCACACCGTCGATCGTGTTCAGGAGCACCGGGAAGATGCAGAAGAAGGCGATGAAGGACACCTTCTGGAGGTTGTCGATCGAGTGCAGCAGGATGATCGAGATCGGCAGCAGCGCCGGCGGCGGGATCGCACGCCAGTACTCGATGTGCGGCATCGCGGCGCTGCGCCCGATCCGCGAGAGCCCGAGGGGAATGCCGATCACGACGCCGAGGATGACCGCGATCGAGAAGCCGAGGGCGATGCGCTCGAGGCTCGGGACGACGTGCGTGCCGAACTGCGAGAAGAAGAAGAGCTTCTGCGTCTCGTGCAGGATCGTCGTCGGCCGCGGGAACTTCGGATCGTCCCTGGCGATGGTGTAGAGCTGCCAGGCGACGAGAAGCAGGATCGGCACGGCGATCTCGGCCGCGATCTTCAGCGTGCGGTAGAGGCGGGGGCTCACGTCGCCGCGCCCTTTCGCTGCGACGGATGCCAGCGGAGCACGCGCTTCTCCACCGCCGAGACCGCGAAGTGGATGGCGACGCCGAGGAAGCCTGTGGCCAGAGCCAGGGCGTAGATCTGGTCGTTCAGGCCGAACGTCTCGACGTAGTTCAGCCGCTGGCCCAGGCCCGGCGTGCCCATGAACAGCTCCGCCGTGAACGCGAGGATCAGAGCGACGGTCGAGGCGATCCTGACCCCGGTCATGATGTACGGGAGCGAGCTCGGCAGCGTCACCCGGAAGAGACGCTCGTTCCGACCGAGTCTGAACGAGCGCGCGGTGTCGATCGTGAGCGGGTCGACGTCGCGGACGCCGTACATGGTCTGGACGAGCAGCGGCCAGAAGGCGCCGAACGTGGCCAGGAAGACCTCGCTCTTCAGCGTCGTGCCGAGCGTGAGGAACAGCAGCGGGATCAGCGCCGCCGAGGGGATCGGCCGTAGGAACTCGATCGGCACGCGGAACGCCGAGGCGGCGAAGTCGCTCGAGCCGAGCGTGATCCCGATCGGGATCGCGAGCACGGCGGCGAGGGCCAGGCTGATCCCCCACGCGCGCACGGTCATCCCCAGCGCCGTCCAGAACGCGCTCGTCTGGACCATGTCCCACAGCGCCTGCAGGGTCGTGCTCGCCGCCGGTAGGTCGCGCTGCGAGATCGTGCCCGTCCGCGAGATCAGCTCCCACAGGGCAAACGCCGCGAGCACGGAGAGCACCGGCACGGCGATCGTGCCCGCCCGGGCCAGTGCCTGCCGTCCAGGTGTAGGCGCGTCGAGCCGAGCGGGAGCAGCGCTCACCCCCGGTGTTCTAGCCGCAGCAGGACTTCCGTACAAGCACGCAACGCCGATCGGCGTCGGCACCGATGTAGCGGCACCACCCACGGGCGCAGAGTGGCGGTATGGCACGAAGTGTCGTGGACGGGAACGAGGCGGCTGCCCGGATCGCCTACCGGACGAGCGAGGTGATCGCGATCTACCCGATCACCCCGGCCTCGACGATGGGCGAGCTCGCCGACGCCTGGGCCGTCGCGGGCGAGCCGAACCTCTGGGGCTCGGTCCCGGAGGTGGTCGAGATGCAGAGCGAGGGCGGAGCCGCGGGTGCGCTCCACGGCGCGCTCCAGACCGGCGCGCTGGCGACCACCTTCACGGCGTCGCAGGGGCTGCTGCTGATGATCCCCGACATGTTCAAGATCGCCGGGGAGCTGACGCCGGCGGTCATCCACGTCGCCGCCCGCGCGCTGGCGACCCACGCCCTCTCGATCTTCGGCGACCACTCCGACGTGATGGCCGCCCGCGGCACGGGCTTCGCGCTCCTCGCCTCCTCGTCCGTGCAGGAGGCGCAGGATCTCGCGCTCGTCGCGACCGCGGCCACGCTCGAGTCGCGCGTGCCCTTCCTCCATTTCTTCGACGGCTTCCGCACCTCCCACGAGCTGAACGTGATCGACCTGGTCGACGACGCGACGATCGCGGCGCTCGTCCCCGACGAGCTCGTGCAGGCGCACCGGGAGCGCGCGCTCAGCCCCGAGCACCCCGTGCTCCGCGGGTCGGCCCAGAACCCGGACGTCTTCTTCCAGGCGCGCGAGGCGGCCAGCCCGTACTACGCGGCCGTCCCGATGATCGTGGCCGAGGCGATGCGGCGGTTCGAGGAGCTCACCGGTCGCGCCTACTCGCTGTTCGACTACGTCGGCGCGCCGGACGCCGAGCGCGTCGTCGTCGTGATGGGCTCCGCGGCAGGCGCGCTCGAGGAGACGGTGGAAGCGCTGAACGCCGACGGCGGCCGCGTCGGCCTGGTCAAGGTGCGGCTGTACCGGCCGTTCTCCGCCGACGATCTCGTCGCGGCGCTGCCGAAGACGCGCGAAGACGATCGCCGTGCTCGACCGGACGAAGGATCCCGCCGCGGTCGGCGAGCCGCTGTACCAGGACGTCGTCACCGCGCTCGCCGAGCAGATGGACAGCCCGCCGCGGGTGATCGGCGGCCGGTACGGCCTCGCCTCGAAGGAGTTCACGCCCGCGATGGCCGCCGCGGTGTACGCCGAGCTCGCGTCCGACGCCCCGCGGCGGCACTTCACCGTCGGCATCCGCGACGACGTCTCGGACACCAGCCTCGAGTACGACCCGTCCTTCCGCACGGAGCCGGACGGGGTCGTGCGCGCCGTCTTCTTCGGCCTCGGCTCCGACGGCACCGTCGGCGCGAACAAGAACTCGGTGAAGATCATCGCCGAGCAGACCGGGCTGCACGCCCAGGGCTACTTCGTCTACGACTCGAAGAAGTCCGGCTCGACCACCGTCTCGCACCTGCGCTTCGGCCCCGAGCCGATCCGCTCGACCTACCTGATCGACCGCGCCGGCTTCGTCGCCTGCCACCAGTTCGACCTGCTGCACCGGATGGACGTGCTCGGCGTCGCCGAGGAGGGCGCGACGTTCCTGCTGAACAGCCGCTACGGCCCCGACGAGGTGTGGGAGCACCTGCCCGGCCGCCGTCCAGGAGCAGATCGTCCGACAAGCAGCTCCGCTTCTACGTCGTCGACGCGCAGCAAGGTCGCCCGCGACGCCGGCCTCGGCGCCCGCGTCAACACCGTTCTCCAGCCGTGCTTCTTCGCGCTCGCCGACGTCCTCCCGCGGGACGAGGCGATCGAGGCGATCAAGGACGCGATCCGGGCGACGTACGGCAAGCGCGGCGAACTGGTCGTCGAGCGGAACTTCGCCGCCGTCGATCTCGCCCTGGCGTCGATGCACGAGGTCGAGGTGCCCGCGACGCGTCGAGCCCGTCCGAGGCGGCCGCCGCGACGAACGGCGTGCCGTCGCTCGTCCGCGAGCTGATCGCGGGCCGCGGCGACGAGCTGCCGGTGAGCGCGTTCGTCGCCGACGGCACCTTCCCGGTCGGCACCGCCCGCTACGAGAAGCGCAACCTCGCCGACACGCTCCCGGTCTGGGATCCGTCGATCTGCATCGACTGCGCCAAGTGCGCGCTGGTGTGCCCCCACGCCGCGATCCGGATGAAGGTGGTCGACCCGGCCGCGCTCGAGGGCGCTCCCGACGGGTTCAAGCACAAGGACTGGCGCGACAAGCACCTGCCCGGGATGGCGCTGACGATCCAGATCGCCCCCGACGACTGCACCGGCTGCGGCATCTGCATCGACACGTGCCCCGCGCGGTCGAAGGAGGTCGCGAAGCACAAGTCGCTCGACTCGGAGCCGAAGCCCGACGACCTCTCGGCGCTGCGCGCGAACTGGGACTTCTTCCTCGAGCTGCCGGAGATCGACCGGACGACGGTCGACGTGGCGACGGTGAAGGGCTCGCAGATGCTCGAGCCGCTGTTCGAGTTCTCGGGCGCGTGCTCCGGGTGCGGCGAGACCCCGTACCTGAAGCTGCTCACGCAGATGTTCGGCGACCGGATGCTCGTCGCCAACGCCACGGGCTGCTCGTCGATCTACGGCGGCAACCTGCCGACCACGCCGTGGAGTGCGAACCGCGACGGCCGCGGGCCGGCCTGGTCGAACTCGCTGTTCGAGGACAACGCCGAGTTCGGGCTGGGCATGCGGGTCGCCGTCGACCAGCAGGCCGCCCAGGCGCGGGCGCTCGTGGCGGAGGTCGCACCCGACCTGGCCCCGGCGCTGCTCGACGCCGACCAGTCGGGCGAGGCCGGGATCGCTGCGCAGCGGGCGCGCGTGGCCGACCTGAAGGCCCGGCTCGCCGGCAGCGACGACGCTGCGGCGCGGCGCCTGCTCGGGCTCGCCGACAACCTCGTCCGCAGGACGGTGTGGATCGTCGGCGGCGACGGCTGGGCGTACGACATCGGCTTCGGCGGCCTCGACCACGTGCTCGCCTCGGGCCGCAACGTCAACATTCTCGTGCTCGACACCGAGGTGTACTCGAACACCGGCGGGCAGGCGTCCAAGGCGACCCCGCTCGGCGCGGTCGCCAAGTTCGCGGCCGGCGGCAAGCAGACGCAGAAGAAGGATCTCGGGCTGATGGCCTCGTCCTACGGGAACGTCTACGTCGCGAAGGTGGCGCTCGGCGCCGACAACCCGCAGACGGTGAAGGCGTTCGCGGAGGCCGAGGCGTACCCGGGTGTGTCGCTGATCATCGCCTACTCGACCTGCATCGCCCACGGGATCGACATGGAGACGAGCATGGGGCACCAGAAGGAGGCGGTGGACTCCGGCTACTGGCCGATCTACCGGTTCGACCCGCGGGCCGACCATCCGCTCCACCTCGACTCGCGGGCGCCGAAGATCCCGCTCTCCGAGTTCGCCGACAAGGAAGCCCGGTTCGCGATGCTCAAGCGCGCGCGGCCCGAGGAGGCCGAGCGGCTGGCCGCCGAGGCGCAGACGGGCGTCGACGAGAAGCGCCGGCTGTACGAGCAGCTCGCGGGCGACGAGGCGGAGTCGTGACCGCCCTGCAGACGGGCTACCTCGGCTTCACTCTGGCGAGCCCGATCGTGCCGTCCGCGTCGCCGCTCGGCGGCGATCTCGACATGCTGCGCCGCCTCGAGGAGGCGGGCGCCGGCGCCGTCGTGCTCCCGTCGCTGTTCGAGGAGCAGATCGAGCACGAGGAGCTCGCCGTCCACTGGGCGCTCGAGGTCGGCCGGTCGAGCTCGGCCGAGTCGCTCGACTACTTCCCCGAGTCCGACGAGTACAACACCGGCCCCGGCGAGTACCTCGAGCACGTCGCTGCCGCCAGGGCCGCCCTCGAGATCCCGGTGATCGCCAGCCTGAACGGGAGCACGCCGGGCGGCTGGATCCGGTACGCGCGGATGATCGAGGAGGCCGGCGCCGACGCGCTCGAGCTGAACGTCTACTCGGTGGAGGCGGACACCGCGACAACGGCCGACCAGGCCGAGACGAGGATCCTCGACGTCGTCCGCGCCGTGCGGGCGGAAGTGCAGATCCCGGTGGCGGTCAAGATCGGCCCGTTCTTCACCGCGCTCGCGCACACCGCGACCCGCCTCGCCCTGTGCGGGGCGAACGGCCTCGTCCTGTTCAACCGCTTTCTCCAGCCGGACATCGACCCGGAGACGATGACCGTCGGCAACCGCATGGCGCTCTCGACGCGCGAGGAGCTCCGGCTGCCGCTGCGCTGGATCGCGCTCCTGTACGGCCGCGTGCCCGTCTCGCTCGCGCTGACCACGGGCGTGCACGAGGCCGAGGACGTGATCAAGGCGCTGCTCGCCGGCGCCGACGTGGCGATGTCCGCCGCCGCGCTGATCCAGCACGGCCCGGACAAGCTGTCGGAGATGCTGGCCGGCGTCGAGCGGTGGCTGGTCGAGCACGAGTTCGAGTCGGTCGAGCAGCTGAAGGGCTCGATGAGCCAGGAGTCGTGCCCGGAGCCCGCCGCCTTCGAGCGGGCGCACTACATGCGGATGATCTCGACCTTCAACGCTCGCGGGATGTAGCGAGCCAGCGAAGCCCGTCGCCGTCTCGTTCCACGCGACCCGGCGAATCGAAGTGGCTGGCGACGACGGTCGATCCGCGGTCGGCGAGCTCGTTCAGGATCGCCGTGCGGGTGGCGAGGGCGACCGCCGGCGGCTCGCGATCAAGACGTCAGGTGTGGCGCCCTCGGCGTGGAGCAGCGCCGCCAGCTCGTGCGTCGCGCCGGGCCAGTTGCTGATGAACGGGCCGGAGCCGCCCGGCGCGCCCGAACGGCATCGCCCCGGAAAGCCCGAGCGCCCCGCTAGGAGGCGCTCGGGACACACGTGTTTCGCCACCACATACCTACGGGCAACCCTGACCCGATCAGGAGCAGGTTCAGCGCGTCGGTCTGTCGCTACGTACCACGGTGTGCCTGAGCGCAAACCTCCTCCTCTGCGCCTGCGCGGAAGCTGCACCCGGCGGCCGCCGGACCTGCCCGACGACCCGGACCGACTCTGCTGGGCGACCCTCCGCCTCCTCCACGTCCTTGCCCTCATGAGACTGCTTTCAAACCCTCCGGCGCCACTTGAACGGCTGCCTCGCGTCTATACCCCTGCCGTTTGAGCCAGTCTGGCCAGGTCGAGCGCTTCCTCGATCGTGAGGTTGCGGCCGGTCTCGGTGGCGCGGGCGACCTCGTCGGCGGAGAGCGCCGTTCGCGCCTGTTCGACGAGCTCCCGGCCCGGCGTGTCGTCGGAGTAGACGACGGCGATGCCTTCTCCCTGCGCATACACCTCGGCCGCGGCGGCGATCTGCACGGCGCGTTCGGGACGGTGCTCGACCGCCTCGGCGGCTGCGAGCCCTACGAGCGAGAGCCCCACGCCGCGCACGCTGGCGACATCGGTGTGCGCCTGCACCGAGTCCAAGAAGTAGCGGCGGGCCAGCGCGACCTCTCCACCGCCGAGGCAGGCCCAGGCCATCTCGGACAGGATCCGCGCCACCTCGCCGCGGTCGCCGACCGCCTCGAACGCGGCAAGCGCCTGCCGGTAGAGGTCGAGGGCCGCCGTCGATTCGCCGCGGGCGGCGGCGAGCTGGGCGAGACCGCCGAACGACGTGCCGATTCCTTCGCAGTCGCCGAGCCGCTGTTGGATCAGGAGCGCCTCGCGATACCGCGCCTCTGCCACGTCGACCTCGCCGCTGAGCGCGTGGGCGATGCCGTTGAAGCTCAGGGAGAAGCCCAGCGCCCAGTCGAACGCACGAGCGCGGCTCAGCTCGATCCCGCGCGCCGTCCACTCGAACGCGCCCTCGGCGTCGACGCCGAGCAGCCCGAGCCCTCGGCACAGGGCGGCAACGCACAGCTCGCGATCGGCCCCCAACTCCTCGGCGATCCGGTACGCCTCGCTCCATTCCTCGTCCGCGCGCTCGAGCTGGGCGGTCATCCAGAAGGCGAGACCGACGTTGAGCAGCGCCCCGGACCGCCCGACGCTGGGAGGCAGCCCCTGACCCGTTGCGAGAAACGCCTCGGAGTACTCGCGCGCGCTGACGTTCTTGCCGCGGATGTGCCAGTACATCCACAGGTCGCCGCACAGCTGCATGCCCGCCTCGCACGCGGCTGCGTCACCGTCCTGGGCCCGGCGAGGAGCGTCTCGAGCGCCGTCTGGAGGTTGCCTTCCTCGGCGATGCCGCGCTCCACGGACCCGATCTGGTCCGGTGCCCTCGATCGCATCGCGAATCTCGCGGGCGACCTCCGCGTAGCGGCGTGCGTGCCTCGCCGCGATCTCGGCCGCCTCGCCGGCGAGGTCGAGCCGCTCCGCGCGCGAACTCGGCGATCGTCTGCAGCATCCGAAGCCGGCCGCTCTGCCCGTCCACCTGGACGAGCGCCTTGTCGACGAGCGACTCCAGCTCGTCGAGGCAGGTCGCGCCGGGGTCGGCGCAGACCGCCTCGACGTCGGCCAGCGTGCACCCGCCGGCGAAGACGGCCATGCGCCGGAACAGGCGCTGCTCGGGCTCGCTCAGGAGCGAGTGGCTCCAGTCGATCGTGGCGCGCAGCGTCTGCTGCCGCTCGTGTGCGTCGCGACGGCCGGAGGTGAGCACGTCGAGCGCGTGGTCGAGCCGCTCGAGCAGGGCCTCGGGCGAGAGGAGCCGAAGCCTGGCGGCGGCAAGTTCGAGCGCGAGCGGCAGGCCGTCGAGACGCCGGCAGATGGCCGCCACGGCCGTCCTCGGTGTCGGGCGATTGCGCCGCCGCCCCCGCGCGCGCGACGAACAACGCGACCGCAGAATCGATCTCGAGCGGCGCGAGCGGGTACTCACGCTCGGCATCGATTCGGAGCGCCGTCCTGCTGGTGGTGACGATCCGGAGCTCCGGACAGCGCTCGACGATCCGGGCGACCTCGGGTGCGGCGGCGACGATCTGCTCGAGGTTGTCCAGGAGCAGGAGCGCCTTTCTGCCGCCGATCAGCGCGATGATCCCCTCGCCGAGCGTCCGCTCCTCGGCCTCCTTCACATCGAGTACCTCGGCGAGGGCCGGCAGGAAGTCCTCTGCCTCGGTGATGTCGGCCATCGGCACGAACGCGAAGCCGTCCGGGAACTCGGGTGCGAGCCGGCGGCCGAGCTCGGAGACGATGCGGGTCTTCCCGACTCCGCCTGGCCCGGTGATCGTCACGACCCGGTGCTCACGCGCGAGCTCGAGGAGCGCAGCCAGGTCGTCAGCCCGCCCAACCAACGGCGTCGCCGGGTCGGGGAGCGTTGCCGGGCAGGATCGCCAGACGTTCGCCCTTTCCCTCGAGCGCGCCTGGATCCGGGACGACGATGCCGTCGGCCGAGACGGCGTAGAGCTCGAACGGCCGACCGACGTGCTTCAGCCTGAATCGCCCGAGCGCGACGACGGCGACGTCGCTGCGGTTCCTGATCTGGTCGTACGCGGCGTCGGACAGCATCACGCTCCCGGGCACGGCGAACGATTCGATCCGGGCGGCGATGATCGTCGTCCGCTTGCCGTCGATCCAGCGGATCGCCCGGAAGGCGAAGCAGCCGCCGGCCGCGGCGTCGGAGCCGGTCTTGACGCCGACAAAGCCGTTGCGCCCGAGCAGCGTGTTGGTGTTGAGCACCGTGCCGGCGACCGGCAGGGTCGCGCTCGGCGTGGCGACGATGCTCGCGAAGACGGACAGGCGCATGGCCCGATCGACGATGCGCACCTGGTCGGCGGCGGTCGACACGGTCGCATCGTCGTACCCGCTCGGGTCGGTGTAACGGGTGTGGGTCATGCCCAGCGACCTGCCGGTCGCATTCATCCGGGCGACGAACCGCTCCTCCGAACCGGCGGCCCAGCGCGCCAGGACGGCAGCGATGTTGTTCGCGGAAGGAAGCAGCAGCGCCTGGAGCGCCTGCCGTTCCGTCAGCCGCTCCCCGGCGGCGACGGAGACGACCGACTCCTCTCGCCGGCGTCGATCGTCGGTGTCGGCGGCATCGTCTTCGGTGAGCATGATCGTCGGGCCTTCCTCGCCGAGCGCGAGCGGGTGGTCACGGAGCACCAGATAGGCCGTCATCACCTTCGCGATGCTGGCGATTGGAGCCGCATGCCGGCCGGGGCCGGCCTGGATCGCCGACTGCCCGACCTGGACCGCAGCCTGGCCCCATGCGGGCCACACCGTGCCGGGCAGCGCCTCGACGGGCGACGCGGCCGGCGAGGACGACGACGCCGTCCACTGACGGACGAGAAGCACGGCGACCGCCGCGACGGCGAGCAGCAGGGCGGCGGCCCGGATCCGGCGAATCCGAGCCCGACGCGGAGCTGCTCGTGCTCGTTGGCTGCAGGACACGCCTCCAGCCTGGACGGCGGCCTGTTGCAGGCACGTATGCCGCTTTCGATATGCCGACGACATGCGGCGGCTCGTACCATCGGGGGGTGCGCGTGTTGATCGTCGAGGACGAGCCCTACATGGCGGAGGCGATCCGCGACGGCCTTCGCCTCGAGGCGATCGCGGCAGACATCGCCGGTGACGGCGACACGGCGCTGGAGCTGATGAGCGTCACCGCCTACGACATCGCGGTCCTCGACCGGGACATCCCCGGGCCGACCGGCGACGAGATCGCCGAGCGGATCGTCGCCTCCGGCAGCGGCATGCCGATCCTGATGCTCACGGCCGCCGACCGCCTCGATGACAAGGCGACCGGGTTCGCGCTCGGCGCCGACGACTACCTCACCAAGCCGTTCGAGCTCCGGGAGCTCGTGCTTCGGCTCAGAGCGCTCGACCGCCGGCGCGCGCATCACCGGCCGCCGGTGCGGGAGATCGCGGGACTCCGGCTCGACCCGTTCCGCCGCGAGGTCTACCGCGACGGCCGCTACATCCCGCTGACCCGGAAGCAGTTCGGAGTGCTCGATGTCCTCGTCGCGGCCGACGGCGGTGTCGTCAGCGCCGAGGAGCTCCTCGAGCGGGCGTGGGACGAGAACGCCGACCCGTTCACCAACGCCGTCCGCATCACGGTCTCGGGCCTGCGGAAGCGCCTGGGCGAGCCGTGGATCATCGCCACCATGCCCGGCGTCGGTTACCGCATCGACACCCAGCCAGCGGGGGACGAGCGTGGCTAGAGCCCCCGGGTTGAGCGTCCGCCTCAAGCTCACGCTCAGCTACGCCGGCTTCCTCATGCTCGCCGGCGTCGTGCTGCTCGCGGTCGGGTACTTCTCGCTTTCCCGCGGCGTGCACCCCGGTGTGCTGTTCGTGGTGCGTAGCCACGCCGACCTCCTGCGCGCGTTCGCGCCGACCGCGGCCGTCGTGATGGCGTTCCTGCTGGTGTTCGGCCTGCTGGGCGGGTGGTTTCTCGCCGGGCGCATGCTCGCTCCTCTGACTCGCATCACCGACGCCACGCGCGTGGCCGCAAGCGGATCGCTCTCCCACCGGATCGACCTGGAGGGACGTCAGGACGAGTTCCGCGAGCTCGCTGACAGCTTCGACGCCATGCTCGCCCGGCTCGAAGCGCAAGTCGCCGAGCAGCAGCGGTTCGCGGCGAACGCCTCCCACGAGCTCCGCACTCCACTGGCGATAACGCAGACACTGCTCGACGTGGGCCGTAACGACCCGAACCGCGACACCGATGGGCTGATCGACCGCCTCCACCGTGTCAATACCCGGGCGATCGACCTCACCGAGGCACTGCTTCTGCTCAGCCGCGCCGACCGGCGATCGTTCACCCGGGAAGAGGTCGACCTGTCCCTCATAGCGGAAGAAGCCACCGAGACGCTCCTCCCCCTTGCGGAAGGACGGGGTCTCACCATCGAGACCTCCGGCGACGTGACCCCGACCGTCGGCTCGCACACGCTCCTGCTGCAGCTGACCACGAACCTCGTGCAGAACGCGATCGTCCACAACCTGCCCGAACAAGGCACCGTGTGGGTCACGACGATCGTCGACCGCTCGAGCGCGGAGCTCACCGTGGAGAACACCGGCGAGACACTCAGCCCCCAGGTCGTGGCCACGCTTACCGAGCCGTTCCTTCGTCGAAGCGGTCTTTCACGGGGACACCGCCGCGTGAGCGCCATGGGTGAGCCGGTGCCCTTCGAGGTGTACGAGCCGGGCGTGTACCTGCACGGCACGAAGGCAGACCTCGCGGTGGGTGAGCTGCTGACCTCGGGCCGCGAATCGAACTTCGAGGCGGGCCGGCTGATGAACTACGTCTACTTCACCGCCACTCTCGACGCCGCGGTCTGGGGCGCCGAGCTTGCCGCCGGTGAGGGCCGCGGACGCATCTATATCGTCGAGCCCACCGGCGAGTTCGAGGACGACCCCAACGTCACCGACAAGAAGTTCCCAGGGAATCCCACACAGTCCTTCCGTAGCCGCGAGCCGCTGCGCGTCGCCGGCGAGCTCGTCGATTGGGTCGGTCATTCGCCGGAGAAGCTCGAGGCCATGCGAGCCCGAATCGATGAGCTCCGGCAGGACGGAACGATGGAGATCCACGACTGAGTTGCCGCGTGTTCGGCACATGCCCCGACGCGATTCGAACCCGTGCGACGGCCCTGAAAGGGCCGCGACCTGGACCGCTAGTCGACGGCGGCCTGGTTCTCGTCCTTGCTGTGCTCGCGGTCAGGCCGCCGCTCCTCCGCGAGTTCGTGCCGCGCCGGTCGAGAACGACATCGTCCTCGCGCCGGCGAAGACGGCTACGAGATCACGAGCTGCTCGCCCGCCCGGAGGCCTCTGCGAGCGGCGGCGCCGGCGGGCAGCTCGAGCACCATCCGTGACCTCCGCGTGTACGCGATCCGCCACGGGCGGGTATCCTCGGCGACGCGGAGGACACGCAGCTCCCGGTCGAGGAAGACGAGGTCGATCGGGAACCGCATGAACAGGGTGTGCACCGACGACGCGGGCCGGAGCAGGAGCCCCTCGTCCTCCCCCAGGGCCCGCCTGCCGAGCAAGCCCTTCATCCGCCGGAGCGGGTTCTTCGCCAGTTCGCAGCTCGGGCAGACGGGCGCGCCCTCGTGCGTCCGCACCGACACGATCGGGCCGCGGCTCACGAGTGCCCCGGCGTGCCGAAGAAGAGCGTCACGATCGCCCCGAACGCGAGGAAGGGCCCGAGGGGGATCGTCTGCTTGCGCGCCTTGAGGCCGTGCCGGGCGATCAGCGCCAGCCCGATGAGGGCCGACGCGATCAGCCCGACCAGGAGCGCCGGCACGACCAGACGGCCGAGCGCCGCGCCGAGCAGCAGCGCGAGCTTCACGTCGCCCATCCCCAGGCCGGCCGGGTAGACGAGCGCGAGGACGAGCAGAGCGCCGGCCGCGCCGAAGGCGGAGACCACCCACTCGACCGTGTCGCCAGGGAACGCCGCGATCTGGGCGACGAGTACCAGCGCCGCGGCCGGGAGCACGATCAGGTTCGGGAGCAGGTGCCGCTCGATGTCGATTGCCGAGAGCCACACCAGCACCCCCGCAACGAACGCCTCGATCGCCCCCCGCGCGCCGAGCCCGAAGTGGACGAGAACGGCGGCCGCGAGCCCGAAAGCGACGACGGCGACGATCGCGCCGTGTGCCGGTACGAGGCGGCGTTCCTTCACAGGCCACGATAGAACGCCGCCTCGGACGGCGGGCAGGGCCGGCTCCCGATCCCAGTTCCCTCTCGTCATAGAGATCGCCCTATTGCATTTTGCGCGGTTCTGAAGACGATGGGAACAAGGCTGCTCTACCTCGGAGCAGTAGGGAGAGGGAGGAACGACCGGTGGGAGATCTGGAACGTCTGCCTTATGGCACGAGACGGGCTTCGCGCTGGTCACTTCCCGCGACAACAGGAGGAGAATCCGAATGGATCTCGTCTACGGTTTCTACGCGAGGGTGACGACGATGCTCACCCTGGCCCGCGAGGAGCGCGGTCAGACGTTCGCCGAGTACGCGGTCATCATCGGGATCATCGCGGTCGCGGTGGTCTCGTCCGTGACCACCCTCCGGACCGCCGTGGTCACGGCGCTGACCAAGGCTGCCGCCGACATCTAGGTCGGTCCTGGGAGGAGGCGGACACATGGCCCTCTACTACAGCCTCATCGCAAGGGCGCACGTCTGGCTCGCTTCGGCACGCGAGGAGCGCGGCCAGACGTTCGCCGAGTACGCGGTCATCATCGGCATCATCGCAGTGGCGGTCGTTTCGGCGGTCGGGACGCTGCGCAATGCCGTGGTGGGCGCGCTGACCGGTGCCGCGGCGGACATCTAGAGGTCTCGATGTCCACCTCGACGCGGACAGCAACGGCAGGTTCCTCCCGTCTCGCGCGGGTTCTAGCCCGTGCGAGACGGGAGAACGGCCAGGCGATGCTCGAATTCGCACTGGTCCTGCCCGTCCTGATGCTGCTCATCGTCGGGATCATCAAGGTCGGGATCGTCTACAACAACTACCTGACGCTGAACGATGCGGTCAGGGCCGGGGCGCGGCAGCTCGCGATCGGCCGCGGCCAGGGGAGCGACGTCTGCACGACGGCCAAGAACCGGGTGAAGACATCCGCGGGAGCGAGCCTCGATCAGACGAAGCTCCAGAACCTCACGGCAACCGTCAACGCCGGCAACTGCAATCCGGGCACGAGCATGGTGATCGGCTCCGACGGAACCGTCCACGCGGAGTACCCGTGCAACATCAAGATTCCGCCCTTTATCAACATCACCCTGACCTGCAGCGCATCGACAACGGAGCGTGTGGAATGACGAGGAAGGGCCCGAACCTGCTCAGGGGTCCGCTCTGGCTTGCACGCCGCCTCCGCCGCGACGAGCGGGGCGGGGTGTTCGTGCTGGTCGCAGTCCTCGCCGTCGGTCTCGCAGCGATCACCTCGTTCGTCGTCGACTACGGACGGGTCATGAACGCGCAGAAGGAGCTTCAGACGGCGGCCGACGCAGCGGCGCTCGCCGGGGCGCAGGACCTGCCCGACGGCAGCGCGGCGGTGAACACCGCCTTCACCTACAGCGCGACGTACGGCGCGACGAAGGGGAACACGCGGCCCGACGTGCCCAATCCCACCTTCGACGCCCAGGCGAAGTGCCTGAACTTCCTCGTACAGCTCGGGCTGCCGCCGTGCCCCGCGTATAACGCGATGAAGGTGACGCAGGAGGCCGACGTGAAGCTGCTCTTCCTCGGCGGAATCGGTATTCCCGGCATCCACATCCATGCGACCTCGGTGGCGGCGATGAAGGGCGGGGCCGCGTATCCGCTCGACGTCGTGATCGTCCTCGACCGGACCGGATCGATGTCGGGGACCAAGATTCAGCAGGCTCGCGCGGGCGTCCAGTCCTTCCTCGGCGCGATGCGGCCGTCGTCCGACCTGATCGGACTCGACCTCTTCCCGCCGACGAACGCGACGAGCTGCAACTACTCGGAGCCGAACCACCCGTACGAGAGCGCCCAGAACGGCTACGTCGTCGTCCACCTGAGAAACGACTTCCGCACGTCCGACACCGGGCCGCTGAACAACAGCTCGCCTCTCGTGCAGGCCGTGTCCGGGAATTGTCCGACTCGCCGAAGGCGTCACCGCCTACACGACGGCGATCCACCGCGCCAAGGAGGAGTTGAACGCCAACGGGCGGGCGAACGCCCAGGACGTGATCATCTTCTTCACGGACGGCGAGGCGAACTACGGGCCCAACGTCGGGAGCCCCCCGAACAACACTCCGGAGCGGCAGCATCCCTGCCAGTCGGCGATCGACCTGGTGAACAGCCCGTTCATCGACAGGCCCGGCGCGCCGCCGGCGGGCGAGCCGCCGGCGTTCATCCGCGGCACCTGGGTCTACACGATCCTCTACGCGACCAGCTCGAGCAAGCGCTGCACGGCCGCGATCAGCAAGCCCGCCAACTGGGACCGAAACCATCCGAGCAGCCCCTGGGACTGCCTGCCGACCACGTCGGACACCACCTTCCCCGACCACAGCTCGAGCTCGACGTGGCGGGACCCGCTCTCCGACCCGGGCTACTACTGCCAGGAGGAGCCGCACATCACCGCGCAGAGCGCGCTGCAGTCGATGGCGTCGGTCGGGAGCGACGGCCAGTCGCGGTTCTACACGTCGTCCGACGACCTGACCGACATCTTCAAACGCATTGCGCTCGACCTCTCGTCGACGCGGCTCCTGCCCGACGACACGCAATGAGCCGGGCGGCACTTGACACGACGCAGAACGCACACCTACGAAGAGATGACCAACGAGGAACGAGGAAGGGATAAGGAGAGATGACCTACCGCGCACGCAATATCGGACTCGCTGTTGCGCTCGGCCTCGCAGCCCTGCTGCTCGTAATGCTGTACGTCAAGAAGTCGGGCTCGAACTCGACGTCGCTCGGCGAGAAGCTCGTGGGCGTGTTCGTCGCGTCGCACGACATCTCGGCGGGAACACCCGGCACTCAGGTCGGCGGCGCGATTCACGTGCAGCAGGTGCCGCAGAACACCGTCGTCGCCGGGGCGATCTCGAGCAAGACCCAGGTCCAGGGGCTCGTCGCGACCGCACCCATCCTCGCCGGTCAGCAGGTCACCAAGCGCCAGTTCCAGCGCGTGATCAACGAGGGCATCGCAGGCGAGATCTCGAAAACACAGCGCGCCTACCAGCTCCCGGGCGACTCGAACCAGCTGCTCGTGGACACGCTCAAGGCAGGCGACCGCGTCGACGTGATCGCCAACGTCAAGTACTCGCCGCAGGACTTCCGCGGCTCGGGCACGAGCAACGCGCAGGGCAGCCTCATCGCCACGCGGATCATGCTCCGCAACCTGCTCGTGCTGCAGGATCCCCAGGCGCCCGCCGGGTCGAGCAAGTTCGGCGGCACGGGATCGTACGCGATCATCGTCCGGGTCACCGACAACCAGGCGCAGAAGCTCTTCTACGTGACCAAGAACAGCGACTGGGCGCTGGCGCTGCGGCCGGCACATGCCTCC
This sequence comes from uncultured Actinomycetes bacterium, assembly GCA_963791425.1. Lineage (GTDB taxonomy): Bacteria > Actinomycetota > Thermoleophilia > Gaiellales > Gaiellaceae > DATBLE01. The sequence continues at coordinate 124,350 of CAWBSE010000003.1, forward strand.
GCCGACAGCCCGGGCTCGGCCGAGACCACCGGCTCCGTCCTCAGTGACGGACTCAGGGGCCTTCAGTTCGACGAGCTCGTCAACGGGCCGCAGGGGCCGCAGGGATGACGGCGCTCGCGCAAAGCAGACCGGCTCCCTCGCCGGGCGTCCGGAGCCGCGCACCGATCTGCGTGATCGGCAGCTCCGACGGACTGGCCGATCTCCTCGACGACCTCCGGCAGCACGAGGACATCGAGATCGTGCACACCAGCACGTTCCTCGCCGACTCGACGGCGGCGCTCGAGGGCGGCGGAGTCGAGGCGGTCCTGTACGTGACGCAAGCCGGGCCGGGCTGGCTGGACGAGGTGGCCTCGATCCACGAGCACACGAGCGCTCCGATCGTCCTCCTCTCGTCGAACGAGTCGGGCGCCGTCCTCGACCAGGCGCTCGACGCGGGCGTCGCGGAAGCACTGCTCCTGCCCCAGGTGGTGGAGAACGTCGCGTTCGCGCTCCGCCGCGCCCGCACCCGCGAGGCCCAGGCAGGGACGCTCACGAAGACCGAGGGCAACGTCACGACCGTGTTCTCGCCGAAGGGCGGAATCGGCAAGACGATGGTCGCGAGCAACCTCGCCGCCATGCTCGCCGGCGAGGAGAAGCGGCGCACGCTGCTCATCGACCTCGACCTCCAGTTCGGCGACACGGCGATCGTGCTGGGACTCGAGCCGGAGCAGACGCTGCACGACCTCATCTCCGCCCCCGGCGGACTCGACCCGGACAAGCTCGCCGGGTATGCCACACGGCACGAGTCGGGGCTCGAGGTCCTGCCCGCCCCGCTCCGCCCCCAGGACGCGGACCTCGTCAGCGACGCGAAGCTCGCCCGCCTCTTCGAGGTCGCCCGCGCGACCTACGACGAGATCGTCGTCGACACCGCCCCCTTCCTGCACGGGTCGATCCTGACCGCGCTCGACTACACGACCGACCTGGTGCTGATCTGCAGCGGGCAGGTACCGGCACTCAAGGACGTCAAGCTCAGCCTGGGCACGCTCCAGCTGCTCGCCTTCCCCGAGGAGAAGATCCGGCTCGTGCTGAACCAGGCTCACGGGGACGGCGGGCTGAAGCGCAGCGACGTCGAGGACACGCTCGGGATGAAGGCGACCGCTGTGATTCCGAACGACCGGGTCGTCTCCCAGGCGGTCAACCGCGGCGTGCCCGCGGCCCTGCTCGACCCGAAGTGCGACTTCACGCAGGCGATTCGAGAGCTGAGCGCCGCGCTCCATCCAGACGCGGTTCCGGCACCACGCCGGGAGCGCCTACTCAAGAGGTCATGGCGATGACAGAGTTCCCCACGGAAAACAACGACCTCGCCGCAGAGGACTGGACGGACGAGGAGTCCGCCGCCGACCTCTTCAACGGCGGGGACACGCAGACGCTGAACGAACGTCTGAAGGCCCGGATCCCGGCCGGAGCCAACGGACGCTCCCGCTCGACCACCGGCGCGAGCGACCCGTACGCAGAGCTGAAGACACGCATCCACCACGCGTGCATCGTCAAGCTCGGGCCGCAGCTCTTCCGCAGCGACGTCCAGCAGCAGGACCTGACCGGCCGCGTCCAGCGTGTCGTCGCCGAGGAGATGAAGAAGGACAGGACACCGCTCGCGCACGAGGAGCGGCAGCGCCTGATCCGCGAGATCGCCGCCGACATCCTCGGATACGGGCCGATCGAGCCGCTGCTGCACGACGACACGGTCACGGAGATCATGGTCAACGGCTTCGACAGCATCTACGTCGAGCGCAGGGGCAAGATCGAAGCAGCGCCGGTCGCCTTCGCCGACGACGCACACCTGCTGCGGATCATCGACAAGATCGTGTCGATGATCGGCCGGCGGATCGACGAGTCGTCGCCGATGGTCGACGCTCGGCTCCCCGACGGCAGCCGCGTCAATGCGATCATCCCGCCGCTCGCGCTCGACGGGCCGACGCTGACGATCCGCAAGTTCGCGCACGAGGCGTTCGGGATGGACGACCTGATCCGCATGGGCAGCCTGACCCCGACGGCCGCCGACTTCCTCGCCCACTGCGTGCGCGGCAAGCTGAACATCCTGATCTCGGGCGGTAGCGGCGTCGGCAAGACCACGCTGCTCAACAACCTGTCCTCGTACGTGCCCGACGACGAGCGCATCCTCACCATCGAGGACGCGGCCGAGCTCCAGCTCAAGCAGCGTCACGTCGTCCGCCTCGAGTCACGCCCTCCGAATATCGAGGGCGAGGGCGAGGTCCGCATCCGCGAGCTCGTGCGCAACGCACTCCGCATGCGCCCCGACCGGATCATCGTCGGCGAGGTCAGAGGCGCAGAGACGCTGGACATGCTCCAGGCGATGAACACCGGCCACGAGGGCTCGCTCACCACCATCCACGCCAACTCGCCGCGGGACGCTCTGCGCCGGTTGGAAACGCTGGTGCTCACGGCCGGCATCGAGATGCCGCTTGCCGCGATCCGCGAGCAGATCTCGGGCGCCTTCGACCTGCTCATCCAGCTCAGTCGTCTCGTCGACGGCACGCGCCGCATCACCCAGATCACCGAGGTGCTGCGCATGGAGGGCGAAGTGGTGACGCTGCAGGATCTGTACGTCGCCAACGCCGGGACCGGCGAGGTGGGGCTCGACGAGGAGCACAAGGTGCTGCTCGCGCCGCTCCGCTGCACCGGGTTGAAGCCCCACTTCTACGCGAAGCTCCACGCCAACGGCGTCGTGCTCCCGTCCTCGCTGTTCAGGGTCGAGGAGGCGGAGCTCCAGGCGGTGGCGATCGGGCGAAACGGGCGCAGATGAACCGCCTTCGCGCTGCCTTCGGAGGGCTGTTCGTCGCCCTCGTCGCACTGACGGCTGCCGGCGCCGCCGCCGGCGCGGTGCGCATCAAGCAGGTCGACCTCAGCTCGTACCCGAGCGTGCGCGTGACCGTGCTCACGTCCCGTGACACCTCGCAGCCGACGCTCAAGGAGAACGGGCATGCGGCCCCGTATCTCGACGCGGGCCGGTTGCGGGCGAAGAGCGTCGTGCTGGCCGTCGACCGCTCGCGGTCGATGAACGGAGGCGTTCTCACGGCGGCGACGGCCGCTGCGCGCAAGTTCGTCGCCGCCAAGCCGCCCGCCGACCGGATCGCACTGTTCAGCTTCGGATCGAAGCCGCTGCAGCTGACCAACTTCGCAACCGACACGATCGACGTCGACAGCGGCCTGCGCGCGCTGTCCGTGGACGGCGGGCAGGGCACGAGGCTCTACGACTCGGTCGAGCTCGCGTCGCTCGCGCTGCAGCACATGCCCAAGCCGCGCATCGTGATCTTGCTGACCGACGGCCGCGACTTCTACAGCCAGGCATCGCTGAAGGACGCGATCAAGGCGGCGAAGGCCGCGAGCGTCTCGGTGTACTCGATCGGCATGGCCGGGCCGCAACTCACCCCGGCGCCGCTTCGCGCCCTCGCGCACGCGACCGGCGGGACGTACTACGCGGCCGACCGCACCCGGTCGTTCCTGACGCAGACCTATGCCCGAATCGCGGCCGAGCTCCGGCACACCTGGACGCTCGAGTACCTGACCGCGAAACGGCCCGGCGACAAGCTGCGGCTCGTCACCAAGGCCGCCCCCGCCGGAACCGCGAGGGCATCGGTCACGATCCCGACGAGCGCAGGCACGCCGCCCGGAAGCGGCAGCTCCTGGATCGGCAACCTCCGCACACACTGGTGGGGGGCGTTCCTGGTCGGCCTGGCGGCCGCGCTGATCGTGATCGCGATGGTCAAGCTGATCTTCGGCAAGTCGCGCAAGGTGTGGCTGCGCGAGCGGCTGGAGCCGTGGCAGGACGACACCGCCGAGCCAACCGCGCAGGAGCAGCGGGGAAAGCTCGAGGCCCTCGAGCCGCTCTTCCTGGCCACCGAGAGCCGCCTGTCGAGCATGGGGTTCTGGCGGAAGATCGAGCGCGCGCTCGAGCGGTCCGATTCGACGCTTCGCCCCGCGCAGTTCTTCTACCTGTCGCTCGGAGTCGGACTGGTCGTCGCACTGCTCGCGGCGCTGTTCGGATCGTCGTTCTTCGTGATCGTCGGCCTCGCCGCGGTCGGAGCGGTCGCTCCGTACCTGTACTACGCGCACAAGGCGAGGAAGCGCCTGCAGGCGTTCGAGAACCAGCTCCCGGCTGCGCTGAACACCATTGCCGGGTCGCTCAAGGCAGGCCACAGCTTCAGACAGGCGATGCAGACGATCGTCGACGAGGGCGGGGCGCCGATCGACGCCGAGTTCAACCGCGTGCTCACCGAGGCCCGCCTCGGCCGGCCGATCGAAGCTGCGCTCACCGAGATGGGACGGCGTGTCGGCTCGAGCGAGCTCGACTTCGCCCTCCGCGCCGTGGTCGTCCAGCAGCAGGTGGGCGGCAGCCTCGCAGGCCTGTTCGAGCTCGTGGCCGAGACACTGACCCAGCGGCAGCAGTTCCGCCAGAAGGTGAAGTCCCTGACCGCCCAGGGGAGGCTGACGGCGATTCTCCTGATCGGGCTCCCGTTCGCGATCGCGTTCCTCATCTCGCTCGCCAGCCCCGGCTACCTGGATCCGCTCTTCCACTCCCGCACCGGCCAGTTCCTGATCGTGCTCGGGCTCGTGATGATGACGATCGGCGCGATGACACTCAGACGCATCACATCCTTTAAGGGGTACAGATGACCTTCGTTCTCGCTCTTGGCATCCTGATGATCGCCGGCTGTGCGTTCCTGCTCGCCGAGCTCCTGACGCTGCCGGCTCGGCAGCGGCGGGCCTCGGTCGCGCGCGTCGGCGCGTACGTCGACGGCGACCCGGGCATGCCCGCAGGAACACCCGACGATCCGAGCCTGCCGCTCCTCGGGTGGATCGGCAGGATCACCGAGCAGCTCGCCCCGCCGACGATGCTCGCGAACATCGAGCAGCGGCTCGGCGAGGCGGGGCTGGCGGCGAGGATCACGCCGGGCGCGTTCATGTTCGTCAAGGTCGGCCTGTGCATCGGCGGAGTGGCGCTTGGGGCCCTCATCGGCGGACATTCCGGAAACACCCTGCGCGGCATCGTGTTCGCGCTCGCCTTCGGCGCCGGGCTCTTCATCCTTCCCGACCGGGTACTGGCAGGGCGGGTGCGGTCGCGCAAGGACAACCTTGCCGCCGACCTCCCCGACGCGCTCGACCTGCTCGCGATCTGCGTCGAGGCCGGACTGAGCCTCGACGGCGCCCTGGGCCAGGTCGTCGAGCACATGCAGGGCCCGCTCGCAGACGAGTTCGCGCAGACGCTTGGCGAGATCCGGATCGGCGAGGCACGCCAGGACGCGCTCCGGAGCCTCGCCGACCGCACCAACATCCCGTCGGTGGCCGCGCTCGTGCGCGCAATCGTCCAGTCCGACCAGCTCGGCATACCGCTCGGCCGCGTGCTGCGCATCCAGGCCCGGGACGTGCGCATCCAGCGGCAGCAGGCGGCGGAGGAGCGGGCGGCGAAGATGCCCGTGAAGATGCTGTTGCCCACGGCGCTCTTCATCTTCCCCGTGCTGTTCTTCGTCGTCGTCGGCCCGGCGTTCATCGAGCTCGCCCAGGTCTTCTAGCCACCCATGAGCGAGCTGGCCGCCCCCCAGACTGCGGCGGACCGGATCGACGCTCGTCGGCTCGGCGCTCTCGGCAGCTGGATCGCCCGGGAGGCCTTGCCGATCCTCGTCGTCGGGATCTGCGCGATCGAGCTGCTCTCGACGTTGAGGTACGAGCTGGGCCAGGACGGCTGGCTGACGCTGCTCGGCGGGCGGATCGTCGCCAACGGCCTGCCTCACCACGACGCGCTGACCGCCTGGGCCCACGGCGCCGCCTGGGTCGACCAGCAGTGGCTCGCGCAGCTCCTCTTCTACGGCGCCTTCTCCGCCGGCGGCGTCAAGCTGGCGCTGCTCCTGAACGCCGCGCTGGCGACCGGGGCGTTCGCCGCCGCCGTCGCCGTGGCCCGGACACGGGGCGCGTCGGCGTCGCGCGTCGCGGTGGTCGCCGTCCTCTGCCTGCCGATCGTCGTCTTCGGCTGGCCGCTGCGCGCGCAGAGCCTCGCATACCCGCTCTTCGTCGCGCTGCTCTGGTTGCTCGCGCGCGACGCCGCGCACCCGTCGAGGCGGGTCTTCCTCGTCTTCCCGCTGCTCGCCGTGTGGGCCAATCTGCACGGATCGGTGGTGCTCGCCGCCGCCCTCGTCGCCCTGCGCGGAGCGGTAGGGCTCGTCCGCGAGCTGCGGCGCGGCGGACGCCTTCGGGGACGGTCCCTGCTCCGGAACGGCGCGCTCGTCGTCGCACCGGCTCTGTTCGTCTTCGCCTCCCCGTACGGGCTCGACCTGGCCGGCTACTACCACCGGCTGCTGTTCAACTCGTCGCTGACGACCTACATCGTCGAGTGGCAGCCAACCACGCCGAAGCCGGTTACGGCGCCGTTCTTCCTGGTCGCGTTCGGCGCGGTCTGGCTGATCGGGAAGTCGCGCCGGCTGGGCGGATTCGAGCGCCTGGCGCTGCTGTTGACGATCGCCGCCGCGCTGGCGAGCGTGCGCTCGATCGCCTGGTTCGGCTTTGCCGCGCTCGTCCTGCTGCCGCCCGCCCTCGAGGAGGCGTGGCCGGATCGGAGCGCGGCCAGGACGCCTCGGCTCGGCGTCCTGGCCGGAGCAGCCGCCCTGACCGCCGCCGTCGTCTTCGCGGGAATCGTGGCGGCGAGGCCGCTCTCGTGGGTGCGCAGCGACTGGCCGCCTGCCGCCCGCGCTGCGGTCGCGCAGGAGACCGCCGCCGACCCGTCGCTGCGGATCGTCTCGTCGCTCCGCTACTCGGACTGGCTGCTCTTCTCCCAGCCGCAACTCGTGGGCCGGGTCGCCTTCGACGCGCGCCTCGAGCTGCTGTCGCACGCGCAGGTTACGCGGGTCGTCCGGCTGGCGAACGCGATCGGGGAGAGCTGGAAGGGGACAGGGCCGAACGATCGCCTTTTCGTCGTCGACCGGAAGTCGGAGGGCGACCTCGACCGCGTGCTGGCCGCCGAGCCAGACGCCCGGACCGTGTACCTCGACGACCAGCTTCGCGTGCTGATCCGCGACCGGACGGGGCGCTGAGCGCGATGGCCGTTCTCCGAGCGATCTCGGCGCGCGTCGCAACAGTCCCTCTGGCCCGGGGGCGGGCGAAGGGCGTCGCCGTGCTCGAGGGACACGACCTCGCCCGCGTCCGGCGTGCGGTGGCGCTGCTCTTCCTCGCCTACGCGGCTGTCCTGGTCTCGGAGCGGCTGCGGCACGGCAGCCCGCCGACGCTGGGGCAGACGGTCCTCGTCATGTTCGCGATCGCCGTCTTCGTGGGCAAGGGCGGCCGCTTCGTGCGCGACCTGCTCCCGATCGCGATGGGGCTCATCTCCTACGGGCTGATGACCACGTACGCGCAGAAGCTCTCCTTCGGCGTCCACTACCTGCCCCAGATCCGGATCGACCGGGTGATCGGGCTGGGTACGGTGCCGACCGTCTGGCTGCAGTCGCACCTCTACTCGGGAGGCACCGGCGTCCTCGAGGTCTTCTCGGTCCTGATGTGGCTGTCGCATTTCACCGTGCCCCTGGTGCTCGGCTTCGCGCTCTGGCTGACGGGCAGGCAGTCGGCGTTCGCGGTGCTGATGTGCAGCCTGCTCGGCGTGCTCGTGCTGGGGGAGATCACGTTCGTCCTTGCCCCGACCGCCCCGCCGTGGCTGGCCGCGCAGCACGGCGACCTGGCGGGCGTGCATCACCTGATGAAGCAGAGCCTCGCGGGGATGCATCTCGGCGGGATCGCCAGGATCGACGGCGACCCGAAGCACTACAACATCGTCGCCGCACTGCCCTCGTTGCACGCGGCGTTCCCGCTCGTGTGCCTGCTCGTCGCCCGGCACTTCGGGCTGCCCCGTTGGCTCCAGGCGGCGCTCGTGCTCCAGTTCCTGGGGGTCGCATTCGCGATCGTCTACACGGGCGAGCACTACGTCGTCGACGTCCTCGCCGGCCTGCTCTACGGCTACGTGATCTTTCGCCTGATCGTCGCCCTGCTCGACCGCGGGCCCCGGGCAGCAGCTCCCGAACCGGCTCGACAGGAACGATGAGCGCCGAGCACGCCCTCGGAGCACCCGCGCACGCCGAGGAACGGCTCCGTGCGCGCGAGCTCTCGACCCCGATCCTGCTCTCCGCGCTCGTCCTCTGCTCGGCGGCCGCGCGCTTCGCGATCGCGCTCGCCGTCCGGGGGCCGGTGCACGTTCCCGACGAGTTCGTCTACTCCGGGCTCGCGAGGAGCTTTGCCGGCTCGGGCCACTTCGCCGTCGCCGGCGCCCACTGGAACGCCTGGACGTTCGGGCCGCTCTACGACGTGCTCGTCTCGCCCGCCTACCGGCTGGGTTCGCTCGCGCAGGCGTACGCGGTCGTCCAGGGGATCAACGCCCTGCTCTTCTCGCTGGCGGCGATCCCGGCGTACCTGCTCGCCCGCCGCGTGGCGAGCCCCCGCGGGGCGCTCGCCGCCGCCGCGCTGGCGCTGCTCGTCCCTTCGGGCGTCTACACGTCGAACGTCATGACCGAGAACGCCGCCTACCCCGCCTTCCTGCTCGCCGTCCTCGCGATGGCAGCCGCGCTCGAGCGGCCGAGCGCCGTCCGGGAGTTGGCCGCGATCGGGGCCGTCTGCGTCGCTGCGCTCGCACGCGTCCAGCTCGTCGCGCTGCTTCCGGCGCTGGCGGGCGCGATCGTCCTGCTCTCGTGGCGCGAGTCCTGCGGCGCGCAGCAGCCGTTGCGTTCCTTCGTGCGGCGACTCCGGATCTACCGCACGACCTGGCTCGCCTTCGCCGCGCTCGTTGGGATCGGGCTCTTCCTGCTCCTCTCGAGATCGCTGCTCGGAGCCCACGCCGTCTACCTCGGCAGGGCGCACCCGTCACGGCTGCCCGCCCAGATCCTCTGGCACCTGGCCGATCTCGACCTCTACTCGGGGGTGATCCCGTTTCTCGCGTTTCTCGTCGTCTGCGGGGCCGCGCTCGGCCCAGCTGTGCGAGACCCGGGCGCGCGGCTGCTCGGCGCCCTCGGAGCCTCGGTCTTCGTCTGGCTCGTGCTGTTCGCGGCCGTGTTCGGGACATCCTTCAAGGTACACGGCGTGAGCTATACGCACGTGTTCGACCGCTATGTCTTCTACGTCGTCCCCCTCTTCGTCATCGCCCTGGTCGCCTGGGTCGAACGGGGGCTGCCGCGGCCGCGGACGTCGCTCATGGCTCTCGCGCTGGTCGCAGCGGTGCTTCCCGCGACGCTCCCGTTCGGGGGGCTGTTCGAGGAGTTCACGTTGAGTTCGGTCGGGCTCGTGCCCTGGCTCTGGATCGGAGCGTTCGTGGGGCGCGGCTGGCCGTTGAACCTGGCGGCATGCGCGTTCGCCGGCGGGCTCGCGCTCACCGTCGTCCGCGTCTCGGCCGCGCGGGCGTGGTCGCTCGTCCGGATCTCGGCCGTGCTGCTCGTCCTGATCGGCTTCACCGCGAACGTCGGCAACGCCGTGCTCGCGCACCGCGCCCGCGCGGCCGTCGGCTCCCTCCGGCCGGACTGGGTCGACGCGCAGGTCGGGCCCTCGGCCCGCGTCGCGCTCGTCTGGAAGGGCAAGGACCGTCACGCCGATCGGTACCGCCTGGGGTTGAGGGTGACCGAGTTCTTCAACCGCTCGGTCGGCCCGGTCTACGACCTCGCAGACCCGCTGGTGCCGAGCCTGCTGTCGGTCCACGTCTCGATCCGCGGCGGGCAGCTCGTGCGGGACGACGGAAGCGTCATCCGCGCGCGCTACGTGGTCGCGCCTGCCAACGTGCGTGTTCGCGGTGTCCGCATCGCCGCGGACACGGGTTCCGGCCTCGCGCTTTACCGCGTCCCCGGACCGGTTCGGATCAGCAGCTAGCGCCGCTCGTAGAGGACAGCGCCGTCGTCCCTCGCGACCTCGCGCATAACGCCGAGGCGGGCGAGCCGCTTCCGGGCCTCGCTGTCCGGCTGGACGAGCACGACGCGCGGGGCGTGCGCGAGCGCCGCGTCGCCGGCGGGCTTGCCCTGGGCCCAGTCGAGGTAGAGACGCTGGTCGCGGCGCGAGAAGGCGTCGATCGGGTTGCCGATCCAGACGCGGCCGCCGGCGAGCGCGACCTGCTCGGCGAGGATGTCGGTGGCGAGGACGGGGGTCCCGTCTGCGTCGGCGAGCGCCTGCTCGAGCACGGTGTCCCGGGCCCCGAGCTCCCGCGGCCCGTGGACGATCCCGAAGACCGCGAGCCCGATCAGGCAGGCGGCCGCGGGCAGCGCGAGCCGCGACCGTGCGTCGCCGCCCCGTCCGAGCCCGAGCGCGGCGGGCGTCGCCGCGAAGAACACGAACCAGACCCCGCCTCGTGCGGTACGGGCGGTCAGCACGGCCAGCCCGACGAGGGCGATCACCTCCCACAGGCGCGGCCGGCTCCGCACTGCCGCCGCCGCGATCACGACCGCGCAGACGATGAAGGCGATGTCGAGCCCCGACGTGAGCGAGAGCGGCGCCCACAGCCCGACCGCGCGCCGCGCCGCCTCGTTGCGAAGGACGCCCGCGTAGTAGTCGCCCGTCCGCCAGAGCGCGGGCGTCGCGAAGACGGCGAGCACGGACGCGGCCAGTACGGCCACGGCGAGCAGGGGCTCGCGGCGGGCCCGGTCGAAGAGCAGATACGCGCCGGCCACGGCCAGGCCGGTGAGAACCGCGCCGTGCAGGTTCGACCACAGGGCGATCAGGGGCACGAGCAGCCAGATCCGGCGGCTCGGACGACGCGCCTCGGCGCGCAGGAGCAGGACGAGCAGGGGGAAGAGCGCGAGCGAGAAGAGCTGCGAGCGGACGTTCGCCAGCTCCGAGAGCGTCGCCGGGATCAGCAGCAGCAGCACGAACGTGAGGCGCGAGTCGTCCGCCCTCGCACGCCTGGCGTCGGCGACCAGCAGCGAGAATGCCGCCGCGACGGCCGCGACCTGCGCCGCCAGCAGCGCCCGCTCTCCTCCGGCCGCGTCGAGGGCGTGGAAGACGAGCTCGCCGAGCACGGGCACGTTGTGCCACCCCTGGGAGGGCGCTGCTGCAAAGGGGACGAAGTCGGGGACCGAGCCGTGCTCGACGATGTAGCCGCCGAGCGCGGCGAGCCAGCGCGCGTCGGCCGCGACCGCACCGAGCAGACCGCTCAGGGCGGCGGCGAGCGCGACGGGGAACCAGACGGCGGCGGAGGCGGTGCGCGGGACCGTCCCCGGCGCCGTCTCGGCCTTGACGATCACGCCCGGAGGTGGGTGGAGCGCTGCACGAGCTTCAGCAGCCAGATGGCGCTGAGCCAGCAGTAGGTGAGCACGGGCAGGAGCACAAACAGCGTGGCCGCGACCTTGCGGGCGGGATCCTCGCTGCCGGCGACCACCAACGAGACCAGCTGGGGCATCGCCTGCAGCGCGAGCATCGCGCAGCCGAGGTGGAAGATCGTCCAGGTCACCCTGCGAGGCGTGTGCCGATCGAGCCTGACGTCCAGCCAGAGCGCGATCGCGGCAGCTCCCACCGCCACTATCAGCATGAATTCCTGCGCGCCCACTTCACCTTCTATCGGAAGGTTGTACCCCAGACTGAACACCCTTTATGCCACATCCGTCGGGCGTCGCGCGGCAGTTCCCGCGCCGGCACCCGCGCTCCCTCGTTCGAGTGAGATGTCGGTGACGGCCGTCCCCGCCTCTTGAACAGGGCTTCCAGCTGAGTACGGTGAGTCCGCGCACTCGTGCTTGCGTTCGCCAGCGCGGGCGCAGCTCGTATGTCTCCGGGTCGCGACTGAACGCTTCGGCCATTCCCGGCGTGTGGAAGAACCGGCCGACGACATAAGCCTGCAGCTCCCCGTGGGTCTGCACCGACGGGTCGTGCCAGAAGAACGGCGACGGTGGACGCCGCTCGTCCTCACTGAGCCCGTTGACGGTATTCCCGGAGAGTGCAGGAAAGTGCGACAGGGTCTCCGCCGGCGGCTCCCAACGCGGCGCGCTACGGCCCATGCGCCGTCTTGTTCAAACCGACCGATGCCCCCGACGGGATTCGAACCCGTGCGACGGCCTTGAAAGGGCCGCGACCTGGACCGCTAGTCGACGGGGGCGGGCGGAGGCAGGATAGCCGCGACACGGGAGAGGAGATAGGGCCTTTCCAAACCGGACTAGCCTTGACAGGGTGGGGAAAGGGCCTTCCTTGCGGTCTGGGGTAAGTGCAGCGCCGCATAGTGGGCGAGGTACAGGCGGGCGCCGTCGGCTAGACGAGCCCGGCGTCCATGACCGGTGGTGTTCTCCACCTCGAGCGCGACAGCGAAGCCTGGCTCAGCGACGCGGCCCGTTCTCTGACGCGTAACGCCGATGGGTACCGCGGCGTCCTAGGTAGCCCACCAGGACTCCACCGCGAGACTAGTCAGTTTGCCGTGGTATATCTCAGTGGTGCCCACGCTCGTTATCTCCACGTAGGCGAGCACCTGCAACGGCTTTGGTGCCGCGATGATCTTGTCGATCTCCGGTAACCAGCTCTCGTCGTTCGGTGGAAAATTGAGGTACGTAATTACTGTCGTCTCTTGCGACGGACTATGCGCAATCGAACGTACTTCTCGCCAGTCGTTGGATTGAGGTACTTGCCTACGCCCCGGATATTCTCGATGCGGACGACGTCGCCGACCTGGGGGCCCGGTGGCGGCGCGGGCGTGCTGGAGACCCTCCCCCGTCCGTAACAGGCCGGCCTCCGCTAGGGCGCTGATGATTTCAGGCGTTGACGGGCTTGCAACCGCTTGACTCTGCAGCAGTCCAGCCGCGTTCAGCGCACTGATGATCCCAAGCGCTCGTACACCTGCGTCGTCGGCCATGGCACATCCTCTCCGCGTCCTGGGTCGAAGACCACAGGGTCGCATCGTTCATCGGTTCGCGTCAAGGGTGACGCGGATTTGGATGAACGGGGGGCCTGCCACTAAGTGGAAAGCGCGCGCCGAGCATGACCGACGCAGGCAACCCGCCCCCATGGACATGGCGGGGTTGGTGAGGTGGATGGAGGACGAACATCCTGACGCGGACGTTGCCTTGTTCCGCGGATGGAGCGAGTACCTCGCGGAGACGAGAGTGCGATTCGGGGAAGACGATGGGCCTGACCGGCTACATGGAGGGCACGATCCGCAGCGGCAAGCGGGTCGCCGTCGAGATCGGCAAGCGGGCCTGACCCGGCGTTACGCTCCTCGGATGCCACGCGGGTACATGGAGGGGCCGGCGAGCGAGGAGCGCGAGGCGGAGCTCGATCGGCTCGAGCGCCCGCAAGCGCCTCCCGTCGAGGAGCGCCCGGCGGTGTACGGCTCGACCGAAGCCGACCCGGAGAAGCACTTCATCGGCTGGCTCGACGACGTCGACCCCGACGCGCTGTTCGCCTCGGGCGAGGCGTGGGGCATCTCGGTCGTGCGCAAAGCCGTCTAGCTCGGCGCCCTCTCCTTCTCGAGATCCCACCGGTCGAGCACGTCGTCGACGTACTGCCGCTGCGGCCCCGAGAACGGTGCGTCGGCGAGCACCCGCCGCGCCTCGGCCGGATCGTCGTTCGCCACGGCCGCCTCGAGGTGCTCGCGGCCCGGCAGGGGCTGGCGCAGCTGCCGCCGAAGCCACCGCATCAGGCTCACCCGCGCCGCATCCATACGGCGTTTGTACACGCCTTCCGCCGGCGCTGCCATAGGCTAGGCCGGTGAACCGCCTCTCCCTGATCGAATTCCCCGCCGACGACTTCCCCCGCGCGCAGCGCTTCTGGGCCGGCGTGCTCGACATCGAGCTGGAGCCGCGCCGGCAAGGCGAAGGCTCGGGCGTGCAGACCCACAGCGGCGACCCCGAGCTCGGCGTCCACGAGCGCGGCCCCGGCCCCGGCGACCGCTTCTCGCTCCCGTACTTCCAGGTCGACGACCTGCCGGCCGCCCTCGAGCGCGTGACGGCCCTCGGCGGCGAGATCGTCCACCCGGGCGAGCGGTACGCTGTCTGCCGCGACTCCGAAGGCACCCCGTTCGGACTCGCGGGCCGGTAGCTCAGTCGGTAGAGCAGGGGACTTTTAATCCCAAGGTCGCAGGTTCGATCCCTGCCCGGCCCATACAAAATCCCTGGTAATAGGAAGTGCTCTTCACCCGGCTCAAAGAAGACACGGTCGCCGGGCCGGATGACCTCCACGGGCCCGCCGCGCCGCTGCGCGAGATCGACGCTCTCGAGGACGTAGATCGTCTGAAAGACGCGCTGCGTGTCGGCCATCACCGGCTCTGCCGTCTTGCGCGACCGACCCGGCGAAACGCGATGACGAGGCGACCTACCCGCTGCGGGAGCTATCCAAGCGTCGCTACCTCGACCGCCGATCTGACACCAGGATTCGCTTCCAGCGACGATGGGGCCACGCCGGGGCCGCCAGACCCACCGAGACAGACCGAGATCGAAAGCGACGGACAGATCCGCCAGGAGCCAATTAGCAGGGATTCCCAGACAAGCCGAGACCAGCCGAGACCGTCTCAGGTCTCTTCCAATCCCAGATCGCAGGTTCGATCGCCCTCGCACGCCTGGCGTCGGCGACCAGCAGCGAGAACGCCGCCGCGACGGCGGTGCGCGGCACCGTCTCGGCCTTGACGATCACGCCCGGAGGTGGGTGGAGCGCTGCACGAGCTTCAGCAGCCAGATGGCGCTGAGCCAGCAGTAGGTGAGCACGGGCAGGAGCACGAACAGCGTGGCCGCGACCTTGCGGGCGGGATCCTCGCTGCCGGCGACCACCAACGAGACCAACTGGGGCATCGCCTGCAGCGCGAGCATCGCGCAGCCGAGGTGGAAGATCGTCCAGGTCACCCTGCGAGGCATGTGCCGATCGAGCCTGACGTCCAGCCAGAGCGCGATCGCGGCGGCTCCCACCGCCACTATCAACATGAATTCCTGCGCGCCCACTTCACCTTCTATCGGAAGGTTGTACCCCAGACTGAACACCCTTTATGCCACATCCGTCGGGCGTCGCGCGGCAGTTCCCGCGCCCGTACCCGCGCTCCCTCGTTCGAGTGAAATCTCGGTGACGGCCGTCCCCGCCCCTTGAACAGGGCTTCCAGCTGAGTACGGTGAGTTATGCAACCTGGCCCTCCGAGGACAGAAGCTCCCTCTGCCGAACATATGCAAGTCATGACCGAAGACGCTGGCTCCAACCTGACCCCGGTGTTCCCGGCGGTGGGCGGCCGTCATCGGCGGATCCGCGTCGGAGCCGTGCTCGCGCTCGCGCTCGTGATCGGGTTCGTCGCCTGGCTCGTGCTCCGCGACCGAGGCTCTTCGACGTCGACCTCGCCGATCCCGAACGATTCCAAGGCGCTGCCGGTCTCCCTGAAGGGGCTGCATGCGCTCGCGTCGCTCGGCATCCAGATCTACTGGATCGGCCAGCGGCAGAGCGCGTACGAGCTGACCAAGACCGCCGACAACCGGGTGTTCATCCGGTACCTCCCGGGCGGCGCGAAGGTCGGAAGCAAGAGCAGTTCCTGACGATCGGCACGTACCCCGTCAAGGACGCCTTCGCAACCACCCGCAGGCTCGCAGGGTTGAGCAGCTCGGTGAAGGTCGCAACCGGCAAGGGAGGAGTCGCCTACTACCGCAGCGACGCGCCGACCAACGTGTTCCTCGCGTACCCGGGCGTGAAGTACCGGATCGAGGTCTACGATCCGTCGCCCGGACGCGCCCGCGATCTCGTGGCCTCCAGCGAGGTGGTGGCCGTCCGGTGACGTGTCTCCAGGAGCCTGTGCTAAAGGAACGACGACCGAAGCCGAGTATTCAGGGATGAGTAGTGGAGACCTGATGACCGAATCCTTCGACTGCCCACCGCCGGAGAATGCGTCCCTGCGTTCACTGCGCAATCCCGCCATTTCCGACACCGAGGATCGGCCCGAGGCTTCAGCGGAAGTTGCCCCTCGCAGCGCACGCACACGGCAACGGCGTCGGCGCACGCCGACCATCCGCATCGGCGCGGTCGTCACGCTCGCAGTCGCGGTCGGCTTCGTCGCGTGGCTCGTACTGCACAACCGGGGTTCCTCGTCGAAGACAGCCACATCGACGTTGGCCGCATCCGCGGCGTCGCTGGATCAGCTCACGGCCCTGGCGGGCTCGGTCGGCCATCCGATCTTCTGGCTCGGACCGAAGAGCGGTTACACCTACGAGGTGACCCAGGCCGCGAACGGGAAGATCTACGTCCGCTACCTGCCGCCGGGTGTCGACGTCGGCTCTTCCAAGCCGTACCTCACCGTCGCCACGTACCCCTTCCCCGGCACCTACGCGGCCATCCGGAAGAAGGCGCGCGTCAAGGGCGCGGTCACCGTGCGGCTCGCGGGCGGAGGTGTCGCCGTGCTCGACGCCGGCTACCCGCAGAGCGTCCACGTCGCCTACCCGCACGTGGACTACCAGGTCGAGGTCTACGACCCGACGCCGGCGCGCGCGATGCAGACTCGTGTCGTCGGGGCAGCTCACGAGCACTCGGCGAGCCTCGCGGCGACGACCGCCGGCACGATCAGCACGAAGCCCAGCCGGCCGCGACGCCGCGCGCGACCTCCGCGACGCTCGCGCAGCGGGTCGGCCACCCGATCTACTGGGCCGGCCCGACGCCTGGCTACACGTACGAGCTGAGCACCAGACCTCGAACGGGAGTGTGTTCATCCGCTACCTCCCGGCCGGCGCGAAGGTCGGCGACCCGAGAGCGCGCTACCTGACCGTTGCCACCTACCCGTTTCCGGGCGCTTTCGCTGCGGTGACCAGGGCCGCCACGGCCGCGGGCGGCGCCGCCACGATCAAGCTCGCGCACGGCGGGATCGGCGTCGTCGACGGGAGCTACCCGAAGAGCATCCACCTCGCCTATCCGGGAGTGAGCTACCAGATCGAGGTCTTCGACCCGTCTCCGGCACCGGCCGCAAGCTCGTCGCCTCCGGCGCGATCGCGCCGGTCCCCTAGCCGGAGGGCGCGGCACGGGCGCCGATCCGTGCTACTCGCCTGGGTCGTCTTCCCCGCTCGTCCTCGCGCTGCTCTCGCTCGGCTGCGGCCTGCTCGTGGAGCGGGCGTCTGGACTCAGCTTGCCGGGCCCGCTCCTCGTCCCGCTCGGGCTCGCCCTGCTGATCGTCGAGGCCGACCTCGTCACCATGCGAGGAGCGACCGCCCAGCTCGCGGCCCCGCTCGCGATCGCGCTCGCGATCGCCGGCTTCGGGCTCCGCACCAGACGCCTGCGGCTCGACGCTTGGGCGATCGGAGCCGCGGTCGCAGTCTTCGCCGTCTACGCCGCCCCGATCGTCCTCTCCGGACAGGCCACGTTCGCCGGCTACATCACGCTCGACGACACCTCGACGTGGCTGGCGCTGACCGATCGGGTGATGGATCACGGCCGCACGCTCTCCGGACTGGCCCCCTCGACGTACCAGCAGGTGCTGACCGACTACTTCGGGGGCGGCTATCCACTCGGGGCGTTCATGCCGCTCGGGCTCGGCGGCAAGCTGACCGGGCAGGACATCGCGTGGCTGTTCCAGCCGACGATCGCGCTCTTCGGCGCCATGCTCGCTCTCTCGATCTACGCCGTTCGTGCGCGCTTGATCTCCTCGCGAGCGCTCCGGGCCTTCGTCGCGTTGCTCGGAGCTCAGCCGGCGCTGCTCGTGTCCTATGCGCTCTGGAGCGGAATCAAGGAGCTAGCCACGGCGGCGCATGATCGCGCTCGTCTGCGCCTCGCTCGTCACGACGATCGGTCGGTGGACGCGCCCGCGGGCGACATTGCCCTCCGCCCTCGCCGCGGCCGCACTACTCGCGATTCTCAGCCCCGCCGGACTCGTGTGGTTGCTCGTCCCGACGGTCGCCGTGATCGCCGTCCTCGTCTCCCGCGGGCTGCGGTCGTCCGCCAGGGTGGCGATCGGACTCGTCGGATTCGTCGCCATCCTCTCGATACCGTCGATCGCGATCGCCCGATCGTTCCTCTCCGGGGCGAGCGGCGGCGTGATCACGACGAGCACCGAGGTGGCGAACCTCGGACATCCGCTGGACAAGCTGCAGGTGTTCGGCATCTGGCCCGCGAGCGATTTTCGAAATCAGCCCGGCAACCCGGCGGCCGCGCACGTTCTCATCGGCGTCCTGCTGGTGGGGATCGTCGCAGGCCTCGCGCTCGCGTGGCGGCGGAGAGCCTCGGGAATGCCGCTCTACGTCGCTACCTGCGTCGGCGGAGCCGTCATCATCTTCGGACTCGAGCGACGTCGGCCTCAGCTCGCCGTGGCTGAACGCCAAGGCGATGGCCGAGGCGTCGCCGGCCCTGGTCGCCGCCGGAGCAGCGGGCGCCGCGGCGATCTTCGAGACCGGACGCCGCGTCGAGGCGACGGTGATCGGCGGCAGCGATCGCGGCCGGCGTCCTGTGGTCGAACGGCCTCTCGTACTCGAGCGTCTGGCTCGCGCCGCGGGCGACAATTCGCGGAGCTGAGGACGATCGGAGCCCGGTTCGCCGGTCAAGGGCCGACGCTGATGACCGACACCGAGCCGTACGGCGTGCGCCACTTCCTGAGGAGCATGGACCCGGAGGGCGCCCACGGAGCGCCGGCGGCGGGTGATTCCGCTCCTCGACGGGCAGGGCCTCGCCAAGGGCACATACGCCGACCTCGACCAGTTCCAGCTGGGCGGGATCCTCGTCTACAAGACGCTCGTGCTTCCGCGCTCCCCGCAGAGTCGTCCACCGTCGGTCTACCGCCTCGTGTGGAGCGGCCGCTACTACGATGTCTGGCAGCAGCCGGACACGTACCCGCGGATCCTCGCCCACAAGCCGCTCGGCGACCCCGTTCAGCCCGCGGGCGTCCCCACATGCAGCGAGGTGCTGCGGCTCGCGCAGAGTGCAGGCGCCGGCGGCCGCCTTGCCGCAGCACCTCGCCGGCCGGTCATCGCCGTCCCGCTGTCGTCCGCCGACCATCCACGTGCATGGGGTGCCGACCAGAACGGACTCCTCTACCCCAACCGCGCAGGCGACGTCCAGGCTCAGGTGACAATCCAGCAGCCGGGAAGCTACGAGCTGTGGCTCGGCGGATCGTTTCGGGATCGTCTACGCGTCTACGTGGACGACGAGCCCCTCACCGACTTGAGGTACCGATTGAACGACGACGGGGACTACACGGCGCTGGGGACCGCCGACCTCTCGCGCGGCCCGCACACGGTCCGCCTCCGCGTGACCGGCCCCGATCTCCATCCGGGGAGCGGTGGTTATCCCTTCGGTCTGGGACCACTTCTGCTGACCACGACGACGGCCGCCGACGCGCCGGTGACGGTCGTCGACCCCGCGGCCGCCCAGTCTCTCTGCGGGAAGCGGCTGGACTGGGTCGAAGCGATCCGAGCCTAGCCCGTTCGGGTCCTAGGGCCCTCCACGATAGTGGCGGAGAACCACCTCGAACGAGGTGTCGAGCGACAGGGTCCCGGCGTTGCGGACAAACCAGGCGGCTGTGGAGTCTCGGAGGGCTGGCCCGGACCGATGCACACGGACGAATGCCTCGCCGAGGTCCTCCGGCGAGGCGCTCTTCGAGACGAAGCCGTTGACGCCCTCCTCGATGAGCTCGACGGCCGCATTGTCCGGGCCGCGCACGACGACCGCGGGTACGCCGCGGGCTGCCGCCTCCACCACGACCAGGCCGTAGCCCTCGCGCCTCGAGGGCAAGACCAGGCAAAGTGCGTTCCGCAGCGCCTCCTCGACCCGTTCCTGCTCGGCGAAGCCTGGCGCGTCAACGACGTTCCCGAGCCCGTTGGCGTCGATCTGCCGCAGGACCTCTGGCCGGTCGGGGCCGTCTCCGAAGATCACGCATCTGAGCTCGGGCACCGCTTCACGGGCGCGAATGAAAGCCGGTACGACGGCTGTGACCTGCTTCTCGGGGATGTGGCGGCCCGCGAAGACCACGAGCGGCTCGGCAGGTTTCGGCTCCGACCCTTCCGCGGCTCCCTGATACAGGCCTCGCAAAACGGTAACCGGACCACGCACGCCCTCTGCGCGTAACCGCTGCTCGTGGAGGCGCGAGAAGCAGAACGCGTCCTGCCTGATCCGCACACAGCGCCGCTGGACGGCGAACCCGAACGGTCCGAGCCGGCCGAGGTACTCGTGCCAGTAGCCGCGGCTCCAGACCTCGAACCAGTCGACAACGAGCTCGGTAGCGCCCTGGCCGGCGAATGAGCCCGGCGGCCAGCAGCGAGAAGTACGGAAACGACGCCGTGTGTACGACGTCGTATCGCGCCCCGTGGATCGCAAGGTGCCTCGTGACACCGAGACCGAAGACGAGCGGCGGCCCGATCCGGCGTCGTCCTCCCGCATACAGATCCATGCGCGGCCCGACCGGCACCACACGCACGCCGGGGAGCACCGGCTCATCGCCGACCTCCCACTGCCGAAGCGTCAGGTAGGTGACCTCGTGCCCCGCCTCGGCCAGTCGCCCGGAAAGGTTCCGGTACCACCGCTCGGCACCGCCGACCGTGTACGGATAGAGACAGTCGTAGACGATGCAGACGCGCACCGGCAGAGCCTAACGGCCACCCTCGCGATCCCTCGAACGGGTGGCTTGCAAAGCCCCTGGAAAGCCGTATGTTCAAAGTAGTGGCGGTCCGCGAGCTTGCATCGTCTGCGCAGACGATCACGACCCTGCATCCGAGGGTCTCGGTCGTGATTCCGTGCCTGAACGAGGCGGAGAACATCGCGGAGTGCGTGCGCCGAGCGGAGGACGCGCTCACCGAGAGCGGGCTCGAAGGCGAGGTCGTCGTGGTCGACAACGGCTCGGACGACGGCAGCGGCGAGATCGCCCGCCGTGCCGGCGCGCGGGTGATCGACGAGCCTCATCGCGGCTACGGACAGGCGTACCAGAGCGGTTTCGAGGCGGCCCGGGGGGACTACATCGTCATGATCGACGCAGATCTGACCTACGACTTCGAGGAGATCCCCCGCTTCGTCAAGGAGCTCGACGACGGCGCGGAGCTCGTCATGGGCAACCGGCTGCAGAACGTCCAGCCCGGCGCGATGTCGCTGACCAGCAGGATCGGGAACCCGATCCTCTCCGGTTTTCTGAACATGCTCTATCGATCTCCGGTCGGCGACGCGCACTGCGGGATGAGAGCGTTTCGCCGGGACGTCCTGCCGCGGCTCGAACTGCGCTCGACGGGGATGGAGTTCGCGTCCGAGATGGTGATCCGGGCCTCGAAGGAGCAGCTCGACATCCGCGAGCTCCCGATCGCGCTGCATCAACGCGGCGGCGAGTCGAAGCTGTCACCGTTCCGCGACGGCTGGCGACATCTCCGGTTGATGCTCGTCTACAGCCCGAACTTCCTCTTCGTGATCCCCGGTGCGGCGATGATCGTCCTGGGGTCGCTCGTCGACGTCGCGGTTCTCTCGAAGACCACGATCCTCGGGCGACCGTTCTACATCCACGCGGAGATCGCCGGCTCGCTGCTGATCATCGTCGGCATGGAGGTGCTGGCGCTCGGGCTGATCGCGCGAACCTACGGCCTGTACTTCATGGGTCTCCGCGACCCCTTCCTCGAGCGGATGCGCGCCCGGTTCAAGCTCGACCACGGCCTGCTCGTCGGCGGCACGATCCTCCTCGCCGGGCTTGTCGGGGGCATCGTCATCATCGCCGACTGGCTCGCCGGCGGTGCCGGCTCCCTGGGCCAGGGCGAGGCGGCGCTCCTCGCTGCGACCGGGTTCGTCGTCGGCGTGCAGATCTTCTTCACGTCGTTCCTGCTCTCGATCCTCGGGCTGCGGCGACCGCGCTGAGTCGGGCACGGCGGCCGGGGTGTAGCCGGCTCGCGCGGTGCGCTCGGGCCGGCGGAGCAGCGCGAGTGCTCCGGGAAGACTCGCGATCGCGAACGTCGCAGCCAAGAGCAACGAGAAGAGCGTTGCATCAGTCGCGCTGACGCCCGCGTAGCCGAGCAGCAGGACGTAGCTCCCCTCGCGAACGCCGAAGCCGCCGATCGAGACGGGAGCCGTGGACAGGATGAGCACGGGGGCCAACACCGCCCCGATGACGGCGAACGGCACGTCGAGCGAGATCGATCGGGCCACCAGCCAGGCGGAGAGGTAGACGAGCCCCTGGAACCCCAGCCCGATCAGGACCGTCCTTCCGAGAGCCGATCGAGTGAGGCACGAGTCGAGTGCCGCTCTCACCTCTTCCCCAGCGGGACGGGCCCGGGCGGGCACGAGCCGCCGCAGAGCCCGTAGCCGGAAGAGCAGGACGACGAAGACCGAGATGACGACGAACGCCGCGGTCGAAGCGGCGAGCGCGGCGTAGAGCTGCCCCGGCACGGCGTGGGGGTTCAGCACGATCAGGAACCAGCCGACGGCGATCATGCAGGCGAGGGCGGTCGCGCGATCGAGCACGACGGTGACCGCCGCCCGGATCCGCATCCCCGGCCCCGCGGCCACGAAGACGCGGGTCACGTCGCCGCCGATCTGGGTCGGCAGGAAGTTCGTCGTGAACGTGCCGATCAGGTAGGCGCGGACCGCCTTGCGCGGCGTCGAGTCGACCCCCGCAGCGCTGAGGAAGATCTGCCAGCGCAGACCCCCGACGACGAACGAGGCGAACAGGACGACGACCGCCAGAGCGAACCAGCCCCAGCTCCCGCCGGAGAGGCGGCTGCGGATCAGGCCGAAGTCGATCTGCGTTGCCACGGCGGCGAGCAGTCCTGCGCTGACGGCGGCGCGAACCCAGAACGAGCCTGCGAGCCTGCGAAGCAAGTCCAAGGGCCCACGATACCCCCCTGCCCAGGACGGCCCGTCCCGGCCGCTGGCCGGCCGCAGACTCGACTTCCGACCACCGCGTCCCCGGCGAGGGCTTCTGCAGGCGAGCTGTCGCTACGCCACCGCTCGGGGGTTGCAGACACGCCTGAAGGACATCCGTGGACGACAATCCCAACGGAGCCGAGAACTCCACCTGGCTCACGCGGAAGCTCGAGGCTCGTCCAGCACGCCTCGACCGACGCGACCGAACCTGCCGGTCGCGAAGCGTCGCGGTACGAACCTCGAGCCTCGACGGGTCGCTCACGGCGAGCGGGCCACCTCGGCGAAGACGCGCGGCCGGCCGGTCACTGGTCGCCACAGCTCGGACGGACCGCTGACGATGCGGACGCTCCCTCGCTATGCCGGCAAGCTCGATCGGCCGGCATCGGTCGTCGGCTACCCGTCGGCGTCGACGATCGACGGGCCTCGTCAGAAGCGACTGAGCACCTTCGCGCGGAGCGTCCGGAACCGATCGACTGTCGACCAGATGCGACCGCTTGAGCGCCTCGACGTAACGTCGTCGACCTCGCACCGGTCGCACCGCAGTGTCGCGACCACTCGGGCCGGAGGCTACCCGACTCGCTCACCAGCCGCGGCCGGTCAAGCACCAGGTACCGAGCTCGGGCCTGTGATCGCCGGAGCCGACGTCGTCTTCGTCATCCCGCCAGCTCGGAGCACGCCAACCCGAACATCACCCTCGAGGTCTACGCCCACCTGTTCGACACGCCGACCACGCCCACACCGCCCGGGAGAGCGCTCGAAGCCAGCTACGCGGCGATCAACGCGACGGCGCGTGAAACGACCCCGGAAACGAGACGGGAGGCCCGAAGGCCTCCCGTCCTCGACTCATCGACGTTGCTTCGCGGTCACGTTGCCGACGGCAGAACCATCCAGATCGCGTCGACTGTGCCACGTCGCGGCGTTCTGCGATCCGTCTATGGCGAGCTCACTCGGTGTAGCGTCACGGTGTACCTGTTAGTTCGCAGGTACACCGTGCCGTCTGCATCCACACGCTGACCGGCAGTCTTAGGCATCACGACAGCTGCGCCGTCCCGACGCAGTGAACGCCGGGGTTCGGCAACGTGCATGACGTGCCCGTGCCGTGGTGGTCTGCGATCGCGCGCCGTCCCCCAGACGTGCATGGCACGTGCGCCGCCGGCACAACGCCGACTGCGGTTGCCGTTGGTCGTCGAGCGTAGCCGAGCGTTCGTGCCGTTCGTGCCGTTCGTGCCGTTCGTGCCAGCGGCCGTACGCACCGGTTGCCCCAGTCGGGCCGGTCGCACCGGTTGCCCCAGTCGGGCCGGTCGCCCCAGTCGAGCTCGGGCCGACGGGTCCGGTTGCACCGGTATCACCAGTAGCGCCCTTGTCGCCGGTCGGACCCTTGTCGCCGGTCGGACCCTGGAGGCCGGTAGGACCAGCCGCACCCGTCGCACCAGCCGCACCCGTCGTGCGACCAGCCGCACCCGTCGTGCCGGTCGGACCAGCAAGGCCAGTAGGACCGGTGTCGCCGGTAGCGCCCTTCGCGCCGGCATCACCAGTCGCGCCCTGATCGCCAGAGGCACCCTTCGCACCAGCATCACCAGTCGCACCCTTCGTCACCAGTCAGGCACCCTGATCACCGGTCGGCCCTGATCACCAGAGGCACCCTTCGCACCGGCATCACCAGTCGCACCCTTGTCACCGGTCGGACCCTGAAGGCCGGTCGGCCCCTGATCGCCAGAGACACCCTTCGCACCAGCATCACCCGTCGCACCCTTGTCACCAGTCGCGCCCTGATCGCCAGAGCACCCTTCGCACCAGCATCACCCGTCGCACCCTTGTCACCAGAGGCACCCTGATCACCGATAGCACCCTTCGCACCGGCATCACCAGTCGCACCCTTCGCGCCGGCATCACCAGTCGCGCCCTGATCGCCAGAGGCACCCTTCGCACCAGCATCACCCGTCGCACCCTTCGCACCAGCATCACCGGTCACGCCCTGATCACCAGTAGCACCCTTCGCACCGGCATCACCAGTCGCACCCTTGTCACCGGTCGGACCCTGGAGGCCGGTCGGCCCCTGATCGCCAGAGGCACCCTTCGCACCAGCATCACCCGTCGCACCCTTCGCGCCGGCATCACCAGTCGCGCCCTGATCACCAGAGGCACCCTTCGCACCAGCATCACCCGTCGCACCCTTCGCGCCAGCATCACCAGTCGCGCCCTGATCGCCAGAGGCACCCTTCGCACCAGCATCACCCGTCGCACCCTTCGCGCCGGCATCACCAGTCAGCGCCCTGATCACCAGAGGCACCCTTCGCACCAGCATCACCAGTCGCACCCTTGTCACCGGTCGGACCCTGAAGGCCGGTCGGCCCCTGATCGCCAGAGGCACCCTTCGCACCAGCATCACCCGTCGCACCCTTCGCGCCGGCATCACCAGTCACGCCCTGATCGCCAGAGGCACCCTTCGCACCAGCATCACCCGTCGCACCCTTCGCGCCGGCATCACCAGTCGCGCCCTGATCGCCAGAGGCACCCTTCGCACCAGCATCACCCGTCGCACCCTTCGCGCCGGCATCACCAGTCGCGCCCTGATCGCCAGAGGCACCCTTCGCACCAGCATCACCCGTCGCACCCTTCGTCACCGGTCGGACCCTGGAGGCCAGTCGCCCCCTGATCGCCAGAGGCACCCTTCGCACCAGCATCACCAGTCGCACCCTTGTCACCGGTCGGACCCTGAGGCCGGTCGGCCCCTGATCGCCAGAGGCACCCTTCGCACCAGCATCACCCGTCGCACCCTTCGCGCCGGCATCACCAGTCACGCCCTGATCGCCAGAGGCACCCTTCGCACCAGCATCACCCGTCGCACCCTTCGCGCCGGCATCACCAGTCACGCCCTGATCGCCAGAGGCACCCTTCGCACCAGCATCACCCGTCGCACCCTTCGCGCCGGCATCACCAGTCGCACCCTTGTCGCCAGCCGGACCCTGAAGGCCGGTCGGCCCCTGATCGCCAGAGGCACCCTTCGCACCAGCATCACCCGTCGCACCCTTCGCGCCAGCATCACCAGTCGCGCCCTTGATCGCCAGAGGCACCCTTCGCACCAGCATCACCCGTCGCACCCTTCGCGCCGGCATCACCAGTCGCACCCTTGTCGCCAGTCGCGCCCTTGTTGCCCGTAACGCCGTTGTTGCCCGTGGCGCCCTTGTCGCCGGCTGGACCCTTGTCGCCACTCGGGCCCTTGTTGCCGGTGGCCCCCCTGGGACCCGTCGGGCCGGCCGGGCCGCTGTTGCCGAGCGGCCCCTTGTCGCCGGTCGGGCCCTTGGAGCCAGTCGGGCCGGTCGGGCCGGTTCCGTTGCTGCCGGTCGGACCCTTGTCGCCCGTCACCCCCTTGTCGCCGGACGGACCCTTGTCGCCGGTCGGACCCTTGTCACCCGAGCCGCCGCCACCGCCGACGGTCCAGTCGAGCTCCTGCTCGCTGTCCTTGCAGTCCTTGGGATGCTTCTTCCAGTTCAGGTCGTTCGGCGACACCTGGATGACCCGGATGTCACCGCTACCGAGGTCGACGCACGTCTTGATCGTGGTCCCGTTGACAGCCGACGACGACGAGCCCTTCGAGGCCGCCGCCACGGTGCCCGCCAGCGCCAGTGCGGCAAGAACGACTCCGCCCACCAGCAACATCTTCACCTGCCGCATGTCAACTCCCCTCTCCCAATCCTGATGTCTGCCATACGTACACCGACTCTCTGACCATAGTCATGCGTGAGGCACTGTCAATAGGACCGATCGAGGCGTCACCTCGACGCCGCGCGTGAGGCGACCGGGTCCGGACTGACCAGCGTTCCGCGCGGCCTCGCGGACGCAGAAGCAACGTATGAGCAGGGGAAAGGCGAGGTTCGAGTCGAATCCGGCCGATCGCTCTGCAGGACGCTGCCGCCGGTTGCCGGCGGCGTGCGTGCCCCGGACCTGCTCTCCCCACCAGCAAGTACCGGAGCTAGCTCAGCTAAGCCTCCGCGACCGGTTTTCGGGGCTAAAACTCCGACAGCTCCTCGGGCTCACCGGAAGTGCCCTGTTGGTGATCGAGCCGGTGCAGGCTCTGTCCGAGTAACTGCGATGCCTGGTGCGGCATCACGCTCGGGAGGTGCTGGATCAGGCTGGTGATCGTCGCCGGTCCGGCGACCAGGGTGAACAGGCCGATTCCGACCAGCAGCACCGATGGGATCGCCAGAAAGGCGCTGTAGGCGAGCGCCGAGGCGATCATCGGCAGGTTGTCGTCGAGCGTCTCCCGGCCGGCGCGCTTGACGATCGCGATCCAATCGGCGGGGGAGAGGCCGTGTAGACCAGGTGCGAGCTGTCCTCGCCGACCACTGCTAGCCAGACTCCTGCGAGCCCGCGCCTAGCCCAACATCCCTCAGGCAAGCGAGCCGAGCATGTCTGCAAGCTCGTCCGGCTGCGTGAGAAACGGCGAATGGCCCGAGTCGAGCTCGATCACACGCGCGCCGTGGACGCGGGCCGTGCGAATCTGCCAGTCAGGGTCGACCGCGGCATCCTGCAGGGTCGCAATGACGATGTCGCCGGGTCCGAACGGCGCAGGGATCGCGTCAAGTCGCGCTTGGCGGCGGAGCTGCGCGAAAGCCCAGTCGGACTGTGTACGCGAACAGTCGGGATACATTCGCGCCGCAGCCGTGTCCGCATCCGGCCAGTACGAGCGGTCGGAGGTGTCGCGCAGCGTCCCGCCGAAGCCCTCGGCGAAGCACCCGTCCATCTCGCGGCGCTCCAGCGGCGGCAACGCGGCGAGATAGACGCGGCTGCGGGCCTCGACGTGTGGGATCGTGAATCCGCCGAGTGAGTGGCCGACGACGATCGCGTCCGGCTGTCGCCCGACGACGTTCGCGTAGTCGAGCGGCGTGAGCCCGACCTCCTCGCAGGGCAGGTCGGGAGTCGCGACCTCATGACCGCGACCCTCGAGCTCCTCGGCAAGCCGGCGGAAGCACCAGCCGCCGTGCCAGGCTCCGTGCACGAGCACGAACCGTGCCATCGGGCGAGTATCCATCATGCGACGCTGGGCACCTCGATCGACCCCCTCGATGCCGTCATCCGCGAGGATGCAGCTGTGAAGAAGATCGGGTTCCTGTCCTTCGGCCACTGGTCGCCGTCACCGTCGTCGCAGGTGCGCTCCGCCTCCGATTCGCTGATCCAGTCGCTCGAGCTGGCGGTCGCGGTCGAAGAGCTGGGCGCCGACGGAGCGTACTTCCGCGTGCACCACTTCGCGCAGCAGCTCGGTTCGCCGTTCCCGCTCCTCGCGGCGATCGGCGCACGGACATCGAGGATCGAGATCGGCACCGCCGTCATCGACATGCGCTACGAGAACCCGCTCTACATGGTCGAGGACGCCGGCGCCGCCGACCTCCTTGCGGGCGGGCGGCTGCAGCTGGGCATCAGCCGTGGGTCACCGGAGCAGGTGATCGACGGGTGGCGCTCCTTCGGCTACCAGCCGGCCGAGGGCGAGACCGACGCCGACATGGCCCGCCGCCATACCGAGGTGTTCCTGGAAGTGCTGAAAGGGGAGGGCTTCGCCCAACCGAACCCGAGGCCGATGTTCCCCAACCCGCCCGGCCTGCTCACGGTCGAGCCACAGTCGCCGGGGTTGCGCGACCGGATCTGGTGGGGCGCAGGATCGCCCGCGACCGCGGCCTGGGCGGCCGGCCTCGGCATGAACCTGATGAGCTCGACCCTGGTCGACGACGACGCGAGCGGCGACCCGTTCCACCTCGTCCAGGCCCGGCACATCGAAGCGTTCCGCGCGGCGTGGAAGGAAGCCGGACACGAGCGCGAGCCGCGCGTCTCCGTCAGCCGCAGCATCTTCGCGCTGGTGAACGACCTCGACCGCAGGTACTTCGGTCAGAGCACCGGCGACGGCGACCAGGTCGGCTACATCGACGCGACGACGCGGGCGATCTTCGGCCGCACGTACGCCGCCGAGCCTGACGCCCTCGTAGCCCAACTCGCCGAGGACGAGGCGATCGCCGCCGCGGACACGCTGCTGCTGACCGTGCCGAACCAGCTCGGCGTCGACTACAACGCGCACGCCGTCGAGAGCATCCTGAAGTACGTCGCACCCGACCTCGGCTGGCGCTAGGGAGCGCGGCGGAAGGTCTGGGCGTCGGCTCCTCTACTGTGGTCAGTCGACCATCGAGCCCGCGGTCTGCGCACCCGTTCCCGTGAATCAGGGGATTGTGCTCGATTCGATCCCTCTTTAACCCGACCTTTGTCAGCGGCATCTACGCTGTCGACCTCGTCGAGGCCAATCCGACCGCAGGGGGTGAGCATGAGTTCGTCGGCGATCGGTAGGCCGGTCGGAACGCTGCTTTCCGTGAACGTCGGCACTGCCGAGAGACGTGCAGTGGCAGGGGAAGACCGTCTTCACCGGCGTCTTCAAGGAGCCCGTCACCGGCCCCCGGCGCGTGCGCACGCTCAACGTCGACGGGGACGGACAGGGGGATCTCGCAGGACACGGCGGCGAGCAGCGGGCCGTCTTCGTCTACCAGATCGACTCCTACCGGTACTGGGAGCGCGAGCTCGGCCGGAACGACTTCACCTACGGGCAGTTCGGGGAGAACTTCACCGTCGAGGGGCTGAGCGACGCCGACGTCTGCATCGGCGACCGCTACCGGATCGGCACCGCCGTCTTCGAGGTCAGCCAGCCTCGCGTCACGTGCTACCGCGTCGGGATCCGGATGGACGATGCCTCGCATCCCCGCCCTGCTCGTCTCCCACCGCCGCCCGGGCTTCTACCTTCGCGTGCTCGAGGAAGGCGATGTCCAGGCCGGAGACGAGATCCTCATGCTCGGCTCCGGCCCGGAGCAGATGACGGTCGCCGAGGTCGACGCGCTCCTCTACCTGCCCGGGCATCCGCGCGCGCGGCTCCTGCAAGCACTTCGGATCCCGGCGCTCAGCCCGGGCTGGCAGGCGTCGTTTCGCGCCATGCTCGAGGGCGAGCCCGGCGGCGGCAACGCCGGCCTGACGACGGCAAGCCCGCCGCCCGCCTGGCCCGGATTTCGCCCGCTGCAGGTCACCGCGATCGAGCGCGAGAGCGAGTCGGCGATCTCGATCCGTCTCGAGACGCCGGACGGCGAGCCGCTGCCACCTCGACGGCCGGGCCAGTACCTGACGATGCGACTCCACCTCGACGGTGAGCAGACGTCGGTGCTCCGCAACTACTCCCTCTCCGGCCCGCCGGATGCCGGCTACTACCGGATCACGGTGAAGAGCGAGCGCGACGGCGCGGTCAGCGGCTACCTCCACAGCAGACTGACCGTCGGCGACGTGCTCGACATCGCAGCGGCGCGTGGCACGTTCATCCTCGACCGGACGCAAGCCCCCGTGCTGCTGATCAGTGCCGGCATCGGCGCGACGCCGGTTCTCGCCATGCTCCACGCTCTGGCAGAGGAGCACTCCGATCGGGAGATCTGGTGGCTCCACGGCGCGCGCAGCAGCCGCGACCACTCGTTCGCCGCCGAGGCACGCGCGCTCCTCGAGTCTCTCCCGAACGTCCGCAGCCGCGTCTTCTACAGCGCTCCCGGCCCGGACGATCTCGAAGGCCGCGACTTCGACGCAGCCGGCCGTCTCGCCCCGTCGGCGCTCGCCGAGCTCGAGCCGCCGCGTGATGCCCAGGCGTACCTGTGCGGCCCGCCGGCGTTCATGGAGGAGATCGCCGCCGGCCTTGCCGCGATCGGCCTCGACCCCTCACAGATCCACACCGAGCCGTTCGGGCCTGCGCCGGGGCTGACGCCCGGCATCGCCGCGACGCCCGCGCGGCCGCCACACCCTCCCCCGGGGCGCGCCGGAACCGGCCCCACGATCGAGTTCGCCCGCAGCAATCTCAGCGTCTGCTGGAGCGACGACTTCGTCAGCCTGCTCGATCTCGCCGAAGCCTGCGACGTGCCCGTCCGCTGGTCCTGCCGCACCGGCGTCTGCCGCACCTGCGAGACGAACCTCATCGCAGGCGAACTCGACTACGACCCGGCGCCGGTCGAGCCGCCGGCCGACGGGAGCGCACTCATCTGCTGCTCGCGACCGCGCGACGACGTCGTGCTCGATCTGTGATCCTGGAGACGACGAATGGCGAGCCGCGACCCGAAAGCGAGAGCAGGAGCGTCGGCCACAGGGTCCGGCTCGACGACGCCGTTCCGCTTCTACGACAACCGGCAGAAGTACCTCGCCTTCGTCAGCACCTGCAACGAGAAGGCGGTGATCGCGAGCCGGGCTGCGGCCGAGGCGCTTCGCGTCGATCTGCGGCCGCCCGCGCTGCGCATCTTCGACGCCGGCATGGGTGACGCGACCGTGCTCGCGCGCGTGATGCGATCGATGCACCGCCA
Organism: uncultured Actinomycetes bacterium; assembly: GCA_963791425.1. GTDB lineage: Bacteria > Actinomycetota > Thermoleophilia > Gaiellales > Gaiellaceae > DATBLE01. The sequence goes on from CAWBSE010000003.1 coordinate 155,462, forward strand.
TCACCCCACGGTCCCCCTCCTGGCGGTCGCGAAGGAAATCAGCCTCGAGGACGTTCGACTAGGCCTGGAAAAGATGCCTGACCGCTTCTACGAGCACCCGCACACGGTGCTGGTGGTCACGAACCTCGCCTACGCCGATGCCCCCGGGCTGAGGCCCTCCGACCCGGAGGCCGCCGAGCGCATCAACTGGCAGGTCGTGCGCCTGGCCGGATCGTCGGCAGACGAATACGGCGAGCAGATCGAGGCTCTCGCCCCGATGCTCACGGAGGGCTGGCAGACGAAGCCTCACCCGGTGACCGGCAATCCGACCTACGTCCGGCCCTCCGTGCTCGTCATGTACCGGCTCGACCACGAGTTCCCGCTCGACGACGTCATCCCCCGGCCCGACAGCGTGGAAGGGCTCTACGACTTCGTGCTCGCCTCGCAACCGTGGCGGGCGCGAATGCACGCCGAGTTCAAGGCCCAGAAGGTGCTCGCACCCCTCGCGAGGCGCCTCGCCCCCGGCGGCCGGCTGCTCACGATCCAGTCGTACGGCGACGACCCCGCACTGGAGATCGTCCGGAACCTCTGGCCGGACGAGAATCCGTTCCAGGTCAACCGTCTCGCGTTGCTGGGAGCGCTCTCCGAGGAGCTGGGGACAGACGCGGCCGACTTCGACCTCACGCCGCCTCCCGACGAGGACTCCCTGTTCCAGTACCGGATGCACACGCTGCCGTCGGAGATCGGCGACCGGATCGGGACGTCGACACTCTTCGCTGCCTGGAACGCCGCCATCTACGTGAACCAGATCGAGGACGAACGGCTCGACGAGGTGGTCATGACAGGGTCATACCTCGAAGCGACCGAGAACGTGCTCCAGAAGTACGGCGGGCTGTGGTTCAACGACGAGTCGTTCGTCGTCACACGAAGGGCCTGAGCATCCCCACCGACGTACTCATCGGACGCACCGGTCTCGACGTCTTTCCGCTCTGCCTCGGCGGGAACGTCTTCGGCTGGACGGCGGACGAGGCCGAGTCGTTCGCCGTCCTCGACGCGTACGCGGCGGCCGGCGGCAACTTCGTCGACACCGCGGACGCCTACTCAGCGTGGGTGCCGGGCAACCGCGGCGGCGAGTCGGAGGAGATCATCGGGCGCTGGATGGCGGCCCGCGGCAACCGCGACCGGATGATCGTGGCGACGAAGGTCGGCCGGATGCCCGGCAAGGACGACCTCCACGCGGCGACGATCCGTGAGGCGGTGGAGGGCTCGCTGCGCCGGCTGCAGACCGACCACATCGACCTCTACTACGCACACGGCGACGACAACCCGGAGATCCCCCTCGAGGAGACGCTCGGCGTCTTCGACGAGCTCGTGCGCGCGGGAAAGGTCAGGCACATCGCCGCGTCCAACTACGGCGTGCCCCGGCTGGCCGAGGCGCTCGCGATCAGCGCCCGCGACGGGCTTGCCCCCTACGTCGCGCTGCAGCCGGAGTACAACCTCGTCGAGCGCGGGTACGAGGACGACCTCCGGCAGCTCTGCGCCGACCACGGCCTTGCCTGCCTTCCGTACTTCTCGCTCGCGAAGGGATTCCTGACGGGGAAGTACCGGCCGGGCGGCGCGCCGGTCGACAGCCCGCGCAGCGCCGGCGCCGCCGGATATCTCGACGAGCGCGGCGTCATCGTGCTCGCCCTGCTCGACGACATCGCCGCGGCCCACCGGGTGAGCGTTGCCGCGGTCGCGCTCGCGTGGCTGGCTGCGCAGCCCACCGTCGCCGCGCCGATCGCGAGCGCCCGCACGCCGGAACAGCTCGCCGAGCTCCTGCCGATGGCCGGCCTCGAGCTGGCCCCGGACGAGCTCGCGCGACTCGACGCCGTGTGAGCGCCGCCGACGTACCGCTCCGCCGCGACGTCCGGCTGTTCGGCGACGTCCTCGGCCGCGTCCTCGTCGAGCAGAACGGCCCAGGCCTGCTCGCGGACGTGGAGCGCATCCGCGCCCTGTCGCGGCAGGCACGCGGGGGTGCGTCGCGCCGCCGGCTGGAGGCCGCCGTCGCCGACCTGCCGCTCGAGCGGCAGGCGGAGGTGGTGCGCGCGTTCGCCCTCTACTTCCAGCTCGCCAACCTCGCGGAGCAGCACCACCGGCTGCGCCGGCGGCGCGAGTACGAGCACGAGGAGCGCGTTCCCCGCGAGTCGCTGGCCGAGGCGTTCGCGCTGCTCGAGCGCGGCGGGATCGGGAAGCGGCGCCTCGCGGCGGCCGCGAAACGGCTCTCGCTGGAGCTCGTCCTGACCGCACACCCGACGGAGGCGACGCGGCGGACCGTGCTGGCCGCCCACGTGCGGCTGAACGAGCTGCTCTCCGAGCTCGACGACCCCGCCCTCCCGCGGTCGACGCGGGAAGGCATCGGCGACGCGATCGCCGAGGAGGTGACCGCGCTCTGGCAGACGGACGAGGTTCGCTCGCGGCGGCCCCGGGTGGTGGACGAGATCCGGCACGGGCTCTGGTTCTTCGAACAGAGCCTCCTCGGCACCGCGCCTGCGCTCGTCGGCGCGCTCCAGGAACGGCTGCCGGGCGCCGCCGCACCGCTGCGCTTCGGGAGCTGGATCGGCGGCGACCAGGACGGCAACCCGGCCGCGGGGCCGGCGACGATCGCCGAGGCGCTCGGCCGTGCCCGCGAGCTCGCACTGACGACGTACCGCGCCGAGGTGCGCGAGCTCGCCGCCTTCATCGGCTCGAACACCGAGCTCGTCGGCGTCTCGGACGAGCTCCGCGCATCGGTCGCGCAGGACGAGCGTGAGCTCCCCGCGTACACGGCCCGGATCGGCGCGACGAACGCCGACGAGCCATACCGCCGCAAGCTCTCGTTCGTCTGGCACCGGCTCGGCGAGACGCTCGCCCACCGGCCGGGCGGGTATGCGTCCGCGGACGGTCTGCTCGCCGACCTCGCGGTCGTCGACCGGAGCCTGCGCGCGCACCGCGGCGTCCGGCTGGCGAACGGACGGGTGGCGGCTCTGCGCCGGCGCGTCGAGCTGTTCGGGTTCCACCTGGCGAAGCTGGACGCACGGCTGCACGCGCGCGACCTCGCGCCTCCGTCGGCCAGGGTCCGCCGCAGCTTCGCGGCGCTCGCGACCGCCCGCGAGCGTCACGGCGAGGCCGCGCTCGACACGCTGATCGTCTCGGGCACGGGCTCGGCGGCCGACGTCCTCGCGGCGCTCGACCTCGCCGAGGAGGCGGGCGCCGAGCTGTCGATCGTGCCGCTCTTCGAGACGATCGACGACCTGCGGGCGGCACCGGAGATCGTCGACGAGCTCCTGGCCAATCGCCGCTTCGCCCGGCTGACCGAGAAGCGCGGCCGCCGACTCGAGGTGATGGTCGGTTACTCCGACTCGGGCAAGGACGGTGGGTACCTGACCGCGCAGTGGGAGATCTACCGCGCGCAGGAGGCGCTCGCCGCCCTCGCGAAGCGGCGACGCATCGAGCTGACGATCTTCCACGGCCGCGGCGGCAGCGCCGGCCGCGGCGGCGGCCCGACGCACGCGGCGATCCTCGCCCAGCCCCCGGGCCACCCCGCAGGACGGATGAAGGTGACCGAGCAGGGCGAGACGATCTCCTTCAAGTACGGGCTCCCCGGCCTCGCGTACCGCAACCTCGAGGCGGCGCTCGCTGCCACACTCCTCTCCGCCTTCCCGGAGGTGACGCACGCGAGCCCGCCGCCGGGCGCCCGGGAGACGCTGGCCGGACTGTCCGAGCAGGCCCGCGCCGCGTACCGGGCGCTCGTCTGGGACGACGAGCGCTTCGCCGACTTCTTCCGCTGGTTCACGCCGGCCGACGAGCTCGCCCTGCTCGCGATCGGCTCGCGTCCCACCCGCCGGCCCGGACGCGACGACTACCTCCGCTCGCTCCGCGCGATCCCGTGGGTGTTCGCGTGGACGCAGAACCGCTGCCTGCTCCCCGCCTGGTACGGCTGCGGGACGGCGCTCGCGTCCGGCGACCTGCGCGAGCTGCGCCGCCTGTACCGCACGTTCCCGTTCTTCCGGTCGCTGCTCGAGAACCTGGAGATGACGCTCGCCAAGTCGAGCCTGGAGATCGCCCGCGGCTACCTGCGCCTCGTGCCGGCCGAGGCCGAGCCGAAACGGCTGTTCGCCGCGATCGCCGCCGAGCACGAGCGCACGGTCGGCGCGGTGCTCGAGATCGTCCAGGCGAAGGCGCTCCTCGACCGCCACCCGGTCGTCCAGCGCTCGATCGAGCTCCGCAACCCGTACGTCGACCCGATGAACGCGATCCAGGTCGAGCTGCTGCGCCGCTACCGCGATGCGGCGAACGACGCGGAACGCGAGGCCGTGCGCCGGCCGCTCCTCCGCTCGATCGCCGGCATCGCCGCCGCGCTAAGAAACACCGGCTAGTTGTCGAGCCGCGAGACCTCGAGATCGAGGTCTCGCTCGACGCGGCGCATGACCTCGTCCCTGATCTCGCCGGTGTTGCGCATCTCCACGACCGCGTGCCGCTCGGCGTCGAGCAACTCCCTGCGGAGTCGCTGGTACTTCAGCGAGCGCTTCTCGATCTTCCCGTCGCCGTCGGGGTCGGTGCGCGCCGAGAAGCGGTCGATCCGGAAGCGGTACTGGGCCCGAAGCCGCTCGGCCGTGTCGTCGAGCACCCACGCCTCGCTCGCCAGCTCGTCGAGGCGCTCGAGGGCTGCCTCGGCGGCGCGGATGCGCGCGTGCGCCTCCTCGTCGTCGGCGCCGCCGTCGTCCGCCTCCAGCCGGAGCATGTGGATCACGGCCGGCAGGGTCAAGCCCTGGCCGACGAGCGTCGCGAGCACGACCATGAACGCGAAGAACACGACGAGGTCGCGGCCGGGCAAGGGCGTGCCCGCATCGGTGTGCAGCGGCACGAGCAGCGCCGCGGCGATCGTCACGGCGCCGCGCATGCCGTTCCACGCGATGAATGCGGGATACCGCAACGGCGGCGCCGGATCGCGTTCGCGGATGTGCGGGAACAGCCAGCGCGGCAGGTAGGTCGCCGGGAACACCCAGAGGATCCTGAGGAGGATCACCGCCCCCGTGATCACGGCCGCCTCGCCCGCGAGCGACCAGCCGCCCCGGCCCGACAGCCCGTCGAGGATCGGCCGCAGCTGCAGGCCGATCAGCCCGAACAGCAGCACGTTGAGCAGGAACGTCAGCACCTCCCAGAACCCCTGGCCCTGCAGGCGCGTCTGGACGGTGGTCAACTCGGGCGTGTACCAACCCATGTAGACGCCGGCGGTGACGACCGCGAGCACGCCCGAGACCCCGAGCGCCGCCGCAGGCAGGAAGGCGAAGTACCCCGTCAGGAAGGCGATCGTCACCTCGACCGGCGGGTTGTCGAGCACGCGCCGGACGCGGCGGATGACGTAGCCGACGACCAGCCCGACCGCGATGCCGCCGACGATGCTCCACACCAGGCGCCCGCCCGCGGCCCACGGCGAGAACGAGCCGGCGACCGCGGCGAGGATCGCGGTGCGCAGCAGCACGAGCGCCGTTCCGTCGTTGACGAGGCTCTCGCCCTCGATGATGTCGATCAGCCGCCGCGGCACGCCGAGCCGCCGCCCGATCGCGGTCGCGGCGATCGGGTCGGTCGGCGACACGATCGCGCCGAGGATGAACGCCTCCGCCCAGGAGAGGTCGGCGACCTTGTGCGCGACCACGGCCACGCCGACGGTCGTCAGGATGACGAGGCCGACAGCGAGCAGCGAGATCGGCCGCAGGTTCTGCCGCAGCTCGCGCAGGCCGGTGAAGAACGCCGTGCTGTAGAGCAGCGGCGGCAGGATGCCGATCAGCACGACCTCCGGAGGCATCGTCACCTCGGGCACGCCCGGCCCGAAGCCGAGCAGGAGCCCGCCGAGCACGAGCAGGATCGGGTACGGGATGCGCAGCGGGCCGGCAAGGATCAACAGCGCCGCTCCCGTCGCCAGGAGGACGAGCAGCTGCAGTTCCTGGCGGGTGCCGAACTCGAAGATCACCGGCCCATTGAATCGAACGCGGCCGCTCTCACGGCCGGCCGCCGGTTGGAAGGACGGGTGGTAGGATGCCGTCGAGTCCGCTGTGAAAACGGAAGCACGGCGGACTCGCTGCGGGGCCACAAAAACTGGCTCTGCGCAATTTCCTCCCTCAGCGAAGCGGGTTGGAGCAGTAGGTGGCCGACCGTAACCGAGTGGTCGGTGATCCGTTTCGATCAGATCTGGAGGACGAATGGCGAACGAAGCTGGTGTCGGTGAGACCGCCGCCGGAAGGATGGGGAGGCGCGCCGCCAGGCCGCGGCCGGTCAGAGTCCGTCCCGCAACGTGCTGGGACGCGAAGCTGACGATGCCCGTCGAGGTCATGGCGCCTGATCGCGAGAGCGCGAGGGCGCTGCTCGCGGAAGCCGTGTCGCACTTTCGCGCCGAGATCGCGGACACCGACGGTGCAGCGGTGGTCGTGAGGCTGCGGCCTGCGAGAGCCGCGTCGGCCGGCTGGGTCTTCGAGCTCCTTGCCCTGGTCGAGCGCTGGCTCGACGCACGCGGCCTCCAGGTCGCGAACGTCCACCATGGAAAACGCAGCTACGTGATCACGGCGCCCGGCCCCCGCGGCCACTGGGACGTCGACCCCGGCCCCGCCTCCGCCGCCTGACACCGATGCCGAACACCGATACCCAGCATCTGCGCGTCCTGATCGCGAACGAGAGGCGCGACCGGCTCGAGCTGCTCGCACAGGTCGTGATCGGGCTCGGCCACGACGTGATCGCCCGCGAGATCTACGTGAAGGAAGTCGGGGCGCTGACGGCGAGGGAACAGCCGGACGTCGCGATCGTCGGGCTCGGACTCTCCTCCGAGCATGCGCTCGACCTGATCGGCGAGATCGTCCGCGAGGCGTCCTGCCCGGTGATCGCGCTCCTCCACGCCAACGACCCCAAGTACATCCGTGAGGCGGCCAAGCGGGGCGTCTTCGCGTACATCGTCGACGGTACCCCCGAGGAGCTCCAGAGCGCCATCGACATCACGCTCCAGCGCTTCACGGAGTACCACAACCTCCAGGGAGCGTTCGGCCGGCGCGCCACGATCGAGCAGGCGAAGGGCATCCTGATGGCCCGGCACGCGATCGACGCCGAGCGGGCGTTCGAGATGCTTCGCGACCACTCCCAGCACAACGGGCGCAAGCTCACCGACGTCGCCTCGGCGATCGTCGAGAGCCACCTCCTGCTGCTGCCGCCACGCGCGGTCGGACTGTCTCGCGACGGCTCGTCGGCCGACGGCGCTCCGGTACCCCTCGCGGACTAGCAAGTCCGTTGGCCCTCAGCGCCAGAGCCCCGGCGCCTGCGCCACACGCGCAGCGATCCTGTCTCCCGGCACGATCCGCACGTCCATCTCGATCCTCCTCACAACAGTCGACGGAGAACACTCCGACCCGTTGGCTGAGGGTGGATCGCTGCGCGCCGATCGTTGCGGCGACGCGGGGAGTGCGCGCAGAACCAATTGTTACGGTCTGCACAAATCAGTATACCGCGTGGGACTAGCAGTACCAGTGGGATTGGGTTTGATCGCCCGCGAGATCGACGTCCGGGAAGTGGGCGGTCGTCGAGAGCCACCTCCTGCTGCTGTAACGCGGCAGGGGCCGCCCTTGCGGACGACCCCTGCCCGTGTCGTGCTCAGCCGTTCAGTCTGACCTGGACGGAGAAGAGGCGGCGGGTGGAAATGCCGCCGAGAAGATCCTCACCGGACTTGCGTGCGCGGGTGAAGATCGCGATCAACTGCTGCTTCGAGCTGACCGGAAAGCCGGTCATCATGCGGAAGTCGAGCTCCGCCCAGCCGTCACCGCCGGTCGTGGCCTCGGGCGGGATGGTCAGCTGGTTGAAAGGCACGGCGGTTGCGTACACCAATGCGCCCTGCACCGAGCGGCCCTTGCAAGCGGTGACGTGGTAGCGGACGATCAGCTGCTGCGTCCCCCTGGTGACGACCGACGGGCTGGTCTGCTGCTGATCGAGCAGCAGGATGGCCGGCGACGAGAGGTCGGCGATCTGGATGGCGCCGGTGCCGGCCGGGCAGCCGGTCGCAGGCGGAGGAGGCGGCGGCTTCGTCGCCGACACGACCACTGCGGTCGGAACCGATGTCGCGGTCGTGCTGCCGTCGCCGTTCGTCGCCTGCACCTTGAACCGCAGGGTGTTGCCGACGTCCGTCGAGGTGACGACGTACTTCAGCGCGTGCGCCCCGCTGATGTTCGCGCAGCTGGCACCGGTCTTGTCGCAGCGCGTCCAGAAGTAGGCGTACTTGTTGACGCCGTTCTTCCACGATCCGTTGTCAGCGGTCAGCGTGTTGTTCTCCTGCGCCGTCCCGGAGATCGACGGCGGGTTGGTGTTCCCCGGCTTTGCCGAGCTCGCCGCCGAGCCGGAACCGGCAAACACGCCGAGGCCGACGACGAGCGCGAGCGTTGTTGCCATTCCGATGAACGCTCCGAGGAGCGTCCACCGCTTTCTGTTGTTCTTGATCGAACGTGACATCACTGTTCTCCTCTTCGTGATTCAGGTCGGTAGGTGGCGGCCGAAGGATCCGGTCGCCCCAAGAACTCAGTGGCAGGCGCTCGCGCTCGCAGCCTGCGGCACGACGGTTCGCCTATCCATCTCTGTCCTCCTCGAACTCGGGGTGTGCCGCCCAGGGGCTGGCCGGCTGGAAAGCCGTTCGTCCCGTTGTTTGAGGGGAGTGATCTTCGCGACGCCGCTTCGCTGTGGCAGTCGCGGTGGTGCTCAGGGGCCTATTCGTTCTGGCCCTGCCCCGGCAGTGTAGCCGCGAATGAAAACCGGCGCATGAGCAGGGGCAAAGGTACGCTCTCCACGTGGGGCGCCTGAGCAAGTTCTTCGAACGCCTGCCCGGCGGGCACCGGCCGCCGACCGGCCCGCTGACCACGGCGGAGGCGAGCGAGGCCGAAGACCTGAAGAACGCGCCGCCGGCGGACACCCCGCCGGCCGACGCCGACCGTGAAGCGCCGCCGCCCGAGTAGCGACCCGATGCCCTACGAAGCCGCCGCCGACCGTTACGACCGCATGCCCTACCGGCGCTCGGGTCGCAGCGGGCTGAAGCTCCCGGCCGTCTCGCTCGGGCTCTGGCAGAACTTCGGCGGCGCGAAGCCGTCCGAGGAGAGCCGGGCGATCGTCCGCCGCGCGTTCGACCTCGGCATCACCCAGTTCGACCTCGCGAACAACTACGGCCCGCCGTACGGCGCGGCCGAGGCGAACTTCGGCCGCATCCTCCGCAAGGACCTGGCCGGCTACCGCGACGAGCTGGTGATCTCGACGAAGGCCGGCTACGACATGTGGCCAGGCCCGTACGGCGACCTGGGCTCTCGCAAGTACCTGCTCGCCAGCCTCGACCAGAGCCTGCGCCGCATGGGGCTCGACTACGTCGACATCTTCTACTCACACCGTGTCGACCCGGAGACGCCGCTCGAGGAGACGATGGGCGCGCTCGACACCGCGGTGCGGCAGGGCAAGGCGCTGTACGCCGGCATCTCGTCCTACTCGGCACAGAAGACGCACGAAGCGGCGGCGATCATGCGCGGCCTCGGCACCCCGATCCTCATCCACCAGCCGTCGTACTCGATGCTGAACCGCTGGATCGAGACCGAGGGCGTGCTCGACGCGCTCGGCCACGAGGGGATCGGCTGCATCGGCTTCTCCCCGCTCGCCCAGGGGATGCTCTCCGACCGGTACCTGAAGGGGAAGATCCCGAAAGGCTCACGGGCGAGCCAGGACGGATCGTTCTCGCCCGGCCTGCTCACCGAGGAGACGCTCGCCAAGCTGCGCGCGCTGAACGAGATCGCCGGGAAGCGCGGCCAGACGCTGGCGCAGATGGCCCTCGCCTGGACGCTCCGCGACCCGCGGATGACCTCGACGCTCGTCGGCGCCTCGAGCGTCGTCCAGCTCGAGCAGAACGTCGCGGCGCTGGACAAGCTCGAGTTCTCGGCCGACGAACTGGCCGCAATCGACGAGCACGCCTCCGACGCCGGCCTCAACCTCTGGGCCGGGTCGAGCGCGCACTAGCGACGCCCGGGCGACACGACCGACATCCCGAGCGCCTCGGCGCCCTCGATCATGCGCTGGTCGTACGTGAGAACACCGGCCAGCTCCGCGCCGATCGACAGCGCCGATGCGAGATGAAGGGCGTCGAGCGATCGCAGCGACGGCGGATCGAGCACCGCGGCAGGCTCGTAGAGGTCGCCGCCGAGACGAATGAGCGCCAGCTCGCCGATCACCTGCCACGCCCGCGGTACAGCCGCCGGGTCGGAAGCATGCACGGCCCGTACGACCTCGACCCGCACGAGGTCACATGCCGCGAACCGGGTCTTCCCCACGAGCCACCGTGTCAGAGCCTTCGACTCGGGCTCCGCGATCACCATCTTGACGAGCGCCGAGCTGTCGGAGTACCAGACCTCAGCGCTCATCCGCGCGCAGATGCTCGAGAACCTCGCCCGGCAGAGGATGCCCCGGTCGCGGTTTCAGCGGTGGGCCGAGTCCGGCCAGTCGCCCGCGGCCGGGCGTCGCACGCCCGGCGGCGATGAGGCCGGTGAGGCCCTCACCGTCCGGAACCGGTACGAGGAGCGCGATCGGCCGCCCCCGGTCCGTCACCTCGAACGATTCTCCGGCGGTGACCCGGCGGAGCCATGCACTCGCGTTCTGCCGCAGCTCGCGCACCCCGATCCTTTCCATTGTGCTACATCGTAGCATCTCACCCTGTTGCAGCGCATGACCTCGACAGTGACTACGAGACTGCCCCGCCGCAATTCGCTCTTTCGGACAACGGGATCTGGGCGTGCCGGTTCGCTCGTCGTGAACGCACCACCCGCGGACGACAGTCGCCGCGCCGGTAGGCTTCCGCAGCTATGGACATGCGGCGCTTCCTCCCGATCATCCTGATCGCCTTCGCGGCGCTCTTCATCCTGCCCCAGCTCTTCAAACACGGCAGCTCGAAGGCGTATTCCTCGAAGAACAAGTCGGAGATGACGCGGGACGCGATGCTCCGGATCGACAAGGCCGAGAAGGCCGCGTTCACGAAGGACGGGAAGTACACCGACAGCCTCGCCGAGCTCGTGGTGAAGGACAAGGTTCTGGCGAAGGAGCTGCTCGTCCCGCTCCTGATCGATCTGAACGTCGGCGGCGACGGGAAGAGCTACGTGGTCACGGTCTCGGGCCAGGAGGTCGCCGTCACCCGCGCGCGCAACGGCGCCAAGGTGGTCTCCAGCGGTTGCCGCGTGCTGAAGCGCGGCACGGGCTACAAGTGCCCGGTGCCGCCCGTCCCGACCACGACCACCACCGGCACCAACAGCACCACCACGACCACGAAGAAGTAGTGGCCGAGCCGCGCTGGTGGGAGCTCCGCCGCGCACAGAACCTCAAGCCTGCGACCTACACCTGCCCGCTCTGCGGCCGGCGGCTCCAGTCGATGAGCGACCACGTGCTGCTGTTTCCGGAGGGCGACCATTCGCTGCGCCGCCACGCGCATGCCGAGTGCGCCAGGCGCGCGCGTGAGTCGGGACGGCTGCCGAGCCGGAGCGAATGGAAGAAGACGCAGCCGCGGGAGCGCTGGTGGTTCTTCCGGTTCTTCTAGGCCTCCGGGACGATCGCGATCAGGCAGAACACCTTGCGCGTCCCCTCGGGGTGGTGCGAGGCGTCGCGGTCGGCGACGTGCTTCGTGAGCACCGCGCGCATGTCGGCCGCCAGCTCGGCCGCCTCGTCCTCCGTCAGCCACAGGTAGGCGCGGTTGATCCCGGCGACGTCGCGCCACGTCTTCCCCTGCTGCCCCTCGACGGCCGCCCACCGGCGGAACTCGCCACGGAGGTGCTCGAGCGTCGTCGCCGCGACGACGTCGGCTGCCGAGGAGGAGATCGTGTCCGGGTCCAGGCTCAACGTGCGGCCCGCCGCGCGCCACGGCCGCTCGCGGCCGTCCTCCCGCGGCTCGCCCCGCTCGACGATCCCCCAGCGTTCCAGAGCGCGAAGGTGGTAACTCATCGCGCTGGCGGACAGGCCGGTCAGCTCGCCGAGCTCGCTCGACGTCCGCTCGACCCCCTGGAAGAGCTCGTCCACCACCGCCAGCCGGGCGGGATGCGCAAGGGCGCGCAGCGCGCCGGGGTCGTCGAGCTTGATGTCGCCGGTGAGGCGGGTCGGTGAGGCCATCGGACTGATCGTACGAGATCGACTGGACAAAGTGAAGTGTTTGCTTCATAATCGTGAAACACATGCTTCAGACTTTCAGAGAGGGCTCGATCTGGCGGCACCGCGACCTGCGGCTGATGATCCCGGCCCGGGCGATCAGCTCGTTCGGCGACGACATGGCGCTGCTCGTGCTGGTGCTGCGCGTCTACTCCGACGGACGCGGCCCATGGTCGATCACCATCCTCCTGCTCTGCGCGACGATCCCGGTGGTCGTGCTCGCCCCGCTGGCGGGCCGGCTGGTCGACTCGATGCCGTTCCGGACGCTCGCAACGGGCGCCGCGCTCTGGCAGGCCGCATGCTGCGTCGCGCTCGCCTTCGCAGGCCCCCTGTGGATGGTGTTCGCCCTCGTGATCGCGCTGCAGGTCGGCCACGTCGTCGCCAACCCCGCCTGGCAGGCGCTCCTCCCGGAGATCGCCGAAGGTGAGGAGCTCGGCCGTGCGGTCGGCGCCTCGCAGTCGCTGACGACGATCGCCGCCGTGGCGGCCCCGGCCGTCGCCGGCGTGCTCGTCGGCGTGTTCGGCTACGGAGCGCCGCTGCTCGTCGACGCGGCCACGTTCGTCGCTCTCGTCGCGGCCGCATTGGCGATCCGCGCGACACGCTCCCTCGACCACGGGAACGGTGCCGAGGCGCCTTCGGCCACGGAGACGTACTCACTGCGCAAGGACGCGCTGCTGTGGCCGCTGCTGCTCGGCCTCTGCGCGCTCGTGCTCGTCGGCGAGGCGTCGAACGTGGTCGAGGTCTTCCTCCTGCGCGGGACACTGGGCGCCGGGAACGTCACGTTCGGGCTCGTCGCGGCCGCACTCGCGGTCGGGGTCGTCGTCGGCTCGGTGCTGGCCGGGCGAAACGCGCCCGACCACGTCCGGGCGCGCCGCGTGGCCTTCGCCGCCCTCGTCCTGGCGATCACCCTCTGTCTCGCAGGCCTCGCGCCGATGATCTGGATCTTCGCGGCAGCGTGGGCGGTCCTCGGCGTCAGCAACGGCTACGCCAACGTCGACGCCACCACCCTGCTGCTCGGCCGCACGCCCGACTTCTGCCGCGGCCGGGTGCTCGCCACGGTCAACGCGATGATCCGCGGGAGCGCCCTGGTCGCGATGGTCCTCGGCGGGCTCGCCGGCACCCTGCTCGGCCCGCGGGAGACCTTCGTCCTCGCGGGCGGGTTGATGGCCGTCGTCGCCGTCGGCCTCCTCGTTCGGTTCACCAGGATGCCTTCCTCTGGCTCCTTGCAAACCGCCGCCGTTCCTTCCGGGCCTCCGCCTGAAGCCGGCCGTCCTGCTTGACCTCGAGCCAGTGCAGCTCGTTCTGGAGTTTGCGCCAGCTGTCGAACCGCTCCCGGTCGAGCGTGCCGTCGGCCAGGGCGGCGCGCACGCCGCAGTCCGGCTCCGCCTCGTGTGAGCAGTCGCTGAACCGGCAGTTCGCGGCGGCGGCGGTGACGTCGTCGAACGTCGTCGCAAGCCCGTCCTCCGACTCCCAGAGCCGAAGCTCGCGCATTCCCGGCGTGTCGAGGTAGAGCGCACCGCCGGGGAGGAGCAGGAGCTGGCGGTTGGTGGTCGTGTGGCGGCCCTTGCCGTCGGAGCGGACGTCGCCGGTGGCCATCAGCTCCTGACCGGCGATCCGGTTGACGAGCGTCGACTTGCCGACGCCCGACGAGCCGAGCGCCGCGACCGTCTGCCCCTCGACCAGGTACTTCGAGAGCGCCTCGACGCCGTCGCCGGTGATGTTGCAGACCGCGTGGACGGGAACGCCGAGCGCCACCGTCTCGGCCTCGAGCAGCGCAGCGTCGACATCCGGGCAGAGGTCGGTCTTCGTCAGGACGACGACCGGCACCGCGCCGCTCTCCCAGCCGAGGGTCAGGTACCGCTCGAGGCGGCGGACGTTGAAGTCGCCGTCGAGGCCCGCCGTCAGGAAGACGACGTCGACGTTCGCGGCGACGACCTGCTCGATCGTCTGGCCGTTGGCGGTCGCCGCCATCCGCGAGAACTTCGTCTTGCGCGGAAGCACGGCCTGGACGAGCGCAGGGTCGGTCGGCGTGACCGCGACCCAGTCGCCGACCGCGGGCAACTCGCCGCGCTCGGCCGCCTCATGGCGGAGCCGGCCGGAGAGCTCGGCCGGACGGTCTCCCTGCGCGGTGTAGAGGACGTACGCACCCCGGTGCTCGACGGCCACCCGCGCGGGCTCGAGGCCGTCGGCGGCATACGGGGCGAACTGTTCTTCGATGGCTGGAGTCCAGCCGAGCTTTTCTAGCAACGCGAGTCTCCTTGAGTGCGCGTGAGGAGGCAGCCGAAGGCTGCCGGGACACGGCCGGGCAGGGCTCGCGCTACTGCGTTACGCGGCGAGTGCCCTGCGCCGGAGGCGATCAGCAATCGTGTCCTTCAACATGGGTGCCACCTCCTGGAGTCGCAGGGCGTTCTTGACGTGCGGACTGTAGCGAATCAGTCGGCGAGACGCGGGAAAGAGATCCGGAACGTCGTGCCCTCACCGGGCGTGGAGTCCGTCCAGACGAAGCCGCTGGTGTCCCCCGTTGGGGCGACTAGAGGCGGAACGCCTGCTCGCCGAGCAGGCGGTAGCCCTCCACGGACGGGTGGTCTCCGTCCGACGTCCATTCCTCGCGCATCCGCCCGGGGCGGTCCGGGTCCTCGAGCGTCGCGTAGAACGGCAGCAGCGGCACGTGCTCGTCGCGCGCGACGGCGTGGATCAGCTCGTTCAGGCGACGGATCTTCGGGTCGGCCTCGGGGTAGCCGTTGTTCCACGGGAGGACGTCGACGAGCGCGACCTCGAGCCCGAGCGCCTTGCCGCGCTGCACCATCCTGCGGAGGTTCTCCGCGGCGGGCTCGACCGGCCGGCCCTGGGCGATGTCGTTGATCCCACCCTGGACGACGAGCACCCCGGCGCCCTTCGCGCAGTCGTCCAGCCGGAGCGCGATCTCGTCGGTGCGCTGTCCATAGACCCCGCAGTTGCGAAAGCGCAGGTTTGGGTGCTGCTTCTGCGCCCAGTACTGCCACTGGCTCTTCTCGTCGGCGCCGAAGCCGAGGGTCTCGCGTTGCTGCGGATCGGGGTCGAAGCCGGGCGATCCGGCGGTGATCGAGTCGCCGAGGGTCGCGACCAGCGTCGTCGTGCCGCTCTCCGTGGAGGACGAGCCGCCGCAGCCGGCCGCGACCGTCACGAGGAGAAGAAGAACTGCCGCCAGGCCGACCACCAGTCGTCCGCGCGCGAGACGATCTCCCGCGGGCCGGTGATCTCGACGCGGTCGTTGGTGCGCTGACGGTCGGCGCCGTCGGTGTGGTGGAAGACGACTCGGATCTCGCATGGACGGCCAGGATCGTACGCCGGGACGGCGGACAGGTCGCCGAGTGCCTTGCGCGCGCCCTCCTCGATCAGCTCCCGCGCGCGCTTCGGTGCGAGGTTGCGCGCGCCGAACCGGCCGGTGCCGTCCTTCACCGCGATGGTGGTCAGGCCGTCGCCGAGCAGCGCCAGTGCCTCGTCGCACGTCGCGGTGTCGCCGGTGACGAGCACGACCGGGCAGCCCCACTGCCCGCAGAGCGCCGCGTTGATCCCGGTCTCGCCCACCTCGACGCCGTTGAAGAAGAGGCTGCGCCACTCGGTGCCCATCACCGTGTGGTTGAGGACGCCGAGCGCCGTGCCGGCCATCGCGTGCATGCCGACGAAGAGCGCCGCGTCGCAACCGGACTCCAGGAACGCGGTGTAGCCGGTCCAGCGCTCCTGGACGACGAACTCGCAGGCCGGATCGAGATCCTCCGCGATCAGCGAGTTGAACTTGTAGCCGCCGCCGGCGCCGTGACAGTCCATCACCACGATCTCGGTCGCCCCGGCCGCCTTTGCGCCACGCACGGCCGCGTTGATCTCCTCGGTGTAGAGCTTGCGCCCCTCCTGATAGAGCGGGCTGTCGCCGCTCGTCTGCTCCCACTTCACGACACCGGCGCAGCCCTCGATGTCGCTGATGATGTGCACCTTCATTCCGCCACCACCTCTCCGACGATCTCTCCGCGGCTGCTCTCGATCGGAACCGCGCCGAACTCTCGTGGCAGCCCGAGGAACGAGGCGAGGGCGGGCCGCAGCGCACGCATGTTGCCGTCCTCGACCTTGAGCGCGATCCCGGCGCCCTCGGGGGTGCCCACACAGATCAGCCCTTCCGCCCCGCCCTTCGCGATCCAGCCCGGGCGCAGACGCATCAGGTCCGTGTCGATCGCGCCGCGCTCGTACCCGATCAGCTCCGGGTGCGCCGTCATCGCCGAGACGATCCGGGGGCCGCCGTCGAGCTGGGCGAACCGCGAGAACGTGTGCGCCATCCGCTCGAGCGTCAGCCCGAAGGTGAGCACGCCGCAGCCGTCGACCGCGACGGCCACGTCCTCCTCCGGCACCTCGGCGGCGGAGGCGACCTCGGTGAGGAGCGTCGTCTGCATCGGATGATCGGCGAGCCGGTAGCCCTCGGTCGGCCAGTCGCACGCGCGGCAGACGGCGAGGAACCCGGCGTGCTTGCCGGAGCAGTTGTGCGAGAGCAGGCTCGGGCCTCGGCCGTCCTGCGGGCCGAGCTCGAGGTCGGCCTCGTTCGCGGGCGCGTGATCGAGCAGCGCGCGGGCAGCCTCGAGCTGGGGCGGCTCGGCGCGGTGCGACGCGCACGCGATCGCGAGCTCGACGTCCGAGATGTCGGCTCGCTCGCGCGACAGCGGCAGCGCCTGGAGCGGTTTCGAGGACGACCGGTAGAACGTGACCAGCTCGGGATCGCCTGCCGACTCGGTGATCTTCCCGTCCTCGACCACGACGGCGTGGATTCGGTGCACGGCCTCGACGAGCGGGCCGCGGCGCACCGTTACGCTGAGTGGTTCCATGGGCGGGAATCTAGATGCCTGAGCTCCCGGAGGTGGAGGCATGGCGCCGCGCGCTCGACGGCCCCGTCAGCGCGTTCGCGATCGAACGCGCCGGACCGGCGCACATCGCGACGCTGAAGACCTTCGAGCCGCCGCTCTCGACGCTCGAGGGAAGGCGGCTGGCGGGGGCCGAGCGCCGCGCGAAGCGGCTGCTCTTCCCGACCGACGACGGCGAGCTCGTCCTGCTCGTCCACCTGATGACCGCGGGGCGGCTGCGCTACCTGCGTCCCGGCGAGAAAGGCCCGAAGACGCCGGCGTTCCGGCTGCGGTTCACCGACGGCGCCGAGCTGGTGCTGACCGAGGCCGGCTCGAAGAAGCGCGCGGGCGTGTGGCTGCTCACGCCGGAAGCGGCCGAGGAGGAAATGGCCCACCTCGGGCCCGAGGCCCTCGGCCTCGGCGCCGGACGGCTCGGCGAGATCCTGCGCTCCGACTCGCGGCGGTTGCACTCGGGGCTGCGCGACCAGCGGCTGATCGCGGGGATCGGCCGCGCGTGGGCGAACGAGATCCTCCACCACGCGAAACTCTCGCCGTTCGCGCTGAGCACCGAGCTCGACGAGGAACGTGTTGCGCGGCTGTCGGCGTCGATCGACGAGGAGCTGTCCCGCGGCCTCGCACTGCGCGAGGAGGGCAAGAAGGACGCCGTCGTGTACCGCGTGCACAACCGTCTCGGCGAGCCGTGCTACGTCTGCGAGACGCCGATCGCGCGCGTCGACTTCGAGGAGCACACGATCTACTACTGCTCGAAATGCCAGACCGGCGGGAAGGTGCTCAAGGACCGCCGGATGTCGAGGCTCCTGCGGTGATCGAGGTCGTCGCCGAATGGGCGGATGAGGGCGAGACCAGCCGCGACCGGCCGATCGCGCCGCTCCACCTGCACCGGAGCGAGGACGAGGCCTGGTACGTCCTCGAGGGACGGCTCGGCTTCCAGGTCGGCGGCGACGAGGTCGAGGCGGATGCCGGGCAGTCGGTGATCGTCCCGGCAGGGAGCGCCCATGCCTACTGGAACGCGACGCCGGGCCGGACACGCTACGTGATCGTGATGGGCCCGAAGACGGCCGCGCTCGTCGAGGCGATCCATGCGATGGACCCGTTCGACCCGTCGCGGCTCCCCGCGCTCTTCGGGGAGCACGACTCCGAGCTACTGGTCTAGAAGCGGATCGTCAGCGTCTCGCCGTCGAGCGAGACCGTCCCGCCCAGCCGGCGGATGTGGATCACCGCGACGGCGGCTCCGAGGTCGCGGAGATCCTCGCCGAGGACGACCGGGGCCGACGCCGGCGTGATCGGTGACACACGCAGCTCTGGCCCGTCGACGACGACCGAGACCTCGTCGAGCCCGCCGTGGCGGAGCGCGCACTGGACGAGCGACGACACCGACCGGCGCGTCGCCTCGGGGTCGAGCTCGACGATCGACCCGGTGCCCGACACCGCCACGCGCTCCTCGCCGAGGGACGCGGCCGCAGCCGCGGCGAGCTCGGCGGTGTCGACCGGCAGGAGCTTCGGGTCGTACCGACCACCCTCGATCCGCGCCGCGAGCGACAGCTCGTCGAGCAGCTCGGCGAGCTGCGCCGAGGCCATCTCGATCATCTCCGAGTAGCCGGCCAGCTTGGGGTCGAGCCCGTCCGCCCTGGTGATCGTCCGCGCGAAGCCGTAGACCGTCGCCAGCGGCGTGCGCAGGTCGTGGCAGGCCAGGCTGACCAGCTTCGAGAATGTCGTTTCGTCTGTCACATGCACCCCTGGTACGTTTGGGGAGGATAGATGGAGCGGACAGACCTTCTCGCTGCGGACATGCAGGCCTCGGAGCCCGAGGTCCGGATCGGGCTGTCCCGGGCCGGGGTACGCGGCGTCAACAAGGCGATCCGGCTCCGTCGCGGGACACACGAGAAGCTCGTCTTCGCGGAGATCTCGTGCTCGGTCGACCTCGACCCCGAGCAGCGTGGCGTGCACATGTCGCGGTTCCCCGAGCTGTTCGAGCAGGCCGTCGACCAGCTCGTGATCGGAGAGGCCCTGCTCGTCGAGGAGCTCGCCGAGCACATCGCCGAGGCGGTCGTCGGGCGCCAGGAGGCGCTCCGCGCCGAGGTCGAGGTGACCGCGCGCTACCCGCTCCAGCGCGAGACGCCGGTGACGAAGATGAAGACGCAGGAGATGGTCTCGCTGATCGGCATCGCCGCCGCATCGCGGACCGGGACACGGCGGCTGATCGGCGTCGAGGCGACGGGGATCAACGCGTGCCCGTGCGCGCAGGGACTCGTCCGCGGAAGCGCGTCCGAGCGACTGCTCGAGGCCGGCTTCGCCGGCGACGACGTCGAGAAGATCCTCGACCTCGTCCCGCTCGCCACGCACAACCAGCGGGGGCGCGGAACGCTCTACGTCGGCACCGACCAGGCGATCAACGCCGAGGATCTGGTCGACATCGTCGAGCGGTCGATGAGCTCGCCGATCTACGAGCTGCTCAAGCGCCCCGACGAGCTCTTCGTCGTCGAGCACGCGCATCTCCAGCCGCGGTTCGTCGAGGACTCGGTCCGGGTCGCGCTGAAGGATGCCCTCGAGACGTACGTCGACCTCGCCGACGACGACTTCCTCTGGTCGCGCCAGGTGAACCTGGAGACGATCCACACCCACGACGTGCTCGCCGAGCGGTACGGAACGGTCGGGGAGCTGCGTGGCGAGCTCACGCACGGCGAGCGGCCCGCCAGGCACACCGAACTGCGCGAGTGGCTGACCCGGTGACCAGCACCCGGGAGCAACTCGACCGCGACACCGGCACCGGCCTCGGCGCCCCGTGGCACGTGATCGTCCAGAACGACAACCACAACACCTTCGAGGGTGTCGCCTCCGCCCTCGCGGCGGTCCTGCCCGACGTCTCGTTCGAGCTGGGTCTCGCCTACGCGACCCGCGTCCACACCATGGGCGACGCCGTCGTCTGGTCGGGTCACCTCGAGGTCGCCGAGCACTACTGGAGCGGGCTCAAGCGACGCGGGCTGACGATGGCGCCGCTCGAGCGCTGCTAGCCCAGGAAACGCGCCGATTCACCCGGGCGCCTCCCCGACCGAGCTGCGCCGGAACGACAGCCGGTGCTCGGTTCCGTTCAGCAGCCGGCGGATGTTCGCCCGGTGCAGGAGGAGCACGGCGACCCCGGCGGCGACCGTGAAGATCACGACCTCCCATGGGTACCCGGTGAGCACCTCGATCACGGGCATCGCCACCGCCGTCGCCAGCGACGCGACCGACGTGTACCGCGTCAGGATCGCGACGACGAGCCAGACTCCGAGGCCGATCGCGGCCGCCAGCGGCGCCAGGCCGAAGAGGACGCCGCCGCCGGTCGCGACCATCTTCCCGCCGCGCTGGAAGCCGAGGAAGAGCGGCCGGTAGTTCCCGATCAGCGCCGCGCTCCCCGTCGCGACCGCAACCCAGGGCTTGGCAACCTGCATCGCGACGAACGTCGGCGCAAAGCCCTTCGCCGCGTCGACCAGCACGACGAAGACGCCGGCTGCCAGCCGGCTGCGGCCGGTGAACGCGCGCGCGGCGTTCGACGCCCCGATCGTGCCGCTGCCGATCGTGCGGAGATCGACCCCCTTGAGCGCGCGGACGAGCCAGTACCCGGTCGGAATGCTCCCGGCCAGGTAGCCGCTTGCGATCAGGATCGTTGCGTTCAGCGCACCGGGATGCCGTACTTGGCGACCCAGTCGTTGACGACGTGCCAGTCGAGGTTGTTGAAGAACGCCTCGATGTACGACGCGCGGTCGGTCTGGAAGTCGAGGAAGTAGGCGTGCTCGTAGACGTCGAGCGCGACGAGTGGGCTCGCGTTCCAGACGGGGAACGTGTTCTGGGCGTCGCCGATGTAGTTGAAGAGGTGGCCCTCGTCCCAGTCGTACGCCGTCCACGCCCAGCCGCGGCCGCCCATCCCGGTCGCCTTCAGGTCGGCGCGCCAGTCGGCCGCCGAGCCGAAGTCGCGCTTGACCAGGTCGCCGAACGCGCCGTCCGGGTCGCCGCCGTGACCGCCGAGGTGCTCGAAGTAGATCTCGTGGTTCTTGATCCCGCCGATCGCGAAGGTCAGGTCGACCTTCAGCGACCGCAGGTCGGAATACACCTGGTTCGCAGTCGACAGGTCGACCTCGGCGAGCTTGCCGAGGATCTCGTTCCGCTTGGCGACGTACCCCTGGTACAGCTTGTAATGGGCTTCGATGGTCTCGCGGGAGATCCCGTCCAGCTCCAGCAGGCCCGGCTTCAGCTCACGCGCGACGATCTGATCGTGGTTGCTCATCGGTTCCTTTCCTCTCGATACGAACGCGCGAGGAGCATATCGCCCGTGAATCCGGAGGGGCGCCAAACCCGTAGCAATGACGATGGGTCTCGCCCTCGCAATCAGTATCGGCTTGCCCTCGCGGCCAGAAGCCGCGACGATGGCGCGGGTGTCCGCGATCGAACCGACCGACGAGGAACTGCTCGCGCGCGTCGCCGACGGCGACCGCGACGCGTTCGGCGACCTCTACCAGCGGTATGCGCGCGCCGTGCTCGGCCTCGCGTTGCGCCGGCTGGGCGACCGCGGCCGCGCCGAGGACGCGCAGCAGGAGGCGTTCACGTCGGTGTGGCGGGCGGCACGGAGCTACAAGCCCGACCGCGGGCCGGTCGCGCCCTGGCTCTACGCGGTCGCCCGCAATGCGATCGCCGACCGCGGCCGCGCGAAGAACGAGCCGGCGGTCGAGGTGCCCGACTCGGCATCCGACGAGCTCGGCCCGCCCGATCGCGCCGAGCAGTCCTGGGTCTCGTGGCGCGTCCACCGAGCGATGGAGGACGTTCCGGATTCCGAGCGAACCGTGCTGCAGCTCGCCTACTGGAGCGGGCTGTCGCAGAGCGAGATCGCCGAGTTCCTGGGCATCCCGCTCGGTACCGTGAAGACACGCACCCGCAGCGGGCTGCGACGACTGGCGGAGGCGCTCGAGGAGGAGCTCGGATGAGCGACAAGGGACCCGATTTCTTCGATCTGGTCGGTGACGACGGATCGCCACAGGAGCTGGAGCAGCTCCGGTACGCGCACGACCTCCTGGTCGCGGCCGGCCCTGCGCCGGAGCTCTCCCCCAGCCTCGCGGAGGCGCCGGGGGCGAAGGCACGCAGCCGCTCGTCCTCGTCTGCCCGGACGCCTCGCCGGCGCGCCGGCACCGCGTTCCTGCTCGCCGGCGCGGTCGCGGCAGCAGCCTTCGGCATCGGCTTCCTCGTCGCCGACCGCGGCTCGGGCGACTTCACGGCCAAGGGATCTCCGATCGCAATGCACCCGCCGTCGGGCGCCGGCAACGACGCCGCGCGCGCCTCGGTGCTGGTCGGCAATCGCGACGAGGTCGGCAACTGGCCGCTGCTCGTCCGGGTCAGCGGGCTGAAGCCGCTGGCCAAGGGGCAGTGGTACGAGCTCTACCTCACCCGCAAGGGGAAGATCACCGACTGGTGCGGCGCCTTCTCGGTCAAGAAGACCGGGAGGACATCGGTGCGCTTCTCGGTGCCGTACTCGCTCAAGGGCGAGGTCGGCTGGGTGGTCACGACCGGCACGCGGCGCGCCGACCAGCAGGTGCTGCTCTCGACGTAGAGCGGCGCTACGGCGCTGTGCGGTCGTTCGCGACGAAGGCCGCGTGCGTGACGGGCATGTGCCCGGCGAAGAACTGCTCGACCGCCTCGGCGTAGCGCCGGATCTCGCGCTGCGCGGTCTCGGAGGCGCGGAGCGAGACGAAGTTCATCAGCGACCGCGCGTTGATCGTCCAGTAGAACTCGGTGTAGGCGCCGACCGGTATCACGCAGCGGGCGAGCTCGCGGGCGACGCCCTGCTCGACGAGCCGCTCGTACGTCTCGAAGGCAGCGTCGTACACGGCGCGCAGCTCGTCTCGGGTCTGCTCGGCGAGCTCGGCGGCGACCGGCTCGAAGGTGTAGGCGCCGGGCTTGCCGACCTGGGTGCGGACATCCTCGGGCTCGGGGACGTAGAAGTCGTCGCTCGCCTTCGCGTACCGCATCGAGAACTCGTTGAACGAGCCGACCCGGTGCCGCATCCACTCGCGCGCGACGAAGATCGGGCAGCGGATGTGGAAGCGGAAGGCGTTGTGCTCGAAGGGCGTTCCGTGTCGGTCGCGCATCAGGAAGCGGATCAGACCCTCGTCCGACTCGTCCATGTCGTCCTTCTTCCGCGCGAACGAAACACGGGCGCCGTTCACGACCGAGAGGTCGCTCGCCATCGATCCATCCAGACGGACGAAACCGTGGTCGAGAACGGGAATCGTGTTCTCAGGTATCAGTTCGGGTGTGTCATCCACCAGGACGGCGAGTGTAGCGAGGGCGTATGTCGGATCCTCCGGATTCTCCTACCCCTCGTGGAAGCCGGACTTCTATCCGGCCGGGACGCCCCAGCGCGAGTTCCTGCGCGCGTACGCGGAGCGACTGAACACGGTCGAGTTGAACACGACCGCCTACCGGCTGCCCGCGGAGGAGCAGTTCCGCCGCTGGGCGGACGAGACACCCGACGGCTTCCGGTTCGCGGTGAAGGTGCCACACCCCAATCGGCTTGCGGCGTTCAGCGAGCGCGTGCGTGGGCTCGGCGAGAAGCTCGGCCCGGTGCGGATCGTGATCCAACAGGTTCGCGACGACGCGTTCCTCGAACGCCTGATCGGCTCGCTCGACCCCGGCCGCCGGTGGGCGCTCGACTTCCGGCACGACTCCTGGGCCGGAGTTCCGACCGGCCACGCGGTCGCCGTGGACGCGCTCGACGGCGACGCGCCGTTCCGCTACCTGCGCCTGCGCGAGCCGCCGTACGACGAGGCGGCCCTCGCCGCGTGGGCCGACCGGCTCCGCCCCGTGCTCGCCGGCGGGGTCGAGGTCTACGCGTACTTCAAGCACGAGGACGAGCCGACGGCGCCCGCGTACGCCGCGCGCCTGCTCGAGCTCCTCTAGGGACATTCCCCGAATGGGGACTGTCGCTGCAGGCCGAGCCTCGCTACCGTTCGTCCTTCGGATGAAGCGCCTCGCCCTCATCGCCGTTGCAGCCGCCGCGCTTCTCGCCGGCGGCGGCGCAGGCGCGGCCGGCTGGTGGGCGCCGCCGCTCGACTCGACCTTCCAGCTCCAGTTCGGCGGGCTCCCCGTCGACCAGTCCGTATCCGCGTCGGTCTTCGACCTCGACGGCTTCGACACCACCGCCGCGACGGTGACCTCGCTCCACGGCAGCGGCAAGCATGTCGTCTGCTACCTCGACGCGGGCACCTGGGAGAAGTGGCGGCCGGACGCGAGCCAGTACCCGAAGGCCGTGCTCGGCAAGGGCAACGGCTGGCCCGGCGAGAAGTGGCTCGACATCCGCCGCCTCGACGTCCTCGGGCCGGTCCTCGGCGCGCGGATGGACATGTGCGCCGCGAAGGGGTTCGACGCGATCGAGTTCGACAACGTCGACGGGTACGCGAACAAGACCGGGTTCAAGCTGACCGCGGCCGACCAGCTCACGTTCGACGGGTGGCTCGCGACCCAGGCGCACGCGCGCGGGCTCGGGGTCGGGCTGAAGAACGACCTCGATCAGATCCCCGCCCTCGTCTCGTCGTTCGACTTCGCGATCGACGAGCAGTGCGCGCAGTACAAGGAGTGCGCCGCGCTCAGCCCGTTCGTCTCGGCGGGCAAGCCGGTGTTCGAGATCGAGTACAAGCTGACCAAGCCGAAGTTCTGCGCGCAGGCCGCGGCGCTCGGCTTCGCGGCGATGCGCAAGCACCTCGAGCTCGACGCCTGGCGCGACCCCTGTCCCTAGAAACGCGCGGCGGTATCGAGGTGCCGCTCGTGCGCGCCGGTCGCGAGGATGTCCTCGACCTGCCCGATCGCGAAGTCGAGCTCCTCCTCGGTGTTGAAGAAGTGCGGACCGAGGCGAAGGCCGACGTCGGGGCGGAAGTCACACAGGATCTGCCGCTCGGCGAGCTCCCTGTGCACGCCCTCGAAGCCCGGCACCCGGATCGTGACGCTGGCGCCGCGGCGCGACTGGTCGCGCTGTGACGTCACCTCGAAGCCGGCCCGGTCGGCGAGGTCGATCAGGTGGTCGGTCAGGTCGAGCGAGCGGCGCCGGATCGCGTCGACGCCGGCCTCCTCGATCACGTCGTAGCCGGCGGTCGCGGCGAAGAGCGCCGGCACGTTCGGCGTCCCGGTGAGGAAGCGCGCGATCCCGTCGGCGTACTCCAGCTCGGGCTCGAACGCGAACGGCCGCGCGTGGCCCTGCCAGCCGACGAACGCGGGCTCGAGCGACTCGATCAGGTCGGGCCGCACGTAGAGCCAGCCCGCGCCGGGCCCGCCGCACAGCCATTTCACCGAGCCGCCGGTGGCGAACGAGACGCCCATGCGCTGGACGTCGATCGGCACCGCCCCGGCCGACTGGTACGCGTCCAGGATCACGTGCGCGCCCACCTCCGCCGCGCGCTTCTGGATCTCGGTCACGTCCTGAAGCTCGGCGACCTTGAACAGCACGTGGCTGAGCGGGACGAGCAGCGTGCGCTCGTCGATCGCGTCGATCAGCGCGTCGAGGTCGGGTACGACCTCGATCTCCGCGCCGGGCTGCGCCTGCAGCAGATAGCGCACGGAGGGAAACTCGCCCTCGACGTACACGATCCTGTTCCGCGGCGGCTCGAGGCGGAAGCACGACAGGATCACCGCGATCGCGACGGTGACGTTCTGGTGCATGCACGTCGTCCCGGCGGGCGCGCCGATGATCCGGCCGACCTGGTCGCCGACCGTCGTCGGCATGTCCCACCAGCCCTCGCCCCACGAGCGGATCCCGCGCGTCTTCCACATGTGCGCGTACTCGAGGACGCGATCCTCGGCGGCGGCCGGCATCGCCGCCAGCGAGTGGTTGATCAGGTAGGTCGTGTCCGCGAGGATCGGGAACCGGCCGCGGTAGTCGGCGACGTCCACGCGGCGAGTATAGGGTCGAAGAGATGGACGTCCTCCCGCTGCTCGAGCGGCTGGTCTCGATCGACTCCGTCAATCCCGCGTTCGGCGGGCCGGGCGAGGGCGAGATCGCCGCCTTCGTCGCCGACTGGGCGCGCGACGCGGGACTCGACGTCGAGGTCGAGGAGGCGGCGCCCGGCCGCCCGAACGTGACCGCGATCGCACGTGGCAGCGGCGGCGGCAAGACGCTGCTGCTGAACGGCCACCTGGACACGGTCGGGCTCGACGGGACGGACGAGCCGCGCGTCCAGGCGGGCCGGCTGTACGGACGCGGCGCCTACGACATGAAGGGCGGGCTCGCGGCCTGCCTGGTCACGGCCGCGGACGCCGCGAAGCGCGGGCTGCGCGGCGACGTGGTCGTCAGCGCGGTGGTCGACGAGGAACTGTCGTCGATCGGCACACAGTCCGCGCTCAAGAGCATCCGCGCCGACGCGGCGATCGTCGCCGAGCCGACGGAGATGCGCGTGGCGATCGCCCACAAGGGCTTCGTCGCGTTCGAGATCGAGACGCACGGCCGCGCGGCGCACGGCTCACGGCCGGATCTCGGCGTCGACGCGATCGCCAAGATGGGCCACGTCCTGGTCGGGCTGGAGTCGCTCGACCGGGCACTGCGCGAGCATCCCAGCCACCCGCTGCTCGGCGCCGGCTCGATCCATTCGGGCGTCGTCGCGGGCGGCACGGCGTTCTCGATCTACCCGGACCGGTGCGTGCTCCAGGCCGAGCGGCGGACGCTGCCGGGCGAGTCGATCTACCAGATCGAGGCCGAGATCCAGGGGCTGCTCGACCGGCTCCGCCACTCCGACGACGACTTCAAGGGCAGCTGGCGCGTGGTCGCAGCCCGGCATCCCCACGAGGTCGGCCGGGCCGAGGAGATCGTCCGCCTGGTCGGCCGGTACGCGGGCGCGCCGGAGCCGGTCGGCGCGGCGTTCTGGACGGACGCCGCCCTGATCGGTGAGTCGATGATCCCGACCGTCGTGTTCGGCCCGGGCGGCGAGGGCGCGCACGCCGACATCGAGTGGGTCTCGCTCGAGGACGTCGAGCGCTGCGCCGCCGTGTTCCTCTCGGTCGCCACCGAGTTCTGCGGCTGATCATCTAGGCTCGCGCGATGGGCACGGTTCTCCTGATTCACGCGGGCATTGCGGACCGCAGCATGTGGCAGCCGCAGATCGGCGCGCTCGAGGCGGTCGGCCACCGGGTGCTCGCGCCCGACCTGCGCGGCTTCGGGGAGCGGCCGCTCGAGCCGGCGCCGTTCTCGTACGTACGCGACGTCGAGGCGCTCCTCGACGGCCCCGCGAATGTCGTCGGCAACTCACTCGGCGGCCGGGTGGCGCTCGAGCTGGCGGTGCTGCGGCCGGATCTCGTCGAGCGGCTCGTGGTGATCGCTCCCGGCATGCCCGGCTGGGCGTGGTCCGACGAGACGCGCGCCGGCTGGGCTGCGGAGGAGACCGCGTACGAGGCGGGCGATCTCGCGGCGGCGGCCGAGGCGAGCGTCCATCAGTGGATCGACGGCCCCCGGCGCGCACCCGAGGAGGTCGACCCGGCAATGCGCGCGGCCGTCACCGAGATGGTCCTTCGCTCCTATGAGATGCAGCACGCGGGCTGGGATGGAGGTGCGGAAGAGGAAGCCGCCCTCGACCCCCCGGTCAACGAGCGGCTCGGCGAGATCGGCTGCGCGACGCTGGTCGTGGTCGGTGACGAGGACATCGCCGACATGCAGGCGATCGCCACCCACGTCGCCGGCTCGATCGGCGGCGCCCGGCTCGAGACGATCGCCGACGCATCGCATCTGCCGAGCCTCGAGCGGGCCGCCGAGTTCAACGACCTCCTGCTCGGCTTCCTCGACGAACGGTAGGGCCTCGCTCACTCCTTCCGCCCGCGACGGAACGCGCACCTGGCTACCACCCACGTGCCGAGGAACGCGAACAGGGCGAGTCCGCCGGCCGTCGGAATGACGACGCGGTCGCCTTGCATGCTGTCGATCTCGATGTTCGGCCCGAAGACGGCGTCGAACAGGACCGCGAGCCACATCACGACGATGGCCAGCGAGCCCCACATCTCCGGGACCAGAAGCTGCGGCCTCCACGACCGCGTCTCTCCCATCGTGGCTGAAGGATCGTGCGACATGGTCGCCATGGGTACCTCGCTTTCTCGGTGCGGACGAATCAGGCACACCGATAGCGACCGACACGGCGCCCGACCAGATCAGAATTCGCTGTCGGGCTAGCTGACGCGCTTCAGCAGCGCGAGCGCCTGCTGGTTCCACGGCACGCGGTGCGTGACGCCCGCGGCCTTCTGCGTCTCGCGGTGCGCGAGGTACCAGTCGTACGTGCGGCACAGCGCCTCGGCGTTCGAGAACTTCGGCGTCCAGCCGAGCAGACCCTCGGCCTTCCCGATGTCGACGAACGAGTCGCGGTGCGCCGTCTTGTAGTGCCACTCGGCCAGGGGCGAGACGTGGAGCAGCTCGAGCGCGCGCAGCGCCACCTCGGCGGGCTTGGCCGGGACGGGTGTCAGCCGCGACGTCGAGCCTGCGTGGTCGATCAGCGCCTGCAGGTCGGAGCGCACCGTCCCGAAGTCGCCCGCGCCGGCGTTGACCGTCTCCCCCGCCGCCTCCGGCCGCTCGGCCGCGAGCACGATCGCGTCGACGAGGTCCTCGACCGCGAGCAGCTGGTACCGGTTCTCGCCGGTGCCGAGCATGTAGATCCGGCGGTGGTCGCGGATCCAGTCGAACAGGATCTCGAACACACCGAGCCGCTCCGGCCCGATGAACGTCTTCGGCCGGACGATCGCGAACTCGAGCCCGCGGCGGCCGAAGTCGCGGGTGACCTCCTCGGCCTCGATCTTCGACTCGCCGTACCAGCCGACACCGACCATCGGCGCGTCCTCGTAGATCGGGTGCACCTTCGGGATGCCGTACACCGCGGTCGACGAGACGAGCACGTGCCGCTTCACGCCGGCCTCGGCCGCGGCGGCGAGCAGCGTCGCCGTGCCGCCGACGTTCACCGACCGGATCGAGTCGCGCGACGCCTGGATCGGCAGCGCCGCAGCCGCGTGGACGAGCACGTCGGCGCCCCCGACCAGGCGGCGACAGTCGGCCGCCGAGCGAATGTCGCCGCGGAGCTCCTCGACCGTCCGCTCGAGGTCGGGCTCGTCGAGCGGCGCGAGATCGAGGGTGCGCACCTCGTGGCCGTCGGCCAGCAGTCGTCGTGCGAGATGGAGCCCGAGAAACCCGGCCCCGCCTGAGATCGCCCAGCGCATCGGCCCGGAACGGTACCCGTCCGGGCCATGGCCATTTGCTTGTAACACAGTGTTACTTGCCCGAAAACCGCTGGAACTCCGCGGCGTCTTGAGCTTGTAACAGTGTGTTACTTGGTTTCGTGGGCGGTCTGGAGTCGACCAGGACGGCCGCCAGGAGGAGGATCGTCAGGGCGACAGCGGCCTCGCCGGCCAGGGAGCGGCCGACGCGGCGCTGGACGCCTTCCCGCTCCAGGCGGGGGCGGACGACGAAGTGGTGGAACGCGCCCCACGCCAGGGCGAGCGACACGAGGCCGAGCTTCACCGTCAGGAGCTGCCCGTACCCGACGCTCCACAGGTCGTGCACGGCGGGAAGCCGCCGGTACGTCATGTAGACGCCGGCGACCACGACCACGGCGACCAGCGGCCCTGCGATCTCCGAGAACCGCCAGAACGCCGTCCGGCGCAGGCCGCGGTCGCGCCAGACGACCAGACCGAGCGAGAGCAGCCCGCCGATCCAGAGCGTCGCCGCCGACAGGTGCAGCCAGTCGGCGAACGACGGCAGCCAGCCCCGGTCGTCGGACTGGTGGCTCGCCAGCGAGAGACCCGAGCCGAGGCCGAGCGAGAGCAGGAACGCCGGCCAGAGCAGCCACTGCCGCTCGGTCAGCCAGGCCAGGAACAGCAGCGCCGCCACGAACGCGAAGCCGAGCTCCATCACCACGAACGCCTCGCCGAACCGGGTGTCGTGCGCGAAGGGCGACAGGTCGCCGTACAGGAACGACGTGAACGGCAGCTGGAGCGCGTCCTGCGCCCGCAGCAGGAACGCGACGATCCCGACCTCGAGCGCGGCGACCACGCCCACGCCGGTGAGCCGGTAGAACCGCCGCTCCACCTCCGGCGTGATGTCGCCGCGAAGCACGAACAGCCGGAACCCGAGACCGCCCGTCAGCAGCGCGAGGCAGATGAAGTACAGCCAGCGGACGATGTGCTCGGAGGTCGTCGGGCCGGTCGCGCCGTACGCCTGGCTCAGCGCCGGGGCCTTCACGCGGACGCCGAACGTGAACACGCCGTGCCCGACGTGGCTGTCGTTCGAGATCGCGCTCCAGCGGACGGTGTACGCGCCCCTCGGGAGCCGCTGCAGCGTCACCTCGATCGCGCGTGGGGAGTCCGCCGCGCCGTGCGCCGCGCCCGAGACGAGCCGCCCCCTCGCGTCGTAGACGCGGATCCCGTTCGGCAGCGTCGTGACGCTCTGGTCGAACGTCAGCCGCACGACGTGCGGAGACGCGGCCAGCCGCTGACCGACAGCGGGGGACATCTGCAGCAGCGTCGCGTGCGCCGACGCGCTCGCCGGGAGCGCCAGCGCGACGACGGCGGCGACGAGCAGGAGTCGTTTCACCGGTGCGCCACCCCCGCCGAGGGGCTGAGGTGCCCGAACACAGGTGCAACGTCGCGGGAGCTGAAGAGCGCGACCGCGGCCGCGATGAACACGACCGCGAAGCCGGTACCGAACAGCAGCGAGCGCGGCTTGAACGCCGCCCCGAGCGGGAACAGCGCGCCGATCAGCAGGATCCACCCGCACGCGTGGTGCACGAACGCCGAGCGCGAGTAGAGCCACGGGTTCGCCTCGTGGATCAGGAACGCCGCGCCCGCGACGGCGAACGCGGCGGGCACGCACAGCTTCCACCACTCGCTCTTCAGCTTCCCGCTGACGAGCCCGAGCTCGGCGGCGCCGGCGAGCATCATCATCTGCGCCCACGCCGAGTGGGCGAGCATGTGCACGGTCGAGTTCGTGAAGAACACCATCACCGGCCACATCAGGACGCCGAGGCCGAAGAGCACCGCGGGCCACAGGTACGCCCTCCACTTGCGGCGGCACCAGACCTCGCGGCCGACGATCGCCTCGGCCAGGATCAGGAGCCCGAGGAAGAGCGCACCGGTCGCGAACAGCCAGTGGACGTGCTCGGCAGGCGGCTGCATTACTCCGTCGCCTCCAGATCGGTGGACGAGCGGGCGGGCGACGAACACGTGGAAGAGCAGGCCCGGCGGCGATCACGAGCAGCGGCGGCTCGACCACGAGCCACCAGAAGCCCTGGCCGTCCGGGTCGAGCAGGGTCAGCCGCCACGGCTGGAGGAACGCCCACGCGATGCGCGACGACGACCGCGAGCGGGCCGAGCGAGAGCACGGCCAGCGCCCGCGCGGAGCGGTCGGGTACGGGTACGTGAAAGTTCGGTTGCGTACTGCGTCATTTCGTTGCCTCCGGTTCGGCGGTCGACGAATCGCCCGCGGACTCGGTCCGCGGGAGCTAGCCGGGGACGAGCGGAGGCGGCCGGCTCTCGAACGAGAGCCCGAAGATCCGCCGCAGCGGAATGACGAGACCGGCCCGCGGCCGGGGAAGAGGCAGGGGCGCCCGGCCGGCCAGGCGCAGCGCCCGGGCGACCGTGGCCAGGGCGTGCTCCTCGTAGTCGGCGAGCCAGGCGCGAACCGCACGCCAGACGATCGCGCACACGACGCTGAGGACGGCGAACGCCGGCAGGGCCGACGAGTGGAGCCACGGGGCGAGCAGCGGCCAGCGGCCGACCTCCGCACGCTCCGCGTCGGTCTGGACGAGGTAGATCCCCGAGGTGAGCAGGAAGAACAGGAGGCAGAGTCGCAGCGACAGCTGCACGCGGACGCGCGGCAGGCGGGCCGCGCCGCCGAGCAGCTGCAGCGCGCTCCGCTCGGCCGAGCGGGCCCGGATCACGCGCCAGACGAGCCGGGCGAGCATCAGCGCGATCCCGACCTTCACGACCGCGAGCAGGATCGGGTAGTAGTCGGTGTGCGCGTAGCTCGGCGCCGCCACGTGGCGGCCGAGGTCCACGCGATGCGTGAGGCTGCGGCCCAGGAGCTCGGCGACGAGCGCGAGCAGCCCGAACGCGAGGGCCGACAGAAGGCGCTGGTGCCTACGCGCCCGATCCATCGGCAGATGGTACTCCGAAATCGCTGCTATTTCGACAGTTGCGAGGCGGGGACGAACGTGACCCGCCCCGGCTTCGAGCCACCGCCCGGCACGTTGTACGCGTAGAACAGCCCCTGCGGCTCGAGATCGGCCTGGATCAGCCCTTTCTGCCTCGCGACGACCCGATCGCGGTTGGTTGCGATCGTCAGGAGATGTACCTCACCTGCGGCCAGATACACGGCCGTCCCGTTCTCGACGTCCTGCAGATGGGCGCCCTTCTTCATCGTGCAGGTCTCGGCGAGCTTGCCCGTGGCGACGTCGTACGTGCGCAGGATCGTCCCCGACGGCACGGACACCTGGGACGGGCCGTTCAGCCACGCGGACTTCGCGTCGACGGCCAGGGCCGCCACCTGCTTCCCGCCCGCGTCGAGCACGAGCAGCTTCTTCGACGGGTCGCGGAGGAGGATCCGCCCCGCGTCCACGTCGAGGAGCTTCGTGTCGTCCTTCGCAGCGAGAAGCTTGGTCAACCCGGTCCCGACCCGCCAGATCGTCACCTCGTCGTCGTACGTCCGGTCGTAGTCGGGCGGGCAACTCGCCTCACAGAGGAAATAGGAGCGCGCGACGAGCAGCGTGCCGTCACCCGCGAACTCCCAGTACATGTCCGAGTTGTCGGGCTCGTCGGGGCAGACGCCGGAACCGACCGGCTTCGGCTTGGCGAGCGTCGCGACGTAGGGGCCGTTGCAGTACGCGTGGTTCCCGTAGTCGTAGTCCGTCCAGACGGCGCGGCTGCCGCCGAGGGTGAGCGAGTCGTACTGCTTCTGGCTGGCGCGCTTGCCGCACGGGGTGTCCTGGAACCGCACGACCTTGCCGGTCGCGGGCGTCCAGGCCGAGCCCGAGTCGCAGTCGGGGTCTCCCGTTACGGCTGCGTGGATCGCGACGGTGCCGCCGTCGGCCGAGATCGAGACGACGGCGCCCCGCGTGCCGATCGTCTTCGTCGCGCTGCCGCCGCCGCCCGCGCCCGACACCGCGACGAGCGCCAGCGCGGCAACCAGCAGCGAGAGCTTCACCCCAACAGTGTGAGGGTGTACTCGGCGCGCGTGTCGCCGTCGAGGCAGAAGAGCAGCACCCGCTGCCACTGGCCGAGACAGAGACGGCCGCCGTCGAACGGGATCTGCTCGGTGCGCGGGCCGAGGAGGGCGAGCAGCATGCGCTCGCGGTCGGCGCGGGCGCCGGGCACGAGGCCCTCGAGCAGCGCCTCGACGTCGCAGAAGAAGCCCGACTCGCGCTCGCTGACGCGGACGAGCGAGGTCGGCACCGCCGCGGTCACGTAGGCGATCCCGCTCTGCACCGCGCCGGCGGCGACGTCGCGGGAGACCTCGTTGGTGATGTCGAACACCGACAGCGTCGGCAGCGCGGCGGCGACGGAGTGCGGGATCTGGACGGACGTCACCGGGCGGCCACCTGGCGGGGAAGGCGGAAGTGGACGTCCTCGCGGGCGACCGTGATCTCCGCGTGGTCGTCGTAGCCCGCATCGGCGAGCCTGCCGAGCACGGCCTGGACGAGCTCCTCGGGCGTCGAGGCGCCGGCGGTGAGGCCGACCGTCTCGTGCCCGCCCAGCAGGGTGGCGTCGATCGCGTCCTCGTCGTCGATCAGCGTCGCCTCGGCGCCGCGGGTCTGGGCGACCTCGACCAGCCGCTGGGCGTTCGAGCTCGTCGGCGAGCCGATCACGAGGATCAGGGTCGCGCCCTGCGCGACGATCTCCTTGACCGCGTCCTGCCGGTTCTGGGTCGCGTAACAGATGTCGTCGGCGGCAGGCCGCTTCAGCGACGTGCCGACGTGCTCGCCGAGCGCGTCGACGATCGGCGCGACGTCGTCGAGCGAGAGCGTGGTCTGGGTGATGACGGCGACCGGCTTGCCGTTGACCGCCAGCGCGCGCGCCTCCTCCGGCGACTCGACCACGACCGTGGAGTCGGGCCGCTCGCCCATCGTCCCGATCACCTCGACGTGGTCCCGGTGGCCGACGAGCGCGACGAGGTGGCCGCTGTCGGCGTAGCGCCTCGCCTCGGCGTGCACCTTCGAGACGAGCGGGCAGACCGCGTCGACGACCTTGAGGCCGCGGCGCTCGCAGTTCTCGACGACCGCCGGGGCGACCCCGTGGGCGGAGAGGACGCAGATCGCGCCGGCCGGGATCTCGTCCTCGTGGTCGACGAACACGGCGCCGAGCCCCTCGAGGCGGCGCACGACGTGGTCGTTGTGGACGATGTGGTGGCGGACGTAGATCGGCGCGCCGTGCTGCTCGAGCAGCTTCTCGACGATCTCGATCGCGCGGTCGACGCCGGCGCAGAACGAGCGCGGCGCGGCAAGAAGGACGCGGCCCATCAGCGCGTGCCCTCCAGGGCCTTCAGCGCGCGGCGGATGTTGCGCAGTGCGCGCGTCGTGCCGGACGGCGACGAGACGAGCGCCTTCAAGAACTCGAGCGGGCGGACGCGGCCGTCGAGCGAGACCGCGCTGCCGAGCGGGCCGAGCGGCTCGTCCGGGCTGTCGCTGATCGCGCGCACGCAGCCGCGCAGCCGGCCGGTGGCGGCGAGCACGCCGCTCTCCATGTCCACGGCGGCCGCGCCGGTCGTCTCGTGCAGCCGGCGGAGCTCGGCCGGGTCGTCGATCAGGCGGTCGACGGCGAGGATCGTCCCGGGCTTGCCGACGCCCAGGCCCTCGCCCTCCCAGAGCACCGTGCCCGACTCGTCGATCACCCGGGTGGCGTCGATCACCGTGCCGATCGGCGAGCCGTTCAGTCCGCCGGCGACGCCGAACGAGACGAGCGCGCCGGCCGGGGTCCCGCGCGAGACGCGAACGCCGACCAGAGCGGTGCGATGACCCGCCTTGCGCGCGGCCCGCTCCTCCGAGCCGGTCGCACAGGCGTACGTCAGCCCGTCAGCGTCCACGCCATGCTCCGAACGGTGTCCTTGACGCTCGAGGTCGCCGCGAATGCCGCCGCCGGCTCGAAGCCGGAGTGGATCCCGCAGTGCTCGCAGCGCGGGTCGTTCCCCGGGCCGTACGACTCCCAGTCGATGTTCTCGAGCAGGGCGTCGTAGGTCGGGAAGATCCCGTCGGTGAGGAGGTAGCAGGGGCCCTTCCAGCCGTACGGGTTGCGCGTGATCGAGCCCCACGGTGCGCAGGCGAGCTTGCGGTCGCCCGTCAGGAAGTCCTGGTAGACCGGGCTCGCGAGCCAGCGGTAGCCGTGCTTGCGCACTGCCGAGCGGATCTCGCGGAACTTCGCCTCGTGCTCGTCGCGCGTCATCGTCAGCGCCGGGTCGATCTGCGAGTACTGGTAGCCGGGCGCGATCAGCATCCCGTCGATCCCGACCTCGTTGGTCAGGTAGCCCATCATCTCGACGATGTCGTCGACCTGGCTCTCCTTGAACACCGTCGTGTTCGTCGTGACGCGGAAGCCGGCCTCACGCGCGTCCTTGATCGCGGCGACGGCGACGTCCCAGAGGCCCGGGTAGTCGCACACGTAGTCGTGGATCTCGCGCATGCCGTCCAGGTGGACGACGAAGGTCAGCCGCGGATCGGGCTTGAAGACGTCGAGGTACTCCTGCAGCTTGAGCGCGTTCGTGCAGAGGTCGATGTTCTTCCGCATCTCGAGCATCCCGGCGACGACGTCCTCGATCCCCTTGTAGATCAGGGGCTCGCCGCCGCAGATCGAGACGACCGGCGCCGGGCACTGGACGCCCGCGTCGATGCACTCGTCCACCGAGAGGCGCGCCTTGTTCGACTCGTACTCACGGATCTTCCCGCAGCCGATGCACGCCAGGTTGCAGGCAAGCGTCGGCTCGAGCATCAGCACGAGCGGGTAGATCTCGCCCTTGCGCTTCTGCGTGGCGACGTACTTGCCGATCTGGACCGTCGAGCGCAGCGGGAATTTCATGCGTTGAGCCTTTCTCTGAGGCGGCCAAGGGCCATGAGCGGGAAGTGGAGTCGGTAGAGGTGGTAGCGAATCATGAAATCGGTTGGAAAGCCGGTTCCGGTGTAGTGCGCCTCAGTCCAATCGCCGTTCGCCTCTTGCTCCGCACACAGAAAGTCCGCCGCTCTCGAAGCCGACCCTCTCTGCGCTTCGCCTGCTGAAACGTAGCCTAGTAACGCCCAGGCCGTTTGTGAAGCAGTGGTGACGCCGCGGCCGCGCATGGTCGTCTCGTGGTAGCTGCGGATGTCCTCGCCGAAGCCGCCGCTCGCCTGCTGCACCGAGTCCAGCCAGGCGACCGCCTTGGTCATGACCGGGTGATCCGGCTCGAACCCGCACGCCTCCAGGGCGGGCAGCGCGGCGCCGGTGCCGTACACGTGGTTGACGCCCCAGCGGCCCCACCAGGAGCCGTCCCACTGCTGCTCGCGGACGAGGTACTCGAGCCCGCGGGCGATGGAGTCGCCGTACCGCTGCTCGGGGGCGAGCGCCTCGAGCGCGTGGGCGGAGACGTCCTCGCTCGGCGGGTCGATCACGTAGCCGAAGTCGCAGAACGGCAGCTTGTACAGCCAGTGGCTCGAGTTGTCGGCGTCGAAGGCGCCCCAGCCGCCGTTCGCCGACTGCATGCCCTCGATCCAGTCGAGGCCGCGTTCGACCGCGTCCTCGCCCATGCCGAGCTCGCGGAGCGCGATCGCGACGACGGCGGTGTCGTCGACGTCCGGGTAGAGGTCGTTCTCGAACTCGAACGCCCAGCCGCCGGGGGCGAGGTCGGGGCGACGGATCGCCCAGTCGCCCTTCGTCGTCACCTCTTCGTTCGAGGAGCCACTCGCCGGCCTTGCGGAGCTGCGGGTGGTCGGCGGGGACTCCGGCGGCTCGGAGGGCCATCACGGCGAGGCCGGTGTCCCAGACCGGCGACTGGCACGCCTCGGGCCGAAGGCGGTCGCCGTCCTCGACCATGAACGAGCCCCAACCTTCGACCGCGCGGCGGAGCGTGTCGTCCTCGAAGCCGCGGCCGAGCGCCGCGAGCATCACGATCGACCAGACCCACGGCGGCTGGATCCCGCCCCACGAGCCGTCGGCCTCCTGGCGCTCCTTCACCCAGCGCTCGGCGGCGGCGAGCGCGCGGCGGCGGACCGGGCTCGGGCGCAGGGGGCGCTTCGTCTCGCCGGGACGGGCGCCGATCTCGCGGAGCTCGACGGGGGCGTGGCGCACCGGGCGGAGCGCCCAGACCACCGAGAGCGGCACGACCGTCTGCCGCGCCCAGCAGGCGAAGTTGTAGATCGAGAACGGGGCGCTCGGCGGGAGCAGGATCAGCTCGGGCGGGATCGGCGTGATCCGCTGCCACGGCCAGTGGCCGAGCAGCGCCATGAAGCACTTCGTGAACACGCGGCTGCGCGCGATGCCGCCCTCGCGGCGGATGTAGTCGAGGGTCTGTCGGCCCGGGTCGACGCCGGCCATCTTCAGCGCGACGTACGACTCGATCGTCGTCGAGAGGTCGGCGGGGCCCTCGAACCAGTTCGACCAGGTGCCGTCGTCACGGCGCCGGGCGAGCAGGTCGTTGGCGAGGCGGCGGTCGGTGTCGGGGTCACGCAGGCCGAGGACGTGCAGCCAGAAGAGGTGCTCGGCGATCATCGTCGCGTTCGACTCCAACTCGCCGACCCACCAGCCGCCTGGGTGTTGGAGCTCGAGCATGCGGGCGGTCGCCTTCTCGACCGCGGTGTCGAGCCGGGTCAGGGTCTCCGTGGCGCTCACTCGGCTGCCGCCTTCGCGGCCGCCACGCCGCTGCGGACCGCCGCTTCCATCGTCGCCGGCCAGTCGGAGGCGACCCAGGCGCCGGCGAGGTAGACGTTCTCCCTGCTGGTGCGCATGTCCCAGCGCAATCTACGCGTCCCGGGGCGCGCGGCGAAGGTCGCGCGGGGCTCGCGGGAGACGCGCGACCAGAGCAGCTCCGCCGGGCCGAGCCGGCCGGTCAGGCTGTCCGCCATCAGATCGACCAGGCCCTTGCCCCGGATCTCGAGCAGGTCGGGGACGCCGCTCGAGACGACGGTCAGGTACTGGCCGCCGTCCGGCGGTTGGTGGCCGGTGAGCGCGCCGCGGTCGAAGACCCAGTGGGCCGGCGAGTCGAGCAGCGCGGCGAGGCGGTGAGGCAGGATCGGCCGATCGACGAGCAGGTGGACGCTGACGATCGGCGAGTCCTCGAGCGCGGGCGGCTCCTCGCCGAGCAGGCGTGCCGCCTCGGGCGCGGGCACCGCGAGGATCACGGCGTCGGCGTCGAGATCGTCGAGGCTCTCGACGCGGGACTCGAGCCGGACGACGTCCGCCGAGCGCGCGGCCGGCCGCGGCGCCGTGCATCTCGCCGAGCGGCTCGACCGGGAGCAGCAGGTCGCCGGCGTGCCGATCACCGAGAAGCGCGGTCTGCACGGTGAAGATCCCGTAGTCGGCGCCGGCCTCGTCGCACGGCAGGTTGAGCGCCGGGCGGATGAAGACGTCCCAGAAGCGGTCGATCTCCTCCTGCCGCTGCCCGAGCCGGCGGAGCAGATCCGCGAACGTCTCGTCACAGTGTTCTGACGGTGCCAGACCCCGTAACCGAAGTGTCACACGCGCGATCCGCAGCCGCGACGACAGCGAAAGGTGCGAGTAGGCGAGCAGGCGGAGACCCGGGCGAACGATCGCCGTCCTGCCGTGCTCGTCGATCACCGGCAGCGCGAGCGGCTCGCGGCGGAGCGCACCGTCCTTGCCGATGCGCGCGACGAACCGGGTGTACGCCTCGAAGCAGCCGAGCGCGATGTGCTGGCCGTTGTCGGGTGGAGGCGGCGGGTCGCCGTCGCGCTCCGGCAGTGTCTGCACCGCACCGCCGAGCGTCGGCCGCGCCTCGTGCAGCACGACGTCGTGCCCGGCGTCGACCAGCTCGAGCGCCGCCGCGAGCCCGGCGAGCCCACCACCGACAACCACCACCTTGCGCCCCTGTGGACGAATCGTCACGCTCTTGTCGCCGACTCTTTGGCCGTTTCGGACATGACAGGGGTCAGACCCCTGCCATGTCCGAAGTGGACATTGGCGCTCACAGCAGGTTCTTCGCGACGATGCGCAGCTTCGTCGCGGTCGAGAGGCTCGGCCTGGCTTCGAAGACGTCGAAGCCGCTCGCCTCGATCCGCTCCAGGGTCGCCCGGTACAGGCCGGCGAACGTGCCGACGCAGGCGGCGCTGCGATAGTCGAGGTAGCCCAGCAGCGTCAGCCCCTCCGCGAGGTACGTCCTGGCCCGAGCCGACTGGTACGCCATCAGCGCCTGCCAGGCCGGAGACAGCCGGCCGGCGGCGATGTCGTCCTCGCCGACGCCGAACGAGGCGAGCTCGTCCTGGGGCAGGTACACGCGCCCGAGCTCCCAGTCCTCCTTGACGTCGCGCATCACGTTGATCAACTGGAGGGCGATGCCGAGCGCCTCCGCCCGTTGCGGCTGGTCGGCGCCGTAGACGCCGATGCACGCGACCCCGACGGCGCCGGCGACGTGGGCGCAGTAGGCGCGCAGGTCGTCGAACGTCTCGTGGCGCTGCCGGTCGAGATCCATCAGCCCGCCGTCGATGAAGTCGTGTAGCGCCCGGCCCTTGATCGGGAAGCGCTCGCGGGCGTCGGCGAGCGCGATCCACATCGCCTCGCCGTCGGGCGGGAGGTCGAGCCGCCGGTGGAGCTCCTCGAGGCGCGTGCGCTTCTCGTCGGCGGGCGCGTCGCCGTCGGCGATGTCGTCGACCTCGCGCGCGAAGGCGTAGATCGCCGCGATCGCACGGCGCTTCGGCTTCGGCAGCACCATGATCCCGTACGCGAAGTTCCGCGCCCGCTCGCGCGTGAGCCGCTCGACCTCGGCGTACGCCTGCTCGACTTCGTCTCTCATCGCCGGAACGCCTCCCGCGCCAGACGCAGCCGCGACGGCCGCGGGCGCTGCGTGAAGACGTCCCAGCCCGCGTCCTCGAGGGCGTCGAGCGCGGCGAGGCCGCCGCGTGCGAAGAGCCCGACCCCCCGCCCGAGCCGGCCCCCGATCGCCCGCTGCAACGAACGGCCGGCCGCGAGCAGCCCCCGGGCGCGGTCGGCCTCGAAGCGGAGCAGCCGCGTCAGCGGCTCGCTCGGCGCGTCGAGCACCTCGACGTCGTAGCGGCGACGATCCTCGGCCGGCAGGTAGACACGACCGAGCTCGAGATCGCGCGGGACGTCCTGGAGAAAGTTGACGAGCTGGAGCCCGGTGCACACGTCGTCCGACGAGCGCACGAGCGAGGCGTCATCGGCGCGCCGCAGCAGCCCGAGCACGAGCCGCCCGACCGGATCGGCCGAGTGGACGCAGTAGTGCTTCAGGTCGTCCCAGCTCGCGTACTCGGCGATCTGCTGGTCCATCCGGTTCGCCTCGATCAGGCGCAGAAACGGCTCTCGCGGAAGATCGAACTCGCGGATCGTCGGCTGCAGCTGCTGCATGACGGGCCAGGAGGGCGAGCCCGCGTAGCAGGCCTCGACCTCGCCCTCGAGCTCGTCCATCAACGCGAGCCGGTCGCCCTCGACCTCGTCGCCGAGGATGTCCACGAGCCGGGCATAGCCGTAGACCGCGCGCAGGTGCGGGCGCAGCGCACGGGGGAAGAGCAGCGAGGCGACGGGAAAGTTCTCGGTCCGCGCCCGGGCGGCGACGACGGCGGGATCCACCCGCCTATTCAAACAACGGCTAGGTGCACTCGGTCGCGTTCAACGCGACGTAGACCGCCGCCGTACCGCGGCCGAGCGCGACCACGCCGACCTTCTTCCCGCCCTCGACCGTGAAGATCAGGTTGCCGACGCGGTAGGCGACGGCGCGGCCGCCCTGCTTGAACGGGACGAGCCGCCTCCCGTAGGCCCTTTTCAGCGCAGCCACCGTCGAGCACGGGCCGATCTGCTCATCGGTCTGGAGCGTCCGGTTCCAGGTGGTGACGACGGCGACGCCCTTCGTGCCGGTGCGGAAGTAGCTCTCGAGTTTCTGCCGCTGCGAGACGAGGCGCAGATAGCCGTCCTCGAGCCGGTCGACCCGCACGGGCTTCGTCATCAGCGCGCGTGCCTGCGTCTGGCTCATGCCGAGGTGGATTCCGGCGATGTAGTACGGGGTTATGTCGATCGCCTTCTGCGCCCATGCAAGAGGTGCTGTGCACAGAAGGGCGAAAACGAGGGCGAGTGCAATGCGCATTCCGTGGCGCACATTACTGATCTGGCTGGTTCCCCTGGCCGCATTCGCCTGGCTGGCGGTGGCGAGCCGCGCCGGCACCGACGGCTCGGCGATGCCGTTGGCCAACTCGCTGCTCGGCGGCGGGGCCGGTGCGCTGGGGCGTTCGTCTGTAGGACGTCGGCGCGGTAGCATCGGCGTCCCCGATGCAATGCGAACACTGCGCCGAGGAAGCCCCTGACGGGGCCTTCTGCACGAACTGCGGCGCCCACCAGGGGCCGCCCGGATCAGCGCGCACCAACCGGTTCGCCGCGCACCCGGGCGAGCACGTCTACCACCCCGGCGTCTTCACCACGCTGTTCCCCCACCTCGGCCACCGGAAGGTGCACGAGTTCCGGTGGGTCTTCGCCGGCGGGCTCGCCGGGATCTTCGTGCTCTTCCTCTTCGGCCTGATCACCGCGGCGCTGTGCGTCTCGGCGCTGCTGCTGCCGATGCTCTATCTCCTCTACCTGTACGAGGCACAGGTGTACCGCGCAGAACCGCTGCGGACGCTGGCGCTGCTCGTCGTCGGCGGCGTCGGGCTCGGCGTCGCGGTGACGATCGCAACCGACCGCTGGGTCGGCGACGGCCGGTTCGCAGTGACGGTCACCGGCTCGACGCTGCTGTTGATCGGCGTGATCGTGCCGCTGATCCAGGAGGCCGTGAAGCCGCTGCCGGCGCTGATCCTGCGCCGCCGGCCGGCCTTCCCGGAGACGATGGACGGACTCGTCTTCGGCGTCTGCGCCGGGCTCGGCTTCGGCGTCGGCGAGACGTTCGTGCGCTTCTCCGATGTAATCGCCGACCTGCCCGTGCGCTCGACACCCGGCAGCTGGATCTATCCGCTGATCTCGACGGCGGTCTTCCTGCCGCTGATGCAGGGCTCGACGACGGGGCTCGTCACCGCCGGCCTCTGGCGTCTCGGACGCGGGAAGATCAGCCCGCTGGTGCTCGGCGCGTTCGTGCTCGCGCCGGTTGCCCACATCGCGTTCACCCTCGTCTCGCAACTCTTCGTCAACCACGGCTGGTCACAGGTGGTCATCCTCGCCTGGCAGGGGCTGGTCGTCGCCGCGCTGCTGATCGCGATGCGGCTGGTGCTGCACGAGGCGTTGCTCGAGGAGGCGCTCGAACTGGGCGAGACCGAGCGGTGGTGCCCGCACTGCCACCAGCAGGTGCTCGCGCAGGGCTTCTGCCCGGCCTGCGGGCTGGCCATGACCGCCGTCTCCAACCACCTCCGTCCGGCGACCGCATGACCGAGCACCGGATCCCACCCTGGGTCTTCGCCGTCGTCACCGCCGTGACGGTGATCGTCATCGGCGCATTCGCCGCACTCGCCACGTCGCTCGCCCATTCGGGCCCGAAGAAGCAGTGCGTGCTCAACTGCCCGCCGCCGGCGGCGCATGCGTCCGGCGACGACACCGACCTCGCCTCGCCCGAGGAGCGCTCGTTCCGGAGCCCGGCGGGCTTCGTCGTGCGCTACCCGGCGTCGTGGAAGCCGCACGGCGGCAAGGCCGCGTTCGACACCGACGACGGCGGCTTCTTCGAGATCCGCACGGGGTCGAGCACCGCCCTCGCGCAGCTGATCACGGATCGCGTCCGCGCCTTCGACCCGCAGACGTTCCCCGATCTGAAGGCAATCGGCCCGATCCGCGGCGCCCACATCGGCGGCGTCAACGGGGTCGGGACGCTCTACGGAGGGACGATGGTGCCCGGCTCCGGCGGCGGGTCGGCGGCACGCGTCCGCTTCGCGGTCGTCGCGGCGCGGCGCGGCAACCTCGCGCTCGTCGTCACCGCAGGCGACTGGTACGACCGGGGAGTGACGGGCGACATCCCGACCGGGATGCCCGACGCGCCGGTGCTCGACTACGCCCTCGCGCAGCTCCGCTGGCCGGGCTGAGCCGCCCTACTTCTTGCCGGACTTGACGTACGCCTCCCAGGCGGCGGCGAGCTTCGTCACGTCGGGGGTGCCCCAGCCGGTGACGAAGTCCCAGCCCTGCCCGGCGGGGTAGAACAGGTTGTTGCCGCCGGTGATGTCGTGGAAGACGCCCGGCGTCGAACGGGCGATTGTGTAGAGGGCGGGGTTGGCGAAGCCGACGCGCCGCAGGCCCTCCTTGCGCAGCCCCTGGTTGATCAGAGCGGTGATCCCCGCCCAGAACGGCGCGGCGGCTGACGTGCCGCCGACCTGGTGCTGCTTGCCGCCGAAGACCAGCGCGTAGCCGGTGCTCGAGTCGGCGGCCGCGGCAACGTCGGGCACCTGGCGGCCGCCCGTCGACCAGGTCTCCGACACACCGGGGCCGAACTGCCACGACGGCTTCTGCCAGTACCGGCTCAGCCCGCCGCCGGCGCCGGACTGGGAGAGCGGACTGCCCCACGCGAGTTCGCGCAGGTAGCCGCCGGCGTTGTTCATGAACGCGGTCGTGCCGCCGACGGAGGTGACGTCGGGCAGCGCCGACGGGAAGTCGACGGTCAGCGCCTCGCTCTGGCCGTTGTCCCACGCCCCGAGGTCGCCGGAGGCGACGTAGTGCGTCATCCCCTGCCGCGCCGCCTGCGCCCACGGCGCCTGCTGGACGTTGGCGACAGACCGGTTCGGGATCAGCACCTCGGGGAAGCCGTAGCTGTCGCTGATGATCGCCTGCGGATGCTCCCGCAGCATTGCCGCCTCGCTGCGCGGCCAGAGGTTCGGGTCGTCGGCGATCAGGTAGACGACGAGCTTCGCCTTCGGGGCGATGCCGTGGATCACCTCGAGGTCGAGTGCGACCTCGCCGAGCGCCCCCTGCGCGATGTCGTGGTTGACGGAGCCCCAGCTCTTGTCCGACCGGTACTCGACGCCGAACGGCGGCTGCCCGTAGCGCTTCGCCCACGCCGCCAGGTCGCGGTCGATCGCCGGCGCCATCTTCGGGTCGTACTGCTCCGGCAGCACGATCGTCTCGCCGGCGCCGTCGAGGCCCGCGCGCCGCAGCGGAGCGATGTTGTAGAAGGCGACCGTGTCGGCCGGGCTGAACCCGCCGGGGCGGATCCCGTGGTGACGTCCGCGCGTCCAGTTCTCCAGCCCGGTGACGCCGGTGATGCCGGCGGGCAGCGTCGGCGCGCGGTCGGCGGCGTAGAACGCGCGGCCGCCGGGACCGACGTAGCGGTCG
Source organism: uncultured Actinomycetes bacterium (assembly GCA_963791425.1). GTDB lineage: Bacteria > Actinomycetota > Thermoleophilia > Gaiellales > Gaiellaceae > DATBLE01. The sequence goes on from CAWBSE010000003.1 coordinate 199,939, forward strand.
AGCGAGACGCGGAAGAGCGACTCCGCGGCCGCGGCGGGACCGTCGAGCGCGGCGACCGGGTCGCCCGGGTGCCAGGCGACGCGCAGCCCGGGCGCAGCCGGGGGCTGCCCGGCGCGAAGCGCGACGGTGAGGTGCACGGTGCGGCCGGCGGGCATGCGGCCGAGCGGCTGTGAGGCGCGGATCGCGTCGGCGACCGGAAGCAGCGTCACGGACGCGGCCGCCGCCTGCTCGCTCCCGCCGCGGAGCGTCAGCGCGGCCGATCCGGCGCCGGCTGCGATCGCGACCACGGCACCGGCGGCGAGCAGCCTCTTCATGGGTCTGAGGGTACTGGAGCCGACCGGAGCCCACGCTACTGTCGGCGCGTCGATGTCCGGGCACACGCATATGCCTCACGTCGAACACGACCATTCGGAGCCCGAAAGGCACATCTGGCGCTTCCGGATCGAGCTCATCATCGCCGTCCTCCTCGGCCTGGCCGCGATCGTCGGCGCCGGCGCTGCCTACTTCGGCCACGTGTCCGAGAGCCACTCCATTTCGCATTTCAACGAGGGCATCCAACTGGCCAACGAGAAGTTCAACGAGGGAATCCGGGCGGCCGGCGACTCGAGCCTCTTCTACAACCAGGGCAACCAGCGGCTGGTGCAGTACGAGGCGATCTTCCAGGAGTACGCAAAGGACGCCTACCAGGGGACGAAGACGGGCGACTACACCTTCCCCGCCTACATCCAGACGACGCTGATGGACGAGACGCTCTCGAAGATGGTCATGTGGTGGACGAAGGGCAACAACACGAAGAAATACAACTCCCCCTTCGTCGAGCAGGATCCGTACTTCGCGATTCCGGAGTTCGCGAGGGGAGCGGAGCTCGACAAGAAGGCGACGACGCTGTTCAAAGAGGCGAAGGACGGCCAGAACGAGCTCTTCGCGGAAGCCAAGACGAACGAGAACAAGAGCAACCGGTACACGCTCGTCGAGGTGCTGATCGCGTCTGCGCTCTTCCTGTACGGCATCGCCAGCGTGACGCGGCGCTACTCGATCAAGCTCGGCTTCCTGGCCGTGGGGCTCGCGCTGTTCACGCTGTCGGTCGTGCAGCTCGCCCGCGTCCGGTGGGGGTAGGCGATCCCGGGGAGACGGAAAGCCGGCGTGTCCGTCTTCGACCAGGTCGACGAGTGGGTCGGGCGCGTCCAGATCGTCGACGAGAGCGACGACGCGGTCGCGTCGTTCCTCGACACGCTCGACCTCCACGGCCCGCAGGAGCGCGAGATGCTCGCCGAGCTCGCCGTCCGGGCGCCCCTCGCCAAGCCGAACGACTTCTGGGCCGCCCATCGGCACGCGGTCGCGTCGCTGGAGACGCTCGGCCGGCACGGCTACCGGTCGGCGGTCACCCCACGCTGGCTCAGGCCGAAGTTCTTCGGCCGGTTCGTGGTGGAGCTCGCAGCGCGCTACGTGGTCGTCTCGCACCTCAGGCGCGTCTCGACCGAGATGCGCAACCTCTACTGGCTCCGGGCCATGCAGTCGCCGGTCGGCACCGACGAGCGGTACACGCTGCGCCGTGCGCGCGTCGAGGCGGACGGACTGATGGCCGTCTTCTCCCGGCGGACGCTGGGCCTGCCGTCGTTCGTGATCGGCGGCATCCTCGTCCCGATCGTGCTCACGCTGGTGCGCCTGATCCAGGGCCTCGATCTCGGGAACTGGGTGGTGGCGACGATCACGCTCGTCGTCGGCGGGCTGATCGTCTGGCTGATCTCGACGGTCATCCTGCGCGGCGCCGCGATGGCGAGCCGTCGGATCCGCCTGGCGACGCGTGGCCCGCTGACGGCGCTCTGGACGGTGATCGGCGGCTGCGGCAACCCGCCGAAGGATCAGAGCCGGAAGTTCGCGATCATCGCGATCCTGCTGACCACGCTCGCCTGGGTGATCGTGCCCGCCGCGATCGCGATCGCCGTCCTCACCTAGCCGCGGCGCGCTCGGCGCGGATCAGCTCGAGCACGGTCGTCCCGACCTTCTGCAGGTTCGCCTGCGAGACCTGGCTGAGGTCGTCGCACAGCTTCTGCCAGCAGGCGTAGCGGAAGTCGATCAGGTCGATCGCCGGCACGCTCGACTGGAGGAACGGCGTGTGATCATCCATCACCGCCCCCTGGCTCGCGGGCGGAAAGATCGCGCCGGTCTTCGCCCTTGCTGCCGCGGCACGCAGCCGAGCCCACAGGGGCACGTTCGCGGTCGCGTCGCGCACCAACCGAAGGTCGTGCAACGCGATGAAGTCGAGCACGATCACCTCGCGGAGCTCCTTCGCGTGCGCGGCCGCGTATGCCTTGCTGCCCCGCAGCCCCTCCGAGTAGAAGTCGGTGAAGCCCGTCGGCGCCTCCTCGCCGTCGGTGAGCAGGAAGCGCACCGCCGGCTGCCCGGGGCGAGCCCTGTCGGTCTTCAGCGCCTTCGCCAGCGCGATCACGGCCCCGACACCCGTCGCGCTGTTGTTCGCGCCAAGGTAGCCGGGCACGTCGGTGGTGTCGTAATGCGCCGCGACGAGGATCGCCGGGAGCTTCCCCGGCAGCTGCCCGACGATGTTCCGCAGCCCGCCCGGGACGGCCTCGAAGTGCCCGCCCGGCAGCAGCTTGACCAGGCGCTCCGCGACCGCGCGCTGGGTCGCCGACCCCGCAGGCCTCGGGCCTGCGTCGACCTGGAGCTTCGTCAACGCGTAGGCGTACTTCCCGTCGAACGGCGCACCGGGATGGAGCGGCGCGGCGGCGCCGGCCGCCGCGGTCGCGATCAGCGCCGCTGCGAGGACTGCCGGGAAGGCTCGCAAAGCCGACGCCCGGACTCGAACCGGGGACCCCTTCATTACGAGATGCCTTTGGGAGCTTCGGCCACGTTCGGTTCAGTAGGAGGAATGCGGGTTTGAGCCTTGCCCAAAGCTAGCTCGTTTCGGTGATTCTCGGTGGGTCTGGTTGCCCTCGTGTTGGCACAGCCTTTATGTCGTACGCCACGTTGGCGAGGACGGTCGATTGGACGGAGCCATCGCGTTCGCTGCCCGTGAGGACGCGCCCTCCCGCCGCGGTCGCCTCTTCGTTTCACGCTTCGACGCGCTCCGCTTCCGCCCGTTGATCAGCGGCCCGAAGGGAGCTAGTCTCGCACAATGGCACTTCGGGTGTTCGTCGCGGCCTCGGTCGCTGGCCTTGCATTCGCAGCACCGACCTTTGGTGGGTTCGGAGCGGCTGCCGGCCACCAGACGAACGCCCAATCGGTCCTTCTGGGAGTGCTCGGGGGCAGGGAGCGCTTCGATCAGTTGACCGGGCAGCGAACCCGGGTCGGCCACGTGATCGCCGGTTGGGGCCAAGGTCCAGTAGCGAGGATCCTCGACTCGCTCGGCGAGATCCCGATGCTCGGCATCAACACGGGTCGCAGCCTGACCTCTCGCGATATTGCTCTTGGCCGCGGCGACGCCTTCCTCGCCGAGGTCAACCATGCGGTTGCGGAGCGCAGCGGGCGCGTCTACATCCGACCGCTCCCAGAGATGAACGGCCACTGGAACGACTACTGCGCCTTCAACCAGGACGGTTCGTCTCGGGGGCCGGCGCATTCGACGGACGCGTTTAGGAAGGCGTTCGCGCGGATCTACCTCATCGTCCACGGAGGGCCGCTCCAGGCGGTGAACGCCAAGCTGAAGCGGCTCGGACTACCTCCCACGTCCGGCGATCTGACCCCGAACCCCGTTTCGCGCGTACGGGTCGTCTGGAACCCGCAAGGCTACGGTAGCCCGGACGTGAGCGGTAACACCGCCGCCGCCTACTACCCGGGCGATTCCTACGTCGACGTCGTCGCCGACGACCTCTACAACATTCGCGGCAGCGCCGCCTGGGACGCTAACGAGCAACTCTACGTCGCTCATCCGCGCAAGCCGTACGCGATCGCCGAGTGGGCGAACTGGGGCTTCGACGATCCCGGATTCGTCGCCAAGATGGCCGCATTCGTGCGAACTCATCGCCGCGTCGAGTTGCTCGCCTACTACAACGGCCGACCCGGCTCGCCCTGGGACATCGCCAGCCAGCCCCGCAGCCGCGTCGTCTACCGGCAGCTGATCGTCCCCCTCGGCCGATAAGGGAGCGCGCCCGTTCGGGCGGAGGCAGCTCTTGATCAGGTCCACGACATCACTGAGATCGACCCTGAGCAGCGCCGCCTAGCGGAGAGGTCAGAAAAGCTGCAGGCTGGCGCGGCTATCTCACCGACGACGCCGAGGTGGCGGTGCTCTGTCGCGAGTGCTCGGAGAACAAGTTTGAGGAGTAACTGAAGGGGCAGGGCCTGTCCGCGTGTGTTGACGCGATTCCGAGCGACGGATCCCGGACACAACACACATCAAACACATCGTCTGGAGAACCCTCTGACCATCGCTTTCCTGGGCAAACCGCTTGCTTAGGCCAAGAACGTGAACACTTGATGCAACAGGAACACGCCAAGAAGCGTCGATCCGGAACGCTCTCTCTAAATGGGTCGCCGCGACTCCTGTGTTGCCCCCTGCGTTGCCCCCTGGCGTCTTTGGCGCGGGGTCAGAAGTGAGAAAACCCCGTCTGAGCGGGGCTTTCGTGAGAGCCGACGCCCGGACTCGAACCGGGGACCCCTTCATTACGAGTGAAGTGCTCTACCAGCTGAGCTACGTCGGCGGGGGGCCTGGCTGAAGCATCGGCCAGTATAGCCCCCCGCCTGAGCGCCTCTAGGCCAGCCTGATCCGCGGATCGATCACTGCGTAGAGGAGGTCGACGATCAGGTTGAACGAGATGATCACGAGCGTCGCGAAGACGATCACGCCCTGCACCGTCGGGATGTCGTAGTTGGCGAGCGCCTGCACGGACGTCCGCCCGAGCCCCGGCAGCGAGTAGATCGTCTCGGTGAAGATCGCGCCGCCGAGCGCGAGGCCGATGTCCATGCCGAGCATGGTCACGATCGGCAGCATCGCGTTCCGGAGGACGTGCTTGCGCATGACCTGCGACTCGGGCGCACCCTTCGCGCGCGCGGTGCGAACGTAGTCCTCGTTCAGCGTCTCGACCACGTTCGCCCGGATCATCCGCACGTACAGGGCGGCGAACAGGATCATGAACGTGCACCACGGCAGCACCAGGTGGTAGGCCCACTGCACCGGGCCGCCCGGCTGCCCGGGTGGTGGATTGAAGAAGTCGGCGTAGTTCGAGATCGGGGTTATGTGCCACCGGTAACCGACGAAGTACGCGAAGATCAGGCCGATCCACAGCGGGTGCGCCGAGATCCCGAACAGCACGAACAACATCGATCCCCGGTCGAGGAGCGACCGCGGCCGTAGGGCGGAGAGCACCCCGATCGGCACGGCGAGCAGCAGCCAGAAGATCGCGCCGCCGATCACGAGCGAAGCGGTCACGGGCGCGGCGTCGCCGATCACCCTGTTGACGCTCTCGCGGTTGTACCAGGAGTGGCCCAGATCCCCATGGATCACGAGCCGCTTCACGAAATTGCCGTACTGGATGTAGACGGGACGGTCGAGGCCGAGGTAGTGCTTGGCCTTCGCGACCGTCGCCGGCGTCGCCCCCTTGCCCGCGAACTGCTTGGCCGGGTTGGCCGGAATGATGAAGAAGAGGACGAAGCTGACGATCGTGACGGCGAAGAAGAGCAGCACCGCCCAGAGCACGCGCCTGATCAGGTAACGAACCATCCGGTCGACCTCCGACGGGGAAGGAGGACGGGGCGCCGGGATCGGCCCGGCGCCCCGCTTGGAGGGACTCCTACTTGAGGTAGAAGGTGTTCAGGTTGGCCGCGCCGTGGCCGGCCGAGAAGAGATAGCCGCCCGTGCGCGAGGAGACGAACTCACGGATGTTGCGGTTCTCGTACGCCGCCCAGGGTGCGTACTTCGTGGTGATCTCCTGGTCGAGCTTCTGGTACGCGGCGTACCGGCTGTCGCCGACGAGCGCGTTCGCGGCATCCATCTGCTTGTTCAGCGCCGGAACGTTCAGGTAGGCGAGGTTGTTGTTGTTGGCCTCGTGGATGTTCTCGCCGTTGAGCAGGATGTCGATGAAGTCGTACGGGTCGGCGTAGTCGGCAAACCAGCCGAGGAACGCCGCGTCGTACGGCTCACCCTTCGTGCCCGTGGCGATGTAGATCTGGAAGCCCTGGAGGAGCTTCACGTTCACGTTGCAGCCGATCTGGCTCAGGTTGTATTTGAAGACCTGGCCGAGCTGCTGGCCGACCGAGCTGTTGGCCGCGTAGAGCGTGACGTCCTTGCAGCCGCCGGCCGCTGTGGCCAGCGTCTTGCCCTTCGCCGTATCGGCGCCCTTGATCGGATACGCCTTGATGTCCTTGTAGCCGGCGAGGCCGGGGGGAAGGATCTGGTCGTTGCGGAAGCCCGCGAACTTGCCGCGGACACGGACGAGGGCCGGACGGTCGACCGCGTAGTTCGCGGCCTTCCGCATCCCGACGCTGCCGAAGGCGGCGCGGGAGGTGTTCAGCCCGATGTAGTCCACGTTCAGGCCGCGGCTGACGAAGTAGCGGCCCTTGTTCACGCCGAACTGCTGCGCGAGGTCGGCGTGCGCCGTCGACGGAAGCCCTGCGGCGTCGTAGTCGGCCTGGCCCGCCTTCACCTGCAGCAGGCTCTGGTCGAGGTTCGTGTTCATCGTGAACACGAACGTGTCGACGTTGTGCGGCCTGGTGCCGTGGTAGTTCGGGTTCGACTTGAGGATTGCCTGACGACCGACCTGCCGGCTGGAGACGTAGTACGGCCCGAACGACGCGAACGTGTTGATCCCGTCGGCGTTGACCGGCGTGCCCTTCGGGATCGGGCAGAAGAAGTCCATCGCCATCTTCGACAGGAACGACCCATCCGGCCTCGCCAGGGTGATCGTCAGCTTCTGGCCGGAGGCCTTCACGCCCGACGCGGCCGCGGCCTTGCCGTCAGCGACCGCCTGCGCGCCGACGATGCCGTTGTCGCCCGCGATGAACGGGACCGACGGCGACTGCATCTTCGGGTTCAGGTCACGGTTGATCGCCGCGGCGAAGTTGGCCGCCGTCAGCGTCTCACCGGTGTTCGACTTGATGCCTCTCTTGATCGTGAAGACGTACGTCTTGCCGTCCTTCGACACGGACGGGAAGGCGGCGGCGTTGGGGGCGAGCTTGCTCCCGACCGGATCCGGCTTGTCGGGGTAGTAGACGAGCTTCTCGCAGACCGAGTCGAGGATCTGCCACGACAGCGTCCCGTAGGCGAGGCCGGGATCGATGTAGTCCACGTCGGTGGCCGACGCGTTGATGTTCATCGTCCCGCCCTTCTTCTGCCCGGAGGCAGAGGTCCGCTGCGAGCTGCTCGTCGCCGGGCCGGCAAGCGCCGCCGCCACGAGCATCGCGGCCCCGAGCGCGGCGAACGCGCCCGAGAGCCAGACCTTCTTGTGCATCGGTTCTCCTTTCCATCCACGTCGACCGTGGCATGGCTCATGGCTGACTGACGTGCTCCTAGACGGGAGGGGTGGGAAATCGTTAGGCGGCCCGTTCCGGCGTCGAATGGGCCAAAAACCAGCTCAACCAGGCCGTTTGCGGCGGATCACGGCAGTCGCGCGATCAGAGTCCGTGATCGCGTGATGACTTCGCGGATTCAGACGAGCGAGCGCGCCGTCGGCGCGAGGCGGAGCACTTCCGGCGCCCGTGTGAACCGGCGGTCGAGCTCGTCGGGGACGTCCAGCCGCTCGAGCTCGCCGCGGGCGAACCAGGCGAAGACGTTCTCGTTCTCGCGCACCGGGAGCGCAGGGAACGTGTTCGGGCCGGGGTGGGTGACGAAGGTCGCCAGCACCTCCGCCCCGGCCACGGCCGGCCGGATCTCCCGGTCGAAGAGGTCAGCGATCCCGTCCTCGCCCCCGGGCCGCAGGTGGTAGACGACCACGGTGACGATCTCGCCCGTCGCGGTCGACCCGACCGGCGGCCGGTCCCGAGCGTCCACCGCGAAACCGGACCCCTCGCGCGCCGGACGGAGCAGCAGGACGTTGTCCGAGTCGATCATCGTGGCGTTGGCGACCTCGCGGTGCTCCCGCCACACCGGGCCGCCGTAGAACGCCGCGAGCGACGCCGCCCGCGACTCCAGGTCGGGGAAACCGCGGACCCACACGAAGCGGTCGGGACCGTCGAGATCGCGGAACTGGCCGATCACCGCCATGCCCTCCGCCTCCTGCGTCTCGACGAGCTCGCGGTCGAAGAGCTCGATCAGCGTCTCGCGGGCGCCCGGCTGGAGCTCGTACTGGCGGAGCTCGACGATCACGCCGCTGACGCTACCGGCGACGATCCGCGGTCCGGGGAAATAGTTGATTCGAACCTCTGATCGTTTTTCCCCGATTGCTGTTTGCCCTCGAACGACCCGTCGTGAAGCATCGACTGCGACGGTGAGGCAATCGACACGAAGCGAGAAGACGTGAACGCGTCGAGCCAGTGGGCAGGGCTCGAGCTGCGCCATCTGATCACGCTCGAGGCCGTCGCGAAGCATCGCTCCTTCCGCAAGGCGGCGATGGGACTGAACTACACCCAGTCGGGAATCAGCCAGCAGGTGGCCGCGCTCGAGCGGATCGTCGGCGAGCGGCTGATCGACCGTCCCGGCGGCTCGCGCCCCGTGAGCCTGACCGACGCCGGCGAGATCGTCCTCCGCCACGCGGCGGCGGTCTTCCACGAGATCACCGCCGCCCAGGCCGACGTGGCCGCGCTCTCCGGCGGCGCCGGCGGCGTCCTGCGGGTCGGCGCATTCCAGACCGTCAGCGCCGCCCTCGTGCCGGAGCTGCTGCGCAGGCTGCCGGTGGAGCAACCGGACGTCTCGATCGAGCTGGTCCAGACGACCGCCGATGCCGAGCTGTTCACGCTGCTCGAGGAGGGGCGGCTCGACCTCACGTTCGCGATCCTGCCGCTGCCGCCCGGGCCGTTCGACGCGGTCGAGTTGTTCCTCGACCCGCACGTCCTGATCGTCCCGAAGAACTGGCCGCTCGCCACACGGACGGAGCCGGTCTCGCTGAGCGAGCTCGAGGGCCTACCCCTGATCGCCTCGCACGACCCTCGCTACGTGAGCTACGTCGAGGCGACGATGCAGGAGCACGGCCTCGATCCGAACGTCGTCCACCGCACCGACGACAACGGAACATTGCACGCGCTCGTTGCCCGGGGGATCGGTGCGTCGGTCGCCGCGCAGCTGGTCGCCGCCGGCGCGAACGGCTCGGTCGCCACGCTGCAGCTGAAGGAGCCGCTGCCGCCGCGGCGGGTCGCGCTCGCGTGGCGGCGCGACCGCGACTTCCCCCTGAGGTACGCAGCCTTCCTCGAGCTGGTGCGATCGGTCTGCAGCGATCTCGGCCTCATCGCGCCCGCCGCCGCGGCCGCCTGATCCTTTACGAGTTACTAACTTTTCGACCTGTTCGAACGTATTTCCGGATAACGGGATGGCGCCATATGCCCAGTCGAGCTCTGCCTCCAGTCGACTCGTCCGGCCGGAACGTTGGCTCGGAATCGAGTTCAGGCACCTTGCCGCGCTCGAAGCCATTGCCCAGGAAGGCTCCTTCAACCGGGCCGCCAGGCGGCTCGGATACACCCAGTCGGCGATCAGCCAGCAGATCGCAGCGCTCGAGCGCGCCGTCGGGCAGCAGCTGGTCAACCGGCCGGGCGGGCCCTCCCCGGTCGGGCTGACGCCGGCCGGCGAGCTGCTGCTGCGGCACGCCGAGACGATCGGCGCACGGCTGGCCGCGGCGGCCGCCGACCTGTCGGCGCTGGAGCGCGGCGACATCGGCCTGATCCGGATCGGGGCAGTGCACACCATCGGCGGCCGCTTCCTGCCCACCGCGCTGCGGGCGCTCTCCCGCGACCTGCCCGAGCTCGCGGTCGAGCTGACGGAGACGAACGACAGCCGCGAGCTCCTGCTCCTGCTCGAGCAGGCCGAGCTCGACCTCGTCCTCACCCACCTGCCGTTGCCGGACGGGCCGTACGAGGCGGCGCCGCTGTTCGTCGACGACTACGTGCTCGTCGCCCGCCGGCGAGACGCCGACTCGGTGCGCGAGGCGGCGCAGTCGCTCGAGGGGATCACCGGCCTGCCGCTGATCGCGATCAAGTCGCCGCTCGAATACGAGCCGCTGACCACCCACCTGGCGTCACTCGGCAAGCCGGTCGTGTTCGCGTACCAGGCGGGCAGCGCCCGAACGCTCGAGGGCCTCGTGGTCGCCGGCCTCGGTGTGGCGATCGTCCCCCGGACGGCGACGGAGCTCCTCAGCACCGAGACGGTCGTCGTCGAACCTGCCGCGCTCGGCCTTCCCGCCCACGTGGTCGCAGCCGTGCGCCATGCCGAGCGGATCGGCGACGACCGGACGGCGGAACTGATCAGGCTGATGGGCGAGGCCGCCGGGCACGGCGTCCAATGGCCCGAGCTCACGTAAATTCCTCGTAAAACGTTCCTGAGAATTAGCTGAGTTTCGACACGGAGCTCATTATCCGCAGGTAATGCCTTTGAAAATTTGCTGCTCGAGGGCCAACAGACGGGCATACGCGTGCGTTGTAGCAAGCAACCATGTTCGAAAGGAGCGCAATGCGCACGCACACCTGGCTCTCGACAGCTCTGGGTGCGATCGGGGCGGCAATGCTCGTCGCCGCCGCCGTCGCTGGCCCCGCGTCGAGCAAGCCGTCCAACTACTCGAGGTCGGGTCAGAAGAAGGGCGGGACGCTGAACATCAACATCTCCGCCACCGACGTCGACTACATCGACCCGGGTCTCGCATACGGGTCGAACTCGTGGCAGATCCTCGACTCGGTCTGCGCGAAGCTCATGAACTACCCCGACCGGGCCGGCGCGGCAGGCAGCAGGCTCGTCGCCGACGCCGCCGCCGGCTTCCCGTCCGTCTCGAGCGACGGCAGGACGTACGTCTTCACGATCCGCAAGGGTTGGCGCTCGAACACGGGCCAGCCGTTGACCGCGGCGAACTTCGCCTATGCGATCAACCGTGACCTGAACCCGAAGATGCAGTCGCCGGCCGTCCCGTTCATCACGGGTGCCAACGGCATCGTCGGCGCGCAGGCGGTCGTCGACGGCAAGGCCAGGACGGCGAGCGGCGTGAAGGCCTCCGGCCAGAAGCTGAAGATCACGCTGATGAAGCCCGACGGCTCGCTGCTGTCGAAGCTCGCGATGGACTTCTTCTGCGCGCTGCCGACGAGCACGCCGGCCAACCCCGACGGGGTCAGCGCCTTCGCCTCGTACGGGCCGTATTACGTGGCGAGCCGCCAGATCGGCCGCCAGATCATCACCCGCGAGAACACGAACTACCGCGGCCCGCGGCCGCACAACGTCAGCACGTTCGTCTTCACGGCGAACACGAACCTCGACCAGAGCCTGCTCCAGGTGAAGTCCGGACAGGCCGACTACGACGCGGGCGGGCTTCCCTCCACGTCACACTCGGGGCTGGCCCAGCAGTACGGGATCAACAAGGGCCGCTACTTCGTCAACGGCGGGCTCAACATCGACTACGCCGCCCTGAACACCAGCCGGCCGGCGTTCTCGAAGCTGGCGCTGCGCAAGGCGGCCCAGTTCGCGATCGACCGTCCGGCAATGGTGCGCCAGCGCGGGTACCTCGCCGGTCGCCGTGACGACCAGATCCTCCCACCCGGCATCGGGGGCTACAAGGACACCAAGCTCTACCCGATCAAGGGCTCCGACTACACGAAGGCGAAGTCCCTCGCCAAGCAGGCGGGCGGCTGCAAGGACGTCACCCTCTACAGCGGCAACAGCGCAGTCGGCCAGGCGCTCTCTCAGGTCCTCAAGTACAACCTGAGCCAGATCGGCTGCAACGTGAACGTGAAGCTCTTCCAGGGCTTCCAGATCTACATCGCCGCCGGCACGAAGGGTGAGCCGTACGACGTCGTCCTCGGCGGCTGGTTCGCCGACTACGCCGACCCGTACGACTTCATCGACATCCTGCTCAACGGCGAGAACATCCACGAGTCGAACAACAACAACCTCGCCTACCTCAACGTCCCGTCGCTGAACCGGCAGATGGCGAAGGCAAACTCGCTCACCGGCGACGCGCGGTACGCCGCCTACCAGAAGCTCGACCTGGGCATCATGCGCGACCAGGCGCCGCTGCTGGTCTACGAGAACCGCAACACGCGGGAGTTCGTCGCCTCCCGGGTCGGCGGGTACGTGTACTCGAACTCACACGGCCTGGCCAACCTGAACACGTTCTTCGTCAAGTAGCCGCACAGAACATGGGCGGAAATGGGGCGTCGGTTCACCGGCGCCCCATTTCTATTCCCATTCGCGATTCGAGTTCGTATACGCGTGATCGGAAACGCTGCTGGCGTCGCCGCTCCGGCCGCATCTACGATCGCAGAGCAGTCTCTCCTTCGGTGTGAAGAGGCGCATCCTGATGTTCCCTGAAAGGGCCCCGCTCCGGTGTGGGCCCTTTCTCTCTCAGGCCTCGAAGCACGACTTCGAGCGGTAGAGCTCGAAGCGCTTCGGCGAAAGGATCCAGCGCCAGTGCCCGTCGACTGCGACCGCGTGCACGGTCATCGGGACGACGACCTCGTCCTTCAGCGCGGGCTCCGTGATCTTCACCCTGAACGTCGCCGCCTTGCTGTCGACCGCCCTGTCGCCCCCGGCCACGGAGATCCGCTCGGTCACCGAGCGGACGAGCCGGATCGAGTCGAGGTGCCCGGGGATCGGGCTGAGCTGCTCGCAGTGGACGTACGCCTGCCGCGTCGCCACGCGCTGCTGGGCGGGATGGAGGGTGAGCCAGGCGGCCTCGTAGTCGTTCGCGGCGATCTTGGTGACCACGCCGCGGAGGAATGCGACCGGATCGTCCGCCGGCTGGGCGACCGCGCTGTCGCCGCGTCCGGTCAGCCACACGCCGAGACCCACCCCGACGGCGGCGACGATCGCAACGGCGCTGAACGCCAACCAGAGTTTCGGCCTCGATCCCGTCGTCCCATGGTACTCGGAGGGTCGCCGCCCCGATCAGGATCAGCCACACTGGAGCCGTGAACCGGTTGCTCGCAACGCTCGCACTCGCAGTGTTCCTCGGCGCGTTGATCCTGATCGCGCTGAAGAGCACGGGCTCGGACGGCGGCGGCTCCGCGGCGACGACGACCGACCCGACGCGGATCGCGACCAGGACGCGGCCGACGACGACCGCCCCGAAGCCGCCCGTGCGCCTGAAGCTCGCCGCCGTCGGCGCGTTCGATCCGCCGCCCGGCGACGGGCGCGAGAACGACGCCGACATCCCGAAGACGGTCGACGGCGACCCCGCGACGTTCTGGAGCACGGAGCATTACACCAACGGGTTCTTCAAGAAGGGCGTCGGGTTCGTGCTCGACGCGGGCCGCCGCCGGACGTTCGACCGCGTGCTCGTCGGCACCGACGGCACGGGCGCGAGCGCCGAGATCCGGATCGGCAACAACCCGAACGGCCCCTTCCGCGTCGTGTCCGCGAACCGGGCGCTGAGCGGGACGACCGCCTTCGCGGTGAAGAAGGGCGCGACGGGCCGCTACGTGCTCGTGTGGGTGACGACGATCCCGCCCGCGACCGGCGAGGCGCACATCACCGAGGTGCGAGCGTTCGGCTAGCCGCCGTCGCCGCTCCCGCCGCCACCGTCACCGTCACCGCCGTGATCGCCGCCGCTGTCACCGCCGTGGTCTCCGCCCCCGCCACCCGAATCGTCCTGGCCCGAACCGCCGCTCTGACCGTCGTCGCCCGACGAGTCTGAGTGGTCTCCGTTGTCGTCTCCGCCGCCGGAACCACCGGAGCCGCCGCCGTCTCCGCTCTGGTCGTCGTTGTTGTCCGAGCCGCCACCCGCCCCCTGGTTTCCGCCGTCGTCGACGGCGTCGTTCCCGGACGAGGCGCTGCTCTGGTCGCCGGCGCCCCCGGCCGGAGCCGGGCTCCCGCCGGCCACGACCGGTGCCGTGTCGGTCGAGACGGGTGGAGGCGGAGGCGAAGCGGCCGGCGGCGTCGCAGCGACGACGGCCGGTGCCGACGCGCCGGATCCCGAAGCGGCGGGGGCGATCGGGGCAGCCGCGACGACGGCAGATCTGACCGGAGCGACCTTCGCGACCGGCTTCGCCGCGGGACGGTGGCCGCGGACGGCAGCGGGGCGGGCCCCGGTGACCATGATCGGCGGTGCGACATCGCCGGCCCGGACGTGCGCCGGGATCGTCGCGGCCGCGGCCGGCGCCACACCGAAGTCATGATGCCGCGGCAGCTCCTCCACCGCGGCGACGGTCCCGCCCCCCACGACGACGGCGGCCGCACCGGCCGCGAGCTTGGCGACGATCGGACCGGACGCGAGCCCGGCGCCGCCCGCCTGCGAGGGCAGGCCGTGGACCAGCCTTGCGAGCTGGTTCCGGAGACCGACCAGCTGCATGACCACCGCCGTCGAGCCGTAGACGGGCCGCAGGCGAACCCGGAGCTCGCGGCGCGCACGGAAGAGCAGCGACTCGACCGCCGGCTCCGACACGCCCAGCGCCACTGTCAGCTCGTCGTACGAAAGCCCGGAGAACTCGCGGAGCAGGAAGGCACGCCGCTGCTCGCGGGGAAGCTCGCCGATCGCCCGCCAGAGCTCGGCGAGATCGACGCGGTCAGCCGCGGACGCGACCGGGTCGGGCAAGTGCAACTCGAGCCCGTCGTCGGGGAGCGGCTCGCGCATGCGCCGCTGGATGTGCGCCCAGCACTCGTTGCGGGCGATGGTCGCGAGCCAGGCGGCCGGATACTCGGGTTCGGTGCCGCCGAGGAGACTCCGGTACGCGGCGAGGAAGGTCTGCTGGACGGCGTCCTCGGCTTCGTGCGTATTCCGAAGGAGAACGCGGCAGAGCCCGAGAACGGTCGACCCGTGCTCCTCGAACAGGTCGGCGACGCGTGCGGCGGCCGCCCCATCGTCGGAGCGGCCGCCGAGCGGGAGTGATTCCGCAGAACTAGTCGTCGTCGCCTCCGCCGGTGTCACCGTCGTCATCGTCGTCGTCGCCCTGGACGTCGTCGCCTCCATCGTCGTCCGTGGCGGACGTGTCGTCGTCGGTGCTGTCGTCGACGGCCGGGTCGTCGGTCGAGTCGTCGTCGGTCGTGGTCGCCGGGCTGCTCACAGGTGTCGGCGTCGAGGACGCCGGGGCGGGGGCACTGCTCTTCGCGGCGGTGGGAGCCGCGGTCGCGGGCTTGGCCGGCTTCGGCTTGACGGCCGGCTTGGCCCGCTTGGCAGGCTTGGCCGCCGGCTTCGCCGCCTTCTTCACGACGTGCGCGGCCTTCTTGTGCTTCGGCGGAGCCTTGGCGGCCGCCGAGCCGGCGAAAGGAAGGGCGCCGAGAAATGCGGCCACCGATACGAGCAGGATCACACGCTTCATGACTCTCCTTTCGGTCGCGCCGGGTGCGCGGTTTCGAATGGAGAGCCGTTCGAGGGAGAAAACTTGCGAAATTCCCCCAAAAGGGTCACCACGAGCCGTCTCACGCGAGCACGGCAGCGGCAACGAGCTCCCTTCGCAGCCGGACGAACATCGCCTCGAGCGCGAGCGCCGGCGTGACGTTGAACTCCTCGAACGTCCGCCAGGCGGCACGGACGACCTCTGCGGCGCGCTCCGCGCCGAGCGTGCGCTCGGGCGTCGCGTCCTCGGAGAGCTGGGGCAGCCGGTCGAAGTGGACGACCGCGCCCTCGGCGCCCGCGTCGACGACGACGAGGTCGCGGTACCACGCGGCGAGCTCCTCGAGCGCGAGCAGGAGCTCCTCGCGCTCGGCCCCGCGCTCCGCGCGGCGCACGTGCTGCTCGGCCTCGCGCTCGGGAAGGTCGCGGCCCTCGAGCGCCGCCTCCGCCGCAGCACGCGCCTCGGCCGCGCGCTCGGCGGCGAGCCCGATCAGCACCTGCGCGGCGGCAGCAGGCTCGAAGGCGGGGTCGGCGTAGACCCCGCGGGCGACGGCGAGCAGCTCCCCCCGCCTGCGCGCCGCGTCGGCGTCGAGCAACCGTGCGACCCGATCGAGCCGCCCGGCGGCGACGCGCGCCACGGCGGTCAGCTCCTCCGGCGAGAGCCCCGGCGCCAACCGCTCGGCCTCGGCGCGCACGGCGCGCTCGGACAGCCGCTGGAACGAGACGAGCTGGCAGCGCGAGCGGATCGTCTCCGGCAGCGGCCCGAGCTCGTCGGCGACCAGAATGACGACCGCGTACGGGGGCGGCTCCTCGAGATCCTTGAGCAGCGCGTCCGCCGCCTCCGAGTTGAGCAGGTGGGCGTCGAAGATCAGGTAGACGCGCCGGTCCGCCTCGAACGGCCGCATGTGCAAGTCCCGCCGCAGCTCGCGGACGTCGTCGATGCGGATCTGGTCGCCGTGCGGCTCGAGCACGTACAGGTCGGGATGGGCCCGCCGCTCTACCCGGCCGCCGTCGCCGAGCAGCTCGGCGGCGAACCCCATCGCGGCGACGCGCTTGCCGACGCCGGCGGGGCCGTGCAGGAGGTAGGCGTGCGCCGGCCCGTCGCGCAGCGCGGCGGTGAGCAGCTGCCGCGCCTGGTCCTGCTCGATCAGCCGGTCGAAGCTCACGACGGGAGCGCCGCCGCGACGGCCGCCCAGACCTCCGCGGCAATCTCCTCGCGTGGACGCAGACTGCCCAGCGCATCCCGGCCCCGGATGATCCGCCAGCGGTCGGGGTCGCGGCTTGCGAGGTCCAAATAGACCTCACGGGCGGACGCCAGGTGATCGTCGGCACCCTCGTGGATGTCGGCAGGCATTGCGGTGTATGACCGTGCTGCCTTCATTCCGACGAGGGACTGGGCCATTTCGGACGGCATGTCGAGCAGGACGACGAGGTCAGGTCGAGGTAGTGCGAACTCGCCGAACTCGACCGAGTTGAGCCAGCGGAGCAGCCGTTCTCGATTCTCGGCGGTGACCTTCGCACCCTGGTGCGCGAGGTTCGACGCGACGTAGCGATCACAGACCACGAGTTCCTTTTCGGCGATCGTCCGCTCGAGCACCGGCCGCGCGTGGAAGCGGTCGCAGGCGTAGAGCAGCCCTGCCAGCTCGGGATGGACCTCGTCCACCGTGCCGAAGACCCCGTTCAGGTAGTCGCCGACCGCGACGCTGAACGGGTTGCCGTCGTAGAGCGGAAAGCTGAACAGAGCGGTGTCGATGCCTGCCGCGACAGCCGCCTTGACCAATAGCGCCGCCTGCGTCCCTTTTCCGGACCCATCGATTCCCTCGATCGCGACGAACGCTCCCGGCACCGCGGTCAAGGATACGAGCACGGGAAGGAGCGCGACCGGGCGGGGCGAATCTCGCGTCCGTGGACACCCCCGCCACGCAGCTCGAGCTCGTCCGGCCCTGGCGCATCGCGGCGTTCGTCGTCGCCGGGATCGCGGGGGTCGAGCTCCTCCTGCTGGTGGTCGCCGCGCTCGTGCTCGCCGGCCACGCGCTCGCGCCGCACATCAACGCCGCCGCCGCGGCCGCGAAGCCCGCGCCGAAGCACCACGCCGCGGCTCCCGCGCCGGCGAAGACGAAGCCCTTCCGACCGCCGAGGCTGGTGGCGACGCTGCCCCGCTCGAAGACCGGGATCCTGATCCTGAACGGCAACGGCGTGGCGGGCGCAGCCGCCCAGACGGCCGCCGTCGTCCGCGCCCGCGGCTACCTCGTCACCGACACGAAGAACGCACCGCGCAGCGGCTACCCGACCTGGCACCTGATGGCCGCCCCCGGCTACGCGGCCGAGGCGAAGCGCTTCGCGAAGGATCTCGACCTGCCGCCCGCCCGGGTCGGCCCGCTCGACGGGATGACGCCGAAGCAACTGCACGGCGCCAAGCTCGTCTCATCGTCGGCGTTTCGCGCTAGCGACCTTCGACCTTCGCCCGGGCCTGGTCGAGCAGGCCGCCCGGCCGCCCCGCAGGCCCGTACGGGTCGAGGCCGTACGCGCGGTCGAGGTCGTGCAGCGCCGCGCGGTACCGGCCGGTGAAGAACTCGAACGACCCGAGCGCGTACCAGCTGTTCGAGTTCTCCGGCTGCAACCGGGTCGCCGCCCGGTACCAGCGGAGCGCGGCCGCATCGTCCGGCCGCCCCGACTCGGCGTCACCGAGCGCGAGCAGCGGGTCGATCGCGAGCGGGTTCAGCCAACGGGCCGACTTCGCGTCGGAGACCGCGTCCGCGATCTTCCCGTTGCCGAGCGCGGTGTACGACGAGTCGACGAGGCGGTTCGACGCGTACGGGGCGGTCAGCGAGTAGAGCATCCCCAGCGCCGCCACGCCCGTGACGGCGGCCCAGAGCGGGCGGAGCCGCGCGACCGCGCCGGCCCGGAGGCCGACGAGCACACCGAGCGAGAAGAACGCCGGCGCGCCGACGGCGACGAACTCCCAGTGGATGTCGACGAGCGAGTGAAGGGCGAACAGCCCGGCGCCGACGGCGAGCGCCGCGGTCGCGGCCCGCTCGGCCTGCTCGACGCGCCGCACCGCGCAGACCGCCGCCCACGCCCCGGCCCCGATCAGGCCGAGCAGGAGCAGGAAGCCGACGATCCCCGTCTCGGCGAGGAACTGCAGCGGCAGGTTGTGCGGCTCGGTGGTGACGATCGAGCCGACGCGGATGCCGCGGCGGGCCACCTCGAAGGTGCCTGCGCCCTTGCCGCCGGCCGGCGCGTCGGTGAAGAGGTGCCACGACTCCTTCCACCACGTCCAGCGGTTGCTCGAGCTGACATCGGTCAGGCGGTTCGGGCTCTGCGTCACCTCGGCGGAGTTCGCGCCGCGGAACTCGTCGAGGATCGCGCCCCCCTTGCGGGCGCCGGCGACCGCGACGGCGACGAGCGCGACGACGGCGACGACGATCGCGAGCCGGCGGGTGAGGGAGCGCCGCCGGTCGGCCGAGACCTCGACGCCGGCGGCCAGGTACGCGAGCCCGCCGACGATCGCCGCGCCGACGACGACGAAGACGCCGAACCAGGCGCCGTCGTTCACGCGGGCGGCGTACGACTGGAGGTCGTCGGTGAGCGCCGGCCGCGAGAACGCCCACAGCGCAACGAGGCCGGCGACGGGCGTGACGATCACGAGCGTGACGAGCGTCTCCAGGCGGTCGCGGTCGATCGCCAGCCAGGCCGCGACCGCGACCGCGGTGACGGCGATCCCCGCACGCGAGTACGTGAGGACGACGACGAGCTCGGCCGCGTAGACGAGCAGGGCTCCGGCGGCTCGGACGCCGCGGTGGTGCGCCCTCGAGCCTGACGCCCAGAGGCCGAACGGCACTGCGGTGGCGGCGAGGAGCGCGAGGGAGTTCCAGTAGCCGACCGGGTTGCGCAGTCGGGCAACGCGTGCGCCGTCGGGGAAGAGCGACGGCACGACCTTCCCGAGCAGCGCCCATGCGAGCACCAGCCCGAGCAGCACGGCGAGCCCGGCCGCCGCCGTGCGCGCCGGCCGCGGCGCACGGGTCGCGAGCAGCCCGAGCACCGCGAGCGCGCCGTAGGCGAGCAGACGGTCGAACGGCGGCCCACGACAGATCGGGCGCGATCGACCACCACATCGTCAGGCCGACCCAGGCGGTCAGGGCCGCGAGCAGCGCAAAGACGGCGAGCCCGACGCCGCGGGGCACCGGCACTCCGCCGCCCATCGCCAGCACGGCCGCCGCGACGATCGCGAGCGACCCGATCCAGAACAGCCGCCCGTTCGACGTCCCGTCGCCGAAGAACAGCGCCGTGAAGAGCAGCGCCGCCGCAGCGATCAGGGTCGCGCGGCCGGCGAGCATGGGGGCCTGCATCGCCGTCCGACGCTAGCAGAGGCCTCTCCTCGCACGGCTTTAACAGACCCTTAACGGGAGCATCATCGCCCTCTCACGCCGGGTGTCGAGACTGGTTTGCAGCTGTGCCTCTCCAGGGCATCACGTACAGTGCACTCCAACGATCGGCGCCCTGATGGGCTCCGGATTCTCGCCACGCGTGACTCATTCGCTCCGCCACATCCTCTGCGCACTCGTCATCGGGGGCGCAGCCACCCTCGCGGTCGCGTGCGGTCAAGCGACCGCCGCCGGCAACGCGACCACGAAATCGGTCAAGGGCGACACGCCCTGCTGGAAGACGCTGATCAACGACTGGTACGACGGCCGGATCGACGGGATCTACGAGATCCACTGCTACCGGGACGCGCTCAAGCACCTGCCGGCCGACGTGGACACCTACTCGAGCGCCCGTGACGACATCAAGCAGGCGCTCCAGAGGCGGATCCAGGGCAAGAACGGCGGCGACACGACGACGCCGACCACCACCACGACCGGCGGCGGGAACAGCGGCACGGGTGGCGGGTCGAACGGCGGAGGGAACAGCGGCGGCGGCTCGTCCGCGGGCGGCCCGGTCGGGAAGGCGTTCGATCTGGGAAAGCCCACCAAAGCCGACGCAGTTCCGGTCCCGCTCCTCGTCCTCGCCGGCGTCGCATTCGTGCTGATGATCGGCGGCGCGGCAGGGTTCCTCACCCGGAGAACGCGCCTGCGCCGTCTGCAGACAGCGTCGGCCGCTTCCCTCCCCGGCGGGCAGGGAACACCGCCGCAGAATCAGCCGTAGACGCCGCCAACACGGCGAAACGCCTGCAAATCGGGCACAACCCGTTCTGTCCGACGGTCGCCCTACTCTCTCTGGTCCCTCTCCGGGGGTGAAGGTCCGCGCAGCTATTCTTGGGAGGCACGACATGGCGTCCACGAAGGCATCTGTAGGCAGCACCACCACCCCCGACGAGGGTGCGTCCGGCAATACCGTTGTGAACGAGGGCGCCGACGTCGGGGTCGACCGCTTCTTTACGATTCCGGGCCGCGACCCGTTCGAGGAGGTCGACTGGGAGATTCGCGATGCCTTCATCCCGGGCAAGGACAAGGCGGTCTTCGACCAGAAGAACGTCGAGTTCCCGAAGTTCTGGTCGCAGACGGCGACGAACATCGTCGCGCAGAAGTATTTCCGCGGAAAGATGGGCTCCCCGGAGCGCGAGACGAGCGTCAAGCACATGATCAGCCGGGTCGTCGACACGATCGGCGGCTGGGGTCGCGCGGGCGGGTACTTCGTCTCCGACGAGGAAGCGGACACGTTCGAGGCGGAGCTCAAGGCGATCCTCGTCAACCAGTACGCCTCCTTCAACTCCCCGGTGTGGTTCAACGTCGGCTTCGAGGAGAAGCCGCAGTGCTCGGCCTGCTTCATCCTGTCCGTCGACGACTCGATGGACTCGATCCTCGACTGGATCCGCCGCGAGGGCGTCATCTTCCGCGGCGGCTCGGGCGCCGGCGTCAACCTCTCCCACCTGCGCGCCTCCAAGGAACAGCTCTCGAAGGGCGGCTACGCCTCCGGGCCGGTGTCCTTCATGCGCGGCGCCGACGCGTCCGCCGGCACGATCAAGTCGGGCGGCAAGACGCGGCGCGCGGCCAAGATGGTCGTCCTCGACATCGACCACCCCGACGTCGAGGAGTTCATCTGGTGCAAGGCCAAGGAAGAGGAGAAGGCGCGCGTCCTCGAGCAGGCCGGCTACGACATGTCGCTCGACTCGCCGGACTGGGCGTCGATCCAGTACCAGAACGCGAACAACTCGGTGCGCGTCACGGACGCCTTCATGGAGGCCGCGCAGTCCGGAAGCGAGTGGAACCTGACCGCGCGCACCGACGGCACGGTGATCGAGTCGGTCGACGCGCGCTCGCTGCTGCGGCAGATCGCCGAGGCGGCGTGGAAGTGCGCCGACCCGGGCGTGCAGTACGACACGACGATCAACGCGTGGCACACCAGCCCGAACTCGGGCCGGATCAACGCGTCGAACCCGTGCTCCGAGTACATGCACCTCGACAACTCGGCGTGCAACCTCGCGTCGCTCAACCTGATGAAGTTCCGCCGCGAGGACGGCGAGCTCGACATCGACGCGTTCCAGCACGCCGTCGACGTCGTCTTCCTCGCGCAGGAGATCATCGTCGGCTACTCGTCCTACCCGACCGAGGAGATCGGCGCGAACGCGCTCGCCTACCGCGAGCTCGGCCTCGGCTACGCGAACCTCGGCGCGCTCCTGATGGCGCGCGGGCTGCCGTACGACTCCGACGAAGGCCGCGCCTACGCGGCTGCGATCACCGCGCTGATGACCGGGCGGGCGTATCGCAAGTCGGCGGAGATCTCGGCGCGGATGGGGCCGCACTCGGGCTACCAGCCGAACGCGGCCGCGATGATCGGCGTGATCGCCAAGCATCGCGCGGCGGTCGGCAACATCCAGCACTCCGACTCGGTGCCGGCCGACCTGCTCACCTCCGCGCGCCAGGCCTGGGACGACGCGCTCGACAAGGGCGAGGTGTCCGGCTTCCGGAACGCGCAGGCGACCGTGCTCGCGCCGACCGGGACGATCAGCTTCATGATGGATTGCGACACGACGGGCGTCGAGCCCGACTTCTCGCTGGTCAAGTCGAAGCGGCTCGTCGGCGGCGGCGAGATCACGATCGTCAACAAGACCGTGCCGATGGCGCTCGACAAGCTCGGCTACGCGCCGGCGGAGATCGACGAGATCGTCGCCTACATCGACGAGCGCAACACGATCATCGGCGCACCGAAGGTGCAGTCCGAGCACTTCCCCGTGTTCGACTGCGCGATCGGCGAGCGGGCGATCCACTACTCGGGTCACGTGAAGATGATGGGCGCCGTCCAGCCGTTCATCTCGGGCGCGATCTCGAAGACGGTCAACCTGCCCGAGGAGGCGACGGTCGACGAGGTCGCGCAGCTGATCGCCGACGCCTGGCGCCTCGGCGTGAAGGCGATCGCGATCTACCGCGACAACTGCAAGGTCGCGCAACCGCTCTCCGGCAAATCTGACGGGCAAGCAGCTGCGATCCCGCCGACGCCGCTCACCCAGCGCCGCCGGCTGCCGGAGGACCGCACCGAGGTCGGCCGCAAGTTCCGCGTCGGCGACTACGAGGGCTACATCCACGTCGGCCTCTACGAGGACGGCACGCCCGGTGACATCTTCGTGGACATCGCGAAGGACGGGACGACGATGGCCGGCCTGATGAACTCGCTGATGATCGCCGTCTCGATGGGCCTCCAGTACGGCGTCCCGGTCGAGGTCTACGTCTCGAAGCTGTCGCACATGCGCTTCGAGCCGTCCGGGCTGACGAACGACGCCGACATCCGCAACGCGAAGTCGATCGTCGACTACATCTTCCGCTGGTTCGGCAAGAAGTTCCTCACCGTCGAACAGCAGGAGGAGGTCGGCATCCTGTCGCCCGAGGTGAAGGCGCGCCTCGCCGAGCGGTACGCCAACGGGGACGACCTTCCCGCCGCCCCGCTCGAGTCGCCGCCCCCGGGCCAGACAGCCCTCTTCAACTCGTGGGAGGACGCGGTCGAGTGCGCCAAGTGCGGCGGCCGGATGGTCCGCACCGGCAGCTGTTACACGTGCCGCGACTGCGGCACGAACACCGGCTGCAGCTGAGCTCGATCACACCGATCCCGACGAGGGCCGCGAACGCGGCCCTCGTCGTTTTCGGAACGCCGTTCCTACAATCGTTCGATGGAACGCGTCCGCGTCGACAAGTGGCTCTGGGCGGCCCGCTTCTTCAAGACGCGCAGCGCCGCCACCGACGCGGTGGCCGGCGGGCACGTACAGGTGAACGGCGCACGCGCGAAGCCGGCCCGCGACGTCGTCGTCGGCGACCGGCTCGAGATCCGGCGCGAGCAACAGCGCTGGACGGTCGAGGTCACCGGGCTCGCCGACCGGCGGGGCTCGGCGACGGTCGCAGCCACGCTGTACGACGAGACCGCCGAGTCGGTTGCCGAGCGGGAGCGCCTCAGGGCCGAGCAGCGACTGGCACGGCCGGTCGGCGCCGACCTGTCCGAACGGCCGACGAAGCGCGACCGCCGCCGGCTCGACGCGCTCCGCCGCGGGCAACGCGGTACAAGAGGGTCATGACCGAGCCCACGGAGATCGCCGGCGGCGTCGAGGAGATCTGCGCGGGCGTCTGGCACTGGCGGATCCACAACGCCGGCATCGGCGGCGCGATCTCCAGCTCACATGCGGTCGCGACGCAGGACGGAAGCGTGCTGATCGACCCGGTCCGGCTCGACGACAGCGCGTTCGCGTCACTGCCCGCGCCGGAGGCGGTGCTGCTGAACGCGACGACCCACCAGCGTTCCGCCTGGCGGTATCGCCGGGAGCTCGGGATCGAGGTCTGGATGGCCGACGACGCCGGGACAGGCGACGAGGAGCCCGACCGGCGCTACGCCGAGGGCGACGTCCTTCCCGGCGGGCTGCGGGCGCTGCGCACGCCGGGGCCGGAGTGGCCGCACTACTCGTTCCTGCTCGAGCGCGAGCCCGGCGTCCTCTTCTGCTCCGACCTGCTCATGAACGACGGCAGCGGGGAGCTGCGGTTCGTGCCGCCGGAGTTCCACGAGGACCCGGCCGAGACGCGGAGGAGCGTCGAGCGCCTCCTCGACCTGGACTTCTCGGTCCTGTGCCTCGATCACGGGACTCCGGTCGTGAGCGACCCGCAGGCGGCGCTCCGGCGCCTCCTCGCCTCGGACTAGAGACGTTAGTGGTTGTCGTTCCACTTCATCCAGGCGACGATCGCGCCCGGAATCGCGGCGAGCATGACCATGAACCCGATGAACCCGTGTCCGAGGCCGACCAGGATGCCGCCGGCGACCAGTGCCGCGATGAACGTGCCCAGACCGACGAGAAACGCCATAGCCGGGCCACTTTAGTCGATTCGGCTAGTAGACCCGGTAGGTGCAGCTCTTGGTCGTCACGTGGCCGACCTTGTCGCGCGCGGTGACCGTCACCGTCTGGTACCCGTACCTCGACGTGTCCTGGGTGAACGAGCCGGTCGCCGCGGTCGAGAGGCCCGACGCGGCATCCTTCGCCGAGAAGCCGGCGGAGACCTTCGAACCGCGCCGGCTGTCGGAGCACGACAGGCTGAGCGTCGGAGCGGTCGTGTCGACCTTGACCGTCAGCGAAGCTGTCGGCGAGGCAGCCCAGCCGAGCAGGTCCGCGACCTGGTCGGATGCCGTGAACGTCCCGTTCGTCTTGTAGGTGGCGGGCGCGTTCAGCGTCGCCTTGTTGACGCCGCTGCCGGGCGTCCCGTCGGCGAGGAGCGCATCGCCGCTGTCAGTGCGACCGTCGTCACCGCCACAATCGCGCTGACGCGCATCAAGAGTGCCCTCCGCCTCATCTCTCTCGATGAATGCGATGGGCAAGGGGCTGGCTACCCTCGTTCGAGGGAGCCTCACGCCGTGGGCGTCGAGTCCCCCGTTCGAGGGACGACGATCGGGAGCGCTACAACTGCCAGGCGTTGGCGCGCATGATCGGCACCGCGGCGCCGCCGTGCTCGATCCCGTCCACCTCGACCTCGGGACCGCCGATCATGAAATCGGTGTGGGCGTTCGAGCGGTTCACGCCCATCGCCTCGAGCGCCTCGGCGTCGTCCGGCGCGACCCCGTCGAGATCGATCGCCTGCATGACCGCGGTGCCGTAGGCGATGTGCGCGGCGGCGTTCTCGTCGAACAGCGTGCTCCAGAACGTCGTGCCGCTGCGGCCGACCCGCGAGCGCTCGTCGACGAGGGCGACCTCGCCGAGATAGTGGGCGCCGTCGTCCATGTCGACCTGAGCCTGGACCTCGTCCGCGCCCGACGATGCCTTCACGCCGGTGATCCGGCCGGCGGCGAAAGCGACCTCGAGGTCGCGGACGACCGTGCCGCCGATCAGCACGAGCGGCTGGGTCGAGCGGACGTGGCCCTCCGTGCGACGCCGATCGGGAGTGGTGAACACCTCTTCGGTCGGCAGGTTCGGCACGTAGAACCGGCCGCGGCTGGTCTCCGCTCCGGCGGCCATCCAGCGCGACTGCGGCATCAGGCCGACCGTCAGGTCGGTGCCGGGGCCGCGGAAGCGGACAGCGTCGAAGCGGCGCTCGTTCAGCTGGTCGGCGCGGGCGGTGAGTATCGCGATGTGCTCGTTCCAGGCCGCGACCGGATCGGGCTCGTCGAGCCGGACGGTCGCGCGGATCGCGTCCCAGAGCCTGGCGACGTCGGGCTCGCCGAACACCTGCTCGGCCCAGGCGGGCGTCGGGAACGCGACGATCGTCCACGGCATGTCACCGCGGTCGAAGGCGTTCCAGTAGGAGCGGCGGAGCTCCGGGATCACCGACTCGGCGACGCGCTTCGGGTCGAGGCCCGAGAACAGGTTGGAGTCGGGCTCGCCGACGATGTTCACGAACGCGGCGCCGCGCTCGGCCTCTTCGGCCACCTTCTGGAGCACCCAGCCGGGCGCCCAGCCGACGGCGTCGTCGGGCGCCAGCTCCGCCTTCACCCGGCGCACGAAGACATCGGCGTAGTACGCGTCGACCCAGCGGGCGCCCTCCGCGTACGCAACCCGGGCGATCGCGCGGACGAGCGGCGCGTGCTCGACATAGGCCGCGATGGTGACGTCCTGGCCCTTCTCGACGTTCACGCCGACGCGCAGCGCGAGCCTGGCGTACTCCTCCAGCTCGGCGGCGCGATCCGCCCAGAAAGCCTCCACGTCCACGTCGGATCAGACGCTATCTAGAATCGACCGATGGGAGACGAGACCGCCGTCCCGATCGAGTCGCCGCCGCGCGAGCGGATGAGCTGGGCGCAGCTCGGCGAGGCGGGGCGTGAGCTCGCGCAGGCGATCGCCGACGACGGCTACGAGCCCGACCTGATCCTGGGCATCGCCCGCGGCGGCCTGCTCGTCGCCGGAGCGCTCTCGTACGCACTGGGCGTGAAGAACACGTTCACGATGAATGTCGAGTTCTACACCGGCGTCGACGAGCGGCTGCCCGTGCCGATGATCCTGCCGCCCGTCCCCGACCTGATCGACCTGCACGGCTCGCGGATGCTGATCGCCGACGACGTGGCGGACACCGGGCAGACGCTCGCGCTCGTCCAGGGCTTCTGCGCCGGCCAGGTCGGCGAGGTCCGTACGGCGGTGCTGTACGAGAAGCCGGGCTCGATCGTCACGTGCGACTACGTCTGGCGGCGCACCGACCTCTGGATCGACTTCCCCTGGAGCGCGGAACCGCCCGTTACGGCGTAGCGGCAGCGCGCACGGCGGCGAGAACCTCGCCCGGCTCGGCCCAGCGCCCGGCCTGCTGCTTCGAGAAGACGAGCCGTCCGTCGACGAGAACGTCGAACTGGCTCGTCTGGCCCGGCGCGTCGACCGCGTCGTACCCGTTCGCCTGCAATTCGGCCACGAGACTCGTGGCCCGTTCGTCGTATCCGCCTCAGATGGGGCAGTAGAAGATCTCGACGGTCACGGTGCGGAGGACTGTAGTGCGTCGGGGCCGACCTCTGCGACCGAGCGGCAGCCGGAGAGCGCCATCGTCAGGTCGAAGTCGGCGACGAGGTTCCTGATCACGTCACGGACGCCCGCCTCGCCCTGGAGCGCCAGCCCGTAGACGTAGGGGCGTCCGAGCAGCACCGCCGTCGCGCCGAGCGCGATCGCCTTGAACGCGTCGGCCCCGCCGCGGACGCCGCTGTCGAACAGCACGGGGATCCGGCCGCCGACCGCCTCGGCCACCGCCGGGAGCGCGTCGAGCGAGCCGATCGACCCGTCCACCTGCCGGCCGCCGTGGTTCGAGACGACGATCCCGTCCAGGCCGTGCTCGATCGCCAGCCGTGCGTCGTCGGGATGGAGGATGCCCTTGAGAACGATCGGGAGGCGAGTCTGGCCGCGCAGCCAGGCGAAGTCGGCCCAGGTCAGCGACGGGCGCGAGTAGACCTCCATCACCTTGCGCACGGCGGCGACCCCTGCCTTCGAGCGCAGGTTCGAGGTGAAGCTGCCGGGATACGAGCGGGTCGCCTGCAGGAGTGACTTCACAGCGGTCGGCGTCGGCAGCCCGGACGTCTCAACCGTCGACGGGTCGACCATGCTGCGGAACACCGGGTCGCTCGTGTACTGCGCGATCCCCCTGCCGGTCGCGAACGGCAGGTGTGCCTGTTCGAGGTCGCGCGAGCGCCAGCCGAGCATCTTCGTGTCGAGCGTGACCACGAGCGCCTCGCACCCGCACGCTTCGGCCCGTGCGACGAAGCTCGCGACCAGGTCGTTCGACGTGCTCCAGTAGAGCTGGAACCAGCGCGCCGCGTCGCCCATCGCCCCGGCGATCTGCTCCATCGGGCGCGACGCCTGGTTCGAGAAGATCATCGGCACGCCCTCGGCGGCGGCTGCCTTGCCGACGGCGACGTCGGCGTCCCGGTGCGCGAGCTCGAGCACGCCGATCGGCGCGATCAGGAACGGCGCCGGCAGCCGGCGGCCGAAGAGCTCGACCGACAGGTCGCGGTCGGAGACGTCGCGGAGCACCCGCGGGACGATCTGCCAACGGTCGAACGCCGCCCGGTTCGCGGCGATCGTGCGCTCCTGGCCGGCGCCGCCGGCGATGTACGCGAACGCCTCGGGTGACATCCGGCTCTTCGCCGCCTGCTCGAGCCGGTCGTAGTCGAGCGGGATCGACGGCCGGCGGCCGCGCACCCCGGCGAGGTAGATCTCGGTCTGCCGGGCCTGACCGATGCTCACGCCCCTGATGCTACGACACGTGCAGCCGGTACAGAACCCCTTCGTCGTAGTCCGTCGCCCAGAGCCCGGACGGACCCGCCGAGACCTGCGTGAACACCGGTCGTGAGGTCTTCGAGAGAGCAACTACACCGGCGACGCGGTTGGTCGCCGGGTTGATCCGTACCACCTTCCCCGCCCCGGCGACCCAGGCGGCACCCTTGTAGTAGACGACCCCGAAGGGGATCTCGACCGGAACCGGGACGTACGCCGTGACCTTCGCCGTCGCCTCGTCGATGCGGGTTGCGCGGTCGTAGTTCGAGTTCGCGAGCCAGAGCGACCCGCCGCCGGCCGCCACCCACCAGGTGTCGACGATCCCGTGCTTCGGCGGCTGGGGCGGCGCGATCGGGATACGCGCGAGCACCTTGCCCGTCTCCGGGTCGAGCTTGATCACGGACGACGGTGTCGCGGTCAGGAGCCAGACGGCGCCGGCGTCGTACGCGATCCCGGTTCCCGCCGCACCGGTGATCGTGAAGACCGTCTTCTCGCCGGTGGTCTCATCGATGCGGCTGAGGTACGGGCCGAGGAAGTGGAACGCCCAGACGTAGCCGCCGCCCGCGGCGAGGCCGCCGGGCCGCGATTCGACCTTGATCCTGGCGACGAGCCTGTTCGTCGTGGGGTTGATGCGGTCGATCTCGTCGCCGATGTCCCGCGCCACCCAGACGCTGCCGCCCGCGAGCACGGCCGAGTCGAGGTAGCCGGTGAACCGCGGCGGTGCACCGAGCTTGATCGCCTTGACGACGCGCCGGTGCGCGATGTCGACCCGTGCGACCGAGCCGAGGCGGGTGACCGGCACCCAGACCGTCGTGCGGTCGACGGCGGCCACCCCGGCCCCGCTGCCGACCTTGATCCGTGCGGCGATGGTGGCGGCCGGCCCGGCCGCCCCGGCGAGCGTCGTCCCGCCTACCGCCAGGGCGGCCGCAGCCATGAGGATGCGCCTCACCGCCTCACCGTCAACTTCCTCGCGGATGGATCCGCCAGACCTGCGAGTCGTCGTACATCGACACCCACACGTCGCCGCCGACCCCCGCGATCACAGCAGGATTCCGCCCCACGGGGATCGTTTCGCGCACGTCGCCGGTCTCGCCGTCGATGCGCACGACCCTGTTCCCGAGGTCGTCGGGCACCCAGACGTCGCCGCCGACCACCTCGAGGTTGACCGGGCTGACGCCGACCTTCACGGTCGAGACGAGCTTCCGAGCGGAGGCATCGATCCGTGAGACCGAGCCCGACTTCGTGTTCGAGACCCAGACGTTCGGGCCGGCGGCCGCGATCCACGAGGCGCCCGCACCCCCCGAGCGGACACGCGTGAGCTTGAACGTGCGCGGGTCGATGCGAGTGACGAAGCTCCCGTGGTCGTCGCCGACCCAGAGCGCGCCGGCCGCGTAGCCGATCCCGGCCGGCAGCGAGCCGCGCGGGAACGCGATCGTCTTCAGCACCTTGTTGGTCCGCGGGCTGACGCGCTGGACGGTGCCGCCGTTCCGGTTCGTCACCCAGATCGAGCCGAGCGCGTACGTGAGGTCGTAGGTGGTCGCACCGACCGGGATCGACGCGAGCTTCTTCCCCGTCGCCGGGTCGAACCGGTCGAGGCGCCCGGACTGGGTGACGACCCAGAGCGACTCCGCCGCGAGCTTCAGCTCGCACGGCGTCGGATCAGTCGCCACGGTCTTCACCACGGCGCCCTTCGCCGGGTCGATCCGCAGCAGTTTGCCGAAGGTCGCCTCGGTCACCCACACCGCGCCCGCGGCGCCGGCCACCCCGCAGGGAGTGCCCTGCACAGGCACCTTCCCCACCACGTCGCTCCCGCTCGCCGCCAGGACGGCGAGCGGGAGCGCTGCAAGGAGGGAGACTGCATTCACCGCAGCCACGGTAGGCGGCACATTCGCCGCGCCGCAACTCCTTCGCCGAACAGAGGATCAGATGGCTAGGTTGCCCTGATGTCCATCAGGGTTCGCGTACCCGTGTCGCATGCGGGGCTGGTGCACGTCGCCCCGGCGCCGCTGGTCGAGACGGTGCTCAGCCTGCACGTGCTGATGCATCCGAAGGAGCACCCGCTCCAGCACCCCTGGATCCGCAACATGCGGACGCTCTCGCCCGCGCTCAAGCGTGAGATCCGGGCGTTCTGGTTCCTCTACTCGGACATCACCGCCGACTTCATGCTCCCCGAGCGCGCCGACGCGCCGCAGAGCTTCGACGACGCGCTCGCCGCGTTCGCGACGCTCTCGCCCGAGCGGGCCCAGTACGAGATCGCGCGGCCCGCGTTCTTCTACTTCGAGGAGGGCGCGGGGCCGGAGAGCCTCGTCCGCGACGACGTCCGTGAGCGGATCCGCCGCAGGGTCGGCGCCTCGCTCACCCGGCAACTGTTCGACGACCCCGCCGCAGTCCAGGCCCGCGTGGTCGACATGCTCGCCACCTACTGGGCGGAGTCGTTCGCCGCCGAGTGGGAGCGGCTCGAGCCGACTCTCGCCGAGGAGACCGACCGCGCCCGCGGCGAGGACCCGATCGTGCTGCTCGGCCAGGTGCGTTCGGAGCTCCAGGTCGACGAGGCCGAGCGGATGCTGATCCGGCAGTCGGGCCACGAGCACGAGGTGATGGTCGAGGCGTCCAACCCGCTGCGGCTGATTCCGAGCGTCTACGTGTGGCCGCACGTGAGGATCAACTGCGACGCCCCCTGGCCGCTCGCGATCCTCTACCCGCCGCGGACGATGAAGAAGGACGTCGCAGGAGCGCCCGCGCCGGACGCCCTCGTCCGCGCGCTGCGGGCCGCGTCCGATCCGACGCGGCTGCGCATCCTCCGGCTCGTCGCCGAACGGCCGCGGTCGACCGAGGAGCTCGCGCCGCTGGTCGGGCTCAGCGAGTCGGGCCTGTCGAAGCACCTGAGGGCGCTGACCGACGCGGGGCTGCTCACGACCCGGCGGCAGGGGTGGTACGTGCTCTACGTCCTCGAGCGTGCGGGACTCGAGCGGCTCGGGCCGGACCTGGTCGGGTACGTGTCAGACGACGGCGCGTAGCGGCGTCGCCGGAGCCCGCAGCAGGTCGGGCTTGTCCCGCGCCAGGTGCTCGAGCGCGGCGATTACCGTCGAGCAGAACTGCGTCCCGACGTGCGCCCGCAGCTCGTCCAGCACCTCCGGAACCGGCCGGGCCGCCCGGTAGGGCCGGTCGCTGGCGAGGGCGTCGAACGCGTCGGCGACGAGGACGATGCGCGCCGGGAGCGGGATCTCGTCGGCCTCGAGCGCATCGGGGTAGCCCTTGCCGTCGATCCGCTCGTGGCTGGAGCGAACGATCTGCCGGATGAAGGGGTGCAGCTCGATCCCGGAGAGGATGTGATCGGAGGTGACCGGGTGCTCCTTCATCTCCTCCCACTCCGCGTCGGTGAGCGGACCCGGCTTGTTCAGGATCCGCTCGGGCACGCCGATCTTGCCGATGTCGTGGAGCAGCGCCCCGACCTCGATCGCCTCGAGGTCGTCGCCCCGATAGCCGAGCGTCCGGGCGAGCGCGACCGCCAGCGTTCGCACGCGCTCGACATGCCCACCGCTGTACTCGTCCTTCGCCTCGATCGACCGCGAGAGCGCGGCGATCGTCCCCAGGTAGGTGCGGTGCACGCGTTCCTTGCTCTCCTCGAGCTCCTCGTTCACGCGGCGTACCTCTTCCACGGAGGCGCGCGTACGGTCGAGGTACTGGCGCATGGAGAGGCTCAGCAGAACCGGGGGGATTGCAAAGGTTGCGAGGCCGAGGACACCCATGCGGTCGTACGCAAGGACGGTGGCGTAGGCGAGCGGCCCGAACGCGAGGTAGTGGAGGATCGCCCAGCCGAAGCGCTCCTTCCAGATCTCCGCGGGCGAGACGTTCTCCTCCAGGCCCATCGCGGTGCAGAGCAGCCCGACGTTGACCGCCTTGTAGACGACACCGGCAACGACCGAGACGGCGAAGCCCATCCCGACCGATGAGCTGCCGTGCAGGAGCTCGAAGGCCATTGCGGCGGCGGCCGCGGAGAGCGCGAAGTTGGAGAGGTCGAAGACGGCGCGGTAGAGCTTCCCGTGTCGCTCGATCGACTGGACGAGAGCGGCGGCGGCCGCGACGACCATGGCGGCGCCGGGCCCGAGGACGATCCCGGTGGCGATGATCCCGATCGCCGAGGCCGTGTCGGTTCCGCGGCCGTACATCCGCGTCCCCAGAAGCTGAAGACCGACGGACAGCCCGAGGAACGCGACGAACGTCCAGATGTCCTGGTCGATGCGGCCGACTGCGCCCTGGGCGAGGACGACGAGGAGGACGGCGGCAACGGCGGCGATCAGACCCACGAACTCGACGACGCCCACGTGGCGCTGCACCGCCGTCCGGCCGGTGTCCGGCGGCTCGGGCCGAGGCGGGGCAGGCTTGCGCTTGGGCGGCGCGGGCTGCGGCTGCCTGACGACCGAGAGCGCGGCGTTGCCGGAGACCTGGTTCCGGCCCAGCGCCTTCGACCGGTAGAGGGCCAGGTCGGCGTGGTGGATCAGTTCCTCGGCCGAGTCGACGTCCGGGTGGGTCGCCACCCCCAGCGAGACGGTTGCCCGGACCTCGCCGTCGCCGCTCGACACCCTGAACGTCGCGTCGGCAACCGCCTGGCGGATCCGCTCGGCGATGGCCATCGCGTCCTCGTGCCCGGCTTCCGGGAGCACGACGCAGAACTCCTCGCCGCCGAACCGGCAGGGGATGTCGAACGGGCGGAGCTGCTTCTTGAGCACGTCGGCGACGCCGCGCAGGACCGCGTCACCGGCGAGGTGGCCGTACGTGTTGTTGACGTCGCGGAGGAGGTCGAGGTCGGCGAGGACGATCGACAGCGGACGCTCGAAACGCCTCGCGCGTTCAAGCTCGGAGTCGAGTGCGCTGGTGAAGTATCGGGCGTTGAAGAGCTCCGTCTTCGGGTCGAGGCGGGCGGCCAGCTCGAGCCCGGGCAGGCGCAGGGAGCGGTAGACGACGATCAGCGGGGCGAGGACGAACGGGGTGAGGGCGGGAGCGAGCTCCCAGACGGCGGCGAGGCCGACGCCGAGGGCGGCGAGGACGAGCTCGGTCGAGAGGTTGTTGAGGCTGAACAGGCCGGTCTCGCGGAGCTTCTTGCCGCGGGCGAGCCGGAGCATCTGGGCGAGGAGGGCGTGGTTGACGACGACGCACGCCGAGGCGGCGAGGGCGCCCGCGAGCGCCAGCCGGGTGATGCTGCGGTCGGGGCTCGAGTGGTCGATGAAGGCGCCGGCGACGAAGTAGACGGCAAGCGAGGCGCAGACCCAGTTGGCGATGTTGAAGGTCTGGATGTACCAGGCGTACCGCTCCCTGACCCACTCGGGCAGATGGGCGAGGACGACCAGGAGGGCGACGAGCTGCGGGGGCAGCAGAAGCGCACCGGCAACGAAGAAGACCAGCGTGATCGAGTACGCCTGGTTCGGGAGGGTCTCGACCGGCAGGAGCTGGACGGCGGCGGCGCACGCGGTCAGGACGGCGAACAGCACCCACTCGGCGTGGCTCGCAGTGCGCAGATGGAACGGGGCGACGAGGACGGCCGCGGCGGCGACGACGACGATCAGGAATGCGGCCGAGCCGGCGCTCAGCGCCGGACTCCCCGAAGAGTGGGTGCGTTGCTGCGCAGGCGCTCCGCCCGCCGATCTCACTCCCATTGCACTCATCGTTCTTGCCGTCCTCGCGTCGATCGGTCACCCCCGGGCGAGGCCCTGCAGCACGTCCGTCCCACTCCCTCCCGCCCTGGTCGCACCGTAGGGTCGAGGGGTGGGGCGCTCGTCCCCCCGAAGGGGGAATCGACGGGATAGGCCGTACGGCCCCGGTCAGCGCGGAGCGCGGCCGTACGGCGGGTCGAGCGCCCGGACTAGTGCGCTTCGTCGAAGCGCCGTGCGACCTCGGCCCAGTTGACGACGTTCCACCAGGCGGCGAGGTAATCGGGGCGGCGGTTCTGGTAGTTGAGGTAGTAGGCGTGCTCCCAGACGTCGATGCCGAGGAGCGGCACGTCGCCGGTCATGATCGGGCTGTCCTGGTTGGGTGTCGAGTAGACCGACAGGCCCGTTCCGTCCCAGACGAGCCATGTCCAGCCGCTGCCGAAGCGCTTCACGCCGCCGTCGTTGACCGCGTCCTTGAGCTGGTCGAGGCCACCGAAGGTCGAGGTGATCGCCTCGCCGAGCGCGCCTTCGGGCTCGCCCCCGCCGCCCGGGCCCATAATCGACCAGAACAGCGAATGGTTCGCATGGCCGCCGGCGTTGTTGCGCACGGCGGTGCGGATCGCCTCGGGCAGGATCTCGAGCTCCGTCAGGACGCTCTCGACGGAGCGGTCGGCCCACTCGGTGCCGTCAAGCGCCTTGTTCGCGTTGTCGACGTACGCCTGGTGGTGCTTGTCGTGATGGATCTCCATCGTCCGCGCGTCGATGTGCGGCTCCAGCGCATCGAAGGCGTAGGGCAGTGCAGGCAGCTCGAACGGCATCGGTCTCTCCTCGTCTCGTAGGTCTCGCCCCTGATTCTCTCAAACGTAGGATGAACGGTGATGCGCGTGGTTCTCGGCTGCGGCAACTTCGGCGGGATCGGGTCGTCCCCAGCCTTCTTCGGGCAGGGCGAGAACCGTGAGCAGGCGTTCGAGTTGATGGACGCGGCATGGGCGATCGGCGTCGACCGCTTCGACACGGCCGACGCCTACGGCGGGGGGCGCAGCGAGACGTGGATCGGCGACTGGGTACGAGCCTCGGGTCACCGGCCCGGGATCACCTCGAAGACTTTCAACGCGATGGAGGACGGCGCCGACCGGGGGCTGGGCCGCGAGCGCGTGCTGCGCCAGGTGGAGACCAGCCTGACCCGCCTGGGCGTGGAGCGCATCGACCTCTACCTGACGCACGAGCCGGATCCGGACACGCCGGTCGAGGAGACGTTCGGCACGTTCGCGACGCTCGCCGAGCGCGGCCTGATCGGCGCGTGGGGAGTGAGCAACGTCTCCGCGGACGACCTCCGCGAGTGGCTCACCCTCGGCACGCCCGCGATCGTGCAGAACTCGTACTCGATGCTCGAGCGCGGCGACGAGGCCGAGGTGATCCCGATCTGCGCCGAGCACGGGATCGAATACCAGGCGTTCAGCCCGCTGGCCGGGGGCTGGCTGACCGGGAAGTACCGCCGCGGCGAGGTCGCGCCGGCCGGCTCACGGATGACGATGCGGCCCGAGCCGTACCGCCACCTCGAGGACGACCGGATCTTTGACGGCCTCGAGGCGCTGGAGCAGGCGGCCGCAGAGCGCGGGGTTTCGACCGCGGCGCTGGCGCTCGCGTGGGCCCTGGGCACGGTCGGCTCGCTGGTCGTCGGCCCACGCCGGCCCGAGCACCTCGAGCCGGTGCGCGAGGCGTTGTCCCTCTCCCTGTCCCCGGCCGAGCACGAGGAGCTAGGCTCGCTTTTCCGCTGATGCCGATCCTCGTGCTCACCCAGAACGACGTCGAGCAATTGCTCGACATGCAGGGCTGCATCGAGGCGATGGCCGAGGTGCTCGAGGCACTCGCGCGCGGCGAGCTGTTCCAGCCGCTGCGGATGCTCGCGTTCCCGCCCGGGGAGAACAGCGGGATGGGCCTGATGCCGTCGCACCGCGGCGGGTCGGCCCCGGCCTACGCGCTGAAGACGGTCTGCCTCTTCCCCGACAACACCGCGCGTGGGCTCGACCCGCATCAGGGGACGGTGACGCTGTTCTCGGGCGAGACCGGCGAGGTGCGTGCGCTGATGAACGCGTCCGCCATCACTGCGATCCGGACGGCCGCGGTCTCGGGCGTCGCCACCAGGCTGCTCGCGCGCGAGGACGCGACCGATCTGGCGATCGTCGGGTCGGGGCACCAGGCGCATCCGCACATCGCCGCGATGCTCGAGGCGCGGCCGTTCGAGCGGATCCGCATCGCGTCCCGCTCGTTCGAGAACGCCGAGCAGCTCGCGGCGGAATGGCCGCTCGCCGTCGCGGTCGAGTCGGTCGAGGAGGCAGTGGGCGGCGCCGACGTCGTCTGCACCGTTACGAACTCGAGCGAGCCGGTGCTCGAGCACGGCTGGCTGAAGGAGGGCGCGCACATCAACGCGGTCGGGTCGAGCGTCAAGTCCGCCCGCGAGCTCGACACCGCGACGATCGTCGCCTGCTCGCTCTTCGTCGACCGCCGGGAATCGACGGTGAACGAGGCGGGCGACTATCTGATGCCGCTTGCGGAGGGCGCGATCTCCGGGCCGGAGCACATCAGGGCCGAGCTCGGGGAGATCCTCGCCGGCTCGCACCCCGGGCGCACCTCGCCGGACGAGCTCACCGTCTTCAAGTCGCTCGGTCTCGCGGTCGAGGACCTCGCCGCCGCCGAGTACGTCGTCCGTCGCGCGGCCGAGGCAGGCCGCGGCACAAGCGTCGAGTTTTGATCCCGCTCGCCGAGATCGAGGCCGCGCGAGAGCGGATCGCCGGCGCGGCCGTCCGCACGCCGCTCGTCCGGTTGCAAGACACCGACATCTGGCTGAAGCTGGAGAACCTCCAGCCAGTCTGCTCGTTCAAGATCCGCGGCGCGACGAACGCGATCCGGGCCGCGTCGGCCGAGGCACTGGCGGGAGGCGTGGTCACCGCGAGCGCAGGGAACATGGCGCAGGGCGTTGCCTGGGCCGCACGCGAGGCGGGCGTCCCGGCGACGATCGTCGTCCCCGACCACGCCCCGCAGACGAAAATCGATGCGATCGAGCGGCTCGGCGGCCGCGTGATCAAGGTGCCGTTCGAGCAGTGGTGGCAGACGATCGTCGACTCGCGCTTCGAGGGCGTCGACGGATTGTTCGTCCACCCGGTGCAGGACCCGCTGGTGATGGCCGGCAACGGGACGATCGGGCTCGAGTTGATCGAGGATCTGCCCGACGTGGACACCGTGCTCGTGCCGTACGGCGGCGGCGGCCTGTCGACCGGGATCGCGAGCGCCGTGAAGGCGCTGCGGCCCTCGGTGAAGGTCTACGGCGTCGACCCGGAGCCCGGCCCGGCGCTGAGCAGCGCGTTCGCGGCGGGCGAGCCGGTCGCGGTGGAGTACACGCCGTCGTTCGTCGACGGCTCCGGCTCGCGCGGCGTGCTCGATGCGATGTGGCCGCACGTCAGCGACGCGCTCGACGGCGCGTACGTCGCGTCGCTGGACGAGACCGCCGACGCGGTTCGGCTGCTCGCCGAGCGCGTGCGCGTGATCGCCGAGGGCGCCGGGGCGCTCGCGCTGGCGGTCGCCCGGTCGGGCCGCGCCGGTGGCGGGAAGATCGCGTGCATCGTCTCCGGCGGCAACATCGACTCCGCGGTGCTCGCACGGATCCTCTCGGGCGAGACGCCGCGGTGACTTGGGGGAAATGTTGCTCGTCGCCAGGGTGCGATGGGCGGCTGCGATGCAGGACGCAGGGAGCTTCGATAGCAGCGCTATCGAGGCGATTGAGGACGCCGTCAGCGCAGCCGACCAGCGCGGCCTGGCGACACAGCGTTATTTCCAAAGTCACGTTGTAGAATCGGCGACATGCTCGAAGTCGGCGACCGCTTTCCGGTGGAGAAGCTCTCCACGCCGCTCGACGGCCCAGCCGTCGTCTTCTTCTACCCGAAGGCGCTGACGCCCGGCTGCACGATGGAGGCGAAGGGGTTCAACGATCGGTACCAGCGCTTCCGCGAAGCGGGCTACGAGGTGATCGGCGTCAGCATCGACGAGGCGTCGTTGAACGACGACTTCCGGTCGGAGTGCGGCCTCGACTTTCCACTCGTCTCCGACACGGACGCGTCGCTGACGACCGCGGTCGACCTGATGTGGCAGTACGGCGACTACGGGACGATGGCCAAGCGCGTCACGTTCCTCCTCGACGCCGACGGCGTCGTCCAGCACGTCTGGGACGTGTCGGACGCCGGCGAGCACCCCGAGGAAGTGCTCGCCGCGGTCACCGACGGCTAGCGTCGACCGGTGTGGGGTGGTAAATCGCCCCGCATCTTGCGAGAATCCCCGACTCTCCTACATGACCGGCTATGTGATCAACGAGAGCGCGCTCGAGGCGCACCGGAGCGAGGGCGACACCGCCTCGACCCGCGTCGCCATCGATGCATCCTGCGGCTGTGAGCGGCTCGAACAGCGTGTGATCCGATACGGGCCGGGCCGGTCGCAGGAGCGGACGCTCGGCGACCACCAGGAACTCCTCTTCATCGCGGCCGGCAGCGGCACGCTCCACGTGAACGGCGAGCCGCACGAGCTCGAGTCCGACATGGGCGTCTACCTCGTTCCCGGCGACCACGTCTCGGTCGAGAACCCGGGGCCGGAGGAGTTGGTGGCCGTCTCGGTGACGACACCACCCGAGACCTCCCCCAACGACGACCACGGGGTCACGGTGCGGTACGCGGATCAGCCCGTGCTCCCGGCGAGCCCGAACCGCGAGTTCCGCTTCCTCGTGGACAAGCACATCGGCTGCCACGACGTGACGCAATTCGTCGGCCTCATCCCGCCCGGGCGCGCAGGCTTGCACAGCCACGTCTATGACGAGGTGGTCTACGTGATCGAGGGGGAGGGAGTGCTCCATCTCGGCGAGCAGGACACGCCGATCAAGACCGGCTCGTGCATCCACCTACCACCCCTTGTCGAGCATTGCCTCGAGAACACGGGTGCTAACGAGATGCGCGTGTTGGGCGTCTTCTATCCACAGGGAGATCCTGCTTCGCGGGCGTACGAAGCTCAGGCGTGAAGCAGGCGAACCGGAGTACACCGACAGGAGGTTGAGGGAATGAAGTTGAGGCTTACGCTCGTAGTGGTGCCGGTCCTGGCGCTCGTCGTCGTTGCGGCGGCGTTTGCCGGGACCGACGCGACTACCACCAAGGCGTCGCGCTCCGCCGCGGCCATCGCATGCGGGACGACCCGCACGATCGGGGTCGGCGCGCCGATCACCGGCCCGGCCGCGTCGATCGGCCAGCAGCAGCTGCGCTGGGCGCAGTTCTACGTCAAGAACTTCAATGCGTTGAAGGCGAACGCGAAGCGGAAGATCGCGATCGTCCAGGGCGACACGCAGCTCGGCGTCGACACGGCGTTCGCGGTCAAGGTCGCCCAGTCGTTCGCGTCGAATCCCAAGGTTCTCGGCGTCGTCGGCCTGGCCGGCAGCCAGGAGAACGCCGCGGCCACCTCCGTGCTCCAGGGCGGCGGCCTCGGGTGGATCTCCGGATCCGCGACCCGCGTGTCGCTGACCGACGGCCGCACCGACGGCGTCAACCGGCAGGGCTTCTTCTTCCGGTCTGTGCCGAACGACGGCATCCAGGGACCGACGGTGGCGAACTACATCCGCCTGAAGGTCAAGGCCACGAAGGTCTTCATCATCGACGACCAGGAGTCGTACTCGCAGGGGCTCGTCCGACAACGTCCAGGCGAACCTCAAGGCCCACGGCCTCACCGTGACCCGCGACTCCGTCAGCCAGGACACCACGGACTTCTCCTCGCTGATCGCGAAGATCCCAAGCAGCACGGAAGTCATCTACATCCCGTGGCAGCTCTCGCCTCGGGCCCAGGCGTTCGGACAGCAGCTCAAGGCCGCCGGCAAGAACATCACGCTGTTCGGCTCGGACGGTCTGTTCGACCCGTCGACGTGGAAGATCACGGGCTCCTACGACTCGTTCTTCCCGGTCGACACCGAATCCGGCGTCGTGAAGGCCTACGCGGCCGCTCACGGCGGGGACGGCGAGTTCTTCGGTGCGCCGACCTACGTCGCGACGCAGGTGCTGGTCGGAGCGATCACCAGGGCGTGCGAGGACGGCAGGGCAACTCGCGCAGAGGTGCGCAAGTACATGGCTCTGACGAACATCCCTGCTCGCCAGTCGATCCTCGGCTTCCGGATCGTCTTCCAGAAGACCGGCGATCTCCGCTACGGCGGGTTCGGCGTCTTCCAGATCCAGTCCGACGGCTCGTACAAGCGCGTCGGGTAGCACTCGGCTCTGAGTTGGACCGGCGGGCGGCCCATCAGCGGATGGGCCGCCCGCCTCGTATGAGAGGGTTGCGCGCGGAGCACCCATGAGCCCGAACCTCCAAAGTCACATCAAGACCCTCACCGGCCTCGCAGTCATCCTCGCCGGCTGGACGCTGTACGCCGTCTATCTCTCCCCGACCCAGGGCTGGACGTTCTACCTCCAGCTCACGGTCAACGGAATCATCCTGGGGAGCGTCTACGCGCTGATCGCGCTCGGGTACACGATGGTCTACGGGATCCTGAAGCTCCTCAACTTCGCGCACGGCGACGTGTACATGATCGGCGCCTTCATCGGCTACGGCGTCCTGACACTGCTCGGCGGCCCCCTCAACCCCGCGATCCCCACGGCGCTGCTCGTGCTCTGCATGTTCGTCGTGGCAATGCTCGGGTCCGGGTTCCTCGGGGTCGCGATCGAGCGCTTCGCCTACCGGCCGCTCCGCGACGCGCCGCGCATCGCACCGCTGATCTCGGCGCTGGGAGTCGCGTTCTTCCTGGAGAACTCGATCCTGCTGCTCTTCGGCTCGGGGTTCAAGACCTATGACGGGTACGACCTGATCAGCTACAACGGCATCCATCTCGGCGGCGTCTTCGTCCAGTACCTCGGGCTGATGGTCGTCGTCATGGCCGTCGGGCTGATGATCGCCCTGATCGTGCTCGTGCGCTGGACGCAGCTCGGCCGGGCGATGCGCGCCGTCTCGTTCGACCGGGAAGCGGCGGCGATGATGGGGATCGACATCGACCGCGTGATCGCCGGGACGTTCTTCATCGGCTCGGCGCTCGCCGGCGCCGCCGGCGTCATGTTCGGCCTGCTGTTCAGCCAGATCTACCACCTGATGGGCTTCCTGGCGGGCCTGAAGGGCTTCACCGCCGCCGTCGTCGGCGGCATCGGCAGCATCCCCGGCGCCATGCTCGGCGGCCTGCTCGTGGGCTTGGTCGAGTCGTGGGCGAAGGGGTACCTGAACGGCAACATCTCCGACCTGGTCGTCTTCGGCATCCTCATCGGGGTGATGCTGATCCGGCCGAGCGGGCTGCTGGGCACGCCCGCGCTGACGAAGGTCTAGATCCGATGACAGAGCACGAGACGCCGACACCCGACGCTCCCACCCCGGCCGGCGGCCAGATCGGGGTCGATCAGTGGGTCGCCCAAGCCGACGACCGCAGGGAGCGGGCGCCCGGCCTGCGGGGCTGGATCGCCCACACCTGGCAGATCCTGCCCGCCGCGGGGAAGCTCGCGCTGCTCACCCCGGCGATCCTTGTCCCGTTCCTGGGCATCAGCGGCGGCAACCTCTTCAACTACGGCATCTTCATCCTGATCTACGCGCTGCTCGCGCTCGGGCTGAACGTCGTCCTCGGCTTCGCGGGGCTGCTCGACCTCGGGTACGTCGCCTTCTTCGGCTTCGGGGCCTACATCTACGCGTTCCTGTCCGGCACGCACAGCGAGAAGGGCCACACGTATACCCACCACTGGGACGCCCAGTACTCGATCCCGGTCTGCGTCGCGATCTGCGCCCTGCTCGGGCTCTTCCTGGGATCGTCGTCACGAAGGCTGCTCGGCGACTATCTCGCGATCGTCACCCTCTTCTTCGGCCAGGCCTTCGTGGTGTTCACGAACGCCGCCGATCCGTACGGGATCACGAACGGCTCGAACGGCCTGGCCAACGTCGATCCACTGACGTTCTTCGGCGGGCACATCGTCATCGACACGACCCGCGGCTACTACTGGTTCCTGCTCGGCGTCGTGGCGCTGCTCCTGGTGGTGCTCCACTTCCTGAGCGAGTCACGGACGGGCCGCGCCTGGAAAGCCTCGCGCGAGGATCCGCTCGCCGCGGAACTGATGGGCATCCCGGTCAACCGGGTGAAGATCATGGCGTTCAGCTTCGGCGCGGGGATCGCCGGCCTCGCGGGAGCGATCTTCGCCGCCGTCCAGACGGGTGCATTTCCCCAGAACTTCGGCACCGCCGTCCTGATCCTCATCTACGCCGTCGTGATCCTCGGCGGCACCGGCAGCCTCACCGGAATGGTCGTCGGCGCGATCGTGATCATCGCGTCCAACCAGGTGCTCGATTCGACGTCGCCCCCGAATCTCGCGCGTGTGCTCTTCTACGGCGTTCTGATCGCAGCGGTCGTGCTGACGATGAAGACCTGGACGAAACGCGTCGCCGCCCTGGCCGGTGCCGCCGCGTTCGGGCTCGTCCTGCACGGAGTCGTGGGAGCCGTCTGGGCGGACGGCACGAAGGGCCAGGTCACGTCGGGCGGCTTCCTCGGCGGCGTGATCAAGCACTGGGTCCTGATCCCGGCCCATCCGCACCGGCTCGCCGTCTTCGGCTACCTGCTGATGATCGTCTGCCTGATCGTGCTGGTGCAGCTCAAGGGTTGGTGGCGGATCGTGGTGCTCGTCCCGACGCTTTCCCTGACCGCGTTCGTCTGGGAGAACCTCATGATCGAGCAGCCCGCCGTGACCCGCTCTGTCCTGTTCGGGGTGCTGCTGATCGCGGTGATGACCATCCGGCCGCACGGGTTGTTCGGGACGGCGAAGGTGGAGATCGTCTGATGGCGCGCATGCTGGAGCTGGACGGGATCTCGAAGGCGTTCGGCGGCTTGCAGGTGATCTCGGCGCTCGACATCTACGTCGAGGAGAACGAGATCGTCAGCGTGATTGGCCCAAACGGAGCGGGGAAGACGACGCTGTTCAACCTGATCACGGGCGTCTACCACCCGGACGCTGGAGATATCCGGTTCGAGGGGAAGTCGATCGTGGGCCTGCCCCCGTTCCGCATCGCCCAGCGGGGCATCGCGCGCACGTTCCAGAACCTCCGCCTGTTCCTGAACATGACGGTGAAGGAGAACGTGATGGCCGCGGCCTACGGCCACACGCATGCTGGCGTGGTCCGCTCGATCCTGCGCACGCCCGGTATGCGACGCGAGGAGAAGGCGATCAGCGCTCTGGCCGAGGAGCGGCTCTCGTTCTTCGGGCAGCGCCTGATGGGGTATCGCTGGAACCAGCCGGCGTACAGCCTCTCCTACGCGAACCGCCGCCGGCTCGAGATCGCCCGGGCAACGGCGACGAATCCGCGACTGCTGCTCCTCGACGAGCCGGCTGCCGGCATGAATCCAGCCGAGACGCACGAGATCACCGAGCTCATCGCCAAGCTCCGGACCGACGGCGGCTATACCGTCCTCGTCATCGAGCACGACATGCACGTGGTCGAGGGGATCTCGGACCGGGTGATCGCACTCGATCACGGGGTCAAGATCGCGGAGGGCTCGTTCGAGCAGGTGGCGACGAACCCGACCGTCGTCGAGGCGTACCTCGGCCGCCCCGCGGCCGCCGCGGCGGAGACCACGTGAGCGACAACGGCGCTCCGCTGCTCGAACTCGACACGGTCGACACGTACTACGGCCCGATCCACATCCTGCAGGGGCTCTCGCTCAAGGTGCGCCCCGGTGAGCTCGTCTGCCTCCTCGGCGGCAACGCCTCCGGGAAGTCGACCACGCTCAAGACCATCCTCGGGATCGTCAAACCGCGGTCGGGGACGGTTCGGTTCGGGGGCGAGGACGTGACGCAGCGCGCGACGAGCTATCGGATCGGGAAGGGAATGGCGATCGTGCCGGAGAACCGGCGCCTGTTCGGGCCGATGACCGTGCTCGAGAACCTGCGGATGGGCGCGTACCTGACCGGGGGCGGGACGCCGGATGACTACGACCGCGTCTACACGCTGTTCCCGCTCCTGCACGAGCGGCGCAACCAGCTCGCGGGCACGCTCTCGGGCGGCGAGCAGCAGATGGTCGCGATGGCGCGTGCGCTCATGTCGCGTCCGAAGCTGATGCTCATGGACGAGCCGTCGATGGGCCTGGCGCCGATCCTCGTCGAGCGGAGCTTCGAGATCATCAAGCAGGTGCACGAGAACGGAGTGGCCGTCCTCGTCGTGGAGCAGAACGCGAATGTGTCGCTCTCGATCGCCGACCGCGGCTACGTACTGTCGACGGGCAGGCTGGTGCTGGAGGGCAAGGCGGCGGACCTGCTCGAGGACGAGGGGCTGCGCAAGGCGTACCTCGGCCGCTAGTACGCTTCCGCGATGGCCGTCGCCACCGGCAAGCTCGGCGCCGCGATCCGGGACGAGTTCCCGATCTTCGCGCACACGACCTACCTCAACTCGTGCTCGCAGGGGGCGCTCTCGCACCGCGTGCGCGCGGCGTACGAGGAGTACCTCGCCGGCTGGGACGAGAACGGGGCCGAGTGGGCGCACTGGGTCGAGCGGGCCGAATCTG
Source organism: uncultured Actinomycetes bacterium (assembly GCA_963791425.1). Classification (GTDB taxonomy): domain Bacteria; phylum Actinomycetota; class Thermoleophilia; order Gaiellales; family Gaiellaceae; genus DATBLE01. The sequence continues at coordinate 244,669 of CAWBSE010000003.1, forward strand.
CGCGCGCCTCCTTTGCGCGGCTCCTTCACGCAGAGCCCGCCGAGCTCGCCGTCACCACCTCCGTCACGCAGGGCGTCAGCGGAATCGTCTCCGCGCTCGACCTCCGCGCGCGGCCGAAAATCGTGATCAGCGAGTACGAGTTCCCGACCGTCGGCCAGATCGCGCACGCGCAGGAGCTGCGCGGCGCCGAGGTCGTGCACGTCAGGCCGGAGGCAGACGGGTCGATCCCGGCGGAGCGCTTCGCCGAGGCGATCGACGAACGGACGGCGCTCGTCTGCTGCACGACCGTCTCGTACCGCACCGGGCACCGCCACGACGTCGGCGAGATCACGCGGCTCGCACACGAGCAGGGCGCGCTGTGCCTGGCCGACTCGTACCAGGCGATCGGCGCGATCGACTTCGACGCCCGAGCGCTGGGCGTCGACTTCGTCACGGGCGGGACGGTCAAGTACCTGCTCGGCTCGTCGGGCCTCGGCTTCCTCTACGTCCGGCGTGAGCTGCTCGGCACGCTGCTTCCGAGCCAGACCGGCTGGTTCGCCGACGAGGACATCTTCAAGATGGACATCTCGGACTACTCGCCTGCCGCGGATGCCCGGCGCTTCGACGCGGGCACGCCGCCCGTGCCGAACATCTACGGCGGCCTCGCCGGCATGTCGCTGATCGAGGAGGCCGGCCCCGCCGCGATCGAGGCACACATCGCCGGGCTCGCCGACCGCCTCCACGACGGCGCCGAGGAGCTCGGAGCGCACGTCGTCACCCCGCGCGGGGCGCGAAGCCCGCTCGTCGCGATCCGCTCGACCGATGTGAACGCGCTCGTCGCCGCGCTCGAGACGGAGAAGATCACCTGCTCCGAGCGCGACTCGAACCTCCGTATCTCGCTGCACCTCTACAACGTCGAGGACGACATCGACCGGGTGCTCGAGACGCTCCGCGAGAACCGCTCGCTGCTCGCGTAATAGACTCGTACCGATGCTGCTCCGCGAGCTCGACTACGCGCGCCCCGGGTCGATCGACGAGGCCGTCAGGCTCCTCGTCGCCCGCGAGGACGCCCGCGCGCTCGCCGGCGGGCAGAGCCTCGTCAACGTGATGAAAACGCGTGTCGCCGCGCCCGAACTGGTCGTCGACCTGAACGGGATCGACGGCCTGCGCGGGATCCAGAACGACGGCGGCGCGCTGACGATCGGCGCCATGACGACCTACGCCGCGATCGTCGACTCGCCCGAGGTCGCGTCGGCGCGACCGATCCTCTCCGAGGTCGCGAGGACGATCGCCGACGTCCAGGTGCGCAACCGCGGGACGATCGGCGGCAACGTCTGCTCGAACGACCCGACGAACCATTTCCCGCCCCTGCTCGCCGCGGTCGGCGCCGAGTTCACGATCCGGGGCGCCGAGGGCGAGCGCACCGTCGGCAGCGACGAGTTCTTCGAGGGCGTCTTCGCCACCGCCGTCCACCCGGGCGAGCTGCTCGTCTCCGTCCGCGTGCCCGCCAAGGGCGACGCGCGCGACGGCTGGGCGACCGCGACGCTCGGCAAGGAGGGCACCGGGATCGTCAGTGTCGCCGCGACGATCTCCGGCGGCACGGCCAGGCTCGCGATCGGCTGCGTCGCCGCCGTCCCCGTGATCGTCACCGCCAGCGCCGACGAGACCGCCGTCAAGGACGCCGTCCGCAGCGCACCGCTCGACCCGCCCGCCGACGTCCACGCGTCCGCCGACTACCGGCGCCACCTCGCCGAGGTGCTCGCCGCACGAGCCATGAGGGATGCCACATGAGTGATCACACCATCGACGTCTCGGTCAACGGGGAGCGGTACGAGCGCGAGGTCGAGGCGCGCAAGCTGCTCGTCCACTTCATCCGCGACGACCTCGACCTGACCGGCACCCACGTCGGCTGCGACACCGGCAACTGCGGGGCCTGCACCGTCCTGCTCGACGGGGTGGCGGTGAAGAGCTGCATGCTGCTCGCCCCGCAGGCCGACGGCACGGAGATCACGACGGTCGAGGGCCTCGCCGGCGACAGCGGCGAGCTGACCCCGCTCCAGCAGGCGTTCCACGAGCACCACGGCCTCCAGTGCGGCTACTGCACGCCCGGGATGCTGCTCAGCGCGTCCTACCTGCTCTCGCACACGCCGAAGCCGACCGAGGACGACATCCGACACGCGATCCAGGGGAACATCTGCCGCTGCACCGGCTACGTGAACATCGTCAAGTCGATCAAGGCTGCGAGCGGACAGTGAGCGAGACCACGACGACCGCACCGGCACAGGTCGAGCTCGAGGTCGGGTTCGCCTCCGGCAAGAGCATCCCGCGCAAGGAGGACCGCCGGCTCGTCCAGGGCCAGGGCGTCTTCGCCGACGACGTCAAGCGGCACGGGATGGGCTACGTCCACTTCGTCCGCGCGCCGTACGCACACGCGACGATCGTCTCGGTCGACGTCTCCGCCGCTGAGGCGCTCGAGGGCGTCTACGGGACGCTGACCCCGGACGAGGTCGCGGCGCTGACCGACCCGTTCTTCGAGTTGACCACCCCGCCCGGGAACGAGATCAAGGACTACGCGCTCGCCGTCGGCCGCGTCCGGCACATCGGCGAGCCGGTCGTCGCCGTCGTCGCCTCCAGCCGCGAGATCGCCCGCGACGCCGCCGACCTCGTCGAGGTCGAGTACGAGCCGCTCGACGTGATCGTCGACGCGCGGAAGGCGCAGGACGACGGCGCCCCGCTCCTCCACGACGACGCCGGGACGAACGTCGTCTGGTCGGGCACGTTCGACTGGGGCGACGTCGACGGCGCACTGAAGGCCGCGGACAAGATCGTGAAGATCGAGGAGCTGCACTTCGACCGATTCTCCTCCACCCCGCTCGAGTGCTCCGCCGCGCTGGTCGAGTACGACCGTGGCACGCAGCAGTTCACGATGCACTGCAACCACCAGATGCCCGGCATCGCCGCGATCTGGATGGGCCCGGCGCTGCGCGTCCCGCTCGACCGGCTCCGCTTCGTCACGCAGGACATCGGCGGGGCGTTCGGCAACAAGATCACGACGCACACGTACCTGACCGCCTGCTGCCTGCTCGCCCGCAAGCTGAAGCGGCCGATCCAGTGGACGGAGTGGCGCACCGACCAGCACACCGCGAACGCGCACGGCAACGAGCGCTGGTTCCACGACATCGAGGTCGCCGTCCAGAACGACGGGACGATGCTCGGCTTCAAGGTCAAGGCGCTCGACGACTGCGGCGCCTTCCCGCGGTACGAGCCGCTCGGCTGCATCATCTGGGCGCAGGTCACGCCCGGCTGCTACCGCTGGCGCAACATCCGCGTCGACTTCACGCAGGTCGTGACGAACAAGTCGCCGGTCGCGCCGAATCGCGGCTACTCGCGCATGCAGCAGCTGTGGTTGTGCGAGCGTATCTGCGACATCGTCGCGCAGGAGCTTGGGCTCGATCCGGTCGAGGTGCGGAAGAAGAACTACGTGAAGACCGAGGAGATGCCGTACGAGACGCCCAACGGCTGCGTCTACGACTCCGGCGACTACGCGCGCTGCCTCGACATCGCGCTCGAGCTGATCGACTACGACGCCGCACGCGCCCGGCAGGCGCAGAAGAACGGCAAGCTGATCGGCATCGGGATCGGGTCGACCCTCGACTCGGGCACGAACAACTTCGGCCAGTCGACGCTCCTCAACCCCGAGCTGCAGTTCTCGGGGAACAACGAGGTGGCGACGATCAAGCTCGACATCTTCGGCGAGATCGTGCTGACGCTCGGCACCGTCCCGCAGGGCCAGGGCCACGAGACCGTCGCGTCGCAGGTCGCCGGCGACATCCTCGGCGTCTCGCCCGACCAGATCCACGTGCGGCCCGGCCACGACTCGTACTGGAACTCGCACGCCGGCTTCTCCGGAACGTATGCGAGCCAGTTCGCCGTCACCGGCCTCGAGGCCGTGAAGGGCGCGGCCGAGAAGCTCGCGGTGGAGATCAGGCGGCTGGCAGGCGGCGTCCTCGGCGGAGTCGACCCGGACGAGATCGTCCTCGAGGGCGGCTTCGCCAAGATGAAGGCGAATCCCGAGGCGGCGCTGCCGTTCATGGCCTGCGGCGCGATCATCAACGCGAACAACGCGGCGATCCCACCCGAGCTGCGCGACATCACGCTGAACTGCAGGTACGTCTACGTTCCACCGTTCACGATGCCCGACTTCGAGACGAAGTTCGGCAACCTGACGCTGACCTACGCGACGCAGATCCACGCGTGCGTGGTCGAGATCGATCCGGAGACGGGCGAGGTCGAGATCGCCGACTACGCGGCGGTCGACGACTGCGGCATCAGGATCCACCCGCAGATCGTCGAGGGCCAGGTGCACGGCGCCACCGTCCACGCGATCGGCGCCGCCCTGTACGAGACGTTCGCGTACGACGAGTACGGGCAGCTGCTCACGTCCAACTTCTACGACTACCACGTGCCCCACGCGCTCGACCTGCCCGAGATCAAGACCGGGCACATCGAGAGCCCCTCGCCGTTCTCGTCCCTCGGGACGAAGGGCATGGGCGAGGGCGGCGGCGCCGCGATCCACGCGATCTGCTCGGCGATCCAGGATGCGCTGCGCGCCGCCGGCACGAAGGCGGTCGTCAACGACTCGTTCAACCCGCCCGAGCGGGTCTGGCGGATGCTCCAGGCCCCCGAGGAGACGGCGGCACTCGTGGAGGTCACACAACAGTGAAAGTCGAAGGAACCAAAGAGTTCGACGCACCGCCCCAGCTCGTCTGGGACGTGCTGAACGACCCGTCGAAGATGGCGAAGCTGCTCCCGGGCGTGGAGAAGTTCGAGATCCAGGACGACACGCACTGGTCGGCGTCGGTGAAGGTCCCGCTCGGCATGGGCGGGCTGAAGCTGAACTTCAAGTTCGAGAAGCTCGAGGAACGGCCGATCGAGTACGCCAAGCTCTCGTCCAAGGGCCAGGGCGTCGGCGCGATCGTTGCGATGGAGACGGAGTTCAGCCTTTCGCCGGTCGAGGGTGAGAAGACCCACATGGACTGGGTCGCGGACGTGCGCGTCGCCGGTCCGATCGGGTCGATGGGCCAGCGGGTGTTCCAGCCGATCGTGAACCAGCAGGTCGGGAACGTGCTCGACGCGCTCGAGAAGCAGGTCGAGGAAGCAAAGACGTGAAGCTGGCGCTCGTCGCGGCGGCGGCGGTCGCCGCGCTCGCGCCGGCAGCCCAGGCTCCGGCCCGCACGGACTGTCTGCGGCCCGACGAAGGTGTTCATGACGGTATGAAGAAGGGGACGTTCACCGGCACCGTGCTCGGCAAGAACGTCGTCGGCAACGGATCCTTCACCTGCTGATTCGATGGCGGGCGAATACAGCCAGGCGACGCTCAAGGCGCACTTCGACGCCACGAACAAGCGTCTCGCCGCGATCGAGGAGCAGCTCAAGCGGCTGTCCGACGCCGCCGGGATCGGCTACTCGACGTTCGCCGAGGAGAACGAGGTGCCCGAGGAGGTCGCGCAGCTCGCCGCTTCGGGCGACCAACTCGGCGCAATGAAAAAGCTGCGCGAGCTGACGGGCATGGGCTTCGAGCAGGCACGCGACATCGTCGCCGGCCTCTGACCATGGCCCAGCCTTTCCGCATCGGCGTCATGCAGCTGACGATGGAGCCGCTCGAGGAGATCCTCGAGCACGCCCACGCGATGGACGAGGGCGGCTTCGACACGATCTGGCTGGCCGAGGCGTACCCGTGGTGGCGGAAGCACTCGATGGAGGCGCGGTCGTCGACCGCCCTGTCGCCGCTGATCGCGCGCGAGACGAAGAAGCTCGCCGTCGGCTGGGGGATCATCTCGCCGTTCACGCGGCACCCGCTCCAGATCGCGATGGAGGCCCGCGTGACCCAGGAGGCGGCCGGGCCGGACCGGTTCTACCTCGGGCTCGGCGTCTCGAAGATCTTCATGCGCCACGCCGGGATCGAGTCGAAGCCCGTCGCGGCGATGAAGGAGGCGGGCGAGATCATCCGCGGCGTCCTCGCGGGCGACGCGCTCGACATCGACGGCAAGGTCTTCTCCGCGCACATCCCCGCGCTGAAGGACGACGCCGAGGCTCCGCGCTGGGACGTCCCCCTGTACTTCGCAGGCACCGGGCCGATGATGCTGCGCGCCGCGGCGCAGGCGGCCGACGGGCTGCTGACCGCGTCGATCACGACGCCGGCGTTCGTCCGCTACGTCCGCGGGCAGCTCCAGGAGGCAGGCCGCGACCCCGACTCGCTCGATCTCGGCTGCACCATCGTCGCCTCGGTCGACGAGGACCGCGAGCAGGGCCGCGACGGCGCCCGCGAGATCGCCGGCATGTACCTGGCGAACAAGGTCCAGAACATCCAGGGCGCCGCCGACACGCTGCTCGAGTGCGCGGGCCTGACGCAGGACGAGATCCGCCCCGTGGCCGAGGCGATGGAGGCCGGGGGCAGGCTCGCCGCGAAGGCGGCGGTCACCGACGAGATCCTCGACAAGTGCCGTCCGATCGCCGGAACACCCGAGGACTGCATCGCCGCGATCCGGGAGTACAAGGAGGCCGGCTGCACGCACGTCATGCTCGAGCTCTGGGGCGAAGACCGGATCGGGCAGCTCAAGCTGTTCTCTGAGAAGGTTCTCCCTGCATGCAGATAGGTAAGCGCACGTCCGACGGCATCAGGGTCGACAAGCGCAGCCTCGTCGAGACGGCGAGCGCGATGGTCGACATCCCGAGCTTCACCGGCTCCGAGCACGCGATGGCCCAGCACGTAGCCCGCGTCTTCCAGGAGATGGGCCTGAAGGTGCAGTGGCAACAGGTCGAGGAGGGCCGCGCGAACGTGCTCGGCACGTGGCCCGGCACGGGCGGCGGGAAGACGCTGATGTTCAACGGGCACATGGACACGTCGTACTCGGGGCGCGAGCCGTGGCTGCAGGGCGTTCCGGGCTTCCAGCCGAAGGCGTTCGTCAAGGACAACCGCCTGTACGGCCTCGGCGTCTCGAACATGAAGGGCGCGCTCGCGTGCTACGTGGAGGCGGTACGCGCGCTCCAGGACGGCGGCGTGAGCCTCCGCGGCGACGTGATGATCGCGGCGGTCTGCGGCGAGATCGAGAAGACGCAGTACGGCGACGCGCAGGGCGCCGAGTACCGCGGGTACGCGGCCGGCTCCCACTACCTCGTCGGCCACGGCGGCGCCGCCGACATGTGCATTCTCGGCGAGCCGACCGAGGGCAACATCGTGCTCGGCCACTACGGGTCGCTGTGGCTGCGTGTCTCCACGCGGGGCAACTTCATCCACACGGCCTTCACCGAGGGCAAGCGCGACAAGAACTCGCTCGTGCGGATGCACGACGTTCTCGGCGCGGTGCTCGAGTGGATCCCCGACTGGGAGAACCACCCGTCGAACTCCTACGGCGGCGCGAAGGCGATCGTCGGCGTGAGCGGGCTGCAGGCCGGGTTCGGGTGGCGCGTCTCGCGGACGCCGCACCGGGCGGACCTGTTCCTCGACGTTCGCGTACCGCCGACGAAGGAGATGGCGGTGGCGCGGCGCGAGGTGCTCGACATGGTGCGCGGGCTGCAGGAGCGCTTCCCCGACCACGAGATCGAGGGGGAGGTCTACGTCACCGCGCCGGGCGCGCAGATCGAGGAGGGCCACGAGCTCGTCGCCGCGATCGACGGGTCACACGAGGAGGTCTTCGGCGCGCGGCCCGGCCGCGACGTGACGCGCTGGTTCTCCGACGCGTCGGTACTGACCCGCTACGGGATCGCGACGGTCAACTACGGCACGTCCACCGGCCTGCTCGACACCGAGCTCGGCGAGAACCTCGACATCGAGGGGCTCGTCCAGACGGCCGAGGTCTACGCCCGGGCGGCGCAGAGGCTGTGTAGTTGAGCTCGCTGTACGAGCTGCCCCGCGACCTGCCGGTGCCGGTCGACGACGGCGCATGTGCGCATCTCGAGGGCATGACCGTTCCGGCCATCGAGCTCGAGTCGTCCGTCGGGCCGGTCGACCTCGCCGAGTTCGCCGCCGAGCGGTCGGTGCTGTACGTCTACCCGCGCACGGGACGCCCGGACTGGGTGATCCCCGAGGGCTGGGACGCGATCCCGGGCGCCCGTGGCTGCACACCGCAGTCGTGCGGGTTCCGCGACCACCACGAGCAGCTGCGCGAGCTCGGCGTCAAGGTCGCCGGCGCGTCGACGCAGGGGCTGGTCGAGCAGATCGAGCTCTCGGAGCGGCTCGGCATCCTCTACCCGGTGCTGGCCGACCCCGAGCGGCGGCTCGGCGAGGCGCTCGGGCTGCCGACGTTCCAGTACGACGCGGCGACGCTCTACAAACGGGTCACCCTCGTCTTCGAGGCGGGGCGAGTGACGAAGGTCTTCTACCCGGTCTTCCCGCCCGACCGGAATGCGGAGGAGGTGGTCGCGTGGCTCGGCTCGTGACGTTCGACGAGGGACGCGTGGGTCGCGTCGAGGGCGAAGAGATCGTCGTGCTCGACGTGCCGACGATGCGCGAGTGGTTCGAGCGCGGCGGCGCCGCCGAGACCGGCGAGCGGGTGCCGCTGGCGGGAGCGCGGCTGCGGCCGCCGATCGTCCCCAAGAAGTTCTTCCACACCGCCGGCAACTTCCGCGAGCACGAGGAGGAGTCGAAGCAGGTCGACTGGTCGCACAAGATCTCGCCCTGGATCGTCTTCTTCCAGAACGTCGACGCGCTCGTCGGGCAGGACGAGCCGGTCATCTACCCGGAGCACCTGACCGAGGAGCTCGACTACGAGCTCGAGCTGGCGGTCGTGATCGGCAAGCCGGGCAAGTGGTTCGGGCCTGAGGAGGCGATGGAATACATCGCCGGGTACGTGATCTTCAACGACATCACCGCGCGCGACATCCAGCGGCGCGAGATGGAATCGGGCGTGTTCTCGTTCTGCAAGGCGATCGACACGTTCTGTCCACTCGGCCCGTGGATCGTCACCGCCGACGAGATCCCCGACCCGCACGACCTGGCGATGGAGCTGCGCGTGAACGGTGACGTCCGGCAGACGTCCCATTCCGGCCGGATGTCGGTGACGATCCCGGAGATCGTCTCGCACTACTCGGCGCTCGGCTACTCGGCGGGGGACGTGCTCTCGACCGGGACGGTGTCCGGGGTGGCCGGCTTCTCGCCCGACGCCGCGTCGCTCTACCTCAAGCCCGGCGACGTGATGGAGGCCGAGATCGAGAAGATCGGCGTGCTGCGCAACCCCGTGATCTCGTGGCAGGACGGCCACGGCGAGCCCGCACCGCCGCGCGTGCGTTGGTAGCACTCGACCGTCAACCCCACGCCCTTCGGAGACATGTCCACGACGCGTTGATTCGGGCATGTCCCATGCGGGATCGCGTGGCTTGATCATGCGGGCTCTTGTCCATTGCGTCTCGTCCTGTGCCTGGCACCGGACGTGGCCGTTGCTGACCAGGACCGTTTCGGACGAGAAGCGTTAGGTTCAGGCGGTGACCTGGCCTCGCGACGACGCCAAGCTCGGCCGCGTTCGCACGCTGATGGGCGAGCACGGGCTGGACGCGCTCGTCGTCCGCGCGCCCGACAACGTCCTGTACCTGACGAACTTCTGGGGGATGAAGGGCTACGACGCCTGCGTCTTCCCGCGCGAGGGCGAGCCGGTGCTGTTCGCGCTGGAACCCTCGGCCGAGGACGCCGCCCGCACCGCCTGGGGAACCGACGTCCGCCTGTTCGGCGGGTACGACGCCGCCGACCCCCGGCCGCCCGGGCTGCGCGTGCTCGACCTCGCCCGTGAGGCGGCGGCCGAGTACGGCACTGTCGGTCTGGAGTTGAGCCTCGGGACGCAGGCGACCGACCGGATGGTCGGCGAGCCGACGACCTACCCGAAGGCCTGGTTCGACGCGTTCCCGGACGCCGCCGACGCGATGCCCGTCCTCAACGCCGCGCGCGCGATCAAGACCGAGCAGGAGGTGGAGCGCATGCGCCTGGCGAACGAGATCGCCGCGGCGGCGATGGAGCACGTCCAGGGCGTCCTGCGCCCCGGCATGACGTGCGCGCAGGCAGCCGCCGAGTGGCAGGGCTTCGTCCACGGCGAGGGAACGGGCTGGAAGGGGCAGGTCGAGCTGGCGCTGCCGTTCTCGCTCGTCTGGTCGGGCCCGAGCATCAAGACGTTCACGGCGACGACCGACGACCCGGTCGTCGAGGGCGAGCCGACGCTGTTCGAGATCTGGGTCTGCGCCGACGGCTACTGGGCCGACCACACGAAGAACCTCTGCCCCGGCACGCTGAACCCGCGCTATGCGGAGCTGCTCGACCAGCTCACGCCGGTCTATGACGCCGCTGTCGCCTTCTGTGTGCCGGGCGCGAGTCTCGCCGAGCTCGATCGCAGCGTCCGCGAGGGCATCGGCGCGGCCGGCTACCCCGGCCAGCCGTCCCACCCGATCTGCCACGGCATCGGCGCCCGGGCGCACGAGCCGCCGTATGCCCACCAGGCCGGCGGCGGCGAGATCGCCGAGAACATGGTGCTCGCGATCGAGCCCGGCATCTACTGGCCCGAGGGCGGCGGCCTCCGGCTCGAGGACAACTTCCTGGTCACCGCGGACGGCCCCGAGAAGCTCTCCTCCTTCCCGGACGGTGTCGTTGAGGTCTGACCTGGTCTGGACCGGCTCGATCAACGACGGGGCCGCGATCGGCGGCGCGGTCGGCCTGTACGACACCACGCTGCGCGACGGCGAGCAGACGGTCGGCGTCGTTCTCGACCCCGAGCAGAAGCTCGAGCTCGCCCGCGCGATCGACTCGCTCGGGATCGAACGGATCGAGGCGGGCTTCCCGCGCGTCTCGCAGGACGACTGGGACGCCGTGAAGCTGATCGCCGAGGCGGGGCTCGCCGCCGAGGTCTGGGGGTTCTCGCGCGCGGTCGCCGCCGACGCGGAGGCGCTGGTCGAGCTCGGCGTCCAGGCGAGCGTGATCGAGTCGCCGATCTCCGACGCGAAGCTCGCCGCGCTCGGCGTGTCGCGCGAGTCGATGCTCGAGCGGATCGCGAAGTCGGTCTCGTTCGCCGCCGAGCACGACATCACCGTCGCGTACTTCGGCGTCGACGGCACGCGCGCCGACCTCGAGTTCTTCCGGCAGGCGTACGAGACCGCCGTCGAGGCGGGCGCGAAGGAGGCGGTCGTCGTCGACACGATCGGGATCGCCACGCCGGAGGCGGTCGAGGAGCTCGTCGGCCTGACGCTCGGGTGGCTCGGCCCGGACGTTCCCGTCCACTTCCACGGCCACAACGACTTCGGTCTCGCCACCGGCGCCGCGGCCGCCGCCGTCCGCGCGGGCGCAACCTGGGTGCAGGGGACGATCAACGGCATGGGCGAGCGCGGCGGCAACGCGAATCTGATCGAGGTGGCGATGACCCTCGACGCGCTCTACGGCGTGTCCACCAACCTCCGCCTCGACCGCGCCCGGGAGGTCTCACGGCTCGTGCGCGAGGTCTCCGGCTACGAGCTGGAGCCGTGGAAGCCGGTCGTCGGCGAGAACCTGTTCCGCCGCGAGAGCGGCGCGGTCGCCAGCCAGTTCCACGATCCGCCGGCGATCGAGCCGTACTCGTCCGAGCTCGTCGGCGCCGAGCGCTCGGTCGTGCTCGGCAAGAAGAGCGGCATCGACTCGATCCGGATCGCGGTCGAGCGGCTCGGGCTCGACGTTCCCGAGGAGCGCTGGCCCGGGCTGCTCGCCCAGGTGAAGGCGCTCGGCGCCGAGAAGCACGGGCTGGTCACCGACGAGGAGTTCCTGGCGCTCGCAGGATGACCACCGGCGCCTGCTCGATCGCTAGTTGCGCCATGTAATCTTTGCGCGGTGCAACCACTCGCCTCCGACGGGGTGGCCCTCGTCGCGCAGCTTGGCCCGCTCTTCTCGACGCTCACCCGGATCGGCGAGCGGTCGCCGCTGACCTCGACGCAGCGGCTGCTGCTGATCGAGCTCGTCGACTCGGGCCCGCAGCGGCTCGGCGCGCTCGCCGACGCCGTCGGCGCGACCGACCCGACTGCGAGCCGCGCCGTCGACGGCCTCGTCTCGGCCGGCCTCGTCGAGCGCCGGCCTGACCCCGACGACCGCCGCGCCGTGATCCACCGCGCCACGGCGAAGGGGAAGGCCTGGGCCACGCGGCGCCGCGCCGAGATCGCCGCCGCGCTCGACGATGCGCTCGGGGAGTTCACGCCCGTCGAGCGCGAGCAGCTGCTCGCGCTGATCACCAGGCTCAACGCCGGCCTCCGCCCCGCCGATCTCCCGCTGCTCGCGGCCTCGTGACCGCCAAGCGTTCCAACCCGCGCCTGACGCTCGCCGTCCTGTCGGTCGCAGGTCTCGCCTACGCCGTGCTCAGCTCGTCGGTCGTGCCGGCGCTGACGACGATCCAGCACGACCTGAACGCGTCGGTGACCGGAGTCACCTTCGTGCTCACCGCCTACCTCCTCTCGGCGTCGGTCGGCACCGCGATCCTCGGCCGGCTCGGCGACATGTTCGGCAAGGAGCACGTCCTCCTCTGGACACTCGTCATCCTCGCCGGCGGCACCGCGCTCGGCGGCCTCGCGAACACGCTGCCGGTGCTGATCGTCGCCCGGGTGATCCAGGGCATCGGCGGCGGCATCTTCCCGCTGGCCTTCGGGATCATCCGCGACGAGTTCCCCCGCGAGAAGGTCGCCGGGAGCATCGGGATGATGTCGGCGATCCTCGGCATCGGCGGCGGTGTCGGCGTCGTGCTGGGCGGGCTCGTGGTCGAGCATCTCGGCTGGCACTGGCTGTTCTGGCTGCCGCTGGCCGTCACCGTCGTCGCCGCGTTCTGCACGTGGCGCTTCATTCCCGAGTCGCCGGTGCGCGTCCCCGGCCGCGTCAACTGGACGGCGGCGGCGCTGATGAGTGCGGGCATCTCCGTGGTGTTGATCGCGATCAGCGAGGCGCCGACCTGGGGCTGGACCTCGGCGAAGACGCTCGGATTGCTCTCCGCGGGGCTCGCGCTCTGCGCCGTCTGGGTGTCGTTCGAGTCGCGCAGCGCGGAGCCCCTGATCGACATGACGATGATGCGCCGTCGCGGGGTCTGGACGGCGAACCTGGTCGCGTTCCTGCTCGGCGCGGGGATGTACTCGATGTTCTTCGTGTTTCCGAAGTTCGCGCAACTGCCCACGAGCACCGGCTTCGGCTTCGGGGCGTCGGTCGTCGTCTCCGGCCTGTACCTGCTGCCGTCGACGCTCGGCGTGTTCGCGGTCAGCGCCGCCGCCGGCGCGGTTGCCCGGCGGTGGGGCTCGCGGACGGCCGTGATCGTCGGCTCGGCTGTCACCGCGTCGTCGTACCTGCTGATCGCCGCCCAGCACGGGTCGCCGATCGACATGCTCGCGAGCGCCGCCCTGCTCGGGATCGGGATCGGGCTCTCGTTCGCCGCGCTCGGCAACCTCGTGGTCGAGGCGGTGCCGCCGGAGCAGACCGGCGCCGCCGGCGGGATGAACACGGTCATGCGCACCATCGGCGGCGCGCTCGGCGGTCAGCTCGCCGCCACGCTCATCGCCGCCCACGTCGGCGCCGACGGGCAGCCGCTCGAGTCGGGGTTCACCGCGGCGTTCGTCATGGCCGCCGGGTTCCTGGTCGTCTGCACCTTTGCCGCGCTGCTCGTCCCGCGCCGCGGCCGGATCGCCGCTCCGCAGATCGCGCTCGCCGAAGAGGGCTAGCGACGGCCGCAGCAGGCGTAGGATCGCCTGGTTCCCTCGACCAGGAGGCGCGCGATGAAATTCAGCATCTACTCCGAGCTCCAGTGGTGGCCCGGCAAGGAGCCCAGGCAGGTCTACGCGGAAGTGCTCGAGCAGATCGTGAACGCCGAGCGCGTCGGCTTCGACACGTACTCGGCGGTCGAGCACTTCTTCTTTCCGAAGTTCTCGGCGTCGCCCGACCCGATCGCGCTCTTCGCGGCCGCGGCGCAGCGCACCTCGCGGATCAACTTCCGCACCCTCGTCCACGTGCTCCCGTACCACAACCCGATGGTGCTGGCCTCCCGGATCGCCTTCGCGGACGTCCTGCTGGACGGCCGGTACGAGTTCGGCGTCGGCCGCGGCCACGGGTGGATCCCGTGGCGCGCCGGGGTCTCGTACGGCGAGATGGTCGAGCGGTACGACGAGTCGCTGGAGCTCCTCTTCACCGCGCTCGAGTCGGGCGGCGAGGCGTTCTCGTACGCCGGGAAGTTCTTCGACGTCCACGATGCGCGGATCGTGCCGCCGCCGAGCGGGAAGTACCGCGTCTTCACCGGCGGGACGTCCGACAAGACGTACGTCCTGGCGGCACAGAAGGGCTGGGGTGTCGTGGTGCCGCCGCTGCTGCCGTACGAGGCCCTGCGCGAGCAGCTCGATCTGTACCGGTCGAAGTGCGCCGAGTTCGGCACCGAACCGGACATCGTCTGGATCCACGCCTGCTATCTGGACGAGGATCGCGACACGGCGATCCGCGAGGCCGAGGCGGGGATCAAGGGCTTCCTCGCCGGCAACGCGTCACCGCTGGTCGAGCACGAGAAGCCGCCGACCGACGAGCTGACCGCCGCCGGCTACGGCTTCTACACCGCGGGGATCCTCGAGAAACTCGCCGAGACGCCGTACGACGAGATGATCGCCGGCGACATCGTCTGGGTCGGAACACCGGAGGACGTGATCGAGCGAATCGAGGCGACGCGCGCGGTCTGCGAGGGCCTGACGGAGATCTCGATCACGGTGAACCCGGGCGGCTTCGACCACTGGCAGGCGATCAAGAACCAGGAGCTGTTCGCGAAGCGCGTGATGCCGCACTTCAAGGCGTAGCGGCGGGGCGCTGAAAGAAGTCACGCAATCGTCACACTTCCGCCACTGAAAGGGTCAGACCCCTGCCATGTCCCGAAGGGACGTGGCTAGAGCTCGGCGCCCTCCCAGAGCAGGTCCTGCCCGCTGACCTCGATCGCCGGGATCTTGCGGCTCGGGGTCTCGCGTGGGGCGGGCTTCCACACGCCCCACGAGCGGCGGTAGTACATCAGCGGTGCCTCGCCGTCGGCGGCGCCGGAGCCGTCCTCGACCTGGCCGAGCAGGATCACGTGGTCGCCGGGCTCGATCTCGTGGACGGTGACACACTCCGCCCACGCGAGCGCGTCCGCCTCCAACACCGGGATCCCGGCGGCGGTCGGGCGCCACACGACCTGCTCGAACTTGTCGTCGGCCTTCGACGCGAACAGCCGCGCGAGCTCGCTGCGGCCCTCGCGGAGGAAGTTGACGACGAAGCGGCCGCCCGCCCGCAGCGCCGGCAGCGTCCGCGACGTCAGGTCGACGCACACGAGCAGGAGCGGCGGCTCGGCCGAGACCGACGACACCGCCGTCGTCGTCAGGCCACGAGGCGTCCCGTCGACGTCCAGCGTGGTCACGACCGCCACCCCTGCGGGGTACGAGGCCATGATGTCGATGAAGGTGTCGCGGTCGACGGGCACTAGCGAGAGAAGAGACGACGCCTGAGCAGCTCTTTCGCCACGAGCGTACCCGAGCCCGCGCCGAGCCCTGGGCCCGGATGGGTGCTCGCGCCGATGTGCCACAGCCCGGCCACCGACGTGCGATGCCCGGGCAGCCCCGGCCGCGGACGCCAGATCAGGTTCTGGTCGAGCGAGCACGAGCCCGAGTAGATGTCGCCGCCGGGCATGTTCGGGTTCGCCGCGGCGATGTCGGCCGGCGAGTACGTCACGCGGCGGAGGATCGAGCCCGCGAAGTTCGGCGCCTGCGCGGCGATCCGCGCCTGGATGCGATCGGCGTACGCCTCGCGCAGCTCCTCCGTCCACGTCCCGTCGCCGACGTCGATCTCGCCGGCGGCGTCGCCGACCGGGCGGGAGGGCACCTCCTGCAGCTGGATCCAGAGGATCCACCGGCCGTCGGGCGCACGGGACGGATCCACGGCCAGCGGCTGTCCGACCACCACGGTCGCCTCTGCCGGCAACAGACCCCGGTCGGCCTCGTTCACCGCTCGTGACACGCCGTTCAGCCCCGGCGTCAGGTGCACCATCGCGGTCTGTCCCAGCCGCGCGTCGCCGGCCCACCGCGGCGGCTCCGACAGCGCGAAGTGGATCTGCATCTCACCGCGCCCGTACCGGAACCGCTTCGCCTCCTCGACCTCCTGCCCCAGCAGCCCCCCGTACAGCGCCTGCGGTGTCACGCCTGCGAGCACCGCCTTCGTCGCCTCGACCACCTCGCCGTCGGCGGTCTTCACGCCCGTCGCGCGGTCGGACTCGACGACCACCCGCTCGACCTCGCGCCCCGTCTCGCAGGCGCCACCCGCGTCCCGGATCATCCCGGCCAGCGCGTCGACCAACCGCACGCCGCCGCCGCGCGGCACCGGCATCCCGCCGAGCTCGATCGCCACCCCGATCACCTGGGCCATGAACCCGGACGAGGCCGCGTCCGGGCCGAGCCCGGTGTGCAGCACCCACGGCGCGAAGATCCCCCACGCCCGCTCGTCCTCGAAGGTCTCCGCCGTCCAGTCGCGGCACGACATCAGCACGTTCCCGGTGAACTCCACCAGGCCACGGCGGCCGAGCCGCCTCAGCGCCCTGTGCCCGAGCCGCGCGCCGTCGCGCGACCACAACTCCGTCGAGAGCACGCCGAACGCGAGGTCGGCGTTCGGCAGGAACTCTCCGACGGTGCGGTCCCACCCGGCGCCCAGCGAGGCGACGTTCTCCTCGTGCGAGGTCGTCAGGAACCGCGACTCCCCGTCGGGGAAGAGCGTCGCGGTCGGCAGCGCGGTGTTCAGGTACTCGACGCCGCGCGCCTCGAGCTCCTCGCGCAGCTCGGCGTACGCGGCCGACCCGGTGAACAGCGGATGCCACGCCGCGAACACCTCGTGGGTGAAGCCCGGCTCGGTGATGTCCGCGGTGCGGATCGCGCCGCCGAGCCAGTCGTTGCGCTCGAGCACGCAGACCTTCCACCCGCGCCGGGCCAACAGGGCACCCGCGACCAGCGCGTTGATCCCGCTGCCGACCGCGACGGCGTCGTAGCGGCGCATCAGCGCGCCTCCCACGCGCGCTCCAGGCTCTCGACGGCGCGCCGCGCGAGCTCGCCCGCCTCGACGTCCCAGAGCGAGTCGTCGAACGCGTCGCCGAACGTCCCGTTGTCGGAGAAGATCTCGACGTCGTACCAGCCCTCGTAGCCGCCGGCCTCCAGCGCGCACAACACCGTCCCGAGCTCGAGCACGCCGTCGCCGGGCAGCACCCGGTCGAAGTCGCTCCGGGTCGGCTCCCGCCGGTCGGCGACGTGCACCGACGCGATGTGGCCGATGTAGGGGCCGATGTCCTCGACGTCCGGCATGTGCCAGGTGTCGAACAGGATCCCCACGTCGCGGCCGCCGATCAGGTCGAGCGCATCCGGGATCGTGTGGACGAAGGAGAAGTTCTCCGCCTGCGTCGGGTGAACAGGCTCGAGCGCCAGGCGCACACCTGCGGCCTCGGCCGCGTCGGCGATCGCCCAGATCCCCTCCCTGACGATCTCCCGCGCGTCCTCGCGGCCGTCCTCGGGCCCGGTGAGGAAGATAACGCAGGCGGGGTCGAGCTCCGCGAGGCGGCGCACGCTCGCGCACAGCGCCTCGACGCGCGCCTCCGGCTCGTGCGGCCCCTCCATCAGCGGCAACGGCAGGATCGAAGGCACCGCCGGAACGCACGCCGTGGCCGTGAGCCCGCTCGCCCGGAGCGCCTTCGCCGAGTCCGGCCCGAGCTTCATCTCGACAGACGCCGATGCCCTCTGCCCCGGCCGCGCGGTACGCGGCGAGGTCATGGTCGAAGCTCGCAGTCAGTGTCGTGAACTCGCAGATCCCGATCCGCATAGTCGAACGGTAACCCGAACATCGTTGAACCGACGCGGCAACAGGGCGTATGGTCTGCCTCTGCGGGAACCCGTTGAACGTGCGTGCCGAGCAAGCGTATGGTTGGAGCCACGGGATCGTGGGTGCGGGGGTGGTCTCGCGCCGCAGAGCGAGACCGATGCGGGCGGACATGTCCAGTCGGAACGGCAACCGTCAAATGAAAGGGAAGGGAGACTCTATGAGGGACAGGAAGAGGTGGGCCATCGTGGGCGCGCTGGCGCTCGTTGCGGCCGTCACCGTGGCCGTCGCCGGGGTGACGACCGCGTCCGATGCGAAGACGGCGAAGACGATCGTGATCGGCTACGCCGCCGACCTGAGCGGCCAGATGGCGCCGTTCGACAACCCGGCGCTGACAGCCGCGAAGCTCGAGGTGGCCAAGATCAACGCTGCGGGCGGTGTGAAGGGCGCCAAGCTCAAGATCGTCGCCTGCGACACCCAGAACTCGAAGCCGGACGTCTCGAAATCCTGCGTCAGCAACGTGGTGTCGAAGGGCGCCGTGATCGGCATGGTCACCTGCGACGTCGACTTCGCCACCGCGGCGATCCAGGAGTTCCTCAAGAGGGGAATGCTGACGGTCGCGCCGTGCATCGGCACCGACCAGATGGGCCCGAAGCGCTTCGCCGCGCTCGGGAAGCTCGCGTTCAGCTACGGCAACGTCGCCCAGGACGAGGGCGCGGCGATGGCCGAGTACGCCTACAACGTCAAGCACTGGACGACGGCGACCACGGTCACCGACAACCTGCTCGTCTACTTCAAGAACGTCGTCGCGGCGTTCTCGTCGCGCTTCAAGCAGCTCGGCGGGAAGATCGTCGACGCGGAGAGCTTCACGTCGTTCGACAAGACGATCGGCAACGTGGTCAGCCGTGTGAACGCGCAGAAGGAGGACGTGATCGTCACCTCGACGGGCTTCGCCGACTGGCCCGCGTTCATGGCCGGCGTCCGCAGCCTGAACAACCAGACCCCGATCATGAACTCGTGGGCCGGAGACGGTACGTTCTGGTACCCGAAGAGCCCGGCCGTCTCCAACTACTGGTACGTGACCTACGCGTCGGTGTTCGGCGACGACCCGAGCGCGCAGGTGAAGAGACTGATCTCCCAGATGACCGGGATCGGCCAGCCGCCGGCCACGGGCGGCTTCGTTACGGGCGCGGCGGCGATCGACGGCGTTGCCGCGGCGATCTCCAGGGCGAACGGCTCCACGAAGGGGGCCGTGCTCGCGGGGATCATGCAGCAGTTCAAGAACCTGCCGACGGTCTCCGGCAAGGTCAGCTTCTCGCCGAAGATCCACAGTGTCTTCGGGCGCGAGTACCGCGTGATGGAGGTGCAGAACTCCAAGCCGAAGTTCGTCCAGCTCTACACGGCGAAGAAGCTCGGCACCGCCTAGAAGCGATGGAGGACGGCGTCTCTCCCGAGACGAGCCGGTGGCCCGGGGACACTCTCCGGGCCACCGGCGTTTCTCGCTCCTTCGAGGGCGTCCAGGCACTGCGCGGCGTGGACATGGAGGTGCACCGGCACGAGGTCGTCGGGCTGATCGGCCCGAACGGCGCAGGCAAGACGACGCTCGTCAACGTCCTCACCGGGTTCGACCTCCCGACCTCCGGCTCCGTTTCGCTCGGCCGGGAGGTGATCACGTCGTGGAGCCCACATCGCCGCGGCCGCGCCGGGCTCGCCCGCACGTTCCAGCACAGCCGGTCGTTTGGGTCGCTGTCGACGAGGGAGAACATCGAGGTCGCCGCGCTCGGCTCAGGTGCGGGCCGCCGGGAGGCGCGCAGACGGGCCACCGCCCTGCTCGAGCTGATGGGGCTCGACGCCTACGAGGCGCGGCCCGCGGCGACGCTCGCGCACGGCGACGAGCGTAAGCTCGGTGTCGCGCGCGCCCTCGCCACCGCACCGCGGTTCGTGCTGATGGACGAGCCCGCGGCCGGCCTGCCCGAGGCAGAGGTGCCCGACTTCGCCGCGGTCGTCGAGAACGTGCGCAACGAGTACGAGGCGGGCGTACTCCTGATCGACCACAACATGGCGCTGATCATGGAGGTCTGCGACCGGATCCACGTGCTCGACCAGGGGCACACCCTGGCCGAGGGAACCCCGCAGGAGATCCGCACGAACCTGGACGTCACCGCCGCGTACCTGGGCGAGAGCGCGATCCACGAGGCGACCGCATGACGACGGCACCGGCCCCCGCGCCGGCTGCCGCCCCCGCGCTCGAGATGGAGGATCTGACCGTCACGTACGGCTCGGTGCCGGCCGTGCGGAATCTCGACCTGACGGTGGGCGTGGGCGAGATCGTCGGGCTGATCGGGCCGAACGGCGCCGGGAAGTCGTCCACGCTGCACGCGATCGTCGGCCTCGTCCCGGCACGATCCGGTGACATCCGCGTGAACGGGACGTCGGTCCTCGGACGCAAGCCCGAGGCGATCGCGCGCGGAGGCGTCGCGCTCGTCCCCGAGGGCCGCCGGATCTTCGCGGAACTGACGGTCGAGGAAAACCTCCGGCTCGGGCTGGTCGCCGGGCGAGGCCGGGGCGACGCCAGAGTCAACCTCGACTGGGTCGTCGAGCTGTTCCCGATCGTGGAGGAGTTCCGGACACGGCAGGCGGGAACGCTCTCCGGGGGCCAGCAGCAACAACTGGCGATCGCTCGGGCGATCGTCGCCCGGCCGGACGTGCTGCTCCTCGACGAGCCTTCGCTCGGACTTGCCCCGACCGTGGTCGACATCGTTCTCGAAGCACTGCTCGAGATCCGGGCTCAGGGGGTGACGGTACTGCTCGTGGAGCAGCGCGCGCAGCGCACCGTCGCACTCGCCGACCGGACGTACGTGATGACGAACGGCGAGCTGAAGATGACCCTCACACCTGCGGACGCGGCCGACACCGACCGGATCATCGCCGCCTACCTGGCCTCATGATCCACGTCCAGTCGCTCATCGACGCCATCGGAGTCGGGGCGCTCTACGCTCTGATCGCCGTCGGCATCGGCCTCGTGTTCGGCGTGCTCCGCCTGATCAACTTCGCGTATGGCCAGCTGATCATGCTCGCGGCCTACGCGCTCGCCTTCACCGACAGCTGGCCGGACGGCGCCAGCATCCTGCTAGCGGTCGCCGTCGCCGTCGCCGCCTCGCTCGTGCTCGAACGGGTGGCGTTCCGCCCGCTCCGCACTGCCGATGCGTCGACGATGCTCGTCGCGACCTTCGCGGTCGCGTACCTGCTGCAGAACACGGCCCTGCTCCAGTACACGTACCGCCAGCGAGGCGGGCTCGGCGACCCGGCGGGGACGCTCTCGAAGCTGAACCAGGCCGTGACGATCGGGTCGCTCAACATCCGCTGGGCGACCTTCCTCGCCATCGGGGCCGGCCTGGTCTCGCTCGCGGGCCTGGCACTCCTGCTCAACCGCACCTCGATCGGGCTCCAGATGCGCGCGGCCTCGCTCGACTTCCGCACGGCGCGGCTACTCGGTGTCAAGGCCGACTCGGTGATCATGGCCGCCATCGCCATCGCCGGCGTGCTCGCCGCCGTGGTCGCGGTGATCCTGAGCATCACCACGCCGCTGGTCAACCCGAGCACCGGGTTGAACGAGACGCTGATCGTCCTCGTCGGAGTGGTCGCCGGGGGGATCGACCGGCTCAGCTCCGCGACGCTCGGCGGCTTCGCGATCGGATTCGCCACGTCGTTCGTGGGCTCGGAGCTGCCCTCGTCGGGCACCACGCCGTTCACCTCCAATGTGTACATGCCGTCCGTCATCTACCTCGCGGTGATCATCTCGCTGCTCCTGCGCCCGCAGGGGCTCTTCGCGCGGCGCGGCCACGGAGCGGTGGAGCGGGTATGAGGCGCGCCGGCTGGCTCGCCGAGCTGCTCGGACCGATCGTCCTGGTCATCCTGCTCGCGGTCGGCTCGAGCCTCTGGGCGTCGAGCGGCGACCGGATCAAGTTCCAGAACGCGATCGTGTACGTGGCGCTCGTCACCGCCCTGTACGTCTTCGTGGGGAACTCCGGCGTGATCTCCTTCGGTCAGGTCAGCTTCGTGGCCGTGGGTGCGTTCGCAAGCGGGGTGATGACCATCCCTCTCGACTCGAAGCGCGGCGTGCTGCCCACCCTGTTTCCGATCCTGCGCGACCACACCGTGTCGAACGCGTGGTCGCTGGTGCTGGCGACCGCCCTCGGCGCGGTGTATGCGTTCGTCGTCGGCATCCCCCTGATGCGGCTCTCCGGCATCGCAGCGGGCATTTCGACGCTCGCCGTGCTCGGGATCACTTACAACTTGCTCACCTACTGGACGAGCATCGGGCCCGGCTCCACGGTGCTCTCGCTGATCCCGACGACGACGGACTACTGGCAGGCGACGGTCGGCGCGATCGCCGTGATCTGCGTCGCGTTCTCCTACCAGCGCAGCCGTTTCGGCCGACAGTTGCGCGCCGCCCGCGAGGATCCCGCCGCCGCCCGCGCCGCCGGCATCGACATCCACCGGCAGCGCCTGCTCGCGTTCACCGTCTCAGGGGCACTCTCCGGCTTCGCCGGCGGCCTCTACGTGCACCTGCTCGGGAGCATCGCCACGAACCAGGTCTATCTCGACATGACCTTCCTCACCCTGGCGATGCTCGTCGTGGGCGGCATCTCGAGCCTCTTTGGCGCCGTGGTCGGCACCATCACCATCAGCCTCTTCACCATCCTGCTCGGGAATTCCGAGCTCGGCATCCACGTCTTCGGGTGGGGCATCAAGGCACCCGCGGGCACGAGCCTCGTCGGGGTCGCGATCGTGATGCTCGTCATCTTGCTGCTCCGCCCGCAGGGAATCACGGGCAGCAGGGAGTTCAGGCTGCCGCGCGGCGGCGCCTAGCTCTCGTCGAGGAGCGGCCCGGGCTGCTCGCGGATGAGCTCGAGTGTCGCGCAGTGCAGGCCGGCGATCGCGAAGCGCTGGCTCTCCGAGAAGTCGACCTGGACGACCTCGACTCCGGCCTGCTCGAGCGCGCCGACGACCGTCTGCGAGCCGCGGTTCATGACGACCTTCCCGGGCGCGAGCGTGACGCCGTTCACCGCGAGGTCCCAGTACTCCTCGAGCGGCACCTCGACGATCCGGAAGTCACGTTCCATCAGCCAGCGGATGAAGCCGTAGTTGACGAGGTGCGGCGCGAGCACGATCACGCGGCGGTCGGGGACGAGGCAGACCATGTCCATGTGCGACGTCCCGATCGAGCCCTCGCCGATCGAGTCGTACCAGCCCGGGCTGTGCGTGACCAGCAGCTCGACACCGAGGCCCTCGAGCACGAAGCGAAGCTGCCGCAACCCCTCCTCGTTGGCGACGACGCTCTCGTTGAACACGAACGTCTCCGAGTCGAGCCAGCGGCCGGCGCCGGGCTCGCAGATCCCCCGGCCGTGGATCGTCAGGTAGATCGGGACCTGGAGCGCGGCGAGCGCCTTCGACCAGATCACCTCGCGGCCGCGCTGCCACGAGCCCAGGCCGTAGCGGTGCAGCACGACGCCGCCGCGCACGCACAGACCGGCGCCGGCGAGGGTGACGAGGTTCTTGATGTAGCCGTACGCCCCGATTGCGGGGACCGGCGCCTCGAGATAGTTGACGCGGACACCGTGGCCGGCGAGGACGTCGTAGTACTCGTCGAACTGCGCTTGCAGCTTCCCGAGGTCGGCGTTCCCGGCGGCGCTCGAATAGTAGTACTGCCACTCCTTCGCGTACTCCGGCCGTACCTCGTTCTCGGTCGGCCGGGAGACGAGTACCTCGCGCAGCGTGCCGATGCCCTCCGCTCCCCACGGCCGCCCCCAGATCTGATCGACCTCGTCGTAGAAGTCGGTCTCGTGGAGCATGTAGTTGCGGAGCGGCTTCCCGCTCTCGAACCACGGCAGGGACTCGAGCACCTCGACCTCGTCGTGCTCCTCGGCCGGCCGCGGAGACGAGTAGGTCAGCTCGATCGTCTCGCCGTCGGCAGTCACGACGCGGAACGGAACCGACTCACGGCCGGCGGTCATGTCGTGAGCAGACCGAGCGTCGCGTCGATCACGCCGAGGTACGCGGGAAACGAGAACTCGGGGATCTGCGCGAGCGCAGCATCGGGGAACTGCCCTTCGTAGAGGGGGAACCACACGTCGGGGGGCGACGGGTTGAGCGCGATCGTCGTCAGCCCGGCGTCCTCGTACTCGGCCATCCGCCTCCGCACGCGATCGGGCGAGCCGGCGATTGTCACCGCGTCGACAGCCTCCGGCGTGGCGAGCGCGAGCGCGCCGGCGATGTCCGCCTCGGCCACTCGCTCCTGGATCGCGGACACGTCGAACCCTGCGGCGGCGAAGCTCTGCGCGTAGCCCTTCGAGGACGCCGTTGCGGTCGCGAACATCATCACCTGGCCTCGAATCTGCTCGACGCCCGCGTCGTCGGGAGTGACGATCGTCGGAAAGCCGCACGCGACGTCGAACCCGTCGAGCGTCCGCCCGGCCCGTTCGGCCCCGATGGCGAGATTGGGAAGCACGACGTCGCGCAGGTACGGAACCGAGTAGCAATAGCCGATCACGCCGTCCGCGATCTCGCCTGCGAGCCGGCACATCTGCGGCCCGATCGCCGACATGTAGATGCGGACAGGGCGCTCGGGTGGGGCCATCGTGAGCTGGAAGCCGCGGACCGAGAAGATCTCGCCCTCGAAGGTGACCCGCTCGCCGTTCAGGATCCGGCGGAGGATGGTGATGTACTCGCGCATCGCCCTGACGGGGCGGTCGTAGCGCTGGCCGTGCCAGCCCTCGACATAGCCGCTCGCCTGCGGGCCCAGGCCGAGTATGAGCCGGCCGCCCGAGAGCTCGTTCAGGGTCGCCGCCTGGAGCGCCATCGTCACGGGTGAGCGGCTCCAGACGCCGACGACGCCGGTGCCGAGGTCGAGGCGAGTCGTTCTGCCGGCCGCCGCGACCGCCGGCGCGAACGCGTCCCCGAAGGTGATCTCGGGAAACCACGCCGCTCGGAAACCGCGCTCCTCGACCCGAACCGAGTAGTCGACCTGCATCGCCGGCGGAATGGCCTCCAGGAAGACGTCGACGTTCGTGCTCATAGCTCCTCCTCCGGGCGGAAGATCCGGATCGGGACGTCCGAGAACGGCCTCCCACCCTCGGGCGTGACGAGCCATGTGTCCTGCATGTACAGGCACGCCCGCTCGTCCTGGGTAATTGCGTGCGGGTGCATCGAGACGACCATGTTCTCACGCAGGACGAACTCGTTGCCCTCGCCGATCCGTGGGAACTCGATCATCGTCATCCCGATCGAGTGGCCGGTGACGTGGCCGAGCATGAAGCCGCGATCCTTGAAGCCCTTCGAGACGGCCGTGTGCACGTCGTGCGCGGTCGAGCCCGCCTTCATCGTCTGCCGAGCCGCGTCCATGTATTCGTGATAGGCGTCCATCGCCTCGAGCGTCTCCTTCGACGGCGTCCCGGCGCAGAACGGGCGCGAGAACTCGACCCAGTGACCGCCGTACGCGGCGATCTCGAGGCCGTAGAGGAGCAGGTCGTCCTCGCCGATCCGGCGCGTCGCGCTCGGGTGCTTGAACTCGGGCCCCGCCGAGCCGTCCTCGCCGGTCAGGACCATGTCCATCGTCGTGCGCCAGGTGCCGCCGGCGGAGAAGACGCGCTCGGCCTCGCCCATCACCTCGGCCTCGGTCTTGCCGACCGCGTACGCGGCGAGCGCGGCACGGACGCCGTCTTCGTTCAGCCGGAAGCTCTCGCGAACCGACTCGAGCTCCTCCTCGGACTTCACCGCGCGGGCGGTGTCGAAGCCCTGGTCCCAGGCGACCGCGACGCCGGCGAGCGGCAGGTAGTCGCGGACGGGCATGACGTAGTCGAGTCCGTAGACGCCGACCTTCTCGAAGCCGCGGTCGGCGATCCACTGCCCGGGGTGCTCGGCGAAGACCTTGTCCTCGATCCAGGCCTCGCCGTGGTCTCCGACCCAGCGGGCCTCCTTCGGGAACACGACCGACGGCTCGCCCTCGACCGGGAGGACGACGTAGGCGTAGCGGTGGAGCATCCGGAAGCCGCTGAGGTAGCGGACGGCGCCCTCGAAGCCCGAGTACTCGGAGCCGGCGACGACGACGGCGTCGAGGCCGTCCTCGGCCGCCTGGGCGCGGACGTTCGCGTACCTGCGGTCGATCTCGGCCTGACTCGTCATGCCTGTTCCTTTCCCTTGACCAGTTGTGTGAGCGCGCGGTTGAGCGGTGCGTCGACGCCGTACTGGTCGCCGAAGGCTGCGATCGCGCCGTTCAGGAAGTCGATCTCGGTCTCGCGGCCCGCCTCGACGTCCTGGAGCATCGACGGCTTGTGGCCGTACGCGACGTCCTTGCGCGCGGCGTGGTCGAACAGCTCCTCCGGGCTCATGTCGAGTGTGATCCCCTGCGCGTCGGCGACGGCTCTTCCTTCCGCCATGACGGCCCAGGCGAGCTCGCGGGTGGGCGGCTCGGCGACCTGGCCGTGGGTGCGGCCGGTGAGCGCGGCGATCGCGTTCGAGGCGGCGTTGAAGATCAGCTTGCGCCACTGGGCGCCGCGGGCGTCGGCGAGCGCGTGGGTGGGCATCCCGCCGCGGGTGCAGGCGTCGGCGAGCGCCTCGACGGCGGACATCGGCGCGGGGCTTGGCTCGAACGGACCGATGTGCGTGTCGCCCTTCGTGTCCCAGCCGACGTGGCCGGGCTCGATCACGTGGCCGGCGGGGAACGTCGTGCCGCGGATCACCTCCTTCACGTGCTCGGCGACGAGCTCCTCGTTGCCGGCGCCGTTCTGGACGGAGCAGACCGCGCCGAAGGCGTGGGCAGTGGCCGCCATCGCCTGTGAGGTGTGCATGCTCTTCACGGCGACGATGCCGAGCTCGCACGGCGGGAGCGCTGTCGGGTCGGTGGTCGCGTTGACCCTCCCGACGACGTCCCCGGCGCCGGAGAGTCGCAGCCCGTTCGCGTTGATCGCGTCGACGTGCGCCTGCCACGGGTCGTAGGCCCAGACCTCGACGTCGTCGAGCGTGCCGAGGTTCGCCGCGAAGAGCGAGCCGACGGCGCCGCAGCCGATCACCGCGATCCTCACGCCTGTTCCCGCGCCTTGACCAGCCGGTACATGGCGGTGTGCAGCGGGACGGGAGTGCCGTGCTTCGCCGCCTCGCGGATCAGCGCGCCGGTGATGAAGTCGATCTCGGTCGCGCGGCCGGCCCGGACGTCCTCGAGCATCGACGGCACGTGGGCGTAGTGGCCCTCGGCGGCGAGCGTCTCCCCTTTGCGGACTGCGTGGACGTTCATCTCCCAGGGATCTTCGTGCAGCTCGACCCCGGCGGCGGCGGCAACCGCCTTCCCCTCGTCCATCAGGTCGTGGACGAGGTTGCCGAGGTCGGCCTCGGTGGCCTGCGCGGCGAAGGCGCCGACGTGCGGCAGATCGGTGAGGGCGGAGACGGTGTTCACGGTCGCGTTGAAGATCAGCTTCGACCACTGCGCGGGCCGGAGATCGGGGAACGCGCGCGCGTGGAGGCCCGACGCGACGAGCAGCGCCTCGACCTCCTGCGCCTGCTCGATAGGTGGCGGTGCCGGCGAACGGCCCGAGCCACGTCTCGGTGTCGAGCTCGTACTCGATGTGCGCGTCGGCATGGCGCACGCCCGACATGAACGTGACCGCCGAGAGCAGCGGCCAGTCGCCGTGGGAGCGGACGAGCTCCTCGGCGCCGAGGCCGTTCTGGATCGTCATCAGCGTCGCTCCGGGGAAGCGGCCGGCGAGGGCAGCGGCGGCCTCCTCGAGCTGGGTCGCCTTCGTGGCGAGGATGCCGAGGTCGAAGTCGGGCAGCTCGGCGGGGTCTGTGGTCGCGTGGAGCGTCGCGGTGAAGTCGGACTTCCCGGAGATCCGCAGGCCGCCCTCGGTGAGCGCCTGCGCGTGCTCGTCGCGCCGCGTGAGCACGCTGACCTCGAGATCGCGCGCGAGGTGGCCCGCGTACAGGCTCCCGATCACCCCGCCGCCGATGACGCACACGCGCTGGATCGCCACGCCCCAACGCTATCCAGTTAGGTTGGAGCGAGTGTCCGGGGTCGCGTTCGCACTCATCTCCGCCCTCCTCTTCGGCGGCATGTCGATCGCGCTCGGCTTCTCGATGCGGAAGAGCCGCGACGTCCTCGTCGGGACGTTCGTGACGTCGTTCAGCGGGTTCTGCGTGTGTGCGGCGGTGGCGCTGATCGGCCGTGAGTGGGGCGGAGAGCTGTGGCCGTTCATGCTCGCGGGCCTGCTCGCCCCCGGCGGCGCACAGCTGCTGTTCGTGCTCGGCGTGCGCGAGGCGGGCCCGGCGCGGGCGTCGGTGGTCGCCGGCGCGGCGCCGCTCGTCGCGGTGACGATCGCGATCACCGCACTCGGCGAGCCGGCCAAGCTCGCACTCATGGCAGGCGCCGTGCTGATCGTCGCGGGTGGGCTCGCCCTCGTCGCCGAGCGAGACCGCCCGGAGACCTTCCGCGCGATCGGGCTCCTGTACGCCTTCGGCTGCACGATCCTGTTCGCGACGCGCGACAACGTCGTCCGGCACATCGCGTCCGACAGCACGGTCGCGCCCCAGCTCGCGGCGGCGGTGACGATCCTCTCGGGGACGGCGCTGATCTTCGTGATCCTCGCGATCCCGCGGCGAAGCCGGGTCTTCGCCGACATCCGCCGGGAAGGCCCGCCGTTCATCCTGCCGGGCCTCCTCTGGGGCGCGTCGTACGCGTTCCTGTTCGAGGCGTTCTACCGCTCGCGCGTGACGATCGTCAGCCCGCTGGTCGCGACGGAGTCACTGTGCGCCGTGCTCCTCGCCGTCCTGCTCCTCCGCCGCACGGAACTGGTCGGCCGCCACCTCCTGCTCGGCGCCGCGCTGGTGGTCGCCGGCGGCGCGCTGATCGGAGCGTTCCGTTAACACGTGCCAGGCACGGTCAAGACCGCGGTCAGCCCCTATCCGCCGGGAGGCCGCGGGCGCACCAGTCGCTCCACGAGCCGGGATAGAGCTTCGCGTCGGGCCGGCCGGCCTGTGCGAGCAGCAGCAGGTCGACGCACGCCGTGATCCCCGATCCGCAGTAGACGACGATCTCCTCCGCGTCGGCGATCTCGGGCGGGACGTCGCCCGCCTCAGCGTAGAACCAGTTGACGGCGCCGGGGATGCGGCCGGCGACCGGGTCGATCGGCTCGACCTCGCCGCGATAGCGCTCCGGCGAGCGCGCGTCGACGACGACGAGGCCCGGCTCGCCGAGCCGGGCGAGGATCTCGTCGGCGTGCATCACGTCGCCGACGCGCGGCCGCGGGATGAAGACGCGCGGCTCGATCTCCTCGTCGCCGCCGCGAACCGGCCCGACCCACGACTCGAAGCCGCCGCGCAGCACGGCGACGTCCTCGTGGCCGTGGTGGCGCAGCAGCCACCAGAGCCGCGCGGCGCCGCCGGACGCGCCGTGGTCGTACGCAACGACGAACACGCCCTCGCCGATCCCGGCAGATCCCGCCGCAGCCGCAAACGCATCGTCGGCAGGCAGCGGATGCCGGCCCTGCCCCTCGATCGAGAGGTCGGAGAGCTCCACCCCCAGGAACGCCGCGCCCGGGATGTGCGCCTCGAGGTACAGGTCTCGCCCGGCCTCCCAGTGGTCGAGCGCGTACGCGCAGTCGACGAACCGGTACTCGATCAGTAGAAGCCTTCGCGGCGCTGGTACCGCTCGGCGCGCTCGGCGTCGTACGTCTCCGCCTCGACCTCCACGCCCACCGAGCAGAGAAGCTCGCCGGGGGACGGCAGCTCGCCGCGCGGCACATACTGCTCCGGATCCCAGAGCTTCGCGCGCAGGAACGCCTTCGAGCAGTGCGTGAACACCTGGTCGATCTCGATCCGCAGCGCGAGCTTCGGAACCTTCCCCTCGACCGCGCAGGTCTCGAGCAGCTCCGGATCGGTGACGATCTCCGCCCGGCCGTTCACCCGCATCGTGTCGGTGATCCCGGGGATGAT
This sequence comes from uncultured Actinomycetes bacterium, assembly GCA_963791425.1. Taxonomy (GTDB): domain Bacteria; phylum Actinomycetota; class Thermoleophilia; order Gaiellales; family Gaiellaceae; genus DATBLE01. The sequence continues at coordinate 274,457 of CAWBSE010000003.1, forward strand.
GAACAGCAGCCCGACGTTGGGGTTCTCGAGCACGTTCCGGAGCGAGTCGGCCAGCCGGTTGCCCGGCCGGTCGGGGAGCAACAGCGTCTTCTCGTCGAGGATGCGGACGAAGCCGGCCGGGTCGCCGCGTGGGCTGACGTCGCACGTCCCGTCGGCGGCGGAGGTCGCGAGGCAGAGGAACGGCGAGCGCTCGACGAACTGCCGCGTCACGTCGTTCAGACGGTCGCTCACCTTCGACTGCACGAGGGCCGACGGCTCGCCGAGCAGGCCGCGCAGAGCATCTTCCTGGACGATCGGGACGCCCACCCGCGTGAGGCTACCCGAACGCCTGTGCGATGCGCCGGGCCCGCTCGAGGTCGTCCTCGCGCAGATCGCCGCGGAGGCCCCACGCGACGTGCTTCGCGATTCCCCACCCGCGCATCCGGTAGCAATCGAGCCCGAGCAACTCGGCGAAGCGGTCGATGCGCCGCCGGACCTCCGCGGCGCCCAGGCGCTCCAGCGGCCCGTCGGGCGCCTGCCACGCACACGCGCGTGAGGCCACTCCGCCGCGCGTCAGGCGGCAGCGATCACCCGCGCCTCCGCGATGCACCACGGGTGGTAGCCGCCGCCGAGGCCCCACGCCAGGTGCTTCGCGATCCCCCAGCCCTTGATGCGGCCGCGATCGAGGCCGAGGTGCCCGGAGAGAAGGTCGAGCCGGCGCCGCGCCTGCGCGAGCGTCGGTGGGCCGTCGGGGCTCGAGTCCCGGACGATCGCCACCGGGTCGTACGCCCGCTCGGCGACGATCGGCTTCGCGTCGATCACGAGCCACGGCTCGCGCTCGGCCCGAAGGATGTTTCCGCCGTGCAGGTCCTGATGGCAGAGCACGACGTCCTCCTGCGTCGGACCGAGCGTCCTGATCGCGTCGAGGGCGGCATCGAGCAATGAGCGTTCGAAGGGCCGACCGTGATGATCGTATCTCGCGGGCAGCTCGGCCAGCCAGCGCTCCGCCTCGGTCGCAAGCAGGCGGAACGGCCCGTCGGCTGGGGGCGGCCGCCACAGCCGCTCCATCACCCCGGCCGCGATCTCGACTCCACGGTCGTCGTACCGGTTGCCCAGCGGCGTGCCGGGAACGCAGCGCTCGATCAGCAGGGCGCGCTCGTCTGGGTCGTGGTCGATCAGCCGCACCGCGCCGCGACCGTCCCAGAACCGGAACGCATCGGCCTCGTGCAGGCTCTCGGTGTCCTCCGCGAGCTGCACCTTGAGCACCACCTCGGTGCCGTCAGGCAGCCGGGCCGGAGCGACGAGCTTCGAGAACGGCGCGAAGTAGGGCTCGCCGAGCTCGAGCCCCCAGTCCTTCAGTGCGCTCCCTGCGGCGAGACGGGCAGGACGAGCACGGTCTCGTCGGGGAAGCGGCCGGCCAGCTCATCCGCGCACGACGCCGCGTCATCGGCCCACACGACAACCGTCGGCCCCGAGCCGGACAGCGTCGCGCCGACCGCGCCCGCGGGGAGCTCCGCCCGGACGGCGTCGAGGATCCGCGACGGCCGGTACGGCTCGTGCAGACGGTCGCCGAACGCCGCGGTGAGCAGGCCGGCGTCACCCCGGGCCATCCCGGCGCCGAGCAGCGCTGCGCGGGCGGCGTTGAACGCCGCGTCGGCGTGCGGCACCTCCGTCGGAAGCGCGTTGCGCGCATCGGTCGTCCGCACCTTCTCGTTCGGGATCACCGCGACCGGCGTGAGCGGGAGCGTGTCGGCGAGTCGCTCGATGCGGCCGTCCCAGGTGAGGCAGGCACCGCCGGCGAGGCATGCCGCCAGGTTGTCGGAGTGACCCTCCAGCGGTCCGCCCCGCGCAAGGAGATCCTCGAGCTCGAGCTCCTGCCCGGACCACTTCATCGCGGCGACCATCCCGAGGGCGATCGTCGCCGCGCTCGAGCCGAGCCCCCGTGCACGCGGAACGCGATCGACCCACTCGAACGCGAGCCCCTCCGGCGACGCGACCAGGCCGAAGGCGCGGATGCCGATGTGCGCCGGGTCAGGTGGCTCGCCGCCGCCCTCGGACACCTCGACCTCGTTCCAGAGATCGAGCGCGACCGCGGCGCAGTCGAATCCCGCCCCGAGGTTTGCACTGGTCGCCGGCGCCCGCGTCCTGACGCCGCTCACAGCCGCTCGACCGCCTCGGGATCCTTCAGGCCGTGGCCGGTGAGCACGCAGACCACCCGCCCGGCCGGCCGCACCTGGGCGACACCCGCAACACCCGCGGCCGACGCCGGTTCGCAGAACAGCCCCTCGAGCCGCGCGATCGCCGACCACCACTCGAGCAGGTCGTCGTCGGAGACGGTGACGACCTCAGCCACCGCCTCGGCCTGGTCACGGTGCACCGGATCGACGATGCGGATCGCCGTCGCCACCGTCTCGGCGCGACGGGCCGACTGAACGGAGAGGATCCGCGGCCGACCGAACCCCGCCTCGTCGAATCCACGCTCGAACGCCCGAGTGTTTCCGCCTCCCCCGTACGGAAGAGCGAGGACATCCGGCAAACCGCCGAGCTGTTCGACGATCTCCCGTGCAGCCGAGGCCTGCCCCTCGATCCGGTCCGGGTTGATCGAGTTGACGTTGACCCAGCCCTCTTCCTCGGCGAGCCGTCTCGCCTCCAGGTGGGCATCCTCGAACGTGCCCTTGACCTGCCGGAGCTCTGCGCCGGCGATGATCGCCTGGACGAGCTTGCCGCGCGCAACCGCGCCCTCGGGCAGCAGGACGACGGCGGGCAGCCCGGCGCGGGCTGCGTAGGCGGCCGCCGACGCCGCGGTGTTGCCCGTCGAGGCGCAGACGACGCCCGGAGCGCCGCGCTCCAGCGCCCGGCCGACCGCGAGCACCATCCCGCGGTCCTTGAAGCTGCCCGTCGGGTTCGCGCCTTCCCACTTCAGCCACACCTCGCAGCCGAGGCGCTCGGAGAGCCGCGGGGCGTCGAGGAGCGGCGTGTCCCCTTCGCCGAGGCTCAGGCCCATCCGAGCTCCGCAACCCCACGGTCGGACACGACGGGCAGCGCCGATGCCGCGCCGCGCGTCTCTTCGAGGCCGTCGATCTCGTCGAGCGCGTCCCGCAGCCGGCCGGCAGGCGCCTCGTGCGTGACGACGTGGAGCGTGGCGCTCCCGTCGCCCTGCTGCTGGACGAGCCGTGCGACCGAGACGCCGTGCGCGGCCAGGCGCAGCGCGACCAGCGCGAGCACGCCGGGCCGGTCGGCGACCTCGACCCGGACGTAGAACGGCGAGCTGACCTCGCCCTCGGGTAGCCGCTCCAGGCTGCGCCAGCATGCGTCGTTCTGGAGGAAGCCGGTGCCCGTCGTGCCGACGACGGTGACCATGTCTGCGACGACGGCCGACGCCGTCTCGATCCCGCCCGCGCCGGGCCCCTCGAGCGTGATCTCGCGGATCGCGTCGCCCTGGAGCATGACCGCGTTGAACGCGCCGTCGACGGCCGCGAGCGGGTGGCTGCGGTCGACGAGCGCGGGGCCGACGCGCACGTCCCACCGGTCGTCGACGAGGGTGGCGGCGCCGATCAGGCGGACGGCCATGCCCATCTCACGGGCGGCTGCGACGTCCTCGGGCGCGACACGCTCGAGCCCGACGTACGTGACGTCGTCGAGCGTGACGCGCGAGCCGAACGCGACGGTGGCGAGGATCGCCATCTTCGCCGCGGCGTCCTTCCCGGAGACATCCTCGGTCGGATCGGCCTCCGCGTAGCCGAGCCGCTGCGCCTCGGCGAGCGCCTCCTCGTACGACGAGCCGTGCTCCATCTCGGTGAGCACGAAGTTGGTGGTCCCGTTGACGATTCCGAGGACGCGATGGACGTTCGAGACGACGAGCGACTCGCGCAGCACCTTGATCACCGGGATCGCCGCGCAGACCGACGCCTCGAAGCGGAGCTGGACGCCGCGCTCCGCCGCCGCCGCGAACAGCTCGGCGCCGCGGGAGGCGACCAGCTGCTTGTTGGCGGTGACGACCGGCTTTCCCGCGCGGAGCAGCTCGAGCACGTGGTCGCCGGTCGGGTCGAGCCCGCCCATCACCTCCGCGACGACGGCGATCTCCGGGTCGTCGCGGATCTCGGCGAAGTCGGTGGTCGTGGCGACGTCGGAGCCACGCTCCTTCTTCGGGTCGCGAACGAGCGCCCTGACGACGCGCAGGCGGTGGCCGGTCGCCCGCTCGATGTCGGCGGCCTGCTCGCGCAGGAGCCGGTCGACGGCAGAGCCGACCGTCCCGTAGCCGAGCAGGGCAACTGGAACGTCGACGGACGCCACGTACCGACGGTAGCGAAGACCTCAGACGCCGGGCGGGCCCAGCGATCGCCGCCGCCACCCCGCTCCGCGCCCCCACTCCGCAGCCCCACTCCGCAGCCCCCACCCTGGGTGGGGGAGTAGCCCCTTACCCCTACGGCGATCGTGCCACGAAACTCCGCACGCGTCTGTGTCGCTTCCGCGCCGATTTCTACTCTTGGGGGGTGATCGTCGCGCACATGGACCTCGACGCCTTCTTCGCCGCCGTCGAACAGCTCGAGGATCCGACGCTGCGCCGCAAGGCGCTCATCGTCGGCGGCGACCCGAAGGGCCGCGGCGTCGTCGCGACCGCGAACTACGTGGCGCGGAAATTCGGCATCCACTCGGCGATGAGCTGCGCCGAGGCGCTGCGCCGCTGCCCCGACGCCGTCTTCGTCCGGCCGCGTCATGCGCTCTACCGCCACTACTCGCAGGCGGTCTGGAGCTCGGTGCGCGAGGTAGTGCCCACGGTCGAGCAGACCGGGATCGACGAGGGTTACCTCGACCTCGGCGAGATCGCCTCCGACTTCCTCGCCGCGCGGAAGCTGGCCGAGGCGGTGCAGTCCGCCGTCCGCGGCTCGACCGCGCTGACGTGCTCGCTCGGCGTCGCGACGTGCAAGGTCGTCGCCAAGGTCGCCTCCGACCGCCGCAAGCCGGGCGGGCTGACCGTCGTCCGCCCCGGGAAAGAGGCGTCGTTCCTGGCGCCGTTCGACGTCCGCCTGCTCCCCGGGGTGGGGCCGCAGGGCCGAGGACCGCCTTCGCGCCGCCGGCGTGGCGACGATCGGGGAGCTCGCCGGCATCGACGATCCCGCACTCCGCCGCCTGCTGCCCGGCAAGGTCGGCGCGATCCTTCGCGACCGGGCACGCGGCATCGACGGGCGTGGGCTCGAGACGCAGGTCGAGCGAATCTCGATCTCGACCGAGGAGACCTTCGAGCGGGACGTCGCCGACCGGGACCAGTTGCACGCCGAGCTCAGGCGCATGGCTGGGCAGCTTGCCGACCATCTGACGCGAAAGGGACAGGCGGCCCGCACCGTGACGACCAAGGTGCGCTACCCGGACTTCTCGATCCGCAGCCGCTCCTCCACGCTCGCCGCCGGCCTCGACGACGCCGCCGCCATCGGCGACGTCGCCTGCACCCTGCTCGATCGAGCCCTGGCGGACCGGCCCGGCCCGCTGCGTCTCGTCGGCGTCGGCCTCTCGAACATCGAGGACTTTCGCCAGCTCGCGCTGAGCTAGTCGGCTGAGCTAACGGAGCTTCCGGAGCGCCTCGACCAGATCCGCGGAGGCGTCCTCCGGCACGACCTGCGCGAGCTCGGAGCCCGCGATCTCGGCGTACACCTGCGCCATCGCGGCGAACAGCGCCGGGTCGAGGCCCGCCGCCGCCTGCGTCGTCGCGATCTCGCCCATCTCGCCGACGTACCGCTCCGATTTCGCCGCTGCGCGCGCGATGTCGCGTCCCGCGCCGTCCGCGACGTCGCCAAGGTCGTCGAGCACGAACTCGAGCACGCCGTAGTGGTCGGCGGCCCGCAGCGCCTGGGTCAGGATGGCGACCGAGCCCTTGTACACCGAGGCGGTGCTCATCTTCACCGCCGACGCCGAGCCGACCTCGCCGCCGACGACCACGACGTCGACGCCGTCGAACGGCAGCGCCGCCACCTCGCCCGCCCGCGGGCCGGACAGGTAGATCCGCGTGGTGCCGGGGGCGGTCGGCGCCGGGCCTGAGATCGCCCCGTCCACCTCCGTCGAGATCCGCCGCGCGGTCTCGGGCGACACCGCGTTCAGGTCGGCGAGCAGCCGCGCTCCGGCGAGCCCCTGCGCGACCGCCTCCGCCTGGTCGGGTGGGACGATCGAGAGCACGATGTCGGCCTCCCGCACGACATCGGCGAGCGACGGCAACAGCTCCAGGCCGGCCTCGTCCGCCAGCCGCGCAGTCCGCTCGCTGCGCCCGGCGACCGTTGCGACGACCCGCGCGCCGCCGCGGAGCAGAGCCCCGCCGACCGCGCTGCCCATCGCGCCGGGGCTGACGATGCCGACCGTCGCCATTGCGACGAGAGTCTAGGGACGAGCTCGCCGACGGGCCGTGCGCGCGACACACAGATCAGGGCGGACGAACACGTCGAGCCCCTCGACCTCGAGATCGCTGCCGAGCTCCTCGAGCGCGCCGGTCATCAACCCGAGGTGCACGCCGCACACGATCTCGGGGTTCGTCTCGGCGAGATCGTGGAACGGGCAGCGGCGCATGTGGATCTCCCCGCCGTGCGGCTCGGCGGCGAAGCCCTCCTCGTCGAGCAGCCTCGCCACCTCGACGACCGCCTCGGCGTCGCCGACGCGCTCGAGCGGGGACGGGCGGCGCACGAGGAACCGGCCCCACGCACGGCCCGCATCCTCTGCCCGCTGCACGCCGTCGGGGAGCCCGGCGACCGTGCCGGTGAGGATCGTCGCCAGCAGCCGGTGCTCGTCGGCGCCCGCCGCGACAGTCGCCCCCGGCCGCAGCCGGTAGAGCATTCGCGGCCGGCCGGGCTTGCCGTTCGGCGCCGGGGCGGCGTCGAGGAATCCTGCGCCGTCGAGAACTCCGAGGTGCCAGCGGAGCGTGTTCTCGTGGAGCCCGAGCCGCCGGGCGAGCTCGCGCACGTCCAGCCCGTCCGGGTTGGCCCGGAGCTCGTCGACGATCAGCACGCGGTGGTCGTCGGCAAGCGCGCGGCGAACGGCGGCGGGCTCGCTCATTGCACTAAATCTATCGGGGAAAGCCGACGGAGAGATCCGTAAAATCGCTGATTGATGGCCAAAAGATTTCTCCTAGATTCATGGTGAAATACACACCGAGGAGGAAGCGCGATGGCAACCAACGTCTCGAACCAGGCCACGTACCAGCCGAAGCCCGACCGTGACCGCGGCATGCTGACAAAGGTGGTGGCGGTGATGCTCGGCATCGCGGTGCCGCTGCTGCTCGTGCTCGCGCTGTGGGCGGCGGTCTCGGCGCAGAAGGCCAGGGACGACGCGCAGCAGGCGTCGTCGGCCGCTCCGGCGGCGACCGCGTCGATGCCGGGTATGACCCACGACGCAGGGGCCTCCGCCCCGGCGACACCGAGCTACGCCGGCCTCGCCCCCGTCAATGCCGACGCACTCGCAGCCGCACACGCGCCGTATCCGGCGGCGCTCGAGGCTGCGCCGGCCGGCCCGGTCGCCGTCGTGCACCTGACCCTGAAGGACGTCGTCCACGAGGTCGCGCCCGGGATCAAGTACAGCGCCTGGGGCTTCGCCGGCGGCGCTCCCGGGCCCGTGATCCACGTCCGGCAGGGCCAGACGGTGAAGATGACCCTGACGAACGACGGCGCGATCCCCCACTCGATCGACTTCCACGCCGCGCGCATCGCCCCGAACGTGGCGTTCAAAGACGTCAACCCCGGGCAGTCGTTCTCGTTCAGCTTCGTCGCCAACGACCCGGGCGTCTTCATGTACCACTGCGGCACCAAGCCGGTGCTGATGCACATCGCGAACGGCATGTACGGCGCGATCGTCGTCGAGCCGGCCACGCCGCTCCCGCACGCCGACCGCCAGTACGTGCTCGTCTCGAGCGAGTGGTACATGAACGGCTCGGGCCTGAAGACGCCGGCCTCGTTCGACATGGCGAAGGCGCACGAGATGGCGCCCGACTGGGTGACCTGGAACGGCTACGCGGGCCAGTACGTCAAGCACCCGCTGACCGCGAACCCGGGCGAGACCGTGCGGTTCTGGGTGGTCGCGGCCGGCCCGAGCTTCGACACCGACTTCCACGTCGTCGGCACGCTCCTCAACCGGGCGTGGGTCGACGGCGACATGACGCAGCACCTGAACAACGTCCAGACGGCGACGGTGCCCGCCGGCGGCGGCGGCGTCTTCGACGTGAAGATCGACAAGGCGGGCCTCTACCCGTTCGTCTCCCACTCGTTCGCGAGCGTGGACATGGGCCAGGTCGGCCTGCTCAACGTCGGCAACGTCGCCGGCACGATGAGCCACTAGCCGAATTGCCACCGGCGCAGGGGAGCCTCGCCGACGGGTGAGGCTCCCGGCGTCTCAGAGGAACGGGCAGGCCGGATCGTCGGCGAGCGGGTCGCCGGTCGCGGCGAAGGCACGCGCCCGCGAGCCGCCGCAGAGGTCGGTATAGCCGCACGTACCGCAGCGACCGGTGAAACGGCCGGCACGGATGTCCCGCAGAAGCGTGCTCTCCCGGTAGATCCGGGCCAGCCCGTCCCGGCGGACGTTCCCCACCGAGAGCGGCAGGAAGCCGGCCGGGTACACCTCACCGTCGTGGCCGACGAAGACGATGCCCTTGCCGTCGCGCGTGCCTTTCGTCTGCGCCCTCGGCGTGCGGCGCGGCCTGCCGAGCAGCTTCTGCCGGCTGCGCGAGAGCAGCCGGTACAGGCGTCCGACATCGTCCGGCGGATCGCCGCCGTTCCGGGAGGCGACCACGCGCCGGAAGAACGGGGCCTCGACCGTCCGCACGATGAAGCCATACCGCGAGGCGTCGTAGAGGAAGTGGCAGAGGTCGAGATTCTCCTCCGGCGTCAACTCCTCCATGCGCTCACCGCGACCCGTCCTGACGAGCAGGAAGACCTCCCACACGTTCACGCCGAGCCCGTCGATGAGCGCCGCCACCTCCGGCAACTCCTCGACGTTGTCGCGCATCGCCACGGTGTTCACCTGAACGACGAACCCCTCCTCGCGGAGCATCCGGATCGCGGCAACCGTCCGCTCGAAGTGGCCGTCGATGCCACGGACGTGCTCGTGCGTCGACGCGGTCGCGCCGTCGAGGCTGATCGAGACGGCCCTGACGCCCACGGCGCGCATGCGCCGGGCGGCGTCCGGCGTCAGCCGCGGGGTCACGCTCGGCGCGAGCGCGACCGGGATCTTCAGCGTCGCGGCGAACTCCGCGAGCTCGAGCGTGTCCTCGCGCATCAGCACGTCGCCGCCGGTGAGCACGAGCACGGGCGACGGACGGCCGAACGCGGTCAGCGACCGGACGAGCTCGTGGCCCTCCCGCCGGCTCAGCTGGCCGGGTTGCGGCTCCGGCAGCGCGGATGCGCGGCAGTGACGGCACGCGAGCAGGCAGGCCCGGGTGGTCTCCCAGAAGACGAGCATCGGCCGCCGGTCGAGATCGATCCCCGTCACCGTGTGCCCATTCAAGCGCCGTCCGCCACGATCTCCGTGGTCGAAATTGCGCAGACGCCGGTACAGTTTCGAGACGTGGCACGCCGAGCCCATCTCGCACTCGCCGCAGCCGTGCTCGCAGCACTCGCGCTGGCCGGCGGCGGGTCGAGCGCGCCGACGCCGGCCTGCACCGGATCGCAGCTGGCGGGCTCCTTCTCGGTGATCCCCGGCAGCGCGGGCGCGGGGAACATCGTCTACCAGCTCAAGCTGCGGAAGATCTCCGGGCCGACGTGCTTCGTCTCGGGGCTGCCGGGGATCAGGCTGCTCGACAAGAAGCACCGCGCACTGCCGACGAAGGTCACGCCGGCGTTCCGCGCCGGGCTCACCGCCGTCCGCGTCCTCGTTCGCACCGGCCACGGGGCGAAGGCGTCCGCGCGCTTCTCGCCCGACGTCCCCGGGCCCGGCGAGCCGCAGGCCGGCGGTCAGTGCGAGCGGACCGCGTACTACGTGCGCGTCACCCCTCCGCCCGGAGGCGGCACGTTCGTCGGGCTGGTGCAGCCGCCGACCCCCGTGTGTGAGCACGGCGGGATGTCGGTGACTGCGCTCGGCCCCGCCTGACGACGAAACGTTCTCGCGCCTGCCGGCATAGAACGTACGAATGCCGACGACGACCGACGCACAGCTGATCCGGGCCGCACGGAACGACGCCGGCGCGTTCGCGGAGCTCTATCGCCGCCACGCGCACGCGGTCGACCGGTTCCTGCGCGCCCGCGTCCCGGCCGGCGTGGCCTCCGAGCTCACCGCGGAGACGTTCGCCCAGGCGGCGCTCTCCATCCGGAAGTTCCGGGACGAGAAGGACGGCTCGGCCCTTCCCTGGCTCTACGGCATCGCCCGCAACCTGGCGCGCACCTTCCACGAGCGCGAGCGGGTCGAGCGACACGCCCGCGAGCGGCTCGGCATGCCGGTGCAGTCCTACGACCTCGACCTCGACGCGGCGGAAGAGCGTCTCGACGCCCAGCGCTTCGCGCCCGAACTGGACGAGGCGCTCGAGGCCCTGTCCACCGGGCAGCGGCGCGCACTCGAGTACCGCGTCCTCGACGACCTCCCCTATGCCCAGGTCGCACTGGCGCTCGGCTGCACCGAGGTCGCTGCACGAATCCGGGTCACCCGCGCGCTCGGCTCGCTCTCACGACGCCTGAAAGGAACACCCAGATGACGACCGACTTCGACCTGATCGGACACGACCTCACCGTCGCCTTCAGCCGGCGGCTGGAGGCACGGAGGCGGAGCACCCGTAGGCTTCGCATCGCCCTCGTGGCGGTCGCGGTCACCGGTGCCTTCTCCGCCGCGGCGATCGCAAGCGGCATCACCGGTGATCTCCAGCTTGACCCGACCAAGTGGTCGGTGCTCGGCGGCGGCGACGTCGACGGCGGGCAGGGCGCGTACGTCCACGCGAAGAGCCTCGAGGACGGCGCGAACGCGACGTTCCTGGTCGAGCACGACGGCCGGCTGCCGCGCTACACGGCCTTCCTGCTCCACGAGAAGACGCTCGCCGCGGCAGAGGCAACCTCGCCGGTTCCCGTCCGTGTCGAGCCGGGGGCGCTCTGCACGGCTGCGCAGCTGACCCGGGCCGAGCAGGTGGCGCTGGCCACCCTGGCCGCATCGTTCGCGCCGGGGGACAACCCCGACGCATCGCAGCAGGCGGTCGACGACGCCACGGCTGCGGCCTTCGCGGACGCGCCGTGCCGCGGGCTCCAGTACGCCGGCGAGCAGGCCCGGCTCGCGTACGCCGGCGCGCAGCCGCGGACGATGCTGATGCCCGGCGCCCGGTGATCGTCCGGGAAGCGACGCTCTGCTCGTCCTCGGCGCCTCGGGCGAGGCCCTCGGATTCGGGCACCTCTGGGAGGCCCCGGCGACGAGGTGCGGTGCTACGTCCGGGTCCGGCCCAGCGCGAAGGGGCAGGGGATCGCAACGGCGATCCTGGCGCAGCTGGTCCCGCGGGCGCGCGAGCTCTCCCGCAGCGTCCTGACCCTGACGAGCTGGGCGCAGGATCGAGACGATCGCCGGCTTCTCGCTGTGCCGGGAGCGTGACGACGACGGGGAGACCATCGGCTCGGTCTCGCAGATCGGAGTTCGCCCCGCCTGGCGTGGGCGCGGGCTCGGCGACGCGCTCCTCGTGCACAGCCTGAACACCTTCCGCGACCGGCGGCTCACCGGCGCCGCGCTCAACGTCGCCGCCGAGAACACGACCGGCGCCCTCCGCCTCTACCGCAAGGCCGGAATGGAGCCCCGGCCGGCGTTCACGGTCTGGTCGATGCCCCTCGCATAGCGGCCGCCGCGGCCAGGATCGAGTCGACGATCGGCGCATAGCCGGTGCACCGGCAGAGGTTGCCGGACAGCTCGGCGCGGATCTGCTCCTCGGTCGGGTCGGGATTCTGCTCGAGCAGGAACGCGGCGGTCATCAGGATCCCGGGCGTGCAGAAGCCGCACTGCAGGCCGAAGTGCTCGTGGAACGCCTGCTGCAGCGGGTGGAGCGTCGCGCCGTCGGCGAGCGACTCGACCGTCAGGATCTCGTGCCCGTCCGCCTGGGCGGCCAGTGTCAGACACGAGCGGGCCGGACGGCCGTCGAGCAGCACCGTGCAGGCGCCGCAGACGCCGTGCTCGCAGCCGACGTGCGTGCCGGTCAGTGCGAGATCCTGGCGAAGGAAGTCGGAGAGCAGCAGCCGCGGCTCGACTCGTCCCTCGTAGGGGAGGCCGTTTACCGTGAGGGCGATCTCGATCACGCGACCGCCCTCGCGATCAGGGCCGCGGCGACCTCGCGCTTGTACCCCGCGGGCGCGAACAGGTCGCCGACGGGGTCGAGCTCGCCGCCGTCCCAGAGGACGGGCGTGGCGGCGACGCCGCCGACGGCCACGCGGCCGCCGTTACGGGCGACGCAGACGACGGCGAAGTCGCCGTGGCGATGGGCGTGCTCGACGAACGCGGTCGGGCCGGCCGGCGCGGGGAAGCGGATCTCGACCAGCAGCTCGCCGGCCTCGAGCGCGGTCGTGAACACCGAGACGAAGAACTCCTCGGCCGGGATGGTGCGCCGGTTCGTGACCAGCTCGGCGCCGAGCGCAAGCGCACAGACGGGCAGCTCGGCGGTCGGGTCGGCGTGGACGAGCGAGCCGCCGACCGTTCCGCGGCAGCGCGTCGCCGTGTGTCCGACGTAGGCGAGCGCCTCGCGCAGGAGCGGGAACGCGTCCGACGAGTGCTCGAGATCCCACTGGCGCGCCATCGCGCCGACGACGAGCGTGCCGTCCTCGACGCGGATCCCCGCCAGCACCTCGATCGCGCCGAGGTCGACGAGCGCGGCCGGCCGGGCGAGGCGGAAGTTGAGCATCGGGACGAGGCTCTGGCCGCCGGCGAGCGGCTTCGCGTCCTCGTCCTCCGCGAGCAGCGCGAGCGCTTCGTCGAGCGTCCCGGGCCGGTGGTACTCGAACGGCGCCGGCTTCACTGCGCAAGCTCCCACAGGCGGGCGGGCGTCAGCGGCAGGTGTGTCGGCTTCAGCCCGAGCGGCCGGAGCGCGTCGGCGACGGCGTTCGCGACCGCGGCGGGAGCGGTCTCGGACGACGACTCGCCGCATCCCTTCGCGCCGACCGGCGTGAACGGCGACGGCGTCTCGATGTGCGCGGTCGCGATCCGCGGCGCTTCCGCCGCCGTCAGGCAGCGGTAGTCGGCGAACGTGCCGGTCAGGAACTGGCCGTCCTCGTCCCAGCGGTACTCCTCGAGCAGCGCGCCGCCGAGCCCGTGCAGCGCCGAGCCGTACGTCTGGCCCTCGACCAGCTTCGGGTTGATGATCGTCCCGGCGTCGTTGGCGGAGGCGTACTTCAGGATCGTCACGCTCCACGTGACCGGGTCGACCTCGACGGCGATCACCTCGGCGACGAACCCGTAGGCGTGCGACGAATTGATCCGGTCGTCGTCGGTCGGCGGCGCCGACGCCGGCACGTGGAAGACCTCGGACGCCTGGATCCCCGCGCTCATCCCGTCCGGCAGCAGGTGCGGCCCCCAGTGGGCGGTGCCGGCGATCCGGCGCAGTGAGACCGCACGGTCGGGGCTCCCCTTCACGCGCACCTCGCCGCCGGTCAGCTCGAGGTCGTCGACGGACGCCTCCAGCAGCATCGCGCCGATGTCGAGGATCTGCTTCTTGACGACGCCGGCGGCCTTCCGCGCCGCACCGGCGGCGATCCCGGAGAAGCGGCTCGAGTAGCTCCCCGACGAGACCGACCAGACCGACACGTGGCTGTCGAACTCGTCCACGGTGGCGATGTCGTCGGGCGTGAGGCCGAGCTCGTCGGCCACGACCTGGGCGGTCGCGGTCTGGTGGCCCTGGCCCTGCGGCGCGGTCGCCATCGTCACCACGACCTTGCCGCGCGGGTCGACGCGGATCTGCGCCCAGTCGGCCGCACCCGATTTGTGCAGGTAGCCGGGCGCCTGCCGCACCTCGGGCGGCAGTGCGACGGTGATGTAGCCCATGTTCGAGATCGACGGGTCGACGGCGAGGCCGAGCCCGATCCCGACCAGACGGCCCTCGGCACGCGCCGCCTCTTGCATCGCGCGCAGCTCTGCGTAGCCGGCGGTCTCGAGCGCAAGGTCGAGCACACGCGGGTAGTCGCCGCTGTCGTACAGCCCGCCGGTCGGCGTCTCGTACGGGAACGCGTCGGCCTGGATCAGGTTTCGGCGGCGGATCTCGGCCGGGTCGAGCCCGAGCTGCTCGGCCGCCTCGTCCAGCGTCCGCTCGGTCTCGAGGTACACCTGCTGGCAGCCGTAGCCGCGGTTCGGGCCGGTCGGCACCTTGTTCGAGACGACGTCGACGAGGTGCAGCTCGACGTTCTGCACGCGGTACGGGCCGACGTAGTTGCCGAGCGGCCGGTACGTCGTCGCCGGCTCGGGCGCGCGGACGTACGCGCCGAGGTTGTCGGTCACGTGCGCGCGCAGGCCGATGATCTCGCCGTCCTTCGTCAGCGCCAGCTCGCGGGTGCCGACGCGGTCGGGTTGGTGGCTGGAGCCGATCAGGTGCTCGGCGCGGTCCTCGACCCACTTGACCGGCCGGCCGGCGCGCATCGCGAGCAGCGCGACGATCGTGATGTAGGGAAAGAGCGACGACTTGATCCCGAAGCTGCCGCCGATGTCCTTGGGCACGATCACGCGCAGCTTCTCGTCCGGCATCCGCAGCGAGCGGGCGAGCACCGGCAGGAGCGTCATCGGGCCCATGAAGTTCGCCCAGACCGTCAGCAGTCCGGACGCGGGCTCGTAGTCGGCGACGATCCCGTACGTCTCGATCGGGGTCGAGCTGTACCGCTCCCAGCGCAGCGTCTCGGTGACGACGATGTCCGCACGAGCGAAGGCGCCGTCGGGGTCGCCGTAGCGAAGCGTCCGGTCGACGACGACGTTCGACCCGACCTGCTCGTGCAGCAGCGGCTTCGCCGGGTCGAGGGCGTCCTCGACGGAGACGACCGCGTCGAGCGGCTCGTAGTCGGCGAAGACGATCTCGGCTGCGTCCTCGGCCAGGTAGCGCGACTCGGCGGCGATCGCCGCGACCGGCTCGCCCGCGTACCGCGCGCGGTGGACGGCCATCCCGTAGAAGGCGAGCTGGTGCGTGATCCCGGCCGCGAACGGCTCGGTCAGGCCGGGAAGCTCGGTGCCGGAGAGCGCAGCGACGACGCCCGGCGACTCGAGCGCGGCGGAGAGGTCGACCGAGCGGATGTCGGCGTGCGCCCACGGCGAGCGGGCGAAGGCGACGTGGAGCGGGCGCGCAAACGGGAGGTCGTCCACGAACGTCCCGCGGCCGGTTAGCAGCGGGAGGTCTTCGCGGCGCGGGAGAGGCTGTCCGACCCAGGTCACGGCTCGATTCTCACACGCCCCAGCCGCCGCCTCCGGGGGTCTCGACGGTGACGACGTCGCCGGCGGCCAGCTCGCGCGTCGTCTTCGGGGGAAGCTCGGCGCCGTTCAAGAGGTTGCGACCGGGCCGGCCGGGCTCGCCGCCCTCGAGCCCGCGGGGTGCGTGGCGGCGCCGGTCGGTGAGCAGCGAGAGGGTCGCCGGCTCGAGCACGCGCAGCGAGCGGACGAGGCCGTCGCCGCCGCGATGCCGGCCATCGCCGCCCGAGCCGTCGAGCAGCTCGTACCGCTCCACCCGCAGCGGCAGCTCTAGCTCGAGCGCCTCGACGGGCGTGTTCAAGGTGTTCGACATGCCGACGTGGACGCCGGACGGGCCGTCGCCACGGCTGGACGCGCCCTGCCCGCCGCCGAGCGTCTCGTAGTACGTCCAGGCGGACGTCCCGATCACGACGTTGTTCATCGTCCCCTGGCCCTGCGCCGGGACGTCGGCCGCCTGGGAGAGCGCGAGCAGGACGGTGTCGGCGATCCGCTGGCTCGTCTCGACGTTGCCGGCGACGACCGCGGAGGGCCGCTGCGCGTTCACGAGGCAGCCTTCCGACGCGCGGATCGAGACCGTTGCGTACAGGCCGGCGTTGACGGGCACGTCGGCGCCGAGTGCAACCTTGACCGCAAACGTGCAGGCCGCGCGGGTGACCGCGAGCGGCGCGTTGACGTTCCCCGGAGCCGCCGGCGATGTCCCGGCGAAGTCGATGTCGATCGTGTCGCCGGCGACGGTGACGGCGACGCGGATCGGGAGGTCGTCGTCGGTGACACCGTCGCCCTCGACCTCGCCGTCGGCCTCGTAGCGGCCGTCCGGGAGGCGGCCGATCGCCTCGCGGGCGCGGCGCTCGGCGTAGGCGATCACCTCGTCGAACGCGACGAGGACGGCGTCGCGGCCACGGCGCTCGACCAACTCGGCGAGCCGCCCGCCGGCGATCCGGTTGGCAGCGACCTGCGCCTGCAGGTCGGCCCGGCGGGTCTCGGGCGTGCGCACGTTGGCGAGGATCAGGCGCAGCACCTCGTCCCCCAGCCGGACGGGCGGGACGATCAGGCCCTCCTGCCAGATCGACGTCGAGCCGGCCGGCATCGAGCCCGGCACGAATCCGCCGACGTCCGAGTGGTGCGCGCGGGTGCAGGCGTAGCCGAGGATCTCTTCGCCGACCGCAAGCGGCGAGACGAGCGTGATGTCCGGCAGGTGCGAGCCACCGGCGAACGGGTCGTTGAGGACGAAGACGTCGCCCGGCTGCGGGTCGCGCGCGATCACGGCGGCGACCGATTCGGGCATCGCACCGAGGTGGACGGGGATGTGCTCCGCCTGGGCGACCATGCGGCCGCCGGCGTCGAAGAGCGCGGCCGAGCAGTCGCGCCGCTCCTTGATGTTGGAGGAGGAGGCGCTGCGGACGAGCACGGTGCCCATCTCCTCGGCGATGCCGGAGAGGGCCGCGCTCATCACCGACAGGGTCACGGGATCCACGTTCGCTCCAGGACGAGGGTGCCGACCGCGTCGGGCTCGCCCGCCCAGCCCGGACAGACGAAACAGGTGGCTCCCGGAAGCTCGACGATCGCGGGCCCCGTGACGGCCGCGCCCGGGCCGTGCACCGGCAGCTCCAGCCACTCGCCGTCAACGAAGGCGCGGCGGCTGCCCGGCGGTCTTAACAGTGCCTGGCACTGCAAGGACGGGCGCTCACGCACCAGGGTGGCGACCAGCCGGCGGGTGACGATCGACGGCTCGACGTCGAGACGGAACCCGTAGCGCCGCGCATGCGCGTCGCCGAACCCCGCCTCCCAGCCGTCGGCGTCGACCGTCAGCTCGTGCGACTGGCCGGCGTAGCGGGCGTCGACCAGCCGCCGCTGCTCTGCGCCCGGAAGATCCGCGGTGGCGCGAGCCTCGAGCTCCTCGAACGGGACGGCCGCCGGCGCGACGTAGTCGCGGCGCAGGTCGGCCGCCGCCAGGCCGAGCGCGCTGAGCACGCCCGAGGCGAGCGGCACGAGCACACGCTCGACGCCGAGCTCCTCCGCCAGCGCGCACGCGTGCAGCGGCCCGGCGCCGCCGAAGGCGACGAGCGCCAGCCCGCGCGGGTCGATCCCGCGCTCGACGCTGACCACCCGCAACGCCCGCGCCATCTCCGCGTTGACGACACGAACGACTCCGAGCGCGGCGGCCAGGGCTCGGTGCGCCACGTCCCTGTCTCTGAGACCGAGGGTGGAAACGTTCTGGGACATTTCGTCCACAGGGAGCTGGGCCAGCACCTGCTCGGCGCGGCTCCGGTCGAGGAAGACCTCGCCGCCGAGGACGGCGCCGTCCGCGAGGTAGCCGAGGACGAGGTTGGCGTCGGTGACCGTCGGCAGCTCTCCGCCGCGGCCGTACGCGGCCGGTCCCGGCCGCGCGCCGGCCGAGCGCGGGCCGACGCGGAGCGCACCGCCGTCGTCGAGCCAGGCGATCGAGCCGCCGCCCGCGCCGATCGTGTGGACGTCGACCATCGGGAACCGGATCGGGACGCCCGCGACCACCGACTCGGCCGTCACCTGTGCCTCGCCGCCGAGCACGGCGGCGACATCGGTGCTCGTCCCGCCCATGTCGAAGGTGAGAACGTCCGCGCCGCCCGCCACGAACGCCGCGCCGACCACGCCGGCCGCCGGCCCGGAGAGCACGCACGCGGCCGGACGCGCCGCCGCAGCGGCGACGTCGGCGACGCCGCCCGACGACTGCATCACCAGCGGCCGGGGCTCGATCTCCTCGAGGTACGCCGACAGCGCGGGCGCGAGGTAGGCGTTCGCCACCGTCGTCGAGCAGCGCTCGTACTCGCGGAACTCCGGGCAGCAGCTCGCTCGAGAGCGACACGGGGACGTCCGGCAGCGCCGCCCGCAGCGCCTCGCCGACCCGCCGCTCGTGCTCGGGATGAAGGAACGAGAACAGCAGGCAGACGGCGACCGCCTCGACCCCGGCGGCGGCCACCGCCGCGACAGCAGCCCCCAGCGACGCCTCGTCCAGCGCCACCAGCACGCCCTCGGGCCCCATCCGCTCGCGCACCGCGAACCGCAGCTCGCGCGGGACGAGCGGCGCCGGACGATGCGCGGCGAGGTCGTAGAGCGACGCCCGGTTCTGACGGCCGATCTCCAGCACGTCACGGAAACCCTCGGTGGTGACGAGCGCCGTCCGCGCGCCGCGCCGCTCGAGCAGCGCGTTCGTGGCGACGGTCGTCCCGTGCGCGAGCACACCGACAGCCGAGCCGTCCACGCCGGCGGCGGCGAGCGCCGCCGCGACCCCGCGCGCCTCGTCACCGGGCACCGACGGCACCTTCGCCGTGACGAGCCCGCCGTCGACGATCGCGACCAGATCGGTGAACGTGCCGCCGACATCGACCCCCACGGAGATACCTCCCATCGCCCGATCCTTTCGCGGATAGGGTTGGAAGCGCAAATGGCGACCACGAAGATGCCATCCAGCCTCGAGATCGCGCAGCAGGCGACGCTCCGGCCGATCGCCGAGATCGCCGAGCAACTCGGCCTGCTCGACGACGAGGTCGACCTCTACGGCAAGTACAAGGCGAAGATAGACCTCTCCGTGGTCGACCGGCTCGCCGACCGCCCGAACGCGAAGCTGATCGGCGTCACCGCGATCACGCCGACGAAGGCGGGCGAGGGCAAGACGACGACCGCGGTCAGCCTGACGCAGGGCCTGGGCAAGATCGGCAAGAGCCCGGTGCTGTGCCTGCGCGAGGCGTCGCTCGGCCCCGTGTTCGGGATCAAGGGCGGCGCGGCCGGAGCCGGGTACGCCCAGGTCGTGCCGATGGAGGATCTGAACCTCCACTTCACCGGCGACATCCACGCGATCGGCGCCGCGAACAACCTGCTCTCGGCGATGCTCGAGGCGCACATCCTGCACGGCAACCAGCTCGGGATCGACCCGCTGACGATCAGCTGGCGCCGCTGCATGGACATGAACGACCGCGCTCTGCGCACGATCGTCGCCGGCCTCGGCGGCCGAGCGAACGGCTACGTCCGCGAGACCGGCTTCGACATCACCGCCGCCTCGGAGGTGATGGCGATCACCGCCGTCGCCCGCGACCTCTTCGACCTGCGCAAGCGGCTCGGCGCGATCACCGTCGGCTACACGTACGAGGGCGAGGCGGTCACGGCCGAGCAGCTGAAGGCCGCCGGCTCGATGACCGTCCTGCTCAAGGAGGCGATCAAGCCCAACCTCGTCCAGACGCTCGAGGGCCAGCCGGCGTTCGTCCACTGCGGCCCGTTCGCGAACATCGCGCACGGGAACTCCTCGCTCGTCGCCGACCTCGTCGGGCAGAAGCTCGGCGACTACGTCGTCACCGAGTCGGGCTTCGGCTCCGACATGGGCATGGAGAAGTTCCTCGACATCGTCTGCCGCATCGGGAACATCGCGCCGAGCGCGATCGTCCTCGTCGCCACGGCGAAGGCGCTGAAGCACCACGGCGGCGACCCTGACGGCGGCATCGACGCGGTCGAGCGCGGCGCGGCGAACCTCGAGCGCCACATCGGGATCATCCGCGAGTTCGGGTTGAACGCCGTCGTCGCCGTGAACAAGTTCCCGGGGGACACCGACGCCGAGATCGAGACGGTCGGCAGGCTCGCCATGGAGTTCGGCGCCTATTCGACCGCCGTGAACACCGCGGTCGGGGACGGCGGCGAGGGCGCCCGCGAGCTGGCCGAGGCGGCGGTCGCCGCGGCCGAGGCGCCGAGCACCTTCGAGCCGGTCTACGCGCTGGACGCGCCGATCAAGGACAAGATCGAGGCGATCGCCAAGCGGGTCTACGGCGCCGACGGCATCAGCCTGCTGCCCCAGGCGGTCGCGGACATCGAGCGGTTCACGGCGCAGGGCCTCGACACCGTGCCGATCTGCATGGCGAAGACCCACCTGTCGCTCTCGGCCGATCCGAACCTGACGAACGCACCGACCGGCTTCACCGTCCCGGTGCGGGCGATCCGCGCCGTACACCGGCGCCGGCTGGCTGGTCGCCCTCTGCGGCGACATGCAGACGATGCCGGGCCTGTCGGCGACGCCGGCCGCGTTCAACGTCGACATCGACGAGAGCGGCCGCACCATTGGCCTTTTCTGAGGCGCTGCCTTCTTCTGAGCCGCCGGCCGCGGGGCCTGCGATCGTCCGAACGGTGGAGCTGGCCGCAGGGCTGGCGCTTCTGACCGCCCGCGTCGCCGGCCGTGACGACCTCGTCGGCCGCGCCGAGGCGCTCCGGGCCGAGGTCGAGCCGCTGGCTGCGGCCGACACCGCGGCCTACGGGGACTTCCTGGCCACGGGCTCGGACGAGGCCCGCGCCCGGACGATCGAGCTGCCGCTGCGGATGGCCGACCTCGCCGCCGACGCGGCCGAGTTGGCGGCCGAGGCTGCGAACGCGACCGAGCGCGCCGTCCGCGGCGACGCGAGGACCGGCGTCCTGCTGGCCGACGCGGCGGCCCGCGCCGCCGCCATGCTCGTCCAGGTGAACGGCGGCGGCGACGCGGCTGCTGCTGCTACCGAGCGGGCTGCGCGTGCAGCTGCTCGGGTGTGACGCCGAGCCCGCGAAGCACCTCGCCGCCGACCCCTCGCGAGTCGGAGACCAGCGCCAGCAGGATGTCGCGGGGACCGAACTGCTCGCGGCCGGCGGCTGTGGCGTCGTTCAGCGCCGCTTCGAGGATGCGCTTCGCCCTCGGTGTCAGCGGACGCGGCATGCCCTCGATCCACGCCTCGTCGCCCTCGCCGACCTGATCGACGACCTGCTCGCGTGCGGCGTCATACGAGACGTCGACGCCCGCGATGCCGAGCTTCAGGATCGCGAGCATGAGGTGCTCGGTGCCGATGTAGTCGTGCCGCAGCGAGTCGGCCTCCTTCTGGGCGCCGACCATCACCTCGCGGGCGTCGTCGTCGAAGCCGGCGATGAAGAACCGGCGGTTGCCGCCGCGGGGGCGACCGTGCTTCCAGCGACGACGCGCCCAGGGTGGGGCTCCGGGAGGGCCGGCAGGCCCTTCCACGATCTGGTGGACGCGCTGGTGTGACAACTCCAGGGACTCGGCGATCTCGCGGAGCGAGCCGCCGGCGGCGTGGAGCCTCTTGATCGCGTGGTGGTAGTCCACGCGGGCGTGCGCTGTCTGGCTCTCGAGGTCGATCAGGTGCTGCCGCACCTCTTTCGCCTCGGCCAGGATGTGTTCGTCTAGTGTCATAGACGTCTAGAGTACTAGACAGGCGTCTAGTTGTCTAGACAGTGAGCAGGATCACCCCCGCGACGACCACGACGGCCCCGGCCGCGCGCCAGGCCGAGACGCGTTCCTTGAGCATCACGGCGGCCAGGACGGTGACGATCACGACACTGGTCTCGCGCACCGCGGCAACCGGTGCGGCCGGCGCGAGCCGGAGCGCGTAGAGCGTGAGCGCGTACGGCGCGAGCGTCAGCGGCGCGATCAGGACGGTCTCCTTGCGGAACCCCGCCCGGAGCGCGGGGCGGCCCTGCCGCACGGCGACGACCGCCGCGGTGACGAGCGCGGGCCCGACCATCACCGCCTCGAGATACGCGAGCGGGTTGGCCAGCGTGACGCCCGTGTTGTCGATCAGCGTGTAGGCGGCGATCGTCGCGGCGATCGAGAGCCCGAAGAGCGTCGCCGAGCGGTCGGGCTTCCGGCCGCGGACGAGCAGGATCCCGGCTCCCACCGCACAGACGCCGACCGTCTGGTTCCACGAGGTCGCGGCGCCGAGCGCGAGCACCGCCACGGCCAGCACGAGCACGGGCGCCAGGCCGCGGGCGATCGGGTAGAAGACCGACAGCGGAGCGCGGGCGTACGCGGCGCTGAGCAACAGGACGTACGCGAGCTCGAACGCGGCACTGGCGGCGATGTACTTCCAGGCGCCCGCCTCGATCCGCCAGGTGGCTGCGGCGACCGGAGCCCAGATCGCGACCGCCATGCAGAACGCGGCCGCTGTCGCCGCCTGCGGGTCGGGGGTTCGGGCGAGGAGGACGTTCCAGAGTGCGTGCAGGACGGCCGCGCCGAGGGCGAGCGCGAGCGCGTCGGTGGGCACCTCAGCGCGTCCCGATCCGCAGGCCGAGCACCCGCGGCAGGGCGGCGACACCACGCGCGACCGGCCCGGCGCGGCGACCCTGCTCGTCGGCGCGCTCGACGGCGAGGACCGCCCGGCGTACGGCGGCGCCGCCGACGTAGCGGATCGGCTCGGGCGGCAGGCGCGGCGGCAGCCGGTTGGCCAGCGGGAGGCGCGACCACTCGTCGTCGGCGCCGAGCGCGAGCGATGCCAGGATCTGCCCGCCGAGCCAGCTCGGCCCGACGCCGTTCCCGCTGTAGCCGGCGCCGAAGTGGATCCGCGTGCCGGGAACCGTGGTGAAGAAGGGCAGCTGGTCGCTGGACACGTCGATCGGCCCGCCCCACGCCCGCTCGACCCTCGCCGCGGCGAGCCCCGGCAGCAGGCGGCGGAGCCCCTGCTCGGCGCGCGCAACGGTCGGGGCATCGTCGAAGAACCGGTTGCCGACCGCGCCGCCGTGGCCGATCGGCCCCGAGCCGGAGCCCATCACCACGCGCCCGTCGGCGGTCGTGCGGAAGTAGTGGATGAACATCCGGCCGTCGACGATCGCCTCGCCGGCCGTCCAGCCGATCTCCTCGAGCAGCTCCGGGACCGGCTCGGTGAGGACGACGTAGCTGCCGAAGTTGGTCAGGCGTCCGCGGGCGGGCTTCCAGCCGGTCGTCCACGCGTTCGTCGCGACGACGATCTCCGGAGCGCGCAGCACGCCGCCGGGGGTGGCGACGACGCCGGGCGCGATCGAGGTCGCCCGCGTCCGCTCGTGCAGCGTCACGCCCGCTGCGAGCGCCGCGCGGCGCAGCGCCCGGACGAGCCGTGCGGGCTGGACGGTGGCCGCGTCCGGGAAGCGCACGCCGCGCCGGAACACCGGCGACATCCCCGGGTCGACGGGGACGGCGCGGTCGGGAACGCCGAGCTCGGCCGCGGTTCGGAGCGCGTGTTCGACGGCCTCGTCCTGCGCCGGCGTGGTCGACACCTCCAGCATCCCGCCCCGGCGCAGCCAGACGTCTTCGCCGAGCGCCTCGACCGCAGCCAGGACGCCCTCGGAGGCGAGCGCCAGCTCGAGCGCCGCCGCGTCGCCGAGCCGTGAGCGGGCGCGCGGCAGCGCGCACCAGTACGTCTCGAGGAAGCCGCCGTTCCGGCCGCTCGGCCCGTGGCCGACGTGGTCGGCCTCGATCACCGTCACACGCAGGGACGGCTCGCGCCGCTTCAGCGTCAGCGCCGTCCAGAGGCCGGTGTAGCCCCCGCCCACGATCGCGACGTCCACGTCGGCGTCGCCCGCGAGCGGTTCCGCCGGCGGATCGGGCGGAGCCTCGTCCAGCCACCACGGCATGCGAGTCAGCACCGCGATAGCATCGCCCAGATGGCAGAGCGCTCGTTCTGGAACCCGATGACCAACCTCGGCTCCTTCCGGGAGAAGGGGATCACGATCGTGCGCGGCGAAGGCTCGACCGTCTGGGACGACGCGGGACGCGCGTCGATCGACATCTCCGGTGCGCTCTGGTACTGCAACATCGGATACGGCCGCGCGGAGCTCGCCGACGCCGCCGCCGCGCAGATGCGCGAGCTGGGCTCGTACAAGACCTACGACGGCTTCACGTCGCCGCCGACCGAGGCTCTGGCGGCGAAGGTCACCGAGCTCGTGCCACTCGACGGCGCCAAGATCTTCTTCACGTCGGGCGGTGGCGAGTCGATCGACACGGCCGCGAAGCTGTCGCGCGCGTACTGGACCGCCGTCGGCAAGCCCGACAAGCACGCGATCATCTCGCGCCAGTTCGCCTACCACGGGTCGAACGCGTACGGCACGTCGCTGGGCGGCATGGCGCCGCTCGTCGAGACGTACGGCCGGCTCGTCCCCGAGGTCGAGCAGATCGCGTGGGACGACGCCGAGGCGCTGGCGGAGGCGATCGACCGCCTCGGTGCCGAGCGGGTCTCCGCGTTCTTCGCCGAGCCGATCATCGGGGCCGGCGGCGTGTTGATCCCGCCCGAGGGCTACCTCGACCGCGTGCAGGAGATCTGCCGCGAACGCGAGGTACTGCTCGTGCTCGACGAGGTGATCACCGGCTTCGGCCGCACGGGCGAGTGGTTCGCGACCGGGCGCTACAACCTCTCACCCGACCTGATCACGGTCGCCAAGGGGATCACCTCCGGGTACATCCCGCTCGGCGGCGTGATCGCGTCGGCGCGCGTCGCGGAGCCGTTCTGGGCGGCGGGGACAACGAACGTGTTCCGCCACGGCTACACGTACTCCGGGCACGCGACCGCGTGCGCCGTCGGGCTCGCGAACCTCGACGTGATCGAGCGCGAGGGCCTCGTCGCGCGCGTGAAGCAGCTCGAGCCGGTGCTGGCGGACGCGTTGCGGCCGCTCGCCGACCACCCGGCGGTCTCGGACGTGCGCGCGGGCGTCGGCCTGCTCGCCGCCGTCGAGCTCGCCGATCCGTCCAAGCTCCAGGCCGTGATCGACGCCGCGTACGAGCGCGGCGTGCTCGTCCGCCCCATCCGCGGCGTCGCCCTGCAGGTCTCCCCGCCGTTCGTGATCACCGAGGACGAGATCGCGACGACGGCGCGGGTGTTCGGCGAAGCGCTCGACGCAGCCGCTTAGCTCGTCAGCTCGCGCGCCAGCTCGTCGAACACGCCCACGTACCGGTCGACCGCCTCGTCCGTGTGCTGGACGGAGATCGTCCACTCCTCCTCGCGGCCGGGGGTGGCGAAGATGCCGCGGTTCATGTTCCACAGCCAGCCGAGCTCGGTCAGCTCGACGTCCTGGTTCGCCTTGAACGTCTCGTAGTCGACGACGCGCACCGGTGAGAACGTGACGCAGCCCTTCGCGCCGATCCCGACCGCGTAGCCGGGGAGCCGGTACCGCTCGACGACGCCGCCGCAGCCCTCGAGGAGCCGCTGCGTTGAGATGGTCGAGGTGGGCGTACGCGTCCGGCGTGAGCACCTCGAGCAGGCTCGCGCGCGCAGCGGCCATCGACAGCGGGTTCCCGTTGTACGTGCCGACCTGGAAGACGCTGCCGTCCTCGACACGCGCCATCACCTCCTCCGTGCCGCCGATCGCGCCGGACGGAAGGCCGCCGCCGAGCGTCTTCGCCAGCGTGACCATGTCGGGGACGACGCCGAAGTGCTCGACGGCGCCGCCGGCGGCGACGGTCAGGCCCGTCTTGACCTCGTCGAAGATCAGGACGATCCCGTGGCGCTCGGTCAGCTCGCGCACGGCCTCGAGATAACCCGGCTCGGGGAGCACGACCCCGAGGTTCATCATCGCCGGCTCCATGATCACGCACGCGGGCAGGCGCCCGTCGGCGGCGAGCCGCTCGATCCGGCGCTCCATCGCGCCGGCGTCGTTGAACGGGACGACGATCGTCATGGCGACGACCGCATCGCGGGATTCCCGCGCCGTACGCCAGGGAGAGCAGATCTTCGCGGTGCCCGAAGCGGCCGTACTCGACGCCGATCGAGACCATCACGGTGTCGTGGTGGCCGTGGTACGAGCCGAAGATCTTCAGCACGGTGTCCCGGCCGGTGTGGGCGCGGGCGATCCGGATCGCGTCCATCGTCGCTTCGGAGCCGGAGTTCGTGTACCGCCACTTCGGCAGCCGGAACCGCCGAGCGAGCTCCTCGGCGACGACGATGCCGTCCTCGGTCGCCGCGGCGAAGTGCGTCCCGAGGGCGGCGCGCTCGCGGACAGCCGCGGTGATCGCCGGGTGCGCGTGGCCCTGTGTCATCGAGCCGAAGC
Source organism: uncultured Actinomycetes bacterium (assembly GCA_963791425.1). Lineage (GTDB taxonomy): Bacteria > Actinomycetota > Thermoleophilia > Gaiellales > Gaiellaceae > DATBLE01. The sequence continues at coordinate 300,581 of CAWBSE010000003.1, forward strand.
CGTTGTGGAAGTCGATGTAGTCGTTCTCGTCCACGTCCCAGACCCGCTCGCCCTCACCGTGCGAGACGTAGATCGGCCACGGATCGCGCAGCTGGTACGACGAGGCGACGCCTCCCGCAAGCGTCAGCCTGGCCCGCTCGTACATCGCCTTCGACCCGGGCGTGCGCTCGTCGAGCAGCGCTCCCTCGCGCTCGATCAGCTCCCGGACGCGGTCCCGGTCGATCTCGACCGGGGCGGTGAGAGCCATCAGCCCTCGATCGCCGGGACGACCAGCACCGGCAGCGGGGAGCGCTGAACGAGCCGCAGCATGACCGACCCGAGGAGGGCACCCGTGATCGGGTTCTCGCCGACGGTGCCGACGACGATCGCGCTCGCGCCTTCCTCCTTCGCGACGTCGATCAGGGCGTCCGCAGGTTTACCGGAGACGAGTCGGGACTCGGCCTCGATGCCGGCCGCTTCCAGGTCGGCGACCGCGCGGCCGACGGCCTGCTTCCCGACCTTCTCGAACGCCTCGCGGACGCTGCCTTCCTGCTGGCCGCCGAGCGGGCTGATGTAGAAGCTGAAGACGACGACCACCTTCGCGCCGACGAGCGGTGCGAGCCGGATCGTCTCCGCCAGCGCCGCATTGGCCGACGGCGACTGGTCGTACCCGAGGACGATCACGTCAGCCATTGGGACTCTCCTGGTGGGCGAGGAGCACCGCGGGATCGGCCGTCTCCCGCTTCCAGCGGAAGAACGGGTCGGGGGCGACGATCCGCTGCACGATCATCAGCACGATCCCGACCAGGAGCGACAGGCCGGCAATCGCGACCGGCGGGCCGACGCCGAACCACGCGGTGCCGACACTCGAGTTGGACGGGTTTGCGGAGAGGTAGATGTCATAGCCGAGCAGCACGAACAGGATGAGCGCGCCGGTGAGCGGAAGCAACCCGATCATGACCAGGTTGTTGCGGCTCTTGCGGAGCTCGTGACGGTAGTACCAGAAGCACGCCAACCCCGTCAGACCGTAGTAGAAGGCGATCCCCAGGCCGGTGGCCGTGACCGAGTCCTCGAGGATGCTGCTCGAGACCGAGTTCAGCGTCACGAAGCAGACGATCGAGATCACGCACATCCAGATCGTCGAGACGCCCGGCGAGAGGTACTTCCGGTTGATGCGGGCGAAGTGCTTCGGGAACGCGCCGTGGGCCGCCATCGACAGCGACTGCCTGGTCGCGGGCAGGATCGTCGTCTGGGTCGACGCCGACGCCGAGGTGAGGACGGCGATGATCAGCAGCTTGTCCAGGGGCGAGCCGAGGACGCTCTTGCCGAGCGCGCTGAGCACGTCGTCCTGGTTGTTGTTCAGGTACCCGACGCCGTGGTACGCCTGCGCGGCGACCGTGACGACGAGGTAGATCCCGAGCAGGAGGAAGGTACTGACGACGGCCGCGCGGCCGGGTGTCCTGGTCGAGTCCTCGGTCTCCTCGTTGACCGAGACGGCCGTGTCCCAGCCCCAGTAGATGAAGATCCCGAGCAGCAGCCCCGAGGTGAGCGCTCCGAACGAGCCGATGTCGAAGGGGTTCAGCCAGCTCAGCGACGGGTGCACGGAGCCGAGCGGATCGCCGGTGTAGACCCTGACGAGCGCGACGACCGCGAAGGCGCCGAGAGTGACGATCTCGGCGCCGAGCAGGTAGTACTGCGTCCGGGCGGAGAGCTCGACGCCGACGTAACAGATCCAGGACATGATCAGGATCCAGATCACGCCGGCGACGCCGACCCAGAACGTGCTGGCCGCGGCCTTGTCGGCGCCGAAGAGCAGGAACGTGTAGCTGCCCGCGATCTGGGCGAGGCTCGCCATCACGAGGATGTCGGCGTAGATCACGGCCCAGCCGCCGATCCAGCCGGTGACCGGGCCGAACGCGCGCGCCGCCCACGTGAACGTGGTGCCGCAGTCCGGGTCGGCCTGGTTCATGTACTTGAACGCGAGCGCGATCAGGTACATGGGCACGAACGCGAGCACGATGATCACCGGCGCCTGGTAGCCGATCCCCACGACCGCGGTGATGAAGCCGAGCGTCGCCGCCAGGCTGTAGCCGGGGGCGGTCGAGGCGACGCCGATGACGACGCTCGAGACGAACGTGAGCGCGCCGGTCTTGAGGCCCTTCTCCCCCGCGTCGTGCTGGCTGGGAACCTGTGTGACGGCTGCGTCGGTCGCCATCAGCCGAGACTCACCATCACGTGCTTGATCTGGGTGTAGTCCTCGAGCGAGTACGTCGAGAGGTCCTTGCCGTAGCCCGACTCCTTGTAGCCGCCGTGCGGCATCTCCGAGACCAGCGGGATGTGGTCGTTGATCCAGACCGTCCCGAACTGCAGCGCACGCGCCGCCGACATCGCCCGCCCGACGTCGCGCGTCCAGACCGAGGCGGCGAGCCCGTAGCGCACGCCGTTCGCCCAGGCGATCGCCTCTTCGTCGCTCGAGAACCGCTGGACCGTCACGACCGGCCCGAACACCTCGCGCTGGACGATCTCCGCGTCCTGGCCGACGTCGGCGACGACGGTCGGGTTGACGAAGAACCCGCGATCGCCGTTCGTCCCCCCGCCGGTGAGGATCGTCGCCTTCGCCCCCTCGGCCCGGTCGAGGAAGCCGAGCACGCGCTCCTGCTGCGCCTTCGAGATCACCGGCCCCATCTCGATCTCGTCGCCCTCGGCCGGATCGCCGACCTTCAGCGACTCGACCGCGGGGACGAGCTCCTCGAGCAGCCGGTCGTAGATCCCCGGCGCCTGCCATCACGCGCGAGGCGGCCGTGCAGTCCTGGCCGGAGTTCCAGTAGCCGGCGATCTTGATCCCCTCGGCGACCGCGGCCGGGTCGGCGTCGTCGAACACGACCACCGGCGCCTTGCCGCCCAGCTCGAGGTGTACCCGCTTCAGGTTGTCGGCTGCGGTGCGCGCGATCGTCTTGCCGGTCTCGACGTCGCCGGTCAGCGAGACCAAGCGGACGTCGGGATGGGTGACGATCCGCTCGCCGACCGGGACGCCGTCGCCGGTGACGACGTTCAGCACGCCGGCCGGGATCGCGTCCTGCGCCAGCTCGGCGAACCGCAGCAGCGAGAGCGGCGTCTGCTCGGACGGCTTCAGCACCTGGACGTTGCCGGCGGCAAGCGCGGGAGCGAGCTTCCAGATCGCCATCATCAGCGGGTAGTTCCAGGGCGCGATCCCGCCGACGATCCCGAGCGGCTCGCGGCGGATCATCGACGTGTAGCCCTTCATGTACTCGCCGGCTGCGCGCCCCTCGAGGATCCGCGCCGCGCCCGCGAAGAAGCGCAGGTTGTCGGCGCAGATCGGGATCTCGTCCTTCGCGTACGAGAGCGGCTTGCCGACGTTGCGCGACTCGATCTCGGCGAGCTCGTCGGTGTTGGCGTCGAGGATGTCGGCGAGCGCCAGCAGCACCTCGGCGCGCTCGGCGGGCGTCGAGTCGAGCCACTCCGGCAGCGCCTTCCCCGCCGCCTCGACCGCCGCGTCGACGTCGGCCGCGGTGCACGACGGCACCTCGGCGATCTTCTCGCCGGTCGCGGGGTTGAGCACGTCCATTGTCCCGCCCTCTGCGGCGCCGGTCCACTTCCCGCCGATGAAGATCTTGTCCATCACGCTCCTCTACTCCGTTACTCCGTTCGTAGAATTCCAGACTCGCGGGTCAGGCGCTGCGCGAAGGCGACCGGGATGATCGTGGCCAGCAGGATCAGGAAGACGACGACGTTCACCTCGGGCAGCTGCTGACCGAGGCGGATGTTCCCGAAGATCCAGATCGGGAGCGTGTTCGCGCTGCCGGCGGTGAACGTCGTGACGATCACCTCGTCGAACGACAGCGCAAACGCGAGCAAGGCGCCGGAGACGAGCGCGGTCGCGATCGCCGGCAGCGTCACGTACAGGAACGTCTGGAATCCGTCGGCACCGAGGTCCATCGATGCCTCCGTCAGCGAGCCCGGCATCCGCCGCAGGCGAGCGGCGACGTTGTTGAAGACGATCACGATGCAGAACGTCGCGTGGCCGATGATGATCGTCCAGAGGCCGAGCGCCTGCCCGAAGTACGTGAAGTACGAGTTCAGCGCCATGCCGGTGATGATCCCGGGGAGCGCGATCGGCAGGATGAACAGGAACGAGACCATCGTCCGGCCGAAGAATGACGCGCGATAGAGCGCGAACGCCGCGAGCGTGCCGAGCACCATCGCGACCCCGGTGGCGAGCGCGCCGGCCTTCAAGGAGAGCCACAGCGCCTGCTGCATCTCGCCGTTGTGGATCGTGGGGCCGAACCACTTGGTCGTCCAGTCGGTGATCGGCCAGCCCTGGACGTTGGACGCGTTGAAGGCGTAGAGGATGATGATCACGATCGGGATGTGCAGGAAGAGGACCACGCCGATCGTCCAGATCCAGAGGCCGATGCGGGTCCCCGTCCGTTCCATCAGAGCGCGTCGAATGCGCCCGTCCGCTTGGCGAGCACGAGGTAGATGCTCATGACGACGAGCGGGATCGCCGCGAACGCGGCTGCGAACGGGAGGTTCCCCAGCCCGCCGATCGCCGACGAATAGACGATGCTGCCGATGAAGGTCGAGCCCGCGCCTCCGACGAGAATCGGCGTGATGTAGTCGCCGAGCGTCAGGGAGAATGTGAAGATCGAGCCGGCGACGATTCCCGGCAGCGCGAGCGGGAGGATCACACGCCGGAGGGTCGTGAACCCGGACGCTCCGAGGTCACGCGACGCCTCGATATACGAGTGCGGGATGCGCTCCAGCGCCGCGTACACCGGCAGGATCATGAACGGCAGCCAGACGTAGGTGAACACGAGCCACATCGCTGTGTTCGTGTAGCCAATGTTCGCGGCAGGGAGCCCGACTTTCTCGAGCGACCAGTTGAGAATCCCATCGTTGGCGAGGATCACCTTCCACGCGTAGACCCGGACGAGGTAGCTCGACCACAACGGAAGGAGCACGAGCACGAAGAGCACCGCCCGAACACGTGGCGTCGCCACGCGGGCCATGAAGTACGCGAACGGAAACGCGAGTACCGCGCACGTGGCCGTTACCCCGGCGGCGATTCCGACGGTCCGCCAGATCACGCGGCGGAAGGGACCGCTCTCGAAGATCTCGCGGAAGTTGTCGAACGACCACGAGTGCACGACCTTGGCGGTGAACGAGTCGATGCTCCAGAACGCGTAGACGAAGAGCGCCGCCAGCGCAGCGAGGTAGATCAGCGTCATCCAGGCGACGGGCGGCGTCAACTGAGCGGCGGTCCGCAGCCAGCCGTGGCGCCAGAACGGCACCGAAAGGCGGCGGCGGGCCCTCCGCAGGGAAGGCCCGCCGCCGGCGACATTCGCCGCTACGAGATCACCTCGTTCCACGCCTTCACCCAGGCGTTGTAGTCCATACAGTCCTTCTTGCCGTTGCCGCAGTCGGCGATCGGGGTCTTCCAGAACTTGATCGACCGGTAGTACGACTCGGGCTGGTTCGCGTGGTACTGCGCGCAGGAGCCCTTGCTCAGCGAGTTCATGATCGCGCAGGCCTTCTGGTTGACCGGCGTCTCACCGAAGTAGATCGCCTGCTGGGCCTGCACCTTCGGCGTGGACACCCACTTCAGCCACGCGAGGGCGCATTGCGGGTGCTTCGCCTTGGCGGACACCATCCAGGTGTCCAGCCAGCCCGTCGCCCCCTCCTTCGGGATCAGGTCCTTGACCGGCACCTTCGCCGCCTGGAGGGTGTTGGTCTGGTACGGCCACGACGCTCCGATGGTGGCGTCGCCGTTCTTGAACAGGCTGATCTCGTCCGAGGCCAGCCCCCAGTACTTCTTGACCAGCGGCCGCTGCTGCTTGAGCAGCGAGATCGCCGCGTCGAACTGGGTCTTGTTCAGCTCGTACGGATCCGTGATCCCGAGCGACGGCTTCGTCTTCATCAGGTACAGCGCCGCGTCGGCGATCTGGATCGGGTTGTTCGGGACGGTGACCTTGCCCTTGAACTTCGGGCTGTAGAGCGCCGACCAACTGGTCGGGGCGGGCTTCACTTTCTTCGTGTTGTAGAGCAGCGTGTTCGGGCCCCACTGGAGCGAGATCCCGTAGTGCTTGCCCTTCACCGTGTTGTTCGGCGGCGACTGGAACGTCTTGAAGAAGTTCTTGTAGTCCGGGATCTGGTTCGGATCGACGGTGGTGACGTCGCCGCCGTAGATCAGGCGCAGGCTGGCGTCGCCGGACGCGGAGACCATGTCGTACTGGCCGCCGCCGCCCGAGCGCATCAGCGTCACCATCTCGTCGGACGAGCCCCCGTACTTGCTGCTCACCTTGCAGCCCGTCGCCTTCTCGAAGGGCTTCACCCACTGCGGCTGCGTGTAGCCCTCCCACGCGATCATCGTCAGCTTCCCTTCGTTCGCGGCCGCCCTGGTCGTGCCGGCCGCGGGAGCCGCAAGCGCGACCGCCACGAGTGCGAGCACGACGTGACGGAGCTTGACTCTCCTCATTCCTCCTCCTTCTCCCTGCCTTGGATGTCGAATGTGTGGCCCGGGTCCCAGGCGACGGTCGCCGGCCGCCCTTCCTCGCCTGCCGGCTGAGGCCCGGCGGTGTTCTGCCGGACGACGACGACCTGTCCCCCCTGGTCGAGATCGACCGTATAGCGCGTGATGCTCCCGGCATAGAGCACTTCGCGGATCGTCCCCCGCTCCTCGCGCTCGCCGGGTGCAGGCTGCTCTCCGCTGCCGAGCAACCTGATCTTCTCGGGCCTGACCGTGAACCGGCGGCCGTCGCGCTCGAGCAGGTTCGAGATCCCGACGAACGCGGCGACGAACTCGTTCGCCGGCCGCTCGTAGACCTCGGCCGGCGTGCCGATCTGGTCGATCCTCCCCTGGCTGAAGACGGCGATCCGGTCGCTCATCGTCAGCGCCTCCTCCTGGTCGTGCGTCACGTAGACGAACGTGATCCCGACCTCCTGCTGGATGCGCTTGAGCTCGCTCTGCATCTCCTGGCGCAGCTTCAGGTCGAGAGCGCCGAGCGGCTCGTCCAGGAGCAGCACCTGCGGGTGGTTGACGATCGCCCGTGCAAGCGCGACGCGCTGGCGCTGGCCGCCGGACAGCTGCACCGGCTTGCGCTCGCCGAAGTCCTCCAGGCGGACGAGCGCGAGCGCCTCCTGGGCGCGCTTCTTCCGCTCCTGCCGCTTGACACCCTTCACGCGCAGCCCGTACTCGACGTTCGCGCCGACGGTCATGTGCGGGAACAGCGCGTAGTCCTGGAAGACGGTGTTGACGTCGCGGTCGTACGGCGGGCGCCCGGTGACGTCGGCGCCGTTGAGCTCGACTCGCCCGCTGTCGGGTCGCTCGAACCCGGCGATGACGCGCAGCGTCGTGGTCTTGCCCGAGCCCGACGGGCCGAGCATGGTGAAGAACTCGCCGCGGGCGATCTCGAGGTCGATCGACTCGACCGCCACGACGTCGCCGTAGGTCTTCCGGATCCCGGTCAGGACGATGTCGGCATCGGCAGCGGCCCGCTCCGCCGGCGCTTCGGTCTCGGTGCTCTCCTGCAACGACACGAGCGCTGGATTATCGCCCTTCCGGGCAACCTCGGTCAGCCGGAGCGAATCTGCGCCCAGGCGTCCGACCAGCCGAACCAGTCGACGCAGTGCGCGCCGCGGGCGTCGTGGCAGTCCTGCTGCGGCGTTCGCTGGAAGGACAGCTGCGACCACCAGCGCTCGTCGCCCGCGTGGACGGGCCTGCACTTCATGTACGCGCACGCGGCCGGCGTCGAGGGCGCTTCGCCCAGATACCGGGCCGAGGCGGCGTTCGCCTTCCCCGAGAGGATGTAGTCGAGCCAGCGGTACATGCACCCCGGATGCTTCGCGCGCGAGAGCAGCATCCACGAGGCCGAGCGGGCGGTCGAGCCACGCGGCAGGGTCGTTGCCACCGGCACCTGGTCGGCGCGGAGGAGCATCGCCAGCCGCGGCGTCACCTCGCCGACGATCGCGTTGCCGCCGGTGTAGTCCGCCAGCGCGTTCGTCAGGTCCTGCCAGTACGAGCCGACGCTCGCGCTCTGCTCGGCAGCAGCCCGGACCACCTTCCAAAACTGACGCTGCGTCAGCTCGTACGGGTTGCGGTGGCCGAGGTCGATCGCGGTGCGGGCGAGCGTGATCGCCGCGTCGTACAGGCCGACCCGCCCCGCGTAGCGCGGGTCGGAGAGCACGCCCCAGCCGGTCGGCGCGGCGTGGACGAGGTCCGTGCGCCAGAGCAGCAGGTTCGCCCCGCGGCCGTGCGGCACACCGACGATGCGCCCCCGCTCGAGGTTCTGCGGCAGCGTCTTCAGCACGGGGTAGACGGCGTCGTAGTTCGGGATCAACCCGGTGTCGATCGGCTTCACCTCACCGCCGCCGGTGAGCACCTGGGTGACGTCCCCGAAGGCGGCGACGCCGTCGTAGCTCCCGTGCGCGACGGCATCGAGGAGCTCGGTCGAGCTGCGCACGGTGCGGACGTGCACCTTGCAGCCGGTCTTCTGGACGAACGGCGTCACCCAGTTGACGCGGGGGTCGTCTCCTCCTGCCTCGGCGTAGCCCGGAAAGGCAACGAGGTCGAGACGGCCCTCCGCGGCAGGCAGACCCGATCCGGACGAATGCGCCGAGATCGCCGCAGCGCAGGCGGCGAGCCCGACCACGCCGAGCGCGAGGAGGAAGCGTCGGAGCACGACGATACGGTAGACGTGAATGGGGCGAAAGATCGCGATCATCGGCTCCTGCTGCTCCGGGAAGACGACGCTCGCCGGGTGCCTCGGCGACCGCCTCGGCGTCACCCACGTCGAGCTCGACGCGCTCCACCACGGGCCGTACTGGCAGGAAGCGACGGCCGAGGAGCTGCGGGCGAAGGTCGAGGCAGCGCTGGCCGGGCTCGACGGCTGGGTCACCGAGGGCAACTACATGGGCAAGATCGGCACGCTGGTGCTCGACCGGGCGGACACGGTCGTCTGGCTCGACCTGCCCCTGCGAACGCTGCTCCCGCGCATCTGGCGCCGGACACGGCGGCGAAGGCGCGACCGCGTCGAGCTCTGGAACGAGGGGAACTTCGAGACGTGGAAGGGCTGGTGGGTCCTGTCCTCGTACACCGTCCGCACCCACCACCGGCGGCGGAGCTACTGGCCGCCGCGGTTCGAGGGGCTGAACGTCGTCCGGCTCCGAACGCCGGCGGAGATGGACGCCTGGCTGGCGGAGCAGACCGCCTAGGCCGCGCCGCGGTGGCGCTCGGCGTCGACCCGCTCCTCGATCGCGCAGAAGATGTGGACGACCTCGGGATCGAACTGCGTGCCGGCGAAGCGGCGGAGCTCGGCAAGCGCCTGCTCACGGCCGAGCGGCAGGCGGTACGGACGCTTCGACGTCATCGCGGAGTAGGCGTCGGAGACGGCGACGATTCGGGCGGCGAGCGGGATGTCGGTTCCGGACAAGCCGTCGGGGTAGCCGGCGCCGTCCCAGCTCTCGTGGGTGGCGCGCACGACCGCGGCCACGCCCTGCCAGCCGGGCGCGGCGGCGAGGATGCGCTCGCCGATCAGCGTGTGCTCCTTGATGAACGCCCACTCATTGACGTCGAGGGGGCCGGGCTTCTGGAGAACGGAGTCGGGAATCGCGAGCTTTCCGACGTCGTGGAGCCGGGCGGCGAGCCGGAGCTCCTCGAGCTTTTCGCCCTGGATCCCCATCGCCTCGCCGACGACGGTCGCCGTCTCGACGACCTCGCCGACGTGGTCGCGCAGGGCGGGCGAGCGCTCGTAGAGCGCCTGCAGCACCATCTCGTGCGGCGTCCGCCGCCCCGAGCGCTCGCGCTTCTGGATGTAGAGCCGCTGGTCGGCGAGACGAAGGACGTCGGTCGGCGTGTCCACCTCCTCGGGGAAGAGCACGCCGCCCTGCGAGCTCGTCACGCTGAACCCTTCGCCCGACGCGGCAAGGGCATCGGCGGTGGCGCGCAGGAACGCGTCGAGGTCGTCGGGCACGTCGGCGAGGACGCAGAACTCGTCGCCGCCGAGGCGATAGCTCGAGCCCACCGGCGCGACCACCTCCTCCAGGGCGCCGGCGAGCCGGGCGAGCAGCGCGTCGCCGGCAGGATGGCCAAACGTGTCGTTGTAGAGCTTGAAGCCGTCGAGGTCGTAGATCGCGAGCAGCTGCGGCGGCGCCTCCGGCCCGGCTGCCAGCGCCCGGTCGAGATCCTCGATGAGGAGGCGGCGGTTGCCGAGGCCGGTGAGCGCGTCGGTGACGGCGTGGACGCGCATCAGTCCGAGGATCCGTGAGTTCTCGCGGAAGGAGAGCCCCGTGCGGAACGTGACGGCGACGATCGTGAGGCCCGCGAGGCTGACGGCGAGGAAGTTGACCCGGTGGAAGTGGTCGTAGCCGAGGATCAGCAGCCCGATCGCGCCGCAGGCCAGCGACGTCGCCAGGAGCGGGCGTCCGTGGAGCGCGACACCGGTGTGATTCGCCGGCTGCCAGAGAGCCGCCGCGAGCAGGAGCATCGACGCGGGCCACAGCGCGTCCAGCACCGTGCCCTCGCGGTACGTGTCGGTGGCGGTCTGAAAGAGGAAGATCCCGTCCGCGACGGCGGTGATCAAGAGCGACCCGCCGATCAGGGACCATGTCCGGTCGGGCCTCCAGCCGGTCAGCGAGAACACGCCGATCACGGCGGAGAGCAACAGGATGTCGCCGAGCGGGTAGGCCAGGTTCGTGACGATCACCGCCCTGCTGCCGTCGGTGTTCCGAATCACCACCTCGAAGAGGACTGCGGCTCCCAGCGCGGCCGCCGCGATCGCCGCCATCGCGCCGTCGAACCAGAGCGCCCGGCTGAACTCGGAGAGCCGGGACTTCACCAGGAGGAGCAGCCCGATGTAGCAGGCGGGGTAGAACAGGAGGTAGAACCCGTCGGCAACCGACGGATACGGCGGACTGGCGCCGTAGCCGAAGTCGAACACGAGCTCGGCGATCGCCCACGAGCCGATGCCGACCGTGAAGGCGATCCAGGGAGCCCGCTCGGACCTCGCCGTGACAGCACGAACCACCGCCGCAGTCAGGGCGAGCAGGATCAGGGCGTTGTACCAGTACCGGTTGAAGAAGTCGTCGAGGCCGCCGAGGCTGCCGCCGAACAGCTCGTAGACGACGAGGAGCGCCAGACCCACGGCGGCTGTCCCCTGCCAGGCGCGCATCAACCCCCGAGAGCGGGGAGAGGCGAACATGGACACAGACACCGCAGCCATGTGCCCCTTATCGGCTCAGCAGGGGTTTTTCGTTAGCTACGGAGTGCCGGGATCACGTCGCGGCCGTAGGCCTCGAGCGTTGCTTCCTGACCGTGGGTCATCAGGTAGATGTTCCACTGGTCGACGCCCACGGCCTCGAGCCGCCGGAGCTTCTCGACGTGGGCCTCCGGAGGCCCGAGGATGCAGAACCGCTCGCACGTCTCGTCGGTGATCTGCTCGCCGTGCTTCGCGCCGACGCGGCTGTGCTCCGCGTAGTCGTACGACTCGCGCTGCATCCGCGAGACGTACTCGGTGAGCGCGGGTGGCAGGTCGGCCGGATCGTGCTTCGAGAGCACGTCGAAGACGTGGTTCGAGACCATCGCCGGGAACCAGCGCACCTGCTCGCAACTGTCGGCGAGATCGTCGCTGATGTGGGCCGGCGCGCAGCACATCACCTTCACCTCGGACGGGTCACGGCCGGCCTTCTCGGCGGAGCCGCGCACCTGCCCGACGATCCACTCGACGATCTCCGGGTCGGCGACCTGGATGATCACGCCGTCGGCGACGCGGCCCGCGATCGCGAGCACGCGCGGGCCGTAGCCGGCGATGTAGAGCGGGATCTCCGGCCGTCCCTGCGCCCACTTCAGCTCGATCTCGGTGTCGTTCCACTCGACCGGGCGCCCGTTCATCAGGTCGCGCATCATCCGGCAGGCCGCCTCGAACTCGGCGACCTTCACCGGCTGCTGGCCGATCATCCGCCGGGCGGAGTCGCCGCGGCCGATCCCCATGATCATCCGCCCGTGCGACACGTCCTGGAGCGTCGCGAACGCGCTCGCGGTCACGGTCGGCTCGCGGGTGCCGGGGTTCGTCACGTTGAGGCCGAGGTGCAGCCGCTCGGTGTTCATCGCCGCGAGCGTGAGCAGCGGGTACGGCTCCTGCCAGTTCACGTGCGAGTCGTACGTCCAGCCGTAGTCGAAGCCGTTCTGCTCGGCCAGCTGCATCAGCTCGACGAGCCGCTGCCACGGCGGGTCGGGGAGGATCGTGACGCCGAAGTTCAGCACGCCCCTAAGCGTAAAAGAACCGGCCGCCGCGGGTGCTTCTGACGGGAGGCGTGGCCGCGACGGCCGGGGATTGCGGTCTTGCTGACGCCGGGGCGGGTGGGAGGGGAGGAGAGGAACGTTCCCCGGCGCTGTTGTGATGACCACACCTTGGCGCCGGAACCTGAACGCGGGATGAAAGCGGGGTTCGCGTTCGGTTAATCCTGCGTGAAGGCGGCGAGCGCCTTCGACGCGAGCAGGTCGAGCGCCTGCACCGACAGCTCGAGGTGCTCGGGCTTCGTGTCCTCCAGCTTCGTGTGTGAGAGCCCGCGGAGACTCTGGACGAACAGCATCACCGTCGGGATGCCGGCGCGGGCGACCTCGGCGGCGTCGTGCAGCGGGCCGCTCGGCAGCCGGTGGCAGGTGCCGGAGACCTCGGTGATCGCCTCCTCGGTGAGCCCGATCAGCGTCTCGTCGAACAGGATCGGCTCGATGTTCCAGATCCGCTCCCAGGCGACGTCGATGTTCTCCTCGGCGGCGAACCCGTCGGCGGCGCGCTTCGCCTCGGCGAGCATCGCCGCGAGCTTCCCGGCGTCGAGGTGCCGCTGGTCGAGCAGCTGCTCCGCCGTCTCGACCACCGAGGTGACGATCCCGGGCCGGCAGACGACGTTGCCGCTCGTGCACACGGCGCCGTCGCCCGTCTCGGCGGCGATCCGGCGGATGTCGAGCGCGAGCCTCGCCGCACCTGCGAGCGCATCGCGGCGGCTGTCCATCGGCGTCGAGCCCGCGTGCGCGGCCTGGCCCGTCCAGGTGATCCGGTGGCGCTCGACGCCGAACGTGCCGAGCACGACCCCGAGCGGCAGGTCGAGCGACTCGAGCACCGGCCCCTGCTCGATGTGCAGCTCGAGGTAGGCGACGGCGCTTTCGAGCTGCGAGCGCGACTCGGTCGCCCGGTCGAGATCGACGCCGTGGGCGGCGAGCGCGTCGGGCAACGAGATGCCGTCGCGGTCGGTCAGCTGCCGCAGCTCGTCCTGGTCGCGCATCGAGCCCGCGGCGGCGCTCGAGCCGAAGAGGGAGCGGCCGAAGCGCGCTCCCTCCTCGTCGGCCCAGTTCACGAGCCGTACGGTCAGCGGCGGCGTTCCCTCGGCGGCGATCCGCCGAAGCACCTCGACACCGGCGACGACGTTCAGGCAGCCGTCCAGCCAGCCGCCGTTCGGGACGGAGTCGATGTGACCGCCGATCAGGAGCGCCCGGTCGGACGCTCCCGCCAGCGTGAACCACTGGTTCCCGGCTTCGTCGATCTCCTCCTCGGCGAAGTCGCACTTCTCGCGAAGCCATTCACGCGCCCGCGCCCACGTGTCGGTCCAGGCGACGCGCTGCGCGCCGTTCTCGTCGCCGGTCAGCTCGCGGAGCTCGCGGAGCTCCGCGACGGTGCGTGCTGGGTCGAGCGGCATCTAGCCCTTCGCGTACTCGCCGGCGCTCTTGAACTCGACGCCGACGAATGGCGCGTCGCCCTCCACCCAGGCCTCGTGCCCCGGTGCGATCCAGTAGGCCTCGCCCGGGCCGATCTCCGCCGTGGTGCCGTCCTCGTGCTCGACTCCCAGGCGGCCGGAGACCGCGTAGCCGAGATGCTCGGCCTGACAGCTGTCGGTGCCCACCACGGGCTTGATGCACTCCGACCACCTCCAGCCCGGCTGGAGGGTGAACCGTCCCACCTCTGAGTTGCCGACCCGGACGATGTCGACGGTCGTCTTGTCAGGCGACCGGACCTCCTCCGGGGCGTCCATGCTCTTCGACTCGACGCCGGCCATCGTGACCTCCCGTGTTGAAGGGCCTGCTGGGGCAACAATACGACGTTCTCGAAGGGACCGGGGCCGCCGCAGCAACCCCCGTGGAGCCGACTCAGAGGACCGTTGCGGTCAAGGTCAGGTCGATCTTCAGTACTCCACTTGGCGCTGGAACAAGCACCGGTCCATGGGCCGCCCACGTCAGCCCGAATCGGACCTGCTACCTATCTCCGCATGAAGCCGGATGTCGCGATTGTCGGCGGAGGCGCCATCGGCGCCTGCTGTGCGCTCGAGCTCGCCCGGCGGGGCGTGCGCGTGACGCTGTACGAGCGCGGGCCGACGCTCGCGTCCGGCTGCTCGGCGGGAAACGCCGGGCTCATCTGTCCGAGCCACTCGACGCCGATCGCGAACCCGGCGTCGCTGCGCAACGGGCTGCGCTGGATGTGGAAGCGCGACAGCCCCTTCTATCTCCGCCCCCGGCCCGCAGTGCTCCCGTGGCTCGTCCGCTTCGCGCGTGCGGCGCGGCACCCCGAGGAGGGCGCGAGGGCGATCCGCGAGCTCTCGGTGGAGAGTCTGGAGTTGCACGCGGAGCTCGCGGCCGAGCTGGACACGAGCTTCGAGCGCACCGGGACGCTCAACGTCTACGAGACCCACGAGGGGCTCGAGGCCGAGGCGCGCGCGGCTGCCCGGTCGGGGCTGCCGTTCGAGGTCTTCGACGCGGACGGGACGCGCGCGCTCGAGCCGGCACTGATCGGCCCGGTCGCCGGGTCGGTGCGGTATCCCAACGAGGGCCGGGTCGACCCGAGGCGGTTTGTCGAGGCGGTCGGCCGCGCAGCCGTGGCGGCCGGAGCGGAGATCCGCACGGACGCCGCGGTGGACTCGCTCGACGACCTCGAGGCCGGGACGGTCGTGGTCGCGGCCGGCGTGTGGTCGAGGCAGCTCGTGAAGCTCCCGCTGGAAGGCGGCAAGGGCTACCACGTCGACTACGCGCGCTCGGACGACGACCCGCGCCTCCCCGCGTGGGTGCAGGAGACGTGGACGATCGCGACACCTCTCCCCGACCGGCTGCGCCTCTCGGGCACGCTCGAGCTCGCCGGGCTCGACCTGTCCATTTCGGAGCGGCGCGTGGCGAAGATCCGCGAGGGCGGCGAACGCTGGTTCCGGGGGCTCGCCGACCGGCCCGTGCTCGAGACGTGGGCCGGGCTGCGGCCGTGCCTGCCGGACGGCCTCCCGGCGATCGGACGTCTCGGCCGGGTGGTCGTCGCCACCGGGCACGCGATGAAGGGCGTCTCGCTCGCGCCGATCACCGGGCGGCTCGTCGCGCAACTCATCGCCGGTGAGACCACGGATCACGACCTGGCGCTCTTCCGGCCGTCCCGGTTCTAGAGGGGCGCTACCCCTGATCCCAGAGCTGCTGGTGGTGGAACATCGCGTGCCGAAGCTGGGAGTCGACGAGCGCCGAGAACGTGGTCTCGCCCCTCGACGAGACGATGACCGGGTCGCGCGCGTCGAGCTCTTCCCCCTCCAACCGGACGAACGCGCTCCAGGCGCCGAGAGCCCGCTCCGCGTAGTCGCAGACGTCACCTGCGGTCAGGAGCAGCACCTCTCGCTCGTCGTCCCGCTCCGGCTCCCAGGGGAAGCGCGACGTGGTCCAGGCCGCGGGCAGCAGCTCGATCGGGTGGAAGACGTTGACCGTCAGATTGCGCAGGCTTCGGCCGCGCGACGCCGTCGGAGCGGTCATCACCCCGAAGTCGAGCGGCCGCAGGCGATCGAGCCACGACTCGAGGACGGAGACGATCGCCGCAGCGAGCTCGCCCACACGCTGCGAGGCCGGCACCGGAAGCCCGAGCGCGACGGCGATCTGGGACACGTGCAGGATCGGCATCGCCCGGCCGTCGACGACGAGCGAGGGTACGACCGGCCGCCCCGCCTCGACCCAGCGGCGGGCACCTTCACCCCCGTCGTGGATCTCGACCGACTCGAACGCCACCCTGTGCTCGCCAAGGAACTCCCTGGCCGCCGCGCAGGACGCTCAGGCGCGCTGCCAGAAGAGCTCGACTCGTACCATCCCGGGATGATCGCATCTCACCCCTCCGCCGTCCTCCCGTGAAGATCGCGATCGTCGGCACCGGCGCGATGGGATCGGTGTACGCCGGCCTGCTCGGGAGCGCCGGGCACGAGATCTGGGCCGTCGACCGCTGGCAGGAGCACGTCGAGGCGATCCGGGAGCACGGCCTCCGCGTCGAGGGCGCGAGCGGCGACCGGGTCGTCCGGATCCACGCCACCACCGACCCGACCGAGGCCGGTGAGGCCGACCTCGTCGTCATCGCGACGAAGGCGATGGACGTGGAGAAGGCGTCCGAGTCCGCGCGCGTCCTGGTCGGGCCGAAGACGATCGTGCTCTCGATCCAGAACGGGCTCGGCGGGCCGGGGATCGCCGCGTCGGTGCTCGGGGAGAGCCGCGTCACGGTCGGAGTCGTCGGCGGCTTCGGTGCCTCGATCGTCTCGCCCGGCCATGTGCACCACCACGGCTTCGAGCTCGTCCGACTCGGTGAGCGCACGGGCCCCGCGACGCCGAGAATCGAGGCGATCGCGCAGGTCTGGCGTGCGGCCGGCTTCACCGTCCAGACCTATGACGACGTCGATCGGCTCATCTGGGAGAAGCTCGTGTGCAATGTCGCCTTCAGCGGCCCCTGCGTCGTCCTCGGCTGCACGATCGGAGAGGTGATCGCCGATCCTCACGCGTGGTCGGTCGCCTCGCGCTGCGGGGAAGAGGCATTCCAGGTCGCGACCGCGTCGGGCGTCTCGCTCGGCTTCGACGACCCCGTCTCGTATGTCCGGGATTTCGGGTCGAAGATCCCCGGCGCACGGCCCTCGATGCTGCTGGACCTGCTGGCGGGCCGCAGGTCGGAAGTCGACTTCATCAACGGCGCGATCCCGCGCGTGGGCCGGGAGGTCGGTGTCCCGACCCCGTTCAACGAAGCGATCACTGCCCTTGTCAAGGCGCGCGAGGCTTCTCGCGGCACGGGCGCCGCCGAGACGCGATGATCGGGCGATGACGGACCCCGGCAGCGTTGGTGTCTGGCTCGGGCGGCTCGGCTGGGCCCCCGCCGCCGCCGAGCGTGAGGCGGCGGCCGAGGTCGAGGAGCTCGGATATTCGGCCCTCTGGTACAGCGAGGCGCACAACAGCAAGGAGTCGCTGAGCCACGGGGCGCTCCTCCTCGCCGCGACGCGGCGGATCGTGATCGCGAGCGGGATCGCGAACATCTGGGTGCGCGATCCGATGGCGATGGTCGCCGGGTCGAACGCCGTTGCGGAGGCCTATCCCGGGCGGTTCCTGCTCGGCCTCGGCGTCAGCCATCCGCCACAGGTCGATCCGCGAGGCCATTCGTACGGCCGCCCGGTCGCCACCATGCGCGCATATCTGGAAGCGATGGACACGGCCGGGTACGAGGGCCCGACGCCGGCCGAGCCGCTTCCGCGGGTTCTCGCAGCCCTTCGGCCGGCGATGCTGGCGCTCGCGGCCACGCATGCCGACGGCGCCCATCCCTACCTCGTCCCGGTCGAGCACACCCGCCGGGCCCGGGCGATCCTCGGCCCCGACAAGCTGCTCGCGACGGAGCTGTTCGTCCTGCTCGAATCGGACCCGGTCGAAGCGCGCGCTGCCGGCCGCGAGGCGCTCGCCTGGTACCTGACGCTGCCCAACTACGCCGACAACCTGCGCTGGCTCGGTTTCGGCGACGACGATCTGGCCGGTGGAGGCAGCGACCGGCTCGTCGATTCGCTGGTCGCCTGGGGAGACGAGGAGCGGATTCGCGAGCGAGTTCTCGAGCACCTGGAGGCCGGCGCCGACCACGTCTGTGTCCAGCCGATCGGCCGGGGCGCGGACGAGCTGGGGCTCGACCAGCTGCGCGCCCTCGCACCCGCTCTCCTCGGCCTCTCCACGGGGTGAAAGCGACGGAGATCGGCGCGATCCTCGAGCAGTTGCGGGTCGAGACCGGCGCGAGCCGGGTCACACTCCGCCGTGACCTTCCAGGCGATTACGCCTTTCCGGTCACCGACGAGGCGCTCGCTCCGGGGGTGGGATCGCTGCGTGACGAGCGAACCGTCGATCTGCGCGGCCAGCCGGTCGCACTGGAGGTCGCGAAGGGGCGGCAGGTCGTCCAGGACGACAGCGCGGGCGCGTACGACGACCCGTCCTTCCACCGGATGCGCGAGATCTACGGCGGCCTCGCGGCGCAGATCGTCACGCCGGTCTTCGTCGAGGGCCGCCTCGCGGCGATTCTCTCGCTTCACCAGCTGGGCGAGCCGCGGGCGTGGAACGACGACGAGGTCGCCGCTTGCAGCCTGGCCGCCGAGCGGGTTCGGACGCTCCTCTGATGCACAACCGGTGGCATCCGGACGTCGAGCCGGAGCTGGTGGTCCCCTCCGGCTCGGAGGTCAGGCTCGAATGCGAGGACGGCGCGGCGGGCCAGCTCACGCGCGACTCGACCCACGACGACGTCGCGCGCATGAACCTCGGGCTCGGCCACCCCCTGACCGGCCCGGTCTACGTCGAGGGCGCGGAGCCCGGAGACGTCCTCGAGGTGGAGTTCGTGTCGTACGAGACGCCCGGCTTTGGAGTCACGCCGATCGTCGGCGGCTTCAGCTTCCTCGGCGACCTCTTCCCCGACGCGTATCTCGTCAGGTGGGAGCTCGCCGGCGGCCTCGCCCGGTCGGCGGATCTTCCGGGCGTCGCGGTACCGGGCGACCCGTTCGCCGGCGTGGCAGGCGTCGCGCCGTCGCACCCGCTGATGGAGGAGTTCCGGGCGCGCGAGGAGCGGATCCGCCTGGCGGGCGGCCTCGTGGCAGACGACGCCCCGGAGAGCGCGCAGCCGCCGTCACTCTCCACGGGCCTGCGCACGATCCCGCCGCGTGAGACCGGCGGCAATGTCGACATCCGCGGCCTCGTCGCAGGCAGCCGACTGTGGCTGCCCGTGTACGTCCCCGGCGCCCTCTTCTCGGTGGGTGACCTCCACTTCGCCCAGGGCGACGGCGAGGTGTGCGGATGGGGGATCGAGATCGCAGGCGCCGTCACAGTGAGACTCTCGATCCGCCGCGACCGTCCGGCGCTGACCTTTCCGTCGTACGAGACGCCGCCGCGTCCCGGGCGCGCATGTTTCGCGACGACGGGCCTCCCCGTCGACCGCGCGATGGACCTGACCGCCGCCGCCCGAGCCGCGCTCGTCGAGATGATCGACTGGCTGCAGGCGACCCGCGGGTACGGGCGCGAAGCGGCATATGCGCTTTGCAGCGCGTGCGTCGACCTCCGGCTCTCGCAGGTCGTCGACGCGCCCTACCCGCTGGTGTCGGCGCTCCTCCCGCTCGACGTGTTCGAATCCGGCGCCGTCCCTGGGGCGGCATCGGCCCGGCGGAATTTCACATCAAGCCTCTAGCTCTTCAGCGGCACCGCGTAGCAGGGGGACGGCGCGCCCGTTGCGCCGCGCAACTTCAGCGGGAAGCACAGGAACGCGAACTCGTACTGCTTCGCGGCGGCGATCTCCTCCATGTTCACGACCTCGATGATGTTCGCGGCGGCGGTCGCGAACATGTAGGCGTGGACGGGGAGGAAGACGTCCGGCTCCTCGGACGGCAGCACCTCGAGCGAGATCGAGTCGCCGCCGATGCACATCGCCCCAATCTCCTCGCACAGCCACTTCGCCGCGGGCAGGCCGATCCCGGGCGGGTTGACCAGGTACCCGTCGAAGTCCGGCCATTTCGTCATGCGTCCCGTGCGCACCAGGACGATGCTCTTCGGCTGGATCGTCACGCCCTGGTTGCCGGCAGCCTTCTGGAGGTCGTCGACCGTGATCGCGTAGCCGTCGGGCAGGCAGTCCACTCCGTGCAGCCCTGCGACGTCGAGGAGCACGCCGCGGGCGATGATCGGCGGGTACTTCTCCGGGCCGCCCTTGTTCCAGATGCGGCTGCCGAGATCGGCGTCGGCGGTCCATCCGTTCCAGAACTGGCCGTAGAAGCCGAGGTGGTTGAACGTGTCGATGTGCGTTCCGCAGTGCGTGTACATGTGGATCGAGTCGCCGCAGTACGAGTACTTCTGGTGCACGTGGGAGCCCACGCCGGAGAGGTTGTCGTTGATCGAGCCCTGCGGGGTGTGCGTCATCCAGATCCCGTAGGGGGGGTCGCCGGCGGCGACCCACGACGGCATGCCCACGAAGTACTCCACGTTGAGATCGAAGATGTGGGAGCCGTCGAGGTGCTCGAGGATCGCCTTGTTCGTCTCGGGCGTGATCCAGTTCAGCCTCCCGATCTCGTCGTCCGGGCCCCAGGGGCTCTTCGAGACCTTGACGCCGTCCCGGTCGAGGATCGGCTCGAATGTGTACTCACCCACGATGTCCTCCTTGTGCGTCGGCTGTCTGGAACTCCTGGACCAGGGCGCCGTACAGCTCCGGGCGCCGGTGGCCGAAGAGGTAGAGCTCGTACTCTCCGGGGATCACGTAGTCCTTGTCGCGGGCCTTGGCCAGGTCGATCTCGGCGACGAGCAGCACTTCCTCGACCGGGTCGGCCTCCGCGAGGCGGACCCCGTACGGGTCGACGATCTGACTCCGGCCGCAGAATTCCCCCGACCGCTCCTTTCCGACCCGGTTCGCGGTCAGCAGGTAGATGCGGTTCTCGGCCGCGCGCGCCAGCGTGATCACCTCGGTCTGCACCCTCGCCGCCACCGGGAAGTTGGTCGGATGGGCGACGATGTCCGCGCCCGCGAGGGCGAGGGTGCGCGTGACCTCGGGGAAGCGGAGGTCGTAACAGATCTCGACGCCGATCCGGCCGAGCGGCGTGTCCCAGACGTGGAACTCGTCGCCGGGCGTGACGAAGCGGTCCACCCCGAGGAACGGCAGGTGCGTCTTCCAGTAGGTGCCGATCAGGCCGTCGGGCCCGACGAGGACGGCCGCGTTGCGGAGCCGGTCCCCGTCGCGCTCGAGCATGCCGCAGACAGCGTGCATGCCCAGGCGGGCGCACTCGCGCTCGAGCGCCTCGACGGACGGGCCCGGCACCTCCTCGGCGAACGACAGGCCCTCTTCCAGGCTGTCGAACACGTAGCCCGGGATCGCGCACTCGGGCAGCACGAGCAGCTTCGCACCGGCGGCGGCCGCCTCGTCGAGGCGCCCCAGGCAGACCTCCAGATTCCGCTCGGGCTCGCCGAGCGCCGGGTCGAGTTGGGCCACCGCGACCAGCGTCACCGGACGAGTCTATTAGGCTGACTTTCGCGTGACCAGATGATCAGGATTCGCTTCTACTACGACGTCGTCTGCCCGTACTCGTACCTCGAGTCGCACGTCGTCGAGGCCGCCGAGGACGGCGGCGAGGTCGAGGTCGAGTGGCTTCCCTTCGAGCTGCGACCGGCCCCGAAGCCCCTGCTCGAGCCACGAGGCGACCACCTGCGGGTCGACTGGACGCGGAACGTCTACACGCGGGCGCAGGCGATGGGCGTCGAGATCCACCTGCCCCGCTGCCAGCCCCGTTCGACGCTCCCGCTCGCAGCCTGTCTCTGGGCGGCGGAGCAGGGACTGCTGCGCGACTTCAAGCATGCGCTCTACGAGGCGTTCTTCTGCGAGGGCGAGGACATCGCCACCGATGCCGAGATCATCCGCGCAGCCACGCGCGCCGGCCTCGATCCCGAGGGCGCCGTCGCGGCCGCCTACGACCCCGCGCGGTACGCCGCGATCGCCACGATCCGTGCCGAAGCTACTGCCGCCGGCGTGGGCGGCGTCCCGTCGCTCCTCGCCGCTGACGGCTCGAGCCACTGGGGGATGGGCGGCCTCGCGCGCCTGCTCGGCGGCGAGCCGCTCGTGCCCCGCACCGGCTAGAGGTTCACGTCGAGATCATCTTCTTCTCGACGCCGACGCCGGCGGCGACCGCGCGCTCGTACTCGAGCGGCACCGTGGCGGAGTCCTGAAGCGCGATCCCCGTCGAGTCGAAGACGGTCACCTGCTCGTCGGACTGGCGACCCTCGAGCTCGCCGCAGATCACCTTGCCGATCTCACCGGCGACGTCGCCCTCCGTGATCAGTCCCTCACGGAGGGCGACGTTGATCTCACCGTCGGGGATGCACTGGCGGATGTCGTCGACGAAGACACGACCCCGCTTGAGGATCCTCGGGTCGAGCTCCTGCTCACCTTCGAGGTCAGCGCCCAGCGCGGCCAGATGGGCGCCGTCCTTCACCCACGCGTCGTCGACGATCCACTGCCGCGCGTGCGTGCCGGTGACGATCACGTCGGCGCCCTCGACGGCCGTGCGGACGTCGGTCGTCCCGGTCAGCTCGAGGTGGGGGTACTTCGGGGCCTCGGAGGCGAGGAACCGGTCGACCGACTCATCGGTGCGGCTCCAGATCCGAACGTCCTTCCACGCGAAGACGGTGTCGCAGGTGGCGAGCGTCCCCTGGCCCACGCTGCCGGTGCCGAGGATCGCGAGCACCGTCGAGTCCTTCCGAGCCAGCCACTTCGCCGACACCGCCGCCGACGCGCCGGTGCGCATCAGCGTGTGGTGCGAGCCGTCGCAGATCGCCAGCGGGAACCCGGTCTCGGGGTGCGTGTAGACGAGGATCGAGAACACGGCGGGCAGATCGAACCGGCCGTTGTCCTCGCGGATCGACACCCACTTGCAGGCGGCCGCCTCGGGCTCCTCGATCCACGACGGCATCACTTCCCACTCGCCCCGGTAGCGGTCGAGCACGATGTGGCCCTTCGGCTCCATGTAGACGCGCCCGAGGCCGTGCATCCGGAACGCGTGCTCGACGCAGTCGACGTACTCGCCGGGCGTCAGCAGGCCCATCATGTCGGCACGGCCGAGGATCAAGGTCTTGCGGTTGCGCCAGCTCTCCGGCATGGGCCGACTCTACGAGCCGGCGTCTCGCTCGACAAGCCCTAGAGTCTCCCCGATGGACCGCACGCGGAGCGCGACCCGGATCGAACGCGACATCGAGACGCTCGCCGGGCCCGACTACACGGTCTCCGACCACGCGATCCGCCGGTACGCCTACACCCCGGTCTACCGGAACACGCTCGACTACTTCACCCGCGAGCTGGAGGCGATCGGCTTCACGGTCGAGGAGGACCCTCTCGGCACCCTGTTCGCCCGCAACCGGCCGAAGGGCGAGCCCGCCTTCGGCATCGGCTCTCACTGCGACTCGAACCGAAACGGGGGGCGCTACGACGGGACGATGGGGGTCGTCACCGCGCTCGAGGTCTGCCGCCTGAACGAGGAGCTCGGCCTCGGGCTCCCGCTGCAGCTGATCTCGTTCCTCGAGGAGGAGGGCTCCGGCTTCGGTCAGATGCTGCTCGGCAGCCGGATCGTCGCGCAGCGGGTGACGGAGGAGGAGCTGCGCGAGACGTTCCGGTCGATCGACGACGGCCGCAGCTTCTGGGAGCACGCCGAGGAGGCCGGCTACGAGCCGGCCCGCTGGCGCGAGGCGGTTCACATACTCGACGGGCTGACCGGCTGGATCGAGATGCACATCGAGCAGGCGAGGGTGCTCCAGGACACCGGCAACCGGATCGGGATCGTCTCGGCGATCGCCGGGTACGTCCACGCCGACGTCGTCGTCCACGGGCGCGGCGACCACGCGGGGGCGACGCCGATGGATCTCCGACTCGACCCGACCCTACCGCTGGCCGAGACGATCGTCGAGCTCGAGCGCCTCGCTGCGGCGGCAGGGCAGGGCACCGTCGGCACCGTCGGCGAGATCGAGGTCGACCCGGGGCTGATCAACGCGATCGCGAGCCGCGTGCGCTTCTCGCTCGACGTCCGCGGCCCGGTCGACGACGCATTCCATGACGTCGCCCGCGACATCGCCGCGTTCGCGCAGGAGGCGGCGCGGCGGCGCGGGATGACGGCGGAATACCGGCAGCGCCAGACACTGCCCGCAACGCCGCTCGACGGACGGATCGTCGGCGCGCTCGAGCAGGCTGCCGCGACGACCGGGGAGACGTGGATGACGATGCACTCGGGCGCGGCGCACGACACGATGTCCGTCGCCGGCCAGGTCCCGAGCGCGATGGTGTTCGTGCCCTGCAAGGACGGGATCAGCCACCACCCCGAGGAGGCTGCGAGCGCGGACGACGCGGCGCTCGCGGCGGAGATCATCCTGAACGCGATCCTGGCGCTCCGGTAGCGACCCCGAGCTCGCGCTCGCTCGGGAGCGCGAGCAGAGAGACGGCCCAGAGCACGGCGACGAGAGCGAAGCCGATCCGGCCGTCGCCGGGGAGGGCGAATGACAGCCCGAGGAGCGGAGTTCCCACCAGAGCGACCGCGCTCGCCGCTCCGTTGACGAGCCCGACAGCGGCGGCGGGCGAGTCGGGCCGCATGGCCGCCGCCCCGGTGAACGCCGGGGCGAAGGGGATCCCCGCGCCGATGCCCACGAGAGCGGCTCCGAGCGCCGCGAGCCACGGTGGATACGCCGCCGCGAGCAGGAAGGTGCCGACCGCGGCGGCGGCCAGGCTGGCTCCGACCGCACGCCGTACCGACGCGGGGTGGTTGCGCAGGATCCAACCGCCCAGCGGCCTCGTGATCACCCCGAGCACGAGCGTGAGTGAACCGATCGCGCCCGCCGCCCCCTTCCCCACCCCGCCGTTGCGGTCGAGCAGGGTGACTACCCAGTTGCCCGCGATCACGCTCAGCCCGAGCGAGGCGCCGTAGAGCGCGGCGAGCCGGTAGAGCCGCCGGTCGCGGAGGACGCCGGTGTCCAGTCCTTCCTCGCGGGCGGGCCTCGGGTGCCGCTCGTCCTGCCGCGCCGCGCCCAGCAGCGCCAGCCCGATCAGCGCGACGACGACGGAGGTCGCGAACGGCGCCCGCCAGCCGAGCCAGTCCTCCACCCGGGGAACGATCGCAAGCGCGAGGCCGCCGCCCGCCAGGCCGACCCCTCCGTAGAGGCCCTGGGCCGCCGGCGAGCCGCCGATCGCGCGCACGTAGGCGCTCCCGGCGATGAAGCCGAGACCGGTGCCCAGGCCGGTGAGCGCACGCATCGCGAGCCCGAGCTCGAAGACCGGGGCGGCCATCGCGATCGTTGAGAACACGACGATGAGCGCGAGCCCGACCAGCCCGGCGCGGCGCGCGCCGTACCGGTCGCTCATCCGGCCACCCGGGATCTGCATCGCCAGGTGGGTGATGAAGAGCGCGGTCGTGAGCAGGCCGATCGCGGCCAGGCTCACGCCGTAGCTGTCCGCCAGCTGCTGCGCGACCGCACCCGTGTTGGCGACGTTCCATCCCGCCGAGAGGCCGAGCGCACAGGCGCCGAGAATGCCCTGCTTCACGCGCGTGCGTAGGCGATCAGGCCGCCGGCGAGCATGATCTCGCGCTCACGGCCCGTCAGGCGCACCTCGAGCGGCACCGGTCCCCGCAGGGCGGTTCCGCCCGACTCGACCGTCGCCCGGACGTCCTCGATCACCCACTCGTCGCCCTGCTCCACCCGGTCGTAGTCGCCCTCGTCGGCGAATGTGAGCGGGAGAATCCCCTGGGCGATCAGGTTCGAGCGGTGGATGCGGGCGAAGCTCCTCGCGACCACCGCGCGGACCCCGAGGTAGAGCGCCGCGAACGCCGCCTGCTCGCGGCTGGAGCCCTGCCCGTAGTTGTGCCCGCCGACGACGATCCCGCCGCCCCAGGCCTCGGCCCGCGACGGGAATTCCGGGTCGAAGCGCCGGAACATGAACTGCGCGCAGGCCGGGATGTTCGACCAGATGGCGAGGCCGAGCGCTCCGTCGGGGGCCATGTCGCCGGTCGAGACGTCGTCGGGAACGACGATCAGCACACGGCCGGCGATCTCGCCGGGCAGCGGCGGGACGGCCGGCGGCGGCACGATGTTCCGGCCCTTCTCGAGCTCGACCCGGAGGCCGTCCTCGGGTGGAAGGATGATCTGACGATCATCGGCGTTCGGGTTGGCGGACGGCGGAGTCAGGTCCGGCAGCCCGCCCAGCTCGCGCGGGTCCGTGATCTCACCACGCAGCGCGGTCGCCGCTGCGGTCGCGGGCGAGCAGAGGTAGACACGGTCGCCGACCGTCCCGCTGCGCCCGGGAAAGTTCCGGTTGAAGGTGCGCACGGAGACGGCGCCGGCGGCCGGTGCCTGGCCCATACCGATGCATGGACCGCAGGCCGGCTCGAGGATGCGCGCCCCGGCCGTGAGCAGGTCGGCGTAGACGCCGCTGCGCACGATCATGTCGAGGATCTGACGCGAGCCCGGCGTGACCGTCAGGTCGAGCTCGGGCGAGACGGTCCGCCCGCGCAACACCGCCGCGACGATCGCGAGGTCCTCGAACGACGAGTTCACGGAGGACCCGACGCACACCTGCCGGGTCGGCTCTCCCGCCGCCTCGCGCACGGGAACGACGTTCCCCGGAGACGACGGGAGCGCGATCAGCGGCTCGAGGTCGCCGAGGTCGATCGTCTCCTCCTCGTCGTAGATCGCGTCCAGGTCGGCGGCCAGCTCGAGCCAGTGCTCCTCCCGGCCCTGCTCGACGAGCCAGGCGCGCGTCCGCTCGTCCGAGGGGAAGATCCCCGTCGTCGCGCCGGTCTCCATCACCATGTTGCAGATCGTCCCGCGGTCGGTCGCACTCAGGGTCGCGACGCCGTCCCCGCGGAACTCGAAGATGCAGCCGCGGCCGCCGCGCACGCCTCGCCGGCGGAGCAACTCGAGCACGACGTCCTTCGACTGCACCCACGGCTCCAGGCGGCCGCGAAGCTCGACACCGACGACGCGCGGCTTCTCGACGACGTAGGCCCGACCCGCCATCGCGACTGCCACCTCCGTCGCCCCGGCCCCGATCGCGAGAGCTCCGAGCGCGCCCGCCATCGTCGTGTGCGAGTCGGCGCCGACCAGAACGCGGCCCGGCCGTGCGAACCGCTCGAGGTGCAGGTAGTGAGCGATCCCGTTCCCCGGCCTCGAGTAGCGCGCGCCGTACCGCATAGCCCAGCTGCGCAGGTACGCGTGGTCCTCCGGATTGCGGTTGTCGAACTGGATGACGTTGTGGTCGACGTACGAGACCGTGGGCACGCGGACGCGGTCGAGGCCGAGTTGCTCGAACTGGAGGCACGCCATCGTCCCCGTCGCGTCCTCGAGAAGGATCTCGTCGACGGCGAGCTCGACTTCCTCCTCGCTCTCGGCCACGAGGTGGTCGGCGATGATCTTCGCCGTGAGTGTCCGCGCCATCGGAAAAGACTAGAGCGTGCACGCCGTCGTGTTCGCCGCCCTGGCCGGCGCCCTGTTCGGCGTCCTGGCGCTCAGCGTGCGCTGGGGCCTGCGGCGACCGGGGGCCGACGCGGAGGCCGGCGCGCTCGCCGTGATGTGCACGGCCCTCGTTGTCGTCGGCATCGGCGCGGCGATCGAGGGCGGGTCTGTCCAGGCCGGCGATCTGTGGCCGTTCGCCGTCTCGGGAGCGCTCGTCCCGGGCGTGTCGCAGATCCTCTTCATCATCGCCGTCCGCGACGCGGGTCCGGCACGCGCGTCGATCCTGATCGGGGTCGCCCCGCTGCTCTCGGTCCTGATCGCGCTGACGCTGCTGAACGAGCCGGCGAAATGGGAGACGCTCGTGGGGACGGTGCTCGTCGTCGGTGGCGGCGCCGCTCTTGCACGGGAGCGGGAGCGGCCCGAGCACTGGCGCGTGATCGGTGCGGTCGCCGCGCTGATCTGCGCCGCCCTCTTCGCGGTCCGCGACAACCTGGTGCGCTGGGCCGCCCGCGACGCCCACCCCCCGCCGTGGCTCGCGGCGACGGTCTCCCTGGCCGCCGCCGCCGTGGTGATCGCGGTGTACCTCCTCGTCTTCCGCCGGAGGAACCTCAAAGCACGCCTGCTCGCCGCCGCCCCGGCATTTGCGCCCGCCGGCATCGCCCTCGGGCTCGCCTACGGCTGCCTGCTCGATGCGTTCGACCAGGGCCGGGTCTCGGTGGTCGCACCGCTGAACGCGACGCAGTCACTCTGGGCCGTCCTGCTCGCCGCCCTCTTCCTGGCGCGCCACGAGGAGCTGATCTCGCGGCGGGTCGTGTTCGCGGGGCTTCTGATCGTCGCGGGCGGTGCGCTGATCGGGGTCAGCCGGTAGCCGCGACACGCGCGGCGAGGGCGTCGCCGACCTCGACCGTCGTCGCCTCGCCTCCGACGTCCCTCGTCCGCGGCCCGACACGACAGACGTCCTCCAGCGCCGCGAGCAGCGCCTTCGCTGCCTCCGCCTCGTCGAGGTGCTCCAGCATCAGCACGGTGCTCCAGATCGCACCACACGGGTTGGCGATTCCCTGCCCGGCGATGTCCGGGGCCGATCCGTGCACGGGCTCGAACACCCCGATCGTGGTCGTTCCCGGTGCGATGTTCGCCGACGCTGCCATGCCCATCCCGCCCTGGATCGCCGCCGCGAGGTCGGTGAGGATGTCGGCGAAGAGGTTCGATGCGACGACGACGTCGAGCGAGTCAGGTGCACGGACGATCCGGGCCGTGAGGGCGTCCACGAGCACCTTCTCGTAGCGAACACCCGGGAACTCGGCGGCGAGCTCGGCCGCAACTTCGTCCCAGAGCACGTAGCCGAAGCGGGACGCGTTCGACTTCGTCGCGCTCGTCAGGATCCCCCGCCGCTGCGCCGCGCGCTCGAAGGCGAGGCGCAGGATCCGCTCGCAGCCGGCGCGCGTGAAGACCGACACCTCGAGCGCGACCTCGGACGGGAGCCCCCGATGGGCGCGGCCGCCGACCCCGGCGTACTCGCCCTCGGTGTTCTCGCGCACGAACAGGATGTCGAAGTCGTCGGGGCCCCTCCCCGCGAGCGGCCCCGGGATCCCGGGCAGCAGCCGACACGGCCGCAGGTTCGCCCACAGGTCCAGCTTCTGCCGGATCTCCAGGATCGTCTGCCAGAGCGAGATGTGGTCGGGCACCGACGGGTCGCCGATCGCGCCGAGCAGCACCGCATCGAACTCCGAGATCTGCTCGAGCGCGTCCGGCGGCATCATCGTGCCGTGCGCGTGAAACCAGTCCGTGCCCCAGGGCAGCTCGGTCCAGTCGATCGGGAGGCCAAGGGCATCGACTGCCTTCCTGGCCTCCCGGATCACCTCGGGGCCGACGCCGTCGCCGGCGAGGACGGCGACCCGATGGGTCACACCGCGACCGCCTCGGGCACGCTCGCCACGTAGTCGAGCGCGTCCTCGACCGAGACCACGTCGGCGTACTTCGCCTGGATGTCGAACAGGTTCGCGTCGTGCGGTGCCTGCGCCCGATCGGCGACGCACTCGCGCGGCACGATCGTCGGATAGCCGTACTGGAGCAGGTCGACCGCCGTCGCCCTGATGCACCCGCTCGTCGTCGCCCCGCAGAGGATCACGGAATCGACTCCCTGGCTGATCAGGATCGAGGGGAGATTCGTGCCGAAGAACGCCGACGCGCCCTTCTTCATCACGATCGTCTCGCCGTCGCGCGGCTCCAGCCGCGGGTCGATCTCCACCCAGCGACCCCCGATCTGCAGGTCGCCGAGGGCGGGCACCTTCTGCAGCCACAGGCCGCCGTCCTTCAGACTCGGCTCGAAGCCGATCGTCGTGAAGACGACGGGCAGGCTCTTCGCCCGGGCGGCGTCGAGCAGCCGCTTCGTCGCCTCGACCTGGGCGGTCATGTCCGCGCCGAGCGTGCACGCAGGGTCGGTGAACCCGCAGCTGAAGTCGACGATGAGGACGGCGGGGCGCGACCCGAGCGTGATGTTCTGCCCGAGCCGCGCCGCCGCGTAGACCTCGTGCGCCTGCTCGTCGGTCACGCCGTCACCTGCACCGACCCGAGCGTGTCGCCGACCCGCGCCCGCTTCACGAACTGGCCCGCGCCGGGCTCGGCGACGAGCTGGTCGTCCTCGACGATCGTCTGGCCGCGGACGAGCACCACCTGCGGCGCGCCCGTGACCTCCGTGCCCTCGAACAGGTTGTAGTTCACGTTCGTGTGGTGGGTCGCAGCCGAGATGGTCAGCTTCTTCTCGGGATCCCAGACGACCAGGTCGGCGTCGCTGCCGACCGCGATCGTGCCCTTCCGCGGGTAGAGCCCGAACCGCTTGGCGACGTTCGTCGAGGTCAGCTCGACGAGGCGGTTCATCGAGATCCGCCCGGTGCGGACGCCGAACTCGTGCAGCATGTGGAGCCGGTTCTCGATCCCCGGCCCGCCGTTCGGGACGACCTGGAAGTCCTGCCCGTTGATGCCCTTCTGCTCGGGCCAGTTGAAGGGGCAGTGGTCGGTCGAGACGACCGAGAGGACGTCGTTCTGGAGCGCCTTCCACAGGTGCTCCTGCTGGTCCTTCGGCCGCGGCGGGGGCGTGTAGATGTACTTCGCGCCCTCGAAGTTCGGCTTCTCGAGGGCCGTGTCGTCGATGAACAGGTACTGGGTGCAGGTCTCGCCCCACACGTCCCAGCCCTTCTCGCGCGCGAGCGCGATCGGCTCCACCGACGGCTGGCACGAGACGTGGACGACGTACAGCGCCGCGTCCGCGACCCGGGCGAGCTGGACGGCGCGGTTGGTCGCCTCCGCCTCGGTCTCCATCGGACGGGTCCGCGCATGCCAGATCGGGTCCTTCTTCCCGGCCGCGACCGCCTCCTTGACGATCACGTCGATCGCGTCGCCGTTCTCGGCGTGCACCATCACGAGCCCACCGGTCTCGTTCGCGACGCGCATCGTCTTGAAGAGGGTCTCGTCGTCGACCATCACGGCGCCCTTGTAGGCCATGAACAGCTTGTACGACGTGACTCCCTCGTCGGGCAGCTTTCCGAGCGCTTCGAGGCCGCCTCCGCCGGCGAGGTCGGTGACGCCGATGTGGAAGCCGACGTCGATCACGGGCTTGCAGCGGTCGATCTTCTCGAAGTAGTTCTCGAGCGCCTGCGGGAACGGCGTTCCCGGCGACTGCATGCAGAAGTCCACGAGGGAGGTCGTACCGCCGAACGCGGCGGCGACCGTGCCCGACGTGAAGTCGTCGCACGTCGTCGTGCCGCCGAAGAACATCTCGATGTGCGTGTGCGGGTCGATCGCCCCCGGGATCACGTACTTGCCGGTCGCATCGATGACCTTGTCGGCGTCCATGTCCAGCGACCGGCCGATCAGTGTCACGGTCCCGTTCTCGGCGTAGATGTCGCCGACGTAGTCGTCGGACGCCGTCACGATGCGCCCGCCCTTGATCAGGACAGACATGCGCGTTCAACCCCCTTTACGGACGAATGATGTCGTCTGTATACAAAACCTCCCCGGGGGCGCCGTCAACCGGCGTCCGCTCGTGCCAGTCGGTCGCCCGCTGGAATGCGTGCGCGGCGGCGAGGACGAGATCGTCCTCGAGGCGCCGCCCGGCGAGGCAGAGGCCGACCGGGAGGCCGTCCACGAATCCGCAGGGGACGCTCGCGGCCGGGTTGCCGATCAGCGTCGCGGGCGAGTTGTACGGGATGATCAGCAGGCGGTAGTCCGGCGGGATCGCGTCGAGCCGCGGCGCGACGATCGGCATCGCCGGCGCGACGAGGAGGTCGTAGCCGCCGAGCTCGCGGTCGTACTCCTGCACGGCCCACCGGCGCGCGCGCAACCCGGTCACGTACGCCGTGGACGGCAGGAGCAGCCCGGCGAGCAGCCGCGCGCGTACATCGGGGCCGTAGTCTTCGAGACGAGTGCGCATCCAGGGGAGGTGGGCCTCCGTCGCCTCGGGGAGCAGCATCAGCTGGACGATCGTCGCGATCTCCTCGTGCAGCGGGATCGCCACCGGCTCGAGACGGCCGGGAAGCTCGGCGAGCGCCTCCTCACAGACCGCGGCGACCCGGGGGTCGGCGCGCTCGAAGAGGCTCGTGACCACGCCGATCCTGAGGTCACGGGGCGGATCGAGCGCTACCGGCCGGTCGGCGACGGCCGAGAGCACCCTCGCGCACTCGGCGGCGCTGCGCGCCATCGGGCCGATCGTGTCGAAGCTCCAACTCGTCGGGACGAGGCCGTCGTTCGGGACGAGGCCCGTGCTCGGGCGCAGGCCGGTGACACCGCAGAGCGCGGCCGGAATCCGGACAGAGCCGGCCGTGTCGGTGCCGAGCGCCGCATCGCAGAGTCCGGCCGAGACGGCCGCAGCGCTCCCCCCGCTGGAGCCGCCGGTGATGCACTCGGAGTTCCACGGGTTTCGGGCGGGCCCGAAATGCGGGCTGTTCGTGATCGCCCCGTATGCGAATTCGTGTGTGTTGGTCTTGCCCACGATCGTCGCACCTGCGGCCCGCAGTCGTGCGACTGCGACCGCATCCCGCTCGGGAACGCGATCGAGGATCTTCGAGGCTGCCGTCGTCGGCATCCCGGCCACGTCGATCACGTCCTTGACGGCGACCCGCCAGTCGCCGTCATCCGCGCCCAGGTGCAGGAACGCGTTGTACGGATCGAGCGTCACGGCGTCGTCTCCGGCGGCACGCGCTGCTCGATCTCTGCGAGCGCCGGCAGGATGCGGTCGAGGAAGCCGCCGACCCCCTCGAGATCCTCCTCGGTCGGGTGCACGCCCTGGGCCGCGGCCGCTTCCCTGAGGCGTTCGATCGGGTTACACTCGGAGTCCATGCCGGTCTATGAGTATCGCTGCGACAAGTGTGAAGAGCAGTTCGAGGAGTTTCTCACGTTGTCGACCAATCCCGCGCCGCCCTGCCCGAAGTGCGGCGGCAAGAAGGTCACACGCTTGTTCTCGAAGGTCAACACCGAGTGGCTCCCGAGCGACGTCGCGTGGGACCGCGTCGGTCGAAGCTGGGACTGACCCTCCCGACCCGTGCCCTACGCACAGATCGACGACGGGACACGGCTCTTCTACGAGCTGACGGGGCCCGAGGACGGCCCGGTCGTCCTCCAGTTCGGCGGCGGTCTGTTCGGCCGGCACAACTTCGGCCTCGTCAACGACGGCTTCCGGGAGCGGGGCTTCCGCCTGCTCTCCTTCGACGCGCGGGGCTACGGCGCGTCGACGTGTCCCCGCGAGGCGTACACGATCGAGGGCTGGGCGGCGGACGGCCCGGCGCTCCTCGACACGGTCGGCCTCGACCGCGTGCTCGTGCACGGGACGTCGATGGGCGGGATGATCGCGATCGCCTTCACCGCCCTGTATCCGGAGCGGACGATCGCCGCCTGCGCCGACGTCGCCTTCGCAAAGCCGGATGTGTACCGGCGGACGCTCTTCCGCGTGTGGCGGCGGATGGCCGAGACGATGCCCTGGGACGAGTTCTCCGATCACGTCACCACGCAGGCGGTGGGGGCCGGGTTCATGGAGAGCCCGGAGGGCGAGAACATCTTCCAGCTCGTCCGCGACATCGTCGGGCTCAACGACCCGTATACGGTCAGGCAGGCCTGCCTGGCGATGGAGAACATGGACCTCTCGCCGCTCGTCCCGAAGATCTCCCGGCCGCTGCTGATGACGAACGGCACCCACGACATCCTCTGCCCGCCCGACCTGGCGACGAGCGGGCTGGGCGCGCGGACGATGGCGGAGCAGAACGAGCACATCGAGCTCGTCGAGTTCCCCGACATCGGGCACGCCGACCTGGTGGAGTGCCCGCAGGACGCGATCCGGATCGTCGGCGACTTCTTCGACCGCGCGCTCGCCGCCTAGCGCCCGCTACTTCAGAGGGTTCGTCCCCGCCATCCAGATGATCACGCGCGAGAACTTCCCGTCGGCGTCGACGTCGAAGAAGTTGCAGTTGTGCATGTCGTTCTTCGTTCCGTCGTTGAGCTCGCCGATGTAGCTCTGCTCCGTCGCGACCTTCCCCGCACCCGGCTCGACGACGATGTTCTTGATCTCGTGGAAGATCGAGACCGAGTTCCCGCAGAAGTCGGTGAACATCCGGCGGATCTCGTCGGCACCGGAGAACACCGCGTGGTCGGTCTGCACGGTCATGACGGCGTCGTCGGCGAAGTGGGAGAGGATCGCGTCGACGTCCTTTGCGTCGACCGCCTTGAAGTAGCTGTCCGGCAGGGCCGCGAGCTGGTCGCGGGTCAGCGGCTGGGTCTGCGTTGCCACGGTGCCTCCTCGTTCGATGTCTGACCTCCAGGCGAGTCTAATCCTCCGTCCGCCGAACATGGGCGGGCGTCCTGTCCAGTCATGGTCGCTATGGTCATCTAGCCTGACTGGTAGTATCAGATGACCATGAAGCAGATGGGAGCAGCGGAGTTCAAGGAGCACTGCCTATCGATCCTCGACGAGGTCGACGAGGAGGGCCTGGTGATCACCAAGCGCGGGAAGCCGGTCGCGAAGCTGATCGCGATCCGCGCCGAGTCGAGCGCGCTCATCGGCGCCCTGGCCGGCAAGCTGACGATCAAGGGCGACATCCTCTCGACCGACGCCGCCTGGGATGCTCAACCTTGACACGCACGTCTTCGTCTTCGCCCTCGCCGGCGAGCTGAGAGCGGCGGAGCGGCGGCTGCTGGAGCGCGACCGCTGGGGGATCTCGGCGATTGTCCTCTGGGAGATCGCGAAACTCGCGCAGCTGGGGCGGATCGAGATCGCTCTCGACGACTCGAGCGTCGTTCGCGCCCTGTCCAGTGTCCAGGTCTGGCCGCTGACCCGCGAGATCGCGCTGGCGAGCACGCGGCTGGACGTTCAAGGCGATCCCGCCGACGAGTTGATCGCCGCAACGAGCGTCGTGCACGGTGCCCCGCTCGTGACGAGAGACCGCGGGCTACGCCGCTCGAAGCTCGTTCCCCTGGCCCGTTAGCGCACTTCGCGCCGAACGGCCCGCGGGCCGTGGACTGGCCACATCATGACAGTGGTCGTGCAAGCGAGACGGCCTGCGTTGGGGCGCAAAGAGAGGCACCGATAGAGGCACCGATGTTGTTGTCGGAAGAGACAATATTCATAGGCTCGACCGACGTCGGCAGCCAGAGGTAGACGAGCTGCCGCGGGTCGGTCAGCGTGACTTCTCGCTGAGCGCGACGAGCCCAGACAGCCGCATCCGAGAGCCCTCATCCGCACACGCGCGAGCCGGAACCAGATTCCGTCGAGAAAGCCGAGTTAGAGGCGGCGTAACCCTAGCCGCGTTTCACGATCACCCTAAAGCGTCCCGTCTTCGCGTTCGCGCTGGTGTCCGTCGCCGAGCACTTGACGAAGGCGCGACCAATTTTGAAGCTACTGCCCGACCTCGGCTGGCAGGACACCGGGACCGAACCGTCGACGGCATCGCTGGCGGTGACCCTGTAGGTGACGCGCACGCTCGTAGCCCCCCTCCGCGCCCGAACTGTCTTGTTGACGGCTCCGCTGAGCGTGGGCGGCGTCACGTCGAATTCCAGCCCAGGCACACTCAGCGTGCCGGTCCACGTGTCCGTCCCGACTGAGCCGTTCGACGTGGGAGTGGCCCGATGACTCACCGTGCCCCCTCCCGAGGCTCCTGCATAGATGCCCGAGCCGCCGGTGATTGTGAACGCGCGGCTCAGGTTCAACGCCGACGAGATGCACTCCCCCCGATATCGGTCGACCGCAAGTTGGAGCTCGCCCTTGCCGGCGACCTCGAGACGGACTGTCGTCTCGAACACGCCGTCACAATCTCCTTCCTGCACGAAGAACGTGTACGTCTCCGAGACTTCGCCGAGGCCGCGGACGGCCCCGCTGCCCCTGCGCGCCGAGCAGAGGTCAGCGGCCGGTGGCGAGCCGGGCGGGCACGGGCCTGGCTTCGAAGTCATCGCAAGCACGGCCTCGATCGTGAGCGACCCCATGGTCGCACCCGTCTTCGCGACGCCTGAGGCGACCTGGACTGTCGCCGCGACTGCGAGCGCCGTCGCCAGGACGGCGAGAGCAAGACGTCGCTTCGTTCGATTCTCGTTTCCGGTCATTCCGTGTCGCTCCTCAGATGAGGTGAGCCAGCGGTCGACTCGTGGCTTGAGGTCAAGGACGGGCGTGGGCGTCGATCTACCTGCTTGGAGGCCAGCGATCAGGTCTCCCTGACCGCTGGCCCTGGCCGACGGTTGCTGCGCCGGGCCTCAGCTCGACGTGGACAGCTGCGAACGGCGAGTCTGGCGAACGATGACCGCCATCCCCGTGACGAGCAGCGCGAGCCCGATCGCTGCCCCGGCGCCGATTCCGGCCGCACCCCAGTCGAAGCTGCCCGCTGCGACCGAGACGACCGGCGGCGAGACGGGCGCTGCGGAGGCCGAGCTCTTGCTCGACTCCGCATAGGGGCCGAGGCCGTAGAGCCGATTCCGGGCGTCGCCGCGGGCGAGCTCGGCCTGCCACTGCCGGGTGGTCATCCCTGCCGGCTTCGGCCCCGCCTGGGCTGCCGGGCTGTACGCGCCGAGGTGGTAGAGCTTGTTGAGCGCGTCGCCCCGCGCCAGGTCCGCCGCGGTCTGCTGGGCCGAGGCGCCGCTCTGGGCGACAGCCGAGCCGGCGAGCACGAACATCGCGACTGCGGCCGTGATCGCCGTTCCGATCCTGATCCTGCCGTTCATCTTGCGCCTCCTTGTCTCCGCCGGCCGCCCCGCGCGACCGGTCTGCGCACACCTGACCAGAGGTCGCTAAAGGCCAGGCCTGAAACGCGCTAAGGACGCGCTAACGAACCGGCTCCAGACCGTGTTACCGTCCGCCAAGAATGGAGTTCCGCATCCTTGGGCCCCTGGAGGTCGAGGACAACGGGCGTCTAGTCCCCGTGGGGGGAACCAAGCAGCGCGCGCTGCTCGCCCTACTGCTTCTGCACGCGAACGAGGTCGTCTCGCAAGACCGCCTGATCGACGAATTGTGGGCCGGGAGTCCGCCGGACTCGGGGAGGACGGCGCTTCAGATGCATGTCTCCCAGCTCCGCAAGCTTCTCGATCCCGACGCGACCCGCGAGGACGATGAGCTGCTGGTCACACGCGCGCCGGGCTACGTACTCCGGGTCGGACGCGAGAGCATCGACCTGGGCCGGTTCGAGGACCTCGTCGCAGCCGGGAAGGCCGAGCTCGCCGAGGGGAACGCCGAAGAGGCACATGAGCACCTTGCCGGCGCGCTCGCGCTCTGGCGAGGTCGCGCGCTCGCGGACCTCGAGGCCGTCCCGTTCGCGCAGGCAGAGGGCCACAGGCTCGAGGAGCTCAGGCTCGCCGCCCTCGAGGAACGACTGGACGCAGATCTTGCCCTCGGCCGCAACGCCGAGCTGATCCCCGAGCTCGAGCGCCTCGTCGCGCGGGAGCCGCTGCGCGAGCGCCTGCGGGGGCAGCTGATGCTGGCCCTCTACCGCCGCGGCCGCCAGGCAGACGCGCTCGAGGTCTACCGATCAGGGCGGCGGCTGCTGGACGAGGAGCTCGGGCTCCAGCCGGGCGGCGAGCTCCAGCGCCTCGAGAGAGCCATCCTCAACCAGGATCCTTCGCTCGACTCGCCGGTAGTCCACGCGGTCGAACGACCCTCTGTCGCACAGCGTCGTCGAGCGTCGTCGCGTACCGAGGCGCCGGTTCCTCCCGACTCGGTCGCTGTGATCGACCCGCAGCGCTCCCGGGTCGTGGGCCACGTGCCCGTGGGCCGAAGGCCTGTCGCCGTCGCGATCGGGCACGGCTCGGTCTGGGTCGCCAACGCAGACGATGGAACGGTCTCCCGCATCCATCCGGATCGCCGCGAAGTCATCAGGACGATCGGAATCGGAGCACCGGCGATAGACCTCGCCGTCGCCACCGATGCGGTCTGGGTGGCGAACGGGAGCGACGGCACAGTCTCGCGTATCGATCCCAGCACCGACGCCGTCGTCGAGACGGTCGACCTGAGAGGCTCGAGCGAACTCGCCTGGAACCCGACCTACGCGGTCGCCGCCGATGACGATTCCGTTTGGATCGCCTCGGGTACTCACCACGTGATCCGCATCGACCCGGCGACGAACGAGCCCTCCGCGATCATCGACGTCGGCCATGTACCGGTAGGCGTGGCACTCGGCGAGGAGGCACTCTGGGTGGTGACGATCGCCGAGCGCGCCCTGCGCATCGAGCCGCACACAAACGCAGCCACGACCGAGGTGCCCATCGGGTACCCCGTCGCGTTGACGGCCGGGAAGCAGGCTGTCTGGGTCTCTGACTCGCTCGGCCAGGTCTGGCGCATCAACCCGGACACGGGAACGGTGACTCAGACGACCCCGGTCGGCAGAGGGCTGGTCGGCCTGTGCGCGACGGATGGAGCGGTGTGGGCTGCCAGCAATGCCGACGGCACCGCCGTCCAGATCGATCCGAAGGACGGTCGGGTTGTGGGCCTCGTTCCCGTTGGCCACGCGCCCACAGACGTCGCCTCCTGGGACGGGACCGTCTGGGTTTCGATCCAGAGCGAGAGCGCTATATGACCGAGCTCGCGATCGCGATCTTCCCGGCGACGATCTCGGCTCTGACGTCCTCGATCGCGGCCTTGAGCGCGGGCGGCACCGCCGCGCTGATCGCGCCGAGGCCGACACCGCCGTTTTCCAGGGAGAAGCGGGAGGTACGACCGGTCTCGAGCGTCCCGCGCGCGAGCTCTTCGATCGTCTGGAACACGGCCACGTCCATCTTTATCACCGCGCTCGTCAGGATGTGCCGGCCGAGGTGGGATTGGTCGACATCGACCCCGATCCCCCAGATTCCACGCTCTTTTGCCGCCTTCAGTGCCCCGAGTCCGCAGACGCTGGCGACCTGGAAGACGACTCGCGATCCCTTCGCGATCTGGCTCAGGGCAACCGACCTGCCTTTCACGGGGTCGAGGAAGTCGTCGGTGTAGGCGTTCAACGTCGTGACGCGTGGATTGGCTCCTCTCGCGCCTGCCTGGTAGCCGGCGATCCACCGCTCGACCGACGGCACCCGCTCGCCGCCGACCGAGCTGATCACCTCCTCCCCGGGAGAGAGTGTCAGCACGAGCGCAGCGAGGTGGCCGGCCAGATAACCGGCTTGCTCTTGGCTGAACGAGATGTCCAGGACGTTCTTCGGGCGATGCGCCCGATCGGGGTGGGCGCAGTCGATGATCGCGAACCTCGTTTCAGGAAGCCCCGTTGCGACACTGTCGATCGCGGGGGCCGTAAGGAGTCCCATTCCCATGACGAGGTCGTACTTCTGTCGCGCGAGAAGTGAGAGGGCCGGGACGTAGCCTTCCTTCGGGGCGGGTGTCAGCACTCGCCCTCTGATCCCCAACTCCCGGACGGCCCGCTCGAGCCCGAGGTAGGCCCCGCGGCAATACGGGTTGTCGATGCCTGTCGGCTCCAGGACGAGTCCGACTCTAGGGCGCCTTTCGCTCACCAAACCATCCGCTCCTCTGCCGCAGGAGCAGTCACAGCCTCCGTCAACGGCGCGGTGCAATACGGAAACTCGCCCGGACGCTCCGTGCCACACGCGGGACAAGCCGCCATCGGGCGAGTCTACGACGGTCTGCGTCGAAGCGCCCCCAGGGCTGATAGCAGGTCTCATGGCGACGGGAGCGAAGGTTCAGGGTCGGCGCGGGCAGCGTCCCCCGGGGAGGTACTGCTTGCATTCCTCTCTGGTCCAGCCGCGGATCAGTCGCGACCGGGCGAGCGCCGTCAGTTCGGCCACCGGCACGACGTAGACGTGCACCGTACCGTCACGGCTTCCGGTTGCCAGTCGCTTCCCATCCGGGCTGAACGCAATCGAGGTGAGAAAGCGGGTCGGGCCGGTGAACGTATCGAGTTCCCGGCCGGTTCGCAGATCCCACAGCCGCGCCGTTGTGTCCTCGCCCGCGGTGGCGAGGAGCGCCCCGTTCGGGCTGAACGCGACGTCGTCGACGAAGCCGTCGTGCGCGACAAACGAGCGGAGGAGCTTGACGGGCCTCGAGGCGACGTCCCAGACCTGAACCGTCCCGTCCGCGTTGCCGACCGCAATCCGTCTGCCGGTTGAGTCGAAGGCGGCGCTCTGTGCATGCTCGCCGAGCGTTGCGATGACGTTTCCGGTCGCGGTATCACGGAGTTTCAGCGCGCCGTTCGACTTCGATACCTCGGCGCCGAGGCTGCCGTCCGGGCTCGACCCGGATAGCTGAGCAGGAATGCCGCTGCCGCCGATGGCGTACGACCCGACATCCCGGTAGACAGCGGACGAGCGCAGGAGCGCACCCGTCCGCCCGTCCCAGAACTTCGCCCTCCCGTCGTTCAGGCCGGTGGTCAGCAGCTTCCTGCTGTCGGGCGTGTAGATGACGCTCTCGACTCCTCCCGGGTGGGCGGCGAGGGTGAGCCAGTCGCGACTGCCCCCGGTCGTGACGTCCCAGACTCTGACGGTTCCGTCCTGGCCGACCGTGGCCAGCCGCCTGCCCTCGGAGCCGAAGGCGACGTCGACGACCGCCGACCGGTGGCCGCCGAGCAGGAGCAGTTGCTTGCCGGTGCGCCTCTCCCAGACCCGCGCGGTGCCATCGGTGCCTGCGGTCGCGACGAGCCGCCCGCCCGGGCCGAAAGCCAGCGCAAGGACCTCGCCGGTGTGGTCATCGAAGGTCGCAACGTCCCGACCGGTTCGCAGATCCCAGATCTGGGCAACGCCGGTCCGATTCGGGGCGCCGAGGTAGCGCCCGTCAGAACTGATGTCGACAGTGAGTATCGCGCCGTGCTGAATCGGGGTCGCAAAGACGAGCCTCCCGGTGCCGACGTCCCAGACCCGGGCGGCAGAGCCGGCGAAATGGGTTCCGCAGTCGCCGGTGGCGACGCGCGCGCCGTCCGGGCTCCACGCAACACCGCAAAGAGGGTGCTCCGTGCGGATCGTTTGCAGAACGCGTCCGCTCCGCAGGTCCCAGATCCACAGGTCGGCGACACCGTCGGTCGCGGCGAGCCTCGATCCCGAGGGGTCGAAGCGAAGAGCCTGGACGCCGACACCGCGGACGGGACTCGGGAAGACGCCGAGTCGCCGGCCGCTCGAAGCGTCCCAGACGAGGGCCGCACCGTCGGCGGTACCGGCCGCCAGGCGAGATCCGTCCGGGCTGAACGCGACGTCGCCGGAGCTCGTTCCCTTGCGCCCCAGCGAGAGCAGTCGCCGGCCGGTGTTCTCGTCCCAGACACCGACAGTAGGCCCTGCGGTCGCAAGCCGCGACGCGCTCGGGCTGAAGGACACAGCCGTTGCCCGAGCCCTGATCGCCGTGACCGTTCGCGATGCCTCGACTGCGCGGTGAAGCGCGTCGACTGCCTCTGGCAGCGCGCGGCTGCCTCCTCCCGTGGTCTCGGTCGCACGGAGCGCAAGCAGGATGCTGAGCTGCGGGTCGACCTCGAGATTCGCCAGAGACGCAGCCGCCAGTTGCCGGGCGATCGCGATTCGCGCCTGCCGCTTCGAGCGCCCGCTCTGCTCGAAGGCGAAGACCGTCAGCCCGGCGGCGACCAGCGCGGCGACTGTCAGGACGAGGGCCAACGCGCGGAGCCGGTTCAGTGAGCGGCGCTCGAGTGCAGCCTCACGGGCTCGCCGCGAATCCTCCGCCGCGGACTCTTCCTCTCGGGCCGCGATGCCGGCCTGGAGAAATGTCCGCTCCCCTTCGGTCAGGGCGAGATCGGACTCGGCGGCCCACGACCCGAATCGGACGAGCTGGTTCCCGCGCAGGAGCAGACTCGGATCGCGACCCGCGTCCAGCCACTCACTCGCGGCGATCGCGAGACGCTGATGGGCGCGAAGATCGTCCCTGGCTGCGGCGATCCATTCCCGCAGCCGTGCCCACTGGTCGAGCAGGGCCTCGTGCGCGACTTCGACCGTCGGCGCCTGCGTCCGCGGATCGCGATCGAACGAGAGCAACCGCGCCGCCCCGAACGCGTCCACCGCCACTGCCAGCCGGCCCTGGTCGACGTCGAGCGAGTCGAGCTCGCTTCGCTCGACCCTCCGCCGCGTCACGGTCGCCGCACCGAGAGCGACCAGGCGTAGAAACAGCTGGCGCACAGCCTCCCGCCCGGGGGGATCGAGCTCTTCGAACAGTGATTCTGCTCGCCTCGCGAGCGCGCCCGAGATCCCGCCGATCGCGTCATACGCAGAGAGGGTCAGCATCGAGCCCTCGCGGCGTTCGTGAAGCTCGGTGAGCGCGTACTGAAGCAAAGGCAGCGCGCCGGGACGATCCACGACGTCGGCGACGATCCGACCGAGCAGTCCTTCCTCGGCGTGAACGCCGACCCGGCGGGCCGGGCCGACAGTTGCCCTCTCGAGCTCGTCCGGTGAAAGCGACACCACGGTCTCAACTCGCCCGCGCATGACCTCGGCGAACTCGCGGTGGAGCAGCGGCCGGTCGTAGAAGTCCGCCCGCAAGGTCGCGACCACCCGCAACCTGCTGCGCGGGTCGCTGACCGCGCGAGCGAGGCTGGTCAGGAAGAAGCGCCGGCGGTCGTCGTGCTCAGCCAGGGTGAAGATCTCTTCGAGCTGATCGACGACGAGCAGCAGCTCGGAGCCGTCGTCCGGCAGCACGCGCTTCACGGCGCGCAACAGCCCGAGTTCGTCCGCGGCGAGTTGCTCCATCAGCGAGGCCGGCGGGTTGACGGCGATCCGGAGCAGCGTCGCCTCCAACTCTTCCAGCGGATAGGCACCAGGAGTGATCACCGCGATCGCCCAGGCGTCCGAGCCCGGGACCGCAGCCGCCCGCAGTGCAGGGACAAGCCCCGCGAGGACGACCG
This sequence comes from uncultured Actinomycetes bacterium, assembly GCA_963791425.1. Classification (GTDB taxonomy): domain Bacteria; phylum Actinomycetota; class Thermoleophilia; order Gaiellales; family Gaiellaceae; genus DATBLE01. The sequence continues at coordinate 343,097 of CAWBSE010000003.1, forward strand.
ATGACTTGCCGCTGCCGCTCGGGCCGACAACCGCGAGGAAGCGTTCCTTCCGCAGGCGCTCGACGAGCTCCGCGACCAGCGCCTCGCGGCCGAAGAAGTCCTCGACGTCGGCCTCACCGAATGCGCGGAGACCCTTGTACGGGTTGCGGGCGTCCCCACGGGCCGGAGGCTCGGTCGAGACCGACGCCCGGGAACCGAGCAGCGAAGGATCGTGTCGCAGGATCTTGCCCGCCAGATCGCGGAGCTCGGCGGACGGCTCGATACCAAGCTCCTCGCTCTGCGCCCGGCGCCCCTCGTGGTACAGGGTGAGCGCGTCCGCGTGCCGGCCGGCCCGGTAGAGCGCCAGCATGAGCTGCGCCCGGAACTGCTCGCGGAAGGGGTGCTCGCCGACCAGCTGCTCGAGCTCGCCGACGAGCGCACCGTTCTTACCCATACCGAGATCCGCCTCGACTCGTCCCTCGAGCGCAGACAGCCGCAACTCCTCCAGCCGTCCAATCGCCGGCCGCGCAAACGACTCGTAGGCGAGATCGGCGAGGACGGGACCCCTCCACAGCGCCAACGCGTCACGGAACCGCCGGGCTGCCGGCTCGGGCCGGCCCTCGTCGAGCTCGCTCCACGCCTGCTCGGCTAGACGCTCGAACCGGATCGCGTCCAGGCTCTCCGGGTCGACGCGGAGCACGTACCCGGGCGAGCGGGTCTCGAGAACGCCCTCCACACCGCCCCCGAAGTGCTTGCGGAGCTGCGAGACGTGATCCCGAACCTGGGCGACCGCGGTGGCAGGCGCCTCGCCCGCGTACAGCTCGTCCACCAGCTCCTCGACGGGCACGACCTGGTTGGCGTGGAGGAGCAGGATTGCAAGAACGCCTCGCTGTCTCCGTCCACCGAGCCGGATCGGCCCGTCCTCCGTCGCGACCTCGATCGGCCCCAGGATGCGGAAGTCGAATCCCATCTTGTGCGGACGGTAACTCGCCGGGATCGACTTGGGAACAACTCGGGATGTCTGCTCCCTAGCCTCGGGAGGCATCGCAATCAGACGAAGGAGGCCGTGATCATGAGGAGTGCGCTACTACCGCAGGCGGGCCTGGCCCGGGCGGCAACGTTCGTTTCGGTGCTGTCGTGTTGCGTGATCGCCCTGGTACTCAGCGGCGCGGCAACCGGCGCGGCGGCGTCGCGGTCGAAGATCGCCATCCACGAGGATGGCACGAACGCCCAGAACTCCCCAGCCAACACCGGTGTGCGCGGCGTGTTCACCATCGAGCTTGCCGGGCGCCCCTATGGCCCGGCCGGCACAACGCTCATCTACCCGAGCCCTGGCGGGACGAGGTACGTGAACGGGGAAGCGCAGATTCCGTTCTCGGGCACGAACCATCTGACGAGCAAGAAGGGGACGCTCGAGCTCGCCTTCACCGGGATCCACATCGACGTGAACATGAAGGTCACTCCCTCCGGCGACGTCGTCGGCTCCGGCGCAGAGTACGGAACCTGGAAGATCTCAGCCGCGACGGGCATCTACAAAGGGTGGAAAGGCGGAGGGAACTTCGCAGCGGTCATCTACGGCTACCAGAACCTCCAGCCGCACGCGGTGGAGTGGGACGGGTACGTCACGGGGAGCTGAGACGTTTCGGGAGCAGCCCTGCTGTCGGGTCAGAGACGAGAGGCTCGTCGAGCTCCCGCGTGGCGACGGGGTGGGAGGGCGGACGGGACCTAACCGGGCTCGAACCCGACCCGTGACGGGTCGGGTTCGCCCGACGGCGGGGGATGAACGCTCCGCCAGTGACGGGCAATCTCGGCGCGGGTCGTCACCCACACGTCCGGGCGTTCCCGCACGTACGCGAGGAAGCGATCGAGCGCGGCGGCCCGTCCGGGCTTGCCGACGATGCGGCAATGGAGGCCGACGGACATCATCCGGCCACCCTCCGCGTAGAGCCGGTCGAAGCTGTCGACCAGGTACTCGAGGAACTGCCCCGAGGTCTGGAAGCCGTTCGTGATCAGGAACTTCATGTCGTTCGCGTCGAGCGTGTACGGGATGACGAGGTGGTCGCGGCCGGCGACCTCGACCCAGAAGGGAAGCTCGTCGGAGTAGTCGTCCGAGTCGTAGAGGAAGCCGCCCTCCTCGACGACGAGGCGGCGGGTGTTCTCGGAGATGCGGCCGGTGTACCACCCCACCGGCCGCCGCCCGCTTGCCCGCTCGATCGCCTCGATCGCCCGGCGCATGTGAGCGCGTTCCTCGTCCTCGGGGACGTCGGCGTAGTCGATCCACCGCCACCCGTGGCTGGCGACCTCCCACCCCGCGTCGGCCATCGCCCGTGCCGCCTCGGGATTCTGCTCGAGCGCCCGGCCGACCGCGTACATCGTCAGCGGCAGCCCGTGCTTCGCGAAGATCCGGTGCACACGCCAGAAGCCGGCACGGCTGCCGAACTCGAACATCGACTCGACGTTCAGATTGCGCCAGGGCGTGGACGGCGCACCGACGACCTCGTGGAGGTACGACTCCGACTCGGCATCGCCCTCGAGCGGCGTGCGCTCGCCGCCCTCCTCGTAGTTGAGCACGAAGCTGAGGGCGAGCCGGGCGCCGCCTGGCCACTGCGGGTCCGGCGGCGACGCCCCGTAGCCGACGAGGTCACGACCGGAGCCGGTCACGACCGTCGCGCCACGGCCTCGATCTCGACCAGCGCGCCCGGCGGCAAGGCCGCGCCGACACTCGTCCGCGCCGGATACGGCTCGGCGAAGAACTCGCGGTACACCTCGTTGTAGCCCGGGATGTCGACCAGGTCCGCGAGGTACGCGTTCACCTTGACGACATCGTCGAGGGTGCAGCCTGCGGCGGCAAGACATGTCCGGACGTTCCCCAGCGCCTGCCGTGTCTGCTCGGCGATACCGCCGGCGACCAGGCTCCCGTCGGCACCGTGGCCGAGCTGCCCCGCCGTCCACACCATGTCACCCGACACCACCACCGGCGAGTACGGCGGCTTCGGCTTCGCCATCCCCTCCGGTTGAATCGCCTGTCTAGCCATTCGTCGCTCCTTTCGTCGAATCACCGAATACTCCGCCGTCCGGCGAGTTCGCGCACCCGCTCGGGCGCGTAGCCGACACAGCTCCACCAGCACCGCCTCGGTGTGCTCGCCGCGCGCGGGCGCCGGCCCCACCGGCGGCTCCGCGCCGGAGAGTCGGAGCGGCGATGCCACCTGCCGGACCGTGCCGAGCCGCGGATGGTCGTACTCGACCACCCGCGCCTCCTCGACCGCCTCGAGCACGCCGTTGACGGCCGACGACGGCACGCCCGCGTCCCGCAGCACCGCCAGCCACTCCTCGCTCGTCCGCTCGCAGGAACGCCGCCTCGAGGATCGGCTCCAGCTCGTCGCGGTTCGCGTCGCGGTCGGCGAACGTCGCGAAGCGCCCGTCGGCCGACAGTCCCGGCTGCCCGATCGCGTCGCACAGCAGCACCCAGAACTTCTCCTTCGGGCAGGCGACGACGATCCAGCCGTCCGCGGTCGGGAAGTTCTGGAACGGGACGATCGACGGATGCGCCGAGTTGCGCCGCCGCGGCGGCGCGTAGCCCGCGCGACGCCGCCCAGGTGCCGACGTACATCAGCTCGTGCGCGGCCGTGTCGAACAGCGAGACGTCGCAGTCGCAGCCGACGCCGTCGCGTCGCGCCCGCCACAGGCCCGCGAGCACCGCGATCGTCGACACGTAGCCGCCCGGAGAGGTCGACGAGCGACAGCCCGCTCTTCGTCGGCGGTCCCGCCGGGTCGCCGGTCAGGCTCATCCAGCCCGCGAGCCCCTGCATCATGTAGTCGTAGCCGCCCTCGGCGGCGCGCGGTCCCGTCATGCCGAAGCCCGACAGCGAGCAGCAGACGATCCGCGGGTTCACGTGCTTCAGGTCGTCGTAGGTCAGCCGCAGCTTCGCCGGCTGGTCGCCGCGCAGGTTCGAGTAGACGACGTCCGCGACCCGCACCAGGTCCTCGAAGACGCCGCGGGCGTCCGGGTGGCGGAGGTCGAGCGAGACGCTCTTCTTGTTCCGGTTGAACGTCTCGAAGAAGAGCGAGTCCTCGCCCTCGGCGAACGGCGGGACGTAGCGGCCGACGTCGCCGCCGGACGACGGGTCCTCGATCTTGATCACCTCGGCGCCGAGGTCGGCGAGCTGGAGCGTGCCCCACGGGCCGGCGCCGAACTGCTCGACCGCGATCACCCGGACGTCAGCGAGCGGCAGCAAGGACCACCTCCGCGAGACGCTCGGCATCCTCGGGCTCGGCGAGGTTGAAGACGATGTGCCGCGCACCGGCGTCCACGTACTCCTGCACCCGCGCCGCGCACTCCTCGGGCGTCCCCGCCACGCAGTAGCGGTCGACGACGTGCTCGGCGAAGTCGCCCGCGTACCGCTGCCGCAGATGCTCGTACAGATGCCGCTTGTCGCCGACGTGGGCAGGGAGCGTCACCGCCGGAACGACGGCGTCGGGTAGAAGGGCGAGCCCCTCCCTGAAGCGCTCCGCCGACATCCAGATCGGGATCCAGCCGTCGCCGAGCACCGCCGCGCGCCGGATCGCCGCGGGCGAGCGGCCGCCGACCCACAGCGGCGGGCCGCCCGGCCGAGCCGGCCCGGGCTCGATCTCGACGTCCTCGAACGAGAAGAACCGACCCGAGAAGCTCGCGTGCCCGCGGAAGAGCTCGCGCAGCGCCTGCATCGCCTCGTCGGTGCGCGCGCCGCGCTCGCGCGGGTCGACGCCGACCGCCTCGAAGTCCTTCGCGCTCTCACCGCCGACACCGACGCCGAGGATCACCCGCCCGCCGGAGACGTGGTCCAGCGAGGCGAACTCCTTGGCGACGACGCTCGGGTGCCGGAGCGGCAAGAGCACGATGCCGGCGCCGATCGTGATCCGCTCCGTCGCCGCGGCGAAGGTCGAGAGGGCGACGACGACGTCGAGGATCGGGTTGCGGTACGAGATGTGGTCGCCGGCCCAGATCGAGTCGTAGCCGAGCTCCTCCGCGGCCTGTGCGAGGTCCCTGAGGCGGCCGCCGTCCGGCACGGACGAGCCGAGCTGCTGGCCGCTGCCCTGGATTCCGAACGACACGCTCAACGCCGGACCTCGCGCCAGGCCCGCTCGTAGTACGGCCGCAGAAACTCGAGGTGCTCGTACATCCGCTCCCCGGCCGCGCTCTCGTCGCCGCTCTCGATCGCATCGGCGATCTCCCGGTGGTGCTCGTTGATCGAGCGATGAAACGGCCGGCCGAGCCGCGAACGCGCGAGGCGCGTCTGGAGCACCGCGAAGATCGGCTGAGCCGCGATCGAGAGCAGGACGTTGCCGCACGCCTCGATCACGAGTGAATGGAAATCGGCGTTGTAGACGAACTGCTTCTGCGGGCCGAGGCGGAGCGGATCGCCGGGGATCGACGCGCGCAGCCGCTCGACCTGCCCGTCCACGCGCCGCCGTGCGGCGAGCTCGGCCGCCGGGACCTCGAGCAGCTCCCGCGCCTCGAGCAGCTGCTCGAGCGTCACGTCCTCCGCGGCCGTGAGCAGACCGATCCCGGAGCGCAGCGACTCGGAGAGATCCTCCGCGCTCGGCACGGTCACGTACGATCCGCCGCCGGCGCCCTTCGATGTACGGATCAGGCTTTGCGCCGCGAGCAGGCGCAGCGCCTCGCGCAGCGTCGCCCGGCTGACGCCGAACTGCTCGGCGAGCACGACCTCGTTCGGGAGCCTCGCCCCTCGCGGCCTGAGACCGTCCTCGATCTCGTCGCGCAGCTGCGAGGCCACCTGCTCGTACGCCTTCGCGATGTCACCACCTCATGTGAGCCCGTATCCGGCATTCGCGGCGAGCGAGACCGGCGCCGACGACGGCGGCAGCTCACGCCCCGCGTACCAGCCCATCAGCGAGTTCCCCTTCGGCTTCGCCGCCAGCTCGGCACGGAGTGCCTCGGTCGCGGCGGTGTCGATCTCGAGTGTGCGCTCGTCCACGAACACGACGCCGTACGCGTCGCGCGCGAGCTCGACGGACGTGAAGTCGTCGAGCACGTCCTCCCGCACCATCAGCGGGTCACGCTCGAGCGGATCGCCGTACCCGGCGGCGTTCGGCTCGCGGAACTCGATGAACTCGCCCGCCCTGAACGGGATGCCGGTCACCTTCGCCGGCAGGACTTCCTCCTGCGGTGTGTCCGGGTTCTTGCGGCAGGACGCGACCAGCCCCTCCCAGCCGCCGAAGACGCCGCGCGGCGGGTCGGTCTGACGGTCGCCCTCGCACGAGTAGGTGCCGTCGACGAGGAAGCGGTTGCGACGGATGATCCCGACGCCTCCGCGCCACTTGCCCGGCGCGGCCGGCTCGGGCCGCAGCTCGTACTGGTCACACCGCATCGGGAAGCGCATGTCCAGCTCCTCGATCGGGTTGTTGCGCGTGTTCGCCATCAGGTTGTCCACGGAGTCCATCGCGTCCTTCCCGTACCGGCCGCCGTACGAGCCCTCGTTCACCTCGAGGTACAGCCAGTACTCGCCCGCCGACTCGTCGAAGCCCGCATACGCGCAGAAATGGATCCCGGCCGAGTTGCCGCCGGTGACCTGCTGCGGCAGCGCCTCGGCAAGCGCCAGATTGATGTTGTCGACCACCCGCTGCGTCTGGCAGAAGCGGGAGAAGCACGCGCGCGGGAACTGCGGGTTGAAGATCGTCCCCTTCGGCGCGATCACCTTCACCGGCCGGAAGACGCCGTCGTTCTGCGGGACGTGCTCGGGGAACGTGACCTCGTCGAGCAGGATCGTGCGCACCGCGTAGTAGCAGCTGACGAGCAGGCTCCCCTCGAACGGCACGTTGTAGCCGGTCGGCACCTCGGGGTTCGACCCGGTCAGGTCGATCGTGATCTCGTCCCCCTCGACGATCACACGGGTCTCGACGCGCAGTTGCACGTCACGGTTGCGTGCATCGTCGTCGAGCCAGCCGATGATGGGGCCGTACGTGCCGTCGGGGATCTTCTCGATCTCGGCACGCAGCATCTTCTCGGAGTAGTCCATCCACTCGTAGGCGGCGCTCATGACGACCTCGACGCCGTAGCGCTCGACGAGCCGCAGGAACCGCTCGCGCCCGAGCTGGCAGGCGGCGAGCATCGCGTTCATGTCGCCGCGGTTCATCGTCTCGGTCCGGACGTTGTCGAAGATCATCCGGTCGAGGTCCTCGTTCAGCTTCCCCTCCTCGTACCAGCGCAGCGCGTTGTACATCTTCGCCTCGGCGTAGACGTCGAACGCGTCGGCGTTGATCCCGGGGAACGACCCGCCGACGTCGAGCACGTGCGCGGTCACCGCGGCGAAGCCGAGCAGCTCGCCGTCGTGGAAGATCGGCATCGCGACCGCGACGTCCGGCGAGTGCGACGCGCCCAGGTACGGATGGTTGTGGACGATCACGTCGCCGTCCTTGACGTCGTCCTCCAGCCGCCAGAGGAAGCCGCGGATGTACCAGGGCAGCGATCCGATGTGCATCGGCGTCGAGTCGGACTCGCACAGCTCGCGGCCCTGCGCGTCGAAGATGCCCGCGCCGAGATCTTCGGACTCGCGGATGATCGAGGAGTAGCTCATCCGGAAGAGGACGCCCGCCATCTCCTTGGCGATCGCGTGGAACGCCCCTCCGAGCACGCGCAGGGTGATCGGGTCGACCTCGACGCGCGCACGCGTCGGAGGCCCGGGCGGACGTCCGACCTCGTAGTCGACGACGCTCATACGACCACCTTTCCTGTTCCGATCTCGATGACGATGTTTCCGTACCGGTCCACGTGCGCGGCGAGCCCGGGCGGGATCACCGTCGTCGTGTCGTACTGGTTGACGATCGCCGGGCCTTCGAGGCGGTTGCCCGCTTTCAGCGCGGCGCGGTCGTAGTAGCGCGTCGGCACCTGCACCAGGCCGTCAGGCCCGCTGAACCAGGCCGCGGCCTCGTGGCGGAGCGCGTCGTCGGCCGACTCGGTGCCGTGCTCGGCCTCGGGTGTCGAGAGCGGCGGCATCAGCCCGATCGCGCGGACTCGCACGTTCGGGATCTCGATGTCCGAGTCCTCGAAGCGCCGCGAGTACTCCCGCTCGTGGATGTCGTGGAAGTTCCGGCGTACCTTCTCGGCCCAGTCATGGTCGATCGCGCCGGAGTCGACGTCCACACGCAGCTCATAGCCCTGCCCGAGGTAACGGCAGTCGGCGACGCGCTGGATCACGAGCCGGTCGCCGGACACGCCGTCCTCCTCGAGCTGCGCGCGCGCCTGCTCCTCGAGCTCTTCGAAGCGCCGCTGCAAGGCGGCGGCGTCCAGCGCCGAGAGCCGCTGGTAGGTGGTCGAGACGTACTCGTAGACCATGTCGGTCGCGAGCAGCCCCATGGCGGAGGTGATCCCGGGGTACGGCGGGACGAGCACCCAGGGCGTGCCGACCTCGACGGCGATCTGGGCGGCGAAGAGCGGGCCCGCGCCACCCTCGGCGACGAGCGCGAAGTCGCGCGGGTCGTAGCCCTTGCGTACGGAGTTCTCCTCGATCGACTGCACCATCGAGTGCGTGAGGATCTGAACCGCGCCCATCGACGCCTCCTCGACCGACATCCCGAGCGCCTTCGCCGGGCCTTCCTCGAACGCGGTCCGCGCGAGGTCGGAGCGCAGGTTCATCGCGCCGCCGAGGAACGCCTCGGGCAGCAGCCAGCCGAGGTTGACCATCGCGTCGGTCGCGGTCGGCTCGGTGCCGCCCCGCCCGTAGGCGGCCGGCCCGGGATCGGCGCCCGCGGAGCGCGGCCCGACGCGGAAGATGCCGCCCTGGTCGACGTACGCGATCGACCCGCCGCCGGCGCCGATCGTGTCGATGTCGGCCATCGGGATCATCGCCTGGTACGGCCCGACCTTGGTGTCGAGCAGGTGCTTCATCCGCAGCTTCCCGTCCTGCGCCAGCCCGATGTCGGCCGAGGTGCCGCCGACGTCGAGCGTGATCACGTTGTCGTAGCCGGCCTGCTTCCCCGCCCAGATGCCGCCGACGACGCCGGCGACCGGGCCGGACATGAGCAGGTTGACCGGCCGGGCGATCGCGCCCTCGGGCGTGGCCACGCCGCTCGCGGAGGTCATCAGGTGCAGCTTCGACTTCACGCCGAGCGCGACGAGCTGGTCCTCCAGCCGCCTGATGTAGCGGGACACTTTCGGGCCGACGAACGCGTTCAGGCAGACGGTCGAGAAGCGCTCGTACTCGCGGTACTGCGGGAGCACCTCCGAGGACACCGAGATGAACGCGTCCGGGAACTCCTCGCGCACGATCTCGGCGACCCGGGCCTCGTGCGCCGGGTTGACGAACGAGAACAGGAAGCAGACGGCGACGGCCTCGACCCCCGCGTTCTTGAGCCGCCGCACCTGCTCACGGGCCTTCTCCTCGTCGAGCGGGACGAGCACCGAGCCGTCTCCGAGGACGCGCTCCGGAACGGTCAGGCGGTAGCGGCGGCGCACGATCGGGTAGCGCTGCCACGGCAGATCCTGGTAGTTCGAGAAGTTGAGCGGCTTCTTGTGTCGCGCGATGTGGAGGATGTCGCGGTAGCCCTCGGTCGTGATCAGGCCGACGGTCGCGCCGTTGTGCTCGATGACGATGTTGGTTGCGATCGTCGTCCCGTGGAAGACCTGGTCGAGCTCGGCCGGCGCCGTCCCCGCATTCTCGGCCAGCTCGCTGATCCCGCGGACCGATCCCTCCGACGGGTCGTCGGGTGTCGTCGGCACCTTGTGGACGAGCACCGTGCCGGCATCGTCGTCGACGTAGATCAGGTCGGTGAACGTGCCACCGACATCCACTCCGAGGCGCTTCATGGCTTGAGCACGATCTTGCCGAAGTGCTCGCGGCGCTCCATCATCTCCATTGCCTCGCGTGCCTGGTCGAGCGGGAACACCTTGTGGACGAGCGGGGTGATCTTCCCGCGCGCCGCGAGGTCGAGCACCTTCTCCACCTCGACCCGGTCGAACGTGAACGAGCCGACGATCTGCTTCTGCGTTCGGAAGAACGGGATGATGTCGAACGGGACGACCTCGCCCGCGTGGGCTCCGCATGTGACCAGACGCCCGTCCTTCGCGAGCGAATCGAGCCCCTTCTGGAAGAGCTCGCCGCCGACGTGCTCGAACACGAGATCGACGCCGTGCCCTCCGGTCGCGTCCATCACCCCGGCGACGACGTCCTCGGTCGCGTGGTTGATCCCGACGTCCAGGCCGAACTCCTTTGCGCGTTCGAGCTTCTCGCCCGAGCCGGCGTTCCCGATCACAAAGGCTCCTCCGAGCTTGGCGAGCTGCACGGCCGCCGAGCCGATGCCGCTCCCGACCGAGTTGATCAGCACCGTCTGACCCGCGCGCAGGTCACCGCGGTTGAAAAGCATGTGCCACGCCGTCCCGAAGGCAATCTGCGTCGCGGCGGCGGCCTCGTCGGAGAGTCGGTCCGGCACACGGATCAGATGCCGCGTCGAACAGGCGAGCTTCTCGGCGTACCCACCGGAGGTCGAGAAGCTGATGAACCCCGGCGACAGGCAGAGCGTCGCCCGTCCGGTCTGGCAGTAGACGCACGTTCCGCAGGTGTCCAGCAGGTACGGCAGCACGCGGTCGCCGACCTGCCAGCCCGTGACGCCTTCCCCGAGCGCCGAGATCCGCCCGACGATCTCGACACCGAGGATGAACGGCGGCTCGACCGGGAAGCGTGAGATTCCCTCGCGAATGTCGACGTCGAGGTGGTTGAGCGCCGAAGCGAGAATGTCGAGCACGACCTCGCCGGGGCCGGGCTTGGGATCGGGGACATCCTCGACCCTGAGCACGTCCGGGCCACCGAACTCGTGGAACACGACTGCCTTCACGCTGACGACCTCCCGGCCTGGACGACGAGTAGGGGCTTTATGTCTGACTTCCGGGCCGGAGTCAAGCAGGACCGGGCAGGACGTCCCGTAGGCGGTTTGACACCTCCTTCGAATGTCTGACATAAAGGCGACACGTCTCCTCTCTCACAGCTGCGCTCACTGCTCTTCGCGCCGGGCTCCGACGAGCCGAAGCTGACGAAGGCACTCGCGTCCGACGCCGACGCAGTCGTTGCCGACCTCGAAGACGCGGTCACGCCGGACCGCAAGGACGCGGCGCGCGAGATCGTGCTCCGGTTGCGCCCACCGGTCGTACGTGTGAACGGGGCGGATACACGGTGGTTCGACGACGACCTGGCGGCCACCGCCGAACTCGACCTGACCGCGCTGATGCTGCCGAAGGCGACGCCCGAGGCGGTGGCGGCGCTCGGGCCCGCCGGGCCGCCGGTGATCGCGATCGTCGAGACGGCTGAGGGGTTGCGGCTCGCCTACGAGACAGCCTCGAGCCCGCGCGTCGCCGCGCTGCTGATCGGAGCGGTCGACCTGGGCCTGGAACTGGGCTGGGAGCCCCGGCCGGACGGCCTCGAGCTCCTCTTCGCCCGCTCGAAGACCGTCGCCGACTCGGCCGCGGCCGGCATCCGCGCGCCGTTCGACGTCGTCCACGTCGACACCCGCGACGACGCGGGCCTGGAGGCGGCCGCGCAGTTCGCACGTTCCCTCGGCTATCGCGGCAAGGCGTGCGTCCACCCCGCTCAGGTAGCGATCGTCAACCGGGTCTTCGCGCCGGATGCAACATCGGTCGCCTGGGCCCGGAGAGTGGTCGAGGCGGCAGAGGCGGGTGAGCGCGACGGTCGGGGCGCGGTTGCCCTGGACGGAGAGATGATCGACCTGCCCGTCGTCGAGCGAGCGCGACGGATCCTGGCGGACGCGAGAGGAGGGACGCATGACCACTGACGGCGCACCGGCACCGAAAGTCTGGGAGGGCCGCTTCTACGAGGATTTCGACGTCGGCGACGTCTTCCGGAGCCGCTTCGGCCGCACGGTGACAGAGTACGACAACATCCTCTTCACCGCGCTGACGCACAACACGAACTCGATCCACTTCGACAAGGCGCACGCCGAGCGAACCCAGTTCGGCCAGGTTCTCGTCAACAGCACGTTCACGCTCGCGCTGATCACCGGCATGACCGTGCCGGACACGAGCGAGAACGCAGCCGCGAATCTCGCCTGGACGGACATCTCCCTGCCGAGCCCGGTGTTCGCCGGCGACACGCTGTGGGCGGAGAGCGAGATCCTCGAGAAGCGCGAGTCGAATTCGAATCCCGACGTCGGGATCGTGACCATGCGCTGCCGGGGGATCAACCAGCGCAACCAGGTCGTGGTCGAGTACCGCCGAACGTTCATGGTCTACAAGCGGACGGCCCCGCAGGCGGAGCGCAGCTTCCCCGGCACGGGCGAGGAATGGAGGACGTGATGACGGCAGCCGGGCGCTTCGCGCAGTTCGCCCTGGAGCTCGACCTCGACGCGGTCCCGGACGACGTCGTCGAGGCGGCGAAGCTGCACGTCCTCGACGTCATCGGCTGCGGTCTCGCAGCTCACGGGCTGGGAATCGCGACGGAGGGCCGCACGACGATGTCCGAGCTCGGCGGCACGCCCGAAGCGTCGGTGATCGGGCTCGACACACGCCTGCCGGTGCCGAACGCGGCGTTCGCGAACGCGATGCTCTGCCACGGGCTCGACTTCGACGACACCCACTCGGATTCGGTCGCGCATGTCAGCACCGTGGTCGTCCCGGCGGCCGCCGCACTCGCAGAGGCCCGCGGCGCGAGCGGACGCGACCTGCTCACCGCGATCATCGCCGGGAACGAGACGGTGACGCGGATCGGGATGGCGACGCCGGGCGCATTTCACAAGCGTGGCTTCCACCCGACCGCGATCTGCGGGATCTTCGGAGCGGCTGCCGCCGCGGCACGGCTGGGCGGGCTGAGCCAGGCTGCGGCGACGAGCGCGCTCGGCATCGTCGGCAGCATGGCGTCGGGACTGTTCGCCTACCTCGACGACGCAACCGCGACGAAGCCGATCCACCCCGCGTGGGCGGCGCACGGAGCGCTGATCTCGGCGCGGCTCGCGGCGCACGGCGCGGAGGGCCCCCCGGGCGTACTCGAAGGGCGCTTCGGCGTCTTCCACGCCTTCGTCGACACGCGGATCGACCTCGAGCCCCAGCTCGCCGATCTCGGGACGCGCTGGGAGACACCCCGGATCGCCTACAAGGCCTTCCCGGCGTGCCACTTCATCCACGGCTCGCTCGGCGCGACGGGAACGCTGTGCGACGGCCTCGACCCGGACGAGATCGAGGACATCCTGGTGACGATTCCCGAGGCAGGGGTCTCGCTCGTGCTGGAGCCGGCCGACCTCAAGGCCGCGCCGCGGACCGACTACGAGGGAAAGTTCTCGCTCCAGTACTCCACCGCGGCGATGCTCGTGCACGGCCGCGTCGGGCTGACGACCTACACGCCGGAAGGGCTGAGCGACCCGCGGGTGCTCGAGTTGGCGCAGAAGGTGCGCTACGAGACGAAGGAGTACGCGTCCTACCCCGCGGCCTTCCCGGGAGGCGTGCGGATCCGCCTCCGGGACGGGCGGATCGTCGAGGCCGACTTCCCGTACCAGCTCGGGGCGCCCGAGAACCCGATGAGCGCCGACCAGGTTCGGGCGAAGTTCCACGAGAACGTCGGCCTCGCAGGCGGGTCGTTCGACGGCCTGGAGGAGGCGATCCTCACGCTCGAGGACCAGGACGACCTGCACGCCGTCCTCTCTCTCTTTGCAGGCAACCCGGTGGCTGCATGACCGACGAGGCCGAGCGGCAGGCGGTCGTCGCATCCGTCCGCGAGTGGGTCGAGCGGGAGGTCTACCCGACGGCGTCCGACTTCGAGCACGCGGACGAGTTCCCGGAGCCGCTCGTCGAGGCGATGCGGCAGATGGGGCTGTTCGGGGTGACCATCCCCGAGGAGTACGGCGGCCTCGGCCTCGACCTGCTCACCTACGTGCTGATCCAGATCGAGCTCTCGCGCGGATGGATGTCCCTCTCCGGCGTGCTGAACACGCACTTCATCTCGGCCTGGATGATCAAGACGTTCGGCACCGAGGAGCAGCGCCGGCACTTCCTGCCGCGGATGGCGACCGGCGAGATCCGCTCGGCCTACTCGATGACCGAGCCGCACGCCGGCTCCGACGTGCAGGCGATCCGCACGCGCGCAGTCCGCGACGGCGACGGCTGGTCGATCACCGGCCAGAAGATGTGGTCGACGAACGGCCTGCGCGCCGGGATGCTGACGATGCTCGCCGTCACCGATCCCGAGGCAGAGCCACGTCACCGCGGGCTGACCGCATTCGTGCTCGAGAAGGAGCCGGGTGCCTCGCAGCTGCCGGGCCTCCAGATCGGGCCGCCGCTCCGCAAGCTCGGGTACAAGGGCATCGAGTCGGTCGAGCTCTCCTTCGACGGGTTCCGCGCGCCGGCGGACGCGGTGATCGGCGGCGACGGCGGAATCGGCGAGGGGTTCAAGTACTTCATGGGCGGGATCGAGCTCGGCCGCTGCAACATCGCCGCCCGGGCCGTCGGGATCGCGACGCGCGCGTTCGAGGAGGCGATCGCCTATGCGCAGACGCGCGAGGCGTTCGGCAAGCCGATCGCGCAGCACCAGGCGATCCAGCTCAAGCTCGCGCAGATGGCGACGAAGATCGAGGCTTCGCGGCTGCTGCTGCTGCAGGCGGCGAGGGCGAAGGACGCGGGCGAGCGCGCCGACCTCGAGGCCGGCATGGCGAAGCTGGTTCGCGACCGAGACCGCCCAGGAGGTCGCGCTCGAGGCGATGCGCATCCACGGCGGCTCCGGCTACTCGCAGGAGCTCGTCGTCGAGCGGATCTACCGGGAAGCGCCGCTCCTGATCATCGGCGAGGGCTCGAACGAGATCCAGCAGCTCGTGATCGCCCGCCGCCTCCTCGAGCGGTACCCCGTCTGATGGACTTCTCGGCCCCGCCGGAGCTGGAGGAGATCCGCGCCGCGGTGCGCGAACTGTGCGCGCAGTTCCCCGGCGAGTACTGGCGGGAGCTGGAGCCCGACCGCTACCCGGAGGAGTTCGTGCGCGCGCTGACCGACGGCGGATGGCTGTCGGCGCTGATTCCGGAGGAGTACGGCGGTGCCGGCCTCTCGCTGACGGCGGCGAGCGCGATCCTCGAGGAGGTCAACGCGTCGGGCTGCAACTCGGGCGCCTGCCACGCGCAGATGTACATCATGGGCACGATCCTGCGGCACGGCTCCGACGCGCAGAAGCAGGAGTACCTGCCGAAGATCGCGTCCGGCGAGCTGCGGCTGCAGGCGTTCGGCGTCACCGAGCCCGCGGCCGGCTCCGACACGACGCGGATCCAGACGACGGCCGAGCGGGTGGACAGCGGCTACGTCGTGCGGGGCCAGAAGATCTGGACGTCGCGCGCGTTGTACTCCGACCTGATGCTGCTCCTCGCCCGCACGACGCCGATCGACGAGGTGGAGAAGCGCACCGAGGGCCTCTCGACGTTCATCGTCGACATGCGCGCAGCGCAGGAGGCCGGGACGATGACGATCCGGCCGATCAGGACGCTGATGAACCACGCGACGACGGAGATCTTCCTCGACGGCGTCGAGCTCCCCGCGGACGCCCTGGTCGGTGAGGAGGGGAGGGGGTTCCGCTACATCCTCGACGGTATGAACGCCGAGCGGATCCTGATCGCGGCCGAGTGCATCGGCGACGGGCGCTGGTTCACGCAGAAGGCTGCGGCGTACGCGTCCGAGCGGGTCGTCTTCGGCAAGCCGATCGGCCAGAACCAGGGCGTTCAGTTCCCGATCGCACGCGCCCATGCGGCGATCGAGGCCGCCGACCTGATGCGCTACAAGGCCGCCTGGCTCTTCGAGCAGGGCCAACCCTGCGGAGCCGAGGCGAACACTGCGAAGCTGCTCGCCTCCGAGGCGTCCTGGGCGGCGGCCAACGCCTGCCTCGACACCCACGGGGGCTTCGGCTTCGCCGAGGAGTACGACATCGAGCGCAAGTTCCGCGAGAACCGCCTGTATACGGTCGCCCCGGTCTCGAACAACCTGATCCTGGCGTTCCTCGGGCAGAACGTGCTCGGGATGCCGCGCTCGTACTGATGCGGTACACGCGCGTCTACACCGGCCCCGACGGCGAAACGCACTTCGAGGACGCAGAGACCGCCGGGGAGACGATCAAAGCGGTCGAGTCCGACCTCGTCGGCACGGTGTCGGAGACGTTCCCGGTCACCGGCGTCTACTTCCGCGAGGTGCAGCAGGAGACGGGCCCGCTCCCGCACAACGCGCCGTACCCGCTCTTCATCGTCGGGTTGCGTGGGACGTTCTCGATCGAGGTCTCCGACGGCGAGGTGCGCGAGTTCCCGCCGGGGGCGGTCGTGCTGGTCGAGGACACGACGGGGAAGGGCCACACGACGCGTCGCGTCGGGGAGGAGCCGCGGGCGACCCTGATGGCCCCGCTCGACCGCTAGCGGCCCCGGGCGGCCCGGTTGAAGGCCGCGAGCGAGCCCTCGAGTTGGGCGCGCGAGAACCCGCGCCCGATGAAGACGATCCGCGAGCGGCGGTCGTCGTCGGGCCACTCCGGCAGGTGCTCCGGCGGGTGGACGACGTGCTGGACGCCGTTGATCACGAGCGGCCCGTCCCCGCCGACGTCGAGGAGCCCCTTGACGCGAAGGACGTCGCTGCCGCGGGCCTGGAGCAGCATCGTCAGCCAGATCCCGAACGCGGTCCAGTCGATCTGCTCGTCGAAGGTCAGGCAGACCGCACGCACGTCGCCTCCGTGCGCCGGCGTCTCGTCGTACACGAGCTCTCGGGGGTCGCGCTCGGCCCCGCCGAAGAGCCTGTCGGGGGAGAGGTCGCCGAGCGTCGCCTCGAGGATCTCGGCCCCGGGGTTGAGGCGGCCGAGCGCGCCGGTGACGCGGGCGGGGTCCGCGAGGTCCGCCTTCGTGACCACGAGCCGGTCGGCGACCGCGGCCTGCTTCAGCGACTCCTCTCCACGGAGCCCGTGCTGGGCATCCACGGTCGTGATCACGCGCTCCAGCTCGAAATGGTGCTTGACGACCGGGTCGGCGAGCAGCGTGTAGAGGATCGGCGCGGGGTCGGCGAGCCCGGTCGTCTCGACGACGACACGGCCGAAGCCCGGGATCTCGCCGCGGTCGCGCCGCGACAGCAGGTCGCGCAGCTCGTCGGCAAGGTCACCGCGAAGCGTGCAGCACACGCAGCCGTTGCCGAGCACGACCGTTCGTTCGTCGACCCGTCTGAGCAGGTGATGGTCGATCGCGACCTCGCCCAGTTCGTTGACGATCACGGCCGTCTCACCCATCTCGGGATGGACGAGCAATCGCGAGAGCAGCGTGGTCTTCCCGCTGCCGAGATAGCCGGTGAGGAGCGTGACCGGCGTCTTCACGCGAGCGCGGCCACGAGATCGGGGTCGAGGGGGTCGAGCGGCCGGCCGGCGAGCTTCTCGGCCTGCACCCACACCGCACCGAGGTTGTCGACGACGACGGCCCGGCCCTTGCGGTCGCGCAGCACCCATACGCGGCCGCTCCAGTCGTCGAGCCGCAAGCCGTAGACGGCGAGGACGCGGTTCAGGAGGACGCCGCGGAAGACGCGGCCGCGGCGGCCGCCCTCCTGCTCGGCCCAGTGGTCGTTCAGGAGTACACCGCAGAGAACGCACATCTGCCTTCCGTTCTACCACCAGTGGCGTTAGGTTCGACATTGCATCCAACGACTCGGGAGGGAAGCGATGGCGAAGGAGATCTTCTGCGTGATCGGCGTCGACGTCGATGCCGTCGCCGGCTGGCTCGGCAGTTACGGGGGCGAGGACTCGCCCGACGACATCTCTCGCGGCATCTTCGCCGGGGAGGTCGGGACGAGACGCCTGTTGAAGATGTTCGACAAGTACGACATGAAGACGACCTGGTTCATCCCGGGGCACTCGATCGAGACGTTCCCCGAGGAGACCGCGATGGTCGTCGAGGCGGGCCACGAGGTGGGGATGCACGGGTACTCGCACGAGAACCCGATCGCGATGACGCCCGAGCAGGAAGAGGCGGTCCTCGTCAAGTGCATCTCGCTGATCGAGCAGGTGGCCGGCCGGCGGCCGACGGGATATGTCGCGCCGTGGTGGGAGTTCTCGAACGTCACGAACGAGCTCCTGCTCAAGCACGGCATCAAGTACGACCACAGCCTCATGCATCGCGACTTCCACCCGTACTACGTGCGGGTGGGCGACAGCTGGACGAAGATCGACTACTCGAAGACGCCCGAGGAGTGGATGAAGCCGCTCGTCCGTGGCCACGAGACGGACCTGATCGAGATCCCGGCGAGCTGGTACCTCGACGACCTGCCGCCGATGATGTTCATCAAGGGCGCCCCGAACAGCCACGGCTTCGTCAACCCGCGGCATCTCGAGGAGATCTGGCGTGACCAGTTCGACTACGTCTACCGCGAGGAGGACTACGCCGTCTTCGGGATGACGATCCATCCCGACGTCAGCGGCCGGCCGCAGGTGATCCTGATGCTCGAGCGGCTGATCGAGTACATCTCGGGCCACGATGGCGTCCGCTGGGCGACGATGGACGAGATCGCGGACGACTTCAAGGCGCGCTTCCCGCGGAAGAGCTAGGGCGCTACCCGCCGGCCGGGGCGGAGTGATCCGCCTCGGCCGCGTTCTCGAGCGCGGCGACCTCGTCCGCAGCGGCCTCGGCGTCGATCCCGCCCCCGATCCCGAATTCCTCCTCGACGCGGTGCACGGGCTCGCTCCGGAACCGGGCGCGCACCCACACGACGACCAGGAGGACGATGAGCAGCGCGAGCGAGACCAGCGTCGTCGCCGTGCCGAGCGCGTAGAGGTCCGGCCGCAGCGCGGAGTTCTGGATCAGCCCGACGATCTCGAGCGGAAGCGTCGGGTCTCCAACTACGTTCAGCACGGTCCGGTCGTAGTCGTTCCAGGTCAGCGTGAAGCCGAACAGGAACGCGCCGAAGATCCCGGTCCAAACGAGCGGCAGCGTCACCTCGGCGAAGGTCCGGGCCGCGCCCGCACCCAGGTCGCGCGCCGCCTCGTCGATGTGGTTGTCGTAGCGGTTCCAGATCGCCGTCATCACCAGGAAGCCGAAGGGAATTCCCCAGACGGTGTTGGTGCCGAGGGCGGTCTCCCAGAGCCCCGTGGACTGGCCGATCGTCTTCCAGAAGATCTGGGTGCCGAGGCCGAGCAGGAACCCGGGCGCCATCAGCGCGAGCATGATCACGTAGAAGGCGATCCCGTCGCCGCGGAAGCGGCGACGGAACGCCACCGAGAGCGTGAAGGCCATGAAGGCCACGATCGCGCCGGCCGCAAGGCTGACGTAGAGGGAGCCCTGGCCGGCCGTGTGGATCGCGTCGGCGTTCGTGTAGATGACCTGCTGCCCGTGGTGGACCTCGCTCTGGAAGATCGAGCGCCACCAGTCGAGTGAAGCCCCTCCCTTGAACGGGAAGCTGACGCCCCCGTCGTAGCCCTGGAACGAGAGGACCGCCATCAGGACCAGAGGCGCGTAGAGGAAGGCCAGGAAGATGACGTAATAGACGGCGAGCCCCCACTTCGCCCAGTCGCGGCGGGGCTCGTGCGTCCGCTTCACGACCCGGTCCTGCGCGTGGTCCATCGCAGGCGCGTACGGCGTCGACATCAGACGTCTTCCCGCAGATTCGAGAAGCGGGTGATCACGAACACACCGATGATGAGCGCGAACACGAGCAGGACGGCCGAGGCCGCGCCGGCCGGGTACAGGCTGGCGATGATCTGGCTGTGGACGTAGACGCCGACCGTCGTGACGGCGCCCTGGCTGATCACCTCCACGGTGCCGTACTCACCCATCGTCAGCACGAAGATGAAGATCGAGCCGATCACGATTCCGGGCATCGTCTGCGGGAGGATCACCTCGCGGAACGTGCGCCACCAGTTGCCGCCCAGGTCGCGCGCCGCCTCGATCGCATGCTTGTCGACCTGCGAGAGCAAGAAGAAGATGGGCGTGACCATGAACAGGATGTAGAGCTGGATCATCGCCAGCTGCACGGAGAGCTGGGTGAACTGCGTGTCCAGGAGCGGGTGCTCGTAGCTCGAGAGGCCGAGCTTGACGAAGACCGTGTTGAGAGCTCCGTGGCTCCCCATCAGCGGGTACGCCCAGGCGACCGACCGCGTCGTGAAGCTCGTCCAGAACGGCGCGAGCGCCAGGATGAAGAGGCCGATCTGGTACTGGAGCTTCTGCACCTTCATCGCCAGGAAGTAGGCGACCGGGAACCCGAAGAGGAGGCAAGCGGCAACGGCGATGATCGAGATCTGGAACGACCGCCACATGTCCTGCCAGTAGGCGTTGTCCAGGCTGAAGGGATGGATGAGCGCGCCGTAGTTCGCCGTCGTCCACGTCTTGACGAAGCCCCGGGCCGTGTCCGGCGTCCAGAAGCTCATCAGCACGATGAAGACGAGCGGAGCGATCAGGAAGAAGGCGAGCCAGAGAATGCCCGGCGTCGCCCAGGCCAGTGTCACCCAGCTGCGGCCCCGTTCCCGCTGCGCGCCGCGGCGCTCGCCGAGCGCCCGCTCGTGCCCGTGCTCGAGCTCGGCCTCGTCGGCCTCGATGTCCTCGAGGTCCAGATGAGGCTCGTGCTCAGGCGTTGAGGAACTGGACATCCTCTTCGCTCCACGAGATCCGGATGGTTTCGCCTTCCCGCCCCCGCAGCTGCGGGTACCGGTCGCCCGCCACCTTGGCGAGCATGCGCTCACCGCCGGCGGTCAGGTGGAGCTTGACGAGGTCGCCCAGGAACTCGACGAACACGATCTCGCAGTCGGCCGAGTTCACCGGCCTCGCGGTCGCGTCGCCCGGGGCGCTGTCGGCGACCTGCACCGCCGCGGCCCGCACGGAAACCAGCGCGTCCTCACCGAGCGCCGGGCCCGCGCCGCCCGCCATGCGGACGCTGGCCCGCACCTGTAACGGGTCCTCGACGACGAACCGGTCGCCGTCCCGCTCGACCACCTTGCCGCGGATGATGTTGTTGTCGCCCATGAACCGGGCGACGAGCTGGTTCTCGGGCCTGGTCGCGATCGTCAGCGGGTCCGCGATCTGCTGGATCCGGGCGTCGTTCATGACCACGATCCGGTCGGCCATGGACAGCGCCTCTTCCTGGTTGTGCGTCACATGGATGAACATCAGCCCGAGCTGGCGCTGGAGGTTCCGCAGCTCGACACGCATGCGGAGCTGAAGCAGGCGGTCGAGGTCGCCGAGCGGCTCGTCGAGGAGCAGCGCCTTGGGCTTCGTCACGAGCACGCGGGCGAGCGCGACGCGCTGCTGCTGCCCGCCGGACAGCGCGGCCGGCTTGCGGTCGGCGAGCTCGGAGAGGCCGACGATCTCGAGTGTCTCGAGGGCGATTCTCCGCCGCTCCTGCTTGCCGACGCCCTCCATCTTCAACCCGAAGGCGACGTTGTCCAGGACGCTCCGGTGCGGGAACAGCGCGAAGTGCTGGAAGACGGTTGTCGTCGGCCGCTTGTGCGGGGGCCGGTCGACCAGCGACTCTCCGTCGAGGACGATGTCGCCCTCCGACGGGAACTCGTGCCCCCCGATCATGCGCAGGGTCGTCGTCTTGCCGCAGCCGGAGGGGCCGAGCAGCACGACGTACTCGCCATGATCGACGTGCAGGTTGACGTTGTCGACGGCGACCGTGCCGCCGGGGAAGACCTTCGTGAGCCCGATCAGGTCGAGGCCTGATCCGGTAGGAGCGGAGGGGGCGGTCGGCGCCGCCCCCTCCTGCTGTATTCGTCTCTAACGCTCCCTCAGCCATTCGACGCTAGGCGCTGAGGAAGTCGTTCCACCGTTTGATCTGGTACGCGTTGTTCGTGAAGTAGCTGTTCCACGACGAGTAGTGGCCGATCCGCTTGCTGAACGAGCCACCGTCGCGCACCGAGCCCTTCTTGATGTCGCCGACCTTGCCGGTGATGCCGGGCAGGTCGCGGCCGGCGCGGGCGCCCCCGTACCAGAACGCGTACTCGTCGGCGCTGAACGGGATGCCGCCTGCGGGGTTGGCGGCACCGTTCGTCTTGATCCAGTTGAGCAGCGAGTTGCCGTTCCCGATGTAGTAGCCCTGGCGCATGATCGTGGCGCCGAGCCACCCGCTGTACATCCAGTTCAGGTAGTCGTAGCACGCCTGCAGCTTGGCCGAATCGCTCGCGACGTGTGACGCGATGCTCTGCGCGCTGCACCAGCCGCGGTAGCCCGTCGGCGGGTAGGCGTACTTCACGTTGATCCCCTGCGCGACGAGCAGCGCCACGGCCGGAGACCACATCGACTCGACCACGACCTCCTTCGAGGCCATCAGGTTGACGGACTCGTTGAAGTTCGCCCAGTAGGCGCGGAACTGGCCGGCCTTCTTGTAGGTCGTCGCGATCTTGACGACCTTGTCGATCTCGGCCGGCGTCATGTTGCCCATGTCCTTGGGCTTGAAGATGCCCTGGGCCTTGAGTGCGTTGCCGATGTCCTGCATGACGATGCCCGGGTCCTTCAGCAGCGCGACCCGACCCTTCCACGTCTTGTTGAGCAGCTCCTGCCACCCGACCTGGTTCGGCGCCTTCTTGAGGACGTCGGCGTTGTAGCCGATCGAGTCGGCGTTGAAGTGCGCCGGCGTGCCGACGACGTACCTCGGCATCGGACCCTTCGTCGCGCCGGTGGCCTCGTTGACCACCCACTGGACGATGTCCTTGTTCGACCGGGGCCCTTCCTTCGTCAGCGGAAGGCCGGTCGTGCCCTGCTTCAGGAAGAGCGCGCGGAACGGAGCGTCGCCGTCGCCGTAGCTCTCGGCCTTCGAGCCGGGGTGCACCTTGCCGTACCCGAACAGCTTGTACAGCTGCGACCAGGCGGTGATCTTCTTCGTGTCGATCGGCATCAGATGATGCGACGACCACATCTGGATGTCCTGGTAGTTGTAGCCGGCGAAGATGTCGAAGGTGTCCGGTGCGGTGATCGCCTTCTGCACCATCGTCACCGGGTCGGTCACGGTCAGGTTGAACTTGAAGCCGAGATCCGCCTCCGCCTTCTTCTGAACCTCAGGCGTCGGCCACTCAACGCCGAGCGTGATGACGTTCAGGGTTCCGGTGAACGCGCCCTTCTTCACCGGTGCCGCAGATGCCGCGCCCGCGAGCGCTCCGACACCCGACACCGCCGCTGCGGCTGCGCCTCCCCGCAGAAGGAGGTCCTTGCGAGTCATCCCGCTGGACTCCGTCCCGGTCAGGCGCTGATGCTCGCCCAGCTGCTCGACGAGTTCATCGGTGTCGACCTCGTACCGGTCAGACATGAACGAACTCCTTTCTCCTCGCCGTCCAGTCGAGGATCGCGTCTGCCCACTTTGGCGCACCCCAGCGAATATGAGTGGCGCTCGGCCGTGGAATGAGCTTTGTATACAGGGCGGCCACGCGCGAGTCAACCAGGAAGCTGCGCGGCTCCCCGTCAGCAGGGCGGGCTCGGGAAGCCGATCGCGTGACCGAGCTTCTGCGCCCTGGAACCGGTCACGACGAACTGCACGTCGGCGATCTGGATGCCCGTCAGGTCCGTCCTGTTCGCCGCGCGGAGCGCCACACGGAGCTTGGCGATCGAGCGCCGGTTGAGCTCGTTCCATCGCGCGAGCTGCGCGCGGAGCTCGGGCGGCGACTCGAGGCGGCGCATCGCCCCCGCCTCGGCCCTCAGGATCGGCTCGATCTTCCGCACCGACCTCGTGATCAACGCAGGGATGGTGATGTCGTACGGCGGCGGGATCTTGTCGAGCTTCGGGCCGTAGAAGCGGCAGATCGCGGCCACGCGCGCGAAGTACTCGCGCTTCGTGGGAGCGGCGTGCGACGCGCCGCTGCCGAAGGCCAGGACGATCGCTACCCCGACCACAGCCGCCACCGCCGCGCAGGCGACGGCCAGCAGCAGATACGGGCGTCGAGACCCGGCCGCCACTACGCCTCGGGCGGGCAGGCGACGTTCGAGTACCCGGAGCGAAACGGATGCTCCGAGCCGGTCTCGGGGTCGTACGTGTGCCGCCAGGCACAGCCGGTGTCGTTCGTCAGCAGGTGGATGGAGACGGACGTGCTGGCAGAGGTCGTCGTCACACGATGGATGTCGTCGTGCGGCGGGAAGAGCGCGTACAGCTCGCCGGGCCGCAGCGCCCGCCGCTCGACGAGCGTGAGCTCGTCGCCGTCGCGCGCGTAGACCTCCTCATCCTGCTCTCCGCGATAGAGACCGACGAGACCCCAGGCGAGGTGGTCGTGCACGGGCGTCGACGAGCCGGAGGGAACCGCGAGCGCGAAGAGGGAGAGCGACTCGTCGGCGGCCCGGTAGAGGAGCCACTGGCCGATTCCGCCGCCCATTCCGCTTCCGGGGACGGGCGCAGCCAGCTCGTCCGGCAGCCACCCCTGGTCGGCCAGGAGGTCGGCGAAGCGCGGCCGGATCGCATCGCAGGCCGCCTCGGGCGAAGGTGCTGCCACGATCGCCTCGCGGACGCCGGCGATGAAGGCACGGAGCTCCGGCGTGTCGAGAACGTACTCGTCCACCGGCTCAGTCTGTCAGCTGACGAGAGGAGGCGACGGCCGGCGAGGCCGGGTAGCCCGTGCCGAACGCGGCGTGCTGAAGGCGCGCGAGGCCGAGGTAGACGACCGCACCCGAGGCAACCCCCCAGACGACCTTGATCCAGTCGTCAGGCACCGCGTAGTAGACCCCCATGCCACCCGCGATCGCCACGACCGCGGCGACGTTCACCCCGCCCAGGTACCGGTAGCGGCCGCGTGGATCGAACAGTCCCGCCGGGTCGAATCGCGAGTCGCTTGAGCAACCACGTAGTCGGCCAGCACGACGCCGGCGAGCGGCGCGCCGAGGTTGCCGAGGTGGGTGATCCACGTCTGCGCCTGCTGGATGAACCCGGGAAATGCGCACAGCCCGATCGCGACAACCGCGGTCGACCAGCGTGGAGCGGAACCGTCCGAGCGACGGAACGGCGTTCAGGAGCGAGAGACCGGCCGTGTAGACGTTGGTGATATTGGCGGCGAGGCCCTGAACGACGATCGCGACGAGGAGGATCACGAGCGACTGCGTCGACGCTGGTCAGGTCGGCGACGGCGACGAACGGGTTCAGCTCGCCGGTGGCGGCACCCGCGTACCCGCCGATGAAGGTCGTCACGGCGACGGCCGGCACCGCCGAGGCGAAGAGACCGATCCGCATGTCCCGACGCGTAGGCGTGTACCGGCAGAAGTCGGCGATGCTCGGGACGAGGGTCAGCGAGGCGCCGCACATCACCGTCACGTACGTGGCAAAACCGACCCAGGTGTACTGCTGCTCCGGGGAGTGGAAGACGTGGCTGGGCGCGTAGCTCGGATCGTCCGACGTCAGGTAGAGCGCGAGGATCACCCCGGTGAACGCGAGCGAGATCGGGAGCACGACGCGGAGGACGTAGCGCATCACGTCGAAGCCGACGACCGCCAGGATCGCCTGGACGGCGCCGAGCGCGAGCGCGACGGGCACGAGCGGGGGCTTGCCGGCGCCGAGGGCGACGACGATCGCCTGGATACCCAGCGCCCCGGCGAGCGCCTGGGCAGCGAACCAGTACGTGCCGGCGATCATGCGGTAGGGCGAGCGTGAGCGTCCGGGCGCCCCAGGAGCCCAGCGTCCCGCGCATCGCGACCTGCCCGGGCACGCCGTAGTCGACGCCGGGCTGGGCGATCACCACGAGCATCGCGTAGGCGAGCGCCTGCCCGAGCACCATCGCCGCGATCGCCCACCACGAGCGGCAGCCCGCCGTCGACGACGGCGAGCGCGCCGAGGACGTACATGACCGGGTTGAGGAAGAACGTGAAGTTGATCGCGAACAGATCGCGCCAGCGGACGGTCCGCAGCTCCGCCGGGATCGGCTCGACGCCGTACGTCCTCGACCGCCGGCACCTACCCGGCGTGACGCTCGAAGAAGTCGATCACGACCCGGTTGTGCTCGTCGGTGTTGTCGAAGATCGGTCGAGTGGTTCGAGCCGTGGACGACGTGCTTCTCGGCGTTCGGCGATCCCCTCGTAGATCGCCTCCTGGCCCGCGCCGCCGGGGCCCTGGTCCCACGGCGTCATCAGGTCCTCGTCGCCGCCGAGCACGAGCGCCGGCGAGGTGATCTTCGGCAGCCACGGGCGCAGGTCCATGTCGCACATCGCCTGGCACGCGGCCGTGAACACCTCGATGCGGTTCGAGTCGCGCAGGATCTGCTGGATCGTGTCGATCGCGGCCACGCCCTCGGGCGTCTCGAGGAACGCCTTCGAGAGCGCCTGCCAGGCGATCAGCTCGGCGAGGATGCGGCTGCCCGGGCCCGTCCGGATCCATCCGGGCGATGTCGATCCAGTTCTTGAAGATCAGCCGGCCGGACATGCCCGAGCTTCGCGGCGGCGCAGTTGATCACGACCGACCTCGTCCGCTCCGGGTACTTGCCGGCGAAGACGATCGCGATCATCCCGCCCATCGAGGTGCCGTGGATGTGCGCCTGCTCGATGCCGAGCGCGTCGAGCAGCCCGGCGACGTCGTCGGCCCAGACCTCCATGTCGTAGTCCTGGACCGGCCGGTCGGACTGCCCGTAGCCGCGCAGGTCGTAGTCGATCACCTTGAAGTGCTCGGCCAGCACCGGCGTCGCCGGCGCGAAGTTGAAGTGCCCGAAGCCCGCGCCGTGGATCTGGACGACCGGCTCGCCCTCGCCGGTGACCTGATACCAGAGCTTGACGCCGTTGACCTGCGCTTTGCCTTCCATCGGTCCTCCTCCGGTCGCGTGACGGCCGAGTATTGCACGATGTCTGACATTCGAGGAAGATCGCGTCTCGATGGCCGAGCACTTCATCGAGCGCATGACCTGGCCGGAGGTCGAGGCGGCGATCGGGCGCGGCGTGGACGCGGTGCTGATCCCGATCGGGACGACCGAGCAGCACGGCCCGCACATGCCGCTCGACACCGACTGCTTCATCGCCCGCTCGCTGTGCGCGCGGGCGGCGGAGGCGGGCGAGGCCGAGGGCGTCGAGCTGCTCGTCGCGCCCACGCTGAACATCACGCTGTCCTGGTACCACATGCAGTTTCCCGGCTCGATGCGCCTCTCGACGCCGACGTTCTTCGACGTCTTCCGCGAGGTCTGCGACTCGCTCGCGCACCACGGCTTCGAGAACCTCGTCGCCGTGAACGGGCACGGCGGCAACTCGGCGGCGCTGACGGTCGCGGTCAACCACTACTTCGAGACGACCGGGCGGCGCGTCTTCCTCGTCCAGTGGTGGGACCTCGCCTCGGACGCCCTCGCGGAGGTCGAGGGGCCGATGATCCACGCCGAGGAGGCGGAGACGTCGCTGGCGATGGCGCTCGGGCAGCGGGTGGAGCTCGACCGCGCGACGCGCGACGCCTGGGACCGCGGCGCGGCCGTCAAGGAGGCCGGGCTGCAGTGGACGTCGTTCGGCCGCTACGGGATGCGCGCGGCCGGCCCGGGCGTCGTCGTGCCGATGGACATGCTCCGTGACATCACCGAGTCGGGCGTCGTCGGCGACGCGACGCGCGCCAGCGTCGAGACCGGCGAGCGTATCGTCGCGGCGATCGTGCCGCGAATCGTCCAGGTGTGCAAGGAAATGGCCGGAAAGGAGTGACCATGCGCGTCGTCGACCTGTCGCAGCCGCTCTCACGCGAGTCGCAGCTGCACCCGTTCTTCCCGCCGACCCAGATCCTCCGGCACATCCAGCACACGGATGCAGCCGGAGGGCCGCCCGTCGTTCAACGCCGAGACTCATCATCACGTCGAACCATGCCGCGACCCACGTCGACGCGTTCGGTCACTACCAGAAGGGCGGTCGCCGCGCTCGCGGAGATGCCGCTCGACACGTTCTGCGGCGAGGCGATCTGCGTCGACATCCGGCAGTACCCGGGCGGCCACGACGTGACGGCGGCCGAGGTCGAGCAGGCGGTCGCCGGCTCGGGCCAGGAGCTTGCGCGACGGCGACATCCTGCTCTTCTGCTCCGACCACTACAACCGCACGGCCGGCACGCCCGCCTTCCTCGACGGCTTCAACGGGATCTCCGCCGAGGCGGTGCACTGGATGGCCGACCGCGGCGTGAAGATCTTCGGCGTCGAGACGATCAGCCCCGACCTCGTCTACCTGACCGACGAGTACCCGACGCACAGGGCGTGCGCGCGAGCGGGGGCTGACCCACTACGAGAACCTGAACAACCTGAAGGAGGTCGTGAACAGCGCGCTTCCTGTTCGTCGGCCTGCCGCTGCGCCTCGAGCCCGCCTACGGCTCGCCGGTCCGGGCGGCCGCGATCCTCGAGGAGTAGCTACCCGGGCCTCGATCGTGATCCGGGTGCGCTCGGGCTCGAGCGGCGAAGAACTCGCGCCTGAACTCGTCCTCGGTCCAGTCGCGCTTGGGCAGCACGCGCCGCAGCAGGCTGAAGCTCGCCGGGCTCTCGGCGAACGGGAACGGCGTCACGCGGACGTGCCAGGGGGCGACCGGCTCGAAGGCGTAGCCCTGGACGTCGGCCGCCTCGCCGGCCTCGACGTCGCGCAGGCAGAAGTAGAGCGAGAAGCGGTCGAACAGCTGCAGCAGCTCGTAGTCGCGCCGGTGCTCGCCCGGCTCGCCGCCGAACTTCGCCTCCTGCTCCGCGACGAACGCGTCCACGTCGTCCGCGCACCTCCTCGGCGCGGGCGAGACCGAGCCCGGGGTCGAGGCCGTAGCGCTGCTTGTAGATGCCGGCGCCGTGCATCGAGAGCGAGCAGCCCCGCGTGGGCATCCTGCTCGGTGAGCGCGGCGATCCCGGCGCGGTAGAAGGCCAGGTGCGAGCGCACGTCGACCTCGAGGAAGTTCGTCGGGCTTCCGTCCGGGTTCGTGCGCGGCGCCTGCTCCCACACCGCCCAGCCGTCGTCGTGGCGCTCGGCGACGAGCACGAGCGAGGCGGACACCGGCTCCGCCCAGGCCTGGGCCACCGCCGCCGAGAGGTCGGCGTGGTCGGTCTGGAGGACGATCTGCCAGGCGTCGCCGAGGTCGCGGACGATCATGCGCCGGCTCCTTTCGGCGGCGAACGCGATCAGCCCACCGGCGTCCTGCAGCCGCTCGACGAGCGGCGCGGTCGGGCGCCGCCCGGAAGCGCCGACCGTCGACGTCGATGTCGCCCGTGTCGGTGTCGATGCGGATCCGCGAGCCGGGCGTCGCGGCGGCCGCGCCGCCTCCGGTGCCTCGATGATCGGAATCCCGAGGTTGACGCAGTTGCGGCGGAAGATCCGCGCGAAGCTCGGCCCGACGACCGCCTGCACGCCCCACGCCTTCAGGGCCTGCACGGGGTGCTCGCGGGACGAGCCGATTCCGAAGTTGCGGCCGGTGACGATGATCGCATCGTCGCCGAGCTGGTCGCGCAGCGACGGGTCGAAGCCCTCGAACAGGTACGGCTTCATCAGCTCCGGATCGTCGATGTTCAGGAACTGCCCGGGGTACATGACGTCGGTGTCGACATCGTCGCCGGGGATCACGACGGCACGGCCCTCGATGATCATGCGGGCGCCCCCGCGACACCTCGGCCGGGTCGACGAGCTCGCCCGCGACCGCGGCTGCGGCCGCGACGTACGCGTTGGCGAGGATCGACCTCGGCCTCCCCCGAGCCCATCCGGCCCCTGAAGTTGCGGTTCGTCGTCGCGACCGCGCGCTCACCGGCGGCGAGCACGCCCATGTGGCCGCCGAAGCAGGCGCCGCAGGTCGGCGTCGAGACGCTCGCGCCGGCCTCGACGAACACGTCGAGCAGGCCCTCTGCGAGCGCCTGGCGGTAGATCCGCTGCGTCGCCGGGACGACGATCGCGCGGCAGCCGCGGGTGCACGCGTGCGGCCGCGCAGGATCTCCGCGGCCTGGCGCAGGTCGGTGATCGTCCCGTTCGAGCAGTTGCCGATGTACGCCTGGTCGATCCTCGTGCCGAGCGCCTCCGCCAGCGGGACGACGTTGCCGGGCAGGTGCGGCAGGGCGACGAGCGGGTCCAGCGACGACAGGTCGATGCCGATCTCCTGCGCGACCTCGGCGTCCGGGTCGGAGCGCTCGGCGCTCCACGGCCGGTCGGTCCGGCCGTCCAGGTACGCGGCGATCATCTCGTCCGCCGGGAAGATCCCCGTCTCCGCACCGGCCTCGACCGCCATGTTCGACACGGCCAGCCGCTCGTCGATCGAGAGCGCCTCGGCCCCGTCGCCGACGAACTCGAGCGCCGCGTTCGTGCCACCGCCGACGCCGATCTCGCCGATCACCGCGAGGATCAGGTCCTTCCCGGTCACGAACGCGCGCTTCTCGCCGGTGAACTCGACCCGGATCGTCGAGGGCACGGTCTGCCAGAACTCGCCGAAGGCGAGGCAGTACGGCGATGTCGGTCGAGCCGAGGCCGGTGCCGAATGCGCCGAGAGCGCCGTACGTGCACGTGTGCGAGTCGCCGCCCGCGACCACGCTGCCGGGCCCGATCCAGCCCTCCTCGCAGAGCAGCGCGTGCTCGATCCCGCCGCGGCCCTGGTCGAAGAACGTCACGCCGTTGCGCCTCCGACCACTCCTTCAGCCGCTGCTGGAGCTCGGCCGAGCGGGCGTCCTTCGCCGGCGCGAAGTGATCGGCGACCATCACCACCTTCGACGGGTCGAACGCGCGCTCCACGCCCATCTTCTCCATCTGCGCGGAACGCAACGGGGCCGCTGACGTCGTTCGCCATGACGACGTCGCAGCGGACCATCACGACGTCGCCCGGCCGGACGTCGTCGGCGTCGCAGTGGGCGAGCAGGATCTTCTCAGCGAGCGTGTGCGCCAACGAGCTCCTCGAGGTGCGCGACGACCTCTTCGACCGGGACGACGTCGCCGTACTTCGCGTCGATGTCGTAGAGGTTGGCCTCGTGCGCCGCCGGGTTCCGGTCGCCGACCGCCTCGCGCGGCACCACGACCCGGTATCCGTGCTGGAGCGCGTCGACGGCGGTCGCCCGGACGCAGCCCGAGGTCGAGGCACCGGTGACGACCACCGTGTCGCACCCGGCGGTCGCGAGCAGGCTGCCGAGCGTCGTGCCGAAGAAGGCCGAGGCGAAGTACTTCGTCAGGACCGGCTCCCCCTCGATCGGGGCGATGCGCGGATCGATCTCGACGAGCTCGCTTCCCGGCTCGAGCACGAGCAGGGCCGGGACCTTCTCGATGAAGACGGCCGCGGCCTCCTTGCCGAAGTCGTCGTAGGAGACGGTCGTGAAGACGACGGGCAGGCCCGCCTGCCGGAATGCGTCGAGCAGCCCGCGCGATCGCCGCGACGCACCCGTCGAGGTCACAGACGAGCGGCGAGGCCGGATCGGTGAAGCCGCGGGTGACGTCGATCACGAGCAGGGCCGGGCGCGTTCCGAACCCGGCCCTGCCGTGAAAGCCGTCGTGCTTCACGTGCTCGTCGGCTCCGGGATCCCGTCGCCGGCGCGAACGCGGGCGAGTGCGCTGGTCACCCGGCTCGAGCGGCGACCAGCGCAGCGGCGTCGCCGGCACGGGCGGCTCGAGACCCGTCTCCTCCTTGCAGTTCGCCAGCACCTCTTCGAGCGGCGGGCCGAAGTCGAACGACAGCGCCTCGCCGCGCTCCTCCCGCTGACGGACGCGCTCCGCCTCGGTCGCGGGCTCGTCGGCGCTGCCGTCGTCGTTCAGCACGACGCCGTAGCCCGCCGTCGCCTGCTCGCGCGAGACGAGCCCGAACGACACGTCGCGAACGACGGCCTCGACGGGCCGGTCGAGCCGATCCTTCCAGCCGCCGCCCCCGGCGGTGCGGTAGACGAGCATGTCGCCCGGCTCGACGACGACGTGGTCGCACTTCGAGGGCAACCGCTCCTCGCTGCCGTCGGTGCGGCGGAGGATCTTCTCCGAGCGTCCGCCCGGCTCGCCGCCCAGCACGCCCCACGGCCGCGTCAGCCAGCGGTCGTCGTGGATCGACACCTCGCCGGGCTCCAGGTAGACGTAGCGCTTCTCGACGCCGTTGCCGCCGCGGTGGAGGCCGGCGCCGCCGCTGTCGGTGACCGTCGTGTAGCCGTCGATCCGCATCGGGTAGTACGCCTCCAGGTATTCGGTCGGGATGTTCTCGAACAGCGGCCACCACGAGTGGCCGTCCATGCCGTCGCCGATCGGCCGCCCCGGGATCCCGCCGTACAGGATCTCCATCGAGTAGAAGAACTCGCCCTTCCCGTCCCAGCCCGAGTAGAGCATGTACGGGCTGGTGCCGTACCCGGCCGCGGTGTTCAGCTCCGGCGCCTGCTTGACGAGCGCCCCGCCGAGCACGTCGAAGAGCCGTGCGAGCGCGTGGGTGCGACAGCCGAGCGCGGCGGGGAAGCGCGGCCGCAGCAGCGACCCCTCGGGCATGACGACGTGCAGGAGCGGGTAGAAGCCGTCGTTGAAGAGGATCTGGGGATCGTTGACCATGATCAGGTAGATCCCGATGAACATCTTGAACATGCCCTCGGAGAGGTAGAAGTTGATCGGGCCGATGGCCTGCGGGTCGGTGCCCGACCAGTCGAAGAAGGCCTGGTCGCCCTCGCGCCAGATCGTCAGCTTCATCTTGAACGGCCCGTTGCCGAGGCCGTCGTCGTCGATCCAGTCCTCGAACGACTGCGGCACCTCCGGGATGGCGAGGTTGATCAGCGTTCGCATCGCCTCGTAGGTGCGGTCGAGCAGCGCCTGCAGGCCGGCGAGGTACGTCTCCTTCCCGAAGCGCTCGCACAGCTCCATCACGCGCTTCTCGCCCGCCCGGCAGCCGGCGACGATCGCGAACAGGTCGGCGCGGTTCATCTCGGGCAGGCGGACGTTGTTGAAGATCACCTTCAGGACGTCCTCCTGCGGGACGCCGCGCTCGATGATCTTGACCGGCGGGATGATGATCCCCTCCTCGAAGATCGTCTTCGCGCCCGTCGGCAGGGAGCCGGGAAGCGGCCCGCCGGCGTCCATCATGTGGCCGAACTGCGAGGACCAGCCGACGAGCTCGTCCTCGTAGAAGATCGGGACCAGCACGAGCCAGTCGTTCGTGTGCGAGATCGACGCGGAGCACTTGAACGGGTCGGAGGTGAGGATCACGTCGCCCGGGTACACGCCCCGGTCCCACGTCTCCATCATCTCGTTGATGTAGGCGCCGAACTGCCCGACGACCATCCGGCCGCGCGGGTCGGTGATCATCGGGAACTCGTCGTGCTGCTCCCTGATCACGGGGCTCATCGCCGAGCGGAAGAGCACGGCGTCCATCTCGTACCGGGCGCTCTTCAGCGCGCCCTCGATGATGTCGAGGGTGACCGGGTCGACCTCGACATCTGGGATCTCTGCGATCCGGAGCTCTTCAGTGGCTGCCATCTCTCCCTCGCTCAGTCGTTGGGGGTGATCAGAAGGTTGAAGTTCGCGTCGACGGTCGCCCGGTAGCCCGGCAGCACGACCGTCGTCGAGTCGAACTCGGTCACGATCGCCGGGCCGTCGAGCACAGCGCCCGGTTGGAGCTTCGCGCGGTCGTAGATCTTCGTCGGGAGGCGCTTACCGTCGAACACGACTTCGTGCTCGTCCACGATCGCCCCCGAGGCGTCGCTCGATCCCACCTGCCCGACCGGCAGCTCGGGCTTCGGCACCGCGCCGTAGCCGACCGCGCGCAGGTTGACGATCTCGCACGCGGTTCCGGGCATCCGGAAGCCGTACAGCTGCTCGTGCATCGCGTTGAACCGCTCCTCCAGGTCGCCGAGGCCGTTCGCCCGCACGTCGGCGGGGTCGAGCGCGACCGGGATCTCGTAGCCCTGGCGGTGGTAGCGCATGTCCGCGGTGTGGACGACCCGCCGGGCGTCGCCGGCGATTCCCTCGCCTTCGAGCCACGCTGTCGCCTGTCCACCCAGCCCGTCGAGGATGTCGGCGACCTCGCCCCCGCTCGCCTCGGCCATCAGCCGGATGTACGTCTGCGCGAACTCGTCGCGGAAGTCGGCGACGAGGTCGCCGATCGCGCAGAGCAATCCGGGCGCCGGCGGCACGATCACCGGGAACGACCCCATCAGCTCCGCGAGCGCGTTGGCGTGTAGCGGTCCGGCGCCGCCGTAGGCGACCAGCGCAAAGTCGCGCGGATCGTGGCCGCGCTGAACCGAGACGAGCCGCAGTGCGCCCGCCATGTTCTCGTTGACGATCGCGATGATCCCCTCGGCGGCCTGCTCGGCCGACTCGAGGCCCATCTCGTCGGCGACCGTCTGGACGGCCGCTCGGGCCGCCTCGACGTCGAGCGCCATCTCGCCGCCGAGCAGGCTCGGCGGCAGGTGGCCGAGCACGACGTTCGCGTCGGTGACCGTCGGCTCGGTGCCGCCCTTGCCGTACGCGGCGGGCCCGGGCTCGGCGCCGGCCGACTGCGGGCCGACGCGCAATGCCTTCGTCAACCCCGGCACATGCGCGATCGAGCCGCCGCCGGCGCCGACCGTATGCACGTTCACCGAGGGCACCTTGATGCGGAAGTGGCCGATCGCGGTCTCGCGCCCGATCGTGGGCTGGCCGTCCTGGCACAGCGCGACGTCGGTGGACGTTCCACCCATGTCGAACGTGAGGATGTCGTCGAACCCGGCCTTGCCGGCGACGAACAGCGCACCGGCGACGCCGCCAGACGGGCCCGAGAGCACGCCGTAGATCGGGTTGCGTGCGGCCTCACGGGTCGTCATCAGCCCCGCGTCGGAGCGGAGAATGTTCACGTCGGCCTTGGCGCCGATCCCGGTCAGGTGCTCCTGGAGGCGGTTGACGTAGGCCGCCACCTTCGGCCGGACGTACGAGTTCATGCACGCCGTCAGCGCGCGCTCGTACTCGCGGAACTCGGGCAGCACCTCGGACGACAGCGTGACCGGGAAACCCGGGTACAGGCGCTCGACGATCTCGCCGATCTGCCGCTCGTGCGCCCCGTTCACGTAGGAGTTGATCAGCGCGATCGTCAGCGTCTCGACGCCCGAATCGACGAGATCGCGGACGATTCCCTCGACCTGGGCGGTGTCGACGGGGGTGATCGTCTCACCGCGCGCGTCCAGCCGCTCGACCGCCTCGCGGGTGTCCGCGAGCGAGGCGGGCGGGTCGGGCTTGATCATGATGATCCAGCCCGCGAGCGGGCCCGGTGTCTGCGACCGCGCGAGGTGCAAGATCTGCTGGAAACCCTGGGTCGTGATCAGGCCGACGCGCGCGCCCTTCGACTCGAGCACCGCGTTCGTTGCGACCGTCGTCCCGTGCAGGATGTTCTGCACCTCGCCGACGTCGATACCCGCCTCCTCGCAGATGCGGCGAACGCCGGTGAGGACGCCCTCCGACGGATCGGCCGGCGTCGACGGGGTCTTCACCCGGTACCGGCCGCCACCGTCCTCGTCGCCGACCAGAAAGAGGTCGGTGAAGGTTCCCCCCACGTCGACCCCGAGCCTGTACGCCATGTCGTTGTCTCCCTCTCTTGTCGGTTAGCCCGCGACCGGCGCGAACGTGCCGGCCCGGTACACCTGTCCAGGTAGTTCCCGCCCGAGCTGTCCTTCGAGCCACTCGGCGACGGAGATGAGCGCATCGAGGTCGATGCCGGTCTCGACGCCCTCGCCGTGAAGCATGTAGACGAGGTCCTCCGTGCAGATGTTTCCCGTCGCGCGCGGGGCGAACGGGCAGCCGCCGACGCCGCCGACGGACGCGTCGAGCACCGTCGCGCCGGCCTCGATTGCCGCGTACGCGTTCGCGAAGCCGGTGTTGCGGGTGTTGTGCAGATGCACTCCCACCGGCTTGCCGAGCTCGACGGCCTCGGCGACCAGGTGCTTCACCTGTCGCGGCACGCAACTCCGACAGTGTCCGCCAGGACGATCTCGTCGGCGCCGGCTCCTGCGAGCGACTCCGCGAAGCGGAGCACGTCACCAGGATCCACCGCACCCTCGAACGGGCAGCCGAACGAGACGCCGATCGTGACTGTCGCCCGGATGCCGTCCGCGTGGGCGCGCTCGACGATGCGCTTCGCCACCTCGAGGGACTCCGCCGGTGACGCGTTCTGATTCTTGCGGTTGAAGGTCTCGGTCGCGGCGAACGCGACATGCACCTCGTCGAGGCCGGTCCCGGCCAGGCGGTCGTAGCCGCGCTCGTTCAGCACCAGGCCGGCGTAGACGACACCCTCCCGGCGGTCGATCGCCGCGACGACCTCCTCCGCCCCCGCCATCTGCGGCACCCGCGCCGGGTTGACGAAGCTGACCGCCTCGATGCGCGGAAGCCCCGCCACCGCGAGCTGATTGACCAGCTCTGCCCGCGTGTCCGGATCGAGCAGCTTCTCCTCGTTCTGGAGCCCGTCGCGGGGGCAGACGTCGCAGATCGTCACGGTCACAGGACGTTCTGCTCCTTCAGCTCGGCCAGCTCGTCGTCGGAGAGGCCGAGCAGGCCGCCGTAGACGTCGCGGTTGTGGCTGCCCTCCTCCCAGGTCGCCGACCAGCGGACCTCGCCCGGCGTCTCGGAGAACTTCGGGACGATTCCCGGGCCGATGTACTCGCCGAACTCGGGGTCCTCGTGCTTCAGCAGCATGTCGCGGGCCTTGAACTGCTCGTCCTCGAAGATGTCGGCAATCGTGTAGATCGGCCCGCAGATCACCCCGGCCTCGTTGAGGACGCGGTCGATCTCGGCCGCGGTGTGCTGCCCTGCCCAGGCGGAGACGATCCCCTCGAGCTCCTCCTGGTTCTCGCCGCGCGCGAAGTGGGTGTCGAACCGCGCGTCGTCGGCGAGCTCCGGCTGCCCCATCGCCTCGCAGAGCCGCCGGTAGACCTTGTCGGCGTTCGCGGCGATCACCATCCACTTGTCGTCGCTCGACTTGAAGATGTTCGAGGGTGCGACACCCTTCAGCCCCGTGCCGCCAGGCCCGCGGACGATGCCGAGCCGGTCGTACTCCGGGACCATGCTCTCGAGCAGCGCGAAACAGCCCTCCATCAGCGACACGTCGACGACCTGGCCGCGGCCACCGCCGAGCGAGTCGCGCCAGTAGAGCGCGGCCAGAATCCCCTGGACGGCGAACATGGCCGCCAGCGAGTCGCCGAGCGAGATGTGGATGCGGGGCGGCGGCTCGTCCGGGAAGCCGTTGATGTACCGCATCCCGCCCATCGCCTCGGCGACCGAGGCGAAGCCGGCGCGCGGGCCGTATGGCCCGGTCTGCCCGTAGCCGGACACGCGTGCGATCACGAGCTTCGGGTTCGCCTCCCACAGGCGCTCGGGCGCGAGATTCCACTTCTCCAGCGTCCCGGGACGGAAGTTCTCGACGAGCACGTCGCTCTGCTTGACCAGCTCGAGCAGCAGTTCCTGGCCACGCTCCTCGCGCAGGTTCAGCGTCACGCATTTCTTGTTGCGGGACTGCACCGGCCACCAGAGCGACCGGCCCTCGTAGCGGGCGTGACCCCAGTCGCGCATCGGGTCGGGCTGGCCCGGGCGGCTCGACCTTGATGATCTCAGCGCCCATGTCGCCGAGCAGTCGCCCGGTGAACGGGCCTGCGAGCAGCATCCCGAGCTCGACGACCCGGACGCCCGCGAGCGGGCCGGGGCCGTCGGTCAGGCGCGCGTCGCCGTCGGGCGCCGAGACGGTGTCGCTCACTCGCCCACCTCGGCGGGAGCCGCCGGCGTGCCGGCCCGCAGCTCGGCGACGAGGAGGTCTCTCGCCTCGAAGACGTGCTCCTTCATGATCAGCTCGGCGCGCTCTCCGTCGCCGGTCTCGAGCGCGTTGACGATCTGCCGGTGGTAGTGGGACGAGATCCGCTTCTGGTCGGGCGAGTACCAGATGTAGGACTTGTAGACGAGCGGGAGCTGGATCACCCGGCGGACCATGCCGGCCAGCCGCGCGCTCCCGGCGACGTCGAGGATCGTGCTGTGGAAGAAGAGGTTCTCCCGGACGAGCTCGCGGAGATCCTCGCCGGGGCCGAGCGCGTCGAAGCGCTCGCAGCTCTCACGCAGCTGCTTCACCTCGGGCCCGGTGATCCTCGCCCCGGCCCGTCGGGCGGCGTGACCCTCGAGCAGCGCGCGCAGGTCGTAGAGGTCGTGCAGGTCGTCCGGCGTGTGGACGCGCACCACCGCACCGCGGTTCGGCGTGGCGTCCACCTGGCCCTCGACCTGGAGCATCAGGAGCGCCTCCCGCACG
Source organism: uncultured Actinomycetes bacterium (assembly GCA_963791425.1). Classification (GTDB taxonomy): domain Bacteria; phylum Actinomycetota; class Thermoleophilia; order Gaiellales; family Gaiellaceae; genus DATBLE01. The sequence continues at coordinate 381,103 of CAWBSE010000003.1, forward strand.
GGCGTCCGGCTGATCCCGAGCTGCCTGGCGAGCTCCTCCTCCTTCAGGCGCTGCCCCGGCTCGAGCCGGCCGTCGAGGATCGCCTCCCTGATCAGCTCGGTCGCGGCTACGCTCGCGTTCCGCACCAGCCCCTCTCCGTTTCCGACCATTCCTGCCACGGCAGGAAAATACAGTATGCAATCCGAGACGCCAACGCCCACGGCCGCCGGGCGTGACCGGATCGTCCCGACTATCGTTCTGCGCGTGGACCGGGTCGCGATCGCACGCGCCGAACGCCGGCGCCAGGTGAGCGGACGAGCTCGAGGTCGAGCGCGACCGGGCTGTTGCGCTGCTGGAGGAGCGCAACAGGATCATCGTCGAGCTCGACGGCGCGGGAGTCGACGAGCGAGGTGTTCGCGAGGATGCTCCCCGAGGACGTCGAGCCTCATCCGCGGGGCGCTGCACGGCGGCCCGGTGGTCGAGCGGGAGGGTCTCGAGGAGGAGTGGCTCGAGCTCACCGGCGACGAGGCCGAGGAGGACGACGAGCGATGGGCGGCCGAGCTGCGCGAGGGCAACGAGGCGGAGATCGTACGGCTCGAGGAGGAGATGGTGGTGAGCCGGCGCCGGCAGGAGGCGCTCCAGCGCTACCTCGACGCCCTGGACGACGCGGCGCCCGGCGCCGAATCCAACGTCGCGTGAGCTCGAGGCGGCATGGGCCGCGGCCGAGGCCGCACCACGTTCGAACGGCGCGGTGCGGTTGATCTGCGTCCGCAAGGGCGACGGCGTCCATGAGACCCCGGAGCGGGTCGAGGTGACCGTGGACGGCGGGGTCGAGGGCGACCGCTGGGCGACGGGCGAACGGCCCGACACCGATGCCCAGATCACGCTGATGAACGTGCGAGTCGCCGAGCTCATCGCCGGTGTCGGCGTCCCGCTCGACGCGCCCGGCGACAACTTCCTCGTCGACCTCGACCTCTCGGAGGAGGCCCTCCCCGTCGGCGCGCGCCTGCGCCTCGGCAGCGCACTCCTCGAGGTGAGCCCCGCGCCGCACACGGGCTGCAAGAAGTTTCGCGAACGCTTCGGGCTCGACGCGCTGACGTGGGTGAACGACCACCGCGACCTGCGGCTTCGCGGCGTGAACTGCCGGGTGGTCGAAGCCGGCGCAGTTGCCGTCGGCGACGCCGCCGTCGTCGTCTAGGCCGTTCCCTCAGCGCGTCTGCGGGAACCCCAGGTCGACCTTCGAGGTCGCCGGATCCGGCCAGCGCGACGTGACCACCTTGCCGCGCGTGTAGAAGTCGATCCCCTCCGGCCCGTAGATGTGCCGGTCGCCGAAGAGGCTCGCCTTCCACCCGCCGAACGAGTAGTACGCCACGGGCACCGGGATCGGGACGTTCACGCCGACCATGCCCGCCTGCGCGTCGAACTGGAACTGGCGGGCGACGCCGCCGTCACGGGTGAAGATCGCCGTGCCGTTCCCGTACGGGTTCTCGTTGACGAGCGCGACCGCCTCGTCGTAGGTGGCCGCCCGGACGACACCGAGCACCGGTCCGAAGATCTCGTCGCGGTAGCAGTCCATGTCGGTCGTGACCTCGTCGATCAGCGAGACCCCGAGGAAGAAGCCGTCGCCCTCGACCTCGAGCTCGCGGCCGTCGGCGATCACCGTCGCGCCCTGTTCGGCGGCGCTGTCGAGGTAGCCCGCGACCTTGTCGCGGTGCTCGCGCGTGATCAGCGGGCCCATCTCGTTGCCCTCCTCGAGCCCCGGGCCGACCTTGACCTTCGGCAGCCGCTCCTGGATCGCCGCGATCAGCGGATCGGCGACCTCGCCGACGGCGACGACGACCGAGACGGCCATGCAGCGCTCGCCGGCCGACCCGTACGCGGCCGAGACGGCGGCGTCGGCGGCCATGTCGATGTCGGCGTCGGGGAGGACGATCATGTGGTTCTTCGCCCCGCCGAGCGCCTGCATGCGCTTGCCCTTGCTCGTGCCGGTCTCGTAGACGTAGCGCGCGATCGGCGTCGAGCCGACGAACGACACGGCGGCGACGTCGGGGTGCTCGAGGATCGCGTCGACCGCGACCTTGTCGCCGTGGACGACGTTGAAGACGCCGTCGGGCAGCCCGGCCTCCTTGAGCAGCTCGGCGGTGTAGACCGACGCCGAGGGGTCCTTCTCGGAGGGCTTGAGCACGAACGTGTTGCCGCAGGCGATCGCCGGCGCCCACATCCACATGGGCACCATCGCGGGGAAGTTGAACGGCGTGATCCCGGCGACGACGCCGAGCGGCTGGCGGATCGAGTAGACGTCGATCCCGGTCGAGGCCTGCTCGGAGTACTCGCCCTTGAGGAGGGTCGGGATCCCGCAGGCGAACTCGATCACCTCGAGGCCACGAGCGACCTCGCCGAGCGCGTCGGAGGTGACCTTGCCGTGCTCGAGCGTGAGGAAGCGCGCGATGTCGGCGCGGTGCTCGTTGACGAGCTCGCGGATCCGGAAGAAGAGCTCCGCCCGGCGGGCGAGCGAGACCTCGCGCCAGGTGCGGAACGCCTCCTTCGCCACCTGGACGGCGGCGTCGACCTCCTCGACGGTCGCGAAATCGACCGCGCCCGACTGCTCCCCCGTTGCCGGGTTCCAGACCGGGCCGCTGCGCCCCGATGTGCCGGGAACGCTCCTGCCTCCGACCCAGTGGTGGATCGGCTTCGCCGTCGGGGGTGCGATCGTCTCCGTCATCGTGCTCTCCTCCTCGAATTGTCATGGGGAGCGTAGCGCGTAGGATTCGCCCGATGGCCGTCACCGAGTCGAAACAGGCCGACGGCGACCGCGTCGTCGCCGACGACCGCGCCCACCTGATCCATTCGTGGTCGGTGCAGTCCGCGCTCAGCCCGATCCCCGTCGAGCGCGCCGAGGGCCGCTACTTCTGGGACTACGACGGCAAGCGCTACCTCGACTTCGCAGCCCAGCTCGTCAACCTGGCGCTCGGCCACCAGCACCCGCGGATGGTCGCGGCGATCAAGGAGCAGGCGGACGTGCTCTGCACGATCGCGCCGAGCCTCGCGAACGACAAGCGCTCCGAGCTCGCGCGGCTCGTCGCCGAGGTGATGCCCGGCGACCTGAACCACACCTTCTTCACGAACGGCGGCGCCGAGGCGAACGAGAACGCGATCAAGCTCGCGCGCTGGGTGAGCGGCCGCGACAAGATCATCGTCCGCTACCGCTCGTACCACGGGGCGACCGCGGCCGCGGTGACCGCGACCGGCGATCCGCGCCGCTGGGCCGCCGAGCCGGGCGTCCCGGGCTTCGTGCGCATGTTCGACCCGTACACCTACCGCTGCCCTGCCGGCCATCCTGACCCGTGCCCCGTCTGCTCGGGCGGGCCGCACCTCGAGGAGATCCTCATGTATGAGGGGCCGCACACGGTGGCGGCGGTGATGCTCGAGACGGTCACAGGGACGAACGGGATCATCGTCCCGCCCGACGGCTACCTGCGGTCGATTCGCGAGACCTGCGACCGCCACGGCATCCTGCTGATCACCGACGAGGTGATGGCCGGCTTCGGCCGCACGGGCAGGTGGTTCGCAGTCGACCACTGGGACGTCGTCCCCGACATCATCACCACCGCGAAGGGGATCAACTCCGGCTACGTCCCGCTCGGTGCGATGACCGTGCGGGACCACGTCTACGACGGGATCAAGGACCGGTTCTTCGGCGGCGGGCTCACCTACAGCGGCCACCCGCTCGCCTGCGCGGCCGGGGTCGCGTCGATCGGGATCTTCCGTGACGAGGGCGTGGTCGAGAACGCGGCGGCGATGGGCGAGTACCTGGCGACCGCCCTTCCCGCCCTCGCCGAGAAACACCCGTCGGTCGGCGAGGTGCGCGGGCTCGGCCTGTTCTGGGGCCTCGAGCTCGTCCGCAACCGCGAGACGCGCGAGCCGCTCGTCCCGTACAACGCCGGCGGCGAGGCGGCCGCGCCGGTCGCGCGGATCATGAAGGCCTGCCTCGAGCGCGGTCTCTACCCGTTCATCCACTGGAACGTCTTCGCGATCACCCCGCCGCTGACGATCACTCGCGAGGAGCTCGACGAGGGCCTCGAGATCGTCGACGAGGTGCTCGCGATCGCGGACGAGTACTCGACCGGCTAGACGGAGACCATCTAGCCTCAGACGATGCGTCCCGCGAGGGTCCGCGTGTCACTCCTTCTCCGTCCGTGGGTCGGCTTGACGGCGATCGTCGTCGGAGTCTCCGCCGTGCTCGCGACCGGCACGACCCGCGTCCACGAGTGGGTCGTGATGACGGACGAGCTCCTCTACGTGAAGCTCGCTCACCACATCGGCACGAGCGGGTCGCCGGTGCCGACGCTGCACGGCACCCGTGTCGGGTTCCTCGGCGTGGTCTACCCCGTGCTGCTGTCGCCGTTCTACGCCGGCCTCGACGCCGTCGACGCCTACCGGGCGGCCCATGTGGTCAACGCCGTGTTCTTCGCGAGCGCGGCGGTACCCATCTACCTGCTCGGACGGCGCGTCGTCACTCCGCGCCTGGCCCTCGTCGTCTCGCTGCTGGGCGTCACGCTGCCGTGGGCCGTCAACGCCGCGTTCGTCATGTCCGAACCGGCTGCCTACCCCGTGTTCGTCTGGGCCGTGCTCGCCTGCCACGTCGCACTCTCAGAGCCGTCGGGCAAGCGGGACGCGGTCGCCGCCGTCGCTCTGCTCCTCGCCTTCCTCACGCGGCCGCAGTTTCTCTTCCTCGCCGCCGTCCTCCCGATTGCCGCAATCGTCGTCGACGGGCCGCGACAGGCGGCAGCCCGGCACCGCTGGCTTGCGGCCGCCTACGCGGCCGGGATCGTCGTCGTGGCCGTGCTCGGCGGGCTCGGCCAGGCGCACCGGCTGCTCGGGGACTACGGGGTGACGGCGACGCAGGGCTCGGTGCTGCCCGCGATCGCCTTCAAGTCGGCCGCCGTTCACGTCGACGTGCTCGCGGTCGGAATCGGGATCGTTCCTCTGTTGCTGGGAGCGGGCTGGGCGTACTCGGCGTTGCGCGGCGGCCCGGTGCGGTTGCGCGCCTTCGCCGCCCTGACCGCGATCGCACTCCCCGTCCTCGCGCTGGAGACCGCCTCGTACGACGTGCGTTTCGGCGGGCCGGACGTCGTGCGCGACCGGTACCTCTTCTACCTCGCACCGCTGCTCCTCCTCGCCACGGCGGTCTGCCTGACGCGCGAGCGCCTGCCGCTGGTGGGGATCGCCGCGGTGACGCTTGTGTTCACCGCGACCGCCCTCTTCGCCGACTTCGCTCCCGCCGCCGGCCTCTGGGTCGACTCACCCGAGTCGGTCGTCAACGGCGTGATCCACGACACGTCCGGTGGTCTGCCGGCCGGAGGCTTCGTCGCGCTCGGCGGCCTCGTGCTCGGCGTGATCTGCCTCTGCCTGGCCTTCGTTCCACGGCGTGCGGCCCTGGTCGCGGTCGTCGTCGCCGTCTTCGCCTATTGCGGAAGCGTCACCGGATACGCGTTCGAGCGCCTGCTCGGGAGCAACACACCGCTCGGCGTGCCGGTCACGGGCCAGGACCGGGTGCGGAACTGGATCGACCGCACCGTCCCGGCCGAACGGAGCGTCGCGCTGCTCGCGTATCCGATCTCGCGCGACTGGGGCCAGAGCGCGATCCTCTGGTGGGATACAGAGTTCTGGAACGACACGGCCCGTCGGGCGTTTGTCGTTCCCGACGGGACGTTCACGTACACCCCGTTTCCGGCTCAGGTTCTGCACCTGGACTTCGCCACCGGGCGGTTTCCGGGAACGGGCCAGACCCCGGACTACCTGCTCTCCGCGCCGAACGACGCGCGTTTCGCGATCCGGGGCGAGCAGGCGGCAGCGAACGCCGGACTCGTGCTCAGCATCGTCGACCGGCCGTATCGCGCGCGCTGGGCGACGAGGGGCCTGGACACCGACGGATGGACCACGCCCGGCCGTCCCGTGACGATTCGGGTCTACTCCGCCTCCCACCGGCGGTCCGAGCGCGTTCGACTGCAGGTGCTGCTCGACTCGCCACCCGAGGCGACCGACACAGTCCGCTTCCGACTCGGCGGAACGCCGGGGTCGGCGGCGCCGGGCACGCGTGCCGTCTCGACCATCACCGTCTGCGTGCCGGCCGGAGGGCACGCCGACGTCAGACTCACGTCCGGGCGGTCCGCGACGATCGCCGGCCCACCGCTCGGCCCGAACCCCGGGCCGTCCCGCGACGTCGGCGTGGCGGTGTCCGGCGTGCAGGTGTCGTCCACGGAGCGCACCTGCCGCCCCGGGTCATAGGATCGGGCACCCCCACCGGCGCGGCATTCTCGTTGGGCAAGAGCAAGCCGAAGGCGGTCAACTGCAAGGCACAGGTCTGCGGCTTAAGCCCAACGCCCGCCAGTACTGCGTGGCTGAACCCGAAGCTCGACGCGGACAGCGTCCACCAGGTGCTGCTCTCGCCCACCTCCGACGGAGGCGGGAAGAGCGTCTCGCTGCAGTGGACGTTCGGCTGCGGCACGAACGGCATCGGCGTCAATGCGTGGAACCGCGACGGCGCGATCTCGGTCGCCCAGGATCAGGGCTTCTCGATCGTCGTCCCGTGATCGCACGAAGGCCCACGGCGGCCTACGATGGCCCCGTGGGCCTCTACCACGACGCCAGCCGAAGGCTGCAGGACCGTTTCGACACGCGACGGCTGGCCGACCGGATCGAGGAGCGGATCGTCCGCGAGACGATCGACGACGACGACCGCGCCTTCATCGAGGGCTGCGACATGTTCTTCATCGCCACCGCCGACGCCGAGGGCCGGCCGCAGTGCTCGTACAAGGGCGGGGAGCCCGGGTTCGTCCGCGTCCTCGACGAGCGCACGATCGCCTTTCCGTCCTATGACGGCAACGGCATGTACCTGACCGCCGGGAACGCCACGGTCAACCCGCACGTCGGCTTGCTGTTCATCGACTTCGAGCAACGGAAGCGGATCCGGCTGAACGGCGTCGCGTCCGTGGCAGACGACGACCCGCTGCTCGCGGAGTACCCCGAGGCGCAGCTCGTCGTGCGGGTCGAGGCGACCGAGGTCTTCCCGAACTGCCCGCGCTACATTCACGAGTATCGGCTTGTCCAGCGATCGCGCTTCGTGCCCCACGACGAGTGCCGGACTCCGGTTCCCGCGTGGAAGAAACGGGAATGGTCCAGCGACGTGCTCGCCGACGCCGACCCCGCCAACGATCCGGACGCGGAGGTGATCTAGCAATGAAACGGCTCCTGCTCACCGTGACCGCGGCCGCGGTGCTCGCGCCGCTCGCCGCCGCTGCATCCCCGCTCCCGCTCAGCCTGCAGGTCGCGGCGCAGAAGGCCTATCCCGGAGCCCAGATCCAGCGGCTTTGCCAGAAGAGCTTCCGCACGACGCCGCCGCCCGACCTCTACGGCTACGCGCTGATGAGCAGCGGCGGGAAGAACCACGCCGCCGCGTTCCAGTTCATCAACACCGCGGGCTGGTTCCTGATGGCAAAGGACGGCGTCCTCACGCCGCAGGTCGAGGCGAAGGCGCTCGCCAGGGCGGAGACCGCGAAGGTGACCGCGTTCTGCGAGCGGAAGCTGCCGACCGCCCACGCGCGGATGTGCAGCTGGCGGTTCGACTCGTCGAACGTCGTCGGCTCGTGGTCACGCGCGCAGAACCTGCGGATCGGCGGTCCCGACCGGGTCAACCTGCACACGGCGTACGCCGCCTGCCACACCACCGACGACGCCGGCCCGGAAGCCGGGAGCGTGTTCTACGCGCGCTACGGCGGCTACGAGTGGGCGGCGGCGACGTTCGCGGCGCTCGGCGACCAGCCGGAGACGTTCGTCCGTCCGCTCGGCCAGCCGGACTGGTCCGACCAGGGCGACACCGGCGGCGAGCTGTGCGAGAACCGGATTCCCGGCGCGGTCCTGAAACTCTGGGGCTTCACGAAGGAGACCACGGTGAACGGGAAGCCCGGCTCCCGCTGCTTCATCCACGCGTGACGGCGAGACCGGCGGTCTTCGCCTCACGCCGCTTCCCCGACCGCGTCCGCGATGAGCTCGAAGCTTCGTTCGACGTCGAGGTGCACGACTCGGTCTGGCCGCCCTCGCGCGAGGAACTGCTCGCGCGCGTCGCCGGCAAGGACGGGCTGATGCTGATGCTCACCGACCGCGTCGACGACGAGCTGCTCGACGCCGCGGGGCCGCAGCTGCGGATCGTCGCCGACTACGCGGTCGGGATCGACAACGTCGACGTCGAGGCGTGCCGCCGCCGCGGGGTGACCGTGTCCAACACGCCCGACGTGCTCACCGAGACGACCGCCGAGCTGACGATCGCGATCGTCCTCTCGCTGCTGCGCCGCGTCGCCGAGGGGGACAGGCTGATCCGCGGAGGCGAGGCGTGGATCTGGGCACCGAACCTGATGCTGGGACGCGGACTGCCCGGACTGACCCTCGGGCTGGTCGGCCACGGCCGGATCGGACAGGCGGTCGAGCGGCTGGCGGTCGCCCACGGGATGGAAGTCGTGCACAGCACGCGCTCGAGCGGGATCCCGCTCGACGAGCTGCTCGAGACCGCCGACGTCGTCTCGCTGCACCTGCCGCTGACAGACGAATCACGCCACCTGATCGATGCCGCCGCGCTCGACCGGATGAAGCCGGCGGCGGTGCTCGTGAACGTCAGCCGGGGCCCGATCGTCGACGAGGAGGCGCTCGTCGCCGCGCTCGCCGAGGGGCGCGTCGCCGGAGCCGCGCTCGACGTCTTCGAGCGCGAGCCCGAGGTGCACCCCGGTCTGCTCGCTCTCGAGAACGTCGTCCTCGTCCCTCATCTCGGCTCGGCGACGCAGGAGACGCGCGAGGCGATGGGGATGCTCTGCGTCGAGGCGCTGCGCGCGGTGCTCCTCGACGGCCGTGTGCCGCCGAACGCCGTCTAGCTGACCGGAGCGCGCCTTTCGCGCCACGGCCGCGCCTGCTCGAGCTGCGCGGAGACGCGAATCAGCGTCGCCTCGTCCGCCGGGCGGCCGACGAGCTGGGTGCCGATCGGCAGGCCGTCCTCACTCCAGAACAGGGGCAACGAGACGGCGGGGAGGCCGGTGATGTTCGCCACCTGGGTGAACGGCGTGAAGCGCCCGGCGTTGGCGAACTGCACCCACGGGTCGTCGTCCTCGAGCGCGCCGATCCCCACCGGCGGCTGCGCGAGCGTCGGCGTCAGGAGCAGGTCGTAGTCGTCGAAGAACGCGACGATCCGGCGCGAGATGTTCTTCAGCCCGACCGTCGCCTGGACGTAGCCGACCGAGCCCAGGTGGGAGGCCGCCTCGATCAGGGCGCGCGTCTCCGGCTCGAAGAGCTCCGCGGACTGCGGGTACAGCGCCGGCCCCACCGTCCAGACCTTCATGAACATGCCGAACAGCTGGTCGTCGCCCCAGGCCGGCGTCGCCTCCTCGACCGTGTGGCCGAGCTCCGTGAGCAGCGCGGCGGCGTCCTCGACGGCGGCGAGGCATTCCGGCGCGACCGGTGCGTCGATCGGCGGAGTCGTCGTCACCGCGACGCGCAGCCTCCCTGGCTCGCGGCCGACCTCGTCGGCGAACGGCCGCTCGGGCGGCGGCGCCCAGTACGCGTCGCCGGTCTCGTACCCGGCCATCACGTCCAGGATGGCGGCCGCGTCGGCGACCGACCGCGTCAGCGGACCGCTCGTCGAGAACCCCTCGAGCCCGCCGTAGGGCGCCGGTGAGACCCGCCCACGCGCCGGCTTGATCCCGTACAGGCCGCAGCACGACGCCGGGATCCGGATCGAACCTCCGCCGTCGCTTCCCTGCGCAGCCGGCGCGAGGCCCGCCGCCACGGCCGCCGCCGCGCCCCCACTCGAGCCGCCCGGCGTCCGGGACGTGTCCCACGGGTTGCGGCACGGGCCGTTCAGCTCCGACTCGGTCACGGCCGTCAGTCCGAACTCCGGGGTGTTCGTCTTGCCGAGCACGACGAACCCTGCCTCCTTCAGGCGCCGGACGACCGCGCCGTCGAAGTCCGGCACGTAGTCGGCGAACGCGCGCGACGAGTACGTCGTACGGATGCCGGCGGTCTCGTTCAGATCCTTGATCGGCAGCGGCACGCCGTGGAACGGACCGTCTGCCGGCTCGGCTGCGCGCGCCTCGTCCGCGCACACGGTCACGTAGGCGTTGATCTCCGGGTCGAGCCGCTCGATCCGCTCGAGGTACAGGTCGATCGAGCTCCGCAGAGGTGACCTCACCGCGCCGGACGAGGTCGGCCTGCTCGAGCGCGGTCAGGAACGCGACGGCGAGGTCGGTCACGCGACGGCGAGGCCGGGACGGACGAGCGTCTTCGGGCGGCGCAGCACGGCGGTGTCGACCGGCGGGTTGAGCGGCTCGACGAGCGGCGCGGCGCCGAACGACGCAGCGACCCGGTCGGGCGCCGGTGTTCCGTAGAGCGTCGTCCGCATCCGCGGGACGCGGCCCGCGGCGCGAATCGCCTCCTCCATCAGCTCCGGCGGCATCTCCTGGCCGTGGCTCGCCCCGGCCGCGCGGGAGATCGACTCGTTCATCAGCGTCCCGCCGAGGTCGTTGACGCCGGCGTTCAGCGCGGCGGCGGCGCCGTCCGTCCCGAGCTTCACCCACGAGGCCTGGATATTCGTGATCCAGGGGTGCAGTGCGAGCCGCCCGACGGCGTGCACGAGCAGAGCCTCACGGAAGGTCGGCCCCGAGCGCGCGACGCCCTTCAGCCAGATCGGCGCCTCCATGTGGACGAACGGCAGCGGGACGAGCTCGGTGAAGCCGCCGGTGCGCTGCTGGAGCTCGCGGATGCGGAGGAGGTGACGCGCCCAGCTCCGGGGCGTGTCGACGTGCCCGAACATGATCGTCGCGGTCGAGCGCAGGCCCACCCGGTGCGCCGTCTCGTGCACCTCGAGCCACTGGGCGGTGTTCACCTTGTCGGGGCACAGCACCGCACGCACCTCGTCGTCGAGGATCTCGGCCGCCGTGCCCGGAAGCGAGGCGAGCCCGACATCGCGCAGGCGCTCGAGATACGTGTCGAGGGGCTCACCGAGCGTCGCCGCGCCCTGCCACACCTCCAGCGCCGAGAACGCATGGATATGCAGGTCGGGGAGCTCGGCCTTGATCGCCCTGGCCACCTCGACGTAGTAGTCACCGTCGAAGCCCGGGTGGATGCCGCCCTGGAGGCATACCTCGACCCCGCCGCGCTCCCAGGCCTCGCGCGACCGGCGGACGATCTCGTCGGTCGGCACGACGTACGCCGGCCCACGCAGGTTCTCGGCGAGCTTTCCCTTCGAGAACGCGCAGAAGCCGCACTTGAAGTAGCAGACGTTCGTGTAGTTGATGTTGCGCGTGACCACGTAGCTGACCTCGTCGCCGTTCACCTCGCGGCGCAGGCGGTCGGCCGCGGCAAAGACGCGGTGGAGCTCGTCCCCGCGCGCCGCGAACAGGCGCGCGATCTCGTCCTCGCCCAGCTCGTCGGCGGTGTCGACCGGCAGCGCGTCGCGGGGAACGAACGGCACGGGCGTCTCGGCGCCCGTGTACCAGCCGTCCTCACGGGCGAGCCCGTCGCCGTCGGCCGAGCGGAGCGCCTGGGTGAGCACGCTCGGGGCAAGCCACCGGCCGGAGAGGAACTCGGGGTAGACAGGCAGACGCGGCGCGAGCGCGAGACCGGCGGCCTCGGTGCCGGCGCGCAGCCGCTCGATCTCCGGCCAGGGCGCCTCAGGGTTGACGTGGTCGATCGTCACCGGCGAGACACCGCCCCAGTCGTCGATCCCAGCCTCGAGCAGGCGGGGGAAGTCGTCGTAGCTCAGGTTCGGCGGGCACTGGACGTGGACGTCCTCCGGCAGCGTCAGCCGGGCGACCGCCGCCGTCCAGAGCAGATCGTCGAGCGACGGCTCGGGGTGCTCCGCCATCTTCGTACCGGGCTTCGCCCGGAAGTTCTGGACGATCACTTCCTGGATGTGCCCGTGCTCGCGGTGGAGCGCGGCGATCGCCTCCAGCGCCTCGATCCGCTCCTCACGCGTCTCGCCGATTCCGATCAGGATCCCCGTCGTGAACGGCACGCGCTCCTTGCCGGCGAGGCGGAGCGTCTCCAGCCGGGCGGCGGGGCGCTTGTCGGGCGAGCCGAAGTGCGGACCGCCGCGCTCCGAGAGCCGGTCGGAGACGGTCTCGAGCATGATCCCCTGCGAGGCGGTGACCTCGCGCAGCATTGCCAGCTCGTCGCGCGTCAGCACGCCCGGGTTCGCGTGCGGCAGGAGGCCCGTCTCCTCGAGCACGAGCTCGCACATGCGCGCGAGGTACTCGATCGTCGTCTCGCAGCCGAGTGCGGCGAGCTCCTCGCGCGCGACGCGGTAGCGGCGCTCCGGCTTGTCGCCGAGCGTGAACAGCGCCTCCTTGCAACCGGCGGCGGCGCCCGCACGCGCGATCTCGAGCACCTCGTCGGGCGTCAGGTACGCGCGCTCGCCACGCTTCGGCGGGCCGGCGAACGTGCAGTAGTGGCAGACGTCCCGGCAGAGCTTCGTCAGCGGGATGAAGACCTTGGGCGAATAGGTGACGACCGGGCCGCGGCGCAGGCCTCTGGCCTCGGAGAGGAGCTCCTCGAGGGGCCGGTCGAGCACCCGGTGAGCATACGTGCCGACGGTAGGCTCACGGGATGGACGCCCACGTTCTGGTGCCGCTGAAGGCGATGGATCCCAAGAGTCGCCTGGCGGGCGAGCTCGATCTCGAGCAGCGCGCGGAGCTGATGGCGTCGCTGCTCGCGCACGTCGTCGGCGTGGTCCGGGAAACGGGCGTCGACCGGGTGACAGTCGTCTGTAAGGAACCGCTCGACGGATACGAGGTCTGGCAGGACGGCGGGCTGCCCTGGAACGACGCAATCGCGGAGGCGATGGGTCGCGTGACCGCGCCACTCGCAGCCGTGATTTCGGCCGACCTTCCGCTGCTGCGATCCGACGAGGTCGAGGAACTGCTCGGGGCAACCCCCGAGCGCGGAATCGCGATTGCCCGCGCGCAGGACGGCGGCACGAACGCCGTCGCGATGCGGCCGCCGGGCCTCGTCCAGACCCACTTCGGCGAGCCGCAGAGCGCCGCGGTGCACGCCGCGCTCGGCGTCGACCACGTCGTCCTCGACCTGCCCGGGCTCGCCTTCGACGTCGACACCCCCGCCGATCTGGCCAAGATGGGCGCGGCATGCCGCTGAAACTCGGGTACAAGGCGTCCGCCGAGCAGTTCCCGCCGCGCCGGCTGCTCGACCTCTCGGTCGAGGCCGAGCGGCTCGGGCTCGAGCTCGTCGGCATCTCCGACCACTTCCAGCCGTTCCGGCACACCGACGGCCACGGCCCGGCCTGCCTGCCCTGGCTCGGCGCGCTCGGCGAGCGCACGGAGAGCGCGCTGCTCGGCACCAGCGTGCTGACGCCGACGATGCGCTACCACCCGTCGATGATCGCCCAGGCGTTCGCGACGCTCGCCTGCCTCAACCCCGGCCGGATCTGGCTCGGCGTCGGCACGGGCGAGTCGCTGAACGAGACGCCAGCGACGGGCGCCGAGTGGCCGGGCGCGAAGGAGCGCCGCATGCGTCTCGCGGAGGCGATCGACCTGATGCGCCGCCTCTGGACCGAGGAGCGGCTCACGTTCGAGGGCGAGTACTACCGCACCGAGAAGGCGACGATCTACGACCGCCCCGACGAGCCGGTGCCGATCTACATCGCCGCATCGGGGCCGCTGGCCGCGAAGCTGGCCGGGCGCACGGGCGACGGGTTCATCATGACGAGCGGCAAGGCACGCGAGCTCTACGAGGAGCTCGGCGCGGCGATGGAGGAAGGTGCGCGCGACGCCGGCCGCGACCCGGCAGGCGTCGTCCGGATGATGGAGATCAAGGTTTCCTACGACCACGACCTCGACTACGCGAGGGAGGCGTGCGAGTACTGGGCGCCGCTGGCGCTGACGCCCGAGCAGAAGCGCGACACCGAGGATCCGATCGAGCTCGAGCGGCTCGCATACGAGAACCCCGGCATCGCCCAGCGGCGCTTTATCGTCTCGAACGACCCCGACGAGGTGGTCGAGCGGATCGGCGACTACGTTGCGCTCGGCTTCGACCATCTGGTCTTTCACGCGCCGGGCGACGACCAGCTGCGCTTCCTCGACCAGTTCTGCCGCGACGTCGTGCCGCGGCTGCGCGAGCGCTACGCCTGAGAAATATGCAGCGCCAGGCTGGCCTGGTTGGCCATGCCCGCGAGCAGGCGGAGCTTGCGCTCCGGGAACGCTTCGGGCGCCGCGGCGACGATGCAGCCGATCCGGCCGGACGGAAGCACGACGGGCGCGACCGCGAGCGGATCCTCGCCCGCCGAGACCATGTCCACCGTGCCCGGCTCGAGCACGAACGGCTCGCCGCGCTCGAGGGCCTGGCGCGCGCCCGCGAACTCGACGACGCTCCCGATCGGCACGATCGGCACCGCCCCGTCGTCGCGCCACGCCGCCTCGATCGCGAACGATCCGGGACGGCCGCGCTCGAGCCACAACCAGGTGCGGGGCGAGCCGAGCATCTCGCCGGCGAGCTCGACGATCCGGCGGCGCAGCTCCGCGGAGCTCGTCCCGACCAGCCGTCGGGAGAACTCCAGCAGCGCGCCGGTCACCTCGGCGCTCTCCTGCTCCGAGCGGAGCAGGGCGGTCTTCTGCAGCGCGACGGACGCGCGGTACGAGAGCCCCTCGAGCAGGCGCATCCGCTCGTCGGTGAAGTGGCCCACATCGCCCTCCGGCGCCCGCACGGTGATCCATCCGCGCACGCCGTAGCCGGCGCTCAGCGGCGCGATCGCGGAGGCGCTGAGCGGGCTATCGCCGGCGTCGTCGACGATGATCTGCCGGAACACGTCGGCGTCGATCGTGAAGGGCGTCTTGTGGCCGTCGATCAGCCGCGCCGCTGCCACTCGGCTGGTGCGCAGCCCGGGGATCCCGGCCGTGCCTGGATCGTGCGAATAGCCGACAGCGGCCAGGCAGCGGAAGTTCGCCGCGTGAACGTCCTCGACCCAGAGCGAGACCTGGAGGACGTCCATCAGGCGCGAGATCGTCCGAACGGTCTCCGCGCCGATCGCCTCGACCGAGCCGGCGGCGGAGACGGCGTCGGCGAACTCGAGCCAGGCCGTCGCGTTCTTGGCCTCGCGCCGAGCCGACGCGTAGAGGCGTGCATTCTCGAGCGCGACCGCCGCGTGCCCGGCGACGACCTCGAGCAGCCGCAGGTCGTCGTCGTCGAACTGCCCGACGCCGAGCTTGGCCAGCGTGATCGCGCCGATCACGTTCGACCCGTGCCGCAGCGGAACGGACGCGATCGACTCGTCGGCGCGGACCTCGGTCATCTGTTTGCAGATCTCGGAGTCGAGAGCGTTGGCGACCAGCAGCGGCTTTCCGGTCTCGGCGACGTGTCCTGTGATGCCCTCGCCGACGGCGAACTCGAGCCGTTCCCGGCCCTCCGTCTCCAGCTGGCCCCGAACGGCGACCGGCAACAGCCGGTCCCCGTCGCGCAGGTAGACGATGCAGTTCTGGTAGTCGATCAGCATCCGCAGCTCGTCGACGATCGCCTCGCCGATCTCGGTCACGTCGTTGAGCCGGTTCAGCTTGCGCGCAAGGCTCTGGAGCAGCTTCAGATGGGCGATCGAGCGCAGATCACGACCGGCGTCCTCGTCCTGCGGGCGGACCGCGCCCGTCTCCCGGAAGATCACCACCTGATCCTTGCCCTGTGCCTTCGCGGTCATCATCGCGGCCTCGGCGCATGCGACCAGTTCGCGCGCGTTCATGGCGTGCTCCGGCCCGACGGCGACTCCTACCGACAGCGTGATGTCTCCCGCTGCGTCCGTCGATGCTCGCGCCAGCCTGTCCCGCACACGCGCAGTGAGCCCGAGCGCGTCGTCCGAGCCGTACGACGGCAGGATCACGGCGAACTCCTCGCCGCCGACCCGGCAGACGACGTCGGAGCCGCGCACCGTCTCGCGAAGCACCTCGGCGATCGCCTGCAGCACCTCGTCGCCCTCGCCGTGCCCGCAGACGTCGTTCACGCGCTTGAAGTCGTCGATGTCGAGCATCATCAGCGCGACCGTGTCGTGCGTCCGGCCTGCGCGGTTGAGCTCGGCCCGTAGACGCTCGTGGAAGTAACGGTGGTTGTAGAGGCCCGTGAGTGAGTCGGTGTGTGCGAGATGCTCGAGCCGCGCCCGGATCTGCGCG
Source organism: uncultured Actinomycetes bacterium (assembly GCA_963791425.1). Taxonomy (GTDB): domain Bacteria; phylum Actinomycetota; class Thermoleophilia; order Gaiellales; family Gaiellaceae; genus DATBLE01. The sequence goes on from CAWBSE010000003.1 coordinate 397,284, forward strand.
TTGTCGAGGGCGAGAGCCGCGGCGTCGCCGAACCACCGCGCAAGCTCGAACTCGTCGTCGCTGAACGGCGCGTCCCCGCCCACGCGGTACATGTTCAGGGCGCCCTTCAGCGAGCCGCGCGCAACGAGCGGGACGGTGATCAGCGCCTCCGGATCGGCCGGTGTCCCCGGTACGAAGGCGACCCGCGGGTCGAGATGCGCCTGGTTGGTGAGCACAGGGCTGCGGTGCGCGACCGCCCAGCCGGTGATCCCCTGGCCGTACGGGATCGTGCTGGCGAGCACCTCGGCCGCCCACGCGCCGCCCGCGAAGACGGGTACGAGCTCCCGGCATTTGTCGTCGGCCTCGTAGATGTGGAGGTCGTGATAGGGAATCAACTCGCCGAGCGTGTCGGCGATGCGGTCGAGCAGCGCCTCGGGGCTCTGCTCCGACAGCACCTCGTGGAAGACGGCGGCAAGACGGCGGTACGACTCGACCAGCGCCTCCGGGCGCGCAGCGACGAACCTCTCGGGCTCCGGGTCCGGGACGAGCGCCGCATTGACTGCCACCGTCCTTTCGATATCGGCAGGGGGACCAGACCGATGCCGCCCCGAACGAGGGATCTGGTCAGCGGAAGAGGTCGTGCTCCGGCGGCATCACCAGCTCCGCCGCCGTTCCGGAGCCGGACGCCTGGATGCCGCGGACGACGGCGGCCGGAATGCGCTCGGTCTTGCCCATGACCAGCTCGGCGGCTGCGGCGATCTCGTCGGCGATGGCGATCACCGTCGAGTGGAGCTCGTAGCCCGTCGGGTCGTACACGCCGCGCATGTCCCTGAGGACCTCGATCCCGGCCGCGCCGATCGCGACGTTCGTGATGCCCACGCGCCAGGCGCGTCCGAACGTGTCGGTGACGATCACGCCGAGGGAGCGGTCGGTGCAGGACTCGAGCGCGGCACGGAGGCGCGCCGCGGAGGCGTCGGGATCGTCGGGCAGCAGCACGACCGTGTCCGGAGCCGGCGCGTTCGAGGCGTCGACGCCGGCGGAGGCGCAGACGAAGCCCTGACGCGTCTCGGCGATCACGAGCGGCGGGCGGCTGCGCACCACGCGGGCGGACTCGCGCAGGACGACCTCGATCCGGCGCGGGTCGCCGTCGTGGCCCGCGAGCTGTGTCGCCTCCTCCGACGGCTCGACCTCGTCGAGTCTGACGACCCGGCCCTCGGCCTTCGACACGACCTTCTGAGCGATGCAGACGACGTCGCCGTCGTGCAACTCGACGGCGCCGGCGATCAGCGCTGCCAGGTCGTCGCCCTCGACGATCTCCGGCAGCCCCTCGACGGGAAGAATCGCAATGCCGCCTCCGGCGCCACGACATCGTCTCGCACCAAGATCGACGGCTTCGCCGTCGTCTTTGTACTCGGCTTCGTCTTTCACTCGCGCATCATCCCGCCCCGGGCAGCCTCCAGCACGGCGTCCGCAAGCAGGCGTGCGGTGCGGCGGTCCTTCATCAGCGTCCGGGTGACGTGCGGCCTGACGTGGACGGCCTCGAGTCCCTTCGCACCGGCGGCGTCGGCCTGGTCGATCACGAGCGCGTCGAGCAGGCCGGGGTAGCAGCGCGCGACGTGCGCAGGCGACGTCCCGCCGGACAGCCGCCGCAGCATCCGGTCGGCAGGCCCCTTCACCGCCTTGCCGCCGATGATCGGGCTGACGGCGACGACGGGCGTGCGCTTGCGCTGAACCGTGAGGCGGATCTGCTGGACGGCGAGGATCGGCCAGATCGAGATGTACGGGTTGCTCGGCGCGATCACGACCAGTGACGCCTCCTCGATTGCGTCCAGCACTCCGGGGGCGGGCTTCGCGAACGCAGCGCCCTCGAAGCGCAGGCCGTCGACCTTGTCCTTCGCCTGCCGGCCGACGAACCACTCCTGGAGCGAGAACGAGCCGGCGGGCGTCTCGACGATCGTGCGCAACCGGTGGTCGGTCGCCGGGAGGATGCGCACCGAGACGTCGAACGCGGCCGCGATCCGCGCGGTCACCGCCGTCAGGGTCTCGCCGGCACGCATCGCCTTCGTGCGGACGAGATGAAGCCCCAGATCGCGGTCGCCGAGCTGGAACCACGTCTCGTCGTCGCCGAGCGCCTTCGCGGTGTCGAGCGCGTTCCACGTCTCGCGGCGGCGGCCCCAGCCGCGCTGCTCGTCGTGGACGTCGGCCAGCGTGTAGACGAGGCTGTCGAGATCGGGCGAGACGTGCAGCCCGAAGAACTCGGCATCGTCACCGACGTTGCCGATCACGGTCACCTGGCCCGGCCCGACGTGGTCGACGAGGCCGCGCACGAACCGCGCACCGCCGACGCCGCCCGAGAGGACACATACTTCGGCCATCGCGCGCTGACACTACCGAGTGTGTGTAGAAAGCCGGGATGGACGCCGCGCGCTTCACAACCGAACTGCCCGGGCTGTTCGACGACTTCCCACGATCGCCGCTCCCGCGCGGGCCGCGCTACGACGACGTCATCGACGGGATCCCGAACCTCGCCACCGAGAACGTGCTCGCGCTGCTCAACCTGGCCGCGTCGCTGCTCGGGCCGGGCGAGAGCTACGTCGAGGTCGGCTCGTTCTACGGCGCGAGCCTGATCGGCGCGATGCGCGGGAACGAGAGGGACTTCGTCGCGATCGACCGCTTCTCGTTCGACATTCCGGAGGTGCGAGGCCGGCCGTTGCCGCCCGCGAGTCGCGCCGGGCTGGAGGAGAGCCTCACGCGGTTCGGCGCCGGGTCGGCGACGATCCTGGAGGGCGACGCGTTCGAGGTGATCGAGGGCGGGCTGCTCGGCGACCGGAGCGTGGGCGTCTACTACTGGGACGGCCCGCACGACTACGACGGACAGATGCGCGGGATGACGGCGATCGAGCCGTGGCTGGCGGACGAGGCGCTGATCGTGATCGACGACTACGACTGGGACGCGGTCGCCGCGGCGACGGGTGACTTCGTCGCCGCCGAGCCGCGCGCCGAGTTGCTCGTCGAGATCGCCGGTGAAGCGGGCGACCAGGTCTGGTGGTGGGACGGCGTCGCGGTCGTCGGGTGGCGGGGCTAGACCTCGCGGCCCGGGCCCGACACCGTCCACTCGGTCAGGTCGTACCAGTGCGAGCCCTTGAGGGCGACGACGACCCGCGGGTCGGTGTGGCGCGAGAAGTACACGTGCCGGTCGACGTCGGCGCAGATCAGAGCCTCGTCGAGGTTGATCTCGGGGATCTTCATCAGCGCCTCCGCAGGCAACTGGGCCTCGCGGGCGGTGATGTGCTTGAACTGGAGATCGGGCGCGATCTCCATCAGCTCGGGCCAGTCGGGACAGGTCTGGTAGCTCATCGTCCTCCTCCTTCGGCTACCACGGCGCCGACTCCTGCCAGCGACCAGGTGCCGTCGAGCAGCATCGGGCCGCGTGCGCCCTCGCCCGGGTAGACGACGAACCTGACTCCATCATCGAGCCAATGGTAGAGGCGGCGTCCATCCGGGTCGCCGAGCTCGAAGCGGAGGCGGAAGCGCCCGTCGGCGAGCGGCGGCCGCTCGACCTCGAAGCGGAGGAGGCGCTCGCCCGGCGCCTCGGCCCAGCCCAGTGGGGCGGTGTCCTGAGCGGAAGCGGCGAGCAGCAGGCCCGCCTCGTCGCGGAGCTCGAGCGTGACGCGCGGCGGCGGCACCGCCTCGCGGGCGTCGATTCGGAGCTCGACGACGAGCGGCTCACCGGCGGCGAGCTGCTGCCGCTCCTCGCCCTCGGGTCCGAGCAGACGTGCGGCGGTGATGCGCACCTCCCCGCTGCCGTACTCGCGGAGACCGGCCGCCCCCTCGGCGGGATCGCGTTCCTCGGCGAGGAGGCGGTGGTAGCGGGCGATCGCCTCCTGCGCCGAGCCGTCGAGCTCGACCTTCCCGTCCCTGAGTAGGACGGCGCGCTGGCACAGGCGCTCGACCGACGCGGCGTCGTGGGAGACGAAGACGATCGTCCCCCCGCGCTGCTTGTACTCGAAGATCTTCGCGAAGCACTTGCGCTGGAACTCCTCGTCGCCGACCGCGAACACCTCGTCGAGCAGGAGCACGTCGGCGTCGATGTGCGCCGCGACGGCGAAGCCGAGCCGCATGTACATGCCGGACGAGTAGGTGCGGACCGGGTTGTCGACAAACCGCTCGAGCTCGGCGAACGCGACGATCTCGTCGAAGCGCTCGTCGATCGTCTTCCGCTTCAGGCCGTAGAGCGAGCCGTTCAGGTACACGTTCTCGCGGCCCGAGAAGTCAGGGTGGAAGCCGGCGCCCAGCTCGAGCAGCGAGGCGACGCGGCCGCCCGCCTCGACCCTGCCCGACGTCGGCGTGATGATCCCCGCGATCAGGCTCAGCAGTGTCGTCTTGCCCGAGCCGTTCCGGCCGACGAGGCCGACCGATTCGCCGGGCTCGACGGTGAGCGAGACGTCGCGCAGCGCCTCCACCTCGGCCGTCTCCGCGCGCCCGCGGCGGAGCGCGAATTCCTTCAGCGTCCGAACAGGCTCGGGGTTGACGCGGAAGCTGCGGCTCGCGCGCTCGACCCGGATCTCGCCCGGTCTCATGCCGTCGAGGGTACAGCGAGCACCCGCCGCACAATGGCCGCGAGCGTCGCGACGAACGCCGGATCGGCGTTCGGCATCTCGATGCGGGCCAGGCGCATGCCCAGCTCTGCCGCTTTCTCCTGCGCCTCGGTGTCGAGGTCCCAGCGGATCTCGAGGTGGTCGGCGACGAAGCCGACCGGGCAGATCAGGACGTCGTCCTTGCCCTCGGCGTGGAGGGCGTCGAGGTGGTCGAGGATGTCGGGGCCGAGCCAGGGCTCGCCGGTCGCCGACTCGGACTGGTAGCTGAACGACCATTCGTGCAGGCCTGCCGCCTGCGCGATAGCTGTCGCCGTTGCCAGCAGCTGCCGTTCGTAGGGGTCGCCCTCGGCCAGGATCCTCGCCGGCAGGCTGTGCGCGGTGAACACGACGTGGGCGGTCGTTCCCTTCACCCGCTCGGCGAGCAACTCGACGAAGCCGGGCTCGGTGTTCCAGCTCTCCACGAAGACGAGCGTGGCCCGTCCTGCGAGCGCGCCCTCCACCTGCTCCCGGTAGCCGGCGATCGAGAGCCGCGAATAGTGAGGTGCGAGCACCAGCCCGACGATCGTGTCGGCTCCGGCCCCAACCGCCGCCTCGACCGCATCCGCGACCCGCGGCGTCCAGTGCTTCATCCCGGTGAAGACGGGCAGCCCGAGCTCGGCCTCGAGCGCGGCCCGCGTCTCCTCGGTGATCTCGTTCAGCGGATTCGAGTCCTCGATTCCCAGCCGCCGGTAGCGCTCGGTCAGGTCGGCGAGCAACTCGGGCCGGACGGGACGCCCGCCGCGGATGTCCGCGTAGTACGCCGGAACGTCCTCGATCCGATCCGGCGAGCCGTACGCCATCAGGATCACGGCCGCGCTCACGCGACAGCCCGGGCAGTTCGTTCGTGGACCAGCTCGACCAGGCGGGTCAGGTTCGCGGGGTCGGTGGACGGGAGGACGCCGTGGCCGAGGTTGAAGACGTGGCCCGGGCGGCCGGCGGCGCGATCGAGGATGTCGAGGGCCGAGGACTCGATCCGTTCCCACGGCGCGAGCAGGACCGCGGGGTCGAGGTTGCCCTGGACGGCCCTGTCGGGGCCGACGGCGATCCAGCCCTGGTCGAGGGGGACGCGCCAGTCGAGGCCGACCCCATCGCCGCCCGCGGCGGACATCGACGCAAGCAGGTGCGCGGTGCCGGTGCCGAAGTGGATCGTCGGGGCGTCGACCGCCGCGAGGATGCGCGCCGAGTACGGCGCGACGAACTCCTCGTAGTCGGCCACGCTGAGGGCGCCCACCCACGAGTCGAACAGCTGGATCGCGTCGGCGCCGGCCGCCACCTTCGCAACGACGTACGCCGAGAACCCGTCGGCGAGCCGGTCCATCAGCGCGTGCCAGACGTCCGGGTCGCGGTACATCAGCTCCTTCACCTTCGTGAACTCGCGGCTCGGCTTGCCCTCGACGAGGTACCCGGCGACGGTGAACGGTCCGCCGCAGAAGCCGACCAGCGCCTGGTCGTCGCGGAGCTCCCGGCGGACGATCCGCACCGCCTCGAGCACCGGCGCGAACGCCTCATCCGCATCCGGAACGTGCAGCCGTGAGATGTCGGCGACGCTCGTGAACGGCTCGGCGACAACCGGCCCGACGCCCTCGACCAGCTGCACGTCCACGCCCATCCCGATCACGGGCGTGACGATGTCGGCGAAGAGAACGGCCGCGTCGACGTCGTGCCGCCGCACCGGCTGCAGCGTCACCTCCGCGCAGAGCTCGGGCGTGTTCGCGACCTCGAAGAACGAGTGCTGCTCGCGCAGCGCGCGATACTCCGGCAGCGAGCGGCCCGCCTGGCGCATGAACCACACGGGTGTGCGCTCGACCGGCTCGCGCCGCAGGGCGCGGACGAGGAGCGGATCAGACACGGCCGTAGACTAGTCGCGGACATGCAGGCCGCTCCGCAGCACGACGTCCCCGCCGGCCCGCTCGGGGTCAGGTGGCTCGAATACGAGGTCGAGCCCCTCCAGGCGGGCGCGCCCGGCCGCGCTCACGTGCGGCTCGAGAACGCCGGCGCAGCACAGTGGCACGACCTGCTCGCCGCCTACCACTGGCTGGACGAGCTCGGTAACGCGATCTTCTGGGACGGCCTGCGCACGCCCGTCCCGCCCCTCGCCCCGGGCGAAACCGGAGAGATCGACCTCGGCCTCCGCGCCCTGATGCCGCCCGGCCGCTACCGGCTTGCGTTCGACCTCGTCCTCGAGCACCGCTACTGGCTGTCGGAGATCGGCAACGCGATGCTCGAGACCGAGGTCGAGATCGCGCGCCGCGACTCGACGAGCGCCGTCGCCCACCTCCCGCCCGACGTCGAGCCGTCCGGCGACTGGCACGACCTCGTCCGGGCCGCCCACGAGGAGGGGTACGCCGCCGTCGGCGGCGCGTTCGACTCCCGCGACCGCGCGCTGCGCGCCTACCGTCCCGCAGGCGGCCGCAACCCGAGCTTCACCGAGCCGCTCGTCTGCCCGTCGCTGCTGCCGCCGCTGACGCCGAACGCCGAGGTCGCGGGTCTCCCCGCGTGGCGCCCCGAGGGCGACGAGCCGTGGATCTACGACGGACGGATCACAGCTCGACTGCGATCCGGTCGTCCACGCGCCTGAACACCCACGCGCCGAGCGCCAGCGCGATCACCGCCTCGGCGACGAGGTAGACGACGTCCCAGACGTTGGGCATCTGCCCCCAGAACAGCGGCGCGCGGATCGCCTCGAGCGGCGGCGTCAGCGGGTTCCCCCAGCGCAGGATCGTCACCACCCAGTCGTACTGCTGCACGCCGCCCGGGAGCTGATCGAGCGCGTAGAGGATCGGCGTCAGGAAGAAGAGCGGCAGCAGGATCGCCGAGACGAGGTGCTCGACGTCCCGGAAGACGACGTTCCCGCACGCGAGCAGGAGCGACACGCCGGCCACGAACGCGACGAATCCGAGCGAGAGCGGGATCGCGAGCAGGAAGGTCGACCGCACGTCGGGGATCACGATCACGTTCGCGACCATGACCACGACGAGCATCACCGCGAACGTGACCAGCTGGGTCGCGACGACCGAGAGCGGCACGAGTTGCCGCGGGAACCGCACCTTCTTCACCAGCGCGGCGCTGTCGACCATCGACCGGGACGCGCTCGTCACCGACGTCGAGAAGAACAGCCACACCGTCAGCCCGACCAGCAGGTACAGCGCGTAGTGCTGGATGGTCGAGACCTTCCAGAGCAGCGAGAAGACGAGCGTGTAGATGCCCATCAGGACGAGCGGGTTGACCAGCGACCACGCGACGCCGAGGACCGAGCCCTTGTACCGCGTCTGCAGGTCGCGCCGGAAGAGGTTCCCGAACAGCTCCCGGTAGCGCAGCAGGTCTGCGTAGACCGACAAGACGACTAAGGCTAGCGAGCGACCTTACGGGCGAAGAGCGAGACGCCCGAATACCCGTAACACGTCTGCGCGAACAGGGTCGCCGCCGACCGGCCGACGCCCGGCATTCGCCGCAGCCGGCCGCCGATCCTCCGCCCCTCGAGGTCGGCGTCGCCCTCCGCGTGCTCGATCCGCCGCACGACCAGCCCCTCGCGCCAGAACGCCCACAGGTACGCGTACAGCGTGTGCACGTGCTCGTTGATCCCGAAGCTCTTCTCGTGCTCCTGATCCTCGACCTGGCCGCTCGCACGCACCGCCCGCGTGCCCTCGTTCAGCGCGGCCACCGTCCCTCCGCGACGCGTCACCCGCGCCATCTCGCCGACCATGCGGTCGAGGTCGAGCGCGTGGTGCAGCGCCGCGACGCAGTAGACGAGGTCGAACGCGCCCGGACGCGAACGGAAGGTGCTCGCCGTCGGCCTGAACCCGCGCGAACGGGCCGGACGAGCTCCTCGAAGAACGCACCGCGGCCGAGCCCGATGTTCGGGTCGGCGAGGATGTCGGTGGCGACGTACTCGACCCCGAGCGGGACGAGATGCTGCGCCGCCCACGCCTTGCCGGCGCCGACCTCGAGCACGCGCATTCCCGGCCGCACGTACCGCTCGAGCAGCAGCGAGAACGAGTGCTCGTTCGCGCGCCAGGTCGTGTCCTCCCACTGGAGATCGCGGGTCAGGTACGGCAGGTGCGCGTCGATCTCGTCGTCGGGCTCGTACCAGCCCTCCGCCTGCGCCATCGCCGGCCAGCCCTCGATCTCGGCGCGCTTCTCGGCGATTCCCGGCAGCCGGTCGTCGAGCATGCGCGGAATCCCGTCCTCGACGGGGAACACCGCGCCGCAACCCGTGCAGCGAAGCCGGTCGGCGGCCTCCTCGAGGCGGCACCGGCAGACGGGGCAACGCATGACGTCGAGTAGAGGGATCACCCTGTGAGTATCCCCGTACCAATGCCTAACACCGCTCGGTTACCGTGTCCGGCGTGAGCGCAGCTGCTGCCGCGGTCGCCCTGCCGGTGTCCGCGTTCGTGATCTGGATGCTCCTGCACTCCTCCGTCGCCCGGCGTGTTCTCGTCGCGACCCCGACGGGCGAGCGCTGGAGCGAGCACATCACGCCGACCTTCGGCGGCGTCGGCATCTTCCTCGGCCTCGCGGCGGGCATCGGCGCGTCGATCGGCCTCGGACGCGTCCACGCCCACGAGGAGCTGCTCGGCATCCTCGCCGGAGCCGCGCTCCTGTTCGTCGCCGGGCTCGTCGACGACGTCTACACCCTGCCCGCCTGGCTGAAGCTCGCCGCCCAGTTCGGCGCCGCGGCGATCGTGCTCTCCACCGGTCTCTCGGTGCAGATCGTCTCGAGCGACGTGCTCGGCTGGATCTTCGGCCTGATCTGGCTGGTCGGGATGACGAACGCCTTCAACCTGCTCGACAACATGGACGGGCTCGCGGGGACGCTCGCCTTCATCGCGGCGATCTTCTTCGCGATCGACGCCGTCACCGTCCACGAGGTGCGGCTGCTGCTCGTCCTGTCGCTCAGCCTCGGCCTCGCCACGCTCGGCTTCCTGCTCTTCAACTTCCGCCCCGGCAAGCCCGCGCTGGTGTTCATGGGCGACTCGGGCAGCCAGGTGCTCGGCTTCACCCTCGGCGCGCTCGGCCTGGCGACCAGCTGGAAGGTGGCGGAGACGACCGTCGCCACGCTGATGCTGCCGATCCTGATCCTCGCGATCCCGATCCTCGACACGGCCCTCGTCACCATGGTGCGGATGCGCGAGCGGCGCCCGATCCACCAGGGCGGCAAGGACCACACGTCGCACCGGCTCGTCCGCGGCGGGCTGTCCGAGCAGAAGACGGTGATCCTGCTCGACGCGATCGCCGCCGCCCTCGGCCTGACCGCGCTCGCGTACAGCGTGCTCGGCGACTACCGGATCACCCTCGTCGGCGTGCTGATCACGTTCGCGCTGCTCGTCCAGTTCGCCGGCTTCCTCGTCGATCTCGAGCGCGGCACGACCAGCGAGGAGGAGATCGTCAAGGGCGGCTGGATGCTGCGCACGGTCGTGTTGCACCGCCGACGGCTGCTGGAGGTGCTGATCGACTTCGTCCTGATCTCGGCGTCGTTCACCGCCGCGTACCTGCTGATCGTCCACGGCACCGGCACGCAGTACCAGCGGCACGTCTTCTCGGTCGCGCTGCCTGCCGTGCTCTTCATGCGCTACATCGCGTTCCTCCTCCTCGGCCTCTACCAGGGGATCTGGCGGTTCGCCGGCTCGCGCGAGGCGGCCTCGATCGTCTTCGGCGTGATCGTCTCCGAGCTCGCCGCCTTCGGGTTCGTCGAGGCGACGACGCAGCTCGGCGGCTTCCCGGCGAGCGTCTTCGTCCTGGACGCGCTCCTGTGCATGGCGGTGATCGGCGCGTCGCGGTTCGGCGAGCGCGCGCTGTTCCGGGCGAAATCGACGCTGCGCGACCGCGACGCGCGCAGGACGCTGGTCGTCGGCGCCGGGCGGTCGGGCCGCAGCCTCGTCCGCGAGCTCCGCGAGACGCCCGGCGAGAAGGTCGTCGGCTTCGTCGACGACGACCCGCGCCTCCATCGCCGGCGGCTGCTCGGCGTCCCGGTCCGCGGCGGCACCCTCGACATGGCGCGCATCCTCGAAGCGGTCGTCGCCGACTCGGTTCTCGTTACCATTCCCCAGGCTCCGGCCGACCGCCTCGACGCCGTCGTCCGCGCCTGCGCCGCCGCCGGCGTCCCCTGCCGGTTCGTCCGTCGCGAGACCGATCTCGACCCAGTCGCCGTGCTCGGAGCGGCCCCGGTCCAATGACCACTGCACCCACGCCCGCCCCCAAGCAGACACTCACGGATCGCCTCTACACGGCGATCCCGCTGATCGTCGCCTTCCTCTGGCTCTGCGTGCTCTACGGCTGGCAGACGCGCGGGCACGTCACCCCGTGGCTCTTCACCGACGAGCTCAAGTACACGCACATCGCGCGGAGCATCGCGGACACCGGGCAGGCGGTCGAGCGCCACCACACGGTCTCCTTCGACACGCTCTACACGTACTTCATCGCGCCGTTCTGGTGGATCCACAACGTCCACTCGGCGTATGCGGCGATCAAGTACTTCGGCGTGATCTCGATGACCACCGCGATCTTCCCGGCGTACTGGCTCGCCCGCATGGTCGTCTCGCGCCCGTGGGCGCTGTTCGCGGCCGTCGGGGCGGTCGCCACGCCGGCGCTCGCGTACGGCGCCTTCATCATCAAGGAGCCGGTGGCGTACCCGGCCTGTGCGCTCGCGTTCTGGCTGATCACGAAGGCGCTCGTCGAGCGGTCGCGGTGGTGGATCCTCGGAGCGGCCGCCTCGGTGCTGTTCGCGATGTTCGTCCGCGGGCAGCTGGCGATCCTGATCGTCGTCTACGCGCTCTCGGCGCTCTTCCTCGCCTGGACGAGCGAGCCGGCCCGCCGCTGGCGCTCGACCTGGTCGAGGTGGGACTGGGTCGGGTTCGTGGTGCTCGGGATCGGCTCGATCATCATCTTCAGCGCAAGTGTCGGCGCGTTCTCGCAGAGCTGGCTGATCTCGACGGGCTACTACCGCCACCGGATGATCGAGCTCGGCCTCTGGGCCGGCGGCGCTTTCACGATCGGCGTCGGGCTGCTGCCGGTGGTCGCGCTCGCGGCGCTCGTCCGGCCGAAGGGCGTTCCCCAGACGCGCGAGCTGCGCGCCTTCGTCGCGATGACCTGCGCGGCCGTGCTCACGTTCGGCCTGTACACGGCGGTCAAGGCGGCGTTCCTCTCGACCGTGTTCTCGACCGTCGTCGAGGAGCGGAACCTGATCTACCTGGTGCCGCTCGTCTTCATCTGCGCCGGGCTCGCGCTCCAGCGGCGGCGGTTGAACCCGTGGGCGCTGGCGGCGAGCACGGGCTTCGTCCTCTACGTGATCCTGACGACGCCGTACCAGCTCGACCTGAGGCCGTACGCCGACGCGCTCGGGTACGGGATCATTCAGATGGCGAACCGTCGGCTCTCGTTCGACAACACCGACGTCAAGATCACGCTGGTCGTCGTCCTCGTCCTCTCGCTGCTGTTGCTGCTCGTGCCCGGCATCCGCCAGGTGGCGAGCCGCAAGCCCGTCGCGATCGGGATCACGGTCGCAGCGGCCGCGCTGGTACTCGCGTGGAACATGGCGGGCGAGGTCTCTTCCTCGAACGCCTCGAACGCCTTCTCGCAGAACCTGTACCGCAACTTCCCGAAGCCGGCGACGTGGATCGACGACGCGACCGGCGGCAAGCCGACGATCTACCTCGGCCAGAAGATCACCGACCCGCAGGGCATCTGGCTGATGGAGTTCTGGAACCGCGGCCTGACGTACGTCTGGAGCCTCGACGGCACCGCGCCGCCCCCCGGCAGGCAGGCGCCGGGGTTCGTGACCCCGGACGCCGGGCCGGACGGGCTCCTGACCGGCAAGTCGATCCCGAACGGCAACCCGCCGGGCGTCGACTACATGGTCGCGGACGAGGACATCCAGGTCGCCGGCAAGGTGATCATCCGCCCGCAGGTGCGTTCGGTGATCACCGAGGACGAGTTCGGCTTCCCGATCCACAAGGTCGTCGTCACACCCGCGCCCTGGCGGCTCCTGAAGATCGACCGGCCTCTGCGGCTCGCCAGCACACCGGTCGGAATCGAGCCGGACGGCTGGGTGACGCCTCCGTCAGGCACGACCGATCCCGCGCACACGCCGGCCTTCAGCGCCTACAACCAGTTCTCCACCCCCGGCAACAAGCCTGGCTGGATCAGGATCGCCGTCTCGCGCGCCGGCTGGCAGGGCCATGACAAGCCCGGGAACGTCACGATCAAGGTGGGCCGCCTCGTCAGGGGCGCCGACAAGCAGCCGGGGATGGGGAAGGTCTCGCAGGTGATCCACTGGACGGTGCACGCGGGCAAGACGCGCATCTTCTACGTGCGAACGGCGCCGCCGACCCGGGTCGAGTTGACCGTCTCGCCGACGTTCTCGCCGCACGACTACGGCAGCAGCGACGCCCGCCGGCTCGGCGCACAGGTCTCGTACAGCTTCTCGCCGACGCGCCCGTAGACCGTCCCCCCATCTGACCATAGAAATTCGCCGACCGGGCGTTTACGATCCGGTGCATGACAGGAGACGCTCCCAGCGCCCTGCTTCCGCCTGCGACGGCAGTGCCGGTCGACGCACCTCCGGTCGAAGAGGCCGTCGAGCGCGCACCCGGGCGTCTCGTCCCGTACGCGCCCGCGCACGCGCTTCCCGCACCGCCCCCGCAGCCGAAGCTGACCTCGGCCACGTACGCCGTGCGCGCGCCGCTGCTCGCCTGGCTCCGGCAGGAGGCGACCCTCGCGGAGATGACCTTCGGGGCGCCGCGTGTGCTCGACGTCGGCTGCGGCGGCAAGCCGTACTACTCCCTGTTCGCGTCGTTCGCAGATTCGTATTTCGGGGTGGACGTCGACAACCCGTCGGCGGACATCACCGGCACCGTCGAGAGCATTCCCGTCCCGGACGGCTCCTACGACCTCGTGCTCTGCACCCAGGTGCTCGAGCACGCGCTCGACCCGGCGAAGGCCGTCGCAGAGCTCTGGCGGGTGACCGCCCCCGGCGGCCGCGTCCTCCTCTCCACACACGGCACCCAGGTCTTCCACCCGGCACCGGTCGACCTCTGGCGCTGGACGCACCAGGGCCTGCACCGGCTGTTCGACGAGAACGCCGCCTGGGACTCGGTGACGGTGCGCCCCGGATCGGGCACCGCAGCCTGCATGGCGATGCTGAACGGGATCTACCTCGACATCGCCGCCCAGAAGCTGCATGCCCGCTGGCTCGGCAAGCCGTTCGTCGCGGCGATGAACAAGGTCGCGGCGATGCTGGACGGCCGCTCGAAGGAGCTGCGCGAGCCGCGGCCCGGCGGCATGTACGCGAACTTCCACGTCGTCGCCGAGAAGCCGGAACTCAGCTCCTAGACGCCGCCACGAGGTAGGTGAAGCGGACGCGCAGCGCGAGGCGCGCAAGCGGTCCCGTTCGCTCGGCGGCGACCAGCGCAGCGCCGACCGGGCCCGGAAGGGCGCGCGTCTGCGGCACGAAGAACGGGCGGAGCACGACCTTCGGCAGGCCGGCCGCGCGCAGATCGGCGACGACGTCGTCGACCGCGTACTGCCGCGGGTTCAGGTCGAAGACGACCTTCTTCTCCGTGTAGCCGGCGGCGTCGCGGAAGAACGCCCGGCGATCGGTCGTGTAGTAGAGGGCGCGGAAGAGCGTGGTCGCGGCGACCGGCGCTGCCGGTGTCCAGTCGTTCAGGTCGGCGTGCTCGACGGTGCGGCCTTTCGACCGGGCCTCGTCGACCATCGCCTCGCTGCCGTCGACGCCGAGGTACTCGATTCCGGGGAGGAAGTCCGCGAGGCCGCCGTCGCCGCAGGCGAGGTCGACGAGCCGGTCGCCCGGGACGAGCGGCGCTCCGAGCGACATCACGAGTTCGCCGCGGTGGCGGAGATAGGGAACCGGGTCGGCGTACTCGCGGTCGGTCCACGTGTTCACCGCGAGACCAGGCTCTCGGGGTGCTTGCGGACGTAGCGGGCGATCGAGCGCCAGTGCCACAGCGTCCTGCGCGTCCAGAAGGTGTGGTCGGTCATCGCGTCCCAGCGGTGGGTGACGACCGCGTCCGGGACGTACCAGCGCTCCCAGCTCGCCCTGGCGGCGCGGTAGCAGAGGTCGATCTCCTCGCCGTACATCCGGAAGCCGGCGTCGTAGCCGCCGGTCTCGTCGAGCATCGCCCGGCGGAGGATCAGCGAGCCGCCGAGCATCCAGTCCGCCTCGACCGGCTCGTTCGGCCGCTCGTCGAGGTTGTAGTGGGCGCGCTGGCGCTCGAGGGGCGGGAACCAGCGGCGCAGCGGCGTCCGGCGGACGATCGTGCCGCCGACGGTCGGGAAGCGGCGGCGCGACGCCTGCCATGTGCCGTCGGGGTTCTCGAGGCGCGGGCCGGCGACGCCCGCGCGCGGGTGCGCGGCCATGAACTCGGCCAGGATCGCGACCGCTCCCGGCGCAGGCACGGCGTCGGGGTTGTTGACCAGGACGAACTCGCCCGTCGTCTCCGCGATCCCGCGGTTGAGGTTGGCCGCGTAGCTGAGCGCAGCCGGATTCTCGATCACCCGCGCGCCGTACGCGTCGCCGGGCAGGCTGCTCGGGATGTTCGCGATCAGGACGATCTCGTCGACCTGCGGGGCGAGCGCCGGTAGCGACTCGGCGAGCTCGTCGCGGTGGCCGTGCGAGACGACGATCGCGGAGATCACGAGAGCGCCTCGCGGTAGACGGCGAGCGTGCGACGCGCCGTCTCGTCCCAGCTGAACAGCCCCGCGCGCTCGAGCCCGGCGGCGACGAGGCGGTCACGGTCGGCGAGGGCGGTGCGGATCGCGGCGGCGAGATCACCGTCCGAGTAGACCGCTGCGTCACCGGCTACCTCGTGCATCGCCGGGTCATCGGTTACGACCACCGGCGTGCCGCTCGCCATCGCCTCCAGCACCGGGAGGCCGAAGCCCTCGTAGCGTGACGGCAGGACCAGCGCAGCCGCGCCGCGGTAGAGCGCGGCAAGCTCTGCCTTGTCGACGTAGCCACGCAGGTCGGCGCCCTGCGCCTCCAGCTCGCGCGCGAGCTCGGGCTCCTTCTCCGGCCCGGCGACGATGAGCGGCAGCCCGACCTCCTCCGCCGCGCGGGCGGCCGCGAGCGGGTCCTTCCGCGCCTGGATCGCACCGACGTAGAGCAGGTAGCCGCCCCCGGCGACGGCACCCGGCCCGAAGGCGGGGTCGACGCCGTGCGGCGTGACGGTGATCCGGTCGGGCGCGATGCCGTAGAGGTCGACGAGGTCGCGCTTCGTCCGCTCCGAGACCGCGATCACGCGCCGGGCGTTACGGGCGGCCCGCGGGACGACCCGCTTGAACACCCGCCGGTGGCCGGCCGGCATCGCCGCCGCGTCGCGCTCGAACGACAGGTCGTGAATGGTCACGACGGCCGGGCACGGCAGCCGGAGCGGCAGTGCGTGCTGGAAGTGCGCGAGCGCCGGCCCGACGCGGCGCAGCAGCCGGGGCAGCGTCCAGGCCATGCGCAGCTTCTGGGAGCCCGTCTCCAGCTCGATCGGCTCGACGCCCTCCGGCACGAGCTCGGGATGGCGGGTGACCGCGGCGAACCTGAAGTCGTCCCCGCCGAGCGCGGGCAGCCGGCGCAACAGGTTCTCGACATAGGTCTCGTCGCCGGTGCGCTGGCGCCCGAGGACGTCGGCGTCGATCACGACGAGCGGCGTCACGCGGCCGCCTCGTAGACCGCGCGCGTCTCGGCGGCGACGCGCTCCCACGTGAACTGTGCTGCGCGCTCGAGCCCCAGGGCGCGCAACTCGTCACGCCGCGAGGCGGCTTCCTCGATCCCGGCCGCCACCGCCGCCGGGTCGTTCGGGTCGACGAGGACAGCCGCACCGCCGGCGACCTCCTCGGTCGCGCCGCCACGGCTGGTCACGACCGGCGTGCCGCACGCCATCGCCTCGAGCACCGGGATCCCGAAGCCCTCGTACAGCGACGGGTAGACGAGGCAGCGGGCGCCGCGGTAGAGGGCGGCAAGATCGGAGTCGGAAACGCGTCCGAGCCACCCATCGACCTGGACGTCACCCCAGCCACGCGCTCCCACGACTCTCAAGGGCACAGCTGAGCCGTTGCTGCAGCCTGCTGCACAACGGCAAGGTTCTTCCGCGGCTCCAGCGTCCCCACCGCCAGGACGTAGTCGCCCTCGGAGGCCGGCCCGTCGGGCGCGAACGGCTCGCCGACCCCGTTCGGGATCACCGTGATCCGCTCCGCCGGAACGCCGAGCAACTCGACGATCTCGCCCTTCGTGAACTCGGAGACCGCGATCAGGCGGCTCGCCGCCCGCGCGACCCGGGGAACGGCGAAGCGGCTGTATCGCCGCGTCCACTGGTTGAACGCCTCCGGATGTCGCAGCACGGCGAGGTCGTGGACGGTCACGACCACCGGGACGCGGCTCCGCGCCGGCCCCCGGAAGGTCGGGCAGTGCAGGACGTCGAGCCCGCGCGCCTCGTGCGGCAGCCCGTGCGGGTACCACCAGGCGTCGCGCACGACCGTCGCCGGCCGCCCCGTGCCGCCCCACGTCAGCTGCTCGTACTCGTTGTGCGCGAGCAGCCCGCGCAGGTAGCGCGCCGTGCCGGCTTGCGTCTGGACGAGCGGTGAGGTGTCGAGGCCTACGCGCATCGGAGGAACGTCTCCAGCATGACGCGCCCGGTCTCGCCCCACGGAAGCGCGCGGCGTGCGCCAGACCGCGCGGGACGAGCTCGTCGCGGCGGCGGAGCGCCTCCTCGAGCGCGGCGCCGATCGCCGCCGCGTCGTCCGGGTCGGCGCGGACGGCCGCGTCGCCGGCCGCCTCGTCCATCGACGGATGCGCGGAGGCGACCACCGGGACGCCGGCCGCCATCGCCTCGATGATCGGGATCCCGAAGCCCTCGAAGCGCGACGGGTAGACGAACGCCGCAGCGCCGCGGTACAGCCGGGCGAGCTCGGCGTCGTCGACGTAGCCGAGCCGGATCACGTCGGGCGGTCGAGCGCCGGCTGCGGGACCCCAGCCGGCGGCGCCGACGACCGCGAGCGCGTGGCCCTCGGGCAGCGGCGCGGCCAGGAGCGTCTCGAGGTTCTTGCGCGGCTCGAGCGTCGCCACCGTCAGGACATACGGCCGGCCGAGGTCGGCGCGGTCGCCCTCGACGGAGAGCTCGACCCCCGGGTACGCGACGACGACCTTCTCCGGCGCGACGCCGAGCAACTCGACCACGTCGCGGCCGGTGAACTCCGAGTTGACGAAGATCACGTCGCACGTGCGTGCGGCGTTCCGGTACTTCGCGCCGTGCATCCGCTTCGTCCGGCCCTGCACCCACTCCGGGAAGCGCACCGGCACGAGGTCGTGCACCATCGTCGAGCGGAGGCCGCCGCGTTGCGGCGGGTACATCCAGTCGGTGAAGTGCAGCACGTCGACAGGGCCGAGGAACCGTTCGACCGGCGGCCACCCGGCGCGGCTCCAGCCCTGCCGCCAGAAATGGGCGAACGGGAGGAATCGCAGCTTCGGCTCGACCGGGATGCCCGCCAGCGCCTCGGGGATGCGCTTCTTCCCCTGCGGGCTCGTCGGCGCGAACGGCACGACCTCGTGCTCCGACCCGGCCGCCTCGACCAGGCCGACGAGCGAGCCGCGGATGTAGTTGCCGACCCCGGTCCGCGGGTGGGAGAGCGGCGAGACGTCGAACGCGATCCTCACGGCCGGTACTGGAACCGCGTGAAGTGCGCGCCGAGCACGCGCGGGTCGGGATTCTGGCCTTTCGTGACGATGTTCGGCACCGCCGTCGGCGAGACCGTGAACGTGACCGAGCACGCCTCGCCCTTGCGCGCGAGCGGCACCCTCAGCAGCCGCGTGGCCGTCGGCGCGACTCTTGTCCGGGCGACCTCGCGTCCGTTGACGAACGCGGTCACCGTGGTCGGCTTCGTGAACAGCCCGGGGTCGCTCTGGAGCGTGGCGACGACCGTGCCGCCGCGGCAGCCCAGGCGCGTGTACGTCGCCGTCCGTCCCGACCAGGTGTCCTGCGGGTACAGCCCCTCGACTCTCGACACCTGCCGCAGCGGCCCGTCGATCTGCAGCAGGACGATGTGCTTGAGCTTGTCGCGGGCGACGACACGGCCGCCGATGTCGACCGTCTCGTCGGTGAGCACGTATCGCGATTGGACGACCTTGCCGTCCGGGCCGCGCATCAGGCCGGTCGCGCGGTCGACCGTGAGCGGCTGCTCCGGCAGGTCGCCGGGGAGCGGCGCGCTCGTGTAGTAGAAGCGCTTCAGGCTGCGGTTGAAGAACTCGTTCTCCCACAGCGAGAACCGGTCGGTGTTGCCCGACCAGATCATCGAGACGTCGGCATTGCGGCCGACGGCACGGTCGATCCAGTCCGGGTGCGAGACGGTGATCCCCTGGAACTGGTTGAGGATCGAGAACTGCCGGTACTTGGCCTCGATCGGCTTCTGGGAGATCCCGAAGTAGACGAAGACGAGCAGCGGAACGGCGAGCGCGTACCGCACCGGGACGAAGAGGAAGAGCAGGCACGCGCCGACCGACGCGACGAGCACGACCCAGTGCACGTTCGGGATTCCGCCGAACGACGGCGCGATCGACCAGAGCGGCAGTAGCGCGGTCGTGTCGGACACGGCCGGCAGGCCGATCAGCTTCACGTACGGCAGCGCGGTGACGAGCGCGACCGCCGCGACGGCGGCCGGCCACGCGATCTCGCGCGGCCGCGGGCACGACCGCTCGACCCAGAGCATCAGCGCGGTCAGGAACAGCGGCGCGACGTAGAACATGTTCCGCTCCTCGACGCGCAGCGACTGCTCGGACGCGAAGGCGGCGACCTCGAGCACGACCCAGAACGAGAGTGTGAGCGTGGCGGCGAGGAACGCCCGCTCGTTGCGCGGACGGCCGCGCATCGTCCCGGTCAGGACGACGAGCGCGACGAACGGCACGACGCCGAGCGACAGGATCAGTTCCTCCCAGTGGTAGACCCACCAGTGGAAGACGCCGCCCGCCGTGTACCCGGCGTGGCCGGCGACCTCGTACGCGCCGAAGACGCCGAAGATCGACGAGCCGCGCGCGGCCTGGACGAGGACGAGGAGCAGCACCGCCGAGGCGCCGCCGATGAAGAACCAGCGGAACTCGCGCAGTGCGCGGCGGCCGGAGACGAGGAACGGCGCGGTCGCCATCGCCGGGAGAAAGGCGACCGCCTGCGCGCGGGTCACGTAGGCGAGCAGGAAGGCGCCGAAGAGCAGGAGCGTCCGCGTCAGGTCGGGCCGCTCGAGCCAGACGACCATCGCCAGCGCGGCGAGCAGGAATGCCGGGTAGAAGACGTTTTCGGTCATCAGCATCCCCGAGAAGAGCAGCGTCGGCACCGACATCGCGAGCACCGCGGCGGCGAACGCGTACGGCCGCGAGCAGACCCTGAGCGCGAGCAGATACGCCGGGATCGCTGCGAGCGAGACGACGACCGAGTTGATCGCCTTCGCCGCGGCGTACGCCTGCGGGACGGCGTGGAAGAGCGCCCACGCGGGGCTGAGCAGCGCCGGGTAGACGAATCCGTACGCCCCGGTCGACGCGCCGCGCAGCAGGAAGTGCCCGGTGCCGGCGAAGCTCTTCGCCAGCTCCGAGTAGATGAGCTCGTCGACCATGATCCACGGCGCGACGATCCGCCGCGCGAGGGCGTACCGGACGCACGCGGAGAGGACGACGAGCAGACCCACCCAGACCCACATCGGCACCGTGCGGGCGATGCTCGTGGCGCGGGCTCTCGGGTCGACGGGGCTACTACTCGCCAAGACCGACCTCGCGCAGCCGCGCAGCGAGGACGGCCGCGTCGTCGCCGTCCATGCCGACCTCGGCGGCGGCAGAGGCGATCTCGTGCAGCACCCGGCCGTCGACGCCCGGGCCGCCGGCCATCCGCTCCAGCGCCGACGCGTACGCCTCGGCGACCAGGTCGAGCCGGTGCTCGCGCTCGACGAGCTCCCGGGCGCGCTCGCCCATCGCGGCGCGGACGGCCGGGTCGGCGAGCGCTTCGAGCGCGGCGAGCAAGGTGCTCTTCTCGCGCTCGTCGACGGGCACCTTGATCGCCGCGTCGTCGGGCAGCTCGGCGAACCAGCCCACGTCGCTGACCACCAGCGGCTTGCCGAGCGACAGCGCGCGGATCGCGCTGCCGGACGTCTCGCCCATCGTCGGCGAGCGCAGCGAGACGATCGCGTCGCAGGCGTCCATCAGCGACCAGAGCTCGTCCTCGGGGACGTAGTCGCGATGGATCACGCCCTCGGGCAGCTCCAGCCGGGCGAGTCGCACCGCGAGGGAGCCGACGAGCAGGAGGCGCGCGCCGGGCCGCCGCTCGCGCAGCGCGGCGAACGCCGATACGAGCTCGGCGATGCGCTTGGTCTC
This sequence comes from uncultured Actinomycetes bacterium, assembly GCA_963791425.1. Taxonomy (GTDB): domain Bacteria; phylum Actinomycetota; class Thermoleophilia; order Gaiellales; family Gaiellaceae; genus DATBLE01. Next base: position 418,248 of record CAWBSE010000003.1, read on the forward strand.
GTTCAGGTGGCCGAAGCAGCCGAACAGCGGGTCGCCGTCGACCGCGGCGGGAACGAGCTCCGGGATCGGCCAGGCGGGGTGCGGGATGCGGGCGATCGGCCCGGTGAAGCCGGTCTCGCGCGCGCGGCGTTCGACGTAGTGCGAGTGCACGATCAGCCCGGTGGCGAGGGCGAGGATCTCCCCGGCCAGCGGGAAGTCCTCGGGGCGGGTCTCCCAGAGCGGCGGCAGCTTGTTGTCGAGCACGGCGTAGGCGAGCAGCCGCCCGACCAGCCCGTCCTCGCGTTCCATCGCCGCGAGGTAGCCGACCGAGTCGCCGCGGGCGAACGTCAGCCCGACGACCAGGTGGTGGAGCACGAAGTCGTGGAGGACGACGACCCCGGGCCGCTTGCGCAGCGCGTCGACGATCCAGCCGTGCGCCTCGGCGTCGTTGCCGACGTGGTAGAGCGCGATGTCGGCTGCCGGGTTCCGGCGACGGCGGCCGGGTTTGGCGACGACCACGTCGATCCGCTTCTCCAGCTCGGGGAGCAGCAGCGCCGAGTAGTCGGCGATCCCCGAGCGCGATGGCGGCATCGGCGAGTAGTAGGCGACCTTCATGCCGCCACCGCCGGAACCGCGATCTCGTGGAGCGCTGCGGCGTAGAGGTCGGCGGTGTCGTCGAGCCGGTGCTCGTCCCGCGCGACGCGCAGCGCCGCCTCCGCCATCGCGGGGTCGGATGCGGCGCGCTCCATCGCTGCGACCAGCGCGGCGGGCTCGCCGTCTCCGACCGGCACCTTCACGACGGCCTCGTCGGGCAGCTCCCGGAACGCGCCGACGTCGCTGACAACGAGCGGCTTGCCGAGCGAGAGGGCACGCACCGCGGCCGCCGAGGTCTCGCCCATCGTCGGCCAGCGGAGCGAGACGACCGCGTCGCACGCGGCGAGCAGCCGCCAGAGCTCGTCCTCGGGGACGTAGTCACGGCGGATCACGGTGTCGGGCAGGTCGATCTGCCGCAGGCGGGACGACCAGGAGCCGACCAGGAGCAGCCGCGCGTCAGGCCCGAACTGGGCGAAGGCCTCGAGCAGTTGCGGGATGCGCTTGCTCTCGTTGATGTGGCCGAAGCAGCCGAACAGCGGGAGGCCGTCGATGCGCGCCGGCTCGATCGGCGGCACGGGCCAGGCGGGCATCGGTACCTGCCAGATCGGGCCGGAATAGCCGGCGTCCCGCACTCTGGCCTCGACGTAGCGCGAGTGGACGATCAGGCCGGTGGCGAGGTCGAGCACCTCGCGGGCGAGCGGGAACTCGGTCGCCCGCGTCTCCCACAGCGGCTTGATCCGCCCCTGCTGCACGGCGTGGCCGAGCTGCCGGCCGACGAGCCCGGCCTCGCGTTCCAGCGCGGCGCAGTAGCCCTCGACGTCGCCGCGGGCGAGCGTGATCCCGGAGACCAGGTGGTGGAGCACGAACTCGTGCAGGACGACCACACCCGGCCGCCGGCGGAGCGCCTCGACGATCCAGCCGTGCTCGTTCGGATCGTTGCCGACGTGGTAGAGCGCGACGTCGGCTTTGGGTGCGCGGCGGAGGCGGCCGGGGCGCGCGACGACGACATCCATGCGTTTCTTCAGCGCGGGCAGGAGCAGCGCCGAGTAGTCGGCGATTCCGGAGCGCGACGGCGGCAGCGGCGAGTAGAAGGCGACTCTCACGCCAGCAGCCTGTCGATCGTGGTGTCCCAGTTGACGCGCTGGGCGATCTCCTTGCCGGCGCGACCCCATGCAGCCGCGTCGGTCGCGTTGAGCCGCGCGAACGCCGCGGCGACCGATTCGACGCGCGGCTCGGCGACGATCCCGGTCTTTCCGTCGGCCACGACCTCGAGCGGGCCGCCGGCGTCGGTCGTGGTCACGACCGGCTTCTCGGCCAGGAACGCCTCGTAGGGCACCATCCCGAAGTCCTCGTCGACCGGCGCGTAGAAGACTGCGAGGCACCGGGCGTACAGATCGGTCAGCTCCTCCTCCGACACGCGGCCCGCGAAGCGCACGTTCTCGCCTGCGAGCGCCTCGAGACGCTCGCGGTCGGGGCCGTCGCCCGCGATCACGACGGGCATGCCGGCCGTGCGCGCCGCCTCGATCAGCAGGTCGATGCGCTTCGCCCGATCGAGCCGGCCGACCGAGAGTACGAAGTCGCCGTACCCGTCGCTGCGATACGGCAGCTCCTGCGGCGGGTGCGGCATCACGTCGGCGGCGATCCCGGTCGAGCGCTGCAGCCGGTCGGCGACGTTGCGCGACGTGGCGAAGACCTTCCTCGCCTCGCCAAGCGCGATCTTGTCCAGCTCCTGTACCTTGCGGCGGATCGCGCGGTCCTCGGGCGACTCGCCGAACTGGCCGAGCGGGGTGCGGTCGAGCTCGTAGGCCTGGCGGAACTGGTGGACGAGCCAGACGACCTTGTTCGGATGGCGCACGACATACGACGGGAACTTCGTCGCGATCACGAGGTCGATCTTCCGGCCGTCGGCCTCCTCGAGGTCGAGCAGGCGCCAGACGAACGCCTGGGTGAGCACGCGCTCGCCGGGATACCACTTGAACGGCGCGGTGACGAGGTCGGCGTCGTGCCCACGCTCCTGCAGCTCGTGGACGAGATCGTCGGTGAAGATCTCGACGCCGCCGCGCTCGAACGCGACCTGGGGGCGGCAGACGGCGATTCTCACGTTCTGGCGACGATCGCGTAGTCGAGCGGCGCGAAGAGAATCTCGCGGATCCGTTCGTCGACGTCGTCTGCGTGGCGCGGAGCGTTCAGGTAGCGGGTCTCGACTTCGCGGAAGCCGGCCTGCTTCGCGAGCAGAGCGAGCGTCTCGGGGACGAGCGGCTGGGCGTGCGTGAGGTCGGCGAAGTACGAGCGGAGGGCGAGCGGCGAGAGCGGGTTGATCGTCTCGGCGACCAACGGGCCGCCGGGGCGGAGCTTCTGAGCGGCGAGCTCGAGGAACCGGAAGAGCGTGGCCGGTGGGAGGTGCTCGACGACCTGGCCGGCGAAGATGCCGCCGAGGCTAGCGTCGGGCAGCGCCTCGAGGTGCGCGAGCGCGTCGGCCTGCTCGACGGCCAGGCCTTCGCCGCGGGCGAAGGCGACCATGTCGGCGTCGGCGTCGATGCCGCTCGCGTCGATCCCGGCGTCCCGCAGCAACCCGAGCAGCTCGCCGCGGCCGCAGCCGACGTCGAGCACCGGGGCGACGTCACGGAAGTCGTCGACGTACGGGCGCTGCCGCTCGCGGATGTCGGCGGTCGAGCCGCGCATCTTCGACTCGAACGCGAAGTAGTCGGGCACGGCTGCTGCCGCAGGCTGGGCGGCGACGGTCGCGGGGCCTGCGCCGGCGCCGCGGCGCTCGACGCGGGTGAGCCGCTCCTCGAGCTCACCGAGGGTGCGGGCCGCCTCCTCGCGGGAGCGCTCGCCCCTGTCGACCTCCTCGAGGATCCCGTCGAGCATCTTCAGCACGACGTCGTTGAACATCCGCTGCTCGTGGGCGAGCGGCTCGACGTACCAGCGCAGGAACGGCCGCAGGATCCGCTTCAACGGGTACGCGATCCAACCCTTCGGGCCGGGCCGGCGCTCGAGCGGCCGGTCGGCGGAGACGGCCCACAGCCGCTCCGCGCGGTGCCGGGCGGCGAGCAGCTGGCCGCGCCCGTCCGTCGACCCGTTGGCGCCCCCGGCGATCTCGAGGCGCAACCGTTCGACGAGCGCGTTGACGTCCACCTCTGAGGCGGCAGAAACCCCTGCAGAGGCAGGGGACGTCGACTCGGTCCCGGGCATCCGTTCATTGTAAGAGGGGGCGGTTACGGCTCTGTAAGGCCCCGGCGCCGAGGTCCGGTGCTGCTTGACTTCGCCGGGTGGTCGGAATCTCGATGCTGACGCTCGTTCCCGGCGTCGTCGGGGGCTCGGAAACCTACGCGCGGGAGCTGTGCAAGGCGCTCGGACGCGTCGGGCGGCTCGAGTACCACGCGTTCGTGCCGACGATCGCGAAGGACGCCGGCGGTGAGCTGCCGACTACGGTCGTCGACGAGTACCGGGCATCGCGGTCGATGCCCGGGCGGATGGCGGCGATGTCGCTTGCGGCGGCCGCGCCCGGCCGGCTCCGCCGCGCATTGCGCACGACTGAGCTCGACGCGATCCACTTCCCGCTCAGCGTGATGTTGCCTCCGGTGGACACGCCGCCTGCGGTGACGAGCGTGCTCGACGTCCAGCACGAGGTCTTCCCCGAGTTCTTCTCGCGCGCCGAGCTGGCCTACCGCCGGCGTGTCTACGGCTGGACGGTGCGCCGGAGCCGGATGGTCATCACCCTGAGCGAGCACGCCCGCGAGGCGCTGATCGAGCGCCTCCACCTCGACCCCGCGAGCGTCCGTGCAATCCACCTCGCCGTCGACCACGAGCGGTTCCGCCCGGACGGCCGCCCGCGCGAGCCGTTCCTGCTCTACCCCGCGAACGCGTGGAAGCACAAGAACCACCAGCGGCTGTTCGAGGCGTTCGCCGCGGTCCGCCGCGAACGGCCGGAGCTGCGCCTCGTCCTCACCGGCGCCGGGCACGAGGGCCTGGCCCTGCCGGACGGCGTGAGCTCACGCGGCCACGTGAGCCTCGACGACCTCGTCGTCCTCTACCGCACGGCTACCGCCCTCGTCTACCCGAGCCTGTACGAGGGCTTCGGGATCCCGTGCGTCGAGGCGATGGCCTGCGGCTGCCCCGTCGCCGCCTCCAACGTCGCATCGATCCCGGAGGTCTGCGGTGACGCCGCCGTCTACTTCGACCCGCTCGACCCGGAGTCGATCGCCGACGGAATCCGCACCGTCCTCGACCACCCGCCCCCGGGCGGGATCGAGCGCGCCGCACGCTTCACCTGGGACGAGTGCGCCCGCCGGCACGACGAGGTGTACGCGCAGCTCAGCGCAGGTGCGGCTTCAGCAGGCTGAACCACGCCTTCTTCAGCTTGCGGTACTCGTCCGCGCAGCGAACGCGCCGTGACACCGGCAGCACCTGCCCGACCGACGCCCACTTCACCGCGTCGCTGCCGTACACCCAGCAGGCGATCGAATAGGCCCGCTGCTTGCTGAACGAGTGCTCGTCGGCGAACTGGACGTCGCTGATCTTCCCCGCGTTCGCCAGGTAGAAGAAGAAGTCGGCACCGGCCAGAGCGAAGTCGCCGCGCTTGACGATCTCCGTCATGAAGATCGTCGAGAACGCGTCGACCGCGTCCTCCTCGCGCCCGAGCACCGGCAGATCCCACTGGTCGACGAGCGCATGGCCGACCTCGTGGAAGAGGACGAAGTACTCGAGCTCGGCGAACAGGTAGCCGAGCTTGTACCCGCTGATGGTCGGATACTCCTTGTGGAAGACGTTCAGCGCGAGCGCCGAGAACGGGTGGTTGAGGACGATCGTCCGGCGCTGCGGGCTGTAGTACGGCCCGGCCTCCCCGCCCTGGACGCTGATCGTGATGTCGTGCGGCAGCTTCATGTGCTGGCTCAGCTCGCCGAAGACGAGCGGCATCTTGGCCGACTTGAGCAGCGAGACGAGGATCTTCTCGTCGTTGTTGTGCGGCGGCGCGAAGACGACGACGAACTTGCCGTACGTCTGCGGTGACGCGGTCGATGCGGCGGCGCCTGCCCCCAGCGCCACGACCGCCACGAGGACGACGAGGAGTCTCTTCACGCCTCGACCCTGGGTGATTGATCGTCCCGCAGACGCTCCAGATCCGAGTCGACCAGGAGGCGGACGAGGCCCTCGAAATCGAGCGTCGGCGCCCACCCGAGCCGCTCCCGCGCCTTCGAGGCGTCGCCGACGAGGTCGTGCAGCTCGGCCGTCCCGCGGCGCAGCGACTCGTCGATGTGCACGTACTCGTTCCAGTCGAGGCCGACGCGGCCGAACGCCAGCTCGACCAGCTCCTGGACCGAGTGCGGCACGCCGCTCGCGATCACGAAGTCCTCCGGCTCGTCCTGGCGCAGCATCAGCGCCATCGCCCGGACGTAGTCGCCGGCGTAGCCCCAGTCGCGGCGCGCGTCGAGGTCGCCGAGCCAGAGCTCGCCCGCGAGCCCGAGCGAGATCGCCGCCGCCGCGTGCGAGATCTTGCGGGTGACGAAGTCGACCGGCCGGCGCGGCGACTCGTGGTTGTAGAGGATCCCCGAGCAGGCGTAGAGGCCGTAGCGCTTCCGGTACGAGCGGACGATCAGGTGCCCGTACGCCTTCGCGACGCCGTACGGCGTCACCGGCAAGAGCGGCGTCTCCTCGGTCTGCGGCACAAACGGCGGCTCGCCGAAGATCTCGGACGACGAGGCCTGGTAGAAGCGGATCTCCGGGTCGACGCGCCTGATCGACTCGAGCAGCGCGGTCACGCCGACGGCCGCGAACTCGGCCGTCTGCACCGGGTGATCCCACGACCGCGGCACGAACGACGGCGACGCCAGGTTGAACACCTCGTGCGGCCGATAGGCCTCGAGCGCGTCCACGAGCGAGACCTCGCGCAGCAGCTCCGCCTGCACCAGCTCGACACGCTCACGGATCCCCGCGAGGTTCTCGAACAGCTCTGACGTGGGGCGCCGGACGATCCCGAAGACCTCGTAGCCCTCGGAGAGCAGCAGCTCCGCGAGCAGCGATCCGTCCTGGCCGGCGATCCCGGTGATCAGCGCACGGCGCCCAGCCATGCGGTAGACGATACCGAGCTAGGCGGGCAGCGGCCGTTTCCCGAAGCGCCGGGCGCGGAAGTCGCCCCAGCCCTGCAGGATCGCCTCGACACCCTCGCGCTTCCGCGACGACCGCAGCGCCTGCAGAGGTGCACGGCGACGAGGACGAAAGCGTCGGCGGCTGCGCGCGCTTGGCGCGGCCCGAGCTCCATCAGTCCGTCGGACGCCCCGAGGCGGCAATCGCCGTCCTGGTCGATCAGCGCAGCTATGCGCTGCCGGGCGAGTTCGAGGCCGGCCAGCGCCTCACGGTCGATCTGTAGTGCGGCCATGGGGGTTCCATCGCCGGACTCTAGATCTCTCGTTCGAGGTACGTTTGGAACATGAGCCTCACCGCAGAGCTGAGGTCGGCGCCGCCGACGCTGCACGGCCAGATGGAGTTCTGGGGCCTCGCATGGGAGGCCCTCGAGTTCATCGAGCGGACGGTGCAGCCCGGCATGGCGACGCTGGAGACCGGCGCGGGCGCCAGCACGATCGTGTTCGCGGCCCGGGGCGCCCATCACGAGACGGTGACACCCTCGGCCGAGGAGGCTGAGCGGATCCTCGCCGAGTGCGACCGCCGCGGCATCTCCACCGAGCGCCTCACGTTCCGGATCGGCAGCTCTGCCGACGTGCTCCGCACGTGGGAGCCGCGCCCGCTCGACCTCGCCCTGGTCGACGGCGCGCACGCCTTCCCGTACCCCACCCTCGACTGGTGGTTCCTCGCGCCGCACCTGAAGATCGGCGGCCTGATGCTGCTCGACGACGCGTACATGCCGCCGGTCGCCGCGGTCGTCGACCACGTCCGCGCATCGAACGCGTGGAAGCTCGAGGAACCGATCAGCTTCCGCACCGCGGTCGCCCGCAAGCTCGCCGACGAGGTGATCGACGGGGAGTGGAAGGGGCACCGGATGAACTTCGCCTACCTGCCGCCGCGGCGCCGGGCAGTCGCTGCGGTGCGCCAGCGCGTGTTCTCGACGAAGGTCGGGCTGAAGGCGCTCGAGCTCGCACGCCCGTTCACGGGCCGTTCCGGGGACAGCGCGGGCTAACCTACGGCCTCATGGCCGCCGCGCCCGACGTTGCCTGGACTGAGCAGGCGCTCACAGATCTGACCACGGACTTCGGCGAGATCTACGCCGGTCGGACCGTGCTCATCACCGGGGCCGACGGTTTCATGGGCTCGCACCTGACCGACGCGCTCTGCCACCTCGGCGCCGACGTCCACGCCTTCGTCCGCGCGACGTCCAGCGGCGCACTGAACAACATCGGTCACCTGCGGCCGAAGATGACCGTCCACTTCGCCGACCTGACCGACAAGACGTCGATCGACTACCTGATGCGCGGCCTCGTCGGGACGAAGCCCTACATCTTCCATCTTGGCGCCCAGGCACACGTCGGCGAGTCGTGGCACCGCCCGTACGAGACGGTGATGGCGAACACGATCGGCACGCTCAACCTGCTGCAGGCAGTCGTCGACGCCGGCCTCGAGATCGAGAAGTTCGACACCGCCGGCACCTCCGAGGAGTACGGCAACCCGCGCAAGTCGGTGGAGCACCACCACGACTACGACGACGAGGGCAGCCTGATCCTCCACGAGCGCTCGCCGATCAACCCGAAATCGATCTACGCGACCGCCAAGGTCGCCGCGGACTTTCTGACGATGAACTACTTCGATGCATTCGGATTGCCCGGCGTCGTCACGCGCATGTTCAACAACTACGGGCCGCGCCAGAACCCGCGCTACGTCACCGGCACGATCATCACGCAGGCGCTCGAGCGCCCCGAGATCGAGCTCGGCCAGCTCGACCCGCTGCGCGACTTCTGCTTCTGCACCGACGGCGTGCGCGGCCACCTGACCGTCGCCGCCAAGGGCACGCCCGGCGACGTCTACGTCTACGGCCAGGGCGAGAACATCTCGATGGCCGACTGGAGCGACCTGATCATCCGCACGGGCGCCGCCAACGGCTTCTGGGCAGACGACCGCCATGTCGTCACGACCGAGGCACGCTTCCGCCCCGGCGCCAGCGAGGTGATGGCGCTGCGCGTCGGCTACGAGAAGCTGAACCGCGAGACGGGCTGGGAGCCGAAGGTGACCTGGGAGGAAGGCGTCCTGCGCTCGATCGAGTGGTACGCCGCCAACCGCGACCGCTGGCTCGGCCGCGTCGACTGGCTGAACCCGAGATCGTGACGCGCGTCCTCGTCACCGGCGGCGGGGGCTTTCTCGGGTCGCACCTCGTCGACCGGCTGCGCGCGCAGGGCGCCGACCCATTCGTCCCCCGCCGGGCCGACTACGACCTCACCCGCTGGGACGACGCAGAGCGCCTCTTCGACGACGCCGTGCCCGACCTCGTGTTTCACCTCGCCGCCGAGGTCGGCGGGATCGGCGCGAACCGCGCCAACCCAGGGCGCTACTGGTACGCGAATCTGATGATGGGCGCGCACGTGCTCGAGCTCGCCCGGCTGCGCGGCACGGAGAAGGTCGTGCTCGCCGGCACCGTCTGCGCGTACCCGAAGTTCACCCCCGTGCCCTTCCGCGAGGACGAGCTCTGGAACGGCTATCCCGAGGAGACGAACGCGCCGTACGGCGTCGCCAAGAAGTCGATCCTCGTCGGCGCGCAGTCGTACCGCGAGCAGTACGGGACGAACGCGGTCTTCCTCCTGCCCGCGAACCTGTACGGGCCGGCCGACAACTTCCACACGACGAACGCCCACGTCATCGCCGACCTGATCCGGAAGATGCACGAGTCGCCCGACGAGATCGTGCTCTGGGGCGACGGCTCCCCGACGCGCGAGTTCCTCTACGTCGAGGACGCGGCCGAGGCGTTCACGCTCGCGGCCGAGCGCTACGACGGCATCGAGCCGGTCAACGTCGGCGCCGGCAAGGAGATCTCGATCCGTGACCTCGCGGGCCTGATCGCCGAGTTGACGGGCTTCGCCGGCGAGATCCGCTGGGACGAGTCGATGCCCAACGGCCAGCCGCGGCGGAGCCTCGACGCCTCGCACGCGAAGGAGCTGTTCGGCTTCGAGGCCCGGACGTCGCTCCGCGAGGGCCTCGAGCGGACGATCGCGTGGTACCGGGCTCAGGCGCCCGTCAATGCCGCTCCGTGAGCGCGCGCGGCCGCTCTGGTCGCTGATCGTCCGCCACCAGCCGTGGAGCGTCCTGGGGCCGCTGATCGCGATCCAGTGGCTGGCCTTGCTCGTCTTTGCGCTGAAGGCGGCCGAGCACAACGGCTGGCTGTACTACCAGGGCGGCGACCAGACCTTCTACTGGACGGACGCCCACCTGCTCTCGCACTGGACGCTGCCGGTCGCGCTCGTCGGCTACGCCTGGTCGTACCTGCTCATCCCGATCGCGCTGATCGCCGGCATCAACGTCCTCTCCGGCCTCCCGGCCGTGATCCTGATGAACACCCTGATCCTGCTGCCCGTGGCGCTGCTCTGCGTGTACGGGATCGGGACGCGGATCGCCGGGAGGATCTTCGGGTACTGGGCGGCGGCGCTCTGGGTGCTGATCCCGTACGTCGCGATCCCGATGTTCGAGCCGCGGTACCACGAGAAGTTCGTCAGCATCACCCTCCCGCAGTCGCTCGGGCTGACCGTGCTCGCCGACTTCCCGTCGACGGTGTTCATCCTGCTGACCGCGTACCTGGTCATCCGGGCGCTCGACACGAACGACTGGACCGACGCCGTGCTCGCCGGGCTGACCGGCGGCTTCGTGATCGGCCTCAAGCCGTCGAACTCGCTGTTCTTCGGCGCCGCCGTCCTGTGCCTCCTGGTCGCCCGGCGCTGGACCCAGACGGGCGTGTTCCTCGCCTCGCTCGTCCCGGGCCTCGTGCTCCTCGCGCTCTGGAAGCAGCGGGGGCTCGGCGAACTGCCGGCGTTCTCCTCGACCGGGGGGAGCGGCGGCAAGCTCGCATCGATCGGAGCCGATGTGCCGCTGGCCGGCCTGCCCGGCCCGATCGACCGGTACGTCTCGCTCGACTGGCACCACCTGCACCAGAACATCGACGGCGTCCGCGAGTTCTTCTGGGCGGTGCGGCCGCTCGAGTTCATCATCGTCGCCGGGCTGATCGCACTGGGCCGCCGGTCCTGGCCCAAGGCGATCCTGATCTTCGGCTGGTTCGCGACGTTCCTGGTGCTGAAGGGAACGGACGCGAAGGCGAACGTCGAGGACGCGAGCTTCTTCCGGCTGATGATGCCGAGCTTCCCGGCGTTCCTGCTGCTGCTCGCCGCGATCCCGTTGCTCGTCCCGACCTTCTCATGGACCCGGAAGCTCCTCCCGCGCCCGCTGCCCGCCCTCCCCGCCCGCCGACACGGCCGCCGGACGATCGCCGCCACGGCGGCCGTCCTCGTCGTGCTGCCGCTCATCTTCATCGCCGGGACGACACCGCAGAGCACTCCGGAGGCGGTGTCGTACCCGTTCCAGAACGTGTTCATCCCGGTGCAGTCGTTCCGGCTCGAGGTTCACTCGACCGGCGGCAAGCAGCGTCTGACGTGGAACGCGCCCTACTCGGGGTCGACCAAGGTCTTCTACACGATCCTCCGCTCGAAGCCGGTCGCACCCGACCCGTCCGGGAACGGCGAACGCAAGACGATCAGGGGCGTCGCCTGCAAGGACCGCGTCAACGGCGCTCCGCTGAGCTGCGATCTCATCATGGACCACCTCTCCAGCACCGCCGCCCTGCGCTACGTCGACCGGGCGCCCCCCGGCCGTTGGACGTACCGGGTCGGATTGACCGCCAACTGGCTGAACGACCTCTCGCTCGGCGACCTCGTGCTCGTCAGCACGCCGGTCACGGTCACGGTGTCCTAGCCGGGCCGGGGCCGGCGGCCGCTGCCGGCGTACGCGACGGCACGCGTGATCACGATCGGAAGGAGCACGATCACGACGAGGACGGTCTCGAGGAGGCCGACGACGGCCCATGGGCCGTGCTCGTCGAGCAGGTGGGGCGCACGCCGCAGGAGCAGGATCCACCCGAGCACCGCGAGCACCGCGCGGGCTGCGTCGGCCGGGCGGAACGCGGGTCTGACGGTTGCGAGGGCAGCGAAGAGGACGGCGGCCTCGAACGCCACGAGGAAGAACGTCACCCCGTGGCCGATTCCCAGAAGGCCGGTTGCCGTCTCGACGAAGGTGCCGCCGGCGAACCGGTGGAACCAGGCGAGGTCGTCGACACCGAGCGGGTTCGTCAGGGTGAGGACGACCATCTCGACCGCCGAGCCGACCGCGAGTGCGACCGTGGTCAGCGGGAAGCTGCGGTAGGCAGTGCCCAGCCCCAGTGCGAGGAAGGGGAGCGTCACGACCAGGAAGCGGGGCCCCGGCGAGTTGCCGCCGAACGGCGTCTCGTACCCGGAGTTCAATACGAGGTAGCAGACGGCGACCGCCGCTGCGATACCCGCCTCGAGGCGGTGACCGCGGCGGTAGACCAGCAGTCCCAGACCGACCAGGCCCATGATCACCACCGGCGTCAGGACCAGCAGTCCGATCGGCGAGAACAGGAGTTGGATCAGGACGCCGAAGTTCGGCCCGGCGATTCCGAAGAGCCCCCGCTTGTTCGCGTCCTGGTCACCGACGACGTTCGCGTAGGAGAATTTGAACATGCTCCCGAACGCCCAGAGGTTGAAGAAGAGGGCCGGCAGCACGCCGACGATCGCCCCCGCCGTGTAGGCCGCGGCCCGCGGCAGGAGCGGCCTGCGCGCGATCGCGTAGACGCCGACGATCGCGCCGACCAGCGCGACCGGAAACTCCGTGGTCGCGGCCAGCCCCGCGAGGAGCCCCGCCGCCGCCACCGGCCCGATCCTGGGCGGCCCTCGGCGTTCGCGCCAGAGCACGAAGAACGCCGCGAACACGAGCGCGGCCGAGAGGACGTGCGAGAACAGCATCGTCGCGAACGGGAGCACCATCGTCGCAAGGCCCAGCGTCACGGCGGCCGCGGTCCCGAAACCCGGCTCGAGCCCGTCCGCCATCTGGGCGACGAGGACGAGCAGGACCAGGGCGGGCAGGACCGCACCGAACAGCTGGAGGAACCAGACATTCGGTCGCGACTCCCGGATCGGCTTCGCCCCGCCCGCAGCCTTCAGGACGAGGTAGGGCGTCAGGACCGCGAACGCCAGGCCGGGTGACTTCGCCGCGTAGTAGTGGCCCTCGATGTGCGAGAGGTCGCCGGTGCCGTCGTCGGCCATGCCGCCCTTGCCGACCTCGAATCGCGTCTTGTCGACGTACGGCGTCCCGTTCGCGAGCGCGCGGACCAGTGCGTAGTGCGCACCCTGGTTCCACCCCAGGTACTGCACCGGGATCAGATAGACGCAGCCGACGGCGACGATTGCCAGGATCGCGGCGTTCCGCTGCGCCCAGCGTGCCGCCGAGGCCACGCGCCCGCGCCAATCCGCGGCGGGCGGCCGGGCGGCCGTGTTGTCGGCTCCAGCATCCACGCGACGACCCTAGATCATTGATTCCCAACTCGACGCACCCTCGTCCGGGGGACTGCACACGGCGCAGTGCGGCCGCCACGCCGCTTGGTTCCAATCGGCGTCGACAGCGCGAGCCGCATAGATTCCGGCGGATGCGTGGACCGCTGTCGCCTCGATACCGCCTCGTCGCCGCCGGAGCGTGGCTCGCCGCAGTCTGGGCGACGACGCACTGGTACTCGTGGCAGCGGACCGTCGATCTCCTCTTCGGCTCCGACGTGGTCGAGTACGAGCGCGTCGCCCGGGCGGCGCCCGGCTTCACCGACACGCCGCTGCCGTCCCAGCACGCCGATCGGTTCGTCCCCCACTACCTCGTCGGCCTCGCATCCGATGCCGTCCACGTCAGGGACCGGCTCGTGTACTACGTCATCGCGTTCGTCCTGCTCGGCCTCATGGTGTTCCTCGTCGACCGGGTGATCGCCCCGTTCGGCCTCAGACGACTCGAGTACGCGGTTGCGATCGGTGCCCTGATCGCGAACCCGTACCTGTTCCGGTTCCTTGCGATCTGCCCGGGGCGCCTGGCCGACTCGGTCTTCATTCTCGGCGGCCTGGTCGCGCTGCTCGGCCTCCTGCGCCGCAACCCGTGGCTTCTGGTCGCCGGCCTGGCCGCCGCGACGCTCGGGCGGAGCGAAGCGGTCTTCCCGCTGGTGGTGCTCGCGCCGATCGGCGTCCTGCTGTCGCGCGAGTGGCGCGAGAAGGGGCAGCGCACCCGGGTGGTGACGGCCGTGTGTGCGTTCGCCGTTCCACTCGCCGTCTACGGGCTCGTCCGGCTCGCCGACAACACGTTCTCGGTGCGGGACCACCCCCGCTTCTTCGGGCTGACGATCTTCGGGACGTTCCGTGACCTCCCTGAGAGCAGCGGCCGGTTTGGCCTCCACATCGCCAGGATCGTGGTGGGGATCGCCGGCGTCCTGGCCGTCCTGCTCGGAGCGCTCGCCGCACGCCGGCTGGGCCGGTACTCGGCCCTCCCGTTCCCGTTCTGGGCAGGGCTCGCCGGTGGAGTCGCCGTCTCGGGCGAGGCCTTCCTGCTCAACCCTGCGTGGATCAACGGCAGCGAGCCGCTGCTCTCCGCGCTCGGCGCCGCGTTCTTCGCGGTCGCGGCGGCGGCGGCGCTCGCGTCGCTCGACGTCGGGCAATGGACACTGGGGCTCACCGGCGGGCTCGTCGCGCTCGGCGCGCTTGCCGTGATGTCGCTCAACCATCGGTACGCGGCGCTCACCCCGGTTTCGACACCCGGTCAGTTCGCCGCCCTCACGGTCGCCGGCGGGATCGTCGCCGGCGTGGCCGTCGCGGTCGGCGGGTCCCGAGCCGTGCCGGAGCACACGGAGCCGCCGGGCGGCGCCTAGCCGGGCTCGCGGAGCCGCTGCTCGAGCAGCGCGAGCCGCTGGGCGAGCATCGTGTTCTGGTCGTGCAGCTTCGAGACGACCGTCGCGTAATGGAGCAGCACGAGCAGGACGAACAACGCCCCGACCGCGAACAGCACCGCGGGCGGGTACGTCTCGATCCCGACCCAGCCGGCGATCGTGTTCAGGCCCGACCGCCAGACGGAGAGCGCGAGCAGGACGATGCCGGTCAGCAGCCACAGCAGCGCGTAGCGCTCGCGCAGGCGGCGGCTGCGGATGAGCTCGAGCACCACGAGGATGAGCACGACCGAGGCGATCGACGCAACGATGGAAACGGTGAGCGGAGTCATTTGATCTCCTCCAGCGGCGTGATGTTCTTGCGGAACAGCCCGACGAACAGCGCGAGCATGACCTTGACCATGTAGTAGACGGAGGCGAGCGCGCCGATCGACGACTGGCCGGCCGAGCGCTCGCGCATCTGCACCGGCACCTCGATCATGCGCAGCTTGTGCTTGTGCACCATCAGCGCCGCCTCGACCTCTGGGTAGTCGTGCGGGTAGTCGGCGGCGAAGAGCGCGATCGCCTTGTGGTTGAGCGCCTGGAAGCCGGAGGTCGGGTCGGTCACCCGGCGGCCGACGAACACCGACAGCGTCTTCGCGAGGATCGTGATCCCCATCCGCCGAGAGAGCGACGAGCGGTACCCGCCGTCTTCGACGAAGCGCGACCCGACGACGATGTCGGCCTCGTCGGCGAGCACCGGCCCGAGCAGGGCGCCGAGCTGCGACGGGTCGTGCTGCCCGTCGCCGTCGACGCGCACGGCCAGGCGGAAGCCGTTCTCGTGCGCGTACCGAAAGCCGGTCTGGACGGCGCCGCCGATGCCGAGGTTGAACGGCAGGCGGACGACGTGGGCGCCGGCGCGCTCCGCCGCAGCAGCGGTACCGTCGACCGAGCCGTCGTCGACGACGACGACCTCGAAGCCGGGGTCGAACGCGCGGATCTCCTCGATCACGCGCACGACGCTCTCCTGCTCGTTGTACGCCGGCACGATCGCGATCCACTCAGCCACGGACAGCCTCCGGCAGGCTCCCCGCTCCGGTGCCGGCAGAGCCGGCACCTCCGCTCCTGGGCGGCTCCGTCGAGCCTACGCCGCCGATCCCGAGCAGGTCGAGCAGCCGCCGCGCCCGGTGCAGGTAGGTGTGCTCGTCGAGCGCCCGCTCGCGGGCGGCGCGGCCCATCTCCGCGGCCTGGGCCGGGTCGTCGAGCAGCTGTGCGTAGGCGGCGGTCGCCTGCTCGGCGTCCTCGACGACGAGCAGTTCGCGGCCCGGTTCGAACCAGCGCTCGATGCCGTCGTGGGGATTGGAGACGATCGTCGCCCCGGACATCGCCAGCTCGAACGGCCGGCACGTGGACGAGGCGTAGACAGTGGCGTGCGCGCGTCGCGTGACGTTCAGGTTGATCCGCGCGGCGGAGATCGCACGCGAGAAGACGTTGAACGGCACGTCGCCGCCGAGCCGGGCGCGGCCGATGTCGCCGCGGAAGTCCTGGCCGCCGAGCAGGAAGTCGGCGTCGAGGCGGCGGCTCGGCTCGCCGATCATCGCGGCCGTCCACTCCTGCCGGAATTTGTCGCCGTACCCGTAGAAGAAGACGTCGGTCGACTTGTCCACCTGATGCGGCTGGAAGAGCTCCGGGTCGGCGCCCCAGAAGACCGCCTCGGCTCGGCGCGCGCCGAGCTCGCGGAGCCGGTCGAGTCCGCCCTCCGAGTTGGAGACGACGAGGTCGTACTCCGACGGGTCGGCGCCGAAGTAGTAGTTGAAGCCCGTGTCGTGGCCGCCGAACTCCGGCAGGCTCATCGGCACGTCGCCGTCGTAGAAGACGACCGGCACGCCGAACCGCTCGCGCAGCAGCGTCGGGATCCCGCGGATGTGGCTCATCGGAACGGTGAAGACGACGACCGCGTCGACGTCGCGCTCCCGTTCGAGCAGGTCGACGAGGTGCCGGCGCCAGCGCGGCGTCACCCAGCGCCAGATCGCCTGGCGCACGAGGCGGTCGGTGTCGCCCGGATCCTTCTCGGCCCGGCGCAGGTAGCGGTCGCCCTTCAGCCGCGCGGCGAGGTCGCGCATGCGTGCGAACGCCTCCCCCTCGTGGAAGCACGGGTTCGGCGCGGTCCGCCACCACGGCGACTCGACCGGTCGGCCGCGGTACGGCGTGACGATCAGGTCGCAGCCGGCCTCGTGCAGCCCCTTCCAGAGCTGCCACCACGCGGGCGTGCAGCCGTAACGGAAATCGAGGTCGACCGCAGACGCGACCGCGAGGATCTTCGGGCCCTTCACCGGCTTACAGGGTAGAGACCGTCGCGGCCCTACAGACCGATACGACGGTCCGGTACCGGAACACGAGCTCCGGGTCAGGCTGCGCCTCGCCGAGTGCGCGCACCCGGGCGAGCACCTCGGCACGCTCCTCGGCGGGCAGCCGTGCGACGTACGAGATCGTCCCGACCCGCTCCGCGAGCCCTTCGGCGTCGAAGACCTGCTCGAACGGCGCCTCGAACGTCTCCATCGGCCCGAACAGCGGGCTGGCCTCCAGGATCGGGATCCAGTCGAGCAGCTTCTCGAGTCCCGGCAGGTACGGCCCGACGATCTGCTGCACCGCAGCCTGGAATGAATCCGAGAGGTCCCGGCGGTTGCCGAGGATCGCCAGCCCGCCGCCCGGCCGGAGCACCCGGTGGATCTCCGGCAGCGCCCGGTCGAGGTCGAACCAGTGGAACGCGGATGCGGCGGTGACCCCGTCGGCGGACGAGTCGGGCAGCGGGATCCGCTCCGCCGATCCGGCGAGCACCTCGACCCCGGGGACGGCGACCTCGAGCTGCTCCCGCATCTCCGGCAGCGGCTCGACGGCGATCACGGTCGCGCCGGTCGGGACGAGCTGCCGCGTGAGCTTTCCCGTGCCCGCGCCGAGATCGACGACCGTCGCGCCCGGCCCGAGCCCGAGCTTTCCGGCGAGCCGGTCGACCACCTCGGGCGGGTAGGTCGGCCGGGTGCGCTCGTAGCTCTCGGCGACCGAACCGAAGGCGAGCGCCGAGGAGCGGTCGAACTCACTCAATATGCGCCGCGGCTTGCCAGCACCGCCGGGAGCGTCTTCGCCAGGATCGAGATGTCGAGCCAGATCGACCAGTTCTCGAGGTAGTAGAAGTCGAGCCGCACGAGGTCGTC
Source organism: uncultured Actinomycetes bacterium (assembly GCA_963791425.1). Classification (GTDB taxonomy): domain Bacteria; phylum Actinomycetota; class Thermoleophilia; order Gaiellales; family Gaiellaceae; genus DATBLE01. The sequence continues at coordinate 435,924 of CAWBSE010000003.1, forward strand.
GAACGACAGGTCGGAGCGGCCCGAGATCTGCCAGAGGCCGGTCATGCCGGGGAGGACATTCGAGCGCTTCCGATGCCAGTCCTCCAGCAGCGCGTGGTCGCGCAGCGGCAACGGGCGCGGGCCGACGAGGCTCATCTGGCCGCGAACGACATTGATCATGTTCGGGAGCTCGTCCACCGAGAAGCGGCGCAGGAGCTTGCCCACCGACGTCACGCGCGGGTCGTCGCGGATCTTGAACAGGGCGCCCTCGGCTTCGTTTTCGTGCTCGAGGTCGGCCTGCTGCTCGGCGGCGCCCGCGACCATCGTCCGGAACTTGACCATGCCGAAGTCCCGCTCGCCCAGGCCGATGCGCGGGTCCAGGTAGAACACCGGCCCCCGCGAGGTGAGCTTGATCGCCGCGGCGATCGCCAGCCACAGCGGCATCCCGACCACGATGACGAGCCCGCTGACGAGCAGGTCGAACGTCCGCTTGACCGCCCACTCCGCGCCTGCGAAGACGGGCGGCCGCAGTTCGAACAGCGGCACGCCCTGCCCGGGGACGTACTCGGCGCGCTGGATCAGGAGCTCGGTCGTCTTCGGCGCGATCCGCACCTTCACGCCGGAGCGGTGCGCGTACTCGACGATCTGGAAGAGCTGCCGGTCGGTGTAGTCCGAGTCGGTGACGATCAACTCGTCGGCCCCGTGCTGATCGAGCACGGCGGGGAGATCGTCGACTCCGCCGAGCAGCGGCAACTCGCGGGTGCTCTCGCTCTCGCCGCTGACCACGCCGACGAACTCGTACTCGATGCCGGCGCGGACAGCGCCGAGCGTGAGCAGGAGGTGGTCGAGGTGCTCGCCCTCCCCCACGACGATCGCCCGCCGCCGGACGCCGAGCATGTGCAGCGCCTCGCGGCTGATCGCGTCGTAGCTCGCGCGAAGCAGGCCGTCGACCACGATCGCGATCAGGAGCGCCGTCGGGATCAGTCCGAAGGTGTTGAACCGGTGGCCGGTACCGAGCCCGAACGCGAGCACCAGGAGCGCGACCACGATCAGCGACGAGACGACTCGCCCGAAGCCGGCCCGCTGCTCCCGCTCGGCGTACAGACCGGCCTGCCAGAAGACCAGCACGGTGATGAGCACGACGAACGGCAGCCACGCGCCCTCGGCCGTCCAGAGCACGCCCCAGAGGATCGGCGTGTCGCCGCGGAACACCTCTCGGATCGCGAGCGCGCCGTAGAGCGCGAATCCGACCGCGATGAGGTCGAGCGCAACCAGCATGACGACGCTGGCCAGCCGGAACAGGAGGTGGCGGAGAGGGCTCGGCGCCAGGAAGTACGGGCGGCTGCGCCTGATGTCCTCGGTCACCGGCGCGCTGTCCGGCTCCCTCTCGCCGGGAGCGGGGGCGACATGTGCCACGGAACGACCGAGTCTACCCTCGCCGGTTTCGGGCAACATGCCCACGTGGACAAGCAGGAGCAGCTGGAGGCCTTCTATCGCGACCACCACGAGGCGCGGCGGCCCCCCACCTTCGTGTTCGGCGGCGAGGAACGGGCTGCGATCTTCCGCGACTGGGTCGGCGGCCCCGGACGGCGCGTCCTCGATCTCGGCTGCCGCTACGGAGCCCTGACGAAGGCGTACGCGGAGGGCAACGACGTCGTCGGGATGGACGTCGACAGCGTCGCACTCGCCGAGGCGGCGAAGCTCGGGATCCAGACACTGCACGGCGACGTGACCGAGCCGCTGCCGGTGGAGGACGCGAGCTTCGACGTCGTCGTCTGCGGCGAGCTGCTCGAGCATCTGCCGTTCCCCGAGCGCACGGTCGCCGAGGCACGCCGCGTGCTGAAGCCAGGCGGCTTCTTCGTCGGCTCGGTGCCGAACGCCTACCGGGTGCGCAACCGCCTGGTCTTCATGCTCGGCCGCCCGCCCGAGACCGACCCGACCCATCTGCACATGTTCTCTCCCGACGCCGTGCGACACCTGCTCGGCGACTTCGACGGGCCGGAGCTGCGCTACGTCTCGGGACGCTTCGTACCGCTGAGCGCGCGCCTGTTCGCGAACGTCCTGGTGTTCAGGGCGCGGAAGCCGCAGCGCTGAAGTCGAGCTCGGCGCCGGGCTCCAGCTCGCCGAGCCGCTGAGGACGCCGGCGGCGGCCGAGAACCGCGAGCGTCTGCTCCACCTGGCGACGGCGGCGCGTGCCGGTCAGGTCGGTGTCGTGGAAGTAGGCGTGCACGTAGGCGGGAAGGCGCCACAGGACGGCCCTGGCGGCCATCCCGGGCGAGTGCGTGGCGGGGAGCTCGACCAGCGTGCGTTCGCCGATCTTCAGCCGCGCAGGCTCGGCCAGCGACAGCCGCGGCGCGCCCTGCGGAAGGTACGACGGCCGGAACGCCGTCGCCGTGCAGTCGGCGAGGCCGCGCTCGGCCAGCACGGCCGCAACCCCCTCGTCCATGTACCAGCCGCCGCCGGCGAAGAAGCGCGGCCGTAGCCCACGCTCCTCGAGCCAGTCGATCTGCGTGCGGACGAGCGCGGCCGGATCGCCGCCGGTCGGGCGGGCCTGCTCGACGCCGCCCCAGTGGGTGTGCAGGCCGATCGGGCCGCGCGCCGCCATGATCCGCGCCCGGGCCAGCCACAGCGACTCGCTCTCGCCCGCCCCCGCGTCGGGCGGGCGGATCAGCGCCGCGATCTCGAACCCGCCGGGCCTCCGGGTCTGGACGCGCGAGAACCCCGCCCAGGCTGCGTCGTCGAGCGGCCGCTCGACATGGCACGAAACGACGGCACAGCGCGCAGCCACAGCGGCATATTCCCCTACTCTGGTTGGTCGATGTGCGGCATCTGCGGAATGCTCGCCCCGGCCGGATCGCCAGACACGGCGCTCGTCGAGCGGATGAACGCCGCGATCGTCCACCGGGGCCCGGACGAGGGCTCGGTCGACGCGTTCGGCCGGTGCGTGCTCGGCAACCGCCGGCTGCGGGTGATCGACCTCGTCACAGGGAGCCAGCCGGTCGCGAACGAGACCGGCGACGTGGTCGCGGTCTTCAACGGCGAGCTCTACAACTTCCACGAGCTGCGCTCACAGCTCACCGGCCACGAGGTGCGCGGCACCGGCGACACGCCCGTGCTGCCGCATCTGTACGAGGAATCCGGCCCGGGATTCGTGTCGCGCCTGGAGGGGATGTTCGCGCTCGCCCTCTGGGATGCCGGCCGCGAGCGGCTCGTCCTCGCCCGCGACCGCGTCGGCAAGAAGCCGTTGCTCTGGACGCGGCTGCCGGACGGGACGATCGCGTTCGCGTCCGAGCTGAAAGCGCTGCTGCAGGTGCCGGGCGTGTCGCGCGAGCTCGACCCCGCGGCGCTCGACGCCTACCTGGCGCTGCAGTACGTCCCTGCGGGAACCGCCCTGCGCGGCGTCGAGAAGCTGCCGCCGGGGCACGTGCTGGTCGTCGAGCGCGGCTCGGTGTCGGTCGAGCCGTACTGGTCACTCGAGCCCCACACCGAGGAGCTGGGCGAGGGCGAGTGGCTAGAGCGCGTGCGCCACACGGTCGGCGAGGCGGTCAGCCGGCGGCTCGTGTCGGACGTCCCGCTCGGCGCGCTGCTCTCCGGCGGAATCGACTCGAGCATCGTCGTCGCCGAGATGGCGAAGGCCGGCGGCCAGGTGCGCACGTTCACGGTCGGCTTCGGCGACGAGCAGTACGACGAGCGCGCCTACGCGCGGGCGGTCGCCGAGCGGTACGGCACCGCGCACGAGGAGATCGTGGTCGAGCCCGACGTGACGGAGCTGCTGCCACGGCTCGTGCGGGCCTTCGACGAGCCGCTCGGCGACGAGGCGGCGTTGCCGCAGCTCGTCGTCAGCGACCTGGCGCGGCAGCACGTGACGGTCGCGCTCACGGGCGACGGCGGCGACGAGGCCTTTGCCGGCTACGAGCGATACGCCGCTGTCGGGATGGCCGACCGCGTCGCACTGCCGGGTGCGGGCACGGCGGCGCGGATGCTCCGGTGGGCCGGGCGGCACGAGCCGCGCTCACGCGCGAACCGCGCGGGCAGGCTGCTCGAGCTGGGCGCGTTGCCTCCGCAGGCGCGGTACGGGCGGCTGATGGAGGTGTTTCCGGCCGCGCTGCGCAGCGAGCTCTGGGAGCCGTCGTTCGTCGCGCAGGCCGTGCCGGCCTGGGAGCTGCTCGGCCCCCCGGACGAAGGCGGCATCGCCGGCCTGCAACGGCTCGACGTGCGCACGTACCTCCCGGGCGACCTGCTGCTGAAGGCCGACATCGCCTCGATGGCGCATTCGCTCGAGGTGCGTTCGCCGCTGCTCGACCACCACGTGCTGGAGCTCGGCGTCTCGCTCCCCGATTCGCTGAAAGTGGAGGGCCGCCGGGGCAAGGTCGCGCTGCGCCGCGCCTTCGCCGACGCGCTGCCGCCGGCGGTCGCGGGCCGCGGCAAGAGGGGCTTCGGCGTGCCGATCGCCCGCTGGTTCCGTGAGGAGCTGCGCACGCTGGCGACCGACGTGCTGCTCGGCGACACCGCACGCGCACGTGGCCAGTTGCGGCCCGGCGTCGTCGCCCAGCTGCTCGACGACCACGTCTCCGGCCGCGCCGACCACGCCCACCGGCTCTGGTGCCTGCTCATGCTCGAGCTCTGGCAGCGTGAGCACATCGATGCCGCGGCCACCGCCGCGGTCGCCGCGTGAGGAAGCGCCCCTGGCTGATCGTCGCGCTCGTCGCGGCCGTTCCGAGGCTGGTCGTGCTGCTCGAGGAGCGCAACGACATCCTCTCGGCCTTCACCGAGAAGAGCGACGACATCGCGCAGGTGTTCCTGAAGACAGGCACGTTCGGGTTCGTCCCAGGCCGTCCGACGGCGTGGACGCAGCCGCTCTACGCGTGGTTCCTGATCCCGATCTACTGGATCTTCGGCCGCTCGTGGTGGGCGGTCGGGCTCATCCAGATCGCGGTCGCGGTCGGCACGGCGCTGCTCGTCTACGAGATCGGGCGCCGGTTCGTCTCGAAGAAGGTCGGCGTGATCGCGGCGTGCGTGGCCACGCTGAACCCGTACCTCGTCTGGCACGACGTCCACGAGAACCGGGAGATCCTCGACCAGTTCCTCGCGGTCGCGATCGTCCTGCTGACGCTGATCCTGGCCGGGCGCCGGTCGCTCTGGCTGGCCGGGCTGCTCGGCGTCACCCTCGCGGTGGCGATCCTCGGAAACACGCGGCTTCTCTTCCTGCCGATCCTCTGCTGCGCATTCCTGATCGGCCGGGAGCAGCGAACCTGGGCCGTCGTCGGCGTCGTGCTCGCGGGGTGTGCGCTCGCCCTCGTCCCCTGGGTCGTGAGGAACAAGGTCTCGGTCGGCTGCTTCACGCTGACGACCGACACGCGCGCGCTCTGGAAGGCGAACAACCTGAACACGTACGACACGCTCGCCGCCGGGAAGTGGATCGACGACGTGCCGCCGTTGCCGAACGAGCCGCCGACGCCGGAGTTCGCCGGGGACTACTACAAGGTCTACAAGAAGGTGCTGCCCGTGAACGAGTGCGAGCGGAGCAGGTTCTACCGCCATCTCGTCGTCCAGTTCCTGGAGAAGCACCCCGGCGAGAAGGCCAGGCTCGCCGGTCAGGCCGGCGCGATGCTCTGGAACCCGCAGGCGATCCGGACCGAGGGCCGTGCGGAGTCGGGCGGAGTGGTCGACAAGCTCCGCCGCTGGGCGCAGCCCGCCTATGCGATCCCGCTCTTCGTGCTCGGTGTGCTGGGGATCATCCTGCTGCCCGGACGGCTCGCGCTGTTCGGCGTCGCGCTGCTCGCGTACCAGACGCTCGTCGCGATGGGCTTCGCGGGTGCGACCCGGTACCGCGTGCCCTGGGACTTTGTGATCGCGCTGGCAGCAGGAGCGGCGATCTGGTGGGCGGTCGACCGATGGAAGCGACGACACGCGTGACACGCGTCGTCCATCTCCACCGGATCCGCGGTATCGGTGGATCGGAGCGGCATCTGCTGACCCTGCTGCCGGCGCTGGCGGCGGAGGGGGTCGAGCCCGTGTTCCTCGGGCTGGACGACCCCGGGTGGGACGTCGCGCCGTTCTACCGCGAACTCGGGGTCGAGTACGTGCAGCTGCCGTGCGCACGCGACATCGATCCGGGGCTCGTGCGCGCAGTGCGCCGCGAGCTGGCCCGCCTGCGGCCCGACGTCGTGCACACGCACCTCGTGCACGGGGACGTCTACGGCGCGCTCGGCGCGGGGCCGGCGCCCGTCGTCTCGACGAAGCACAACGACGACCCGTTCCGGCGGGGGCCGTTCCGGTACGTCGAGCGGGTGCTGACCCGGAAGGCGGCGCGCGTGATCACGATCACGGAGGCGCTCCGGCGGTTCTGCGTCGATGACGTCGGCCTGCCGCCCGCGAAAGTCGAGGTTGTCCATTACGGGCTCGACGGCCTACCGGAAGCCTGGGGGCCGAACCCCGAGTTGGCCGTGCCCGACGACGCGCGCGTGCTGCTCTGCGTCTGCCGCCTCGTCGAGCAGAAGGGCGTCGACGTGGCGGTGCGAGCGCTGGCGCAGATCCGCGAGACCGAGCCTCGCGCGGTGCTGGTCGTGCTCGGCGAGGGGCCGGAGCGGCCGAAACTGGCAGCCGAAGGCGTCTACCTCCCGGGCCGGGTCGGCGACGTCGCGGCGTGGTACCGGCGGGCGGAGGTGCTCGTCCACCCGGCGCGCTGGGAGGGCTTCGGGCTCGCGCTGCTCGAGGCGATGCTCGCCGGGAAGCCCGTGGTCGCGACGCGCGTGAGCGCAGCGCCGGAGATCGTCGTGGACGGCGAGACCGGCGTGCTCGTCCCGCCCGACGACCCGGAGGCGGTCGCGTCGGCGGTCATCGACCTCCTCGCCGACCCGGGTCGAGCGGCGGCGATGGGCGCGGCCGGCCTGGCGCGGGCGCAAAGCGAGTTTTCGGTCGTGAAGATGGCCTCGCGAACCAGCGCGGTCTACGCGTCGGTCAGCGCCGAGCGGTAGAGAATCTCGGTCCGGTCGACGCAGCGTTCCTCGAGGAAGTCGCGCAGCGCGCGGGTGCGACCGTTGCGGCCCATCTCCGCGGCGAGGTCGAGGTTCCCGGCCAGCCGGACGATCGCCTCGCGCAGCGGCTCGGCCTCGCCGGGGGCGACGAGCAGGCCGGTCTCACCGTCGCGGACGAGCTCGCCGAGGCCGCCGATCTCGGCGGCGATCACGGGGCGGGCGCGCTCCATCGCCTCGAGTGCGACCATCCCGAAGCCCTCGCCCATCGACGGGACGACGACGACCGCGGAGCGCTCGATCGCGCCCTGGATCGGCGCGACGTATCCGAGGAAGTGAACGGCGTCCGAGATGTCGAGCTCGCGGGCCAGCGCGCGCAGGGCGGGCTCGAGCGGGCCACGGCCGGCGATGTCGAGCTCGAGGCCGCGGATCTGCTTCCGGGCGGCCGCGAAGGCGCGCAGCAGGACGATGTGGCCCTTGATCGGGATCAGGCGGCCGACGCAGAGCAGGCGCGGCGCCTCGCCCGCGTACGGCGCCGACTCGCGGTTGGGCGTGATCCCGTAGTGGACGATCTCGAAGCTCGACTCCTCGAAGCCCTCGGTGTCGGCGAGGTAGCGCGCGAGGCCGCGGGAGATCGCGATGTGAACGTGCGCGAGGCTGGCGACGGTGCGGTCGCCGAGCGCGAACGCGCGTCCCTCCCGGAACTCGTTGAAGCCGTGCTTGGTCGAGAAGCGCACCGGCACCCGCGAGAGCAGTCCGGCCATCTGCCCGTACGCGTCAGCGTGGACGAGATGCGTGTGCAGGATCTCCGGCCGGTGGCGGGCGAGGTAGCCGCCGAGCTGGACGAATGCGATCGGATCGACGTCGGCCCGCAGCGGCATCGCGTCGAGCGGCACGCCCCGTGCCTCGAGCGCGCGGGCGAAGTCCCATGCGCCGGGCTCGTTCTCGTGGAGCATCAGCATCCGCACGTCCCACCCGCGCTCGCGCAGCCGTGGGAGCAGCGAGAGCAGGTGCGCCTCCGACCCGGAGATGCCGGCGACCTTCTGTAGATGGAGCACACGCGTCCCGTTCATCGCGCTCATGTTGCCGCCTCGACCACTGCCTTCGCCCAGGACTCGACCGAGTGCGACTCCGCGACGCGCTCGCGAAGGGTCACGCCCAGCCCGTGGCGGGCCTGGGCGTCGAGGGCGCCGAGGGCGAGCAGGCGGTCGGCGAGGCCGCGTGCATCCTCGCGCTCGAAGCGCAGTTCGTCGGGCAGGAGCGTGTCGAACGCCGGGTTCGACGCGACCGCGGGCGTGCAGCTCGCGCACGCCTCGTAGACGACCTTGTCGGTCGCGCCGGCACGCATGTTGTTGACGAGCACGTCCGCGCGCGCGAGCAGCTCCGGCACCTCGCTGCGGAGCACGGCGTGTCCGAGCTTCACGCGCTTGCCGAGGTCGAGCTCCGCGACGAGCCGCTCGAGGTCGGCGCGGCACGCGCGCTCGGCGGCGTTGAGCGCAGGCCCGTAGACCTCCAGCCGCGTCTCGAGGCCGTCGTCGAGAGCGAGGCGCAGCCCCCGCAGGATCACGTCCAGGCCCTTCGCAGTTGAGTACCGCCCGAGCGCGACGGCGCGAAGGTCGGAGCGCGCCGGCTCGCCGCCGCCGCAGGTGAACTCGGAGAGGTCGATCCCGTGGCCGATCGCACGCACCTTCGGCGAGGCGATCGGAAACGTCCGGCGGTCGACGCTGAGCACGATGTTCGAGACGCGTTCGGCCAGCCGTAGGGTCCGCGAGACGGCCCAGTGGGTGTACCAGAGCAGCACCTTCACGCCGAGCGGCCGCGCCAGCGGGGCGGCGAGCACCGCGTAGATCGGGCACATGTGCGCGATCACCGCCGCCGGCTTCGGCCGGTGGACGAGCTCGGCCACGAGCGCCGACTCGAACTTCAGCCCGCGCCCCGCCCGGGCGTGCGCACCGAAGCTGCGCACGCGGCAATTCGACGGCAGCACCTCGGGGAGCGCCCGGTCGGCAAGGACGACCACCTCGTCCACCTGCGCGGCGAGCGCGCGGAGCATCGGCACGGTCGCCGCGAGCGCGGGATGCCCCGGGTCGACCTGCTGGGTGACGAAGACGAGACGCATCAGATGGTTGATCGGTAGTTCACGTAGTCGCGGGGAGGGTCTGCACCAAGCAGTGTGGTCGACTCGAGCGGTGGCAAGGCTGTCAAGCCTTGGCGCCGGGCGAGGCGGGCGCAATGCGCGGCGTGCAGGCCCCCATCCGCGGCTGCGATGAATTGCCGATCAACCATCTAGTAGTAGTCGGCGTCGCCCAGCGTGAATCGCCAGGCGGCCGGATCGAGCTCGAGGGGACCGTTCAGTCCGCGGCCGATCAGGTGCACGGTCAGGTGAGTCGGGACGAAGCCGGCGCGCGCGAAGGCCCCGTGCTGCCCTGGGCCCGGCTGCCCGACGAGCACGCGTGCGTCGGCCGCGCGGGCCGCGCGGCGGAGCAGGCCCGGCACCTCCTTCGCCGGCGCGGCGAGATCGGAGAGCACCGCGATCGTCCGCGAGCCCATCGGCTTCGACGGCCAGACGACCGCGTAGCCGCTGTCCGAGCGGAGGGTCACGTACGGCCGCGGGGAGTCGTCGTAGCGCCAGCGCAGGTACTGCTCGTCGCGGACAATGTGGTTCGCCCAGCCGGCGGCGGCGTCGCCCTGGGTCGCGAAGGGCACCGACTCCGTGCGCCGCCGCTGAAGGGCCGGTCGCGCCCAGATTCGGTAGTGCGCGACGTTCGACCAGCCGAGCCGGTTGAAGAACATCGGGTTCGTCACCTCGTTCCCGAAGCCGAGCACGACCTCGACGCCCTGCTCCCGTGCAGCTTCATCGAGCGCCCGCTGGAGCTCGGTGAAGATGCCGCGCCCGGCGGCGGCGGGCGACGTGACCGCGTGGCACGAGAACGAGACGAGCTTCTCATTGCCGCCGACGACGGTCCGCGCGAGCATGTGCGCGCCGACGCCCGCGACCTCTCCGTCGACCAGCGCTGTGCGGAGGATGCTTCCGGCCGGGTTGCGCCCGAACCACCACTCGAACTCCTCCGTCGTCAGGCCACGGTTGCCCCACGCCTCGCCGAGCAGGCGGACGTAGGCGTCGCGATGGGACGCGTCGAAGGGAACGAGCTCGTACGAGCTCACTTGCTGGACGTGCCGAGCGCCGCGTTGAAGATGCGGCGTGCGTGGGTGCCGGCGACCGTGTCCTTGACCGCGATCAGGTCGCACGCCCCGGAGAGCACGAGCTCGAACGTGCGGGACGGGTACGGCTCGACGTTGTAGCGGTGCAGCTGCAGCGGGTCGGTGCCCGGCCCGTTCGACCCGGAGATCGAGGTGAACGCGACGTCGTACCCAGCCTGCTTGAGCAGGCTGAGGTGGACGAGGCGGTAGTGCGCCTCGGAGCCCTTCACGTACGCGAACGCGCGCACCGGGCGCTGGAGACGGTCCTCCAGCCGGAGCTTGGACAGCGTGATCTCGCGTGCCGCCTCGTCGACCTCGAGGTCGGCGAGCGGGCGATGGCCGATCCCGTGCGACTCGACGCGGATCCCGGCAGCTTCCAGCTCGGCGAGCTCGCCCCAGTCCAGCGGCCGGTTGACGATCCCGCGCGCGGCGAGATGCTCGTCGTGCGGCAGCGGCCGCGTCCCCGCCAGGTAGCCGACCGGGACGAACACGACCGCGGGGTACCCGTACTTCTGGAGCACCGGCGCGGCGTTCTCGAGGTTGTCGCGGTAGCCGTCGTCGAAGGTGATGAGCACCGCGCCCTGCGGCAGCGGTGCGTCGAGCAGGTAGTGGTCGAGCACTGCGTCGAGGTCGACGGGCCGGTAGCCGAGCTCGCCGAGCTGCGCCATCTGCTCGTCGAAGCGCCCGACCGGCACGCTCACCGAGTTCTCGGGGATGTCATTGACCTTGTGGTACATCAGCACGCGCAGCGTCGGCTTCTGGTCGCCGTCGACGGCTCCGACGCCGGTCGCGGTCTCGCCGAGGGTGCGGTAGACGCCGTTCTTCAGGGCCTGCTTGATGCGGTCGGCGCGCATGGGCCTATCGTAGTCCGGCGACGAGCGCGGCCAGCCGTGCGGCGTACTCGTCCGGGCCGGCGACCCACGGGCCGGCGCTCGCTCTCGCGCCCGCGCCGAGCCGCTCGGCCAGGGCGGTGTCCGCGAGCACGCGGTGCAGCGCGTCGGCCAGCCCCTGCGGATCCTGCGGCGGCACGAGGAGCCCGTTCTCGCCGTCACTGACGAGATCGACGATCCCGCCCACCCGCGACGCGACAGCGGGCCGCCCGCGGCAGAACGCCTCGACCAGCACGCGACCCATCCCCTCCGAGCGCGACGGCAGCACGAGCGCCGTGGCGGCGTCGAGCGCCCGGGCCACGCCCTCGGTCGGCAGCACCTCGCTCCACTCGACCCGGCCGGGCAGGTCGGCGACGAGCCGCTCGACCACCTCGCGCCGTGTGCCGCGGCCGACGACGTGCAGCGTGACGCCGGGCAGCTTCGCGGCGACGATCCGCCAGGCCTCGGCCAGTTCGTCGATGCCCTTGTACAGCTCGAGCACGCCGACGAACAACGCGCGGGGCGGCGCCGGCAGCGGGGCGGGCGGCCCCAGGAACGGGTCGAGATCCATGAACGCCGGGAAGACCGCCGCCGGCTCGACGCCGTACGAGTGCACGAGGTTGGTCGTGTAGTCGGAGATCGTCCGCACCGCGTCGGCGCGGCGCAGGGCCGAGAGCGCGAGGTGGTCGGCGAGCGGGCTGAGCAGGCGCCGGGCGGGCGACCCGTACAGGCGGGTCGGCGACCGCCAGTCGCCGTGGACGTCGAGGATCACCGGCGCGCGGACGCCGGAGAGCGAGCGCCCGAGCAGCACGAACCATGTCTCGTGCGCGCCCTGGACGAGCACCGCGTCCGGCCGGCGGCGCCGCAGCTCGCGACGCGTGCGGTAGGGGAGCGTGAGGAAGTAGAGCGCGCCGTCCAGCTTCCTCGGCCGGTACGGGCCGGCGAGCTCGAAAACATCGTCGCGGCGCGGCGAGCCGTCGAGGCCGCTCGCCAGCACCCGCAGGTCGAACTGCCCGGCCAGCGCGTCGAACTTGATCTGCAGGGTCTCGCTCAGCGGCAGCCGGTACCGCGTCCGGCCGACCATCAGCAGCTTCGGCGTCATGCCGCCGCCTCGGCCAGCAGCTGCTCGATGCGCGTGTAGACCTCTTCGGGCGCGTAGCCGGCGACCGAACCGCGGGCGGCGGCGCGAAGGCGGTCGCGGAGCGCCTCGTCGCCGAAGAAGCGCCGGATCGCGTCTGCGAGCGCGTTCGGGTCGCGGGGCGGGACGAGCAGGCCGTTCTCGCCGTCCGTGACGACCTCAGCGACGCCGCCCACCCCGGTCGCGATCACCGGCGTGCCGGCTGCCAGTCCCTCGACGACCGCGTGCGGGAAGTTCTCCCAGATCGAGGTGAGCAGCACCGCGTCGGCGGCGGCGAAGAGCTCCTGCACCACCGGGCGCGGCTGGGCGCCCAGGAACCGGACGCTGTCGCCTGCGACGCGCTCCAGGCGCTCCCGCTCGGGCCCGTCGCCCGCGATCACGAGCGAGACGCCGTCGACCTGCGCGACGGCGTCGAGCGCATCGTCGAGCGCCTTCACCGGGGCGAGCCGGCCGGCGAAGACGAGCGTCGGCCCGTCGAAGCCGTGCTTTCGGCGGAGCGCGTCGCGGTCGGCGGGCGGCGGCACGGAGACCGGGTTCGGGAGCACGACGATCCGCTTCTCGTCGATCAGGCGCCAGTCGCCGGCGAAGCCCGCCAGCGACGCGCTCGGGCAGACGTACCGCTTCGCACCGGAGAGCAGCACGTCGCGAATCGCCTTCAGCCCGACGATGCCCACGCCGTTCGAGCCCTGGAACTCGTCCAGCGCGAGCCCCGTGAGACCGTAGCGAGCCGCCCGCTCGTAGGCCGGGTCGCCGGTCAGCTTGAGTACCCGCGGGGCGCGATGGAGGAGCGTCCCGACCCGCGTGCGGCCGAACATGCCGGTCGAGTAGACGACGTCGGCGCGCGCCGCCCGCTCCGAGACGAGCAGCGCCCCGCGTGCGTAGCGGAGCGCGGCGGGCTGGGCACGAGAGATCCAGTGGACCGGGTACGCCTCGGGTGCCGGCGGTGAGTCGGCCGTGGTCACCACCTCGACCGTGTGGCCGCGGCCGACCAGGAACTCCGCGATCTCCGGCGCGTGGCTGGCCGGGCCGCCGACGTCGGGCGGCCAGATCCCCGAGACGATGAGCACCTTCATGCGACGGGTGCCTCGAGATGCGCGTGCTGGCTGTGCAGGCGGGCGAGCGCGACCGTCCACGCCGCCACGAAGACGATGGTCGCGATCAGCACGGCGGCGGCGGCGCCGGTTGCGTCCCAGTAGTAGCCGAGCACGAGTGTCAGCGGCACAGCCACGGCCGTCTCGATCCCGTGGGTGACGATCCGCAGGTGCGGCTGGCCGACCGAGACCGGCAGCGACTTCGTCCACGCGAAGACGAGGCTGATCGCCCCGGCGATCAGCAGCAGGCGGGCCGCATCCGACGCCGGCGCATAGGCATCCGTGAACACGGTCGTGATCAGCCACGGCATCGCCCAGTACAAGAACGGCACGGACACGATCATGGCTCCGAACGCCGTGAAGCTGTAGCGGCGCAACCCGGCGAAGACGCGACCGAACGCGCCCGCTTCCCAGTCCTTCGTCTGCTCGGTGATCAGGATCAGCCGGGCGGGCGAGGTCAGCGCCGAGAGCCCGGTGAGCGGCGCCTGCGCCGCGCGGAAGTAGCCGACCTGGGTCGTCGTGGAGACCTTGCCGAGCAGCAGCGGCAGGATCGCCGTGCGGAGGGAGACGATCCCCGAGCCGATGCTCGACTGGATCACGAAGCGGACGATCTCCTTCCGGTCCTCGCCCAGCGGCTCCGGCTCGGCCGCGGGGAACTTGTTGAACACGGTGATCGCCGCCCAGCCGACCGCCACCGAGCCGACGATCTGGCCGAGGACGAGCCCGAGGACAGCCTCGGTGACGCCGTACTGTGCCCCGACGATCAGCCCCGTCGCGCGCAGCAACTGCGTGAGGAACGTGTACCACGCGCGGACGTCGTAGCGGCCGGTCAGCACGAGTGCGGCCCCGGCCGGCGCCTCGGGCAGATACGTGATCGGCAGCAGCGCGGCCAGGAGGAACGGAACGGTCAGGTTGTTCGAGTGGAACACCGAGTCGGCGAAGGGCGCGAACAGCGCCAGCACCACGCCGGCGGCCAGGGCGCCGAGCGTCTTCAGCATCATCGTCTGCCGGTAGAGCCTGCGGAGGCGGCCCCAGTTGCCCTGGCCGGTGTAGCGGAAGCCGTACTTGATCATCGCCTCCTCGACCGTCACGTCCAGGAGGATCTGGAGGAATCCGGCCGCGGCGATGGCGAGGGTGAACTCCCCGTACGCATCGGGCTTCAACTGGCGCGCGGCCACGATGCTCGCGAACAATCCGAGGCCGACGCTTCCGTAGAGGCCGATCGCGGTGGCCGAGCGCCGCCACAGGAGGCGCCTCTGCATCCGGGGGCGCACTATAGTGGCCGCCGGTGGCGGCTCGGACGTCCGAACGCAGCGAACAGGGCGTCATCTGGCCGCGCGCGTCCGCCGGCGCGTGGTTGCTGGCGCTGGCATTCCCGATCCTGCTCGTCCATATCGACTTCCAGCCGGGCTGGGACACGACGGTCGGGTCGACGCATGCGCATATCGTCCTCTCTGACCTGGCTGTCATCGTCTGCCTGGTCGCGGCGCTGGCCACGGCCGTGCGCGACGGGCTCGGGCCCTTGCGGCAGGGCGTGCCCGTGTGGATCGCGATCGGGGCGTTCCTGGCCTGGGTCTGGGCGGCCACCCTGTACCCGCTGCGGGGCTCCGACCCGTATCCGTGGCACGACCACATCGTCACCACCGGCAAGTTCGTCGAGTACGCGCTGCTGGCGCCCGCGGCGGCGCTGCTGCTCCGGCGCGCGGACGACCTGATGCTCTTCCTGCTGGCCGTCGTCGCCTCGAGTGCGGCGGCGTCCACGCTCGCCGTGTGCCAGTTCCTCGGCTGGCGGGTGGCGAAGGGCTGGCCGGCCGGGTACCGGCAGCCGTCCTTCCTCGGCCATCACGACTTCGCCGCGCTGTCCGGCTTCGCGCTGGTGATCGCGCTGGTCGCGCTCGCGATACCGGCGTGGCGGCTCGACCGGCGAATCGCGTGGACGGCCGGCGTTGCCGGCACGATCGGGCTCCTCATCTCCGGCTCGCTCGCCGGCGCGTTCGGGCTGCTCGCAGCCGGCGTCGCGTGCGCGGTCGTCGCGCGCGGGTCCTGGCGGCGCGCCCTCGCGATCCTCGGCGTCTCGGTGCTCGTGCTCGGCGGCGTGGTCTTCTTCCGCGGCGGCGACGTGAAGTCGTTCCTCCACTTCGCCGGGCTCGGTCAGAAGCAGGAGCAGATCGGCGTCGAGAGCTACGTCCAGCGGACGATGCTCGCCTACTACGGCTGGCGGGTGTTCCTCGACCACCCGGTTGAGGGCGCCGGCTGGCAGGCGACGAACGACGCCTACGTCTACGGGCCGCTGCTGCCGCGGCTACACGAGAAGTTCCCGAAGACGCCGGAGATCGGGTTCCCGGCGCCCGACCACCCGTACGGCATCCAGAACGCATACGTCCAGGCGCTCGCCGACCTCGGCGCCGTCGGGTTCCTGCTCTTCCTCGCCGCGCTCCTGACGCCGATCGCACTCGGCGTGATGCGGCTCGTGCGCGGCCCGCCCGACCCGTCGGCACTGATCCCCGTCTCCTGGGTGGTGGTGGCGATGGGCGAACTGACCGCGATCGGCCTCGTCTCCGGCATCCCACTCGACGCGATGCTCTGGATCGCCGCCGGCCTCTGCGCCGCTGCGCCGCTCCTCGCAGACCCCGCCCTCGCGCAGAAACGACCAAAAAAAGGAAACCCCCACCCAGGGTGGGGAGCCGACCCGCCGCCCTCTACCGGCAACGGTACCGGCAACCTCGACGCCTGAAGCACACGCGTCTGTGACGATTCCGCGCCGATTCGGGTGCGGGCGCAGCGCCGCAGACCCGAGCGTCCCACCGTCGGCCTGACTACGATGGCTCCCCGATGGCCAAGGTGCTCGTCACCGGCGGCGCGGGCTTCATCGGCTCCAACCTCGTCCGTGCGCTGCTCGATCGCGGCGACGACGTCCGCGTCCTCGACAATTTCTCGACCGGCAACCGGGCGAACATCGCCGGACTCGACGTCGAGGTCGTCGAGGGTGAGCTGCGCAGCTACGAGCGCGTCCACAACGCTGTCCGCGGCACGGAGCTCGTCTACCACCTCGGCGCGCTCGGCTCGGTGCCACGCTCGGTGCAGGATCCGTTGACCTCGAGCGCGGTGAACGTCGAGGGAACGCTGAACGTCCTGCTCGCCGCGCGCGACGAGGGCGTGCGCCGCGTGGTCTACACGTCGAGCTCCTCGGTGTACGGCTCGAGCGCCGCGCTGCCCGCGCGCGAGGACGCCGCCCCCGACCCACTCTCGCCGTACGGGGTCGCCAAGCTCGCCGCCGAGCGCTACTGCATCTCGTTCTCGCGGGTGTACGAACGCTTCGAGAGCGTCGTCGTCCGCTACTTCAACGTCTTCGGCCCGCGGCAGAGCCCGTTCTCCCAGTACGCCGCCGTGATCCCGCTGTTCATCACCGCGATCGCCGAGGGGCGCCCGATCACGATCGAGGGTGACGGCGAGCAGCGCCGCGACTTCACCTACGTCGAGAACGTCGTCGACGGGACGCTCCGCGCGGGCGACACGGCGGGCGTGAGCGGCCGGATCTTCAACGTCGCCGCCAGCGCCCCCGCGAGCGTGAACGACGTCGCGGACGCGATCGGCCGCATCGTCGGCAAGCCCGTCGAGCGCATCAGCGCGCCTTCGCGCGCCGGGGACATCCGGAACTCGTGGGCCGACATCACCGCGGCGCGCGAGACGCTCGGCTACGAGCCGACGGTCGCGCTCGAGGACGGCCTGGAGCGCACGGCCGCCCAGCTCCGATGATTCGCGTCCTCAGAGCGATCGCCCGCCTGAACATGGGCGGGCCGACACTGCACGTCTCGTACCTGTCCGCCGGCCTTCGCGACCGCGGGTACGAGACGACGCTCGTCGCGGGCAGCGTCAGCCAGGGCGAGCAGTCGATGGCCTACGTCGCCGAGGAGCTCGGCGTGCCCGTCGTGACGATTCCGCACCTGCACCGCGAGATCTCGCCGGTCCGCGACCTGCTTGCCACCTTCCGGCTGGCCCGGATGATGCGCGCCGAGCGGCCGACGATCCTGCACACGCACACGGCGAAGGCCGGCGCGGTCGGGCGGACGGCGGCGCTGCTCGCCGGCCGTGCGCGGCCGCCGATCATCGTCCACACGTTCCACGGCCACGTGCTGCGCGGCTACTTCGGCCGGTTCTGGACGGGCGTCTTCCGGCTGCTCGAGCGGTCGCTCGCGCGGATCACGGACGCACTGGTCGCGGTCAGCCCCGAGGTCCGAGACGAGCTGGTCGCGCTCGGGGTGGCGCCCGCGGAGAAGTTCCGGGTGATCCGCCTCGGGATCGACCTCGAGGCGCGGCTGACCGAAGACGGGTCGGCGCGTGCGGAGACCCGGCGGGTGATGGGCGTGTCCGACGACCGGTTCCTGGTCGGCTGGATCGGGCGGATGACCGGCGTGAAGCGCACCGACGTCGTGCTGAAGGGATTCCGCGCGCTGCGCGACCAGGGCGTCGACGCGACGCTGTGCATGGTCGGCGACGGCCCCGACCACGACTCGGTCGAGGAGCTCGCCCACGAGCTCGGCATCGTCAAGCACTGCCTGTTTCCCGGCTACCAGGAGGACGTCGGGATGTTCTTCGACGCGTTCGACGTCTTCGTGCTCCCCTCGGCGAACGAGGGGACGCCGGTGACGGCGATCGAGGCGCTCTCGTCCGGCTGCCCGGTGGTGGCCACCCGGGTCGGCGGCGTGCCCGACGTGGTCAGCGACGGCGAGGACGGGTTCCTGGTCGCCGCGGGCGCCGTCGGCGAGCTGGCGGACCGGCTCGCCCAGCTCGCGCGCGACCCGGAGCTCCGCGCGCGGATGGGCGCCGCCGGCCGGGAGCGGATGCAGACGCGCTACGCCGTCGACCGGCTGATCGACGACATGGACGCGCTCTACCGCGACCTGCTCGCGAAAAAGGGACTTCCGGCTCCGACAGCGGTCAGCGAGGGAGGGACTGGAACGCCCTGAAGGACGGCTTCTTGGTGCCGTCCACCGTCATCAGCCCTGACTGCCACCCCGCGAGCGACGGCTCGTCGCGGACGAGGAACCAGAGCATCAGCGCGATCCGCGGGTTCGCGCGCGCCACCGCGAACGCCTGGGTCAGGTAGAGCGCCTGCTTCGCCCACGACACGCCGGCCACCGGGTCGGGCGGATCGGTCTGGTAGCCGTACTCGGTGATCCAGATCGGCCGGGGCCCGTAGAGGTGGCCGACGGCCGCGATCAGCACGTTGATGTTGGCCAGCGTGATCGCGGTCGGCAGCCCGCCGGACCGCGTGCCCGGCGGCCGCGTCGTCGGCGTCTCGGCCGGCCCGCCGTAGTACGGGTTGTGCGCGTACGCGTCGAAGGTCTTCATGCCGGCCTTCTTCGCCGCCGTCAGGAACGCGACGGGTGAGACCGACGGCCTCGAGCTCACCGGATTGTTGTTCCCGCGCGGCGCGGTGACACCGCACGCCACCCGCTCGCCCTTGAACAGCGTCGCGTGGACGCCCTCGTACACGGCGTTGCAGATCTTGGCGTAGGCGGCCGCGCTGGCGACCACCCACTTGCCGCCCTGCTTGACGAACTGCGGGCGCAGGTAGGTCGGATTGTTCGGCTCGTTCCAGGCTGTCCACAGCCGCACGGCGGGCAGGGTGCGGCCGTCGTCGCCGACATATGTGCCGCTGTACCGGGCCGCGGCCGCATAGGCGAACCCGCGCAGGTACCTGAAGTCGAGCGGCGGCCTGTTCGAGCTCTGCCCGCCGTTCGCCCACCGCGGCGTACCGGTGATCGAGAAGAGCAGCTTGATCCCGTACTTCGCCGCGTAGAACGCCGTGCGGTCGTACAGCGTCCAGTTGTACCCGGCGTCGCGCGGGTCGCTCGCCTTGAACGGACGGTTCTTCGCGACCCCGAGCGGGCCGCCCCAGTACAGGCTCACGCGCAGGACGCCGACGTGCAGCGCCTTGTAGTTGGAGAAGACGTTGGAGAGATCGCCGAAGAACGTCTGGCCCTGGTCGTAGACGCCGATCGACATGTGCGGCGACGCTCCGGCGACGGGCAGGCACAGTCCGGCGGCGGCCGCCAGGGTCGCCGCCAGGACCCACCACCGGTTACACACCTACCGGCGCCCTTCCAAGCATGCGCCGGAGCCCGTCCTCGAGCTGAACCTCCGGCTCCCAGCCGAGGATCTGCCGCGCACGCGTGATGTCCGGCTGGCGGATCTGGGGGTCGTCGACGGGCAGCGCCTCGAAGACGATCTCGCTGGCCGAGCCCGTCACCTTGAGGACGGTCTGGGCGAGCTCGAGAATGGTGAACTCGGTCGGGTTCCCGAGATTGACCGGGTAGTGCTCGTTGCTCTCCGCGAGCAGGATGAGGCCGCGGATGAGGTCGTCCACGTAACAGAAGCTCCGCGTCTGCGAGCCGTCGCCGTACGCGGTGAGCGGTTCGTTCGCGAGCGCCTGGCGGATGAAGTTGGGGATCGCGCGCCCGTCGTACGGCCGCATCCTCGGCCCGTACGTGTTGAAGATCCGGACGATGCCGGTGTTGACGCCCTGCTGGCCGTGGTACGCCATCGTCAGCGCCTCGGCGTAGCGCTTCGCCTCGTCGTACACGCCGCGCGGGCCGATCGGATTGACGTGCCCCCAGTAGGTCTCGGGCTGCGGGTGCACCTGCGGGTCGCCGTAGACCTCGCTCGTCGAGGCGAGCAGGAACCGCGCGCGCTTGAACTTGGCGAGCCCGAGCGCGTGGTGCGTGCCGTACGAGCCGACCTTCAGCGACTGCAGCGGCATGCGCAGGTAGTCGACGGGGCTGGCGAGCGCGGCGAAGTGGTAGACGAAGTCGACCGGCTCCTCGATCTGGAGGTTCTCGGTCATGTCGTGGTTCAGGAAGACGAAGTCGGCGCTCTGGATCTGCTCGACGTTCCTGAGCGACCCCGTGACGAGGTTGTCGACGCAGATCACCCGCAGGCCGCGGCCGAGGAGCTCTTCGCAGAGGTGCGAGCCGAGAAAGCCCGCGCCTCCGGTGACGACCGCAGTAGGCACGCCGGAAGTGTAGAGGGAGGCGCCCCCGCCTTAACCGGTCCCTAACTCCTTGGACGATAGGCACTAGTAACTCGGGTCGTTGCAGGGGAAAATGCTGCTCCCGTGCGCTTCCCCCTCGTACTCGCGGCCGCCGCGGCCGCCGTCGCCGTGGCCGCAGTCTCGCCCGCCGCCCCGGCGGGCGAGCCCTCGTGCGCCCACGTGGGGGTGACACCGGCCTATGCGGGCAGCGTCCGGAAGGCGCTCGGTGCCAAGGAGGACATCTGGGGGAACGCGCTGATCGCACGCCCGAACGGCCCGACGTACGGGTCGGTGAAGCGGTTGCTGAAGCCGCTGCTGTTCGCCCGCTCGAAGAGCTCGAGCCTGACGGCGTCCGGCGTCTACTACCTGCCGTTCGCGCAGCCGCTCGGCGTGCGCGGCGCGCAGACGGTCGCCCTCCACGTCGCGGACGGGAGCGAGATCCTCTCGCAGACGGCGAAGGGGCCGAGCCTGAAGGTCTTCGTCGGCCCCGACGGGCACGAGCGGTTCGGGTCGTGCCTCGCCCGCCTGTCGGCCGCCACGCTCGCCGACGGGTTCCTGCCGATCCTTCAGACCCAGTACGTCGACACCGGCGGCACCCGGTACCACCAGGAGTCGTTCTCGGTGCGGGGGCTCGGCACCGGCGAGCTCGTCAGCTTCGTCCGCCTGACCGCCGACGCCCGGCACGGCAAGGGCGCGGAGCTCTCGCTCGTACCCCTCGGCTCACGGCGCGGCGCCCGGGTCGCGCAGGGAACCATGCACATCAAGGTCGCGGCCGGAGAGACGGCGACGCTGTACGCGGGCTGGCTCGTCCCGTACGGCGGCGCGCCGGTGCCGATCGACCAGCCGGTTTACGACGCCGCCCGGCAGCGGCTGGTCGACTTCTGGGTGCAGCGCCTCGGCGACCGGCCCGTCTACGACGTCCCCGAGCGCGTAGTCACGAACGCCGAGCGCAGCCTCCTCGTCCAGGACCTGGCGCTGACGTGGCGCTACAGCGTCGGCAACCAGTACGAGGAGTTCTCGTTCGCGGAGGCGCTCGACGCGGCCGAGGTGATGGCCGAGTACGGGCTTCCGGGCGTGACGAAGGAGATCCTGCGCAGCTCGCTCACCCGGCTGACCGGCGGCACGTCGAACTGGCGCGCCGGCGAGAAGCTGACCGCGGCCGCGCTCTACTTCCGCCTCTCGGGCGACCGGCAGTACCTCGCCGACGCCACGCCGGTGCTGTCGAAGATCGTCGAGGGCCTTGGCCGGCAGATCCGGACGGGTCACGGCGGCCTGCTGCGCAAGGAGCGGTACTCGTCCGATGTCGCGGCACAGGTCTACGGGCTGCACGCCCAGGCGGCGGTCTGGCAGGGACTGAACGCGATTGCCGACGCCTGGCGCGCCACCGGCCGCACCGCCCACGCCCGCAAGGCGCGGGCGCTCGCGATCGCGCTCGGGCGCGGACTGCACAGGGCCGTAGCCCGCTCGGCGCACAAGCTGAAGGACGGGTCGCTGTTCGTCCCGGCCGCGCTGCTCGCGCACCACGAGCCGTTCGACGCGGTCACGTCGTCGCGGCCCGGCAGCTACTGGAACCTCGTCGTGCCGTACGCGCTCTCGTCGGGCTTCTTCACGCCCCGGAGCCGCTGGGCGAACGGGATCTACCGGTACATGCTCGGGCACGGCTCGCGCCTGCTCGGCCTCGTCCGCGCCGGCGCGTACTCGCTGTACGGCAAGCCGAAGTACCCGGTCTCGGGCACCGACCAGGTGTACGGGCTGAACGTCGCGCGGTTCCTCGCCGACAACGACAAGCCCGACCAGCTCGTGCTCAGCCTGTACGGGATGCTCGGCGCGTCGATGACCCCGAACACGTTCGTCTCGGGCGAGGCGGCGACGGTCTCACCGCTGCGTGGCGCGAGCTACCGGTCGATGTACATGCCGCCGAACACCGCGAGCAACTCGGCGTTCCTCGAGACGCTCCGGCTGATGCTCGCCCACGAGACACGCGACAAGGACGGCTCGCCCGTCGGGCTCGAGCTCGCGTACGCGACGCCCCGCCCGTGGCTGGGCGAGGGCAAGACGATCGCCGTGAACCACGCGCCGACGAGCTTCGGCTCGCTCTCGTTCTCGCTCCACCGCGAGGGCCGCCACGTCTTCGGCACCGTCCAGGTGCCGTCACGCCACCCGCCGTACACGATGCGGCTGCGGCTGCGGCTCCCCAACGGCCTGAAGCTGCGGGCCGTGCGTATCAACGGCCATCCCCGGTCGATCAACCGCAAGAGCGGGACGGTCAACCTGTCCGGGCTACGTGGGTCGCTCGACGTCGTCGCGCTGCTGTCGCGCCGCTGACTACACCCTCCCGGCGGTCTTCCACTTCGTCCAGATCTGCTTCATCTCGGCCGCGGTCGAGCGCACCGAGCTCGGCGGCGCTCAGCTTTCCCTGCGCGACCTGGGCGAACATCTTCGGGATCAGGAATCGCTCGAGCGTTTCGTCGACGGCCGGATTCGTCGTGCCGGGGTAGCCGACGTTGCGCGTGTCGCGCGCCGCGGTGGTGGCGAGAATCGAGTACTTCCCGAGCGGATGGTGGGTGTCGGCGGCCGCGACCGGCCGGAGCCGCTCCGCCGGGAACGCGCCGGGGAAGCTCGGGAAGCTGTAGAGCTTCGAGGCGCGCGTTGCCTGCTCGGCCCCGGTGCAGAGGTCGGCCAGGAACATCTCCGCCGCTTCCCGGTTCTTTGCGAACTTCCAGATCGAGTAGACGCTCGTCGCCTGCGGCATCGTGAACCGGCCGTG
The DNA here is from genome assembly GCA_963791425.1 of uncultured Actinomycetes bacterium. GTDB lineage: Bacteria > Actinomycetota > Thermoleophilia > Gaiellales > Gaiellaceae > DATBLE01. The sequence continues at coordinate 458,976 of CAWBSE010000003.1, forward strand.
CGGGCCGGCGGGCAGCGGCCAGATCCAGAGCTCGTCGGCGACCGGCAGCTGCAAGTCCTCGGCCATCCGGACCGCGGAGATCGCGTTGACGATCAGCGAGCCGCGCCCCGAGAACACGAACTGGTTGTTCGAGGACTGGTTCCATCCGAACACCTCGTCGGTCTGTCCGCGGCGTTGGAGATCGGCCATGAACCTGACCGCCTCGACCGTCTCCGGGCTGTCGATCGCGGGGGCGTTGTCCTCGTGCTGGAGGAACGAGCCGAAGGCGGCCATCAGGTCGAGCAGCGCGAGGTTCGAGTCCGGCTCGTTCGAGAGGCCGATCCCGAGTGGGTAGCCCGCCGCCTTCAGCGCGGGGGCGGCCGCGCGGACGTGGTCCCACGTCGCGGGCGATTCGCCGACCCCGTTCCAGAGGTCGTGTCGCCACAGCGCGGGGGCCGGAACGTAGGCGTCGGAGATGCCGAAGTACGTGCCCCGTCGCGGGTTGTAGGTGCTCCGCCGGCCGACGGCGCCGTACGCGCCGACCTTGCGTTCGACCGCGCGGACGATCGTTCCGTGGTCGATCACCTGGTCCTCGTAGGCCGTCGGCGATGCCAGGAACCCGACGATGTCGTGTCCTTTCTGTGCCGCCGCCTCGCCCGCGACGAGCGCGGGCAGGCGTGTCATCGTGATGTGGTCGACCTTGACCGCGACGTCGTTGCGGGTGCCCCAGTCCTTCGCCCAGGCGTTGAACCAGGCGTCGTACCCCGCGATGACGTGCGTCCACTGGACGATCGAGAGATCGCCGCCGAGCTCGCGGCCCCGGTGGCGAAGCGGACCGGCGAAGGCGTGCGGCACCCGCCCCCCGGAGGCGAGGGCGACCGCGGCGACGCCCCCGGAACGCAGGAGCGCTCGGCGCGTCATGCCCACGGAAGCGCTCCGAGCGGCGACGTGGTCAGCGCGAACACACCTTGCAGCGGGACCGCGAACTCGACCACGCCGTCCGCGCTGCTGGCGATGAAGCCGATCTCCCGGTTGGTGCCCGTGCCGTCGGCGTTCCAGATGATCAGCCGGAACAGGCTGTTCGGCGGCAAGCCGCCGATGCGGTAGCCGATCGGCCGGGCTCCGGTCGCGGCGACCCCGCCGCCGTTCCGGTCCAGGCCGAGGATCGTCAGGTCCGAGGCGGGCGAGACGTAGGCGGTGACGAGCTTCGCCGCGTCGGCGCCCGGTCCCGCGCTGACGTCGACGATGCTGCCGCCGACCGGCCTGGTCGTCGCCGTCAGGAGGTGCAACAGCTGGTAGGCGGGGCGAAGCGGCCAGCCCTCGGTGCCCGGGCCGATCGCCGAGTAGTCCTGCGTCCCGATGTCGTACGTCGCGTCGTAGATGTCCCACTTCGCCGTTGCGACGTAGCCGAGCTGGAGGGAGCGGAGCATGAACCACGCTTCCTGGAACGCCGCGGCGTTCGTCACGGCCATCGGGTTGCCGTCCGGGAGGTAGCCGGGCTCGAACGTCAACTCGCCCTCGAACGTCCGCAGGCCGCGAACGCCGAACTCGGTGACGTAGAGCGGTCGGCGCAGCTGCTCGGGGATCGACGCCCAGATCGCCCGCACCTCGCTCAGCCGCCACTCGATCTTCGGGGTGTCCCAGAAGTCCCAGTAGATGTGCGGCGCCCACGCGTCGAGCAGGTCGCCCATCTGGGTCGCCATGTACCAGTACCAGTTGGCCTGCGACGTCCCGCTGAGGATGCCACCACCCATGAAGTGGATCCGGTCGCGGACGCCGCGGGCGCGCAGCTCCGCGTCGAGCAGCCGATAGGTTTGCTCGTAGTGGGGGAGGGTCAACGGCCCCCCCGCGTTCGGCTCGTTGTAGAGCGACACCCAGAGCGGGCCTGTGATTCCCCGGTGCTCGAACAGGTCGACGAGGACGTCGGCGAGGCGCGGCATGTTCTGCATCGCGAACTCGAACGTGCCCCCCTGCCAGGCGATCTCGATCGCCGCCTGCGTGCGCTCCGCGAGCTGCACCGTCCGGACGAACGAGGCCATCCGGTCGGGGAACGTCCACTCGGTGTTGTTGAAGAAGACCCGGACGAACCGTGGTCCGAGCGCCATCACCTTGGTCTCCATGGCCGGGATGTCCGGCGGCGGCCCGCTGAGGTCGGCGTAGACGTGCTGGTTGAACTGCCCTCCGAACCCGCCGAACCAGCTGACGAGACCCCGGTCGAGCGCCACCGTGAACTCGGGCGGCGTCGCCGGGTCTGCGGCAGCTGCGGGCCCGGCCGCCGCCGTGACGGCAAGGCCGACGACGATCGCACAGCCGAGCGCCGCCAGCGGAGCAGTTCCGAAGCGACGCATCCCGGGGAGGTGCCCCACGACCAAACCCTCCCTTCGTGGCCATGGCGAGAGACTCCCGTCGCGGCCGATCCTCGCCGATTCTCGGGCGCTGCCCTCCGCGCGCACGCGGAACGACGCTTCTCGAAACTACGGAGCGCGCTAGGCCGGTGCGTCGAATGCCGTGATCGCGGCGGCGAGCGCCTCCCGTGCCGCGTCGGCCCGGTTGACCGCGTTGATCACCGCTCTCAGCGACGCGGTCGCGATGCTCGAGTGGAGACCGACGCCCCAGAGCGTCTCGTCGTCCACGTCGACCTCGACGTAGGCCGCGGCGTTGGCGTTCGTGTCGGCCGCCATGGCGTGCTCGTGGTAGTCGCGGATCCGGGTCGTGATCCCGAACTCGCGCTCGAACGCGTCGACGAGCGCTGCGATCGGGCCGTTGCCGACGCCCTCGATCTCCTCCCGCTCCTCGCCGTCGACGAGCAGGCGCAGCGCGAGCCGGTCGTCGGCGCCGCTCGAGTGGACGTACGAGACGAGCTCGTACGGCCGCTCGTGATCGAGGTAGTGCTCGCGGAAGATCTCGATCAGCTCGGCAGGGGTGACCTCGCCGCCGCGGGCGTCCGTGATCGCCTGCACCTTCTGCGCGAACTCGATCTGGAGCCCACGGGGCAGCTCGAGCTGGTGCTCGGTCTCCATCAGGTAGGCGACGCCGCCCTTGCCGGACTGCGAGTTGACCCGGATGATCGCCTCGTAGTTGCGGCCGACGTCCATCGGGTCGATCGGCAGGTACGGCACGTCCCAGACCTCCGAGCCGCTGCGCTCCTGCGCGACCATACCCTTCTTGATCGCGTCCTGGTGTGAGCCGGAGAACGCGGTGTAGACGAGCTCGCCGGCGTACGGGTGGCGCGGGTGGATGGGCAGCTGGTTGCACGCCTCGACGATCGCCTTCGCCTCGTCGATCTGCGAGAGGTCGAGGCCCGGGTCGACGCCCTGGGTCAGCAGGTTGAGCGCGATCGTGACCAGGTCGACGTTTCCGGTGCGCTCTCCGTTGCCGAACAGCGTCCCCTCGACCCGCTCCGCGCCGGCCATCAGCCCGAGCTCGGCGGTCGCGACCGCCGTCCCGCGATCGTTGTGCGGGTGGACGCTGAGGACGATCGCGTCGCGGCGCGAGACGTTGCGCCGGAACCACTCCATCCGGTCGGCATAGACGTTCGGCGGGAACGCCTCGACCGTCGTCGGCAGGTTGACGATCATCGGCTCCTCCGGGGTCGGCTCCCACGCCGCGATCACCGCCTCGCAGATCTCGAGGCCGTAGTCGAGCTCGGTCGCGTGGAAGCTCTCCGGCGAGTACTGGAAGACGATCGGCGTCGAGGCCGCCGCAGCGAGCTGCTTGCAGAGCTTCGTGCCGCTGACCGCCAGCGCGGTGATCCCGTCCTTGTCGAGGCGGAAGACGACGCGCCGCTGCGTCGTCGAGGTCGAGTTGTAGAGGTGGACGATCGCGCGCCGGGCGCCCTCGATTGCCTCGAACGTCCGCTCGATCAGCTCGGGACGCGCCTGCGTGAGCACGGCGATCGTCGTGTCCTCCGGAATCAGCTCGTTCTCGACGAGGCTGCGGACGAAGTCGAAGTCGGTCTTCGACGCCGACGGGAAGCCGACCTCGATCTCCTTGACGCCGAGGCGGACGAGCAGGTCGAACATCGCCTGCTTGCGGGTCGAGTCCATCGGCTCGACCAGCGCCTGGTTCCCGTCGCGGAGGTCGGTCGAGCACCAGATCGGCGCGTGGTCGAGCACGACATCGGGCCAGGTGCGGTCGGGCAGGTCGACGGTCGGGTACGGACGGTATTTCCGGTGCGGCATCGGCATGGGCTTCTCCTCGACGAAGGCGGACTCCTCCCGGTGTGCGGGAGCGCAAAGACGGGTATGTCGAGTCGCTCGATCCCCTAGCGGGGAAGGAGGAGGGCGAGCGCGCGAAGGCCCTGCGGGGCAGAAAGGAGGTGCTGCGCGCGTGTGCTCACGGTCGGAACCCTACCCGACCGCACGCCTAATTTTCCGCGGTGCGATTGCGCCCTTCTGGCAAACCGCTCTTTCACCCGACCCCCACGCCACGGCGAAGGACCGTCTCCGAGCACTCCGTGCGCTCGACGACGTCGGTGCGCTCCCCCGATGACGTGCGAAACCGAGCCCAAGCACCAACTCATCGAGCACAAGCTCGACGCGTATTACGCCCACACGATCCGTCTCGTGGCGAAGAAGCACTACAGGGCCGCGCTACACATCGCCAAACACCCAGAGACCTACCTCGCGGTTCAGGACGCAATCGACGCTAGGGTCGTTGGCGAACTCGGCGAAGCGCTCGAGGACAACGAGCCTTCTACAGTGACCTCACGGTAAGATGGGGATCGTGCTGAGGCTCGTGATGGTCGCCGTGTTCGTGCTCGCCACCATGGGCATGGGCGGTACGAGCGACAAGCAGAAGGCGAGTCCGCGCCTCGTTTCACGCGCCAACGTCGTCCAGCCAGGCTCACGGGCGAAGCCGATCCCGATCGGTAAGACCGCTGCGATCGGCGGTGGCTGGTGGATGAGGGTGCTAGCCGTGACGCCTAACGCGAACCAACAGGTGCTCGCAGTGAAGCGATCCGACGGCGGACCCGCAAACAGTCCGCCTCCACCGGGAGCACAGGACTTCATGGTTCGTCTGTCACTCACATACCTCGGCAAGGGCAAGAACGACACCGTGTTGGTGGTGGACTACGGGCTGAAAGCCATGGGAGTCCATAACAAGCAGTACACGGCAGCGAACTCGTGCGGCCAGTGGCCAGAGCCGAGCTTGCAGCACTCGAGTGAGGTGCTCTCAGGGAACAGTGTGCAGGGGAACGTCTGCTTGCAGATCGCCGCGAACGACGCCAAGACGCTAAAGCTCTACACGGCTGATCCCGTGGCCAGGCTCAAACAGGTCTGGTTCGCGCTTCGGTAGGCGGGCGCGAGGCGGCCGTCAGTGGCGCTCAGCCGGGCGTGGCGGGAGCGGCCGTGGTAGACCGGTGACGCGCGGCTCTACCACCGGAGCATCTCTCCAACGCCGCCTCCATCCGCTCCCGCGTCCTCTAAACCGCGTGCGCATGTTCGATTCTTGCCGGGGGGCATCGCACGCGCTGAAGATTTGGTCCGTCTGGGCGCCGACCAGCTCTCGCCCCGGTCGACGCGCTCGTCGCTGGGGCCCACTACGAGGCAAGCCGCGCGGTGCGGAGGCGCCGAGGCTGTCGCCGCAGGTGGCGCGGCGGCCTGCCGGCCTGGCGGCCGAGCGGAAGTCGAGGTCGACGTCGCCGCTTCGGCACAATCGCTTCGGCTTCGAGCGTCGCCGCAGCTTCGCCGAGCGGATCCTGCAAGCCCGTCGTCGTGATGGAACAAGAACCCCACTGAGTTGCGCACAGCACCAAGGTGGAGGCAACCGCTCGGCCAGAAACACCGACGAGACCTCTTTCGGCCGGGACCGGGGCGGCACGTGACCCATCGGCGAGTCTGCCCGTGACCAGTCAATGGCAGAGGGACGGGTTGAGAGCTGAGGCACGGGCCGCCAACCGGCGGGCTCGTGATTGGCTTCGATTTGGTCGGTGGCCCTCGCCCGCCAAGACACCATCCGCGCCGTCATCCGCTGCCTAAGCCTTCGCGAGCGGGGTGACGAGCGAGCCTGCGGGCGCGGAGGCCGGTCAGTCGACGGTCGAGGGCGGCACCGACGACAGCGCGCGGATCGCTAAGCGTGTGCATGAGCGCGAGCCGTGCACGGGTGGGAAGCGGCAGCGCGGAAGCCAGTGGCAACCCGAGCCTCAGGCGCCGCGGCGCGGACGAGCGCGCCCAGTTCTCGCGGCGGCTCGCGAACAGCGCCGGATGCCGGCGGTGGAGCTCTGCCGTGATCTGCCGGTTGTTCCTGGTGTCCGCGCGCCATCCTCGGCGGCTGTGGACGCGATACCTGTAGACGATGATCGGAACGCGCTTGCCTCTCGCGCCCTGCCCGGCAAGTGAGAGCCAAAGGTCCCAGTCCTCGTAGCCGATGGTGAGGCGCCACCCTCCCGCGGCGACGATGGCCGTCCTGCGGAAGAGCGCCGACATCGGCAGCTCGTTGAGGTGCGTCTGGGTCCAGGGGTCAATCGCCGCGGGTGTGTGCACGGTGCTCCGCGCCTGGCCGAACATCTGGTAGTCGCCCCACACCGCGGACAGGCCTGGATCGTCGTCCAGGGCGTCCGCGAGGACGGCGAGGGCGCCGGGCATCAGGACGTCGTCGGCGTCGAGCGGGAACACGTAGGGCGCCGACGTGCATCTCAGGCCCGCCATGCGCGCCGCAGCAGGCCCGCCGTTCTGCTGGCGAACCACCTGGACGCCGCAGGCCCTGACGCGCTCGAGAGCATCGAGCGTTGCCGGGTCGGTCGAGCCGTCGTCGACCACGACGATCTCCACCCGCTCCTGGTTCAGGGCCGACTCGATCGTGTGCTCGACCGTGGCGCCGTCGTTGAAGCAAGGGACGATCACCGCGAACCGAGGGTGCCCGCCAGCCATGAGTCCCGTCCCTATCCGTGACCCTCCGGCTGTCGCGAGCGCACGGCGCCCGCGACAGCCGAGCGCGCGACATCGAGCAACGCCTCGAAGTGGCACATGGGCGAGAAGCGGTCGCGTGCAGCCGTGCGAGCCCGGGCGCGCATCCGCTCGACGTCGGCGAGGTTGGCCGGATCGAGCGCCCAGCTCACCGCCGCCGCGAGCGCGTCGGCGTCGCCCGGCGGGACAACGACTCCCGTGTCCCCGTCGTCGACGTAGTCGCGCACGCCCGGGGCGTCGGTCGCCACGACCACCTTCCCGAGCACCATGGCGTTCAGGTACGTCTGCTGCCCTGCACTGCGCTCCGTGCCGGCCGAAAGCGGGACGACGACGACGGCCGCTTGCCGCAGGAGCCGAACGAACGTGTCGTGCGGGACGGGGCCGGCTTCCACGTTCGCAGGGTATCCGCCCGCGGGCCGAGAGGCCGTCGTCGTCGCAAGGATGACGCGGGCAGGGATGCTGGCCGCGGCCTCCACGAGCGGTGCGTAGTCCCGCATCGAGTCACCGCCAGCAAAGACGCTGCCGTCCGAGGCCGCCGACTCGGCAAGGTCGCCACGGGTGTGCGTGTAGCAGAACGGCGTGTAGTGGACCCGGCGAGGGTCGACGCCCCAGGTCCGCGGAAAGGCGTCGCGCTCGGCGCTCGAGAGGACGCAGTAGAAGACCCGCGGGGAATCGATCGCGCGGAGCCCGAGGCGATTCGCCAGGCGGTCGGGCCCGGAGGAACCGGCCTTCCAGGTTGAGTCGCTAATCACCACCGCCGTCCGCGAGCGCCGACGCCAGAGGAGCGCGGCGGCGAGCTGGTCGATTCGACCCGATCCGTTCAGGAGCAGCACGTCCACCTTCCCGTCGGCCCCGAGGACACGGCCGATCAGCTCTCGCGTGGACATCGCCCTTCGGTCGAGGATCTCCAGTCCCGCCATGGGCCGTGCCGCGAGCTCCTCCCCGAGCGCGGGAATGTCTGCCGGCACCGTCGTGAGGATCGAGAGGTCGCTGGCGGCCGACGATCGCGCGGCGTCGCTCACCGCGGCAGCTTCAGGACGCGCAGCCCGTTCAGCGGGATTCGGCTCAGGGACACGTAGGTGTCGTCGGGGAGCAGGCCAACGTAGGGGTTGCTCGTCCAGCTCTGCGGATGGGCCACGGGGAAGCTGATCGCGCCGCCCGTATCGGACACGTAAGCACCGTACTCCTGTAGCGCGCGCGCGACGGGGACCTCGTAGGGGCGGAGCCCGAGCGTCGACAGGTCGAGCGACGGATCGAGCTGGACCCGCGCCCCCTCGGGGATCGCCTCCGCGCCATCCGTCTGCCCGTCCGAGCCGACGGCGGGCCACACCGGGCCGCCGACCTGCGTGTACGGGTAGGCGAAAACGAGCGCGTGGTCGATGCGCCCACGCCGCAGCTCGCTAGGCAGGATCAGACCGGCAAGGAGCGCGAAGCCGGACGCCCGTGCGGCCGGCCCCTTCGTGAGGACGCCGTTTCGCGAGAGCGAGGTCACGTTCGCCCACTTCGCCGTTAGGCTGCCGTCCGGCATCCGCGTGGCGCCGAAGAAGTCGTACTCGCATCCGGCGGCCCTGTCGACGATCGCCAAGTGCCCGTCGGAGGCGGGGTCCGGCCGTGCGGCGGCCGGGATAGGCACGCCGCGGAGGGCTCGCCACGGAGCCCAGTTCGCGGTCAGCGGGACGTCCCGCCTCTTCGTCCACGGGCCCGCGTAGTAGATCGGAACCGTGTACGCCTTCACGGACAGGCTGAACCGTCCGTTCGCGCCGGCCGAGACCAGGCCCGCGACCATGTCCGGCGAACGGGGGTCTACCGCCGCGCCCGGTGGGATCGACTGGTTGAACGGAGCCGTCGGGGCGAAGACACGAGGGCCGCTCCAGGCCGGCCCGCATCGACGGGGCGGCGCGTCAGATAGTGTTTCCGTCCCGGCTCCAGCGGTGGTCGCGAGGACGCATACCACCACCCCAGCCGAAACCATCGATCGGCGCAGGGTTCGGATTCGTGGATTCTAGCGTGTGGTTCAACGTTGCGTCGGTCGCATGGTTCAACGTTGCGTCGGTGCAAATTAAAGCCGTTGGTGCCGAGGCCGATAGAGATTCCGAAGTTCATGACCCAGACACAGCCCGAGTCCACACCGATCTCGTCGCCGCCACGCGTGGCGGTCTCCCTTGTCGCCCCGATGCGCAACGAGTCGTCGTACGTCGAGGACCTCGTCCGTGATCTGGCCGCGCAGGACATCGAGGAGCCGTTCGAAGTGATCGTCGCCGACGGGGGCTCGACCGACGGATCGCCGGGCCTGCTCCGGTCGGCTGCAGAGAAGGCGGGCCTCGACCTGATCCTCGTCGACAACCCGGAGGGCCATGCCTCGCCGGGCTTGAACCGTTGCATCAGGGCCGCGTCAGGCGACGTCATCGTCCGCCTCGACTGCCACACGAGATACCCCGCCGACTACGTGCGGCGCTGCGTCGAGGCCGTCCGGGAGACCGGCGCCGCGAACGTCGCCGGGGTCTTCACGGCGATCGGTCGCACCCCGACCGAGCGGGCGATCGCCTGTGCGCTCGACAGTCCCTTCGGCGGTCACAACTGGACGCGGAACCTCGACGCCGGGGGGCGCGTCGAGGTCGACACGAATTACCTCGGCGCGTTCCCCAAGGAGGCGCTCGACGGCGTGGGGATGTACGACGAAGACCTCGTCGTCGGCGAGGTCGAGGACCTGAACCTCAGCCTCCGCAAGGCGGGCGGGATCGTCCTGCTCGACCCGCGGATCCACTCGTACTACTACCCTCGCGGCTCGTTCGGGTCGCTCTTCCACCAGTACTACCGCTACGGCTACTGGAAGGTCGCTGTGATAGCCAAGCACCGGCAGGTGATCAGCGGCCGGGCCGTCGTTCCGTGCGTCTTCGTACTCTCGCTCGCTGGCCTTGGGCTCGCGGGGCTCGCAAGCCGCAACGCGAGGCGGCTGCTCGGAGCGGAGGTCGCCTTCTATTCGCTCGGCGCGGTCGCCTTCGGAGTTGCCGCCGTCCGCAAGCGCCGCGAGTCGCCGGCGCTGCTTCCACGGGTCACGGCGTCGTTCCCGATATTCCACATCGCGCACGGCACCGGGATGGTGCACGGGTTCATCGACCGGTTCCTCGGCCGGCGCGCCGCGGTCTGAGCACGCCTAGCTGCCGGAGCGACTCGGATCGGTGCACGGCAGCCCGCGCAGCCTCAGCTCGTAGAGGCCCTCCGCCCTGATCCGATCGGCCTGGGCGATCAGGACATCCGGGTCGTCAAGAACGTGGAGGAGACGGCCGGCCAGCGCGTCCAGTCGTCCCGATGCGATCTGGACCACGAGCCGCCCGGCCAGGCCGGGCTGGAGCGCGTCTCGCCGGTCGGCGAGGTCGGGCATATGCCTCTTGCCCGCGGCCGAGGATGCGGCGTCCCGGACCAAGCGCGTGCGCACGAACCCGGGGGTGATCGCGAAGACGAGCACGCCGGTCCCGTCGAGCTCGGCGCCGAGCGAGTCGGTCAGCCGCAGGACGGCTGCCTTCGCCGACGCGTAGCTCGTGGCGTAGGGGCGCGGCTCGGCTGCAGCGTAGCTCGAGACGTTGACGATCCGGCCCGAGCGGCGGGCGACCATGCCGGGAAGGACGGCGCGGGTGCAGAGGAACGTACCCTTGAGGCTGACCTCGACGTCCGTCCACCATTCGGCCGGGTCGGCGTCCGCCAGCGGTCCGACGTGCATCGTGCCTGCGTTGTTGACGAGCAGCGCCGGAGCGCCCAGCCTCGACTCGGCCTCCCGCATCAGGGCGGCGACGCTGTCGGGATCGGTGACGTCGACCGGCACGGCAAGCGCAACGCCCGAGCCCGCGGCGATCTCGGCCGCGACCGCGTCGATCTCCTCGCGCGTTCGGGCCGCGACCGCAACCGCCATACCCGCGGCAGCGAGCTCGTGCGCGACGGCGCGGCCGACGCCGCGACCGCCGCCCGTCACGATCGCCACTCGGCCGCGGAGGGACTCGACCTCGCTCATGGCCGCCTACAGTACTGTTGCCGGGATGGGAGAGTCAGCCTGTGAGGGCGCCCGCGTGGTGAGCTGCCGCCTCTGCGGCGCCGCACTCAGCGAAACGTTCATCGATCTCGGGAACTCGCCGCCCTGTGAGAGCTTCCTCACGGCGGACCAGCTCCACGAGGGCGAGCGCTTCTACCCGCTGAACGTCTGGATCTGCAGCGAGTGCCTGCTCGTCCAGCTCGAGGCCTACGTCGACGCCTCCGAGATCTTCCCCGAGTATGCCTATTTCTCTTCGTATTCCGATTCGTGGGTGCAGCACGCGAAGACGTATGCCGACGCGATGGTCGAGCGGTTCACGCTGACGGCCGAGAGCCTCGTGCTCGAGATCGCCAGCAACGACGGCTACCTGTTGCAGCACTTCATGCAGATGGGGATCCCGTCCCTCGGCGTCGATCCGGCCGCCAACGTCGCCGAGGCCGCCGAGACCCGCGGCGTGCCGACGCTTGTCGAGTTCTTCGACCCCGCGCTCGCCGCACGACTGGTGGAGGAAGGGCGGCGCCCGAACCTGGTCGTGGCGAACAACGTGCTCGCCCAGGTGCCCGAGCTCAACGACTTCGTTGCGGGGATCGAGCTGGTGCTCGCCGACCACGGCGTTCTGACCGTCGAGGTGCCGCACCTCGTCCGGCTCATCGAAGGGCTCCAGTTCGACACCATCTACCATGAGCACTACTCCTACTTCTCCGCCACCACCCTCGTGCGGCTCTTCGAGCGCCACGGGCTGGATGTCTTCGACATCGAGGAGCTGCAGTCCCACGGCGGGTCCCTCCGCGTGTACGTCAAGCGCCGCGGCGACGAAAGCCACACCGTCAATCCCCGCGTCGACGCGCTGCTCGCCGCCGAGAGGAACGGCGGCTACGACCGGCTTGACGGGTACCGGGACTTCGCGCGCAGCGTCGTCGAGATCAAGTGGCTGCTGCTCGAGCTCCTGATCGGGCTACGACGCGACGGTAGCTCGATCGTCGGCTACGGCGCCCCGGGAAAGGGCAACACCCTTCTCAACTACTGCGGCATTCGCACCGATCTCCTCGACTACACGGTCGACCGAAACCCCTACAAGCAGGGCAAATATCTTCCCGGGACCCACATTCCGATCTATGCTCCAACCAAGATCGAGGAGACACGGCCCGCGTACGTCCTCATGCTCCCCTGGAACCTAGAGCGAGAGATCATGGAGCAGCTCACCTACATTCGCGAATGGGATGCCCACGTGATTGTGCCCATCCCCCGCCCGGAGATCGCCGAATGGGCGTCGTGAGGCTCGGCGGCAGCAGATGAAGGTGGTGATCTTCTGCGGCGGGCTCGGCCTGCGGATGGGTGAGAGCTCGGCGCGTGTGCCGAAGCCGATGATCCCGGTCGGGAGCCAGCCCATCCTCTGGCACATCATGAAGTACTACGCGCACTTCGGGTCCACCGACTTCGTGCTCTGTCTGGGGCATCGCGCCGAGATGATCAAGGAGTACTTCCTCGACTACAACGAGGCCTTGTCGAACGATTTCGTGCTCAGGGACGGCGGCCGCAGCATCGATCTGCTCCGCAGCGACATCACGGACTGGTCGATCACCTTCGTCAACACCGGCCTCAAGGCCGCGATCGGGCAGCGACTGAAGTCGGTGGAGCGCTTCATCGGCGACGACGAGGTCTTCCTCGCCACCTACGGGGACGGGCTCACCGACGCCCCGCTGCCGGACATGATCGACACGCTCCTGGCGAGCGACAAGGTCGGGCTCTTCCTCGCCTCGCCCCCCACGGCCGTCTTTCACATCGTCACCTTCGACGAGTCCGGCGTCGTCCGGTCGCTGGGGGACGTGACGAAGGCCGGCCTCTGGATCAACGCGGGGTACTTCGTGTTCCGGCGCGAGATCTTCGACTACATCGGCGAGGGCGATGACCTCGTCGAGGAGCCGTTCCAGCGGCTGATCAAGGAGGAGCGGCTGAGCGCCTATCCGAACCGGGGCTTCTGGGCGCCGATGGACACGCTGAAGGACAAGCAGAACCTCGACTCGCTGGTCGAGAGCGGACGTGCTCCCTGGGAGCTGTGGGAGCTCGGGGGCCCGGAGCCGAGCCCCAGGCCTACGCCGTCGAAGCCGTGATGCTCACGTTGCAGCTAGGGAGCGCCGCCGCGCCCGGCCGTCCGACCATCCTCGCCCTGGGGGCGCATGCGGACGATATCGAGATCGGCTGCGGAGGCACGCTCCTGCGGCTCGCGGAGGAGCACCACGACGCGATTGTGCACTGGGTCGTGCTCAGCGCAAGCGGCGGCAGGGAGCCCGAGGCACGATCGAGTGCCGAGCAGTTCCTCGCCGGCTACTCGACGGCGCACGTCGTCGTCGAGAACTTCCGGGACGGCTTCCTCCCCTACCGCGGCGAGGCGGTGAAGGACCGCTTCGAGGGGCTCAAGAATGAGTTGTCGCCCGACCTGATCCTCACCCACAACCGCCACGATCTTCATCAGGATCACCGCCTCGTGTGCGAGCTGACCTGGAACACATTTCGGGACCACCTGATCCTCGAGTACGAGATCCCGAAGTACGACGGTGATTTCGGCAGCCCGAATCTCTTCGTGCCCCTCACCGAGTCGCTGGTCGGCCGGAAGGTGGAGACGATCCTCGCGCACTTCGCCTCCCAACGTGACCGGCGGTGGTTCACGGAGGACCTTTTCCGCGCAGCGATGCGCATCCGTGGGATGGAGGCGAACGCGCCCGAGGGCCACGCTGAGGCGTTCTACTGCCGGAAGGTGGTGCTCGCCTAGTGGACGGCGCCGTGATCGAGGACGTGCAGGTCGTCCCGCTCCGCCGCATCCCAGACGAGCGCGGCACGATCCTCCACATGCTGCGCTCGACCGACCCGCACTTCATCCAGTTCGGAGAGATCTACTTCACGACGGTGTACCAGGGCGTGGTCAAGGGGTGGCACCGCCACCGGGAGATGACGCTGAACTACGCATGCATCCACGGCCGCGTCAAGCTGGCGCTCTTCGACGAACGGGACGGGTCGCCGACCCGGGGGGTCGTCCAGGAGGTCTTCCTCGGCCCCGACAATCACGGGCTCGTCGTGATCCCGCCGGGAATCTGGACCGGCCTCAAGGGGATGAGCCAGCCGTTCGCGATCGTGGCGAACTGCTGCACGCATCCGCACGATCCGAGCAGGACGACTCGGCGCGACCCGTTCGACAACGACATTCCATATGACTGGGATCTGCACCATCACTGAGTGGGCCTATGCGGGAGCGGTCACGTGATCGCAGCGGAGGTCGAGATTCCGGCCGAGGTCGGCCGCGAGCTTCATGAGTTCGTGTCGGAGCTCTATCCGATCTGCCGCAGCCTGACTGGAGACGGGGTGCGCGAGACGCTGCGCCGCATCGGCCGGCACGTGCCGATCACGGTCCACGAGGTCCCGACGGGAACGCAGGTATTCGACTGGACGATCCCGCGCGAGTGGAACATCCGGGACGCCTACGTGGCGAACGCGCGCGGGGAGCGCGTGGTCGACCTGCGCGCTCACAGCCTGCACGTCGTCGGCTACAGCGTTCCCGTGCGCGCACGCATGCCGCTCTCCGAGCTCCGCGAGCACCTCTTCTCCATCCCGGAGCACCCTGAGTGGATCCCGTATCGGACCTCCTACTACAACGAGACATGGGGCTTCTGCGTGACGCAGGCGGTGCTGGAGGCGCTCGACGAGGGCGACTACGAGGTGGTCGTGGACAGCTCGCTCGAGAACGGCCGCCTCACGTACGGAGAGTGCTACCTGCCGGGGGAGACGGAGGACGAGGTGCTGATCTCGGCCCACGTCTGCCACCCGTCGCTCTGCAACGACAACCTTTCGGGAATCGCGCTGTCGACCTTCCTCGCGCGGACGCTCGCGACGCTGCCCCGGCGCCTTTCCTACCGCTTTCTCTTCGCGCCCGGGACGATCGGCGCGATCGCATGGCTTCACGCGAACCAGGACCGGGTCTTCCGGGTGAAGCACGGGCTCGTCCTGACCTGCGCAGGCGACCCGGGCCGCGTGACCTACAAACGCTCGCGGCGCGGTGACGCGGCGATCGACCGAGCCGTTGCACACGTCCTGCGGCACTCGGGCGAGGACTACGAGCTGCTCGACTTCTCCCCGTACGGCTACGACGAGCGGCAGTACTGCTCCCCGGCGTTCGACCTGCCCGTCGGCTGCTTTATGCGGACCCCCTGGGGACGCTTCCCCGAGTACCACACGTCCGCAGACGATCTCGAGCTGGTGCGGCCGGACAGCCTCGCGGACTCGTTTCGGAAGGTGCTCTCGACGCTCTCGGTCGTCGACGGGGACATCAGGTACGAGAATCTGAACCCGGCCGGCGAGCCCCAGCTTGGGCGGCGCGGCCTCTATCGGACGATCGGCGGGAGGCAGGACGAGAGCGCCGTCGAGCTCGCGCTGCTCTGGGTGCTCAATCTCTCCGACGGACGCCATTCGCTCCTGGACGTGGCCGAGCGCTCCGGCCTGGAGTTCCAGTCGGTGCGGGCCGCGGCCGACGCGCTGGTCGAGCAAGGCCTGCTTCGGGAGATCCCGGGAGAGGATGGCCCGTGAGGATCCTCGTCACAGGCAGCGACGGCTACATCGGCTCCGTGCTCGGCCCGTACCTCGCCGAGCAGGGGCACGACGTCGTGGGCGTGGACACGGGCTTCTACCGCGGCGGCTGGCTCTACGAGCCGCAGACGAGGACGATTCCGGCCCTGTTCCGGGACATCAGGACCCTGACGGAGAGCGACCTCGATGGGTTTGACGGGGTCGTGCACATGGCCGAGCTCTCGAACGACCCGCTCGGCCAGCTGTCGCCGACGATCACCTACGAGATCAACCACGCCGGCTCGGTGCACATGGCCACGGTGGCGAGGGCGGCGGGAGTCGGGCGGTTCGTCTACACCTCCTCGTGCAGCGTCTACGGCGAAGCCGACGAGGACCTGGTAGACGAGGCGTCCCGGCTCCGACCGCAGACCGCGTACGCCGAGTGCAAGCAGCTCGTCGAGCGCGACGTCGCCGCGCTCGCGACCGACGACTTCTCCCCCGTCTTCCTCCGCAACGCGACCGTGTACGGCGCCTCGCCGCGGATGCGCTTCGACATCGTGCTGAACAATCTCTGCGGCTTCGCGTGGACGACGCGGGAGATCAGGATGGAGAGCGACGGAACGCCCTGGCGCCCGATCGTGCACGTGCTCGACGTCTGCAAAGCGATCCGATGCTCGCTCGAGGCGCCCCGCAACGTCGTGCATTCCCAGATCCTGAACGTGGGCGACCGCGACGCGAACTTCCAGGTGCGCGAGATCGCGGAGATCGTCGGCCGGGTGTTCCCGGCCTGCGAGGTCACCGTCGGAACGAGGGGCTCGGACCAACGGAGCTACCGCGTGTCGTTCGCGAAGATCCACGACCTCCTGCCCTCGTTTGCCTGCGACTGGACTCCCGAGTTCGGCGCGCGGCAGCTGCTGGAGGTCTTCCGGGCGGCCGACCTGACCGAGGAGGACTTTCGCTCGCGGGTGTTCACGAGGCTCAAGCAGATCGAGTACCTGCTCCGAACCGGGCAGATCGACGAGACGTTCTCCTGGCGGCCGCTCACGCCCGCGGGCGCGGAAACAGCGGCCCGCTGAGCCATGCCACCGGGCACGCCGCTCCCGAAGGTCTCGGTCGCGCTCTGCGCCTACAACGGAGAACGCTTCCTCGAGCAGCAGCTCGAGAGCCTGGCGCCCCAGACCGTGCCGCTGGCCGAGCTCCTCGTCTGCGACGACTGCTCGTCGGACGGCACCCCGGCCATCCTGAGGCGCTTCTCGCGAACGGCCCCCTTTCCGGCTCGCATCTTCCGCAACGAGCTCCGCCGCGTCTGCAGGCTGATCGCAGCGCGGGCCTACCGGAGCCGCGAGAGCGGCGGGCTCGGGCGGTCGGCGCTGATCCGTGACCTGCGGGAAGTCGTCCTCTCGCGTCGAGGAGCCGCGACCGTCTCCGCATGACCGCCACGAGCGAACCCCAACCCCCTGGCAGATGGCGTCTTCCGCACTAATGTGAGAGGGATGCTGGTCGACGTCGGGATCCCCACCCACGGCCGCCCGGCCTACCTCGCCGAGGCCATCGAGTCCGTGCTCGGCCAGACCTTCGCTGGCTGGACGCTGACGGTCTCCGAGAACGGGCCCGGGAGCAACGCCGTCGCACGGATCGTCGAGCCCTACCTCACCGACCCGCGGGTCCGCCTCGTCACGACCGGCGGCGATCTTGGAGGGGCCGCGAATGCGACGAGCCTGATTCGCAGGGGCAGCGCGCCATACGTCGCGATCCTCCAGGACGACGACCTCTGGGCATCGGGCTTCCTCGACCGACGGGTCTCCTTCCTCGAGGCCAACCCCTCCTGCGGGCTCGTATTCTCCGCCTGCGACTTCATCGGCGGCGCCGGCGACGTCCTCTTCCGGTTCGACGTCCGGCTGAAGGAAGGAGTGCAGGATCGCCAGGCGTTCCTCCGCCGTCTCTACCGCGGGAACCTCATCTGCTTCCCCACCGTGCTCGGGCGGCGATCGTCCTACGCGGCGGTGGGGCCCGCCTTCAGCGAATCGCTGCTGTTTTACGACTACGAGATGTGGCTCCGGGTCGCGGCGCGTTTCGAGGTCGGGTTCCTCGACGGCGTCGACGCCCGCTACCGGGTGCACGGCAGCCAGACGACGCAGACAGTCCGATTCCACATCGGCGACCACCGGCTCGCCCTCCTGCAGGAAGCCGAGAAGATCGTACCCCCGGACTTCCCCCGGATCGAGCTGAAGCGCGGGATGTTCAAGGCCCTCATTCGAGCGTCTCGCGACGCGTTCGCGAGGCACGACCGACAGGAAGGCCTCGGTCACCTGGCGGCGGCGATCCGGACGCATCCGGCCGCGCCGCTCGATCCTGAGTTCCTGAGGCTCACCGCTCGGCGCCTCGCCAGGACACGAGAGACCCGCGAGCTGAGCAAAGCCGGCCTGATCTGGTAGCCCAGCCGGATCAGCTCGAGCCGAGCCGGCTGTTCAGGTGGTCGGCGAGCCGGATGGCGAGCGCGAGGACGGTCAATGTCGGATTCGCCCAACCCGACGTCGGGAACACCGAGCTTCCCGTCACGAACAGATTGTCGACGCCGTGCAGCCTGCCGTTCGGATCGACGACCCCCTGCTTCGGGTCGGCGTGCATACGGGTCGTACCGATGTGGTGGAACAGGCCGTGGAAGACGCCGGAAGGACGCTCGGTGCCGAGCTTGTCCTCCACGCTGCCGAGCTCGGCGTGGACGAGCTCCTCGTCGAAGATGTCCTGTGTGCGGCGGATGGACTCGACGTCGACATCGGAAATGCGCCAGTCGAGGCGCGGTCGCCGCAGGCCGAAGGCATCGCGACTCTCACCGAGCGTGACCCGCGATCCGGGGTTCGGAGCCTGCTCTCCCTGGACACGCAGCAGCAGGACGGGGGCTTGCCGCGAGGATCGCGTCTCGAGGTACAGCGACGGCTTCCTCGCGTAGCCGAAGGGCGTCTTCAGGTATAGGACCGACCGGGTCACGTCTCCGAAGTGGCGGAGCACGGTGAGCGTGTGGGCCGCGAGATCGGGCGGCCGGGGGCGATGGTCGAGGGCGCGGCGGATCGTCGTTAGCGAGCGGAAACCGTCGCCTGCGAACACCCTCGGCATCGGATCGAGCAGGAAGGCGACGTTGAGCAGCTCCTTCTCCCTCATGACCTGCTCGCTCAGACGCACGACAGGGCGGACGCGTGTCCCCTCCGCCCCTCGATGCTCGTAGATCAGCGGATGCCGAAGGAGGATGTCACTCGAGACGAAGCCAGACTGCAGGGAGGGGTGCTCCATGAAGTACCGGCCGACGAGGTCGTGCTCGTTACCGAGGCCCGCAGGACGATCGCGATTGCTGAGCAGGAGCAACCGCGGGTTCTCGATTCCGCCGGCGGCGAGCACGACCAGCCTCGCAGCGACCGAGAAGTCGCGTCCCGGGCCGCCGAGCGCCTGCACCGTCTCGATCGACCGCCCGTCACGGTCCATCCGGAGCTCCGCCACCTGGGCGTTCACGATGAGGCGGACATCGTCTGCGGTCGAGATCCGGTCCCAGTACCGCGCGAACGTCGCGTGCCCGATCCGCATGCCGCCGAGGACGAGCCGGCCCGGCCGCAGGGGCAGATGGGCGGCCAGGTCGCGGTCCACGCCGGGAAGAGGGCCGATGTCCGAGACGGCCAACGCCCGCTCGTAGAACGGGTCGAGGTGCGCACGGCCAAAGGGCCAGCCCGAATGGGGAACCGCGGCCCGGCGCTCGAAGTCGATGGGATCGAGTGGCACCACGTGCCAGTAGTGCTCCCCGGCCTCCCAGAGCGGCAGACTTCCGCCGAACGCTCGCACCGAGGCATTCTCCAGTGCGAAGTACGGCCGGCCGACGCTCTCGCCTCCGGGTCCCTTCTGGAAGTCGCGCGCGCCGCTCTCGAGGATGCAGATCCGGGCTCCTGTGCCGAGGAGCTCGAGCGCGAGCACGATTCCCGCCGGGCCCGCACCGACGATGCAGACGTCTGCGTCGATCAGATCGCCGGGGGAAATGGTCCGCGCGTCGATCAGCATGCCGAGCCGATTCTGTCAGTCAATGGGTACGGCCCGCAGAGAGCTCAAGTCGGCTCACTCCCGAACGCGCCTGCTCGGCCACCCGCCAAGACCTAGGTGACGAAGCTCAGGCCCGCGGAGGAGAGCAGGCTCCGGCGGCGGGCTGGGAGCGGTCGTAAATCTGAGTTCGCCGATGACCGGATCAGGCTTGGCACGATGCTGCTAGCCGCCGAAGACCTGGACATCCCAGAGCGAGATGCCGTACCTCGTCGCTCTGGTGACGCAGAGCACACGGACGTAGCGGGCGGTGACTGGGGTGAAGACCGTGGTCTTCCAGCCGGCGGAGCTGGTCGAGACGGTGGCTGCGTCGGTGAAGGTCGTCCCGTCGCTGGAGACCTGGATCTTGTACGAGGATGCGTATGCTGCCTCCCAGTCCAGCGAGACGGTGTTGATCTGCTTGGAGGCACCGAGATTTACCCGCCACCACTGGTTGTCTTTGAAGGTGGACGACCAGCGGGTGGACGAGCTGCCGTCGTTTGCCAGTGACGGCTGGTACAGGCTCGACTGGGTGGACGAGGCCGAGGTCCCTTGCTTCAGGGCGAGATCGGCGCGGACGACGCCTGTGGCGGAGGAGTTGGCCGGCTGAGAGGCGCCGGAGCCGTTCGTTGCGGTGACAGAGACCTCCATGGTTTGGCCGACGTCGGTGGTGGCCAGCAGATATTTCTGGTTGGTCGCTCCCGCGATTGGCTGGCAGTTGGCGCCGCTGCCGTCGCAGCGCTGCCACTGGTAGGCGTACGAGGTCGGCGAGCCTGACCAAGTTCCGTTCGAGGCCGTCAGCGTCTGACCCTGCCCCACCAGCCCCGACACTGTCGGCGGCGCGCTGTTCGTCGGCACACCACCGCCGGAAGCCTGGTAGGTGGCGGTGTAGGTGGTCGGACCCGCCGCAGCGGTGATGTTGTGTGTGGCGGCGCCGTTGTCCGACCAGGAGGCGAACGTATAGCTCGTGCCACTCAGGGCCTGTGTGAGCGGCGCGCTGATCGAGGTTGCGGAGTTGACGATCACCGTGTGGGTGAACGGCGTTGTGGAGGTCGTGCCCCCGACGCTGAGCGTGAGGCCGGTCGGGTTGCTCGCGAAGTTCAGGTCGACGGTCTTCGGGTCGAGCCGGATGCTCGTGGTGCCGCTCTGGCCGGAGGAGTTGGTCGCGGTCATCTGGAGCTCCAGCCATGACGGGTAGTCGTGGTCAGGGGCGTTCAGGCTTCCGCTCGCGATCCCCGTGAAGGTCTGCACGAGGTGGGTGTGACAGGTGCTGGGGGTCGTGCAGTGGTGGATGATCTCCGTCCAGGTGAGGTCGCTCGCGGGCAGCTGCTGCCCAGTCGCCGGGTCGGTGGCGTGGCCGGAGAACGGGATCGGGTCGCCGACGGCCCACGTGAGGGTGGAGGAGGGGGTATCGATCACCGGTACCGGGGCGTTCGCGTCGGCCGACCCGTAGACCTGTGCGTCCCAGAAGGAGATCCCGTAGACGGTTGCTCGGGTGACTCCGAGCACGCGGACGTAGCGGGCGGTGACCGGGGCGAAGACCGTGGTCTTCCAGCCGGCGGCGCTGTTGGAGACGGTGGCGGCGTCGGTGAAGGTCGTCCCATCGCTGGAGACCTGGATCTTGTACGAGGAGGCGTAGGCGCCCTCCCAGTTCAGCAAGACGGTGTCGACCTGCTTCTGCGAGCCAAGGTCGACCTGCCACCACTGGTTATCAGTGAACGACGACGACCAGCGCGTGGACGAGTTGCCGTCGTTCGCCAGGTTCGGAGCGTACGAGGCCGACTGGTTGGAAGACGAGGACGCGGGCTGCCCGAGAGCGAGGTCGGCCCGGACGACGGCGGTGGCGACCGAATTGGCCGGCTGGGAGCTACCCGAGCCGTTCGTCGCGGTCACGGAGGCGAGGACGGTCTTGCCGACGTCGTCCACACTCAACAGGTACGTCTGGAAGACGGCACCCGTGATCGGCTGGCAGTTGGCACCGCCGCTATCGCACCGCTGCCACTGGTAGGCGTACGAGGTCGGCGAGCCCGACCAGGTTCCGTTCGAGGCCGTCAGCGTCTGCCCCTGCCCCGCGACGAGCCCGGACACGATCGGCGGCGCGCTGTTCGTCGGCACACCACCGCCTCCGCCGGAACCGGACGCGAACACTTGTGCGTCCCAGAAGGAGATCCCGTAGACGGTTGCTCGGGTGACTCCGAGCACGCGGACGTAGCGGGCGGTGACCGGGGCGAAGACCGTGGTCTTCCAGCCGGCGGCGCTGTTGGAGACGGTGGCGGCGTCGGTGAAGGTCGTCCCATCGCTGGAGACCTGGATCTTGTACGAGGAGGCGTAGGCGCCCTCCCAGTTCAGCGAGACGGTGTCGACCTGCTTCTGCGAGCCAAGGTCGACCTGCCACCACTGGTTATCAGTGAACGACGACGACCAGCGCGTGGACGAGTTGCCGTCGTTCGCCAGGTTCGGAGCGTACGAGGCCGACTGGGAAGAGGATGCCGACGCGGGCTGGTTCAGCGCCAGGTCGGTCGGACCGCCGCCGCCGCCGTATGTGAGGCGGTGGATCGTGCCACCGTCGAAGTCGACGTAGAAGAGGTCGCCGCCGGGCCCGGACTCGAGGTCGACGGGGTTCGAGGCGCCCTGCTCGACCACCTGCACCTTGGTCGGGTCGGGCAATCCATTCGTGCCGAGCGGCATTGCCCAGATGCAGTTGCGAGAGTGGTCGCCGAAGAACAGAGCGCCGTTGTACGTGGCCGGGTAGGAGGCGCCCGAGTAGAAGGAGATCGCGCTCACCACCGACCCGTTAGCGGTGGGGCAGTTGTCTCCGGAGACGACGGCGACGCCGTGCTGGTACACGTAGTAGGGGGCCGTGGCCGAACCGGCGCTATAGAGATTGGTGCAGATGTTCAGGGCGGCGCTCTGGTAGCCGGGCTGGGGCCCGTTCCCCTCGTAGCAGGGCCAGCCGAAGTTCTGCACAGGGCCCGTCGGCGTGGGTCGCCGGTTGATCTCCTCCCAGGTGTTGTAGCCGACGTCGCCGGCCCAGATCTCGCTCGTCCCCGGCCGGAAGGTGAAGCGGAACGGATTGCGCATCCCGTAGGCGACGATTCGCTTCGTGTTCGCGTTGCTGCTTCCACCGTTCGGATTGTCGGCGAGCCCGGCACCGGTCGCCGGATCGAGGCGCAGGAGAGAGCCGTTGAGCAGAACAGGCTCGCCGGCCGCCCGTCGCGAGCTCTGAGAGCGAAGCGCGCCGCCCTCCGCCGTCGGAGGCGTCTCTGCCCCGCCGACGCCGGCCGGCGGATCTCCACAGGGGTTCCTCGGGGTCGGGGTACCGCTCAGCGACCCGCCGCCCTGGCCGTAGTCGTCGAATGTCCAGCTGGCGCCGTCGCCCGCGGTCGCGTAGAGCGCGCCGTCCGGGCCGAAGACGAGGTCGCCGAGCGAGTGGCTCGGGTACTGCTGACACCACTCGTCCTTGATCAGCACCTGCGGGCTGCCGGTCATCACGTCGCCCGAGAGCGTGATGCGCACCAACCGGCCGCTGACGACGCAGCCGTCCGTCGTCGGACCGGGTGGAGTCGGGCACCCGTCGTTCCAGACCGGTGCGGTCCCTCCGGGCGGCGCGTCGTAGGTGAAGAGCAGGTAGATGTAGGGGCTGGTCGGGAAGTTCGGGTCGAGCGCCATCGCGAGCAGACCCCGGTCCCAGTAGTTGTCGACCTGAGCGCTCAGGTCGGCGACCACCGTGGGACTCGTGTCGGTCAGGCTGTGGAAGACCCTCACCACGCCACTCTTCTCGGCGACGAAGATTCGGCCGTCGGACGCAAAGCGCATGACGGTCGGGTTCGTCAGCCCGCTGAACACGGTCGTGTCCTGGAAGCCCGGGCTGAGTACGGCCGCGGCCGGCTCGACAGGCGCCGACGGGCTCGAGCTCCCACCCAGGAACGGCGGAGCCGGCGGCTGCTGCCCCCCCACCTTCCCGACGGCCAGAGCATCCGATCCATGCACACCGACCGCGAAGACGAGAGTCAAAGCGATCACCAACAGCGAAGAACCGACGCAATGCCGCCGCCCGAAGCCCCTAGTCCTCATTCGATCCCTCTCCCCCGCTCGCAGACACCTGCACTGCTTGCTCCCCAGAATGGGGATATCGTGACGGGTAGCGGCGCCGAGCGCAAGGGGGAGGTCGCCATGCCTCGCCCCTGAGCGTGCCTTCGGTCAGCGCGCTGCGTGGGTGAACAGGCCCTTTAGGCGCAGCTCCGCCAGGGCTGTGCCCCATGTCGGAGGATCGGTGTGTCGGATGCGCCATCCGTTTCGAAACGAGCGCCACTCGTCGAAGTGATCGCGCCCATCGGCGCGATTGGGGGCTAGCACCCTTTAGGGGGATCTTTCGGTTCCCGCCGTTTCACATCGTTTGCAGCGGGTAATCCGCGGCCTCCAATTTCCAGGAGGTGATTACTCGATTGATTCTTCTCGTATTGCTGGCACTGCTCGCGATCATCGCTGACCCGTCTGCGCGCGAGGCGACCTACTGCCTGATCCCTCGTTGGAGACACGCCGTTCCCTCGAAGGCGGGATGGCACCGTCCCGTCGTTCTCCCGATTCCCAAGCGTATGGGTGGGGGAAGAAACGTGGGCGCACGGAACGGACGGAAACTGGCCGGCTCAAGCATCCTGGCCTCCGCTCTCGTCCTCACGGTGTTCGCGGTGGCAGCGACAGCCGGGCCGGCGGTCGCGGGAGGGCCGGGGAGCAAGCAGTTCAGCCTCTCGACGGTCTCGCCGGTCGCGCAGTCGACGGTCGCCGGAAACGTCGTCTGGGAGGTCGCCTACACGGGTGCCACGCCGGACAAAATGACGTTCTACGTCGACGGCGCACTCAAGTGGACCGAGTACGCAGCGCCGTTCAGGTTCAACGGCGACACCGGCACACTGGACACGTCAACTCTTTCCACCGGCCGGCACACCCTCAAGGCGGTGGGCTATCGCTCCGGCCGCACCGCCCACACGACCTCCCCCGTCTCCGTGTCGTCGTCGGCGTCGGGCCAGGTGCCGACGAGCACCGCCTCACCGGCGATCTCCGGCGCAGCCCTCGCCGGGAGCGCCCTGACCGCCTCGACCGGCGCCTGGTCGGGCTCGCCGACCTCGTACGCTTACAAGTGGCAGCGCTGCGACAACGGCGGCGCCGGCTGTCAGCCGATCGCGGGCGCTGCCTCGCAGGAGTATCTGCTCGTCGGCGACGACGTGGGCCGGACCGTGCGTGTGTCCGTGACCGCGACGAACGGCTCCGGGGCCTCGCCTCCGGCCGACTCCGCCGCCACCGGCGTCGTCCGCGCCGACCTCGCGCTTGGCCAGCCGGCCTCGACGTCGTCGAACGAGTCGGGTTCGTACTCGTCGGGCATGGCGAACGACGGCAACTCGTCCACGCGCTGGTCGTCCTCGTTCGCCGACAACCAGTGGTGGCAAGTCGACCTCGGCTCGGTAGTGCAGGTCGACACTGTCTCGCTGAACTGGGAGGCCGCGTACGCCTCCTCATACAGGATCCAGGTCTCGACCGACGGCTGGAATTTCGTCGACGCCGCCACCGTCTCGAACAGCGCCGCCGGCTGGAAGACGACGACCTTCGCTCCGGTCTCCGCCCACTACGTCCGCGTGCTCGGCATCACCAGGGCGACTGTCTACGGCTTCTCCTTCTGGGACGCCCGGGTGTTCGGCCCGGGCGGCTCGAGCACCGGCGACGTACCCCTGAACACGTCGGCGCCGACTGTGGCCGGCGTCGTCGCGACCGACCAGACGCTCACCGCTTCGGTCGGATCGTGGACGGGGGCGGCTCCAATGAGCTACGCCTACCGCTGGCTGCGCTGCTCGAGCGGAACGAACCTGTCGGACTGCTCGACCATCACCGGAGCAACGTATTCCGTGTACACCGTCGGCGTGGCGGACGTCGGAGCCTACCTGCGGGTCAGTGTGGTGGCCTCGAACTCGGCCGGATCGGCGTCCGGCGTGTCGGCCGCCACCGCCCAGGTCGTCTCCGCTCCGGTTATGCCGGGGACATTCGATCCGCGCTTCGCATGGCTGAAGGCACCCTGGAATGCGGACGCCAGCGGCGCGAGCGCCGATCCGAACTCGGCTGGCCTGATCTCAACCTGGGTCGCGCGCGGCAACATCCACTACCCGAACGTCTGCACGAACGGCTGGTCGGCCGCCTGGAAAGCGGGGACCGCGTCGGATCCGAAGTACAACGTCACACAGACGACGTACCCGGGACCGCTCGACGGCCAGATCCCGATCCCCCGCGGGACGCTGGCGTCACCGGACGCCGACCACCACCTGGTCATGTTCGACCCTGCGCGTAATCGGGTGAGCGAGTTCTGGCAGGCGGCCTACGACGCGACGACCGATTCCTGGATTGCGGGCTCCGGCGTCTCGTTCGACATCGGTGGCAACCCGCCCAAGGGCTCAGGCTCGAACGCGGCAGGGTTCCCCCAGCTCGCCCTGGCGATCTGGCCGGAGGAGATCCAGGCCGGCGTGATCAACCACGCGCTCGCCTTCTCGGTGCTGAAGGCCGCGCCGACCTACCGGTTCCCGGCCACCCACACGGACGGGCAGGGCGACCGGTCCGATCTGCCCGAAGGGTCCTGGCTGGCGCTCCCGACCTCGTTGACGCCGAACCCCGGCTGGCCCGCGTGGGTCAAGGTCGTCTTCACGGCTCTCCAGCAGCACGGCATGTTCCTGATGGATCAGGGCGGGACGCTCGGAATCGCCGGCGTGAACCCGGTCAACGGCGGGGTCAAGTGGTCGGACGTCGGGATGGGCACCGGAGCGTCGGCCGGGTTCCCGAGCGACTTCCCGTGGTCGTCGATGCGGGTCATGAATCCCCCGTCTGCCTGAGCGCCGGGATCCTTCGCTGCCGAGGGGGCGGTCAGGCAGGCAGTTGATCGTGGAGGAAGCTGGCGACGCGGTCGAGCTGCGCCTCGATCGTCTCGCCAGCGGCGTGATCGAGCCCGGCCCTGATCAATGACGCCCGCAACGCCTCGTCCGACGCCAGCCGCTCGAGCGCCGCGACCGCCGCTCCCGCGTCTTCGGGCGGCACGAGAAGCCCCCGCTTCCCGTGGCCGAGAGCGGCAGCGACCCCTCCCACGTTCGTCGCGACGATCGGGATTCCCGCCGCCTCGGCCTCGAACAGCACCTGGGGCAGGCCCTCGGTAAGCGAGACGTGAAGGAAGGCGTGGCTCGATCGGTAGTGCTCCCAAAGGACCGGCCCGTTCGGCACGTATCCGTGGAGCTCGACCGCGTCTCCCAGGCCGCGGCGCTCGACCTCGCGCGCGAGATCGCCGGCGAGCGGGCCGTCGCCCACCACCGAGAGGCGCCAGCGCGGGTCGGTCTGGCGCAGCCGGGCGACGACGTCGAGGAGGAGCAACGGGTTCTTCTCGGGATCGAGGCGGCCGACGCTCAGCACCCGCAGCTCTCCGTCCCAGGGCCGGGCGAGCGCGTCGTCGGGCGCGACGACGTCCTCGGGCCGGATCAACGACAGGCCGAACGGGAGCACGGGTGCCTTGCCGCCGCGGTATCCCCCTGCCAGCTCCTCGCCGACGGTCAGGGTCGGCGAGCGCCGCGCGATCAGCCGGAAGGCGAGGTCGAGGGCGTGGGCGAAGCCGACTGCCCATGTCCAGCGGCGGCCGGGCAGGCGACTGCGGATGTACATCGGGTAGTCCTGGCGCACGCCGACGAAGACGGGCGTGCCGCGACGGCGCGCGATCAGGGCGAAGGCGACGGCGACCGGGGCCGGCCCGAACAGCCAGACCGCGTCGAGCCGTGGCAACTCGTCCGCGAACGTACGACACGACCGGGGCAGCACCCGGAGCAGCGCCACCACGTCGAAGACGCTGCGGTAGAACGGCAGCGGAACGAAGCGCACCGCGCCATCCGGGATGGGGTAAGGGTTCGGCCCCGGCTTCGGGTCGAGCCGCCCGAAGAGAACGATCTCCTCCACCCTCGGGGGGAGGCTCGTGACGAACTTGACGAATGCCCGATCGGCCGCAAGCCGTCCGCGATCCCTGCGGTAGACGAGGTCTGCGTAGACGCCTAGGTGCACTCAATCGCGGACATCGAGGAGGAATTACCCTACAGTGTGAACCAGGACGCTTGAGCAATCGCGTCGCCCTGTCGATGACCAGCGAGATGACCGAGACCCAAGCAGCCGCCGAGCCGACGGTTGGGATGCGGCAGTACCTGGACGTCCTGCGGCGGCGGAAGCTGACCGTGGTCGCCACCGTCGCCTTGGCTCTCGGCGCAGCCGTTCTCTTCACGATGCGCCAGCAGCCCGAGTACCGGGCACAGACGACGATCGTCGTCGGGCAGGCGGGTGGTCTCGTGCAGCCGCAGAACGCCGGCGCGATCCAGCCCTTCTCGGCGACCATGCAGGAGCTGATCAGGAGCGGCGTTGTCGCGCGCAAGGTGATCAGCGCGCTCGGCCTGAAGGAGACCCCCGAGGCCCTGCTCGGCCGCGTCTCGGTTTCGTTCAACCCGGAGAGCGCGGCCCTGAACGTCTCCGTGTTAGACCGGTATCCGGAGCGGGCACAGGCGATCGCCGAAAGGATCGGGATCGCCTTCTCGGCGCTCGTCAAAGAACGTTTCGGTCAGACGGCGGACGGGAGTGCGGCTATTCCCCCGCTCACGGCAACGGTCTGGGATCCCGCGCATGTCATTCCCGGCAAGATCCGGCCCACTCCCAAGCTGAACATCACCATCGCCGCAATCCTCGGTTTGGTGCTCGGCCTGCTCGCCGCATTCGTCGTCGACTTCTTCGACCGCAGGCTTCGGACCATCGAGGAGATCGAGCGGGCAGTGGGGGTTCCCGTCATCGGACAGATTCCCTCCCTCAATCGGGATGCCCGCCGGCCCACGCTGCCCTGGGAGGAGAATCGCGACGTTGCGGAGGCCTTCAGGGCTTTGCGTGCGAACTTGCAATACCTGGGCGTCGACCGGCCGCTTCGCACGATCCTGGTCACAAGCACATCGCCTGAGCAGGGGAAGACAACCGTCTGCGCGAACCTCGGAACGGCGCTCGCCCAGTCCGGAGAATCCGTGGTGGTCGTTGAGGCCGACCTACGGCGCCCACGGTTGGGCTACGCTTTCGGGATCGCGCCCTTCCGCCGGGGCCTGACGTCGGTGCTCGTCGGCGGGGAGACGGTCGGCAACACGCTCAACGAGGTCAGCCTCCCAGACGCCACGACAGGCGTCGCACCTGGCGGCAACCCGCGAATGGCCGTCCTTCCGAGCGGGCCGCTGCCTCCGAACCCATCCGAGCTGGTCGCGAGCCTCCAGATGCAGACCGTCATGAGCGACCTGAAGGCGCAGTTCGATCACGTGATCGTCGACTCCCCGCCGATGCTCATCGTCGCCGATGCGCTCGAGCTCGCGAAGCACGTCGACGGCGTGATTGTGGTCGTTCGACGGAAGCGGGTGACGAGCGACGAGGCGAAGGAGCTGCGGACGTTGACAGCTCGTCTCGGCATCCACCTTGTCGGCGTCGTGGTGACCGACGTTCCCGCGCGCGCGGGCTACCACTATCCCGCCTACGAGGCGAGCCCAGGGAGCGGCGTCGAAAGCTCCGCAGCTCCGGTTTGGCTCTCGACCGGGCCGGGCCGGATCCCTTCGGAGACGCGAGACTCGGCGAAAGCCTCAGAGTCCTGAGGGCCGCTTGGCGGCCGACCCAATCTCCCACCACGCGCGCATCCGGGCCGGCCGGAGCATCCGGCGTGGGCTGGGCTTGGCGTGGCTCACCGCAGTCTTCCTGCTCGCGGGCGTGGTCGTCGGCGTCCTTACGACGATGAACCCCTCGTACGCCGTCGCGTTCGTGCTCGCGATAGCGGCGGGGGTGCTCGTTGTCTCGCGTATCGAGGCTCTGCCTCCGGTGCTGGTCTTCGCGATGTACGCGGAGGGCGTGTCATTCGGTGGGGTCCACATCGGACGTCTGGTGGGCCTTTTCGCCCTTATGGCGATCGTCTACTACCTGCTCGTCGCAAGACGTACGGACATGCAGGCGGGCCTGCTTCTGGGAATCGGCCTCACCTACGGGCTTTGGATCCTGTTCAGCATCTACTGGGCGGCCGACCACCACTTCGTCTACGTCACGTTCTTCCGGTGGGCACTGGCGTTCGCGTTCATGCTCGCGTTCGCGATGCTGATCCGGCGTCGGGCGGACCTCCAGGCCGTTCTCGTCGCCTTCGTGCTCGCGGCCGTCGCCTTCGGCGTGGTCGCACTGGGTGCGTACGTCCACGGAGGCTCCACAACGGCTGTTACTGGGGCGCAGCGCGGCACGGGGCTACAGGGCGACCCAAACATCTTCGCCGCCTACCAGGTGCTTGCGGTCGCACCGGCGCTCGCCCTGGCCGCCCTCGAGCGCGGGTGGCGCACCCGCCTCGCCTACTACGCAGCGGTGGCGTTCATCATCCTCTCGATCGGCGCGTCGTTCTCACGGGGGGGGCTCATCGCCCTCGGGGTCGTCGTCGTACTGATCGTCCTGATGCCGGCGCGGTTCCTCTTCCGTGGGCGCAGCCAGAAGCTGGCCTGCGTCGTCGCCCTCGGGTTTGGGGGATGGCTGGTCGCCGTGCTCGGCTCGACGCAGTACCTGGCGCGGATCCAGTCGATCCTGCACGGGGGTGATCGTGGCACAGGCCGGCTCGACCTGTGGTCCGCCGCCCTGAGGGGCTACTCTCACCATCCGTGGCTCGGTCTGGGCGCGGGCGGTTTCGAGGCCGACTCGCTCAACCTGCTGCGCAACACCCCGGGGGTCGCCCCGTCGAGCTTGATCGACACTGCGGCCCGGCCCGTTCACAATGCCTATCTCTCGGCGCTGACCGATCTCGGGCCGATCGGGTTGACGCTGTACAGCGTCCTCCTCCTCGTCACGCTCTGGTACCTGTTCTCCGCCGCGAGGAGCTTCGGCCGGGCCGGAGACAACGTCGATCAGCGCCTTGCGGTGGCCGTGTTGATCTCTTTCACGAGCATCCTGGTCGCTTCGATCTTCCTCTCCATCGGCCTCGGGAAGTCGATCTGGGTCTTCGTCGGGCTCGCGCTCGCGCTCACCCGCATGGCGCCGGCAACGGCCCGGACCTCCCGGGCTTCGCCGCAACCTCGTCCCGGGCGCCTCCTGAGCCGGGCGAAGGCCTCCGCCGGCGACCCGGCGAGCTGACGCGGCCGCCTATGTCTTCCGGGACACGGCTGCGAGCAGGTCGGCCAGCGGCCGGGTCGCGACCTCGGGCGCGTAGCGCGCTCGGAACGTCTCGAGTGCCGCTGCCCCACGTTCGACGCGCTCGGCTTCGTCCTGCAGAAGCGAGACGGTTGCACGCGCGATCGCTGCGTCGTCCTCGACGACGACGACGCCTGGGTTCGGCTCGACGCCCTCGGCTCCGGCGGGTGTCGTTACGACCGGCACTCCGGTGGCGAGCGCCTCGAGGACCTTGACCTTCATGCCGCTTCCGCGTCTGACCGGATAGACGAGCACGCCGAGCCCGTGCAAGAAGTCGGCCCCGGAAGAAATCTCGCCGAGCACCCTCACTCCGGCCGGAGGCGCGGGGACAAGGCGCCGAGTGCCACGACCGGCGACGGCGAGTTCCGCGCCGGGAATCTCCCTTCGCACTGTGGGCCAGATCCTGGTCAGCAGCCGACCGATCGCGGCCGCCGTCGGCGGCCACGAAGCGGTACCGACGATACCGGCCGTCATCTGACTTCCGACGGGGGCGGTCCGGTAGTGCTCCGGCGCCAGGCAGAGCGGCGAGACGGTGGTGTCGGCGGCGGGCGCTCGCTTCAGCAGTTCGGCGGCAACCACGGGTGAGTTCGCGATCAGGTGTCGATGCCTGCGGGCGAGGATCTGTTCGGCGACCGTCTCCTCGGTCACCTGCCAGAACTGCCTGTTCCACGGCGCCCCGTACGGTCGGTCGAGGTGTGCCAGGTAGTGGAGGTGAAGCGTGGATGGTACGTGTGTCCGGCGAGCGCACCACCCGACGTGGACGCTCTCGAGATGCACCGCGTCGACCCCTCGACCCAGCACTTCGATTCGCCTCGCGAACGCCCCCCACGAAAGCCCTCCCATTGGCCGGAGGACGCGCTCCCCACGGGACCGCCAGCGCGGAGGATCCTCGACCGCGACGATCTCGACGGGCAGGTCGGACGGCACCTCTCCCGGCGGAGTAAAGGCGCGCCTGGCGGCGATCGCTCTGACGTCGACACCGTTGGCCCTCAGGCCGCGCAGGAGCCCGACGAAGAACCTGCCCATGGCCCCGCCCTCGACCAAGGGCAGGTCGGGGAGCACGATGAGCACCGTCGGCTCGGAGGGTGTCGCAGGCATCACGTCGGCCACGGGGACCAGCCAGGCCCGAGCCCCTCCGTGCCCATCCACAGGGTCGCCATGTGCTTGAACATCCACCCGGGATCGTGGGTGTCCGGCTGATGAAGCATGCTCTTCGCCCGCCGGGTGGCATGAGCGAGGGCGTGATGAAGCCAGCACAGCGTCGTGAGCGCTCCTGCCGCCCGGAGAGGGACATCCGATGCCTGCGCAACCTGCGTCAGTGACGAGCGTAGTAGCGCCGACGACGGCAACTCGCCCAGGAAGAGCTTGCGGAAGTGCTCGCGGCGTCCCTCTTCACCTTCTGCTCCGTCCAGATTGGCGAGGGCATCGGCAAGGAAATAGAGCGCATCCCAGAGCGGGAAGCCGTGCGCCTTCGCGCTCTCCCAGTCGAGCGCGGTGAAAGCGTCGCCGCTGGCCATCAGGTTCCATGTCCCTAGGTCGTTGTGCTGGAGAACGGCTTGCATCGGAGGGAGCTCGTCGACGAGGTCGCGTGACGCGCCCAGGGCGCTCCAGTGTGGAAGCACTTCCTCTAGCAGACGGCGGCGCTCCGGCTCCAGGAGCTTCGGCGCGGCGGACGTTTCCCGCGCCATCTGCGCCAGCCACTCCACGACCCGTTCGATCAACCGCTGCTTCGCATGAGCAGGCCTCACAACGGACAGGACGCCGTTGGCACGCCGTCCGGGCGCCGCCGTCTCAAGAGAGGCCTCGTGCCCGGCAGCCTCCAGCCGACCGATGAAGCGAGGCGCCCGCGCCGCAGTGGCGACGCCGGCTTCGGCAGCGAACCTGAGTGCACGCGAGTCGCGATCGACCCGGTCGTCAGGCCCCGGGACTCGGCAGAACTTCAGCGCCCAGGCAGGCTTCGCTGAGTCCGGAGGGAACAGCATGAACGCTCCGCGCGCGAGGAGATCGCCGTGCCCCGTGACGAGGAACCATTCGGCCGCTGGATCGACGCCGAGACTCGTCGCCGCCGTGACCAGGAACGGCCGGACCGAATCCCTGGATCCGACAGTGACGAAGCGCCGGACGGGAGGCAGCAGCCGCCGAGCCGCAAGCTCGCCGACCGCGGCGTTCCGTACGACCTTCCACCGCTCCCAGGCCGTTAACCAGACCGTCAGGGCGTAGCGGCCGGCCTGGGAGCCGATCGGCACGAACGCTTGTGGCGCCTCCAGGTCTGGAAGAGCTAGGTAGGTGCGCGCCTTCCACCCCAGGCGCCGAAGCTCGCGCTCGGCTTTGTCCCCTTCGACGATCACGGTGTGAGCTCCGGTTGCGATCGCGTCCCGAGTCCGGTCGCTCGGGGCGATCGCGACGTCGGGCGAAATCTCGCCGACGTCGACGCCGACCCGGAGGAGCGCCGGAGCCCAGCTCTCGTCCTTCCCGAGAACGACTGCCCTGGCGATTGGAATGGGGCTGAGAAAGCACGCGTCCGCCCGTTCAAGGCTCAACGCGGACACAGCTCGTCGTACAGCGACTCGAACGCGCGCGCCATCGCTTGGGCGGTGAACAGCTCTCGCGCACGGCGGCAGCCTCGCTCGCCCATGCGCCGACCTGCCGCTGGGTCGCGGAGCACGCGTGACAGTGCCTGTGCCAGGGCGTCCAGATCATCCGCTCGAACGAGGAATCCCGTCTCCTCGTCGAGGACGGCCTCCGAGACACTGCCGACATCCACGGCGACGACGGGGAGTCCGGCCAGCATCGCCTCGGGAAGCACGAGTGGAAAGCCCTCGAAACGGGAGCTGAGGGCGAAGACGTCGAACCTGGGCAAATAGGCGCGGGCATCGTCGCTCCAGCCGGTGATCTCGAACCGGTCCGCCATCCCCACCTTCTCAGCGAGCTCCTCCAGCGCTCTCCGCTCGGGACCGTCCCCGACGAGGACGAGCCGAACGCCCTCGAGCTTCGCAACCGCCCGCACGAGATCGTCGTATCCCTTCTGCGGGGAAAGCCGACCGATCGAGCCGACGACCGGGCCTGATCCGTTACGAGGCGCCGGGGAGAGCGGCGCCTCCGGCACGCCATTGTAGATCGCCCGCACCGTTCCGCGCGGGAGGCCGACGACGTCCTCGACCATCCGCGCTGAGAGCGAACCCACCGCGACATTGGCGTCGACTCGTCCGCACACCGCACGCTTCAGGAACCGCTGGGCGCGCGAAGGAGTCGGCAACGGGCACTGGTCGACCGTCACGATCCGGACACCCGGGGTGAGTAGGGCAGCGAGAACGGCGTACTGGCAGGAGAACGTCCAGGTCAGGTTAGCGTGGAGGATGTCAGGCGACGACCTCTTGACCGCCCGCACGTGCGCCGCAATCGAAGGAAGGTCGAGCTTGCTCCGGACCTGCGGCACGACGACGACCCCTGCGCCGGGGCGGTGGCTCGCGATCCACTCGACGACCGATCGGTCGACCCCGAGCACCGTCACCTCGATGTGGGGTGCCAGGTGGGCGAGAAGATTCGCGGCGCTCTGCTCGGCGCCCCCCCGGCTGCAGGCATCGGTATAGAGCAGGAGACCAAGCGGTGGGCCGCTGGAGGTAGACGTATCCCTGGTCAGGGGCGCAGCCCGATGCAGCGGCGGCTGGCGAAGGTACCTTGGGGCAGCCTTCGGCCGACCAGGGCCGTACACCCTCAGGGAGTCCTCGTTGAGCCCGCTGCGCATTGTCGTCGTAACATGGCACAGGAACTGGCCCGGGGGAATACACCTTCGAGTGAGTCGGGAATTCGCTGAACTGGATGCCCGGCGTCGCCACCCAGAGCGCATGGGTAAGCGCGACGACCACCGTCGGGGCGTCGACGCCACCTCCGCTCAAGGATGCCAGCCCGGTTTCGAGAATCCATATTGTGACTTGAGTTTGTACATGCACGGTCTGTCATCGGTCGTCAGTCCGCCCCCGGCGGGAGAGAACGTCGTGGGCCACCGAGCGCTGGTCGCGGGCCGGCGACCGGGACCGACAGACGCACCCAGAACCAGGCTGGCGTGAGCGGCGTCGGCCGTCCACCGCGGACGCCGCCTCCGACGTCCGAGGAGCAGGCCGGAGGGCGCGGGGCCGTCGGGCTCTCCCAGGAGGGAGTACGGACCACCGGTGCGTCGGTGGCGAGAGGCGGACTCTGGAACGCCGCAGCCCGCGCGATTCCAATTGTCTACGTCGTCGTCTTGTCGATCTCCGCAGCCCGCTTCCTGGGCCCCCAGGACTTCGGCCGTCAGAGCTTCATCGCCTTCGCCGAGTACGGCGCGATCATGCTCCTGTCCGCGGGGGTGCCGACAGCGGTGATCCGATTCGTGGGCGAGTCGGTCGGTCGGCGCGACCCGGCGGCCGCCCGCGGCCTGCTGCGATGGGGATGGAGGGTCGAGATCGTCGCGGCTCTTCTCGCCGGTGCCGCGCTCACCGCAGTCGCTCTTGCGGGTCACGAGCCGCAGCTGGCCTGGCTGTTTGCGGCCGCGGCCGCCGCGCTCGGCATCCTCGGCTCAGTCCCCGCCGCCTTCCTCAACGGGCTGCAGCACTGGCGTGAGACCTCGCTCACACGCCTCGTCGTGAACG
Organism: uncultured Actinomycetes bacterium; assembly: GCA_963791425.1. GTDB lineage: Bacteria > Actinomycetota > Thermoleophilia > Gaiellales > Gaiellaceae > DATBLE01. The sequence continues at coordinate 494,354 of CAWBSE010000003.1, forward strand.
GCGTCGGAGTCGGTGCAACCGTCGCGGTTCTCGCGCTCGGGTGGGGGATCAGCGGCATGCTCGGCGTGGAGGCGCTCGCAGTGGCGGTGATCTTGGTCGCCCTGACGATCATCGGCGGTCGCCGGGCGGCTGGGCTCGGCCCCGCGGTGAGCTTTGCCGCGGTCCTCAGGAATCGTGTGTGGCGGTACGCGGCGATCGCCTCGCTCGACGTGGTTGCCACCTTCGTCATCATGCGACGCTCCGAGTTCTTCGTCCTCGAGTGGTACTCCTCGAGCACGCAGATCGGCTTCTACTCGATAGCCTTCGCTGCGGCCAATGCGCCGGTCGTGGTCTTCCTGGCGTTGACTCAGGCCGTGATGCCCGCGGTCTCCACGCTCATCGGAGCCGGGGAGGCACGCCGAATCAGGCCCGGGTTCGGCCGAGCCATCCGTCTGGTGCTCCTGCTCGCATTGCCGACGGCGGCCGCAGGGATGGCGTTCGCCCCGGAGCTCGTCACGCTGGCCTACGGATCCAGCTTCTATGGGGCACGAGGATCTGTCCTCATCGCCCTCTGCTTTGTTCCGATCGCGCCGATCATCGGGCTCAGCACCGCATTGCTGGAGGGAATCGGGCGCCTGTGGCTGATCGTTGGGGCAGGCATCTTCGGCTCAGTGGTGGACATCGGATTCGCGTTCATGCTCATCCCAGCGTACGGCGCCGTCGGTGCAGCAATCGCGAACGGAGCGGGCCAGCTCGCGTTCGGTGTGCCGGTCGTCGCGTACGCCTGGCGGACGCTGGGCGGCGTCGACTGGCAGCCGGCGACCGTCGCCCGGCTGGCGTGCTGTTCGCTCATGGGCGGCCTGGCAGCGTGGGGGATGGTCGTGCTGGGCGGCGGCCTGCTGGGGGTGCTGGCAGGCGTGGTGGTCGGAGGGTTCGTCTTTTCCACCGCATCCTGGCTCCTCCGGATCATCTCCCACGAGGATGCCCTCTGGCTCGACGCGACTGCGGGCGCCATGCTCGGCGGCACCCTCGGGCGGGCGATCAGGCTCTGGGCGGCGTCCCCACAGGGGGAGGGCGCACCGTGAGGCGGTATCTCGCACCCATACCCACGGGGTTGGTCGAGCCTGGCCCGGTTCCGACCTTCTCCGTCCTCATCGCCGCGTTCCAGGCAGTGGCGGTCATCGGTGAAGCGGTCGAGTCCGCGCGCTCGCAGACCCTCCCACCGCTCGAGATCATCGTCTGCGACGACGGCTCGACCGACGGTACGGCAGAGGCGCTCGCACCGTACCGAGACAGCATCACGCTCCTGCGAAAGGACAACGGCGGTGAGGCTTCGGCCAAGAATGCCGCTGCTCGGGCCGCCAGCGCCAGCTTCGTCGTCATCCTCGACGCCGACGACGTGTTCATGCCGGAGCGGCTCGAGGCGCTCGGCGAGCTTTCCGCCGCCCGACCGGACCTCGACATCCTCACCACCGACGCCTACCTCGAAGTCGACGGGACGACCGTCAAGCGCTGTTACTCGGAAGGGATGCGGTTCGTCGTCGACGACCAGCGCGTCGGCATCCTCGCGGACAACTTCCTCTTCGGTCTCGCAGCGGTACGCCGCGAGCGCCTGCTCGCCATCGGCGGGTTCGACGAGTCGATCCGCTGGACGACCGACTGGGACTGCTGGATCCGCATGATCCTCAACGGGTCCCGCGTCGGTCTCGTCGAAGAGCCGCTCGCCCGCTACCGACTCGTTCCGGGGAGCCTCAGCTCGCAGCGGGAAGCACTCATCCAGGGACGCCTGATGACTCTCGCCAAGACGTCGGAGCGGTCGGATCTGAGCCCCAGCGAGCGCGAGGTTCTCGTCGGCGCACTCGCGGCGAACCGCCGCGCCCTGGCCCTCGCTCGTGCGCGGGTCGCCCTGCTCGAGGGCCGACCCGACACCCGGCGCCGTTCGCTCGAGGTTGCGTTCGGGCGAGGCTTCGGCCTCGCGACCCGGGCGAAGCTGCTCGGAGCAGCCGTCGCGCCCGGTCGTGCCCGCCGGCGGCTCTCGGGGCGGCCGCGGGAAACGACGGCCGGAGTCCTGCTTCCCCCCTAGAAACGGCGGCGGGCCCCTCGCGACGCTCCCCCGCGGGACGCCCGGCCTAGGAGCGCAGTCGTGCCTCTAGCATCCGCTCGAACTCGTCTCCCGGCACATCCGGCACGTGGATGCGCGGGATCTCGAGGGGCGAACTCCTCCCCGTCACTGCGCGCTGGCCGGTCGCGCACGCACTCGGAAATCCGGCTGCTCGAACCGACGCGACGGAAGCGCGGTCGTACTCGCCGTACGGGTAGGAGAAGCTCTCGACCCGCCGTCCGATCAACTGCTCGAGAAGCTGTTTGCTCGAACGGATCTCCTCGAGCTGATCGTCCCGAGGCAGCCCGGCCAGCCGCGGATGGGTGACGGTGTGCGCCCCGACCTCGACGAGCCCTCCGTCGGCAAGAGCGACGATGTCCTCGGACGTCAGGATGTCCGTGACGGGATCCGGACGCCGGCTGGCGTGCCGCTCCCAGAGCTCGTCGAGGGCCGCTTGACGCTCCAAGTGCGGGAGGCTCCTCAGGTCACTCCAGACCGCGCGGTAGTCCCGGAGCTCGCGAAGCTCCGAGTCTTGCCAGAGCTGCAGCAGCTCATCCCACCAGAAGTCACGGCTGGAATCGACATAGCCGCTGACGATGAAGACAGTTGCGGGGAATCCGTGCCGTTCGAGGGCCGGCTTGGCGGCGGAGAGATTGTCCCGGTAGCCGTCGTCGAAGGTGATCACGACTGCCCGGCTCAAGTCGGATCCGCGTTCGAGTCCCTGTGCAAGCTCGCGAAGGCCCAGGGGCCGGAACGCGTCTGCGAGCACAGCGACATGATCCTGGAAGTTCGCAGGCGAAACGGCCAGAGCCCATGGATCGCTCTCGAGCTCCGCAACGCGATGGTAGAGGAGAACGACAGCGTCTCCGCGGAAGTCCTCCGTCCGTCTGCGCACACGAAACGACACGCTGCCGAGCAGCGAACGCGCGAGCCTCTTCATCGGATGTCAGGTGGGGGCAGAGGAGACGACCGCCGATCCATTGTTGGCTCATGCAGATCCGGCAACGAACACGATGGCTGCTTGGGCGCGTCAGGCCGCACAGCGGCCGTACCGCACGACGCCCGCCAGCGACCGGTACGGGTTCGATCGCGGCTAACCACCTGGCAGCGCAGCCCGGACCCTTATGAGGGCATCCTGTGTCAAGGAAGAATCAGCCTAGGCTTGCAATGCCACTCGAAGTTGCCAAAATAGGTCTAAGGGAAGAAGCGACCGGTGACGATGGTCGTTAGTACGGATGGTAAATGGGGAGAGAGGCAAGAGGGGCATGACGCGACGTCCGTGGCGTTCTCCGCACCCGTGCGGCAGAAGGCGATCTGTGAATCCGCAGTGAATATAGTCTTGGACCAATCTGCCGCCGCTGGCGCCGAAGACGCTCGGGCAGCTGATGACCAATACGAGTCCGCGCTCCGTGCCGACCGGTTCTGGTCAGGCGCGCGCCTGGGGCTCGATCTCGCACTCATCGCCGCGGCCGCCGTAGCTGCCGGTATCTCCTCACCACATATCAACACGACTGCCGGCCGGGGGCTCTGGCCTGCCCTGTTCGCTGCGATCTTCGTCTACCTCTCGTACCGGAGAGGAACCTATGCCCGGCGGCTGCAGATTGACAGTCTAGATGACCTGCTAGCCACAGGGTCGGTGATCGCCATCGCAACGAGCGTCGTGGTCACGGTCCGTGTCCTGCTCGCCGACGCACCCGCGTATGACGCCATCCACAGCGTCCGCCTCGGGGTGTTTGCGGCTGCGTCCATCGCGTGCGGGCGGGTCGCTCTCAACCTCTGGCAGTCACACACGAGGCGGCGAGGCAACGCTCTCGTTCCGACCCTGATCATCGGCGCCGGAAACGTTGGGCGCAGGACGGCCGCGCGCCTGCTCACGCACCCTGAGCTCGGCCTCAGGCCCGTCGGCTTCCTCGACAAGGAACCGCTCGAGCAGGTTGACGGCTCGCCTCAGCTCCCGGTGCTCGGGGCAAGCTGGGACTTCGATCGCATCACGGCGGAACACGGCATCGGCCAGGTCATCGTCACCTTCTCGACTGCGCCGAGTGAGGTGCTCTTGCGGATCGTCAACCGCTGTGAGCAGCTCGGCATCGCCGTCGCGCTGGTACCGCGCCTGTTCGAGAAGGTGACCGAGCGCCTGACGATCGATCACCTCGGTGGACTACCGCTGATCACCGCGCGCCCGAGCAACCCCAGGGGCTGGCAGTTCGCAGTCAAATATGCGGTCGACAGGGTGTTCGCGCTCCTCCTTTTGGTCCTGCTCGCACCCATCATGATCGCCTGTGCGCTTGCAGTCAGGGTCTCGCTTGGGTCACCGGTCCTGTTCCGCCAGCGTCGCGTCGGCCGTGACGGCCGGGAGTTCGAGATGTTGAAGTTCCGCTCGCTGCGACCCAACGGAGGCGATCCGGGAACGCAGCATGAACTACCGGACGATGTCGCACCCGGCGGCGTCGAGGACGACGCTCGAGTGACCAAGGTCGGTGCGTTCTTGCGCAACACGTCGCTCGACGAGTTGCCCCAGCTCCTGAACGTGCTGAAGGGCGAGATGTCGATCGTCGGCCCGCGCCCGGAGCGTCCCGAGTTCGTCGAACTCTTCGAGGCTCGCGTGCACCGTTACGGAGATCGTCACCGCGTTCGGGCGGGCATCACTGGTTGGGCGCAGGTGAATGGGCTACGCGGTCAGACGTCGCTGTCCGATCGGATCGAGTGGGACAACTACTACATCGAGAATGCGTCGTTGTGGTTGGACATGAAGATCGTCGGACGGACGATCGTGACCCTCCCGCGCCATTCCAGAAGCTGTAGGTAGCCGCAGCACCGGCCGGAACACCACGAGCCGGAACCCGACCGGCGTAGCGAGTTTCGTTTCTCGTCTCGCTCAGCCGACCGCGTACGCCTTGCCGTCTCTGGGAATCACTCGCACAGGCACCGCGTAGACGATGTAGCGCTGGGTGGCGAAGAACCGCGGATGGCAGGCCTGCAGCGCAACCACCTCACGGTTGTGCGAGCGAAGGCGGGCCACGTCGCCCGCGGGGACGATCACATGCGAGCTGACTCGATAGACGAAGGTACCGTAGGGAACCTCGATCGTGATTGCGTCGCCGGGCCGCAGGCTGTCGATGTGGGCAAACGGCGCCAGGTACGTCGTGCGGTGGCCGGCGATGTAGATCAGCTGGCTCGCCCCGGGCAAATAGCTGCCCGTGTACCAGCCGGGCCCCTTCGTCAACGAGTCGTGGTCCGTGCTCGTAACGAGGATCGAGCTCAGCCCGAGCCGCGGTACCTTGATCCGGCCAAGTGCGCCGCCGGGCCGGAGCGTGCGCCGATAACGCTCCGCGTCGAGCATGATGAGCCTGCGCTCGAGCGCGAGCCGCGCGACAGGTGAGGTGTCCGTTGACGAGTGCGGCGCCCGGCGCCGTTTGGCCAGCAGCGGCTCGTAGGAGGCCGCGATCTTCTCGTACCGCGAGGCGAGCTTGTGCTGTTCATAGAGGGTGTAGAGAGCGGTGAACGGGTCCTGCCACTGCCACACCAGCGCCGTCCAGGCCACAGCGCAAATCCCCACCACAACGAACGACGTGCCGACGAAGCGAGTCAGCCGCACGGCTAGGGCTCAACCTAGGTCAGAAACCGGTGACGACGTGATCCGGCCAAAGCGAGGCCGGGGGCAGCAACTGCCGCCCCCGGCCGGAACCAAGGTTCCGAAGACCCGCGTTAGTGCGCGCTGGACCCGCGCCCACGGGCCCGAGTTCTCAGGACAAGCCCGAACGCGAGCAACGCAAGACCGATCGCCAGCGGGACCCAGAGCGTAAGCCCCGTGAAGGGCAGCTGCGAACTGGTCACCTTCGGAGCGGCAGCCTGCGTCTTCGTCTGCCCCAAAGCGGTGGCCGTCGGGTCATTCGTGGGCTTCGGCTTCGCCTTCGGCGTTACAGGCGACGTGTACTGCGCCTGTGCAGCCGAGTGCGACACGATCCGCACGTGCTGTGCCACGGCCTGCTTCTTCACGGCATGCGAGGCGGCGGAGGACGCGTAGCTGATGCCCCCGAACGACGCGAGTGCGACCATGATCAGACCGGACAGCGCGAGAGCGAGCCCGGCGCGACCCAGCCGGGTCCGCTCGGTCGGACGGCTGCGGACCTCTTCGGCGAGTGCTCTGGCGAAATCCCCGCGAGGCCGCGGCCGGCTCGCGTGAAGCTCGCCCTCGAGATCGAATTTGTCGTCGTGCTTCATCTGTCCCCTTCCCCTGGATTGCCCGTTCATAGAGAGATACCGTCAGAGATGCGAAAACCCTTACACCCACAGACGTGGGCTACAAGGCGCAGGCCTCCGATGCGTGTGGCAGGCCGACGTCGCCGGAATCCTCGCTCTCGAGAATCGACCTTAGCCGAGCGAGCGCGCGATGAAGCGCAACCTCGATTGCGTTCGTCTGGGAATCCATGACCCGCGCGATCTGAGCCGCGGTCAGGTCTGCGCCGAACCGAAGCGCGATCAGCTCCTGATCCCGCTCGGCGAGCTGCGCCAACGCCTCGGCGAGCATCAGCCGCCGCACGCTGTCCTCCTCGATGCTGTGGCTATCCGCCACCTCCGTGAGCTCGGCCGGCTCCTCCGCGCGGGACGCAAGCGCGGCGGTCGTGCATCGGCGTGCGATGCCCAGTACCCAGGCCACGGGCTCACCCTTCGCGCCGTCGTAGCTCTTGCGGTAGCGCAACGCGCGCTCGAATACGTCGCTCGTGACATCCTCGGCGTCGGGACCGTCGCCCAGGCGGTAGGCGGCGTAGGCGTAGACGCGGCGGATCAGCTCCTCGGGGCGAGCAAGCGGATCGCGGCTGAAGCGGGGACTCATCAGGACGTACCGGCCGTCCTCGAAAGCCCAGCGATCTCGGGGCTCAGCGGGTTAAGGTGCGACGCCGCTGCGATTGCCCGCCGCCGCTCGGTTCCCGTGCTCGCCTGCGCGAGCTCGAACCAGAGTGTCCAGTCGCGGCGATCCTTCGCAATCGCCTGGCGGAAGCTCTTGCGCGCGCCCACGAGGTTCCCTCCGACCAACTGGGCCTCGCCGAGCCTCCGCCAGGGCTCCGCCGACCATGGTGCAAGGTTCGTGGCGCGGCGCGCGCGCGACTCCGCGCGGGCAAGCTTTCCCGCGTTCGTTGCCTTCGAGCTGGCGGAGATGGCGCTGTTGCCGAGCAAGCCGAGCAGGACGAAGGCGCCGAGCGCGGCCGTCGTGGCCAGAGCGGCCCAGCGCATGCCTGGACGTAGCACCCGAGGCTCGCCCTCACGGCGCGCCGCGGCCATCAGCGCGAGGCCGCAGAACAGCGCCGAGAGAGTTACCGCGGGCATCTCCCAGTCCCAGTCGATCCCGGCGTGGAGGAGAAAGGCCACGTAAGCGCCGCACGCTGCCGCGGCGAGAGGCGTCGCGGCTCGCGCGCGCTTCACGGCGGCGAACGGCATGCCGAGCACCAGTAGGAGCAGAATCAGACCGGGCGCTCCCAGCTCGGCAAGCGTCTCCAGATAGAGGTTGTGCGCGTCGTGCACGGTCGAGGGACCCGCCGATGCTGGAACCAGTAGTCGGCGTAGCTGCCCGCCCCGCCGCCGAGCACAGGATGGTCGGTCACCTCCTGCCAGGCAGTGTGGAACTGCTCGGTGCGCCCGTTTCCGGAGAGGCTGAACAGGCGTTTGTTGAGATTCGCCCCCTGGTCTGGGCTCGTCGAGCTGAACGCGTTGTACGCCTTCCTGGCGAGCGTCGGGGGGAAGCCGTAGCGGCCGAAGACGACGATCAGCGACGCGGCGAGGATGAAGACGAGCGTGCCAACATACAGGCGCTGGAGCCCGTGCGGGACGGTGACGGCCGCTTCGAGCCAGTCCAAGGCGAGAATCGCAAGCCCGGCAGCGAAGACCAGTGAGAGGGCGATCACTGCCAGGCCGTGACCGTCGCGGCTGGCCGCCGTCAGGCCCGATCCTGCGTGGGTGAGCGCCCCGGAGGTCGAGGCGGCCCAGATCGCAAGCACCGGCCAGGGGGCCAGCACGAGCGTGACCGTGATCAGCTGGAGTCGGCGGCGATCGAGCGCAATCGTCGCGACGAGCCCGGCGAAGAACGCGATCCAGCCGCCGCGGCTGAATGTGAAATAGAGCGTGAGCAGGAGAACGACCGTGGACCCTGCGGCGAGGCAGCGCACCACCGGGCCGCTTCGCGCCGCAAGCCCGAGCGCAAGCAACGCTCCGATGGCGGCGAGAATTCCGAACGCGTTCCAGTAACCCACCGGATACGAGAGGCGATAGCCCGAGAACGGGTCGAAGACCCCGAGCCGCTCCGGAAACAGCCGCGTCGCGACAGCGTACGTCGACACCACGACGACCGCCGCCCAGATGCCGACGAGCAGCGTGTGTACCGAACTGCGACGCAGCAGAAGGATGCCGACGCCGACGGCGGCAACGTACACGAGCGTCCGCTCTAGCTCGAGAACCGTCTGGGGGACGCTGCTCGTCCAGAACAGCGACAGCGCAACCCAGGCGGTCAAGGCGGCAAGGACGCCGAGCCACATGCATTCCAGAGCTCCCGCCTCGACTGCGATCCCGAGGACGAGTGCAGTCACTGCGAGCCAGAGCAGCGCCAGCCCGCTCCAGCCCCACGACACCGGGAAGTAGCCGCCGTTCGCGAAGGCCAGGCCGCCGACGACGAGGCCGGCAGTCAGCCCCAGCAGCAGTCCGCGGCCGGTCACGCCTCCGTCCAACGCGGCCCGCAGCGTAGGAGTCCGCAAGCGGCGGCTAGCGATCTCAGCCATCGGTCACAGCGTAGGGCAGGCAACCTGCCACCGGAAGAATCGTCGGCATCGATTCCCGAACTTCGGGTGTGCGACGGTACGGACTGGCCGTGCAGCTCACCGCCCTCTTGCCCTCGCCGCATACACCGTTGCCGGACGGCGGCGAGCCCTTGCTCACGCTCTGGCCCCGCGAGACGGAAGGGGTGGAAGCCGCCGTGGCGAAGTCCCCCATTGGCGCGATGGACACTAGCCGGTTACGAGCTGATACTGGTACTGTGCTCCGCTTGCTCGCGGTTACCGCTGTCGTCGCCGTGCTCCTCGCACCGGTCAGCGCCTCCAGCGCTGTACCGGCGCAGGCTGCTGCGGCGACTGCGTCCCAAGGTTCCGTCGCCGCTCGGGGGATCACACGCATGCACGACCTCGAACTGCAGTTACTCGCGGCGGTCAATGATCTTCGCGCCACACAGGGGCTTTCGGCGCTGCGGTTGGACTCGCGGCTGACCGTCGCCGCGAGCCGACACTCCCTGTCCATGGCGGAGAACGGCTTCTTCGAGCACAACTCACTCAACGGATCACCGTTCTGGAAGCGCGTCGAAGCCGTGTACCCGAGCAAAAGGGGCCGGCTCTGGAGTGCCGGGGAGAACATGGCCTGGGGCTCCCCGGGATTGAGTGCACGCCGGACGATCGAGATGTGGCTGGCGAGTCCCGCCCACCGGGAGAACCTGCTCTCTCCGGCCTGGCGCGAGATCGGTCTCGGTGCCGTGCACGCATACGACGCGCCGGGGGTTTACGACGGCCGCACTGCCACGATCCTGACTGCAGATTTCGGCGTCCGCCGCTAGCTGTTCGTTCGGCCTCGTACGATGAACACTGCCGCGCCTGCGTTCAAGGGCGAGGTGGCGGAGGTGGTCGGCCGGCCCCCTGTAGCCAGGACGTACCGCGGTGGCGTCCTATGTGGCTTTGATGAAGCTCATGGTTCCGCTTGTCTCCAGGTGCGAGCTCAGTTCCCGTCGATGCAGCCGCCGGCCGCGTAGCCCGTCTGGCCGTTGTCATAGGCGGCGTTGCTCCAGTTCCCCTGGATCTTCCACGTGCCGCCGCCGGGGTACGTCCTGCGGAGAGTGCCGGGGCACTGCGCCGACGATCGGGAGGTGGCCCCGCCAGTTCGCGGCGAGGTCATGGTGGAAGGAGCGCTGGCGGTGGGTACACTCTCGGCGCTGGACCGGGCGGGCCTGTAGGCGTGTTAGGAGGATTGTCATGCTGGTGGGACGCCGATTGCCCGTCGCCTGTTCCGTCTTGGCTCGAGCTTTGCTGGTTGTTGCAACTGGGGGGTTGGCGCTGCTGGTTGCGACGAGCGCGCTCGGGGGAGGGCGTGCAAAGTTGGCGCTTGACCGTGTGTCGTTGGTGACGCACGACGTGGCCGTGCCCTCAGCAGCGAAGCCGAAGCTCCCTGTGTGCAAGAAGGGCCAGAAGAGCACGAAGAGCACGCCGTGCACGAAACCTCCTCCCGTTTGCAAGAAGGGCCAAAAGAGCACGAAGAAGAAGCCGTGCACGAAGCGGCTCCTGCAGGGCGCCGACTCGCGCGCCAACCCGCCGACCGCCGGCTGGATGTTCGGACTGGGGCTGAGCCAGAACGCGGACGGCACCTGGGCCCTGAGGCTGAATCTCGCGCATACCGCCGGAAACGCGAACGAGGAGCATTCGTATTTCTTCCAGCTGGACGCGAGCTCGGTGACGGTCGCCCCCGACCTTTCCACGCTAACGCTCGATACCGGCACCCAGCTGGCCCAGTTCGGCCCGATCAAGCTCACGTTCGCGAACCCGGGCTCGCTCGTGCAGGCCACGGCACCAGCCGGGTGCACGACCGGCACCTGGCAGACGCGATCGGGGACACTGACCGGATCGGTCGACTTCTCCGCCGACGGCTCCTACTTCAAGACGATCGTCGAGAAATCCCTGCCCGGCGACCTGACGGCAAACACGTCGGGCACGCCAGCCAGCTGCGGATCCGGGCCAGTGACGTGCGTGCACGGCTCGTCTCTCTCGGCGACGGTCGGCCAGGGCGCGCCGACCATCTACGCCAGCGGTGGGCAGCTCGCCCAGAGCGGCAGCTTCTCCCTGTTCGAGTTCCTCTCGGTGAAGTCCGGCCCCGCCACGATCGCCCACATCCTCATCGAGGGGAACCTGCCCGCGAACGACCTGACCGTCGCACCCGATCTCTCGACAGCAACCGCCACCACCGCCGGGTCGACGGTCTTCACCGGCTCCTTGAGCTTCACCGCCAGTGCGCCCGCAACCAGCGGCCCCTACCCCGCCTGTAACACCACCTACACCGTCAGGCAGGGCGTGACGACCGGAGGCATCGTCGCCCACTTCCTCGCCATCCCTACACCCCCTCCCGCGCTTGGAACATCATTCGCAAGCACGAACTAGCCGACGACGGGTCTGCACATCCGTCACCGCCGAAGTAGACGCGTCTCCCGGTGTCCTCGGGGCGGCCGCCGGACTCACTCGCGGTTGCAGACGGGTTGCACGGGCACCAAGATCACGCCGCCAGCCCGCTTCCGAACTCGCTCTACTTCAGGTCTTTGTTCGACTCCTTGTCGGCGGCTGTCCGTGCCGGTTCGTGTCGTTCGGTGTCGATGCGTGTCGTCTAGTGCCGTCGGAGTTCGTTCTGACTCGGTTCTCGTGACGTTCTGTGGATTCGTGTCGACGCGTTCGGTTGCACGCGGGTTGCACGGAGGCCGGTTCCGTTCGCACCGTGAGAGAGGGATGATCCACGAGTGCATCGCAAGGTCGTCACCGTTCTCTTCTGCGACGTGGTCGGCTCGACCGCGCTCGGCGAGTCGGTCGACCCGGAGGCGCTGCAGGGGCTGCTCGCCCGCTACTTCGAGCGGATGAAGGGAATCATCGAGTCGCACGGAGGCTCGGTGGAGAAGTTCATCGGCGACGCGGTGATGGCGGTGTTCGGCGTTCCAGCGGTGCACGAGGACGACGCGCTGCGGGCCTGCCGGGCTGCGGTGGAGATGCGTGAGGCGTTTCCGGAGCTCGGGGTGCAGGGACGGATCGGCGTGAACACGGGGGAGGTGGTCACGGGCACCGAGGAGCGACTGGCGACCGGGGACGCGGTCAACGTCGCCGCGCGGCTCCAGAACGCCTCCGATCCGGGCGAGATCCTGATCGGCCAGGCGACCTTCGAGCTCGTACGCGCTGCGGTCGAGGTCGAGCCGGTCGAGCCGCTCGAGCTGAAGGGCAAGGCGGAACCGGTGCCGGCGTTCCGCCTCGTGGACGCGCTTGCCACACCGGAGCGCAGCCACGAGGCACGCTTCGTCGGCCGTCAGCGCGAGCTCGCGACCGTCCGGGAGGCCTGGCAGCGCGCGCAGTCGGAGCAACGGTGCGAGCTGGTCACGATCGTCGGGGACCCCGGAATCGGGAAGTCGCGGCTCGTCGTCGAGGCGCTCTCGACGATCGATGCCCGGGTCGTCCACGGCCGCTGCCTCCCCTACGGCGAGGGAATCACGTACTGGCCCGTTGTCGAGGTGATCAAACAGCTCGGCGCGCTTCCCACCGACCCCATCGCCGCCGCGCCGATCCGCACCCTGCTCGGCGAGAGCGACGAGACAACGAGCGCCGAGGAGATCGCCTGGGCGTTTCGCAAGCTGCTCGAGGAGCAGGCTCCGCTCGTCGCCGTGTTCGACGACATCCAGTGGGCCGAGGACACGTTCGTCGATCTCGTCGAAGGGGTCGGACTGCTCTCGGCCGGCTCCCCGATCCTGCTCCTCTGCATCGCCCGCCCGGAACTCCTCGACCGCCGCGCACAGTGGCCGGTCACGCTTCGGCTCGAGCCACTCCCGGAGGATGCCGTCGGCGAGCTCCTCGACGGCGCGCCCGAGTTGCTCCGCCCGCGAATCGCGGCGGCGAGCGGAGGGAACCCCCTCTTCCTCACCGAGATGGTCGCGATGGCAGCCGACGAGACCGACGTCGAGGTCCCGCCGACGCTGAAAGCACTGCTCGCCGCGCGGCTCGACCAGCTCGACCCTCGCGAGCGCGCCGTGCTCGAGCGGGGATCGGTCGAGGGCGAGCTCTTCCACCGGGGCGCGGTCCAGGCGCTGGCGCCGGACGAGCCGCGGGTGACGCCGCAGCTCGCGTCGCTCGTCCGCCGCGAGCTGATCCGCCCCGACCGCGCGCAGCTCCCGGGCGAGGACGGCTTCCGATTCCGACACCTGTTGATCCGCGACGCGGCTTACGACGCCCTGCCGAAATCCGCGCGTGCGGAGCTACACGAGCGCTTCGCGGACTGGCTGGACGACCACGGAGCCGACCTCGTCGAGCTCGACGAGATCGTGGGCTATCACCTCGAGCAGGCAGCCGCGTACATGACCGAGTTGGGTCAGCCTCACGATTCACTGGCACTGCGTGCGGGAACGAGGCTGGCGGCCGCCGGAACGCGCGCACTGCGGCCGGGCGGAGAGCGCCCGGCGGCACGCCTGCTCGAGCGCGCGCTCGCGCTGACGCGCCCGCTCAGGCTCGACGTCGATCAGGAGATCGTCCTGTCGGCGGCGATCCACGACGAGGTGCCTCTCAGGGCGGTGGAGATTTGCGACACCACGGCGGCACGTGCCAAGGCCGCCGGTGACGACCGCGGCGAGGCCCTCGCGACGATCGTGGCCGAGCTGCATCGCCTCTTTCTCGAACCTGATCCGGACGTGGACGGCCTCGAGCGGGCCGCGCGGGCGGCGCTCCCCGCTCTCGAGGAAACGGCCGACCATGCGGGCCTGATGTTCGTGTACGTCGCGCTCGGCTACGGCGTAGCGAACGCCCGCGGCCGAATGGAGGACTGGGCGAAGGCTGCCGAAGCGGCAATCCGTCATGCGAAGGCGGCGGGCCACTACTGGGGAGATACGTTCGGCCTGGCGACGGCACTGGCGTGGGGTCCCCGGCCGGCAGACGAGGCGCTCCAGGCACTCGATGAGCTCGGCAGGAGGGAGAGTCCCCTGGTCCGCTCGTATCTCCTCGGTGCGCTCGGCCGCTTCGAGGATGCCTGGCCGGTCGTGCGAGCCGCCGCCGAGCGGTACGAGCAGAGCGGCGACCACCGCCACTACGCAACTCTCGCCGACCTCGCCGCACTCGAAGGCGACTACGAGACCGCCGTGCGCTACGGACGGCATTCGGTCGACGAGTGGAGGGCCGCCGACCATCTCGCCTTCGTGGCGTCCTATGGCGCCAAGCTCGGCCGCTGGCTCTGCATCGCCGGACGCCCGGACGAGGCCGAGCCGCTCGCCGACGTCGCCCGGACGGTCGCCGGGCAGGAAGGCGAATGGCTCTGGCGCCAGGTGCAGGCGCGCGTCCTCGCCCACCGAGGCGAGCACGCGCAGGCGGAAATGCTGGCACGCGAGGCGATCGCCATCCTCGAGCGCACCGACGGGCTGACCTATCAGGGCGACGGGTACTGGGACCTGGCCGAGGTGCTCGCCGCGGCCGGCCGAGTGGAGGAAGCGATGGATGCGTTCGAGCAAGCGCTCGACCGGTACGGCCGCAAGAAGAACCTCGCGATGGTCGCGCAGATCAGGCCACGACTCGAAGCGCTGCGCGCAGGGGCAAGCCCCTAGCGCTCTGGGCCGTCCGACTTGCTCTCGTGGTCAGCGAAGCCACGGAAGGAGCTCCGAGAACCATCTCCGGCGTCATCGTGCACGTCGATCGGGTCGGGCGGGTCGATGATGACCGAGCCGATCATCTCGGCGGCGCTCTCCTGGAGGGTCGGGATCACGTGGGGATGTCTCTTGAGCGTTCCGGTCTGCCTACATCCCGCTTGAAGCGGGCTGGTCAATTCCTTCGGCGGGCTCGCGCGGGCCGGTGTCGAGCCGGAACGGCGGGTACTCGGGCCGCATCAGCGCGGCGTAGACGCAGACGCGGAGCGCCCAGCGGTTGAATCCCATCACGAGATCGAAGATGTCGCTCGGGTAGCGATTCTTGAAGAGGAGCAGCACGGCCGCGACACAGACCAGGATGCCGACGACGCCCCCGCCGGAGTAGGCGATCCAGCCGGATCCGCCGCCTACGAGCAGGCCCGAGATGGCGTACTGCGGGATCCCAAGCAGCCACCAGCCGATGAGCGGGAGGCCCCGGCGCTGGTGCTCCGGGTAGTCGATCTCCAAGCGTGCCGGGTAGTCGGACACCTCGCCGCGCGTAAACGGGGGATAGCGGTCGGTACCGAGCGCGCTGTAGCTGTAGAACCCAACACGCCACGTCCAGCGCAGCACCCCGAGGTTGAAGTTGAAGAGCCCGCGCGGATAGCGGCCAGTGAAGAGCACCACGAAGAACGCAGCCACGGTCGAGAGCAGGAACCCGATCCAGAGCAAGACGAGGCAGATCCAATGCGGGATCAGCAGCAACCACTTGACGAGCCAGAGCCAGCGAGACAGCGGTGGCGAAAGGTCGCCTTCGAGACGAACCTGAGAAGAGCCCACCGGACGAGTATCACCGCTTGCCAGCACCGTGACGTCCGCGACCACGCCGATTCGACGCGTCGGAAATACCACAACGGCTCGACTCCGAGGACCGAGGGGGGAGTCCTCTGGCGTGCGCGAGTGGTCGGGAATGTCCCTTGACGAGGACGACCGGCTCCGCTCCAATGCCAGGGGCTCCTCAGTAGCGTCGCGTCCCGGAGCTGACAGCTGAGTGAGACGAACCTGGGACTGTGCGTCCAGCCGTGCCTGTCGTACGATGGCGGAGGAGGATGCCAGGTGGCGATGTCTGATCCGATCGCCGAGATCATCGGGGACTATCGAGCCTTCGCGGCGATGCAGCGTGATCGTCTCGTTGCCCGCGGAATCGACATCGCGCCGTACCCGCTCAGTCACCTCGCCGTCCGCGTCGCTGATTGGGATCTGTACGTCCACCAGCGCACGCTTCTCGAGCGCCATGCGAGGGCGAACAGAGAGAACGTCTGGAACGGGCGTCCGATCTCCTTGATCGTGCTCGCCGAGCCGCTCGATGTCCTCGACGGGACTCCGGTCTCACGCATCGAGCTCATCCCGCCCGTTCACCAGCGGGTCTACCGGATGGGCCTCGAGCACCTCGGCGTCGTCGTCGGTGAGGAGATCGACGAGTTCTCGCGAGTGCATCGGGCCGTGCTGACTGGCCAGCAGTTCCAGAGTCCCGACGTCGAGCCCGTCTACGTCCTCTTCGAGGACTTCACCCACGTGAAGTTCTACCGGCGCTCCTTCTTCGACGTCGTCGAGGACGAGGAAGGGCCCTTCGACGGCTTCGTCCACGTCGACGAATGGGTGCCGCAGCGTCTCGTCACCGCCACCGGCCCGAACCCGCTGCCGCGGCTGACCTAGGCTGCTGCCGGGCTACAAGACCGCCCGCTCGGCGAGAGTGCTCTCCCTTGGCGCTCGCCCTGAGAAGGTCGAGGTCGGCGTGCATCGTGGCCTCCGAGTCGACGACGCTTTAGCAGCGCCGACTTCGACCTCTCCCACCACGCCCCTCGCCACGACCAAAGCCGTGGCATCAATCTCTAGGCTCGGAGACGCCGACGACGCAGCACGATCAGCGCGGTGAAGCATCCGACCAGGGCGACCGGGACCACGATCCCCGCAACGAGACCGACGCTCGTCCCGCCGCCAGGATTCGTGCCCGTCGCCGTGGCGCTCCCCACTCCGTCCTGCACGTCGAGGTCGAACGAGAACGAGGTCGGCACCACCTTGATTCCGCCGACCCGGACGGCGATGCTCCAGCGGCCCGGCGTCGGGAACGTGAATGAGCACCGGAAGAGTTCGAGCTGAACGCGCTTTACATCTCCCGGAAGCGACCTTCCCGCCTCATCGTGGGCAACCGCAACGAGCGTCACCTGGGGAATCGGGCTCCCGCTGTCGGAGTCGCGCACCCGGAAGGCGACCACCCTGGAGGAACCGCTGCCCTTCACGATCGTGTCAACGCGAGGCTGCGCCCTCCCAAAGCGGTCGTGGGCCGTGGCCGGAGCGCCCGTGGCGAGCAGCGTGCCGAACAGGACGATCAGGCAGGCGGTCGTCCGCATCCCTGCGGCAACGATAGAGGCGCCGAACGCCCGAAGCGGCCTCCTACGCGCGCAGCTGCGCCAGGGCGGCGTGGGTGCCACGCGTCCTCCGCCGCCCTGTCTTCGGGCTCGAACTCGACCTTCCGCTGTTCTCCGCCGGGCCGCTGATTCTGTCTCTTTCCGCGACTCCATTCGTTCATCGGAACGCCCGATGCAGAACCGTGACTCTTTGCCCTCCAGTCGAGAACCGCGACTGGACGCGAGGCAGTCGTTCGAGTTCGGCGGTTGCATCCGGGTTGCACGACGGCCAGCAGAAGCTCGCAAACCCGCTTCCTAAGCCGTTCTACTTGAGGTCTTTGTTCGACTCCATGTCGGCGGCTGTTCGTGCCGGTTCGTGTCGTTCTGTGTCGATCGCGTGCCGTCCGATGCCGCTGAGGCTTCGACCAGCTTCGTTTTCGTGACGTCCTGTGCCGGTTCGTGACGATGCGTTCGGTTGCACCGTGGTTGCGCGAGGCGCAGGATCGCTCCGTATCGTGGGCACTTCAACACGCCGCGCGAACCGCAGGCTGTGAAAGTCCTACCCGCAATGTCGGCTCGATCGAGCTGGTCGGACCCGGACGTTACGTTGCCACCGTCCGCAGTTCGGTCAGCCGGCGCCGGGTGCGGTCGGCGAGGACGAGGTTGCCCTTTCGCTCGTAGCGGCCGAGCGCCTCCTCGAACGCCGCTTTGGCCTCGTCGCTCTTCCTTCCCAGTGCGAGGACCTCCCCGAGGGTGACCCAGGCGTCGGGTCCGAAGAGCGTGTCGTCGCTGTCCTCCATCTGCGAGATCGCTTCGTGGGCGAAATGCTCGGCCTCTGCGGGCTGCCCGCGAAGGGCGTGAACCCTTGCTTGCGCTTGTTGCCAGAGCGTCTGGGTGGCCACGTCGTCGCTCCCGCCGAGCTCGGCACTTCGGTCGGCCCAGTCCTCGGCCTCGTCGAGCCGGCCGAGCATGGCGAGTGTCTTCGCTAGGTCGCCCGCGAAGGTCGAGAGATAGCCCCGCTCTCCCGCTGCCTCCCACAGCCCGCAGCCGTGGCGAAGCTCCCGCTCGGCAGCTTCTAGGTCGCCGGCGAGCGTTTCGATTCGAGCGGCAGTCTGCGTGCTCGCCGCCGCCCAGAAGCCGTGTCCGAGCTCATCCCCGCGCGCCCGGAAGGAGGCGACAAGGTCGCGCGCCTCATCGAATCGTCCGAGCATCGCCACGGCTCCCGCCCGGTAGAGGACGACGATCGGAGTTCGGGCCTCGAGCTGGCGGTGCCTGTCCAGCCAGTCGAGTACGTCCTCCACCGGTGTTGGGCCCATGGCATGCGCCGATGCCTGAAACCAGCGGAGCTCCGGCTCGAGACGGACGAGCCCGGCGCGGTTGGCGTGCTCCAGCCCTTGTTCCGCCGCCTCGAGCTTCTTCTGGTGGCGCAACAGATTGTGCTCGGCATAGGCGATCGCATGCCAGCCGGCGGCAAGCCCGGCGTCGTCTCCGGCGGCCTCGAACGTCGGAAGCGCCACCCGCGCGAAGGCGAGGAACTCGACGAAGTCGAAGGCGGCCGGGTCGAGCGAGAGCAGATAGCGCCGCTGCTGAAGCTGTGCGAGTGTCTCGCCGCGACGATCACCGGCGGCCTGTGCCCGCTCGATCGCCGCCGCCGCGACCGCCTCGGCTTCGGCGAACCTGGTCGAGCGGAAGAGCGCGTCGGCGAGATCGAGGTCGAGGTCAACGCCGCGCCCGTCGGGCGGAAGCAGCCGGAGCGTGCGCTCGAGCAGGTTGACGGCGGCGCGGAGGTCGTCGCGGAGCAGCGCCCGACCGCTCGCCGACGCGAGCAGCTCCCCCGCTCGGGTGGCGAGCGCCGTCGTCTCCACGCTGATCTGACCGAGTTCCACCCGGTAGTTGTGCGCCTGCTCGAGGTGGTAGCCAACGATCTCGTCGGGCTCGACGAGGTCGGCGGTGTGCAGGAGGAGCCAGTCGGCAAAGTGTTCGTGCAGGTCTGCCCTGGACGCCTTCGGGAGCCCGTCGTACGCCGCGTCGCGAATGAGCAGGTGACGGAACCGGAACCCGTCGTCTCCCGGAAGTTGCGATCGGTCCGGTCGGACGAACTCCTTGCGAACGAGCGCCGACAGCCGGGTCGTGACCCGGAGTTCCTCGGGTGCGAGAGCCTGGACAGCGCCGCGATGGAAGATCTCGCCCTCGATCGAGCCTCGCTCCAGCACGACCCGCTCCTCGGGCTCGAGCTGGTCGAGTCGAGCCGCGAGCAGCGCCTGGATCGTCGGCGGGACGACGACATCCGCATCGGGGGCAGAGCCGAGCATCGCGACCATCTCCTCGACAAACAGTGGGTTTCCGCCGGCGGCGTGAAGGATTCGACCGCGAAGGTCCTCGTCGATCTGCTGGCCGCCGAGCCGCTCCTCGATCAGCAGCTCGCACTCCTCCTTCTGTAGTGGTTGGAGATGAAGGCTCACGGGCCAGCCGGGACGGCGATCGAGCAGCTCCGGCCGCGCGCAGCAGAGCAGAAGGATCGGCGATCCACTGGAGAGCAGGGTGACGTGGTCGACCAGGTCGAGAAAGGTCTCCTCACCCCACTGAACATCATCGAAGACAATGAGGATCGGTGCTGCTGCCTCGAGCAGCTTGCGGAAAGCCCAGGCGATCTCTTCCCCGGACGTCGGGACGTTCTCGCCCAGGAGCGAACGGATGGCTTCTGCGGCCTGCGCCTCGACCGCGACGTCGGTGAGCTGCTTGACGACCTCGACTACCGGCCAGTACGTGATCCCTTCGCCGTACGGGAGGCAACGGCCGCGGACCGTGCGCACACCGACGCGGCTGATCAGCTCGGCTGACAGGCGGGTCTTCCCGACGCCTGGTGGCCCCAACACGGTGGCGAACTCGCAGCGCATCTCGTTCCGTGCGCGTTTCCAGGCCGCGAGCAACGTCCCAAGCTCCTGCTCCCGGCCGACCATCGGGGCGTCCAGCCGGCGCGCGGGTCCTTCCCTGGACGCCGCGACCAGCCGGTAGGCGGCGACAGGCTCGGACTTCCCCTTCAGGATGAGCGGCTCGACCGGATCGACGTCGATTGCGTCCCGAGCAAGCCGGACCGTTTCTGCCCCGATGAGCACCTCGCCGGTCGCCGCAGCCTGCTCCAGACGCGCGGCGGTGTTGACCGGGTCCCCGGTCGCCAGACGCTCCTCCGTGCCGGTGACGACCTCACCGGTGTTCACCCCGATCCGGCCCTGGATTCCTAGTATCGGCAGGGCGTCCCGCATCTCCAGTGCCGCCCGGCAGGCGCGTAACGCGTCGTCCTCGTGGACGACGGGAACCCCGAACACCGCCATCACCGCATCCCCGACGAACTTCTCAACCGAACCGCCGTGCGACTCGATGATCCCCTTCATCCGATCGAAATACCGCGCCAACAGCGCCCGCAGCGCCTCCGGATCAGTCGACTCCCCCAGCGCCGTCGAGCCGACCACATCACAGAACAACACCGACACGACCTTCCGGCGCTCACCCGAGCCGCCACCGAGCGCATCACCACACGCCTCGCAGAACCTCGCGGCGTCGCTGTTCACGTGACCGCAGCTCACACAGGTCGGCACCAGCCGAGTCTAGGCTGCCCGACCCCCGCGCAGGAAGGTGCGAAGCCGCAAGCCGGTCGAGGACCGCAACGACCCCCAACCGGTGGGCGTCGTCCTTGTCCGACCCTGATCCGGCAGGGCTTCCGTCCAGTGAAGCTCTTCGGCTGGGCTGAATTGAACGAACTAGCTGCGCGCCCGCCCGGTTTGGTGAGCGGGTGCGCAGCTGGTGGGTTGCCTCGTCAGTGGCCGGGAGGCGGGCCTGGAGGGCCGAGGATCTCGAACCCGTTTCGCCTGGCGATGGGAACGAGCGCCGCCATGTCCGGGTGGCCTTCGAGCGGCGGCGGCACGACGCGTTCGGGGGCAGGCTCGCCGACTTCCCTCTGGAATCCTTCGAACTGCATCGGCGCGAAGCCGACCAGCGCTCTCGCCCCGCCTGCCGCGGCGTAGAACGTGTGCGGCACGCCCTTGGGGCCGAACGCAAACGAGCCGGCCTTCAGGGACAGGCGGGTCTCGGCGACCCAGAACGTGACCTCGCCCTCGAGGACGTAGAACCATTCGTCCTCCTCGGGATGGACGTGCCAGGGCGAGCCAAGACCCTCGGGCACGACGATCTCGACCAGGCCGTATGCCCCGTTCGTGTCGTCGCGGCTGATCTTGATCGTCTGGAGCATCCCGAGCAGCCAGAACGCCTCACCCTCGTCTTCGTGCAGCGCGTATCCGAGCTGTGCTCGCTCCGGAGCGATGGTGGCCATGCGCACTCCTCCTTTCCCGCGTCTTTGATAGACTCAGCAACAGTCCATGAACAAACAGTTGCGTAGCGAACTATCTCACGAGGAACCATCCCTGTCAAGCCCCTCGCCGGAGCGGCTGCGCGCCTGGCGCCTGTTCTTCGAGAGCGCGCTGGCACTGCTCGACGTGCTCGACACCGAGCTCGAACAGGCAGTCGGCATCCCCCAGCGCTGGTACGACGTTCTCGTCCACCTCGAGGAATCACCGCACGGCATCCCGATGAACGAGCTCGCCGAAAAGATCCTCTACAGCAAGAGCGGCTTCACCCGTGTCGTCGACCGAATGGAGGAGGCGGGGCTCGTCCGCCGCGCCCGCCCCGAGAACGATCGACGCACGATCCTCATCCTCGTCACCGAGGAAGGCACCGAGACACTGGCGCGCGCCCGCCGCCACCACCGGGACGGGATCCAACGACACTTCTCCCAGCACCTCTCCAACGCCGACATCAAAGCGCTCACCCACGCATTCGAGAAGATCAGCACTCACGCCCGGCCGCTCCGTCCCGGCCGCATCCGCGGCTAGGAGCACAAGGCCGGCTACTTCAGGTCCTTGTTCGACTCCATATCGGCGACCGTTCGTGCCGGTTCGTGTCGTTCCGCGTCGACGCGTTCGTCCGAGGCCGCCGAAGGCTCGTCCGAAGCAGGTTCTCGTGACGTCTCGTGCTGGTTCGTGACGACGCGTTCGGTTGCAAGGCGGTTGCAAAAGGCCCACGCTGGCTTCCGTTCGCACTGTCGACAAGGGATGATCCACGAGTGCATCGCAAGGTCGTCACCGTGCTCTTCTGCGACGTGGTCGGCTCGACCGCGCTCGGCGAGTCGGTCGACCCGGAGGCGCTGCAGGGACTGCTCGCCCGCTACTTCGAGCGGATGAAGGGAATCATCGAGTCGCACGGAGGCTCGGTGGAGAAGTTCATCGGCGACGCGGTGATGGCGGTGTTCGGCGTTCCAGCGGTGCACGAGGACGACGCGCTGCAGGGCCTGCCGGGCTGCGGTGGAGATGCGTGAGGCGTTTCCGGAGCTCGGGGTGCAGGGACGGATCGGCGTGAACACGGGGGAGGTGGTCACGGGCACCGAGGAGCGACTGGCGACCGGGGACGCGGTCAACGTCGCCGCGCGGCTCCAGAACGCCGCCGATCCGGGCGAGATCCTGATCGGCCAGGCGACCTTCGAGCTCGTACGCGCTGCGGTCGAGGTCGAGCCGGTCGAGCCGCTCGAGCTGAAGGGCAAGGCGGAACCGGTGCCGGCGTTCCGCCTCGTGGACGCGCTTGCCACACCGGAGCGCAGCCACGAGGCACGCTTCGTGGGCCGAGAGACGGAGCTCGCACGGATCGTCGACGCGTGGGAGCGCGCCCGGGCGGAGGCGCGCTGCGAGCTCGTGACGGTGGTCGGCGACGCCGGCGTCGGCAAGTCCCGGCTGGTGGCGGAGGCGCTGGCCGCCGTCGAGACGCGCGCCGTGCGCGCCCGCTGCCTTCCCTACGGGGAAGGGATCACCTACTGGCCGGTCGTGGAGGTCGTAAAGCAGCTGGCGACGTTGCCGTCCGACCCGATCGCCGCGGCAACGATCCGTTCGCTCCTGGGCGAATCGGGCGTCGGCACAAGCGGCGACGAGATCGCCTGGGCGTTCCGGAAGCTGCTCGAGGAGCAGGCGCCGCTGGTCGTTGTCTTTGACGACATCCAGTGGGGCGACGACACGTTCCTCGACCTGGTCGAGTCGACGGCGCTGCTCTCGGCCGGCGTCCCGCTGCTCCTCCTGTGCATGGCCCGGCCGGAGTTTATGGAACGGCGCCCCGGCTGGCCCGGGACACTGCGTCTCGAGCCGTTGCCGCCTGAGCAGGCGAACGAGCTGATCGGCGACGACGTCCCTGACGGGCTACGCATGCGTATCGCGGAGGCGGCCGGCGGCAACCCGCTGTTCATCTCCGAGATGCTCGCGATGGCGGCCGGCAACGCAGAAGTCGAGGTACCGCCGACCCTGAAGGCGCTCCTCGCGGCGCGGCTCGACCAGCTCGACGAGCCGGAGCGCCGAGTCCTCGAGCGCGGATCGGTCGAGGGCGAGATCTTCCACCGTGGCGCCGTCCAGGCGCTCACTCCCGAGGAGAGCCAGATCACGACCCGGCTCGCCGCGCTCGTTCGGCACCAGCTCGTCCGCCCCGACCGCGCCCAGCTCGCCGGCGACGACGGCTACCGCTTCCGCCACCTGCTGATCCGCGACACGGCCTACGACGCCCTCCCCAAAGCAGTCCGGGCCGACCTGCACGCGCGCTTTGCCGATTGGCTCGACGAGCACGGCGCGGCGCTGGCCGAGCGCGACGAGATCGTCGGCCACCACCTCGAACAAGCCGTCCGCTACCACGCCGAGCTTGGGCAGCCCGACCCCGGCCTGGCCGACCGCGCCTCCGCCCGACTCGCCGCGGCCGGCAACCGCGCGATCGACCGCCAGGACAACCGCGCCGGAGCTGTGCTGCTCGCGCGGGCAGCCGAGGTCGTGCGGCCACACCGGACGGACGTTGCGCTCGAGCTCCAGTCCGCCTGGTTCCCACCCGATAACAGCGATCTGCGGGCGGCGGTAGAGAAGGCGGAGGTGATCACCGACCGCGTCGAGGCCGCCGGCGACCGCTCCGGAGGGATGCTCGCGCGTGCGATCACCATTTATCTGCGCGGCGCCTCGGGCGGGCCAGATGCGACCGACGAGGTGATCGCGCTCTGTCGTGCTGCTCTTCCCCTCGAGGAAGAGCGGGGCGATCCGCGCCGACTTGCGCTCCTCTGGGATGTGCTTGCCGCCGCTGCGAACTTCCACCAGCAGTGGGACGCCGAGGTCGAAGCGTCGCTCCAGGCGCTTCACTACCAGCGCCTGGCCGGCTATTCACGCTCCGATACCGACATCGAGTACGCCGTGATCGTCGGCCCGCGGCCGGTAGGCGACGCGATGCGGATGATGGACGAGGTCGCGGGCTGGCGGCCGCCGGGCTCCCAGGACCTGCCGCGGGCGGTGCTGCTCGCGATGCTCGGCCGCTTCGACGAGGCGTGGCCGCTCGCCGACGCGCAGGCGAGCCACCTGCGCGAGATGACCGGCGACACCAACAGGAACGCCTACGCCTACCCCGCGCTGATCGCATTCATCGAGGGAAACCGAGAGCTCGAAGTCCGCTACCTCGCGAGAGAGCTCGAGCTCATCACCCATTTCGCCGTCGCCGCGGCGACGAGCCGCTCCCGGCTCGCACGTGAGCTCTGCCACCTCGGGCGCTTCGACGAAGCCGAGGTGCTCCTCGAAGAGGCCCAGACCGTCCCGCCACCCGGGTCCGGCGTTCGGGTGATGGCAGCCAGCGCCGAGGCCCTCCTACTCGCTCACCGAGGCGAGCTCGAGCAGGCGGAGGCGCTCGCGCGCCTGGCCGCCACCACTGCGGAGACGAGGACGGACAACGTCTGGATGCAGGCGCCCACGCACGAGGACCTGGCCACGGTGCTCGAGCGTGCGGGGCGGATCGACGAGGCGCGCGAGGAGCTCGAGCACACACTCGCGATCTGGGAGCGGAAGGGCTGCCTGCCCTGCGCGCAACGAACCCGCGACCAGATCGCCTCGCTCGGGCCGATGAAGGGCTGACCCGACTTACCTACGGAGTGGCTTCGCGTCCGCTTCCTTCAGGAGAGCGATCGGAATATCCGAGGATGCCTGTTTGCAGGCTCTTTCGTTGTTACTTTGACATCAAGCGAATGGGCGGTACTGGGCTTGAACCCGCCCTCCAGTTCGGGTTGCGCGTGGGTTGCATGACGGCTCGTAGCGGCTCGCACTCGCCCTTCCGAAGCTGCCCTACTTCAGGTCCTTGTTCGACTCCATGTCGAACCACATGGCGAACAGTGTGAACTGCGACCCGAAGATCAGCAGCAGCGCGACGAGCACGCCCGTTGCGGCGGTGATCTGGTGACCGAGGATACGCAGGACGATCAGCGCGATCCCGAGCGCCAGGCCGGCGAGGCCCATGAAGATCCCGAAGACGTAGAAGAACACGAGCGGGTGGAAATCTCGGATCACGTACTTCTCGCGCAGCCGCCAGAAGAAGGCCTTCACGAGCAGCCACGAGATCCGCGGGATCACCTTGCGCAGCTTGATCCCGGAGCGCTCGCCCACCCCGTACACGGGCCGTGAGGGCACGTCGCGCACGCGGGCGTTGCGGACGTTCAGGTGGACGAGCATGTCGTTCGGAAAGCCGTAGCGCGGGTACAGGCGGTCGAGGTCGAGGATCTCGAGCGTGCCCAGCGAGACCGCGGTGTAGCCGGACTGCGAGTCGGCGACGTGCCAGTAGCCGGACGCGATCTTCGTCAGGAGCGACAGCACCGCGTTGCCCAGGTAGCGGTGGTGCGGGATCAGCTCCCACGCCTGGCCGGTGAAGAGGCGGTTGGCCTTCGCGTACTCGACGTCGGTGCGCGCGACCGGCGACGCGATCGCCTCGAGGTCGGCCGGATCCATCTGGTTGTCGGCGGCCATCACGCACGCGACGTCGATCCGCTCCTC
The DNA here is from genome assembly GCA_963791425.1 of uncultured Actinomycetes bacterium. Classification (GTDB taxonomy): domain Bacteria; phylum Actinomycetota; class Thermoleophilia; order Gaiellales; family Gaiellaceae; genus DATBLE01. The sequence goes on from CAWBSE010000003.1 coordinate 520,085, forward strand.
GATCGCGCGCTTGTAGCCGGTGACGATCGCCGCGCCGACGCCGCGGTTCTTCTCGTGCGAGATCAGCTCCACGCGCGGGTCGGCCGCTGCGGCCTCGCGCGCGCGGTCGGCGGTCGCGTCCTTCGAAGCGTCGTCGACGACGTAGATGCGGTCGACGAACTCCGGGATCCCGGCGAGGGTCTGCCGCAGCAGCGCCTCCTCGTCGTGGGCCGGAACGACAACCGCGACGCTTTTGCCCTCGAGCACTACGCCTCCGCGGAGCGGCGCCCGGCAACCGGATCCCACAGCAGCGCCACGAGCAGCCCGACGATCAGGCCGATCAGGCCGCCGACGGCCGCACCGGTACGGCTGTTCGCCGCCGCGGTCTTGGTCGCCACCCCCGGCGAGGTCACGCGCGCCTTCTCGACGCTTTCGGCCAGCGAGAGGAACTGCTGCGCGGAGAGCCGGTCGGACTCCAACTGGCCGAGCCGCTGCTCAACCGTGACCAGCGTCGTGTTGATGTTCGCGAGCAGGAGCAGCCGCTCGGTCGCGTTCAGGGTCGTGTCCTTGAGGATCGCCGCCTGCTGCGCCTGCGCCACCGCGAAGCGGTCGTTGTTGCGCGCGATGCTCTTGTCGTCGAAGTCGATCTGCTCCTTCAGCTTCGCGATCTTCACGTCGGTGTAGCCGGACACCGAGTTGACGACCACGCCGGCGAGCCTGTTCGCGGCATCGGCGATCTTGTGCGGCGGCGAGCCCGTGACGGTGATCGCCAGTAGCGGCGCCGGCGTCCCGACCTTCCCGGAGGTGATCCCGAGGATCGGCTTCGTCGTGATGTGCCCGCTCAGCCGGCCGGGCTTCAGCCCGACCTGCGGAGCAACCCGGCGCACGGTCGCCGCGCTCGTCACCAGGTTCGAGACGAGCCCGAGCGACGTCGGCGCCGACGACACGGCCGCGGCGCCGCCCGGCGCGAGCGGCTGGCCGAGGTACACCTGCGCCGTCGCCTTGAACGTCGTCGAGTGCGTCCCGAGCGAGACGAGGTACCCGATCACGAGGCCGGCGACGAGTCCGCCGACCGGCAACCACCAGCGCGACGCGATCGCGCGCCAGTACCGGCCGAAATCGACCTCCTGCTCCGCGTCGACGTCCACGGCGGGCCCAGGCTGGGAATCAGCGGGCATACCGGCGGCAACCCTACCGGAGACGCGAACCCCCCTCGCTACGATCAGCCGCGTGCGCTTCGCCGAGCGGGGAATCCAGGACATCACCAGCTCGGACGATCCACGCATCGCCGAGGCCGATCGACGCAGCCCGGTGGTCGTCGCACTGGAGCTGTCGGAGCACGCCGACCTCGACGAGCTGAAGTTCCGCGAGGAGATCGAGCCGTACCAGGACGGCCTCGAGGCGGCGCTCGGCTTCTTCCACCGGAAGAACGTGCTGCCGTACCTCGACAACGTGCTCGCGCGAACCGGCATCCGGCCGAACGGGACCGTCGTCGAGCTCGGCGCCGGCTCGTGCTGGCTGAGCGCGTCGCTCGCCTGCCTCCCCGCGGTCGACCGGGTGGTCGCGATCGAGTTCTCCGAGCGGCGGCTGCGAACGATCCCGCCCGCCTCGATCGCCCTCCTCGACGCGCCCGCCGAGAAGCTCGAGCGTCGCGTCGCCGACTTCTACGCATCCGGGCTCGAGCCGGGGTCGGCCGACCTCGTGTGCGTCGATGCCGCGTTCCACCACGCCTCCGACCCCGTCCTCTTCGGCCGCGTCGCGTTCGACCTGCTGAGGCCCGGCGGCGTGTTCCTGCTGCTCCGCGAGCCGACCCTCGCGCTGCTCCACCGCTCGCGCAGCCACGGCATCGAGGCAGAGCACGGCGACTTCGAGCACGAGTACCACCACCGCGAGTACGTCGATCTGCTCCGGCAGGCGGGCTTCGACGCGAAGGCGCTCCCGGTGCGCTGGTTCTACACGCAGTGGTGGCGGAAGCTGCTCTACCGGCCGTTCGCCGTGCCGATCGCGTACGTGCGCGGGAGCTTCGTCTACGTCGGCAGCAAGCCGTAGAGCCGCGTGTACCCGGTGAGGTACACGCGCTCCGGCCCGGCGACCAGGGGCGAGTACTTGCCGTCGGGAAAGCTCCAGAGCCGCTCGCCCGTGGCGGCGTCGAGCCCATAGGTACGGCCCTTCAGCGTCGAGAAGTAGACGACGTTCCCGATCACGCTGGCCGAGCCCGAGATCGGACCGTCGGCGCGGAAGTCCCACCGGACGTCTCCGGTTGCCGCATCGAGCGAGAGGAAGTGCCCGCTGTAGGAGCCGATCAGGATCCGCTCGTTCCACACCGCCGGCGAGGCGTAGACGTACCCGCCGGTGGACTGCGACCAGCGCACGTCGCCGGTGCTCGCGCCGAACGAGTAGACCTTGCCGTCGGTCGAGCCGATGTACACGCGTCCGTATGCCGCCGCAGGCGTCGAGTAGAACGTCCCCTGGCTGCCGAAGCGCTGCTGCGCCGAGCCGCGCCAGATCAGGGCGCCGGTGCGCGAGTTCAGCGCGTACAGGTGGTGGTCGTACGAGCCGACGAAGAGCCGGTGCCCCGTGAGAGCGAATGCGCCCTTCACCTCGCCGCCGGTGTGGAACGTCCAGACGGTCCGACCCGTCTTCTGGTCGAGCGCGTAGACGGCGCCGGCCCAGTCGCCCACGTACACACGCCCGTCCGCCAGGAGCGGCGACGTCTCGCTCGGCCCGATCACGCGGCGCCAGCGGAGCTTGCCGGTGCGCGCGTCGAGCGCGACCACCTCTCCGTCGAGCCCGGCCGTCCCCGGCGACGCATTGCACGCGTCCCGGCCTTCGCGGCGGACGTTGAGGAACGCCATGTAGACGACGCCGTCTGCGACCGCGGGTGACGCCGCCGTGCAGCGGCCCGACACGAACCGCCAACTGGCCCGCCCGGTGGCCGTCTGCACCGCGAAGAGCGTCCCGGGGTTATTGGCGATGTACGCGCGCCCGTACGCGATCGCGGGCGGGAACTCGAGCAGGTGCCGCGCGCGGAACGTCCACTGGGTGCGGAACGGCGGGACAAGCGCGCTCGGCAGGTAGCGCAGCCGCTCCTGGTCGTAGCCGTACATCGGCCAGTCGACGCGGGTGAGCGCGGCGGGCTTGCCCGGTTTCGGCTTCGGTTTCGGCTTCGGGGCGGGCGCCGTCTGGGTCGGCACGAATTCGATCGTGGACGAGCCCCGGATGTCGCGACCCTGGTGCTTCCGGTAGAGGTAGAAGCCCGCGACGGTGCCGACGAACAGCAGCACCACTCCCCCGACCGCGGCGCCGACGATGATCCAGCGTTTCCGCGTCAAGAGGGGAGCGCCGCCAGCTTCGCCGCGAACCCTTTGACGCCGTCGCTCCCGCTGATCCGCACGCGCGACAGCGTGTAGAGCTCGGCCGGCCGCGCGACGCCGTAGTTCGTCGTCGTCGCGCCGAGGTAGCCGGCCTGCTGCACGGCGGCGACGACGGCCGCGTCGTAGCGGCCCGCCGGGTAGCAGAAGAAGTTGACCGGCACGTGGAACATCTTCCTGATCGCCGCGCGTGACCCGGTGACCTCTTCGCGCAGCCGTGCCGCGTCGACCTTCGTCAGGTCGGGGTGGGTGAGCGTGTGCGCGTCGAGCTCCCAGCCCGCCGCGAGCAGCTTCCGCACGCCCGGCGGACGGATCCCCCAGACCGGCTTCAGGTTCGCGACCTCGAGGTTGAGCACGCCCGGCCAGTGGCGCGCCTTCAACACCGGCAGCGCCGTCTTCACGTCGCTGAGGTAGCCGTCGTCGAAGGAGAGGACGACGGGCCTGGCGGGCAGCGTCGCCACCCCGCGCCACGCGTCGAAGACGCGCTGCAGCGTCACCGCCTGGTAGCCGTGGGCGGCCAGCCACGCGACCTGGGCGTTGAAGTCGGCGGGCGGCACGTACAGCTCGGGGTACGGCGCTTTCGCCGGCGCGGGGCTGAGCACGTGGTACATCAGCACCGGCACCGGGCGGAGGCGGTTCCCCGCCTGTGCGGGCAGGACGAGGACGACCGCGAGGGCCGCGACGGCGGCGATCGCCTTCATCGGGGCAGGTATCCGAGCGAGACGGATCGCGACCGGCCCGCGGAGTTCGCGGCCAGCAGCGTGACGTGCCAGCGTCCCGGCGGCAGGTGCAGGCGGCGTGTCCCGGCGAGCCCGCGGCGGCCGAGATCGAGCGTTCGCACCGAGGAGTCCTGAACGAGGCGCAGCCTGATGCGCAGCCAGGGCGTCCCCTCCGCGGCCGAGCTCCACGAGACGATCGCCGGAGCGGTCACGGTGACGGTGAGCGGCGGCAGGTCCGGCGCGGGCGCGATCGTCACCGGCGGAGCGGCCTCCTCGGCCCGCCGGCCCGCCGGCGCGACCGCGGTCAGGAACGGGTGGTACGTCCCCGGCGAGGCGTCGACGGGTGACCAGACGAAGGTGTTCTCGCCGTGCGGGAAGCTCCGCGTCACGCGTTCCCCGTTGACCACGAGGGTGACGGTCGACCCCTTCGACAGCCAGAACCGGATCGGCGCCTCGTCGCGGAAGCCGTCGGCCGGATGCGGGTAGACGGTCGCCGGCGCGCCCCGGAAGCGGAGCACCGGCGGCTCGCTCTCGTAGCCCTCGAACCGGTCCGCGGCGGCGCGCCAGGCGTCATCGCCGGTGCGCACTGCGAGCTTGCGAAGAAGGCCGATGACGTAGTCATGGTAGTCGAGCGGGGACTCGTCTCCCCGCAGGGAATAGAGCGACCAGTAGCCGGTGTCGAACCTCGGCAGCAGCGTCCTCGCCGCAGCGGTCAGCCGCGTCGCCATCCCCGCGGCGGCCGAATCCCCAGAGATCGTCGCGTAGTCCCCGACCGACAGCGCCGTCTGGAGCTGGGCGTTCAGCACCGGCACGCGGTCGAAGCTGTACAGCGCGATCCACGGCTTCGCGGGCGCACTCGGCGAGAGGAGCTTCGGGACCGCCGCGTAGGCGCTGTCGGCCGCGTCGAGCAGCACCTGGTCGGAGAGCAGCGTGCCGGCCCGCGCGAGCGCCTGGGCGGCGACGGCCTGCGCCATCCCCGACGTCCACGGCGCCGTGCCCGAGCCGAACGGGAATTCGTACTCCCAGCGCATCGTGTTGCCCGACACGGCGGCGCGGTCGAGCAGGGCGTTCGCCAGATGCTCCGTCTCGGCCGTGTCCTTCGCCGCGACGTCGGCGTTGAGCTTCGCGAAGTTCGCCAGCGGGTGGAACACGTAGCCGTGACCCGAGAAGAACCGGTACACGGCGCCGTCCTCCCCCTCGATGTCGGGCCGCGGCCCGGCGAGCGCGTGCGTCGACAGCCACTCGGCGTTGACGGCCAGCGTCGAGAAGAGCGTCAGCGCCCTCGGCGCAGTGTAGGCGCGCCACTGGGCCGCGACGTCGGCGACGACGGCATCGATCACGTCGACCCGCAGCGGCGGCAACTGCTTCGTCCCGGCCCGCACGTTCGTGAGGGTCGCGCGGTAGCCGGCGCCCTGCGCGGGCGTCAGGTCGCCGCGATCGACCGCGAGCGTTAGCCCCTGCCGGATCAGGGCAGACGGTGTCGGGCGCATGGCCGATCCGGCGGCGGGAACGGCGAGGAGCGCGACGGCGAAGGATGCGGCGAAAACAAGGCGCATGACGACCGAGGCGTCATCAAGGGTAGCCCTACTGCGGCTCTACCGCGTAGATACGCGAGAACCCGTGCAGGAGCAGGCGCCCACCGCTCCCGGAGACCGGCACGTACTCGCCGTGCGGGAACGTGAAGACGACGCGGCCGGTACGGGCGTCGGCGCCGACGATCCGGTGCGCAAAGTTGCCTGCGTAGACCACACCGCCGACGACGGCGGGCGCGCCCGAGATCGCGCCGCCCGTCTGCACCGTCCAGCCGACGCGGCCGCTCCAGGCCGAGACGCAGTAGAGCAACCCGTAGTACGAGCCGAAGAACACGCGGCCCGCCCAGACCGCCGGCGACGAATACACGTAGCTGCCGGTGTGCACGCGCCAGAGGTAGCGCCCGCCGGTGGTGAACGCGGTCAGCGAGCCGCCGTCCGACGACGGGACGAACACCCGGCCGCCCGAAACTGCGGGCGTCCCGTAGATCCGGCCGTTCACCCCCGCCGACCATCGCAGCCGTCCGCTCCCGGGCGCGAGGGCCAGGATGCGTCCGCCGTAGTCCCCGATGTACAGCGTGCGCCCGGCGATCGCGGCGCTCGACGTGATCTTGTAGCCGCCGTCGAACACCCAGCGGAAGCGCCTGGTGCGCAGGTCGAGCGCGTAGACCCGGCCGTTCCACGCGCCGAACCAGTCGACGCCGTCGCGCACGACCGGCGACGACTCGATCGGCGAGCCGATCCGGACGGCGAAGCGCTGCCGCCCGGTCGCGCGGTCGAGAACGCGCACGGCGCCGTCCATCCCGTGGACGACGAGCAGGTCGCCTGCGACCGCGGGCGACGCGGCCATCTTCCCGCCGGCGATGCGGTTCCGCCACACGATCGTCCCGTCCCGCATCGAGATCGCCGTGACGGTACCTCTGCTGTTGCCGATGTAGGCGACGCCGTCGGAGACGACCGCCGGGAACTCGATCAGCGAGCCGAGCCCGCGCGTCCAAACGACCCGAAACGGCGGCCGGACGCCGATCGCCGGATGGGTCTGTGTCCGCGCGAGGGTGGCCCCGTACATCGGCCATTGCAGACCCGGCTGGTAGACGCGCACGACCACGCGGCGGAGGCGCTGGAAGGGCATCCGCACCTCGCGCGGCGCGTACCCCTTCGCCGCGACCTCGACGACCAGCGGAGCACGGCGACGCAGGCGGAACTCCGCGTTGCCCTTCCGGTTCGCGCGGTCGCCCAGCGGCCCGACGCGGACGGCCGCGCCGCGGACGCGGCGGCCGGTGTCGCCGTCGACCACCGTGACGACGACGTGGAAGCGCTTCGGCTGCAGGCGGACGGGTGCAGGAGCAGGGGCCCGCTCGACCGGCACAGCCGGACGCTCGACGGTCGCGCTCGATCCGCACCCCGCGGCGAGCGCAGTCAGCGCGAGAAGGGACCCCAGACGGCGGATGCGACGACGGTAGCGCCGGGCCCGGCGGTCAGACGGTCCAGCCGTACCCGGCGAGGTCGAGCCCGGTGAGCGCAGCGGTCGCCCGGTTGCTCTCGCGGTAGCGGTCGCCGACCGCCTCGTCGATCTGCCGTTTCAACTCGGCGTCGCCGTGGTCGGTCAGGCGCTGCGGCACGGCCTTCTTGAGGACGTCACCGCGCGCGAACGTCTGCACGCGCTTGAAGAGCCAGGGCGAGTCGACGAGCGGCGCCGGCTGGTAGTCAGACCGCCGCGCCAGCCGGTTGCCGAACCGAGTCACCTCGATCACGGCCGTCGACGGCGTCCGGTGCGGAGTCTTGCCGAACGGGAGCGTGCCGAGCACCTCGGGGCCGACCGGCCGGCCGGCGAACTGCCCGATCGACTCGACGAACCCCGCCGGGTCGTTCACGAATCCCTCGTACGGGAGCACGAGCACCGCGTCGTCGCCGAAGCGCGACCGGTAGTAGCGGATCAGGTGCTCGTACTCGAAGAAGCGGAAGTCGAACGTCGGCACCCGCGCGTCGGGATCGACCGCCGTCTCGACGTACGTCTCGAAGGCGCACGGGCCGCCGGAGAGGACGTACTGCTTGTAGACCGACCGGATCATGCTCCGCTGCTCACGGACGACGATCAGCACCTTCGCGCCGGGGAAGACGGCGGCAAGCCGGTCGGCGATCTCCTTGCTGTCGTAGCCGCCCGAGCTCGGGTGGCCGGACAGCCGCTCGTTCGAGACGACCGGCAGCAGCCCCTGCCCCTCGACCTTCGCGAGCAGCGGGGCGAACTGCGCCCGGAAGTCCTCGGCGTCGAACTCGAGCGGCCGCGCCTTGACGATCAGCCGCGCCGGGTGGTCGTCCTTGCTCTTCCCGACCGTCCTCAGGCCCGCCTGCTCGTGCCGGAACAGGTACGTCTGCAGCCAGGTCGTGGCGGTCTTGTGGTACCCGATGTGGAGCAGCACGCTCACTCGGCGAGCGGCTCGAGCGCGCCGCCCGGGCCGGGCGTCAGGCAGAGGTCGGAGAAGAAGCGGGTCATGGTCACGCCCTCGCGGAAGTCGCCGAGGCGCGGCTCCGGCTGCTCCCCGCGGGCGAGGGCGAGGGCGAGCTCCGGGTAGCGGCCGCCGGCGGCGAGCGGCAGCGGGAAGCCGCCGCCGAAGCGCGGGTTCACGTCCGTGACCTCGTGACGGCCCTCGGAGACACGGAAGCACTGGACGTTCGCCGGGCCCCAGATCGGCAGCGTCTCGGCGACCTGGCGGCCGAACTCGATCAGCGCTGGATCTTTGATGGACATGCCCTTGATCGACTCGCCGCCCTTCGACTCGATCATCGTTCGCGGGATCGCCGCCAGGCAGCGACCGTCGAAGTCGCAGAAGACGTCGATCGAGAACTCCTCGCCCGCGCAGACCTGCTGGACGAACGAGTCGGCCTGTGTCCGGCGGAGGTAGAAGTCGAGCTCCTCGCGGTCGTGGGCGCGATAGATGTCGCGCGACCCGAACCCGCGGCGCGGCTTCACCAGCACCGGGTAGGACAGGTCGTCCGGGAGCCCGTCCGGCAGCCAGCTCGCCGGCGACGGGATGCCGTGCTCCTCGAAGAACACGTGCGCCTGGTACTTGTCCTCGGTGCGCCGGACCACGTCCGGGGCCGGGAGCAGGACGAGCGGGCCGCCGAACTCCGCGCGCCGCTCGGCGAGCAAGAGGTGGTCGAGGTCGGCGAGCGGGACGATCAGACGGATCTCGTGGTCGCGGACGAGACCCTGCAGCGCCGCGAGGTAGCCGGGATCGTCGACGCGCGGGACAATCGCGCGCTCGTCGGCGTGGTAGAGCGCCGGCGCGAGCTCGTTGGCATCGACCGCGACCGTGTGCGCGCCGGCGCGGCGAAACGCGGAGACGATGTCCACGCGCTGCCCCGCGCAGGTGAAGAGAACCGCCGTCACGACCGCAAAACCCTAGCCGCTTGGCGACCAGCCGCCCGTCGTGCCCTTGTACGTGCCGCTGAAGAGCGCCAGCGGCGTGCGTACGAGGATCTCCAGGTCGACCTTCGGCGAGTGGTGCTCGACGTACCAGACGTCCAGCTCGATCCGCTCCTCCCAGGGCAGCGAGGCGCGGCCGTGGATCTGCGCCCAGCCGGTGATCCCCGGCTTGACCTCGAGCCGGCGGCGCTGACGGGCGTCGTAGCGCTCGACCTGGTATCCGAGCGTCGGCCGCGGGCCGATCACGCTCATGTCGCCGCGGACGACATTCCAGAGCTGCGGCAGCTCGTCGATCGACAACCGCCGCAGGAGACGGCCGGTGCGGGTGATCCGCGGGTCGCCCCGGTCGACCGAATACCCCGCCCCGAGCTTCTCGGCGCCGACGACCATCGTCCGCACCTTGAGCAGCTCGAACTCGGCGCCGTCCCTGCCGACGCGCCGCTGCTTGTAGAGCACCGGCCCGCCGTCCTGGAGCTTGACCGCGAGCGCGGCCGCGCCGATCAGCGGGCTCGCCAGGACGAGCCCGAACGACGCCAGCGCGACGTCGGCCGCCCGGTTCACGACGGCGCCCGCACGTGGACGACGACGCTGTCCGCGACCTGGACGAGCAACGGCAGGCGGCGGGACGCCCGGCGTACGGCGTCGGAGAACCGCACGACGGCCCGCGAACGGGGCTCGAGCAGGTCGAGGTCGGTCATCTGCGGGTTGATCGTCAGGAACCCGTCGGCCGAGATCGCCACCGGGCCGATCACGCCGAACGTCGCGCGCAGCTCCGGGAGCGTCCAGTACCGCATGTCGTTGGCGACGCCGGGCGAGAAGCCGCTGCGGATCTGCCGAACGAGATTGAGCGGTCCGCGCGCGTTCGGCATCTCGATCCACACCGTGCCGCCCGGCCGGAGCACGCGGCGGATCTCGCCGACGACCGTCCTCACGTCGGACTTCGCCAGATGCTGGAGGACGCTGTACGAGAAGACGACGTCGAACGAGTCGTCCGGGAACGGGAGCTCGCGCGCGTCGCCGAGCACGTACTCGGCCTCGACGCCGAGTTGCTCCGCGACCCGGCGGGCGGCCGGGACCGCCTTCTTCGACGGATCGATCCCCGTGGGTCGGTAGCCCGCGCGCGCGGCCGCGATCGTCCAGCGGCCCCAGTTGCTGCCGAGGTCGAGCAGCGTGCGGCCCGCGCCGGGGCCGAGCGGGAACGCGGGGATGGGATACCGCGTCAGCTGCGCCCCGCGGTAGAGGTTGCCGTGCGTCTTGATCAGCGCGGCGCGGACGTAGGCGTCGACCGTCGGTCATCGCGTCCCCTCCGGAGCGTCCCAGGTCGCGGGCACGCCGCGGCGCAGGTAGTTCCAGAGCGAGACGACGGTCGCCCACGTGACGAGCGTGTAGTAGCGCGGCAGCCCGCGCCGCGCGGCCGCGAGCACGAGGAACGCGACCTGGAGCCCGAGCGCGACGTCGTAGACGATCCCGGCGCGCATCGCCACGAGGGCGACGTTGGTGCCGAGCAGGACGAGGTGCAGCGGGCCGCTGCCGTAGCGCAGGTGGCGGTGCGAGACGATCTCGACGAAGTAGCCCGGCGTCAGGCGCCGCAGCATGCGGCCGCGCAGCACGATCAGCCAGCAGTGCTCGAACATGCGCACCTTGCGCCGGTACTCGGTCTCGATCTCCGGGGTCGGCTTCTCGAACGCCAGCGCCTCGGAGTCGTAGACGGCACGCCGGCCGTGCTGGACCATCAGGTACGGGAAGGAGAGGTCGTGGCCGAAGCGCGGGTCGACCTCGACGTAGTCGGAGCGGCGCACGGCGTACACGGAGCCGTTGCCGCCGGTGACCGAGCCGAGCGCGGACTCCTGCGCGCGCAGCCAGGTCTCGAATCGCCAGTAGACCCCCTCGCGGTTCGAGCCGGCTGCGTCGGTGAGCACGAGGCGCCCGCACACGTAGGCGACGTCGGGATCGGCGAACGAGCGCACGAGCTTCGCGAGCGTGTCGGGTGCCCAGGTCGCGTTGGCGTCGGAGAAGGCGACGATCTCCCCGGACGTCTCGCGCACCGCCCGGTCCTGCGCCGCGACCTTCCCGCCGCGCGGGCAGCGGATCAGGCGCACACGCGGCTCGCGTGCCGCGAAGGCGGCGACGAGCTCGTCGGTGCGGTCGCTCGACGCGTCCGAGGTGACAACGATCTCGAGCCGGTCGGTGGGATAGTCGAGCGCGAGCAGGTTCTCCAGGCGCCGCTCGATCACGGTCTCCTCGTTGTAGGCGGCGACGATCACCGTCACCGGCGGGGTCGCCTCCTGCGCGCGAACGGGCCGGCGGCGGATGTGCGCCGCGGCGGCCGCGGCGAGCGGATACACGGCGTGCGTCCAGGCGAGCGCCGCGAGCGCGACCCAGAACACGACCTCGACGGCGATCACGTCACTCCCTGGAGCTCGCGGAGCACCTCGGTGTAGCGGCCGATCGCGATCCCCCGGCCGGCCTCGGCCTCCGCGAACGCGCGTGCCCGCCGGCCCATCTCGGCGAGGTCGAACTCGCCGTCGTGCGCCGCCCGGATCGTCCGCGCGAGCGCGAACGGATCGCCGGGCCGGACGACGACGCCGCAACCGACGCGGGCGACGAGCTGCGCCGTCTCGCTCTCGGCCTCGGCTGCGGCGATCACCGGACGTCCGGCGGCGAGCACGCCGTAGAGCCGGCTGGGCACGACGTAGCCGGCCAGCCCGCGCGCGAGGCCGACGACGTGCACGTCGGCGCTCGAGATCGAAGACGAGCGGAGCTCGTAGGGCTGCCACGGCATGAACCGCACCTTCTCGATCGCGAGTTGCCGCGTCAGCTGGAGCAGCTCCTCGCGCCGTGCGCCGCCGCCGATGATCCGCACCGCGAGGTTGTCGAGGTCGCGGAGGAACGAGCACGCCCGGATCAGCGTGTCGAGGTCCTGGGCGTAGCCGACGTTGCCGGAGTGCATGACCACGAACCGCTTGAGCAGCCGGTGCTCCCGGGCCCACGGGTTGTCACGCGGCGACGGCCGTAGGGCGTCGACGTCGACCCAGTTCGGGATCACGCGGATCCGCTCCGGCCGGACGCCCTTCTCCTCGAGCCGGAGCTTCATCGTGTCGCCGATCGCGACCACCCGGTCGGCGGAGCGAAGCGACGAGTCGACGAGCAGCCGCAACGCCTTGATCACGACCGGGTTGCGGAGGCGTCCGAGCTTGACCGCGATCTCCGGGAAGACGTCCTGGGCGATCACGAGCAGCGGCGCCCGGAAGCGCGCGGCGACGAGGCGCGCGATCGAGCCGATGAACGGCGGGTCGGTCATGCAGATGACGAGGTCGGGGCGCCGTGCGAACAGCCCTCTCCACATCACGCCGAACACGTACGTGAGGTAGTTGACGGCTCTGCGGGACAGTCGGGAGCGCTCGTACGAGGTCGAGCGGACGCGGACGATCTCGACCCCGTTGCGAACCTGCTTCGAGGCGCCGCGCGACCACCCGCCGGCGATCACGGTGACGTCGTAGTCGGCGGCGAGCGCCTCACAGAGCTCGGTGAGCAGGTTCGCGGTCGCCTCGACGCCGGGCCAGTAGTACTGGTTGAGCACGAGGACCCGTTTACGGCGCACGGCCGAAAAGGCTATCCGGGCCTCGCCTCCGCCGAGCGGCAGCTAACGTCATCCACCGTGTCAGACCTCGCCGTTCTCGGCCCCGACCCTGCATTTGGCGGGGGCGGGATCGCCCAGCTGGACGCATTCCTGGCCGCTGCGGCCTCGCTCGGTCGCACGACCGAGCTCCATCACGGGCGAATGCCGTCCCGCCTCCGCCCGTTCGACGCGGCCAACCAGGTGGCGGCCGGGCGGCGGGTCGCCCCGCGCCTCCGTCACGCGCACGACGTCTGGGTGGTGGCGACATCGGCATCGAACGGCTACGGCGCAGCCCTCAGCGGGCGCCCGTACTCCGCCTGGATCAGCACCGGCCTCGAGGAAGAGTGGGCGGGACGCCGGCAGGGACTGCGCGCCTCCCGCCGGCTCGCGATCCGCCTCAACGCACCCGTCCTGAGGCGGCTCGAGCGCCGCGTGCTGGCCGGCGCCGACAGGGTGTTCTCGATCTCGCCGTCCAGCGCGCGCGGCGTCGCCCGGGCGGGCGGGCTGGACGAAGCCGCCGTTGGGGTCCTGCCGGTGCCGATCGACCTGGACCGCTTCACCCCGGCTCCGGAGGCCGACTGGCAGGCGAGACTCCGTCAGCCGGTGCTCGTCTTCGTCGGCCGTGCGAACGACCCGCGGAAGAACGTCGGCCTGCTCCTCGACGCGCTGCCGCTGCTGCCGGACGCACGGCTGCTGCTCGTCGGCGCGCCGCCGGACGGGCCGCTGCCCGACCGCGTCGAGGCGACCGGCGCCGTGCAATCGGTCGTCCCGTCGCTGCGCCGCGGGACGATCTTCGTCCTGCCGTCGCACCAGGAGGGGTTCGGGATCGTCGCCGCCGAGGCGATGGCCGCCGGGCTGCCGGTCGTGACCACGCCGTCGGGCGGCCCGGAGGCGCTCGTTGGCGACTCCGGCGGAGGGGTCGTGCTTTCCGGCTTCTCCGCAGAGGAGCTCGCCGAGACGGTACGCGGGCTGCTGGCCGACCCCGTCCGGCTCGCGGAGATGCGCAGGCTGGGCGGCGAGTACGTCGCCCGTGAGCACTCGCCGGCGCGGCTGCGGGAGCTGCTCGCGAAGGAGCTGTCGTGATCGGGATCTCGCTGCTCACGCTCGACCCGTGGACCGTCGGCGGCACGCAGACGTACGCGCGGGAACTCGTCCGCGCACTGTCGGATCACGGCTCGCTCGAGTACCGCGTGTGCGTCTCGCGGATCGCCTCCGACGCCGGCGGCGCCCTGCCGACGTCGGTCGTCCCGGAGTTCCCGGCGAGCCGAAACCGCCTCGGGCGCGTCGCCGGGCTCACGCGCGCCACGCTCGCCGACGGCCGCCTCCGGCGTGCGCTCGGCCGCGAGCACGCGAGCGCGTTCCACTTCCCGCTGACGGTGATGCTGCCGCGGGTCGACGTACCCGCCGCGACGACGATCCACGACCTGCAGCACGAGGCGTTCCCGCAGTTCTTCTCGCGTCCGCAGCTCATGTTCCGCCGGCATGTCTACGGCCGCTCGGTGCGGGCGAGCCGCATCGTCATCGCGGTCAGCAAGCACGTGCGCGACGACCTCGTCGACCGGCTGGGCTACCCGCGCGAGCAGGTGCGGGTCGTCTACCACGGCGTCGACCACGGGCGCTTCACACCCGACGGGCTCCCGCGGGAGCCGTTCCTGCTCTATCCCGCGAACTGGTGGGCGCACAAGAACCACGAGCTGCTGCTGCAGGCGTTCGCCCTGGTGCGCCGGGAGCGCCCCGAGCTCCGGCTCGTCCTGACGGGCTCCGACCATCCCGCCGCGCTCCCCGACGGTGTTACCTCCCTCGGGCGCGTGCCGGACGAGCAGCTGGTCGACCTGTATCGCTCCGCCTCGGCGCTGGTCTTCCCCAGCCTGTACGAGGGCTTCGGGCTCCCGGCCCTGGAGGCGATGGCGTGCGGCTGCCCGGTCGCAGTCTCCCGCGTCGCCGCCCTCCCGGAGGTCTGCGGTCGCGCAGCCGTCTACTTCGATCCGACCTCCGTCGAGGACATCGCGCGCGGGATCGCCGAGGTGCTCGACCGGCCCCCGGGCGGCGGCATCGAGCGCGCGGCGCTCTTCACCTGGGACGAGTTCGCACGGCGCCATGACGCGGTGTACCGTGCGCTGGCCGGCGTCCCCGAGGCCGGCTGACGATGCGTTTCCTCTTCACCACGCTGCAGACGTACGAGAGCGAGTTCTACGGCCGCGTCGGCGAGGAGCTACGCGCGCGCGGCCACGATGTCTCGCACGTGACGGTCTCGCGCGCGTCCGCCCGGGAGCTGCGAGCGCAGGGCATCGACGCACGCTGCCTGGCCGACGTCGTCGCCGCGGTCGGCGAGCCGGCCGACCTGGACGCCGAGGTCCGGCGGATCGAGGAGACGTACGACACGCCCCACATCCGTGACGTCTACCGGGCCGACTGGCCGTGCAAGGGGCGCGACGAGGCGTGGAGCGTCCACCGCACCGTGCAGACTTTCCGAGCCCTCGAGCGCGTCTTCGAGGACGTGCGCCCGGACGTCGTCGTCCCCGAAGTCGGGAACGAGACGATCCGCGTCGCCACGCATCTCATCGGCCTCGCGCGCGGAATCCCCGTGCTGTTCCTCCTCTACACGATCTTCCCCGACCCGCTGCGGCTCTACGTCGACACGCTGCACGCCCCGATCGTCCCGCACGAGGAAGTGCGCGAGCTGACCGCCGGCGAGCGCGCCGAGCTGGAAGCGTTCCGCTCGTCGTTTAACGCCGCGGCGAAGCCGATTCGCGCGCACCGCCGCGTGCCGATCGAGGCGCGCCGGGTCAAGGTCTTCGGGGGACACCTCCGGCGCAAGCACGGCGAGGACCGCGACAACGACTACCTCCAGCCGGGCCGGCTGCTGCGCACGAACGCGGCGGACTGGACGCGCGCGCACATGGCGCGGCCGTTCTACGACCGCCTCGAACCGGACCGGCCGTTCGTCTACTTCCCGCTCCACGTCACCGACGACTACAAGATCACGCGGGTGATCCCGCACTGCGTCGACCAGGTCTCGCTCGTCGAGCAGGTCGCCGATGCGCTGCCGCCCGGTCACGACCTGGTGCTGAAGGAGCATCCGATGTCGGTCGGCCGGAACAGCATCCCGCTGCTTCGGCGGCTGCGGCGTCGGCCGAACGTCCGCCTCGTCGAGCCGCACACGAGCTCCCACCAGCTGATCCTCGATGCCGAGGGAGTGGCGGTGATCTCCTCGACGGTCGGTCTCGAGGCTCTGCTCTACGACAGGCCAGTGCTCACGCTCGGCCAGCCCTTCTACTCGGGCTACGGAGTGACGATCGACGTCGACTCGTTCACCGAGATCCGCAACAAGGTGCCCGAGCTGCTGCGCTTCCGGCCCGACCCGGAGCAGATCTCGCGCTTCCTCTACGCGGCGATGCAGCGCTGTCGTCCCGGAGCGCCCGTCCTCGTCGACCGGTCGGAGGAGAACGCGGTCGCGCTGGCCGGGAGCATCGAGCAGGCCGCCGTCGAGGCGACCGAGAAGCGTCGCTTCCCGGCGGCGGTATAGTCGAGCCCAGATGGTCGGGGACATCGATTCAGCAGTCCGCGAGAAGGTCGAGAGCGCAGAGATCCGCTCCGAGCCCTTCCCACACGTCGTCATTCCCGACCTGCTTCCCGAGCCGCTCTTCCGCGAGCTGGCCGGCTCGATCCCGCCGCTCGACACATTCGAGCCGAGCAAGGGCGGGCTGAAGTCGGACATCCCGCTGGGCGAGACGAACGCGTACTTCAAGGCCGCCCCGGACCCGTTCAAGACCGCGTGGCGCCGGCTGCGCGACGACGTCCTGCGCACCCAGGTCGCGCCCGTGCTGATCGACCGCCTGCGCGACGACCTTCGCGCGAAGTACGCCGACGCGTTCAGCCCGGAGATCGCGGACGAGATCATGGCCGACGGCCTCGTCTCGTCGGACGGCCGGATCATGGCCCGCCAGCCCGGGTACCACCTGAAGCCGCATCTCGACTCGGCCCACTTCGGGATCACGATGCTCCTCTACTTCACCGCGGCCGACGACGAGTCGTCCGGCGCGCTCTGCCTCTTCCGCCCCGAGCGCACGCCCGCGATGCACAACGTCTCGACGTACTACCCGGAGCGCGAGGAGGGGATCGCGGTCGAGCTGGTCGAGGAGGTGCCCATCCGCGAGAACCTGTTCGTCGCGTTCCTCAACCGGCGAAACGCGCTGCACGGGGTGCGGATCGATGCGACCGACGGCCCGCCGATGACCCGGATGACCTACCAGGCCCACATCCTTCCGGCTCACGACGTGCGCAAGGACGTCGAGGACTTCGCCGACGATCTCGCCGACCCGGACGCGCGCACGCGCTGGCAGCGGTACGCCGAGGGCCGCCGGGCCCGAGCGGCAGAGAAGGCTCAGGCAGCTACCGAATAGTGGCGTCGACGGTCCTCTTCTGGGACATCGACGGCACGCTGCTCGTCACCGGGCGGGCCGGGCTGTTCGCATTCGAGGAGGCGCTCCTCGAGGTGACCGGCAAGGAGTCCGACCTCTCGGAGCTCTCCACGCCGGGCCTGACCGACTCGGGCGTCGCGGCGCTCGTCCTCGAGCACGCCGGGGTCGAGCCGGACGAGGAGACGGTCGACGAGGTGCTGCGGCTCTACGAGGAGCGGCTCGCCGCCAGCCTGCCGCGCCGCCAGGGGCGGGTGCTGGAGGGGGTGCGCGAGGCGCTCGACGACCTCCGCGACCGGGACGACGTTCGCTCGTACCTGCTCACGGGCAACATCCGCGGCGGCGCTCGCGCGAAGCTGACGTACTACGGGCTGGCCGAGCTCTTCCCCGGTCTGGAGGGGTCGTTCTGCATCGACCACGGCTCGCGGGCCGACATCGCCCGCCGCGCGCTGCCGCTCGCCGCGGGCGCCGAGCGGATCTACGTGATCGGCGACACGCCGGCCGACGTCGAGTGCGGGAAGGTGATCGGCGCGCGCACGATCGCGGTCGCCTCGGGCTGGCACTCCGTCGAGCAGCTAGCCGCCGCCGACCCCTGGCTCGTACTCGAGCAGATCCCCGAGCCCGTCCGGTTCCGCGAGCTGCTCGAGCTCGACCAGCCGTAGCCGACCGAACGTCGGCGGCTTGAGGAAGTCCGCGGCGACCCGGGCGTCGAGCCGCGAGCGGTCGTCGAGATCGCCCGCGACCGCCACTGCGCGGACGCCGAGAAGCAGGGCGACGACGGCGGACGCGCCCCAGGAACCGGCGAAGCCGCGCGAGCGGGCGATGGTGACCGCCTCGTGGGCGCGGTCGAGCCCGTCCAGGGCGACGACGTCGCCGAGCCCGGCGACCCCGGCCGCGGCCTCCTCCGGGCCGAAGCGCACGGCGACGAAGCGGTCGGGGAGATCGAGGTCGAGCTCCGGCGGGGACAGCCGCGCGAAGCCGAGCAGCCGTCCGAGGAACCCCCGGTGGTCGTCGGCGAGCACGTCCCGGTGGTCCGCGATCAGCTTCGGCTCGAGCCGGGGCGCGCCGGCCGGCAGACCCTCCTCCGACGTGACGATGCTCGACCCGATTCCCGCGTACCACGCGGCGGTCTCCGGTCGCGCGACGACGACCAGCCGATCACGCAGGCCGGAGGCGGTCGACTCGGCCCAGGAGAGAAACGGAAGCCAGTAGAGGAGCTCGCCGACCTCGTCGTCCAGCCATGGGCCTGCGATGACGGGCGTGTCGCCCTCCCAGGCGGCCAGCGGCCGCAGGGCGTGACGGAGCTGCCGCGACAGTGACGGCGTCTCGTCGCGCCGCGCGCGGTCGGGCGCCTCCTCACGGGCGACGCGCCGCCCGGCCATCCTCGCGAACGGGGTCAACGCGAGCCGGGCTGCGCCGCCCAGCGCCGGCCCGCTGTCCGGCGCCGGCGCCGGCCGGGCGCCGAGCTCCTCGATCGCCTCGACGACGACCGGCGTGGCCGGGACGTCGAGCCCGAGCGGGCGGACGAAGCGGCGCAGGAACCGCTCGTTCAGCGGCTCGATCCGGCCGTCGAGCGCCGCCTCGAGCTGCGCGGCGTGCTCCTCGAACGTCCGGGCGACGTGGAGGTTGCCGTACTCCTCGGCCTGGAGGTAGTGGAAGTGAAGCGTCCCCTGCTGGGTCGTCCTGAACTCGTCGGCCAGCAGCGTGAACACCGGCCGGTCGACGATCGCCGCCTCGATCTGGGCGCTCGTGTTGATCCCGAAGACGGCGGCCGAGTGGTAGATCGAGTCGAAGTAGTGCCGGCGCGACTCCTCGTCGACCGGCTCCTCGCCCTGCCGGGGCCAGATGCTCGCCCGCGGGTCGCCGAGGTCGATGCCCTTCCACTGCGCCGTGTTCCGCGGGTGCGGCCGCACCAGGATTCCCGCGTCGGCGAGCGAGCCGCCGTGCGCGCGCAGCGCGTCGATCCAGCGGCCGACGAAGCCCGCCTCGTCGGGAGCGACGAACTTCGCCGAGCAGGCGTACAGGACGAACGGCCGCGCGGGATCGAGTCCGACCCTGGTGCAGAACTCCTCCCGGGTCGTGCTCGGCTGCCACGTGAACCAGTGGTCGTAGGCCGGCGCGCCGGTCACCCGGATCCGGCCGGCCGGCAGTCGCTGCAACTCGACCGCCTCCGCCTTCTGGATCTCGTTCCAGACGAGCACGAGGTCGGTCGCGTCCCGGACGAGGCCCTTGTTCGTCAGGTTGTCCCAGCTGAACACGAGGTAGGCGGTGCGGACTCCGAGCCGCTTCGCGGCGCGCACGTAGTCGGCCTGCGGGGAGCCCCATTCGTTCAGGTGGGTGGCGACGAGGACGTCCGGGGCAAGGTCGGCGACGAACCGCTCGACGTGCTCGGGCGGGGCGACCGTGCGCTCCAGCGCCCGGACGCCCGCGGCGAACGCCGCGACGCCTCTCGGCCCCGCGTGCGCGGCGAACTCGCCCGCCCGTACCGCGCCCGGCGGCGCCTTGGCCAGGCCGCGCTTGCGCAGGCCGACGGCGTCGTCGTAGCGCGGGTCGAAGTAGCGCAGACCGTCGGCGGAGAGGCGAAGGTCGTCGGTCAGCCGCGCCCAGCCGGCCGACGAGCCGCGGGCGGCTCCGACCGGCCTGGGCAGCTTGTCGAACGTCATCCCGGGCAGGTCGTCCGCGATCCGCTGGAGCACGCGGTGCGCGTCGCCGGCCTTCGCCGCGCCGAAGCCGAGGTGCACGTCGTGGCCGCGCTCGACGAGCAGCCGAAAGACGCCGTGCAGCGAGCGCACGGCGGTCGGATGCCTGAGGATGAACAGCAGCTTCACGCGGCGATCAGTGTACGACGCCCCTGTATGGTTTCTGCCGATGTC
The DNA here is from genome assembly GCA_963791425.1 of uncultured Actinomycetes bacterium. GTDB lineage: Bacteria > Actinomycetota > Thermoleophilia > Gaiellales > Gaiellaceae > DATBLE01. The sequence continues at coordinate 540,020 of CAWBSE010000003.1, forward strand.
GGAGCAGGCCGTCGGAGTGGATCAGGACGACGGCGCCGCACGGAAGGCTGCCCGGAACGGCACCCTTCCCGGGCGCGTCGCCTTCACCGACGCCCGGCGCGCGGAGTTCGCGGAACGCGACGCCGAGCGGCTGCGACTCGCCGAAGAGCTCGGCTCCGCGAGCGGCCTCGCGATCCCCCACGAGCGCGGCTATCTCAGCGTCGGGCCCGAGACGTTCGGCAGCGAGACGGCGGCGATCCTGGAGCACGCGAACGGGCTGATGGACTCGCTTGGCCACGACGCGCTGTTCGAGCAGGGCGCCAAGGGCGGCTTCATCGCACGCGGCTTCCTGCCCGAGGAGGCGTTCGGGCTCGACTCGCCGTACATGCGCTTCGCGCTCTCGTCACGCGTCGTATCGCCCATCTCCGCGTACCTCGGGGTCGTGCCGGTGCTCACCGACGTCGACGTCTGGTACTCGGCCCACCACCCGAAGGCGCTGAAGAGCTCGCAGCTCTGGCACCTCGACCACGCCGACACGACGCAGGTCAAGGTCTGGCTGCACCTCAGCGACATCGACGAGGACTCCGGCCCGCTGACCGGGCTCGCCGCAGACGCCTCGGAGGCGCTCGCCGAGGAGGTCGGCTACGACTTCGGCGACGGCTACCGGCTCGCGGACGAGAGGGCACCGCAGACCGGTTTGTTCGAGCTGACCGGCCCCGCCGGAACGGTCGACTTCATCGACACCAGCCGCTGCTTCCACTTCGGCAGCCGGGTGTCGGCGGACGGCGTGCCGCGCCGCGTGCTCGTCCTGCAGTACCTGACGCCGTACTCGTTCAAGTTCGCGGATCACCGCGACCAGGCGCCGTTCCGCGCGCTCGCGCCCGACGCAGGCAGCGAGCTCGAGAAGCTCGTTCTCGGCGCGTCCTAGAGCGTCCAGCCGTAGCGGGCGAGGTCGATGCCCGTCAGCTCGGCCGTGCGCGTGTTGCTGGCCGCGTAGCGGTCGCCGACGGCGGCGTTCACCACGGCGCGAAGCGCCTGGTCGTCCGGCGCGTCGCGTTCGAGGGGCGCGGCCGCGACCGCCGGGTTCAGCTCGGAGCGCACCGTGAAGTTCTTGCGCCGCTGCGCCTCGATCGCGCGCGCCGACGGCGCGGCGTTCTCCCGCGCAGCGAGCGGCAGCTGAGCGACCACGTCGTCGCCGAGCGGACGGCCGGCGAACTCGCCGATCGCCCGGACGAAGGCGGCCGCGTCGTCCGCGAACTGCTCGAAGGTGAGCGCGAGAACGCGCTCCGGCCCGAGCAGCCGCTGGTAGCGGCCGAGCAGCCGGTCGTACTCGAAGAAGCGAAAGTCGAACCACGGGACGCGGCGGCTCTTCGACCGCGGCGGGTCGAGGAACTCCTCGACGGTGGCGGCGCTGCCCGCCCGTACCGACTGCTTGTACGTCGACAGGATCATCGAGCGCTGCTCGCGGATCACCTCCAGCACCCGGCCTTCCGGGAAGACGGCGGCGATCCGGTCGGCGATCTCCTTCGAGTCGTAGCCGCCCGAGAACGGGTGCCCGACGAGCCGCTCGACCGAGACGACGGGTACCAGGCCCCGCCCGCGCACAGCGTCGAGCAACGGGTCGATCGCGGCGCGGGTCGCGGCCGCGTCGAAGTCGAGCGGGTCGTCGTCGATCAGCCGCCGTACCGGGTTCCCCGCGTCCTTGCGGATCCAACCGAGCCCGGTGCCCTCGTTCGCGAACAGGTGCTCCTGGAGCCAGCTCGTCGCCGTCTTGGCGTAGCCGATGTGGACGAGCACCGTCACGCCGGGACGGCCGCCGCGCGCTCGTACAGGTCACCCGCGAGCTGCCGGATCCGCTCGATCGTCTCCGGGTCGAGCCGGTCGCGGTACGCCTCGGTGCGCTCGCGGACGATGCCGTGGGCCTGCCCGCGCTCGCTCGAGTTTGCCCGCACCGGCCGGCCGTTGAAGGTCGGGACGAGCAGCTCCGGCGACATCGTGATCCCGATCCGGTCCGCGACCAGCCCCATCGTCGTCTCGGTCTCGAGCACGAGCTGCTCGAACGTCAGCACGAGCACGCGCTCACCCCACTGTTCGCGCGCGTCGAGCGCCGAGCGGGCCGACGCGGCCCAGAGGCCGATCGCCTCGTCGACGTCGCCGTAGGCGGAGCGGTAGGTGCGCGCCGACTCGTACCAGCCGCCGGGGTCGCGCACGATCGAGACGATCGTCCCGTCGGGGTACGCCGAGAAGAACCGCTCGGCGTTCCCCGGCTCCAGCGCCAGCCGCGGTGTGAAGCCGGTGACGACGCGTTTCGGGCCCGAGTAGAGGTTCTGGTTGTCGAGCCAGGCGTTGAAGTACGAGGTGAAGTAGCAGTCGAGCACGTCGCGCTCGGTCGCCGGCGGCCGCTCGGCGACGCACCGGTCGAAGACCTGCCGCTGCAACGCCGGCAGGAACAGGAACGGAAAGACCTCGTCGCCGGCGTCCCTCGCCTCCTTCTCCTTCACGTAGCCCTCGCGGAGGTGCAGCTCGACCGGGCTCTCGTACAGCAGCTCGAACCAGCTGCCGGGATCGGCCAGGTCGATCGGCGGCCACTCCCACTTGCGCGGGTGGCCGATGTAGATCTCGCTGGGGTGGGCGTGGCACTCGGGGTGCCCGTCGAACAGCTGACTGAGCAGCGTGCCGCCGCTGCGCTGCACCTGTGAGACCAGCACGAGCGGCTCGCGGACATGCACCAGGTGATCGAGCCGCACGCGGCAGAGGTCGGCGTACTCGTCCGTCATCGCGTGTGAAGTCTAGGCCGGAGCCGGCGCAGGTTCGTGGCGCCCCTGGAGCATCCGCACAATCGCACCGGAGGCGTCAGCCGGCGCCACTGTCTCCAGGGCTCCGAACGGCGCCCGGCCGAGGAAGTACGAGGCGAGGCGGAGATCGCGATCGGCGCCCGGGTCCTCGGCCTCGCGCAAGGCGACGGCGGGAACGCCGAGCAACGGCGCGAGGAAGGCGTCGATCCCGTAGGCGCCGACGAAGCCGTCGGAGCGCGAGATCACCGCCGTCGCCCGCTCACGGTCGAGACCGTCGAGCGGAACCGTCGGCACGTCGAGCTCGGCGGAGGCGCCGCGAACGGCGACGAACGACGCGGGCAGATCGAGCTCCGCCGCGCCGGCGGGCGGCTTCAGCGGTGCGAACTCGAGCAGCCGGCGCTGGATTCTCCGGTGCGGGGTGTGGCTCGCCAGCTCCCCGCGCACGCGCTCGACCTCGTCCCAGCCGAGGGTGAGGTACCGGTTGGACTGGACGCCGAGCACCTCCGGCAGCCGCGCCTTCTCCACCTGCGCCTCGGCATCGATCTGGCGATACCCGAGCCCGTCGTACCACGACGCAGTCGAGGGGCGGCGCAGGATGTAAAAACGGTTCCCGAGGCCGACGGTCGCGGTCTGCACCCAGCGCAGGTACGGGATCCAGTAGAGCAGCTCGCCGATCTCGTCCCCGAGCCAGGGGCCGAAGACGGCGGGAGCCCGCGTCGAGTGCCGGGACATGTTCAGCGCCCGCTTGCGCAGATGGTGCTCAGGGTGGCGGCGCTTGTCGGTCGCACGCCTGCGCTCCGTGGCGCGGTCGGCGGCGGTACGCGCGAACGGGCGCAGCACGAACCGAACCGGCCGCTGCAGCGCAGGGCCGGGATCCGGGGCCGGTGCAGGGTCGCGGCCCAGCTCGTCGACCGCCGACGCGAGCTGCTCCGACGCGGGAACGTCGAGCCCGAGGGGCCGGACGAACCAGCGGAGGAACCGCTCGTTGCGGCCCTCGTCGTCGCGGCCGCGAAGCGACTCCTCGAGCTGGGCGGCGTGCTCGTCGAACGTCCGGCCGACGATCAGCTCGCCCGACTCGCCGTCCTCCAGGTAGTGAAAGTGCAGCGTGCCCTCCTGGGTGAGGCGGAACTCGTCGGCGAGGACGGTGTGCACCGGGCGGCCGACGATCGCGCCCTCGATCTGCGCGGTCGTGTTGATGCCGACCATCGCCGCCGAGTGATGGATCGAGTCGAAGTAGTTCCGGCGCGACTGCTCGGAGGACGGATCCTCGCCGTGGGCCGGCCAGATGGAGGCCTGGGCGTCGCCGAGATCGACACCCTCCCACTGGGTCGCGAACAGCGGGTGCGGCCGGATGAGCAGCCCGGCCTCGGCGAGCGCACCGTCCCGGGCACGCAGGTCGGCGATCCACCGCCGCACGAACGCGGGCTCGTCGGGAGCGATGAACCCCGACGAGCAGACGTACAACAGGATCGGGCGGTCGGCCCGCAGCCCAACTTCGGTGCAGAAGTCCTCGCGGGAGCGGCTCGGCCCCCACTCGAACCAGTGGTCGAACGGCTGCGCCCCCGTCACGCGGACCCGCCCGCGCGGGACGCCGTGGAGCTTCTCCGCCTCGCCGGCCTGCACCTCGTTCCAGACGAAGACGCGATCGGGGACGTCGCGCAGGAGGCCCTTGTTGGTCAGGTTGTCCCAGCTGAGCACGGGGTAGCCGGTGCGGATGCCGGCCCGCTTGCCGGCCCGCAGCCAGTCGGCCTGGGACGAGCCCAGCTCGATCAGCGGCGTGACGAGCAGGAGGTCGAAGCCTCCGCCCCGGAGGTACTGCTCGAACGACGGCGGCGGCGGGAGGCAGCGCTCGACCCGCCGGAGCGTCCCGAGCATCGCCGCGACGCCGGGCGGCCCGAAGACGCGCGCCCAGCCCGCCAGGCGCCTGCCCGCGACGGGCGCATTCCGCTCGGCCCTGGCGCGCAGCTTGCCGGCCGCGCGGTAGCGCGGCTGGAGGTAGCGGAGGTAGTCGATCGTGTTCCGCAGCTTCCGCGCCAGCGGGCTCCAGTCGGAGTTGCCGCGGCCCGGCGCACGCCCGACCGTGATCGCCTGGAACTCCGCCGTGAGGCGCTCCAGGTCGTGCTGCGACTCGGCCGTCTTCACGCGCTGGAAGACGACCTCGATCCGGTGGCCGCGCTCGGCCAGGAGCCGCAGCGTCCGGGCGAAAGGGCCGACCCCGGCGTGGTGGAGGACGAAGAGGATCTTCACGCGACCCCGGCCGGCGATGCCTCGCGGTCGAGGACCGTGGCGGCCCCGAACGACCCCTGCGCGAGGCGCTCGAGCAGGCGGAAATCGCCGGCGCTCTGCTCCGGCAGATCGGTGACGGTCGCCGGGAAGCCGAGGAGCACCGCGAGGCACGCGTCGGCGCCCCAGGCGCCCGTGTAGCTGCCGGAGCGGGCGATCGCGGCGGTCCGCGCCTCGCCGGGGAGGTCGCCGTCGGGAACGGGCAACGGCGCGAAGTCGAGCCGCCGGTCGTGGAGCCGCGCGAACGGCTGCTGGCCGGCCAGCGCCTCCACCTGCCGCTCGACGAGAGCGGGCTCGAGCAGGACGACGTCGGCGCCGGGATTCTCGCCGTCCTCGAGCACGAGGATGCGCGCGGCCAGGCCCGAGTACCAGTGGGCGGAGTCGCGCCGGGCGACGACCGCCAGGCGGCCCTTCACTTCCGGCACGGCGACCGTCGACCAGCGAAGGAACGGGATCCAGTAGAGGAGCTCGTGGACGGGGTCGCCGAGCCACGGCCCGGCGAGGAGCACCGACCCCGGGCTCGAGCGGGCGAGTGTGCGCACGGCGAGCTTCAGCTCGTCCTCGGGCTTCGGCTTCTGCCGCGCCTCCTTTTGGCGGCGCCGCTCGGCGGCCGCGTGGTTCGCGAACGGCCGGAGGGCGAGCCGAACGGCCGGCGCGAGCGCGGGCGCGTGTTGCTCGGGAAGCGGCCCACGGGCGGCGAGCTCCTCGATCGCGTCGGCGGCGCGCGGCGTCGCCGGCACGTCGAGCCCGAACGGCCGCACGAAGCGGAGCAGGAACCGCTCGTTCAGGTCACCCGGGACGTCGCCGTCCACCGCCCGCTGCAGCTCCGCGGCGTGCTCCTCGAGCGTCGCGGCGGCATGGAGGTGCCCGAACTCCTCGTCGGCGAGGTAGCGGAAGTGGAGCGTGCCCTGCTGCGTCTCGGCGAACTCTTCGGCGAGGATCGTGTAGACGGGCCGGCCGACGATCGCCGCCTCGATCTGGGCGCTCGTGTTGATCCCGACGACGGCGTCCGAGTGGTAGATCGAGTCGAAGTAGTTCTGCCGCGCCTCGCCGGCGAGCGGGAACTCCCCGTCACCCGGCCAGACCGAGACCTGGGGGTCGTCGATCCGGAGCTCGTGGAAGCCCGAAGCGGCGAGCGGATGCGGGCGGACGAGGAGCCCTGCATCGGCGAGCGAGCCGCCCTGCGCGCGTACCGCCTCCACCCACCGCCGGACGAACGCGGGCTCGTCGGGGGCGATGAACTCGGACGAGCCGGCGTAGAGCACGATCGGCCGGTTCGGGTCGAGCCCGGCGGCGACGCCGAACTCCTCGCGCGTCAGCCCCGGCTGCCAGTCGAACCAGTGGTCGTACGCGGGCGCGCCCGTGACAACCACGGACTCGGCCGGAACGCCGTGCAGCTCGACCGCCTCCTGCTTCTGGAGGTCGTTCCAGACGAGCACCTGGTCGGGCGGCTCGCGAAGCAGGCCCTTGTTGGTCAGGTTGTCCCAGCTCCGGACGGGGAAGCAGACCGGGATGCCGAGCCGCTTCGCGGCGCGGACGAGGTCGGCCTGGAACGTGCCGAAACCGATCAGCGGCGTGATCATCATCACGTCGGGGCGCTCCTCCGCGAGAAACGCAACCGCCCGCGGCGGCGGCTCGATGCAGCGCTCGACGCCCTGCAGCGTCCAGCGTGCCGCGGCGGGCGCGCCGGGAATCGGGCGGACGACGCTGCCGAGCCGGCGACCTGCCGGTGGTGCTTCCGACTCGGCCCGCGCGCGGAGCTTCGGCGCGTCCCGGTAGACCGGCTCGAGATAGCGCAGGTAGTCGATCGTCCGGCGCATCGGCGCGGCCAGGTCGCTCCACCCGGACTCGCGGACGAACGGGTGGTCGATCAGGGTGATGTTGGGGCTGTCGGCGACGAGCTCCTCCATCTGGGCGCGCGACTCCGCCGACTTGACGTCGCGGCATGCGATCCGCAGCGTGTGGCCACGCTCGGCCAGCGCCCGGACGACGGGCGCAAGCGTCCGCAGGTTCGCGGTGTTCTTGATCACGAAGAGAATGGTCATCGTGCGCGCCCGGCCTTCCGGCAGGCTGCAGGCCGAATCGTAGCCGCCGGACCGGCACGATCCTCTACTCTCAGCGCCGATGGAAACGGGCGCCGAGGGCCAGCGGTTCGTCTGGTTCATGCTGCACAGCGGCTACCTCCGCTTCTTCGGCTCGACCGTCCAGGAGCTCGCCGAGCGCGGCAACACCGTCGAGCTCGCCTTCACGCGCCTGGAGAAGGACGCGGGCGACTCGCGGCTGGCGCTCGACCTGGCCGCGGGCCACCCGAACATCACGGTCGCCGAGGCGCCGATGCGGGGCCGTCGGGACGGCTGGCGGCCGATGGCCGGGCTCGTCCGCGCGCTGATCGATCTCGGCCGCTACGCCGACCCGCGCTACGCGGACGCCCCCGCGCTGCGCGCGCGGATGGCGCGCAAGCTGACCGACCACGTCCGAACCGCACGGGCGATCGACCCGCTGACCCGGTCGCTGACGCTGCGGCTGATCCGGCGCGTCCAGTCGGACACCGACGCGAAGCTGTCGCGGCGGCTCGTGTCGAGGCTCGGCGCCGTCGAGCGGGCGATCCCGACGGCGAGAGTCGTGGACGACTTTCTGCGCGACCGGAAGCCCGACGCCGTGCTCGTCTCCCCGGTGGTCGAGTTTGCGAGCACCCAGGTCGAGTACGTGAAGAGCGCGCGCAGGCTCGCGATCCCGTGTGCGATCCCGATCGCCAGCTGGGACAACCTGACCGGCAAGGGGCTGATCCGCGTGACCCCCGACCGCGTGCTGGTGTGGAACGAGATCCAGGTCGCCGAGGCGACCGAGATGCACGGGATCACCGCCGGGCGGACGATCGCCACCGGTGCGCCGAAGTTCGACGAGTGGTTCGACCGCCGGCCGAGCATGTCGCGGGAGGATTTCGCGGCGAAGGTGGGGCTCGACCCCGGGCGCCCGTTCGTGCTCTACGCCTGCTCGTCCTCGTTCATCGCCCGCGACGAGGAGGCCGCCTTCGTCGTCCGCTGGCTGGAGGCGCTGCGTGCCGATCCGCGGCTCCGCGACGTCGGCGTGCTCGCCCGTCCGCACCCGCAGAACGCGTCCCAGTGGCGCGACGTCGACCTGGGCGATCCCCACGCCGTGGTGTGGCCGCGCGGCGGCGCGCAGCCCGACGGGGGCGACGCCCGCGCGGACTTCTACGACTCGCTCGCCTACTGCGCGGCGGTCGTCGGCCTGAACACGAGCACGATGCTCGAGGCGGCGATCCTCGGCCGGTCGGTGCTGTCGCCGCGCACCGAGGAGTTCGCGGGCACGCAGGAGGGCACGTTGCACTTTCGCTACCTGCTCGCCGAGAACGGAGGCTTTCTGCACGTCGGCGCCATGCCCGGCGAGCACCTCGACCAGCTCGCCGCTGCGCTCGAGGACGACCCGGAGCGCGACGAGCAGACGCGTCGCTTCGTCGAGTCGTTCCTCCGCCCGCGCGGGCTCGACCGGCCGACAGCGCCGATCCTCGCCGACGAGGTAGAGGCGGTCGGGCGGCTGACCGTGCAGCGGACGTCGACTGCCCCCGGCACCGCCCTGCTGCGCTGCGTGCTGGCCCCGCTCGCCTTCGCCGGAGCGTTCGTCGGCCTGGCCGCGGAGAAGATCCGCGGCGGGCCCGAGCCCGAGACGGAGGTCGCCTGAGCTAGGTCGTCCAGCCGTAGGCACCGAGGTCGACGCCCAGCAGCCGCTCGAGCCGCCGGTTGCTCCCGGCGAACTTCTTGCCTGCCCAGCGGTCGACCGCCGCGCGCAGGTCGGCCTCGCGCCTGGCCGCGAGCCGGCGGGTGAGACGCCCGTTCAGCGCATCGCTCTCCTCCATCCGCCGCGCGAGGCCGCGGACGGCCTTCGAGCGGACAGGCGGCGTCGGGTTCAGCTCGGTCGGCGGCCCGAGGTGGTTGAGCAGGCGCGTCAGCGAGAGCGTCAGCGCCGAGGCGGTGCGGGCGTTCTCGCGCTGCGTGTAGGGCAGCCGGTCGAGGACGCCTGCCGGAATCGGGCGGCCCGCGAACTCTCCGATCCCCGCGATGAACCCGCGACCGTCCTCGACGAACTGGTCGAAGGCGAGCGCGTGCACGTTCTCCGGGCCGAACAGCTCTCGGTAGTGGGCGATCAGCTGGTCGTACTCGAAGTACCGCCGGTTGAACAGTGGCACCCGCTCGCTGCGTGACGTCGGCGGCCGCAGGAAATCATCGATCGTGCCCGCCGCACCCTGCTGGACGTAACCCTTGTACATCGACACGACCGCGCTGCGCTGCTCGCGGACGACAGCGAGGACGCGCGCCTCCGGAAACACCGCCCGGATCCGGCCGGCGATCTCCCAGCCGTCGTACCCGCCCGAGAGCGGGTGCCCCGAGAGCCGCTCCAGCGAGACGACCGGCAGCAACCCTGCTTCCTCCGCGTCGCGCACCATCGGCTCGAACGCGGCCCGCACGGCGGCGGCGTCGAACTCGAACGGCCGGTCGCGCACGATCCGTCGCACCGGGTGCGACGACGGCCGCTTGCCCAGCCAGCGGTAGCCGGTCTCGGGGTCGGAGAACAGCAGCCGCTGCAGCCAGTTCGTGCCGGTCTTGTGGTACCCGATGTGGACGAGCACGGTCACCGGGCCAGTCCTTCGATCGCGTCCGCGACGATCGGCGTCGCCGGCCGGTCGAGACCGCGCGGGCGCACGAAGACGCGCAGGAACGATGTCGCAGCCTCCTCGGTCCGGCCCGGATCGGCGAGCGTCTCGCGCAGTTGATCGACGTGCTCCTCGACCGAGCCCGCCGTTCGGAGCGCCGGCCCGGCCGCCGCACGCAGCTCCTTGAAGTGCGGCGTCCCCTCCTGCGTCTCGGCGAACGCGGGGTCGCGGAGGGTCAGCACCGGCTTGCGCTGGATGAACGACTCGACCATGGCACTGGTATTGATGCCGACAACGGCGGCGGCGTGGTGGATCGAGTCGAAGTAGAGCGCATCGTCGGCCTCGGTCATCGGCACCTGCGGCTGGACGCGCGGAGCGACGGCGAGGTCGTCGACGCCCGCCCAAGCCTCGACGTTGTACGGGTGCGGGCGCACCAGGACGCCGAGGTCGGGGAAGGCACCGCGCAGCGCCTCGGCCCAGCGGCGCACGTACGGGATCTCCGTCTCGGCGGGTGCGATGTTCGGCGACGACCCGGCGTAGAGGACGTACGGCGGCGACACGCCGACGAGGGCGGCGAGCTCGTCGGCCGTCGTGCTCGGCCCGCGCTCGAACCACGGGTCGAAGAGCTGCGCGCCGGTGACGACCACGCTCCGGCGCGGAACCCGGTGCAGCTCCGCCGCGTCGCGCGCCTGCAGGTCGTTCCAGACGAGCGTACGGTCGGGCTGCGCCTTGACCGTCCCCTTCGTCGTCAGGTGATCCCAGCTCGCCACCGCGAACGCGACCGGGATGCCGAGCTTCCGGGCCGACTTGACCGTGTCGGTCTGCGCGCGGCTGCGGGCGCCGCGGCCGATCAGCGGCGAGACGACGGTCACGTCCGGCGCGAGCCCGGCGAGCGCACGCGTGACCCCGCCGTCCGTGGGAACGAGCCTCTCCAGAGCAAGGGCCGCGTGGAGGCCGGCCCGCCCGCGGCGCGAGCCGTACGGCAGGCGGGTCAACGCGCGCAAGCGTCCGTCGAGGTTCTTCTCCAGGCGCGTGCGCAGGTACGGCGCCCCGGCGAAGCGCGGATCCGTGTAGCGGAGGTAGTCGGCCGAGGCGCGCAGACGCCCGATGGCCGGCTCGACGCGCCGAGTCGGCGACGGCAGCGCGGCGACGACCTGGACGCCGTCGGGCAACGCCGTCCCGTCTCCGCGCTTCTCGGGACGGTCGTAGGCGACCAGCACCTCGTGCCCGCGTTCGGCGAGCAGCCGGATCGTCCCGCCGTACATGCGTAGGAACGCGGGGTAGGCCAGCTGGAAGAGGATCCGCATCAGCGCCCCGCGCGCGCGGCAAGCGGGACGAGCAGCGGCCGCAGCGGCAGCAGCGACGCGGGCGTCCGCTGCGGGCGCGGTGCAGCGCTCCGGGCGAAGCGCTCGACCCCGTCGACGAACAGCGGCGTCGCGGCGACCTCGAGGCCGAACGGACGCACGAATTCGGAGACGAACGCGCGGGTGCGCTGCTCGGCGTCGTCCTCGCCGGCGATCGCCCGCTCGAGCTGGCCGGTGTGCTCCTCGAGCGTCCGCGCGACCGTGAGCAGGCCGCCGCCGACCTCGAGGAGGTAGCGGAAGTGCAGCGTCCCCTGCTGGACCCGCTCGTACTCCGGGTCGAGCACGGTCAGCACGGGCCGGCCGACGATCGCCGCCTCGATCATCGCGCTGGTGTTCAGGCCGACGACGGCGGCCGAGTGATAGATCGAGTCGAAGTAGTCGGCCTTCGACTCGTGGTCGGTCGGGGCGTGGGCGTCACGCGGGAACACCGACACGCCTGCCAGGTCGTCGAAGTCCTCGTCGCGCCAGGTCTGCGGGCGCTTCGGGTGGGGCCGGACGATCACGCCCGCCTCGGCGAGCGGCCCGCCGTGCGCGCGCAGCGCGGCGACCCAGCGGCGGACGAAGGGAACCTCCGACTGTCCCGTCCACGGCGAGCAGCATGCGTAGAGGACGATCGGCTTCGAAGGGTCGAGCCCGGCCCGCGCCGCGAATTCGTCCCGCGGGCGAGGCGGCCAGTCGAACCAGTCGTCGAAGCACTGGGCGCCCGTGACGACGACGCGCTCGGGCGGAATGCCGTGCAGGGACGCCGCCTCGCCGCGCTGCACCTCGTTCCAGACGAACAGCCGGTCGGGGACGGGGCGGATCACCGACTTGCTGGAGAGGTTGTCCCAGCTCTTCACGCAGATCGCCGAGCGCAGCCCGAGCGCTTGCGCCGCGCGCAGGAAGTCGGGCTGGATCGAGCGCAGGCCGAGGTACGGCGTGAACAGGACGACGTCGGGCTTCAGCGCGGCCAGCGACCGCTCGATCTCGGCGTTCGTCGGCACCGCCCGCTCGGCCAGCTCGAACATCGCCCCGATCGCGCGCCTCGCCGCCGCGCTGCGGCCGAGCGGCGACCGCGCCAGGGCGGCGGCCGGCTTCGGCGCGCGCTTCCACGCGCGGGCGCGATAGGTCTCGTTGAAGCGCGGCCCGAGGAACTGGAACAGGTCGAGCGACGAGCGGAGGTCGGCCGAGAGCTCCAGCCAGCGGTCGCCCTTCGGCGCCGCCGCGGGCTCGATCGTGACGTGCGGCGCGGCCACCTCCTCCAGCAGCCGGTCGCGCCAGCCGATCTCGCGCTCCTGGTGGATGACGACGACGACCTCGTGACCGCGCTCGCCGAGCTCGCGCAGCACCGACTGGTAGCTCGTCAGCGTGAGCGGCGTCTCCGCCGAGAAGAGGACGCGCATCCGGCGGCCTACCCGTGCGCGGAGCGCAGCTTGCCCCACTCGTGCACGAGCTTCTGGCGCACCTTCGTGAAGAAGTGGGGGATCCGGATCAGTGCGAGCGGCGCGCGCACGAGCAGCAACCAGCGGGAGGCAGGCGGATGCTCGCTCGGCCCGCGCGCGGCGAGACCCTCGATCGCGTCGACGAAGACGGGCGTCGACGGAAGCTGGACACCCTGCGGCCGGACGAACAGCTCCGTGAACCGCCGTGCCGCCTCCTCGCCCTCCTTGTCGCGCCCGGCCATGACGTCGCCGAGCCACCGGACGTTCTCGTCGAGCGTCTCCGACACCTGGACGAGCCCGCCGCCGACCTCCCGCAGGTAGCGGTAGTGGAGCACTCCACCCTGTGACATGGCGAACTCGGGGACGCTGATCGTGTGGACGGCCCTCCCGATGATGCCCGCCTCGATCATCGCGCTCGTGTTCACGCCGAAGACGACCGCGCTGTGGTAGATCGAGTCGAAGTAGTCGGCGCGCGTGTCCTCCTCGACCGGCCACACGACCACCCGCGGCCAGAGCACGACGTCCTCGTACACGCTCCAGTCGACGTTGCGCCACTCCTTGTTCCGGTTCGGGATGCGACCGGATCAGGATGCTCGCGTCGCGCAGCGCGGGCTCGTCGCTGGCGCGCACCGCCTCGATCCACTTCTGGCAGAACTCGGCCTCGGTCATCGTCGACGGGAACAGCGACCCGCCCGCGTAGAGGATGTACGGCTTCGCCGGGTCGAGCCCGATGTGGGCGCAGAACTCCTCCCGTGATCGCGGCGGCCAGCCGAACCAGTGGTCGAAGCACTGGGCGCCGGTGGCGACCACGCGGTCGGCCGGAACGCCGTGCAGCGACACCGCCTCCTGCTTCTGGGTCTCGTTCCACACGGTGACGAGGTCGGGCTCGCACAGGAGCAGCTGCTTGCTCGACAGGTTGTCCCAGCTGGCGATGCACACGCCCGTGGGGACGCCCGCGCCGATCGAGCTGCGCGCGTAGTGCGTGTCGGTGGAGCTCGGCATCAGATGCGGCGTGACCAGCACGACGTCGGGCTTGTAGCCGCGGATCAGCCGCTGGACGCGCTTGCTGTCGGGGATCGCGCGATCGCAGACGCCGAGCACCGCCGACCAGAACCGCAGCATCGGCCCGGTCGTCATCCCGGGGATCCGCATGACCAGCTTGAACGTGCGCGGGGCGCGCCGGCGCGCTCGTGTCAGCAGGTACGGGGCGCGTTCCTGGCCGAGCTTGAGGAAGTAGATGTAGTCGTAGGCGCCCCGCACCGGCCGGGCGACGCGGAACCAGGGATCGCGGCGCCAGGCGAGCGTGCTGCTCGAGTGGAAGTGCGGGTGCTTCGACATGCGCTTCAGCCACGCCTTGTCGAGCGGGCCGGGCGCGCCGTCCTCGCGCTCGAAGACGAGGTGGACCTCGTGGCCGCGCTCGAGCAGCTCACGGATCACCGAGTCGAAGAACCGCAGGTAGCGGCCGAGGTACTCCATGAAGAACAGGATGCGGAGCTCCGGCGCCGCCGGCCCGGGGCGGCGGCCGGCTCGGGCGGCCGGCACGGCCGCACGGCTCAGTCGCTTGCACGGCTCACGTCCCACTGGACGTCGGCCGGCGAGGCTTCGAGCCCCTCGTCGGCGATCGGCAGGAGCACCATGTGCCCCGGCTCGTCGTCGCCGCCGATCCGCCCGGAAGCCACGGCGATGTCGAAGGAGATGAGCTCACGCGGCGGCGCAGGCTCGTGGCCGACGATCGCGATCTCCGCGATCAGACTGGCGTGGTACTTCGGCTCGTTGAGAAGGGCCGGTGGGATGCCGAGGCGGAGCTTGAATATCCCAGGCTCTCCGACCTCCACGAGCTGGGGATCGCGCAGCATGACCACCTGGCCGAACTCGTCGGTCAACTCGAGCGTGAGACCGATCTCGATGTCCTTCCGGAGGAGATGCAGCTCGAAGTCGAGCTTCCCCCAGCCCTCACCGAACTGAACGGGGTCGCCTTCGGTGAGACAGCACGGCGGAAACGGGCACCAGATGGGGAGCGACCTTGGCCTTCTCGTGCCGGTGCACCTCGGCCGCCACGTCGACCGGCCGTCCCGAGTACGTCACGTGCCCGTCCTCGAGCCAGATCACCTGATTGCACAGCCCTGCGACCGCCTCCACCCCCATCCGTGCGGCCTGGATCACCACCGCACCTTCGCGCTGGCGCTGGGCGATCAGATCGAGACAGCGGAGGCCGAACGCCGGCTCGTCATGGATGCTCGAGTCGATCACGTATGCCGTCGCGTCCATGTGGAGTGCCGCCGAGATGAGGAGGCGCCGGGTTCGCTGCTTGACCCGCTTGTTCGAGGCAGCATCGTCGGTCTCGTGCAGCCCTGCGAATTCCTCGATCTCGGCCCAGCGTGACTTGATCACGGCCAGAGGCCAGTGGAAGTAGTTGCCCACGACCGTCACGGACTTCTTCTCGCTCGTGTTCCCGATCAGACGGGAGAGCTCGCGGTTCGTGATCGGTGCGACGTGGCCGCGGAACACCACCCTGCCGGTCGTCGGCGGCATGCCGCCGATCAGGATGCGAACCAACGTCGTGATCCCGTTGCGGTCGGCGCCGACGATCCCCATCCCTTCGCCCGGATGGAGGTCGAAGCTGACCTCGTGCAGTGTGGCGTTCTCCTCCTCCTCGAACTCGTCGTCGATCTCGTCGTCGCCGTCCTCGTCGTCCATCGCGGTGTCGTCCCCTCGGTCTCCGGAGCCGGCCAGACCGCTCTTTGGAAGGACACGGGCGAGCCAGGGAGGAACGGGCCTGAACGGAGGCGGGAGCGCCCTCGACACGGCCTGCACCGAGTAGACCACGTCGGCCGGCAGCGCCGCCGCCTCGGCTGTGGAGAGTGTCCGGCGCATCGGCTAGAGCCGGGCAACCGCGGCGCGCTCGAACCTGCTGAAGAGGCTGAGCGACCCGAAGAGGAGGATGGTGAACGTGATCAGCGAGGTGGCGAGGGACTTGAACGGAACCGGCGACGTGCTCAGGAAGCCGAACTGGATCATCTCGATCGGCGCCGTCAGCGGGTTGTACTCGGCGATCGCCCGGTATTTCTCCGGAATGTGGTTGATGTCGTAGACGACCGGCGTGACGATCATCCACAGCTGGAGGACGTACGTCTGGAGGTACCGGACCTCCTTCGTGATCATCATCAGCGGGCCGGTGATCAGACCGATCACCAGGCCCCAGGACACCATCCAGATGAGACCGACGATGGCGATGATCCACTGCGGCGGCGGCGCGAGGTAGTTCGTCCCCTGCGTGATGATGAAGAAGGCGACCGCACCCATCGCGACCAGAAAGTGCATGAAGAAGTCGACGAAGGCGGGCGCCGCGGCCGAGACCGCCGCGAGGAAACGCGGCATGTGCAGGCCCTTGGAAAGCGCCGCCGTCATCCGCACGGAGCGCATCCCCCAGTGAAAGGCGCGCTCGAAGATGATCCAGCCTGCCCCGGAGAACGAGATGAAGATGATTGCCGGCCGATCGCCGTACTGCGCCTGGAGGAAGCCGCCGACGAAGAGCGTCGTGGTCGCGATCTGGATGGCGGGCCGGAGGACGATCCAGAGCCAGCCGAGGTACGTCTGGCGATATCGCTTGAGGATGAACTGCGCCGACGTGTACCCGAGCAGCCGGCGGTGGTACCACGCCTCGTGCATCCGGGGGATCGCGCCGTGCCTCCAGGGCTCGAAGGCGACGACGGGCGGCTCTTTGGCACGGGCCGCGGCGGCGGCTTTCTTCCGCCGATGGGCGATCGTGCTCATTGAACCGCCTCGGGGCGGCCTCGGGTGTCAACCACGCTGTCCATCTCGATCATCTCGCCCACCGTCCCGCCTTGGGGCGCCGGGAATCGGCTCTAAGTCTAGCCAGGGGCCCTTCGGGCAATCCCCCACCCGGTAGAGTCGCTTCGCCGCGCGCACCGCCGTGCGGGGCGGCATCCTGTGTGCCCATGAGCGATTCTCCGCTGCGCCTGCTCGTCGTTTCGAGCCCGCCGCCCGTCAAGCGCCTTCCCGGACTCTTCCTGGCGCTGCTGGACGGGGGTGCCGAGCTCGTCTTCGCCGGTTCGGCGGGACCGCTGCCCGACGTGATCGCAACCCACGAGCGCGTGTCCACCGTGGCCCTGCCGCTCGAGCGAACCGATGCGCCTGCAGGGTCGATCGCGATGTTCCGCGCCGCCGCCGACCTCACCCGCTTCCTCGGACCGGGGCTTCGTGGCGCGAGATACCCGCGCGCGCGCGCGGCCCGGCGGCTCCTGAAGCTGGCGAAGCACCCCGATGCAAACGGCATCGCCAAGCAGGCGGCCGGCTTCCACCTCGAGCCGACGACGCACGACCGGGCGGGCCGCGCCTTCCGCGAGGTCGAGCGGCTGCTGCCCGCCGACCCGGCGCTCGAGGCGGCGATGGCGGCAGTCGGCGCCGACGCGGTGCTGCTCGTCTCGCGGGTGATGCTCGGCGGGCCCGAGCAGGACGTGATCAAGGCGGCCCGCGCACTCGACCTGCCGACGGTCATGCTCGTCTGGAGCTGGGACAACCTCTCCAGCAAGGCCGCGCTGAACGAGCACCCCGACCACCTGCTCGTCTGGAACGAGCTACAGGTCTCGGAGGCGGCGGAGCTGCACGGCATCCCGCCGGAGCGCGTCACCGCCCTCGGCGCCGCGAACTTCGACGCCTTCTTCGAGGAGCTGCAAAACGCACCGGCCACCCGGTCGGAGCGCAAGACGATCCTCTACCTGGGCTCGTCGCCGAAGGTCGCGCTGCACGAGCAGCCGATCTTCGACCGCTGGCTCGAGGCGGTCCGCGCGTCGGACGAGCCCATGCTGCGCGACGCCCGCGTCGTCCTGCGCCCGCACCCGGCGGCCGAGCACGCCTGGTCGACCTGGACCGCCCCCGGTGACGTCGAGGTCTCGGAGCCCCAGGCCAAGATCGAGCCGACGGCGCTCTCCCAGCTGCTCGCCGGGGCCGACGCCGTCGTCGCCCTCAACACCAGCGCCGAGATCGAGGCGGCGATCGCCGGCGTCCCGGTGCTCACGTTCCGCGCCGGCGCCGAGGCCCGCGGCCAGGAGGGCTCGGTGCACTTCACCTACCTGCTCGAGCAGAACAACGGCTTCGTCCTCGACGCTCTGACGCTGGACGAGCACGTCGCGAAGCTCGGCGCCGTCGTCCGGGGCGAATGGGACACCGAGGCGCTCCAGGGCTTCGTCGAGCGCTTCGTCCGCCCACGCGGGCTCGATCGCCCGGTCACCCCGCTCCTCGCCTCCACGGTGGTCGAGCTGGCCGCACAGGGCCGCCAAGCCCCCGCCGTGGCCGTCCCGGCGCCGGTGCGCGCGGACGGGCCCGGCGCGGAGCCGCGCATCCTCGTCTTCACGCCGCCCGGCCTGCTCCGCAACGTCCCGGACGTCTTCGTCGAGCTTGCAGGCGCCGGTGCGCGGCTCCTCGTCTCGGGACGCAGGCAGAAGAAGCCGCGCATCCCGGCCGAGTTGAAGAGCAGCCCGCAGGTCGATTTCGTGTCGCTTCCGGTCGACGAGCCCGAGGCGGTCGAGCTCCTCCGTGCCTTCCGCGACGCGATGCGCTTCCGCGATCCCGCGTTGGAGGCGGCCTCATGGCCACGCAAACGGGCGACGCGGCGGCTGCTCAAGCTCGCCGGCCAACCCGACTGGAAGGACGCGCTCGCCGCGCTCGCCGCGCTCCGCCTCCCGCACGACGTGTCTGCCCGCGTCGACGGCGCGCTGCGCGACATCGAGACGGAGATCCCGCCGGTCGCGGAGCTGACCGCAGCCCTCGCCGGGCTCGGCCCCGATCTGGTCTTCCTCGTCACGCGCTGCACGCTGTCGGGCCACGAGGGCACGGTGATCAAGGCGGCCCGGGCGCTGGGGGTCCCGACCCTGATGCTGGTCTGGAGCTGGGACAACCTGTCGAGCAAGGCCGTCCTGCACGAGCACCCGGACCGGCTCCTGGTCTGGAACGAGCTGCAGGCGGGGGAGGCGACCACGCTGCACGGAGTCGACCCCGCGCGGATCGAGGTGCTCGGCGCGCCGAACTTCGACCGCTTCTTCGCGGAGGTCGAGGAGGCAGGCGACGAACGCAGCGGCAACACCATCCTCTACCTCGGCTCGTCGACGAACGTCGCCCCGGCCGAGCCGGAGATCTTCGAGCGCTGGCTCGCGGCCGTGCGGGCGAGCGCCGACCCGGGCCTCCGCGACGCCCATGTGGTCGTACGGCCGCACCCGGCGGGCCAGAACTGGCTCGACTGGTCGCCGCAGGACGAGCGGGTGTCGGTCCGGGCGGCGGAAGAGAAGATCGACCCCGCCACGCTCGCCGTCCTGCTCGCGCAGGCCGACGCGGTCGTCGCCCTGAACACGAGCGCCGAGATCGAGGCGGCGATCGCCCGTCGGCCGGTGCTGACGTTCCGCGCCGGAGCGGACGCGCCCGGACAGGAGGGCTCGATCCACTTCAGCTATCTGCTCGAGGACGAAGGCGGCTTCGTCCTCGACGCGGCGACACTCGACGAGCATGTCGCCAGACTGGCGCAGGTGCTGGCGGGCGACTACGACCCGGCGCCGATCGCGCGCTTCGTCGAGCGGTTCGTCCGGCCCCGCGGCCTCGACACGCCGGTCGCGCCGCTCGCCGCCGCTGCGGCGCTCGAGCTCGCAGGCGCCCGCAGCACCACCCCCGCCGGCCGGGCATGAAGATTCTCCTCAGCTCGTCGCCGTGGGCGCTCCCGCGCTCGCTCCCCGGGGTCGTCGGCGAGCTGCTCGACAGCGGTGTCGAGCTGGTCGTCGCCAGCGTCGAGGGCAAGGATCCGCTGCCGGAGGCGGCACGGCACCGGCCCGGGACGTCCGTGGTCGCACTGCCGACCCATCGCCCCGGCGCCGAGCATCACGCCGCCGAGATCTTCCGCGCGCTCTGCGACCTGGCCCGGTTCTACGACCCGGAGCTCGCCGACGCCGGCTGGGCCCGGCTACGGACGGCGCGGCGGCTCCTCGACCACGTTGGCCATCCCGATTCGCTCGACGTTGCCCCGAGGCTGGCAGCGCTGGAGCTGCCGCCCGACGTGCATGCCCGCATGAGCGCGGCGTTGACCGCTGTGGAGCGGCAGCTCCCACCGATCCCGGGCCTGCCCGAGACGATCGCGGAGCTGGACGTCGACGCCGTCGTCCTGGTCAGCCGGTGCAGCCTCGGCGGATTCGAGCGCGACCTGCTGAAGGCGACCGCGCGGCTCGGCGTTCCCTCGATCATGCTCGTCTGGAGCTGGGACAACCTGTCGAGCAAGGCCGCCCTGCACGAGCACCCCGACTATCTCCTCGTCTGGAACGACCTCCAGGTGGACGAGGCGGAGCGGCTGCACGGCATCGCCCGCGATCGCGTGCACGCGATCGGCGCACCGACGTTCGACCCGTTCTTCGACGAGCTCGCGTCAGTCGGAGAGCGTCCGCCTCGCGCGGGCGAGCCGCCGACGATCCTCTACATCGGCTCCTCCAAGAACATCTCGCGCAACGAGCCCGAGGTCTTCGACCGGTGGCTCGCCGCCGTCCGCTCGGCGCCCGACCCGCTCGTCCGCGATGCCCGGATCGTCGTCCGCCCGTACCCGGGGCACGGCGGCTGGCGCTTCTGGAAGCCCGAGTCGGCCGAGTTCACGGTGGAGCGGGGCCGGAGACTCGAGCCCGAGGGCCTGGCCCGCACGCTGGCCGAGGTCGACGTGGTCGTCGCCCTGAACACCAGCGCGGAGCTGGAGGCGGCGGCCGCCGGCGTGCCCGTCGTCACCTACCGCGCGGGCGAGAGCGCCCCGGGGCAGGAGGGCTCCGTCCACTTCGAGTACCTGCTCGAGCAGCGGGGCGGGTTCGTGATCGACTCGCGCGACCTCGGCGAGCACGTCGCGAACCTCGCGCGCGTCCTCGGCGGCGACCACGACGCGGCCGCCCAGCGCGACTTCGTCCGGCGCTTTCTCCGGCCGCTGGGGCTCGAGCATCCCGTTTCGCCGCTGGTGGCCGCGAAGATCATGGAGCTGGTCGCACCGTGAAGATCGCCGTCTTCCACGGGCGCAAGTACTACCTCCGCAACGTCGCGACGGCGCTGGGGGCCCTGGACGACCGCGGGCACGAGCTCGTCCTCGCGCTCTCGGCGAAGAAGGCCAAGTACCTGGACGCGCAGACCGCCGTGCGCCCGAGCCCGCGCATCTCGACCGTCCTCTACCCGCACCGCCGGGACGACGGGCTCGACACGGCGCAACGCCTGGTTCGCGCCGTGCGGGACGCGGCTCGCTACGAGGCGCCGCCGCTCGCCGACGCGCACGCCAACCGGAAGCGGGCCTACCGGAAGCTCGCGCACGCGTTCGCGCACGACCGGCCCGCCGACGCCGCGGAGCCGCCGTCGTTCGGCCTGACCGCGCCCGATCTCGCCGCCCTCGCCGCCGTCTGCGACGCGGTCGAGCTCCTGATCCCACCCAGCGAGCCACTCGTCGCGTTCATCCGCGAGCTGCGGCTGGACGCGGCCGTCGTGATCAGCCGCGTCAACTTCGGCGGCAACGATGCGGGCGTCGTCGACGCGGCCCGCGCCGCCGGCGTCCCGGTCGGAGTCGTCGTGTACAGCTGGGACAACCTCTCCAGCAAGGCGCTCCTGCACGAGCGGCCAGACCGGCTGTTCGTCTGGAACGACGTGATGGCGCAGGAGGCGGTCGAGCTGCACGGCCTCGACCCGGAGACGGTCGTCGCCACCGGTGCACCGCGCTTCGACGAGTTCTTCTCGCTGTCGCCGTCGGCGGGCCGCGACGCACTGCGATCGGCGTTCGGGCTCGACCCGTCCCGGCCGACGGTGCTGTACCTCGGCTCGTCCGGCTACGTCTCGAAGCGGGAGCCGGAGTTCCTCGACCGCTGGCTCGCCGCGCTCCCCGCGGACGTGCAGGCGATCGTCCGCCCGCACCCGGGCGCCGCCGACGAGCCCGCGTGGACCGCCTGGCAGCCGTCACGCGAAGGCGTCGCGGTCCCGCCGCTCCGCCGCCGCCCGCAGGACCTCTTCGACCAACTGACGGCCGCCGAGGCCGTCGTGGCCCTGAACACCAGCGCGGAGCTCGAGGCGGCGATCGCGGACCGGCCGGTCCTGACGGTCGGCGTCGGCGACCTCGCACCCGGGCAGGCGGGCTCGTCGCACTTCCGCTACCTCCTCGCCGGTGACGGCGGCTTCGTCGAGGAGGCCGCCGGCCTGGACGAGCACCTCGACCAGCTGTCACGTGCGCTCACGGACGACCCGCACGCCGCTGCCCGGAGGGCGTTCCTCGAACGCTTCGTACGCCCCCGTGGCCTCGATCGCCCGGCAGGGTCAGAGCTGGCGGACGAGATCGAGAAGCTGGCGTCGGGCTAGGGCTCGATCCGTTCGATCGTCTGAACTCGGTCGAGCGAACGGTCGAAGGACACGACCCGGCGGACGCCGGCGCGTTCCGCGCACGCGACCAGGTACGCCTCTGCGAAGTGAACACGGTCCGTCTCGTACACCTCGAGGGCGCGCTGGAGCAGCGACTCGTCGACGACGACCACCGCGGGAAAGCCCAGCACTGCTCGGACGAGATCCACGATGTGCTCACGGGCAACCCGGTAGTAGGACTCGAGCACGAAGACGAGCTCGGCGACGATCACGTCGGGCAGCAGCAGTTCGTCGGCAGCGGCCAGAAGGGCCGTCGCCCGCCGTGCCTGTCGGGGCGGATCGCCGGTGAGATGCCGGACGACGACGTTCGTGTCCAGAAAGGCGCTCATCGATGTCTCTTCGTCTGCGCCTCCCACGCCTTCCGGCGCACCTCGTCCCAGGGGGTGCCGCGAAGCTCGGCGGGCACGGACACCGTGCCCGCGAGCTCGAGCAGGTCGGGTACGCGCGCGATCACCGCCCGCGTCTCTTCGACGCGGAACACGACCTTGTCGCCTACCTTCAATCCGAGCGCGTCACGTACCGCCTTGGGAACGGTGAGCTGCCCTTTGGATGTGAGCCGAGCCGAGACGTCCACGCGGGTCACCCTCCTTACTTTTGTGGTGATGTAAGGATAGATCGTGAGCCGTCATGTCGCCAGAGTAGGGGCCAACCGCCCGCAACCGGGCAGCTCGTCACACATCGACACAGAGGGGCTAGGCGGGCTGCTCGACGTCGAGCATCAGCTTCTTCTGCACCGACGGCCGCACCTCCGCGAGCTTGTCGGCGATCTTCCGACCGGCGGTGCCGTCGCCGAACAGCGTGCTCCGCTCGTACTGGCCGTGGGCGATCTGGTCGCGGATCGCGTCGGCGATCACGTTCTCGTCGTGCTCGACCGTGACGAGGTTCGGCCCGTGCTCGCGGCCCTGCTGGCGGGTGCCGACGGTGACCGCGGGCGTACCGAGGAACGACCCCTCGCGCAGCCCGGCCGACGAGTTGCCGACCATGCACGCGCAGTGGGCCATCAGCCGGACGAAGTCCTCCGGCGGCAGGTTGCGGAAGAAGTGGAAGCCGTTCGCCCGGCCGAGCTCGCGGAAGGTGCGGATGCCCTTGGCGACGTGCTCGGACCCCGCGTCGACGTTGGGCCAGAAGACGAGCGCCTGCATCCCGACCGCCGCGACCGCCTCCAGCGTCTCGTTGATCTGCTCGAAGCCGAGGCCGTACTCGGTCGTGACGGGGTGCTGCATCATCAGGACGAACGGCTGGTCGGGGTCGAACGTGTCGCCGACGCCGGAGCGCAGGAGCACGTCCTGGCGCATCCCGAGGTCGGTGCGCGCGACGAGGTCGATCGACGGGCAGCCGACGTCGAACACCCAGTCGGGATCCTCGCCCATCGCGATCACGCGCCGGGCGGCCAGGGCCGTGGCGGGGAAATGGATGTGAGCGAGCTTCGTCACCGCGTGGCGGACGCTCTCGTCGATCGAGCCCGACACCTCGCCGCCCTGCGTGTGCGCGACCGGGATGTTCATGTACGAGGCCGCGATCGCCGTCGCGATCGTCTCGAAGCGGTCGGCGACCGTGAGCACGACGTCGGGCTGGAGCAGCTCGAACACCGTCGGCAGCTCGAGCAGGCCGAGACCGGTCGACTTCGCCATCGTCGCCGGCGTCTCGCCCTCGATGATGAAACGAATGGTCGCGTCGGGCGCGAAGCCGTCCATCGTCACCACCTCGAGCGCGTTGCCGAACCGCTCGAGCACGAGCGACGCGCCCGCCACGAGCTGGAGCTCCAGCTCGGGATGGTCGCGGATCGCCTCGAGCCCGGTCTTGATCCGCGCGTAGTTCGCGCGGCTGGCGACGACGACGCAGACCTTGCGCTTAGGCAAGGTCGGCCTCCTGCAGCTGGTCGTCCGGGTCGAGCTCGCGGGCAGTGGTGCGCCCGACAACCTCGTGGATCAACAGCGCCGACATGCCGTTCCCGGGCCGCTTTGTCGTCAGCATTTCCGGCGCGAGGACGGCCCCTTCGGGGATGCGGATCTTCGCGACGATGCTCTTCTCGAACGTCGCGCGTGCCGGGTCGAGTGACGGGTCGCGCTCCTTCAGCCCGGTGCCCATCGCCGCCTCGATCTCCCGCACACCCGCGACCATCCGCGTGAGCTCCTCGGGCGTCAGCGACGCGTGGTGGTCGGGCCCGTACAGCCGCTTCGACAGGGTGAAGTGCTTCTCGACCGCGACCGCGCCGAGCGCGACGGCGGCCACCGACGTCCAGACGTCGGGCGTGTGGTCGGACAGCCCGTACGGCGCCCCGAGCCGCTCGCCCATCGCCGCCATCGCACGGAGGTTGACCAGCTCGGGCGGGCACGGGTAGTTCGACGTGCACTGCATGACGAGCAGCTCCGAGCCGTGCTCGCGCAGGGTGGTGGCGGCGCGCTCGACGTCGTCCATGCCGGACATCCCCGACGAGAGCAGCACCGGCTTGCCGGTCGCCGCGATCGCCTCCAGCAGCGGCGGGTTGCTCAGCTCCCCGGACGCGACCTTGTACGCCGGCACGTCGACCTCCTCGAGCAGTTCGACCGCCTCGACCGAGAAGGGCGACGAGAAGAACACGAGGTCGCGCTCCTCCGCGAACGCCTTCAGCCTGAGGTGGTCGGCCTTCGAGAGCTCCATGCGCTTGGTGAACTCCCAGCGGGGCTCGTCGAAGTGCGGCGGCGTGGGCGTCGAGGGCAACATCTCCGCCTCGGTGATGTGGGTCTGGAACTTGACCGCGTCGGCGCCCGCCTCGCCTGCGGCCTCGATCAGCCGCTCCGCCTGGCGGATCGAGCCGTCGTGGTTGTTGCCGATCTCGGCAATGACGAACACGCGCGGGCCGAGGGGTTTGCCGGCGATCTGCACGGCGGTCACTGTACCGCCGCCCGGCCGAAGATCCGCCGCATCCAGCCGCCCTTCTCGACGGCGTCGAGCTTCTTCTGCAGCTTCCGCGCGTCCTCGCGGGCGCTCGCCCGGTCGCGCTCGGCGCGGGCCAGATCGCTGCGCAGGCCGGCCTCGTCCTTCCACGACCGCGCCGAGAGATGGAACGCGTACTCGGCCTGCTCGCGCTCGGTCGCGTAGAAGACGTCGTGCTCGAAGAGCGTGACGCCGTCGATGTCGCGGCGGATCCGCTCGATCAGCAGCGGCCCCGTGCCCTCGCGGTCGACCGGCCCGTACGTCGTCCGCGGGCGCACCTCCGCCATCGCCCGCGTCAGCAGCGGGTGGCCCGGGACGGCGCCGATCACGGCGTTCGACACCCGGCCCGAGTCGAGCAGACCGAGGAAACAGGACACGCCGTCGAGCAGCGGGTCGATCGGCTTCAGGCACTCGAAGTCGGCATCGATGTAGACGCCGCCGTGGCGGTGGAGCAGCTCGAGCCGGAGGATGTCGGCGCGCTCGGCGGGCTGGCGGAGGAGGTTCGCCGCTTCGCGCAGCTCGAGGTCGGCGGGCACGTCGGCCTCGGTCCAGAGCCGGTGCTCCCAGTCGGGGTGGTGCTTGCGCCAGGTCTCGCGCTCGGCCGCGTAGGGGAACTCGGCCTCGCCGAGCCAGATCTGGTGGAAGATCCTGGGGATCACGCCCGGTCGCCCCGCTCGACGAGGAACTGCGCGAACGCGAGATCCTCGGCGGTGTCGATGTCGAACGACCGCCCGGGCGGCATCTCGTAGCCGCGGATGTCGTCGGCCTCGAGCCCGCGCTCGACGACGTCGCGCCGGAACACGTAGACCGAGCCGTTGCGCACCCAGAGCTTCTCGAGCTCGTGCGACGGGGTCAGCCGGTCATCCTCGATGTACGGCCGCAGCCGGTCGCCCTCGAGCCGCTTCATCTTCAGCGGGTGGTGTGCCGCGTCTGCGACCGACACGGTCACGACCGACTCGGCGCCGCTCGTCTCGAGCAGCGCCACCGCCCCGGCGATGTCCTCCGGCGCGGTGAACGGCGACGTGCACTGGACGATCGCGAGCGCGTCGAAGTCGCCGAGCTCGCGAAACGCGTGCAGCGCGAACTCCCGCGCGCGTGCCGTCTCGGTCGAGAGCTCGGGCGGCCGGCGCAGCGCGACCACGTCGAGACCGTCGGCCTCGGCGAGGATCTCGTCGTCGTCGCTCGACAGGGCGACGACCTCGAAGCAGCCCGCGGCGAGCGACGTCTCCAGGGCCCGGCGCACCAGCGAACGCCCGCCAACATGGGCCAGATTCTTGCGCGGCACCCGCGTCGAGCCGCCGCGCGCCGGCACGAGCCCGAGCACCCTCATACGGTGCTCAGCTCCTCGATCAGCGCGGACGCCTCGCGGCCGAGGGCGTTCCAGTCCGGGTCGCGCGGCTCCGCCGGAGCGAGCAGGAAGCCCCAGTGGCCGTCGGTCGAGAGCCGGGCGGCGACGGGCTGGAACCCGGCGCGCAGGAAGTACGCGACCGCCGTGTCGTGCGTCAGGTAGTACGGGTGGTCGATCTTCGCGGCGCCCTCGACCGTGCCCTGCTTGCGCGCGGAGAGCGCGAGGTCGAGCACGTCGACGAACGCGTGACCGTCTGCGGCGGTCATCCGGCGCATCGACTCGAGCGTCGCGCGCACGTCGAGCAGGTGGTCGATCGTCTGGCAGAGGAGGACGAGATCCCAGCGCCGCTTCCCCGGGTCGTAGTCCTCGGCGAAGCCGGCGATCGTCTCCATCCCGGCGGCGGCCGCGACCTCGAGCTCGTCGGGCGCCGGGTCGAGCACGGTCGACTCCGACCCGAACGCCTCGCGCAGCGCACCGGCAACGATGCCGGTGGAACCGCCGACGTCCATCACCGTCTTCGGCGACGCCGGCAGCGACCCGACGAGGAACTCGACGAGCTCGCTCGCGTACCCCCGCTGGTCGTCCTGGACGGTCTCTGCGTCGATGCGGCGGCCGTGGAAGGCGCTGACCAGCGGCCGGTAGACGTTCTCGTAGAAGGCCCCGTATTCGGCCGCAGTCAGCCGCGGCGACAGAAACCCGAGCCCGCAGCGGCGGCACATCCACAGCGGCTGCGGATAGCCGTAGCGGTCGACCCGCGAGAGCTCGGCCAGATCGGTCGAGCCGCACAGGTTGCAGGCCGAGACCTCCTCGCGCTCACGCGAGGCGTAGTCGTAGCCGACCGCCGCGATCCGCTCCGCCCGCTCGCTCACATCCGCTCCACGAGGTCGTCCCAGCCGCGCGACGCGGCGGTCGCCAGCGCCCGGTCGCGCAGCCCGTCGAGGACGGCCGGGTCGGAGGGCAGCTCCGCGCACTGCTCGATGTCGATCACGTTCTCGAGGTGCACGTACTCGGCGGGTGAGTACGCGTCGAGGTTGGTGATCACGACCGCACCGGTCTCCATCGCCGCCGCCACGGTCGTGTTGTTCGCGCGCACGCCCTTCGGGAAGAACGCGGCGAAGAACGTCGAGGCGCGCAGCTGGTTGTAGACGGCCACGTCCGACAGGTTGCCGAGGAAGTACAGGCTCGGGAACACCTCGTGCATCTCGCGGAAGATCTCCTCCGCGTCCTCGAGCGACGAGGTCTCGTGGTTCGCGGCCGAGACGTAGATCTCGTACGAGCGGCCCGAGCCGTCGAGCAGCTCGCGCAGCCGGCGGAAGCGCTCGGTCTGGATCTTGTGCGCCATCCCGAACGAGAAGACGGTCAGCTCGGTCGGCTCGTACTCGCGACGGTCCATCAGCAGCCCCGGCGTCCAGACGGCCGCCGTGTCGGGGTTCAACGGGGCGACCTGCTCCTGGATCTCGAGGTTGCCGGCGTGGACGCGCGTCGCACGCGTGACGATCTCTCGCTCGAGGTCGAGACCGCCCCACTCGTGGAGGTACGCCTCGCCGTTCCAGCCGTCGAGCCGTGCCGCGACCGCGCCCCGCTCCGCATCCGTCATCTCGCTCACCTTGAACGACAGCAGCGAGCACCGCCCCGCCCAGTCGTCGTCGATCCCGACCAACGGAACGCCGAGCCGGTCGGCGAGGAGCTCGTTGAAGCGGGCGACGCCCGAACGAAAGCCGTGCCGGTGATGCGTGACCACCGCCTCGACGCGGGGGGTTTCGGGGCACATGACTCGCGTGATCGTAGACTCAGATGCCGTGACCCTCGTCCACGTACGGCAGCCACTCGCGCTGATCTCGCAGGTGCAGCGCTCCGGCGGCACGCTGCTCAGCCAGCTGTTCGACGGCCATCCGGAGGTGCACGCGCACCCAGGCGAGCTCCACATCGGGCCCGGGAAGTCGCACTGGCCGGAGATCCGGCTCGACGAGACGCCCGAGCAGTGGTTCGACCGGCTCTTCGAGCGGATCACGCTCGAGTTCATCGAGGAGGGCTACTCGAAGACCACCCAGGGCGCGCGCGAGGCGGGCACCTTCGACGTGTTCCCGTTCCGGTTCGACCCCGAGCGGCAGCGCGAGATCTTCCTGGCCGAGGCTGCGGGGGCGGCCACCGAGCGCGCCGTGCTCGATGCCTACATGACGTCGTACTTCAACGCGTGGCTCGACAACGCCAACCTCGGCGGGGAGAAGCGCTGGGTCACTGCGTTCTCGGCGCGGCTGGCGATGAACAAGGCGGACCTCGCCGCCTGCCTCGACGACTACGCCGACGGCCGGCTGATCACGATCGTCCGCGAGCCGCGCGGCTGGTTCGAGTCGAGCCGCCGTTACTCGCCGCGGTACGAGGACGTCGAGCGCGCCGTGAAGACGTGGCGGCGCTCGACCCGGTCGTCGCTCGACGCGAAGAAGCGCTACCCCGAGCGCGTCTTCGTGCTCTCGTTCGAGCGGCTCGTCACCGACACGGAGGGGACGATGCGACGGCTGTGCGACGACCTCGGGCTGACGTTCTCGGAGGAACTGCTCACGCCCACGTTCAACGGGCAGCCGATCCGCGCCGACTCGTCCCGCGGGGTCGAGTCGTACGGCGTCGTCCAGGATCGCGCGGAGGCGCCGCCCCTCGACCCGGCGACGGCAGCGACGCTCGAGGCCGGCACGGCCGAGCTGTACGAGCGCGCCCTGTCCCGGATGGACTAGCCCGGAAGCGCCGCGCGAACGGCCGGCGAGAGCTCGCGGCCGTCCTGCTCGACCGCGAATCGCGCATCCGCGTACTTGCCCTTCAACTCGGGCTGAAGGTAGGTGGCGACCGAGAGGATCCGCGGCTTCGACTTCGCAAAGCCGCCGCGGTGGAAGCCGCCGGTGTCACAGAGGACGACCGACCCGGCCGGCCCCTCCATCGTCATCCGGTCGTCCGGAGCGACGGCCGCCTCGAGCTCCTCGGTCGGCGGGTACCACGCATCCGAGACGCCGTGGCGCCAGAGGTCGCCGTAGCGCCCGCCGGTGGCGCTGCTGCGGACGTACTCGAACGGCCCGGCCTCCTCGTCGACGTCCGAGAAGTAGATGAACAACTTGACCACGTGCTCGTGCTCGGGGTCGCGGTGCCAGTTCTGCGAGGCGACCCGCTTGGTCGCGCCCGGGTACGGCGGCGTGAACCAGTTGTCCACGTAGAAGATCTTCGTCTGAGTGTCGCGGTACGCGTTGACGATCCCGAGCAGCTCGTCGGACGCGGTGATCCGCACCCACGGCGAGTCGAGCGAGAACGTCGGCACCCCGTCGGCGGCCTTGTCGAAGAAGCGCCGGAAGATGACCTCCTCCTTGCCCGCGGGCCGGTCGCCGAGCGCGTCCATCGCGTCACGCGACTCGGCGATGAACGGCGCGATGTCGGCGGTCGCCTCGTCCCACAGCGCAGAGCCGAACAACTCCTGGAAGTCGATCACCGCGATCCCGTCCTCGCGAAGCGCGTCGAGGGCGACGCGCTGGACGTCGGTCAGGTGCTCAGTGGCCGCCTGGCTCATCGCCCGAAGCGTATCTCTCGAGTACAGCGGTGGAGGAGTCGAGGATCGTGTCGAGGTACACGACCTCGATCCCGAGCTCTTCGCACGTCGCGGTCTCCTCGGCCGGGAGCCGGCCGCGCCAGTCGGCGCCCTTCGCGTAGTACCGCGGCACGAGCGCCCGCAGCACCACGTCCGTCGATCCATCGGCGAGATGGGTGAACGCGACGAAGCGGATCGCGTCGACGACCGCCGCGCGATCGGCCTGCGCGAGCAGCGGCCGATGCTTGCGTGCGACCCAGTTGTCCGGGGCGACGTTGCACAGCACCGGCAGCCCGAGCCCCGCGGCCACCTCGAAGTAGGCGATGTGGCCGGGATGGATCGGATCGAAGCCCCCGTCCACCATCGTCACGGCGCCGCGATGGGCGCCGAGGTCGGCGGTCGCAACGATCATTGGTACCGTCTCGCCGTGCGCATCCCACGCATCTTCCATCAGATCTGGGTGGGACCGGACCCCTTGCCGGAGCAGTTCGCGGCATACGGCCAGACGTGGCTCGACCATCACCCCGGCTGGGAGCTGAAGCTGTGGACGGACGAGAACTTCCCGGCGCGTGAGACGCTGCGCCGGCCGGAGTCGGCCGACCGCCTGCGCGCACCGTGGGAGCGCGGCGACATCTTCCGCCTGGAGCTGCTCTGGAGCGAGGGCGGCGTCCACGTCGACACCGATTTCGAGTGCAGGAAGTCGATCGAGCCGCTGATCGAGGAGGCCGACCTCTTCGTCGGTTACCGCAAGGCGGGCAAGCTGAACGGCGCTCTGATGGGCTCGGTGCCGGGGCACCCGCTGATCGCCCGCGGGCTCGACGAGATCATCCCTCAGGAGGTCTACGGCGCGGGTATGGCGACCGGGGACGGCCTGAAGGCGACGACCGGCCCGGAGTTCATCGACGCCCTGCTCCTCGGCCAGGACGGGGTGACGTTCATCGAGCCCGAGCTGTTCTACCCGCGGACGCCGGAGCAGATCGACGAGGCGTACGCCATCCACCACAAGGCGCGCGCCTGGAAGGACGACAAGGGCCTGCGCGCGATGCTCGACAAGGCCGAGGCGCGGCTCCTCAAGCAGCAGGAGGAGACGCGGAAGTGGCGCGAGCGCGCCGAGTCGGCCGAGGCCGAGCTCGAGCGGCTACGGACGCACGCGTCCTAGAAACGCCTCGACCGCGTCGAGGTCGCCGCTGCGCACCTGCGCGTAGTCGGCGTCCGGCATCGCCGCGCGCAGCACGTCGAGATGCACCGGCACGGTCTGCTCGACCTCGTAGAACGTCAACGCCGGCACGCCGAGGAACGGGCCGAGGTACGAGAAGCCGCCGTAGGTGGCGACGAGCCCGCGGGCGGCGGCGATGATCCGCGTCTGCACGGCGAGGTTGTCCTCGGGACGGAGCAGGTGCTCGATCGGGTGGACGCGCTCGTGGCTGGTCGCCCACTCCTCGTGGTCGTCGACGAGCAGCCCGGTCGAGAGCAGCACGACGTCGGTCTCCTCGGCGAGCCCCTCCACGGTCGCGCGGAGGAACGCGCGTGACTCGTCGGTCGCGGGCAGCACCTCGTTGAAGTACGCCTTCACCGCGACGTAGTCGCGGGGGAGGCCCTCGACCGGGTCGGCCGGGACGTCGAGGCGCCGGTACTCGACCCGCGGCCAGAGCTCGTCGAGCGGGCGGCCCTTGAACCACAGCCCACGCAGCCGCGTGAACATCAGGCCGGGGTGGACGACGCCGATGTCGCCGAGCCGCTCCTTCGCCGCGTCGGCCAGGTCGGCGTCGAACTGCTCCCACAGCAGCTGCTTGGCGTCACGGGCGGCGGCGCGGCGCTCCTCGAGGCGGCGCAGGTACTCGTCGGGCGTGAACAGCTCGAGCGCGTCGAGCGCGTTCGCGGCGAAGTCCCGGTACCAGAGGGCGGCGCCGCCGCGGGTCATCACGGTCGCCTGCTGCGGCTCGATCCCGTGGCGGTGGAGCTCGCGGCGCAGGAACGGGATCCAGTACTCGAGCTCGTAGCCGATCTCGCCGACGAACGGGCCGAGCAGGATCGGGCCACCGGTGCGGCCTGCGGTGCGAAGCGCCTGCTCCGAGCGGCGGGCGGAGCCGCGGGCGGACGCTTCGCGGCGGAGCGCAGCGAGGGTCGCGGCCACTAGACGGTCGTGGGCGCGCCGAGCCAGCGCCGGACCTGCCCGGCGACGCCCTCGGCGTCGAGGTCGTGCGCCTTCAGCACCTCGTCGTTGCCGCCGCTCTTCGGGACGCTGGTGACGCCGATCCGGTGGACGCGTGAGGCAGCCTCCGGCGCCTCCGCGGCGAGGGCCGACAGCACCGCCTCGCCCTGGCCGCCGGCGAGGTAGTGGTTGTCGAGCGTGACGACCGCCGCGTCGCCGGCGACCTCGCCCAGCCAGGCGCCGTCGACGTCGCGCAGCCACGGCAGGGAGACGACACCTGCGTCGATCCCGTCGGCGCCGAGCAGGTCGGCGGCGTGCCAGCCTGCGGAGACCATCACCGGCCCGGCGGCGACGAACAGCACGTCGCCGGCCGGCCGCAGCACCGTCCCGCGGCCCGGCTCCAGACGTTCGATCGCCGGCGGCTCGAACCCGAGCGCCCACGGCACGCTGACCAGGCGCAGGTACACCGGCCCGGGCGCGTGGTGCACGGCCCAGTCGACCGCGGCACGAACCTCGTGCTCGGAGAACGGCTCGATCAGCGCCATGCCCGGCATGCCGCCGAGCGCGGAGATGTCGCGGACCGACTGGTGCGAGTGGCCGGGCCCGCCCGGCACGAGGCCGGCGAGCGAGCCGACGTAGATCACCTTCGAGCGCTCGGTCGCGTTGTTGTAGATCTGCTCGTTCGGGCGCGTGGAGAGGAAGCAGGCGAACGAGTGGACGGCGGGGATCAGCCCGGCCAGCGCCATCGCGCCGGCCTGCGAGACCATGTCCTGCTCGGCGATCCCGCACTCGAAGAAACGGTCGGGATACCGCTCGCGGAAGGCGACGAGCCCGGTGTCGAGGCGGAGGTCGGCGTCGAGCGCGACCAGCCGCGGCTCCGAGGCGGCCGCCTCGAGCAGCGCCTCGCCGTAGGTCGGGACGAGCCGCTGGCGCTCCTTCGGCGCCGAACGGTGCTCCGGCGGCTCGGCCTCTACCAGCGTGATCGCCGGTGCGCCGAACGCCTCCAGCCGCCCGTTCAGGCGGGTCTCCAGCTCGACGACCGCCAGCTCGTACTCGTCCGCGCCGACGGCGCCCGAGTGGTAGCCGTACAGCGCGGTGTCGGTGTGGGGCAGCTCCCACGGCTCCATGAACGAGACGCCGGCGCCCTTGAGCGTGTCGGCGACGATCGCCTGCGGGCGCTTCTCGCCGTGGAGCGACGCGAGCGTCTCGGAGAACGCGTGCAGATCGTTCCCGTTGCAGCGCGCCACCGCCCAGCCGAACGTGGCGATCTTCTCGGCGAGGTCGCCGTAGTCGTTGACCTGGGAGACCCAGGTGTCGGACTGGACCTTGTTGTGGTCGACGATCACCGTGATCTCGCCCAGTCCGCGGTTGGCGGTCTGCTGAAGCGACTCCCAGAACTGCCCCTCCTGCAGCTCCCCGTCGCCGGTGAGCACGTACACGTGCCCGGAGCGTCCCTGCGCGCGGTCGGCGAGGACGAAGCCGCGGGCCTTGGAGACGCCCATGCCGAGCGAGCCGGTGCTGGTCACGACCTCGGGCGTCGCATGGACGTCGGGGTGGCCGGGCAGGCCGTCGAGGCGGCGCAGCTGGTGGATCAGGTCGAAGTCGAGCTTGCCGAGGGCGGTCAGCACCGCGTACAGCCCGGGCGCGTCGTGGCCCTTCGACGAGAAGTAGCGGTCGTCCGGGCCGAGCACCTCGAGGTGGAGCCACGAGACGATGTCGAGGCAGCTGAACGTCGTGCCGGGGTGGCCCGACCCTGCCCGCTCGATCATGTACAGCGCGTTCAGCCGGCAGACGTCGGCGAACGCGGCGGCGCGGTCGACCGGGTCGACGTCGAGCGCCGGCGACCCGGCGGCACTCCTCGAGCGGGACGTAGCGCAGGCTCACCGCGCCTTCTCCCGCTTCCGCGCCTTGCGGCGCTCCGTCTCCTCGTCGGCCGCGCGGGCGTGCGCGAGGGCCGCCTCGACCTCGGGGGTGCGCTCGCCTTCGCCGCCGTTCCAGATGCGTACGGCCTCGCGGATCAGGCTCGCATTCTGTGCGGGGAGCAGCGTGTCGGCGTACGCGTGCAGCTCCGCGTCGAGCCGGTTGTGCGCGGCGGCGAGCACGCGTGCCTCCTCCGACGGCGCTTCGCGTGTGTTCGCGCGCGCCGCCCGGTAGGCGGTCGGCGGCCAGCCGAGCTCAGCGTTGAGCAGCGTGAGGTACTCGTCGAACCGCTCGGTCGTCCCGACGAAGGCGCACCGGTCGAGGTTGGCCTTCGCGCGGTCGAGCGCGTCGTCCGGCAGGGCGTCGTACGGCGACCGGATGCCGCAGAGCATCCTGGTCTGCAGGTCGCCCGGGATGTACGTCGCGAGCGCCTCGTCCAGCGTCAACTCGGGCGAGGGTGGCTGGAGTCCCGGCGGCGTCAGGCCGCTGCCCGCGGGCTTCTTGCGCCCCTCCGGTGGACGGACGAGGAAGTCGTAGTGGGAGAGCGTCCGGTCGACGGGGTCGCGCAGGATCGTCAGGAGCGTCGAGTCGGGCAGCGCTGCGTCGACCATGCCGACGGTGACGTGCCCGGCGACGGCGCGGATCTTCGGCCTGCGCGCGATCGCGGCGAGGCGAGTTTCGGCGCCGGCCGGGTCGCGCAGAGCGTTCGCGGCGCCGCGGAAGGCGCCGCCGCGGTAGTGGTAGCGGAGGAGCCCGGCGAGCGTCGTCCCCGCCGTCTTGGGGATGTGCACGAGAACCAGCACCGGCGTCACCCTAGCGACCCTGGCAACGCCGCCTCACCGCTCGCCACGAGCCGCTCGGCGCGCTCGACGTCCTCCGGATAGTCGATCGAGAGCCCCTCGGCGCCCTCGGTGAAGAAGGGCGCGACCCGCCGGCCGGAGATCGTCGGCAGCGCGTCGTGCAGCACTCGCGACCAGGCGAGCTCGAGGCTCGAGTTCTGCACCCAGACCTCGGGCAGCGCGTGGTACTGGCGCGAGTGCAGCGGCGTCTCGCCCTCGGGCTGCGGAAGCAGCGGCTCGAGCAGGTCGCCGTCGACCGTCCACATCTTTCCGGGGTGCTGGCGTGCGTGCTCGACCGCGCGGATCGAGTCGGCCCGGTCGCCGAGCTCGACCAGCCGGTCGTAGGCGCGCCGGATCGTCGCGGCCGACCGGAAGGGGCTGGTCGGCCGGAGGATCGCGAAGACCTCCTCGTCGCGGCCGTCCATCACGTGCAGCACCCACTCGATGTCGGACGACGTGGCGGTGCTCATCTCGGCCGGGCGAAGCCCCGGCACCTCGGCGCCGTACTGCCGCGCGACGCCGGCGATCTCCTCGGAGTCGGTGGAGACGACCACCGCGGTGAAGATGCCGCTCTCCTGCGCGGAGACGATCGAGTAGGCGATCAGCGGGTGGCCCGCGAGCGGGACGACGTTCTTCCCGGGCACGCGCTGCGAGCCGGAACGCGCCGGGATCAGGGCCACCGCGGTCGGCACGGCGAAGATCGTATCCGCCAGTACACTCGAACCCGTGGCGGAGAGGACGAAACGCCCCAGCGACTGGACCCGGCTCGCCGAAGCCGAGGAGTACGAGACCCTCTGCAAGATCCGCGGGCGGCACGCCGTTCCCGTGCGCCAGCCGCTCGTGCTCGTCTCGCAGGTCTACCGCTCCGGCGGCACGCTGCTCAGCCAGTTGTTCGACGGTCACCCGGAGGTGCACGCGCACCCGCACGAGCTGCGCATCGGCCGCCCGACCAGCCGCCACTGGATCGATCTCGACCTGGGGGCGCCCGACAGCTGGTTCGACTCGATGTACGAGCCGTACGCGGGCAAGCACTTCCGGCGCGGCTACTCGAAGCTCGCCACCGGGCTGCCGAAGGGCGACGGGCCGCACGACGTCTTCCCGTTCCTCTTCCTGCCGCGCCTGCAGAAGCAGGTGTTCGACGAGTGCGTGGCTGAGTGGTCGCCGGCGACCGAGCGCGACGTCGTCGACTGCTACTTCACGTCGTACTTCAACGCGTGGCTCGACAACCAGACGCTCTACCACGAGCCGAAGCGGGTCGTCACCGCGTTCGCGCCCGAGTTGAACCTCAAGAAGGACAGCCTCGGCCGCTTCTTCGAGTCGTACCCGGAAGGGACCCACATCGCGATCGTCCGCAACCCGCGCACGTGGTACGCGTCGGCGCGGAAGCAGAAGGAGCGCGACATCGACGTCGAGCGCGCGCTCAAGCGCTGGCGCAAGTCGGCGCTGGCCGCCCTCGACGCGCGCGAACGCTGGGGCGACCGCGTCGTGATCGTCGCCTACGAGGATCTCGTCGAGGACACCGAGACGACGATGGGCCGGATCGCCGAGGCGATCGGGATCACGATGTCACCCGAACTGCTCGAGCCGACGTTCAACGGCCGCCCGATCAGGGCGAACTCGAGCCACCGCGTCGAGCAGCACGGCGTGCTCAAGGACCGGACGAAGACCGACCTCGACGCGGCGACGCTCGAGGAAGTCGACTTCTGGGCCCGCGGGCTGTACGAGCAGGTCTTCGCCGACTAGTACGCGAGCCCGCGGCCGCGCAGGACGGTGCGCAGCGACTGCTTCAGCACCCTGAGGTCGTGCCGGACGAGTTGCGGGCCGGTGAGCGTCTCGCACAGCCCGACGTACTCGAGGTCGAGGGCGGTCGCCTGTGACCTCGCCTTCGAGTCCTTCCGCACCTGGGCGGGGCCCGTCCAGCCGGCCATGATCCGCAGCCGGTAGGTCAGCCCTTTCGCGACCTGCTCGTCGACCATCTTCACCGGCCACGGGCGCGGGCCGACGAGTGAGATGTCGCCGCGCAGCACGTTGATGATCTGCGGGAGCTCGTCGGCGTAGACACGCTTCACGATCCGCCCGGCGCCGGTCAGGTTGCCGAGGTCCTTCTCGTACAGCCGCGCGTACTCGCCCTTCCCGGCCGCCTCGGCGAGCACGTCCTCGCGGAGGACGCGGAACTTGAGCACGTCGAACTGGCGGCCGCGGGAGATTCGGCGCTCGCGGTACAGCCAGCGTCCGCGATCGCGCCGGACGAAGAGCATGTCGGCACCGATGAGGACGAGCGCCAGCCCGAGGAACGGCGAGAGCACGACCAGCAGCACCGCGGCCACCGTCCGGTCGAAGGTCTTCTTCGCCTGGGGATACGGGACGTCGCCCTCCGGTGGGGCGACGGGAGTGTGCTCAGACGGACGCGGGATCGTGTGTGACATAGACGGTCTTCCAGTCGGAGTAGACGTCGAGCGCCTCGGTGCCGGGCTCACGCCAGCCTGTTCCGGAATCACGCTGGCCGCCGAACGGGACGTGCGGCTCGAAGCCGTAGGTCGGGCCGTTCACCTGCACGCCGCCGGCGACGACCCGGCGGACGAACTCCTGGCCGCGGTGGACACTCGCCGTCCAGATCGCCGCGGTCAGGCCGTACGGGCTGTCGTTGGCGACGGCGAGCGCCTCCTCGAAGTCGCCGACGCGGTGCAGCGTCGTGATCGGCCCGAACAGCTCCGTGCGCGAGATCTCGGCGTCGGCGGCGCCGACCTCGACGATCGTCGGCGCCATGTAGAACCCGGGCCGGTCGAGCCGCTCGCCGCCCGTGAGCACGACGGCGCCCGCCTCCTTCGCCCGTTCGACGGCGGCGACCATGCTCTCGAGCTGCCGCTCGTTGATCACCGGCCCGAAGTCGTGCTCGTCGTCGGGCCCGACCTTCTGCGCGTTCGCGCGCTCGACGAGCAGCTCGCTGAAGCGGTCGTAGACGGCGTCGAACACGATCAGCCGCGAGCCGGCGGCGCAGCGTTGCCCCGCGTTCGAGAACGCCGAGAGCACCGCCGTCTCGGCCGCCTTCTCCAGGTTCGCGTCGTCGCAGACGACGAGCGGGTTCTTGCCGCCCAGCTCGAGGCAGACCTTGGCGAGCCGCTCCCCGGCGACACGGGCGATCAGCCGCCCGACCGCGGTCGAGCCGGTGAAGGAGACGACGGCGACGCGCGGATCCTCGACCAGCGGCTGGCCCGCCTCCTCGCCGAAGCCGTGCACGATGTTGAGGACGCCGTCGGGCAGCCCCGCCTCGGCCGCGAGCCGCGCGAAGACGTTCGCGGTCTCGGGCGAGTCCTCCGACGCCTTCAGCACGGCGGCGTTGCCGCAGAGCAGCGCCGGGAAGACCTTCCAGGCGACGTTCGCGATCGGCGTGTTCGCGGCGATGATCAGGCCGGCGACGCCGAGCGGCTGGCGGATCGTCATCGCCGTGCGGTTCGGGGTCGCGCTCGGCATCGTCTTGCCGTAGAAGCGCCGGCCCTCGCCGGCGATGAAGTAGCCGAGCTCCATCGCGCCGTCGGTCTCGCCCTTCGCGTCCTTCGGCGACTTGCCGGTCTCGGCGGAGACGACGGCGGCGACCTGCTCGCGGTCGCGCTCGAGCAGCTGGGCGATCCGCCGGACGATCCGGCCCCGCTCCTCGACCGTCCGTGCCGCCCAGGCAGGCTGAGCCGCCTCGGCCGCCGTAACCGCGGCGTCGACGTCCTCCGGCCCGGAGCGGGCGACCAGGCACAGCACCTCGCCCGTCGCGGGTGCGAGCTTCTCGAACGTCCCGAGGGCGCCGGGGCGCTCCTCGCCGCCGATCACGTTCCCGATCGTCCGCACGCCCGTCGTCACGCTCACGCGGTGAATCCTCCATCAGCGCGCAGTTCCTGGCCGGTGACATACGCCGAGGCGTCGGACGCGAGGAACAGCAGCGGCCCGACGAGGTCGTCCGTCTCGGCCATCCGGCCGAGCGGAACCCGTTCAGAGTACTTGCGGACGAACTCGCCGTCCTGGCCGCCGCGGACGCCGCCCGGTGACAGCGCGTTCACGCGAACGCCGTGCGGGCCCCACAGCCGGGCGAAGTAACGCGTCAGGTTGATCACGGCCGCCTTCGAGGCACCGTAGGCCGCCGGCTTGGTGAACGGCGGCTCGATGTGGTCGTAGAACGCCGGGATCGGCGCGATCGAGGCGTAGAGCGAGCCGATGTTGACGATCGAGCCGCCCCCCGCCGCGCACATCGCCTCGCCGAACACCTGCGTCGCGTTGTAAAGGCCGGTGACGTTGACCTCGAGCGTCCGGGCGAAGTCGCCCTGGTCGCCGCCGGGGGGCGAATCGATGCCCGCGTTGTTGACCAGCACCGCGGGGGTTCCGGTCTCGGACAGGACGCGCTCGAGCGAGGCACGGTCCGTCACATCGCCCTGCAGCACCCCGTCGCCCGCACGGACGTCGAGGCCGACCACGCGCGCACCCGCGCCCTCGAGCGCCGCGGTCCACACGGGCCCGAGATTTCCGAGCGCTCCGGTGACGACGGCTAGACGGCCGGAGAGGGCGCCGTCAGGCGTCATGCGCGGGCGCAGCCGCAGGCTCGGGCGGGTACAGGACCTCTTCGAGATCGTCGAAGGTGAAGGCCCCGTCCTCGGAGACCGGATGACGCAGCGAGCGGCCGATCACCGAGTCGAGCTCGTACGGCGGCAGGCCACCGTCGGCCGGCGACTTCAGCGCCAGGTCCTCGCGCACGAGCACGTGTCCGGCCGGCAGCGCCCGCGCGGCAACGATCTTCTTACCCATCTTCGTGATCGGGTCGACCTCGCTCGCGTGCGGCACCTTGTCGCCCTTGCCCAGCGC
Organism: uncultured Actinomycetes bacterium; assembly: GCA_963791425.1. Lineage (GTDB taxonomy): Bacteria > Actinomycetota > Thermoleophilia > Gaiellales > Gaiellaceae > DATBLE01. Next base: position 579,536 of record CAWBSE010000003.1, read on the forward strand.
GAGCCGGGTGCGCTCGAGGTCGCGGACGAGCTTGCGCAGGCCGACCGGCTCGAGCGAGAAGCGGTGGTCGGTTCCCTTCGCCGCACGATTGAGCGTGAAGTGCTTCTCGACGATGCGGGCACCGAGCACGTAGGCGGCCACGGGCATCGCGATCCCGTTGTCGTGCCCGGAGTAGCCGACGACGGCCGACGGGAAATACTGGCGGAACGTGTCGATCACACGAAGATCGAGCTCCTCCCAGTTCTCGACCGGATAGCCGGCAGTGCACTGGAGCAGCGCGACCTGCGGGTTGATCTCGTGCACGCACTCGTAGGCGCGGCGCACGTCGTCCATCGTCCCGCCGCCGGTGGAGACGATCATCGGCTTCCCGATCTCGGCGACGAACTTCAGCAGCGGCGTGTTCGTCAGGTCGCCCGAGGCCATCTTGTAGACCGGCATGTCGAGGTCGGCGAGCATCTCCGCGCTCGTGAAGTCGAAGGCCGTGGCGAAGAACGTGACGCCGAGCTCTGCGGCGTACGCTTTCAGCTCCTCGTACTCCGGACGGCCGAATTCGAGCGCCTCGCGGTGCAGGCCGTACGTCGGTCCGTAGCTGTTCTCGTTGTCGTACGGCCGGTTGAACATCTCGCGCGTGTACATCCCGGCGTTGTCGCGCTTCTGGAGCTTCACCGCGTGCGCACCGCACTCCGCAGCCCGCGCGAAGAGCTTCTTGCACTCCTCGAGCGACCCGCCGTGGTTGTGGCCGATCTCGGCGATCACCCAGCAGTCGCTGTCGTCTGCGATGCGGAACCCGTCGACCGTCAATTCGCGTGAATTCATGGGCTGTAGCGTAGCGCTGACGTCACTTTCCGACATGGATGATGCGCGTCCCCTCGGTCTCCGGCGTGAACGCGAACTCACGGAGGGACCCGAGGGCCTGCCGCACCGCCTGCTGGCGCTCGACCGGCACGTACAGGAGCAGGAAGCCGCCCCCACCGGAGCCGAGCAGCTTCCCGCCGGTCGCACCCGCGGTGCGCGCCGCCTCGTACCAGCCGTCGATTTCTCCGTCGGTGACCCCCGGCAGCGCGCGCTTCACCAGCCAGCTCTCGTGCATGGCATCGCCGAGGACGTCGAAGCTCGCCCCGCCGCGCAGCTCGTGGTAGAGCAGGAGGGCCGCGTCGCGGAGGCGCTCGAGGTTGGCGACCACCTCCGAGTCGTCCACAACGGCGTCGAGCCGACGCAGCGGCTCCCCGGTCGACACCCGCCCCGTGTGGAACATCACCAGGTTGCGCCCGAACGCCTGCGCCTGCTCGTCGGTGAGGACGAGCGGCTGGCGGCTTACCTTGTCGCCCGGCCCGAACTCGAGCAGCTGCAGCCCGCCGAACGCGGCAGCGTACTGGTCCTGCTTCCCGATCGGCTTGCCGAGTACGTCGATCTCGATCCGCGACGCCTCCTCCGCCAACTGGGTCGGCGACTTGAGGATGCCCTGGTACGCGAACAGCGCGTTGAGCAGGCCGACGGTGACGGCGCTGGACGAGCCGAGGCCGGTGCCCTCCGAGGGAACGTCGGCGATCGTGACGATCTCCGTCCCGCGCGGGAGCCCGACGGCCCGGAGCGCCTCGCGGGCGAGCTCGTGCTCGAGCTGGTCGATCGTGTCGACGATCTCCGTGCGCGAGTAGCTGACGCGCGTCGAGTCCTCGAAGCGCTTGTTGACGATCACGTAGACGTACTTGTCGATGGTGGTCGAGACCACCGCGCCGCCGTAGCGGGATGCAAAGGAGACGACGTCGCTGCCGCCGCCGACGAAGCTGACGCGAAGCGGTGTCCGCGAGATCAGCACAGGCGGTCGCTCGCGGAGAGGAGGTCGGGCTCGTCGCCGCCGATGAGAATGGTCGCACAGCCCGCCGCCCGGCCCGCTTCGACGTCTGACTCCTCGTCGCCGATCATCCAGCTCTGTGCCCGGTCGAGGCCGAGGTCCCCGGCGGCGCGCACGAGCAGCCCGGGCCGGGGCTTGCGGCAGTCGCAGCCCTCGTCGAGGTCGTGCGGGCAGTAGTAGAAGCCGTCGATCGCCGCGTCGGGACCGAGGTCCTCCTGGATCTTCCGCTCGATCTCGGCCAGCACCTCGAACGTGACGAGGCCGCGCGCGACCCCGCGCTGGTTCGAGACGACGGCGACCTTCCAGCCGGCGGCCTTGAACCGCGCCACCGCATCGCGGGCGCCGGGCAGCCAGACGAACTGGTCCGCCGAGGTGACGTACTCGTGTGCCGGCGGCCGTTCGTTGAGCACGCCGTCGCGGTCGAGAAAGACGGCGTGGCCCGTGCTCACTGCTGCACCGGCTCGTGCTCGAGCCGGCTGCGGAAGTAGCTCGTCAGCGCGTGGTTGAGGATCAGGTGCACGTCCTCGATCAGCCCGTAGTCCTCGGTGGGCGCGACGATCACGTGGTCGGCGAGCGCCACGGCCGCGCCGCCGTCGAAGCCGAGGAACGCGATCACGGTCGCGGAGCGCTCCCGCGCGTAGCGCATCGCCTCGAGTACGTTCGCCGAGTTGCCGCTCCCGGAGAGGACGATCAGCACGTCGCCCGTCCGGACGAGGTTGACGAGCTGCTCCTTGAACACGTGCTCGTAGCCCGTGTCGTTGGCGAGCGCGGACATCAGCGCGACGTTGTCGGTCAGGCTCATCACCCGGAAGCGCGGCCGGTTGCCGGACAGCGTGTTCTTGGCGAGGTCGCACGCCATGTGCGACGCCGTCGAGGCGCTGCCGCCGTTGCCGACGACGAACACCTGCTTGTCGTGCCGGTACGCCGAGTAGAGCGCGTCGCCGATCTCGTCGATGCGCTCGAGCGGAACCGCGTCGAGCAGCGTTTTCAGCTCGGCGAAGTACGCGCCGACGCTCTCGGAGACCCTGGTGTGTGTTGCCACGCGCCGATCATAGTCCCAGGTCTCGTTCCGCTTCAGCCAGGGCCTCGGGCGTCCCCACGTCGCGGAGGTACGCGTCGATCGGCGCAGCGGTGATCGTCGCGCCGGCGGCGATCGCCCGCGGCCAGACGTCGAGGCCGAAGTCGGCGGGCGGCGGCGGAATGTGTTCGCGAATCGCCGGGTCGAGCAGGTAGACGCCGGCGTTCACGAGCCCCTCACCGCCGGCCTCGCCCTTCTCCACGAACGACGTCACGTGCAGCTCGTCGTCGACCTCCAGCACACCCTTCCCCTCGAGGTCGGTGCTGGGGTAGCAGGTGAGCGTCGCGACCCCGTCGAGCCGCAGCGTCGAGAGGTCGAGGTCGGTGACGACATCGCCGTAGAGGAGCGCGAACGGCCCGTCGAGGAAGCCGGCCAGCGGCAACAGCGCCCCGGCGGTGCCGAGCAGCTCGTCCTCGACCGAGACGCGCACGCCGGGGCGCCCCTCGAGGTGCGCGAGCACCTGGTCGGCCTGGTGGTGCACGTTCACCGCGACCTCCTCGATGCCCTCTCCGGAGAGATATGCGAGCTGGTGGTCGAGCAGCGTCCCCGTGCCGAACGGGGCAAGGATCTTCGGCACGCCGCCGAATGCACCCCGCATCCGCGTGCCGAGGCCGGCCGCGAGCAGGACGGCTTTCACGCGGTCGTGCGGTACCAGGCGAACGTCTGCGCGAGCCCGACGTCGAGCCCGACCTCGGGCTGCCAGCCGAGGGCGTCGCGCGCCTTCGACGAGTCGAGAGCGCTCCGGAGCAGCTCACCCGGGCGCAGCGGCTCGAACCGCTGGTCGGCGTCGACGCCGGCGGCGCGCGCGAGCGCCGCGACGAGCTCGAGCACCGACGTCTCCGTGCCCGTGCCGACGTTGAAGGTGCCCGGCTTGCCGGCGAGGCCGGCGAGCACGAACGCCCGCGCCACGTCACCAACGTACACGTAGTCGCGGGTCTGCTCGCCGTCGCCGTACACGGTCAACGGCTGCCCGTTCAGCAGCAGGTGGGAGAAGATCGCGCAGACGCCGGCCTCGCCGTCGAAGCTCTGCCGCGGCCCGTAGACGTTGCCGAGGCGGAGGGCGACGTGCGGAACGCCGTGGAGGCGGCTCCAGGTACCGAGGTACGCCTCTCCCGACAGCTTCGACGCGCCGTACGGCGCGAGCGGCTCGGTCGGCGTCTCCTCGGGCGTCGGGATCGACGCACGGTCGCCGTACAACGCCCCACCGGTCGACGCGAACACCACCGGCCGCCCCGCCTCGAGCACGTTCATCGTGCCGAGCACGTTGACGGCGAGGTCACGCGCCGGATCCTTCACCGAGACGGTCACGCTCGACTGCGCGGCGAGATGGCAGACGAAGTCCGCATCGCCGATCGCCTCCTTCACGCCCGCCGCGTCCGTGATGTCCAGCTCGACGAACCGGCACCCCTCGGGCACGTTCTCCCGCGCGCCGTTCGAGAGATCGTCGATCACGGTGACGTCGGCGCCCTGAGCGCGGAGGAGCTCCGCGACGTGCGAACCGATGAAGCCGGCCCCACCGGTGACGACGACGTTGCTCATCTCAGCGCATCATCGTACGCACTGCGCAGGAGGCGAACATGACGATCCCATGAGAGTTCGCCCAGAGCGCGCTCACGGGCCGCGTCGCCGAGCCGCTTCCGGAGCGCCGCGTCGCCGAGCAGCCGCTCCAGCGCCTCTCGCAACGCGCCGACGTCGCCGGGCGGGACGAGGATCCCGGTCTCACCGTCGACCACGAGATCGCGCAGCCCGCCGACTGCCGACGCGACCACCGGGCGCCCGTGCGCCATCGCCTCGGCGCACACGACGCCGTAGCCCTCTCGGTGCGACGGGCAGGCGACGACCGCCGCCTGCTCGTACAGCCCGAGCAGGCGGTCGTGCGGCACGAACCCGAGTGCCGTCGGCACCTGCGCGCGCAACGGACCGTCGCCCGCGATCACGAGCGGCAGTCCGCCCGCCGCCTCGACCAGCTCGAGCACGCCCTTCTCCGGCGACAGCCGCCCGGCGAAGAGCACGTGCGGCGGCTGGTCGGGCTCGGCGACATGCTCCGGAACGTCGACGCCGCCCGGAATCACGCGCACCGCCCGCGCACCGAACTCGCGGGCCGCGCCGGCGAGCTCCTGCGACGCGCAGATCGTCAGCCGCGCCCGGCGGAGCGCCCACCTCGCCGCCCACGGCGCGCGCTTCGCCAATTCGACGTCCGTGCCCCAGAGCTGCACAATGAATCGCCGCCCTGTCAGGGCGGCCACCACTCCTGCCGGCAGCCAGTGCGCGTGCACGAGGTCGGCGTCGCGCGCAGCCCGCCGCGCCGCCCGGGTGAACGCGACCAGCATCGCCGGGACGAACAGCCAGAGCCACGGCCGGCGGCGCAGGTTGCCGACCACCCCGTGGCCGTAGGCGATCCCGTAGTGGCTGAACGAGAGCGGCGAGACGACCTCGACGGTGACACCGAACGCGCGCAGGCGCTCGACCGAGTCGGCGACGAAGCGGCCGACGACGTCCTCCGGCGACCGCGGGTACGACGTTGTGAGCACGACGACCTTCACGAGCGGCAAGCTACAGTTGACACCTTGGGAGGCGCATGAGCAGCAAGCTCGAGAACCCGGACGGAACCAGAGATGTGGGCGTCGTCATCGCCGACAGCGCAGTCCGCCCGCAGCACCTCTGGTCGCATTCCTGGCACAAGGCGAAGGCCAATTTCTTCCCTTCCGACCGGCGCCAGTTCGACGACTTCGAGCTGCTGATCCGTGAGTCCATCCTCCCCGGCCACACGCCGGAAGCGCCGATGCTCACCGCCGACGACCTGGTCGTCACCCTCGGCTCGTGCTTCGCGCGCGAGCTGCGGACGTTCCTGAGCGAGGCAGGGCTGCTCGCCACGCGGCTGCGGATCCCGGAGGGTCTGAACAACACCTTTGCGATCCTCGATTTCGTGTCGTGGGCGGTGACCGGCTCCGAGACGGGCCGCGGCTTCCGCTACGACCGGCTCGACTCCGGCGAGATCGAGGAGTGGGTGGCCGAGGAGGAGCGCGAGGCGTTCACGACCGCGTTTGCCGAGGCCGGCGCGTTCGTCTTCACGATCGGCCTGGCCGAGGTGTGGCAGGACCGCGAGACCGGCGGCGTCTTCTGGCGCGGCGTCCCGAAGGAGATCTTCGACGCCGACCGCCACGTCTTCCGGCTGACGACCGTCGAGGAGAACGCGGCCAACATCCTCGAGACCATCGACCTCGTCCGGCAGATCAACCCGACCGCCCCGATCGTCGTCACCCTCTCGCCGGTTCCGCTCGAGGCGACGTTCCGAGACATCTCGTGCATGACCGCCGACGCGGTCTCGAAGTCGGTGCTGCGGGTCGCGATCGACCAGGTGATGGGCGCCCACCGGCCGAACGTCTACTACTGGCCGTCGTTCGAGGTCGTCCGCTGGGCGGGCGCGCACGTCGACTGGCCCGCGTACGGCTTCCACGACGACCGCTCGCGGCACGTCACGCGCTACCTCGTCGGCCAGATCATCGACGCGTTCGCCGAGGCGTTCTACATGCCCGAGGCGGTCGCGCTGATGCGCTCGCGCCAGACACCGCCGAAGTCGCCCGCGTCGCTCGGCGGGAAGTGGCAGGCGCGCAGGACCCGCCGCGAGAAGCACGCGAAGAAGGGCTAACCGAGCGCGTAGACCGACGCCTCGGACAGCTCCGCGCCGTCCAGATCGACGTCGAACTTCCGCCGGTGCTTCTGCTGCGCCGCGTCGGACAGGTACGTATGGTACGAGAGGATCCGCGGCCGCGTCCGCGCGAAGCCGCCACGGTGGAAGCCGCTCGTGTCGCAGAAGACGATCGAGCCAGGGGCGCCGGTGAGCGACCGGCAGTCGGCCGGGTCGAGCGCTGCCTCCAGCTCGTCCTGCGGCGGGTAGACCTCCTTGTCCTCCCACGGCCAGAGCGAGCCGTACTTGCCGCCGGCAGCGCTGCCGAGCACGTACTCGAACGGGCCGGCCTCCTCGTCGACGTCGTTGAAGTACGTGAAGACCTTGACGATGTGGTCCTCCCACCCGTCTCGGTGCCAGCGCTGCGAGGCGCTGCGCGCCGCCTCGGCGTCGGGCACCGTGTACCAGTTGTCGACGTCGTGGAGCCGCAGCTGCTCCCCGCGGTAGGCGTTGACGATGCCGAGGAACTCCGGCGAGGCGCCGATGCTCACCCACGGGTTCGCGAGGCTCAGCCTCGGCTTGTCCTCGCCCTTCTTCACGCGGTAGCGCCGGAGGAGGAACGCCTTGCCGAACTCGGCGACACGGTCGTCGTGGCTCATCGACGGCAGCCGGGCCTCCGTCTCGTCGACGAACCCGGCCATGTCGGCGGCCGCCGCCGACCAGCGCGGCTCGTCCCCGAACAGCTCGTCGAACGGGACGATGACGACCCCGTCGCGCCGCAGCGCCTCGACCGCGCGCTCCTGGACCGCCGTCAACTCAGACAGCGACTGGGCTCGCGACGACATGGCTCGATGGTAGTGCACGCGGCAATCGGCGGCCGAAGACGATCGGGCAGGCGAGGACGAGCATCGCCAGGACGTAGAAATAGTAGAAGGTCATCGTCAGGTAGAAGGCGTTCGCGACCAGCGTCCCGGCGAGCGCGGCGGTCATGCCCCAGGCGAGCGGGCGCACCCGCGCGGAGGCCGGATCGCCCACCGCCGCCAGCGCGCGGCCGATCGCGCGGGCGTCGCTGAGCCGGCGGAACAGGTACCAGAGGTAGACGGCGAAGACGACCGTGCCGACGAGGCCCGTCTCGACGAGCAGCGCGACGTAGAACGAGTGCGGCCCCCAGTTGGTCTTCCCGGTGACCGACTCGTAGTACACCGAGAACGTGTTGAACCCGAGCCCGAAGAGCGGGTGCCCGGAGAGCACGTTCGGGATGAAGTCGTAGACGCCGAAGTGCGCGTTCGTCGAGCCGCCGCCGGTCTGGAAGCGCGACCGGATCACCGTCTCGAAGAAGCTCAGCCGGGAGAGGACGACGATCCCGACCAGTCCGAGTGACGCGGCGAGCGGGACGAGCAGGTCGCGCGAGAGCAGCTTCCGCCGGTACGGGATCGCCAGGATCGCGAGGCCGACGCCGAGCCCGAGCAGGCCGCTGCGCGAGAGCGTCGCCAGCTCGACCACGAACATGAAGCCGAGCACGACCGCGAGCTGGGTGCGCAGCCGGTGGCCGCGCTCGAGCCGCAGGTACACCGGGAGCAGCATCAGGATCGGGACGATCAGCATGATCCCGAGGTGGTTCGGATCGCCGGTCAGGGCGTTCGGCCGGAAGACGCTCTTGCCGTTGATCGCGCCGTAGATGTTGATCGAGCTTGCCCCGCCGGTCAGCGGCGAGAGCACGGCGCTGTCGAGATTGCGGCCACCCTGAGCGGCGACGAGCTGGAGGATCCCGTAGACCGCGTTGAAGAGGATCCCGGCCGTGAACACGCCGATCGTCTTCCAGTAGAAGCGCTCCGACCGGCGTCCGACATACGCGATGCCGGCGACCAGGAAGAGGATGTGGATCGCCCACTTGAACATCCCCTTGCCGAACTGCCCGGACGCATCCGCCGAGTCGATCGAGAAGTACCCGAGCAGGTAGCTGACCAGGAACACCAGCCCGAAGCAGGCGACGATCCCCGACGTCAGCGGCAGTCGCCGGTCGCGGGCGGCGAGCCGCTCGAGCATCCAGAACACCAGGAAGAAGACCGCGAGGATGTCAGCGAGGCTGACCGACCCTGCGACGTTCCAGTGCACCTTCTCGAAGGTGACGGAGAAGACCGTCGCCAGGAACAGGAAGCGCGTGATCCTCACGCCGCGTTCCAGACGATCAGCGTGCCGGGGTTCTTGTACTTGTCGCCGAAGAGATCGGGAGTCACGGTCGCGACCACGAGCTTGCCCTCTCCTTCGAGCTCCTGCAGCAGCGGCCAGAGGTTGCGGTTGTAGCGCTGCCGCTGCGCGAACTCGTACGACGCCTCGTCGGGCTGGTCGAGGATCTGCCAGCCGACCGGCTCGAAGTGGACGCCGGTCACGCGCGCGCCGAGTCCGAGCAGCCCCGCCACCGCCTCCCGCGGCAGTTCGGTCACCTGCTCGATGCTGTGGATCGTGAAGACGAGGACATGCGCGTTGCCCGTCGGCAGCCCGCCGTAGTCCGGGCGCTCGTAGTCGTACGCCAGCGTGGTCAGTTCGAGGTCGTCATCGAGCCCCGCGAGCAGGTCGGCCACCCGGCGGCCGGACGCGGTCGGCTCGAGAGCGAAGTACGGCACCTTCGGCCCGCCCCAGAGGTGGAGGTTGAGCAGGTTGATCCCGCCGCCGCTGCCCAACTCGACGACGAGGTCGACGTCGGCTGCGCAGGCGTCGAGCAGGATGCGCTGGATCAGGTCACGGCGTGCGCCGGTCATCGCGGCGCGCGGGAGCGTCACCCGCTCGCCCAGCGCGATGCCGTCGAGGGGCTCGAGCGAGAGCGAGCGCTCCTCGGCGTCGACGATCCGCACCGCCCGGGAGAGATCGGTCTCCCCCGACTCGATCACGGCCGCCGCGTGGTCGCGCACCTCGGCCCACTTGCCCTCGTACTTGTCGATCGTGCTGCGTCTGTCGTCGGAGCGCACGCGGCCTCTCAATCTATCCGAGTGTTCTGAGCAGCTCGGCGAGCTCCTCGACGCGCGCCTCGCGCGAGAGCCGGCGGCGGGTGGCGGCGTCGAGCGGGCGGCTCGTCGAGCTCGCCCGCCTGCCAGCGGGCGTGGAGCCCCTCGAGCGCCTCACGGATCGCCGCCGGGTCGTCGGGCGCCACGACCACTCCGGCGCCGGTCTCGCGGATCAGGTCGGCGGCGGCGCCGTCGGGCGGCACCGCGGCGAGCACCGGCCGCTCGGCCGCGAGGTACTCGAACACCTTCCCCGAGAGGACGCCCTTGCCGCGCCCGCCCGCCTCCGGGATCAGCAGCAGCAGCGCCTCCGAGTCGCGCTGCAGCTCGAGCGAGCGGCGGCGGGGCACGTACGGGATCAGCTCGAGCCGGTCGCCGAGTCCGAGCCCCTCGGCCCACTCGCGGTCGGCCGGCCGGAAGTCGCCGACGAACCGGGCGACGATGTCGAGCCCGGAGTCGGCGAGCGCCGTGATGAACGGCCTCGGGTCGCGGCGGCCGAAGAAGCTGCCGGTGTGCGTGATCCGGAACCGCGGCGACGCGTGGTGCTCCATCCCGGCGAAGTCGTCGAAGTCCGAGCCGTTCTCGATCGTCACGACGGGCCCCTTCGGCTCGAAGGCGCGCGTCTCTTCGGCGATCGCCTCCGACGCAGCGACGACCGCGTCGGCGTAGCCGGAGACGAGCGAGGCGACACCGTGCTCGCCCTGCTCCTTGATCCGCACCAGACGGTTGGTGTCGCCGCGACGGTGCGGGTTGGCGACGAGCGAGTCGCGCAGGTCGGCGACCCAGCGCGCGCCGGTCGCCCGTTTGACGGCCGCGCCGACGAAGTGCACCGAACTGGGCGGCGAGGTGGTCAGCACGACGTCGATTCCCTCGCGCCGGGCGATCCGGATCGCCGCCGGGATGGCGGTCAGGTTCCAGGGGACGTTCTCGTCGGGGAGCAGCAGCCGCCGCCCGAATAGCCTCGCCTGGACGCCCCACCGCTCGAGGCCCTGCGTCCCGTGCAGCTCCTGCGCCGGGATCCGGCCGCGGGGGCCGACGTACCGCGCCCGGTGAACCCACGCCTGCGTCGGCGGCTGCAGCTCGTCGTCGCGGTGCACCCACTTCGGGTCGTCGGGGGCGAGCACGTGCGTCTCGATCCCGAGCCCGGGCAGGTGCGTGGCCGTCTTCAGGGTGCGCTGGACGCCCGCGCCGCCCGCGGGCGGGAAGTAGAGCGTCACGAGGAGGACCTTCACGAACGGAGACGGTAGAGGACGTACCGCGAGTCCGTGTACGCCCTCGGCAGGCTTAGGTTGAGCTTCGAGCGGCCGCGGTCGACGACCAGCCATTGCGCGCCGTACCGGCGCGGGATCGCCAGGTTGCCGGTGCGGAAGAACGCCTGCGCGTCGGCGCGCCGCTTGTACGGCCGGTTCGCCTTCGTGTCGGCGACGTGGCCGGGGAGCGCGTCGGCGACGTAGACCGGTGCGAACGCGGCGATCGCGTAGCTCGTCGTGTCGTCGGAGAACACGACGGCTTTCTTCGGCACCTTCGTTCGGAGCGCATCGACCAATCCCGGCGACAGACTCTGCCCCGTCACCGACCGCTCGTCCCAGTGCGTGAAGCCGTGCAGCGCGACCGGCAGGATCGCCAGCGCGACCGTCGCCGCCGCGAGCAGGCCCATCCGGTCGAGCTCGGTGAAGCGGCGCGGAAGGACGAGCCCGGCGATCAGCGCCGCCGCAGCGCCGAACAGCGCGACCCAGGTGGCGAGCGCCGGCCCACCCTCCGACAGCGAGTAGCCGAAGTCGCCGGGGTAGGCGAGCTGGAACGCGATCCCGGCGCCGAGCCCCACCGGCAGCGCGCCGATCGAGAGCATGCGGGCGAGAACGGCCGCTCCGCCGGCGACGGCGAACGGGAACGGCACGAACCCGGCGGCACGACGGGCCTGCGAGATCGAGACGGTGTCGGCGAGGTGCGTGAACAGCGTCGGCCAGAGCATCAGCACGAGCACGGCGAGGAAGCCGCCGATCACGAACGCACCCCAGCGGCGCCGGGCGGCGAACGCCGCGAGCGGCACGGCGAAGAGCGCGAGGACGGCGACCGCGCCGGCCCGCCCGAGCACCTCGGGCGCCAGCCGGTACGTCCCGTCGGCGAAGACGTCGAGCTGGCCCTTGTAGTGCTGCAGCGCGCGCTGGAGCTCAGTCGTCCCGGGGTTCACCGAGACGGTCTCATGAGCGATCGGGCGCAGCCAGAGCGCGACGAGGATCGGCGGCACGGCGACCGCCGCGAGCGCGAGGCCGCCCTCGGCCAGCTCGGTCCGCGCGAGCGCGGCGCGCGCGGCCACGTACCCGGTGAGCGGGATCAGTAGGAACAGCGCGTAGGTCGGGTGGACGAGCGCGAGCGCACCGGTCGCCACCGCGAGGGTTGCCAGCCCGGGCCACGAGCGATGGGCGACGTACGAGAAGAACAGCGCGATCACCGCGGGCACGAGCAACTGCCGGCTCGAGGTCGCGGGCAGGGCGAGCGCGGTGTACGACCCGCCGTACCCCGCCGCCAGGCCGAACATCGAGACCTGAGCGATCAGCACCGCGACGCCGCCCCACGCCGACCGGAACACCTCCTTGCCCGACTCCCAGGCGACGAGGAACGCGACGGGGACGAGCAGACTCGCCTCGTGCAGCACGACCTGCGACGGGTCGACGCCCGCGAGCCGCGCGATCATCGCCAGGAACGCGTGCCAGAGCGGGAAGGCGTACCCCGGGTGGAGCCCGCCGTCCTTGAACTCGTCGACCGCCCGGAGCGACAGCCCGCCGAAGTCGGTGAGCTTCCGCACGCGGGCGAGGTGGAAGAAGTCGTCCCCACCGGTCAGGTGCCCGGTGATCGCCCAGAGCGCGATCCCCAGCCCGGCCCCCGCGGCCACGACCAGAAGCGCTTGTAACACTGTGTTACTTGCCCGCAAACGCCCTGGTTGAGCGGAGTTTGGAGCTTGTAACACTATGTTACTTGTCCGTACGAGCCGCGCGAGCGCCCCTGCCGCGATCAGCGCTAGCAGGACGAGCGCCAGCGTCAGCGAGGCGTGCACGACGAACACGACCGCCATCGCCACGAACACCGCAGCGAGACTCCATGCCAGCACCGCCGAGAACAGGCGCACGCGCAACACCCGCGCCAGCAGCGCTCCCGGCAGGAGTACGCACGCGGTCGCCGCGCCCAGCCGCACCCATAGACCCCAGCCGGTGTCCGGCAACAGGCGCGAAACCCCTAGCAGGGGCAGCGCGACGAGCTCCCACGGGAGGCGGCGCATCACAGTTCGCGGGCGGCGTCGCGGTACATGCGGCCGCGCTCGCCGCGGAAGAGCACGCCGCGCATCCGGAGCGCGACGATCAGCAGCCGCCGGGCCTGCGCCGCCTCGCGTGGGCCGCGGTGCTTCCGGAACCAGCGCACGTGGCCCTTGACGTTCTCGGTGAACATCCGTCCGCCGTGGCTGGCTCCGCCGACGTGGACGGCTTCGGCGTCGGGCGTGAACCACACCTTCCAGCCGGCCTCGTGGAAGCGGTAGAACCAGTCGGTCTCCTCGCTGAACAGGAAGAAGTCCTCGTCGAACATCCCGACCGCGTCGGCGGCCGCGCGCCGGACGAGGAAGCACGAGCCCATCGCCCAGTCGACTGCGCGCGCCGAGCCGTGGTCGAAGTCGCCTGCGTAGAACGAGTTGATCGCGCGCGACTGGGGCGCGAGCTTGCGGATGAAGAAGTACTCGGTTGCGAGCCGCCAGAGGGTGGGGAAGCTGCGCACCGACCGCTGCAGCGTTCCGTCCGTGTTGCGGAGCCGGGGGCAGACGACGGCCGCGTCCTCGTGCGCCTCCGCAAACGCGACCAGCCGGGCGAGCGCGTCGTCGACGAGCCAGGCGTCCGAGTTGATCAGCAGGTGGTAGCGAGCCTCCACCGCCCGCATTCCCGTGTTCAGCCCGGCGCCGAGCCCCCGGTTCTCCTGCTCGATCACGCGCACCGCCGGGAAACGGTCGCGGACGACCGCGACGGTGCCGTCGGTCGAGCCGTGGTCGACGAGGATCGTCTCGACACCGGCGAGGCTGTTCAGGCACTGCTCGACCCACGGCAGCCCGTTGAACGTGACGATGACGGCCGTTACGTCAGCCACTGCGCTCGAGGGTCGGCCGCTCGCGCGCCCGGTGCCCGCGGAGCCCCTCCCACCCGAGGATCACCGCGCCCGGCAGCGAGAGCGCGATCGTGACGACGAAGAAGAGAAACCCGGTCGCGAACGCGGCGTCGGCGCTGACGCCGAGCCGCGTCAGGAAGCTGACGAAGAACGCCTCGCGCACGGCGAACCCGTTGATCGTGAACGGCACGAGCATGACCAGGAAGAGCAGCGGGCCCATCACGTAGTAGGCACGCGGCGAGAGCTCGACGCCGACCGCCTTCCCGGTCAGCCAGATCGCCATGACCCGGACCGCCTGGATGCCGAGCGTGAGCAACGTCACGCCGGCGAGCAGCCAGCCGTGGTCGCGGTAGCCGTGGATGCCCTCGTAGACCGCGCGCACCGGACGCTCGATCCGGAGCTTCCGCAGGATCGGGACGGTCCAGCCGAGCGGTCGCCTCGCCTTCTTCGAGAACAGCACCACGGCGACAACGAACGTGGCGATCACGAACCCGAGCTCGACCCACAGGTAGGCGCCGACGTCGTAGTGGCCGATCGCCAGGACGAAGCCCACTCCGGCGAGTGCGAGCGTCGCCGCGCCGCCGAGCGCACGTTCGAGCAACACCGACCCGGCGATCGGACCGCCCTGCCCCGGGTGGCGGCGGGTCGTCTCGAAGATGCGCATCCCGTCGCCGCCGACCGACGTCGGCAGGATCTGCCCGGCCGTGTACGCGGTGAAGTACGCGCGCACCAGCCAGCGCAGCCGGTCGAGGATCCCGCGTGCCGCGAGCAGCTTCTGCCAGCGCCAGGCCATCGGCCAGACCGTGACGACCATGATCGCGACCGCCCCGAAGAAGTAGGCGAGGTTCGCGTTGCGGAGGACGTCGAGCGTCTGCCCTATGTCGATCTTCCAGACGATGTAGGCGGTGCAGAGGCCGGTGACGACGAGGGTCGCGCTGACCCGGATCGAGCGGCGCCTCATCGCGAGGTGAACGAGGCGTGCACGCGGCGCAGCGCCTCGATCGCGTCCTCGATGTCCGCTTCCGAGTGGGCCGGCGACAGCGGCAGCGACAGGAGCTCGGCGCCGGCGCGCTCGGTCACCGGGAGCGGCGGCTGGTCGGGGAACATCTCCCGGTAGGCCGTCAGCTGGTGCACCGGCAGGAAGTGGATGCTCGAGCCGATGTTCTCGTCGGCGAGCGCCAACCGGTACGCGTCGCGGTCCGCGCCCGCGGCCGGGCCGATCCGCACCGGCCAGAGGTGGTGCGCGTGCGTGTCTCGCGGGTCGCGGCCGACGGGCTCGATCCCGTCCAGCTCGGCGACGGCCACCTCGTAGAGCTCGATCTGGCGCATCCGCAGAGCCCTGTGGTGGTCGACCTTGTCGAGCTGGCAGAGCGCGATCGCAGCGAGCACGTCAGAGAGGTTTGCCTTGTAGCCGGGAACGGCGATGTCGTAGAGCGACCCGTGCCCACGGCGCATGATCGTCAGCGCCTGGATCGCCTCGGCCAGCTCGTCGCTGTTCGTGGTGACGATCCCGCCCTCGCCGGCGGCGATCGACTTCGTCGCGTACAGCGAGAAGCACGTGGCGTCGGAGAGGCCGCCGATCTTGCGGCCGCGATACTCGCTCTCGGCGGCGTGCGCGGCGTCCTCGATCACCGGCAGGCCGAGCGCCCAGATCGGGTCGAGGTCGGCGGGCTGGCCGTACAGGTGGACGGGCATGATCGCCTTCGTCCGTTCGGTGACGCGTTCGGCGACCGACGCGGGGTCGATGTTCAGCGTGTCGTCCTGGACGTCGGCAAAGACGGGAGTCGCGCCGGTGTGGACGATCACGTTCGCGGTTGCGGGCCACGTGATCGACGTGGTGATCACCTCGTCGCCGGGGCCGATCCCCAGCGCGACCAGCGCCAGGTGCATCGCCGCCGTCCCGGAGGAAACGGCGAGCGCGTGCTTCGCCCCGGTGTACTCGGCGAAGCGCCGCTCGAGCTCGGCCGCGCGCGGTCCCGTGGTCAGCCAGCCCGAGCGGATCGCGTCGGTGACTGCGGCGATCTCCTCGTCGCCGACCGCCGGCGGCTGGAACCCGAGGAACGTGGAGCGCTTAGACGACTGCTTCTGCAGGGACATCGACAACGACGAAGCGTACGCAGTCCGCCGCGCGGCCAGCGCGCGCGACCGCCTCTTCGCGGTCCGCGCCGGTTGCCAACACGGCGCCCGCGCGGTCGGAGCCGCGCCGCAGGGGCCCGAGCACCGTCCCCGGCTCGGGGTAGATCCGCACCCACTCGACACCCTCGACCGCGGCCGCCTCGCCCACCCCTTCGACCTCCTGGAGGGAGCCGGGCTCGGGGACAAGGAACTGCGTGCACCCGCCGCCGGCCTGCTGCACCGGCCGGAGCTGCTCGGCGGAGACCGGCTCGCCGAGCGCGGCCGCGAGCGCGAGCCCGTTCAGGTCGACACCGAGCACGGCCTTGCAGAGCTCCGCGTCGTGGCCCCCGCCGACCCGGGCGGCGAGCTCGACGACGTGCGCGCCCCGCTCGCCGACGACGACCTGCGTGTACGTCGGGCCTTCGGCGACGCCCACGGCGCCGGCCGCGGCGCGCGCCGCGTCGACGGCGGCCCCGACCTGGTCGGGCGAGAGTGAGCTGGGCCAGACGTGCGCGAGCGCGACGCCGAATGCGGGCGGCTCGGCGCGAAGCCGGTCGGTGACGGTCAGCGGCGTGAACTCGCCCGCGACCGAGAACGCGTTCACGGTCACCTCGCGGCCGGGCACGAGCTCCTCGACGAGGACGACGCTCGAGCGTGACTCGCCGAGCGCAAGCAGGAACGCGGGCTCGAGCTGTGGCTCGTCTCGGACGAGCACGAGCCCCTTCTGCCCCTGGCGGTCGGGCGCCTTGACCACGCACGGGTAGCCGAATCCGGCCGCCGCGCCGGCCGCCTCCTCGATCGTCGCGCAGACGACGTGGCGCGGGTGGGGAACGCCGGCCGCGGCGAAGCGCTCGCGCTGCTTCAGCTTCGACGTGGCGAGCACGGCGGTGGCGGCGTCGATCGGGTGCGGCAGCACCTGCCGCTCCGCGATCCGCGCGGCGATCGCGACCGGCCAGTCGATCCCCGGCGCGATGATCCCGTCGACGCGCTCGGCGGCGGCGAGGCGGTCGATCTGCGGCTCGTCCTCGACCGAGATGATCGCGCGGCGGTCGGCGAAGCGGAAACCGGGAGCGGCGGGATTGCGGTCGAGCGCCAGCACGAAGAGGCCGCGCTCGCGGGCCGCCTCGAGGACTCCGAGCTGCCCGGCGCCCGCGCCTAGGACGAGAAGACGCTTGCCGTCCGCTGCTGAATTCCCCGCCACCAACCGTCATTCAAGCGATACCACTCGACGGTGCGGGCGAGACCGTCGTCGAACGACGTCCGTGCGCGCCAGTCCAGGAGCCGTTCCGCCTTGTCGACGGAGCCGATGTGGCGGTCGACCTGGCCGAGCCGCTCGTCGACGTAGGTCTTCAGCGAGGAGGGCTTGTCGAGCACGTCCAGGACGGCGTCGGCGATGTCGGAAACCGAGATGTCCACACCGGTTGCGACGTTGATCACCTCGCCGACGAGCGAATCGATGTCGGCCGCGATGACAGCTTCGATCGCCTCCGCGGTGTCCTCGACGAACAGCCAGTCGCGGCTGGCGTGGCCGTCGCCGTGGATCGTCAGCGGCTCGTCCGAGAGCGCCTGCGTGATGAAGCGCGGGATCACCTTCTCGGGGTGCTGCCGCGGCCCGTAGTTGTTGAACGGCCGGACGATCACGATCGGCAGCTCGTACGTCGTCCAGTACGAGTAGGCGAGCCGGTCGGCGCCGGCCTTGGTCGCGGCGTAGGGCGAGCGCGGGTTGAGCGCGTGCTCCTCGTCCATCGGATCGGCCTCGGCGGTGCCGTACACCTCGCTCGACGAGATCAGGATGAAGCGCTCGACCGGCGTCTCGCGGACGGCGTCGAGCAGGATCTGCGTCCCCTCGACGTTCGTGGTCACGAACTCGGACGCGCCCTCCTCGATCGACTTCTCGACGTGCGACTCGGCAGCCGCGTTGACGATCACGTCGACCTGGGAGACGAGGCTGCGCATCAGGTCCCGGTCGCGGATGTCGCCGTGCACGAACGAGAGCCGCTCGTGCGCCATCACGTCGGCGAGGTTCTCCAGGTTGCCGGCGTAGGTGAGCGCGTCCAGCGAGACGACCTCGTACGGGGTCGACTCGAGGAGATGCCGCACGAAGGCCGAGGAGATGAACCCGGCGCCGCCGGTGACGAGAACACGCTTGCTGCGCATCGCGCGAGCGTATCTAGACAGGACAGTTCGCGAGTGCACTTGCGTAGAAGCGGAGGTATTCCCCCATGTGCGCGTTCCAGTACGACCGGGTGTGCGCACCGGGCCAGATGTGGAACCTCACCTTCGATCCGTGCTGCCGCAGCAGGCGTGCAAAGGCCGTGTCGGCGGCACGAAACGGATCGTCCGCCCCGGCGTCGATCCAGACCGGAACACGATCGAGGTGCGCGCGGGCAGCGGGCCGGAACACGTCGTTTCGGTCGAAATCCGCGGCATCGTCGAACGCCCCGGGCGCCGAGTCGCCGCTCTGCTCCCACAGCGCCGCCGAAATGCCCTCCGACCGCGCAGAACTGCCGAGCGCCCGACTCGGCGAGGTGGAGTGCCCCGTAGCCGCCCATCGAGATCCCCCCGATGGCGACACGCCCGTTCTCGGTGGAGAACCGCCGAACGGCGTCCGGGATCGCCTCGGTGAGGATCGATGTGCCGACCGGCCGGCGGCGCGATCGTGGTAGTAGCTGTGCGCACCGCCGTTCAGGAGCACGACCACCGGCGCCCGCTTGCCGAGCCGTTCGCGCGGCGAAGGCGCGTCAGCTCGCTCGGCCAGCGAGGCGTCACGACCGGTCGTGGCGCAGTGCGGGTCGGCGCGGCCGCCGCGGGAATCGCAGGACTCCGAAGCGCAGCGACGAGGCCGAGGCCCGCCCGACGACCGCCGCGCGAGCAGAGAGCACGGCGATGACGTACCGGCGCGTGTGACGGCGCTTCGGTCGCCGTCGGACCGGCTGCAGCACCGGCGCTAGAGCTCGCGGTCGATCGTGTAGAGCGGCCGCCCGGAGACGTCGCGCTGGATGCGGCCGAGGTACTCGCCGACGAGGGCGAGGATGAACCCCTGGACGCCGAGGATGAACAGCACGGCGACCCCGCCGAAGAGCGGGCCGGGGAAGTTCGACTTGTCGATCCAGTACCAGACGCCGTAGCAGCCGAGCGCGAACGCGCCGAGGGTGCAGATCGTCCCGAGGGCCAGGCCGATCCACTGGATCGGCTGCGGCCAGAAGCCGGCCAGGACGCTCAGCGCGGTGCGGACGAGGCGCAGCGGCGAGTAGCGCGACGAGTCGACGCGGGCGGCGTGACCGACGTCGACCTCGATCACGCTGGCGCCGGTGGAGAGGACGAGCGCCTTCGTGAACTTCTGCTTGCCGATCGCGTCGAGCACGGGCTCGACCGCGTCGCGGCGGTAGGCGTTGAAGGCGCAGCCGAAGTCGGAGATGTCCACGCGCGTGAAGCGGCGCAGCATCCCGTTGATCAGCCGCGACGGCAGCGTCCGCCCCCACGAGTCACGCCGCGCGGCGCGCCGGCCGCTGGCGACGTCGTAGCCCGACTCGACCGCCGCGATCAGCTTCGGCAGGTCCTCCGGCGGGTTCTGGAGGTCGCTGTCCATCGTCACGACGATCTCCCCGCGGGCGCGGACGAGTCCGGCGTGCATCGCCGGGTGCTGGCCGAAGTTGCGCTTCAGCTTGACGCCGCGGACGCGGGCGTCGCCCTCGTGGAGCCCGTCGATCAGCTCCCAGGAGCCGTCCTTCGAGCCGTCGTCGACGAAGATCAGCTCGTAGTCGCGGCCCGCGAGGGCGGCGGTCGCACGCCGATAGAGCTCCTCGAGCGAGGCCGCCTCGTTGAAGACGGTGACGACGACCGACACCTCCGGCTGCGGAGACGTCTGTTCGACCGGAACGGGCCTGGCCATAGCCGGCGGACCCTACCGAAAGGCGCCGCATTTCCCTACGATCTCGTGGTGAGGAATCGCGCTCTTGGAGCGGCGATCGCCCTGGGAGTGCTGGGGCTGGCCTCCGCGGCTCCGGCGGCCCAGAACACACTGCCGCCCCTCTCGCTGACGCTGAAGGGCAACCTCGAGTCACTCGCTGCCTCGGGACCGACCATCGCGGTCGCGACCGGCAGAGCCAACCCAGGCCTCGGCGACACCGACCCGAGCTGCGCGATCCAGCTGTTCACGTTCGCGACCGCGGCGCCGACCGCCGTAAGGCAGCCGCTGCCGTGCGAGAACGCGACGGTCTCGCAGGACGCGGAGGTGAACGACCTCGCGCTGGCGCGCAACCAGATCGGCGCGACGATGTACGACTCGCCCAGCCCCCACGGCGAAGCCTGGTCGTACTGGCGCGGGCCTCGACCGTCAGGCCCGCTCAGGCAGGCGGGCGGCGATTGGGGCTACACCGACAGCGACGTGCCGAACGGCTGGGGCTGCGCCTGGGCGGTCGCGTCGGGCGGCGGCGTGATCGCCGCCGCGAAGATGCCGAACCGGCTGGGGGTCGACAACGGGGAGGACAAGGCGACGTCGTGCCCGGCGGGCGCGGCGACGACGGTCGAGCTCTCGGGGGCCTCGGTCGCGCAGGTCGCCGTCGCCGGCTCGTGGATGCCGCTCGCCACGGACGGCAAGCAGGTCGTGCTGGCCGGGCTCGCCGACGGGCTACGGACGGGTGAGCTGGTGGTCGTCGACCTGGCCGGCAGGCGGGCGCACCCGCCGCGGGTCGACCCGGCCTCCGTCAAGGCCGCGTACAGGGGCTGGCTCGCGCCGGAGGGGCTCGTCCTGCTCACGACGAAGGGGTTGGTCGGGCCGGGCTGGATCGTCCCCGCCGCGAAGGACGCGACGGTCGGCCAGGGACGTGTCGTCTACCGGGTCGGCGGGACGCTGCGCGTGCGGCGTATCGCGGGCGGCGCAGACCGGCCGCTGCTGAAGCTCCCCGCGGGCTCCAACCTGCTCGCCGCCGGCTCCTTCGGAGTGGCGATCGCGAACGGCAACTCGAAGGTGCGCGTGTACCGGCTCCCGTGGCGGACGATCGACCGGACGCTGACCGGTTAGGCAGCGTCGAGCGCCGCCTCGGCCGCGAGCCGCTCCTCGGCCGGGCGAAGGCGCGGGATGAACAGCGCAGCACCGGCGGCGAACGCGACCACGATCGCGCCGACCCAGAGCGCCGGGGTCAGGCCGTCGACAAACGACACGCCGGTGCCGTAGCCGCCGTAGTACGAGAAGATCGAGGCCAGCACCGCGACGCCGAAGACGCCGCCGAGCTCACGGATCGCGTTGTTCGCGCCCGACGCCTGGCCCTCTTCCTCCGACCTCACCGCCGAGAGCACGACGTTGGCGACCGGCGCGAAGAACAGCGCCATGCCGATGCCGGAGATCACGAACGGCGCGACCAGCTCGGAGTACGGCACCGTCGGCGTGGTGACCGCCGCCATCCAGCCGAGGCCGATCGCCTGCAGCGCCAGGCCCGTCGACATCAGCGGGCGGCCGCCGATCTTGCCGGACAGCGCCCCTGCGATCGGAGCGACGAAGATCGGCATCGCCGTCCACGGCAGGATCCTCAGACCGGCCTGGAAGGGCGAGTACCCCTGCACCGTCTGGAAGAACTGCGCGAGCAGGAAGATCGAGCCGAACATCCCGAAGAACATCAGCAGCGACGCAACGTTCGACGCGGTGAACGCGCGGTTCCGGAAGAAGCGCATCGGCAGCATCGGTGCAGCGGTGCGCAGCTCCCAGAGCACGAACCCGGCCACGAGGATCGACCCCACGGCCAGCGAGAGCACGATCTCCGGGCTCGTCCAGCCCTGGCCGTTCCCGCGGATCAGGCCCCAGACGATCCCGAACAGACCGGCGCTGACCAGGCCGACACCCGGCAGGTCGAGCCTGCTCGACGGGCCGCGGGACTCGTCCAGCCGGCGCAGCGCGAGCGGGATCAGGATCAGGCCGATCGGCACGTTGATCCAGAAGATCCACTGCCACGAGAGGCCGGAGACCACCGCGCCGCCGACGAGCGGGCCGAGCGCGACGGCCAGGCCGCCGATGCCGCCCCATGCGCCGAGCGCGATGCCGCGCTTCGCGGGCGAGACCGCCGCGGACAAGATGGTCAGGGTGAGCGGCATCACGATCGCGCCGCCCGCGCCCTGGATCGCGCGCATGGCGACGAGAACGCCCATCGACGGGGCGAGTGCAGCCCCTGCCGAGGCGAGCGTGAAGATGCCGAGGCCGACCGCGAACATCCGCCGGCGCCCGAAGCGGTCGCCGAGCGCGGCGCCGGTCAGGAGCAGGACGGCGAAGGTGAGGGTGTAAGCGTTGACCGTCCACTCGAGCCCCTCGATGCTCGCGTGCAGGTCGACGCGGATGACCGGCAGCGCGGTCGACACCACCAGGTTGTCGAGCGTGACCATCACGAGCGCGAGCGACGTGAGGGCGAACGTCCAGATCGTCGTGTTCCTGCTGCCCGCGGTCACGGCCGGTCCTCCTCGCAGAACGCCAGGACCTTCTGGGCCCACGGCTCGTCGGCGTCGAGCAGGTCCATCGACGCGACGACGTTGATCAGCATGCCCCTGGCGAAGAAGTGCGACAGCGTGTCGGTGTCGACGCCGGAGGCCTGTTCGACCAACTCGACCAGCGAGCCGAAGCCCTTCCGGGCGACGGCGCAGACGTCGGGGTCGTCGCAGGCAGCGTAGGTCTGCATCTGCGCGCGGAGGCGGTTCGGGTTCGAGCGGATCAGCTCGCCGTAGGCATGGCCCATCGACTTCAGGGCCTCCTCGCCCGTCTTGCCCTCGGCGGCGTGCCGGAAGGTCTCGAGCGTCTCGGCGAAGCAGCGCTCGATCGCGGCGATGAAGAGCTCCTTCTTGGTGTGGAAGAGCCGGAAGAGGTACGGCTGCGAGATGCCGGCCCGGCGCGCGATGTCGTCGGTCGACGCGCCCGAGAGGCCGTGCTCCGCGAACACGTCCCGGGCGACTTCGAGGACGTCCTCGCGCCGCTCTGCCGCACTCTTCCGCTCGGTTGTGACTGCCATCGTGAGATGGAAGTTAGCAGTCACTCACAACCGCGTCAAGGCCTCCGTTACGCGGTCGAGGTCGGCATCGGTGAGCTTTGTGTGGAACGGCAACGCCAGCGCGCGCTCGAAGCAGACATCGGCGCCTGGGAACGAGCCCTGGTCGCTGTAGGCGCTCAGCCGATGGAGCGCATACGTCCCGATCTGGCACTGGATCCCCTGCGCGCGGAGCGCGGCCATCGCCTCGTCGCGGCGGTCGAGCTGGATCACGTACGCCTGCAGGCCGTGGCGGTCGCCCTCGTCGGCCGACGGGAGCGTGACGGGAAGATCCGCGAGTCGCTCCGCGTAGCCGGCGGCGACGCGCTCGCGGGCGGCGAGCAGCTCCTCGAGCCGCGCGACCTGCGGGATCCCGACCGCGCAGAGGATGTCGGGGATGCGGTAGTTGAACCCGGCGGCGGGCATGTCGTCGTAGCGGTCGGACGGGCTCCAGCCGTGGTGGCGGAGCGAGCGGACGCGCTCGGCCAGGTCGGTGTCGTTCGTCGTCACGGCGCCGCCCTCGCCTGTCGTGACGATCTTGCGCGGGTGGAACGAGAGGCAGCCGGCCGCACCGAGGCTGCCGCAGGCCCGGCCGCGGTGACGGGCGCCGAGAGCACCGGCGGCGTCCTCGATCAGCGGTAGGTCGGGCAGCTCCTCGATCCGCATCGGCCGCCCGAACAGGTGCACCGGCATGATCGCCTTCGTCCTCGGCGTCACCTCGACCTTCGCCGGGTCCAGGTTGAACGTGTGCGGGTCGCAGTCGACGAGCACGGGCTTCGCGCCGGCGAGCGCGACGACGTTCGCCGTCGCGGGGAACGTGTAGGCCGGGACGATCACCTCGTCGCCGGGGCCGATCCCGAGCGCCAGCACGGCGAGGTGGAGCGCCGCTGTGCCCGACGATACGGCGATCGCGTGCTCGACCTCGCACGCGCGGGCAAGCCCGGCCTCGAACTCGGCGACCTTCTCGCCCATCGTCAGCATCCCGCTCTCCAGGACCTCGGCGACCGCGGCCGCCTCCCCGGCGCCGGTGTCGGGCCAGGCTAGGCGGACGTCAGCGATTTCTCTCGATACCACGCGATCGTCCGCTCGAGGCCCTCGTCGAGGTCGACCTTCGCCTCGAAACCGAGCAGCTCCCTGGCCTTCTCGACGTTCGGCATCCGGATCTCGACGTCGGCGTAGTGCAGCGGCTGGAAGGTGATCTCACCCGGGCAGCCGCTCAGCCGCTTGATGCGCTGCGCGAGGTCGTAGATCGTCACCGTCGAACGGGAGTTGCCGATGTTGAAGCTCTGCCCGACCGCCTCCGGGCGCTCGAGCGAGAGCAGCACCGCCTCGACCATGTCGTCCACGTAGCACCAGGCGCGGATCTGCGAGCCGTCGCCGTGGATCGTCAGGTCGCCGCCGGCGAGCGCGGCCTCGATGAACGCGCGGATCGCGCCGCCGCCGATCTGCCCCGGGCCATAGACGTTGAACGGGCGGACGGTGACGGTCGGCAGGTGGAGCTCGTCGTAGTACGCGTGCGCCATGTGCTCGCCGGCGAGCTTCGAGACCGCGTACGTCCAGCGGGCCTCTCCGACCGAGCCGATCGTCGTCACTTCCCCCTCGCGCGAGTTGATCGCATGCGTGCCGAAGACCTCGCTCGTCGAGAACTCGATCAGGCGCTCGAGCGTGTCGTTCGTCGCCAGCGCCGCCTCGAGCACGTTGTACGTCCCGATCATGTTCACGCGCATCGTCCGCACCGGGCTCGCGAGCACGGTGTCGACGCCGGCGATCCCGGCGCAGTGGACGATGTGCGTCGACCCGCGCGCGAGCTCGACCATCGCCTCGGCGTCGAGCACGTCGCCCTCGCGCAGCTCGAAGTTCGGGTGGTCGGCCAGGTCGGTCCCGGACAGCGCGTCGCGGTGGAGGTTGTCCACCGCCGTCACGTGGTTGTCGGCGACGAGCCGGCGCGCGAGCGTCGTTCCGATGAAGCCGGCCCCGCCGGTGATCAGGATCTTCTTGCCGCTGAGCGCCATTTCGGCATCGAGTCTAGTCTGAGGTCGTGCTGACCGCCCTCGTCTCGCTGGTGCTCGCGGTGTCTTCTCCGGCCACCCTGACGATCACGGTCTGGCCAAACGGGCCGAAGGCGAAGTCGCACACGGCGACGCTGACGTGCGAGCCGACGGGCGGGACGCTCGTGGGCCGCGTGAAGGCCTGCGCGCGGTTGGCGGCGATGCCGCGCGACCCGTTCGCGCCGGCGCCCTCCGCGGTCTTCTGCACCCAGATCTACGGCGGGCCCGAGACCGCGCTCGTCCGCGGCACGTTCCGTGGGCGGCACGAGTACGCGCGGTTCTCGCAGACGGACGGCTGCGCGATCGCGCGGTGGAACCGGGTGGCGTTCCTCTTCCGTGAGTCCAAGTAGCATCGCGCGCGGATGAAGACCGTTCTTTTCGTCGGCGCCGGGCGCCACCAGCGGCGCGCGATCCTGCGCGCCAAGCAGCTCGGGCTGCGAGTCGTCGCCGTCGACCGGAACCCGGATGCGGCAGGACTGCCGCACGCCGACGTGGCCGAGGTGGTCGACTTCGTCGATGTCGACGCAGTGGTCGAGGTCGCGAGGCGCAACGGGGTCGACGGCGCGCTGACGGTGTCCGCCGACCGGGCGGTGCCCATCGTCGCGGCCGTGGCCGAGGAACTCGGCCTCCCGGGGATCGGCCGCAAGACCGCGCACCTGATGACGCACAAGGTGGCGATGCGCCGGAAGCTCGCGGAGGGTGGCGTGCCGCAGCCGCAGTACGCCGCCGTGCGTGCGCTCCGGGAGGCGGCTCCGGCGGCAGAGACGGTCGGCTTTCCCGCCGTGCTCAAGCCCGCCGACTCGGGCGGCCAGCGCGGTCTGTTCCTGCTCAAGTCTTTCGGGGACCTCGAACGCCACCTCCATGCGGCGCTCGCCGAGTCGCCGACCGGCGAGGCGATCCTCGAGGAGTTCACCGACGGGCTCGAGCTCAACGGCCTGATCGTTGCGCGCGGCGGCGAGCCGTATCCACTGCTGCTGTCAGATCGGCTGCGGCCGGTCGGCGACGGGTTCGGCGTCGGCTGGATCCACTCGTACCCGTCGAGGCTCTTCGGTGACGCGCTGGAGGAGGCGGAGCGTGTCGCGCTGCGCGCGGTGCGTACGCTCGGGCTGGAAGACGGGATCGCGTTCCCGCAGCTGATCGTCCGCGACGGCAAGGCGCTCGTCGTCGAGGTCGCGGCGCGGATCCCGGGAGGGCAGATGTCCGACCTCGCCTTCCACGCGCTGGGCGTCGACCTGGTCGAGATCGCGCTGCGCCAGGCGCTCGGCGAAGACGTTCCCGATTCCCTCGTCGTCCCGAGCCACTCGACGCCGACCGCGATTCGCTTCCTCACCGCCAAGCCCGGGCCGCTTCCGGTCGGCAAGGTGAAGACCGTCGGCGGCCTCGACCGCGTCCTGCGCGCCCCCGGGGTCGTCCAGGCGGACGTCTTCCTCCAGATCGGCGAGGTGATCCGCCCGGTGCGCCTCGACGGCGACCGGCGCGGCTACGTGATCGCCACCGGCCAGACGAACGTCCAGGCGCTCGAGCTCGCGGAGAACGCCGCGCGGATGCTCTACGTGGATACCGAATGAGTTGCGGGTTCGACCTCGACCACTACGCCGAGCTGCTCGAGGCGGCGAAGGCCGGTGGATACCGTTTCGCGTTCTTCGACCGGCCCCCGGAGACCGGGACGGTCATTCTCCGCCACGACGTCGATCTCTCGCTCGACGCGGCGCTGCGGATGGCCGAGGTCGAGACGGACGCCGGGGCGGCGGCGACGTACTTCCTGCTGACGCGGAGCGAGTTCTACAACCTCGACTCGCAGTCGGGCGAGGATGCGATCGACCGGCTGCAGCGGATGGGGCACCGCGTCGGGCTGCACGCGGTCTGGCCTCACGTCGACCACGACGAGCGGTTCGACCCGGTGCTCGCCTGGCACAACCCCGATCCGGAGTACATGCGCGAACCGGTCGAGGGACTCGTCAACGTGATGGAGGCGCCGTGGGCGGACGTCTACCGCTCCGACTCGAACCAGCACTGGCGCCAGGGCTGCCCACACGACGAGCTCGCCGCCGGGGCGTTCGAGCGGCTCCAGCTGCTCACCCACCCGGAGATCTGGGCGTACCCGGGCACGACGATGCGCGAGACGATGCTGGCGATGCTCGACGCCGAGCGCGACCGGCGACTCGCGCAGCTCGCCGCGGACAGGATCGACCTGTCGTGAGACCGCTGACCGTCCTCGTCTCCGCCTGCGGCGCGCCCGGAACGGCCGCGCTGATGGACGCGCTCCGTGCGAACGGCGAGCGCGAGCTCCGGATCGTCGGCACCGACATGGGCGACCTCGCGATCGGGCGCCACCTGGCCGACGCGTTCCACCGAGTTCCCGCCGGCTCCGACGCGGCGTTCGCCGACGCGATGCTCGAGGTCTGCCGCGCGGAGGCGTCGACGCGATCCTGCCGCAGTCGTCGTTCGACCTGCTCGCGCTCGCTGAGGCGAAGGACCGCTTCGACGGCATCGCCGTCCTCGTCGCGACGCCCGAGGCGATCCACCGCTCGAACGACAAGGCCGAGACCTACGCGATGCTCGACCGGATCGGCGTCCGCGGCCCGGCCTGGCGGCGCGTGTCCGGCGGAGAGGCCGTCGCGGCAGCCGCCCGCGAGCTCGGCTACCCGGGCACGGACGTCTGCATGAAGCCCGTGTTCTCGTCGGGCTCGCGCGGGTTCCGGGTGCTCTCCGCGTCGGCCGACCGGCACGAGCAGCTGCTCTCGAACCGCCCGGGCGTCGCCGAGGCGCTGCGCATCGAGGATCTACTCGACCTGCTCGGCGACGACCCGACCGAGCTACTCGTGATGGAGCTCGCCACCGGCACGGAGCGCACGATCGACGGGATCGCGGTCGACGGCCGGATCGCCCTCGGCCACCCGAAGACGCGCGAGGCGATGCGCGCCGGCCTGGCGATGTACTTCGAGACGCTCGACGATCCCGGGCTGATGGACACCGCGCGCAAGATCGTCGCCGAGCTCGGCCTCGACCACTTCTTCAACATCCAGCTCGTCGGCGAGCACGTGATCGAGATCAACCCGCGGATCTCGACGATCGTCTACCAGGAGGATCTGAACCTCCCCTACCTCGGGATCAAGCACGCGCTCGGGGAGATCTCGGAGGAGGAGCTCGGCGCGCTCGCCTCGCGCATCCGCCCGACCCGCCGCGCCCTCCGGTACTTCGACCAGGTGGAGTGGGACTCCGACGTAACGCACTGCCCGGTGAACACCGCCGGCGTCCCGTGGCAGAACGTGCTCGCGCTCCGGCGGAAGGGTGTCGACGCCCGGCTCGTCGTCTTCGAGCGCTACAAGCTCCACCCCGAGGCCGACGAGTCGCTCGACCGGCACGGCGGGCTCGTCCGGCAGCAGCTGACCCAGTGGAGCGCGTTCACGCGGCTGCTCCGCCACACCGACGTCTTCCACTTCTACTTCGGGCTGACGCTCGTACCGAAATCCCTGCAATTCCCGCTCTTACGCGCCAAACGGAAGAAGTCGGTGATGCACTTCCTCGGCTCGGACATCCGCGGCAAGCCCCCGAGCGAGCTCGCCTGGGCGCAGAAGGCGGGCGCGCGGATCGTCGGCTCGTACGACGCGATCCGCTGGGTGCCCGACGCCGAGGTCGTCCCGCCGGGCATCGACCTCGCGCGAGTACACGCCGCAGCCCGCCCACCGACCGGCCGAGGCCCGTCGTCGTCCACGCCCCGTCCAGCCGCCGCCGCAAGGGCACCGAGCACGTGATCGCCGCCTGCGAGCAGCTGCCCGTCGACCTGCAGATCGTCGAGGGCCTGCACCACGACGAGGCGCGCAAGCTCTACGAGGACGCCGACATCGTCGTCGACCAGCTGAACGCCGGCTGGTACGGCCTGTTCGCGATCGAGGCGATGGCGCTCGGCAAGCCGGTCGTCACGTTCCTGCACGACGAGGCGGTCGCCCGCACCGAGGACGCGTTCGGGACGACCGTGCCGATCGTCTCCGCGACGGCCGAGACGCTCGCCGCCAAGCTCCGTCCGCTCGTCGAGGACGCCGCCTACCGCCGCCGCGTCGGCGAGGCGAGCCGCGCGTACGTCGAGCGCGTCCACGACATCGAGACGGTCGCCGACCGCCTGCTCGACATCTACGCTCGGCTCTAGAGATGGCCCCCCTCGGCGCGCAGGTCAAGCGGCTCGGCAAGCACACCGCCGTGTACGGCCTCGGTGGGCTCGTCTCGCGGATCCTCGCCGTCCTCCTTCTCCCGCTCTACACGCACTACCTCGGCCCGCGCGGCTTCGGCAAGATCGAGACGATCGTCGCGCTGACGACGGTGCTCGTGATCGTCCTGCGGTTCGGGATCTCGAGCGCCTTCTTCCGCTTCTACTTCGACACCAAGGACGACGCCCAGCGGACGCTCGTCGTCCGAACCTCGTTCTGGTTCACGATGGTGATGGCGACCGCGGGTCTGATCGTCGGCTTCATCCTCGCCGAGCCGATCTCCCACGCGCTCAGTCTCGGGAACGACCCGTGGCTCGTCCGCGCCGCGTTCGTCGGGCTCTGGGCGCAGATGAACTACGAGCAGCTGACGTCGCTCTTTCGCGTCGAGGAGCGCTCGACCCAGTTCGTGGTCGCCAGCCTCGCGAACGTGCTGATCACGGTCGGGATGACGGTGCTGCTCGTCGTCGGCCTGCACAAGGGCCCGACCGGCGCGGTCGTCGGCAACTTCATCGGGACGCTCTGCGTCTACCTCGTCCTGCTCGTCTACCGCCGCTACCAGCTCGGGCTGCAGTTCTCGCGCAGCCTCCTCCGCGAGATGAACCGCTTCGGGATGCCGCTCGTCCCGTCGGCGCTGGCGCTCTGGGCGATCAACTTCATCGACCGGATCTTCATCGCGCAGTACAAGGGCCAGGCCGAGGTCGGCGTCTACTCGGTGGCGGTGCGGATCTCGTCGGCGGTCGTGTTCCTGATGATCGCGTTCCGGCTCGCCTGGCCCGCGTTCGCGTACTCGATCGAGGACGACGGGGAGGCGAAGCGGACGTACTCGTTCGTGCTCACGTACCTGCTGTTCATCTGCTCGTGGATCTCGCTCACGCTCGGCGTGCTCGCGCCGTGGCTCGTCCACCTGCTCGCACGCGGTCCCGGATTCGCCCGCGCCGCCGACGCCGTCGCGCTGCTCTCGTTCGCCGCCACCGCCTACGCCGGCTACACGGTCGTCGCGATCGGGATCGGCCGCGCGCGCCAGACGCAGTTCAACTGGGTGGTCAGCGGCGTCGCCGCCCTCGTCAACATCGGCCTGAACTTCGCGCTGATCCCGACCTACGGAATGATGGGCGCCGCGGTCTCGACGCTCGCCGCGTACCTGACGCTCTTCTTCGGGATGGTGTTCAACTCGACCCGCGTCTTCCCGGTCGCCTACCAGTGGCGTCGCGTCGGGACCCTCACCGGCGTCGCCGTCGCGCTGACGGTCGCCGGCAGCGTCCCGCACGTCCCGCTGGCGGTCGCCATCCTGATCGCGCTCGCCTACCCGGTCGTGCTGCTACCGCTTGGCTTCTACCTGCCCGCCGAGCGCCGCCGCCTCCGCGCGCTCGTCCGCGTCTGACCGCCGCACGACGGAGTTCCCGAGCACCAGCAGGTCCATGCGGGTCTTCTGGAAGGTCTCGACCGCCTGCTGCGGCGTCATCACCACCGGTTCGTTCTCGTTGAACGACGTGTTCAGCAGGATCGGCACGCCGGTCAGCCGCTCGAACTCCTTGATCAGCCGGTAGTAGCGCGGACTCGTCGCCTCGGTCACCGTCTGCACGCGGCCGGTGTCGTCGACGTGGTTGACCGCCGGGATCAGCTCGCGCTTCTCGATGCGCGTCTTGTAGACGAGCACCATGTACGGCGAGGTGTAGTCCTGCTCGAACCACTCGCCGGTCGCGTCCGCGAGGATCGACGGGGCGAACGGCCGGAAGTGCTCGCGCTGCTTGATGCGCGCGTTGAGGATGTCCTTCATGTCGGGACGGCGCGGGTCGGCGACGATCGACCGGTTCCCGAGCGCGCGTGGTCCGTACTCCATCCGGTCCTGGAACCAGCCGACCACGTCCCCGGCCGCGATCCGCTCCGCGACGTGCGTGAACAGCTCGTCGTCGTCGAGCCGCACCGACTCGAGTCCCGCGGCGGTCAGCGCCGCGACGCATTCCGCGTCCGAGTACTTCGGCCCCCAGAACGCGTGCTCCATGACGAAGCCGCGCGGGTTGCCGAGGCCCTGGTGCCAGACGTGGAGCGCCGCGCCGACCGCGATCCCCGAGTCGCCGGCGGCCGGCTGGACGAACACCTCCTCGAACGGCGTCTCCGGCCTGATGCGCCCGTTCGCGACCGCGTTCAGGGCGACGCCGCCGGCGAGACAGATGTTCGGGATCTTCGTGCGCTCCCAGAGGGCGTTGACCAGGTGGAGGTACGCCTCCTCGAGCATCGCCTGCATCGACGCAGCGACGTCCTCGTGCAGCGCGGTCAGCGCGGAGTCGGGCTCGCGCGCCGGGCCGAACACCTCCTCCATCCGCTCCGCGTAGAGGATCCCGATCGTCGGCGTGCCGTCGTCCCAGGTCATGTCGACGCCCTCCTTGTGGTGCCGGAAGTAGTCGAGGCCGAGCTCGAAGACGTCGCCCTTCGGGATGACGATCTTCCGCATCTCGTCCATGAACCGTGGCGCTCCCGTACGGCGCGAGGCCCATTACCTTGCCCTCGTCCCCGTAGCCCGGGAAGCCGAGCCACTGGGTGACGGCGGTGTAGAAGATCCCGAGCGAGTGCGGGAAGAGGACGCGTTCGAGGATCGCGAACGACGCGCCGTGCCCCTCGGCGAGCATGGTCGACGCGAAGTCGCCGAAGCCGTCGACCGTGAGGATCGCGGCGTCCTCGAACGGCGACGGGAAGAACGCGCTGGCGACGTGGGCCTGGTGGTGCTCGACGTTGTGGAACTGCGCGCCGACCCCTGCGCCGAGCGCCGTCTCGAGCTCGCCCTTCACGTCTTTCACCTTCGAGGCGTTCTCGAAGCGGGCCTTCAGGTACGTCCAGCTGGTGCCGTGCCGGAGGGTGCGCATCGCCTTCGCGCCGAGGTTCGCCTTCGGGTCGCGGCCGATCGCGACGTGGTCGAGGTCACCCGCCGAGAGCCCCGCCTCGGCCAGGCACCAGGCCGCCGACAGCGCCGGGAACCCCGCGCAGTGCTTGACCCGGTTGAAGCGCTCCTCCTCGGCCGCGCAGACGAGCGCGCCGTCGACGACCAGCGCCGCCGCCGCGTCGCCGTGATACGCGTTCAAGCCGAGAATCGCCGTCATCCGCAGAGCCTCCTCAGCGCGGTTTTCTCAGATGCGCGAGGGAGCCGTAGTCCGTGTGCCAGTAGAGCGCGGGGATGTAGGGCGAGCGGACGACCTCGACGTCGGTCTCGTCGACGAAGTCGATCACCGCACGCTGAACCGGCCGCCCCGCATTGCAGTCGTGGAAGAGGACGTGGCCACCGGGAGACAGTCTCGGATAGAGGTTGGCCAGATCCCCGCGAACACCGTCGTAGGAATGATCCCCGTCCACGAAGAGGAGGTCGAACGAGCCGATCTCCGGGAACGGGTCGCGTTGCGAGTCGCCGGTGAGAAGCGACACGTTCGAGCCGACCCCGTGCTCGGCGAAGTAGCCCTGCAGCTCGTCGTCGGCGCGCGGGCTCAGGTCGATCGACCAGATCGGGAGGTCGCTCCTGGCGCACGCGAACATGAACGTCGTGCCGCCCAGCAACCGGCCGACCTCGACGATGCCCTCGTCGGCCAGGGACGCGATCAGATAGAGGTACATCGCCTCCCACGGGTCGACGCGGATCATCTCCTCGGGCAGCTCGGAGACCGCCGGCAGCGGGAACTGGCGCGGGTTCGCCTTTGTGCGGCGACGCCCGTCCTGCCTGTCCGTCTCGCTCAGCTCGATCGGATCGACATTGCGCGTGCGGAACGAGGCGCCGAAGCGCAGCATGAACTCATGGGCCGCCATCGGCCGGCCGGCCGTGGGCGCCTGCTGTGCGGGATTCTTGCCCACGAGCCCGACTGTACCGAGTCGGCGTAACGTCTCGCCGGGTTGCTCTTACGCTTCTCTCAGGTTGCTCTTAGAGACTGCTCAGGTGCCGCTGGTCCCCTGCGTGGGTATCCCCGTGGACGAAAGGACGACATGACTCGCATCTTCGCTCTCAGTGCCGCACTCCTCGCCGCCGCGGCCGTGGGCATTGCTTCGTACGCAGCTCTGGACAACGGCGGCGGCTCCAAGACCATCGTTCGCGAGGTGACCGTCTCCGGCGGAACGCCGACCGCGTCGACCTCGACCTCCGACTCGTCGGTCACCGGCGTGTACCAGGGCGCCCACAAGGGCGTCGTCACGATCACGGTCGACACCTCGAGCTCCCCGTACGGCGGCCAGGCGACGGCCCAGGGCTCCGGCTTCGTCACCGACGGCGCCGGCCACGTCGTCACCAACGAGCACGTCGTCGAGGGCGCGAACGCGATCTCCGTGAAGTTCTGGAACGGCGCGACCTACAAGGCGACGCTCGTCGGCACCGACCCCTCCACCGACGTCGCCGTGATCAGGCTGGTCAACGCACCGGCCTCGATGCTCCACCCGATCGCGCTCGGCAACTCCAGCGCTCTGCAGGTCGGCCAGGAGGTCGTCGCGATCGGCAGCCCGTACGGGCTCCCGGAGACCGTCACCTCCGGCATCGTCAGCGCTCTGCACCGTGAGATCACGGCGCCGAACAACTTCACGATCGCCGACTCGATCCAGACCGACGCCGCGATCAACCACGGCAACTCGGGCGGCCCGCTGCTGAACCTGGCCGGCCAGGTCGTCGGGATCAACGCCCAGATCAAGAGCGACTCGAACGACAGCAACGGCCTCGGATTCGCGATTCCGTCGAACACCGTGCGCTCGATCGTCGGGCAGCTGCTCGCGAACGGGAACGTCCGCCACGCGTACCTCGGCGTCGGCATCGCGACCGCCCAGGGCGGCGTGCAGCTGACGCAGGTTCGCGCGTCCACGCCTGCCTCGCGGGCGGGCCTGCAGACCGGCGACGTGGTCGTCCGGCTGAACGGCCAGAAGGTGACGAACGCGGCCGAGCTGAGCCAGGCGATCGACGCCAAGCGGCCCGGCGACAAGGTCACGATCACGTACACCCGCAACGGCTCGACGCACATCACGACCGTCACGCTCGGCGTCCGGCCCTCCTAGTCCCTCCCTCTTCTCCTGCTACGACGCGGCCTCTTCGGGGGCCGCGTCGTGCTTCGCCTTCCGCTTCTCCTTCTGCTCCTTCGCCTGCTCCTTCGCATCGGAGTAGGAGTCCTTCACGAGCTTGGATCCGCCTTTCCAGCCGAACACGATGCAGACCAGGATCAGGGCGAAGACGACGTTGAAGGCGGTCGTGATCAGCTGCTGGCCAAGTGAGTAGGCAGTCGCCGTCTCCGTGCTCGTGTAGCTCGACGAGCGCGAACGAGTTGAACGCCTGGTTGACGCCGACGCCGCCGGGCGTGACCGAGAGGATGTTCGCCAGCTGGTTCGAGCCGAGGACGGACATCACCGAGCCGAACGTGACGGGGATGCTGTACGCGAGGAGGAAGACGATGATCACCATCACCTTGCAGATGTAGCCGCCGATCTGCGGAATGAGCACCGTCGTCCAGTAGGCATGCCAGTCACCGAGGATCGCGGCACCCTGCCTGCGCCTTGGCCCACATCTTCTTGAACCACGCCCAGAACGACCGCAGCAGCACGAAGATCAGGAACCCGCAGCCGAGGACGATCACCGCGATCAGGATCCCGTGGCCGGAGATCGCATCCCAGATCCCACCGAACTGGAAGGTGAACGAGCCTGCGACCGCGGCGAAGAGGTAGATGTAGATGAACGTCCCGATCACGAAGTAGAAGATCTTCTGGACGACGTACCCGGCCAGCACGCCCGGGAAGTTGCAGGACTCGATGATCGCGATGTACATCAGCAGCGTCACGAGCGTCCCGATGTTGGCGGGCAGGAAGTTGTTCAGCGCGACGCCGGTCGCGTACGACGCGAGGACGGGCATGAACGTCACCTGGCCGCGGTACGCGTAGTTGAGGATCCCGAACCAGCCGAGGGCGGTCAGCGTGGTCTGGAGCCCCTGGAAGATGCAGCCGACGATGATGTAGCCGATCGAGATGTCGGTGACCGTGTTCCAGAGCTCGGTCAGCCAGCCCCAGACGTCCACACCGCAGACGCGCAGGAACGCGAGCGTGACGACGACGGCGACGATCCAGGCCGCGATCCGGATGAGCCGGTGGTGGACCGGCTCGCGCCCGGGTGCCGGTGTCGCCGCGGCCGTCATGTCGCCTCCGCGACCGCACCGGACTGGTGCCGGCGGTGCCTGACGACGATGAAGATCGCCGCGATCGCAGCGGTCGTGATCAGCCCGGAGATGATCACCGACGCCAGCGGGAAGTCCTCGAGCGTGGTCGCGACCAGGTAGGCGAGCCCGCAGGTGTAGACCGACCAGGCCACACCGCCGATCGTCGACCAGAGCAGGAACTTGGGATAGGGGTACTGGGACAGCCCCATCGTCGCGTTGACGACGAAGCGCAGCCCGGGGACGTACCGCCCGAGGACGATCAGCATCGGCGCGCTCGAGCCCATGAAGTCGAGTGCCATCGTCACCTTCTCGTTCTGCTTCGCCTTTTCGATCTGCGGCTCGATGCGCTTCCGGGAGCCGCGGGCGATCCAGTAGAGCGTCGAGTCGCCGACGACCGCGCCGAGCGCCCCCGCGAGCATGACCAGGCCGAGGTCGAGTTGCCCGTTGGCGGCGAGGGTGGACGCCGCGTTGAGCGTCGTCTCGCCGGGCAGGATCGGACAGATCGCGTCGCCGAAGACGAGCAGGAAGATCGCCAGATACGACCAGTCGCCCGCGGCCTCCGTGATCGAGCCGAAGAGGTCGTGGCCGGCCGAGCAGGTGCAGCACGAGCGCGGCCACTGCGACCAGGGCGATCACCGGTGACGGTCCAGAAGACGATGCGGTGAGTGCGGCCGTGCGCTCGCATGGCGCGTAGTCTCGCCTCCCGGGCGGCATACCACAACCGCACGCGGCGTACGTCAACGACGATCCGTGATCGTCCGAACGCGAATCGCGGACGACCGGTCGGTGCCGGCGGCCTATGCTCGGCGCGGTGGGCAGCCCGTCGGACTTCGACTTCTGGCTCGGCACGTGGCGTGCGTCCTGGGGCGACGAGGGAGCCCACGGCACGAACACGATCACGAAGGAGTACGGCGACCGCGTCGTCTACGAGCGCTTCGACGGCCGCCCGGGCGCCGACTTCACCGGAATGAGCGTGTCGGTCTTCGACGCGCAGGCCGACTGCTGGCGCCAGACCTGGGTCGACGACCAGGGCAACTACTTCGACCTGACCGGCGAATTCGAGAACGGCGAGATGACACTGCTCTGCCGGGACACGTACCGGATGCGCTTCTTCGACATCGCCGACGCGTCGTTCAGCTGGACGTGGGAGCGCCGCGCGGGTGACGACTGGGAGCTGCTCTGGGCGATCGCGTACGAACGGCTCGCGGCGCCTAGGCCACGACGCGGTACACCTGGAACACCTCGGCGTACTCGCGGTTCACGTTGATCCCGTGCGTGCGGGCGACGTTCCAGATGTACTCCGGATCGGCGTACCGGCGGTGCTGCTGCGACGCGTACCGCTCCAGCGCCGCCGCCTTCTTCTCGATGTGCGACCTGTCCAGCGCCGAGTACCACTGGTACGAGAAGTCGAAGTTGTTCCAGGGGATCTCGTAGCCGAGGATCGTCGTCCGCTTGAAGGCGCGCAGGCCCTCGGCGGCGATCACCTGGTGGTCCTGGTGGACGTCGTGGAGCGACGGCTGGAACACGGCGTCGGGCTTCCAGTCCTCCCAGAGCGCGACGAGGAGCTCGAGGATGTCCTGGCGGCGGTCCGGGAACGTCCGCACCTCGAAGTCGTGGACGGTCAGGTTCGCCTCGGGGATCCCGAGCTCGGCGGTCGCCTCGCGCACCTCGCGCGCCAGCGTGTCGGGCGCGAACCCGGGCGGCAGCGACCGCGTCGCGATCGAGAACGCGACGTAGCGGACGTCGGCGCCGCCCTCGACGAGGCGCGCCATCGTCCCGCCGCAGCCGAACTCGCCGTCGTCGGTGTGCGGGGCGAGCACGAGCACGCGCTTCCAGGCCTCGATCATGCCGTCACCTTCTCCTTCGGCTCGGACGGTTCCTCCGCCGCCGGCGCGGGCTCGGGCAGCCGCCGGAGCGGCAAGCGGGCACAGAGGCCGGTCAGCGCGAGCAGCCCCCAGAACATCGGATCCTCGAACAGGGCGTTGTAGAAGAGGCTGTGCACGCCGATGGCGGCGACCGCGGCGGCGATCGCCAGGCACGCGCGACCCTTGAACGCCGACCCGGCGCGGCGCAGCGTCACGAACAGCGCCTGGAAGATCAGCCAGCCGAGCAGTATCAGCCCGGGGATACCCGTCTCGGCCGCGACGGTCACCGCCGTGTTGTGCGACGCCGCCTTCTTCGGCTCCTTGCCCTTCAGGTGGACCCGGTCGGCGTACGCGCGCTTGAAGCCGCCGATCCCGACGCCGAGGATCGGGTGGTGCTCGGCGATCCTGATCCCCTGCGTGACGAGCTTCGCGCGGCCGCTCGAGGCCTTGTTCAGGCCCGAGCCCGACTCGCGCAGGAGCGAGTGACGGATGTGCGGCGTCCCCAGCGCGACCGCGGCGATCAGGGCCGCGGCGACGCCGAGCGCGACCGCCGCGCGCCAGCGCCAGCGGAAGCCGGCGACGACCGCCGTCCCCACCATCAGCGCCGCGAAGCTCGACTGCGAGAACGAGAAGAGCAGGCCGGGCCAGATCAGGACGATCGCGGCGCCCGACCCGTACGCGACGCGCCTGTCACGGTCGTACAGCGCGAGCACGAGCGCCGCGAGCATCGCGACGACGAGGAACCGCCCGTACACCGACGGGTCGTAGAACACCGAGTTCACGCGGTAGAAGGGCGCGTACGCGTTCCCGACGATCACCTTCGGGTTCCAGAACACGTCGCGCGTCGCGTACTGGTACATGCCGATGAGGGCAAACACGATCGCCATGCCGACCAGCTCGATGTAGATGACCGAGAGCCAGCGGCGGTTCCACGCGAGCCGCGCGAGCGAGACGGCGAGCAGCCCGAACGGGAGCCAGAAGAAGAGCAGCGCGAGCGCGCCCTCGTGCAGGTCCTTCGTCCACAGCAGGCTGAGCCCGCTCCAGCCGATCAGCAGGGCGAGCGGCCAGGCGAGCGGGCCGAGCTCGCGGGAGCGGGCGTCGCCGCGGATCAGCTCCCAGCCGAGCAGTGCGGCCGCTCCCGCGATCACCGCGTAGAGCGGGACGAGCAGGTTGGAGTCGGTCGACCCGACATGGACGGGAATGCGTGCCGGCGCGCAGGCGAGCGCCGAGACGGCGATCAGCCACGGCCAGCGCCGGAACAGCGCGGCGATCGCGACCGCGCCGATCGCACCGACGACGACGGCCGCGGCGTAGATCTTCGTGTGGCCGGCGGGCGCGAGGTACGCGGCGAGCCCCGCGCAGCCGAGGACCCAGGCGACCAGCCCGCCGAGGCGCAGGTCACGGCGCGGCGCGAGGATCAGGAGCGCGAGCCCGACGGCCGCGACCGGCCCACCCGCGTGCGCGATGGCGCTCATTTGCCGGCCTTCGGCTTCGGGTGCTTCTTCGGCGGCTTCGGCGGCGCCTTCACGAGCACGACGCCGGCCCTCACCGGGACAGAGACGTTGCCCGCCGGATCCTGGGCAGCGACCCGCAGCGTGTAGCCGCCGGGCCGCACCGCTTTGCCGTCGAGCTTTCCGTTCCACTCGAGCACGCCGGCGGGAAGCTGGCGCCGCGTGAACTCGACCTGCTGTCGCGCCGACGAACAGGATCGCGTGCCCCCGCTCCGACAGCGTGTACTTCACCGTCACGCGCCGGCCCGGCGAGAATCGTCTTCGGCACGGGCGGGCCGGCCGTCACCTTCGGCGCCGTCGTGTCGACCCGCATCTCGTTCGGGAGGTCGATCGTGCGGTGCTGGCCGGTCAGGTGGACGCGCGGCTTGTAGACGCCCTCCGGGACGAACTTCCCGGCGTCGTCACGGCCGTTCCAGGTGTAGCTGACCGTACCGCGACGCAGCCGCAGGCCCGGGACGAGCGTCCGCACGACCTTCCCGTCGTCGTCCACGATCTCGAGCCGGACGCGATCGGGCTTGCGCAGTCGGAACTGGATCGCCGCGACGCGGGTCGGGCAATCGCACTCGGGCGAGATGACCTTGGCGATCCTGGGCGCGCGAATCGGGCTCGGCTCGATCTTCAGACCCTGCGTGACCGCGAACGCGGCCGCCGTGCCGCCCAGCAACGCGATCACGAGCAGGGTCGACAGAAACCGGGGCACGGCCCCGAGACTTTACGCGCCTATGTCTTGGCGGCTGCGGCGAGGCGTTCGTCGCGGCGGACGACGAACTTCCGGCGCTCGAGCACGATCAACCCGGTGATCAACACGATCGACAGCCCGATCGCCGCCGCGAGCCAGATGTTCGCCACCTGGACGAGCTTCAATCCGCTGATCGCCAGCACGCAGGCGAGCGTCAGGCGCAGGATCCCCTCGGGGATGCGGACGGAGTACTGGCTGCCGATCAGGATGCCGGGGATCGAGCCGATCAGAAGCCAGCCGACCACGCCCATGTCGACGTTGCCCGCGATGATGTGCCCGAAACCGGCGACGTAGAGCAGCGCGGCGGCGTGCATGATGTCCGTGCCGACGACCTTGTGCGCCCGCAGCGGGAACACGAACAGCATCGTCAGGCCGAAGAACGTCCCGCTGCCGACCGAGGTCAGGCCGACGATGAACCCGCCGACCATGCCGATGGCGATCGCCGCGAACCGGTCGCGCCACTCCATGTCGAAGCGGTCGTCGTCACCGACGACCTTGCTCTTCACGAAGCTCTTCAGGACGAGCCCGGTGGCGCCGAACAGCAGCGCGGCACCGAGGCAGTAGCCCATCACCGTCGTCGCGCTGTCCCCGTACTTGTGCGTGATCCGGGTCGCGATCGCGACCCCGATCAGCGACATCGGGGCGCTGCCGGTGAACATCCAGCCGGAGAGCTGGGCGTGCACCGTCCCCAGCCGCCGGTGCCGGATGGCACCGACGGTCTTGAAGATCGCCCCGTGGACGATGTCCGTCCCCACCGCCAGCGTCGGCTTGAACCCGAAGATGATCACCAGGATCGGCGTCATCAGCGAGCCGCCGCCCATGCCGGTCATCCCGACGAGGATGCCGATCAGCAGGCCGGTGAGGACGAACTGCCAGTTCATGTTGTGTTACGAGCGATACGCGGCGATCAGAACCTCGGCCACTTCGGGCCGGGAGAACTCGACGGGCGGAAGCTCACCGTTTCCGAGCATCTCGCGCACCTTCGTTCCCGACAGGAAGACGTGATCCTCGGAGGGGTGCGGGCACGTCTTGGCGCTCGCCATCGACCCGCACGTCTTGCACCAGAACGAGTGCTCGAAGAACATCGGCTCGATGTCGAGCTCATGCGGCTCGAACTCGTCGAAGATCAGCTGCGCGTCGTAGGTGCCGTAGTACGAGCCGACACCGGCGTGGTCACGGCCGACGATGAAGTGCGAGCAGCCGTAGTTCTTGCGGCAGATCGCGTGCCAGATCGCCTCGCGCGGGCCCGCGTAGCGCATCGCCGCCGGGAAGGCAGAGACGAGCACGCGGTCGGCCGGGTAGTAGTTCTCGACGAGGATGTCGTAGCACTCGACCCGGGTCGCGGCCGGCACGTCGTCCGACTTCGTGTCGCCGACGAGCGGGTGGATCAGCAGGCCGTCGACCGTCTCCAGCGCGACCTTCGTCAGGTACTCGTGCGCGCGGTGGATCGGGTTGCGGGTCTGGAAGCCGACCACGCGGCGCCAGCCGCGCTCGGCGAAGATCGCCCGCGTCTCGGCGGGATCCCTCGCCAGCTCGGGGAACTGCGGGACGGCCCGCTCGAACACGATTACCTTCCCCGCGAGGTACAGCGGCTTCTGCTCGAACAGCACGGCGACGCCGGGATGCTCGGAGTCGGTGGTGCGGTAGGCCAGTTCGGCCTCGCGCTCCTTGTCGTACTCGTAGACGGCCTCGACCTCGAGGACGGCGACCGGCTTGCCGCTCTCGTCGGTGAGGGCGACGCGGTCGCCCGTGGGGGCGGCGTCGACGGCGAGGCAGACCGGAAGCGACCAGGGCAGGCCGTTCGCCAGCCGCATGTTCTCCAGGACCGACTCGTAGTCGGCCTGGCCCATGAAGCCCTCGAGCGGCGAGAGCGCGCCCGAGGCGACCATGTCCAGGTCGGAGAGCTCGCGCGAGGTCAGCTGGACGGTCTCGAGCGAGGCGAGGTCGTCGGGCGCGTCGCCGGTCCGATCGACGAGGACGCCGCCGTGAGGCTTGATCAGGTTGTCGGTGGCGACGGCGCTCATGCGGTCACCCCGGCCGGGATGACCCCGAGCTCCTCGAGCTTCTCGATGACGACCTGCGCCGACTCCTCGGGCGTCTTGCCTTCGGTCTCGACGACGATCTCGGCGTTCTCCGGTGCCTCGTACGGATCGTCGACGCCGGTGAAGCCCTTGATCTCGCCGGCGAACGCCTTGGCGTAGAGGCCGTTTACATCGCGGCGGGCGCACTCGTCGAGTGACGTGGCGACGTAGACCTCGACGAACCGGCCGAACTCCTCGACCATCTCGCGCGCGTTCGCCCGCGTCTCGCGATACGGGGAGATCGCCGCGGCGATCACCGCGCCGCCCTGGCGCGTGAGGCGCGAGGCGACCCAGCCGATCCGCCCGATGTTCGTGTCGCGATCCTCCTTCGAGAAGCCGAGGCCTTTCGAGAGGTGCTGGCGGACACTGTCGCCGTCGAGGTACTCGACGACCAGGCCTCGCTTGTCGAGCTCCGGCCCGATCACGTGCGCGATCGTCGACTTGCCCGACCCCGAGAGGCCGGTGAACCACAGGGTGAAGCCGCCTTCGCGCACCCGATCGGACTCGGGGTGCTCGTGGGCGTGGATGTTGTCGGTCATGCGTTTCCTTTCACGGGTTTGCTAACGGCTTCGCCGAGAGGCGAAGACGCATGGATGCCGCACTCGAGCTTGTCGGAGCCGGCCCAGCGGCCTGCGCGCTCCTCCTCGTCCGGTGCCGTCGGCCGGGTGCAGGGAATGCAGCCGATCGAGCGGTACCCGGTCTCGTGCAGCGGGTTGTAGGGAATCTCGTTGACCTTGATGTACGCCCAGACGCGCTTCTCGTCCCAGTCGGCCAGCGGGTGTACCTTCCAGACGCCGTAGCGCTCCGACCATTCGACCTTCGGCG
This sequence comes from uncultured Actinomycetes bacterium, assembly GCA_963791425.1. Classification (GTDB taxonomy): domain Bacteria; phylum Actinomycetota; class Thermoleophilia; order Gaiellales; family Gaiellaceae; genus DATBLE01. The sequence continues at coordinate 621,790 of CAWBSE010000003.1, forward strand.
TGTTCGCGCGGCTCGGCGACTGGTCGCGGCGGATGCCGGACACCCAGGCGTCGTACGGCTCGAGCGCGCGGACGAGCGGCTCGACCTTGCGGATCTCACAGCAGCGGTCGGGGTTCAGCTCCCAGAGGTTCGGGCCTTCCTGCCTGTGCTGCTCGGCGACCGTGATCACCTGGGGCTGGATCAGGTTCAGCCCGTAGCGCTCGATCAGCCGATCGCGGGTCTCATAGCTCTCGCGGAAGAAGAGCTGTGTGTCGAGCTCGACGACGTCGATCGGCAGACCGAGCTCGGAGACCATGTGCACGAGCACCGACGACTGCTTCTGCCACGAGCAGGTCAGGCAGAACCCGTCGCCGAACTGCTCGTAGCCCCAGACGAGCAGATCCTCGGCGGTGATGGTCTCCTCAGGAAGCAGCAGGCTGGGCGTCGCCAAGGAGCACCTCCTTCAGCGTGTCGCCGCGCAGGCCGAGCCTGAGCGTCTCCAGCGGGATGACCTCGTCGGGCGGGATGTTGCCGAGGTTGACCTCCGGGCCGAAGTGCTTGACGAACCACGCCTGCGCGGCCTTGGTCGGCGCCTCGAAGACGACGTGCTCGCGGCCCACGGCCTCGGCGATCTCGCCGACCAGCTCGGTGCGCATGCCGCCGGCCGAGTCGAAGATCCCGGCGGTGCCGCCCTCGCGGGCCTCGGTGATCACCTTCCAGGCGCCGGCGTCGAGCTCCTCGCGCAGCCACTGCGTCCACTCGGCGGCGGTGTACTCGACCGACGAGTCCTTCGAGCCGACCTCGGAGAGGACGGTGAAGTCGCGTGCGAAGTCGGCGATCAGCTCGAGCTTCTCGCCGCGGGGGATGTCGACCGTGCCGTCGGAGATCTCGACGTACGTCAGGCCGAGATCGTGGAGCCACGTCTTGTACTCGTCGACCTTGCCCTTGATGTAGACGACCTCGAAGAACGTGCCGCCGACGACGACGGGCTTGTCCTTGAGGACGTCGAGCTTGCGGCGCAGGTTCGGGGTCACGTACGAGGTGCCCCAGCCGAGCTTGACGATGTCGATGTACGGGCCCGATGTCTCGAGCACGTCCTCCCACCCGCGCGGGCCGAGGCCCTTGTCGATCACGTGGGTGATGCCGCCGGTGCGCGGCGTCAGGCCGATGTCGAAATTAGAGGCGGGCAAAGAGCTCCTTCAGCTTCTCCTGGGCCGCGGCCTGGACGTCGTGGTAGAGCGAGTTGCCGTGCGCGTCGATGCCGACCGTGAGCGGCCCGAAGTCCTTGACGCGGAACTTCCAGAGGCACTCGGGCATGAGCTCCTCCCAGGCGACCTCCTCGATCTCCTCGATCTGGGTCGTCTCCAGCGCGGCGGCCCCGCCGACGATCGCGAAGTAGACCATCCCCAGCCTGTGCATGGGCTCGATCGCCTCGTCCGGGAAGCCGCCCTTGCCGCAGATGGCGCGGACGCCGTACTGCGCGCCGAGGGGCTCGGTGAACCGAACCATCCGGGCACTCGTCGTCGTCCCGATGCAGAGCTTCTCGTACTTGCCTCTGCCCTCGGAATCGGTGCCGACCTTGCGGACGTTCGGCGCGGTGTGGAGCAGGAACGCGCCGCTCAGGTCCATCGGCGGCTCGACGCCCTGGTCGAAGATCCGGATCTGCGTCCGGTCGCGGATGCCGATGATGTGGCCCTGGACGGTGACCTCGTCGCCGGCGCGGAGCTTGAGGATCTCGGCCGGGTCGGTGATCGGGAACGTGACTTCGTGCTTGGCCATCTCACGCCTCCCGGTCGAAGTCGACGGAGCCGTCGGCGCCGATGTGGGCGCTCGCGCGGCGCGCGGCCCAGCACTGGTAGTTGACCGCGACGGGGTTGAGGGTCATGTGCGTGTCGGCGTGCTCGATGTGGCAGTTGAGGACGGTGACGTCGCCGCCGAGGCCCATCGGGCCGATCCCGGTCTCGTTGAGCAGGCCGAAGAGCTCGTCCTCGAGCTGCGCGACGATCGGGTCGGCGTTGCGCGTGCCGATCGGCCGCGTGATCGCCTCCTTGGCGAGATACATCGCGTAGTCGGCGGAGCCGCCGATGCCGACCCCGACGATCCCGGGCGGGCACGGCTTGCCACCGGCGCCGACGATCGACTCCAGCACGAACTGCTTGATCCCCTTCACGCCGTCGGCGGGGACACACATCTTCAGGAAGCTCATGTTCTCGGAGCCCGAGCCCTTCGGCACGCACTTCACGTCGAGGCCGTCCCAGTCCTGGACGAACTCCCAGTGCACGATCGGCAGCCGGTGGCCGATGTTCGGGCCGGTGTTCTCGCGGGTGATCGTGTGGACGGCGTTCGAGCGCAGCGGGTGCTCGACGGTCGCGCGCGCGGTGCCCGCCTTCAGCGCCTCGTAGATCCGCGCCGGGTGGAGCGGAAAGTGCTCGCCCACGTGGCAGGTGTAGACCGCGATCCCGGTGTCCTGGCAGACGAGGTTGTTCTCGCTGTCGGCGACCTGGACGTTCTTGAGGATCGTGTTCAGGACGCGCTGGCCCGGGACGGAGGTCTCCCGCGCGGCGGCGTCCTTGAGCGCGTCGCGGAGATCCTGGGGGATGTCTTTCAGCGCCCAGACGTACAGATGGGCGGCGGCATCCTCGACCGCGCCGTACAGATCGGTGTCGACGGTTGTGCTCAGCGTGTGCTCCTTTCGGCTGCGGCCCGGCCGGCGCGGCGTCCGAAGACGCAGCACTCGAGCAGGGAGTTGCCCATCATCCGGTTGCGCCCGTGCGTGCCGCCCGCGATCTCGCCGCAGGCGTACAGGCCCTCGAGCGTCGTCTCGCCCTCGGTGTCGATCACGAGGCCGCCGTTCTGGTAATGCAGCACAGGGTAGGTGTAGATCGGCTCCGCCAAGGGGTCGATTCCCGCCGCCCGGTATCTCCTCAGCATGTAGGGGAGCGAGACATCGGCGTCGGCCTCGGGAATCCGGGTCGTGTCGAGCAGGACGGCCGGCCGGCCGTCGGGCGTCTCGACGCCGTTGCCCTTCTCGACCTCCTCGAAGATCGCCTGCGAGACCGCGTCGCGCGGGCCGAGCGAGTCGGTGAACTCCTCGCCGCGCGCGTTGATCAGGACGGCGCCGTACGCGCGCGTCGTCTCGGGAATCGAGTAGCCCTGCATGTTCGCGGGCCAGGCGCCGCCGTTCGGGTGGTACTGCAGCGCGTCGAGGTCACGCGCCTGCGCGCCGAGGGCCAGGGCGATCTGCGTCACCTCGCCGGTCGCGTTCGGGTGGTTTGTCGAGAGCTCACCGCGCTCCGCCGCCTCCCTGAAGCAGCGGCCGCCTGCGGCAAGGACAACAGCGGCAGCGTCGACCTCGTGCTCGCCGACCCGTGCGCGCCAGCCGTTCTCGGCCGGCTCGAGGCTCGACAGCGCGCTCTTGTCCAGTGTGGTGCCTCCGCCCGCTTCCCAGGCTTCGCGCAGGCCGGTGGTGATCGCGTGACCGGTGCGGTCGCCGACCTGGAGCAGGCGCTTCCGGGAGGCGCCGCCGCACTTGGCGAGGCGGTAGCCGCCGTTTTCCTTCGTGAACGCGACACCGAGCTCCTCGAGCCAGTGGATCGCGCTCTGCGCGTCTCCGGTCAGCACCTCGGCGAGGCGCTTGTCGGCCGTCTCGTGCGAGCTCTTCCAGACGTCCTCGGCGTGCAGCTCGGGCGAGTCGTCCTCGCCGAACGAGGCCTGGATGCCGCCCTGCGCCTTCGCCGAGTTGCAGGCCTGGAGCGAGCCCTTGGTCGCGACGGCGACCCGCGCCCCCGCGCGCTCGGCGGACACGCCTGCAGCCAGACCGGATGCACCGCTCCCGATCACGAGCACGTCGAAGGAGAGCCGCTCGGCCATGGCTGACGAACGATACCAGAACTAATGCGACGAATTAGAACTGGAAATAGATCGACACGGTGATGCCGGCGACCAGGCAGTACACGGCGAACGGCGTCAGGCGGTTCGTGTGCAGGAAGCGCATCAGGAACTTGATCGCCAGATAGGCGGTGACAGCGGAGCACAGGGCGCCGACCAGGGCCTGGCCGCGCACGCCGTCGCCCGCGCTGCCGAACAGCTCCGGCAGCTTCAGGATCGCGGCGGCGCCGATGATCGGCGTCGGCCAGCAGGAAGGCGAACCGCGCCGCGTCCTCGTTCGTCAAGCCCGGAGAGCAGTCCCCCGGCCATGGTCGCGCCCGAGCGGGAGAGACCGGGGATCAGCGCCAGCGCCTGCGCGGTCCCGATCCCGACCGCCTCCTTCCAGCTCAGCCGCCTGGCGATGCGCTCGTCGGCGTCGCCCTCCTCCACCAACGGCGCGTGGCGGCGAAGGTACTCGGCCCCGAACAACAGGATGCCGTTCAGTGCGAGGAAGATCGCCGCGGACTTCGGAGACGCGAAGACGTGCCGCAGCTTGTGCTCGAGCAGCAGGCCGAGGATCCCGGCCGGGATCGTCCCGACGACGAGCAGCCAGGCGAGCTTTGCGTCCGTGTCGTCCTCAGCGATCTCCCGGTTGCGAGGCTGCGCCCGAGCCCCTTGACGATCCGTACCCAGTCCTTCCAGAAGAACCCGAGCAACACGATCGCGGTCGCCAGGTGGGTCGCGACGAGGAAGGTGATGAAGTACGAGTCGTTCTGGTGGATGTCCCAGCCGAGCAGCTTCGGAAGGATGACGCTGTGCCCGAGGCTCGAGATCGGGAAGAGCTCGGAAACCCCCTGGAGCAGCCCCAGGACGATGGCCTGGAAGTACGAGATCACGTCTTGGCGGTCTTCTTACCGACTGGAACCAGGCGAACGCGAGACAGGCGAGCCCGACGACGAACGCGGCGATGCCGTGCTTCACGTGGTGGTGATTCGATCCTGCCTGGTGTCCGGGGAAGAAGCCGGGCAGCGAGTGGGCCGGCTCGATCCAGTAGACGACCGAGACGACGATCAGCGCAATGCCGACGAACGACGTGCGATCACCGTGAGTACGCGATTGTTCGACATCGGAAATCCTCCCTCGCTGGGCCTGCCGCGCGAGGGACGATACCGGCGTTCGCGGCTACCAGACCGATCGAAACAGCTCGGCGACCTCGGCCGGGCTCGCCGGCCGCGGGTTCGCCTGCGCCCCGGGACGAGAGGCGGCGCGTGCCCCGAGGTCGTCGAGGTCGGCCTCGGGCACGCCGAAGTCACGCAGCCGCTCGAAGCCGCCGAGCCGCGCGAGCTCCTCGACCCGCTCGACCGAGACGGCGGTCATCGCGTCGGGCACGACCGGTGCGTTGAAGCGCATCGCCGGCGGCAGGCAGATCGCGTTCATCGCGCCGTGGGGCAGCCCGTACGCGCCGCCGACCGCCTGGGCCATCGCGTGACCGAGGTAGAGGCCGTGCGCGGCCAGCGCCCGGCCGCCGTCGGCGGCCGCGTCGAGCAGCCCGGTTCGCGCCTCGAGGTCGCCCCCGTCCTCCAGCACCCGGGGAAGCCAGCGGTCGATCCCCGCTGCGCCGCGCCTGGCCTCTTCGAGATCGCCGGGGTAGAGCGCCTCGACGCAGTGGGCGAGCGCGTTCATCGCCGTACCGCCGCTCTCCGCGCGCGGTAGGTCGAGGGTCAGCTCCGGGTCGTAGACGATCCCGGCAAGCCGGGCGCCTGCGCCGCCGCCGACCTGGCGACGATCCGCGTTGCGGACGCCGAAGAACCCCGTCCACTCGGCGCCGGAATACGTGGTCGGGACCGAGCACGAGCGGGAGCCCGGAGGCGGCGCTCGCGGCCTTGGCGGTATCGATCGTGCTGCCACCCCCGACGGCGAGGATGCCGTCGACCCCGGGGGGCACGACGATCCGGTCGGAGGGGATCTCGCCCCAGCGGGCGGTTGCGGGGATCTCGAGCGCGTCCCAGCGCGGCCCGGCGACGAGCAGCGGGTGCTCCACGCCGACGTCGGCGAGGACGCCGGGCAACTCCGTGAGGCCCCAGCGGACGATCACGACTTCAGCTTCTCCCGCGCGAAGGCGACGAATCCCTGCGCCGCACTCGACCCGGCCCGGCCCGACGCCCGCGCGATGTAGATGTCACGCTCGAGGTCGAGTCCCGACGACCCGCGCCTCGGCGAGCGTGCCGGCGGCGAGATCGGTCTCGACGGCGCGCCGCGAGATGAAGCCGACGCCGAACCCGCCCAGGACGGCGCTGCGCACCGATTCCTGCAGGCCGAGCTCGAGCGGGACGTCGAGGTCGCGCGGCTTCGTGCCGCTCTTGCGCAGCTCGTCCTCGACCATCTGCCGGACGCCCGCGCCCTGCTGCATCAGGATCAGCGGCCCCTCGGCCAGCTCGTCGAGCCCGACGGTGCGGCCGGCGAACGGATGCCCGGGCGGGCAGGCGAGGATCACCTCGTCGCGGAAGAACGGCTCGAACACCACGCTGCGATGCCGGCGCGCGGCGCCGACGATCCCGAGCTCGAGCCGCCGGTCGGCGACGAGCTCGACCACCGACTGCGTGTCGGAGACGGACAGCTCGACGCGCAGCTCGGCGTTGGCGCGCTGGAACTCGCAGAGCAGGAGCGGCAGGACGATCGCCGCCGGCCCGGTGGAGGCGCCGATCTCGAGCGTGCCGCGCAGCGGCGCGTCCGGCTCGGCGATCTCGTCGAGCAGCTGCTCCTCGAGCGCGAGCATCCGCTGCGCGCCCCGGTAGAGGCGCAGCCCGGCCTCGGTCGGCTCGACCCGGCGGCCGGAGCGGTCGAGCAGCTGCGTCCCGAGCCGCTGCTCGAGCGCGCGCACCTGCTGGGAGACCGCCGGCTGCGTCACGCCGAGCCGGGCGGCCGCCTCGGAGAAGCTCCGCCGCTCGACCACCTCGCAGAACGCAGCAAGCTGGCGCGTGTCCATAAGCGAATCTTATCCAGCCGCGCCGTTAGAGTGGCTTTCCGATGCGCGTCTGGGTCGACCTGACCAACTCTCCGCACGTGCTCGTCTTCCGGCCTCTGATCGCGGCTGCTCCGGGAGCGCGGCCACGAGGTGGACGTGACCGCGCGCGAGTACGCGCAGACGATGCAGCTGCTCGAGCTGCACGGGATCGAGGCGACCGCGGTCGGCCACCACGGCGGCGCGTCCACGCTCGGCAAGGCACGCGCCGAGGTCTCGCGGGTGCCCACGCTTGCGGACGTGGGCGAAGCCGCACCGCTTCGACCTGGCGCTCGCGCACGGGTCGCACGACCTGACGCTGACCGCGCGATCGCTCGGGATTCCGAGCGCGACCACCTTCGACTACGAGTTCGCGTGGCTCCAGCACCAGCTCGGCTGCCGGGCCGCGACACGGGTTGTCGTCCCCGAGGCGATCCCGGAGGATCGCCTGACCAGGTACGGGGCGAAGAAGAAGCTGCGCCGCTACCCGGGCCTGAAGGAGGAGTACTACCTCTCCGACTTCGAGCCCTCTCGGGTGGACATCCCTGCCGGGAAGCGGCTCGTCGTCGTCCGCACCCCGCCCGAGGTGTCGCTCTACCACCGCCACGGCAACCCGCTCTTCACCGATGTCCTCGAGCGACTCGGGCGGGACGACACCGTCCACGCCGTCGTCCTGCCCCGCACGGACGAGCAGCGCGAAGCGATCCGCGGGCTGGATCTCCCCTCGCTGCTCGTGCCGGACACCGCGGTCGACGCGCAGAGCCTGATCGCCGCCGCCACGGTCGTCGTCTCGGCCGGCGGAACGATGAACCGTGAGGCGGTGGCGCTCGGTACGCCCGTCTACACGACCTTCGGCGGGCGCCTCGGGGCCGTGGACGAGGGCCTGATCCGCGACGGCCGGCTCGTGCAGCTCAGCGACGCCGCGGAGCTCGACCTCGACGGGCTCCCGCCGCGCCGCGAGCGACTACGACGCGACCCCAACCTCCTGCTCGACCTCCTGCTCGGCTAGCGCGGCGAGCACTTCCTCGCCGTAGCGCTCGAGCTTCGCCGGGCCGACGCCGGGGACCTCCGCGAGCTCGGCAAGACTGCGGGGACGGCGGGCTGCGATCTCCTCCAGTGCCGCGTTGTGGAAGACGACGTACGCCGGCACCTCGTCGGCGCGCGCCCGGGTCAGCCGCCAGGCCTTCAGCGCCTCGAAGCCTGCAGGCAGCTCTGCTTCGAGCGCCTCCGCACCGGCCGGCGTCAGCTCACGCAGGAACCGGCTCGGCTTCTTCACCCAGGTGACCGCCAGCACACGCTTCGCGCGCGTCAGCCCGACGTAGAACAGCCGCCGCTCGTCGGCGATCTCGACATCGGTCTTCGCCTGCTTCGACGGAAGCTCCTTCTCCTGCAGGCGGGGCAGCAGGACGACCTCGAACTCGAGCCCCTTGGCGCCGTGGTACGTGAGCAGATGGACGCCGCGGCGCGCCTCGCCGCCGTGGCCGAAGCGGCGCTCGAGCTCGGCCTTGAACTCGGCGCCGGTGCCACCGACCTCCTCGGCCAGCCGGACGAGCCTGGCAAGGTCGTTCTGGCGCGTCTCCTCGCGCTCGCCGATCTTCTCGTCGGGCTTGCGGTTTGGTGCCCAGCCCAACTCGAGCGCGATCTCCCGGACGCGCTCGGCCGCCGGTGCCGCGTCGTCGAGCACGCGCAGCATCCGGCGCGCGGCGTCGCGCGTGAGCAGCGCCGCGCCCTGCGACGGGATCTCCGCCTCGGCGAGCGTCGCTTCGAAGTCGGCCAGTCGTGAGTGCGTGCGGCAGAGGATCGCGATCTCCTCGAGCGGGCAGGCAGCCGCCTTGATCACGGCGACGACATGCGCGTCCTCGGCCTCGGCGGTCGCGAACGGCCGCACCTCCGGCTCCGGGCCGTCGGGCCGGACCGCGCGCAGCGTCTTCTCCGCACCGCCCAGCTTCGGCACCAGCCGGTTCGCCAGCTCGAGGATCTGCGGCGTCGAGCGGTAATTCTCCTCGAGCCGGATCACCTCAGCGGCCGGGAATCGGCCTGCGGCGCCGAGCAGGTACTCCGGCGTCGCACCCGTGAAGCCGTAGATCGACTGGTAGTCGTCGCCGACGACACAGAGGTCGTCGCGCGGGCCGAGCCAGCGCTCGAGCAGCGTCTGCTGCAGCAGGTTGACGTCCTGGTACTCGTCGACCGTGAACGCGTGGTACCGCTCGCGGAACTCCGTGACCGCGTGCTCGTCGTCGAACACCGCGATCGCCCGCTCGAGCAGGTCCTCGAAGTCCATCAGCCCCTCGTCGCGCTTCTTGTCCTCGTAGCGCCGGTAGATCCGGAGCATCAGGTCGGCGGGGATCGGCGGGTCGTGGCCGTCGAGCGAGTCGCGGTACAGGTCGGGCGTGATTCGCCGGTTGTGCGCCCACTCGATCTCGGTGGCGAGGTCGCCCGCGGCCCGGAACTTGTACGGGGGCGGCAGCGAGTTCATCAGGTTGCGCACGACGAGCACCTTCGACGGCAGGATCCGCCCGACCGCCTCGGGCCGGAAGTACCGCAGCTGCGAGAGCGCCGCCGAGTGGAACGTCGACGCGCGCACGCCGGTGACGCCGAGCCGCTCGAGCCGCGCCCGCATCTCGCCTGCCGCCTTGTCGGTGAACGTCACCGCCAGGATCTGCGACGGCCGGAACGCACCCGAGTCGACCTGGTGCGCGATCCGGTGCGTGATCGTCGTCGTCTTACCGGAGCCCGCTCCGGCAAGGATGCACACGGGGCCGCGCACGGCCTCGACCGCGCGCCGCTGTTCGGCGTTCAGCTCCACCCGTCCATCCTACGAATGCGGTCCGCCGCCGCCTGTCGCGGAAGCGTGACGGATCAGTGACCGATCGCGAACGCGACGCGACCGGGGCCGCGCACGACGACCGCGAGCGGCGGGTTGGCGAGCCGCACCGTCTTGTCGACCAGCTTCGACTTCGGGTCGATGCGGAGCACCTTCCGGCTGCGCTGGCTGACGACCCAGACGTACCCGTCGCCCGTCGCGATCGCGGACGGCTGGTCGTCGAGGCCGATCGTCTCGATCTTCCCGCTCGCCAGCGGCACCCTGGTGATCGAGCCGTTGCCCGCGTTCGCGACCCAGGCCGCCCCGAATCCGATCGCGACGGCGATCGGCGAGGTCCCGACGACCACGTTGCGGAAAACGCGCTTCGTCACCGTGTTCGTCGCGATCACCCGGTTGCTCGCGGCGTCGACGGTCCACACGAGCCCGCCGCTCCGGACGACCGCCGGAGCCGCGAACCCGCCGCCCTTCGGGTTGGCCACCGTCACCAGCGTCTGCGGGTTGAGGACAAGCACCGAGTTCGGGCTCGACGCGCCGCGGCGACCCGCCGATCACGTAGCGCAGGTCGAGCGCCGCGGCAGTGATCCCGCCGACGAACAGCAGCGCGAGGGCGATCCCCAGCCGCTTCCGTGTCCAGAAGGTCGGCTGGCGGCGGACGCGGTCAGACGACGCGGTCTTCGACGACGGCGTCGACACGGTGCGGCTCCTTCATCATCGCCGCGAGCTTCGACACGAGCTCCAGCGTCTCGTTGTCGGCGACCAGGCGCTGGAGCTCGGCCAGCTCGTCCTCGAGCCAGCCGGCGTCGATCGGCGGCCGCGTGACCGCGAGGATCTTCGGGTGGGTCGACGCGACGACGGTCTCGCCGTCGCCCCAGAGCTCCTCGTGCAGCTTCTCGCCCGGGCGGACGCCGGTGAACTCGATCGCGATGTCCTTGTCCGGCTCCTTGCCCGACAGGCGGATCATGTTCCGCGCGAGGTCGACGATCGAGACCGGCTCGCCCATGTCGAGCACGAAGACCTGGCCGTTGCGGCCGATCGAGCCCGCCTGGACGATCAGGGAGACCGCCTCCGGGATCGTCATGAAGAACCGCGTCATCTCAGGATGCGTCACGCCGACCGGGCCGCCGCGCTCGATCTGGCGGCGGAAGATCGGGATCACGCTGCCGGACGAGCCGAGCACGTTGCCGAAGCGCACGGCGACGAAGCGCGTCGGTACGTCCGTCCGGGCGCCGTAGCTCTCGACGATCCACTCGCACAGCGCCTTCGACTGGCCCATCACCGTCTTCGCGTTCACGGCCTTGTCGGTCGAGACGAGCACGAACCGCTCGACCCCGAACTCGACGGAGACCTCGGCGATCACCTTCGTCGCCAGCGTGTTGTTGCGGACAGACTCGAGCGGGTTCGCCTCCATCAGCGGCACGTGCTTGTACGCGGCCGCGTGGAAGACGACCTGCGGCGTGTACCGCTCGAACACGCGGCGCATCCGCGCGCGGTTGCCGACGTCGGCGAGCACGGGGACGCTCGGCGCGAAGCCGCGCTCCGAGACGAGCTCGCGCTCGATCTCGAACAGCGCCGTCTCGCCCTGGTCGACGAGGATCAGGCGCTTGCAGCCGAGCCGCGCGATCTGACGGCAGAGCTCGGAGCCGATCGAGCCGCCTGCGCCGGTGACGAGCACGGTCGCGTCGGCGATGTACGACGGCGACCGACGTGGAGGTCGACCTCGACAGGCTCGCGTCCGAGGACGTCCTCGACCTGCACCGGGCGGATCTGACCCGCGAGGTCGACGTCGCCCGAGATCAGCTCGTAGATGCCCGGGCAGCGTCTTCACCGGTGACGCCCGCGTCGCGCGTCATGTCGACGATGCGCTGGCGTACCTCGCCCGACGCCGACGGGATCGCGATCAGCACCTCGTCCGGGCGGTTCTCGCCGAGGATCTTCGGCAGCTCCTCCGTGGTGCCGAGCACGCGCACGTTGTGGATGCGCAGGTTCTTCTTGCGCGGGTCGTCGTCGACGAGGCCGATCGGCGTCGAGCCGAGCGACGGGTTCTTCAGCATCTCCTTGACGATCAGCTGGGCGGCGTCACCGGCGCCGACGATGATCACTTCCTTGCCGCGCGCGACGAGCCCCCGGCCGGACGGCCGTTCCATCACCGTCCGCGCGAGCATCCGCGCGCCGGCGACGAACGCGAGCAGCAGCAACCAGTCCATCACCGCCACCGAGCGCGGCAGGCGCACCTGCGAGACCGGGTTCACGAAATAGACGACGACGCTGGAGACGAGGCAGGCGACCGTCACGCCCCGCCCGGCGCCCCACATGTCGCGCGTCGAGACGTAGCGCCACCAGCGGTTGTAGAAGCCGAAGAGGATGAAGACCCCGACCTGGATCAGGATCACGATCCAGATCGTCCGCGTGAAGAGCGTGTGGTAGTACGGCGGGACCTTCGGGTCGAAGCGCAGCCGGAACGCCAGGTACCAGGCGGCCGCGCACAGGCCGGTGTCGACGACGAGCTGCCAGAGGCGGTGCCGGTTGAAGGGCAGACTGATCAGCTCGGCGCCCCCACGGCAACGGCTTCGCGGACGACGCTCACCACCTGCTCCTGCGTCGCCTCGTCGATCCCCGCCCACATCGGGATCGCGAGGTTCTCGCGGGCGGCGCGCTCGGTCTCGGGCAGCGATCCGGGCTCCCAGCCGAGGAAGCGGAGCGCGGGCTGGAGGTGGAGCGGCGTGACGTAGTACGAGGCGCACGAGATCTCCGCGGCGGTCAGCGCCTGCGCGATCCGGTCGCGATCGGCCGAGCGAACGACGTACATGTGGTAGACGTGCCCCGCCTCGTCGGCCGGGATGTCGCAGAGCTCGCCGAGGCCCAGCTCCGCGTACCGGGCGGCGCCGTCGCGGCGCGCGCGGTTCCAGCCGTCGAGCCTCGGCAGGAACAGCCGCAGCGCGGCGGCGTGGATCTCGTCGAGCCGCGAGTTGAAGCCGATCAGGTGGAAGTCCTTCTTGTCGCGCGAGCCGTGGAAGCGCAGCATCCGCACGCGGTCGCCCAGCTCCGTGTCGGTGACGGCGACGAGGCCGCCGTCGCCCAGCGCGAACAGGTTCTTGGTCGGGAAGAAGCTGAAGGTCGAGGCCACGCCGGTGGTGGCGATCCCCTGCGCGCCGAACGCCTGGGCCGCATCCTCGACGATGGGAAGGCCGAGAGCGGCGAGCGCGCCGAGGTCGGCGGGCCGGCCGAACAGGTGCACCGGCATGATCGCCTTCGTCTTCGGCGTGATCCGCGCGGCAACGTCCTCGGGATCGAGGTTGAGCGTGGCGGGATCGATGTCCGCGAACACCGGCGTCGCGCCGGCCTGGACGATCGCCTCGGCGGTCGCATAGAACGTGAACGACGGGCAGATCACCTCGTCGCCCGGCTGCACGCCCATGCCGCGCAGGACGAGGACGATCGCGTCGGTGCCGTTCGCCACCCCGATCGTCGCCGGAACGCCGAGATAGGCGGCGGCCTCGTCCTCGAACGCGGTGACGTTCGGGCCGAGGATGAACCGCCCGGATTCGAGCACTTCCGCGAAGCGCTCCTTCAACTCGGGAATCAGCGGCGCGTACTGCGCCTTGACGTCAACGAGCGGGACCATCGGCACGTGAGGATCTCCTCGAGAAATGGCGGTACAGCAACCACGCTACGCCGAAAACGACCGCGGCCACCACAGCGTAGTCCACCCAACGGAACTCGTCGTGTACGCGTGAGTAACCGGTTCCGACACCCCAGCCGATCCCCGCGAAGGCGAAACACCAGATCGCCGACCCCGCCAGCGTGAGCAGGGTGTAGCGGCCGAACGGCGAGCGGAAGACGCCGGCGGGGATCGAGATGAAGGAGCGGACGACCGGCGTGACGCGACCGAGGAAGACCGCCGCGTCGCCGCGGCGCTCGAACCAGTCCTCGGCGCGGGCCAGGTTCGCGGGCGAAACGTGGAGCCACTTGCCGCGGCCCTCGATCAGCGGACGCCCTCCGTAGGCGCCGATCCCCCAGCCGATGATCGACCCGAGCAGGTACCCGAGCGTCCCGGCGAGCGAGACGGCGACGAAGCCCCAGAACGGCGAGCCGATCGGGTGGCCGAAGAGGACGATCTGGCCGGCGACGGCGCCTCCGGCGAGCGCGCCGGCATAGACCATCACCAGCTCGCTGGCCGCCGGCAGGACCGCGTCGACCATCATCAGCACGAACACGGCGTAGATGCCGTGGTTCCCGACGAAGGTCGTGACACTGTGCGTGAGCGAGGCGACGATCACTCGGGTGCGACCCTACTTGGTCGGAGAGACGCGGCTGACGCTGAAGACCGTGTTCAGCGTGACCGCGCCGAGCGAATTCGTCGCCGTGACCTCGGCGACGTAGCGGCCCGAGTAGACGACCGCACCGGCGTCGGTGCGCCCGTCCCACGAGACCTGCAGGTCGCCGGCGCCGGCCTGCGCCTTCGGGAACGTGCGCAGGACGACCCCCGAGATCGTCTTGATCCGCGACGTGATCGTCGCCGAGCGCGTGAGCTTGAAGACCGCGACCGCGCGCGGCTGCGGACGCGGAACGGCGAGCGCGGGCGCGACCGGCGTCGCGAAGCCGAGCGTGCGGTTGAGCGTGAAGTCGCGCTCGCCGGACGACGGGACGTTTGTGTCGTCGACGGCGCTGACGACCCAGCGCCAGCGGCCCTCGAGCTCGGGGGTGCCGTCGGCCTTCGTCCCCGACCACTCGAACGGGTACGTCCCCGGCGCGGCCGGCCCGCTGAACGTAAAGCGCGGGGCGCCGTCGGGGCCGAGCAGGTTGACGGTCACGTTCGACTGGCGCACGACCTTGTACGCGAAGTGCTGGCGGTCGGAGACACCGTCGCCGTTCGGCGAGAGCACCGCCTCGGCCGGCTGCGGGAGGTAGACGCCGCCGTAGGCGACGAGCAGCGCGTCGCCGATCGGCCGCTCGGGCGCCGACGGCCGGCTGAGCAGCTTCCCGTCGAACGCCATCGCCGACGAGGCGCCGCCGTCGAGCGCCGCGGCGGTGACCGCGCCGAGCTTGACCATCTCGAGCGCGAGCTCGAAGTTGGTCGCGCCCGCGCTGTAGCCGGGCTGCGAGCCGTCGATCGTGACGAGCAGGAGCCGTCCGTCGGCGAGCTGGCCGACCGCGGTGCGCGCGGTGCGCGGGAGCAGCTGGTCGGAGGTGAAGTCCTCGTTCGCCCGGAAGATCGGCTTGCCGCCGCGCACCAGCACCGGGCCGCCGCCGAGCGCGTTGACCACGGACGACCACGCCGGCTTGAGGATCAGCCGGATCCGCACCGTCTGGCCGGCCGGCGCCTCCTTCTGCATGAACGTCGCCGCCGTGCCGCGCGCGACCAGCACGGCGCCGGTGGGCGGGATCACGGTGCCGCCGTTCGCCGACGCGGCCGTGACCGTGGCGGAGAGCTCCTGATTCGGCGCGGCAGGCGGGAACGAGCCCAGCGTCAGCTCGAACGAGCCTGGTGCCGACGGCGTGGACGGCCCGTACGCGGGCGTGAACAGCGAGACGCCGTTCGCGATCGCCGCGCCGTTCACGTCGTTCAGCGCGCGGCGGGGGCCGGAGCCCTGCCACGTCGCCAGCATCGTCACGCGCGCGACGTTCAGCGCGCCCGACGAGTCGAGCCCGACGCTCGAACGGCCTGGGAGGGGCGGCTGGGCGAGCGCACCGCCCCGCATCAGGATCCCGCTGGGCGCGCCGCTCGCTGTGGTCAGGTCGCCGTTGATGCCGGCAACGGTCGCGGACGGCGAGTAACGCTTCTCGATCGCGGTCAGCCGCTCGGTCCCGGGGATCGTCTCGTTCGAGAGGACCGGCTTCACCGACCAGAGCCCACCCGGCCGCGGCACCGTCAGCACGTTGACGACCACCGGGCCGCGCGTCGTGAACTCGAGCCGCTGGTCGAAGGTCAGCCCGGGGATCAGCTCGCGGGGGGCCGCGGACGCCGGCCCGATCAGGACCAGCGCGAACGAGGCGAAGATGACGGCACGGCGAAGCACGACCCTGGAGTCAGGTTAGCCGGGCGGCGACGGACTCCTACGCCCTCAGCTGTGTGCATACTCAATCGATCGACGGGCTGTGCTCATGGCGATAACTCTTCGGCCGTTCGCAGACAGCGATCTCGACGCGCTCTTCACCTGGGAGAGCGATCCTCGCGCGGTCCAGATGGCGGCGTTCACGCGGGCGGATCCGTCCGACCGCAGCGCGTTCGACGCCCATTACGAGCGCGTTCGGAGCAACCCTTCTAACACGCTGCTGGCGATCGACGAGGACGGGGAATTCGTGGGGACGATAGGCAGCTACACGATGGAGGGAGAGCGCGAGGTCACGTACTGGATCGCACCGGCGCGATGGGGGCAAGGGCTCGCGTCGCGGGCCCTTTGTGCGTTCCTTGCGATCGAATCGACCAGACCACTTCGTGGTCGCGTGGCCGACCACAATGCCGCGTCGGCGAAGGTGCTCGCTCGCGCCGGCTTCGTCGAGGTGGGCTCCGACACGGGGTTCGCGCCGGGAATCGGCGCCGAGGTCGTCGAGCGGATCTATCGACTCGATCGATAGGAGGCGCCAGGATCGCCCGTCAGCCAGTCGAGGCGTAGTGGCGACTCGCCGATGCTCTCGATTCGATGGGGCAGCTCCGTCGGCACGCGCACCACCTCACCGGAGCGGACGATCCGCATCTGACGGTCGCCGAGGAAGAACAGCGCTTCGCCCTCCTCGACAGCGACCACGCGCTGACCCGGCCCCGGCCGTAGCTCATCGAGCAGCTCGCGCGGGCGAACCTTGAGGTAGACCCCCGTCAGAAGCTCGTCCTCGGTCGCGTGTGCGTCGAACCACGCCTCCGTTGCCGGCGGAATGCCGTGCTCCCGTAGGCCGACGAGGATTGCCCGGTCGTCATCGCCGTTCTCGCTGACCAGCTCGAGCACGTTCTCGGGGTAGACCCGCAGGCGCGCCATACAGCTGTGGTCGAGCGGGCAACCGAACGGCGGCGCATCGGTGTCGCCGGCGAGCCGCGCCCGCGCCTTGTCGAACATGCGCGGGAGGTACGCGTAGCCCTCGAGCTCGTCGGCAAAGTCCCGAACGGCAGCCATCCCGTAGCACGCTACCGGGTGGTGCCCAGCGACAGATCCCGACGGCGCGGTTAGTCCTCGATCTGCGCCGTTCCGTTCCGCTGCATTTCATCGAGCGCGGCTCGCATGCCCTCCAGCTTCTCGGGCGAATGACCGACCCAGTCGACAAGCTCGCCGACAACGCGCAGCGGCTCGCGGGTACGGAAGGACTGGGTTGGATTCCCCGGGAACTTCTTGTCGGTCAGGTTCGGATCGTCCTCGAACTCTCCGGTTGGCTCGACCATGTAAATGTGCCCACGGCCATCCCCGCCGGCGAGCTCGGCGCCCCAGACCGCAGCGTCGAGAGTTGCCGTGAAATAGACGTAGTTCATCACTCGGCCTGCTTCAAAGTTCGATTCCCGCCCCGAAATCAGCAGATCGCCCACCGCGAGGTCTGCCTTCGTACCGTGCAGGTACACGCCCGCCTCGTACACCTCGAACGGCACCGGCTCACGCAAGGCGCTCATGCGACCAGGCTAGCCATCCAAGATGAGACGGCGAACAACAGCGACGACTCCCCGGCCGACGGCATCCAGGGTGACCGCACCTACCAACAAGAGTGCGAACACCACCGGGGGGGCACCGCCCTCACGGTCGCCGTGAGCCCGTGCGACCACCATTGCGGCAACGCCGACCAGAAGTGCAACGGTGAAGAGCACTCGGCCGGGATGGGAGAGCCGAAGCCGATGACCGAGCCATCTCCAGGAGCTTCGGAGCATCGCCACGCGTGAAGTGTGGGTCGCTCGAGTCGCTAGACGGCCGTGAACGCCGGCGGCCGCTCGGCGCGGCGGTACTCGACCGTGTAGCCGAGCCGGCGCGGGACCTCGAGCAGCGCCTCGAGATCGAGGTCGATCGTGGCGCCCGCCTTCTGGGTGACCTCGTCCTCGATCGGCAGGTCGAAGTCGTCGGCGCCGAAGTCGAGGGCGCGGAACGCGTCCTCGTTCTGGGTGAGGACCGAGGTGCGGAAGTGCTTGACGTTGTCGAGGAAGATCCGCGAGAGCGCCATGTGCCGCTGGTACTCGTGCGCGGAGATCTCGTTGCCGCCGAGGTCGGTGCCGTACGGCTTGTACGTCCAGCACAGGAACGAGAACAGCCCTTCATACCCGTCGGCGACACACTGATCCTGGAAGTCGCGCGTGCGCTGGAGGTGCTCGAGCCGCTCGTCGAGCGTCTCGTCGAAGCCGATCACCATCGTCGCGGTCGTATGCATGCCGCTCTCGACGATCGCCCGCTGCGCCTCGAAGTAGTCGGCGACCGTGTACTTCCACTTGGCGTGCCGCTTGCGGAAGTCCTCGGTGAGGATCTCGCTGCCGCCGCCGGTGATCCAGTGGACACCCGCGTCGCGCAGCCGCGCAGCCGCCTCGGCGTAGGAGAGCCCGGCACGGTCGGCGAGGAAGACGAACTCGGCGATCGTCAGCGCGTAGAACTCGACCGTGTCGCCGTAGCGCTCGCGCACCGAGTGGAACAGGTCGGCGTACCAGTCGAGCGGGAGCTTCGGGTTGAAGCCGCCGTTGAACCCGACGAGGTCGCCGCCGGCCTCGACCAGCTGGTCGATCTTCGCGAACACGTCCTCGCGGGAGAGGACGTAGCCGCCCTCCTGGTTCGGGAGGACGTAGAACGCGCAGTAGTCACACTGGGCAACGCAGACGTTCGTGTAGTTGATGATCCGCATGACCATGTAGGTCGCATGGTCGGGACGGTGAAACTGCGCCCGCGCCTGCTGCGCGAGCGCGATCAACTCCTCGTCGCTCGCCTCGTTCCAGAGCCGCCGCGCCTCGTCGACGTCGATGCGCGTCAAACCGCCACGGCCTCCGGCGCGAGCACGTCCATGAACGAACTGACCGAGAAGACCGCGTTCCCGGCGCCGGACTTGCCGTAGCCGGGCGGCGGCTGCAGCCCGTGGCGCTCGAGCGTCTCGCGGTACGCCTCGAGCAGCCGGACGTGGTACTCGAGCGGCGCGCCCTCGGGGTTGTCGATGCCGAGCGGCGTGGTCGGCTCCGGGCACCAGGTCGTGAACCGCGGCGTGATCCCGCGCGACATGAAGAAGTCGAGCCCCACGACGGTGCTCGCCACCGCCTCCTCGGGGGTCGCGAACCCGAACGGCTTCGCCATCTCGACGCCGGCGACGAAGTTCGGGATCACGTAGCGCGGCCCGAAGACCTCGGCCGAATCGAGGATCCGCCGGTGCCACTCGGCGCGCCCGACGTAGCGCTCCTTGCCGGGGCAGATGATCGAGAACAGGCGCTCGTCCCAGACCTCGTAGTTCGGGTGGTAGATCGTGATCCCGTAGTCCTTGTAGCGCTGGACGTCCGCGCGCGGGAGCGCCTGTGCGACGACCTTGCCGATCCAGCGGCCGGGGAAGCGCTCCTCGATCGCCTGCGCGTACCGGCCGTAGAAGTCGGCCTCGGCGAGTCCGTCGACCTTCGACGTGACCGAGCCGCCGGTGAGCGTGTACGCGTGGCTCGACCTTCTCGACGTCGTGCTCGTCGATGATCGCCAGCGCCTCGAGCACGTCCTCCACCGGCTTGATCCCCGTGTACGGGCGGCCCGCCTGCTTGTGCTGGCGCCAGTTGTGGTTGATGTCGCAGAAGCGGCACTCCTCCTTGGCGCCGAAGTACTGGCAGAGCCGCAGCACCGTGAGGTAGATCAGGTAGCCCCACTGGATCGTCGGCGCCGTCTCCATCACGGTCTTGCCGTTCGTCAGCGTCTGCAGGTAGTACGAGGGCATCGGCGGCGCCTCGACGTCGGCGACCGGGCTGCCGTCCAGCGTCAGCTGCGAGCCGACCACGCGCCACGGCGAGGTCGGGTTCACGCGCACGGACACGATCGTGCGGCGCAGACCGTACGGCCCTCCGGTGAGCGCGATCTCCTCGGGCGGGCGTCGCGTCGCCGCCTCGCCGAGCTCGGCCAGCGGCTTCTGGTCGAACGAGAAGATGAAGTACGACTTCGGCTTGACCGCGCCGTCGAGGTTGTCGCTCAGCGACGCGTCGTCGAACGCGATCCCCGTGCGCAGCAGGTCCTCCTTGACGACCGCCTCCGGCGGAACGCCGGGAAATCGCTCGATCAGCGACTCGACCAGCTCGGTCCGGGAGCTCACGCGGTCACTTCCTCGTGCACGAACCGCAGCTCCGGCACCTCGGCGAGCTCGCCGACGTCGCGGGCCATCTCCAGGAACGTGAACAGCCCGGCGCGCTCGCGCGGGCCGAACCGGTAGCGCAGCTTCTCGAAGTAGCGGGCGAGGAACCCGGCGGGGTAGCCGTACAGCTCGCTCGACTCGTACGCGAGCTGCTCCGGCTCGGCGCGTGCGCGCCGCACCGACGCGACCAGCGAGTCCTCGAGCGCCGCCATCCCGGGCGCGACCGGCTCGGGGGCGGCGAAGACCGCGAACACCATCGGCAGCCCCGTGCGCTCCAGCCACAGGCGGCCGAGGTCGTAGTGCGGGGTCGGATCCTCGAACGCGCTCTTCAGGGCGGCGTCGCCGATCAGCAGCGTCGCGTCCGCTTCCTCGCCGAGCGGCACGTGGTCGGCATCGGGGATCAGCACCTTGGTCAGGACGACCGAGGTCGCGCTCTCCGGCGTGACCGCCACGCGGCGTACCTGCTCGATCGGGATGCGCGAGACGAGCTGGATCGAGTCGACCGCGCCCTCCGACGAGACGCACAGCCGGGGCATGATCCGCAGCTTCGCGGCGTCGCGGGCCCACGCGATCGACGAGATCGGCGCGATGTCGATCTCGCCGGCGACCAGCCGCTTGTTCAGCTCGGTCGGGACGCCCGTGACCTCCTCGACCTCGTGCTCGAGCCGGTAGAAGACCGGCGCCATGTTCACGTACGAGATGCGGCCGAGACGGATCATGCGTCTCTGTGGACGACGAGGTGGGTGAGCGTCTCGAGCTCCTCGCGGTGCAGCTCGCCGTTCAGGCTCGCGCGTGCCCGGCGCGCGTAGTCGAGCGCGATCTCGCGCGCCTCCTCGAGCGCGCCGGTGGCGGCGACCCGGACGAGCGCGCCCTCCGACGGCCCGCCCGCGAGCGCGGCCCGCACGACCTCGTCCTCGCGCGCGGCGAGGATCAGCGGCAGCGTCGGCGTTCCCTCGCGCAGGTCGACGCCGGCGATCTTCCCGGTCTCGACCGTCTGCCCCGAGCAGTCGAGGATGTCGTCGGTGATCTGGAACGCGATCCCGAGCGACAGCCCGAACGTGCCGAGATGCCGCCACGCGCGCCCCGCGCCGAGCAGGCACGCGGCCTCGAACAGCTTCCCGGTCTTCAGGCTGCAGCGCTCGAGGTAGTCCTCGACCGACGTGTCGGGATCGTGCGCCTGGCGGCGCTGCATCGCCTCGCCGCGGGCGAGGCACAGCGCGGCGTCGGCGAGCAGCGTGACCGCGTGCTCGTCGCCGGTCGCGGCCAGCTCGGCGAACGCGCGGGCGAAGAGGTAGTCGCCGGCCGCCTTCGCCGCCTCCGGCCCGTAGGCCGACCAGGCGGACGCACGGCCGCGGCGGAACTCGGCGCCGTCGATCAGGTCGTCGTGCACCAGCGTCGCCATGTGCACGAGCTCGACGGCGACACCGGCTGCCACCGACGGCGCTCGTCCCGCGGGCGCCGAGAAGAACGCGAGCAGCGGCCGCAGCCGCTTCCCACCGGCGCTGAGCGCGTCGCGCGACACGGCCGCGACGATCCCGTCGTGCGAGTGCACCGCCTCGTGGAGCCGCTCCTCGAGTTCCTCGAGGTACAGGTCGAGGCCCGGGGTCTCGCGGATGTCGGCGAGCGCCGAGGTCATGCCGCAACCCTCCCGATGTGCAGCGCGACGATCCCGCCGGCGAAGGTCCGGAACTTGACGTCGGAGAAGCCCGCCGCCCGCATCAGCTCGGCGAGCCGGGGTGCGTCGGGGAAGCGGCGAACGCTGGCGGGCAGGTACGAGTACGCCTCGCCGCCCTTCAAGCCCTTGCCGATCATCGGCACGATCCGGTCGAACCAGAGCCGGTAGAACGGCGCGAGCGGGCCGGACGGCTGCGTGATCTCGAGCACGGCGACGCGCCCGCCGTCGCCGAGCACGCGGCGGAGCTCGCGCAGGCCGCCCTCGAGGTCGGAGACATTGCGGACGCCGAAGCCGACGGTCGCCGCCTCGAACGAGCCGGCCTCGAAGGGGAGCGCGAGCATGTCGCCCTCGACCCACGTCGCGGCGGGAAGCTTGCGGCGCGCGCGCTCCAGCATGCGCGGCGCGAAGTCGAGCCCGGTGACGACGCCGCCCGCATGCGAGCACGCGACGGCGAGATCGCCCGTGCCGCAGCACGCGTCGAGCACCCGGTCGCCCGGACGGACGACCGCCTCGGCCGCGATCCGGCGCCAGCGCAGGTCGAGGCCCGCGGTCATGACGCGGTTCATCACGTCGTAGACGGGCGCGATCCGGTCGAACATCGACCGCACCTCGTTGGCGGGCAGGGTGCCTGCCGTCACTCGCCCCACCGCTTGACCAGAGCGTTCTCGAGCCCGATCTGGTCGAGCGCCCGCCCGGCGATGAAGTCGACGAGGTCGTCGACGGTCTCGGCGCCGTGGTAGAAGCCCGGCGCCAGGAAGAGGATCGTCGCCCCGGCCTGCCGGAGCGTGAGCATGTTCTGCAGGTGGATCGTGGAGAGCGGCGTCTCGCGCGGCATCAGGACGAGCTTGCGCTCCTCCTTCAGGGCGACGCTGGCGGCACGGTGGATCAGGTTCGACATCGCCCCCGACGCGATCGTCCCCAGCGTTCCCATCGAGCACGGGCAGATCAGGTAGGCGTCGATCTTCGCGGAGCCGCTCGCGTACGGCGACCGCCAGTCCTGCGGGTCGAAGACGGTCACCTCGCCGCGCGCGTGCTCGGTGAAGCGCGCAATCGTCTCGTCGCGCGACAGCCGGGCGTCGCCGTACAGCTCGGTCGCGATCACCTCGAGCCCGGCCGCGGAGAAGCACACGCCGACCTCGCAGTCGGCTTCCGTCAAAGCTTCGAGCAGGCGGGCTGCGTACGGAGCGCCGGACGCGCCGGTTACGCCGAGAAAGATGCGCATACGCACATCATTCCTGTTACTTGCCACCCTTCGACGCATTCAGGAACGCAGCGATCTGCGCAATCTGTTCCTTGCTGAACTGCGTCCCGAATTTCGGCATCACGCTGTTGCCGAATTTCCCCGGGTCGGAAATGTAGTCGGCCAGCCCCTGGAGGCCCCTCCCGCGAGTCCCTTCCTCGCTCAGATCGGGGGCGCCGAGGTTTGACGAGCCGGTGCCGAGGTAGGTGTGGCATTGCTGGCAGCCGGCGGCCGCGAACAGCTTCGCGCCGGCGATCGCCTGCGCGTTCCCCTCGAAACCCTGCTTCTTCGCCCAGCCCGGAACCGCTGCCGCGAGCTCGCTGCCCAGCGCCTCCTTCGCGGTCGCGCCCTTGTAGGTCAGCGTCCCCATCGCGATCACGGTCAGGATCGTGATGATCACCGCGACCGGCCGCCGCGACAGCCGCCGCTCCTGCCGCCGGTCCATGAACGGCAGCGCGATCATCAGCATCATCAGGATCGTCGGGATCCCGACGGTGCCGAGGATCACCGAGTCCGGCCACTTGAAGATCCGCAGCAGGTAGAAGAGGAAGTAGAAGTACCAGTCGGGGCGCGGCACGAAGTTCGTCGTCCCCGGATCGGCCTTGTCTGAGTAGAGCGTCCCGAGCCAGCCCGCGCCGGTGCCCGTGTGGTCGCCGGGCGTCGTCCACTTCCAGATGCAGGAGAGCCCGATGATCACGAGGATCACGATCAGGCTCATCACCGTGTCGTGGAACATCGCGTGCGGGAAGAACGGCTTGCCCTTCTTCTTGACGTCGGCCTTGTAGCGCGCGTACTCCTCGCGGCGCGCGATCACCAGCGCTGACGGCTTCAGCTTCGAGAAGCTCACGGGGTCGGCCTCCCGCGGTTCGTCGGCGCGACCAGCCCGGCGCGCGCGCCCGGCTCCGGCTCCTCGTCGGGGCGCTCGGCACCGGCGGCGTCCTTCGACCACGGCGGCGACGACACGCCGAGGCGGATGACGAGGTACAGGTGCAGCCCGATCAGGGCGAAGATCAGACCCGGTGCGACGAGCATGTGCAGCGAGTAGAACCGGGAGAGGGTCGTCGACCCGATCTCGGGCCCGCCCTGGAGTATCTGCCCCATTATCGATCCGACGAACGGCCCGTTCGCGGTGATGTTCATGCCGACGACCGTCGCCCAGTACGCGGTCTGGTCGAACGGCAGCAGGTAGCCCGTGAAGCCCTCGAACATGCCGAGGATCAGCAGCACCACGCCGATGATCCAGTTCAGCTCGCGCGGGTACTTGTATGCGCCGTACAGGAAGACCCGCGCCATGTGGAAGAACAGCAGGATGATGAAGACGCTGGCGCCCCAGCGGTGCATCCCGCGCACGAGCCAGCCGAACTCGACGTCGTTCGTGATGTGCTGGATCGACGAGTAGGCGTTCTTCGGATCCGGTTGGTAGAACATCGCGAGGATCACGCCGGTGATCGCTTGCACGAGGAAGGCGGTCAGCGTGGCCGAGCCGAGCGTCTGCGCCCAGCCCGTGTCGCGCGGCACGTTGCGGAAGAGGAAGTACTTGAGTCCGCCGATGAGCCCCGACCGCTCCTCGAGCCAGTCGAGCGGGTAGAGGACCATCCCTTCCATCTGCTGGCGGCGCTCGGACTTGGCGGGCATCAGTGGTCTCTCATGTCGTCAGCTGCGGGATGGGCCAGAGCCAGAACTCGGGGCCGGCGACGTGCTGGCCGGGGTTGTGCAGCGGGTACTTCTTGATCTGCGCGTCCTTGCCGGTGCCCTTGACGTAGTCGACGCTGAAGGCGCCGCCGAGGACGAGGTGGCCCTCGACGATCGAGTACGTGTACCGGTCGAGCGCGCGGACCGGCGGGCCGGCCGTGCGGTTGCCCTCGGTGTCGTACTGGCCGCCGTGGCACGGGCAGCCGAAGCCGGCGGGCTGCACCGGCGTCTTCTTGACGATCACGTTGCCGGCGCGGTCCTTCTGCTCGGTCGACTTGTTCGTGTCGACCGGGCCGTTCGGCTGCACCGGGCAGCCGAGGTGCGCGCAGTGGTTCGACAGGATCGTGAAGCTCGGCAGCTTGCCGAGGAAGCCGTTGTTGCGGATGTAGGCGGTGCGCCGCGACACCTCGCCCGCGGCCGGGTCGTCGACGAAGGTGGTGATGATGAACTTCCCGAGCGGGAAGTCGTTGACCGGGCCGAGGTTGATGTGCTTGAACTTCTGGCCCTCGAACGCCGACGCGCTCAGCATTCCGAGCGGCGGGATCATGATCAGCCCGCCGATGACGGCGCCGAGGCCGAGCGTCGTGACCTCGAGAAACTTGTCGCGCGGGTACGTCTCGGAGTCGTGGGCGGCGACCATCGCCGGGCTCGCGGTCGGGTCGTCCTTCGACGGCGGCTCGGGCTCCTCGCCCTCCTTGTCGCCGGACGAGAGGTCGTGAACCCAGACGACGCCGAACAGCAGCGCGATCACGGCGCCGATCGCGACGGCGATCCAGCTGACGATCAGGCCGACGAGAAGGACGACGAGACCGATGGCGAAGCCGACCGGCCACATCGAGGGCGCGGGAAGATTCGGCTTATCGTCGCCCTGCTTGGGCTCCACCTCAACGCCTCCTTTCGACCTGCTCTGCGGGATTCAAACGACCGCCCGCATACGGTGTCAACGACGTACCACTTGTAACAGCAACGCCGAGCGCACTATGACGGATCGGCCGGTCTCACGGAGCGGGATCCGGAAGGCCGTATTCCGACCACCGCCGGGTGACGAGATCTTCGATCTCGGAGGACATGCGGATCTCCTCCGGCCAGGCCCGCGCGCCCTCCTCCGGAAGCTTGTGCGTCGCGTCGATTCCGAGCTTTCCGCCGACGAATTGCGTGCCCGGCGCGTGGTCGAGATGGTCGAGCGGGCCCTCGCTGATCAGGACGTCGCGCTTGACGTCGACGTTGGCGGTGACCCGGAAGAACACCTCCTCGTAGTCGTGGACGTCGACCCACTCGTCGACCACGACCACGCACTTCGTCAGGCTCAGCATCCCGAGCCCCCAGACCGCGTGCATGATCTTCTGCGCCTGGCCGGGAAAGGTCTTCCGAATGGAGACAATGGCGCAGTTGTGGAACGCGCCGGCGACCGGCAGGTCGTAGTCGACGATCTCCGGCACCGACATCCGCACGGCCGGCAGGAAGATCCGCTCGGTCGCCTTGCCGAGCCACGCGTCCTCGGCGGGCGGCTTCCCGACGACGATCGACGGGTAGATCGCGTCCTTCCGCATCGTCATGGCGGTGATGTGGAAGACGGGGAACGGCTCGGGCGGCGTGTAGTAGCCGGTGTGGTCGCCGAACGGCCCCTCGACGCCCACGTCGCCCGTCTCGACGTAGCCCTCGAGCACGATCTCGGCCTGCGCGGGCACCTCGAGGTCGACGGTCTTCGCCTTGACGAGCTCGACCGCGTTGCCGCGCAGGAAGCCGGCGAGCATCAGCTCGTCGATGTGCTTCGGCAGCGGCGCGGAGGCGCTGTAGGCGGTGACCGGGTCCAGGCCGATCGCGACGGCGACCTCGAGGCGGCCGTCGGTCGCGAGGTAGTCCATGCGCCCGTCCTTGTGCACCTGCCAGTGCATGAACGTCGAGCGCCGGTCGATCTTCTGCATCCGGTACATGCCGACGTTGCGGCTGCCCGTCTTCGGGTCCTGCGTGATCACGGCGGGCAGGGTGATGAACGGCGCCGCGTCGTCGGGCCAGCAGGTCTGGATCGGGAGCAGGTCGAGGTTCACCTCGTCGCCGGTGAGCACGACCTCCTGGCACGGGCCGTTGCGCACCGACTTCGGCACGCGAGTCGGCGATCGACTTGAGCTTCATCAGGCCGCTGACCTTGTCGCGGAAGCCTTCCGGCGGCTGCATCTCGAAGATGTCGCCGAGCTTCTGGCCGATCTCGTCGAGCGAGTCGACGCCGAAGGCGAGACACATCCGCCGCTCGGTGCCGAACTGGTTGATCAGCAGCGGGAGCTGCGAGCCCTTCGGGTTGGTGAAGAGCAGCGCCGGCCCGCCGGCTTTCACCGTCCGGTCGACGATCTCGGTGATCTCGAGATGCGGATCGACCTCCGCGTCGATGCGGACGAGCTCGCCCTCGCGCTCGAGCAGCGCGATCCAGTCGCGGAGGTCGCGCGTGGTCGCCATCGGGATTGAGTCTAGGCGGCGAGGCGCATCATCAGCCCGGGCACCGGGATGAGCCTGCCCGCGACCGGGTCCGGTGCGAGCAGGAATTCCTCGAGCGTGACCGCGCCGAGCAGGGGGTGGTCTCCGAAGACGACCAGCGTGTACTGCTCCCGGCCCTCGAACCGAACCCAGGCCCGGCCGAGATCGCGCTCCACCTCGCTGCCGTCGGCGAGGACAAAACGAGCCTGGTAGTCGACCGTGACGCCGAGCTCTCGAAGCAGCGACTTCGGCAGGACCGTGTACGTCGAAGTGGTGCCGGCTGAACCGCTGTCACGAGCGCGTCAACGTGCTCGAACCGGTCGCGCGAGAGACCGCCGACTTCCAGCTGGACGCTGAACGTGCCCACGGATCCGTCATACCGGCCGGGCGCCCGGTGCGAAAGTGGCGACTATGGCCATCGTCTACGTCACCGGAGCGAGCGGATTCATCGGCTCACATGTCGCCCGCGAGTTGCGCGAGCAGGGTCACGACGTCCGCGACGAATGGGTCGACCTGCTCGACGCTCCGCGGCTCCGGCGCGCGGTCGCCGGGTGCGACGCGGTCGTCCACGTCGCCGCGCTGTACAGCTTCACCGCGCCGGCCGCGGAGCTCGAGGCGGTCAACGTCGGCGGCACGCGGAACGTGATCGAGGCGGCCCGCGCCGCCGGCGCGCGGCTCGTCGCGACCAGCTCGTGCGCGACGTGCGGCCCCGTTCCGGGGCGCCAGGCGACGGAGGAGGATCTCCCGCCCGACTGGGAGCTGGCCGTCCCGTACAAGCGGACGAAGCTCGAGGCGGAGCGGCTCGTGCTCGCGGCGGGCGGTGTCTGCGTCAACCCGACGACGCCGGTCGGGGACGGCGACCGCGCACCGACGCCGACCGGAGCGATGATCCGCGGCATCGCGACGGGCCGCTACCGCGCGTACCCGCGGATCGGCGTGAACGTCGTCGACGTGCGCGACGTCGCACGCGGGCACGTTCTGGCGCTCGAGCACGGCCGGCCCGGCGAGCGGTACCTGCTCGGCGGCGCCGACGTGACGATGCGCGAGCTCTTCGCCGCGGTCGCCAGGCTGGCCGGCCGGCCCCGCCCGCGCCTCGCCGTCCCGTACGCGGCAATCCGAACCGGCGCCGCCCTCGGCCTGATCAACCGAAACGAAGCGATCCTGGCCCAGACCCCGGCGTACTTCTCCTGGGCGAAGGCGGGGAGGGAACTGGGCTACGCGGCGGGCCCGGTCGAACCGGCCCTGGCCCGTGCGGTGGCGGATCTCCGGCCGCCAAGGCGTCCATAACGGACATGGCAGGGGGCAGACCCTTGCCATGTCCCCTTTGGACCGGCGGAGCGTGGTTGCGCCACGCCGGTGGAGCTCGGCGCGGAATCGTCCCACTTCCGCCACGAAAAGGGTCAGACCCCTGCCATGTCCGGAACGGACGATGCTCTGGCGAAAGGGACTAGTGCTTCTTGAGCTTTCGGGACAGCGTCCCGAGGCCGATCACGGCGAGGAAGATCAGGCCGACGATCAGCATGCCGGTGATGACGTCACGGCCTTCCTTGGCGGCATCGGCGAGCAGAGCGAGCATCGAGCGCGAGTTTAACTCAGCCGGGCGGCGTGCAGGGAGAGGGCGTGATCGACCGCGTCGTCGGAGGCGGTCTCGCGGGCGTTGCGGCCTGCCGCCAGCGGCGCCTGGCCGAGGAACACGGCGGTGGCCGCCCACGCCTCGCCGTCGCCGGGGAGCGCGTCCGCCCGGAGCTGCGAGCAGCGGGAGATCAGCGCGGCGAGGTCGGCGATCGCGTCGACGCCCTCCTGCGCCGCGACCCGGACGAGCCCGTGCGCGTAGAGGTAGTCGCCGAGCAGGAGCGCCGAATGCCCGTCCTTCGGGGCGAACAACCGCGGCCGCCCGTAGTGGAGCAGGTAGCCCTCGTAGATCGTCTCCAGCCCCACCGCGTACCGCGCCTCGGCGAGGAGCGGCGAGAAGATCGCCTCGAGCTCACGCTCGCCCTCCGGCCGCAGCGCCTCGGCCCAGAGCGGGCTCTCGGCCGCCGCCTCGTCGGCGATCACCTCCCAGACATCAAGCGAAGAAGCCGGCAACCGCCTCCACCGTCCTCTCGATCTCGGCGTCGCCGTGCACGGTCGAGACGAACATCGACTCGAACTGCGACGGCGCGACGTACACGCCCTGCTCGAGCAGGTGCCGGAACAGGGCGCCGTAGCGCTCGGTGTCGGCCGACTGCGCGTCGTCGAACCGCACCACCGGCCGGTCGCCCATGAACAAGGTGAGCATCGCCCCGACCCGCTGCACCCGACCGTACGGGGACAGCCCGGCCTCGAGCCGCGCGCCGGTCTCCTCGAGCCGTTCGTACACCGACGGGTCGCGCAGCCGGCGCAGGACCGAGAGCCCGGCGGCAGTGGCGAGGGGATTCCCGGAGAGCGTGCCCGCCTGGTAGACGTCGCCCGCCGGCGCAAGGTGCTCCATCAGGTCGGCGCGGCCACCGAAGGCGGCGAGCGGCAGGCCGCCGCCGACGATCTTCCCGAGGATGGTCAGGTCGGGCGTGACGCCGAAGCGCTCCTGCGCCCCGCCGCGCGCGATGCGAAACCCGGTGATCACCTCGTCGAAGACGAGCAGCGCGCCGGAGGCGTCGCACAGCGCACGCAGCGCGTCGAGGAATCCCGGCTCCGGCGGGACGACGCCCATGTTCCCGGCGACCGGCTCGACGACGATCGCCGCGAGCCCCTCGCCCCACTGCGCGACCGCGGCGGCGGCGGCCTCGATGTCGTTGTACGGGCAGACGATCGTGTCGGCGGCCGCGCCGGTCGGCACGCCCGGCGACCCGGGGATGCCGAGCGTCGCCAGGCCCGAGCCGGCGCTCGCGAGCAGCGCGTCGGCGTGGCCGTGGTAGCAACCGGCGAACTTGACGATCCGGTCCCGGCTGGTCGCGCCCCGGGCCAGCCGGATCGCGCTCATCGACGCCTCGGTTCCCGAGGAGACGAGCCGCACCATCTCGACCGACGGCACCGCGTCGACGATCTCGGCGGCGAGGTCGACCTCGGCCTCGGTCGGAGCGCCGAACGACGTGCCGCGCCCGGCCGCCTCGACCACGGCGGCGAGCGTCTCCGGGTCCGCGTGCCCGAAGATCAACGGCCCCCACGACATCACCCAGTCGACGTAGCGGCGGCCGTCGACGGCCTCGATCTCCGCACCGGCGCCGCTGCGCATGAAGATCGGCTCGTCGAGCCCGACCGAGCGCATCGCGCGCACCGGCGAGTTGACGCCGCCGGGGATCAGCTCGAGCGCGCGCCGGTACAGCTCGGAGCGCGTCCTCAAAGCCACTCGGCGAGGTCCTTCGTCCAGTACGAGACGATGATGTCGGCGCCCGCGCGCTTGATCGCGGTCAGCGACTCGATCGCAGCGGTTGGCTCGTCGAGCCAGCCCTGCGCGGCCGCGGCCCTGACCATCGCGTACTCGCCGGAGACGTTGTAGGCGGCGAGCGGCAGGTCGAAGCGCTCGCGCACGGCGCGGATCACGTCGAGATACGGGAGCGCAGGCTTGACCATGATCACGTCGGCGCCCTCGGCGATGTCGAGCTCGCACTCGCGCAGCGCCTCGCGGACGTTGGCGGGATCCATCTGGTACCCGCGCCGGTCGCCGAACGACGGCGTCGAGTCGGCCGCCTCGCGGAACGGCCCGTAGAACGCGGAGGCGTACTTCGCCGAGTACGCGACGATCGGCGTCTCGGGGAGCGCCTCGCGGATCGCGGCGACGCGGCCGTCCATCATGTCGCTCGGGCAGACGGCGTCGGCGCCGGCCTCGACGTGCGACACGGCCGTCCGCGCGAGCAGCTCGAGGGTCGCGTCGTTGTCGACCTCACCGTCATGGATGACGCCGCAGTGCCCGTGCGCGGTGTACTCGCAGAGGCAGACATCGGTGAGCAGGACGAGCTCGGGGAAGCGCGGCCGGAGCGAGCGCAGCGCCTGCTGGATGACGCCGTCGTCGTCCCAGGCGCCCGAGCCCTCGTCGTCCTTCTCGTCGGGGATCCCGAACAGGATCACCCCGCGCACGCCCGACGCGGCGAGACGCTCGACCTCCTCGCCGAGCTCCTCGACCGACCAGCGGCCCATCGCGGGCAGCGCCTCGTTCGGCTCGGTCCGCGACCCGACGAACAGCGGCATGACGAAGTCCTCGAGGTCGAGGCGCGTCTCGCGGACGAGCGAACGCAGCGCACCGGTTCGGCGCAGGCGGCGCAGGCGGATGACCGGGAACGTGCTCACCCCGGAAGGGTAGTCCGCTACGTCGCCAGGCGGCGGACCGAGAGCCGCGCGAGCGCACCGAACAGCCCGGCGAGCCCGATCAGCCACGCCCCCTCGCGCGCGATCGTCGACCACGGCGAGCCGTCGTACAGCGCCGACGCGAAGAAGCGCACGGAATGGACGAACGGGAAGAGGTCGCTGATCCAGGCGGCGACCGGGACGATCTCCTTCGGGACGAGCCCGAGGAAGATCACGGGCAGCACGACGAGGATCGCCACGAGCGAGGCGGCCCGCGACTCGCGGGCGAGCGCACCGATCAGCGCGCCGACCGCGCCGACCGCGGCCCCGGCGAGCAGCACGCCGACGAGCACGAGCGGCAGGCGCTGCCACGGCTCGCCCCCGGCGACGTTGCCCGCCTGCACCGCGATCCCGAAGCCGACGAGGATCGCGAACCCGACCGCGAGCGCGACCGTGACCGCGAGCGCGACCTTCGCGACGACGAGCTGGCCGAGACCGACGAGGCCGCGGACGAGCCGCCCGATCGCGTTCTCGTCGCGCTCGGCGGCGATCGCGCCGGCGGCGAGGAGGAGCCCGAGGAAGCTGATCGTGATCGCCAGCCCGTACGCCTGCACCTGCGCCGAGAGCAGCGACGTGCGCCCGCGGCCCTTCGCCTCGTCGAGGACGATCGGGCTGGCGGTCGCCCGGATCGCGTTGTCGGTCAGCGCGAGCGCCAGCCGCGCGTCGTGGACGAAGTCGGCGATCTTCGCCTTCTGAGGCGAGTCCGGCATGGTTTCAAGCAGGCGTTGCGTCCCGTCCAGCCCGATGATCGAGAAGTCGTGGCCGAGCACGGTGCCGGTGCCGCCGTGCAGGAGCAGGTCGACGTACTTGATGTCTGCCTCGATGAACGCCTTCTGCAGCTTGAGGTTGAGGTTGTAGACGAGCGACTGCATCTGCTGGCGCACCCGCGGCGTGATCCCGCCGGTGCCGGTCGCGAGCGTCAGGTGGGGGCTGGAGACGAGCCCCTCGATGTCGGCGACGAACCCCTGGGGCACGGTCACCACCGCGGCGACCCGGCCGGAGGCGAGCTGCTGCGCGGCCTGCGTCCTCCGACATGCGGACGATCTCGACGTTCTTCGCGACGTCGTTGATCAGGTTGTCGATGCTGAACGTCTCGCCCGCGACCGTCAGCCGGTGCGGAATCCCGTCCTTGTCGACGAACGCCACGCGCGGCTTCGCGTTCGCATACGCCGCGGTCAGCCCGATCAGCAGCGCGATCACGAGCGGATACGCGATCAGCACGCCGAGCAGCGCGGGTGAGCGGCGCAGCACGAGCAGGTCCTTGCGCAGGACGAGCCAGACGGGCCTCATCGCAGGCTCCCGGCCGCCTCGGAGGTGAGGAACGCCGCCGCCGGCCCGTCGAAGACGACGGCGCCGTCGAGGAGCGCGACCACGCGGTCGGCGACATGCTCGAGGTCCTCGAGGTTCTGCGTGACGAGCACGACCGCACCGCCGCCGTCGCGGACGCCGCGCGCCGTTTCCCACAGCCGCCGCCGCTGGCGCGGGTCGAGCGCCGCGGTCGGCTCGTCGAGCATCAGCACCTGCGGGTCGGGGAGCAGCGAGATCGCGAGGTCGAGGCGCTGCCGGTTGCCCACCGACAGCGTCGCCGCGGGGCGGTCGTCGGTGGGCAGCTCGAGCCGCGCGAGCAGGGCGTCGGGGTCGCCGGCCCGTTCGAGCCCGGCGAAGACCTCGAGGTTCTGCCGCGGCGAGAGGCGGCCGTAGTGCGCCGGCCGCTGGGGCATCCAGCCGGCACGCACGCCGTCTGCGCGCTCGACCGTGCCCTCGCTCGGCTCCAGCGCGCCGGCGAGGATCGCGAGCAGCGTCGACTTCCCGGCACCGTTCGGACCGACGAGCGCAACCGCCTCGCCACCGCGCACGTCGATGTCGGTCGGCTGGAGGGCGACGTGGCTGCCGAACCGGCGGGCTACGCCCCGGGCCGAGAGAAGCGGGGTTCCGCTCACCCCGGCGGCGGCGGTTCGATCTCCACCTCGACCGGCACGGGGCCGCCGCCCTCCGGCCACGGCTCGAGCTGAATCCGCTCGGAGAAGTACTCGTACACGGCACGGCCCGCGGCGAGCAGGGGCAGCGCGACCAGGATCCCGGCGAGCCCGTACAGCTCGCCGCCCGCGAGCAGGCCGAAGATGACGAGCAGCGGGTGCAGGCGGAGCGCGCTCCCCATCACTTTCGGCACGACGATGTGCCCCTCGATCTGGTGGATGACGAGGAAGAGGATCATCACCCAGATCAGCGAGAGCGGGTGGACGACGACGGCGTAGATCGCCGGCGGGATCGCGCCGAGCCAGGGCCCGAGGTACGGGATCAGCTCCATCACGGCGACCCACGCGCCGAACAGGAGGGCGTACTTGTCCGCTCCCGGGACCAGCCCGGTCACCCCGAGCACCCACATTCCCACTCCGGCGCTCGCCCCGATGATCAGCGAGACCAGCGCCTGGCCCTTCACGTAGCCGGCGACCGCGTGCTCCATCCGCACGAGCAGCGCCTCCGACCCGGGATGGGGTGGGAACCGTCGATCGAGGAAGCGCCCGAACTTGGAGAGGTCGAGCAGCATGTAGATCGAGACGACGAGCACCACGATCGCGGCGAACAGCAGCTTCCCGATCGAGAGCGCCGCTCCCTCGACGAAGTTCACGACCCGGTTCGTGTACTTGCCGACGTCCTTGTTCTGGATCTGCTTCACCCAGCGGTGCCCGCGCTCCTGTACCTGGATCGATCGCAGCCCGTGGGTGTTCAGCCACTTCTGGAGCCGGTCGACGTCGCGGTCGGCGTCCGTCTGGCCGCTACGTCCATGGGTGACCGTAAAGTAGGTGTCGAACCGGTTAGCGGCCGTCTTCGTCTGATCGACGACGACGGTGGCGAGTGCCCAGATGGCCACGATCAACGCCGCCGCGCAAACCAGATACACGAGTGCGACGGCCACGCCGCGCCGGATACCGAACCGCCCGATCCGGATCGCCCCGATCGCCTTCACCACGGGGTCGAGCAGCAGGGCGATCAGCGTCGCGACCAGGAACAGGAAGACGACGTGAAAGACACGGCCCGCAACGACCCACGCCAGGATCAGCAGGAGCGGAAATCCGACGAGCTGCATCCAGCGCGGAATCTGAATCTTCGGCGCCGCGCCGGGCTCCATCGCGAGGATCGTAGCGCGCGGGTCGTACGGCTCCCGACCGGCCCCTGGGACTGGGCCCTCGAGACCGACGGGTCGCTCGCCCGCGAACCCGAGCCGGAGAACTGGTTCGTCTCGGTCACCCCTGTCCGGTTGAAAGGGGTCACGACCTCGGCTACGGTGGCCCCGGTGCAACCTGCCCCCAGCCACCGGAGGCCGCCCCGGCGTACCTCCAGGTCGACCCGCCACGCCAGACGCAGAGCCCTCCTCGTCGCGGTCGGCGCGGGGATCCTCGTCATCCTCGCCTTCGCCGCCTTCCGGCCCGGCGGCAAGCCCTCGGTCAACCCGAGCGCTCCGGCGAGTGCGACGCGACTGCTGCCGCCACCGCCGCCCACAGGCCTCTCGATCGCCTCGTACGGCAGGCTGCACGTCGCCTCGCCGATCAACGAGGACGTGGTGACGGCGATCGGCTACCACGGCGCAGGCAGCGATGCGCTGCCGTGGACGCCCGTCGGCCGCCAGGCGAACGCCGGCATCGTCACCCGCGTCTTCCACCGGATCGTCGGCGGCGGCGGCGGCGGCATCTCGTACTACCTGATCGGCGGCGGCGAGGGTGCGTCCACCGGGGCGCTCGACGTCGGGGCGTCACCCGGCACCGACGTGTACGCGCCGGCCGACGGCACGATCGTCGGCCTCCGCGACTACATCCTCAACGGGACGAAGTACGGCTCGGTGATCGACATCCAGCCGGCGGGCGAGCCGTCGGTGGTGCTGTCGGTGTCGCACCTGCGCGCCGACCCGGCGCTGACGGTCGGCTCGATGGTCTCGGAGAGCACGTCGAAGATCGGCACAGTGATCGACCTCTCGAACGCGGAGCACCTCGCGCTGGCGCGGTACACCCGCGACGCGGGGAACTACGTCGAGCTCGTCCAGCACCCGGCGGGCTCGGTCCCGCTCCGCTAGCTCTTGCGCCTTCTCTTCCTCGCCGACGTCTTCGGCTCGCCCGGCCGCCGCGCCGTCGAGGAGCGACTGCCCGCGCTCCGCGAGGAGCTCGGCGTCGACTTCTGCGTGGTCAACGGCGAGAACGCCGCGGACGGGCGCGGGCTCACGCCGAAGCTCGCCGACAAGATCCTCGCCGCCGGCGCCGACGTGATCACGCTCGGCAACCACGTCTGGGCACGCAACGAGATCGGCCCGTACCTCGAGCAGTCCGAGCGCGTGATCCGTCCGGCGAACGTCGCGGCGGGCTCGCCCGGCCGCGCCCTCGTGGTCGCGCCGGCGGCCGACGGGACTCCGGTCGCGGTGATCAACCTGATGGGCCTGCTCTTCCTCGACGTGCCGGTCGGCCCGTTCGAGGTGCTCGACGGGCTGGTCGACGAGGCCCGCGCGCAGGCGAAAGTCGTCCTCGTCGACTTCCACGCCGAGGCGACGAGCGAGAAGATCGCGGTTGCGCGCTGGCTCGACGGCAAGGTCACGGCGGTGGTCGGCACGCACACCCACGTCCAGACGAGCGACGCCCGCGTGCAGCCGGGCGGCACCGCCGCGATCACCGACGCCGGGATGACGGGGCCGCACGACTCGGTGATCGGCGTCGTGGCCGAGCTCGCGATCCGGCGGATGCGCACCGGGATGCCGACGCGCTTCCGCCCTGCGGAGACCGGCGTTCGGCTCGAAGGCGTCGTGATCGACTGCGACGCCGACGGTCGCGCTACGGCGATCGAGCCGCTTCGCGTCCCTCACCCATAGGGACGAGCAGCAGCGCCGCGAACAGCGCGACCATCACGAGATCGCGGAGCAGCACCATCCACACCGGAAACGTCTGGAAGTGGAGCACGAGGTCCCAGTAGCGGAACGGGAACCAGAGCTGCGTGAGGACGAGCGCCAGGCCGAGCAGGCCGCTCGCGACGATTCCACGCCGGCCGGCGACGAGTGGGACCAGCGGGATCAGCCAGATCAGGAACTGCGGCGAGAACACCTTGCCGAAGGCGATGAACGCGCACACGGCGGTCGCGGTCGCGCGGATCAACCGCTCGCGCGAGGCAGGCCCCCGCGCGAACCAGACCCAGGTCGCGATCAGCGCGGCCGCCTGGAGCAGGGTCTGGATAGCCGCCAGAGCGTCCGGGAACCCGCCGGCCAGGTTCTGCGAGCCGTGGCTCGGCCGCATCGTGATCCCGAGCCCGGCGACGACGTGGGCGACGAGCAGGAAGCCGGCGCCGAGCGTCTCGATCTGCAGCGGCCGGCTCGTCTGCGTGGTCACGCTGTGCCACACCCCGTGCGGCGAGAGCACGAAGAACGGCACGAAGCACGCGAGCACCACCGCCGCGAAGATCCCGAGGCAGAGCAACGCCTGGCGCCGGCCGTTCCGCTTCCAGATCCACACGGCGGCGAGCGGGACGAGCACCGCCGGGAAGATCTTCGCGGCGACGGCGAGCCCGAGCACGCCCGCGCCGAGTCGCTGCCGCCCGGCGACGAACGCGGCGAGCGCGCCGGTGACCAGCGCCGCCGGCCAGAGGTCGAAGCGGGAGAGCACGACCGAGCCGAGCAGCAGCGGCGCGAGCGCGGCAAAGCCGAGCGCGGCGCCGATGCGCACCGGCCCCGCCTCCAGGCTGAGCAGAATCGAGAGCATGAACAGCAGCGCCAGTGCCCCGCACACGAGCATCTCCGCCTCGAACCCGCTGCGGTAGCCGCGCAGGTCGCCGTCGTTCGAGCGGAGCAGGGAGGGGATCACGAAGGCGGGAAGCGCCGCCGGCGGGTACTCGAGCTGGAAGTCGCGGTAGGGCACCTGGCCGTTCGCCATCGCGTCGCCGTAGCGCTGGTAGATCGGTGTGTCGATGATCTGGCTGCGCTTGTAGAAACCGGCGTGGAGGCCTGTCCACGCCGCGACGAAGATCCCGATCGCAATCGCCGCGTAGACGATCACGCGGTGCGGCTCAGCCCG
The DNA here is from genome assembly GCA_963791425.1 of uncultured Actinomycetes bacterium. Lineage (GTDB taxonomy): Bacteria > Actinomycetota > Thermoleophilia > Gaiellales > Gaiellaceae > DATBLE01. The sequence continues at coordinate 659,161 of CAWBSE010000003.1, forward strand.
CCGGGGCCAGCTCTCGCTGCTCGTGCTCATCGCGCGCGGCGACCTTCGCCGTTTCGGGGGACGGCTCGGCCGCGAGCACCGCGTATGCGGCGAACGCGAAGAACCAGGGGAGGTAGAGGTAGAACCAGTGGGTCAACACCAGCTCGAAGCCGATCAGGATCGCGCCGGTGAGCGCGGCGAGCTGGAGCGGCGACTTCTTGCGCGGCAGGAACGCAACCGCGCCGGCGCCGGCGACGAGCAGCACCTCGAGGATCTTCTGCAGCCACGCGAGGTCGGGCAGCCCGGCGTGGTACTGGCCCCAGTCCCAGAGCGAGAACGGCGAGTGCCGGTCGATCTGCGTGGGGATCGTCCGGTCCCAGAAGACGCGGGCTGCGTGGAAGGGGCTCGGCTCGAGCAGCAGCACCCAGAAGCACGCGACCGTTGCCAGGGCAAAGCCGGCGGCGAAGGTCAGCGCCCGCCGTCTCGAGCCCTTGAACTCCGGGTAGGTCGCCCACAGCGGCGCGACCAGGAGCGCCCCGAACTTCGACCACGACGCGAACGCGACGAACGCGCCTCGCGCCCAGGCGGAGGTGCATAACCAGAAGCCCCAGATCAGGAAGGCGGGCATGATCGCGTCGTTCGTGTTCGAGCTCGATGCGTACTGCGTGAAGGGGTAGGCGGCCCACGCGAAGGCGAGTGTCACCCCGAGCCGGTTCCCGCCGAATCGCCGCCCGGCGAGGCCGAGCCCGAGCACGCACAGCAGGTCGAACATGATCGACGTGAAGTGCGCCGCGGGCAGGTCGTCCCACTTCCCGCTCCAGCCGAAGAACGCGTACCCGGGGATGTAGGCGATGTACGACATCGGCCCGTAGGTGTCGCCGTTCGGATTGGCGGCCTCGCAACGGCCGTTCGTCTGGATCCGCTGGCGGATCTCGCCGTCGCGGTCGGCAGGCCCGCACGCCTTCAACGCGCCCTCGATCGGGAAGTTCCCGTACGGCGACTGGCCGTGCACGATCCGCTCGGCGCCGATCGGCCCGGCGAACCCGACGTCGATCACGTTCGAGTCGCGGACGTTCAGCCCGACCTTGAAGCCGCAGAGGAACACGGTGGCGGCGGCGAGCAGCCAGACCGGCCAGAGCGGCCGCGACGTCCTCGGCGGCCTGTCGCGGATCCCGATCCAGATCATCCGGCCGAGCAGATAGGCGAGCCCTGGGTAGACGAGCGGCACGCTCGTGAAGATCCGGCCGTGGTTGAAGTACCAGAGCGACACCGAGAACGAGAGCAGCGCGAACAGGTCGAGGTTGCGCAGGCTGAGCGGACGCCGGAGGTCGGCGAGGCCGATCAGGAAGACGACGCAGAACGCGAGCCAGACCTGAACGCTGTTGATCTTCTTGCCGCCGAACGCGCCTCCACCGCCGCGGGCCATTCGCCACGCGACCTGGGGGCCGGTCCAGGCCTCGGTTACCACCCCGCTCGCGTCGTCGACCCGCCCCTGGGCGATCTCGCCCGCCGGGCCCGACCAGACCTTCACGCCCCAGTCGTGGTACGTCGCGTCGTACGTCCCCTGCGTGACCAGGCTCTTCTTCGGGTAGCGGCCGACCCACGCCTTGACCTTCCCGATCGAGAGGAGCGCCTTGACCGCCTTCGCCTCGGTCAGCGTCTTGACCGGGCCTTTCGGCGTGAACGGGATGTCGTAGACCAGGCGGCCCCGGGCATCGTAGGGAGCGCCCGTCGACCCGGCGGCCACCGGCGCGAACACGAGCAGCGCGAACACGGCGGCTGCCAGCACCCGTGTCATGCCTACCGCCGGAACGACCAGAGCTTGTTGATGCTGAAGCTGAACGGCGTGACGAGCACGATCGCGATCGCCTGCGCCGCGATCTTGTCGAGCCCGAGCTCGACGAGCACCTTCAGCAGCACGAGGTTCAGCCCGAGCGCTACCGCCGAGACGACGAAGAAGCGCATGCCCTGGTAGTAGAGATTGCCCCGGCTCTCGCGGAAGGTCCAGTGCCGGTTCCAGAAGTAGTTGTTCGTGACGGCGACGGCGAACGAGCAGATCGCGGCCGGGATGTAATGGAGGCCGGAACCGCGCAGAAGGGCTGCGTAGACAGCGAGGTTGACGATGAACCCGCTTGCACCGACCAGCGAGAACTTGACGAGCTCGACCCAGTTCTGGGGGCGCAAAAGCGCCCGGCGCGCGCGGGTGGCGGTGATCCCCGCTGCCGTCGAGCGCGCCACGAGGCGAGGGTACCCGAATTGGCCGGTTTACTCGGCCCCGAAGCCTTCGGCGCCGACGAGCGGCACGAACCGGCACGCCACCGAGCGCAGCACGGCGGGGCCCTCGGGGCTGCGGACGACGAGCTGGAGCTCCTGTCCGGCTCGGCTCCCGACGGGGATCGCCAGGCGCCCGCCCGGCTCGAGCTGCGCGTAGAGCGAGGCGGGCACGTCGGGTGCGGCCGCCGCCACGGCGATCGCCCGGAACGGCGCGTGCGCGGGCAGGCCGAGCGAGCCGTCGCCCACGTGGACGTGCACGCCCGCGTAGCCCGCGGACGCAAGCGCCTCCCGGGCGTGGCCGGCCAGGCTGTCGAGCCGCTCGATCGTATGCACCTCGTCTGCGAGCTCGGCGAGGACCGCGGCCTGGTAGCCCGAGCCCGTGCCGACGTCGAGGACGCGCTCCGAGCCGTGCAACGCGAGCACCTCGCAGATCCGGGCGACCATGAACGGCTGCGAGATCGTCTGCCCGCCGCCGATCGGCAGCGCCGCGTCGTCGTAGGCGCGGTCGCGGAGCCGGTCGGGCACGAACAGCTCGCGGGGGACGCGCGCCATCGCCTCGAGCACGCGCTCGTCGACGATCCCGCGCTGCCGCAGCTGCTCCTCGACCATCCGCCTGCGCTCGTCAGCGGCCACGGGCAACGGCTCCGAAGTGGGCGAGCGCAGCGGGCATGACGCCGGTGATGCCCGTGGGCGGCGAATCGAGACCGACGACGAGCATCGGCACCTCCGAGTCGCCGGCGAGCAGCGACCCGTGGCTCCCGCCCCCGGCGTGGCTCCCGCCGCCGAGGTCGGTGAACTCGTAGCCGAGCGCGGCGGAGACGAGCACGTCGCCGGCCTTCGGATTGTGCAGCGCCGCCCAGACCCGGGTGAGCGCGTCGGGATGGTCGAGCACCGCCGGGTCGCCGGTGAGCTCCCAGCCGCTCACGCCGGCGTGGAACCGCAACTCCTCGCCGTCCCTGCGTGCGACCGCCTCGCCGTCCTCGAGGAACAGCGCGACGTCGACCTCCGGCCGGCCGTCGAGGCGCTCGGCCAGGCTGCGCGGGGTCTCGACGGAGAGCGGCATCCGGTAGACCTGGCCGGCGCGGTTCGAGGCGCAGATCGCCACGTCGGGCCGGTCGAAGCCGCTGCGGCGGAAGATGTTGAGGTCGTCGTACGCCTCCTCCAGCGACGCCGCCTGTTCGACCTCCGTCTGGCCGTGGTCGGAGCACAGGATCACGGCGTACCGGTCGAGGAACTCGTCCGGCCCGCCTGCCGCGTCGAAGAGCGACGCGATCGCCCGGTCGGAGTCGGCGAGCTTGGCGGCCGCCCCCTCGGGGCCGAGCGAGTGGGAGGCGTAGTCGTAGTCGGAGAGATAGAAGAGGAAGAAGTCGAAGCCGTCGCGGGTGACGAGCCAGCGGCCGACCGCCTCGGCGTACTCGTCGATCGTCCCGGCGGAGCGGCGACGGACGGAGAGCGGCGCGCCGGTGTCGTCCGACTCGAAGAGGTTGTAGAAGAAGAAGCGCCGCGGGCCGAGCACGGTTCGCGTCACGCCGGGCAGGGTCGCGCGGTGCTCGGTGCGCCCGCGGTAGCACGTGAAGTTGACCGAGGCGGTGACGAGCCCCGCGTCGTCGAGCGCCTCGAAGACCGTCACCGCTTCGGGCGAGAGGTGGCGGGCGTTCATGTTGTAGATCGTGTCCGCCAGGGAGCGGCGCGTCCCGGCCGCGAGGACCGCGCCGAGCGACGAGCCGTACTCGACGATCCGCCCCGCCTCCCGGTCGAGCCAGACGAGGTGGGGGATGTGGTGGACGTCGGGATGCGCCCCGGTGGCGATCGACGAGGCGCAGACCGGGGTGAGCGACGGGAACGTCGACGTGGCGCGCGCGTAGGTGCCGTTCTGTGCCAGGAACGCGAGGGCGGGGGCGTCGCCGTTCTCGACCGCGCGCTCGAAGACCGCCGGCGTCAGGCCGTCGATCACGATGAGCACCAGGCTCTTTTGGGACATCAGTCCTTGGCGAGGATGCGCAGCCCGGCATGCCGGTCGGGGCCCCGGCGGCTCAGGCGGAAGGCGTAGGCCGGGACGACGATCGCCTCGAGGTACCCGACCACCGGGATGAAAGCGACGCCGGCGAGGACCAGTCCGACCATGGCGACGAGGAAGGCGAGCCCGAGCCTCGTGCCACCGCCGCGAACGGCTGCGGCGACGATCGGCACCGAGGCGAGCGCGCCGAGCAGGCCGCCGATCCCGCCCGCGGCCGCCTCCGGCCAATCGCCGATCAGCAGGCCGATGCCGATTCCGGCCGCGACGGCGAGCACGGCGGCGACCGCGACTGTCATGCCTTTGCGACCCTCCGGGATGAGGGCGCCGATCGCGACGCCGGCGCCCGTGCCGATGCCTGCCGCGACGCCGATCCAGTACCAGGAGCCCATCAGCCCTCCAGGCTCCCGATCACGGCGAGCCCGAACTCCGACGCGCGGGCGCCGTCGATCACGCGGTGGTCGAAGGTGACGGCGATCGTCCCGGTGCGACGGACGACGACCTCGCCGTCGCGGACGACGGGGCGCGGCGCGATCCGGCCGATGCCGAGGATCGCGACCTCCGGGTAGTTGACGATCGGCGTGTGGAACAGCCCGGCGAGCTTCCCGGCGCTGGTCACGGTGAACGTCGAGCCGCGCAGCTCCTCCGGCTGGAGCTTGCCGGCGCGGGCGGCCTCGGCGAGGCGCTCGAGGTCGGCGGCGAGCTCCTCGACCGTTCGTGAGGCGCAGCCGCGGACGACCGGGACGACCAGCCCCTGCCCGGTCTGGACGGCGACGCCGATGTCGTAGCGGTCGAGGTAGACGATCTCGTCGCCCTCGAGCCTGGCGTTCAGTTCCGGGTACTCCTGCAGCGCCGCCGCACACGCCTTCAGCACGGTCGGGATCAGCAGCTTCAGGTCGAGGTTCTCGAAGTCGCACTCCTCGACCCAGGTGACGGGCGGGATCTCGCGGTGCGCGGTCGCCATGTGCTCGGCGATGAGGCGCCGGACGCCACGGAGCTTCTCGCGCCGTCCTTCGGCGGGCGTCGCGGAGCCGCGCACATCGTCCTCGGTGATCTGACCGTTGCCGCCCGTCCCGGTGACGGTGGCGAGGTCGACGCCGAGGTCCTGCGCGATCTTCCGGACGAGCGGAGTGGCGCGCACCCGATCCGTCTGGGGCGGGGCGACTACAGGAACAGACCCCTTGGGGTCTTCCGCTGCCGGCTGAGGTGCAGGGACGTCAGGAGTCGGTTCGTCCTCGCCGATCACCACGAGCACCGTCCCGACCGCGGACGACCTCGCCCTCGGCGACCAGGATCCGAGCGACCTTCCCCGCCGCGGGGGAGGGGATCTCGACCGTCGTCTTGTCGGTCTGCACCTCGACGAGCGGGTCGTCCTCGGCGATCTCCTGGCCCTCGACGACGAGCCAGCGGGCGATCTCGCCCTCGGTCAGGCCCTCGCCGAGGTCGGGGAGCTTGAACTCGTAGGCCATGCCTAGAACTCGTCGAGCAGCCGGCGCCCGGACGCGACGACCCGCTCGACCGACGGCATGTAGGCGTCCTCGATCTGCCAGTACGGGTAGGGGACGTCGAACCCGGTGACGCGGAGCACCGGCCCGCGCAGGTCGAGGATCGCCTTCTCGGCGATCACGGCCGCCAGCTCGGCGGCGAACCCGGCGACGCGCGGCGCCTCCTGCACGATCACGACGCGCCCGGTCTTCGCGACCGACGCGAGCAGCGTCTCCTCGTCCAGCGGCTTCAACGACCGAACGTCGAGCACCTCGACCGACGCGCCGAGCTCGTCGGCTGCCGACTCGGCGATCGGCACCATCGCCCCGTAGGCGACGATCGTGAGATCGGTGCCTTCGCGGGCGACGCGCATCGACCCGAGCGGGACGACGTGCTCGCCGTCCGGCACCTCGCCGCGGGCCGTCCGGTAGACGAACTTCGGCTCGAGGATCACGACCGGGTCGGGATCGCGGATCGCCGCGGCGAGCAGGCCCTTCGCGTCGGCGGGCGTCGAGGGGATCGCGACCTTCACGCCGGGCGTGTGCACGTAGTACGCCTCGGGCGAGTCGTCGTGGCACTCGGGCGCACGCACGCCGCCGCCGTACGGCATGCGGATGACGAGCGGGAACTCCATCCCGCCGCGCGTGCGCCAGCGGTAGCGGCCGACGTGGTTGATCAGCTGGTCGAGGCAGGGATACGAAAACGCGTCGTACTGCATCTCGACGACGGGCCGGAAGCCGGCCATGCAGAGCCCGATCGCCGTGCCGAGAATGCCGGCCTCGGCGAGCGGCGTGTCGACGCAGCGGTCGGCGCCGAACGTGTCGCGCAGCCCGGCGGTCGCGCGGAAGACGCCCCCGGCGCGGCCGACGTCCTCGCCCATCACCATCACCGAATCGTCGCGCGCGAGCTCGGTGTGCAGACAGTCGTTCACCGCCTCGAGCAGGGTGAGCTCAGCCAAGCCAGCCCTCCCGCAACGTCGGCGGCGGGTCGACGTACGCGTACTCGAAGATCAGCGCGGGATCGGCCGGCGGCTCGGCCTCGGCCGCGGTGATCCCCGCGCGCATGAGCTCCGTCGCCTCCGCCTTCACGCGCTCGGCGGTCTCGTCGTCGAGCAGACCGAGCCGGCGCAGGTACCCCTCGTAGCGGCCGACGCACTCGTGCTGCCTCGCCTCCTCGACCCGGTCCTGGTCGATGTAGACGCTCGGGTCGTCGGCGGTGGCGTGCGGCGCAGAGCGGTACGTGACCGCCTCGATGAACGTCGGGCCGTCGCCGGCGCGCGCCCGTGCGACCGCGTCGCGCGTCGCCTCGTACACCGCGAGCACGTCGGCGCCGTCGACCCGCACGCCCGGCATCCCGTAGCCGATCGCCTTGTCGGCGAGCGTCGGCGCGGCGGTCTGCGATGACAGCGGCGTCGAGATCGCCCACTGGTTGTTGTTGCAGAAGAGGATCAGCGGCGCGCGCATCACACCGGCGAAGTTCGCGCCCTCGTGGAACGCGCCCTCCGAGGTCGCCCCGTCGCCGAAGTACGTGATCGTCACGGTCGGCTCGCCGCGCAGCTTCTTCCCCCACGCGAGCCCGGCCGCGTGCGGAACGTGCGTCGCGATCGGGACGCAGAGCGACGCGATGTTGTAGTCGAGCGGGTTCCACCAGCCGGCCGGATGGCCGCGCCACCAGGAGAGCACCGTCTCCGGCGGCATCCCGCGCAGCAGGCCGATCGCCGACTCGCGGTAACTCGGGAAGATCCAGTCGTCGCGCGTCAGCGCGTACGACGAGCCGACCTGCATCGCCTCGTGGTTCCAGAAGATCGCGTAGGTGCCGATGCGGCCCTGGCGGTGGTAGACGACCGAGCGCTCGTCGTAGGTGCGGAGGAGGACGAGTTGCCGGTAGAGCTCGAGAAAGTCGCTCTCGTCGAGGCCGTCGACCCCACCGTCGCGGAACGGACTCCCCGTCGCCGATCACACGGCGAAGCCCACGCTCGGCAGGAAGAACCTGAGCCATCAGCGGGCGATGCTACCGACCAGGACCGAGACCGCGTCCCGCTCGGCCTCGAAGACCGCCTCGGTGACATCGCCGAGGTCCTCGCCGTCGGCCTCGAGCGGCAGCGGCTCGTCGCAGACCACGCGAAAGCCGTCGACGTCGTGGCCGTGCAGGACGCCGGGGAGATCGACGATTCCCCGGCCGGAGACGGCGCGGGCGAAGATACGAAACGCGATCGTCGCATTGCTCCGTTCCGGGGCGACGAAGTCGAGGCCGAGCTCGAAGTCGCGCCTTGGGCGAGAAGCGAAACGACCTCGGCCCGGCGTACGTGAACACCGAATCGTTCGAGACGAAGAGCATCGCCGCCCGGCCGACGTCGCCGATCTCGAACCGGGACGGGTAGCGCCGCGACAGCCTCCGCACCGCGACGCGCGTGTACGCGAGGTCGCCGCGCCGCTTGCCGTCACCGGCGCGCTTCATCGTCTCCAGCTCGCGGACGGTCTCGGAGTCGACCCCGATGCCGGCCGCGAACGAGAAGCGCCGGCCGTTGACCCGCCCGAGCGAGATCCGTCGTTCGTGGACGGCCTCTGCCGGGTCGCGCGGCACGCGGAGCGCGCGGGCGAGCACGTTCGTGTGCCCGCCGGGGACGATCCCGAGCGGCTTGCGAGCAGGCAGTCCGTTCAGCACCTCGTTGACGAGTCCGTCGCCGCCGTAGACGAACACGGCGTCGCCCTGCGCCGCGGCCGCCAACTCGGTCGCGTGGCCCTTGCGCTCGGTGAGCAGCGTCTCGACCGTGTCGAGCTTTTCCTCGAGCGCGCGCACCTGCTCCTCGGACACCCGGGTCGCGAACGGATTGACGATCAGCGTGACCTTCATGCCGGAGTCGAGTATCCACGCATTCCGTCGACGAGTTGCGCGAGGAAGCGGTCGGCGAGCGCGTCGGTGTCGCGGCCGGGCTGCAGCCAGGTGTAGGCCCAGTTCGCCGCGGAGAGCAGCAGCAGCGCGGCGGCGTTCTCGTCGAGGTCGGAGCGGAGGTCGCCGAGGTCGCGGCCTTCCCGGACGAGATCGCGGACGCGCTCCTCGTAGCGCCGCCGCTCGGCGACGAACTCGTCGAGCCGGGCGCCCTCGAGGTACCGCCACTCCTGGACGAAGACGGTGGCGATGTCGAGTTGCTCGGCGACGACGCGCAGGTGGCCGCGTAGCGCGAGGCGGATCTTCTCGATCGGCGGGGCGTCGTCGGGGATCGCGTCGAGCGAGCCGTGGAAGGCGGCCGCGCCCTCCATCAGCGCGTCGTAGAGCAGGTCCTCCTTCGACGCGATGTGCGAGTAGAGCGAGCCCTTCTGCACGCCGAGCGCGTCGGCCAGGTCGCCGATCGACGTGCCGTTGTAGCCCTTCTGCGCGAAGAGCCTGACGGCGTGGCGGGTGAGCTCCGACCGGCGGGTGGACATGGTACGGTCAGGCTAACGATCGTTCGGCAGCAGGAGGGCGACACCCCGTGACGGAGCAGGAATTCCTCGAGTACGTGCAGTCGGGCGGCCAGGTCGAGGTCGACGACTGGATGCCGGACGAGTATCGGTCGAAGCTGATCAAGTTCATCGAGATGCACGGCAACTCGGAGTTGATGGGCGTGTTGCCCGAGCGCGAGTGGATCCTCCGTGCCCCGAACCTCCAGCGCAAGCTCGCGCTCACCGCGAAGGTGCAGGACGAGGTCGGCCACTCGCAGCTGATCTACCGCGTCGTCGAGGATCTCGGCAAGCCGCGCGCCCAGTGCCTCGCCGACCTGATCTCCGGCAAGTCGAAGTTCCACAACGTCTTCCACTACCCGACGAAGACCTGGGGCGATGTCGGCGTGATCGCCTGGCTGGTCGACGCGGCCGCGATCATCAGCCAGAAGGCGCTGCTCAAGTGCTCGTACGCGCCGTACGCGCGGATCATGAAGAAGATCTGCTGGGAGGAGTCGTTCCACATCCTCCACGGGCGCGACGTGATCTTGACGCTCATGAACGGGACTGCCGAGCAGCGGGAACTCGTCCAGGAGGCGCTGACGCGCTGGTGGGGGCCGCTGATGCAGTTTCACGGCAACCCGATCCCGGCCGCCGAGGATCCGGTCGTCCAGTGGCGGATCAAGACGCAGGGGAACGAGGAGGCGCGCCAGCAGTTCCTCGACGGCTACGTCCCGCAGATCTGGGAGCTCGGCCTGACCGTGCCGGATCCGAAGCTGCGCAAGAACGACGAGGGCGTCTGGGAGTACACGGAGCCCGACTGGGACGAGCTGCGGTCGGTCGTCACCGGCCACGGCCCGATGACCGCCGAGCGCCTCGAGTTCCGGCGCGTGTCGCGCGAGGAGACCGACTGGGTCCGCCGCGTCATGCTCGCCGAAGCGGCGTGAGCGTCTACGAGGTCTTCCGGCAGGAGCGGAAGGGCGTCGCGTTCGAGCACGCCGGCTCGGTGATCGCCCCGGACGACGCGTTCGCGCGGATCTACGCGCACGAGCAGTACGGCCGCCGCGGCGAGTCGGCGGCGCTGTGGGTCATCCCCCGCGAGTCGATCCTCGAGGACGAGGCGTTCGTCGACGAGCTCGGCCGGAACTACCACCGCGTGGACGGCTACTCCCTGAAGGCGAAGCTGAAGGAGGCGCGTGAACGCGCAGGAACAGCTGCTGCTGGGGATCGCTGACGACGAGCTGATCCTCGGCTGGCGCGACTCCGAATGGACGGGAATCGCGCCCGTGCTGGAGGAGGATGTCGCGTTCTCGTCGATCGCCCAGAACGAGATCGGCCACGCGCGGGCGATCTACCAGCTGCTTTCCGACGACGCGGACGCGCTCGCGTTCGACCGTGCGCCGGACGAGTACCGCTCGTCGCAGCTGGCCGAGCTGCGGTTCGTGCCCGACTGGGCGCGGACGATCGCGCGGCGCGTCCTCTACGAGGCGGCCGACGAACTGCGCCTCGAGACGCTGATGGCGTCGCCCGACGCGGCGGTCGCCGGCCTCGCCGCGAAGATCGACCGCGAGGAGGCGTACCACCGGATGCACGCCGAGATGTGGCACGACCGGCTGCGTGACGAGCCCCGGTTCCACGAGGCGCTGGCCGAGCTGTGGCCGTACGCGCTCGGCGTCGTCGAGCCCGTGCTGCGTCCTGCGCTCGCGTGCCCGCTTCGGTCTCCCGGACACCGACCCCGTCGAACGGGGAGCACACGTCGCCGAATGGCCGGCGCTCTGGGACGAGATGACCGAGGTGCGCCGGTCGGTCCCGGGCGCGACGTGGTAACCGCCGAGGCGGTCTGGTCGGCGCTGGCCGAGGTCGAGGACCCGGAGATCCCGGTGATCTCGCTGGTCGACCTCGGCGTCATCCGCGACGTACAGGTCGACGGCAACCGAGTCCACGTCGAGTTCACGCCGACGTTCCTCGGCTGCCCCGCGCTCGAGTACATGCGCTCCCACATGGAGGACGCGATCGAGGCCCTCGGCGCCGAGGCCGACGTCGAGGTCGTCATGGACGACTCGTGGTCGACCGACAAGATCACCCCGGAGGGCCGCGAGAAGCTCCGCGCCGCCGGCTTCGCTCCGCCGGCCCCGCGCGAGGCGAGCGCCCCGAAGCTCGTCCAGCTGCAGAGCAACGTGTTTCGCTGCCCGTACTGCGGCTCGACCGAGACGAAGCTCGAGAACATCTTCGGCCCGACCCCGTGCCGGTCGATCCGCTACTGCGCGAGCTGCCGCCAGCCGTTCGAGCAGTTCAAGACGATCTAGCGCCCTCCACCGGCGTCCCAGACCGCACCGAAACCGAGAGCCCGCCGCGCCACTCTGCCGCCAGTCTATGCCGCTTCGCGCTGTCCGACCCGGGCGGCCGCGGCGTCACGATCCCACCCAGCCACTGCGGTTGTGCACCGTGAAGCGCTGTGTGCGCGAGGCGGAGCCACCGCGGCTGTCCTTTGCGGTGACGATCAGGTCGTAGACACCGTCACGGAGGGTGCGCGTGTCGAACGGCCGCGCCGACAGCCTGACGTGGTACGCGCCGTGCTGGAGGTACGAGTAGTGCTGTCCGAAGACCGCCATGTTCTGGAACGTGCCGCGTGCATACACGGCCCAGAAGGCGGCAGGGGCGGGAATCGTCGACCGGAAATCGAGCGCGATGCGCTCGGGGACGACCACCTTCCCCGTCCAGAACTGGACCCGCCACGTGACGAGCGCCGGCGTCGTCGGCATGTCGCGCCAGATGCCCAGCGCAGGGACGGTCGGAAGGTCGGACACACCCGCCTGCATCTCGACGCGGCCGCGGACGAAGTTCGCCAGGCACCCGCCCGGCATGTCGAGCGCGTCAATGGAGATCGAATCCAGGTGCGGCGACGTGGTGTCGGTGTAGGGGGCGAGCCGCCCAGGGGCGAGCGGATTGACCGGCCGGCCGCCGATCTCCACGGTCAGGTGCACGTGCGCGGCGGGCCTCACGATGTGCCCGAGGACCGTCTCGTACGCGGTGACGTGCCCGCCTACGCGGACGGCCGGCTTGATGTGCCAGTAGTCGAAGCGCACGCCGTCGCCCGTGTCGACCTGCACGTGCCAGTCCTCGCGCTTCTCGGCCGCGACCACGCTGCCGGAGGCGACCGGATAGACGGCGGTGCCGTTCGGAGCACTGATGTCCACACCCTCGTGGAAGTTGAAGGTGCCGCCGCCGTGCATGAGCGTCTCACGCGTCGGCGGACCGGTGAAGACGGTGCGCGGATCGCCGAAGAACCCACGCACGGGGTGCTCCTGGTGAAATGGCTTGACCGGATATCCGAACGAGCCCGAGGCACGTGCTCCGACCGCCCGCTGTCCCGCGGCCTGGGGCATGCAGGTCTGTCCGAGCGCCGCGCATGCCGCGAGAGCAACGATGAGTGCGAGGCGAAGAGCTCTGATATGTGGCGAGATGGTGGCCATGTGAGGCACGGTCGGCCAGTGGGCCAACCGAACGGTCACAGACGCCCAATGCTGCGCTAACGACGTGCTGCTGACTAGCGGTGCGGCTCGACGACGAACGCGGCGACGTCGGCGATCTCGCGGGCAGTGAGCGTCCGCGCGTACGCGGGCATGTCGGCGCCGCCGTTGCGGAGGCGCGCGACCACCTGAGAGAGGGACAGCGCGGTCGAGTCGAGCGGCGGACCGATCACGCCTCTCGTCCCGGCCGCCTCCGACCTATGGCAAGTACCACAGCCGGCGCTGATGAAGACTCCCTTCCCCTCTGCAGGGTCGGGGCCGGATGAGGGCCTCGCCGAGCCCCCACAGCCCGTGAGCACCGAGAGGACGGCGGCGCCGACGGCGAGGCCTGCCCAACAACGTCTCCCTGCCGCCACGGTCACCCGGACGCGTCCGCCCCGCCGAGGTACCTCACACGCTCCGCGGGCGTGAGGCGCCTCCCGAGGGAGTCGAGACGGGCGTCCGCCGCGGCAAGGAGCTCGGCGATCCCTCCACAGAGCGCGCAGCTGTACGTGCGCACGGTTCCGTCGCGACTCGAAGTGAGGATCCGTCGGCCGTCCGGACTGAACGACGCGCTGGTGAGGGGCTCGGTGTGGCCGCGCAGGAAGAAGAGAAGGCGGCCGGACGCAACGTCCCAGAGCCCTGCGTTCACCGGTCCAGCGGTGACCACCCAGCGGCCGTCGGGGCTGAACGAGGCGCCGAAGACGGCGCCAAAGTGGCCGCGCAGAGGCTTTCCGGTCTTCCCGGTTGCGACGTTCCAGATGCGCGCATCGTGATCGCGGCCGGCCGTGACGAGACGCGTGCCGTCGGCGCTGAACTGCACGTCCGTGACCGCGTCGGCGTGACCGCGGAACGTGCGCAGGAGGGCGCCCGTCCCGGCGTCCCACGTACGGGCGGTGTGATCTTCGCCTGCCGTCGCTACCAGCCGGCCGTCGGGACTGAACGAGACCGCCGTGAACGGCGCGCCCTCCGTCAGTCTCCTCAGGCGGCGGAAGGTGGCGGTGCTCCAGATCCCCACGCTGCCGTCCGCGGCCGGAGCGGCCAGATGCCGTCCGTCCGGGCTGACAGCGGGACGGCCCGTTGCCGCGCCCGGAACGACGCGGACGAGAGCACCCGAGTCCGTGCGCCAGACGCGGAGAGCCCGGTCGGCGCCGCCGGTGAACACGAGGCTGCCGTCCGGACCGAACGTCCCGCCGATGACCGGGCCGCGATGCCGGAGCACGTGGAGAACCGCCCCGCCCGCCGAGAGGATCCGGGCGCTGCCGTCGTCGCCGGTCGTGAGGACGAGGCGGCCGTCCGGACTGAACGAGGCGGAGCGCACCGGCCCCGCTTCCGTCGCGAGAACACCGAGCGTCGGGAGGCCGGCATCCCAAAGGCGCGCCGTTCCGTCGGTGCTCCCCGTCACCACCGTCTTGCCGTCCGGGGCGAACGCCGCGGCGACGACGGGCCCGGTGTGTCCGTGCAGCACCGCGTCGTTCTCGCCGGTGTTCGTCTCCCAGATGCGTGCTGTCCCGTCAGAGCTGACCGTCACGAAGTGCGAGCCGTCCAGGTCGAACGAACCGCCGTTCACCGCGTTGGAGTGGCCCATGAGCAGGGCGACCGGAGCTCCCGTCTTCGCGTTCCACTCTCGCGTGGTCCCGTCCGTGCTCGTCGTGATCACCACTCGCCCGCGCGGTCCGAAGAGGGCCTGGGTGATCCCGCCCTCGTGCCCGGCGAGCAGGTGCAGCCGCGTACCGTCGTTCGCGTTCCAGATCGCCGCTGTGTGATCGAGGCTGCCCGTGACCACCCGGCCGCCGGTGGGATCGAACGATGCCGTCGTCACGCCCCGGGCCGGAAGCTCACGGACGAGTCGACCGCCGGGCACGGCAAAGAGGCTCGCCCGAAGGCCGCGCCGGGCGCTGTCGCCGCTCACCGTGATGAGGCGCCGCCCGTCGCCTCCCATGGCCGCGCTCAGGACTGGCCGCCCGTGCCGGACGACGAGCAGAGGCCTGCCGGTCGCGACCGACCAGACCCGCGCGGTCCCGTCCATGCTCGTCGTCACCACGTACCTGCCGCCGTCGCCGAAGACCGCGCTCGTCACCGGGCCGCCGTGGCGGAACGTGGCGCGCAGCCGGCCGAGCTTCGCGTCCCACAGACGGGCGGTACCGTCTTGCCCGCCCGTGAGCACGAGGGACCCGCCGGGACTGAACGACGCGGCCGTCAGCGCACCCTTCTGCCGCAGCGTGTGCTCGAGGACTCCGTCGGACCGCCACAGCCGGACCACGCCGTCGTCGCCGGCGACGAGCACCGTCGCACCGTCAGGGCTGAAGGCGACCGACGAGACCCCCACCCCACTCGGCAGGATCGCCAGCCCGCGGGCCTCGATCAGGGCTTGCCTGAGCACCTCCTCACCCTGGCTCGTCGGGTCGAGCCGAACGGACCGGAGTGCGAGCGCGAGACCGAGCTGCGGGTCGGTCTGCAGCTGTGACGACGCCCGCGCGGCGAGCTCACCCGCCTCTGCGAGCTTCGCGTTCGAGCGGGCCGCACTGCGCTGCACGAGGGCGAAGGCCGTCACCGCCGCCATCACGAGCAGCACAGCGGCCGCAAGCCCGAGAAGCCAGATCAGCCCCCGGCGACGCCTCTCGGCCTCCGCCCGCTGCCGGTCGAGCTCCCTCCGGGCGTCGTGCGCGACCTTCCAGGCGAGCACCGGCTCTGCGAGCACGTCGTGGAAGATCTCGTAGCGGGACCCGTTTCCGCCGTTCGCCGAGACCGAGCGGAGAATCCGCTCGCTCCCGAGCTCGGTGAGGACGGGGAGCAGCTCACCCTCGGTGATTCCAGCGTAGGTCGCCAGATCGCCGAGTTCGTGGGCGATCTTGGCGCCCGAGGGCGTGACGAGGTGATCGAAGAGGCCGGCGGCGATGTCGCGGTCGGCAGGCGTGAGGTTCGCGAGCGCGCCGTCGACGTGGTCGCGCACGATGCGCTCTGCGCCGCCCAAACGGACCAGCGTGTCCAGCCGGAGCACGTTCGACTCCGCCTCGCGCTCGTATTCCCACAGCCGCTCCATCACCAGCTGGAGGTACGGCGTCTCGATCCGAACCACCCCGTCCGCGCCCGCCACCGCCCCGCGCCCCACCTGGCCGACGTCGACTTTCCCGGCGGCAACCTGCTCGAGCACGGCGTCGACAAGCTCGGGCTCGATCTCGACCGTCTCGTCCTCATCGAGCATCCGGTTGTACTGGGCGATCGGCTCGATGATCGCCGCGCGGGCGGCATCCAGCTCGAGGTGTTCGAGCCGGAGGTAGTTCCCGAGCACGTTCGGGATCCGCGCCCGGAAGGCGTCGAGCTTGGCGACGGCGTCCTCGCGGATCGCGAGCAGAAAGTTCACCCGCAGATCGGCGGCGGCGACCACAGCAGGAAACTCAGCGGCGAAGCTCCCCCGGCCGCTCTCGCCCTCGTGGTAGAGGAAGTACTCCTCGACCTGGTCGAGGATCACGTACAGGTCCCCGGCGAGGACCTGTTGCCACATCCGCAGGCCGCCGGCCAGGGAGTCGTCCTCCTCCGGGGGGCGCAGCGACCCTCCGAGGGCGTCGGACACCGCGTCGGCGACAGCACGTCGCAACGCCCGCACCGGGTCGTCGCGCCAGTCCTGGAACACAACGACCGCGAGGCCGGGCTCACCGCTCGACTCGAGGTTCTTCCGGGCCATGCTGCGGAGGTGATGGGCGACGCCCGCGCGGAGAACGGACGTCTTCCCGACGCCGGTCTCTCCGTAGAGAACGGTCAGGCGAGAGGCCATGAGATTCGCGTCGATCAGATCCCGCTCGCGCTCGCGACCGAAGAAGAAGAGAACGTCCAGCTCCGAGTCGTCGAACGGGGTCAGCCCTCGGTACGGAGAGATCGGGAGCCCGGCGCTCATACGAGCACCTCGCTCTCGAACCGGTTCTTCAGCGCCGCCGCGTACTCCTCGGGCGTCGAGTCGACCATCTCGACGCCCCGCTCACGCCAGAGCCGCTGCTCGATGGCGTCCACTGCGGGGCCGACCGCCCAGGAGGAGTAGCTGACCTTCTCACGTCCCCAGACGCGGTGGAGGAAGACACGGAGGCTCCAGTCGCGAAGCGGGTAGCCGAGGAAGAGGAAGTGACTCCGGCGGAGCCTGGCGGCGATCGTCACCGGAAACGTTGCAGTGATGTCGGCCTGGGCCAGGTAGTCGATGTGGTCGTCCTCGCTGACGACGAAGCTTTCCCACCTCCGCTCCGGCCCGCGGTCGATTCCGCCGAGGATCTTGAGGATCACGGTCCGGCGGTCGAGCGACAGGTCCGCGTAGGCATTCGGCACCTCGACGAGCGTGGCCGTCCCGCTCGGCGCCAGGTGGAGGAACTTGCCGAAGTACCTGCCCACCGCGAGGTGCGAGACGACATCGAACTCCTCGCCGGCCTCCTCGAATGCCCGCTCGAGCGTCTCGTCGAAGCTCGTAGTCACGATCAGCGGGTGCGGGGCCCCGCGCTCGCGAAGGATCCCGGCGAGCCCGACGAGCGCCCGGTGAACGGGTCCCGGGCCGTAGTCACGGCCGAACAGGTCGTGGAGCTCGTCGTAGAGCGGGCCGAGGCCCTGTGTCAGCGCCACGTACTCGGCGATATGAGGGAGGTCGCGGGCCTGCTCCGGCGGGCACCCGAAGGTCTTCGCCAGGTGGGCGACCACCGCCTCCGACGACGGCAGCCCGTCGTCGCTCGAGCCGGGGACGGGGTAGATGCCCTCGCCGAGAACGACGACGAGGCGGCCGGAGGCCAGGGCCTTCACGACCTCTCCGAGGTGATCGTCGGCGGCGGGCGGGAGTGGCGACCGCTCGAGCCCGATGTCCTGACGGAGGATCGAGCGGTAGAGCTGCTGCAGCGCGAGGCTCGGCTCGATCCCGAGCTCGTCGACGAGCGCGCGGCGTGTGTCGAGATAGATCTGGAGCGCCTCCGCCTGCCGCCCAGCCCGGTAGAGGGCGAGCATGAGCTGCCCGCACAGCCTCTCGCGGGCCGGGTGCTCCGCGACGAGGCGCTCGAGCTCGGCGACCAGCTCGCCCCCGGAGCCCAGCGCGAGATCGGCGTCGATCCGCTCCTCGAGCGCATCCAGGTAGAGCTCCTCGAGCCGGCGGGTCTCGATCTGGGCGAACTCCTCGAATGCCATGTCCGCGAGGGGAGGACCACGCCAGAGAGAGAGCGCTTCATGGAGTACCTGTGCCCGCTCCCCGGAGTCGCCGGTGCGGGCCTTCGCGACCAGATCCTCGAAGCGGCCGAGGTCGACCTGCTCCCGCTCGACGATCAGTGCGTACCCGGGCGGCTTCGTGATCAGGGTCTCGCTGCCGAGCAGCTTCCGGAGCTGGGAGACGAGGTTCTGGAGGGAAGTCAGCGCCGTCTTCGGCGGGTGCTCGCCCCACAGCCGATCGACCAGCTGGTCGGTCGAGACGACGGAGCCCGCATTCAGAAGTAGGAGCGCGAGCAGGGCGCGCTGCTTCTGGCCACCGAGCGGGAGCGGCCCAGCTTCGCCGGCGATCTCGACCGGCCCCAGGATCCGGTACTGGAGCACTTTGTAACGTCTAACACCTGAAAGTCCGCGGGAAGTGGTCGATGCTGATCAGGCGTTGGCGACCCGTTGGCGCGGCGTGAGAGAGCGATGTGGGCCCCGGCAGACGGTGGGGGCATGGCCACCATCGCACCGCATATCAACCGCAGAAGCGCCCGCAACGCCTCTCTCATCCTCTCCACCGCCGGCCTCGCAGCTTTCCTCCTCCTCGGCGTCGGAACGCCGCCCCGGGCACGGATCGATCTGCTCGACGGCCGGGCACCGACGTCGGAGGAGGTACGCCCCTCCGTGGAGGCCGCGTTCCAGCGCGAGAGCTACACACCCGGAGCGACCGCCTCGCTTCGCTTCTTCAACGCAGCCCGCGGCGTCACGCTGCAGATCCTGCGCACCGGGCCCGAGCACACCGTGACCGCCGGCTCCAGCGAGATGCAGGGCGTTCCGGTCACCTCGACGAAACAGATCGGGAGCACGCGGAACGGCCGCACCCTCCAGATCGGCATCGGGGACTGGGAGAGCGGCGTGTACTTCGCGCGCCTCGAGGCCTCCGACGGGCGTGTGGGGTTCGCTCCGTTCGTCGTTCGACCGCGGCATCTCGGCCGGCACCGGGTCGCCGTCGTGATGCCAACGATGACCTGGCAGGCCTACAACCTCCGCGACGACAACAAGGACGGAAAGGGCGACTCCTGGTACGCGAACTGGAACTGCAACCAGGCGCGGCTCGGCCGTCCGTTCCTGAACCGCGGCGTGCCCTTCAACTTCCGCAGTTACGACCTTCCGTTCCTGCACTGGCTCTCCTGGACGAAGCGCGACGTCGACTACCTCGCCGACGTCGACCTCGACACCGCGCGCAGCGGGCGCGAGTTGGCCGCGGCGTACGACCTCATCGTCTTCCCCGGCCACCACGAGTACGTGACCACGCACGAGTACGACGTGATCGAAGCGTATCGCGACCTGGGCGGCAACCTTGCGTACCTCTCCGCGAACAACTTCTTCTGGCGGATTGTCAAGCACGGGAACGTCATGGAGCGGACGAAGCAGTGGCGGGATCTCGGCCGGCCGGAGTCGGCCCTGATCGGAGCCCAGTACCGCGGCAACGACAGCGGCGAGCATCGCGGTCCGTGGATCGTCCGGAACGCGGCCGCAGCACCGTGGTTGTTCGCCGGCACGGGCCTCGAAAGCGGCGACACCTTCGGCTCAGCCGGAATCGAGATCGACAAGACAGCACTCGGATCGCCCCACAGCGTCAAGGTCCTGGCCGAGGTCCCCAATCTCTTCGGCCCGGGGTTCACGGCGCAGATGACGTATTACTCGACGCCGGCGGGCGCGAAGGTCTTCGCGGCCGGTGCGTTCACCCTCGCGGGCTCGGTGATCAAGAACCCGACGGTGGCGACGATGATGGAGAACCTCTGGAACGAGCTGGCGACGGAGGTCTGACCCTGCGGACGACGCTAGAGTTCCGAATACCCCGTCATCGATGCGACCACATGGGCGCAGGCCGGGGCGGGGCCTTTGCGCGCGAAGTCCACGTCGAACGGAACTTTCTGCCCGACGGGAACGCTGGTCTTGCTGCCGAACGCCTTCGCGAACGTGACGAGCTTGCCCGAACGGCTGAAGCACGCCGCCATCGCGACGATCGGCCTCGTCACTTTCTTGCGCGTCGAATTCGTGCCGACGCCGACGACGTGGCCGCGCGCGTAGCGGAGCGCGGTGATCGGCACGTCCACCTGCTTCGAGAACCCGACGTTCGCATCGAGCGGCGTGTCGGTGACGAACAGCTTGAAGCGGGTGCCCGCCGGCGGGTTGGTCCCGCCGAACCGGACGAAGCCGATCGCCAGGCCGCCGGGCGGGATGACCGCCGGCTGGATGCCGTCATCCTGGCCGGGGGCGAGCACACGGCCCTTCCCGTCGAGTGCCGTCCCGGAGATGTGGATGCCGCCGACCGGCCGCTTCGAGTTGTTGCGGACGACCACGGGCAGGATCGTCCCTGGGCCGTAGGAGCCGTACCTGCCCTGCGCGGCGACCGAGATCGTCCCGGGGGCGCCGGCGGGGAGCTTCGGGGGCCCTCCGATCGTCGCCAGGTACGAGGGCGGAGGCGCAGCGCCGGCGGCCGCGGCGGCCAGCAGGCAGGCCGCGCCGACGCCGGCAGTCATCCTCCGCATCACTGGTCTGCACCGTACAGCCGTGCCCGCAGCGGCGCGGGGACGAATTTCGGATCGACCAGGACGAGCCCTCCGATCGCGATCGCGGAACCCGCGAACGCAATGACCAGCACCCGCGGCCCGAGCAGCGCGAGCTCGTAGAACCGTCGCCCGAACGGAAGCGACAGGACGAACACGTACGCGCCGGCGAGCGCCGCGCAGAGCCCGAGCACCATGACCGTCCTCTTACTGCCCTCGGCCTCGAGGACGATGATCAGATAGAGCCCGACGACGATCAGCACCGTCGTCGCCACCGTCCGCGACGAGGCGAGCTTGAGGTCGAGCACGTTGACGGCGAAGAGATAGCTGGAGAGGACGCCGAGCCCCGCGGCGGTGCCCGCGGGCACCGCGAACCCGGCGAGATCGCGCAGGAAGCCCGACGACCGGTACTTCCCCGAGCTCGGCGCCAGCGCGAGGAAGAACCCCGGGATCCCGATCGCGAGCGAGGCCGCGAGGGTGAGCTGGCGCGGGAGCAGCGGGTACGCGATCGGCGTCAGCCCGATCGACAGCACGAGGAACGACGCGAACGCCGACTTGGTCACGAACAGCTTGGCGACGCGCTGGACGTTGCGGAGGATCTTGCGGCCCTCCTCGACCATCGCCGGGACCGACTCGAAACGGCCGTCCACGAGGACGATGTCGGCGACGCTGCGCGCCATCTGCGTGCCGGTGCCCTGGGCGATCGCGAGCCGCGACGCCTTCAGCGCCGGGACGTCGTTGACACCGTCGCCGACCATCGCCACGTAGCGGCCGCCGTCGCGGAGCGACTCCACGATCCGACGCTTCCCCTCCGGCGAGATCCGCCCGATCACCGCGTGGTCGAGCACGAACCGGCGGAGCTCCGCCTCGCTCTCCGGAAGGTTCGAGCCGTCGGCGGCCGCGCCGGTGATCCCCACGTCGGCCGCGATCGAGGCGACCGTCTCGGGCCGGTCGCCGGAGATCACCTTCAGCTCGACGCCCTCGCGCGCCAGCCACTCGACCGTCTCCCGCGCCTCGGGGCGAAGGGTCTCGGCGAGGACGACGAGGCCGCGTGCGGCGGGCTGCTCCTCGTCGAGCTGCGCGGCGGTGCCGAAAGCGAGGACGCGACGGCCCTGATGGGCGGCCTCGTCGGACCTGGCCTCCAGCTCGCCGAGCCGAAACCGCTCCGGTGCGCCGAGGACGTAGTTGACGCCGCCGATCCGCTGCGCTGCCCATTTCGTCCGGGACGAGAAGGGGATCTGCTCCTCGACCGGCTCGGCCGCCGCCGGGTACGCGGCGGCGATCGCCTCGAGGGTCGCGTTGCGGATGCTCGCCGACGCCGCGTACCGGCCGAGGTCGACGGCGAGATCGGCCGGCCCGACGAGGTCGACCACGCGGAGCGAGCCCTCGGTGAGCGTGCCGGTCTTGTCGAGGCAGATCAGGTCGACCGAGGCGAGCGACTCGATCGCGTTCAGTTGCTGGACGAGCGCGCCCCGGCGCGCCATCCGCGCAGCCGCGACCGCGAAGGTGAGGCTCGCCAGCAGGACCAGCCCCTCCGGGACGAGCGTGACAACCGCGGCGACCGCGGTCGGCACGGCCGTGTGCAGCGGCGCATGCCGCTCCCACAGCGCGTATCCGAGGATCAGGCCGAGCGGCACCATCACCACGACGAGCGCGGCCAGGAGCCGGTTCAGCGCGCGCTCGAGCGGCGAGCGCGGGTGGCGAAACGCCCTCGCCTCGCCGGTGATCTTCGACGCGTAGCTGTCCACGCCGACCGCCTCGACGGTGAAGGCGCCCTCGCCCTCGACGACGAACGATCCCGACCGCACCTCGCCGCCCGCCGCCCGCTCGGCGGCCAGCGACTCGCCGGTGAGGATCGACTCGTCGAGCCGCAGCGCGGTCGCCGACTGCAGCGTCCCGTCGGCCACGACCTGGTCGCCCGGCTGGAGGCGAACGAGGTCACCGACTACCACCTCCGGCACCGAGACCCGGGCGGCCGTTCCGTCCCGGACGACCGTCGCCGTGGGGGCGACGAGCGCCGACAACCGGTCGAGCGCCCGCTTGGCCCGCACCTCCTGCGTGATCCCGATCGCCGAGTTCGCGATCAGCACGCCGAGAAAGAGCGAGTCCTGCCACTCGCCGAACATCAGCGTGGCAGTGCCGGCGACAGCCAGGATCAGGTTGAAGAACGTGAAGACGTTGGCGCGGACGATGCTCGCGTACGAGCGGCTGGGCCGTTGGCGCTCCGGCGGCCGTTCGGCGAGCCGGCGCGCAGCCTCGGCTGCGGTCAGCCCGGTGTTCGCGGCTGGAGGGCGATCGTCGGCCGGCACGCCTCGACTATCGCAGACGCCGTTCAGGAATCACTTCGAGGAGTGGCGGAAGGCGCGCTAGGCCCAGGGGAGGCGGTTCCAGTACGAGGGACGCTCCCGCCGTGACGGCTCGAACCTCGGGTAGATCTGCTCGAAATCGGATGTCTCCTGGTCGGCGCTTGCCCCGTAGCGCGCCGCGAGCTCCGACACCGGGTAGTGCAGTTCCTCGTGCGCCAATCGTGCGCCGATCATCAGGATCGCGCAGGGCGCATCGCCGGCGCCGACGAAGATGTGGTGGGTGCCTGGAGGACAGTGGACGAAGTCCCAGGGCCCGAGAAGCCGCTCCTCACCCTCGACGAGCAGCGTGCACTCGCCCGAAAGCACGAGGAAGTCCTCCTGCTGGTTCTCGGAGTGGTAGATGCCGTTCGGCTGGCCCGGTTCCAGGACGCGGACCTTGACGCCGACCTGTGGGAACGAGAACTCCCGGCTTTCGAACCGGCAGTCCGAACCAGGCGGCTTGTTCTCGCTGTTCTCCGCAGTCGTCCACTGCGCGTCGCGCACGTTCACGACGAACCAGCCTTCGCCCGCGGGAGCGAAACCAGAACCGGCGTCCCGGAGGGGAGCCTCAGGCATCAGGCATCTCCACCCAGGGCAGACGAGCCCAGCTCGGCGGCCGCCCTCGCTGGAACCGTTCGACCGTCGCGTACGCCTGCCTCCAGTCGGAGGTCTCCTCCGCCACGCTCGCGCCGTGGCGCGCCGCGAGCTCCGACGCCGGGTACTTCACTTCAGGGCCTGTGCGCGAACCGGCCATGAGGATCGCGCAGGGCTCCTCGCCCGCTCCCACGAAGGCGTGCTCGGTCCACGGCGGAGAGTGGAAGAAGTCCCAGGGGCGCAGGCGTCGCTCCTCGTTCTCGACGAGCAGCGTGCACTCGCCTGAAAGGACGAGGAACCCCTCCTGGTTCGATTCGGCGTGGTAGAGGACGGTCTGCCCGGGCTCGAGGACGGTGACGTTGATCCCGAGCTGGGAGAACTCGACCGGCGGGTCGCCGTACTCGTTCTCGAAGGCGCACCTCGCGCCCCTCGTCTCCGCGAACCACCACTCGGCGTCGCGCACGTTGACGACGAACCAGCCCTGGGTGACCTGCGTGAGCCCCGATCCGGAGTTCTCTAGCTGTGCTTCGGGCACGGACGCGATTCTCGCACCTCGGTGGGCCGATGTTCGAGAATCACGCTTGACGGTCGCCCAGGCAGAGAGCGATGAATTACGGGTCGCCGAGCGGTCGTATCCCAGAACACCCTCGACCGACAACCTCTGGAGGCAGCATGAGGCTTCTTCTCACGTCCGCAGGCATCAAGAACCCGAGCATCCACGCCGCGCTGGTCGACCTACTGGGCAAACCGGTCGCCGAGTGCGATGCCCTCTGCATTCCCACCGCGTCGTACGGGCACCCCATGAGCGGTCCCGGTTCGGCCTGGCGTTTCATCGCCGGACAGGCCTCGACACCCATGTGCGAGCTCGGCTGGAAGTCGCTCGGAGTGCTGGAGCTCACTGCGCTCCCCAGCATCGGTGAAGAGCGCTGGGTCCCCTGGGTCCGAGAGGCAGACGTCCTGCTGGTGAACGGTGGCGACGCGCTGTACCTGTGCCACTGGATGCGGGAGTCCGGGCTGGCGGATCTCTTGCCGTCGCTGGGCGAGACGGTCTGGGTAGGGCTGAGCGGCGGGAGCATGGTGATGACCCCCCGTATCGGGGAGGACTTCGTCCAGTGGAAGCCGCCCGCCGGAGGCGACAGCACGCTGGGGATCGTCGACTTCTCGATCTTTCCGCACCTGGGGTACTCGGAGAACACCATGGACGCCGCAGAGGGATGGGCGGCCACCCTTGGGGGCCCGGCGTACGCGATCGACGACGAGACCGCCATCAGGGTGACCGACGGTACCGTCGAAGTCGTCTCCGAGGGGCACTGGAGACTGTTCACCCCCTGATGCTTGCCTGGTCAGGCGTTCGCGAATGTAAGGTGGGGCGCTACCGTCGCCTTGCCATCCATGGATGAGGGGTCAATGGGGCGGATCGCTTCGCTTGCTGCCCGAGGGGAAGGGGTTTCAAGGGTGTCTCTAGACCAGAAGAGGGCGCGTTGGTTCGGCGTGCTCTACCTCATCACGTTCGTCACGTCGATCCCGGCCCTGCTGCTTTATGAGCCTGCGCTCCGACATCCAGCCGGTTTCGTCGCGGGCTCGGGGAACGTCAACAAGATCTACCTCGCCGCACTGTTGGAGCTGCTGCTCATCATCGCGAACATCGGAACCGCAGTCGTGATCGTCCCGATCATGCGGCGGCAGTTCGAAGAGCTGTCGATCGGTTACGTGACGGCGAGGATCATCGAGTGCACGTTCATCCTCGTCGGCATCGTCGCGATGCTCGGGCTCGCCACATTGCAACAAGAGCCCGCGGGCGCCGCCGAAGGCACGGTCGCGTACACGCTTGCGGCGATCAAGGACTGGACGTTCCTGCTGGGGCCGGGCTGGGTGGTCGGCTGGGGGAACGGGTTGATTCTCGGTTACATGATGTACCGCACGCAGCTCGTGCCGCGGGCGTGGACGTGGCTCGGTCTGATCGGCGGCCCGCTGATCATCATCTCCGGAACGGCTGTGATGTTCAGCGGAAACCATCCGAGCAGCACGCTGCGCTCGTTCCAGGGCCTGGCGACGATCCCGGAGGCCGCGTGGGAGCTCTTCCTCGGCGTCTACTGCACCATCTGGGGTTTCAGGCGCGTTGCCCCGATCCTTTCCGCGAACGCCAGTTGACGACTGTGCCCGCCGGAGCACCGACCTGACGAAGCGCCTACGCGCGGGGGAGGCAGCCACTCGATCGCCTCCCCCGGGCGGTCGTCGGCTGACGGATTCGCGGCGATCATTTCCGGTCTGCGCGAGTGTTCAGGAATGTCCCTTGAACTGCCGCGGCTAGCCGAACGCCACCCGCCTGCTCTTCGTTTGCGCTCCCGCTTCAGGCGACGGCGCGGCTCCGGTCCGAGACGAGATAGGCGACCAGCAACGCAAGCGGGAAGCAGATCAGGCTGAAGATGAAGTACAAGAAGAAGCTGTGCCCTTTCCTGCCGGCAACTCGCGCAGGCCAGAAGGCGATTGCGACCCAGAGGATGAAGAGCAGGATCCCTCCGAGCCACCAGCCCGTCGATGAAGCTAGTAGCGGCATATTCGACCTCCTCTCAGGCGTTAGGGGCAGCAGGCAGCAGGCGTCATCATGAGCTTAGCCGAGTTGCACCGGCCAGACACGGGCGCGAGGCGGCGGTTCCCCTCCTCGCGGGTTCCACGCTCTCCGGAAGCTCCTCTCCTGCGACGAAGCCAAGTCCCGCGCACGCGGGTGGTCGGCTGGCGATACGCTTCATCGACGAAACTCGGACTCGTGACGAAGGGGGAAGGTCATGAAGAAGTTCATCGTCTTGCTCGTCGCGGCCATCGCCGCAAGCGCCGCCGCCGCGTTCTTCTTGCGGAGGAAGGAGGCGTCCGAGTTGCTCGACTCTGCATGGGACACAGCGTCCTCATGGGGTGACGCAGCAGCCGACAAGGCAGAGGAGGTCGCGGGCACGGTCGCCCAGGCGGCTGACGGTGCCGCCGGCGCCGCCCGCGATGTTACAAAGGCCAAGGAAGCCGCCGACTAGCCGGGCGGCCAGAGGCCGCCTGCGCGAGCGTACTCTCGCCGAGCCCGGGCAGCGCCTAGCGGTACAGCTCGCCTAGCCGAGCGGCGTACCAGTCCTCCCACCGCTCCTGCGGGCCGGCGGCCGTGTAATCGCGGTCGAGCTGGACGAGCGCATGGACGAGGTGGCTTCGCACCGGCGCCGTGCCTAGGAGCTCCGGGAGCTCGGAGTGGCCGAGGAGCCAGTCCGCGTACCAGGAGGCCCAGTCCGGATCGTCGCCGTCGGTGATCCGGTAGACGACGTGATGGGTCTCGGCGGCCTCGTGGAGGAGATCGGCGACGGTCATGCGCCAACTATCGCAGAGGGGCGCCCCGGTGAAGAGGAGCGCCCCTCAGATTCCGATCGTCACGCCGCCTGCGGGACGAGCCGCTCGAGGCGGGCCTTCTCGGTGGTGTAGGTCGGGCTGTAACCCATCGCCTTGCCGACCGGGGCGCCCATCGCCAGGGCCGTCTTCTGCATCCAGGCGGGGATCACCGGGAGCTGGACGGTGTCGAAGTGCGCGTTCGCGATCACCGCGAGCCGGAAGGGGTTCGGCATGCCCTTCCTGTTCGTCTTGCCGTCGGCCGCCAGCGAGAACATCGTCTCGATCAGCGACTCGAACTGGAGCGCCGGGCGGATCTCGCACCGGAAGACGAGCTCGTCGTCGCCGGCGTTCCACCAGGTGTGCGCCTCGCCGGGCCAGACCTTGAGGGTCTCGCCCGGGCCGGTCTCGACCTTGCGCCCGGCGACCTTCGCGCCGAGCGTGCCCGAGACGACGCGGAAGGTCTCCCACTGGTTGGCGTGGACGTGGGCCGCGGCGACGGAGCCGCCGGGATCGGCGCTGAGCTCGATCACGACGCAGTCGCCGTCGGTCGAGGCCGCCGTCTCGATGAACGTCATGCGTTCACCGGTGACGGGGTTGTAGAGCGTCTGTCCTTGCTCGATCACTTCCATCTCCTCCTTGCGTTGTTGTCGAACCTGACGCATGGAAGATCGCTCGGCGCGGCCGCCGCGAGAATCGCGCTGGCAGGCGTCTCGCGGTGCGGCTGTCCCCACTACCGCCGGTGCGCCGTCCCCTACCGTCCCTAGCATCGGCGCATGCGGCTGGGTGCGGCCGTCGCCGTCGCAGTGTTCGTCGTGCTCGCCGCCGGATGCGGCGGCAAGAGCAGCGCGCGTCGCCGCGCCCGGGGGCCCCGCGGCCACGGCTAATTCACATCAAGCCTCTAGCGGAGCAGGAACCCCTCGCCGAGCTCGTCGGCCGGATCGAGGGTGAATTCGTGGCGACCGGTGCGGTGCGCGGTGCCCTCGACCTCGGTAATGACCCCACCCGGCGTCTCCTCGACGACCCTGCCGGTGAACTCGCTGCCGACGATGCTCAGGTGGCGGAGCGGCTCGCCCGTCGCGAGACGGCCCTCGTCGTGGAGAAGCGCGAGCCGCGCTGAGGTTCCGCTGCCGCAGGGTGAGCGGTCGACCTCGCCGTCGGCGAAGACCGTGACGTTGCGCTGCGTGAGCGGATCGCCCGCCTCCTCCTGCCAGAAGATCACGCCGTACACGTCGCGAAGCTCCGGCTCGTCGGGATGGACGATCTCCTGCCCCGCCTCCAGGTCGGCCTTGATCGCGCGGCCGAGCTCGATCAGGCGCGGCAGCTCCGCCGGCTCGACGCGCTCCTCCGCCGACGCATAGAAGGCGCCGCCGAAGGCGACATCGACCTCACGCCCGGCGGCCGGAAGGCCGCGGGCGTGCACGAACGACGGGACGTTGCGGAAACGCACCGACGCAACCCGGCCGTCCTCGACGCGGGCGACCGCGTGCAGCCGCCCCGACGGAACGTCGACGACGACCTCGGGGCCTTCGACGAGGCCGGAGTCGATCGCCCACGTGACGAGCGCGATCGTCCCGTGCCCGCAGGCGGTCGAGTACCCCGCGTTGTGGAAGAAGACGACCCCCAGATCGGCGCCCTCGTCGTTCGGCTCGGTGACGAAGCAGCCGTACATGTCGGCGTGACCGCGCGGCTCGAAGACGAGCAGCCGCCGGACATGGTCGAGTTGCTCGAGCGCGTGGCGGCGCTTGTCGAGGATCGTCGCGCCCGCCAGCGGTGGCACGCCGCCGGTGATGATCCGGAAGGGCTCGCCGCCGGTGTGGTAGTCGACCGTCTCGACCGGGTTCAACGGCCGGTGAAGTTCGGCGGGCGCTTCTCGAGGAACGCCGTCACGCCCTCGGCGAAGTCCGCCGTCTTCGTCGCCTCGGTCTGCAGCTCGCCCTCGAACGCGAGCTGCTCGTCGAGCGTCGCGTTCTGAGCGTGGTCGAACAGGCGCTTCGACATCCCGATGCCGCGCGTCGGCCGCGCTGCATAGTCGGCTGCGAGCTCGGCGGCGCGGGCGGCGAGCCCGTCGGCCTCGACGACCTCGTCGACCAGCCCCCACGCGAGCGCCTCCGGCGCGGACAGCTTCCGGTTCGAGCTCATCCACGTGAACGCACGCGACGGGCCGAGCAGGCGCGTGAGGAACCACGAGCCGCCCGAGTCGGGAACCAGGCCGATCCCGATGAACCCGGGCACGAAGGCGGCGTTGTCGGCGGCGATGCGGTAGTCGCACACGCACGCCAGCGAGAGCCCGGCGCCGGCGGCGGCGCCGTTGACGGCAGCGATCACCGGCTTCTCCAGCGCGCGGATCGCGCGGACGTTCGGGTGGTACGTCGCCTCCAGGTGCTCGCCGACATCGTGGT
Source organism: uncultured Actinomycetes bacterium (assembly GCA_963791425.1). Lineage (GTDB taxonomy): Bacteria > Actinomycetota > Thermoleophilia > Gaiellales > Gaiellaceae > DATBLE01. Next base: position 688,266 of record CAWBSE010000003.1, read on the forward strand.
CGAGCTCCCGGAACTCGCCGAGGTCCTGGCCGGCGCAGAAGCCCTTGCCCGCGCCGGTGATCACGACGGCGCGGATCTCGTCGCCGGCCGCCTCCTCGAGCGCCGCGTGCAGCGCGGCGTGCATCGAGGTGGTGAAGGCGTTGTAGGAGTCCGGACGGTTGAGCGTGATCGTCAGGACGGCGCCGTCACGTGTGGTCTCGACATCTGCCATCGCGCGGACCCTATCGTCCACCGGATGCTGTGGGATCCGGACGCGCACGAGCCGCTCGCCGGTGCCGTGGATCGCGCGGGCCTGCGCGACCTGCCCGATCGCATGCGCGGCGAACCGGCGTGCGCGGTCGAGCCAGCGCTCGTCGCCAGTGCGCCGGAACAGCGTCAGGAACGCGTAGCCATTCCCTGCGGTTCCGTGGCAGAGGCCGGCCCCCTTCGCGATCGGACCCGCGCGCCACGTCAGCTCGCCTCCGGCCAGCGCGAGGTCCTCGTCGAGAACGTCGCCGAGCGAGGTGATCATCCCCGGGGTGGCACAGCCTGTGGACCGGCGACCTCGGAGTCGCCCTCTACCTCGCCGACTGCCTCGAGGGCGCGGGCGTGCTACCGCTGCCCTAAAGACGCCGAGCTAAGGACCAGATCGCCAGCGCGGCGATACCGGCGACCACCTGCCAGCCGATCGTCAGGCGTGCAACGTCGATCGCCGGCTTCCACGTGACCGTGCCGTCCTTGATCACGTAGGCGCCGACCGGCCGAGCGCGTACGCCGAAGCCGCCGCCGCCGTTGTCCTCGTTGTCGCCTCCGCCGCCGCCGCCGCCTGAGACCGCGGCTGCCGGGATGACGACGACACCGTCCTGCTCGACCGGGTCACCGTAGACGCGCCTCGCGGTCATCAGGTCGCGCGCGCCCTTCAGCAGCTCGTCGACGTTCATTCCTTCTCCTTCCGCCGCTCGAGGAAGCTCTGCACGCCTGCCCCTGCGTCGTCACTCAGCATCGACAGCGCGAGCCAGTCGTGCGCATGACGAATGGTTCCATGCCACGCAATGTCCCGCCAGAAATCGAGCTGGGTCTTGGCGTACCGCGTCATCAGCGGCAGCCGGTCGGCGAGCTTCGCGACGATCTCGTCCACCGTCGCGTCGAGCTCCGCCGCCGGAACCGCGCGGTTGACGAGGCCCCACTCGGCAGCCTGCGCCGCCGGGATCTCGTCGCACAGCAGCAGGATCTCCCGTGCCCGCCGGTCTCCGACCAGGATCGGCAGCCACTGGGTCGCGCCCGCCGCCGGCACCGAGCCGTGCTGGAGGCCGACGTGGCGGATGAACGCGTCGTCGACCATCACGGCGAGATCGCACGCCATCTGCATCTCGTTGCCGCCGCCGACGCAGACGCCGTTGATCCGCGCGACGGTCGGCTTACCGATCCGGCGGATCGCCGTGACGGCGTCGTCCATCGCGCCGAACCACTTGAAGTACTCGCGTTCGTTGCCGACGTACCCGTCGTCGACCCAGGCACGCAGATTGGCGCCGACGCAGAACGCGCGGCCGGCGCCCGTGAGCACGACCACCCGGATCTCGTCGTCCCAGCTCGCGTCCTCGCATGCGCGGGCGAGCTCGCGAAGCATCCGGAAGTCGAAGGCGTTCAGCACCTCCGGGCGGTTGAACGTGATCGTGGCGCGCGGCGGCGCCTTCGCGTACAGGATCGACTCGAAGCCGAGCTCGTCCGGCGAGCTCGGGACGGGGCGCTCGGGCTCAGTCAACCGAGACCAGGTAGACGCTGTGCGGATAGCCCATGTCGGCGGCGTCCTTGCCGGTCGCGCGGAACTCCTCGGAGTCCGCGACCGCCTTGAAGGCGTCCATGTCCGGGAATTCGAACTCGGCGTAGTAGTGGAGCTCCGGCTGCCCGTGGAGCGTCCGCAGGACCTGGCCGTGACGGAAGGTCGCACCGGCGATCTTCCGGCAGAACTCGACGTGCTGCTCGTACCGCTCGGCATCGGGCTGGACTTCGTAGACGGCCATCACGCGGATCACAGGCGTACCCCTTTCGTCTCGGGAAGAGTCCTGAGCCTATTAGGGTTCGCGAATGTCCGGCGGCACTGCACTCGCGGTCGTGTTGTCGATCTCGGCCGGCTTCGCCGGGTCGATCCAGGCGGCTGTGCTCGGCCGGCTCGGCGACCGGGTCGGAACGGTCGAGGCGGTCGGCTTCTCGACGCTCGTCGCCGGTGCGACCGGGCTCCTCGTCCTGCTCGTCGCCCGCCGCAGCCTCGCCGGGGTCAACCACGCAGCCCACCAGCCGGCGTGGATGTGGCTGGGCGGCATCCTCAGCGCGTTCATCGTCCTCGCGATCACGTTCGCCGCCCCGAAGATCGGCGTCGCGGCCGCGATCGGGCTGCTGATCACCGGCAACCTGATCGTCGCGGCCGCGATCGACCGGTTCGGGTGGTTCGGGGTGAAGCAGATCCCGCTGGAGTGGACGCGCGTGCTCGGGATCCTGCTGCTGGCGGGCGGGGCTGCGCTGTTGCTGAAGAAGTGACTACAGGCCGACGATGTCGTCGGGCTTGACCGGCACCCGCGTCAGCTCGCGGCCAGTCGCGGCCCGTAGAGCCGACACGACCGCGGCGGTCGAGACGACCGTCGGCGGCTCGCCGACGCCCTTCACCCCGTAGGGGGCGTCCGGCTCGGGATCCTCGATCAGCACGGATTCGACCGGCGGCATGTCCAGCGCGGTCGGGATCAGGTAGTCGGTGAAGCTCGCGTTCGTGATCAGGCCGTCGCGGGTCTGGATCTCCTCCATCAGCGCGAGGCCGAGCCCCTGGGCGGTGCCGCCTTCGATCTGGCCGGTGACCGCCTGCGGATTGATCGCCTTGCCCACGTCCTGCGCGGTGCCGATCCAGACCACGCGCGTGAGCCCGAGCTCGACGTCGACCTCGGCCACGACCCGCATCGCCGCGACCGCGAGAGCGACGTGCGACCGCTCGCCCGTCGTCTGGCCGGTGTCGGGATCGAGCGGCCAGGTACGCGGGTGGTGGTACACGCGCTCGACGTCGACGTCCGCGCCGGTGCGGCTGCGCTCGTCGAGGGCGGCGCGGCAGGCGAGCTGGACGGCGCCCGAGACCATGTAGGTCAGCCGCGAGGCCGACGAGGAGCCGGACGAGCCGACCCGGGCCGTGCCGGCGGGGGCGAGCGTCACGTCGTCCATCCCGAGCTCGTGGCGGGCGATCTGGAGGATCACGCCGTTCACGCCCTGCCCGACCTCGGCGGCGGCGCAGTGGATCTCGGCCGAGTCGCCGGACAGGACGACCCGGGCCGCGCAGGAGTCGTCGAAGCCCTCGGAGTAGCAGATGTTCTTGAACCCGACCGCGAAGCCGACGCCGCGCTGAACACCCTGGCCTCGCGTCGTGTTGCCCGCGCCGCCCGGGAGGCGAATCGGGTCGCGGGGAAGCGCCTCGGCCGGCGGCGGAACGAGCGCGGCCGCGCGGCGGATCACCTCGGCCGTCGGCAGCGAGCCCTTCACGACCTGGCCCGTCGGCAGCGTGTCCCCGGCCGCGAGCGCGTTCAGCAGGCGCAGCTCGACGGGGTCGATCTCGAGCGCGGCAGCGAGCTTGTCCATCTGCGCCTCCGCCGCGAAGCACGTCTGGACGGCGCCGAAGCCGCGCATCGCGCCGCACGGCGGATTGTTCGTGTAGACGCAGGTCGACTCGATCAGCGCGTTCGGCACGTCGTACGGCCCGCAGGCGAACGACGCTGCGTTCGAGGTGACGGCGGTGGACGACGAGGCGTATGCGCCGCCGTCGAGGAGGATCCGCATCCGCACCGACACGAGCCGGCCCTCGCCGGTCGCGCGGTGCTCGGCCCAGATCTTCGCCGGGTGCCGGTGGACATGGCCGACGAACGACTCGTCGCGCGCGTAGACGAGCTTCACCGGGCGGCCGGTGTGCAGCGCGAGCATCGCGCCGTGGATCTGCATCGACAGGTCCTCGCGGCCGCCGAACGCACCGCCGACGCCGGCGAGATGGATCCGCACCTGCTCCGGCGGGAGACCCAGGCAGGGCGCGACCTGGTCGCGGTCGACGTGCAGCCACTGGGTGGCGACGTGGATGTCGACGCCGCCCTCGCCGTCAGGCACCGCCAGCCCTGACTCGGGGCCGAGGAACGCCTGGTCCTGGATCCCGATCTCGTAGACGCCCTCGACGCTGACGTCGCCGGCCGTGTCCGGGTCGCCGTGGCGGATGACCATGTGGCGGACGACGTTCGGGCGCGGGTCGTCGCGGTAGCCGTGGCCCATCGTCGGCCGGTCGGGGTGAAGCGGCTCCTGTTCGGTCGCGCGTTCGGGGTCCGAGACGAGTTCGAGCGGCTCGTACTCGACCTTCACCTGGTCGGCGGCCCGGCGCGCCTGCTCCGGGTGCTCGGCGGCGACGAGCACGACCGGCTCCCCGAAGTAGCGGACGCGGTCGATCGCGAGCACCGGCTGGTCGGGGAACTCGAGCCCGTACGTCTTGGCGCCCGGCACGTCGTCATGCGTCAGCACCGCGTGCACGCCCGGCATCGCGAGCGCCTGCGAGATGTCGATCTCGACGATCCGCGCGTGCGCGTGGGGGCTCCGCACCGTGTGCCCCCAGAGCATCCCGGCCGCCCACAGGTCGCTTGCGTAGGCGAACTGGCCGGTCGTCTTCGGCACGCCGTCGGCACGCGGGACGCTCTCGCCGATCCGGCCGACGGCGAGCCTGCTGACGGCGGTGCTCACGGTGCAGCCGCCAGTCGCACAGCATCGAAGATCTTCGCGTAGCCCGTGCAGCGGCAGAGGTTGCCGGACAGCGCCTCGCGGATCTCGTCCTCGCCGGGGTTCGGCACGCGCGAGAGCAGGTCGGCGGTGGCGACGACCAGGCCGGGCGTGCAGAACCCGCACTGCACGGCGCCGGCATCGACGAACGCCTGCTGGACGCGGTGGAGACCGTCGCCGCCTGCGAGCCCCTCGACCGTGACGACCTCGTGGCCGTCGGCCTGCGCAGCGAGGACGAGGCACGCGCAGACCAGACTCCCGTCGAGCAGCACCGAGCACGAGCCGCACTCGCCCTGCTCGCACGCGTTCTTCGACCCGGGCAGCCCGAGCCGCTCGCGCAGCGCGAAGAGCAGGCTCTCGCCGGGCCAGATGTCGGCCTCGCGCTGCTCGCGGTTGATAGTGATAGTGATTCTCATTCCGCGCAGCGCTCCAGCGCCCGAGTTGCCAGGACGTGCAACGCGTGCCGGCGGTAGGCGGCGGTGCCGCGCACGTCGTCGATCGGGCTGGCCGCCGTCACGACGCGGTCGGCAAACGTCTCCGCCTCGTCCAGCGGAACCGTGACCAGCCCGGCGACCGGCCCCGACGATCCGAACGACGCGCGCAGCTCGCCCCGCTCGCGGTCGGCTGCGACCGCGAGCGAGCACACCGCGATCACCATCGCGTTCCGCGGCCCGACCTTCATGAACGTCTGCGGCGCGCCGGACGGCTCGACCCGCACCACGGTGATCAGCTCGTCCGGCTCGGCCGCGTTCTTCTTCGGGCCGACGAGGAACTCGTGCAGCGGCATCGACCGGACACCGCGCATCGACGCGAGCTCGACCGAGGCCCGCTCGACGAGCAGTGGCGGCAACGCGTCCCCGGCCGGCGACGCCGTGCCGAGGTTGCCGCCGAGCGTGCCGCGGTTCCGGATCTGCGGCGACCCGACGGTCCGTGACGCCTCCGCCAGCGCCGGCAGCAGCTCCGCCAACGGTGCCGCCATCGCCTCGGCGTAGGTCAGCCCCGACCCGAGGCGCACCGCTCCGTTGTCGCGCGACCAGCCGCGCAGCTCCGGCACCTCGTTCAGGTTCAGCAGCACCTCCGGGCGCCGCCGGTCGAAATTCAACTCGACCATCAGGTCGGTGCCACCCTGAATCGGGACGGCGTCCGGGTGCTCGGACTTGACCCGCAGCGCCTCGTCGAGGCTCTGCGGGGAGACGACCTCCATCAGCGCTCCTCGCGGACGTACGGGGTGCCGAGCGCCGCCGGAGCGCCGAGGCGCTTGCGACCGAGTCCGGCAGAAACGATCACCAGCACGACGATAGTCATGATGTACGGCAGCGCGTTCAGCACCTCGGGCTTGATCTTGTACCCGTGTGCCTGGAGCGCCGAGGGCAGGCCACCCGACAGCCCGCCGAACAGATACGCGCCGACCAGGCACAACTCCGGACGCCAGAACGCGAAGATGACCAGCGCGATCGCGATCCAGCCGGCGCCGCCGACGAGCGAGTCGCCGTCGGTCCATCCCGGCGTGATCGCCAGGCTGTAGCAGGCGCCTCCGATCCCGGCGAGCGCACCGCCGGCGAGCACGTGCGTGTACCGGTACCGCGTGACGCTGATCCCCATCGCGTCCGCGGCGCCCGGCGCCTCGCCGATCGCGCGAACGTTCAGGCCGATCCGCGTGCGCGTCAGGTAGAAGGCGATCAGGGCGACCATCACCCACGAGAAGTACACCAACGCGGACTGGTGAAACAGCACCGGCCCGACGATCGGGACGTCCTTCAGCCCGAACACATTGATGTCGCTGAACTGGTGCTTCGGCGGCACGTCGGCGAGCCCCAGATCGTTGCCGAGGTACGAGGCGAGGCCGAGGCCGCCGCAGAAGATCGTCAGCGCGAGACCCGAGACGATCTGGCTCGCGCGCAGCGTGATCACGAGGAAGGCGAGGATGCAGGAGACGATCGCGCCGGCCAGCGCGGCCGCCAGCACGGCGAGCGGAAGAACGACGCCGTCCGGTCCCGAGCCGCGCTGCATCGCCCAGAACCCCATCACCGCGCCGATCAGCATCATCCCCTCGACGCCGAGGTTCAGCACCCCGGAGCGCTCGGCGAGCAGCTCCCCGAGCGCCGCAAACAGGATCGGCGTCCCGTAGACGACCGCCTGGGTGAGGACGAGGACGACGAGGGTGTGGTTCACGCTCACTTCGCCGCCCCCGCTTCGGCCGCCGGCGCCTGCCGGACGTAGCGAACGCGATACCGGATCAGCAGCTCGCCGCCCAGCGCGGAGAACAGGATGATCCCCTGGAGGACGCCGACCAGACCGGTCGGGAAGTCGGGGCCCTGGAGGTAGAGCCCGGCGTTCTGGAGACCGCCGATCAGCACGCCGACGAGGACGACCGCCAGCGGGTTGTAGCGGGCGAGCGCCGCGACGACGATCCCGGTGTACCCGAAGGCGGCGCCCTGCAGGCCCTGCGGGCTGGCGTCGAGCACGTGCGAGAAATCGCCGACCTGACTGGCGCCGCCGAGGCCCGCGACGGCACCGGACAGCCCCATCACCGCAAGGATCTTCCGACGGGTGCGCATGCCGGAGTAGCGGGCGGCGCGGGGAGAGTCGCCGATCACGCTCATCTCGAACCCGAACCGCGTCTTCCGAAAGAGCACCCACAGCCCGACAGCCACGCCGACCGCGAGCAGGAACCCGAACGGGACGATGATGTTGCGCGGCGACAGCGTCGGCCAGAACTGGCTGGGCTGGAGGGAGACCGACTGCGGGAACGAGCGGGTCTGGATCGTCGACACGTCGCGCCACGGCGAGGCGCTGTCGAAGATCAGGTACGTCAGCAGCTGCCCCGCGACGTAGTTGAGCATCAGCGTCGTGATGATCTCGTTCGTCCGGGCGAACGCCTTCAGCACGCCGGGAATCAGGGCCCAGAGCGCACCGCCGGCTGCGCCGCAGACGCACATCGCGATGATCGTCACCGTCGTCGACACGCCGGGGCCGATCCAGATGACGACGCCGATGGAGCAGATCGCGCCGAGGTAGAGCTGGCCCTCGGCGCCGATGTTGAACAGGTTCATGCGGAACGCAGTGGCCGCAGCGAGGCCCGTGAAGAGGAGCGGCGTCGCCGACGTCAGCGTCGCCGACCACGCCGCGCTGCCAACGAACGCGGCGTCGAACAGACGGCGGTAGGTGTCGATCGGGTTGTGGCCGGTGGCGAGGAGCACCACCGCCATCACGGCGAACGCGACCACCAGCGAGCCGAGCGGTACCGCGACGCTGAGCCAGCGTGGCTGGTCGAGCCGCCGCTCGATCTTGATCACGCGCGCTCACCGCCGGCCATTGCGAGCCCGATCTCCTCGATCGTCGCGGTCGTGGGATCGAACGGCCCGGTGATCTCACCCTCGTAGATCACCTCGACCCGGTCGGAGAGGGCGAGCACCTCGTCGAGGTCCTCGCTGATCAGCAGCACGGCGACGCCGTCGGCGGCCGCCTCGCGCAGGTACGCGTGCACACCCTCGATCGCCCCGACGTCGAGGCCCCGGGTCGGCGATGCCGCGATCAGCACCTTCGGCTCGCCCGAAAACTCGCGGCCGAGGACGAGCTTCTGCAGGTTCCCGCCGGACAGGTTGCGCGCCGGGAGCTCGGGGCCGGGCGTGAGCACGCCGTAGCGTTGGATCAGCTCGACGGCGTGACTGCGAATCGCACCCCAGCGCAGCATCGGCCCCCGAGAGAACGGCGGGCGGCGGTACGACTTGAGCACCGAGTTGTCGCCGATGGACAGGCTCGAGGCGACGCCGGTGCCGAGCCGGTCCTCCGGCACATGCGCGATCCGGGCGGCAATCGCCGAGCGTGGGTCGCCCGGCTGCAGGCTGCGGCCCGCCACCGTCACGCGCCCGCCGGTCGCGGAACGCATGCCGGTGATCGCCTCGGCGAGCTCCCGCTGGCCGTTCCCTGCCACGCCGGCGATCCCGACGATCTCGCCGGCGTGGACGGTGAGCGACACGTCCGTCAGAGCCGCCTCGCCGCGGTCGCCGCGAACGCTCAGCCCCTCGACCTCGAGCACGGCCTCGACGCCGGGCGGTGCGGCACGCTCGATGCGCCGGGCGAGGTCGACCTCGCGACCGACCATCAGCGCGGCCAGCTCGCGAGAGGTCGCGTCGGCCGTCGCCAGCGTCTGGACCGCGCGACCGCCGCGGAGGACGGTGACCCGGTCGGCGACAGCCTTGACCTCGTGCAGCTTGTGCGAGATGAAGATCACCGTCCGGCCCTCCGCCGCCATCGCCCGCAGCGTCTCGAAGAGATCCTCCGACTCCTGCGGCGTGAGCACGGCGGTCGGCTCGTCGAGAATCAGGATGCGAGCCTCGCGATAGAGCGCCTTCAGGATCTCGACGCGCTGCTGCTCGCCGACGGAGAGCTGCCAGATCCGCGCGCCCGGATCGATGTCGAGCCCGTACCGGCGCCCGATCTCCTCCACCCGCTTCTCGATCACGGACGGGTGGATGACGAAGCGTCGCGCTTCCGGGCGGTGCTCGCCGAGGATAACGTTCTCCGCGACCGTGAAGACCGGGACGAGCCGGAAGTGCTGGTGCACCATCCCGATCCCGGCGTCGATCGCGTCGCTCGGCGACTGGAAGTCGACCCGCTGGCCGTCGATCTGGATTTCACCGGCGTCGGGCCGGTAGAGGCCGGTCAGGATGTTCGAGAGGGTGCTCTTGCCGGCGCCGTTCTCACCGAGCAGCGCGTGCACCTCGCCGGCGGCCGCCTCGAACGAGACCCCGTCGTTCGCCAGCACGCCCGGGAAGCGCTTCGTGATGCCGTGCATCGAGACGGCCGGAGGGGCGCCGGGATCGCCGGCGCCCCTCCCTGCCGAGACGGAGCTGGGGGCACGATCCCCCACCGGACTAGCCCGGCGGCGGGACTTTGGAGACGGACCCGAGCACGCCCTTCACGAGCCACTGCATCGAGTAGAGCGCGTCGATCCCCGCCTTGGTGTTCGGGTCGAGGCACTTGCCCTTCGCGATCTTCAGCGCCCCGGCCTGGTCGTAGATCGGACCGCAGAACGTGTGCCACTTGCCAGAGACGATCTGCTGCCGCTTCGCTGCGATCGCCGCCTTCGTCTTGGCACTGACGTTCGGGCCGTACGGCGCGAGCGCCGTGAACCCGTCCTTGACCGACCCGTAGTAGAAGCCCGGCTTCCACGTGCCGTCCATGGCCGCCTTGATCCGCTTCGCGTAGTACGGGCCCCAGTTGTAGACGGAGGCCGTCAGCCACTGCTTCGGCGCGAACTTCTTCGCGTCGGAGTCGTAGCCGACCCACGGGATCCCTGCCTTCTCGGCGTAGGTGCCGGCGGCGGGGCTGTCGACGTTCTGGCCGATCACGTCCGCACCGGAGGCGACGAGCGCCTTCGCGGCGGCCGTCTCCTTGGGCGGGGAGTACCACTCGTTCGTCCAGATGATCTTCACCTTCGCGCCCGGATGCGTCGCCTGGGCGCCGAGGGTGAAGGCGTTGATGTGCCGGACGACCTCAGGGATGCCGAAGGGGACGATGTAGCCGATCACGCCCTTCTTCGTGGCCGCGCCCGCGGCCATGCCCGAGAGGTAGATCGTGTCCTCGGCCGCACCGAAGTACTCCGACTGGTTCGGCTTGATCTGCGTCCCCGTCGCCTGCTCGAAGAGCACCTTCGGATACTTCGCGTAGAGCTGGCCGTTGACGCCGAGCTCGAGCTCGCCGAACGAGGTCGCGAAGATCATCTTGTAGCCGTCGCGGACGAGACCGGCGACGATCTGCGGGACCTGCGCGTTGGAGAAGGCCTTGTCCTTGTAGGTGGTCTTGATCGAGCCGCCGAGCATCTTCTGCGCGTACAGCCGGCCGACGTCGTGCGCCTGCGACCAGCCGCCGTCGTTGTACGGGCCCGGGTAGATCCAGGCCACCTTGAACGGCTCTGCCGACTTCTTGCCGGGCTTCGCCGCCGCCAGTCCGGCGAGCGTCGCAGCCCCCAGTACGAGGCAGACGATCAGCGCGCCGAGCACGTACTTCCGCTCCTTCATGTAACTCCTCCCCGATGCCGTGGAACGCCCTCCGAGGAGCGACTATATGAAGTCGCGGCGACGACGTGAAGGGCCGTGCGTTGTAGGGTCGGAGGGCCGATGACGTTGCTCCTGCAAAACGCATGGATCTGCTCGATGGACGACTCGGGCGGCGACTTTCCCGACGGCTGGCTGCTCGTCCGCGACGGGCTCGTCGAGGCGGTCGGAGGGGGTGTGCCGCCGGCCGCGGACACGGTCGTCGACGTCGGCGGGGCGGTCGTGACGCCGGGGCTGGTGAACACCCATCACCACCTGTACCAGACGCTGACACGCGCCCGGGCGCAGGAGGCGACGCTGTTCGAGTGGCTCGTCGAGCTCTACCCGGTGTGGGCGCAGATCGACGCGGAGATGGAGTACGCGGCCGCCCGCACGGGCCTCGCCGAGCTGGCGTTGTCCGGCTGCACGACGGTGTTCGACCACCACTACGTCTTTCCACGGGGGCGGCCCGGGCTGTGGGAGGCAGAGGTGCAGGCGGCCGGCGAGATCGGCGTGCGGATCGTCGCGTCGCGCGGGTCGATGGACCTCGGCGAGTCGGACGGCGGGCTGCCGCCGGACTCGCTGGTCGAGTCGATCGACGAGATCCTCGCCGACACCGAGCGCCTCGCCGGCCTGCAGGACGCCGACGGGATGGTGCAGCTCGCGGTTGCGCCGTGCTCGCCGTTTTCCGTGACGAAGGAGCTGATGACCGAGTCGGCCGCGCTGGCCCGGAAGCTCGGGCTGAAGCTGCACACCCATCTCGCCGAGACCGTCGAGGAGGACGCCTACTGCCTCGAGCTCTTCGGCTGCCGGCCGGTCGAGTACCTGGCCGGCCTCGGCTGGGTGGCAGGGGACGTCTGGTGCGCACACTGCGTCCATCTCCCGCCGGAGGACATCGCAGCGTTCGGGCGCGAGGGCGTCGGGGTGGCGCACTGCCCGACGTCGAACCTGCGGCTCGGCGCGGGGGTGGCGCCGGTGGCCGAGCTCCTCGCGGCCGGCGCGCCGGTCGGGCTCGGCGTCGACGGCTCGGCGTCGAACGAGCGCAGCGACCTCTTCCTCGAGGTCAAGCAGGCGTTGCTGGTCGCGCGCGGTCGCGGTGGGCCGGCGGCGATGACGGTGCGGGAGGCGCTGCGCCTCGGCACCCGCGGCGGCGCCGCAGTGCTGGGCCGTGACGACATCGGGCAACTCGCCCCCGGCAAGCGCGCCGACATCGCCGTGTGGCGAACGGACGGCCTGGAGCTCGGCGGCGCCCAGACCGACCCGGTCGCCGGCCTGGTCCTCTCGGCCCCGCATCGGGTCGACCGCCTCTACGTCGCGGGCGAGGAGGTCGTCCGCGACGGACACCTCGTCCATGCCGACGAGACCGAAATTGCCCGGGAGCACCGCCGGCAGGCCGCGCGGCTCCCTTAACAGTGCCAGGCACTGTTAAGAATGCGCGTGTGATCTCCACCCACGTTCTGGACACCGGGAAGGGGATGCCCGCCGCCGGGGTTCGCGTCCAGCTGTTTCGCGGCGACGAGCTCCTGGCCGAGCGCGAGACCGACGGCGACGGGCGCGTGCCCGACCTCGCCGACGTCGAGCCCGGTACCTACCGGATCGTCTTCCATCCCGACTCGCCGTTCTTCAAGCGGGTCGAGGCGGAGATCGAGATCGAGGCCGGCCGCGACCACCACGTCCCACTCCTGATGTCGCCCTACGCGTGCGCGATCTACCGCGGCAGCTAGACGAGGCGCAGCTCGCCGAGCTGTTCGAGGGCGACACCGCGCTCGTGCGCGAGCTCGCGAGCCGAGACGACCCGCTCGGCAGCGCGCCCGAGGTGATCGCCGGGCTGACCGAGGCCGAGAAGCTCGAAGCGCTGAACGCGCATCCGGCGATCGGCGCCCGCAGCGGTCTCTCCACGCGATCCGCCGCCGAGCAGGGCGCCGACGCCGACCCGGAGACGCTCGCCGAGCTGGCCCGGCTGAACGCCGAGTACGAGGAGCGGTTCGGCTTCCGCTTCGTCGTCTTCGTCGACCGACGGCCCAAGTCCGAGATCCTCGAGGTGCTGCGCGACCGCATCCAGCGCCCCAGAGAAGAAGAGCTCGACACCGCCGTCGGCGAGCTGTGCGCGATCGCGGAGGACCGATGGCTGCGTTCCTAGCCAGCTATACGACCGACTGGCTCGACCTGATCTTCCGCTGGTTCCACGCGACCGCGGCGATCGTCTGGATCGGCACCTCGTTCTACTTCGTCGCGCTCGACAACCACCTGAACGAGCCCGAGCGTGAGGAGGACCGCAACGACGGCGTCGCCGGAGAATCGTGGGAGATCCACGGCGGCGGCTTCTACCGCATCCACAAGTTCCGGGTCGCGCCGCCGAAACTGCCGAAGCCGCTGCACTGGTACAAGTGGGAGGCGTACTGGACGTGGCTGTCCGGCTTCGCGCTCCTCTGCATCGTCTACTACACGGACGCCCGCCTCCGGCTGATCGACCCGTCGGTCGCGAAGCTCGAGCCGTGGCAGGCGATCCTGATCTCGCTCGCGCTGCTGGTCGCCGCCTGGTTCGTGTACGACGGCCTGTGCCGCGTGCTCGCCGACCGCCACCCCGTCGCCTTCTGGGTGACGCTGCTCGGCCTGGTCACCGCGACCGCGTACGGGGTCGGGCAGCTCTACGCGCCGCGCGCGGCGTACATCCAGGTCGGCGCGATGCTCGGGACGATCATGGCCGCGAACGTTCTCTTCGTGATCATTCCAGGCCACTGGGAGCTGATCAAGGCGAAGGAGGCGGGCCGCGAACCCGATCCGCGGCCGGGCATCGTCGGTAAGCAGCGCTCGGTGCACAACAGCTACCTGACGCTGCCGGTGCTGTTCACGATGCTCGCCGGCCACTCGTCGTTCACGTACGGCCACGACCACGCCTGGGCGGTGCTCGTCGCGCTGATGGTCGTCGGTGCGGCGATCCGCCACTACTTCATCCGCCGCCACGCGGGTGAGACGCTCTGGTGGATTCCGGTCGGCTGCGCCCTCGCGATCGCCGCGATCGCGATCTGGCTGCGCCCGCCCGACACGAAGTCCGCCTCCGGCGCCCCGGCGATCGCTTTCGCGCAGGCACAACAGGTGATCGACGCGCGCTGCCTGCCCTGTCACTCCATGCAGCCCACGCAGCCCGGTTTCTCGGCACCGCCGTCCGGGATCGTGTTCGACACGCCCCAGCAGATCCACGACCAGGCCGCCCTGATCCGACAGCTAGCCGTGAGCTCGAGGGTCATGCCGCTCGGCAACGCGACGAAGATGACGCAGGCGGAGCGCGACCTGCTCGGGCAGTGGATCGCGGGCGGTGCGAAGATCCAGCCGTGATCACGATCCGCGTCGGAGGCTACGAGCTGACCGCCCGTCTCGAGGAGGAGGCGTCGCCGCGCACCGTCGCGTTCTTCCGGACGATGCTCCCCTACGAGAGCAAGCTGATCCAGGCGCGCTGGTCAGGGCAGGCGGCGTGGATCCCGATGGGCGACTTCGACGTCGGCGACCTCGGCCTGGAGGACCCGACGAGCTACCCCGCGCCGGGCGAGCTGCTGCTCTACCCGGGCGGCGCCAGCGAGGTCGAGATCCTCTTCCCGTACGGCGACACCTGCTTCGCGAGCAAGGCCGGCCAGCTCGCCGGCAACCACTTCGCCACGGTGGTGGATGGGCTGGAGCACCTGCCCGCGATCGGCGAGCTCGTGCTCTGGCACGGCGCGCAGGACATCGTCTTCAGCTAGAGCCGGGCGAGCGCGGCCGCGAGCACGTCGATCGCCAGCTCGACGTCCTCGTCGGACGAGAGCTCGTCGGGCGAGTGCGACACGCCGTTGTTCAGCGAGCGCACGAACAGCATCCCGGTCGGAACCCCCGCACGGGCCAGCACGCCCGCGTCGTGCCCGGCGCCGGAGGCGAGCTCGACGACCGGCAGCCCCCGGCCCTCGATCTCGTCACGGAGCGCCGCGATCACGCGCGGACTCATCCCGACCGGCTCGACCGCCTTCGAGTGGTCGATCCCGGCGAGCTCGATCAGCCGGTCGAGCCGCGCCTGGTCGGGCGCGCGCACGTCGACCGAGTAGCGGACGCGGCCGGGGATCACGTTGATGCCGCCCGGCTCGGCCTCGATCCGGCCGACCGTCGCCACCGCACCCTCGATCCCACGCGCCTCCTGTTCGAGCTGCAGCAAGGCCCGGGCCGCCTTGACGAGCGCGTCGTCGCGCAGCTCCATCGGCGTCGTCCCGGCGTGCCCGGCCGCACCTTCGACGACGACCTCGCCGCGCGCGTACCCGACGATCCCGGTGACGACCGCCAGCGGAGCGCCCGCAGCCGCGAGCCGCGGCCCCTGCTCGATGTGCAGCTCGAGAAAGGCATCCGGAAGATCGCCCCGCTCGACGAACGCCCGGCTTCCGACACACCCGCGCTCCTCCTCGCGGAAGATCGCGACCGTCCCGCGCCCGGCCCGCTCGACCGCCTCGATCGCAGCGACGACGCCGAGCGCGCCGTCGAACTTCCCACCCTGCGGAACGCTGTCGAGGTGCGACCCGGTCCAGACGCCGTCGGTCCCACCGAACATGTTTCCCGCCTCGTCCACGCGCACTTCGAGGCCCGCCTGCTCGAGCCATCCGCGTGCAAGCGCGTGCGCCTCGTCCTCCTCCGGCGAGTAGCCGATCCGGTTCGCGCCCGGCCCGCCGCCGATCGCGTAGAGCTGCTCGAGACGGTCGAGGACGCGCACGCGGCAACGCTACCGCCTGCACACCGGTGTAGGGCTAGCCGCACCCGAAGACACGGGGCAGCGCGATGGCCCCGCCCCGTGGCTCGCGCCAGCATGCGGTCATGAACTGTGAACCGACCGAGAGGAGGAAGGCGATGAATCCGTACGACGTGACCAGCTCGTTCACGCAGATCGTGGACGCCGATCGCGAGGAGTCGAGGAAGGTGCTCTCGCGGATCGACCCGATGCGCACGCTCGCCGACCGCCTGTCGGCCCTGGGCCTCGACGACCGGGCGATCTGGAGCAGGAACGGCGAGCTGTCCTCAACGCTGATCTGGCGCTTCGGCGACGGGGGGCGCGCACGGCTCGACTGGAAGATCAGCGCCGAGCGCTGCTCGAACGGCCGGACGATGCTCACGCTGAGGCTCGCCGGGCGCGGCAGCGACACGGCCGCCAGGGCCGGCATGCTCGCCGGCTGGACATTGATCGAGGAGATGGCCCAGGCCCATATCCGCCGCCTGGCCCGCACGCTCGACGACTACGCGAACGCGGACGACTACAGCGTCGCCCCGCCACGGTTGCGGGCAGTCGTCTAGAGCGAGAACGTCTGAACGAAGGAGAAGGCATGAGCTCGAAGCGCGCGTTCCTGGTCCTCGCAGCCGCGGCCCTGATCGCCGCCGGCGCCTGGCTCGGCGTCGCCCACGCCGGTGGCAAGAGCGGCGTCAAGCCGCAGAAGGGCGTCCAGCACGCATTCGTCACGGCCGGCGGCGCGCTGCTCGCCGGGTACCACAGCAAGGACGTCCTCGATGCCCTGCCGAACGGCACCGGCTCGTACATCGTGCACCTGAAAGGCGGCGCCTCCACCTGCACGATCACCGCAAACATCCAGTCCGGGACAATCGGCTACGCCCGACTCGCGACCTCTCGGAGGCGACACCTGGACAGACCGCCTGTCGGCCCTCGTGGTGTCGCCTGCTGAGCGGCGCGATCAGACAGCGAGGAGGTCGCCGACCCGGACGTGCTCGGTCAACAGCCGCGCGAACCGCACCGGGTCACTGCCGGCCCAGCCGTGGACAAGCTCGCGGCCGGCCGAGTAGTTGATCACGTAAGCGCGCCACGTCGGATCGACGACGAAACGGATGCTGTGCGCCGCCTGCTCGGGCGTGGACAGCGCCCACCGCCGGTGGTACGCCTGGGCCTCCTCGGTCGAGGCCCCGTCCTCGTGGATCATCAGCGCCGCGTCGAGCCCGATCCGGCGGATCGGCCGGCGCGCCTCGCGCACGGCACGCGCTTGGTCGAGGTCGTACTCGAGCCCGTGGCCGCGGAGGACTGCGGCAAGCCGTTCCGGCAGGTCTCCGCCGAGGACGACGTCGGGGCCGGCCTCGGCAATGCCTTCGCTGACGAGCGCGGCCGGCGTCGGCACCATCTGGATCGACTCCTCGACCAGACCCCGGTCCCTGAGCAGGCGTTGCTCCTTGACCGAGTGCTCGGTGTGATGGCCCGGATAGACCTCGTGGGCGGCCAACTCGAT
This sequence comes from uncultured Actinomycetes bacterium, assembly GCA_963791425.1. Lineage (GTDB taxonomy): Bacteria > Actinomycetota > Thermoleophilia > Gaiellales > Gaiellaceae > DATBLE01. Next base: position 705,301 of record CAWBSE010000003.1, read on the forward strand.
CACGTCATCGCAGGTCGTGTCCACGTCGAGGTTGACGACGACGCGGCTCCGCAGATTGCCGAGGTAGTAGTTGAACGCCCACCACGGCTCGTCGTGAACTTCCTCGACGACGAGGCCCTCACCGTCCGGCAGCTCGACGAGCGCGGCGGTCGGCTCGCGCAGCAGGCCGACGAGGTCGCGGATCACGGGCACCACCGTCTGCGGGGGCACGCGGTTGGCCGTTCGCCAGGTCTCGTACCGCTTGGCCAGGTCGCCCGAGCCCGGAAGCAGCGCGTCGAGCTGCTCGTGGACGGCCTCGTAGACGGCCGGGTCGGCACGCTGCGGCCGGACGCCGTAGCAGCGCTCGACCTCGTCGGAGTACGAGAGGCCCTCGCCGGCGAGCACGCCCGCGTAGGTGCGCAGGCCGAGCGCCTGGTCGCGCAGCCAGCTGTCCTCGAGCCCGGCGAGCAGCGCGTCGCCCTGCTCGACCAGCGTCCCCGGATCGGTCAGCGGCTCGGCGTCGACCTGCTCTTTCAGCTCCTCCGGTCCGCAATACGAGTCGACCAACCCGTCGACATGCCGCCCGAGCCGCAGCCCGAGCAGAACGTAGGCCTCTCCGCTACCCACGCTGGAAGAGGGCCGCCTGCCCCTGGCCGACGCCGACGCACATCGTCGCCACGCCGTACCGGCCCTCGCGCCGCCGCAGCTCGTGGAGCAGGGTGACGACGAGCCGCGCGCCGCTCATCCCGAGCGGGTGGCCCAGCGCGATCGCGCCGCCGTTGACGTTCACCTTTGCGGGGTCGAGGCCGAGCTCGCGGATGACCGCGAGGCTCTGCGAGGCGAACGCCTCGTTCAGCTCGACCAGATCGAGGTCGCCGGCCGTGATCCCGGCGCGGCCGAGCAGCTTCTGGACCGCCGGGATCGGGCCGATCCCCATTACGCGCGGGTCGACGCCCGCCACGGCGGATGCGACGAACGCGCCGAGCGGCTCGGCGCCGAGCGCGGCCGCGCGCTCCTCGCTCGCGATCACCAGCGCGGCAGCGCCGTCGTTCAATCCGCTCGAGTTGCCCGCGGTGACGGTGCCGTCCTTCTTGAAAGCCGGCCGGAGCGACGAGAGCTTCTCGAGCGTCGTGTCCGCGCGGGGGTGCTCGTCCGCCTCGACCTCGCCGACGGGAACCAGCTCGTCGGCGAAGCGGCCGTCCGCGGTCGCCTCGGCGTGACGCCGCTGCGACTCGAGCGCGAACGCGTCCTGGTCCTCGCGCGAGACGCCCCACCGCTCGGCGACGTTCTCGCCGGTCTCGCCCATCGACTCGAGCGGGAACAGCTCCTCCATCTTCGGATTGGGGAAGCGCCAGCCGAGCGTGCTGTCCCAGAGGGTCTGATTGCCGCGCGGAAACGCCTTCTCCGGCTTTCCCATCACCAGCGGCGCGCGGCTCATCGACTCGACCCCGCCCGCGACGAACAGGTCGCCGTCGCCCGCGATCACCGAGTGACAGGCGCCGACCACTGCCGCGAGCCCCGAGGCGCACAGCCGGTTGACGGTCACGCCGGCAACCGACTCGGGCAGCCCGGCGAGCAGCGCCCCCATCCGCGCGACGTTCCGGTTGTCCTCGCCGGCCTGGTTGGCGCAACCGAACCAGACGTCCTCGATCTCGCCGGCGGGCACGCCCGCGCGCTCGACCGCGGCAGCGATCGCCGTCGCCGCGAGGTCGTCCGGCCGCACCTCGGAGAGCCCACCGCCGTAGCGGCCGACCGGGGTGCGAACGGCGGAGAGGATGACGGCGCGGGGCATGACGGGAGGCTAGCGTGCGAGCAGCCGTTCGATCGCCGCCATACCCTCCTCGCCGAGATCGACGCTGAACTCGTTGACGTAGAGGGCGATGTGCTGGTCGCACACCTCGTCGGACATCTCCTGCGAGTGCGCGCGCACGTACTCCCGGCTCGCCTCCGGGTGCGCAAAGGCGTACTCGACCGAGGCGCGGATCGTGGACTCGGCCGCATCTGCCTCCTCGAGCCCGGCCCGGGCGCAGATTCCGGCCAGCGGCACGGGCAGGCCGGTCTCGCCCTCCCACCACTCGCCGAGGTCGGCGAGCCGGACGAGCCCGTGGTCGGCATAGGTGAACCGGCTCTCGTGGATGATCAGCCCGGCGTCGACCTCGCCTCGCTCGACGGCACCGAGGATCTCGTCGTAGCGGAGCTCGACGACCTCGCCGTGGTCGGGGTACGCGAGCCGGAAGAGCAGGAACGCAGTGGTCTCGCGCCCGGGGATCGCGACGCGGGCGCCGTCGACCGGCCGATCGGCCTGTGCAACGACGAGGGGACCGACGCCGTGACCGAGCGCGGCGCCGCTCCGCAACAGCCGATAGCGGTCGCCGATGCCGCTGAAGGCGCCGACGCTCAGCTTCGTCAGGTCGAGCTCGCCGTCGTGCGCGCGCCGGTTCAGCTCCTCGATGTCCAGCAGCACCGGCTCGACCGCGAACGGCGCATCGACGAGCCCGTGCACGAGCGCGTGGAACGCGAAGGTGTCGTTCGGGCACGGTGAGAAGCCGAAGGTCAGCGTGCGCAACGGGCGATCTCCTCGAGCAGCGGCGGAACGATCTCGCCGAGCCGCGCGAGCGCGTCCTCGATCCGCCACACGCCGCGATCGGAGTCGCCCGGCCGGTTCGAGATCGTCCGCACCTCGACGGCAGGAACGCCGGCGAGCTCCGCCGCACGAAGCACCGAGAAGCCCTCCATCGCCTCCACGTCACAGTCCCCGCCGCCCCCGACGCGCGCACAGGTGGTGATCGGGAGGACGTGCGCGACCGGCAGCGCCCGGCGCGCGGCCTCGACCAGAGCGGGAGCGGGGAAGACACGCTCGACCTTCGGCATCCGGGACTCCGGATCGACGATGTCGGCGTAGAACGCCTCCGATCCGATCACGACCGCCCCCGCCTCCAGCTCGGCGGCGCCCGCGATCCCGACGTGGAGCACCGCGGTCGGCTGCCTCGCGGCGAGCGCCGCCGCCGTCCGGATCCCCGACTCGGCCGGCCCGATCCCGCAGCAGAGCGTCTCGGCGCCGGTAACGACGGAAAGCTCGAACTCCGTTGCGGCAACGACAAGAATCACGAGCGGCCGAAGAACCACCGCTCGAGCGGGCCGAGCAGCTCGCTCCGCTTGAAGGGCATCTGGCGGGCCGCGTTGCCGTCGCCCTCGGAGACGCTGACGTCGTCCTCGAGCGTCTCGTTCGCGGCGTCGAGCGCGTCCTGCAGCTCGTAGCCCTCGAAGACGTAGTCCTCGGGCCGCGGCGCGTCGCTCGGCCGGTGCTGCGGATTCACGGCCCGGCCGACCGCCCAGACACCGCCTTCCTTGCGCTCGATCCAGATCTCGATGCGCTCGTCGGCCCCGGCGTCGTCACGCCCGTCGATGACGCGTTCCGCGAACCGCCCCGCCTGGGTCTTTCTGGCCACCCGGGCAAGGATACAATCGAGCCGATGGCGGGCATCAGCGGATTTTTCCGGAGCATGTTCTCGTTCCTGGGGACGAAGTCCAGCCAGGAGGAGCGCGTCGCCGCGTACCTGATCCGCGAGCACGACCGCGGCCGGTCGCTCAACGACATCCTCGACGACCCCTACGTGCGGAACCGCTGCTCGGCGAACGAGATCGCCCGCGTCCTGGATCGTCCCGACGTGATCAAGGCGATCGGCGACGACATGGCCGAAGCGGCCAAGGCCGCCCTAGCTTCCGGCTAGTTCGACCACCCGCGCGGCGACGGCCAGATCCCACGCCGCCAGCCCGTTCGACTTGAAGACGACGATGTCGTCGTCCGCCTGCCGCCCGGGCAGCTCGCCCGCGACGACCTCCTGCAGCTCGTGCACCTCGAGCCAGTCGAGCACACCCTGGCCGACCGGCTCGATCAGGTCGCCCGACTCGATCTTCGCGTCGGCGAGAGAATCGCAGCAGACGAATGCGGCCCGCTCGAGCACCGCGTTGTCGAGCTCGCGTGCCTTGGGATGGTTCGCGCCGGCGGCGCAGACGAGCGCACCCGGCTGCAGCCATTCGCCGCGCAACACCGGATCGCGTGAGGTGGTGATCGTGACGACGACGTCCGCCGTGGCGGCGTCGCGGTGGCTCTCGCCGGCCTTCGCGCCGACCTCCTTGCAGAACTTCTTCAAGTTCTTCTCGTTCCGGCAGTACGCGACGACCTCCTCGATCCCCGGCAGCGCCTCTCGGATGCACGCCACCTGCGACCGCGCCTGGAGGCCGCACCCGATCACGCCGAGCGTGCGCGCCCCCGGCTTCGCCAGATACCTGGCGGCGACGCCGCTCGCCGACCCGGTGCGCAACTGCCCGAGGCGGTCCGCCTCGATCACCGCGCGCACCTCCCCGTGCTCGAAGAGCACCACCACGAACTCGATGCCCTTTGCTCCCGCCGAGTAGGTCTTCACGCACGCGAGCCCGCGCTCCTTGTCGACTGCCGACATGACTGCGAGGAACCCGTCCTCGAGCGCCTGCCGGTAGCGGGGGACGTTCTCGATCGTCCCCGCGTGCAGCCGGAGGAACGAGTCCTCGACGGCGGCAAGCGCGTCGGCGGGCCCGAGCAGGCGGTCGACATCGGCTTCGGTCAGCTGGAGCGTCACAGCCGGACCGTAGCGGGACCGACATCACAGCACATGCGCCCGGCACGATTCGAACGTGCGACCTCTGCCTCCGCAGGGCAGCGCTCTATCCCCTGAGCTACGGGCGCTCGAGCCGGATCAGTGTAGCCGCGCGGGGTTGCCGGCGACCTCGATCTGCGCGTCGTCCGGCACTTCCACCCGGACGTAGCCCAGCGCGAGGCCCGGCACCACGCTGGTCACGCGACCCACCGGCTTCTCGCCGTGCACGATCTCGTCCCCTGCAACGGCGGCCTCTACTTCCAACACCCGCAGCCGCCGGTTGACTTTCCCGCGATGACGCAGACGGGCGATCGGCTCCTGACCCGGGTAGCAGCCCTTGGTGAATGAGACGTGCGTCTCGTCGAGACCGGCCTCGGCCGGAAGGATCGAGTCGTCGAGCTCCTTGCCCCAGGCCGGCACGGCTGCCTCGATCCGGGCGCGCTCGAGCTCCTCCGCGTCAACCGTGCCTGACACTGTTTGGTCGAGCACCTCGACCGTCCCGGGGATCTCCCCGGGCAGGCCCTCCGCCTCGCCGAACACGACCATGGACGTGTGCTCCTCGAGCTCGATCTCGCACTTCGCCGCGAACCGCGACCGCAGCAGCGCCGCACGGACGACCTCGCCCAGGTCGGGCTCGGTCAGCAGCAGGAAGTCCTCGGGGCCGCGCCGCCAGACGCGCACCGGCGCGATCAGCCGGCTCTTCGGCGTCAGCAGCAGCGCCGGCACCACGTCGCCCGCCGTGACGTCGTTGGAGAGCATCCGCTGGAGGTAGTCCTCCGCGTCTGGCCCCGCGACGCGCACGTACGAGCGGGGCCGGGAGGCAGCTCGGATCGAAACGCTCAGCACCCTCGTTAGTCTAGGCATCGTGCCCCTCTTCAGATCCAAGGCGGAGGAGAAGGTCGCGGCCGCCGGCTACGACCCCGCCCGCCTCCCGCCCGGCCAGTACCTCACCGAGAAGTGGCCCGTCCTGCACGCCGGCTCGGTCCCGAAGATCGACCTCGCCGCGTGGACGCTGACCGTCTCGGGCGAAGTGGAACGCCCGCTGACGCTCACCTGGGAGCAGCTGCGCGAGCTGCCCAGCCGCGAGGTGACGGTCGACATCCACTGCGTCACCCGCTGGAGCCGCTTCGACACGACCTTCAAGGGCGTCCACTGGAGCGAGATCGCCAAGCTGGTCGAGCCGAAACCCAGCGCGCGCTTCGCCATCGCCCACGCCGACCAGGGGTTCACGGCGAACATGCCGATCGACGCGATCGAGGACGAGCACGCGCTGATCGTCTACGAGGCCGACGGCGAGCCGCTCACGCCCGACCACGGCTGGCCCGTCCGCCTGATGGTGCCCTCACGCTACTTCTGGAAGAGCGCGAAGTGGCTGACCGGGATCGAGCTGCTCGACCACGACCAGCCCGGCTTCTGGGAGCGCTACGGGTACCACAACGACGCGGACTTCACGAAGGAGCAGCGCTACTCGTTCTGAGAGAGAAGGGGCGGCCGGAGCCGCCCCTTCTGGTCTCTAGCCGTACCCGGGAGTGCCGCCGCCGCCCGAGTCGTCGGTCGTCGTCCCCGAGGAATCGGTGGTCGTGCCGGCGCCGCCGGTGCCCGCCGCCGTACCGCCGGCGATCTGACCGCGGATCTCGCCCGCGGCGTTCTTCGCCGTGTGGACGTTGACGTACGCCTTCCCGGCCAGGAGCGCGGTCTTCGTCTTCGAGGTGAGCCTGGCGGTGCCGTGGGCGCCGGAGGCGCACGGCCCGCACAGCGGAACCGCCACCGGCCCGGCGACTCCGGCCCGGCCGATGTGGATGTGCGCGGCCATTGCCTTGCCGCTCAGCTTCGAGAACGTCAGCTTCCACGCGAGCGACGAGCCGGTCAGCGTCGCCGTGAACGCGCCGGCCGCCGTCGCCGCACCTTTCGGCCGTGGCGTCTCGGCCCGCGCGGTCAGCTTCGCGGACAACTTCGTCGATTTCGCGCCGGTGGAGGCGAGCCCGAGGCCGGCGGCGAACAGCCCGGCGGCGGCGAGGCCCGCGACGAGGAGGAGCATGGGTCGTCTCATACCGATGAATACGCGCAAGACAGCGAGGCGGATTTCGCCCCTAAGGTCCCGGGCGACCCGAGCCGATACAGAAACTGTTCCACCTCCCCCACCCTCAAGCAAAAAGGCCGCCCGATGGGCGGCCTTTTTGCATTTCCAACCAAACGCCAGAGGCGTTCGGTGCTTACATCATCCCGCCCATGTCGCCCATGCCGCCGGGCATACCGCCCCCGGCGCCGGCCTTCTCGGGCGCGTCGGCGACAATCGCCTCCGTGGTGAGGATGTTCTTCGCGATCGACGCGGCGTTCTGCAGCGCCGAGCGCGTCACCATCGTCGGGTCGATGATCCCGGCCTTGACCAGGTCCATGTACTCGCCGGTGTCGACGTTCAGACCCTGGCCCTTGGCGCCGTTCCGGACCTTGTCGACGACGATCGAGCCCTCGAGGCCCGCGTTGTACGACAGCTGCCGAATCGGCTCCTCGAGAGCGCGGACGATGATCGCAGCACCCGTCCGCTCGTCGGGGATCTCGAACGTGTCGAGCTTGACCGCCTTCGCCGCCTGAAGCAGCGCGACGCCGCCGCCCGGGACGATGCCCTCCTCGAGGGCAGCGCGGGTGGCCTGCAGCGCGTCCTCGACGCGATGCTTCTTTTCCTTCATCTCGGTCTCGGTGGCCGCACCGACCTTGACCACTGCGACGCCGCCGGCCAGCTTGGCCAGCCGCTCCTGCAGCTTCTCGCGGTCGAAGTCCGAGTCGGTGTTCTCGATCTCGGCCTTGAGCTGCTTGATGCGGCCCTTGATCCCGTCCGACGAACCGCCACCGTCGATGATGGTGGTCGAGTCCTTGTCGACGACGACCTTCCGGGCCTTGCCGAGCTGCGAGATCTTCGTGTTCTCGAGCTTGAGACCCAGCTCCTCGGTGATCACCTCGGCGCCCGAGAGGATCGCGATGTCCTCGAGCATCCGCTTGCGGCGATCGCCGAAGCCCGGCGCCTTGACGGCGACGGCGGTGAACGTGCCGCGCAGCTTGTTGACGACGATCGTCGCGAGCGACTCGCCCTCGACGTCCTCCGCCACGATCAGCAGCGGCCGGCCCGCCTGGATGACCTGCTCGAGCACCGGCAGGATGTCCTTGACGGCACCGATCTTCTGGTTCGCGACCAGGATGTACGGGTCGTCGAGGACGGCCTCCATGCGCTCCGGGTCGGTGATCATGTACGGCGAGAGGTAGCCCTTGTCGAACTGCATGCCCTCGGTGAACTCGAGCTCGAGGCCGAAGGTCTGGCCCTCCTCGACGTTCACGACACCGTCCTTGCCGACCTTCTCGATCGCGTCGGCGATGACGTCACCGATCTCGCGCTCGCGCGACGAGATGCTGGCGACCCGGGCGATGTCCTCCTTGCCGTTGACCTCTTTGGACTGGCCCTTGAGGTCATCGACAACCGCTTCGACGGCCATCTCGATGCCGCGCTTGAGCGCCATCGGGTTCGCGCCGGCGGCGACGTTCTTCAGGCCCTCGCGGACGATCGCCTGTGCGAGCACGGTCGCCGTCGTGGTGCCGTCGCCCGCCACGTCGTTGGTCGCCGTGGCGACCTCGCGGACGAGCTGCGCGCCCTGGTTCTCGAACGCGTCCTCGACCTCGATCTCGCGTGCGATCGTGACGCCGTCGTTCGTGATGGTAGGGGCGCCGAACTTCTTGTCGAGCACGACGTAGCGCCCCTTCGGGCCAAGGGTGACCTTGACCGCGTCGGCGAGGATGTTCACGCCGCGCTCGAGCGCGCGCCGTGCGTCCTCGTTGAACTTCAGCTCCTTGTGAGCCATTTCAGAGTTCCTCCGTTGCTTTCGTTAGGCCTTGGCGCCGGCGAGCTTCTTGCTGCTCTTCGCCTTGGCACCGGTGGACACGACCTTCGCGAGAACGTCCGTCTCGCGCAGGATGAGAAGCTCGTCGGTACCGACTTTGACCTCGGTGCCGCCGTACTTCGAGAAGATGACCTCGTCGCCCTCGGCGACGTCGAGCGCGACATGCTCACCGGTCTGCTCCGAGCGGCTGCCCGGACCCACGGCGAGGACGCGGCCGCGCTGCGGCTTCTCCTTGGCCGTGTCCGGCAGGACGATCCCACTGAACGTCGTCTCCTCCTCTTCGAGGACCTCGACGATGAGCCGATCGCCAAGCGGCTGCAAATTCATTCCACGACCTCCGTCTAGAGTGATACTTCGGTTGGTAGCACTCTCTCCCCGAGAGTGCCAACGGAGTGTAGCCGCAATCGCGTGGGCTGCGCAATGATCTGAGCGTCCCCGGCTCAGATCCGCCCTGAAACGGTAGGTTCGGGGCGTGCAGCGGGAGTTCTCGGCCGGGGGCGTGCTGGTGCGGCGGCTGCGCGGAATGTGGCAGGTGGCGGCGATCCGACCGGCCGGAAAGCCCCCGGGGGTCTGGGCGCTGCCGAAGGGCGGGCTCGATCCGGGCGAGAGCCCCGGGGCGGCCGCCGTCCGCGAGGTCGAGGAGGAGACCGGCGCGACCGGGAAGCTCGACCGCAAGCTCGGCGACGTCCGCTACGTCTACACCTGGGACGGCGAACAGATCTTCAAGGTCGTCAGCTTCTTCCTCGTGCGGTACTCGAGCGGCCGGCTGGGCGCGATCGCGCCGGAGTTCGAGCACGAGGTCGCCGAGGTGCGGTGGCTTCCGCTCGGCGACGCACCGCGCCTGCTCGCCTACGCGGGCGAGCGCGACATGGCGCAGAAGGCGATCGACGTCCTCCGTGACCTATGATCGGAGCCGTGGAGGCGCTGAACTTCTACTCGCCGATCGTCGAGAGCCAGCTGCGGAGCGGCCGCAAGTCGGCGACGATCCGGCTCGGCGACAAGTCCGGGAAGTACCGCAAGGGGATGATCGTCGCCGTGCTCGCCGGCCCGCGTTTCTCGCCGCGGAAGAAGATCTTCGAGGCGGTGATCGACAAGGTCGAGGTGAAGCCGCTCGGCGAACTCTCACCGAACGAGATCGAGCACGACAACCCCGAGATCCGCCGCGTCGAGGATATGGCCGGGTTCCTCGGGACGCTGTACAACCGCGAGGTCTTCGAGACCGACCTCGTCACACTGATCCGTTTTTCCGAGATCCGCTCGTAGTGTGAAGAGAAGCGGCCTGCTCCGCCGCGCCGCGATGGGCAATCGCCTCGGCGGCTACATCTACGGCACGATCGTCGTCCTCGCCTCGGTCGTCGCCGGCTCGAGGGCGTACCAGCACCACCTCGGGCACGTCGCCGCGCTCGCCCTGATCACGACCGTCGTCTTCTGGCTCGCCCACGTCTACGCGGACGCGATCGGCCAGAGCGTCACCCGCGACCAGCACCTCTCGCGCGCGACGCTGTTCGAGATCGCGCGGCACGAGAGCTCGATCATCGAGGCGGCGGTGATCCCGCTGGGCGCCTTGCTCCTCGGACATTTCGGAGTGGTCGCGGAGAAGACCGCGCTCTGGCTCGCGGTCGCGAGCGGCCTGGGCGTGCTCGTCGCGACCGGGTTCGCGTTCGCGCGGGCCGAGAAGCTCGGCGCGCTCGCGACGCTCGTGATCGTCGCGATCAACCTCGGGCTAGGGCTCGCGCTGGTCGGCCTGAAGCTCTGGGTCTCCCACTAGGTCGACTTCCGAATCGGCACGCCGAACTGCTCGTTCGGCCGCAACTCGCCGCCGCACTCCTCGCACTCGACGGCGAACACCGACGAGAACGGGGCGTTGCAGGACGGGCAGCGCCACCGCATCTCGCCCGCGCACTGCGGGCAGGCGGCCGGCAACTCCGACTCCCACTCCTCGAAGTAGCGCTGCGCGAAGCCGCACCCGAGGCAGACGGCGACCCAGTCGCCGAGCACCTTGCGCCGCTCCTCGCGGAGCCAGTCCGAGGCCTTGCCCACGCCTCGAGCATAGCCCTGCTGGTCAGATTTGACCGGGTAGCGGGATGCCTCCGGGTCGATAGTGAAGTGTCCCCCCAGAAGGAGCCGTTGCGTGAAGGAGATGCTGATCGTCGGTCGCGGCGGCCAGGGCGTCGTACTGGCGTCGCAGATCCTCGCGGACACGTTCGCGCGCGCCGGCTACTGGGTGCAGAGCTTCCCCGAGTTCAAGGCCGAGCGCCGCGGAGCGCCGATCTCGGCGTTCTTCCGCTGGGACGAGCACGCGCCGATCCACCGCCGGTACAAGCTGCGCGAGTGCGACGTGCTCGTCACGGTCGCCGCGGCGCCGCCGTCGGCGCCGATGCTCGACCGCGTCCGGCCGGGCGGGCTCGTCGTCCTCAACCGCGACTCCCGCTTCCCGTACACCGGGGCGTTCGACATCGCCCGCGTGCCCGCCTCGACGATCGCCCTCGCCAAGGGGATCCTCTCCTCGGAGGGGCGGCCGATGGGCAACACCGCCGTGCTGGGCGCGTGCGTCCGGCTGCTGCTGCCCGACGGGCTGGAGCACCTCGAGCAGGCGATCGAGGCGCGGATGGGCCCGCTGGCCCGGCCGAACATCGCCGCGGCGCGCGACGGGTACCGGCGCTGCACGCACCAGCGCACGCTCTCGGGCGACGCGCCGGCCGAGCATGCGCCCCCGCCGCCGCCCCACCGCGCCGACGTCCTCTTCCCGATCAGCATCACCGACTCGCTCGTCAACCACACCGGCTCGTGGTCGGAGGAGCGGCCGGTGCTGCACGAGGCGTGCAACGCCTGCGCACTGTGCGCGCTGTTCTGCCCTGAGGGCGCGATCACCCGGACGGACGGCGTGATCGCGATCGACGAGCTGTACTGCAAGGGCTGCGGCATCTGCGAGGACGTCTGCCCGGTGCGGAACGCGATCGGGATGGAGGAGGTGCGGGCGTGACCGTTTCCGTGCCGGTCGGCCGCACGGTGATGACGGCGAACGAGGCCGCCGCTTATGCGGTCGTGCTGTCCCGCGCCCAGGCACTGGGCTGCTACCCGATCACCCCGCAGACGCTGATCGTGGAGCGGCTCGCCGACCTGGTCGCCGGCCGCGACGACGTCGTCTACGCGAACCTCGAGAGCGAGCACTCGATGCTCGCCTGGGTGATCGCCGCCGCGCGCACCGGCGTGCGCACGTTCACGGCCACCTCGTCGCAGGGGCTGCTGTACGCGCACGAGCAACTGCACCGCGCGTCGCGCGAGCGCGTGCCGCTGGTGATGGTCAACGTCAACCGGTCGGTTTTCGCCCCCTGGAGCCTGGAGACCGACCTCACGGACAGCATGAGCCAGCGCGACACGGGCTGGGTGCAGCTCTACTGCTCGTCCGCGCAGGAGGTGCTCGACAGCGTCATCTGCGCCTACCGGATCGCCGAGACCGTGATGCTGCCCGTGATGGTGTGCGAGGAGGGCTTCCTGCTCTCGCACACGTCCGAGGTCGTCGACGTCCCGGCGCAGCCGGTGGTGGACGCATTCGTGCCCCCGTTCGACCCGCCGGCCGGCTGGATCCTCGACCCGGCCGTCCCGCACGCGTTCTCCGAGCTCCCGGAGCCGCGCGACTACGCGGCGTTCCAGCACCACGTGGTCGACGCGATGAAGACGGCGGAGTCCGTGGTCGAGACCGTCGCCGCCGACTTCGCGCACCACTTCGGACGGGCGAAGACGGGATCGCTGCAGCTGACCGGCAATCCCGCCGCCGGCACCGCCCTGGTCACGATCGGGACGATCGGCGACACGGCGCTCGAGCTGCTCGAGGACGACGGCGACCTGCTCATCGTCCGCGTCCACGCGTACCGGCCGTTCCCCGCCGCCCGGCTGACCGCCGCGCTGGCGGGCGCGCGTCACGTCTGCGTGGTCGACCGCGCCGCCGCGTTCGGCTCGTTCGGGCCGCTCGGCGGCGACGTGCGGGCGCTCCGGCTTCCGGGCGCGCGGGCCGTGACCAACGTGATCTGCGGCATCGGCGGAACCGAGGTCACGCCCGACACGCTGCGCTGGGCGCTCCGCGAGACGCGGTCGAGCGGGCCTGAGCGCCTCGAGCTGGAACTCGAGCCGCTGTTCGTCCCGGAGGGGGTGTAGCGGTGGCCGGCTGGGTCGACGACGTCGTCTGCGAGGAGCGGCTCCTGCTCCCAGGCCACGCCGCGTGCGCCGGCTGCGGGCCGGCGATCAACATCCGCCACGTGCTCGGCGAGCTGGCCGCGGCGTCGCCCGACACGAGCACCGTCCTCGTCATCCCCGCGTCGTGCTGGACGATCATCTCCGGCATCTGGCCGGTGAACGCGTTCAAGGTCGCCGTCCACCTGACGCCGTTCGCGTCGGCCGCGGCGGAGGCCTCGGCGATCAAGGCCGGCCTGCGGCTGCGCGGGCTCGACCGGACGAACGTCGTCGTCTGGGCGGGCGACGGCGGCACGTGCGACATCGGCTTCTCCGGGCTCTCGGCGGCGGCCGAGCGGAACGAGGACATCATCTACGTGCTCAACGACAACGAGGCGTACATGAACACGGGCGTCCAGAAGTCGGGCGCCACCCCCGAGGGCGCGTGGACGACCACCACGCCTGCGGCGGCGCCGAGATCGGGCCGGAAGAAGGACATCGCCCGGATCATGGCCGCCCACGGGATCCCGTACGTCGCAACGCTGGCCGCCGGGTCGGTGCCGATGCTGAAGGACTTCCGGACGAAGGTGGCGCGGGCGACCGAGATCGAGGGCTTCCGCTTCCTGCACATCCTCGGCGCGTGCCCGCCGGGCTGGCGGTACGGGACCGACCGGTCGGTCGACATCACGCGGCTCGCCGTCGAGTCGAGGTACTTCCCGCTGTTCGCCTGCGATCACGGCGAGTGGACGATCACGTTCCGGCCGAAGCACGAGGTGCCTGTGCGCCAGTTCCTCGAGACGCAGGGCCGCTTCGGCCACCTTGCCGCGGAGCAGGTCGAGACGATCCAGGCGCACGTGGACGAGCGGTGGAACCTCCTGGCCGGTCTCGAATCAGCCGGGCAGCACGCGCAGGCGTAGGCGTAGCGTCCCGCTGTTCCCGCACGAGACGACGACGGGCCACGTGCCCGCGTGCGTCGAGGAGCCGACGCGCCAGTGCCAGGTGACCGTCGAGCCGGTCTTCGCGCCGAGACCGCGTGCGCGCGAGACGACCGTGTCGTAGACAACCACGATCGTGCACCGCGCCGACGGGGAGACGTGCACGGTCAGGGACGCATCGTCACCGGGGTGCACCCGGGAGGTGAATGACGCGGTCGAGACCCGCGCGGCGGCGCTACCCACGCCGATCAGGGAGAGGCAGGCCACCATGGCCGAAACGGACAGGTACTTCACGCCGCGAGTATCCCGCGCTTCCGAGGTGCGCGCCACTCGGTAGAGTTCCGCCTCGTGGCGATCGCACGCGAAGCGGAGCCCGTCGGGTCGCTGACGGAGGTGAAGGACGCCGGCCTCGACCGCGACGACCTCCTCACCGTCTACCGGAACATGCTGATCACGCGCGGGATCGAGGAGCGTGGCCACATCCTGTACAAGCAGGGCAAGATCCCCGGCTCGTTCTACACGGGCCGCGGCAACGAGGGCGCGGCCGTCGGCGTCGCGACCGCGATGGGCCCGGATGACGTCGGCACGCCGCTGCACCGCGACATGGGCGTCCAGGTCACCCGCGGCCTGGAGCCGTGGCGGATCTTCGCGCAGTTCATGGGCCGCGCCGACGGGCCGTCGAAGGGGAAGGAGGGCAACTCGCACATGGGCGATGCCCGCCTCGGCACGATCTCGATGGTCAGCCACCTCCCGGCGATGCTCCCCGTCGCCGTCGGCGCAGCGCTCGCCTTCCGCATCCGCGAGGAGTCGCGCGTGGCGATCGGCTGGTTCGGCGAGGGCGCCTCGGCGCGCGGCGACGCGCACGAGTCGATGACCTTCGCCGGCGTCAAGCGCCTGCCGATGGTGTTCATCTGCGACAACAACCAGTGGGCGTACTCGACGCCGTCCCACCTCGAGTTCGCGACGGAGCACGTCGCCGACCGCGCGCAGGCGTACGGCTTCGACGGCATCGTCGTCGACGGCACCGACGTCCTCGCCGTCTACCGCGAGGCGAAGCGCGCGATCGAGAAGGCGCGCTCGGGCGGCGGGCCGACCCTGATCGAGTGCATGACCCTGCGCATGGAGGGCCACGCCGTCCACGACGACGCGTTCTACGTGCCGAAGGACATGTTCGAGGAGTGGGCGAAGGCCGATCCGGTCGAGCGGTTCCGCACCTGGCTGAAGGACAACGCCGACCTCCGCGAAGAGGAGGAGGACGAGATCGCCTCCGACATCAAGAAGCTGCTGAACGACGCGATCAAGCGCGCCGACGAGTCGCCGTTCCCGGACGGGGCGACCACCCTGACGGGCGTGTACGCCTCGCCGGAAGACCTCGACACGCCCCACCACAAGTAATGGCCGAGCGCACCTACCTGCAGGCGATCTCCGACGGCCTCCGCCAGGAGATGCGGCGCGACCGCCGCGTGTACGTGATCGGCGAGGACGTCGGCGTCTACGGCGGCGCCTTCAAGGTCACGCAGGGCTTCCAGGAGGAGTTCGGGCCGTGGCGCGTGATCGACGCGCCGCTCGCCGAGACCGCGATCGTCGGCTCCTGCACCGGCGCGGCGCTGATGGGCATGCGGCCCGTCGCCGAGATGCAGTTCGCCGACTTCGTCTCCTGCGCCTGGGACCACCTCGTCACCGTCGCCGCGAAGCAGTTCTACCGCGCGGGGACGCCCGTGCCGATCGTCGTCCGGCTCCCGTCGGGCGGCGGCTTCTCCGGCGGCCCGTTCCATTCGCAGAACCCGGAGAGCTCGTTCGCGCACATCCCGGGCCTGAAGTGCGTCTGCCCGGCGACGCCCGAGGACGCCAAGGGCCTGCTCGCGACCGCGATCGAGGACCCGAACCCCGTTCTCTACTTCGAGCACAAGCATCTCTACCGGCGGCTGAAGGCCGAGGTGCCCGAGGAGCGCTACACGATCCCCTTCGGCGAGGCGCGCACGCACCGCGAGGGCGAGGACATCAGCGTGATCACGTGGGGCGCGATGGTGCACACGGCCGACGAGGCGGCCGAGGAGCTGGCCAGGGAGGACGTCTCGGTCGAGGTGATCGACCTGCGCACGGTGATGCCCTGGGACAAGAACGCCGTGCTCGCCAGCGTCGCGAAGACGTCGAAGGTGCTCGTCCTCCACGAGGACACGCGCACCGGCGGCTTCGGCGCCGAGATCGCCGCGACGATCGCCGAAGAGGTATTCGAGTCGCTCGACGCGCCGATCAAGCGGATCGCCGCGCCAGACACGCCCGTCCCGTTCTCGCCGCCGCTCGAGAAGGCCTTCATTCCGCAGGTCGAGACCGTCGCCGCCGGACTGCGCGAGCTGGCGGCGTACTGATGGCCACCGGCACGATCATCGAGGTCGTCATGCCGCAGATGGGCGTCTCCGTCTCGGAGGGGACGATCGTCAAGTGGCTGAAGAACGAGGGCGAGGCGATCGAGGCCGACGAGACGTTGCTCGAGATCTCGACCGACAAGGTCGACACCGAGATCCCGAGCCCCGGCAGCGGCGTCGTCCTGAAGATCTTCGTCCAGGAGGGCGAGACGGTCGACGTCGGGGCGAAGCTCGCGGAGATCGGGCCCGAGGGCGCGGACGCGTCGGCGCCCGCCGCCGAGCCGGAGCCCGAGCCCGTGCCGGAGCCCGCGACCGCCCAGGCAGCCGCCGAGGCCGACGCACCGTCGAGCGCCGAGAGCATCGGGCCGCCCGTTGCGCCGACGCCCGCCGCTCCGGCCCCCGCCGCACCCGCCGCGAGCGACAACGGCAAGACCTTCGTCTCGCCGGTGGTCGCGCGCATCGCCGCCGAGCACGGCGTCGACGTCGGCTCGGTACCCGGCACCGGCCAGGGCGGGCGCGTCACGAAGAAGGACATCCTCGCGTTCATCGAGTCCGGCGCCGTCGCAGCACCCGCCGCGCCCGCACCTGCTGTGGAAGGGGCCGCACCGCCGGTGCCCGCAGCGACGCCGCAGCCGGTGACCGCCGCCGGCGGGGAGACGCTCGAGCCCATGACGGCGATGCGCAAGGGCATCGCCGAGCACATGCGCCGCTCGCTCGACACCGCCGCGCACGTGACCAGCGCGATCGAGGTCGACATGTCGAAGGTGGTCGCAATCCGCGAGCAGCTCAAGGGCGAGTACCAGAAGAGCTACGGGGTGAACCCGACCTACCTGATCTTCGTCGCGCGGGC
Organism: uncultured Actinomycetes bacterium; assembly: GCA_963791425.1. GTDB lineage: Bacteria > Actinomycetota > Thermoleophilia > Gaiellales > Gaiellaceae > DATBLE01. Next base: position 722,125 of record CAWBSE010000003.1, read on the forward strand.
GGCGACCGACACGCTGCTCGAGTACCCGTGGATCAACGGCGAGATCCGCGGCGACCAGATCGTCACCCGCAACTACGTCAACCTCGGCTTCGCGGTCGAGCTCACCGACGGGAAGGGCCTGATCGTCCCGGTCGTCCGGAACGCCGAGGGCCTGAACCTGCTCGGGATGGCTCGTGCCGTCACCGACATCGCCGAGCGCGCGCGGAACAAGCAGCTCCTGCCCGACGACGTCCAGGGCGGCACGTTCACGATCACGAACCCGGGCGGCTACGGCACCTTCCACGGGACGCCGGTGATCAGTCAGCCGCAGGCCGGGATCCTCGGCACCTACGCGGTCGTCAAGCGGCCGTGGGTCGTCCAGGACGACCGGGGCGAGGACGTGCTCGCGATCCGGCCGATCATGAACGTCACGCTCACGTACGACCATCGCCTGGTCGACGGCGCGCTGGCCGGCCGGTTCCTCCGCGACCTGCGCGACAAGCTCCAGACCTGGGGCCAGGAGCGATACTGACCTACTGGGCCGTCCGGCGGAGACGCGGGGGCCCCTGGGACTGGAGCCGCGACCTGCGCGAGCAGGACGGCTGGGACGACCACGCGCGGATCATGGACGAGATGGTCGCGGACGGCTTCATCCTGCTCGGCGGCCCGCTCGAGGGCGACCGCGAGGTGCTGCACATCGTCGACGCACCGTCCGAGGACGCCGTCCACGCCCGCCTCGCCGAGGACAACTGGACACAGAACGGCATGCTCGAAACGGTCTCGGTCGAACGCTGGACGATCCTCCTCGACGGACGTTGAGCCGGACCCTGTGGACGGATCGTGACGCAATCGTTTCACCCCCGGTCTCAGAGACGGGATCGAAAACGTCACGAAGCTGTGACACCGCCGGACCGGCCACGGCGGCTACAGTCGACGGCGTGAACGGACACGTCATCCACCTCGGCGAGACGCCCTACGGCGAGGCGTGGGACCTCCAGCGCGCAGCTCGCCGACGCGGTGAAGGACGGGACGGCGCCGGACACGGTCATCTTCCTCGAGCACCCGCCCGTCGTGACGCTCGGGCGCCGCACCGACGACGGCGAGCTCCACGTGCCCGCCGGTGCCGCCGTCGAGGTGGTCGAGACCGACCGCGGCGGGAAGTCCACGTTCCACGGGCCGGGTCAGCTGGTCTGCTACCCGATCCTCGACCTGAACCGGCACGGGCGCGACGTTCGCAAGTACTGCCGCGACCTCGAGGAGGCGCTCATCCGCACGCTGGCCGCGTTCGACGCTCGAGGCGACGCGGATCGACGGGCTGACCGGGGTCTGGCTGCACCCGCCGCCGCGGAAGATCGCCTCGATCGGCGTCCACATCTCGCGGTGGGTGACGACCCACGGCTACGCGCTGAACGTCGACCTCGACCCGGCGCCGTTCACCGAGTGGATCACCGCCTGCGGCCTCGAGGACGCCGCCTTCACGACGATGTCGCGCGAGCTCGGCCGGCCGCTCACCGTCGACGACGTCCGCCCGGCCGCGGCCGCCGCGATCGCCGACGTGTTCGACCTCGAGTTCGAGGAGTTGTCGTCCGCACCCCGGCATGCGAAGCTCGCGTCCGGATGAAGCGCCTCGCCGCCGTCGCCGTCCTCGCTCTGGCCGTCTCGGCAACCGCCCTGGCCGCTCCTGCGCGCAACGTCGACCTGCTCAAGGCGTTCGGGCGGCAGCTGCCGAAGGTGAAGCAGGTGACGACGGTGCCGGTGCTGCTGCCGTCGACGCTCCCGCTCGGCGGCACCTACAAGCTCTATGCGTCGAGCGCGCGCCCAGCGCGGCTACTACGAGCTCTCACTCGAGGGCGCCCCGAACTGCCACGGCGCGAACGCCTGCTTCGTCGCCACCTTCGAGGGCAAGCGTGGCGCGAAGCTCCCGGGCAAGGCGAACGTCCGCCTCGCCTCGGGCGACCCGGCGATCTACCACGCGTTCACCTGCGGCGGCTCGTGCTCGCCGACGTCGTTCTGGTTCACGCACCAGGGTGTGCTCTACACGTGGCAGATCAAGGATCTCCCGAAGGGCGAGAAGCCGATCCTGATCCGGATGGCGAACCAGGCGATCGCCGCCGGGCCTCGCTAGCCCCAGTCCGGCCGGAGAGCGAGTACAGTCCCCGGGGTGGAGCGACGCCACGGGTCGGGTGTCGACCGGTTCCGGCCGGGAACACCTCCGAGTTCTCACCCTGCGTTCCGTAGACTGAGGCTCATGGAGCCGTCGCTCCCTGTCGCCGAACGGCCCCGCCGGCCGGAGTGGATGAAGGTCCGCGCTCCGCGGTCCGATTCGCGCTACCACGATGTCCGCAAGCTCCTCCACGGCGCGAGCCTGAACACGATCTGCGAGGAGGCCCGCTGCCCGAACATCGGCGAGTGCTGGGGCAAGGGCACTGCGACGTTCCAGATCCTCGGCGAGACGTGCACCCGCGCGTGCCGCTACTGCTACGTCAACTCGGGCCGCCCCGAGTCGCCGCCCGACCCGCTGGAGCCGCTGCGGCTCGCGCAGGCCGCGGCGCAGATGGAGCTAAAGCACGTGGTCATCACGTCGGTCGACCGCGACGACGTCCCCGACCGCGGCGCCGGCCACTACGCGGCGACGATCCGCGCGCTCCGGCACAAGGTGCCCGGCGCGTCGATCGAGATCCTGACGCCCGACTTCCTCGGCGTCGAGGAGGAGGCCCTCGCCGTCGTGATCGCCGAGCGGCCCGACGTGTTCAACCACAACATCGAGACCGTCCGCCGGCTGCACGCGCGCATGCGCGGCGCCAAGGCGTCGTACGACAAGGCGCTCTGGCTGCTCGCCCGGGCCAAGGAGATCGCCGACTATCCCGTCCTGACGAAGAGCGGCATCATCGTCGGCCTCGGCGAGACGAACGACGAGGTCGTCGACACGATGCGCGACCTGCGCGGGCACGGCGTCGACGTCGTCACGATCGGCCAGTACCTCCAGCCGTCGGCGAAGCACGCGGCGATCGACCGCTGGGTGCATCCCGACGAGTTCCGCTGGTTTCGCGAGCAGGGCGAGGCGCTCGGCTTCGGATCGGTGTTCTCCGGCCCGCTCGTGCGCTCGTCGTACCGCGCCGACGAACAGCGTCACGCCGCCGAAACGGGCCGCGGCGCGGTAGCCTACTGAGATGGGACTCTTTGACTGGTTCAGGAAGGACTCGACCAAGCGCGTCGAGGAAGGTGTCGCAGACGACTCCGAGGCCGCACGCGACGAGGCCGACAAGGACTACGAGAGCTTCAAGGACGACCAGTCGATCGGCGGCTCGTACGTCGGCGGCGTCGGGATCGGCTCGGACTTCGAGCGCGACTCCAAGCCTCCGAGCTACTAGACCTCCGCGTACCGGAAGCAGCCGAGGACGTGGTCGTTGACCAGGCCGCACGCCTGCATCAGCGAGTAGCAGACGGTCGGGCCGACGAAGCGGAACCCGCGGCGCTTCAGCTCCTTCGACATCGCCCGTGACTCCTCGGTCTGGTCCGGCAGCTCCGACAGCGATCGCCACCGGTTGACCTTCGGCGCGCCGTCGACGAACGACCAGAGCAGCTCGTCGAGCCCGCCGCTCTCGATCGTCGCCCTCGCGTTCGAGATCGCCGACTCGACCTTCAGCCGGTTCCGGACGATGCCGCGCGTCGCCCAGCAGGCGCTCGACGTCACGGGCGCCGAACCGCGCGACCTGCTCGACGTCGAAGCCCGCGAACGCCTGCCGGTAGCCCTCGCGCTTGTGCAGGATCGTCGACCACGAGAGGCCGGCCTGCGCGCCCTCGAGCACCAGCATCTCGAACAGGTGCCGCTCGTCGTGCGACGGCACGCCCCACTCGTCGTCGTGGTACGCGACGTAGAGCGGCGTCGGCGTCCGGCGCCCAGGCACAGCGGGTCATCGGACGGTGAACGCCGGCGCCCACTGCTCCCCGCCGACCGTCACGACGACGGCGTACCGGCCGGGCGCAGGCGGGTTGCCGATGTTCGCCGCGCGGGTGATCACGACGTGCACGACGCCGGGCGCGATCGTGTTGCACACGGGCCTCCCCGTGGGGAGGTAGGCGGTGACCGTGTGGCCGACCACGGACACACGGCCGGCGGCCGCCCCGCCGACGAGCACCGCCGACCGGGGCACGGTGCGCGGGACCCGCGCCGCGGCCGGCAGGCGCACGGCCACGCTCGGCCCGTTCAGGCGTCCACAGCGGAGATCGGTCCCGATCGTCACGGTCAACGCAACCGGGCGGGCGCCCGCACTTGCGCTCGAAACGGCGACGGAGGCGCCTCCGGCAGGAGAGGCGCCGAGGACGAACACTCCGGCGACCGCAACCCCGGTCGCTGCCCTGAGTCCGACGGCATGGGTCAGCATTGCCTTGCGAATCTTAGATGCGGGTGGTAACAATCGGCTCTGGGCCGGGAGGACGTTGTGCCCGGTCGAAGCGAGGGGAGGAGACGACGTTGAGTTCGAAGCGTTTCTGGCGCAGATTTGGCCTGCTCACGACCACCGTGGTCGGCGTTGCCGCACTTGCCACCACAGTGGCCAGTGCGGGTTCGCCGAACCCGCCCGACGGCAGGTATGCACTGCCTGACTCGTCGCCGTCATGGACGGGCGCCGTGCCGCTGAAGGCACCGACACCGTCCGCGACGCCGCAGCACGCGAAGATCTGGCTGACGTCTCCGGACGCAGCGGGTCTCGCTGCGGCCGCGAAGGCAGTCAGCGATCCGAAGAGCTCGCAGTTCCGCCACTACCTGTCCGCCGACCAGGTCCGCGCGCAGTACGCGCCGACCTCGGCCCAGGTTGCGGCGATCACGACCTGGGCGACCGGCACGGGTCTGCACATCGACCGCGTCGGGCCGAACAACTTCTTCGTTGCGGTGTCCGGGACGACCGCGGCGATGAATGGAGCGTTCACCACGAAGCTGGGCCAGTACATGGTCAACAAGGTCGTCGAGCAGGCACCGACGACCGACCTGACGGTCCCGTCGGCGCTCGCCGACAAGATCATCACGGTGACCGGTCTTGCGACGCTCGGCCACAGGACGCACCCGACGATTGTCAAGCCGAACGACTTCGGTCCTCCGGGCGGGTTCGTCAACACGAACACGTGCTCCGACGCGTACGGCACGTGGATCTCGACCGGCCTGCCGAAGTTCAAGGGCAAGCAACTGCCCTACTCGATCTGCGGATACACCCCACCGCAGCTCCGCGGGGCCTACGGCGTCGACCAGCTCGGCGACCCGGGCGAGCTCGGCACCGGTCAGTACGTCGCGATCACCGACGCGTACGACTCGCCGAACCTCCTGTCCGACGCGAACACGTACGCGGACAACAACGACAACGGCATGTCGTTCGCCAACGACTACGGCTCGTTCACCGACAACAGCGTCGCCGAGGATGGGAGCACGGAAGGCGACTGCGGCGGCAACGGCTGGTACGGCGAGCAGGCGCTCGACGTCGAGGCCGTGCATGCCATGGCTCCCAACGCCAACGTTCTCTACTACGGCGCGGCGAGCTGCTTCGACGACGACCTGATGGCACAGCTCGCACAGATCGCGGCGGACGACTCCGCCTCGATCGTCACCAACTCGTGGGGACAGCCGCTGTACTTCATGTACCTCGGCGTCCGCTATCCGACCGTCGACGCGGCCCTCGTGGCGGCGTACGACAACATCTTCGAGACCGGCGCCCTCGAGGGCATCGGGTACAACTTCTCGTCCGGCGATGACGGCGACGAGGTCGCCAACACCGGCTGGAAGTCCCCGGACTACCCGGCCTCCGACGAGTGGATCACCGCCGTCGGCGGGACATCTCTTGCAGCCGGCGCAGACAACCAGCGCATCTTCGAGAGTGGCTGGGGCACGGCGAAGTACAGCCTCGTCACGCCGGTTGCGGCACCGAACAACGCCAAGCCGAAGCCGAAGGCGGCGTTCTGGGAACTGGTCGCTCCGTTCCAGTACGGGGCCGGCGGTGGCTACACCGACACGAAGCTGTTCACCCAGCCGTACTACCAGGACGGCATCGTCAAGAGCAACAAGTCGGGTGGGCGTGCCGTGCCGGACATCGCGATGGACGCGGATCCGACCACGGGGATGCTCATCGGGCAGACCCAGGACTTCAGCCTGGACACGGAGTTCGGGTCTGCGGGCATCAACTACGGTGAGTTCCGCATCGGCGGCACGAGCCTGGCCTCGCCGCTCCTGGCAGGCCTGAATGCCGCCGTCCAGGGCGACTTCGGGGCGTTCTTCTACCCCGGATTCGGCTGGGTCGGGACGATCGGGTTCGCCAATCCGATGGTCTACCTGCTCTCGCACGACAGCTTCTACGACGTGAACAATACGTTCGACCGTGGCAACGTCCGCGTGGATTACGCCAACGGCCAGAACGCCGACAGCGGCCTGCTCTACTCGGTGAGAACGTTCAACGAGGACTCGTCGCTGAAGACGAACAAGGGCTGGGACAACGTCACCGGCCGGGGTACGCCACTCGGGCTGAACTACGCCTATGGAGTGGAGAACTACCTCTGCTCGTACTGGTGCACGTAGGCCTCGCCCGAATCATCGCTCGACACGAAGGGGCCGCCGCAAGGCGGCCCCTTCGACATTCAGACGGCCGGACGGGTCAGGCGTCGTGCGGTTTGGCCATCTTCCGGTAGTCGAGGGCTTCGTCCAGAACGGACTCCTCGACACCGGCGTCGCGTGCGACCTCCCGCAGCGACCGGCCCGAGGCGGCCGCCGTCTTCACGATCTCGGCGGCCTTGTCGTAGCCGATGTACGGGTTCAGCGCGGTCGCCGCCGAAAGCGTCAGCTCGGCGTACCGCTCACAGGTCTCCGCGTTCGCCTCGATGCCGTCGACGCACTTCTCGGCCAGCAGCCGGGAGGCGGACGCGAGCAGCTTGATCGAGTCGAGCAGGTTGCGGGCGATCAGCGGGACGAAGACGTTCAGCTCGAAGTGCCCCTGCATGCCGCCCACCGTGATCGCGGCGTCGTTCCCGATCACCTGCGCGGCCACCTGGGTGACGACCTCGGGGATCACGGGGTTGACCTTGCCCGGCATGATCGAGCTGCCCTTCTGCAGCTCGGGCAGGAAGATCTCGGCCAGCCCTGCGCGGGGGCCGGAGCCCATGAAGCGCAGGTCGTTCGCGATCTTCGTCAGGGAGACCGCGACCGTCTTCAGCGCGCCGGACGCCTCGACCAGGCCGTCGCGGGCGGCCTGCGACTCGAACGGGTCGGCGGGCGGCAGGATCGCCAGGCCCGAGTCGGCCGCGAGCCTGTCGCGAACGCGGGCGGCGAACTCCGGGTGTGTGTTCATGCCGGTGCCGACGGCGGTGCCGCCGAGCGGGATCTGGCCGACCCGCTCGAGCGTCGACTCGACGCGCGCGACGCCCTGGCGCACCTGCGCCGCGTATCCGCCGAACTCCTGGCCGAGGGTGACCGGCACGGCGTCCATCCAGTGGGTGCGGCCCGACTTGACCACGTCGTCGAACTCGACCGCCTTCGCGGCGAGCGAGTCGCCGAGCTTCGCGAGCGCGGGGATCAGGTCGTTGACGAGCTCGTCGAGCGCCGCCAGGTGGACGGCCGACGGGAAGACGTCGTTCGACGACTGCCCCATGTTGACGTCGTCGTTCGCGTGGACGTCGTCACCTGCGAGGGCGGCCATCACCTCGTTCGCGTTCATGTTCGACGACGTGCCCGAGCCGGTCTGGAAGACGTCGATCGGGAACTGGTCGTCGAGCTCACCGGCGCCGATGCGGTCGCCGGCAGCGGCGATCCGCTCGGCCTTGTCGGCGTCGAGCAGGCCGAGCTCGGCGTTCACGCGGGCCGCGGCGGCCTTGATCCGGCCCAGCCAGCGCGCGACCGGCGGTGGAATCGGCTCACCGGAGACCGGGAAGTTGCCGATCGCCTTGGTCGTCTCGCCGCCCCAGAGCTGGGCCCCGTCCTCGGTCTGCGCCATGCCGCGCACTCTAGCCACGGGCACTTCACACGGCGCGCAGGTGACGCCGCTCGACGGGCCGCTCGCGCAGCAGCCGCCGGGTGCGCTCGGAGAGCTCCGCGCTCGAAGCCCAGCCGACGTAGTGACACCGCGGGCACTCGTCGAGGGCCGAGCGCTTTTCGGCCTGGCGAACGGCGCGGCGGTGCCCGCAGTTCAGGCACTCGACCTGGCGAAGACGGACCTCCATACCGGGATGAATCGGCGTTCTCGGAGGCGGGGACGTCCCTCGAACGAGGGACTACCTGGAGAGAGCCGCAGCGCGCAGCTCGTCCCACGAGCACAACTTGACCCGCGGGCGGCCGTGCGGCTCGCCGCGGCGCTGCTCTTCCGCGTCGATCGCCTCCCAGCCGGCGTAGGTGACGTGCTCGACGCGCCGCTCGGCCAGGCGCTCCTCGACCGTCTCCGCGGTGGCGGCCGGATCACCGCGGTGCAGCTTCCCGGCGCGCGCGTCCTCGAGCAGCAGGTCGACCGTCTCGGTCGCGTCCTTCTTGTTGGTCCCGATCACGCCGCTCGGACCGCGCTTGATCCAGCCCGCGCAGTAGACGCCGGGCGTGTCGGTGACGCGGCCGCAGTCGTTCGGGATCGTCGCCCGCCGGTCGTCGAACGGGACGCCCGGGAGCGCAACGCCGAGGTAGCCGACGCTGCGGAAGACGATCCCGCACTCGATCGTCTCGCGTTCGTCGGTGGCCTCGGCGCTGACGCGGCCGTCGGCGCCGGCGACCAGCCGGTTCTTGACGATTTCGACGCCTTCGACTCGGTCCTCGCCAAGGATCGCCACCGGCGACACCGCGAAGCGCAGCCGGATCGCCCGCTTCTTCCCCGCGGGCGGACGGACTGCGTACTCGCGGAGCACCTCGACGTTGCGACGGGCGTTCGTGTCGGTCTCGAGCGCGGCCTCGCTGGCCGGGTCGAGCTCGAGGTCGGCGGGGTCGACGAGGATGTCGGCGTCGGCCAGCTCGCCGAGCTCCTTCAGCTCCGGCGTGGTGAAAGCCGCCTGCGCGGGGCCGCGGCGTGCGAGCACCACGATCTCTTTCAGCCCGGAGCTCACGATCGCGTCGATCGCAGCATCGGTCGTATCGGTCGCGTTGATCTCCTCGGGAGCGAGGGCGAGCATGCGCGCCACGTCGACCGCGACGTTTCCGGCGCCGATCACGACGGCGCGCTCGCCGGAGAGGTCGAACGTGAGCTCCTGGAAGTCGGGGTGGCCGTTGTACCAGGCGACGAACTCCGTGGCCGGCCACGAGCCGGGAAGGTCCTCGCCGGGGATGCCCATCCGCCGGTCGGTCTGCGCGCCGACGGCGTAGACGACGGCGTCGTACAGCTCGGCGAGATCCTCGTGGGTCAGGTCACGCCCGACCTCCACGCAGCCGAGGAAGCGAAAGCCCGGCTGCGCGGCGATCCGCTCGAACGCCTTCGAGACCGCCTTGATCTTCGGATGGTCGGGCGCGACGCCGAGCCGGACGAGGCCCCACGGCGTCGGCAGCCGCTCGAGCATGTCCACCTCGACCGGCAGGTCGGAGTCGAGCAGGTGCCCGGCGGCATAGAACCCGGCCGGCCCTGAACCGACGACCGCGACGCGAAGGGTTCCCTCCATCGCCCTGATCCTATGGGCGGTGGGAAATCAGATCGTCGAGACCGGCATGCCGTCCAGCCGGTCGACGAGAACCGCTGCGGCCGGATTGGCCGTGAGCCCGGTCGCGGACTTGATTCCTGCGGGAGCGACCTCGTGCGAGTGAACTGCGTCGGGGCGCGTCAGTGAGAACAACCAGAGCCGCAGCCGCCGACGCTCTCCGGAGCGTCGCCGTCTTCGACCTGGAAGGAGTGGCCGCAGCCGCAGGCGGAGGAGACGTTCGGGTTCTCGATCTTGAACCCGGACTCCTGGAGCCCGTCGAGGAAGTCGATGCTGGCGCCCTGGAGATACGGCGCGCTGAACGGGTCGACGACGACCGTCACCCCGTGGGACTCGAGCTCGAGGTCGCCCTCCTGGGGGCCGCTGTCGAAGCCGAGCGCGTACTCGAAGCCGGAGCAGCCGCCGCCCTGGACGGCGATGCGCAGCACGGACGCGTCGGTGCCGGGCTCCTCGGCCTGGAGCTCCTGAATCTTCGACGCCGCGCGCTCGGTGAGCGAGACGACGGTGGTGGCGGGCTCTTCGAGGGTTGCCATGGGCTCATCGTAGCAGCGGGCCCGGAGCCGGCGAACCCCCCGTTTTTGGGGCGACTTTGTGACACGCGCTGCACGCATCGTTGAGCGGTTTTTCGGTGGCTTCGTGCGGCCTGTGGCGACTTGCTAGTGTCCGCCTGCCCAGGGCCAAGGAGGAGGACGTAGGGCGTTGCTGGACAGCTGGTTGCCGTTCCTGATCTTCGGGTTGCTCGCGTTCGCCATCCCGCTCACGATGGTGGCCTTCTCGTTCATCTTTTCGACGAAGCCGAGCCACCGCACGCGCGCCCGCACGATCCCGTTCGAGTCGGGCGTGTCGCTGGGGCCGCCGAAGCAGCAGCGCTTCACCGTCAGCTTCTACCTGACGGCGATGCTGTTCATCGTCTTCGACATCGAGATCGTGTTCCTGTATCCGCTGGCGGTCGAGCTCAATGCGCTCGGCTGGTTCGCGTTCTTCGAGCTGCTGTTCTTCGTGGCGATCCTGGCGGTCGCGTACGTCTACATCTGGCGTAAGGGGGCACTGGAATGGCGGTGAAACGCCTGAGGGACTTCGGGCTGCAGTCGGAGCGCGTTCTCTGGCCGACGAAAGGGCCGGGCGTGTTCGAGCAGGAGCTCGGCGCCGACGAGCTCGAGGAGAAGCTGATGCTGACCACGCTGCAGAAGGCGGTCGCGTGGTCGCAGACGAAGTCGATGTGGCCCGACACGTTCGGGCTCGCGTGCTGCGCGATCGAAATGATGTCGATCGTCGCGTCGCGGTACGACATCGCGCGCTTCGGGATGGAGGCGTTCCGATCGTCGCCGCGCCAGGCCGACCTGCTGATCGTCTCCGGCCGCGTCTCTCACAAGATGGCGGCGCCGTTGCGCCAGATCTACGACCAGATGCTCGAGCCGAAATGGGTGATCGCGATGGGCGCCTGCGCCAGCTCGGGCGGGATGTTCAACAACTACGCGATCCTCCAGGGCGTCGACAAGATCGTCGCCGTCGACGTCCACGTGCCCGGCTGCCCGCCGCGGCCGGAGGCGCTGATGGAGGGGATCATCCGCCTGCACGAGAAAGTCATGGGCGGCGTCCCGCCGGCCTACGAGATCCGCGGGGTCGCCGAGTGAGCTTTGAGGCAGTGCCCGGGGTCGTCGAGACGAAGGAGGGCCACGGCGAGACCACGCTGGTGGTCGATCCGGCGCGCCTGATCGAGGCGTGCACGTACCTGCGCGACGAGCTCGGCTTCCGCTTCCTCTCCGACGTCTCCGCGACCGACTACCTCGGCTGGGGCACGAAGCCCGCGGCCGGCTACTACGGCACCGCCCGCGGGCGCGACCTGAACGCGCCCGGGACGGCGGCGCTCGCCCGGGTGCCCGCGCCGAAGCCGAAGCGGTTCGCGATGAACTACCACCTGCTGCGCCTCGAGCCGGGCGCGCCACGCGTGCGGGTGCAGGTGTGGCTCGACGACGGCGAGCCGGTGGCGAGCGTCGTCGGAGTCTGGCCGACCGCCGACTGGCACGAGCGGGAGGCCTGGGACATGATGGGCATCCGCGCCGAGGGCCACCCGAATCTGAAGCGGATCCTCATGGACGACGACTGGGAGGGCCACCCGCTGCGCAAGGACTACCCGATCGGCGGCGAGCCGGTGCGGTTCTCGGGGGAGGAGTAGATGGCGACCGTCGAGCGTCCGACAGGCGGCGGCGTCGGTGCCGGGCTTCAGCCTGGCTCCGACTCCATCTATCCGGGAACCCGGATCCCGAGCCCGATCCCGACGGCGATCATCGTGTCGCCCGACCTCGAGGACGTGCTCCAGGTCAACTTCGGCCCGAACCACCCCTCCACCCACGGCGTGCTCCGGCTGGTCGTCGACCTGCACGGCGAGGACGTCGTCGGGATCGAGGCGGTCGTCGGCTACCTGCACACCGGCTTCGAGAAGAACATGGAGCACAAGACGTGGTGGAAGTGCATCACCTACCCGGAGCGCATCGACTACGTCTCCTTCCAGAACAACGAGCTCGTCTTCGTGCTCGCGATCGAGAAGCTCCTCGGCCTGGAGATCCCGCCGAAGGCGTCGTGGATGCGGATGCTGCTCTGCGAGCTGAACCGGATCCACTCGCACCTGGTGTGGCTCGGGACCTCGGCGCTGGAGCTGGGTGCGATCTCGATGTTCTGGTACACGTTCCAGGAGCGCGACAAGATCCTCGACCTCTCCGAGATGGTCTGCGGCACGCGCATGCACACCCGCTACTTCCAGACGGGTGGACTGGCCGAGGACATCCCGCGCGGCTTCTTTCCCGAGTGCAAGCGGTTCGTCGGGGAGATGTCGGACGCGATCGACAAGTTCGAGACGATCCTGACCAACCAGAAGATCTGGCTGGAGCGGACGGTCGGAGTCGGCCTGCTCTCCGCCGACGACGCAATCGCGCTCGGGCAGTCGGGCCCGGTGCTCCGGGCGTCGGGCGTCGACTGGGACCTGCGGAAGGCATCGCCGTACCTGTCCTACGACGAGGTCGACTTCGACGTGCCGGTCTATGAGAACGGCGACGTCTACGACCGCTACCTCGTGCACATGGACGAGATGCGGCAGTCGCTGCGGATCATCGACCAGGCGCTCGACGGCATGCCGAGCGGCGCCGTGGATCGCCGACGACCGCAAGGTCGTGCTGCCGCCGCGCGAGGAGCTGCACACCTCGATGGAGTCGCTGATCCACCACTTCAAGATCGTCACCGAGGGCTACCGCGTCCCCGAGGGCGAGATCTACTCGGTGATCGAGTCACCGCGCGGCGAGCTCGGCTGCTACGTCGTCTCGGAGGGTGGGCCGAAGCCGTGGCGCGTGAAGTTCCGGGCGCCGTCGTTCGTCGCGCTCGAGGCGACCGCGACCTGCATGACCGACGCGCTGATCGCGGACATGATCGCCGTCGTCGGCTCGCTCGACGGCGTGATGGGCGAGGTGGACAGATGAGTGCCGAACTCACCGCGGCCGTGCAGGAGATCGCCGCGCAGTACCCCGACCACCGGTCGGCGGTGCTGCCCGCGCTGCGACTCGCGCAGGAGCACCACGGCGGCTGGCTGCCGCCGGAGGCGTTCCGCGAGGTCGCCGAGGCGCTCGAGCTGACGCCCGCGTACTGCCAGTCGGTCGCGTCGTTCTACGACATGTACAACCTCGAGCCCGTCGGCAAGCACATGGTCGAGGTGTGCACGAACGTCTCGTGCGCGCTCTCGGGCGCGCAGCAGGTGGTGGAGGCGTTCGAGTCGGAGCTCGGCTGCCGCGCCGGCGAGACCAGCGCCGGACGGCAAGGTCACGCTGCGGACGATCGAGTGCCTGGGCGGCTGCGGCTGGGCGACCGTCGTCGCCGTCGACCACCACTACCGGCTGCACGTGAACGCCGAGGGCGTGCCCGCGATCGTCGAGGAGCTGAAGCAGGATGGGTAGGCAGCTCGTCCTCCGCGGCGCCGACGAGCGCGACCTGACGAAGCTCGCCGAGTACGAGGCGATCGGCGGGTACACGGCGCTCGTCAAGGCGCGGGCGCTGGCGCCCGATGCGGTGATCGAGGAGCTGAAGGCGTCGCAGCTGCGCGGCCGCGGCGGCGCGTTCTTCGCCACCGGCATGAAGTGGTCGTTCGTGCCGAAGCCCGATGTGATCCCGAAGCCGCACTACCTCGTCGTCAACGCCGACGAGTCGGAGCCGGGCAGCTTCAAGGACAACGAGATCCTCTCGCGGGTCCCGCACCGGTTCATCGAGGGGTGCCTGATCACCGCGCACGGGGTCGAGTCGAAGGCCGTGTTCGTCTATGTCCGCGGCGAGTACACCGGCCCGTACGAGATCCTCGTCGCAGCGCTCCAGGAGATCGAGGACCGGCCCGACATCCGCGGTGACGTCACGATCGTCGTCCACCGCGGCGCCGGCGCATACATCTGCGGCGAGGAGACGGCGCTGCTCGAGTCGCTCGAGGGCAAGCGCGGCCAGCCGCGCACCAAGCCGCCGTTCCCTGCCGTGCAGGGCCTGTACGCCTCGCCGACCGTCGTCAACAACGTCGAGACGATGACGACGGTGCCGCCGATCTTCGAGCTGGGCGGCGCGGAGTACGCGAAGCTCGGCGTCGAGAACTCGACCGGCACGCGCGTCGTCTCGATCTCCGGCCACGTGGTCAACGGCGGCAACTACGAGATCGAGAACGGCATGTCGCTGCGCGCGATCATCGAGGAGCTCGGCGGCGGCGTCCCCGACGGCCGCAAGCTGAAGGCGGTCATCCCCGGCGGGTCGTCCACGGTGATCCTCAAGGGCGACGAGATCGACGTCGGCTACGACTTCGACTCGCTCTCCGCCGCCGGGACGGCGATGGGCTCGGCCGGGATCGTCTGCATCGACGACCGCACCTGCATGGTGCAGCTCGGCGTCCGTGTCTCGGAGTTCTACGAGCACGAGTCGTGCGGCAAGTGCACGCCGTGCCGCGAGGGGACACGCTGGATGACCGCGATCCTGCGCAAGCTCGAGGCGGGCGACGCGACGCAGGGCGACCTCGACCTGCTCCTCTCCGTCTGCGACCGGATCATCGGCAAGTGCCTGTGCCCGCTGGGCGACACGGCGGCGATGGCGATCGCCTCGTACGCCAACAAGTTCCGCGAGGAGTTTCAGGCGCACGTCGACCGCGGCTGCCCGTTCGGCGACTCGTCGCCGGTGTACGGCGTGCTCGCCCCGATCGCGCAGCACGCGCATGCGCATGCCGCCGAGGTGGTGCCCGCGTGAGCACCCCCGAGCTCGTCACGCTGACCGTCGACGGCGTCGAGATCCAGGTCCCGAAAGGGACAGGGCTCGTCGAGGCGGCGCTCGAAGCGGGGATCGAGATCCCGGTGTTCTGCTACGAGCCACGGCTCGGGCCGCCGGTCGGCGCCTGCCGCATGTGCCTGTGCGAGGTCGCCCCCGGCCCGCCGAAGCCGCAGGCCGCCTGCACGCTGACCGCGGCCGAGGGGATGGTCGTCAAGACGGCCGCGACCTCACCGATGGCCGCCGAGGCGCAGGACGCGACGCTCGAGTTCATCCTCGTCAACCACCCGCTCGACTGCCCGGTCTGCGACAAGGGCGGCGAGTGCCCGCTGCAGGACCTGACGTTCCGCTACGGCCCCGGCAACACCCGGAACACGTTCCCGAAGCGGACGATGGAGAAGCCGATCCCGATCTCGCCGGCGATCGCGCTCGACCGCGAGCGCTGCATCCTCTGCTACCGCTGCACGCGGTTCTCGGAGGGCGTCGCCGAGGACGGGCAGCTGATCGCCCGCGACCGCGGTGCACACTCGATCATCGCCACGTTCGAGGACGAGCCGTACCGCGCGACATTCTCCGGCAACGTGATCGAGCTCTGCCCGGTCGGCGCGCTGACTTCGACGCAGTACCGCTTCGAGGCACGGCCGTGGGAGATCCAGAACGTCCCGTCGGTGTGCGGCCTGTGCCCGGTCGGCTGCAACATCACGGCGACCACGCGCGAGGGCAAGGTCAAGCGGATCCTCTCCCGCAACCATCCCGAGATCGACGAGGGCTGGCTCTGCGACAAGGGTCGCTTCTCGTTCACGTCGCTGTACGCGCGCGATCGCGTCCGCGACCCGCTGAAGCGGATCGGCAAGCGCCGCTTCGAGGAGCTCTCGTGGGACGCGGCGCTGGACGAGGCCGAGCGGCTGCTTCGCCAGGGGCCCGTGCTGCTCGCCCTGTCGGGGAGCGAGACGGTCGAGCAGGCCGAGGCGCTCTCCCGCTTCGTGCGCCAGGGGCTCGGCTCCGACGCGGTCGTGCTCCCCGAGCAGGCCTCGCCGGCGCTGGATGCCTTCCGCGCGCCGCTGTCGACGATCCGCGACGCCGACCTGATCGTCGTCGCCGGCGACGACCCGGTCGAGGAACGCGCACCGGTGGTCGAGCTCTGGATCAAGGCGGCCGGCCGGCACGGCGCCGAGGTCGTCACCGTCGGCGCCGCAGGGACCGTCAACTGCGCTCCGGGGACGGTGGCCGAGACCGTGACGAAGGAGCTGGGCGAGCGGATCAAGGCTGCGAAGCACGCAGTGCTGATCTGGTCGGGCCCGGGGGGAGCGGGCGGCGCCACGGTCGCCGCGCTCGCCGCCGAGCTCGGCGCGGCGGCCGCGTTCTACCTCCCCGCGACGGCGAACGGGCGCGCGGTCACCGAGGCCTGGCACGCCGCCGGCGAGGGCGAGCCTCAGCGGCCGGAGAAGATCGGGCTGCTGCTGGTCAGCGGCGACGATGCGGCGAACGACCCCGCCGTCCGCGAGCTCGCCGAGCGGGCCGACGCCGTGATCGCGATCGCGATGTTCCACGAGGCACTGCGCGGCCTCGCCGACCTGGTGCTGCCGGCGACCGGCGCCCTCGAGCGCGACGGGACGATGGTCAACCTGGAGGGCCGCCCGCAGCGCCTGCGCCGCACGGTGATCCCGCCCGCGCCCGACGAGCTCGCCTGGATCGCAAAGCTGGCCGAGCGCTTCGGCGTCGAGGTCGACCCGCACGAGCGCAAGGTCTCCACCGAGGAGCATGCGACACTTCCGCCGCGCGCGGAGCCCACGGCGCCCCAAACAGTGCCAGGCACTGTTAAGGCGCCGACCGCAAGGGGTGGCCCCCTGCGGCTCCTGCGCTACCGCCCCCTGTTCTCGGGCCCCGAAGTCGAGCGCGTCGAGGAGCTCCAGTTCCAGCGGCCGGAGGCCGTGATCGAGCTCTCCGTCCACGACGCCGGGATCCGCAAGATCTCGACGGGTGACGAGGTCGTCGTCCGCTCGAACGGCACGTCGATCACCCTGCGCGCGCGCGTGAACAAGAAGCTCGTCACCGGCGCCGTCCGTGCCGCCGAGGAGCACGTCCGCGAGCTCGACCAGGCCGTGGAGGTGAGCACCTCTTGAACAACGGCGAGCCCTGGTGGATCGGGCTGATCAAGGCGGTCATCCTGATCAACGTCCTGCTGATCTCGATGGCGTTCCTGACGCTGTTCGAGCGCAAGCTCCTCGGCCGGATGCAGCTCCGCTACGGCCCCAACCGCGCCGGCCCGAAGGGGATCCTCCAGCCGTTCGCCGACCTGATCAAGATGGTGCGCAAGGAGGCGTTCGCGCCGATGGCGGCGATCGACATCCTCTACCTCTTCGCCCCGGCGTTCGCCGCGTTCACGGCACTGCTCGCGTTCAGCGTGATCCCGTGGGGCGAGGGCTGGCAGATCTGGCACTACCACGTGAACGGCGAGGTCTCGGACATGCCGATCTCGCTGATCGTGATCTTCGCGCTCGGCTCGCTCGGGATCTACGGGTTCATCGTCGGCGGCTGGGCGTCGGAGTCGAAGTACTCGATGCTCGGCTCGATGCGGACGTGCGCGCAGATGGTCTCGTACGAGGTCTCACTCGCCCTCTCGGTGCTCGGCGTCGTGCTGATGGCGCACACGCTCTCGCTGTCGGCGATCGTCGACGCGCAGGTGAACAGCGTCTGGTACGCGGCGCCGCAGTTCGTCGGCCTCGTGATCTTCTTCATCGCCGGCGTCGCCGAGACCAACCGGCCGCCGTTCGACCTGCCCGAGGCCGACACCGAGCTCGTCGGCGGGTACCACACCGAGTACTCGGGCATGCGCTGGGGCCTCTTCCAGATGGCCGAGTACGTGAACGTGATCGTCCTGTCGGCGCTCGCCGTCACACTCTTCTTCGGCGGCTGGGAAGGCCCGTGGGCACCGCTCGGCCCCGTCTGGTTCCTGATCAAGCTGCTGATCGCGCTCTCCGTGTTCATCTGGATCCGCGCGACGCTGCCGCGCCTGCGCTACGACCAGCTGATGCGCTTCGGCTGGAAGGTGCTGCTGCCGATCGCGACCGTCAACGCCGTGATCACGGCCCTCTTCGTGGTGATTTTCTGATGGCGCAGCCGATCTCGTCGCTGAAGGGGTTCGCCGTCACGTTCGGCCAGCTGTTCAAGAAGCCGATCACGCAGCAGTACCCGGAGTACAAGCGGCCGGTGTACCCGCGCTTCCGCGGCCGCCACAAGCTGCACCTGCACGAGAACGGGCTGGAGAAGTGCGTCGGCTGCTCGCTCTGCGCCGCCGCCTGCCCGGCCGACTGCATCCGGGTCGTCGCCGCCGAGAACACGCCGGACAACCGCGTGTCCGCCGGCGAGCGCTACGCGCGGATCTACGAGATCAACATGAGCCGCTGCATCTTCTGCGGCTACTGCGAGCTGGCGTGCCCGTTCGACGCGATCACGCTCGGCAACGAGTTCGAGATCTCCGAGTACTCGCGCGACGACCTGATCTACACGAAGGACATGCTCCTCGCCGACCCGGTGAAGCGGATGCCCGTCGCCGACCGCGACGAGTTCGACACGCCGATCCCCTACTACAAGTCGGCGTCGTGATCCTCTTCTCCGCGGCGAACGTGCTCGTCTGGGTCGTGTGGGTGGCGGCTGCGCTCGCCTGCCTCGGCTCCGCGGTCGCCGTGATCAGCTTCTCGAACCCCTTCTACTCCGCGCTGGCGCTGATCGGGAACCTCGGGTCGCTCGCGGTGCTCTACCTGCTGCTGTCGGCCGAGTTCGTCGCCGCCGCGCAGGTGCTCGTCTACGCGGGCGCGGTGATGGTCATGTTCCTGTTCGTGATCGCCTACCTCGGCGGCCAGGCCGACACGCCGTGGACCGGCCACCTGCCGGGCCAGACGGTCGCCGCGCTCGTCGCCGCGGTCGCCCTGCTCGTCGAGATCGTGCTCGTGATCGCCGGGCAGGCCGACGGGCACCTCTCCCATGCGGCCGAGATCAGCGCCGCGTTCGGCAGCCCGGGCGAGATCGGACGCCTGTTCCTCACCGACCAGCTGCTCGCGTTCGAGATCACGTCGGTGATCCTGCTCGTCGCCGCCGTCGGCGGCGTCATCCTCGGCAGCCACGAGAAGGTGGAGGACGACGATGCTCGGTCCTAACACCGCCGCCTATCTGATCATCGCCGCGTTCCTGTTCGCGACCGGCGCGCTCGGCGTGCTCATCCGCCGGAACCCGCTGATCGTGCTGCTCTCGCTCGAGATCATGCTGAACGGGGCGAACCTCGCCCTGATCGCGTTCTCGCGCCACTTCGCCAGCGGCGACGGGCAGATCTTCGCGCTGGCCGTGATGGCGGTCGCCGCGTCCGAGGTCGTCGTCGGCCTCGGGCTCATCGTCGCGATGGCCCGCAAGAAGCTGACTCTCGACGTCGACAAGCTCTCGAGCCTGCGCGGATGATGAGCACCGCCGCCTGGATCTGCCTGTTCCTCCCGCTGGCGTCGGCGCTGGCGATCACGCTGCTCGGCAACGCGATATCGCGGCGCACCGCGGGCTGGATCGCGACGCTCTCCTGCGGCGGGGCGTTCGCGGCGACCGTCGTCACCTTCTCGTCGATGCTGAGCCGGTCGCCCGACAACCGCTCGGAGGTCTCGACCGCCTGGACGTGGCTCGCGGCGGGGAGCTTCAAGGTCGACTTCGGGATCCTGACCGACCCGCTCTCGGTGTTCATGATGCTGATCGTCACCGGGGTCGGGTCGCTGATCGTCGCGTACTCGCTCGGCTACATGGACGGCGACGACGAGGAGCGCCGGTACTTCGCGTACATGTCGCTGTTCGTCTTCTCGATGCTGATGCTGGTGCAGGGCGGCAACCTGCTGTTCCTGCTGATCGGCTGGGGCCTCGTCGGCCTCTCCTCCTACCTGCTGATCGGCTTCCACCACGACCGGCCAAGCGCGGTCGCAGCCGCCAAGAAGGCCTTCATCATGAACGCGTTCGGCGACGCGACCATGGCGCTCGCCCTCTTCCTGCTGATCCAGAAGACCGGCTCGCTCGACTACGGCACGGTGTTCGTCAAGGCGCACGGCCTGAGCTCGACGGTGATGGTGCTCGTCACGCTCGGCCTGCTCGGCGGCGCGGTCGCGAAGTCGGCGCAACTGCCGCTGCAGACGTGGCTCCCGGACGCGATGGAAGGCCCGACGCCGGTCAGTGCGTTGATCCACGCGGCGACGATGGTCACCGCCGGCGTGTACCTGATCGTCCGTCTGCACCCACTGTTCGAGCTCGCCCCGCACGTCCAGGATCTCGCCGCCGGGCTCGGCGCCCTGACGCTGCTGATGGCGGGGCTGATCGCGCTCGTCCAGACCGACATCAAGCGCGTGATCGCGTACTCGACGATGTCGCAGATCGGCTACATGTTCCTCGGCGCGGGGATCGGCGCCTACGCGAACGCGATGTTCCTGCTGATGGCGCACGCGTTCTTCAAGGCGCTGCTTTTCCTTGGCGCCGGCATCGTCATCCACGCGCTCCACGGCGAGCAGGACATCCGCAAGATGGGCGGCCTCCGCAAGCTGATGCGGAAGACCTGGTGGGCGATGCTGATCGGCGGGCTGGCGCTCACCGGCATCCCGCCGCTCTCCGGCTTCTTCGCCAAGGACTCGATCCTCGACGAGGCGCTCGCCCGCGGCGGCTGGTTCGGCTACCTGCTCTTCGCCGCCGGCATCGTCGGCGCGTTCTTCACCGGCCTCTACACGTTCCGGATGCTGTTCATCGTCTTCGGCGGTGAGCAGTCCGCGTACGTCCGCGAGCACCCGCCGCACGCGAGCCGCGGCCTGGTCAACTGGTCGATGGGCCTGACGGTCGCCGCGCTGGCGGTGCTCTCCGTCGTCGGCGGCTGGATCCAGGTCTTCCACGGCTGGACGGCGGTGACGACCTGGCTCGAGCCGGTCGCGCGGTCGCTCGTCGAGGCGAGCACGAAGCAGGAGTGGATCGCCAGCATCTGCGCGGTCGGGCTCGGCACGCTCGGCATCGGCGTCGCCTGGTGGATCTACTCGGCGCACAAGGCGAAGGCGCCGCGCGCATGGCCGGTGCTCGAGCACAAGTTCTACTTCGACGAACTGTACAACGGCCTCTTCTACTGGCCCACGGTCGCGTTCTCCAAGATCCTCTCCTGGACGATCGAGGGGCCGGTCGTGAACGGCTCGATCGTCGGCGTCGCCGGAGCCACGCGCCGCACGGGCGGCTGGTTCCGCCTCCTCCAGACCGGCTTCGTGCGCGTGTACGTGTTCGCGCTGGCCGCCGGGCTGGCCGTCCTCGTCCTCGTCTTCATCACGGTGCGCTAGATGACCTCCCACGGCTGGCTGACCACGACGATGATCCTGCTGCCGCTGATCGCGGGGCTTGCGATCGCGGTCCTGCCGCTGCCGAAGGTCTGGGTCGCGCCGACCGCGCTGCTCGTCTCGCTGTTCGAGATCGGCTTCTGGATCGAGGCGCTCGTCCGGTACGACTTCGACAAGGGCGGCCTCCAGGAGTGGAACCACGCGACCTGGCTGAAGGATCTCGGCGTCTCGTACTCGGTCGGCTTCTACCAGGGCTTCTCGGTGTGGCTGGTCGGGCTGACCGTCGTGGTGATGGCCGCTGCGATCGCCTACGGCTTCTGGATGGGCCGCGACCGGCCCCGCGCCTACTACGGGATGATGCTGTTCCTGACCGGCGCGATCGTCGGCGTGTTCACCTCACAGGATCTGCTCCTCTTCTACGTCTTCTGGGAGGCAATGCTGATCCCGCTGTACGTCCTGATCGGGGCGTGGGGCGGCCCGGGCCGGCTGAACGCGACGATCAAGTTCGTCATCTACACGATGGTCGGCTCGCTGCTGATGCTCGCGGCGATCATCGTCTACGGGCTCCAGGCCGGGACGTTCTCGATGGTCACCGGCGGGACGAACGCCAGCGACTGGATCTTCCTCGGCTTCGCGGCGGCGTTCGCCGTCAAGGCGCCGCTCTTCCCGTTCCACGGCTGGCTGCCGGACGCGTATCGCGAATCGCCGGCGGAGGTCTCGTCGGTGCTCTCGGGCGTGATCTCGAAGGCGGCCGCGTTCGGGTTCCTGAGCATCTGCTTCCGGCTGTTCCCGGGGCCGGTGCAGGACTTCCGGACGCCGATCCTCGTCCTCGCCGCGATCGGGCTCGTCTATGGGTCGCTGCTCGCGTTCCGCGCGCCGGACATTCGCGGCGTGATCGCGTACTCGTCCCTGGCGCAGATGGGGCTGATCTTCCTCGGCCTGTTCGCGACGAACAGCCTCGGGATCGACGGCGCCGTGCTCCAGATGGTCAACCACGGGCTCATCTCCGCGGTGCTGTTCATGCTCGCCGGCGCGGTCGAGCGGCGGACGTCGACCGGGCGCTTCGACCAGCTCGGCGGCATGGCCAAGGGTCGGCCCATCCTGGCGACGGTGCTGATGGCGATCGGCGTGATCGCGCTGGCCGTGCCGGGGTCGGCGGCGTTCGCGGGCGAGTTCGCGATCCTCGCCGGGGTATTCACGGTCGGCTGGCTCTACGCGGTGATCGGCGCGATCGCGATCGTCCTCGCCGCCATGTACGTGCTGCGGATGATCTCCGGCGTGCTGCACGACCGGAAGGGGACGGCGGTGCACGAGAGCGCGCTCGACCTGCGCCCGGCCGAGCTGGCGATCCTGGTGCCGCTGATCGCGATCCTGCTGTTCCTGTCGGCCTGGCCGGCGGCGATCACCGAGCGGGTCATCAATGACCACCCGAAGGACACGATCGGCAAATTGAGGCCCAAGCCATGATCGCCTCCGTCTCCCGCCCCCCGATCGACTGGTTCGCGATCTCGCCGTCGCTGATCCTGCTGATCGCCGCCGGCGTCTGCCTGATGGTCGCCGTGCTCGCCCCGGAGGCGAAGAAGCGCGCGACCGCCGCGTCCGTCACCGCAGCCGCATTCGTCGGGTCGTTCGTCGCCGCCGTCCTGCTCTACGACCGCACACCGATCGGGATGAGCGTGATCGCCGACACGGTCCGCCGCGACCGGTACTTCGCGCTGGGCGCGCTGATCCTCGCGGCGGTCGGGGTCGTCGCAGTGCTCGTCTCCTACACGGAGCGCATCGAGGGCGGCCACATCCCGGAGTACTACGCGCTGCTCGCCACCGCAGCGGCCGGAATGATGTTCCTGATCCAGGCGAACAGCCTGCTGACGCTGTTCCTCGGGCTGGAGTGGTTCTCGATCTCGCTCTACATCCTCTGCGCGATCGACTACAGCCGGGAGAAATCGCTGGAGGCGGGCCTGAAGTATCTGATCGTCGGCGGATTCGGCTCCGCCGTGCTCCTGTTCGGCTCGGCGCTCGTCTACGGCGCCACCGGGAAGCTGACGTTCGACGGGATCGCAGCTGCGGTCACGGCGGGCGGACTCCAGCACGACGCGATCCTGCTCACCGGACTGGCGATGATCATCGTCGGGCTGGGGTTCAAGGCGTCCGCGGCGCCGTTCCACCAGTGGACGCCCGACGTCTACGAGGGCTCGCCGACGTCGGTGACGGCGTTCATGGCGGCCGCGACCAAGGTCGCTGCACTGCTGCTGACGCTGCGGATCCTCGTCACCGCGTTCCCGCAGGAGAAGAGCCTCTGGACGGTCGCGATCGCGGTGATCGCGGTCTGCTCGCTCGTGCTCGGCAACTTCGCCGCGCTCGTCCAGAAGAACCTGAAGCGGATGCTCGCGTACTCGTCGATCTCGAACGCCGGCTTCATGCTGATCGCCGTCTCCGCGAACAGCGCGCTCGGCGGCCGGGCGCTGCTCTTCTACCTGATCCCCTACGCGGCAGCCTCGCTCGGCGCGTTCGCCGTGATCGCCGCCCGCGAGCGCGAACTCGGCCGCGACGTGACAACCGAGAACCTCGCCGGGATGGGCTGGGAGCGGCCGGTGCTCGGCGCCTCGATGTGGGTGTTCATGCTCAGCTTCGCCGGGCTGCCGCCGACCGGCGGCTTCCTCGCCAAGTTCTACGTCTTCTCTGCCGCGTACGACGCCGGGATGCTGTGGCTTGTGATCGTCGGCGTGCTCGCCACCGCGGTCAGCCTCTACTACTACCTCAACGTGATCCGGGCGCTCTACCTGCGCCCGAGCGCCGAGTTGCAGTTCGCCGCGGGCGGCCAGCCGCCGCGCGAGTTGCTGCTCCACGCGGGCACGATCGCGTGCGTCGTCGTCGTGATCGGGTCGTTCTTCGCGGTGCAGCCGCTGATCGACCTCGCCACGAAGGCGATCGGGTCGCTCTAGTAGGACTGCTGGCTCGGCGCAGGCCGGGCGAGTTGCCGCCGGATGGCCGGCAGCGACGCGAGCAGCGCCTGGATCCCGAACACGACCAGGCAGGCGATCCCGGCCGACACTGCGGCGCGCGGGACGGTGCCCTCGGCGCGAAGCGGGGCGCGCAGGGCGGCGGCGATCAGCACGAGCAGCAGCGTGACCACATGCAGCATCGCCATCACGCGGCGGTGCTGGAGCCGTTCCTCGGACTGGAGTTGCTCCTCCACGGCGGCCAGCCCGGCGACGACGATCGCGGGAACGGCGGCGAGCAGGAGGTAGAACGACAGCGAGGCGAGATTCAGCGCGTCGGTCAGGATCGAGAGGAGCACGAGCCCGACCGGGAGAAGCTCACGGCGCGTCACGGCCTGTAGCTTCGCCGCCGGGGCGGACGTTCCTTCGTTAGATTCCGACCCGGATGAGCGTTCCTCTGACCTGGCTCGGACATGCGGGCTTCCGGTTCGACAGCCCCGGCGGCACGCGGGTGTACGTCGACCCCTGGCTGACCGGGAACCCGAAGTGCCCGGACGCCGAGAAGGAGCCCGAGCGGGTCGACGTGATCGCGCTCACGCACGGCCACGGCGACCACGTCGGCGACACCGTCGAGCTCTGGCAGAAGCACAAGCCGCCCGTCCTCGCGATGAACGAATTGCGCAGCTGGCTCGCCGCGCAGGGCGTCGAGCCTGCGGGCCCGGAGGGCGGCAACAAGGGCGGCACGATGACCGCCGGCGGTGTGAAGTTCACACTCACCGACGCGAATCACTCGTCGAGCGGCCCCGACGGCCAGTACCTGGGCGAGCCCGCGGGAATCGTCGTCGAGCTGGAGGACGGCTTCACGATCTACTTCGCCGGCGACACGAACGTCTTCGCCTCGATGCAGCTGATCGGCCGCATCTACGAGCCTGACGTCGTCGTGCTTCCGATCGGCGGCCACTACACGATGGCCCCACGCGAGGCCGCCGTCGCGCTCGAGCTCCTCGGCGCGACGCGCTGCGTCCCGTGCCACTACGGGACGTTCCCGCTGCTCTCCGGCAACCCGGACGAGCTGCGGAGGCTCGCGCCCGGCGTCGAGGTCATCGCCCCCGAGCCCGGCGAGACGGTCGAGCTTTGAGACAGCGCTGGCTCGGCGCGACGGGCGTTCAGGTGCCTGAGATCGCCGTCGACGGGGAGCTGGAGCTGCCGGGCGACGTGCTCTGGCTGGAGAGCGCGGGCGCCGAGGAGCTGCATGCGGCCCACGCGGCCGGACAGCCCGTCGCCGCGCACGCCGACACGCCGGAGGGCGTGAAGGCGGCGCTGGCGCACCCGGAGGTCGCCTGCGTGCTCGTCCCGGACGACCGGCGTGAGCTGCTCGACCTCGACCTGCGGGAGTTGACCTACGGCTAAGCCGGTCGCGACGTTCTCGATCGTCGCGTGCGATCTCGACGCCGGGCACTGGGGCGTCGCCACGCAGTCGAAGTTCCTCGCGGTCGGGTCGGTCGTCCCCTGGGCGGAGCCCGGAGTCGGCGCGGTCGCGACGCAGTCGTATGCCAATCCGGCGTACGGACCCGACGGGTTGCGGCTGCTGCGCGAGGGGCTCTCGGCCGGGGACGTCGTCGCCCGGCTGACCGCGGCGGACGAGGGTCGCGACCAGCGCCAGCTCGGCGTCGTGGACGCCCACGGCGCGTCGGCGACGTTCAGCGGCCCCGGCTGCCACGACTGGGCCGGCGGCCGCACGGGACCGTGCTACGCGGCGCAGGGGAACATCCTGGTCTCGGCCGCCACCGTGGACGCGCTGGCGGAGACGTTCGAGGCGACGGCGGGGCGCCCCCTGGCGGAGCGGCTGATCGACTGCCTCGCCGCAGCACAGGCGGCGGGCGGCGACCGGCGCGGCCAACAGTCGGCCGCGCTGCTGGTGGTCGAGAAGGACGGCGGCTACGCGGGGTTGTCCGACACGCTGGTCGATCTCCGCGTCGACGACCATCCGCAGCCGATCGACGAGCTGCGGCGACTGTACGGGCTCCACGAGGCGCTGTTCGGGAAAACGCCGCGCGGGGAATGGATCGCGGTCGACGAGGCGCTGGCCGCGGAGCTGCGCGAGCGCCTCGCCGCGCTCGGCTACGACGAGGAATTGCCGGCCGCGTTCACGCGTTGGTCCGGCAACGAGAACCTGGAGGAACGAGTCGACGGGGTCGAGCGAATCGACCCGGTCGTCCTACGAGCACTGAGGGAGGCGGAGTGAGCGAGAGCGACGGGTATGAGATCGCACACGTGGACGAGCTGGAGGAGATGCCGATCAACCAGGGCGAGTTCGTCTGGCGGCCCGTGCGGCGGCAGTTCGGGATCAGCGCGTTCGGCACCAACGCCTACACGGCGACGGCGGGGCAGCGCATCCTGGAGGAGCACAGCGAGAAGGACGGGCACGAGGAGATGTACGTCGTCCTGCGAGGAAGGGTGACCTTCCAGCTCGACGGCGAGGATGTCGACGGGCCGGCGGGAACGATCCTGTTCGTCCGGCCGGGAACGAAGCGCGGCGCGATCGCCGTCGAGGACGACTCGGCGATCCTCGCCGTCGGCGCCAAGCCCGGCGTGGTCTTCGAGCCCTCGGCGTGGGAGGAGATCTTCGCGGCGTTCTCCTACGCGGAGAGGGGCGAGGTCGACAGGGCCCGCGAGATGATCGACCGCGCGCTCGAGCAGAAGCCGGACGAGTGGCAGGGCCACTTCAACGCCGCCTGCTTCGAGGTCCGGTACGGCGGCGACAACGAGGCGGGCATCGCTCACCTCCAGCGGGCCTACGAGCTCGATCCGGAGCAGGTTGCGCGGGCCGCGGCAAAGGACACCGACCTCGATCCGGTGCGCGACGACCCGCGCGTGGCCGCGATCACCGGCGGCGAGACGGCATGAGCGAGGGCTACGACGTCGTCGCCGTCGACGACCTCGACCGGATCCCCGTGGACAAGGGGCTCGAATGGCGGCCGATCCGGCGCAGGTTCGGCATCCGCGCGTTCGGCATGAACGCGTACACCTCGGCCGACGTCGGCGACTGGGTGGTCGAGAAGCACACCGAGTCGAGCCTCGGGCACGAGGAGGTCTACGTCGTGATCGCCGGACGGGCGCGGTTCACGATCGGCGACGACACGTTCGATGCGCCGACCGGGACGATCGTCCACATCGGGGATACCGCGCTCGAGCGGCTCGCGGTCGCCGAGGAGCCGGGCACGACGGTGCTCGCGGTCGGCGGCAAGCCCGGCGAGGCGTTCACACCGTCGTCGTGGGAGTGGTTCTTCGAGGCGTACGCGCAGCCGCCCGACGAGGGCATCGCGACGATGCACGAGGCGATGGAGGAGTTCGGCGAGCAGGGGCATCTCTACTACCACCTCGCCTGCATCGAGGCCCGCGCCGGCCGCCTGGACGACGCACGGGCCCACCTCGCCCGCGCGATCGAGCTGCGGCCCGAGAGCGCCGAGCGCGCCGCGAACGATCCGGATCTCGCCGCGATCGTCGGGGACGGCGACTAGGAACACGGCGGGGCCGGAGCTGCGGCTGCTCCGGCCCCGCCGTCGCGTGGCCCTCTAGTCGTCCCCGAGGGTGTCGTCCTCGATTTCCTTCGGCGTGAGCGCCTGGAGACCGGTGGCGTCGAGGCCGGGCGCGCCCTTGATCTGCACCTCACCACGGTCGCCGTCCGCGATCGCACCGCCGGCCGGATCGATCTTCGTCGTCGACGAGACCGGGAAGGTGAGCGTCAGCCCGACGAACGGCTTGCCCGCGTCGTTTCCCTTCGTGACGAGGATCGTGATCGACCCGTTCGTCGCGCCCACCGCAGCGGTGTAGGCGGAGAGCGTGCCCTTCAGCTCGTACGTGGCCTGCTTCGGGCCGCCGCCCGGGCCGCCGCCGGCGCCCTTGGCCTCGATCTGCTTCGGCGCGAGCGCCTGGAGGCCGGTGGCGTCCAGGCCCGCCGCGCCCTTGATCTGCATCTCGCCGTTGTCGCCGTCCGTGATCGTTCCGCTGCGGGACTCGACCTTGGTCGTCGACGAGACCGGGAACGTGAGCGTCAGCCCGACGAACGGCTTGCCGGCGTCGCTCGCCTTCGTGACGAGGATCGTGATCGAGCCGTTCGTCGCGCCGACCGCAGCGGTGTAGGCCGACAGCGTGCCCTTCAGCTCGTAGTTGGCCTGCTTCGGGCCGCCACCGCCCCCTCCACCGCCGCCGTGATCGGCGAGCGCGGCTGCGGGCAGGGCGAGCGCCGTTGCGGCGAGAAGCGAAACGAGAACCTTTGTGCGCATGTGACCTCCGGGGAGAGTGGGTTTACACCCGTTGAGAGCCCGGATCGGCGAAGAACTTGCGCGGCCCGCGCGAAATCCCTCAGGCGGGTGAGCCGTCGCCCGGCAGCCGCGTCTCCCCCGCTTGCGTACGGAGCGCGGGTACCGGGTCGTGCTCGGGGCGGGCAACGATCAGCACCGCGCCGTGCTCCTCGCCCGCCAGCGCGGTGACGAGCATCTCCAGCCCGACGGCGAGCGCGAACGCCTTGTGCGCCCTGTCGCCGCCGAACGGGACGAGCTCTTCCGGCGGCGCGAGCCCGGCGAGCACGTCGCCGTGGGTGACGCGCCCCATCGAGACGTCGGTGACGAGGGGGCGCCCGTCGGAGCTGGGGACACCGATCGCGATCGGGTTCGTCCCGGCAAGGGGCGGGCCGCCGTCGGGTGAGGCAAGCCGTCGCGGCGAGGTCGCGGTCAGCGCCGCGGCGAGCCCGCCGCCGGCGAGCCGGCGCACCCAGTAGCCGAGCGAGCCGGTGGGGAAGCAGCGCTCGGCGACGATCACCCGGGCGTGGGCCGGTGGGGCCGCGAGCACCGAGTCGCAGATCGCGGCGAGCGTGAGGTAGCCGAGCGCGCCGGCGCCGTCCCAGCGCTCGTATGCCTCGTCGGCGTAGAGCGGCTGGGGCCGTGCGTCCGGATCGATGTCCGGGAAGCGTCTCGAGCCAGTCGATCCGCGCGAGCCCGTGGCTCGTCTTGCCGCGCGCCTCGGCGTCGAGAAAGTGGTCGGCGAGCGTGGCGGCGTCGGCATCGGAGAAGCCGAGGGCGCGCAGCCGGTCCAGCGGCTCGGTCAGGAGAGAACGGGCAGCGCCTTGAACGTCTGCCGGCCGGCGTGGATCGCCTCGGCGATCCGCACGATCTCGAGGGAGGTCTCGGACTCCGGCTCGGCCCAGACGAGCGGCTCGCCCTCGTCGCCGCACTCGCGCAGGCGCGCGTCGAGCGGCACCTTGCCGAGCAGCGGCACGCCCATCTGCTCCGCCAGGCGCTCGCCGCCGCCGCTGCCGAACACGTCCGACGTCATGTTCTCGATCACGCCGATCAGGCGCATGTTCGTCTTCTGCGCCATCACCGCCGCGCGCGAGGCGACCTCCTGCGCGAGCGGCTGGGGCGTGGTCACGATCACCGCCTCGGCCCGCGGGAGCAGCTGGCCGAGCGAGATCGAGACGTCGCCGGTGCCGGGCGGCATGTCGACGAGCAGCAGGTCGAGCTCACCCCAGTGCACGTCGGAGAGGAACTGCTCGAGCGCGCGGTGCAGCATCGGCCCGCGCCACATCACCGGCCCGTTGTCGTCGAGGAAGAACCCGATCGACATCAGCTTCAGGCCGTTCTTCACCGGTGGGACGATCATCTTGTCGACGACGACCGGCTTCTGATGGACGCCGAGCATGTGCGGGATCGAGTGGCCGTAGATGTCCGCATCGATGACGCCGGTGCGGTGGCCGAGCTGCGAGAACGCCGCCGCCAGGTTCACGGTCAGCGACGACTTGCCGACGCCGCCCTTGCCGCTCGCCACGGCGAGCACGCGCGTGCTGCGGTCGACCGAGATGCCCTTGCTGCGCTCCTCGACACCGCCGCGGAGCTTCACGGACAGGGCCGAGCGCTCCTCGGGGCTCATCACGTCGAAGCCGAGCCGCACCCGCTCGACGCCGGGCACCTTGCCGACGTGCTCGGTGACCTGATCCTGGAAGCTGTCGCGGAGCGGACAGCCGGCGACGGTGAGCGCGATCGTCACCGACACGTCACCGCCGTCGATCTCGACGTCGCGCACCATGTCGAGCTCCGTCACCGGCCGTTGGAGCTCCGGATCGATGACGTTCTCGAGCGCTTTCAGGATCGCGTCACGGTCGGGCGTCATACGCCTGAGCCTAGTCGATGAAAGGATGGCTCCCGTGACCTGGTCGGGCCTCGTGCTCAAGAACCTGATGCGGCGGAAGGCCCGCACCGCGCTGACGGTGGCCGGCGTCGCGATCGGGGTCGGGCTGATCGTCGCGCTGCTCTCGATCACCGCGGGTGTCCAGGAGACCGCGAAGCAGTTGATCCACGTCGGTCGGTCGGATTTCGGCCTCTTCCAGCAGGGCGCGTCCGACCTGACACGCTCGGTCCTGCCGCAGAGCCTGCTCGCCGAGGTGAAGAAGGACCCGGGCGTCGCGGACGCGGCGCAGATCTTCATCCGCGTGGGGTCGGTCGAGAACCAAAGCGAGTTCCTGATCTTCGGCTTCGAGCCCGGCGAGCTGACCGACCAGCGGAACGTGGTACTGGCCGGGCGACGCGCCCACGGGAACGAGGCGATGCTCGGCGACGAGGCGGCCAAGACGCTCCATCTCGGCCCCGGCGACATGCTCCACGTCGGCAAGCGCGCGTTCCGGATCGCCGGGATCTACCACTCCGGCGACCGGTTCGTCGACCTCTCCGCGACGCTCCCGTTGAAGGTCGTCCAGTCGCTCGCGCAGCGTCCGCACGAGATCACGACGATCGGCGTCACCGTGAAGGCCGGCGAGACACCGAAGTCGGTCGCCAGGCGGCTCGAGAAGAAGTTCCCGGGGATCGTCGCGGTGGTCGAGCCCGGCCAGGCGGTGCGCATCGACACCTCGAGCCGGCTGCTCGTCACCGCCGGCTGGATCTTTTCGCTGCTCGCCCTCGTGATCGGCGGCATCGGCGTGACGAACACGATGGCGATGTCGGTGTTCGAGCGCGTCCGCGAGATCGGGATCATGCGCGCCGTCGGCTGGCGCTCGTCGCGGATCGCCGCGCTCATCGTCAGCGAGGCGCTCGGCATCTGCCTGATCGCACTCGCGCTCGGCCTGCTCGGGGGCTGGGCGGCGGCCGTGCTCCTGACCGAGAACAGCTCGCTCTCGAGCCTGGCCCAGGCCAACTTCACCGCGGGCGTCTTCGCGTGGGGACTCGCGTTCGCCCTCGGCGTCGGGCTGCTCGGCGCGCTCTACCCGGCGTGGCGCGCGATCAGGCTGTCGCCGATCGAGGCGCTCCGCCGGGAGTGACCTCCTCGATCCGGCCGTCGCGAATGCGCAGGATCCGGTCTGCCGTCTCGGCGACAAGCGGGTCGTTCGTGACGAGCAGGATCGTCGTCCCCCGCTGAGCGCGGACGCTCTTCAGCAGCTCGATGATCTGCTCGCCGGTCGCCGAGTCGAGGGCCCCGGTCGGCTCGTCGGCCAGGAGCAGCCGCGGCTCGTTCGCGAGCGAGCGCGAGATCGCGACCCGCTGGCGCTCGCCGCCGGACAGCGTCGCCTGGTAGGCAGAGCGCCGGTGCGAGAGGCCGACCTCGTCGAGCAGCTCTCGTGCCCGCGCCGAGCGCTCGCTGCGCGAGAGCCCGCGGCCGAGCATCGGCAGCTGGACGTTCTCGGCCGCGGTCAGGGTCGGGATCAGGTTGTGGAACTGGAAGACGAAGCCGACCATCGTCGCGCGGTATGTCGCACCGTCCGCGGAACCGACGCGCTCGCCGGCGACGGTGATCTCGCCCGAGTCGGGACGGTCGAGCGCGCCGATCAGGTTCAGGAGCGTGCTCTTGCCGCAGCCCGACGGCCCCGTCACCGCGACGAACTCGCCCGGCGCGACCCCGAACGTGACGTCCACCAGCGCCGTGCTCCCGTCGTCGAACGCGCGGGAGATGTGGTCGACGACCACCTCCGCCCCGCCGTTCCGTGCGGTCATCGCGCCTGGACCCAGTAATTGACCACGCGCTTGCCGAGCGCGGTCTTCACCGTGATCCGAAAGGTGACCTTGACGCCCTTCGAGATCGCCGGGTACAGCACGAAGTCGCTGAAGCGGCCCGCGAACTTCACGTTGGTGACGAACTTCGTCTTCACGCCGCCGAACTCGACCGCGTGGACGCCCCCGATGGGGTCGATCACCTGCGCGGTGACCGTGCCTGCGACCGGCTTTCCGCCGCTCGTCGCCGTGATCGACCACGGCCAGCGCACGTTCACCTTCGGCGCGTGGGTCGTCGCCTTGAACACGACCGTCAGGGGAGCAGCCGCCGTGGCGCCGAGCGGGAATGCGAGCGCGAGCAGACAGAACAGAGCGAGCCGCAGTCTCATCCCCGTGAGTATCACGCGGCGGACAGTGCCGCTGCAAGCTGTCCGGCGAGATCCGGCGTTCCCGCCGCGACCACGCGCGACCGCCCCTCGAGGTCGAGCGGCGCCGCGCCGAACGGCGGATCCTCGAACAGATCGATCGCGTAGCCCCGCTCACGGACGAGCAGTTGCGCGGCGGCGATGTCCACCGAGCGGGCGCCCTTGAGCGAGCAGACCGCGTCGACCCGCCCGTCGGCGAGGTAGCAGAGCGAGATCGCGAGCGAGCCGAACACGCGCACACGATGGACGAGCCCGACGAGGGCCGGTGAGTGCCTGGCGACCAGATCGGTGCGGGTCGCCTCCAGCGCGAGGATCTCGATGCGGTCCTTCGGCGGCTCGCCGACGAGCGGAGCGCCGTTCAGCATCGCCCCGCCGCCGCGCTCGGCCGTCCACTCCTCGCCCGTGCCGAAGTCGTAGACGTACCCGAAGGTGACGTCGTCCATCGTCCCGCCCTCGGCGACTGCGACCGACAGCGAGAAGAACGGCAGCCCGCGCTTGGCGTTGATCGAGCCGTCGATCGGGTCGAGCACGACCCAGGTGTCGCCGCCCTTCCGGATCCCCAGCTCCTCGGAGACGAGCGTGAAGCCGCTACCGGAGGCGTCGAACCGCGCCACCACCGCTTCCTCCACCGCGCCGTCGATCGCGGTCGTGTCGTCGCCGCCCTCGCCCTGACGGAGCACCGGCTCGCGGTCGGAGCGCGCGGGGAGCGCGGCGAGCACGGCGCGCACGTCCTCGACCGCGGCGCGACAGGTGTCGAGCCAGTCAGTCAAGGGGCATGAAGAACAGGCCGGAGGTGAGCTTGGGATAGAAGAACGTGCTCTTCTGGGGCATCGTCTTGCCCGCCTTTGCGACCGCGGCGACCTGTTCGACCGTCGGCGGGCGCAGCAGGAACGCCGCCTCGGCGTCCCCGGCATCCACAGCGGCGCGGGCGACGTCGGCGTACGGCGTGTACCCGACCTCGGCCGTGTAGCGGGCGACCAGCTCGGCGTCGAGCTCGCCCGGCTCGCCGCGCAGGTACCCGGTTCCGTCGCGCGTGTAGACCTCCGCCACGGCACGGTCGTCGCCGTTCGACGACTCCTCGAGCGGCGGCAGCGGCTTCGTCCGCGCCGCGATCCGGTGCGTCGGAAAGATCGTCAGGCCCTCCTGGCGGGTCGGGACGATCACGACCGGCATCCAGGCGCTCGCCTCGGTGCCGTCCTCCTCGTGGAACGCGAGCGCGGTCTCGTAGCGGTGGTGGCCGTCGGCGATCAGCAGCGGCGTGTCCGCCAGCCCCGCCGGCGCGTCGCCCTCGACCCGCCAGAGGCGGCTGCGCACTCCGTCCAGCTCGACGTCGACCACGGGCTCCCCGGACGGCCGGTCGAGCGAGCCCTCGTAGAGCAGGAAGATCGGCTCGACGTGCGTGCGGGTCGCGCGCAGCAGCCGCAGGCGGCCCTCCTTCGGGCCGGCGTGCGTGCGCTCGTGCGGGAGGACGACCCCGGCCTCGTACGGCTCGACCCGCAGCGCGCCGACGAGCCCGTCGCGGCGGCGGCCGACCCCGTCGGGGCCGATGTAGTCCTGCGCGAGCCACCACAGGGCCGGCTCGTCGTCGCGGGCGACCACGCCCGCGCCCTCCCAGTCGCGAAGCGCCCGCGCGGCGTCGTCCTCGTCGTCGGGCAGCGTGACGTGGACGACGTTGTACGGGCTCCTGGTCAGGTACCCCTCGCGCGCCTCGGCCGAGATCACGTCGTAGGGCGGGGCGACGAGCTCGCCCAGCGGACCGGCCCGGCCCTCGTCGTAACGGAGCGCCCGGAACGGCTTCACGACGGCCACGGGGCCGAGCCTAGCAGCCGCTTCCGGGCCTAGACTGCCGTTGTGAGCACCATCGCCGACCTGGCCGAAGATCGCGTCGTCGAAGGCGTCTACGCGGTCGCGCGCAAGCAGCGGCTGCGCACCAAGAGCGGCTCGTCGTACCTCGCGCTGGAGCTCGTCGACCCGAGCGGACGCATCGAGGGACGGGTCTGGAACGACGTCGACCTGCTCGACGCACGGTTCGGGGAGGGCGACGCGGTACGCGTGCTCGGACGTGTGGAGCGCTACCGCGACCGGCTGCAGCTCGACGTGCGGTCGATCGAGGCGGCCCCGGACGAGGACCCGGCCGGCTTCGCGCCCGCGATGCGCCGCGACCCGGACGAGCTCGACGGCTTCCTCGAGTTCCTCGCGGACGGGATCACCCATGAAGGCCTGCGCGGCGTCGTCCAGCAGATCCTCGGCGACGAGGAGATCCGCCGCCGGTTCCGCGCGCTGCCGGCCGCTCCCGACGCCCACCACACCTACGCCGGCGGGCTGCTCGAGCACACGGTCGGGGTCGCGACGATCTGCCGCGAGCTGTGCCAGCTCCACCCGCGGCTCCGCTCCGACCTCGTCGTCGCCGCCGCGCTCCTTCACGACGTCGGCCGGACAGTCGAGCTCGAGCCCGGGCCGGGGTTCCGCCAGACCGCCGAGGGCCGCCTGCTCGGGCACGTCCACCTTGGGACACGGCTGATCGAGGAACGCGCCGAGGGGCTCGACCCGACCGCCCGCGCGGAGCTGCTGCACGCGGTCGCGTCGCACCACGACGCCCGGGCCGCGAAGACCGCCGAAGCGGCCGTTCTCTACCACGCGAACCAGCTGGACGCGGTCGCCGCGACGCGGCCGGTCGAGACGTAGACCCTGGGCGCCGTCCTCCTCGCACTCGCCGCGAGCGCGTCGTGGGGCGTCTCCGACTTCCTCGGCGGGCTGACCAGCCGGCGCCTCTCGCTCTCCACGGTGATGGCGATCACGACGCCGCTCGGTCTCGTCGTGATCGGGATCATCGTCGCGGTGCAGGACGAGCCGCCGCCGGGCACGTCGTTCATCCTCTGGGGCGCGCTCGCAGGCGTGCTCGGCGCGATCGGGATCACGTCGCTGTACCAGGGCCTCAGCATCGGGCAGATGGGCGTGGTCGCTCCGATCTCCGCCACCGCGCCGCTGATCCCGATCGTGGTCGGCCTCGTGCGCGGCGAGCGACCGAGCAGCCTGCAGGCGGTCGGCATCGGGTGCGCGCTGATCGGCATGGTGTTGACGAGCCGGGATCGTGACTCGGCCTCCGGCCGCAACCGGGTCGCGACCGGGGCGATCTTCGGCCTGATCTCCGCAGCCGCGTTCGGTTTCTCGCTCGTGGCGCTCGACGAGGCGGCCAACGCAAACCCCTACTGGGCGACGCTCATCCTCCGCACCGCCGCGTCGATCGCCATCCTGGCCGTCGTCCTGGTCATGCGCCGGCCGATCCACGCGCCCCGGTCGTACTGGCCGGTGCTCGCCGTGGTCGCGGCACTCGACGTCACCGGCACGGTCTTCTTCTCGGTGTCGACGACAAAGGGCCTGATCAGCATCGTCGCAGCGGTGATCTCGTTCGTCCCGGTCTTCGTCGCGCTGCTCGCCTGGGCGTTCCTGCAGGAGCGGCTGGCACGGATCCAGATCGTCGGCGCCGCGATCGCGATCACCGGAGTCGCGCTGATCTCGGCCGGGGGCTAAACGTTGAAGCGAATGTTGAGCACGTCGCCGTCCTGGATGACGTAGTCCTTGCCCTCGAGCCGCTGAAGGCCGCGCTTCGAGACTTCCGCACGCGAACCGCACTCGACCAGATCGTTCCAGGCGATCACCTCGCAGCGGATGAAGCCGCGCGCGATGTCCGAGTGGATCGTGTCGGCGGCGTCGAGCGCGGTCTGCCCGTTGCGGAGCGTCCAGGCGCGCGTCTCCTTCTCGCCGGCGGTGAAGAACGTGACCAGATCGAGCGCGTCCTTCAGCTTGCCCGCGATCTCGTCGAGCGCCGACTCGCCGCCGTCGCGGTACTGCGCCGCCTCGTCCTCGTCCATGTCGGCGAGCTCCTCTTCCAGCGAAAGGTCGATGCCGCCCGGCCCGTTCTCGACGACGACCACGGCCTTCGTCGTGAGCGGGTCGAGCTCGGGCGGAAGCTCCTCCCCGTAGTCGGCGAGCGTCCCGCCGCTCTCGACGTGCGCGAGCAGCCGCTCGAGGTCTTCCGCCTCCTTGCGGAGCTTCGGGTCGCCCGACTTCGCCTGCTGGCGCACGCGCTCGAGGCGCCGCTCGACATGGTCGCGGTCGGCGACGAGCAGCTCGAGCTCGAGCTCCTCGACCTCGTCGGGTGAGCGCACGACCATCAGCAGCGCGTCGACCTGGCGCAGGTTCCCGAGCAGCTGCGGGCCGGTGCCGGGTACGTCCACCACGCGGATGGTCGCCGGGGTGATCTTCTTCGCCTTCTCGACGGCCGCAACCGGGTCGAGGCGCTCGTCGGCGATCGGCGCCATGCCGACGTGCTCTTTCACGTCGTGCTCCTGCGCGCCGGCGTTTGTCAGCGCGTTGAAGAGCTGCGTTGCGCCTGCACCGGGCAGGCCGACGATGCCGACCTCGAGCGCCATCGCGGTGAGCTACGAGCCGAAGCCGACGCGGCCGTCGCGGGCGAACCGCTTCACGTACACGATGCGCCGCAGCGCGACCGTGTAGCGGCCGTCCTCGACGTCCAGACCGAGCGAGCCGTCCTCGCCCGACGCGAGCGCCTGCTCCAGCTTGTCGACCGCCTCCGCGGAGACGACCGCGCCCATGATTTGGCCGCCGTCGAAGCCGATCTCGATGCGAATGCTCTCAGCCACGGGCGACCAGCTCCGAAAGGACGCCGTGGGCGGCGTTCGGGTGGACGAATGCGACCTGCATCCCGAACAGACCGGGGCGCGGGGCGTCGTCGATCAGCTCGGCGCCTTCGCCCTCGAGGCGCGCGAGCTCGCCGGGGAGGTCTTCGACCTCGTAGGCGACGTGGTGCATGCCGGGGCCGCGGCGGGAGATGAACTTGCCGACCGGCGTGTCGGGGCCGAGCGCGGCGAGCAGCTCGACGTGGCTCGGGCCGATGCGCATGGACGCTGCTTCGAGGCCCTGGTCGTCCTGCGTCGCGCGCTCCTCCAGCTCGGCGCCGAACAGGCGCTCGTAGGTGGAGATCGCCTCGTCGAGATCCTCGACGGCGAGCCCGAGGTGGTGAATTCCCTTCGCGGCCATCGACCGCGATGGTATCCGTAGGTCAGCTGACCGCGCGGACGGTGCCGACGGTCTCGGCGGAGCGCGACTCGGGCGGAATGTCGGCGAGCAGCGTGTCGAGCTCGTCCTTGTTCAGCGTCTCCTTCTCGAGCAGCGTGCCGGCAAGGCGGTCGAGGTGGGAGCGATGCTTCTCGAGCAGGCGGATCGCCTCCTCGAACGCGGTGTCGGTGAGGTGCGCCTGCTCGGCGTCCCGGAGCCGCTTCGTCTCCTCCGACAGCGCGTAGTTGTCGGCGCGCATCGTCCGGCTGGAGACGTGGTCGCCCATGCCGTACTCGAACACCATCGCGCGGGCCAGGCCGGTTGCCTTCTCCAGGTCGTTGGCGGCGCCGTTGGTCACACGCCCGAAGACGACCTGCTCGGCGGCCCGGCCGGCGAGGTAGACGGTCATCATGTCGACCAGCTCTTCCTTCGTGTGCATGTACCGGTCTTCCATCGGGAGATTGAGCGTGTAGCCGAGCGCCTGGCCGCGGGAGACGATCGTCACCTTTTGGACGGGCAGGGCCTCGCCCATCAGGTAGGACATCAGCGCGTGGCCCGCCTCGTGGTACGCAAGGATCCGCTTCTCCTTCTCGCTGACGACGCGCCGCTGCTGGAGACCGGCGACGACGCGCTCCATCGCGGCTTCGAACTCGGGCTGCCCGATGCGGTCGAGGTTGCGGCGGCCGGCGAAGATCGCGGCCTCGTTGCAGATGTTGGCGAGGTCGGCGCCGGCAAGGCCCACGGTCTGGCGCGCGACGGCGTTCAGGTCGATGTCGTCGGCCATCGGCTTGCCGCGCATGTGGACGGCGAGGATCTTCTCGCGGCCGGCGAGATCGGGCGGCGCGACGAGCAGCTGGCGGTCGAAGCGGCCGGGGCGCAGGAGAGCGGAGTCGAGGTCCTGGATCCGGTTGGAGGCAGCCATGACGACGACCTGCTCCTCGTTGGCGAAACCGTCGAGCTCCACGAGCAGCTGGTTGAGTGTCTGGTCCTGCTCACGGTTGAAGCCGCCGCCGGTGCGGGCAGCGCCGACGGCGTCCAGCTCGTCGATGAAGATGATCGACGGCGCGTTCTTCCGTGCGGTCGCAAACAGCTTGCGGATGCGGGAGGCCCCGAGTCCGGCGAACATCTCGACGAACGCGGACGCGCTCTGCGAGTAGAAGCTCGCGCCCGACTCGTGGGCGACGGCCTTCGCGAGCAGCGTCTTGCCGGTGCCGGGCGGGCCGTAGAGGAGCAGGCCCTTCGGCACACGGGCGCCGAGCCGGGCGAACTTCTTCGGGTCGCGGAGGAAGTCGACGACCTCCTGAAGCTCTGCTTTCGCGTCCTCGACCCCGGCGACGTCGTTGAACGTGACGGACGACTTCGCGTTCGAGTCCATCTCGGTCGGCTTGGTCTTCGGCATCAGCTGGATCGTCTTCCAGATGAGGATGACGAGGATTCCGAAGAACGCGATCGGGAGCCAGGTGAGGAGGTTGCTCCTGATGTCGCCCCCGACGGAGGCAAGCGCAGCAGCATGCAGCCGGAGAGGCATCGCGCCATGCATCGGCAGCGTGGTGCCGTTCCATTAGTACGCTCGGGGAATGGAGCTGCCGCTGCCGCCGCACTGGTCGCCCGACGGGATCGAGGAAGTGCGTCGGGTCGAGTACGAGACGCTCGCCGCCTCGGCGTCGTCGTGGGCGGTGGAGCGGGGCGTCCGGCCGGCGCGGGAGGACGCCCGGCGGGTCGGGTTGCTGCTCGTCGACGTCCAGAACACGTTCTGCACGCCCGGTTACGAGCTGTTCGTTCCCGGCGCGCCCGACGACAACCGGCGGCTCTGCGAGTTCGTCTACCGCAACGTCGGGGCGATCACGCAGATCATCCCGACGCTCGACACGCACCGGGCGCTGCAGGTCTTCCACGCGGCCTGGCTGGTCGACGAGAAGGGGCGGCACCCTGCGCCGTACACGGTGGTGTCGACCTACGAGGTGGAGCGGGGGCTGTGGCGGGCGACGGATCCCGAGGAGCAGGGCCACCTCGAGCGCTACGTCCGGGAGCTGGCAGAACGCGGCCGCTACCGGCTGACCGTGTGGCCGTACCACGCGATGCTCGGCGGCATCGGGCACGCACTGGTCTCGGCGGTCGAGGAGGCGGTGTTCTTCCACTCGATCGCGCGCAGCACGCTGGCGGCGTTCCAGCTGAAGGGCGAGACCCCGCGCGTCGAGCACTACTCGGCCCTCGGGCCGGAAGTCGGCGGCCGGCGAAACGAGAAGCTGATCGAGCTCCTCGGCTCGTTCGA
This sequence comes from uncultured Actinomycetes bacterium, assembly GCA_963791425.1. Lineage (GTDB taxonomy): Bacteria > Actinomycetota > Thermoleophilia > Gaiellales > Gaiellaceae > DATBLE01. Next base: position 762,034 of record CAWBSE010000003.1, read on the forward strand.
CGCAGTCGTGATCGCCGGCCAGGCGAAGAGCCATTGCGTCGCCTGGACGGTCGAGGACCTGCTCCAGGACGTGGCCGCCGACCGCGTCTACCTGCTCGAGGACTGCACCTCACCGGTGATCGCGTCGAGCGCGGTCGACTTCACCGCCGAGGCGACCGAGGCCTTCGCCCGCTTCGCCGCCCGAGGCGTCCACATCGTCCGCTCGACGCAACCGCTCACCGACTGGCCCGCCTGGCCGTGACCCAAACGGCCACGTCCGGTGCCAGGCACAGGACGCTCTAGGGGACGAGCGCGAGGCGGTCGTTCGGGCGGAAGTGGCGGCCGACCTTTGCGGATTCTCGGCCGTCGGTGAAGACGATGTCGCAGGTGAAGTCGTTCTCGCCGCGGATCAGGGACGAGCCGACGCCGTACGCGTCGACGGGGACGCTCGCCTGCTCGAACGCGCGGATCCGGTCGACCGTGAAACCTCCGGAAGCGACGATCTTCACGCGCTCGAAGCCGTCGCCGTCGAGGGCGTCGCGCACCTTGCGCACGAGCTGCTCGTTGACGCCACGGGGGTCGAAGTCGCCCATCTCGTTCCACAACGACCGGTCGACGAGCTGTCCGGACGTGTCGAGCCGCACACCCCACAAACGGTCTTTCAGCGCACGCGCAACCTCGAGCGACGTTCGCACCGAGTCGTTCTCGAAGTCGACGAGGACGACGATGTTGAAGTCGTCCGGCGCCCACTCGGCGAACTTCGTCGCCGCGAGCACCGTGTTGCCGCCGTAGGCCGCGATCAGCGCGTGCGGGACGGTGCCGATGCCGTTGCCGCCCCACCACGACGACTGCGCGTCGGTGGTGACGCCGATCTCCGCGCCGACGAGCGCCCCGGCGACGAACGCGGCGTACCCGTCCCCGGTCTGGACGCGATGGTGGTCGTGCCGGGCGGGCATGAAGATGATCGACTTGCCGCCGGCGGCCTCGAGCACACGCGTGACGTTGGTCGAGATCAGCGTCCGCCGCGCGAGGACGCCGAGATAGACCGTCTCGAGATGCGCGAACAGCGTGTAGTCGCCCTCGATCGTCATCACGGTCTCCCACGGCTCGATGCGGTCGCCGTCGTACAACGCGTGCACCGTCAGCGCGTCCCAGTCGTCCGAGCAGAGCTTGAGGATCGCGATCGCCTCGTCCATCCCGCCGAGCACCGAGTGGTGCTTCTGGAACGCCTGCATCACGACCCGCGGATGCCGTTCGTCGGCGAGTAGCGCCGAACGCGTGTGGTTGAAGTACGCGTCCGTGTAGTACCCCTCCCGCATCTTGTCGACGGGGAGGTCGAAGATCTCGGGCGGGAGCCTCTTACCCTGCTGTCTGGTGTTCAGCGCCATGCGTTTCGAGGTCGAGACAGGCCGCCAGCGCCGCCTGAGCAACCTCGAGCTGCCCGGCATCCGGCTCGGCGGTCGCGATCCGGCGCTGCAGCTCGTGGCCCGGCCGCGCAAGGGCGCGGGACACAGGATGGTCGGAGTTCCGCACCATCCAGGAGAAGATCTCGGTCGCGGCGGCGACGCTGCCGATCGCAGCGGCGAGCCGTGCAACGCCCCGAACGCTCTCCGGCGCCCGCGCGGCGAGCGCGGCTCCGACGGCGGACGTGAGCAGCAGCGGGCCGATCAGGTGCGAGCCGCAGCGTTCGTGCTCCTTCCCGCGCGGCTCGCCGTGCTCGTACGAGCCGATCGTGATGTGCTCGGCACCGTGGTACGCGGCGAGATCCGGCCCTCGCAGCGCCAGCGTCGCCGGCAGCAGTGACAGCGCCCCGCTGATCAGCTCACGGGTGGCAGGACCGAGACGAGACGAGCGGCGCAGCCGGTGCGACGCGATCGCGGTCGCGACCATCGAGCCGATCACGACCGGCCGCTCGAACGGCAGCCGCGCCTCGGGCCGGGCGCGCCGGATCCGCGGCAGCAGCAGCAGCGCGTCGAGCATCCGGACAGGCCCGCGGAGGATCGGGTTGGTGACATCGGCACCCCGCAGGTTCTTCGACCCGGACGACACGCGCACATCGCCGTCGTCGGTGCGCACCGCAACAGCCCACGAGGTCGGCCCGTGGACGAGCACACCGTTCTGCAGCGCCATCCCGCCGAGACGCACCTTTTCGTCGGCCATGTGAACAGGCTAGCGGCCGACGGCCTGCGCGACGTGCCGGAGGAACTCCACGCCGAGCTCGAGATCGTCCACGGGGATCCGTTCGTCGGCCGAATGGATCAGGCGCGCCGCCACCTCCGCGCTCATCGACCGCAGCGGAAAGAAGCCGTACGCGACCGTCCCGAACGCCTCGCGCAACCAGTGCGAATCGGTGAACCCGGAGACGCAGATCGGCGCGAGCCGCGCGCCGGGCTCGATCTCCCCCACGAACGACTCGATCGCGGCCCACAGCGGCGTGCCGAGCTCGGACCGCGTTCCTCCCTGGCCGCCCCGCCATTCGATCTCGTAGTCACCGTCGCCCAGCCAGTCACGCACGACCGGCTCTGCGCTCTCCTCGTTCTGCCCGGGCAGGAGCCGGCAGTCGACCGTCACCTCGCATCGCCCCGGGATCACGTTGCGCTTCTCGGACGCTGTGATCATCGTCGGCGCGACCGTCATCCCGAAGAGGGGCTCGATCAGCTCCGCCGCGACGGGGTCGATCGCGCGCGCAGCCGCGAGCGCGTCGGCGGCGGGGGGAACGGAGTCCATCAGCGCGCCGAGGAAGCCCTCGATCTCGGGCGTGAGCGCCGGCGACGCCTCGAACTCGCCGAGGCGCTCGATCAGCCGCGCGGCCTTCACCAGCGCGTTGTCGGCGATTCCCGGCATCGAGCCGTGACCGCTGCGCCCCCGCACGTGGAGCATGAAGGGCGAGCTCCGCTTCTCGGCCGCGGAGCAGAGGTAGAGCACGCGCCCGGCGAGCTCGACCCGGTCGCCCGCGCCCTCGTTCACCGCGTAGTCGCAACGAACCGAATCCGGGTGCTCGGCGCAAAGCCATTCGAGCCCGAAGACGTCGCCTTCGCCCATCTCCTCGTCGGCGGTCGCCGCGAAGATCAGATCGCCGGCCGGGCGAAACCCTTCACGGGCGAGCGAAGCGATCGCGACCGCGTTCGCCGCCACCTGGTTCTTCATGTCGAGCGCGCCCCGGCCCCAGACGCAGCCGTCCCGCAGCTCGCCCGACCACGGATCGACCGACCACTCCGCCGGATCGGCCAGCACCGTGTCGGTGTGCGAGAGCAGGAGGAGGGACGGCCCCTCGCCACGTCCCGGGATCCGCGCGACCAGGTTCGCCCGCTCGGGCACCCGCGCGTACAGCTCGCACTCGACGCCGAACGGCTCGAGGTAGTCGCGCAGCAACTCGGCCGCGAGCGTCTCGTTCCCCGGCGGGTTGACCGTGTCCAGGCGGATCAGCGCCTGGAGGAGCGCGACGACTTCGCCGCGCAGCGGCGAGCCGCTCAGGCCTGCTCTCCGATCGCCTTGCTGGTGAGCTCGGTCCGCACCTTCCACAGCTCCGGATAGAGCTTGCGGTCGACGAGCTTGCCGAGCAGCTCCACCGGCGTCCCTTGCGTCCCGACGACGTGGCCTCCGATGATCCGCTCGACGACCATGAAGTGGCGGACGCGCCAGGTGGTCGCCCACTCGTCGAGGTCGGTCAGCGCCTCGGCGAGCTGGTAGAGATCCTCGCCCTCACGGCCCTGGACGTACACGTCGACCAGCGATAGCCCCTCGCGGCGGCGCAGCTCGTGGAAAGCCTGGCCCAGCGCCGGGGCTGCGTGCCGCACGCGGTTCCAGCCGGGCGAGTCGAAGCCGCTGCCGTGGCCGAGCACAGGCCGCACCTCTGCGGTGTACTCCCACGGCGACATGAGCTCGAGCATGTCGAGCGCGTGCGTGACCAGCTTGAACGCGAGGATGACGCGGCCGAGCAGCCGCAGCGCGGGACGGATCTCGTCGCGCCCGATGTGCTCGGTCGCGAGCTCTATCTCCTCGCCGGCGAACTTCAGCCACAGCTCGGACGACTGATGCGTCGTCTGGAAAAGGAGCTCGTCATGGTGCGCGCGTTCGCCGGGCGTCTTCTGCAGCGACAGCAGCTCGTCGGTGCGCAGATACCGCTCGTAGTCGCTGCCGGCCACGCCCGGAAGAACCGGTGCGAACTCGTCCTCGTCGGCGAGCCCGGTCTGCTCCTCCCTGGACACGTCGTGAGCATAGTCCCCACTCAGCGCCGCAGCCACACGAGCGCGCCCGGCAGGCTCGCGAGCGCGAACACGGCGGCCGTGAGGAGCGAGAAGAGCGTCGCGTCGCTCGCGGAGATGCCCGCGTAGCCGAGCAGGAGGACATACGCCCCCTCGCGCACCCCGAAGCCGCCGATCGAGACGGGTGCGGCGGAGAGGATCAGCACGGGTGCGAGCACGGCTCCGAGCACGGAGACCGGCATGCCCAGCGAGATCGACTGCCCGACGAGCCAGGCGCTGAGGTACACGAGCCCCTGGAAGACGAGACCGATCACGGACGTCCGCAACAGCACCCGGGATGCGAGCCCGCCCGCGACGGCGGCCTTCACCTCCGTTGCGATGGGGCGCAGGCGTTCCGGCACGAGGCGGACAGGAGCCCGGCCGCGGACGAGCGCGACGACGATCAGAGCGACGATCACGTAGGCGGCGCTCGCCGCGCCCAGCGCGGCGTAGAGCTGACCCGGCACGGCGGAGGGGTCGGTCGCCACCAGCAGCCAGCCGACGACGAGCATGCAGCCGAGTGCGCTCGCCCGGTCGAGGATCACCGTGCCGGCCGAGCGCACTCGTGCACCCCGGCCTGCCGCGACGACGGCGCGGGTCAGGTCGCCGCCGAACTGCGTCGGGAGGAAGTTCGACGTGAACGTCCCAACGAGGTACGCGTCGACCGCCCGACGCTGGCTGCACTCCACGTCGGCGGCTCGCAGGAAGAGGTGCCAGCGCAGCCCGCCGAGGACGAACGACGCGAACAGGACGGCGACGGCTGCGGCGAACAGCTCCCAGCTCCCCTGGGAGAGCCCCTCGCGGAGCGCGCCGAAGTCGACCTGGGTGAAGACGATTGCGAGAAGCGCCGCGCTGACGATCGCGCGCGCCACCAGAGAGCCTGCGAGTCTGCGGAGCACCCTCAACCCGGCCACGATAACCAGGCGGACCGGCCGTCGAGCGCCCCCGGAAGTACGCTTCGACCCTGTGTCCTCGTCCGTGATCGCGATGCGCGAAAGGCCACCGGGCCTGTGAGCGACCTGTTCTCAGAGGCCGCCTCGCAGCGCTCGCGCGAGAACGCGCCGCTGGCGATGCGCCTGCGCCCGGGGTCGCTCGACGAGTTCGTCGGCCAGGAGCACGTGCTGGGCGAGGGCTCGGCGCTGCGCCGGGCGATCGCGGAGGACCGCGTCGGCTCGGCGATCTTCTTCGGCCCGCCGGGGAGCGGAAAGACCACGCTCGCCCGGATCGTCGCCGCGACCACGGGCGCCGCGTTCGAGGAGCTGTCGGCGGTGTCGGCGTCGGTCGCCGACGTGCGCGGCGTCCTCGCCCGCGCCCGCGAGCGGCTCGGCGCGCAGGGGGAGCGGACGATCCTGTTCCTCGACGAGATCCACCGCTTCAACAAGGCGCAGCAGGACGCGCTCCTGCCGGCGGTCGAGGAGGGGCTGATCACGCTGATCGGGGCGACGACCGAGAACCCGTACTTCGAGGTGAACTCGGCGCTGCTCAGCCGCGTCCAGCTGTACGAGCTGCAGTCGCTCGACGAGGCCGACCTCGAGCGCGTGATCGCCCGCGGCGAGGCGACGCTCGGCGTCGAGCTCGCCCCCGAGCTGCGCACGCTCGTCGCGCACGATGCCGGGGGTGACGCGCGGAACGCGCTGAACATCCTCGAAGCGGCCGCGGGCGCAGCCGGCGACGCGCCTGTCACCGAGGCGAACATCGAGGACGCCGCCCGCAAGCGGCCCCTCCGCTACGACAAGGGCGGCGACGCCCACTACGACTACACGTCGGCGTTCATCAAGTCGATGCGCGGCTCCGATCCCGACGCCGCCGTCTACTACCTCGCCGCGATGCTCGAGGGCGGCGAGGACGCTCGCTTCATCGCCCGGCGGATGGTGATCCTCGCCTCCGAAGACGTCGGCAACGCCGACCCGCAGGCGCTCGTCGTCGCGGTAGCGGCCGCGCAGGCGGTCGAGCACGTCGGCCTGCCGGAGGCGCAGCTCAACCTCGCGCAGGCGGCGATCTACCTGGCGCTCGCGCCGAAGTCGAACGCAGTGATCGTCGCGATCGGCGAGGCGAGGCAGGACGTGCGCGAGCACGGAAACGCCCGGCCGCCGAAGGAGCTGCGTGACGCCCACTACGCCGGCGCGAAGAAGCTCGGGCACGGCCAGGGCTACATCTACCCGCACGACAACCCGGCCGGCTTCGAGGTCGACAACCTCCCCGACGAGCTGAAGGGCAAGAAGTACTACCGGCCGTGAAGACGCTCGCCGCCGCCGTCCTCGCGCTCGTGCTCGCCGGCGCCGCGGCCGGCGCGATCCCGTCGCCGCCCTCGGGCAAGCTCTACCACGGCGTCTACCCCGGCGGCATCACGGGCGAGGAGGACGACATCACCCCGGCCGACCTCTCCTCGTACGAGACGACGGTCGGCAAGACGGCGGCTTGGGTCTACTTCTCGAACAACTGGTACCGCAGCCGCGCCTTCCCACTCTCCACCGCAACGTGGATTCGCGCGGCGGGCAGCGTTCCGTTCATCCGGCTGATGCTGCTCGACAGCGCGGCCCGCAAGCCCAACCACCGCTTCACGCTCGCGCACGTGATCCGGGGGGACTTCGACGCCGACCTCCGTGCCTGGGGCGACGGCGCCCGGGACTTCGGGACGCCGCTGATCGTCGAGTTCGGCACCGAGGTGAACGGGTTCTGGTTCCCGTGGAACGGCAAGTGGAACGGCGGCGCGAACAAGGGCCCTGCCAGGTTCCGCCAGGCCTACCGCCACATCGTCGACGTGATCCGCGGCGAGGGGGCGACCAACATCACCTGGGTCTTCCACGTCAACGGCGACGACGAGCCCGGCCGGCCCTGGAACCGCTTCGAAAACTATTACCCGGGCGACGGGTACGTCGACTGGGTCGCCGTCAGCGCGTACGGGGCGCAGGAGCCGACGGAGAAGTGGTGCGGCTCGTTCCGCGACTCGCTCGACGCCGCCTACCCGCGCCTGGTGGCGATGGCGCCGTCGAAGCCGCTGATCGTCGCCGAGCTGGGGGTGACCTCGCGCAACCCGCTCTGCGACCAGGCCGAGTGGGCGGCTGCCGCCCTCGGCGACCTCACGTCACTCCGCTGGCCGGCCGTGATCGGCTTCTCGTGGTGGAACGAGCAGTGGCAGAACGACAACAAGCCGGCACACGACACCGACATGCGCGTGCAGGACAACCCCGACCTCACCGCCGTGTTCCAGGCGCTCGTGGGGACCGACGCCAACGTCCTCGGTAGGGTCGGCCCATGACGCTGAACGTCTACGAATGGGGAGACCCGGGCGCGCCGGCGATCGTCTGCCTGCACGGCGTCACCTCATACGGCGGGCGGTTCGAGCTGCTCGCGGGCCGGCTGGCCAACCGCTACCACGTCGTCTCGCCCGACCTGCTCGGGCACGGCCACTCCGAGTGGGAGCCGCCGTGGGACGTGGACGCCCACCTCGCCGCCGTGCTGGCGAGCGTCCCCGACGGGCCCGCGGTGTGGATTGGCCACAGCTTCGGAGGACGGCTCGCCGCCGAGCTCGCCGCCCGCGATCCCGACCGCGTCGAGCGTCTCGTCCTGCTCGACCCGGCGCTGCGCGTGCTGCCGCACGTCTCGTTCGACATGGCCGAAGCCGAGCGCCAGGACGTCTCGTACGACTCCGTCGAGGCCGCCGTCCAGGCGCGCTACGACGCGGGCCGCGTCCTGCTCGCGCCGCGCGAGCCGGTGATCGAGTCCGACCGCGGGCACATGGACGCCGGCCGCGACGGACGCTTCCGTTACCGGTACTGCAAGAGCGCGGTGATCGCGGCCTGGGGGATCATGGCGAGCGAGCCGCCGCCGCCCGCCGCGATCCCGACGCTGATCGTGCTCGGCGCCGACTCGTGGCTGACGCTCGACGACCAGGTCGAGCAGTACCGCGCAGCGCTCGGCGACCTCGTCGAGGTCGTCACCGTCCCGGGCGGGCACACGGTGTACTGGGACGCGCTGGAGGAGACGAGCGACGCGCTCGCCGCGTTCCTGGCCGCCTAGAGAATTCGCGCGCCGAGAGCGCTCGCGACGAGCTCGACCGCCAGCTTGGCGGTCTCGTTCTCGCGATCGAGGATCGGGTTGACCTCGACCACCTCGAGCGAGCCCATCAGGCCCGACTCGGCGACGAGCTCCATCGCCAGGTGCGCCTCGCGGTAGCTCAGACCGCCGCGGACGGGCGTACCCACGCCGGGCGCGACGTCGGGGTCGAGCGAGTCCATGTCGAGGCTGACGTGCACGAAGCCCGGGCCGTCGATCTTCGCCAGCGCCTCCGTTATCGCGTGCTCGATCCCGAGCCGGTCGACGTCGCTCATCGTGAACACGGCCGCGTTCAGCTCACCGAGCAGCGCGCGCTCCCCGTCGTCGAGCGAGCGGACACCGACGAGCGCCACCCGGCTCGGGTCGACCGAGGGGAACGGAACCGGCGAGCCGTCGAACGCCGGGCCGCCGAGTCCCATCGCCGCCGCGAGCACCATCCCGTGGACGTTCCCGGTGGGGCTGGTCTCGGGCCGGTTGAGATCGCCGTGCGCGTCGATCCAGAGCACGCCGCCGGGCTCCGAGCCGCGCGCGAGGCCGGCGAGCGTTCCCATCGCCACCGAGTGGTCGCCCCCGAGCACGAGCGGGAGCTGCCCCGCCTCCCGGGCAGCCGCCACCTTGTCGGCGACCCGCTCGCACGTTCTCAGGATCTCGCCCAGGTACCGCGTCCGCTCGTCGCCCACGGACGCCGCCTCGGCAACCGCCGTCTGGACGTTTCCGAGGTCGGCGCAGTCGCGCCCGAGCTCCCTGATCCGCGCGTCGAGGCCCGCGTACCGGATTGCCGACGGGCCCATGTCCACGCCGCGCCTTCCCGCGCCGAGGTCGAGCGCTGCACCGATCACGGCGACCGGCAGCGGTGTTTGCGCGGCGTCCATTCGGGGGAACCTAACGAAGAGTGCCCCCGGGTTCCCCTCACTCGACCATTCGTGTGCTGCTGGCCGACGACGACACGCGCTACGCGGCGGCGCTGCGCGTCCTGATCGAGGAGCAGCACGAGTTGACCGTGGTCGCGGTCGCCTACGACGGATTCGAGACGCTCGACCTCGCCGACGAGCTCGATCCCGACGCAGTCGTGGTCGACCTGCACATGCCGAACATGGACGGCGTCACGGCGATCAGGAGGCTCCGCGAGGAGCACCCCCACATCTGCCTGGTCGCGCTGACGGGGGACGAGAGCACGGAGATCCACGACGCGGCGACCGAGGCCGGCGCCGACGACGTGCTGGTCAAGGGGCAGATGCTCGAAGCGCTCGTCGCTCGCCTCGTGACCGCGAAGCCTGGCTAGACTTCGCCGCTGCGGCGAGGTAGCTCAGTTGGTAGAGCACACGGCTGAAAACCGTGGTGTCGCCGGTTCGATTCCGGCCCTCGCCACTCACCCGGGACGTCAGTCGACGAGGTCGAGCGTCAGCTTCTGACCCGGGCGGATCGAGAACATCTCGGCGGCGTTGCCGGCCGTGACCGCGACTGCGATGTTCTCGTAGGAGTCCTCGTACAGGATGATGTCGCCCGGCCGGGCGTCGGCGAACGCGCGGGCGGCGGTCGCGTAGTACCGGTCCATGCCGACGTCGAGCTCGATCCGGCGGCCGGGGACGATGCCGGCGCGCTCGATGTCGGCCCGGGAGAGGTTGAGCTGGACGTTCCCGTACTGGTCGACGTAGAGCACGGTCGCGCCGATGCGCGAGCCGCCGATCTCGGGCACGGGCAGCTCGAGACGCACGAGGGACGCGGGCTCGACCGCCGGGCCGAGCTCACCTGGATCGACACCGACCGCGACGTGCGCGGCCGCGGGCGAGAAGACGTCGCGGCCGTGGAACGTTCGCGAGACGGGCTCGAGCATGTACGCCGTGTTCGTCAGCTCCCACGCACCGGCGACGCCGCCGAGCTTCTCGGCCGCCGGCACGAGCAGCCCGTTGTCGGGACCGACGTAGATGCGCCCGGTGGCATCACGAAGGACAACAGCGCGTCGAATGGTGCCGACGCCGGGATCGACGACAGCGAGATGCACGCCCTCCGGCATGTACGGAACCGTGTTAGCGAGCACCAGCGCGCCCTGGAGCACCGCCTGCGGCTCGATCCCGTGGGTGATGTCGATGATCCGCACGTCTGGGGCGAGCCGCGCGATCACCCCGTGGCAGGTGCCGACGAAGTCGTCGCGCAGGCCGAAGTCCGAGAGGAACGTGATGACCACGGCCGGAGGCTACTCCGCCTCGGCGACGGCGCGGACGAGGCCGTCGAGGTCGGGCGACGTCGCTTCCGCGGCCACGCGCAGCCCGGCCGCTTCGGCCGCCGCCGATGTCTCCGGGCCGATCGAGACGACCGGCAGGCTCGCGTTGGCGGCGGCGAGCGCCCGGGCGGCCGAAGGCGAGGCGACCACCACGAGGTCGCCCTGCACCTGAGCCGCGACCGGCCTCGACCGGTAGAGGACGACGACGTCCGCGTCGAGCTCGTCGGCGAGCAGCGCCCTCGCTCCCTCGGCGCCTGCGAAGAGCACGCGACCCGCCGGCCGCGGCAGCTCCGCGAGCAGCCCCTCCTGCGTGGAGACCGCTGGAACGAGGTCGACTTCGCCCCACGCCTCGGCGGTCGCGTTGCCGATTGCGGCAACACGGATCGCGCGACCACGCGCCCGCCGCTTCAGCTCCTCCGCCCCGGTCGCGCTGGTCAGCACCAGCCAGTCGTAGCCGTCGAGGTCGACCGGCCCCGTCTCGACGATCTCGATCTCGATCAGCGGCTGCACGACGACGTCGTAGCCGAGCCCGCGCAGCCGCTCCGCGAGCCGCTCGTTCCGCCCCTCGGGACGGGTCAGGACGACCGTGCCGCGATCCGTGCGAGCTCCTCTCCGAGCGCCGTCGGGTCGTCGCCGGTCAGCCGCTCGATCCAGCGGCCGTCCTCATCCGCGATGAGGGCAGACAGGATCGTCCCGTCGTGATGGGCGGCCACCGGCGCCAGGCACCCTCCCCCGACCGCGGCGACACACAGGCGTTCGGCCTCGACGCGGCGCCTCGTCTCCGGGTCGTCCACCGCGGAGACCAGCTCGACCTCCGCTGCCCGCACCTGGATCGCGAGTGCACCCTGCCCCGCCTCCGGCAGCATCTCGGCCGGGTCGAAGCGATGCCCGATCTCGTCGGCGAGGCCAAGCCGGTCGAGCCCGCACGCCGCGAGCACGACCGCGTCGAGCCCGCGCTCGCCACGCTTGCGCAGCCGCGTGTCGATGTTCCCGCGCAGCGGCTCGATCGACAGGGTCGGCTCGAGCGCCAGCAGCTGGGCGCGACGGCGAACAGAGGCGGTCCCGACGCGCATGCCCGGCGCGAGCGCCGAGACACCGCAGAGCGCGTCGCGCGGGTCCTCCCGCTCCAGGTACGCGCCCACGACCAGACCGGCCGTGTCGGTCGAGGTCATGTCCTTCGCCGAGTGCACGGCCGCATCGATCCGTCCCTCGAGCAGCGCCTCCTCGAGCTCCTTGACGAACACACCGCGCGCACCGATCTCGCCGAACGGACTGCGCCGGTCGCGGTCGCCGGCCGTCGTGATCGGGACGAGCGCAATCTCGCGCCCGGGTGTTCGCAGCCGCTCTGCGGCCAGCGCGGCCTGCGTCAGCGCGAGCCGGCTGCCCCGGGAGCCGAGCCGGAGCAGCACTACTTTTCGCCGTCGTCGCCGAGGTCGAACAGGTGGCGGACGGCCTGCGCGTAGCCGCCGCCGTCGGCACCCGCGGCGGCCTCCTTCAGCCGGACGGTCGGCGGATGCAGGAGCTTGTCGACGATCCGAGCGGTGATCGACTCGACCACGGCCTCCTGCGACTCCGACAGTCCGAGCCGGCCACGTGCGCGCGCGAGCTCGGCCGAGCGGATCTCCTCCGCCCAGGCGCGCAGCGACGCGATCGCGGGCACGACCTCGCGCGACGCCTGCCAGTCGCGGAACGAATCGGCCTCCTCGGCGACGATCGACTCCGCGCGCGCAGCCTCGCGACGCCGCCCGGCGATGCTCGAGGCGACGACCGACTCGAGGTCGTCGATGTCGTAGAGGTAGCAGCCTTCCAGCTCGTGGATCGCGGGATCGAGATCGCGCGGCACGGCGAGATCGATCAGGAACAGCGGGCGGCCCTTCCGCGCGCGCAGCGCCGCCTCGACGTCGGCCCGGGCGAGGACGCGCCCCGCCGAGCCGGTCGAGGAGACGACCACGTCGACCTCGCCGAGGACGCCGGCGATGCGCTCGAACTCGATCCCTTCGCCCGCGAACCGCGTCGCCAGCTCGGCCGCGCGCTGCGGCGAGCGGTTGGCGACGTACGCGATCTTCGCACCGCGCGAGGCCAGGCTCCTGGCTGAGAGCTCCGCAACGTGCCCTGCGCCGACGAGCAGCACGCGACAGCCGTCCAGCTGCCCGAACACCTGCTGCGCGAGCGCCGCCCCCGCCGACGACACCGAGGCCGGGCTCTCGGCGATCGCCGTCTCGGCCCGCACCTTCTTCCCGGCGTGCAGCGCCTGGCGGAAGAGCTGGTCGAGCACCGGCCCCGTCGCCCCGGCCTCGAACGCGGCCCGCACCTGGCCGAGGATCTCGCCCTCGCCGGGGACGAGCGAGTCGAGCCCGCCGGCGACGCGGAAGAGGTGCAGTGCGGCCGCCTCGTCCGAGAGGCGGTAGACGACGGAGCGCAGCTGCTCCGCATCGAGACCGCTGAGCTGCGCGAGCGCGCCGAGTGCCCGCGCCTCGCCGTCGTCGCCGACGAGGTAGAGCTCGGTGCGGTTGCAGGTCGAGAGGCAGACCGCCTCGCCGTCGCCCCCGGCGAGCGATGCGGCCAGCTCGCCCGCCTGCGGCAGCGGCACGAACGCGCGCTCGCGCACGGCGACGGGCGTGCCCTGGTGCGAGAGCCCGACGAGGGTCAGGTTCACGAGAAGTGGCTCACTTGCAGGCCGAGGCGAGCGACGGCGACGAACGCGAATCCCACGAGCGCCAGGTACGCCGCGCGGCGGCCGCGCCAGCCGGCCTCGTAACGAAGGACGAGATACAGGCCGTAGACGGCCCACGTGCCGAGCGTCACCGCCATCAGCGCGTCGAGGGCGCCGCCCTGGTTCCGGAGCCGGACGAGCCCCGCAACGATCCCGACGGTCAGCGCCGGCAGCGCGACGACGATCGTGCGGCTCGTCAGGGTCTCCAGCGTCACGAGGGACGGCGTGCGACCGAGCAACGATGCCGGCCGGTGGCTCTTCAGCCGCCGCTCCTGCCAGAGATACAGCGCCGAGAGCGCCGCCGCCAGCGTGAAGGCGGCGAACGCGAAGGTGAGCATCCCGACGTGGACGATCAGGAACGCCGTCGAGTAGCCCGCGTGCTTCCCGGCGCCGGTCCCGCCGCCGAGGCGGGCAATGACGAGGAGCACGACCGCCAGCGGCATCACCGCGAGCCCGACGAGCCGGTACCGCGTGCGACAGCCCCACACCAGGTAGACGCTGACGACCAGCCAGACGAAGAGGTTCAGCGAACCGGCCCACGTCGCCCACGGGAACCCGTTCACCTCCGCCACCTGGTCGATGAGCAGCGCGGTCTGGAACAGCCAGCCGAGCCTGACGCCCCAGGTCGCGAGCCGGCCGAACGTACCGGGGTGCCGGATATCCGCCGCGTACGCGATCGCCGCGCCGGCGTACGCGAGGAACGCGAAGCCGAAGAGGTACTCAGCCATCCTTCTTCTTCCGGGCCAGCTCGGTCAGTTCCCCGACCTCGCGCTCGAGCCGCGCGACCTTCAGCGCCATGATCAGGAAGTAGACAAGGACGAACACGAAGACGACGAGGTAGGCCGCCGCAACGTACTTCTCTTCGTTCGTCACGCCAGCAGCTCCCGCAGTTCGCGAAGCTTCGCGTCGAGCCGCTTGCCCGCGAGTTCGAAGTGGTACATCGCCGCGAACAGGGCGAGCATCGCCGCCAGGCAGACGCAGAACGTGAAGAACTGGGAGCCGGCCATCTGCGGCCCGTGCCGGTTGAACGCGACGGGGTGGATGTACTGGTTCGCCAGCCGGATCGCCATGAAGCTGATCGGGATCAGGATGACGCCGAAGATCGCATACACGGAGGACAGGTTCGCGCGCTGCGGCCCCGGCTCGACCGAGAAACGCAACATGAAGTAGGCCGAGTAGAAGAGGAACAGCACGAGGAAGAGCACGAGCTGTCGCTCGCTCCAGAGCCACCAGTGCCCCCAGCGGTACTTCGCCCACAGCGATCCGGTGATCAGCGTCATCGCGCCGAAGATCACGCCGAGGTGGATGGCCACGTAGCTCTCCAGGTCGGCGCCGGGCTTGCCCTTCCACAGGTGCATCAGCCCCTTCCACGCGCCCCAGCCGAAGCACGCATACGCCGTCAGTGCGATCGGGACGTGGAAGTAGAAGATCTTCTGATTCAGCCCGTCCTCGTCGACGGGCGCGTAGAAGAAGGTGAGCACGATCGCCAACGGGACCAGCACGGCAGCCAGGATCGTGGACAGCGCGAGGCTGTTATTCCGCAACGACATACTCAAAGGACGCCCACGAAATGATCGCAAAGACGACATCGTAGAGGGCGAGGAAGCCCAGATACCGGGCCGGATCGTCTGCCACGCTCGCGCCGACGCCCCCGACCACGATCGGGATCGCGAGCGGGAGGAACAGCAGCGGCAGGAGCAGGTCACGGGCCCGGCCGGCGACCGCCATCGCCGCGAGCACGGTTCCGACCGCGCAGATCCCGAGGTCGGCGAGCGCGACCGCCGCGATCGTCGCCCCGTCGACGCCCGAGAAGAAGATCGAGAACGCCGGCAGCGCGACGAGCTCGGCGGCGGCGAGGAAGCCGAGCATCGCGAGCGACTTCGCCAGCCAGATCGCGCTCCGGTCGCACGGGGCGAGCAGCAGGCCGTCGATCAGGCCCTGCTCCCGTTCCGCGACGAACGCGCGGTTCAGCCCGAGGAGGGCGGTGAAGATGATCGCCACCCAGAGCATCCCCAGCGCGGCGAGATCGGAGCTCCCCGACGGCAGCGCGAAGTGGAACACGACGAGCGCGGCGATGACGAAGAGCAGCATCGCCGGGACGACGCTGCGCGCGCGGAGCTCGAGCCGGAGGTCCTTCCGGGCGAGCGTGGCGACGTCTGCGAAGTAGGCGCTCATGCGAATGCCAATCGCTGCGACGCGAGCGGCTCGACCCGCGCCGGGTCGTGAGTGGAGACGACGAAGGTGGCGTTCGGCCTGATCTCGGCGAGCTCGCGGTCGAGCAGCGCGGCCCCCTCCTCGTCGAGTGCGCTGAACGGCTCGTCGAGCAGGAGCAGCTCGGGGTCGTGCAGCAGCGTGCGGCAGAGCGCGAGCCGCTGGAGCATCCCGCGCGAGAACGAGTCGGCCCGCTGGTTGCGCGCGTCCCAGAGGCCGAAGCGCTCGAGCAGCATCCCGCTGCGCTCGCGCCGCTCGGGCACCCGGTAGAGGCGGCCGTACAGGTCGAGGTTCTCGAGCGCGGTCAGCTCGCGGTAGACGAGCGGCTCGTGGCCGAGAAACCCGATCCGCTCGCGCGTCGTCTCGACGTCGAGCTCGCCGGCGGTCGGCACCAGCAGCCCCGCGATCAGGCGCAGCAGCGTCGTCTTGCCGGAGCCGTTCGGCCCGGTCAGCAGCAGAAAGCCGCCGCGGCCGACCTCGAAGTCGAGGTCGCGGATCACGTGCTTCAGGCCGTAGGTGCGGCCGAGCTTGCGCGCCTGGATCACTGGACCAACACGTCCACGAGGACGCAGAGGAAGAAGGCGACGCTGATCACGCCGTTCATCGTGAAGAACGCAGCGTCGAGGCGGCGGAGGTCGCCCGGCCGGACGAGCGAGTGCTCGTACGCGAGGAGCGCCGCGACCACACCGACGCCGATCCAGTAGAAGACGTTGACGGACAGCCCGGCGCCGGTCGCGACGAGCAGCGCGACCGTGAGCAGGTGCAACCCGCGGGCCCCGGCGAACACGCCGCGCTCGCCCCAGCGGGTCGCCCAGGAGTGCAGCCCCTCCGCGCGGTCGATCTCGACGTCGAAGAGCGAGTAGAAGAGGTCGAAACCGGCGACCCAGCACGCGACCGCGCCGCCGAGCGCCCACGCCTGCCACGGCAGGTCGCCGCGGATCGCCACCCAGGCGCCCATCGGCGCCAGCCCGTCGACCGCTCCGAGCCAGAGGTGGGCCGCCCACGTGACGCGCTTCAGGTACGGGTAGACGACGAAGCCGATCACGGGGATCGGCCAGAGCCAGCGGCAGATCGGCGCGAGCTGCCAGACCGCAACGAGGAACACGGCGAGCGACGCGAGACAGAAGAGGATCACCTGCAACCGGGTCAGCCGCCCGGCGGGGATCTCGCGCGTCGCGGTACGCGGATTCCGCGCGTCGATCTCGGCGTCGATCAGCCGGTTCAGCGCCATCGCGAGCGACCGCGCTCCGACCATCGCCACCGTGATCCAGACCAGGTCGTGTGCGCTCGGAACGGCGTCGACCGCGAGGAACGCGCCGACGTACGCGAACGGCAGCGCGAAAACGGTGTGCTCGATCTTGACGAGCGTCGCGAAGCGGCGGGGATAGACGGCCATCGTGTTCATTCCGCGAGGCCGCTACTTCCGCTGTCAATCCGTTCAGGGTCAAACACGACGATCTTCTCCACGACCGTTGCGTCGAGAACATCCTGTTCCGGATAGTCCGGAACATCGCCGAGGAGGGAAATCCCGTCGATCCCCTCGATCGCCCCTGCGACGCGCGCCGAGTCGTAGTAGATCCGTGGCTCCTCGAGCCGCGCCTCGCCGAACGTCATCCCCACGGTGAGGCCCTCGAGAAGACTTCCCGAGTATCCGCTCAGTGCCGCCAGCGCGTACACCGTGCCGTCGCGCATGTCGATTCTCATCTCGACCGCCGGGAGGGACGGCGGAGGCGCATCGGGCATGGCCGCATCGAGATCGAGGTCAGGGTCAAGCCCCTCCTGAACGCGGAGGGTGCTTCGCTCGAGCGCACGAAACGTCTTCTCGAACTCGTCGTCGGTCCAGTCGTACACCTGCCCGAACTGACACGTGACCGTCCAGAGACCGAAGACGCTCCACGCGAGCGAGTCCTCGGTGTCGGCGGAACGCAGGATCTCGCGGTATTCGGCGACGTTGGCGCCGAGTCGCAAGCCGGCCAGGCCGACTGCCGGAACGATCGGCGCGTCCAGATCGAGGAGCGCGATCACGTCTGCCTGTGACCGTGCTGGGTGTCGCCGGCCAGGAGTTGCACCGCGTGCGCGAGCGCCGGCCGCAGCACCGCGAAGCCGTCGCGGCAGCCGCCCGGCGAGCCGGGGAGGTTGATCACCAGGGTCGTCCCGCAGACGCCGGCGATCCCGCGCGAGAGCAGGGCGTGCGGCGTCTTCGCGATCGAATCGGCGCGGATCGCCTCGGCGATCCCGGGCGCGGCGCGGTCGAGCACGGGCATCGTCGCCTCCGGGGTCACGTCCCGGGGGCCGAGCCCAGTGCCGCCCGTGGTCAGGACGACCTGGGCGTTGTCCGAAAGGGCAACGATCGCATCGGCGATCGCATCGCGGTCGTCGGGAACGACCCGTCGCTCGACCTCGAAACCCTCGCCGACGAGCAGCTCCTCGAGCAGGGCGCCGCTCGTGTCCTCCCGCGTCCCGTCGGAAACACCGTCGGAGACCGTCAGCACTGCCGCCTTCATACGGGCTCCTTCGTCTTCTCGAGCAGCCGCACCGCGTCGATGACCATCTCCTTGTCGATCGCCTTCGCCATGTCGTAGACGGTGAGCGCGGCGACCGAGGCGGCGACGAGCGCCTCCATCTCGACACCAGTCTGGGCAGTCGTCTCCGCCGACGCGGTGATCTCGACGCCGGCCTCGACGACGGCGAGCGACACCTCGACGTGCGAGAGCGGCAGCGGGTGGCAGAGCGGGATGAGGTCGGAGGTCCGCTTTGCGGCCATCACGCCGGCGAGCTGGGCGGTGACGAGCGCGTCGCCCTTCGGCAGCTCGCGCAGCTTCTTCGCGGTCTCGGGCGCCATGTGGACGCTCGCCGCGGCAACGGCACGGCGCCGCGAGAGCGGCTTGCCGCCGACGTCGACCATGCGAACGTCGCCGGACTCATCGACATGCGAGAGCTCCGCCATTTGCAGGGCGATCGTAGCTATGCCGGAGCGGAGACCCGGTCCATGTCCGCCAGCTGGAGCCGAAGCCACTCGCCGAGGTCGTGCGCGACGACGTGCGCACGGATCGCCTCCGCCCGCGCGTGCCGCTCCGCGTCCGACAGCTCCAGAGCCGTGTGCAGCGCCTCCGCCTGTCCGGGAACGTCGAACGGGTCGACCGTGACCGCCCATTCGCCGAGCTCCTCGCACGCACCGGCGTTCGTCGACAGCACGAGCACGCCGTCGCGCACGTTGATCAGCGGCGCCTCCTTCGCGACCAGGTTGAGCCCGTCGGAGACCGCGTTCACGAACAGCACGTCGTACTGCTTGTAGGCCGCCACCGACCGCGGGAAGTCGTCCTGGATCTCCAGCGCAACCGGCTTCCAGCCGTCGGTCGCGAACCGGTCGTTCACCGCGCGCGCGGCGTCCACGATCTCAGCGAGGTAGGCGGTGTACTGCGCGATGTCCTGCCGCGACGGATCGAGCAGCGCGAGCATCCCGACCCGCCCGTGCGCCTCCGGGTGCGCCTCGAGATACAGCCCGAACGCCTCGAACCCGCGGACGATGTTCTTCGACGGGTCGGTGCGGTCGACCCGCAGAATCATCCGTTCGCAGCGAAGCTGCTCGAGCTCGCGCTCGGCGGCGAGCACCTCGGCGCTCTCCGCCAGCTCGTCGAACTCACGGGTGTCGACGGAGATCGGATGCGCGGTGACGAGCGGCATCGACACGTCCGGGCCGAGCACCGTCGCGACGGACTCGAGGAAATTGTCCCGCCAGCGGTGTGTGTGGAAGCCGACGACGTCGTTCGCGAGCAGCCCTTCGTGGATCGCCAGCGGGGCGCCCTCCGGCAACCGGTCCCACGCCCCCGCCGCCGGCCACGGGATGTGGACGAAATGCGAGAGCGTCGCGTCCGGCCGCGCCTCGCGGACGAACGACGGAGCGACGTAGAGCTGGTAGTCGTGGAACCACACCGGCGTGTCCGGCTCGTCGGCGAGCTCCTCGAGCACCGCGGCAGCGACCGTCTCGTTCACCCGCCGGTAGCTCTCCCACGCCTCGTCGAGCGGCGAGTCGTCCATGAGCTCCCAGAGGTCGTGCTGGAGGAACCAGAGCGCGGGATTGGCGAACTCGTTGTAGAACCGATCGAAGTCGCCGCGGTCGTGCTCGACCAGCCGCAAGCGGTACGACGACCCGTCGCGACCGGTCTCGTCGAACGATCCGCCGGCCTCGCGGGCGACCGCGCGGTCCTCGTCGGTCATCGCGTTGGCGATCCAGGTGACGTCGTGCAGCGAGACGAGCGGCGCGAGCGCGGTGACGAGCCCGCCGCCCCCACGCCGCGCCGACCGTCCGTGCTGATCGCGCGTGTAGCTGATCGGCCCCCGGTTCGAGACGACGATCAGACGGCGGCGGTCGGCGGTCACGCGATGAGCGTAACCCGTAGGAGACGTTGTCTAACGTCCGCTGTCGGGATTCGCAGGGCGGTCGGCCAGCGTGACGCGCACGGCCCGTCGCTTCCCGTCGCGGACGATCGTGAATGTGACCGTCTGGCCCGGCCGCAGCCGCTCCGTCACCGCGCGGACGACGTCGGCGGCGTTGCGCACCGGCCTGCCGGCGATCGCGACCACGACGTCGCCGCCGGTGGTGAAGGACGAGCCGTTGAAGTCGCGCTGGTCAGAGCCGGCGTGCAGATCCGCCTTCGCACCGGGGCTACCCGGCCGGACGGTCGTGATCACGGCGCCGTAGCGCACCGGGTAGCGGAACAGCCGGGCGATGCCAGGCGTCAGATCCTCCGACGTGATCCCGACGTAGGCATAGACGACCTTGCCGGTTGCGAGCAGTTGCCCCATCGAGCGCCGCGCGGCGTTGATCGGGACGGCGAACCCGACACCCTCCGATGTCCCGGACTCCGTGCGGATCTGGGCATTGATCCCGATCACACGACCCTGCGCGTCGAACAGCGGGCCGCCGGAGTTGCCGTGGTTGATCGGCGCGTCGACCTGGATCGCGTCGACGAGGTTGTACTGCGACGTCAGCGACTCGATCGAGCGCTGGGTCGCCGACACCACGCCGACGGTCAGCGAGTTCTCGTTTCCAAAGGGGCTGCCGATCGCTGCAACGGGCGCACCGACGACGACGCGGCTCGAGTCGCCGAGCGGCACGGGCGCCAGGGAGTGCGCCTTCGGGTCGACCCGGAGAACTCCGACGTCGTCGAAGACGTCCCAGCCGACGACCTTCGCCTTCACGCGGTCGCGATCCTTGAACTCGACGAACACGTCGGCGGCGGGCTTGACCGCGCCGCTGCCCTCGCCGGCGGTCGTGATCACATGCGAGTTGGTCAGGATCACGCCGTCCCTCGAGACGACGAAGCCCGAGCCCTGGGAGGCGGTGACATTGCTCCCCGAGCCGAAGACGGAGTAGATCGTGACGACGCCGGCCGAACGCGCCTTGTAGACGGCTGCCGGGTCGAAGGTCCCGCCGATCGCGGGGCGGACAGGCGCCGCGGCGGCCTGCGCGGGGGCGGTCTCCTGGACGACGACCGTGTTCTTCTGCGCCGCGCCGAGCCACCCGGCCGCCCAGGCAACGAGCAGCACGAGCGCGCCGCCGAAGGCGGCGCAGCCGAATGCGACGGCGATGTGGACACGATGTTGCACTTTCATCACACTGTACTCAGGTTCCGTTGTCTATCGGGACATCGTGCCGACACGTGATGAGATCGTCGCCTGGGCCGACAGCAAACGGCTTATACAAGCCAAGTCCCGTTTTCCCGTGACGTTTTCCCCGAGCTACACACGCGCGGGTTCGGCGCCCGCAACCGGCAGCCGCAGCCTGAACACCGTGCGACCGGATTCGGATTCGAGCTCGAGCGTTCCGCCCATCGCCTGCGCCAACTCGCGTGCGATCGCCAACCCGAGCCCACTGCCGGAGGCACGCTGGCCGTCCACGCGGTAGAACCGCTCGAACACGTGCGGAACGTGCTCGGAAGGGATTCCCGGGCCGTCGTCTTCGACTTCGAGCACGCCCTCCGATGCACGCACCTCGACCCGCGTGCCCGACGGCGTATGCACCAACGCGTTCTCGACGAGCGCCCGCGCGACCTGCAGGACGCGCTGTTCGTCTCCGAAAACCCGCGCGTGACCGTCTTCGACCAGCGAAAGCGGCCGGCCGGCCGCCGCCGAGAGCGCGGTGAACTCCTCCACCACTGTCTCGGCGACGCCGTCGAGGTCGACCACGCCCCGTTCGACCCGCAACCGGCCCGCATCGGCCCGCGAAAGGTCGAGCAGCTCGGTCGCGAGCTTCGCCAGGCGGTCGACCTGCTCGCTCATCGTCGCCATGAACTCGCGCCGGGTCTCCTCGTCGAGCTCCTCGTCGCGCATCAGCTCGAGGAAACCGCCGAGCGAGAACACCGGCGTGCGCAGCTCGTGCGAAGCGTTGGCGATGAACTCACGCCGCGCGTGGTCGAGTTGGGCCAGCCGCAGGCGCATGCGGTCGAACGTCCGCGCCAACTCGCCGACCTCGTCGGTCCCGTGGTCGGTGATCGGCTCGTCGAACTCGCCCGCGGCGATGCGCTCCGCCGCCGTCTCCAGCCGGCGCAACCGCCGCGCGAACAGCCACGCGCCCGCGTACCCGACCGCAAGCGCGACGACCAGCGCGAACGCGCCGCCGATCAGGAGCCGTTCCCGCGCGACGCTCACGGTCGCCAGCGCCTCGTGCACCGAGGAGGAGACAAGCACCACCGACGACGTTCCCGCTACCGGCGCAGCCGCCTCGGCGAAGCGCTCACCGTCGTGCGTGGTCGTGCCGCCGCTGTCGACACGCCGCACCGCAGCGCGCAACGCGACGGGGTCGAGCTGGATATCGCTCGACTTGAAGCCCTGCGAGTCCCCGGCGACGACCAGCGCCGTCGGCGGCCCAACCGTGTCGTAGACGATCACGCGCGCGTTGGCGCTGGCCGACGCCGCCTCGAGGAAGTCGGGCCATTTGAAGCGATCCGAGGGCAATTCGGTCGCGATTCCCGGCGCGGCACGCTTGAGCGCCGAGATCCGCGCGTTGACGAGGCGACTCTCCAGCGACGGGACGACGATCAGGTACACCAGCGCAAGCGCGCCGGCGAGCACCACGAGCAGCGCGAGGGCGAGCCGCGCGCCGACACCGCTGAAGGCGCGCTTCACCGCTCCCGGAAGCGGTAGCCGACACCGCGGACGGTCAGGACGAACCGGGGATCGCGCGGATCACGCTCGAGCTTCTCGCGCAGGTGCCGCACGTGCACGTCGATCGTGCGCGGCTCGCGGTACTCGGAGCCACCGCGAATCGCCTCGAGCAGCGCCTGACGCGAAAACACCCGCCCGGGCCGGCTCACCAGGGCCTGTAACAGCTCGAACTCGACGTACGTCAGCTGTACCGGCTCCCCGTCCCGCTCCACCGCGCGGCGCTCGGGGTCGATCCGCAGCCCGTCGATCTCGACCGCATGCTCGTCGGCCGGTTCGTGCCGGGGCGCCGCCGCCCGCCGCAGGAGCGCCTTCACGCGGCTCCGGAACTCGCGGATCGAGAACGGCTTCGTGATGTAGTCGTCCGCGCCCAACTCGAGCCCGATCACCTTGTCGAGCTCGTCGTCGCGGGCGGTGAGCATCACGATCGGCACGCTGCTCTTCGCCCGCAGGCGCTTGCACACCTCCAGGCCGTCCAGGCGCGGCAACATCACGTCGAGGACGACCAGATCGACCGGCTCGGAATCGAAGAGCGCGAGGGCCTCGTCGCCGTCTCGGGCCTGGACGACGCGGTATCCGTCCCGCTCCAACGGATAGGTCAGGAGCTTCTGGACGGACTCCTCGTCGTCGACGAGCAGGATGGTGGCTGGATCCGGCATTGCACGCCGACCGAGGGCGGAGCGGGCATGATAGCCGGTGCTATCGCGACCTCAGCGCCAGTCAGCCGTCGGCGGCGGCGCAGGCGCGGCTCGCCCGAGCGTCCCGTCAACAGCCGGCTGTATCGCGGCACGTGGCTGCTCGTCGGGCTGCCCCTGTTGATCGCCGCGTTCACCGTCGAGCGCCCCGCCGCGCTTCCCGCGCCGACCACTCCGACGACCCAGTTCGACGGCGGGTCGGCGCTCGGGCTCGCCCAGGAGCTGTCGCGCCTCTATCCGGATCGCGCCCCGGGCACGGCGGGTGCGCTCGGCGCCACGCGCTGGCTGATCGACAAGATGCGGCTGTACTCGTACGCCCCTCAGGTGGACGGTTTCAACGCGTCGATCCCGGGCAAGGGGACGAAGCTGCTGCGAAACGTGTCGTTCACCGTCGGCCCGGCGGACGCGGATGCGATCGTCGTGATGGCCCACCGCGACGACTCCGGGCTCGGCGCCGGCGCCAACAACAACGCGTCCGGGACGGCGGCGCTGATCGAGCTCGCCCGCGGATACGGGCGGCCGCCGGGTGCCCCGCCGCAGATCTCGGGCCCGAAGCACCAGCTGATCTTCCTCTCCACCGACGGCGGCGCGTACGGCGGGCTCGGCGCCCAGCGGTTCATCGACCGCCTCCCGGACAAGAACCGCATCGTGGCGGTCGTCAACCTCGACTCGATCGCGGGCAAGGGGAAGCCGCGCGTGGAGATCGGAGGCGACCAGCCGCGCTCACCGGCTGCGGGACTGGTCGAGACGGCCGCGGCCCGGATCGTGGAGCAGACCGGCTCGGGCCCCGGTCGGACGAGCGCGCTCGGCCAGCTGACCGACCTCGGCTTTCCGTTCAGCCTGTACGAGCAGGCGCCGCTGGTCGGCAAGGGCGTGCCCGCGATCACGCTGACCACGGGCGGCGACCGGCCACCAGGATCGTTCGGTGACGCCCCGGAGCGCCTGCACCGGAAGCACCTGACGGACATCGGCCGTGCCGCGCAGACGCTGCTCGGCTCGATCGACGAGTTCGGCCTGGTCTCGGGCAGCCGCAGCTACGTGTACCTCGGGCAGCGCCTCGTGCGCGGCTGGGCGATCGAGCTCGCCCTGGTCGCGATGCTGCTCCCGTTCGCCGTCGTCGCGGTCGACCTGTTCGCGCGCTGCCGGCGGCGACGCATCCCGGTGCTCCCGGCCCTGCGCGCCTACCGCAGCCGGCTCGGCTTCTGGCTCTGGGTCGGGCTGATCTTCCTGTTCCTCGGCTTCGTCGGCCTCTGGCCGGACGGCGCCGCGCGGCCCCTCGACCCCGAGACGAACGCGGCGACGCACTGGCCGCTGCTCGGGATCGCGCTGTTCGTCCTGCTCGCCGCGCCCGGATGGCTCGTTGCGCGTGCCCGCCTCGCCCCGAGGAGACCGGCGACCGCGGAGGAGGAGATCGCCGGCCACACGGTGACAATGCTCGCGCTCGGCGTCGTCGCCCTGCTGGTGGTGGGGACGAACCCGTTCGCGCTCCTGTTCCTGCTGCCGTCCCTGCACATCTGGCTCTGGCTCCCGCAAATGGCGAGCCGCAGGCCGGCGGCACGGCTGGGACTGCTCGCAGCCGGCCTGATCGGCCCGTTCATCCTGGTCGGGTCGTTCATGTTCCGCTTCGGGCTCGGTCTCGATGCCCCCTGGTACCTTGCGGAACTCGTCGCGATCAACTACGTCTCGATTGTGGCCATCTTCCTGGTTCTCTGCTGGCTGGCCGCTGCGTCACAGTTGACCGCGATCGCGCTCGGCCGGTACGCGCCGTATCCGTCGGCGTCCGAGCGGCCGCCGCTCGGGCCGATCCGCAGCACCGTGCGCGCGATCGTGCTCGGCGTCCAGGGCCACCGGCGCTCCCGCGTGCGTGACGACAAGGCGGCCGAAGCCTGATGCGCCGGGTTGCCCGCATCTCCGGGACGTTGATGATCATCGCGGGCATCTGCTCGATCGGCTGGGTCGTGACGGTCTGGCAGTGGCAGGACCCGTTCACCGCCGTCTACACGAAGTACGAGCAGCACAAGCTCGCCTCGAGCTTCAAGCGCCAGTTCGCCGAATACCGCCCGCCGGCATCGGTCAAGCCGGTGACCACCGCGCCCGACGGCACCGTCTCGACCGCCGCCGAGAAGCAGCGGGTCGCCACGGCGGCGACCGCCTACCGGCTGGCCCTGCACGAGGGTGAGCCCGTCGGCCGGATGATCGTCCCGCGCCTCGGCCTGAAGACGATCGTCGTCAACGGCACGGCGCACGACGACCTGACGAAAGGCCCCGGCCGCGAGATGCACACGTACATGCCTGGCGAGAACGAGCTGGTCTACGTGGCCGGCCACCGCACCACGTACCTGGCGCCCTTCGCACACATCGACAGCCTGAAGGCGGGCGACCGGATCACCTTCGAGCTTCCCTACGCGTCGTTCGAGTACGAGGTGACCGGCCACAAGGTCGTCACCGCGGACGACATCGCCGTCCTGCGGTCGCACCACAAGGAGCTGCTGATCCTGCAGGCCTGCCACCCGCGCTTCTTCGCGACCCACCGGTACCTCGCGTACGCGAAGCTCGTCCGGGTCGTGCCACGCGACGGACAGCCGTACTCGGTCGGCTCGTCCGGCCCCATCGCCTAGCGCCCATCTGCCCCGTCTCTCTGCGGACGGGATCAGACCGGCAGATAGCGAACCGGCGAACCGGCCGCGAGCTCGCCCTCGCCGCGCGGGACGAGCACCAGGGCGTCCGCCTCGGCGGCACGGACGATCATGTGCGACTCCTGGCCGGTGACCGGCTCGAGCACGACGCCGTCGTCGGTGACCGTCGAGCGCGCGCGAAGGAGGTCGTCGCGGCCGGGGTTGCGGCCGACCGTCGTCGCCAGCCGGCCGGCGGCCCAGCGGGGCCCCGGGTCGGTCGCGCCCTGAAGTGCGAGCACGGCCGGGCGGACGAACAGCTCGCACGCAACCAGCGTCGAGACCGGGTTGCCCGGCAGCCCGAACACCAGCGTCGACCCACGAACGCCGAACGACACCGGCTTGCCCGGTCGCACGGCGACACGCCAGAAGATCTCCTCGACCCCGAGCGCGGCCTCGACCCGGCGAACGAGGTCGTGGGGGCCGACCGACACGCCACCCGACGTGACCAGCACATCGTGATCGAGCCCCTGCTCGATCGCGCGGCGGTGCTCCTCCTCGGTGTCGGCGACCGCGGCGAGCATCGTGACGACGGCGCCGGCAGCCTCGAGTTGCGCGGCGACCATCACGCCGTTCGCCTCGTAGACCTCGCCGGGGCCGAGCGGCGAGCCGGGCGGTCTGAGCTCGGTGCCGGTCATCAACACCGCGATCCGCGGACGCCGGGCGCAGGTGACCTCGGCGGCGCCGGCGGCCGCGAGGGCGCCGATGTGCGAGGGGCCGAGCCGCACGCCCGCCGCCACCACCACCGCTCCCGCTCTGACATCGCGGCCCACCGGCCTGATGTTTTCTTTGCTGGCAACAGCCTGGGGGATCTCCACCGTGTTGCCACTCTCGACGACACGCTCGTGCTGGATCACAGCGTCGGCGCCCTCCGGGACGACACCCCCGGTCGCGATCCCCATCGCCTCGCCGGCCTCGAGCGGCCGCGCCGCGGGCACCCCGGCAGCGACCCTGAAGACGACGGGCAGCGTTCCCGGCGTGTCGGCAGCGCGGACGGCGTACCCGTCCATCGCCGAGCTCGGGAACGGCGGCAGGTCGACCACCGCGGTCGCCGGCGCAGCGAGCACCCGCCCGGCCGCCTTCGCGATCGGAACCGACTCGGCATCCAGCGGCCGCGCCCGTTCGAGCACGAGCGCCTGGGCCTCCTCGAGTGTCAGAAGCTCTTCCACGCGCCGCATACGCTACCCCGGTGGCAGATCGCGTCATCGCCGGCCGCTACCGCCTCGAACGGCGCATCGGCACGGGCGCCATGTCGGAGGTCTGGGCGGCCGAGGATCTCGAGCTCGAGCGCACCGTCGCCGTCAAGCTGCGGGCAGCCGACGCGGACGCCGAGCGCTTCGACCGCGAGGCTCGGGCGGCGGCCTCCCTGTCGCACACGAACATCTGCGCGCTCTACGACTACGGCGAAGACGACGGCCGGCGGTTCATGGTGCTCGAGTACCTGCCGGGCGGCTCGCTCGACGAGCGACTCGAGCACCGCAAACCGCTGCCGGACGGCGACGCGCGCCGGATTGCCGCCGAGATCGCGGCCGGGCTCGCACATGCCCACCTCCGCGGAGTCGTCCACCGCGACCTGAAGCCGGCGAACATCCTGTTCGACCCGCAGGGCCGCGCGAAGATCGCCGACTTCGGCATCGCCCGGGTCGCCGGGGCCGCGGGGCTGACCGAGGTGGGAACGGTCCTCGGCACGGCGGCGTACATCTCGCCCGAGCAGGCGGCCGGCGAGGAGGCGACGCCCGCGAGCGACGTCTACGCGTTCGGCGTGATCCTCTTCCGGATGCTCACCGGGCGGCTCCCGTTCGAGTCGCCCGACGCAATGGCGATGGCGGTGATGCACCGCGACCTGCCGTCCCCCTCGGTGTCCGAGTTCCGGGCCGACGCGCCTCCGCGCCTCGAGAGCGTCGCCACTGCGGCGCTGGCAAAGAGCCCGAGCGACAGGCCACGCGACGGAACGGCCCTGGCCGCCGAACTCGGACCGCCGACGGCAACGGCAATGACGAAGGTCGCCGTCCCACCCCCACCCCCGTCACGACGGCGTCGCTGGCTGATCGGGCTCGCCGTCGCCGCGATCGCAGCGGGCGGAATCGCCCTCGCGACTGCAATCACCCTCGGGAACGGATCCCCGGCGAGTCCGTCCTCGACGAGCACCGGCTCGACGACGCGGCCCACGCGTCCGGCGACCACGGAGCCCGCGACGACAGAGGCCGCTTCGCCCGCGACCGAGCCCGCGACCACGGCAACCAGCACGGCCGCCACGACCACTCCGGAGACCACGACCGCTGCGACCACCACGACGGCACCGCCCACGCTCCCCACGACGACGATCCCGATCACGACGGCATCCCCACCGACCACGGCGGCCACGACGACCGACACGATCCCGCCTCCCACCACCGCGCCCACCGACGCCACGGCGACGACGACGGCTCAGGACACGACGACAATCGCCGTGCCCGGGTAGGCTCGCGCCCGTGATCTCGGTCGTCATCCCAGTTCACAACGAGGAACGGAGCCTCGCGCTGCTCTACGACGAGCTCGACTCGGCGCTCCAGCAGCTCGGGCAGCCGTGGGAGGCGCTGTACGTCGACGACGGCTCCACCGACGGGACGTACTCCGCGCTGACACGGCTGCACGACGCGCAGGAGAACGTCGTCGTCGTCCGCCTCCGCCGCAACTTCGGCAAGGCAGCCGCGCTCGCCGCGGGCTTCGCGCAGGCGAAGGGCGACGTGATCGTCACGATCGACGGCGATCTCCAGGACGACCCCGCCGAGATCCCGAAGCTGCTCGCCAAGCTCGACGAGGGCTTCGACCTCGTCTCCGGCTGGAAGACCAAGCGCCGTGACCCGCTGCGACGCCGCATCCCGTCGAAGCTGTTCAACACCGTCACCGGCTGGGTCTCCGGCGTCCACCTGCACGACATGAACTGCGGCCTGAAGGCGTACCGCGCCGAGGTCGTGCGTGGGCTGCGGCTGTACGGCGAGCTGCACCGGTTCACCCCGGTGCTCGCCGACCAGCGTGGCTACCGGATCGCCGAGGTTTCGGTCAACCACCGGCCCCGCGAGCACGGCCGCTCGCGCTACGGGATCGAGCGTTACCTGCGCGGCTTCTTCGACCTGCTCACCGTCTCGTTCATCGGCCGCTACCGACAGCGCCCGCTGCATCTGTTCGGCGGCGTCGGGCTGTTGCTCTCGGTCGTCGGCTTCGGGATCCTCGTGTACCTGACGATCGACAAGATGCTCGGCCACGCGATCGGCGGCCGGCCGCTGCTGATCCTCGGCGTCCTGCTCGTCGTCGTCGGCATCCAGATCTTCTCGCTCGGCCTGATCACCGAACTGATCACCAGCCACCACGAAGAGCGGGTCAGCGAGCGCGAGCGGTCCGAGGCGATGGTCGAGGAGATCCTCTCCTGAAGGTTCTCTACTTCGGGACGTACGAGCGCGCATATCCCCGCAACGCCCAGGTGATCTCGTGCCTGCGGCGGGCCGGGGTGGACGTGGCCGAGCGGCACGAGCCCGTCTGGGAGAGCGAGCACAAGTGGAGCGCGGGCGCCGGGACGGCGTTTCGGCTGCTGGCGGCGGAGGGGCGGCTGCGGCGGCGGCGCGACGAGGAGTTCGACGCGGTGGTCGTCGGGTACCCCGGGCACTTCGACCTGTCGGCCGCACAGCGCGTCGCCCGCGGCAGGCCGATCGTGTTCAACCCGCTCGTCTCCCTCTCCGACACGCTGGTCGCCGACCGTGGGCGATTCCGGCCGGGCAGCCTGCCGGCCCGGGCGCTCGCGACGGTCGACCGGCGGGCGTTCCGCGCCGCCAACCTGGTCGTCGCCGACACCGCCGCCCAGGCCGAGCTGTTCCGATCGCTCGGCGCCGGCCGCGTCGAGGTGTGCTTCGTCGGCGCGGAGGAGCGGCTGTTCACGCCGGGGTGGGCGCCGCCCGACGGGTTCACCGCGCTGTTCGTCGGCAAGCTGATCCCGCTCCACGGCCTGGAGACGATCCTCACCGCGGCACGGCTCGCCCCCGAGCTCCGCTTCAAGGTGGTCGGCTCGGGCCAGCTCGACCACCTGCTCGACGACCCACCGCCGAACGTCGATCACGTTCCGTGGGTCGACTACGAGCTGCTGCCGGGCGAGCTGCACCGGGCCTCGTGCGCGCTCGGGATCTTCGGGACGTCGGAGAAGGCGGCCCGGGTGATCCCGAACAAGGCGTTCCAGGCGCTCGCGTGCGGCACGCCGCTGATCACCGCCGACACGCCGGCTGCGCGCGAGCTGCTCCGCGACGGCGAGAGCGCGCTGCTCGTCCCGCCCGGCGATCCCGAGGCGCTGGCCGAGGCGCTGCGCCGGGTCTCCGCGATCGGCCCGGCCCTGTCGGCCGGGGGACTCGCCGCCTACCGGGAGCACGCATCCGAGGACGTTCTCGGCGCGCGTTGGCGTGACTTGGTCCAATCGCTGCTGTGAAGCCAAAGGTTCTGCTCTGGACGGCGATCGTCGCCTACGCGGCGGGGTTCGGGTCGCTCTCGATTCTCCGCCACCGCGCGTTCAACACCGGCCGCTACGACCTCGGGAACATGGTGCAGACGGTCTGGAACACCGCGCACGGCCACTTCCTGCAGATGACGAGCGGCGACGGCGTCCAGATCTCGCGGCTGGCGGCGCACTTCGACCCGATCCTCGCCGCATTCGCGCCGCTGTGGTGGATCTGGCCGAGCCCCGAGATGCTGCTCGTCGTCCAGGCGATCGCGATCGCGCTCGGTGCACTGCCCGTCTTCTGGCTCGCGCGCAAGCACATCGGCTCCGAGCAGGCAGGCCTCGGCTTCGCGCTCGTCTACCTGCTCTACCCGGCGACCGAGTGGCTGACGCTGAACGAGTTCCACCCGGTCGCGCTCGCGTGCCCGTTCCTGCTCTTCGCGTTCTGGTACCTCGACGAGAAACGGCTGGTGCCGTTCGGGATCTTCGCGGTGCTCGCGATGACCACGAAGGAGGAGGTCGGCCTGGTCGTCGCCGGCATGGGGGTCTGGTACGCGGTGCGGCGCAGCCGCCGGGCAGGCGCGGCGATCGCCGTCGCAGGGGTGCTCGTCTCGGCGATCGCGATCACGGTGGTGATCCCGCACTACAACGCCGGGGCGGAATCGTCGTTCTACGGGCGCTACGACGCCGTCGGCGGCTCGGCGGGCGGGATCGTCAAGACCGCCTTCACGCACCCCTGGACGCTGTTCGAGCAGGCGTTCCAGCACCGCGACCTCCACTACCTCCTACACCTGCTGCTGCCCCTGTCGTTCCTGTTCGTCCTCTCACCGCTGCTGCTGGTCGCGTTCGTCCCGGAGCTCGCGCTCAACCAACTGTCGGCCACGCCGACGCAGACCTCGATTCACTTCCACTACACGGCCGCGGCGATCCCGCCGCTGATCGCCGCGACGGTGTTCGGCGCGGCGTGGCTGACCCGGCGGTTCCCGGCCAGGACGACCGCAGTCGTCGTCAGCGCAGTCGTCGTCGCAGTCGCGGCGAACTGGAAGCTCGGCGCCGTCCCGCTGTGGACGGTCGTGCCCGGCGGCGAGGATCTCCAGGCGCACGACTGGCACGTCACCACCCACGACCGGACCGCCGAGCGGGCGCTCGCGCTCGTCCCCGCCGGCGCCGTGGTCAGCTCGACCAACGTCCTCGGCGCACACCTCTCCGCCCGGCGGAAGGTGCTCAGCCTGCCGAAGCTCGGCGACGCGACCTGGGTGGTCGCCGACGAGACGCGCTCGAGCTACGCGGACCGGGTCGCGCCGCTGCCCTCGGCCGCGGCGCTCGTCCGTTTGCGCGAGAGCCCGGACTGGAAGCTCGTGTTCGAGGAGGACGGCCTGCTCGTCTTCCACAAGAGCAGGGCGTAGAGCGCGACCAGCACGAGGTTGCGCGCCAACAGCGTCCACGCCTGCGGGCCGACCGCCCAGAGGTCGTGGTAGTGGAAGTACCAGCTCTGCGCCAGCGCCAGCCCGACGACCAGGAGCGCCATCGCCTCGATCCCGCCAAACGGAACGAGTGGGATCAGCCAGACGACGTACTGCGGCGAGAGCACCTTGGTGAACGCGAGAAAGCCGGCGACGCTCGCAGCGAACGCGACCCCCGGCCCGGCGCGCCGAAACAGGAGCAGGAGCGCCGGCACGAGCGCGGCCACGACGGCGAGCGCGGCGCTCCCCGCCGCGATGCCGCGCGGCAGCCCACCTGCGAGGTCGCGCGAGATCGCCGGCGCGGTGGCGACGACGTGCGCGTGGTACCAGCCGAGCCGGTCCGCGACGAGGAGAAAGCCCGCGCCGAGGCTCTCGGTGTGCAGGCCGCGGCCGACCTGCGAGTGGAAGCTGTCCCACACGCCGCCGGGTGAGAGCGCGAGCCACGGCACCACGAACACGGCGACCGCGCCGGCGAAGGCGCCGAGCGACTCGAGGGCGACCCTGCGGCCACGCTCGCGCCACAACCAGATGAACGCGGCCGGGACGAGCAGGGCGGCGTAGAGCTTCGCCGCCGCAGCGACCCCGAGCAGCACGAGGGCCGTCTTCGCACGGCCGGAGACGAGCAGAGCGACCGCCGCGACGGTGAGAAGCGCCGGCCAGGCGTCGTAGGTGTTCAGCGACACCGGCCCGAGCGCGATCGGCGACAGCGCGAGGAAGATCGCGGCGGTCCACACACCGACGGCCGAGGAGCCGCTCCGGTCGAGCGTGAAGCAGACGCAGAAGATCGCCGCGACGCAGCACAGCGTCATCAACACCTTGAAGATCGCGTCGTAGGCGCCCTCGGGCGCGAGCGACGGCGCCGCGAAGAGGGGGATCGCCCCCGGCGGGTACTCGACGAAGAAGTCGCGGTACGGGACGTGCCCGGCGAGCAGGGCGTCGCCGTACTGGCGGTACAGGTGGAGATCGCGGAACTTCGCGCCGCGGAAGAGGCCGCCGCTCGGGACCGCGAGCGCGCCGAGCAGGAGCGGCGTGACGAGGACCGTCGCCCGGAGCGGCAAGTTGCGAAACACGAAGCGGACGTTACGGTGGAACGGGGCCGCCGGGCGTCGTCGTCGTCTCGACGGTCGTCGGCGGGATCGTGCGGCGGCGGAGCGACCGTCGTCGTCGGAAGTGTGGGCGGCGCAACGGTGGTCGTCTGCGCGGTCGTGGTCGGCGCGACCGGGATCGTCACGCTCTGCGTGGTCGTCTGTGCACGCGTCGTGGTCGCTGCGGTCGTCGTCTGCGCGCGCGTCGTCGTCGCGGTCGTCATCGTCGTGGTCGAGCTCGTCGTGTCGGTGGTCGAGCCCTCGAACGCCCACGGGCCCTGCTTGAAGTAGCGGAAGTCCGGTATCGTCGTCGGCTGCGGGAAGTCCTGCGCGGGCGAATACCGGGTCACCTGCTCCATGAACCGGCGCCAGATCTCGGCCGGGAAGCTGCCGCCGGCGACCGCGATGCCGTGGACGCTCAGCATCGGGATCTCACCCTGGGGGTACCCGACCCAGACGGTCGCCTGCAGGTTCGGCAGGTAGCCGCAGAACCAGGCGTCGGCGTGATCGTCGGTCGTTCCGGTCTTGCCGGCGGCCGGGCGGCCGAAGTTGGCGCGCACGCCGGTGCCGTACAGGACGTTCTGCTCGAGCACGCCCGTGACCGTGGCCGCGACCCAGTCCGGGATCACGCGCTTCCGCTGCGGGTGGCCCCAGCCGGCCTGGTCGTCCTCCTTGCCGTTGGCGAGGATCACCTTCCGGATCGCCGTCGGCTTCGAGTAGATCCCGCCGGCGGCGAGCGTCGCGTACGCCGATGCCATGTCGAGCGGCGAGACTGCGTTCGAGCCGAGCCCGATCGACGGCACCGGCTCCAGCGGGCTCTGCACGCCGAGCTTGTGCGCCATGTCGGCGACGTTCTGCGGGCCGACGTCGAGCGTCAGCTTCGCGTAGACGGTGTTGTCGGACTGGAGCGTCGCCTGCTGCACCGTGATCGCACCGGAGTACGAGTGGCTGTACGTCGAGACGTTCCACGCGGGCGCCGCGGGATCCGGCTGCCAGGTGAACGGCGCCGAGACGTAGCTCGTGCTCGCCGGGTTCATCCCGTCGTCCACGGCCTGGGTGAGCACGAAGGTCTTGAAGGTCGAGCCGGCCTGCCGCCGCGCCTGCGCGACCAGGTTGAACTGGCTCTTCGCACCGCTGGGATAGACCGACGTCATCGCGCGGATCGCGCCGTTCGCCGGGTTGATCGAGACGAGCGCAGCCGCCGGGTCGTCCTTCAGGTACAGCGTGTCGGTGATCGCCTTCTTCGCCGCGCGCTGGAACGCCGGGTCGATCGTCGTGAACACGCGCAGGCCGCCCGACTGCACCGTCTGCGCGCCGTACTTCGCGATCAACTGGTCACGGACGTAGCTGAAGAAGTAGGGCTCGCGGATCGTCGAGTACAGCTGCCCCGGCTTGAGGTGCAGGCTCGTGTCCTGCAACGCCGACTGGTAGCGGTCGTACGAGAGGTCGCCGTTCGTGTACATCGCCTTCAGCACGTGGGCGCGGCGCTCCCTGGCGACGTCCGGAAAGAGGATCGGGTCGTACAGCGAGGGCGCCTGCGGCAGCCCGGCGAGCAGCGCCGCCTGCATCATCGTCAGGTCCTTCGCCGGCTTCGAGAAGTACGTCTGCGACGCGGCCTCGACGCCGTACGCGTGGTTGCCGAAGTACACCTGGTTCATCCACGTCGAGCAGGATCCGCGTCCTTCGACCAGCGCTTGCTCAGCTTGAACGAAAGGCAGACCTCCTTGATCTTCCGCTGCAGCGTCTTCTCGCTTGAGATGTAGAGGTTGCGGACGACCTGCTGCGTGATCGTCGAGCCGCCCTCGACGACCTTGCCCTTGTTCAGGTCGCGCCAGGCGGCGCGGATGATCCCCTCGTAGTCGACGCCGCCGTGCTGGTAGAAGCGGCGGTCCTCGGTCGCGATCACGGCCTTGGCCATCCACGGGCTGACGCGCGAGAGCGCGACGGGCTGGCGGTTGCGCTCCGCGGGGATCGAGCCGAGCAGCGTCCCGTCCGCCGCGTAGACGAACGAGTTCTGGCCGATCGACACCGGCTGGAGCGACGAGAGGGTGCAGCTGTTCTTGAACGCGGCGGTGGCGCCGAGCGCCGGCGATCCCGAGCACGATCGGGATCCCGAACAGCACGACGAGGACGACGGCGACCGCGTTCCGGCGGCCGTGGCGACGGCCGCGCACGCGCTGGCGGCGGCGGCGACCGTTGAGCGAGCCGTCGAGGCCGCCGTTGCCCTTCGGAGTCACGCGTAGATCCCGGCCGCCCGCAGACAGCGATGCGCGCGCAGCGCGGAGCTCATGCTGGAGCCGCTCGGCCCTGGACGGGTCGTCCGCGAGCGCGCGGATGGTCACCGTCGCGCTGTCGTCGAGGCCGCTGAGGAACACCTCGGGCTCGCGCTGGTCCGCAACCTCGCCGTCCAACAGGCCGATGACGTTCTGCGAGGTCGGTACTCAATGGAAGCTGCACCGTGATCTCCGCTCGCTGAGCGCGATGGACGATGGTGGCGTTGTGGATGGTATCTGAGGCAAGCTTCTCGTTCGGGATCACGATCCGGGTGTCGTCGTCGGCGCGGAGGAACGTGTACGTGAGCGTGATCTCCTCAACCACTCCCTCGGCGCCGTCGAACGTGACCCGGTCGCCGATGCGCAGCGGCTGGGTGAACGCGATCAGGATCCCCGCGACAAAGTTGCCGAGCGTGCGTTGCGAGGCGAAGCCGACGATGATCGCGATCACGGCGCCGGAGGCGAGGATCGCGCCCGCCACCGAGCGCACCTGCGGAAACACGAGCAGGGCGGAGAAGACCGCGACGAAGATGATCAGCACCATCACCGCGCGGCGCAGGACGCGATAGCGGGTCTCGGCGCCGGCCTTCAGCTGCACCCGGCGCATCGCGATGTCGACCAGTTTCGCCAGCACGACGGCGGCCACGATCACGACTGCGGCGATGACTGCGCGTTCCCAGAAAGGCATCGACCTGCTCTATTCGACGTCGGCACGGGGAAATTCCTCAGTTCCTCAGATCGGCTGCCGGCCGGCGTAGCCGTCGTCGTAGCCGTGCCAGAAGGCGATCTCGTCCTCGCCGAGCCGCCAGCAGAGCAGGATGTCCTCGCCGTCACGCGTGGACGGGAAGTCGACGAGGCCGGAGTCGAGGTCCTTCACGATCACGCCGATGTCCTGCACCTCGTCCAGCGCGCGGGCAAGCGCGGTCGCGGCGGCGCTGACGTCGTCGTGCACCTCGGCCAGCTGCGTCGGCGGGATCCCGCCGCCGTTCCCCGAGATCCTGGAGCTCACGTCCTCGGCGCGTTCCTGCGCGTCGTCCAGCGCGCGTTTCGCCTCGACCATCGCCTCGACCAGCGGGCGCACGGTCGGGAGCAGGGCGTTCGCCTCGTCCGGTGTGAAGGTCTGCTGCAAGACGCTAAGTATGATCCGGGCCTCGTGGGCGCTGGTCAACGGGTTCGTGAGCCCCGCGTGCGTCACCGCTTCGCGGAGCTGAAAATCCCGCCGGTCGTCCGGGGGCCTGCTGTCGGCATCTTCCTGTGGAGCCGCGCCGCGATCTGGGCAGGCGCGCTCTTCGCCTGGCTCGTGTTCGAGCCGAACCGCCACCCGAACGCGGCCCACTGGGACGACCCGTCGCTGACCCGCGACCTCGGCTGGGTGACCGACGTCTGGGCGCGCTGGGACAGCGTCTGGTTCCTGCGCATCGCCGAGCACGGCTACGGCGCGGCCCAGGATGCGGCCACCGCGTTCTATCCGCTGTATCCGCTCGCACTCGCCGGCGTGGGGCGGGCGTTCGGCGGCCACTACGTCGCGGCCGGAATCGTGATCTCGCTCGCGGCCGCGCTCGGGGCGTTCGTGCTCCTGTACCGGCTCGCCGAGGTGAAGCTCGGCGCGGACGGGGCGCGTCGCGCGGTGCTCTACCTCGCCGTGTTCCCGATGGCGCTGTTCCTCGGCGCGGTCTACTCCGAGTCGCTGTTCCTGCTGCTGGCGATCGGGGCGTTCTTCCTCGGCGAGCGGCGGCGCTGGCTCGGCGCGGGCGCACTGACCGGGCTCGCGATGCTGACGCGCATCGCCGGAGTCGCCCTCCTGCCCGCGCTCGTCGTGATGGCGTGGCGGCAACCGGAGCGGTGGAAGGCGCTGCTCCGCCTCTGCGTCGCTCCGCTGATCTTCGCGGCGTACCCGCTCTACCTCGGGATCGACCAGGGCGACGCGTTCGCGTTCACGCGATCGCAGGGCTTCTGGAACCGGCACCTCTCGCACGCAGGCCCGCTGGGCGGCATCTGGGACGGCCTGCGCGCGGCCTGGGCCGGCGTCGAGCAGCTCGTCTCCGGCTCGCACACGCACGTGTACTGGACGCCCGTGCAGAACACCGATCCGATGCGGGCGGCGGCGGTCAACCTCGAGTGCTTCGCGTTCCTCGTGCTCCTGATCGCGCTGACCGTGATCGCGTGGCGGCGGTTCGGTGCCCCGTACGGGCTCTTCTGCGCCGTCAGCCTCGCGATCCCGCTGAGCGCCCCGAGCACGCGCTGGCCTCTCCTGTCGATGCCGCGGTTCGGGCTCGTGCTCTTCCCGTGCTTCATGGCGCTCGCGGTGATCGGCGGGCGGCCGCGGGTGCACACCGCGATCCTCGTCGTCAGCTCGATCATGCTCGGCGTGGCCGTCACCCAGTGGGCGTTGTGGCAATGGGTCGCGTAGCCGCTGCCGCCTGTGCAGCGGCGCTGGTGCTCGGCGCCACGGCGTGCGGCGAGCGGTCGGAGCCGACCGGCACTGATGCCGCCCTCTACCCGGTCACGATCACGACCGGTGACCGGCCGCTCGCGGTGAAGGTTCCCGCCCGCCGGATCGCCGTGCTCGACTCGGCGTCGGAGTCGATCGTCCGCGGACTCGGCGCCGGCAGCCGCATCGTCGTTGCCGCACCCGACAACGCGATCGACTTTCCCGGGCTGGAGCGGGCGAAGCCGGACCTGATCGTCGCGTCGGCCGCTGCCGACGAGCGCGATCTTTCGCACGCCGCCGCCGTCACGCACGCGATCGTCTATACCGCCCCGTCCGACTCGATCAAGCAGGTCGAGCGGGCGATCACCCAGCTCGGGCTACTCACCGGGACGCCGGTACGGGCGCGCGCGCTCGTGCGCACGATCGAGCGGAAGCGCCTGGCGGTCGACGCGGCGGTCGCGCACACCGCGATCGTGAACGTCTTCGTCGACACGGGGCTGCTCACGACCGTCCCCGACCAGTCGTTGATCGGCGACGTGATCCGGGAGGCGAACGCGCGGAACGTCGCCGGCAGCGTCGCCGAGGCCGGCCCTGTCGACCCGGCCGAGCTCCGGCGGCTCGATCCCGACGTCTACATCGCCACGGCCGACACCCAGACCACCCTCGCCGACCTGCGCAAGAGCCCGCAGACGCGGAAGCTCCGGGCGGTACGCGAGGGGCATTTCGTCATCCTCGACACCACCTTGCTCGAGCCCGGCCCCCGTATCGGCGACGGGCTCGACCAGGTCGCCCGTCTGCTGCATCCCGATGCGTTTCGCTGACCTGGACGCCGTCACGGTCGACGGCTACGGCACGCTGGTCACGCTGATCGATCCGGTGCCGAGCCTCGTCGGCTCGCTCGCGGAGCGCAGGGTCGATCGCGACCCCGAGGTCGTGGGCGCGGCCTTCCGCGCCGAGGTCGGCTACTACCGGCCGCGGTCGCTCGACGGCCGGGACGCCGAATCGCTCGCCGAGCTGCGGCTCGCTTGCACCGGCGTCTTCCTGCAGGCGGCCGGGGCCGACATCGAGCCGGAATCGTTCATTGACGCGTTCATCGCGTCGATCCGCTTCGAGCCGATCGCCGGCGCGCTCGAGACCCTCGCCTCGCTGCGAGCGCGTGGCATCGACCTTGCTGTCGTCTCGAACTGGGACGTGGGGCTCGAGGAGCATCTGGAGCGGCTCGGCGCCGCTCGCCTCT
The DNA here is from genome assembly GCA_963791425.1 of uncultured Actinomycetes bacterium. Classification (GTDB taxonomy): domain Bacteria; phylum Actinomycetota; class Thermoleophilia; order Gaiellales; family Gaiellaceae; genus DATBLE01. The sequence continues at coordinate 800,937 of CAWBSE010000003.1, forward strand.
TCTCGACGATCGTGACCAGCGCCGAGGCCGGCGCGGCGAAGCCCGACCCGGCGATCTTCCGGGTCGCACTCGACCGCCTCGGGGTCGACCCGGCTCGCGCCGTTCACATCGGGGACGAGCCCGAGGACGCCGAGGGCGCCGCGGCCGCGGGCCTGGGCTTCCTCTCCGTCCCGCTGGCGACGGCGTTCGAGGGCTGGAAGTGATTCCGCTCCGCGGCAACAAGCTGACAGCGTGGATCATCCTCGTCTCGGTCCTCGCGCTGCTCGGCTACGCGGGCCGGGCATCCGGAGGCAAGCCGCCGAAGGACGCCGCCTATCTCTACTCGACGGCGGCGTCGGGGGCGGTGCAGTACGCGATCATCCTGGCGATCGTCCTGCTGATCGCGCGGCCCGACTGGGTGTTACTCGCCCTCCGTCGCCCGACAAACTGGCGCGGCACGCTCGTCGCGATCGTGATCACGATCGTTGCCGTCTACAGCGTCAGCGCGATCGTCTCCATCTTCGCCGACCCCGGCGCCGAACAAGGGCTCACGCCGAAACAATGGGACTCGGGTCGGGCCGTACCCTTTGCGGTCAACTTCATCGTCTTCGTCGCGGTCGCACCCGCCGTCGAAGAGTTGACCTTCCGAGGGCTCGGCTACTCACTGCTGGAGCCGCTCGGTCGCCTCACCGCGATCCTCTGGGTGGGCATTGCCTTCGGCCTTGCCCACGGACTCCTCGAGGGCCTGCCGATCCTGATCGTCTTCGGCTGTGGGTTGGCGTTCATCCGCGCTCGCTCTGACAGCGTCTACCCCGGAATGGTCGTCCACGCTGCCTTCAACGCGTTCGCGCTGATCGTCGCCGTCACCAAGTAACGACGACAGGCGGCGTGATTATGCTCTCGGCCGTGGGTCGCCGTCTCCTTCCGCTCGTCCTCTTGCTGCTCGCGTTTCCGGCCGCGGCCGGAGCGACCTCGCCCAGCCTCACGCTGAAGGGGCCGAAGGCGACGACGTACCTGCACAAGATCGACCTCGTCGGACGGCTGACGCCCGCGGCTCCCGACGCCCGCCTGCGGCTGATGCGCGGGTCGGCGCTCATCGCCACCACGCGCGCGCGCCCGGACGGGAGCTTCCACTTCGTCGTCCACCTCGCGAACCCCGGCCCTTTCCACGTCGCCTGGCTGACCGCCCGCTCGAACGAGGTCACGGTGCGTATCCGGCCGACGCTGAAGGCGTCGCTGGTCGGAAGCCTCGTCGCCGGCGCACCGCTGAAGCTCGCCGCCTCCCTCGTTCCGGTCGAGGCCGGCCGCGTACGCGTCCAGGTGATCCGCGGCGGGCAGGTCGGCTTCGACCGCAGCTTCGCCGGCGGCGCCAGGGTCGCGCTCGGGACGCAGCAGATCGGCAAGGTCGAGGTGCGGCTGACCACGCTGCCGCGGCCCGGCTGGGACAGCGTCAGCCAGAAGCTGAGCGCGACGCTCCTTCCGCCGAACCTCTCGGAGGGCATGACGAGCCCGGCCGTGACCCAACTGGCCCGCCAGTTGGCTGCGCTCCACTACGCCGTCCCGTCGTTCTCCTCGACGTTCAGCTACGACCTGGTCGAGAGCGTCTGGGCATTCCAGAAGGTGCAGGGCCTCGACCGCACCGGCTCCGTCGACGCGGCGTTCTGGACGAAGCTCCAGAACCCGAGGATCCCGACCGCGCGGTACTCGGACCCGGCCGACCACATCGAGGTCGACAAGACGCACCAGGTCCTCTACATCGTCCGCGGCGGGCAGATCACGATGATCTCCCCCGTCGCGACCGCGGGCATCGCCGGCTACTACACGCCCGAGGGACGGTTTGCGATCTACCGGAAGGTGACGGGTTGGGACCACAGCCCGCTCGGCGTCCTGTACGACCCGATGTACTTCACCGGCGGCTACGCCATCCACGGCGGCGACCCGGTACCGCCCTATCCGGCCTCGCACGGCTGCGTGCGGGTACCGGACTTCGTGATCCTCCGGCTCTTCGATGTCGAGCCGTTCGGCGAAGCGGTCTACGTCTACTCGTAGTCGCGCGGGGGAACCCCTGGTTCCCCCGCCGAAGCCGAGCCGGCGACGGGCGCGCGTCCACGGTCGCCTCTCCTGAGCGAGCCTCCCGCCGGGCCAAGCCCGGCTCCGGCGGTGGATCGCCGCTGCCTCCGACACGCATAGGCTCTGTTGCCGTGAGAGTGAAGGCCGGAGTGATCGGGGTCGTCGTCGTGGCAATCGGGGTGGGCGTGATCTGGACGCAGGTGGTCGCGGGCGGGTCGAAGCGGCTGCCCTGGCAGGACGAGACGGCACGAATGGGACCGGTGCTCTGGCCGAAGTCCGTCACACGGTCGTTCTGGAAGCAGGGTCAGATGACCCGCTACCTCGCTCGCACCTTCCCGCGCGGAGCACCGAAGGTTCCGCCGTTCGACTTCGCCCACCGGCGGCTCATCCTCGTCGCCGCGGGGCCGCGGTCGAGCACCGGTTACGGGGTGAGGATCGTCCGGATCACCGAGCGGCGGAGCACGATCGACGTGCTCGCGCGGGAGGCGACGCCGTCACTCGGGAGCGGCGCCACGCCGCGGCTGACCTCGCCGTACCGGTTGATCACGATCCCCGCGACCTCGAAACGCGTTTACGTACAGTGGGCAGGGCGATGAGCGGCGCCCCCGACGATCCGATCCTCGGCGAGCTCCGCGAGCAGGTCTCGGAGGCGGACCGCGCGATCGTCGACGAGATAAACGCGAGGCTGGAGCTCGTCGCCCGGATCAAGGCGCACAAGGATGCGAACGGGATCGGCTTCCTCGACCCCGCGCGCGAGCAGTCGATGCTCGAGGATCTGGCGCAGACGAATCGCGGACCGCTCTCCGCCGAAGGATTGCAGGAGCTCTTCACGTTCATCCTCGACCTCTCCAAGCGAGAGGTCGCACGCGAGACGCCCTAGTTGTCTTCTTCCCCCTCGACCGCGAATTCGTCAGGCGTGACCTGGTCGAGGAACTTGCGGAACTCGTCGACGATCTCTTCCTCGTTGACCTCTTCGCCCTCGAACTCGATTGCCGACTCCTCGATCACCTTGTCGTCGGCGTAGATCGGCGCCTCGGCCCGGACCGCCAGCGCGATCGCGTCGGACGGGCGCGAGTCGATCTCGATCTCCGACCCGTCCTGCTGGATCGTGATGCTTGCGTAGAAGGTGTTGTCACGGAGCTCGGTGACCGTGATCCTGGTCACGCGGGCCTCCAGCTCGGAGAGCATCGACGTGACGAGGTCGTGCGTCATCGGCCGCGGCGTGCTGGCGCCCTGGAGCTTCATCAGGATCGCCGCCGCCTCGGGATGGCCGATCCAGATCGGCAGGAACTTGTTGCCCTCGGCCGTCTTCAACAAGACGATCGGCTGCTTGCCGACGATGTCGAAGCTGACGCCGTAGATGTGCATCTCGTGCAATCGACCCAAGCCTCCACTTGATCTTAGCCAAGGGCCTCATCGCGCAAACGGAGCACCGACGTCTCTCATCTTGCTCTCATGGCGCTTCGGCACGCTGAGAGGCGTGACCCAGGTCGGCGCATCCTCAACGCTCGCCCGGGCGGCCGCCCGTCCATCCGAAGCCCGCTTCGTCCCCGGCCGGGCGGCCGTCTCGGTCACCGTGCTCGGTCTGCTGATCGGCAATGCGGTCGTGATCACATGGCTGTGGGTGGGCGGCGGCGGCATCTCGAGCGTCCACTCGACCGGCGACGCCTTCACGAGCATCGGCCGCCTGACAGGGCTGTTCGCCGCCTATCTGGCCCTGGTCGAGGTGGTGCTGCTCGCGCGGGTCCCATGGATCGAGCGGCTGGTCGGCTTCGACCGGCTCACGGTCTGGCACCGGCGCAACGGTCACGCCGTCCTCTGGCTCGTGCTCGCGCACGTGGTCGCGATCCTGATCGGCTACGCGGCTCTCGACAGGCTGTCGTTCCCGGCCGAGGTGCAGACGATGACCACGAGCTATCCCGGCATGGTCACGGCCTGGGTCGGCACCGGGCTGCTGATCGCCGTGGTCGTCTCGTCGGTGGTGATCGTCAAGCGCAGGCTCCCCTACGAGCTCTGGTACGTCGTCCACATCTCCGCCTACGCCGGGATCGCGCTCGCCTGGTTCCACCAGATCCCGACCGGCAACGAGCTCGTGCTCAACACCATGGTCGACGACTACTGGAAGAGCCTGTACGTCGCGACGCTCGCCCTGGTCGTCGTCTTCCGTCTCGCAGCGCCGGTCGTCGGCGCCTTCCGCTACCGGCTGCGCGTCACCGAGGTCGTCTCCGAGGGCCCGGGCGTCGTCTCGCTGCGGATCTCCGGACGCAACCTCGACCGCCTCCGCGCGCGGGCGGGACAGTTCTTCCTCTGGCGGTTCCTGACCCCGACCCACTGGTGGACTGCCCATCCGTTCTCGCTGTCCGAGGCGCCCGACGGCCGGTCGCTGCGGATCACCGTCAAGGCGCTCGGCGACCACAGCGCGGGGCTCGCGTCGATCCGGCCCGGCACCCGCGTCGTCACCGAGGGCCCGTTCGGCGTGTTCACCGCGTCGGCCCAGCGCCGCGACCGCACACTGCTGGTCGCCGGCGGCATCGGGATCACGCCCGTCCGCGCCCTGCTCGAGGAGGTCCGGGGCGACGTCGCCGTCGTCTACCGCGCCGTGGTCGAGGACGACCTCGTCCTCCGCGACGAGCTCGAACGGGTCGCCGCCGACCGCGGGGCTGCGCTGCACTACGTGGTCGGCGACCACACAGCGCCCGGGGGAGACCGGCTGCTCTCGCCCGAGCACCTGGCCGAGCTCGTTCCCGACGTTCGCCGCCGCGAGGTGTTCGTCTGCGGGCCGCCGGCGATGACCGCCGCGATCGAGCGGACCGTCCGAAAGCTTCACGTCCCCCGCCGTCATGTCCACGTCGAGCGCTTCGCGCTCTGAGAAAGGAGACCCGATGCGTCGAGCTGTACTCGCACTGCTGAGCGTCGCCGCGATCGCCATGCCGACCGCGAATGCGCTGGCGACACCACCGAAGAGGACCGTCGCCACCCGCCTCTTCACCGGCCCGGCCGCCCAGGCCAGCCGCTGGGGGTACGTCCAGGTGACGATCACCGTCCGCAAGACGACGACCACCTTGAACGGGAAGAAGAAGGTGGCGCGGCGCATGACGAACCTCACCGCCACGTCGCCAGACCACACGTCCCGGTCGGTTCGCATCAACGAGCAGGCGATCCCGATCCTGACGAGCGAGGCGCTGCAGGCCCAGAGCACGAACGTCCAGCTGGTCTCCGGTGCGACCGACACGAGCTACGCGTTCCAGCAGTCGCTCCAGGGGGCGATCCAGAAGGCGCTCGCCGCGTGACCACAGCGGCCGTCGCCGTCCCCGGCATCCGCCTGGTGGAGCACGTGATGGGCATGCCCGTCTATGTGGACATCCGCGATGCAGACGCCGACTCGGACGCGATCGCGCGCATGCTCGCCTGGCTCCACTGGGTGGACGCCACGTTCAGCACGTTCAAGCCGGAGAGCGAGATCAGCCGGATCGGCCGGGACGGGCTCGCGATCGCCGATGCGCACCCGCACGTCCAGACCGTGCTCGCCCGCTGCGAGGAGCTCCGCGGCGAGAGCGAGGGGTACTTCGACGCCTACGCCGGCGGATCGCTCGACCCGTCGGGGCTGGTGAAAGGGTGGTCGGTCGACGAGGCCGCCGAGATCCTCACGGCCGCCGGCCTGCACGACTTCGCGATCAACGCGGGCGGCGACATCCGCCTGCGGGGCGGCGCGCTCCCGGACGACCACTGGCGGGTCGGCATCCGGCATCCACGCGAGGCGGACAAGGTCGCCGCGGTGGTGGAGGCGAGCGACCTGGCGATCGCGACATCGGGCGCGTACGCCAGAGGCGACCACGTCATCGACCCGCACACGGGACGAGTCCCCGGAGGCGTTCTCTCCGTGACGGTGACCGGCCCCGAGCTCGCGACCGCCGATGCCTACGCGACCGCCGCATTCGCCATGGGCCTGAAAGGCCCGTCCTGGACCGCTGGGCTCACCGGGTACGAGACGATGACCATCACCGCCGACGACCGGATCCTGACGACTGCAGGGTTCCCGGCCGTCTAGCCCTCGAACGCGGCACCCGTGCGGCATCGCTAGAATCCCGCACCGCGGGCGATTAGCTCAGTTGGTTAGAGCGCCGCTCTGATAAGGCGGAGGTCCGTGGTTCGAATCCACGATCGCCCATGCCGCAGACCCCCGCACACGCGGGGGTTCGCCCCTCAGTCGAGACGCCGGATCGCGGGCACCGACCAGCTGCCGTCCACGACCTCCGGCTTCGGCCGATAGATGCGGAGGATGACGTTGAACGCGCCGGCGGGTGCAGGCAGCCAGTTCGCCTCGCGGTCGGCGCCGGGACTGTCGTGCTGGAGCCAGAGGTCGAGCGATCCGTCCTCGCCGTAGACGAGCTCGTCCCGGTCGCCGATCGCGTACCGGTCGATCGGGTTCTCGACGAAGTACTGGTGCTCGTCGTACATGGTCAACGACCAGAACGCCGCTGCAGGGGGCGTCTGCCCCCGCTCGAAATGGAGCACGTAGCGGTTGGCGCCGTCCAGCGGCCGACCCTCTCCGTCGACGCGCGTGTGCGGGTAGACGGCGTCCTCGGGCAGGTTGGCGCCAAGCCCGAACAGCGCGACGGCGGCCCGCTTGCCGTAGTCGGTGCCGTACGCGCCGATGTCGAGCGAGACCGACCAGCCGTTCACGGGAGGAGCCGCCTGGTCGAGCGCTCCGGCGAGGGCCGGAAGCGCGGCCTTCACACCTTCGTCGAGGGCGTCCGCGATCGACGGGTCCGGAGTGAACGAGCCCGGCGTGAAGCCCGATCGCCGCGAAGCGATCGAGCGCGGCCGCATCGGCGGCCGCCGGCGGGTTGTCGACCATCAACGCGGCGAGCCTGGTGAAGAACGTGGCCGCGTCCATCGCCGCCACCTGCTCGGGCGGCGGAGTCGTCGAGTCGACGGAGGGATCCGGCGGCGAGGGCTCAGTGCCCCCACCGGACAGCGGCTCGAGCGAGCACCCGTCCTGGAAGCGGTGGACGGCCTCGTAGTCGTCCACGCCGTTCGTCTGCGTCCGGCCGATCAGCCACACCATCGACGTCGGAGACCGGATCTCCTGGACGCCCGCGGGAAGCTCGCCGTCCCAGCCGGGGCCGACGACGGCGAACGACCCTGCGCCGTTGCCCGTCGTGCGCGTGCCGGGTGACGCGAAGACGTCCGTCCACGCCGAGAGCATCGGCATCAGGTAGTAGCGGCCCGCGCTGTCCGGCACGCTGAGCACGACCGGGCCGTCCGAGAGGTCGAGCCAGGCGATCGAGTAGAGCGTGTCCGCATTCGGGCTGACCACGCCCTTGAACGACGCGGGCGGGAACGTCCGCAGGTGCATGAGCTCGTTCGCAGGGCCGGCGGCGAATGTTCCGCGCTGCCCGTTGACGAAGACGGAGCGGGAGACGTCCATCAGTACCAGCGGGTAGCCGAAGACGAATGCCTCCAGCGCGATCGCGTGTGCCTGCTCGGCCGACAACTCGGTCACATTCACCTCCGGTTCGGGGCTGCGGATTCTAGATCGCCCGAACGGGATGAGCCGCACCCGGCCCGCCGCGGGCGACACTGCATCCGCACCGAAAGCCCGACGACTGGAGGCACACCCCGTGGCACTCAAGCACCCGAAGGCGGCCGCGCGGCCGACGAGCGATCTCTCGGTTCCGCCGCTGCTCATGCTCGAAGATGTCCGCGTTCCCCGCCACGAGCTGCCTGTGGGGTCGATGGCCCCGGACGCGGCGTACCAGCTCGTCCACGACGAGCTGATGCTCGACGGGAACGCGCGCCTGAACGTCGCCACGTTCGTCAGCACGTGGATGGAGCCGCAGGCCGAGCGGCTGATGTCCGAGTGCTACGACAAGAACATGATCGACAAGGACGAGTATCCGCAGACGGCGGAACTCGAAGCCCGCTGCGTCGACATCCTCGGCGGCCTCTGGCACGCGGCCGACCACACCGACGCCGTCGGCTGCTCGACGACCGGCTCGAGCGAGGCGGCGATGCTCGGCGGGCTGGCGCTCAAGCGCCGCTGGCAGAAGCGGCGGGCGGCGGAGGGCAAGCCGGCGGACAAGCCGAACCTCGTGATGGGCATCAACGTCCAGGTCTGCTGGGAGAAGTTCGCCAACTACTGGGACGTCGAGATGCGGCTCGTCCCGATGGAGGGCGACCGCTTTCACCTCTCCGCCGAGGAGGCCGTGAAGCTCTGCGACGAGAACACGATCGGCGTCGTCGCGATCCTCGGCTCGACCTTCGACGGCTCGTACGAGCCGGTCGCCGAGATCTGCAAGGCGCTCGACGACCTCCAGGCGAAGACCGGGCTCGACGTGCCGGTGCACGTCGACGGCGCGTCGGGCGCATTCGTCGCGCCCTTCATCGACCCCGACCTCGAGTGGGACTTCCGGCTGCCGCGGGTCGCCTCGATCAACGCCTCGGGCCACAAGTACGGGCTCGTGTACCCGGGCGTCGGCTGGATCGTCTGGCGCGACGCGGCGGCACTGCCGGAGGACCTGATCTTCTGGGTGAACTACCTCGGCGACAACATGCCGACCTTCGCGCTCAACTTCTCCCGGCCGGGCGCGCAGGTCGTCGCCCAGTACTACAACTTCCTCCGGCTCGGCTTCGAGGGCTACGCGGAGGTGCAGCAGTACGCGCGCGACGTGGCGACACGGCTCTCGACGGCGATCGCGGAGATCGGCCCCTTCGAGCTGATCACGCGCGGCGACGAGCTGCCGGTGTTCGCGTTCACGTTGAAAGAGGGCGTCGAGAACTACACGGTGTTCGACGTCTCGAACTCGCTGCGCGAGCGCGGCTGGCTCGTCCCTGCGTACACGTTCCCCGAGAACCGCACCGATCTGGCCGCCCTCCGCGTGGTCGTCAAGCGTGGCTTCTCACACGACCTGGCCGACCTGCTCGTCGCCGACCTGAAGCGGCAGCTACCGCGGCTCGAGCAGCAGGCCGCGCCGGTGCACGACAGCTCGTCGGCCGCGGGGTTCCACCACTAAGCGGGCGGGGCGTAGCGCTCGAGCGCCTCGGCCAGCTCCGCGAGCTCGTACTCGTCGGCGAACTGGATCTCGAGGCGTCCCCGCGTGACGCGGACCGGGAGGCGGGTCAGCCGCTCCGCCGCGGTGCGTACACGGGCGGCCATCGCCGGGTCGACCGCCGCGTTCTTCACCCTCGGCTTCTCCTTCGCGCCGGCCCAGCGGGCCCGTTGCTCGGCTGCGCGCACCGACATCCCCGTCTTGACGATCTCGCGGGCGAGGCGGCGGCGGCCCTCCTGGTCGGGTACGGCGAGCACGGCGCGGGCGTGACCCTCGGAGAGCTCGCCGCGCTCGACCATCGCGAGCACGTCGTCGGAGAGGTCGAGCAGCCGCATCCGGTTCGACACGGACGGCTTCGAGCGGCCGACCCGCTCGGACACGTCGCCGAGCGACAGGCCGAAGTCGTCGATCAGCAGCGCGCAGGCGCGCGCCTCCTCGACCGGGGAGAGATCCTCGCGGGCGACGTTCTCGACGAGCGCGAGCAGGAGCGACTCCTGGTCGTCGGCCTCACGGACGATCGCGGGAACGGTCGGCAGCTGCGCCTCGCGGGCGGCGCGCCAGCGGCGCTCGCCGGCGATCAGCTCGAACCCGCCCTCGAGCCGGCGTCGCACGACGACCGGCTGGATCACGCCCTGCGCCCGCACCGAGTCGGCGAGACCGTGGGCCGCGTCGGAGTCGTGGTGCTTGCGCGGCTGCCGCGGATTGGGGTGGATCGTCTCGACCGGGAGCTCGGTCAGCTCGGTCGTCGCCGCTCCGCCGATCAGGACCTCGAGACCGCGGCCCAGGCCGCGGCGCTGCTCAGGAGCGCTCGACAAGTTCCATCGCCACCTTCCAGTAGGCCTCGGCGCCGGCGGAGCGGCGGTCGTAGGCGATCGCGGGGAGGCCGTGGCTGGGCGCCTCTGCGAGGCGCACCGACCGCGGCACGGACGTCTTGAAGACCAGTTCGCCGAGATGGCGGCGCACCTCGGCGTCCACCTCGGCGGAGAGCCGGGTGCGCCCGTCGGTCATCGTCAGCAGCACCCCGGCGATCGACAGCTTCGGGTTCAGCCGCGCCTTGATGATGTCGACGGAGCGGAGGAGCTGCGAGAGCCCCTCGAGCGCGTAGTACTCGGCCTGCACGGGGACGAGCACGCGGTCGGCGGCGCCGAGAGCGTTGACGGTCAGCGGCCCGAGCGACGGCGGGCAGTCGAGGAAGACGAAGGCGTACTGGTCGCACGCCCCGACCAGCGAGTCGGCGAGGAAGCGCTCGCCGTCGTCGCGGCGGGCGAGCTCGACGGCCGCGCCGGCCAGGTCGGGCTTCGACGGGACGAGCCAGAGGTTCTCGAAACGCGTCTGCTTCGCGAGCTTCGCGAGCGGGGCCCCGTCGAGCAGGTCGTAGCTCGAGGTCCCGTTCGCGCGCTCCCCGAGACCGGAGGTCGCGTTCGCCTGCGGATCGAGGTCGATGACGAGCGCCTTCTCGCCCGCCTCGGCCAGGCAGGCGGCGAGGTTGACCGCGGTGGTCGTCTTGCCGACGCCACCCTTCTGGTTCGCAACCGCATAAATCCGCCCAGCCACCCGAACATTCTTTCTTCTCGGGCGGACGGTCCTTTCCTGCCTAGGCCAGAGGCCGCTTGCGTGCGACCCCCGGGCGGCGCGGAAAGCCCGGTGGCGTGGGCGCCAGCTTCGGCACGAGGAGGATGCCGGGGTGCTCCTCGGGCTCGCCGCCGCCGAGCTGCTCGGACACACGCGCCACGGCGGCGGGGTCCGCGGACGGCCCGACGAGCAGGACAGCAGCCCCGCCGACCGCGACCAGTGCCAGGCACCACTCGAGCGCGACCGGGGGCGGCGCCAGCGCTTTCGCGACCGCCACGCCGAACGAGTCCGCCGGCTGCTCCTCCGCGCGGCCGCAGACGACGCGCACGTTCGGGAAATCCCGCGCGACCACGTCGAGGAAGTCGCACTTCCGCCGGGTCGCCTCGAGCAGGACGACCTCCCGGTCGGGCAGGGCGCCGGCGAGCGGGATCCCGGGCGCGCCTCCGCCGGAGCCGACATCGATCACCGTGCCCTCGTACCGCTCGACGAACGGGACGAGCGTCAGGCTCTCGTCGAGGTGGACCCTGCGCGCCTCGGCCGGGTCGTTGATCGCGGTCAGCCCGGGCGTCTCGAGCAGTCGCTCGAGCCAGGCGTCAATCGGCGAGGACGACGACGTACCGGTAGGGCTCGTCGCCCTCGCTGCTCGTCGACACGCCCGGCTCGTCCTGCAGCCGGAGGTGGACGATGCGGCGCTCGATCGAGGACATCGGCTCGAGCTCCACGGGCTCGCCGGTGGACTTCGCCTGCTCGGCGCTGCGCATCGCGAGCGACTCGAGCGTCTCACGGCGGCGCTCGCGGTACCCGGCGGCGTCCACGACCACGTCCTTGCGGTCGTCGCCGTACGCGCGGTACGCGATCGCGTTCGCCAGGTACTGGATCGCGTCGATCGTCTGGCCGTGGCGGCCGATCAGCAACCCGAGGTCGTCGCCGGACAGCGAGCCCGTCACGGCCTCGTCGTCCTCCACGACCTCGACCCTGCAGTCGACGTCGAGAGCTGCGGTGATCCGGCTGAGCAGCTCGCGCAGGTCGGCCGCGAGCTCGCTCTCGTCTCCGGCGGGAACAGCGGCGGCGGCAGGCGCCGCCTCGGACACGGCCGGCGCGTCGACCGCTGCGATCACACGGGCCGGCGTGTAGCCGACGCCGAGCAGTCCGCGCTCGCCCTTCGGAGACCACCTCGAAGCGGACGGCCGCCTTGTCGAGCCCGGGCGCCATGCGCTCGAGATCGCGGAGCGCCTGCCACTTCGCCTCGCCGACGGTCTCGCCGGTCGCCTCGACGGTCAGCTGCTCGCTCACCGGCCGCCCCGTTTCTTCTTGCGCTTCACACGGCGCGGCGGGCCGGGGGTCGCGGGCGGCGGCGCGGCAGGAGCGGCAGCGTCGGTCGCCCCACCATCACCGTTGCCGGCGGCCTCATCCTTCGGCGCCGTCCGCGACGACCGCTTCGGAGCGGGCGCCGGCTTCGGCACCATCCGCCGCGTGATGATCCCCTGGCCGACGGTCCACAGGTTCGTGGTCATCCAGTAGAGCAGGAGGCCGATCGGGAACCTGCTCACGAACGGCAGGATGAAGAACGGCACGATCATGAACAGGATGCGCTGGCTCTTCGGGATGTTCGGCGGCGTCCCGAAGTACGCGTAGCCGACCTGGCTGCCCAGGTAGAGGACGAGCAGCACGTAGCCCGACCAGTGCACGGTCACGTGCGCGGTGATGTTCGGGACGATCAGCCAGTGCAGCTCGCTCGGCAGCGCCTGGACATGCTTCGTGAAGTTGCGTAGCACGAAGTAGAGGGCGAAGAAGACCGGGATCTGCACGAGCATCGGCAGGCAGGACGCCGCCGGGTTGATCTCGTTCTCCTTGTAGAACTTCATCAGCTCCTCGTTGAGGCGCTGGCGGTCGCCCTTGTACTTCGTCTGGATCGCCTTCATCTCCGGCATGTGCGCCTGCATGCGCTGCATGGAGTGGATCTGCTTGACCATGATCGGCACGAGCGCGATCCGGACGATGATCGTCAGCGCGACGATCGACCAGCCCCACGAGAGGCCGACCGTGTCGTGCAGGTGCTCGAGCAGCCACGCGAGCGCGTTCTCGATCGGGCTGAGGATCCCGGCGATCATCACGGGTGGTCGACGCCTCCGGTGCTCCAGGGGTTGCAGCGCAGCAGCCGCCAGCCGGCCTTGGCCGACCCGCGGACGATGCCGTGCTTGCGGATCGCCTGCGACGCGTACTGCGAGCACGACGGGTGGTACTTGCAGGTCGGCGCGCCGGCCACGCCGGGCGACGGGAAGAACGCGCGCAGGACGAGGCTCACATGCCTCATGCGGCCGCCTTTCCCGAGCACCTCGTCGAGCCGTTCGCCGAGCCAGGCGGCGTCATGGCTCTGCAGCGCCTCTCCGAGCGCGGGCCGCGCGATCAGCACGTAGTCGCGGCCGGAGGGGACTCCGTCGACGCGTTCGCGCCAGGTCTCGCGCAGCCGCCGTTTCACGCGGTTGCGCTCCACGGCGCTGCCGGCGCCCTTCGGGACGGCGATGCCGAGGCGAGGCTCGCCCTCGTCGTCACGGGGGAACCAGTAGAGAACGAGAAAGCGCGTGGACACGGAGCGACCATGACGGTAGACGGCGTCGAAGTCCCGCGAGCGGGAGAGTCGGTACCGGCGCTGCACGACTGCCCGACCCGGGTCAGGCGGAAAGCCGCTTCCGGCCGCGAGCGCGCCGGCGCTTGAGAATCGCGCGGCCCGCGCGTGTGGACATGCGGGCCCGAAAGCCATGCTTCCGCTTCCGCCGGCGAACGTTTGGCTGGTAGGTCCGCTTCATCGAGAGGTTCTCCTGAACATGAAAACGGCGGCCGGAGGGCCGCGACGAGCCAGTATAGACGAGGTTCTTCGGAACGAGTTCTCCACACCCCGGATGTGGACAATCCGAGAATGGAAAGCGCGAGCAGAGAGGGTGTTTTTCGGGGTCGGCATCACCCTTTCGACACGGTCTGTCCACACCTGTGGAGAGTCGTGTGGGAACCGATGAAATCCCTGCAAATCCGCTGTTTTGCTCCGAGGGCCTCGGGTCCGGATCAGCCATTGTAGGGCCGTCGGCACGTTGCTATGCTCGGCCCTCGCTGTCGTCGAGGAGGAGTTGGGGCGCGCCGGGTGGATCAACCGATTGAGCTGACTGCGGAGACCCTCTGGACCGAGGTTGCTGGTCGACTCAAGGGGGCGCTCAACGACTCCACGTACCGGACGTGGTTCGGCGAGGTCGAGGGGATGGAGGTCACGGACGACACGTTCGTGCTCGCCGTGCCCAACGACTTCACGCGCGAATGGATCGAGGGGCACTTCCTCGAGCTGATCCGCGCGGCCGTCCGCGACGCCACCGGCCAGCAGCGCCGGATCCAGCTGACCGTCGCCGAGACCGGCGCAGGCGTCCCCGACGTCACGCAGCCGCCCGCGCAGCGGATCAGCGAGTCGGGCCTGAACACGAAGTACACGTTCGACCTCTTCGTGATCGGCTCGTCCAACCGCTTCGCCCACGCGGCCGCGCTCGCCGTCGCCGAGGCGCCGGCGCAGGCGTACAACCCGCTGTTCATCTACGGGTCGACCGGGCTCGGCAAGACGCACCTGCTCCAGGCGATCGCGCAGTACGTGATGGAGCACCCGGGGAACATGTCGGTGAAGTACGTGACGAGCGAGTCGTTCGTCAACGACTTCATCAACTCGCTCCGCGACAAGCGCATCGAGGGCTTCAAGCAGCGCTACCGCAACTACGACCTGCTGCTGATCGACGACGTGCAGTTCTTCGAGGGCAAGGAGCGCTTCCAGGAGGAGTTCTTCCACACCTTCAACACGCTCTACGAGGCCGGCAGCCAGATCGTGCTCTCGTCCGACCGGCCGCCGAAGGAGATCGCGACGCTCGAGGCGCGGCTGCGCTCCCGGTTCGAGTGGGGCCTGATCACCGACATCCAGCCGCCCGACCTGGAGACGCGGATCGCGATCCTGCGCAAGAAGGTGAAGACGGACTCGATCCACATCCCGGATCCGCAGCTGCTCACCTTCATCGCCGGCCGCATCTCGACGAACATCCGCGAGCTCGAGGGTGCGCTCACGCGCGTCGTCGCGTTCTCGTCCCTGACCGGCCGGCCGATGACCGCCGACCTCGCGCAGGACGTGCTCAAGGACGTCTTCCCGCAGGGCGAGGTCGCCCAGGTGACGATCGAGCGGATCCAGGAGGTCGTCTGCGAGCGGTTCAGCATGTCGCTCGAGGAGCTCTGCTCCCACAAGCGCTCGCAGAACATCGTGTACCCGCGGCAGGTGGCGATGTACCTGTCGCGCGAGCTCACCGACTCGTCGCTCCCGAAGATCGGGAAGCACTTCGGCGACCGCGATCACACCACCGTGCTGCACGCGAATGCGAAGATCCAGAACATGATTCGCGCGGATCGCACTGTGTACAACCTTGTGCAAGAGCTGACCGCACGCATCAAGCAGGTGCGCTGAATCTGTGGACGGGCGGCGACACCTCCGTCAGCCTGTGGGTCCGGGCCTGTTCTCCCCAATCTGGACCCACACGGAAAACGGCTTGTCCAGGGCGGCCAAGGCGTCTTCCCACATGTTCACACTCTCTATGAACTACTGAAAGGTTCTTTCTAAAAAATGACAGAGACAGACGTAGTACTCGGTTCGAGCCTGAAGATCACCTGCTCCCGCGAAGAGCTCGCGCAGAAGCTCGCCGTCGTCAGTCGTGGTGTGTCGACGCGAACGGCCGTTCAGATTCTCGGCGGCATCCTGGTGCGCGCCGGCGAGGGCAAGGTCGAGCTCGCCGCCACCGACATGGAGCTGTCGCTGCGCACGCCGCTCGACGCGAAGGTCGAGGGTGAGGGCGCCGCGGTCGTCCCCGGCCGCCTGCTCGCCGACCTGGCGAAGCTGTTGCCGCAGGGCGAGGTCGAGATCGAGTGCCGCGAGGAGGAGAACATCCTCCAGGTTCGCTGCGGGCCGGCGGAGTACCGGCTGAACACGTATAGCGCGGAGGACTTCCCGCGGCTCCCGGACACCGACGCCGCGGTGACGCACACGGTCGACGCGGATTCGCTGCTCGCGACCGTCTCGTCGGTCGGCCGCGCCGTGTCGCGTGACGAAGCCCGCCCGGTGCTCACCGGCATCCTGGTCAAGTTCGGAGAGGGCAAGCTCGTGATGGCGGCCACCGACTCGTACCGGCTTTCGTACAAGGAGACCCCGTTCGCCGGTGACGTCCCCGACCTCGAGGCGATCATCCCGGCGCGTGCGCTGGACGAGGTCAAACGGCTCGCAACTCCAGGCGGCACGCTCGAGCTCGGCGTCCAGGAGAACCAGGTCCTGTTCGGCATCGACGGCACCTGGCTGACCACGCGCCGCATCGAGGGCCAGTTCCCGAAGGTCGACGAGCTGAAGCCGAAGGATTTCCAGCACGAGGTCACGCTTCCGCGCGACGAGCTGCTCGAGGTCGTGCGACGCACGTCGGTGATGGCGCACCGCAACTCGCCGCTGCGCCTGCGCTTCACCGCCGGCCAGGTGACGGTCTGGACGCAGACGCAGGACATCGGGGAGGCCCGTGAGACGCTGCCGATCCGGTTCGACGGCGAGCCCCTGGAGATGGGGTTCAACGCGGAGTTCCTGCGCGACGGGATCGAGTCGGTCCCCGGCGACGAGATGCGGCTGAGGCTGATCGACCCGCTGCGGCCCGGCCTGATCCAGGGTCCCGACGAGAGCTTCTGGTACCTGATCATGCCGATCCGCCTCGCCGGCTGATCGTCTCGTCGGTCTTCCTGGCGAACTTCCGCTCATACGCGCGGCTGGAGCTGTCGCTGCAGCCGGGTCTCGTGCTGGCAGTGGGCGCGAACGGCGCAGGCAAGACGAATCTGCTCGAGGCGCTGCATGTCGGGACGCAGGGGTTCTCGCCCCGGACGCGCGCCGACTCGGAGCTGATCCGCTTCGGCGAGACCGCTGCCCGGGTGCGGCTCGAGGGGCGGAGAGGCGAGACGCCGCTGCAGACGACGGTGACGCTGTCGGCGACCGAGGGGAAGCGCGCCGAGGTGAACGGCGCCCGGCTACGTGCGGCCGAGCAGCTCCGGAGCGAGACGATCACGCTCGTGTTCACGCCCGACCGCCTGGCGATCGTCAAGGCGGGGCCCGCCGCCCGCCGCGCGTACTTCGACCGCTCGGTGGGTCGCGTGCTGCCGGCCCGCTCGCCGCTGCCGGCCGACTACGCGGCTGCGCTGACCCAGCGGAACGCGGCGCTCAAGCGCGGCGATCGCGCGTCGATCGCTCCGTGGACGGCACAGGTCGCGACGCTCGGCGCAGCGCTGGTGGAAGCGCGCGCGGAGCTGCTCGGCCTGCTCGAGCTGCCCTTCGCGGAGTCGGCCGGCGCGCTCGGCCTGCCCGACGCGCGGCTGGGCTACGAGGGTGACCCGCCGACGGAGGCCGACCTCGAGGCCCGCCTCGACCGCGACCTGGAGCGCGGATCGACGGGGCTCGGGCCGCACCTGCACGATGTTGCGATCGCCTCCGCCGGCCGCGATCTGCGCTCGTTCGGCTCGCAGGGCGAGCAGCGGACGGCCGTGCTCGCGCTGCTGCTCGCCGAAGCGGCGCTGCTCACCGAGCGCCGCGAGGAACCGCCGCTGCTCCTGCTCGACGACGTGCTCTCCGAGCTCGACCCGACGCGGCGCCGCGTGCTGGTCGAGCAGGTACAGGGCCGCGGCCAGACGCTGATCACCGCCACGACGGCGGACGCGCTGCCCGGCGACCCCGCGCAGCTGCTCGAGGTCGCGGGGGGTGAGGTGCGATGGAGCGGATAGGCGACGACGTTCGCGACGAGCTCTCGCGGTTCGGTTCCCAGGGCGGGATGCCCGAGGTGCTCGCCGCCTGGCCGGACGCGGTCGGCGCGATGGTCGCCGCCAACGCGTGGCCGGCGCGGATCGGCCGCGACGGGACGCTATACGTGAGCACGTCCTCGTCGACCTGGGCGTTCGAGCTCGGCCAGCTCGCTCCGACGATCCTCGAGCAGCTGCAACAGAAGCTTGGCGAGACTGCGCCGAAGGTGATCCGATTCGCCCCCGGACACCTCCCGGAGGCGTTCGCGGACGACGTCGAGGAGGCCCGGACCGAGGTTCCGGAGCCGTCTGCGCAAGCCCTGCAGGCGGCCGCCGAGCTGAGCGCCGGGATCGAGGACGAAGAACTGCGGAAAAGGGTGCAAAGAGCGGTCGCGCTGGGTCTGTCGAAGCCCCCGTCCGACCACTCTTTCTGATACACTACTACCAGCCCGCAAATAGCTCATTTGCAGGGCTTTTTCAATAACTGGAGGCGGTTTTCCCCTTTGACCGAGGCAGCCTATACCGCAAAGGACATCACGGTCCTGGAAGGACTCGAGCCGGTCCGGCTCAGGCCCGGGATGTACATCGGCTCGACCGGTCTTCGCGGTCTGCACCAGCTCGTCTACGAGGTCGTCGACAACGCCGTCGACGAGGCCCTCGGCGGGCACAACGACTCGATCGTCGTCACCCTCTTTCCGGACAACTCGGTCAAGGTCGTCGACCGCGGCCGCGGGATCCCGGTGGACATCGTCAAGGACCAGGGCCGACCCGCGCTCGAGGTCGTCCTGACCACGCTGCACGCCGGCGGAAAGTTCGGTGACGCCGGCTACAAGGTGTCCGGCGGGCTGCACGGCGTCGGCGTCTCCGTCGTCAACGCGCTGTCCGAGTGGCTGATCGCGGAGGTGCAGCGCGACGGCAAGGTCTGGCGCCAGGAGTTCGAGCGCGGCGTCCCCAAAGGCGACATGGAAGCGGTCGGAGTCTCGGGCGAGACCGGCACGACGATCTCGTTCCTGCCCGACGCGGAGATCTTCGAAGAGCTCGAGGTATCCGTCGAGACGCTCCAGCAGCGCTTGCGCGAGACCGCGTTCCTGACGCGCGCGCTGCACATCGTGCTCGACGACCAGCGGGCCGACGGCCAGCGAATGGAGTTCCACTACGAGGGCGGCATCCGCGACTTCGTCAGCCACGTGAACGAGGCGAAGGAGCCCGTCCACAAGCACATCATCTATCTGGAGGGCTCAGACGACCGCGGCCACGTCGAGGTGGCGATGCAGTGGAACAACAAGTACGCGGAGTCGGTCTTCTCGTTCGCGAACAACATCAACACCAGCGAGGGCGGCGCCCACCTCTCCGGCTTCAACGCGGCGCTGACGCGGACGCTGAACAAGTACGCGCGCGACAAGGGGCTGCTGAAGGAGAAGGAGGACAACCTCGAGGGCGAGGACGTGCGCGAGGGACTCGCCGCCGTCATCTCCGTGAAGCTCCAGGACCCGCAGTTCGAGGGGCAGACCAAGACCAAGCTGGGCAACCCGTGGGTACGCGGGTTCGTCGAGTCGGCGGTCAACTCCGGCCTGGCGATGTTCCTCGAGGAGAACCCGAACGACGCGAAGCAGATCATGGCGAAGGCGATCTCCGCCGCCCGGGCGCGGATGGCGGCGCGCAAGGCGCGCGACCTGACCCGGCGCAAGGGCGCGTTCGGCGGCGGGATGGCGAAGAAGTTCGCCGATTGCCAGATCCGCGACCCGGAGCTGACCGAGCTCTTCATCGTCGAGGGCGACTCCGCCGGCGGCTCCGCGAAGCAGGCGCGCGACAAGTCGAACCAGGCGATCCTCCCTCTGCGCGGCAAGATCATCAACTCCGAGAAGAACCGGATCCACAAGGTGCTCTCGAACACCGAGATCCAGTCGCTCGTGCAGGTGATCGGCACCGGGATCGGCGACGAGTTCGACCTGGCGAAGCTCCGCTACAACCGGATCATCGTCATGACCGACGCCGACGTGGACGGGGCGCACATTCGCACGCTCGTGCTCACGTTCCTCTACCGGCACATGGGGGAGCTCTTCGACCGCGGCCACATCTACATCGCCGTCCCGCCGCTCTACCTCGTCCGCCACGGCGGCGACCAGACCTATCTCGAGAAGGACTCGCAGCTCGAGGACCTGCTCGTCCGCGAGAAGTTCGGCGACCTCGACATCGCCTCCCGCGACGGTGTACAGATCAAGCTGACCGAGGCGCGCTACGGCCGAATCCAGCGCGCGCTGACCGAGTTCGACGGCTGGTCGGCCCGGATGCGCTCCGACTGGGGCAACGACGCCGCCCACTTCGTGGTCGAGCACCGCCTCGTCGAGAGCGACGCCGTGACGCCGGCCGAGGCCGTCAAGGCGATCGGAACGCGTGAGGCGACGGGCTACACGCTCGAGGCGAAGGCCGACGCGGAGGCGCTGACGGTGAAGCTGATCGAGACCGAGACGAGCGCCGCGACGACGATCACCGTTCCCGCAGAACTACTCGCCTCGCCCGTCTACGCGAACGTGCGGAAGGCGTATTCGAGGGTCGGCGACGCTGTCGGCGGCCGGCCGCCGTTCACCGTGCGGCTGGGCAAGCGCGAGGAGACGGCCGAGACGTTCGACGAGCTCCGCGACGCGGCAGTCGAGCTGTCCAAGCAGGGCCTGCAGATCACGCGATTCAAGGGCCTCGGCGAGATGAACGAGGACGAGCTGTGGAAGACGACGATGGATCCGATGCGCCGGCTGCTGATCCGCGCCGACGTCGAGGATGCGTCCGCCGCCGACCTCTGGTTCTCGCGGCTGATGGGTGACCAGGTCGAGCCGCGCCGCGAGTTCATCGAGACGAACGCCCGCGAGGTCAGGTTCCTCGACGTCTGATGTCCGAGCTCGTTCCGCCACAGCCCGGTAGCCGCATCGAGTCGCGGGAGCTCGACCAGGAGATCCGCTCCAGCTTCCTCGACTACGCGATGCACGTCATCGTCAGTCGCGCGCTGCCCGACGTGCGCGACGGGCTGAAGCCGGTCCACCGGCGCGTGCTGTACTCGATGTACGACAACGGGCTGCAGCCCAACCGCCCGACCCGCAAGTGCGCGCGCGTCGTCGGCGACGTGATGGGCTCGTACCACCCGCACGGCGACTCGGCGATCTACGAGGCGCTCGTCCGGCTCGCGCAGCCGTTCTCGATGCGCTACCCGCTGGTCGACGGTCAGGGCTACTTCGGCTCGACCGACGGCGACTCGGCGGCCGCCATGAGGTACACGGAATGCCGGCTCTCGCGGATGGCGACCGAGCTCGTCCGCGACATCGACGCCGACACGGTCGACTTCGTCCCGAACTACGACGGCTCGCAGAAGGAGCCGTCGGTGCTGCCGGCCCGCTTCCCGAACCTGCTCGTCAACGGCTCCTCGGGCATCGCGGTCGGGATGGCGACGAACATGCCGCCGCACCATCTCGGCGAGGTCGTCGACGCGATCGTGGCGATGATCGACGACCCGACGATCGACGTCGAGCGGCTCTCGAAGCACATCAAAGGCCCCGACTTCCCGACCGGTGGCTCGATCGTCGGCCGCAGCGGCATCCGTGACGCGTACCGCTCCGGGCGCGGCCGCATCGTCGTCCGGGGCAAGGCGCACATCGAGGAGCTGCGCGGTGGGAAGAACGCGATCATCATCACCGAGCTCCCGTACGGCGTCCGCAAGGGCGGCGAGGGCGGCGTGATCGAGAAGATCGCCGATCTCGTCGAGAGCAAGGTGCTCAGCGAGGTGCCGATGACCGACGACTCGCTGCAGGACCACTCCGACAAGTCGGGCATGCGGATCTACGTGGAGCTGAAGCGCGAGGCGATCCCGCAGGTCGCCCTGAACAAGATCTTCAAGCACACGTCGCTGCAGACCTCGTTCGGCTACAACGCGGTCGCGCTCGTCGACGGGGTGCCGCGGACGCTGTCGCTCGTCGAGCTGCTCCGCCACTACCTCGACTTCCAGCGGCAGGTGATCACCCGCCGGTCGAAGTACGAGCTGCGGAAGGCCGAAGAGCGCGCGCACATCCTGCGCGGCTACCTGATCGCGCTCGACAACCTCGACGCCGTCATCTCGCTCATCCGCGCTGCCGCCGACACCGACGCGGCGCGCGAGGGGCTGATGAGCACGTTCGAGCTCAGCGAGATCCAGGCGCAGGCGATCCTCGACCTCCGCCTCGCGCGCCTCACGGGCCTCGCGCGCAAGGAGGTCGAGACCGAGTACGCCGACCTCCAGGAGCGCATCGGCGAGCTCCGCTCGCTGCTTGGCGACGAGGCGCAGATCGACAACGTGATCAAGGAGGAGCTGCTCGAGATCAAGGAGATCTACGGCAAGTCCGACGCCCGCCGCACCGAGATCGTCGCCGACGAGGGCGAGCTCGAGCTGGAGGACATGATCGCGGAGGAGGACATGGTGATCGCGATCACCCGCTCCGGCTACATCAAGCGGCTGCCCGTGACCACCTACCGCGAGCAGCGCCGCGGCGGCATCGGCGTGATGGGCATGGAGATGAAGGAGGACGACTACATCGAGCACCTCTTCGTAGCGTCCACGCACGACTACCTGCTGTTCTTCACCTCCGTCGGCAAGGTCTACCGCCTGAAGGTGCACGAGTTGCCGCTCGGCTCCCGGCAGTCGAAGGGCCGCGCGATCGTCAATCTGCTCCCGTTCCGGCAGGACGAGCAGATCCGCGCCGTCCTCCAGACCCGCGCCTTCGCCGAGTCCGAATTCCTCGTCTTCGCGACGAAGAAGGGCGTGGTCAAGAAGACGCGGCTCGCCGAATACAACACGCCGTTGAAGGCCGACGGGATCATCGCGATCAACCTCCGCGACGGCGACGAGCTGATCGGCGTCCGCCATTCCACCGGCGACGACGACATCATGATGGTCTCGCGCAGCGGCCAGGCGATCCGGTTCAACGAGCGTGAGGCCCGGCAGATGGGCCGCTCCACCGCCGGCGTCCAGGGCATGCGCCTCCGCAAGGACGACGAGGTGATCGAGCTCAACGTCGTGCGCGACACCGACGACCTGCTGGTCGTCACCGAGCAGGGGTACGGCAAGCGCACGCCGGTGCGCGAGTACCCGCGCAAGGGCCGCGGCGGTCTCGGCGTGAAGACCGTGCAGCTCACCGACGCCAAGGGCAAGCTCGCCGGCGCCCGCATCGTCCGCGACGGATACACGCTGATGCTGATCTCGACCGGCGGCACCGTGATCCGCATGTCGGTCGACGAGATAAAGCGGCTCGGGCGCGCCACCCAGGGCGTGATCGTCGTGCGGCTCCGCGAGGGCGAGTCGGTCTCCAGCTTCGCGCCGGTCATCGAGTCCGAGGGCATGGAAACCGTGGAGCTCGAGTCGGGCGACGCGGTCGAAGACGCACCCGCCGAGTAGTCCGAACGCTCCCCTTCACAAGCGTCGGCGAACGTGATAGACCAGCGCCCGGGGTCGGCGCGTCGACGGAAAAGGGTGCCCATATGGTGTTCAGCGGGCAGGTGGACTTTCTTGAACCAGTAGACCTGGCCGAGCATCTCGACAAGCTCGAGCTTTATCTGGGCCAGGTGTGCCAGATTGCGGGGATCTCGAAGATGCAGCTCGACTACTGGACGAACAAGGCCCAGATCCCGACCAAGGGCCGGAAACAGCGGATCTACGACATCGATGCGGTCGAGACCGTGATGTTGATCAAGCAGGGGAAGGACAAGGGCCTGAACCTCGGCGCGGCGATCGACGCTGCTCGCCGGTTCCGCGAGCAGAATCGCGTCGCGGCGCTCGTCTAGTCCTTCTCGGGGGCCGGCGGCTTGGGCTCGTCTCGGTGCGCAGGCGGCTTGGGCTGTCGTGCGACTCGACCGCCCGCTGGAGCAGCGGCTGGATCAGGTCGATCGGCGCCGGGAAGACGATCGTCGTCGAGTTCGTCGCACCGATCTCGAGCAGCGTCTGCAGGTAGCGCAGCTGGATCGCGATCGGCTCTTCCGCCATCACGGCGGCCGCGTCGCGGAGCCGCTCGGACGCCTGGAACTCGCCCTCGGCATTGATCACCTTCGCGCGCCGCTCGCGCTCGGCCTCCGCCTGCCGCGCCATCGCGCGCTGCATGCCCGACGGGATCTCGACGTCCTTGACCTCGACGACGGAGACCTTGATTCCCCACGGCGCGGTCTGGGTGTCGATGATCTCCTGGAGGATCGCGTTGATCTTGTCGCGCTCTGACAGCAGCTCGTCGAGCAGGTGCTGGCCGAGCACCGACCGCAGCGTCGTCTGCGCGATCTGCGAGGTGGCGACCATGTAGTTCTCGATCTGGACGATCGCGTTCTTGGGCTCGACGATCCGGAAGTAGGCGACCGCGTTCACGCGCGCGGGGACGTTGTCCTTGGTGATCACTTCCTGCGGCGGGATGTTCAGCGTGATCGTCCGCAGGTCGACCTTGACCATCCGGTCGACGATCGGGATCAGGATGAAAAGGCCGGGGCCCTTCGGCTCGGGCAACAGCCGGCCCAGCCGGAAGATGATGCCGCGCTCGTACTCCCGTGCGACCTTGACGGCGAGCAACAGGAAGAGCACCGCCAGCACCAGGACGATGACGACCACGACGGCAGCCGCTGTCATACCTGCACCCTACCCAGCCGGGGTCTTCATGCGGCGGACGACGAGCTCCATGCCGTCCAGCGCGACCACCTCGACGTCCTCTCCGCGGTCGAGCCGCTCGCCGTCCGCCTCGCGGGCCTGCCAGAGCTCGCCCTTGACCGACACGAGCCCGTCGCGGCCGACGTGGCCGTGCTGGCCGACGATCAGCTGCGGCCCGACCGACGGCGGGCCGCCGGCGAACCTGGACGACCTTCGCCAGCACGAGCACGAAGAAGGCCGAGACGGCAACGGCGACGCCGATCGAGACCACCCACGAGACCTGGTAGCCGGACCCGGCCGGCTGGAACAGGAGTAACGACCCGAACACGAAGCAGGCTGCGCCCGCGAGCGTGAGCGCGCCGTGGCTGAAGACGACAAAGAGCTCTGCCATCCAGAACGCGAACGCAGCCGCGATCAGGACGAAGCCGGCCCAGTTCACGGGCAGCACGTCCAGTCCGAAGAAGGCGATCGACAGGCAGAGGATCCCGAACGTCGCGGGGAAGATCAGGCCGGGGTGCCAGAGCTCGACGACCAGTCCGAGCACGCCGAGCGTGAGCATCAGCGAGATCAGGTTCGGATCGATCAGGCGGTCGAGCAGCCGCCGCCAGAAGCCCATTTTCACCGTGGTGATCCCCGCGCCGGCGGTGTGCATGACGATCCCCTTCGGGATCGTCTTCCGACCGTCGATCGTGTCGAGGAGGGCGGGCAGGCTCGGGGAGACGACGTCGATCACGTTCTTCCGGAGGGCGGTACGCGCAGGGAGGTTCGACGCGACCCGCACTGCCTGCGCGGCCCAGACGGCGTTGCGGTGGTGGCTGGCTGCGAGCACGACGAGCGATGCCGCCGCGTCGTTGACGATCTTGCGCCGCAGGTCACTCTGGATGTTCGTGCCGCCCACGTTGATCGGCGTGGACGAGCCGATGTTCGTCTGCGGCGCCATCGCGAGGATGTCGGCCGCCTGGCCGATCCAGACGCCGGCCGACGCGGCGCGCGACCCGTCGGGCGACACGTAGACGATCACGGGCACCTTCGACGCGAGCTCGGCCTTGACGATCTTCCGCATCGACTCGGAGAGGCCGCCCGGCGTGTCCATCACGATCGCGATCGCGTCGTAGTGCTCGCGGTTCGCCCGGGCGATCTCGTCGGTCAGATACCCCTGCGTGACGGGGTTCACGTCGTTCTCGAACTGGACGGCCAGAACCCGCGGAGCGGCGGTCTGCGCGCCTGCGGAGCCGATGAGGACCGTTGCAAAAACGATCGTCGCGGCGAGAAGTGCCCGCAGGAAAGCCGGTTTCACAGCCGTAAGGATTCTATCAAGGGGTGTCCGCGGGCTTTGGCATGCGGGCACACTGGCCGAAGGAACTGGAAGTTGAGAATGCTCCGCGCCGCAGCCGTCCTGTTCTTCCTCGCTCCGGGGGGAGCCTGGGCCGCGGGCGGCGCGTCGATCGTCTCACGCGATCTGCCGGTCGGCGGCGCCCGCACGACGGCCGGTGCGGCGGCGCCCACGGTGTTCGATCTCGTCGGCTTCCACTGGCAGGGCAGCGGCCGGGTGCTGTTCCGGACGCACTCGACCTCCGGACGCTGGAGCTCCTGGCGGCCGGTTGCGCCCGAGGCCGAGGACCTGCCCGACCCGGGGAGCACCGAGTCGAAGGCACGCAGCGGCTGGCGGCTCGGCAGTCCCTACTGGGTCGGCGCCTCGGACAGGGTCGCGTACCGCACGGTCGGCGACGTCCACCGGCTGCGTGCCTGGTACGTCTGGAGCCCGGTCCACTCGACGCCGGTGCGGGCAACGGCGATGGCGGGCACACCGAGGATCGCGCTCAGGCCCGCCTGGGGCGCCGACGAGGAGATCACCCGCGCGCCGCCGCGCTACGCGTCCCGCGTCGCGTTCGCCGTCGTCCACCACACCGCGGGCTCGAACGCGTACAGCCCGGCCCAGTCGGCCGCGATCGTCCGCGGGATCGAGCTGTACCACGTGCGCGGAAACGGGTGGAACGACATCGGCTACAACTTTCTGGTCGACAAGTACGGCCAGGTGTTCGAGGGCCGGGCCGGCGGAATCGACCGGAACGTGATCGGCGCGCACGCTGAGGGCTTCAACACCGGCTCGACCGGCATAGCGGTGATCGGCAACTACTCGGCGGCGAAGATCTCCGCGGCCGCGTATTCCGCGCTGGTCGGCCTGCTGGCGTGGCGCCTCGATGTTGCGCACGTCGACCCGCTGGGCACCGTGCGGTGGTCGTCCGGAGGCAACCCGAAGTTCGCGCGCGGCAAGTCCGTCGTCCTCCGCGCGATCTCGGGGCACCGCGATGTTGGGTACACGACCTGCCCGGGGAACGCGCTCTACGCATTGCTCCCCGACCTCGCGCACGCGGTCGCGGCGACGGGTTTGCCGAAGCTGTACGCGCCGGCGGCGTCGGGCGGCCTCGGCGGCCCCGTGGCGTTCAGCGCCCGTCTCTCCGCACCGGCGGCGTGGACGGTGACCGTTCGCAACCCGGTCGCGAAGGTCGTCGCCACCGGCCGCGGCACCGGGACGGCGGTCGCCTGGACATGGAACGCCGCCGGGATCACCACGGGCCAGTACACGTGGACGATCGAGGCCGGGACGCAGACGCGGCCGGCGACCGGGACCATCGGGAAGGCGCCGCCTGCACCGCCGCCCACACCTCCGCCCGCCCCGGCGTTCCTGAGCGGGCTCACCGTCACGCCGCCGGTGATCTCGCCGGACGGCGACGGCGTCGCCGACGTGCTGGCGATCTCGTACTCGCTCGGCGCGCGCGCCGCCGTCACCGCGACCGTGAAGGACGTGTCGGGCACCATCGTCGCCTCGATCTTCACGGGCCAGGTGCAGGGCGCGCGGCGCCAGTCGTTCCCGTACGCGGCCGCCGGCCTCGCCGACGGCAGCTACACCCTCTCGATCTCCGCGGTGACCGACGACGGCCGCTCCGCCCACCTCGAGGCGCCGTTCTCGATCGACCGCACCCTGTCGGGGCTGGGGCTGACGACGGCGGTGCTGACGCCGAACGGCGACGGCAGCGACGACACGATCGGCATCGCGTTCACGCTCTCGCTCCAGGCGAACGTGACCGTGCAGATCGAGCAGGCGGGCAGCATCGTCAAGCCGCTGTTCACCGGCTTGCTCCCACCGGGGTCGTCGCAGATCCTCTGGGACGGCTCGACGCCCACCGGTCCCGCCGCCGCGGGGACGTACGACGCGGTCGTGCTCGTCGACGGCCCGTTCGGCCGGACGCGCCACGCGGTGTCGTTCACGGTCTCCCGCTAAATAGACTCACGGGATGCAACCCCTGCGCCGCAGGCGGCGTCAGAGTGTCGAGCTGCGGCCACCCAGGTCGCTGGCCTACGAGAAGCTGAGCGACCCCATCCTGGTGACCAGAGCGAAGGACGGAGACCACGCTGCGCTGGCTGCGCTGTGTGAGCGGCACGCACCCCGTGTCGAGCGGCTCGCTCGCCACCTGCTCGGCGACCCGGAGGATGCCCGCGACGCGGCGCAGGAGTCGCTCGCGAAGCTGTGCGTTCGGCTGCGCCAGTTCCGGGGCGAGTCCCAGTTCGGCACGTGGCTGCACCGGCTGGTCGTGAACACGTGCAAGGACGTCGCGGTGCGCCAGCAGACGCGCCGGTGCGAGCCGCTGCTCGAGGACCGGCGCGAGGGCGGCGAGGAGGGCGATCCGGTTCGCGCGCTCGCGCTCACGGAGCTTCGGGCCGAGCTCGCGGGTGGGTTGGCGGGGATCTCTGCCGACCAGGCCCGTGTGGTGGTGCTCAAGGACGGCTTCGACTGGTCGTTCGAGGAGATCTCCTCGCGGTCGGGCATGCCGGTCGGAACGGCCAAGTGCTACGCGCACCGCGGCCGGAACTCCCTGCGCGAGCGCCTCGCATGACACCCGTCGCGCCGTTCGGGAGAGACGTGATCGAGTCGATCATCCCGCACCGCGACCCCTTCCTGTTCATCGACGAGGTGCTCGAGCTCGAGCCGGGCGTCCGGGTCGTAGCGCGCAAGCTGGTGCGCGGGGACGAGTGGTTCTTCCCGGGGCACTTTCCCGGCCGGCCGATCATGCCGGGCGTGATCATGGTCGAGGCGATCGCGCAGGCCGGCGCGATCGCGGCGCTGTCGCTCGAGGAGAACCGCGGCAAGCTCGTGCTGTTCGCCGGCATCGACGACGTTCGCTTCAAGCGGATCGTCGAGCCCGGCGACGAGCTCACGCTCACGTGCGAGATCGAGGCCGTGCGCGGTCCGGTCGGCCGCGGCAAGGCGACCGCGCGGGTCGGCGACGAGCTGGCCGTGCGCGGGACGCTCACGTTCGCAACGGCGGCGGCATGACGTTGATCGGCGCCGCGGACGGCCACCCCGTCTCGATCACGGGGCTCGGCACCCACGTGCCCGAGCGGGTGGTCACGAACGAGGACTTCGCGAAGCTCGTCGACACGTCCGACGAGTGGATCGTCACCCGCACGGGCATCCGCGAACGGCACTTCGCGGCCGATGACGAGGCGCTGTCGGACATTGCGCTGCCCGCGGCGCAGGCGGCCCTTGCCGACGCGGGCGTCACGGCGCGCGACATCGACCTCCTGATCGTCGCGACGGTGACGCCGGACATGCAGTTCCCGTCGACCGCGGCGCTGCTCGCCGACCGCCTCGACGCGGGCGACGCCGCCGCCTACGACCTGGCGGCCGGCTGCACCGGGTTCATGTACGGGATCGCGCAGGCGTTCGCGATGGTCGAGAACGGACTGAGCCGGCGGGCGCTCGTGGTCGGCGGAGACGTGCTCTCCAAGCTGATGAACTTCGCCGACCGCACGACGTGCGTGCTCTTCGGCGACGGCGCCGGCGCCGTCGTGATCGAGCGTGTCTCCGAGGGTGGGTTTCTGGGCTTCGAGCTCGGGGCCGACGGAGGCGGTGGAATGGAGCTGCACCTCCCCGCGGGCGGGTCGCGGCTGCCGACGACGGCAGAGACCGTCGCGAGCGGCGCTCACTATGTGCACATGAACGGACGCGAGGTCTTCAAGTTCGCAACGCGGGTCCTGGTCACCTCGGCCGAGGCAGTCCTGGCAAAGTGCAAGTTGTCGATCGAGGACATCGACGTCTATGTTCCCCATCAGGCCAACGTCCGGATCATCGATCATGCGGTGACCAGGCTCGGAATTCCGGAGGAGAAAGTCATCGTGAACGTCGACCGGTACGGAAACACCTCGTCTGCCTCGATCCCACTCGCGCTCGCCGAGGGGGTCGCCACGGGCCGCATCCACGTGGGCGACACGTTGCTGATGACGGGCATGGGCACCGGCCTCACCTGGGGCTCGGCCGTGATGCGCTGGACGGCAACGGTATGAGCAAGATCGCGTTCTGCTTTCCGGGTCAGGGCTCGCTCTCGCGGGGCATGGGCCGCGACGTCGCCGAGGCGGTGCCCGAGGCGATGGCGGTCTACGACCGCGGCAGCATTGCGTGCGGCCTCGACCTGAAGCAGCTGTGCTTCGAGTCGCCGATCGAGGACGTCGTCGAGACGGAGGTGCAGCAGCCGGCGCTCGTCGCGACGAGCCTGGCGATGCTGGCCGCCCTGCGCACGCGCGGTGTGCGGCCCGACTACGTGATCGGCCATTCCGTCGGCGAGTTCGCCGCGATCGCAGCGGCCGAGTGCGTCGGGGTCGACGAGACGATCGCGCTCGTGCGCGAGCGCGGCCTGGCGATGGCCGCGGCTGCGAAGGAGCGGCCGGGCTCGATGGCCGCGATCCTCGGGCTCGACGACGAGGTGGTCGAGCGGCTCTGCCGGAGGATCCTCGGCGTGTGGCCGGCGAACTACAACTGTCCCGGCCAGATCGTCGTCTCCGGCGAGAACGACGCCGTCGAGGAGCTCTGCGCGCAGGCCGAGCAGGAGGGCGCCCGCCGCACCGTCAAGCTCAAGGTCTCGGGCGCGTTCCACTCCCCGCTCGTCGCGCGTGCGGCCGAGCGGCTGCGCCCCGCGATCGAGGCGGTCAAGTTCGGCGAGCCGCAGGCGGCGTTCATGTCCACCGTCACCGCCCGGTTCGAGGACGCGCAGCGGATGGGCTCGCTGCTCGTCGACCAGCTGACTGCGCCGGTGCGGTACACCCAGGCGGCCTCGGAGCTGGTCAAGGACGGCGTGAAGACGTTCGTCGAGGTCGGACCGGGCAACGTGCTTTCCGGGCTGATGAAGCGGATCGACCGCAGCGTCAAGGCGGTCTCGGTGAACGACCTCGCCTCGCTGGAGAAGGTCAAGGAGCTCCTGCAGACGGCGTGAGTGGTTTCTGTTCGTTGGAGGGGAAGCTGGCGCTCGTCACCGGCGCATCGCGCGGGATCGGGCGCGCGATCGCGGCCGAGCTGGCGCGCGGCGGTGCGTCCGTCGTCGTCGGCTACCGCAGCGGCGCCGATGAGGCCGAGGCGCTGGCCGCGGAGATCGGCGGCCGGGCGGTGCAGGCAGACGTCTCCGATCCGGAGCAGGCAGCGCGCCTGGTCGAGGAGGCCGGCGACATCGACATCCTCGTCAACAACGCCGGCCTGACCCGCGACGGGCTGATCCTGCGCATGTCCGACGAGGACTGGCGGACGGTGCTCGACACCAACCTCGGCGGGGTCTTCTACACGTGCCGCGCGGCGGCGCGCGGGATGATGAAGCGGCGCGGCGGGTCGGTCGTCAACCTGACCAGTGTCGTCGGCGTCCACGGGAACGCCGGCCAGACGAACTACGCGGCGTCGAAGGCGGGGATCATCGGCTTCACCAAGTCGCTGGCGAAGGAGATGGCGTCGCGGGGCGTCCGGGCGAACGCTGTTGCCCCCGGCTACATCCAGACCGCGCTCACCGACGTCCTCCCCGAGGAAGTGCAGCAGATGATTCTCGCGAACACGCCGCTCGCCCGGCTCGGCACGCCGGAGGACGTCGCCGGGGCGGTACGCTTCCTTTGCTCGGACGAAGCGTCGTTCGTGACCGGCGAGGTGCTCCTCGTCGACGGGGGACTGGGGATGTGATGGACGCCAACGGCAGGCGCAGAGTCGTGATCACGGGTATGGGAGCGGTGACACCGCTCGGCCTCGACGTGCGCTCGACCTGGGAGAACCTGTGCTCCGGCGTGTCCGGGGCCGGCCCGATCACGCAGTTCGACCCCGACGGTTACTTCGCGACGTTCGCCTGCGAGCTGAAGGGCTTCGAGCCGACGGACTGGCTCGAGTACAAGACCGCACGCCGGATGGACCGGTTCGCGCAGATCGTCGTCGCCGCCGCCCGGATGGCCGAGAGCGACTCCGGCATCGATGTCGCCGCCGACTGCGAGCGGATCGGCGCCTCGGTCGCGACCGGCATCGGCGGGCTCCAGTCGTTCCAGGAGTGCGCGTATCAGCTGCAGAACCGGGGACCCGACCGGGTGAGCCCGTTCTCGATCCCGGCGATCATCCCGAACCTCGGGGCCGGCTGGCTGTCGATCGAGCTCGGCACCCGCGGGCCGCTGACCGCCCCGTGCACGGCGTGCGCGGCGTCGAACATGGCGATCGGCGAGGGTATGGATTCGATCCGGCTCGGCCGCGCCGACGTGATGTTCTGCGGCGGCGCCGAGGCGCCCGTCACCCAGGTCGGCATCGCCGGCTTCGGCGCCATGCGGGCGCTGTCGCGGCGGAACGACGATCCCGAGCGCGCGAGCCGCCCGTTCGACAGCGAGCGCGACGGGTTCGTCATGGGCGAGGCGGGCGCGGTGCTCGTCCTCGAGGAGCTCGAGCGCGCGAAGGCCCGCGGCGCAAAGATCTACGCCGAGCTCGTCGGCTACGGCGTCTCCTCCGACGCCCAGCACATCACCGAGCCCGATCCGACCGGCGTCCACCCGGCCCGCGCGATGCAGATGGCGCTCGCCGACGGCGGCGTCGACGCGGCGGACATCGACTACATCAACGCGCACGGCACGTCGACCCCGGTCGGCGACGCGAGCGAGACGCGCGTGATCAAGAAGGCGCTCGGCGAGGAGAAAGCGCGCTCGACTCCGGTCTCGTCGACCAAGGGATCGACCGGCCACTGCCTGGGCGCCGCGGGCGCCGTCGAGGCGATCTTCACGACGCTCGCGGTCGTCGAGAACATGCTCCCGCCGACGATCAACTACGAGTACCCCGACCCCGAGTGCGACCTCGACTACATCCCGAACGAGGCGCGCCCGGCCCAGGTCGACGTGGCCATGTCGAACTCGTTCGGCTTCGGCGGCCACAACGCGTCGATCGTCATCAAGAAGTACACCGACTAGTACGCTGCGGCCATGTCCGATCGGTGGGCGACCTTCGATTGCTACGGCACGCTGATCGACTGGGACGGCGGGGTCGGCGGCGAGCTCGGGCGGCTGTTCGGGGCCGGTGCGGTTCCGCACCTGCTCGAGCGGTACCACGAGATCGAGCCGCAGGTGCAGGCGGAGGATCCCGACCGCACCTACCGCACCGTGCTGACGCTGACGCTCGAGCGGCTCGCCGAGGACGAGGGGCTCCCTCTGCCCGACGGGGAGAATGACGCGCTCGCGCGGTCGCTGCCGTCGTGGACGCCGTTTCCCGAAGTGCCGGGGGCGCTGGCGGAGGCGCGCGCCCGCGGGTGGAAGTTGGCGATCCTGTCGAACACCGACCGGGACTTCATCGGCGCGTCGAAGGCGCAGATCGGGATGCCGTTCGACGAGACCATCGTTGCCTCCGAGATCGGGTCGTACAAGCCGGGGCATCGCCACTGGGCGGAGTTCTTCGCGCGAACGCACGCGGACCGGGCACGGCACGTCCACGTTGCCGCGAGCCACTTCCACGACATCGTCCCGGCGGACGAGCTCGGCCTGAAGAGCGTCTGGGTGAACCGGCTCGGCGAGACCGCCGAGCCTGCGCCGACACGCGAGATCACCGACCTGAGCAGCCTCCCGGACGTCCTGGACGAGCTCGTCCCCGCGTGAAGCCGCCGAAGCCGTACACCGCCCGCCCGGCGACGCCGGACGACGCTTCTGCGGCCGCCGGGCTGATGAACGCGGTCGACCAGGCGTACCTCGAGGATCCGGACGAGATGAGCACGGTCGAGGTGACGGAGTGGTGGGCGCGCCTCGACCGGGAACGCGACACCCTGATCTTCGAGGACGGAGACGGCACGCCGGTCGCCGTCGGGACGCTCGACGGCAGGCAGGACGACGCGCTCGACCTCGACGGGTACATCCACCCGGCTCACCTCGGCCGCGGCCTTGGCACGTCCCTGCTCGACTGGCTGGAGGAAGAGGCCGCCGCCCGCGGCCGCCCGATCGCGAGAGTGAGCACGCTCGCCGCCGACCGCGCAGCCGTCCCGTTGTTCACGTCGCGCGGCTTCGCTCCGATCCGCCACTTCTACCGCATGCTGATCGACCTGGACGGCCCGCCGCCGGCGCCCGAGCTGCCGGCCGGCCTCGAGCTGTCGCTGTTCCGGCCGGGGGAAGAGGCGGCGCTGCACGCGACCCTCGAAGAGGCTTTCGCCGACCACTGGGGTCACCAGTCGGAGTCGCTCGACGACTGGCAGCAGCGCGTATTCGGCCGCGACTGGTGGGACCCGTCGCTCGTCTATCTCGTCCGCGAGGGTGACGAGGTCGCCGCCGCGTGCGTCAACGCGATCCGGTTCGGCATCGGCTGGGTCGGGATCCTGGGCACGCGGGCGTCGTGGCGTGGCCGCGGGCTCGGCCGCGCGCTGCTCCTGGTGGCGTTCGCCGAGCTCTACCGTCGCGGCGAGCGCCGTGTCGGCCTCGCCGTCGACGCCGGCAACGAGACCGGTGCGACGCACCTGTACGAGAGCGTCGGCATGCGGATCGCCTGGCAGGCCGACATCTACGAGAAGCGTCGCTAGGCAGGTAGGCTCAGGGCGTGTCGCGCCTGCGCGCGAAGTGCCCCGATTGCAAGACGAACACCGCGGTCGCGATCGGGCCCGACTACCAGTGCCACTCCTGCGGCCGCGAGTTCGCCGCGGGAATGGTTCGCGTACCGCGCGCCTGGGGGCACACCCGCGACAAGGGCGCCGGGATGGTCCAGGGTGCAGTCGAGCTTGCGCTGCCGTACCCCGAGGCGTCCGTCGTCGCCGAGGCCACGCTCGCCGACCAGGTGCTGGTCCTCGCGACCGAGCTGCCCGAGCGGCCGCTGATCATGGGCGGCTGCTGCTGCTCGCACATCGGCGCCGTCGAGGGGCTCGCCACCCGCTACGAGCGCCTCGCCGTCGTCTGGGTCGATGCTCACGGCGACCTGAACACGCCCGAGACGTCGCCGTCGGGCGACGAGTGGGGCATGCCGCTGCGGATGATCATCGACGGGGGCGCCGTCGACCCGCAGGACGTCGCCCTCATCGGCGCGCGCGACCTCGATCCGGGCGAGCGCGCCTTCATCGACGCCAGCGGCCTGCACACGGGCAAGCACGCGGTCGAGCGGGCGCTGAGCGGCGCGGATGCCGTGTACGTCGCGATCGACGGCGACGGCCTCGACCCCGCCGAGGTGGCGTCGTGGATGCCGGTACCGGGCGGGCTCTCCGTGGACGAGACCGTGGAGCAGCTGCGCTGGATCGCCGTGAATGCGACCGTGGCCGGAGCGGGCCTCTCGGGCTTCCTGGCCGACCCGGCGAATCTCGAGCCCGCGACCAGGCTCTGCTCGGCAGTCGGCCTGTAACCGCCCGGCCGACGGGCCGAGTCTAAGATCTGGAGCCCATGGCGGACACCCGCATCGACGTCTCGATCGAGCAGAAGGGGGCGCCCACGGGCGCCGCCGAAGCCCGGAAGAGCCCAAACACGTGCCCGTCCTGCGGGTCGCACTACCGCGACGACGAGCTCGACCGGCACCTGGGCGTCTGTCCGCAGTGCGGCCATCATTTCCCGGTCGGCGCCCGCGAGCGCATCGACCAGCTCATCGACCCGGGGACGTTCGTCGAGGAGGACGCCGATCTGCGGTCAGCGGACCCGCTCGGGTTCTTTGACCTGCGCCCCTACACCGAGCGACTCGCCGAGGCCGAGATGAAGACCGGTCAGGGCGACGCGGTCGTGGTCGGCCGGGCCGAGATCGAGACCGTCTCGTGCCAGCTGTCGGTCATGGACTTCGGCTTCATGGGTGGCTCCATGGGCAGCGTCGTCGGCGAGAAGTTCGCCCGGGCCTGCGAGCAGGCGGCCGAGCGGAAGGTGCCGCTCGTGTCGGTGACGTCATCGGGCGGCGCACGCATGCAAGAGGGGATCCTGTCGCTGATGCAGCTGCCGAAGACCGTCTGCGCCGTCGAGGATCTGCACGACGCACGCTGCGCGCTGATCAACGTCTTCACCCATCCGACCACCGCGGGCGTGCTCGCCAGCTTCGCCAGCCTCGGCGACATCACGATCGCCGAGCCGGGCGCGCTGATCTCGTTCACCGGCCCGCGCGTCGTCCAGCAGACGACGAGGGAGAAGCTGCCCGAGGACTTCGGCCTCGCCGAGTCCAACCTCCGGTTCGGTCACCTGGACGCGATCGTCCAGCGGCCCGGCATCCGGACGTACGTGGCCCGCGTGCTGAGGCTCTTCGCCGATGCCGGCTGACGCGGAGCGCCGCCTGCGCGAGCGGCTGACACGGCTGAAGAACCTCTCGCTGCTCGGCGGCACGAAGCTCTCGGGCGAGCTCGAGCGCCTCCAGCGGCAGCTCGACCACCTTCAGACCGAGCCGACCGCGACCGACGAGGAGATCTGGCGGTCGGTCGAGCTCGCCCGGCACGTGGACCGTCCCTACACGCTCGACTACGTCCAGCGGATGCTCACCGACTGGGTGGAGCTCCACGGCGACCGCGGCCGCGCCGACGACGGCGCGATGGTCACCGGCATCGGCACCTTCGAGGGGCGCACCGTCGTGCTGGTCGGCCAGCAGAAGGGCCGCGACATCCAGGAGCGCACGAAGCGCCAGTTCGGGATGCCCTACCCCGAGGGCTACCGGAAGGCGATGCGGGCGATGGAGCTCGCCGATCGCCACGAGTTCCCGGTGCTCAGCCTGGTCGACACGCCCGGCGCCTACCCCGGGGTCGCCGCCGAGCAGCACGGCCAGGGCGGCGCGATCGCCGCCTCGCAGGCGCT
Source organism: uncultured Actinomycetes bacterium (assembly GCA_963791425.1). Taxonomy (GTDB): domain Bacteria; phylum Actinomycetota; class Thermoleophilia; order Gaiellales; family Gaiellaceae; genus DATBLE01. The sequence continues at coordinate 837,132 of CAWBSE010000003.1, forward strand.
GATGGCGCGCCTACAGGTGCCGATCGTCACCTGCGTGATCGGCGAGGGCGGCTCGGGCGGCGCGATCGCGATCGCGCTCGCCGACCGCGTGCTGATGCAGGAGAACGCGATCTACTCCGTGATCTCGCCCGAGGGTTGCGCCGCGATCCTGTGGCGCGACGCCGGAGAGGCCCGCAAGGCGGCCGCGGCGTTCAAGCCGGACGCCGTGCACTGTCTCGACCTCGGTGTGATCGACGGGATCGTCCCCGAGCCCCCCGGCGGGGCCCAGAACGACTGGAAAGAGGCCGCGAGGCTGCTCGCCGACTCGTTGCGCGAGTCGCTCGACGACCTCGAAGGGCTGTCCGGCAAGGAGCTCGTCCGTCGCCGGCGGGCCAAGTTTCGCGGGATGGGTGTATTCGCCTAACTATCCCGGTTTTCCGGGGATATTCCACACTCTCCACAGGCTTTTCCCCGGTACCGAACCTGGTTTATCCACCGTTTCAACACCATTTTCAACGGGGACCACCATGTTTTCTGACGGGTATTCACGGTAAATGGCCGATCGCGAGCTGTCCGCCTACCGCCGCAAGCGTGATCCGGCACAAACGCCCGAGCCGTTCGGCCGCGGCCGCCGCGGCCGCAAACCGATATTCGTGATCCAGCGGCACGACGCGCGGCGCCTCCACTACGACTTCCGCCTGGAGCGCGACGGTGTGCTGGCCAGCTGGGCGGTGCCGAAGGGTGTGCCGCTCGAGACCGGCCACCGGGCGCTCGCCGTCCACGTCGAGGACCACCCGCTCGACTACGCCACGTTCGAGGGTGAGATCCCGAAGGGCAACTACGGCGCGGGCACGGTCGAGATCTGGGACTCGGGCACCTACGAGCTCGTCGAGGAGAAGAAGGACGGCGGCCTGACCGTGCGGCTCGCCGGCACGCGGCTCCAGGGTCTGTGGACGCTGGTGCCTGCCAGGCTCGACGGGAACCCGAAGAACTGGCTGTTGCTGAAGAAGTCGGAGGAGGACGGCACGGCCGGGAAGGCCCAGGGCCGGTATGAGCCGATGCTGGCGACGCCGGAGAGCGCCGTTCCGCGCGGGCCCGGCTGGCTGTTCGAGGTCAAATGGGACGGCTACCGCGCACTCGCGTACGTCAGGGGCGGCGAGGCGAAGCTGGTCAGCCGCAACGGCAACGACCTGACCGGCCGGTTCCCGCAGGTGGCGAAGGAGGTGGCGAAGGCGCTGAAGACGCCCGACGCCGTCCTCGACGGCGAAGTGTGCGCGCTCGACGATGACGGACGCCCGAGCTTTTCGGCGATGCAACAGGACCGGCCGGGGACGCCGCTCCGGTACGAGGCGTTCGATCTGCTCGAGGTCGAGGGCGAGCCGCTCGTCTACCAGCCTCTGACGGCGCGCCGAGCACGGCTGGAGAAGCTGCTCGACCGGCGGAACCGGGTCGTGCGGCTCTCGGAGGCCTTCGACGACGGCGAATCGTTGCTCGAGGCGGCGAAGGAGCAGCGCCTGGAGGGGATTGTCGCGAAGAAGGCCGATTCGCCGTACCGCCAGGCCCGCCGCACGCGTGACTGGCTGAAGATCAAGACCCACGGCCGCCAGGAGTTCGTGATCGCCGGGTACACGAAGGGCCAGGGCCGCCGCTCGGGCCGGTTCGGTGCGCTCGTGCTGGGCACGTGGCAGGGCCGCGAGCTCGTCTACGCCGGTAACGTCGGCACCGGGTTCACCGACAGGGTGATCGACGAGCTGCTCGCGAAGCTGCGCCCGCTCGAGCAGAAGGAGAGCCCGTTCGCCGCCGTCCCGAAGATGCCCAAGGTACGGAAGGTGGACGTGGTCTGGGTGCGGCCCGAGCTCGTCTGCGAGGTGGAGTTCGTCGAGTGGACGCACGACAAGCGGCTCCGGGCCCCGTCGTTCCAGGGGCTGCGTGAGGACAAGCCCGCCCGCGAGGTGCACCGGGAGGAGCCGCTGCCCACCGAGCTCCGGAAGGGCAAGCGGGTGCTGAAGCTCTCCAATCTCGACAAGGTCTTCTTTCCGGCCGACGGAATCACGAAGGGCGACCTGCTCTCGTACTACCGGGCGATCGCGCCCGTGCTGCTGCCGCACATCAAGGATCGCCCGTTCACGATGAAGCGCTTCCCCAACGGGATCGAAGGCGAGCACTTCTTCCAGAAGGATGCGCCGGTGCACATGCCCGAGTGGATCCTCACGCGCGAGTTCGAGGTCTCGACGCGGGAGAAGGAGCGGCGCCGGAAGACGATCCGCGCGCCGCTCGTCAACGACGAGCTCGCGCTGCTCTGGATGGTGAACATGGGTTGCATCGACCTGAACACGTGGTACTCGAGGGTCGACCGGCCCGAGCGCCCCGACTTCGTGCTCTTCGACCTCGACCCGGCCGCGGACGCCGGGTTCCGGGAGGTCGTCCAGGTCGCGCTGCTCGTGAAGGACGTGCTCGATGCGCTCGGGCTCGCCGGCTTCGCCAAGACCAGCGGCAGCGACGGCATCCACGTCCTCGTCCCGATCGAGCGACGGCACACGTACGAGGACACGCGCGAATTCGCGGAGATCGTCGCCGGAACGCTCGCGCGGACGCACCGCGGGCTGGTCACCACAGAGTGGACGAAGGCGAAGCGCCGCGGCGTCCTGATCGACGCGAACCAGAACGGCGAGGGGAAGACGATTGCGTCGGTCTACTCGGTGCGGCCCCACCCGGGTGCGCCGGTCTCTGCGCCGCTGCGCTGGGACGAGGTACGCCAAGGGCTCGACCCGCGCGACTTCACGATGGAGGTCGCCCAGCGCCGCATCGAGCAGCACGGCGACCTGTATGCGGACGTGTTGACGGCGCGGCAATCCCTCGGCGCAGCCCTGCGCGCGATTCGCTGACCCGTCGAGCGGGTACCAATCGTGCGTTCCGGCACTTCCGAGAGAGGGAGTCACCATGCGCCTCCGTGTACTGCTCGTCGCCGTCTGCCTGGCGGTGCCCTTGATCGTCGCGCCGGAAGCTCAGGCGGCCGCGGTGCCGATCACGACCTGTGCCCAGGTGGTGACGACGAACGCGGTCCTCACCCAAAACCTGCACTGCACCGGCGACGGCGTACTGGTCGGCGCGGACAAGATCACCATCGACCTGAACGGGTTTCGGCTTCGCGGCGACCGTGATTTCAGCGACGTCGGGATCAACGACCAGGCCGGCTTCGACCGGGTCACGATCAAGAACGGTGTAGTCCGCAACTTCGGCGCCGGAATCTACGCGGTCTCCGGCGCCGACAGGATCGCGGTCTCGAGCATGGTCGTATCCGGGAACTACGGCGAAGGCATCGAGATCGACGGCGACAGTGCTTCGGTCAAGTCGTCGACGACCTCCGGGAACGTGGAGGACGGCGTGCTCCTCGGCGGCACCAGGATCTCGGTCAAGTCGGTGATCGCGTCGAACAACGGCTCGGTCGGGATTCTCGTCAACGGCGAGGCGGCGTCGGTCGCATCCTCGACAGCGGACGGGAACCACATCACCGGGATCGAAGGGATCGGCGCGAACATTTCGATCGCATCGTCGGAAGCGTCGGGGAACGCCTCGGACGGGATCGTCATCTCGGGAAGCGCCGGAGTGCTGAAGCGGAACCGGGCCGACGGGAACGGCTTCGACGGACAGGCGTCCGACCTCATCGGGCTCGGGATCTATGTCTATAACGACGTGACCTTGCCGTCGGGCTCGAACGAGGCACTCGGCAACGACGACACGGCCGACTGCGCACCCGCATCGCTCTGCTGAAGCCGTAGCATTGCGCGATGAGGCTCACGGAGCTCGTTGCCGAGCTCGACGCCTATTTCCGCGTTCCCGACGTGCAGGGCGACGACTGGTCGCCTGCGTTCGATCAGGTGTACGCCGACGACCCGTACTGGCGGGAGTACGTCGTGCCGGGCTGGGAGGGCCACTGGAACGGGCTCTCGCTGCGCGGTGCCGAGGATGTCGAGCGCGTCGCCACCTGCGTCTTTCCGAGCGACCGGATCGTCGAGGGGCTCGCGCCCGGGACGTTCCTCTTCGCCGAGCACCCGCTCGACTTCGCCGACGAGCCGGGCTTCCTCCCGCTCTCGGTCGAGACCTACGAGGCGATGCGCGAGAACGGGATCAGCTTCTACAACGCGCACGCGCCGCTGGACATGCACCCGGAGGTGTCTCCGTCGCGGATGTGCTCCGTCGGCGCCGGCCTCGAGAACCTGGTCGAGTACTTCCCGATCTGCGAGGGGATTCCCGGCGGCGCGGCGATCATCGGCGACAGTGTGCTGACCGTCGAGGGGCTCGCCGAGGCCCTGCGCTCGTACCTCGGCCCGGAGATCAAGGTGCACGTGCTCACGCGACCCCGCGGCGAGGCCGGCCGGGTGGCGATGGTCGCCGGTGGGGGCGCCGAGGTGGGGATCCTCGAGGCGTCGCTCGAGCGGGGCTGCCAGACGTACGTGACCGGCAACGCGGCGACCACGTGCCGTCTCGACTTCGTGCAGGAGCAGGTCCGGGTGTTCCGGGAGCTCGCCGACGCCGAAGGCGTCACGTTGCTCGACGCGATGCACTACGGGATGGAGAAGCCGCCGCAGCTGGCGATGGTGGAATGGTTCCGCCGCCACGGCCTCACCGCCGAGTTCGTCCCCGACGGGCCGAAGTAGCCGGCGCTAGTCGCCCAGGGACCGCGGATGGCCGAGCGTGCCGAGCTCGGCGATGTCGCGGTGGAACAGCAGCGCGATCGTCCAGTCGACGACCACACGGAGCTTCCGCGATGCGATCGGGAGCTGGTAGAGGTGATACGTCCGCGTGAAGAACCAGCCGGGAAACCCGCGCAGACGCAAGCCCATCACGTCGGCGATCCCCTTGTAGCGGCCGAGGGTGGCCACCTGGCCGAGCATCCGGTAGCGGTACGGCTGCGGCTCGCCGGTCAGATTCCGGACGAGGCGCCGCGCCTGGCGCAGAGCGTGTTGCGACGTGGGCGGGTCGCTGCGGCCCGGCGTCGCCTCGTTCGGGACGGCGGCGCAGTCGCCGAGCGCCCAGACGCCGGGAACGCCGACGACACGCAGGCACTCGTCCACGGGCACCCGCCCGCGGTCGTCGAGCGGAAGGCCCAGCTCGCCGAGGACCGGGTTCGCGCGGACGCCGGCCGTCCAGACGAGGGTGTCGGTCTCGATCCGCGTCCCGTCGGAGAGCATGACGCCCTGCTCGTCCGCCGACTCGAGCCGCGTGTCGACGTGGATCTCGACCCCGCGGCGGCGGAGCTGCTCGGCCGCGTACTCGCCGAGACGCGTCGGGATCTCCGGGAGGATCTTCGGCGCGGCGTCCACGAGCACCCAACGCTGGGGCGCGCTGCGCAGCCGGGGGTAGTAGCGGAGCGCATCGCGGACGAGGTCGGCGAGCTCGGCGAGCGCCTCGACGCCCGCGTAGCCGGCGCCGACGAAGACGAACGTGAGGTGGCGGGCGGCCCGCTTCGGCTCCGCGGCCGCATCGGCGGCCTCGAGCTGCCTCAGCATGTGGTTGCGGAGGTCGATCGCGTCGGCGAGGTCACGAAACCCGCGCCCGCGCTCGGCCAGGCCCGGGACCGGCAGTGTTCGCGACACCGACCCGAGTGCGAGCACGAGCCGCTCGTAGGAGACCTCCACGTGCCCGTCGAGAGCGTCGACGCCGACCGTGCGCTGCTCGGGATCGATCGACGTCACGCGGCCGATCAGGAGGTCCGCGTGCGGGCACATCGCACGGATCGGGACGACGATGTGCCGCGGCTCGAGCATCCCTGACGCCGCTTCCGGGAGGAGCGGCGTGAAGAGCATGAAGTTCTCGGGACTGACGACCGTCGCCCCGCGCGCTCCGAGGCGTTGTGCGACCACGGAGCCGGCATAGCCGCCGCCGGCCACCAGCGTGCCTCCGCGCGCGGGCCGCTTCTCCACTTCGCGTCGAGCGTACCCGCTAGGAGAACGTCTCCAACGCGCCCTCGTACGAGCGCGCCCCGCGCACGCAGGAGGCCCGCGTGGCCTCGAACCGGAGCTGCGTGCAGCCCTTCGTCTCGAACCTTCCGTTCGTGATCACGTTCAGCGTCTTCCCGAGCCACTCGTAGCAGGCACGCTGCGCCGAGCGCACGTTCGCACAGGCGCGGATCAGTCCGAGCTTCGTCGAGAACGGCGCAAGCGCGTAGCCCTGGACACGCAGGCCACGCAGACAGTCCGCGGCCTCGGAACCGGGCAGGCGGGCGCACGTATGGAGCTGCTCCAACGGGTCGTCCGAGCGGATCAGCGACGCTCCGGTCAGGCAGCCGGAGAACTGGAGCCCGCGCAGGCCGTGGCAGAGCGCCAGCAGGTCGGCGGCCGACGCCGGCGGCTTCGCCGGCGGCCGCTCGAGCAGCGCCCGGTACCAGCAGACCCGCACGAAGCGGTCGGGCTGTGCCCCGCAGAGCTTCCGGGGCGACGTCACCGCTCCGACCGTCTTGCGGGTGCCGTCGAGACCGGCGACCGAGATCCAGTAGTCGTGGAAGACGCCCTGCGAGCAGTCGAGTGCCTCCCCCGGGCCGAGCTTGGCGCACGACGCCAGCGCCGGGTCGAGAAAGTCGTTGAACTGCCGCGCGTACGCGTGCCCCAGCCCGTGGATGCAGCTGTACCGCTGGTAGCGCGTCGCCGCTTTGTTGCACTCGGCGGCGGCGCCGGCCGGGCCGAGCTTCTGGATCTGCGGCCCGAGCGCGATCAGCATGCCGTGCGCGAAGCCGGCCGAGCAGCCCGGGTCGTTCGTCTTCGGCAGGTAGTCGAGAAGGTTGGCGAGCGTGATGTGCGCGTGCTGCCCGTAGCGCCGCCCGACCGTGTGCATGATCACGTGGCAGTTCCCCTGCAGCCAGCCGCCGACCGAGTGGACGTACGCGTCGATCCGCGGCAGCTCGTTCGCCGGGTCGTTGGTGTGCTCGACGAGCAGCGTGGCCTGGTCGGCGATGCAGTTGCGGTAGAACGGCAGCGCCGCCGCGAACCGCTTGCACGACGAGAACGTCCGCGATTCGAGGGGGTACTTCCCGTTGCCGAACTGCGGGTCGCCGGGCCCACCGCTGGCGACGGCGGTGGCGGGAAGCAGGAGGGCGGTCACTGCAACGGCGATCAGAAGCCGGTGCATGTGAACTCAGACTAGCCGGGGTCATGTTCGGTTAGCCGAGCGCGCATGCGCTCTTTCGGCCCCCGCTGGCAGTACCGTTGCAGCAATGAGCAGGGCGCAGCTGAGGCACTACGGCATCGCCACGGCCTTCAGCGCGGGTGCCGTGGCGCTGGTGACGGCTGCGATCGCGCTGTTCGAGCCGTACGTCCCGGTCCTCAGCCTTGGCGTGCTCTACATCTTCGCCGTCCTGCCGGTGGCGGTCGTCTGGGGTTTGCGCTTCGCCCTGTTCGTCTCGGTGGCGAGCATGCTCGCCTTCAACTGGTTCTTCCTGCCGCCCCGGCACACGTTCACGCTTGCCGACAGCGAGAACTGGTTCGCGCTCGCCGTCTACCTGGCCACAGCCGTCGTGGTCAGCGAGCTCGCCGCCCGCGCCCGCCGTCGGGCAGCAGCGGCGGAGCAGCGCGAACGGGAGTCGGCGCTCCTCGCCGATCTGGCCGCCGAGCTGCTGGCCGGCCAGAAGCTGGAGGAGGAGGCTCGCGGAGATCGCGGGCCGCGCGGCGCGAGGTGCTCGGAGTCGAGTCGGCCGTGATCGAGCTCGGCGCCGCCGGGGAGGAATCACGGCTCCCGGCGTCCCGTACCCGCTCGAGGTCGCGGGGCGACACATCGGGACGATCTACACGCCTGCCGGCGCGGACCCGGGCGTCGACGTCCGCCACCGGTTCCTCCCGGCTCTCGCGGCGCTGCTCGCGGTCGCCGTCGAGCGCGAGGAGCTGGAGAGCGAGGCGGTCGAGGCGGAGATGCTCCGGCGCAGCGATCTGGTCAAGACGGCGCTGCTTCGCGCCGTGTCGCACGACCTGCGCTCTCCGCTGACGGGCATCCGGACGGCGATCGGCACGCTGCGTGCCCCGGAGTTGAACCTGAGCGGCACCGACCGCGACGACTTGCTCGAGACGATCGAGCTCGAGTCGAGCCGGCTGGCCCGCCTTGTCGGCGACCTGCTCGATCTCTCGCGGCTCGAGGCCGGCGCCGCGGCGCCCGAGGCAGAGGCATGGGATCTGATGGACCTCGTTCGGCAGACGGTGGACACGCTCGACGGCCGGGAGCAGGTCGACGTGGCAGGTGAGACGCCGGTCGTCGAGGTCGATGGGGGCCAGGTGCAGCGGGCGATCGCCAACCTCATCGAGAACGCCCTCAAGTTCTCGCCTCCCGGGGCGTCCGTGCACGTTCGGATCACCGCGACACGCAAGGAGGCGATCGTCCGGGTCGTCGATCAGGGCCCGGGCCTCGATCCGGCCGAGCTCGAGCGCGTGTTCGACCCGTTCTACCGTCACGCCGAGGATCCGCGGTCGGGCGCCGGTCTCGGGCTCGCGATCGCACGCGGGTTCGTCGAGGCGAACGAGGGCCGCGTGTGGGCGGAGTCGCGGCCCGGGCAGGGAGCGACCTTTGCGGTCGCCCTGCCGGTCGTCGAGGTGCCGGCAGCGTGGCGGGTCGCGGACGATGAGCGGGCAGCGAATCCTGGTCGTCGACGACGAACCGCAGATCCTGCGGGCGCTCGGGACGATGCTGCGCGGCGCCGGGTACGACGTGGACACGGCCGCGACCGGCGGAAGCCGCTCTGGCCGCGGCCGCCGCACGCCCGCCGGAGGCGGTGATCCTCGACCTCGTGCTGTCCGGACACGGAGCGGGATCGAGGTCTGCCGGGAGCTGCGCACGTGGACCGACGTGCCGGTGATCGTCCTGTCGGCGGTCGGTGAGGAGCGGGAGAAGGTGGCCGCGCTCGACGCCGGCGCAGACGACTACGTGACGAAGCCGTTCGGGGTCGACGAGCTGCTCGCGCGGCTGCGGGCGGCGCTCCGGCGCTCCAAGCCGACGGCCGAGCCCGTGATCGTCGTCGGCGGCCTGACGGTCGATGTCGTCGAGCGGATCGTCACCCGCGACGGAAAGCGAGTGAAGCTCAGCCCGCACGAGTTCGACCTTCTGCGGGTGCTGGCGCAGAACGAGGGCAAGCTGCTCACCCACCGGATGTTGCTGCGCGAGGTGTGGGGCCCCGCGTACCAGGTCGAGGCGCACTACATCCACGTCTACGTCTCCCACCTGCGGCGCAAGATCGAGCCGGATCCGTCGAGCCCGCGCTACGTGCTCACCGAGCCGGGCGCAGGCTATCGGCTGGTCGATCCTGATCCGGCCGCCCGTTTAGACAACTTTGAGGCGGAGGGCGAAGCGCCTTGAGGCCGCATTGACGCGCCGGGACCTACGGTGGTGTTCGTGCAGGCAACGGCACTCATTCACGTGCGGTGGCCCTTTCGGGCCGGGGGTCTGACTCGACGGCAGGCGCGGGCGGCGGCCGATCTGCGGATCGCGCGCGGCCACGCCGATGTCGACGGATCGCTGGCCTGGCGCATCCGGGAGTTGACCGCTGCTCCGCGAGCGCGTCCGCCTGGCGCGCTCGGTTCGCGGCGTTGTCAGAGATCTCTCGCCGACGCGTCTTCCCGGCGCCTCGCCGCTGAACCGTGTCGCACTCCGGCCGCACGCTTCTCTGCTCGTCGATTTGGCCGACCGCCTCGACGACCTTGATCGGCCCATCGCCGCAACCGGCATCCTCGCCGTTCGGCGCATATTGACCGATCCGGACGGCCCGCTGTACGCACGGCGCGACGACCCCGGGAACGAGCTGCAGGAAGTCCTCGACGAAACGGAGATGCACTGATGTACGACCTCGCCGGGCTCTCGATCGCCGCCGGCTGCTTCGCATTCGCGTTTCTTCTCGTCTGGGTGCTGGGGAAGGTCTGATGTCCGGCGCCGACATCTTCGGACTCGTCGTCTCGCTGCTGATCTTCGTCTACCTCGTCTACGCGCTCTTCCGGGGTGAGAACTTGTGAGCGGGCAGGGAATCGGCCAGATCCTCGTCTACGCGGTCGTGCTGGTCGTGCTCGGCTACCCGCTCGGGCTCTGGATGGCCCACGTCTACACGGCGGAGCGGCTTCCGCTCGGCGTCCTGGAGCGGGGGTTCCTGCGGCTCGTCGGCGGTGCGCCGCGAGCAGGACTGGAAGGGATACGCGAAGACGGTGATCATCTTCACGCGTCGCGTTCTTCGGCCTCGCTCTACGTGCTCCAGCGCGATCCAGGGGCACCTGTTCCTGAATCCCGACAAGCTGGCCGGCGTCCCGTCGCACGTCTCGCTGAACACGGCCGCCAGCTTCGTCACGAACACGAACTGGCAGTACTACGGCGGCGAGTACACGATGTCGTACCTGACCCAGATGGCCGGGCTGGCGGTACAGAACTGGGTCTCCGCCGGCGTCGGGATGGCCGTGCTCGCCGCGGTCGTCCGCGGGCTCTCGCGCCGCTCGCAGCGGCGAGCTCGGCAGCTTCTGGCAGGACCTCTACCGGTCGCTGCGTCTACATCCTCCTGCCGCTCGCGCTGATCCTGACGGTGGTCCTGATCTCGCAGGGCGTCGTCCAGACCTTCCAGGCCCACGCGACGGCGACGACGCTCGAGGGCGCGCAGCAGACGATCGCGCGCGGCCCGGCCGCGTCGCAGATCGCGATCAAGCAGCTCGGGACGAACGGCGGCGGCTTCTACAACTCGAACTCGGCCGTCCCGTTCGAGAACCCGAACGGTCTGACCAACTTCCTCGAGATGCTCGCGATCCTGCTGATCCCCGCGGGCCAGGTGTTCATGTTCGGGAAGATGGTGCTCGCGCGCCGTCACGCCTGGATGGTCTTCGCGTCGATGTTCGTCGTCTTTGCGATCGGCATCGCGGTCAACCTGCCGCGCCGAGCAGCACGGCTCGGCGGTGCTTCGCGACTCGGGCGTCAACCTCACGCAGGGCAGCGGCCAGTCGGGCGGCAACATGTCCGACAAGGAGGTGCGGTTCGGACATGGCCAACGACCGCCCTCTGGACCGACGCGACCAGCGACGCCTCGAACGGCTCGGTCAACGGCGGCTTCGACGCGCCAGACGCCCGCGGGCGGCGCGGTGCCGCTCGTCAACCTCTTCCTCGGCGAGGTGGTCTTCGGCGGCGTCGGCTCGGGCCTCTACGGGATGTTCTTCTACATCGTCCTGGCCGTCTTCGTCGCCGGGCTGATGGTCGGCCGTACGCCCGAGTGGCTGGGGAAGAAGATCGAAGCGCGCGAGATCAAGTACGCGGCGCTCGGCGCGCTGTTCGTGCCGACGATGGTGCTGATCCTGACGGCGCTCGCGGTCACGACCAAGGGCGGCCTCGCCTCGATCTACAACAGCGGCGTCCACGGCTTCACCGAGTCGCTGTACGCCTACGACTCGCAGGGCAACAACAACGGCAGCGCCTTCGCCGGCTACGGCGTGACCAACTTCTCGGCCGACTTCGGCGCGCTCGCCATGCTCCTCGGCCGGTTCGTTCCCCTGATCGCGGCACTCGCGCTCGGCGGCTCGCTGGCGGCGAAGAAGACCGTTCCGGCCTCGGCGGGCACGTTCCGCACCGACGGGGCGACGTTCGTGATCCTGCTCGTCGGCGTGATCGCGCTCACCGCCGGGCTGATGATCTTCCCGGCGCTCACACTCGGCCCGATCGTCGAGGGGCTGATGCACTGATGCGCGACGTCAAGGCCTCCCTGATCGCCGTCGTCCTGCTCACCGCCGTGTTCGGCTTCGCCTTCCCGGCGGTGATGACCGGGTTCGCCCAGGTCGCCTTCGAGCACAAGGCGAACGGCAGCCTGATCACGCGCAACGGCAAGGTCGTCGGCTCCGAGCTCGCGGCGCAGGAGTTCAAGAGCGCCCGGTACTTCCACGAGCGGCCGTCCGCGACCGTCGCCCGCCTACAACGCCGGCGGGACCACCTTCGCGAACCTCGGGCCGACCAACCCGGATCTGGCGAAGAACGTCCAGAACGCGGCCCGTGCGATCCTTCGAGCTCGAGCGGCCGTACAACCCCGGCCTCGTGATCGGCGACATCCCGGTGGACGCCGTCACCACCTCGGGCTCCGGCATCGACCCCGACATCTCGCCGGCCTACGCCGCGCTCCAGTCGAAGCGCATCGCCGCCGTCCGCCACCTGCCCGCTCTCGCAGCGTGCAGCAGCTGATCGACGACAACACCGACGGCCGCTCGCTCGGCTTCTTCGGCGAGCCGGGCGTGAACGTCCTGAAGCTGAACCTCGCCCTCGACAAGGAGCAGAGCTCGTAATGGCCCGCCAGTCGGCGAACCTCTTCACCCGCGATCTCGTCGTCACCGCGACCGGGGACTCGTTCCCGAAGCTCGACCCGCGGCTCCAGTGGAAGAACCCGGTGATGTTCATCGTCGAGATCGGCAGCGTGATCACGACCGCGATCTTCGTCATCAACCTCGCTCGCGGCCACACGGCCGATCTCTGGTTCGTCGGCGTGATCGCCTTCTGGCTCTGGCTGACCGTGCTGTTCGCGAACTTCGCCGAGGCAATCGCCGAGGGTCGCGGCAAGGCGCAGGCGAACGCGCTGCGGGCGACCCGGACGACCACGCTCGCGCGTCTCCGCGACGGCGGCGAGGTACCCGGCGCCCGAGCTCCAGCGCGGCGACGTCGTCGTCGTCGAGGCCGGCGAGGTCATCCCCGCCGACGGCGAGGTGATCGAGGGCGTCGGCTCGGTGGACGAGTCGGCGATCACCGGCGAGTCGGCGCCGGTGATCCGCGAGTCCGGCGGCGACCGCTCGGCGGTGACCGGCGGGACGAGGCTGCTCTCCGACCGGCTCGTGATCGAGGTCACGCAGGAGCCGGGCCAGTCGTTCCTCGACCGGATGATCGCGCTCGTCGAGGGCGCCGAGCGCCGCAAGACGCCGAACGAGATCGCGCTGAACATCCTGCTCGCCGGCCTGACGATCACGTTCCTCGCGGCGGTCGTCACCCTGAAGCCGTACGCCGTCCTACGCGGGCACGCCGCTCTCGCAGACCGTCCTGATCGCGCTGCTCGTCGCGCTGATCCCCACCACGATCGGCGCCCTGCTCTCGGCGATCGGCATCGCGGGCATGGATCGGCTCGTGCAGCGCAACGTCCTGGCCATGTCCGGACGGGCCGTGGAGGCCTCCGGCGACGTCGACGTCCTCCTGCTCGACAAGACCGGCACGATCACGCTCGGCAACCGGCAGGCGGCCGAGTTCCTGCCCGTCGACGGCGTGGAGGAGCGGGAGCTGGCCGAGGTCGCCCAGCTCGCATCGCTCGCCGACGAGACGCCCGAGGGGCGGTCGATCGTCGTGCTCGCAAAGGAGCGTTTCGACATCCGCGAGCGCGAGCTCGGCGAGCACACGTTCGTCCCGTTCAGCGCGACGACGCGGATGAGCGGCATCGATCTGAACGGCAGCGTCGTCCGCAAGGGCGCCGCGGATTCGGTCAAGGCGTTCGTGGCCGAGCGGGGCGGAAGTCCGCCGCCGGATCTGGACGCGATCGTCCAGCGGGTGGCCGAGCAGGGCGGCACGCCGCTCGTCGTCGCCCGCGACAACTGGGCGCTCGGCGTCATCCACCTGAAGGACATCGTCAAGGGCGGCATGCGCGAGCGCTTCGACGAGTTGCGCAGGATGGGGATCCGCACGGTGATGATCACCGGCGACAACCGCGTCACCGCGGCCGTGATCGCGCAGGAGGCCGGCGTGGACGACTTCCTCGCCGAGGCGACGCCGGAGGCGAAGATGGCCCTGATCAAGGAGGAGCAGGGCAAGGGGCGGATGGTCGCGATGACCGGCGACGGGACGAACGATGCGCCGGCGCTCGCGCAGGCGGATGTGGGCGTGGCCATGAACACCGGCACGACGGCGGCGAAAGAGGCCGGCAACATGGTCGACCTCGACTCGAACCCGACGAAGCTGATCGAGATCGTCGAGGTCGGGAAGCAACTGCTGATCACGCGCGGCTCGCTGACCACGTTCTCGATCGCGAACGACGTCGCCAAGTACTTCGCGATCCTGCCGGCGATCTTCGCCTACACGTACGCGGCCCACCCGGGCGAGAAGGGGCCGCTGAACGCGCTGAACATCATGCACCTCGGCACGCCCCAGAGCGCGATCATCTCGGCGATCATCTTCAACGCTCTGGTGATTCCGGCCCTGGTTCCGCTTGCGCTGCGCGGCGTCAAGTACCGCGCGATCGGCGCCACGGCGCTTCTGCGGCGCAACCTGCTTGATCTACGGAGTGGGCGGCATGATCCTGCCGTTCGTCGCGATCAAGGCGATCGACCTGATCGTCCACAACGTCTTCGGGGCCTAAGGATCCGCCCACTTAGGGTGGCGGCATGAGAGGCCACTACCGCATCTTGCTGGGAATGGCCGCGGGGGTCGGCAAGACCTACCGCATGCTCCAGGAAGGGCAGTACGCGCTGGCCGACGGCCGGGACGTCGTGATCGGCTACCTCGAGCCGCACGACCGGCCCGAGACGGCCGCGCTCGCAGAGGGCCTCGAAATCGTTCCCCGCCTTCCGGTCCAGCACGGGTCGCTCGGCCTCGAGGAGATGGACGCGGACGCCGTCCTCCGGCGCGCCCCGGAGCTGGCGCTGGTCGACGAGCTCGCCCACACGAACGCCCCGGGCATGCGCAACGAGAAGCGTTACCAGGACATCGACGAGATCCTCGACGCGGGGATCGACGTCGTCTCGACCGTCAACGTCCAGCATCTGGAGAGCCTCAACGACGCGATCTTCGAGCTGACCGAGACGCGCGTCCGCGAGACCTTCCCCGACCGGATCCTCGAGGAGGCGGACGAGGTGGTGCTCGTCGACCTGACTCCCGAGGCGCTGCAGGAGCGGATCCGCGCCGGCAAGGTGTACCCCGGATCGCGCGCGCAGGTCGCGCTCGACAACTTCTTCCGCACCGAACGGCTCTCGTCGCTTCGCGAGCTGGCGCTGCGCCAGGTCGCCGAGGACGTCGAGAAGCGTCGCGTCGCGAGGACGCTGGAGCCGCTCAGCCAGCAGGCCGTCGCCGAGCGCGTGCTCGCCCTGGTCGAGCCGCAGCCGAAGTCGCAGCGGATCATGCGTCGTGCCTGGCGCTCGGCCCAGCGCCTCGGCTCCGAGATGGACGCGCTCTGGGTGCGCAGGCCCGGCCGGGCGCCGACCGGGGAGGAGGCGACCCAGGTCGCCGCGCTGCGCCGGCTCGCGGTCATCCTCGGCGTGCACTTCCTCGAGGAGGAAGGCGACGATCTCGTCGCTACCGTGCGGCGGGTCGCCGCCGAGCGTGGCTCCACCTACGTGTTCGTCGGCACGCCCGACGAATCCCGCCGCCGCGAGATCTTCGGCGGGTCGCTGCTCTCCCGGATGGTCCGTGAGCTGCCGGGTATCGACATCCGGGTTGTCACCAGCCGGGCGGAACGGGACAAGCTCACGCCATGATCGCCGCGGCTCATTGCACTCGTCGCCGCGGTCGTTCTCCTGGCCGCGGCGCTGGTGGTCCGGAGTGGAGTCCATTTCCGACGGCGCCGTCCCGGTGCGCGGCGGATTCTCGTCCCGTTCACTGGCGGCACGCTCGATTCCACGGTGCTCGATGCTGCGATCCGGATCGCACGCGCCGAGAGCGCCACGCTCGTGCCCGCGTACATCCTGCTCGTCCCGCTGCAGTACTCGGAGGACTCGCCGCTGGCCGAGCAGGTCAATATCGCCATGCCGCTGCTGGAGGCGGTGGAGCGCGCTGCGATTCGGGCAGGCGTGCCCGTCGACGCGCGGATCGAGAAGGGCCGCTCTCTGACGCACGCGCTACGGCTGCTCTGGGATGCGGAGGACTTCGACCGGATCATCGCTCCGGCGACACCCACCGGTGGGTTCGCGGCGAAGGACCTCTCCTGGCTGCTCGTGAACGCGCCGGCGGAAACGCTGGTCCTGAAGCCGCGGGGTCCGGTTGCGGATGCGACGGCGCCCGAGCCGAACGGGGAGCGACGGCACAGCTGGCTCGTCCGCGCCTAGCTCCGGAGCATCGCGCCGGAGCAGCTTCAGAGCGCCGGCCTTGTCGAGCATGTCGTTCAGGTTGCCGCACTTCGGCGACTGGACGCACGACGGGCAGCCGTGCTCGCAGGGGCAGCCGTCGATCAGCTTCGCCGTGTCGCCGGCCCAGCCTTCGAACGCCTCGAAGCCGCGCTCGGTGATCCCGACGCCGCCGGGGTGGCCGTCGTAGACGAAGATCGTCGGCCGGCCGGTCTGGAAGTGGACGTTGGTGGAGAGCCCGCCGATGTCCCAGCGGTCGCACATCGCCCAGAGCGGCAGCAGCGCGATCAGCGCGTGCTCGGCGGCGTGGAGGCTGCCGAGCAGCTTCGGCATCTGCTCGATCTCCTCGAGCATCCACGGCTCGGGGCAGAACCAGATCGCCTCCGTCTCGAACGTCGTCGCCGGCAGGTCGAGGGAGACGAGGTCGAGCGTCTCCTGGGTCGACGCCTTCTTCAGCTGGTAGGCCACGACCTGCTCGGTGACGGACACACGGCCCCAGTTGAGCTCGAGCCCGAGGCGCTGCTCGACGCGTAGCGGCTCCTCGATCGCGGTCGTCGTGTCCTTCTTCACCTGGGTGTAGAGGTCGCCGTCGAACGGCGTGACCAGCGCGGCGCGCGCGGCCAGGTCGAGCTCCGTGACGCGGTAGCCCTGGCCGAGGTGGAGGTAGACGGCGCCCTCGTGCACGGTCGAGTACGCGCGCTCGCGCTCGACCAGGCCGAGCAGCGAGCCGCTCTCGGTGTCGACGACGGCGAACGAGTCGGGGCTCGTCGATCGCAGCGGGACGCGGGCGGCCGGGTAGTCGCGGCCGGCCCAGACGTACCCGGCCGGCGTGTGCTGCAGCTCGGGGAGGAGCGCGGCACGCACGAGCGCCTCGTCGCCGAGGACGTCGCGGTCGGCGTCGTCGATCGGCGCCTCGAACGCCGCCGCGCGGACGTGGCCGTCGAGCACGCGCGGGTTGGCGTGATCGAGGATCGCCGCCTCGACGCGCCGGCTGAGCAGCGTCTCCGGTTCGCGCATGAAGTACTGGTCGAGCGCGTCCTCGGACGCGACCAGCACCGCGAGCCCGTGCCCGCGCCGTCCGGCCCGGCCCCACTGCTGCCGGAGGCTGGCGACCGTTCCCGGGAAAGCCGGTCGAGATCACGCAGTCGAGCAGGCCGATGTCGATGCCGAGCTCGAGCGCATCGGTCGCGGAGACGCCGAGCAGTTCCCCGGCCGAGAGCCGCTGCTCGATGTCGCGGCGCTGCGCGGGCGTGTACCCGGCGCGGTACGGCGAGAGCCGGTCGCGCCACTCACGGCCGAGGCGGTCGACCGTGAACTTGTGGATCAGCTCGGCCGACTTGCGGCTCTTCGCGAAGCAGAGCGTGCGCAGCCCGCGCTCGACGAGCGCCGCCATCAGCCGAGATGCCTCCCCGAGCGCACTGGCGCGGATGCCGAGCTCCTCGTCGAGCAGCTCGGGGTTCCAGAGGGCGATCGTCCGCTCGGCGCGGGGGGCGGCGTCGTCCTCCACGACCGTGACGTCGAGGCCGGTGAGCGCGTGGGCGAGCGCGCCGGGGTTCGCGATCGTCGCCGACGCGAACAGGAACTGCGGGTCGGCGCCGTAGATCCGCGCGATCCGCCGCAGGCGGCGAAGGACATTCCCGACGTGCGAGCCGAACACGCCGCGGTAGACGTGCGCCTCGTCGACGACGACGTACGCGAGGTTGGAGAGCACGTCGCCCCAGCGGTCGTGGTGCGGCAGGACGCCGATGTGGAGCATGTCCGGGTTCGAGAGCACGAGGTTCGACCACTTGCGGATCTGCCAGCGCCGCTCGGCCTCGGTGTCGCCGTCGTAGATCGCCGGCTTGACGCGCGGCACCTTCAGGTCCGTCAGCGAGCGCAGCTGGTCCTGCGCGAGCGCCTTGGTCGGGTAGAGGTAGATCGCGCGCTTCTTCGGCTCGCGCGCGAGCGCGTCGAGCACGGGGAGGTTGAACGCGAGCGACTTCCCGCTCGCGGTGCCGGTGACGACGGCGACGTGCTCCCCGCGCTGCGCCGCCTCCCAGGCCTCGAGCTGGTGCTCGTAGAGCTCGTGGACGCCCTTCGCCTCGAGCGCGGCGCGCACCTTCGGCGCGAGCTCGCCGGGGAACGGAGCCGTGCGGGCATCCCGCGCGGGCTCGTTGCCCACGTAGGCAAGCTCCTCTCCGTCGAGGATCCCGGCCCACGGCGCGGTACCGACTGCCACCCGGCGACGATAGCGTTCGCACTGAGATGGCCGCTGTTCCCCGCTGCCTGACGATCGCGGGCTCCGACTCGGGCGGCGGCGCGGGGATCCAGGCCGACCTGAAGGCGTTCGCCGCCGCCGGCTGCCACGGCATGTCCGCGATCGTCGCGCTGACCGCGCAGAACACCGTGACGGTCACGGACGTGCTCGAGGTGCCGCCGGAATTCGTCCGGGCGCAACTCGACGCGGTCTTCTCCGACATCGGTGTCGACGCCGTCAAGACCGGGATGTTGTTCTCGACGGAGACCATCGATGTGGTCGCGGACTTCCTCGCCGATCGCTCGGTCCCGCTCGTCGCCGACCCGGTGATGATCGCGAGCTCCGGAGCACGGCTGCTGCGTGACGACGCGGTCGAGGCGTTGGTTGCCCGGATCTTCCCCCTGGCGACGGTGGTCACTCCGAACGTGCCGGAGGCCGAGGCTCTCGTCGGGGAGGGCAGCCGCCGTGAGCTCGCCGAGCGGATCCACGCGCTTGGCGCGTCTGCCGTGATCGTCACCGGGGGCCACGGTGGCCAGGCTGTCGATCACCTCTTCGACGGGAACGACCACGTCGAAATCCCGGTCGAGTGGCACGACGTCGCAGCGACCCACGGCGCAGGGTGCACGCACTCCGCCACGCTCGCGGCGCTGCTTGCACGGGGTCTGTCGCTGGAGGATGCTGCGCGAGGTGCCGCCGCCGCCGCGTCGCGGGCGGTCGCGAACGGCCTCACCGGGATCGGTGCCGGCGACGGTCCCGTCGATGTGCTCGGAGTCGCAACGTATGGTGGTTCGGGTCGGCATGTCCCACGATGATCGGAGGGAGAGGTTGTGAAGTCATTTCTCGAAAACACGGGGCGCGGGTGACTGATTGCCGCTGTCGTGTGCGTGACAGCGGTCGCGGCCTCCGGCTCGATTGCACTGGCGGGGTCGAAGGGGCCGAGTCACACGCTTGGATCCAAGGTGGGCGACATCTGGGCATCGCAAGGGAGCTCCACGATCGACGTGACCGGCTTCACCAACCACACCGTCACGTCGATCACCCTGCCGAAGGGCACGTTCCGGATCTCGGCGAAGGTCAGCGTGAAGAACAGCGCCGGCTCCGGGAACTTCGAATGCCGTATCCGCGACACCGGCGGGAACCTGGACGACGGGCAGACCACGACGGCGGCGGCGTTCAAGGGGGACACCGTGGCGCTTCAGGCACTGGTCGCCTACGCGGCGACGACGACCGTGTTCCTCACCTGCGACGCCGACGCGGGCGCGGTGAGCTGGTGGCATCTCGACGCGGTCAAGATCGGCACGGTGCGCTGAGCCTGCCGGGCGCCGATGCGGCTTTCTGACGTCGGCGAGCTCGGCCTGCTCGCGGAGCTCGAGCGCCGCGGTCTCGCCACGCAGATCGAGAACGACGCGGCCGAGCTCGCGGACGGCCGCGTCGTCACCCAGGACGCGCTCGTCGAGGGGGTCCACTTCCGTCTGGAGTGGATCTCCTGGCGAGACCTCGGCTTCCGCGCGGCCGCCGTCAACCTGAGCGACCTCGCCGCGTCGGGCGCCGAGCCCGAGGGACTCGTCGTCACGCTCGCCGCGCCATCCGAGACCGCGCTTGCGGACGTAGTGGAGTTGTATGAGGGCATCGCGGAGGCGGGAGTGCCCGTGATCGGCGGCGACACGACCGCCGCGCCGGTCGTCGTGCTCAGCGTGACGGCGCTCGGCCGTTCGGACCGCGTTCCCGGCCGCTCGGGGGCGAGGCCCGGCGACTGCCTCGTGGTCACCGGTGCGCTCGGCGCTGCCGGCGTGGCGTTCCGCGAGCAGCGCTACGTCCGGCCGCCGCTGCGACTCGAGGAGGGCCGCAAGCTCGCTCGGACCGCAACCGCCATGCTCGACATCTCGGACGGACTGGCGCGCGACGCCGGCCATATCGCCGCCCGCTCCGGCTGCAAGGTCGTGATCGACCTCGAGCGCGTTCCGCTCGCGCCGGGCGCGACGGTGGACGATCTCGCTTTCGGCGAGGACTACGAGCTGCTCGCCGCGATGCCTGTCTCGGACCACCCTTCCGTCATCGGCCGCTGCGAAGGGGGTGAAGGCGTCGAGTTGAGGCTGCGTGGAGAGCCGGTCGATCTCGGCGGGTACGAGCATTTCGGAGGGAAGTAGCGGTGCTGGTCTTCGTGATCAAGCGCGCCGCCTGGGCGGTGGCGCTCTGCGCCTAGAGCCAGTCGGCGAACTTCTTCTCGAAGTACGCCCGGTTCCGTGCGCCCGCCACGCTGACCTTCGCCGCGCCGCCGTCGAACAGGATCACGGTCGGCAGCGACAGCACCCCGTTGTCGGCGGCGTGGAGGGGGTCGTCGTCGATGTTCACCTTCGCGAACCCGATCCGCTCGCCGTGCTCCGCCTCCAACTCCTCGAGCACGCGCCCGACCGCGGCGCACGGACCGCACCAGGGGGCCCAGAAGTCGACCACCACGGGCCGGCCCGCCTCGAGCACCTCGGCCGTGAAGGTCTCGTCGGTGACGTCGAACACCGCGTCAGCCTAGACGTCCCGCGAGGGTTCGCAGACCGAGCCACGGGACGCGCCAGATCGCCTCGAGCACGATCGAGCGGCTCATCTTCGAGTGGCCCGCCTCCCGGTCGGTGAACGCGATCGGGATCTCGACGACACGGAAGCCGGCCCGCAGCGCGCGGTAGGTCGTCTCGATCTGGAAGGCGTAACCCTTCGACGAGACCGCGTCCAGGTCGATCCGCTCCAGCACTTCGCGCCGGTAGCACTTGAACCCGCCGGTGAGGTCGCGGACGGGTGCGGCGAGCAGCGCCTGCGCGTACAGGGAGCCCGCCCGCGAGACGAAACGGCGACTCGCCCCCCAGTCCTCCACCCGGCCGCCGTCCACGTAGCGCGAGCCGAGCACCACGTCCGCGTCCGCGGCCGCCGCGATCAGGCGCGGAACGTCGTCCGGGTCGTGGGAGAAGTCGCAGTCCATCTCGAGCACGAGGTCGGCGCCGTCGGCGAGCGCGCGCTTGAATCCCGCGAGGTACGCCGGGCCGAGGCCCTCCTTCGTCGCGCGGTGGAGCACGGCCACCCGCGGCTCGCGTGCCGCCAGCGCGTCGGCCAGGTCGCCGGTGCCGTCGGGCGAGCCGTCGTCGATCACGAGGATCGAGTCGTCGGGCCCGAGCCGCTCGAGCAGCGCGGCGACCATCGGCTCGAGGTTCTCGCGCTCGTTGTACGTGGGGAGGCAGATCGTGGTCTTGTGCACGGTCCCTATGATCGCGGCAGTGGCGCTTCCCCGGAACGCAGAGGTGGTCGAGCAGCTCGAACTGCTCGCCGACATGCTCGAGCTGGAGGGCACGGAGACGTTTCGTGTGCTGGCGTACCGCCGCGCCGCGCAGCGGATCGGCGAGACCGGCGGCTCGATCGCGCAGCTCGCCCTGGACGGCAAGGCGAAGGAGCTGCAGGGCATCGGGAAGACGATCGAGGAGAAGATCGTCCAGATCGTCGAGACGGGCGAGATCGAGGCGCTGACCAAGCGGAAAGCGCGGATCCCGGCCGACGTGGTCGCGTTCATGGGGCTTCCCGGTCTCGGCCCGAAGACCGCGCGGCGGATCTGGCTCGAGCTCGACGTGACCACGCTCGAGGGTCTGCGCGACGCGGCCGAGCACCAGCGCCTGCGGACGCTCACCGGGCTCGGCCCGAAGGTCGAGGAGAACGTGCTGAAGGCGCTGAAGGAGCGCTCGAAGCCGAAGGCCCCCACGCGCCCGCTGCTCGGCAACGGGCTGCCTGCCGTCGTCGCCGCAGTCGAGGCCCTGCGCGCCCATCCCGCGGCCGACCAGGTCTCGGAGGCGGGCAGCGTCCGCCGTCGCCGGGAGACCTTCCGCGACCTCGACATCATCGCTACCGCGACCGACGCGAAGGCCCTGATCGACGCGTTCACCGGCTCCGACTGGGTGGCCGACGTGGTCGCGAAGGGCGGGACGAAGGCGACCGTGATCTCCCAGGAGGGCCTCCGTTTCGACCTTCGCGTCGTTCCGCCGGAGTGCTACGGCAACCTGCTGCAGCACTTCACCGGCTCGAAGAACCACAACGTCGCGATGCGCGAGGAGGCACAGCGGCGCGGGCTGTCGATCTCCGAGTACGGGATCACCGAGGTCGAGTCGGGCGAGGTGCACACGTTCACCGACGAGCGCGAGCTGTACGAGTGGCTCGGCTACCAGTTCATCCCGCCCGAGCTGCGCGAGGCGGCGGGCGAGCTGGAGGCGGCACGCGCCGGCGAATTGCCCACGCTCGTCGAGGAGAAGGATCTCCGCGGCGATCTGCACTCGCACACGACGTGGTCGCAGGACGGCAAGAGCACGATGGCCGAGATGGCGGCCGCGGCGAAGGCGCGCGGCTACGCGTACCTCGCGGTCACCGACCACTCGCACTACCTCCGCGACGGCCGGCTGGAGGCGCAGGCCGAGGAGCTCGCCGCGCTGAACGCGAAGCTGAAGCCGTTCCGGCTGCTGCACGGCGTCGAGGCGAACATCAAGGCGAACGGGACGATCGACGTTCCGGACGAGACGCTCGCCGGGCTCGACTGGGTGGTCGCGTCGATCCATGCCGCCTTCACGACCTCGCCGACCGAGCGGGTGATCGCCGCGATGGAGAACCCGCACGTCGACGTGATCGGCCACCTCACCGGCCGGAGGATCAACAAGCGGGCGCCGATGGACATCGACCTCGAGCGGGTGTTCGAGAAGGCGGTCGAGACCGGCACCGCGATCGAGATCAACTCGCAGCCCGACCGCCTCGACATGCGCGACGCCGACGCGCGCCTCGCCGGCGAGCGCGGCGTGCGCATCACCATCGCGACGGACGCCCACGCGGTCACGTCGCTCGACTACATGCGGCTTGGCGTCGGCCAGGCCCGGCGGGCGTGGCTGACGAAGGAGCAGATCGTGAACACGCGCCCCTGGTCGAAGGTGAAGAAATAGCCACCTTCAGGGAAGACGGGCACCGCGCGATCGACTGGGCGGCCGACTACCTCGAGGGCGTCGGCGACCTGCCGGTGCTGGCGCAGGTGAAGCCCGGCGACATCCGCGCGAAGCTGCCGGCGTCGCCGCCGGAGCAGGCGGAGAGCTTCGACGCCGTGCTGCGCGACCTCGACGAGATCCTGCTCCCCGGCGTCACGCACTGGCAGCATCCGCGGTTCTTCGCGTACTTCGCCGTGTCCGGCTCCGAGCCGGGGATCCTGGCCGAGCTGCTCGCCGCCACGCTGAACAACGTCGGCTTCCTCTGGCGCACGGCTCCCGCGTCCACCGAGCTCGAGTTGCTGGTCGCCGACTGGGTCGCCCAGCTGATCGGGCTGCCGGCCGGCTGGCACGGGCACATCGAGGACACCGCCTCCACGTCGACGCTCGCAGCGCTGATCGCCGCGCGGCGCACGACCGGCCGCAACGTCGTCGTCTGCTCGCCGCACACGCACTCGGCCACGCACAAGGCGGCGCAGATGCTCGGGATGGAGCTGCGGGAGACCGCCGCCGACGACGAGTACCGCATGATCCCGGGCTCGGTGGCGCTCGACGACGCCGCCGTCGTCGTCGCGACGGTCGGGACGACGTCCACCGCCTCGGTCGACCCGCTCCCGGCGGTGGCCGAGTGGAGCAAACAGGCCGGTGCCTGGCTGCACGTCGACGCCGCCTACGCCGGCTCCGCGATGGTCTGCCCCGAGCTGCGCTGGGCGTTCGCGGGGATCGATCAGGCCGACTCGCTGGTGATCAACCCGCACAAGTGGATGTTCACGCCGATGGACTGCTCGCTGCTCTGGACGAGCCGCCCGGACGAGTTCCGTGCCGCGTTCTCGCTCGTCCCCGAGTTCCTGCGGACGACCGACGAGGGCGAGCTCAACATCAGCGAGTACGGCCCGGCGCTCGGCCGCCGCTTCCGTTCGCTGAAGCTCTGGGCGGTGCTGCGCTGCTACGGCGCGGAGGGTCTCCGCGCCCGCGTGCGTGAGGCGATCCGCCTCGCGGAGCTGTTCGAGGGCTGGGTGCGCGACGAGCCCGGCTGGGAGGTCTGCGCGCCACGCCACTTCTCGCTCGTCTGCTTCCGGCGTGACGGCACCGACGAGGAGAACGCCGAGACCCTCGAGCGCGTGAATTCGAGCGGCGAGATCTTCATCTCGCACACCAGGCTCGACGGGCGGTACGTCCTGCGCCTTGCCGTCGGCAACGACCGCACGACCGAGGACGACGTTCGGCGCGCGTGGGACGTCCTACGTCCTGGGTAACAGCACGATCATGATCGCGTAGACGGCTACCAGCGCGATCGAGTCGATGCCGAGCCAGAGGAACGTGCGCTTCGGCCGCGCGATCACCGCCGCCGCCGCGATCCCGGTCATCAGCAGCCCGGCGGCGCCGAGCCACACGTCCGAGCCGCGTGCGGCGACGATCACGGGAGTGCCGGCGATCAGGTCGGCCAGCAGAAAGAGCGTCAGCTGGAACGAGTTCCCGCCGAAGATGTCGCCCATCGCGAGCTGGTGGTCGCCGAGGCGGACGGCCGCGATGCCGCTCGAGATCTCCGGCAGGGCGGTCGCCGCGGCCAGGATCGTCGCTCCGAAGACGGCGCCCTGCATGCCCCAGCGTCCGGCCAGCTGGCTGCCCGACGACTGCAGACTGACGCCCGCGGCGAGCGTGACCGCGGAGGCGAGGCCGAAGACGAGCACGACGAACGCCGTCGAGCGCTTGGTGTACGGCCGTTCCTCCTGCTCGTGCGGCTCGCGCCGGTGACGCCGCCCGGGCACGCTCCCCGGCATCTCGATCTTCCAGTCGCCGTGCAGACGCACCTGGTTGACGACCCACAGGCCGCCGAGCCAGAGGACGACGGCCAGGATGGACGTCGGGCTGACACCGCCGATGCTCGTCGACGCCGGCAGCGCCGCACCGCCGAGCACGGTCGCGAGCACGACGATGACGACCAGCGCTTCCAGGACGGGGATGAGCGAGCCGACCAGGAAGCTCAGCGGGCGCTTCTTGCCGGCCGCGCCGTCGAGTGCGACGAGGACGAGCGTCTGGATCGCGATCCCGCCGATCAGGTTGCCCACCGCCAACGAGAGATGCCCCGCGATGCACGCCGAGGTGACGATCGCGATCTCGGGGAGCGTCCCCGCGATCGCCAGCAGGACGGCCCCGCCGAGCGCCTCGCCGAGGTTCAGGCGCCGGTCGAGCGAGTCGGTCGCCTTCGAGAGGAAGGTGCCGGCGACCCAGGTCGCTGCGGCGCCCGCGACGAACACGGCGACCAGCAGCGGAGTGGACAGGCTGCCCACCCGTCTAGCCTACGGCCACGTGTTCCCCCGCGAGGTCGAGACCGAACGACTGCTGCTCCGCCAATGGGCCGAGGACGACGCCGGGCCGTTGGCGGAGATTTACGAGCAGCCCGAGTACCTGGAGACGATGCCCGCGCTCGACCTCGAGGGCACGCGCGCGCAGGTGAGCCGGTTCATGCTCAGCTGGGAGGTGGACGGGTACTCGCAGTGGGCGGCCTGCGACCGGGCGACCGGCCGGCTGATCGGGCGGATCGGCGTGCTCTGCCACCACGACTGGCCACTCTCCGACCGTCCGGTTCCAGAAGTCGGCTGGGTGCTCCACCGGGACGTCTGGGGGCGCGGCCTCGCCACCGAGGGCGGGCAGGCCGGGGTCGACGCGTGGCGCGGCCACCTGCCGGACGAGCCGCTCCTCTACTCGTTCACGACCGCGAACAACGTCCGCTCGCGCGCGGTGATGGCGCGGCTCGGCTTCACCGAGCAGGGCACGGCCGCCTGGCGCGGCTACGACATCGTCTGGCACTCACTCGCCAGATAACGCTGCCAGCGCAGCGTCGTGCAGCGCGACCCGGTAGCGCCAGAACGCCCGGTCCGTGGCGAGCAGCCGCTCGCGCAGCGGCCCTGCGAGCTCCTCGGCCGTGCCCCACCGCGCCTCGGCGATCTCCTCGAGGTCGTGCGGCGTGATCTCCTCGTCGGTCGTGGTCGCCGAGAAGACGTGCGTCCGCCAGTCGAGCACCCGGCCGTCGTGCGCGAACCGCGCGTGCGTCTCGACCAGGTAGCGGTCGAGCTCGACTCGCAGGCCCGTCTCCTCGTACGCCTCCCGCAGCACGGCTTCGACGAAGTCCTCGCCCTCCTTGACGCCGCCGCCCGGCGGCCGCCACATGTCCGGCGCGAACGGGTGCTTGCGGATCAACGCGAGTCGCTCGCCGTTGAAGATGAACAGCGTGACGTCGTGGGTGCGCACCGGGTTGTAGGTGGCGATCCCGTACTCGCGCTCGGAGATGTCGCCCTCCCACTCCAGGATCACGGGCTCCCCGTAACGGGCGCGGATCGGGGCCAGGACTTCGTCCGTGAGGTGCATCAGAGCTGCCGCAGCAGGTCGACGAGCGCGGCCGTTCCCTCGACGACGACATCGGCCGCGCCGGCCAGCTCGCCCGGGCTCTCGGCGGAGACCACCGCGACCCGCACCGCCAGGTCGAGGTCGTCGAGCCCGCGGAACGCCTCCAGATCGGTCGAGTCGTCCCCGGCGTAGAGCGCCCGCTGGAGCCCGCGTTCGTCGAGCAGCGCGCGTACTGCGGTGCCCTTGTTCGCGTCGACCGGCGGTAGCACCTCCAGCACCTTTCGCCCCCAGCGCGCGCGCAGACCCAGCGCCTCCGCCTTCCGCTCGACCTCCTGCAGCGATGCGACCGCCGCGGCCTCGTCGGGCGCCGTCCGGTAGTGAAAGGCCGCCGAGAACTGTTTTCGCTCCGGCTCCCAGCCGCTCTCTGCGACCAGCTGGTCGAGCTCGTCGCCCCACTCCTCGGCGCGCGGGTCGAAGCCCATCCCGTGCTCGCCGACATAGGTCAGCTCGGGGACGCCCACCACCCGGCGTGCATCCCCCTCGGTGCGGCCGCTGACGCAGGCGACCAGTGCGTACCGCCGGGCGAGGCCCCGCAGGATCTCGCGGGTCTCCTCGGGGACGGACGCGGCGTCCGGCGTGTCGACGATCGGCGCGAGCGTGCCGTCCACGTCGAGCAGCACGCCCGCCTCGTCGGGGCGGGCGGCGAGGCGTGCGACCGCGTCCGCCGGCTCGACCATCTGTGGAGAATAGGGAAGCGTGGTGCAGCTGGTCATGATCGGAATCGCGGCGGGCTTCTTCAGTGCGCTGTTCGGCGTCGGCGGCGGCATCGTGATCGTGCCGCTGCTGTTGCTCTCCGGCCGCTGGCTCGAGCGGCCCGCCATGGCGACGTCGCTGGCCGCGATCGGCATCATCGCGGTCGTGGGCACGGTCTCCTACGGCTTCCACGGCGAGCTCGAGGCCGGCCCGGCGATGCTCGTCGGCATCCCCGCCGCCCTCGGCGCGATCGGCGGCACGGCGCTCCAGCAGCGAATTGCCGGCCGGACACTCTCGCTTCTCTTCGCCCTCCTCCTCGCCGGCATCGGCGTGAAGCTGCTGATCGGATGAGCTGGGACGTCGTCCTGCTGGCGATCGGCCTCGGCGTGGTCGCCGGTGTCCTCGCGGGGCTGTTCGGCGTGGGTGGGGGCATCCTGTTCGTGCCGACGCTCGTGCTCGGCCTCGGCCTCACTCAGTTGCACGCCGAGGCGAGCTCGCTGCTGGCGATCATCCCGACCGTGATCGCCGGCACCTGGCGCCAGCAGAAGTACGGAAACGTGCGGTGGCGCCCGGCGATCATCCTCGGGATCGCCGCTGTGGCGGGGGTCGAGGGCGGTGTCGTCGTCGCCGAACGACTCCCGGAACACACGCTGCAACGGCTGTTCGGAGTGCTGATGATCGTGGTCGCGTCGCAGATCGCCTGGCGTGCGTGGCGGCGGCGACCAGCCTGAGTGCCCATAATGAACTGCCGTGAAATGGCGCCTCAGCCTGTTCGTGGTCCCGGCCGCCGCCTGCGCTGCTCTTGCCGGCGGTGCGTCTGGGTCCCCTCCGGTCGCCCTGGGACCGCCGGCCACCGCCGACGGTCTCGCGATTCAGGTCGTCGGCACCGACCAGGCGCTGCTTGCCGCGACGAGTGAGGCGACCGCCCCGCCTGACGCCGACGTCCCCGACGCGGCCTTCGCGTACCCGGACGACGGCTCCGTGATCTCGGCCGACTCGACGTCCGCAAACGGTTCGGCGAGCGGCTCCGACGGCACGGCGAGCATGACGACGAAGGTGAGCAAGCTCTCGCTGTTCCTCGGCGAGATCACGGCCGACCAGGTCACCGCGTCGGTCAGTTCGGCCGGCACGGTCGGCGACCTCTCCGACTCGACTCTCGAGAATCTGATGGTCTTCGGCGCGCCCGTCGTGGTGGGGCCGAACGTGCGGATCGCGCTCGCGGACTGGGGCCACGCGGTGTTGCTCGCGCAGACGACGAAGAAGGGCGATGCCGGAACGCTGTCGTGGCGGGGCACGGTCACGGCGCTGGTCGTCCACCTCGACGCCGACCACGGAGGCCTGCCCGCCGGAAGCGAGATCCGGATCGGCTACGCCGACGCGTACGCCCGGCCGCCCGAGGCGGCGAGCACGACGACGACCGCCGCAGGGACGACGACGTCGGGCGGCGGCGCGATCGCGCCCCCGCGCATCCACCGGGTCGTCCCGCAGATGCCGGCGCCCGGGTTCGTGCCGGGAGCGGCGGCCGGCGTGAAGACGGCGGGGAAGAAGCCGAAGACCAAGGGCGGGCCGCTCGTCCTCACGCCCCCGACCGTGACGCCGAAGCTGACCTCCGGCGGCTACGTCTTCCCGGTCTACGGCCCGTCGGGTTACAGCGACACGTTCGGCGCCGCGCGCGCGGATGTCTCCGGGGGCTGGCACCACGGTGACGACATCTTTGCGCCCCTCGGGGCGCCGATCCTCGCGGTCGCCAACGGGACGGTCTTCTCGGTCGGCTGGAACGAGGTCGGCGGCTGGCGCCTGTGGTTGCGCGACCAGGGCGGGAACGAGTTCTACTACGCGCATCTCTCCGCCTACACGAGCCTGGCGGTGAACGGCCGGCACGTGAAGGCGGGCCAGGTGCTCGGGTTCGTCGGCAACACGGGCGACGCGCAGGGCACGCCGTTCCATCTCCACTTCGAGGTGCACCCGGTCTCGATGCTGTTCCTCGGCTACGACGGCGCCGTCGACCCGACGAAGTACCTGGACGCGTGGAAGCGGCTCGACGACGTCCGCATCCTTCCGGCGGTGCCGGTGTACACGACGGCCGCGCAGAACTCGTCGGCCGCGAGCAGCGCGCCGGCGCCGGGCGCGATCCTGCTCGAGTCGAGCGACATCTCCACCGCGAGCGGCCTCGACCCCGGGTCGCTGCGTCGCGCGATGCGCGGGCCGGCTCCCGCCCAGGCGGGCGGCAGCTCGCCGGGAGACCTCCCGACGCCGCTGCCGATCCTCGATCGCGCCTAGTTACGCGCCGTTGACGGACGAGTCGTCGAAGCCGAACTCGTCGCCACCGCCGAACAGCTTGTCCTTCAGCCAGCGCCGCGTGTCCGGGCCCGTAACCGGGTTGTAGAGCACGACCGCGGTCACGCCCACGACGAGCAGGAACTTCGCGCCGCCGTGGCTCTTGTCGCGGCGTCCCTGCAGCCGCAGGGCGGCCTCACGGAGCTCGGCGAGGGCGACCCGGAGATTGGCCTGAATGTCCTGGTCGGTCGCAACGCGCGTGGCCGCGCTGACCACGCCGCGCGGGGCGATCAGTTCGTCGTAGATGACGCGGGCGGCGCCGTAGGCCGCTTTCGCGTGGTCGCGGAGCTCCTCGTCGTGCAGCGCACGATCCACGTACGGTTTCGCTGTCCCGGCCACATTTGCCACCTTGTCTGTCGTCGTCGGCATGGTTCGCGTCCTTTCGGTCGTAATACTTCGTCGAGTGTATCCCCAGGGAGACAGCTGCAAACGATACGTGCCGCTCGCGGCCGGGCTCGTGCTGCTCGCCGTCGTGGCCGCGGGCTGCGGCGGGAAGAGCGGTGGAGGCGGCGGTGAGTCGACCGACGTCACGCTCGTCCAGGACGTGAACGGGCCGGGATTCACGTTCCGCGCCCTGTCGGCCTGGCCGGTGACGGTGGGCGCCACCTCTGCGGTTTCGAGGAAGAACGAGTCGACACTCGTCTCGGTGGTCGTCACGCCGCTGCTCAAGCCGTACAGGCCGGCGCTCTTCCCGAAGGTGGTCACGGAACTGGACCGGGTCGCGGGCGAGCTGGCCGGAAAGCTCGGCGGCAAGGTCACGTCGAAGAAGACCGCGATCGTCGCCGGCCGGAAGGCGAGGACGTACGACATCGCGCACGGCGACCTCGTCGACCGGATCACGTTCGTCCTGAAAGGGAAGTCGAACTACCAGCTCACCTGCCGCTGGTCCAACGCGGGCGGTGTGACCGACGGCTGCGGGCTGCTCGCGACGTCCTTCCGGTTCCGCTAGCTGCTGCTCTAGGCGCCCTTGGCCGCAGCCCGCTCGGGCACCGGCCGCGGCCGCGCGGTGGCGGCGCCGTCGTCGAGCGCCGCGGCGAGTACCTGTCCGGCCGTCTCCGCGAGCACGAACTCCATCCCGTTCCGCGTCTCCTCGGGGAGCTCACCCAGGTCGGCCTCGTTCTCCTTCGGGAGGATCACCTTCGTCAGGCCGGCACGCTGGGCGGCGAGCACCTTGTCGCGCACGCCGCCGATCTGCAGCACCTGGCCGGTCAGCGTGATCTCGCCGGTCATCCCGACCCGCTCGGAGACGGTGCGGCCGGTGGCGAGGGAGACGAGCGCGGTCGCCATGGTCACGCCGGCCGACGGGCCGTCCTTCGGCACCGCACCGGCGGGAACGTGGATGTGCACGTCGTGCTGGGCGAACCAGCCCACGGCGATCCCCAGTTCGGCGGAATGGCTCCGCACCCACGAGAGCGCCGCCTGGGCCGACTCCTGCATCACCTCGCCGAGCTGCCCGGTGATCCGCAGGCCGCCCTTGCCGGGGTAGGCGGTCGCCTCGATGAAGAGGACGTCGCCGCCGACCGAGGTGACCGCGAGCCCGGTCGCGACGCCCGGATCGGAGGTCCGCTTGCGCGTCTCGCCCGCGAACCGCCGCGGCCCGAGCGCCTCGCGCACGACCGCCTCGTCGATCTTGACGTTCCCGTTCGCGCCCTCGGCGACCTTCAGGGCGGTCTTCCGCAGGACGTCGGCGATCCGGCGCTCGAGGTTGCGCACCCCGGCCTCGCGGGTGTACTCGCGGACGATGGTGCGCAGCGCCTTCCCGTTGATCGAGACCTGCTTCTTCTTGAGCCCGTGCGCCTCGAGCTGTTTCGGCACGAGGTACCGCTTGGCGATCTCGATCTTCTCCTCCTCGGTGTAGCCCGAGAGCTGGATGACGTCCATCCGGTCGAGCAGCGGGCCGGGGATCGTGTCCAGCTGGTTCGCGGTGCAGATGAACAGCACCTTCGAGAGGTCGAACGGGAGGTCGAGGTAGTGGTCGCGGAAGGTCGAGTGCTGCTCGGGGTCGAGCACCTCGAGCATCGCGCTGGCCGGATCGCCGCGCCAGTCGGCGCCCATCTTGTCGATCTCGTCGATCAGGAACACCGGGTTCCTCGACTCGGCGTCGCGCAGTGCGCGGATGATCGTGCCGGGCATCGCGCCGATGTACGTGCGGCGGTGGCCGCGGATCTCGGCCTCGTCGCGGACGCCGCCGACCGAGATGCGGGTGAACTTGCGGCCGAGCGTGCGCGCGATCGAATGCCCGAGCGAGGTCTTGCCGACGCCGGGCGGCCCGACGAAGCAGAGGATCGGCCCGGAGACGTCGCCCTTCAGCTTCGAGACGGCGAGGTACTCGACGATCCGGTCCTTGACCTTCTCGAGGTCGAAGTGATCCTCGTCGAGGATCTTGCGGGCGTGCACGAGGTCGAGCGTGTCCTCGGTCGTCTTGTCCCAGGGGAGCGTGAGAATCCAGTCGAGATACGTGCGGATCACGCCGTACTCGGCCGCCGCCTCGGGGAGCTTCTCGAGGCGCGAGAGCTCGCGGTCGGCCGCCTTGCGGGCGCCCTCGGGGAGCTCGAGCTCGGCCAGTTGCGACCGCAGCTCGTTGATCTCGGCCTGCTGGCCCTCACCCTCGCCGAGCTCCTCCTGGATCGCCTTCAGCTGCTGGCGCAGGAAATACTCGCGTTGGCCCTTCTCCATCTCCGACTGGACCTGCGACTGGATCTTCGATCCCAGCTCGATCACCTCGAGCTCGCGCACGAGGATCGCCGAGATCGCCTTCAGCCGCTCCTCGACGTTCGGCGTCTCGAGCAGCGCCTGCTTCTCGTCCGTGCTCAGCCGCATCGTCGATGCGACCAGGTACGACAGGACGGTCGGGTCGTCGATGTTCGCCGCCGCGATCTGCAGCTCCTCGGGGAGGTACGGCAGCGCCGCGATGATGCCGGCGAACTGGTTCTGGACGTTGCGCGTCAGCGCCTCCAGTTCCTTCGATTCCTCGACCACCTCGGGCACCTCGGCGAACTCACCGATGAGGTACGGGTCCTCCTCGATCCGGCGCTCGAGCTTGATTCGCCGCACGCCCTGGACGAGGATCCGCAGCGTCCCGTCGGGGATGCGGATGAGCTTGTGGACGACGGCGGCCGTTCCCACCTCGTGCAGGTCGTCCCAGCCGGGCGACTCCACGCCCTCGTTCTTCACGGTGACGAGCGCGATCATCCGGTCGCCGTTCGCGACGTCGTCGACGAGCTTGATCGAGCGCTCCTGGCCGATCGCGAGCGGCGTCATCGACTGCGGGAAGACGACGGTCTCCTTCAACGGCAGCACCGGGAGGACCGAGGGCACGTCGATCTCCTCGTCGCCGATCGTCAGGTCGGTGTCCAGCTCGCTCACGACTCTTCCCGCCGCTCGCCGAGGACGATCAGGATCCGGCCGGTACGCGGCCGCTGCGCCAGCGGCATCACGATCGTCAGCTGGCCGCGCTCGTAGTGCGCCTCGGCGCGCTCGGGGTCGACGTCCTCGGCCAGGCTGACGCTGCGCTGGAACTGTCCGTACTCGATCTCCATCTGGCGGTACGAGACGCGGCCCTCGAGCCGCGGCCGCCGCCGGATGCCGGTGATCGTCACGGTGCGCTCCGTCACGGTGATGTCGACGTCTGCCGGGTCGATGCCGGCGAGGTCGACGACCACTGTCACGGCCGGCGGAGTCTCGGACCGGTAACAGTCGATGTGCGGCTGGTAGCGCCCGCGCCGCGCGGCGAAGCCGGGCAGCTGCCACAGCTCGGAGAAGAGCTCTTCGATCTGCTCGGGAAGGATGTCGCGTTTTCTCGGCACGTGGCTCTAGGGTACCCTCGGGTCGACGGTCCAACACGGATTAGTACGCGCTAACTTAGCAAACACTAACTTGATCACGACGTGGACGAAGGCGGCGATTCGCTTCCGGTGGGCGGTCGTCTGCGCATGGGTGGTCGTGCTGCTGGTGGGGTTCTGGGCAGCGGGCCGGCTCTCGTCGCTCCAGTCGAACGTCTTCAGCGTGCCCGGCACCGATTCCGAGCACGTCCGCGCGGTGCTGCAGGACCACTTCGGCGATCGCAGCGACGGCGCCTTCACGGTCGTCTTCCGCGTTCCCGATTCCGCCGATGCGTCCACGCAGGCGCGTCTGCAGGGTGTGGTCGACCGTGCAGCGCGCGCGGTCCCCGGCGGCAAGGGCACAGCCCTCGTGATCGCCGGCCCGCACGTGCTCTACGGGAACGTGATCTCGACGCTCAACCTGGCGAAGGCGAAGAACCGCGCCGACGCCCTCGTCCGTGCCGTCGGACAGCCGCCGGGGGCGCACGCGTATGTCACCGGTGCGCCCGCGATCCAGAACGACCTCGATCCGGTCTTCAGCAAGGATCTGAAGAAGGGCGAGTCGATCGCGCTGCCGATCGCGCTCCTCGTCCTGCTGCTGGTCTTCGGCGTCTCGTGGGCGGTGACGATCCCGTTCCTGTTCGCGGCCAGCACCGTGTTCGGGACGCTCTCGCTGGTCTACATCGTCGCGCACTTCATGAACATGCCGACCTACGCGACGAACCTCGTGTTCCTGATCGGGCTCGGGGTCGCGATCGACTACTCGCTGCTGATCGTCTACCGCTTCCGCGAGGAGCTGGCCAACGGGCTGGAGGTCGAGGCGGCCGTGCTGCGGACGATGCAGACCGCGGGGCGCGCAGTGATGTTCTCGGGGGCGACCGTCGCGATCGGGCTCGCGCTGCTCATCTTCATGCCGCTGCCGTTCATCCGCTCGATCGGCGTCGCCGGGTTCCTGCTCCCCGTCGTCTCGGTGCTCGCCGCGGCGACGCTGCAGCCGGCGCTGCTCTCGCTCTACGGTCGCCGCGGCACGCGGCGCCTGCCGGTCGCGGGGTTCTTCCACCTCCCGGTCAAGGCTCGGGCGCCCGACGACGACGAGCACCGGTACTGGGCGCGAATGGCGCGGTCGATCATGCACCGGAAGTGGCGGTACGTGATCGCCACGGTCGGGCTGCTGCTCGCCGGGGCCGTGCCGGTCGCCTGGCTCCAGCTCACCCCGGGTGCGACGGCGGGCATCCCGCAGTCGCCGCAGTCGGTGCGCGGCCTGAAGGTGCTCGAGGGGGCGCTCGGGCCCGGGGCGATTGCTCCGGCCCAGGTCCTGATCGACACGGGCAAGGCGGGAGGCGCGTCCGACCCGGCCGTGCAGGCGGCGATCGTCCGGCTGGTCTCCCAGCTGAATCAGGACCAGGAGGTGTCGGCAACCTACTTCCTGCCCGGCGGCCGGTTCTTCGATCCGACCCGGCGGTACGCGCAGGTGATCGTCGCCACGGTCCACGAGTACGGCTCCGAGGAGGCCCAGGCATTCGCCGGCCGCCTGCGCTCGAAGCTGATCGACGCGGCCGGATTCCCGGCCGGCGCCGACGTGGAGGCGGGCGGAGCGTCACCGCAGGGCGTCGACTTCCTCAACGTCGCCTACGGCACGTTCCCCTGGCTCGTCCTGGCGGTGCTCGTGCTCACCTACCTGCTGCTGATGCGGGCGTTCCGCTCGCTGATCCTGCCGCTGAAGGCGGTGATCCTGAACCTCCTGTCGGTTGCGGCCGCGTACGGCGCGCTCGTGCTCGTCTTCCGGTTCGGGATCGGGAAGGACGTGCTCGGGCTGTACCAGTTCCCGCAGATCGAGGGCTGGATCCCGATCTTCCTGTTCGCGATGCTGTTCGGCCTCTCGATGGACTACGAGGTGTTCCTCGTCAGTCGGATGCGCGAGGAGTGGGACGAGACGCACGACAACGAGCGGGCGGTGGCGATGGGGCTCGAGCGCACGGGCCGGATCATCACGGCGGCCGCGGTGATCATGGTCGCCGCGTTCAGCGGGTTCATGGCAGGGAGCATCGTCGGCCTCCAGGAGTTCGGCGCCGGGCTGGCGGTCGCGATCCTGCTCGACGCGACCGTCGTGCGGGCGGTGATGGTGCCCGCGCTGATGGCGGTCATGGGCCGCTACAACTGGTGGCTGCCGGCACCGGTCGCCCGCGTTGTGCGCGTGCGGCCGTCCCCGTTGGCGCCCGCTGAATAAAGTGCGGGCGTGGCCGACAACCGGGCCAGTCTGATTCTCCCCGACGGAACCGAGCGGGACCTCACCGCCGAGTTTTCCGTGGGCCGCGCCGAGGACAACAGCCTGATCATGGACAAGCCGACCGTCAGCCGGCATCACCTCGTCGTCACCGAGGAGGGCGACCGCTGGTTCGTCGAGGACCGCGGCAGCTTCAACGGCACGTTCATGAACGGCTCGCGGATCCAGGCGGGGTCGAAGGTGCCGCTCCGTCACGGCGACCGGATCGGCCTGGGCGCCGAGAGCGTCGTCTTCTCGGCGCCGAAGTCCCTGATCGATCCGGAGGTGACGACGTCGCTCTCGACCGGCCCGCCGGCGATGACCCGGCCGCTCTCGCCGTTCCAGAAGCAGGTGGTCGAGGCGCTGTGCGCCGGCTGGCTCGCGGGCGGCTCGCTCGACGACCTGCCCACGAACGACGAGATCGCCGCGCGACTCGGCACACCGGGCGCGACGGAGACGGTGAAGGCGGCGCTGCGGCGCGCCTACGCGAAGGCGGGGCTCACGGAGGGCTCGCCGTACGCGAAGCGGCGGGCGCTCTGCAAGATCGCCAGGCAGCGCGGGTGGGTATGAAAGGCGTCGTTCTTGCAGGCGGGACCGGGTCGCGACTCGACCCGCTGACCCGGATCACCAACAAGCACCTGCTGCCGGTCTACGACCGGCCGATGGTCTCCTACGCGATCGAGGCGCTCGTGCGTGCCGGGATCAACGAGCTGATGCTCGTCACGGGCGGGACGCACGCCGGCGAGTTCTTCCGCCTGCTCGGCAACGGCCACGAGCACGGGATCGACAAGCTGCTGTACGCGTACCAGGAGAAGCCGGGTGGGATCGCGGAGGCGCTCGGCCTGGCGGAGCGGTTCGTCGACCGCGACCGTGTCTGCGTGATGCTCGCGGACAACGTGCTCGAGCGGTCGTTCCGACCGTCGGCCGAGCGGTTCGCCGCGCAGGCGCGCGGCGCGCGGATCCTCCTGTCCCGCGAGTACGACTCCGACCATCTCCGCCACCTCGGCGTCCCCGAGTTCGACGGCGACGGGAAGCTCACGCGGATCGTCGAGAAGCCCGACGAGCCTCCGAGCGAGTACGCGGTCACCGGCGTCTACTTCTACGACGAGACCGTGTGGGACGTGCTGCCGACGCTAGAGCCGTCCGGCCGCGGCGAGCTGGAGATCACCGACGTGAACAACTGGTTCGTCGAGCAGGGAACGATGGAGTACGACGTGCTCGAGGGCTTCTGGGGCGACGCCGGCGAGTCGATCGAGGCGTACTACGTCGCCAACGACTTCGTCCGGGCGAACGGCGCGAACCATGATTGACGGGATCGTCCGGGTTCCGCTGAAGCGCTACGAGGACGAGCGCGGGTGGCTGATGGAGATCCGCCGCGAGAGCGCGCTGCCCAAGCCGACGCGGCAGACGAACGTGTCGTTCTCGCGCGCGGGCGTGATCCGCGGGCTGCATTTCCACGAGCGCGGCCAGGACGACCTGTTCTGTTGCCTGCAGGGCACGGCCCGCGTCGTCGTCCTCGACCGCACCACCGGCGAGACCTTCACCGAGGACATCGGCCAGGACAACCCGGTGGCGCTCTACATCCCCGGCATCCACGCTCACGGTTTCGAGGCGATCACCGATCTCGTCTTCTGTTACCACGTCACCGAGGAGTACGACCCCGCCGACCCCGACGAGCACGGGATCGACTGGGACGACCCGCGGGTCGGCCCACCTCTGGAGCACCTCATCTCCGATCCTCTCGGCGAGAGATACCCCCGCGTCCTGATCACGGGCGCCGGCGGGCAGCTCGGGACGGCGCTGGCGGAGGCGTTCCCGTGGGCGCACGCGTTCGACCGCACGGGGCTGGACGTCGTTCAGGAGGTGCCCGAGGGATACGACCTCGTCCTGCACGCCGCCGCCTGGACGAACGTCGACGGGGCCGAGGGCGAGCCGCACAGCGCGGAGGCGGTGAACGTCCTCGGGACGCGGAACGTCGTCGCCGGTGGCGCGCCGGTCGTCTACTTCTCGAGCGACTACGTCTTCGACGGCGAGAAGCGCGAGCCGTATGTCGAGTCCGACCCGCCCGCGCCGCGTTCCGTCTACGGCCGGACGAAGCTCGAGGGCGAGCAGGAGGTACGCGACGGGTGGATCGTGCGCTCGTCTTGGCTGTTCGGCTCGACGGGCCACAACTTCGTCCGGACGATGCTCCGCCTCGGCGCTGAGCGCGACGAGGTCGCCGTCGTCGACGACCAGCGCGGCTCCCCGACCTACGTCGGTCATCTCGCCGATGCGACCCGGACGATCATCGAGCTGCCGCACGGCACGTACCACGCCGCCGCCGAGGGCGACTGCACCTGGGCCGACTTCGCGGAGGCGATCTTCGAGGACGCCGGCCTCGCCTGCCGCGTCCGCCGGATCACGGCCGCCGAGTACGGCGCCGCCGCACCCCGCCCGGCCTACTCGGTCATCCGCTCCGAGAACCCGGACACCCCGCGCCTCCCCCACTGGCGCGAGGGTCTGCGCGCCTGCCTCGTCCGTCTCGGCCACGTCTGAGCACCGCCCACGAGACATGTCCGCGCAGGCCACGGCTGGTGCCAGGCACAGGACTTGGCCGTTCTGGCCAATCACCCGGCATCGTTGACGGCCGCTCTCGTCCGGATTGGACATGTCGCGTGCCTGGCACCGGACGTGTCCGGTTGAGCCATGGCGGTGGCTCGCTGGCGGACAGGGCCGTTTCGTCTCCTCTACCCTTGTGGGCATGAGGGTGCTCGTCACCGGCGGGGCCGGGTTCATCGGGTCGCACTTCGCGAAGCGGCTCGCCGCGCGCGGGGACGAGGTCGTCGTCCTCGACAAGCTGACCTACTCCGGGAACCCGGCGAATCTCGACGGCACGGACGTCGAGCTGGTGGTCGGGGACATCTGCGACGCGGAGGCGGTCGCCACCGCCGGTGCCGGTTGCGACGCGGTCGTCAACTTCGCCGCCGAGACGCACGTCGACCGGTCGATCCTCGGCGCGGCCGAGTTCATCGAGACCGATGTGCACGGCACCTACGTGCTGCTGAACTGGGCGCGCGAGACCGGCGCCCGCCTCGTCCAGGTCTCGACCGACGAGGTGTACGGCGACATCCCGGAGGGCGAGCGCTCCACCGAGACCGATCCGCTGCGGCCGTCCAGCCCCTACGCGGCCTCGAAGGCCGGAGGTGACCTGCAGGTGCTCGCCGCCGTCCGCACGCACGGGGTAGACGCGTGCATCACCCGCGCCGCGAACAACTACGGGCCGAACCAGTACCCCGAGAAGCTGATTCCGCTGTTCGTCACCAACGCGCTCGACGGTGAGCCGCTGCCGCGTCTACGGTGACGGCCGACAGCGGCGCGAGTGGCTCCACGCCGACGACCACTGCGCCGCGGTCGAGCTCGTCCTCCGCGAGGGCCGCTCCGGCGAGATCTACAACGTGGGCGGTGAGGAGCGCGAGAACATCGAGATCACACACGCGCATCCTTGAGTTGACCAGCGCAGACGACGACCTGTCCGCCATGTCGATGACCGGCGCCGGCCACGACCGTCGGTACGCGCTCGACGACTCGAAGCTTCACGCGCTTGGCTGGTCGCGGTCGCACTCGCTCGGTGGAAGTGGCCTCCGCGAGACGGTGGACTGGTACCGCGACAACCGCGCCTGGTGGGAGCCGATCAAGAGCGGCGAGTACCAGCGGTACTACGAGCAGCAGTACGGCGCTCGCCTCAGCAGTTAATTCCCTGTAAACGGCCCGAAACGTCAGCTAGCCTGGGGTGCCGGGTTCGCACATGCCCAGTCGCCGCCTCGCCCTCCTCATCGCCCTCCTCGCGGCCGCGCTGCTCGGTCCAGCGGGAGCGAGCCCGCAGACGACGCCCCCGGCGGTCGTCGCCACCACGTTCGTGATCTCTGGCCACGGCTGGGGCCACGGCGTCGGGCTGGCGCAGTGGGGCGCGTACGGGTACGCGAAGCACGGCGTCACGTACGACAAGATCCTCTCGCACTACTACCCGGGCACCACGCTCGCCCCGACGCCGGTCTCGAAGATCAACGTCCTGCTGGTCGAGGGCGCGAAGCGCGTCGTCGTCTCGTCGCCGGCCGACTTCAGCGTCAGGGACGCCTCGGGCGCCGTCCACGACCTCGCCGCCGGCAACTACGCGTGGGACTCGACGCTGACGCTGCAGACCGACCCGTCGCAGCCGGCCGTCCAGCTCCCCGGCCCGCTCACCTTCCTCCCCGGCAAGCAGCCGCTCTGGCTGAAGAATCCCTACCGCGGCACGTTCACACTGGCGGCGAACGGCAAGAACCTGACCGTTGTGAACTCCGTCGCGATCGAGGGGTATACGCGCGGTGTGGTCTCCAGCGAGATGCCGCACGACTGGCCGCTGGAGGCGGTGAAGGCGCAGGCGGTCGCCGCCCGCTCCTACGCGCTCGCGCATCGCCGCGGCGGCACGTTCGACGTCTACAACGACACGCGCGACCAGGTCTACGGCGGCATCCTCGCCGAGACGCCCGTCGGCGACCAGGCGGTCGCGGGCACGAAGCGCCAGGTGCTGCTCTACGACGGCAAGGTCGCGAGCACGTTCTTCTTCTCGAGCTCCGGCGGCCGCACGGCTGCCGTCACCAGCGTGTTCTCGGGCGCCAAGCCGACGCCCTATCTCGTCTCGGTGCCCGACCCCTGGGACATCTACTCCCCGTACCACAACTGGGGCCCGGTGGCCGTCAACGCCACCACCGCGAGCCAGATCCTCCAGGTCGGCGGGATCACCGCGCTCCGCACCGTTCCGGCGAAGGGCCACGCAAAGTCGATCGTCGTCACCGGCCGCAACGGCGACGTCACCATGTCCGCCTCGGAGGTCCGCCGCGCGCTCGGCCTGCGCTCGACCTGGATGACCATCGGCGTGCTCGCGCTGTCCCGCCCCGGCGGCGACGTCGCACCGGGCTCGTCGGTGACGATCAGCGGCAAGGCGACCGGGGTGCAGAGCGCGACGCTCGAGCAGCGGGCCGCCGCCGGCGGCACGTGGCAGCCCGGCCCGGCGCTGTCGCTCCAGTCGGACGGCACGTTCTCGGTCGCCGTCGCGCCGTCGGCGCCGACGCTCTACCGGCTCTCCGCCGGCACGATCAAGAGCGCCGCGCTGAAAGTCGCCGTCGTCGCGACATGAAGCGGCTCGCGCTCGCGCTCCTCGCGCTCGCCCTGGCGCTGCCGGCGTGGGCGGCGGGGGGCAGCCACTTCGTGCCCGACGATCCGCTGGCCGCCAAACAGTGGTACCTCGGCGCGGTTCACGCGTTCGACTTCTGGCCCGACCAGCCGCCGGCGCTCGGCTCCGTGCGGGTGGCGGTGATCGACTCGGGGATCGACGAGAGCCATCCGGAGTTCGCCGGCCGCATCGCGCTGGCGCAGAGCTTCGTCGGCGGGGACGTCACCGACCGGCAGGGCCACGGCACCTTCGTCGCGGGGATCATCGCGGCATCGACCGACAACGCCGAGGGAATCGCCGGCATCGCGTTCCCGGCACAGCTTCTGATCGCCAAGGTCGTCAAGTCCGACGGCACGATCTCACCGGCCGAGGAGGCGAAGGCGATCCGCTGGGCGGCCGACAACGGCGCCCGCGTGATCAACCTCTCGCTCGGCGGCCTGCGCGACCCGCTTCAACCGAACCAGGACACCTACTCCGAGGTCGAGCAGAGCGCGATCTCGTACGCGTACTCGAAGGGGGCGGTCGTCGTCGCCGCGGTCGGCAACGCCGACGAGGCGCCGAAGACGCCGTGGGAGTACGCCAGCTATCCGGCGGCGCTCCCGCACGTGGTCGGGGTGAGTGCGCTCGCCGCCGACGGGTCGGTGCCGGCGTTCTCGATCCGCGACAAGGTCTACAACGACGTCGCCGCGCCGGGTGTCGGGATCGTCTCGACGCTGCCGCGGGCGCTGACCGCGACGCGCCCGACGTGCACCGACCAGGGCTACTCGATCTGTGGGCCGCTGGAGTTCCGGTCGGCCGACGGCACGTCGTACGCCGCGGCGCAGGTTTCGGCCGCAGCGGCGCTGCTGATCGCGATGCGGCCGTCGCTCGCACCCGACCAGGTGGCCGCGCTGCTCGAGCGCTCCGCCGCCGACGTCAGCGCCGCAACCGGGTGCACCCGCTGCGAGCTCGGGCGGGACCGGTACAGCGGCTGGGGCCGCCTCGACATCGCCGCCGCCCTGAAGTCGCTGAGCGGCCCGATCCCGCCGCGCGACCGCTACGAGGGCAACGACCAGGCGGGCACCCACGCATTCACTCTCTACGGCCGGTCGATCGGCATCAGGGCGACGCTCGACTACTGGGACGACAACATCGACGTCTACCGCGTCCGCCTGAAGAAGGGCCAGACCGTCTCCGTCTCGCTCCGCGGCCCCGCCGGAACCGACTCGAACCTCGTCCTCTGGAAGCCGGGCACCCAACTGGTGGAGGCCCCGTCGATCGGCCAGCAGGTGTCACTGCAGGCGTGGCGTGTGACGCAGTCGGCGCGCGGCGGCTCGAACGAGCACTTCCTCCACCGCGCGGCCCTCGACGGTTGGTACTACGTCGAGGTGAAGCTGACCACGCAGGGCCAGGGGCAGTACCGGCTGCGGATCGTGAAGAGCGCCGCGTGATCCGCGTCGGCGTGCAGCTTCCCGAGGCCGAGCGGGAGGTTCGCTGGCCCGAGTACGTCGCGATGGCGCAGGCGGCAGAGGAGGCCGGCTTCGACTCGATCTGGCTCGGCGACCACCTGCTCTACCGCGGCGACGGCCGTGAGGAGCGCGGGCCGTGGGAGGTCTGGACGATGCTCGCCGCCCTCGCCGCGGTGACCGAGCGCGTCCGCCTGGGGCCGCTGGTCGCGTGCGCGAGCTTCCACGCGCCGGGCCTGCTCGCGAAGATGGCGGCCGGCGTCGCCGAGGTCTCCGGCGGCCGGTTCGTCCTCGGTCTCGGCGCCGGCTGGAACGAGACCGAGTACCGCGCCTTCGGGCTTCCGTACGACCACCGGGTCTCGCGGTTCGAGGAGTCGTTCGAGATCGTCCGGCGGGTGCTCGCGGGCGAGCGGGTCACGTTCGACGGGCGGTTCTGGCAGGCCGAGGATCTGGTCGTGCTCCCGCGCCCGGCCGAGCCGGTCCCGCTGATGATCGGCTCGAACGGCGAGCGGATGCTGTCGATCGCGCTCCCGCACGTCGACTGGTGGAACACCTGGTACGCGGGCTACGGGAACACGGCCGAGGGCTTCGCCGAGCTGAACGCGAGGATCACGGCCGCGGCCGAGCGCGCCGGCCGCGAGCCGGGCGAGGTGAAGCGGAGCGCCGCGGTGCTCGTCGAGCTCGACGAGAACGCGCCGAAGCGCCCGCATTCCGACACGGAGATCGCGCCGGTCACGCCGGACGGCCTCCGGTCGCATCTCCAGGCGCTCGAGCAGGCCGGCGCCGACGAGGCGATCCTGATCCTCCGCCCGATCACCGAGGAGTCGATCCGGGCGCTGGCGGGCCGCTTCTAGCGGCCGAGCAGCTCGTCTTCGGCGACGTCCCGGATCACCTTCGCCGGGTTGCCGAACACGACGGTGCGGGGCGGGACGTCCTTCGTCACGACCGAGCCGGCGCCGACGAACGCGTCCTCGCCGATCTCGACCGCGGGGCAGAGGATCGCGCCGCCGCCGATGCGGGCGCCGCGGCGGATCGTCGGGCCCTCGATCAGGTCGTGGCGCCGCTCGGTGCGCCCCATGAAGTTGTCGTTCGTCGTCACGACGCACGGCGCGATGAACACGTGATCCTCGAGCGTCGAATACGCGGTGATGTAGGCGTCGGCCTGGATCTTCGTCATCGTCCCGACCGTGGTGTCGTTCTCGACGAGCGAGCCGCGACCGACGACGACGTCGTCGCCGAGCGTCACGCGCTCGCGGATGCAGGCCTGGTCGCCGACGATCACGCGGGCGCCGATCGTCGAGCCGGCGAACACGACCGCGCCGGTGGAGACGACCGTCCCGTCGCCGATCGTCGTAGGCGGGAGGTCCTCTTTCTTCGCGGTCGAGCGCGGCGACAGCACCGGCTGCTTGCCGACGACCGCGTACTCGAGCACCTTCACGCCCTCCCCGAGCACCGTGCCGGGGTGGACGATCGCGGTCGGGTGAACCTCAACTGCCACGAAGTGAAATCGTCAGCTGCTCGAGCGCACGCACGACCATCGCGCCGTCGCGCGCCACCTTC
The DNA here is from genome assembly GCA_963791425.1 of uncultured Actinomycetes bacterium. Classification (GTDB taxonomy): domain Bacteria; phylum Actinomycetota; class Thermoleophilia; order Gaiellales; family Gaiellaceae; genus DATBLE01. The sequence goes on from CAWBSE010000003.1 coordinate 881,069, forward strand.
TGCCGGTCGCCGGAGCCGCCGACCAGCGTCAGGAAGTGCTCGCACTCGAGCCGCAGCGGCTCGGAGGTCGGGATCTTCGGGATGAAGATGTCGCCGGACCGGGTCTGCCACTCGCCGTAGGTCTCGGCGCGCTTCCACGGCGCCTTGTCGTAGATCGTCACCTTGCGCTCGAGCTCCATGTCGTCGAACACCGCCATCTTGTCGCGGCCGACGACGGTCAGTCGCCGCATCTTGTGCGGGTCGAGCCACGAGAGGTGCATGTGCGCGATCTTCCCCGAGGGGAAACGCAGGTAGCAGAAGACGACGTCCTCGACGCCCTCCTGGAGGAAGTCGCGGCCGTGCGCGATCGCCTGCTCGGGCTCCTCGTCGAGCAGGTAGAGGATCACCGAGAGGTCGTGGACGCCGAGCGACCACAGCGCGTTCTCGTTCGCGCGGACGATGCCGAGGTTCTGGCGGTTGCCGTAGATGCACAGCACGTCGCCGAGCTCGCCCCCGGTGATCAGCTCCTTCAGCTTCTGGACGCCGGGGTGGTAGAGCAGCAGGTGGCCCGGGCATCAGCACGAGGTCGCGCGCGCCGGCCAGCTCGACGAGCTCGTCCATCTCCGCGGCGCGCATCGCGGGCGGCTTCTCGACCATCACGTGCTTGCCCGCCTCGAGCGCCTGTTTGGCGAGCTCGTAATGGGTCGGCACGGGCGTGGAGATCACGACCGCGTCGAGCGTGTCGTCGGCCAGCATCTCCGCGAAGCTCCCGGTCGGCATCGCCTGCGGGTAGCGCGCCGAGAACTCGGCGATCCGCTCGGCGGACGCGTCGCAGATCCAGGCCAGGTCGGAGAGCTCGTCGAAGTTGCGCGCGAGGTTCGGCCCCCAGTAGCCGAGCCCGGCGACGCCGACCCGAGTCACAGCTTCCAGACCTTCCCGTCGACCTCGTGCCCCTTCGTCGCGTTGCGGAAGTCGACGATCACCTTGCCGCGGCGGACGACGTCGCCGTAGTCGATGCTCGAGTGGGCGGTGACGATCGCGACGCAGTCGTACTGCTCGGGCTCGAGCGGCACCGAGGTCAGCCCGTCGAACGCCGGCACGTACGGGTCGTGATAGGCGACGTCGGCGCCGGCCGTCCGCAGCAGCTCGACGATCTTCTCGGCGGGCGACTCGCGGACGTCGTCGATGTCGTTCTTGTAGGCGACCCCGAGGAGCAGGATCTTCGAGCCGGACAGCGACTTCTTCGCCCCGTGGTTCAGCGCCTGCGAGATCACCGAGCGGCAGAAGTACGGCATGTTGTTGTTGATCTCGCCGGCCAGCTCGACGAAGCGCGTCGTGAAGTCGAACTCGCGCGCCTTCCACGAGAGGTAGTACGGATCGAGCGGGATGCAGTGGCCGCCGAGGCCAGGGCCTGGCTTGAACGACATGAACCCGAACGGCTTGGTCGCGGCCGCGTCAACGACCTCCCAGACGTCGATCCCCATCCGGTCGCAGAGCTGCGCGAGCTCGTTGACGAGCGCGATGTTCACCGAGCGGAAGATGTTCTCGAGCAGCTTCGTCAACTCGGCCGCCTCGGCGGTGGAGACCGTGTGGACCGCGTCGAGCGCGCTCAGGTAGAGCTGCGCCGCGGCGTCGGTCGACGCCTGGTCGATGCCGCCGACGACCTTGGGCGTCGTCTTCGTCGTGAAGTCCTCGCGGCCGGGGTCGACGCGCTCGGGCGCGAAGGCGAGGTGGAAGTCGGTGCCTGCCGTCAGGCCGCTGCCGGCCTCGAGCAGCGGCTGGAGCACCTCGCGGGTCGTGCCGGGGTACGTCGTCGACTCGAGCACGACCAGCTGGCCCTTGCGGAGGTGCGGTGCGATCGACCGGGCCGCGTTCTCGATGGACGAGAGATCCGGCTCGCGCTGCGCCGACAGCGGCGTCGGGACGGCGATCACGATCGCGTCTGCGTCGGCGACCGCCGCGAAGTCGCTGGTCGCGGTGATCGAGCCGGCGTCGATCATCGGCTTCAGCTGCTCCGACGGGACGTCCTTGATGTGGCTCTCGCCCCGGTTGATCGCGTCGACCACGTTCTGGACGACGTCCACGAGCACGACCTTCTTGCCGGCCTCGGCAAAGGTCTGTGCGTGCGGCATGCCGACGTAGCCGGCGCCGATGACTGCGATGTCGTAGGTGCTCATTCCGGTCGGGAAGGGTACAGCGCCGCCGCAATGCGCTCGGCGGCGTGCCCGTCGCCGTAGAGCTTCGGGCGGTGTCGGGGCATCTCCGCGCGGCGCACCGCGTCGGCGAGCCGGTCGGGGTCGTCGTCGACGAGGACGTTCGCTCCCGTCTCGACCGTGTCCACCCACTCGGTGTTCGCGCGGGCGGTCACGCAGGGAATGCCGTACCAGTACGCCTCCTTCTGGAGCCCCCCGGAGTCGGTGACGATCACCCGCGCCCGCGAGGCAAGAGCGGCAAAGTCGAGGTAGCCGAGCGGCTGCACCATCTGGACATGTCCCAGGGACAGTCCCTCGGACCTGACCGAATGGGCCGTGCGTGGGTGGGCCGGGAAGACGACCGGCTCGTCGATCCGGGACAGGCCCTCGAGGATCCGCCCCAGCCGGGGCTCCGCGACGTTCGCCTCACGGTGGAGCGTCACCGCGACGTACCCGCCGCGCTCGAGTCCGAGCCGGTCGAGGATCGTCGAGCGCTCCCACGCGACCGGCAGGAGCTGCTGGTTCGCGTCCATCATCACGTCGCCGACCACCTCGACCCGCCCCGCGACGTTCTCGGCCTCCAGGATCGCCTTCGAGCGGTCGTCGGGGGCGAAGAGCAGCTGCGAGAGCCGGTCGGTCTCGACGCGGTTGTGCTCCTCCGGCATCGAGTCGTCGTAGCTCCGCAGTCCCGATTCGACGTGCGCAAGCGGTACGCCCGCCTCGACCGCTGCCCGCGCGCCGCCCAGCGTCGAGTTCGTGTCGCCGTAGACGAGCACCCAGTCGGGCCGCTCCTCCTCGATCGCGGCGAGCAGGCCCGGCCTGAGCGCCGCCAGCATCTCGTCCCGCCCCATCCCGCCGACCTCGAGGCGGTGCTTCGGCTCGGGCAGCCCGAGCTCCTCGAAGAACACCTCGGAGAGCTCGCGGTCGTAGTGCTGCCCGGTGTGCAGCGTGACCTCGTCGACCCCGCGCTTGAGTAGCTCCACCGACAACGGCCCCGACTTGATGAACTGGGGCCGGTTGCCAACGACCGACAGCACTTTCACCGGGGCAACACTACGCAGCCTGCGCGCCGCCGGCGGTCAGGTCGATGTGATTCCGTGCTCGTTGGCCCAGATCGCCGCCTGCGTCCGGTCGTCGACTCCGATGCGGCGGTACACACTCGTCAGGTGGGACTTGACCGTCTTCTCGCTGATCCCGAGCCGCCGTGCGATCAGCTTGTTCGGAGCCCCCTCGGCCACGAGCGCCAGTACGTCCCGCTCGCGGTTCGTGAGCTCCTCGCCGGGGCGGCGCTCGGCGCGCACCGCGAGGAGAGCGGAGGCCGCCTTCGGTGAGAGCGGGGATTCGCCGCGGGCAGCAGCGCGGATACCGGAGATGAGCTCCTCCGGCTCGGCGTCCTTGAGCAGGTAGCCGATTGCGCCCGCATCGATCGCGGCCAGGATCCGCTCACGGTCGGTGAACGAGGTGAGCACGACCACCTGGGTGTCGGAAGACGCCTCGCGGATTCGGCGGGTCGCCTCGACGCCGTCCAGCCTGGGCATCGCGAGGTCCATCAGCACCACGTCGGGCGAGGTCTCTCGGGCGAGGAGAAGGGCCTCCTCTCCGTCGGCGGCAGCGCCGACGAGCTCGATGTCGGCCGCGGTGTCGACCAGCTTTCCGAGGCCGGCGCGGACGACTGCGTGATCGTCGGCGATCAGGACGCGGATCACGTTCGCGGGACCTCGACGCGCAGGCGGGTGCCGGTGTCGGGAGCGGATTCCACCGTCAGCGTGCCGCCCGCCTTCTCGACCAGGTCTGCGACGAGGGCAAGTCCGAGATGGCCTTCTGCTGCCCGGCCGGGTGTGAAGCCCTGCCCGTCGTCGGCCACGATCAACGTCGCCGTCTCGTCCGGCGCCGAGACCGAGACGGCGACCGTCGAGGCGCCGGCATGCTTGACGACGTTCCTGATCGCCTCCTGGGCGGTCCGGAAGAGCAACGCCTGAACCTCGGGGCCGAGCCTGGCCTCATCCTCGACGTCGAGTTGGGCTTCCAGCCCGCGCGCCGTCGCCGATGCGAGGACGTCGGAGAGGGCTGCCTCGAGGCCGGACTGGGAGAGGCTCGGCGGGTAGATCTGGGGGAGGAGCGAGCGCAGGCTGCGCACGCTTCGCCGCGCCTCTCGCGCGGCCTTCCGAAAGGCGCTCGCGTCGTCGCCGTCGCTTCGCTCGGCAGCCGCGGCGAGCTCGTACGAGAGGCCCGCGAGGTCCTGGACGACCCCGTCGTGGAGGTCGGCCGCGATTCGCCGGCGCTCGAGATCGGACGACTCGATCGCCCGGGTCAGGAGCGTCTCGCGCTCGATCTGCCCATGACGAACGCGGCGCGCCAGCGACACCGCGAGCGGGATCTGGATCAGGGCGAGGATTCCGAGGCCGACCAGCCACGCCGGGAGGAAGAGCAGCCAGATCCTCCTCGCGCTCGCGGCGATCGACCCGAACTCGAGGTACTGCTCGTACAGGACTGTCGAACCGTCACGCGCGTGCAGCGGGAGGTACACCTCGAGCAACTTGCCGTGCTCCCGTTCGAATCGGTTCTCGGGCCGCGAGAGGTCGCTCACCTCCGCCTCGGCCTTGCCGCCCTTGAACTCGCCGAGATCCTGCGGGGAGAGCGTGTAGCGGGAGCCGATCAGCCGAGGCTCGTCGGAGTAGACGATCGTTCCGTCTCTCCGCCAGACCTTGACCCGGACGACCGATCCGCCCAGAACGCGCTCCCGCACGATCCGGTCGAGCTGTGTGAGCGCAGCAGGGTCTTGAGCTGTGACGCCCGCGGTCAGCATGGGCTCGATGATCCCCTTCCCGGCGAGCTGGGTCTGCTCTCGCGCGTTCTTGATCGCCTCGGACGTGCCGGCCTTCCTGAGAATGAGGGAGACGCCGACGCCCACCAGGATCACCGCGACGAGGCCGACGACGACGAACCGCGCGACGGCCTCGGACACCGAGATGGGCGCTGAGCGCCTGCGCGACAAACCCGTTCCTCCCTCGCCGTGACCGCCCTACCGTAGCTCGCTTCTGCGCTCGGCAGGAGACGGCAGGGGCCCGCGACCACGGGCCCCTGGCCGACGGGCGTCAGAACCCGAACGAGGCGTTGCAGGTCTCGCCGGTGGCGCCGTTCGTTGCGGTCGCCTGGATCGCGTCCGTTCCGGCCTGATTCGCGGTCTTCGCCCTGGCCTCGAACGAGGCGCTGCGCCCTGCGGTCTTCATCGTCTTCTGGAGGAACATCGAGCCGTTGTCCGAGAGCGTCACGCCCCAGCTCTGGCCCTTCACGTTCGAGTCGACCTCGAACTCGATCTTCAGCTTGCCGTCGCGCTGGCCGACCTTGAGCTTGGACGTGCTGGAGGCGCTGCACGTGCCGTTGACCGTCTGGTCGCCGGACTTGGCGAACGCGTTCGAGCCGACGGCGAGCGTGGCACCGAGCGCGAGTACGGCAATGGTGATCTTGGCCTTCACGGGTGGTCCTTTCCTCGGAGATCCTGGGCTGTCCCAGCCTGCCCCGAGTCGGGGCCGAACCGCCAGTGGACATTGGTCCTAGGACCTCCGAAGGGCCGCGCGTGACCGGCCGGCGGCCCGCGCCGTCGGGCTACACTACGCAGCCCGCGGGCCGTTAGCTCAGTTGGTAGAGCAGGGGACTCTTAATCCCAAGGTCGAAGGTTCGAATCCTTCACGGCCCATCACAGAAGCCCCTGCAAAGCCCTGGTTTCGGCCGGGACTTTGCGGTTTCTCGAGGGTCTACATCGGGCTAGGGGGCAACACACGGGGCAACACGCTGATATTGAGAGAGCGACCCGTTCCGCCATACCTGCGCGACGATGCTCTTTCGCCACGGCCTAAACGCGAAACAAGCGCAGGTCTGGCTCGGGCATCACTCGCCCGCGTTCACGCTCGCAACGTATGTCCACCTGCTCCCTGACGACCTGCCAGACCCTGGCTTCCTCGACGGCATCACGGGGGCAACTGACCCCACCGAGAATGGGCGAAATGCCGAGGCCTCCGAGGCATGCGAAGCAGGGTTCGTTCCAAGCGAATCGACGGTAGCGGCGGCCGTCTCTTGATCGAAGGTCCGCCGACCACGTGCCGGCACTGGTCGACGCCCGCGACGGCGGGCTCGTGTTCGAGAGGGCGGCGGCCGTGATGGCCGCCGCCTGTTCTCGTTCGGCTACTTGTTCGTCGGTTGGAAGTTCCCCTTCAGGTCGTACTGGGCGACCTGGGTGCCGATGTTGACGCCTGCAGTGGTGGAGAAGCGGTAGTGGAGGCCGGCCCAGACACGTGCGTTCGCGACGTTCTCGAGCAGGTCGTGGGCGGTCGCGAAGTGTTGGGAGGTGGTCAGAGTGGTGCCGCCGCCGGTTGCCCCGGGGACGTCGATGTTGACCGCAGACGTCTTCAGGACGGAGGCGAGCACCCCCGTGACGGCAGCGGTCACACAGCCGTGCTGGCTCGGGTACTCGGGGTGGTTGGGGGTGGTGATCAGCGGCGACCAGGCCGGGTCGGCCGTGGTGTTCGCATTCCCGTCCAGGCTCGCGCCACGGATCGCCGTGACCGGACGCCAGTACAGGTAGTGGTACTTGGAGTCCATGCAGGCGACGTGGGCGTCGGAGGCGACCATATTCCCCATCGCCAGCAGCCTGACCGTGTCGACGAGGTCGAAATTGTGGCTCGTCGCGACGTCGCGAAAGACCTGGTTGTACTGGTTGATCACATTTGCGTTCCAGAACAGCGCGGTCGCGGTCTGCGCCGCCGTCCTCGCGGTGCTCGTGGCCGAGCCCATCTTCTCGGTCTCGTTCAGGTCCGTGGCGTACTCGGGGCTCGTGATCGCCGGCGGAGCGGGAGCACGGAACTGGTCAGAGCTGTCGAGCATGAACGGCTTCACGTTTGCGAGCCACGGGGTCTGGGCCGACTGCGCCGACGGCGGCGGCGCGAACACCCAGGTGCCGGGCGCCTGCGGAGCGACACCGAACGCCGTCGAGACCGGAGCGTCGCGCCCGTCACCGAACTGGCTCACGATCAACTGGCTCGCGGCCGCCGAACCGACGGCGACCCCGGCCAGTCTCGCCTTCTCCGAAACCTGTGCCAGCGTCACGTTCAGGTAGTCGTTGTACGCCGACACGAGTGAAGGGGCGAGCGTCGGGAAGTAGTAGGAGAGCGTCGTGTACGCGGCGGCCGCGACCGCGGCGCGTGGCGAGGCGCCCGGTATCGCCTGCAGCGACGACCGGTACGGCGCGTAGCGGCCCCTGATCGCCATCACCGCGTTGTACTCGGCCGCCTGCACATAGGCCATGTACAGCATCCCTTCCGGCTGGAACTTCGCCGGCGTCAACGCGGCCGAGCGCACGGTGTTGACCGCGATCACGTTCCAGTCCAGCGCCGCCTGCGGCGACAGCTTCGACTGGTCCTGCCGCACGCCCGACGCACCAGGCCCACTGACCAGGGTCGCCAGACCGGCAACGCCGAGCGCCGCCGTGACGAACAGCAAACGAAAACGGGCGAGTCTCATCCGAGATCCCCCTTTCTGCCGGGAGTCGATGCTCGAGGCGGCCGTGATCTTGAGCTTCCTGTTCATGTCTGCGATCTCCTTTCGAGTTACGGTGCGGGACGGTCGGTTGCCTCGCGAGGGGTGGTGGGCTGCGCTGCCAGCTCGGCGTGGAAGACGAGCAGCAGTGCCTCTTCGTGCGAGAGCGGCATGGAGTGGGCCTCCGCGGCGTGGCGCCTGACCTCCGCGATGAGCCCTTCCTCGTCCGCTGCGCGGGCCTCGAACCCGCACTCGCACGTGATCACCGCTCCCACTCGCATCAGGCGAGGCTAGGCACCCGTCCCTAAAACGAGGCAAGATGGCGGCAACCGAATGGCTAACACGCTGAGGCTGAAGGTCTCCGTCATCGGTCGCGTCGCGGTCGAGACCGACGGCGCCGTGATCGACGAGGCCCAGCTCGGAGGCCGGCAGGGACGGCTCCTGTTCGCCTACCTCGTAGCCGAGCGGAGCAGGCCGGTTCCGCGGGACGAGCTCGCCGAGGCGCTCTGGGGCGAGACGCCGCCCGCGACCAGAGACAAGGCGCTGACAGTGATCGCCAGCAAGCTCCGTGGCGCGCTCGCAGACACCGGACTCGACGGCCGGGAGCTGTTGACAGCGGCGTTCGGCTGCTACCGGCTCGACCTGCCCGAGGGGACTTGGGTCGACCTGTTCGCAGCCGAGAGCAGCGCACAGGACGCGGAAGAAGCGCTCGCCGCAGGTGAGCTCGACCAGGCACGGGCGGCGGCTGAGTCGGCGGAGTCACTGGCGCACCGGCCGTTCCTGCCCGGTGAAGACGGAACGTGGGTCGAGCAGAAGCGACGCGACCTCGCCGACATCCGCGAGCGCGCGTTGAGCGTCCTTGCCGATGCGTGCCTACGCTTGGGTGCCGCGCGGGAGGCGGCAAAGTGGGCCGAGGAACTGATCGCGCTCTCGCCGTTTCGCGAGAGTGGATACCGCCATCTGATGGAGGCACACGTCGTCGCGGGAAACCGCGCCGAGGCGCTTCGCGTGTACGAGAAGTGCCGGCAGCTTCTCGCGGAGGAGCTCGGCGCGTATCCATCGCCGGAGACAGACTCGATCTACCGTGCACTGCTGGAGGCACCGCAGACGTCCGTTCGAACGACGCCGGTCGCCGAGCCGACGGTCGAACCCGGTACGTCCGAGCTCTCGCAAGTCCAGACGGAGGCGCTACGGCTCCAGGCGGAGCAGGTAGTCGAGCGACGGTCGCGGAAGCGCGGCGCACTCCTTCTCGCTGCGCTCGCCAGCGTGATCGCTGCGGCGGTCGTGATCCCGCTCGTGGCGTTCGGTGGAAGCGGAGGCCGCTCGGCCGTCTCGCCGGCCGGAGACTCGCTGGCGGTCGTCGACGCGCGCTCGGGCCGCCTTGTCGCTGCCACCGGCGTGGGCGCGACACCCACGGCCGTCGCGGCCGGCGAAGGTGCGTACTGGGTCACCAACGCCGATGGCCACACGGTGTCGCGGATCGACCCCGGAACGACCGCCGTCGTCGACACGATTCCGGTTGGCAACGGCCCGAGCGGGATCGCGACTGGCGCCGGCGCGGTCTGGGTGGTCAACAGCTTCGACAGCGCGGTCTCGCGGATCGACCCGGGCACGAACACGGTCGTCCAGACGATCCCCGTCGGGAGCGGCCCGCGCGGGATCCTCTACGCGGCCGGCTCGGTCTGGGTCACGAACACCGGCGACGGAACGATCACGAGGATCGACCCCGACAGCGGCGGGACGACCAAGACGCTCCCGGTCGCCGCGACCGAGCTCGCCTTCGGCGCAGGCACGCTGTGGGCGAGCGAGCCTGCGGCGGGCCAGGTGGTTCGCATAGATCCGACCACCGGGAAGCAGGTCGCCGTGATCCAGGTCGGGAACGGCCCGACGGGGATCGCCTTCGGCCAAGGCTCGGCGTGGGTGACGAACAGTCTGGACGGGACGGTTTCCCGGATCGATCCCGAGACGAACTCCGTCACCGCACTCGTTCCCACCGGCAACGGGCCAGATGCGGTGGCCGTCGGCCCACGTGGCATCTGGGTGACCAACCAGTTCGGCGGCGACGTCGTGCGGATCGATTCCGGCCGGAACCAGGTGGCGCAGCGGGTGAGCGTGGGAAGCCGTCCGTCGGGATTGGCGATGTCGGGCGGGGCCGTGCTCGTCGCCGTCCGTCAGTCGGGCGCCGGCCACCGCGGCGGGACGCTCGTGCTGCGGGCTGACCGGCTCAAGCAGGGGGACATCGTCGACTCCATTGATCCCGCCGTTTCCCTGTACACGTACGTCTATCCATTCCTGCGGATGACCGGCGACGGCCTCGTCGCGTTCAACCAGGTCAGCGGTCTGGCGGGAACGCAGCTCGTGCCCGACCTCGCGACGTCGCTGCCGACGCCGACCGACGGCGGCCGCACGTACACATTCCGGCTCCGGCCGGGCATCCGCTACTCGACCGGCAGGCCGGTGCGGGCGACGGACTTCCGCTTCACCCTCGAACGCTTTTACGCGCTCCTATCCCCCGTGACGGACTACGACGGGATCGTCGGCGGCGCGCAATGCCGGAAGCATCCGAAACGGTGCGACCTCTCGCGCGGGATCGTCGCCAACGACGTTGCCCGCATCGTGACCTTCCACCTGGTCCGGCCGGACCCCTACTTCCTCCACAAGCTCGCCGGCCCGCCCGCCTACGTGCTGCCGGCCGGCACGCCGCCGCGGCCGGCCGGAACGCACCCGCTGCCCGCGACCGGCCCCTACATGATCGCGACCTACAGGCCGAGGAGACTGCTCAGGCTCGTCCGCAATCCGTTCTTCCACGAGTGGTCGCCCGCCGCTCAGCCGGACGGATACCCCGACCGCATCGAGATCCGCATCGCCGGCACCCCGGACGACGCGATTCGCGACGTCGTCGACGGCAAGTCCGATGTCGTCTGGCTGTCCCAGCCGTGGCACCCGTCGCAGCTGTCGAGGGTCGAGGTCCGGTACGCGAGCCAGCTCCACTCCGACCCGAGCTGGAACTTCCAGGTGCTCTTCCTCAACCCTCGCGTCCCGCCCTTCGACCGGCTCGACGCCCGTCGGGCGGTGAACTTCGCCGTCGACCGCGCTGCGGCGACGAACGCCTGGGGCGGGCCGCGCTTCGCCCAGATCACGTGCCAGATGCTGCCGCCGAACTACCCGGGCTACAGCCCCTACTGCCCGTACACCGCCGGCTCGACGAAGAGCGGAGCGTGGACGGCACCCGACCTGGCGAGGGCGAGAGCGCTCGTGGCACGCTCGGGGACACGCGGCATGAAGGTCACCCTCTGGGCGTGGTCGCAGGCAGAGGGCTTCAACCGAGTGGCCGTGAAGGTGCTCCGCTCGCTCGGCTACCGCGTGGCCGTCAAGCCGGTCGTCGGCGACCGATACTGGAGCGTCGTCGGTGACTCGCGCAACCGGGCGCAGATCGGGTTCAACGGCTGGGCCCTGGGGTACCCGGACCCGGCGCCGTTCTTCGATCAGTTCAGCTGTCGAGCGTTCCTGCCCGGGAACCCCGCCAACCTCGGAAGCGGGCTCTGCGACCCGGGCATCGACCGCCAGATGCGCAGGGCGCAGGCAGAGCAGCTGAGCGACCCGATCGGGTCGCGCGCACGCTGGGCCCGCGTCGACCGCGAGGTCACCGACGCGGCACCGTGGGTGCCGCTCATGTTCTCGAAGAACGTGAACTTCCTCTCCAAGCGCGTCGGCAACTACCAATACAACCCGCAGCAGTTCGTGCTCATCGACCAGCTCTGGGTGCGGTAGGACAGCGCCGACAGGACGATGCCGCAGTGATCTAGCCACGGTCTAGGCGCGAGCTTGCCGGTTCCTAGGCACCCATTCCTAGCCTCGGGTGCGTGGAGATCGTGGACAAGACGCTCACCTGCGACTGCGGATTCATCGCCCGGGCCCCCGACGACGCCGGACTCGCCACCGAGGTTCTTGCGTCACGCCTGGGAGGCCCACGGGATGCGGCTCTCGCACGACGAAGCGCTGCTGCTCCTGTTCCACGCCGAGCTGGCAGAAGCGACCAGGATCCCCCCGCGACCACAGACCGCAACGGAAAGGGAGGAGTAATGAAGCGAGCAATGCTGGCAGCCATCGGGCTGCTCTCACTGAGTGTGTTCGTGCTTGCGGCGGCAGCCGCAGTCTGCACGACCAGGTACGTGTCACCGTCGGGCGTGGACAACGCGACCTGCAGCAAGAACAGCCCGTGCAAGCATGTCCAGCAGGCGGTCAACGTCGCCTCGGCCGGCGACACGATCTCGCTTGCCAAGGGCAGCTACGTCGAGCAGGTGTCGATCGCGAAGGATCTGACCCTGACCGGGGCAGGCTCCGGAGCGAGCACGATCTCTGCACCTGCCGTCGCGCTCGTGCCGGACAGCCACGGGTTCCTGAACATCGTCGAGATCAACAGCGGCGCGAGCGTTCGGATGAGCAACTTGGCTGTTGCCGGCCCCGGCCCTGGACCCTGCAACAGCATCGACAGGGGGATCTCCGTCATCGAGGGGGCGTCGCTCGCGCTCACGCGGGCGGCGGTCAGCGACATCCGCGACAACTTGCCGAGCAACGACTGTAACAACGGCTTCGGCGTCGGTGCCGGCACCCAGATCCGCGGCGGTCAACTCACGCCCGATCCTGAGGTCGGCCACCTCACCATCGACCACACCACCGTGACCGGCTACCAGAGAGCCGCGATCTTCGTCATCAACGACGGCTCGACCGGGCAGATCGACCACAACACCGTCAAGGGCACGCCCTGCAGTGTCTGTGCCGGCCCCGGCGGAATCGGGGTGTTTTTTGGTGGTTCGGCGACCATCGATCACAACACGATCAGCGGCAACGAATGCAACGACTCGGACTATGGGTGCGGCTCGGACTGGTTCAACAACTATCAGTCGTGGGGCGTTCTCACGATCGGGGCTGCCTCGTCGACTGTGATCTCACACAACAGCCTGAACACGAATGACGGAGGCATCTACACCGACACCGGGGTCACGATCGACCACAACGACGTGGCCTCCCGCTACTTCGGCATCGCGACCGACTACGGGAACGCGGCGCAGGTCGATCACAACTCGACGACCGGCGGCGTCTACGGGATCTACGAGTTCGGCGGAACCGGCACCTTCAGCCACAACTCGGCGAGCGGCAGCTCGGGCGCCGATCTCTGGTGGGACGGCACCGGCACGCCCAGCTTCAGCCACAACAGCTGCGGTACGGCATCGCCCAGCAAAGCGATCTGGCACTGCCATTAGCCGCCGTCGCACACCAACGCGACCACCGAGCACGACCAGCTGGAGCCCCCGGGAAGGGGGCTCCAGCGCCGCCGAACCGGAGGAACCCGCGTTCCAGGGCACCACTCCCCCGCCTTCACCCTCTCGGTCTACGTTCTGCCTCTTGGCCGACGAGCGCCCGGAAGTCTCGATCCTCGACAGCCCGTCCGAGGCAATGGCGGGGCAACCCACATACCGAGCTGGGTTCGTACATGGCGTGTTGGTTCTTCCGACTCTCCCTGGAAATTGAGGGAATGGACCTAACCGGACTCGAACCGCCGTCGATTGGGGCAACGCAGGGGCAACATGACCTACCGAATCCGGCCGAAACCCGGCGTCGTCGGAGAGGCTGGAATCGGCCTGAAACGAAGCTCCACCGAGGCCGGCCGAGACTGCGCGCCGCTTCTCTTAATCCCAAGGTCGAAGGTTCGAATCCTTCACGGCCCATCGCAAAAGCCTCGCTAACCAGGGTTTTTTTATGCCTCGAGCCTCGCTGCGGTGTGGCGGCGCAGGGCGCGGGCAGTGCCCACGCCCTGCGTCCAGCCCGACTCGAGCGGCTACTTCGCGCTCGCCGGAACGCTCACCGTGACCTTGCGCGTCTCGGTGGTCAGACGCCCGTTGGTCTTGAGGACGATCGTGAAGGTGGCGGCCGTCGTGCTGCCCGCGACCTTCGAGAGGGCGGCTTGCGCCAGGGGTATCTCGATCGCGGTCGTCTTGCCCGCGGCGACCTTCACGGTCGCCTTGCCGGCGACGCCCTTCCCCGTGAGGCTCGCCGTCGCGTCCACCTGCGCCGGGCAGGCGACGTTGGTGAGGGCGTACCTCACTCTGGCGACGTAGCCCCTCGGACCCTTCGCCACGACCAGCCGAACGGGCACGGCCGCCGCCGCCGGCTTCGAGCGGTCCTCGGCGAAGTGGATGACGCTGTGCGTGGCACCGTCGTACGCATAGAGGTCGCCGGTGGGCCCGACGGCGACGTCCTGCGGTTGCAGGTCCCCGGAGGTGGCCGTCGCGAGGATCCTGCCCGCCGGCGAGTATTTCACCAGGCTCCGCTTCGGGACGTTCGTCGACCAGACGTTGCAGTCCGGGTCGATGCCGATGCCGGTGTAGACGCCGGCACCGGCAGTGGCCGGTAGCTGGAGCCTGATCGTCGTCAGCAGCTTGCCACTCGAGTCGAAGCGCTTGACGGTTGGCGGCGAGCCTCTCTGATCTGCCACGTAGATGCTGCCGTCGGCGGACGCCTCGACGTCGCCTGGAACCTGAAAGCCCGTCGCCCAGGTCCTTGCTCCCGCCCATCCGGTGGACGTCTTGTCGAAGCGAACGACGACGTGTGTGGTATCGCCGTTGGTGGAGACGTACACGTTCCCCGCCGCGTCGACGGCGATACCTTCCGCCCCCTTGGGTGTGCCGAGGTTCTCGGCCTGTCCGCCGCCCTTCGGGAACCGCCGTGCCTGCGCCGCCTGCTGAGCGGTGCCCCACACGTCGCCCTCCGGGCCGACGGCCACGTCCTCGACGAATTCCGAAGCCGCAAACGCGAGCTTCTGCTGGAACGCGCCCTTCGACGAGAAGATCTGGATGCGATGGCCATCGGAATCCGCGACGTACACGTTGCCGGCCTTGTCGGTGGCGAGCCCGAGCGCGTTGGCCGGGAACTGGCCGTTCCCCGTGCCGGGCTTGCCCCAGTGCCCCACCACCTTGTATGCAGGCCCTGCAGTCCCGGCCTCCTCGGCGGCCGTCGCACCGGCCGCACAGGCTGCGGCGGCGACGAGCGCCGACAGGGCGATCTTCAACCTTGCTCCCTTCACGATCCCTCCTTCGTGTCGCTTTCGATGGTCTCGGTGATGCGCGCATCCGTGAGGCCCGACCTGCTCGCCGCCTCGAGGAGGGCCTCCCGTGAGGAGGCCTCGAAGACGTGGAAGCACGTCTCGTCCTCGGCGACGTACATCGTCCGGACATAGCGCACCGCCGCTTCGCTCCGGGCCTTCCGGTCTCCCACCATGCGAGCCCTGGCGGCGGCCTCCTCGAGGGCCTGCCCCCTGGGCATGTAGAGCTCGAGCAGGTACCGGGGCATTCGCCCGGTCACCGCCCCGTGTCGAGACCCGGGTCTCGCGTGAGCAACGTCTCGCCCATCATGGGTGGCGTGGCGGCGCCGGTACCGGCACCGGTCGCGTCGGGTTCCCTGGCACCTGGTCAGGCACCCTTGGCGAGCAGCGCGACCGACCAACGGAGCAGTCCGGCCCTGCGTCTCACTGGCCGGTGTGAAGCGGGTCGCGGGCGGCCTTCTTCGAGAACGCCCTCAGGTCAGCGGCGACGGCGCGCAGCGAGGCAAGCAGCTTTGCGTCGGCGAGCGGGCTGCCGACGAGGAGTGACGGGTCTACCGCCATGATCTGGGCCCGGAGCTCCTTCTGGTCCCCGCTCGTGAAGCCGAGCTTCGCGAGTACGGCGGTGAGCTGCGCCGGCAGGCCCTTCCTGACGAGCGCGTCCTGGAACGCGTACGCGTCATCCTCCGAGACGGACAGATCCGGAGTATCGGGAGTCCAGAACGCCGACGTCGTCAGAGCAAGAAGGGGCCCAACCAGGACGTCGTACGCGTACGCCACCTCGATCGGATTGACCGTGATGTTGATGTTGCCGGCGCCCGGACGAGCGCTCGCGGGCGTCGCGAGCAGGGTCGCCACCAGCCCGGCTGACGCGAGCGACACGGCCAGCGCGCGTGCCCGGCGTCTCTTCCGTTGCACCATCGAACCAGCGTGGCGGCGCGCCGCATCCGCGGCAACGGGGAGATCCCTAGGGTTTGCTCCCGGTGCCGGCCAGCCGCCGTGCGAGCTCAACGCGGGAGCGGACGCCGAGCTTGCGGTAGACGTTGCCGAGGTGGAACTCGACCGTCTTGACGCTCACGAAGAGCGCCGCCGCGATTTCCTTGTTGGCCTTCCCCTGGGCGACGAGCTCCGCCACCTGCCGTTCGGCGGTCGTCAGCTCCCCGCTCGACGGCGTCCGGCCGCCGAGCCGGGCGATCTCCCCGCGTGCACGGTCCGCCCAGAGGGCGGCGCCGAGCCGCTCGAAGGCGGTGAGCGCAGCCTCGAGCGAGCGACGGGCATCTAATCGCTTGCGCGCGCGTCGCTGCACCTGGCCCAGCGCGAGGAGGGTGCGCGCACGCTCGAAGGGCTGCGGGAGCCGCTCGCCGATCTCCAGTGCGCGGCGCAGCTCGGCGACGGCACCCTCGACGTCCCCCCGGGCGGCGGAGAGGAGCCCACGACAGCGTGCCGCGGTCGCGAGTGCCCACGGGCTCGAGAGCGTGCTTCCCCGTTCCTCGAGGTGCACGACGAGCTCCTCGGCCTCGTCGAGCTCTCCGAGGATCACAAGAGCCTCGATCAGGTCCGGCAGCACCGGGTTGAGGTTCGGCTGACCGTAGCCGCGTGCGGCGTAGATGCCCGGGAGCGGCCGCAGCCGGCCGACCGCCGCCTCGGCGCCGCCGACGGACAGCTCGAGGAAGCCGAGAACGCCTTCGACGTGGAGCCGGTGGACGGCGTCGCCCGCGGCCTCGGAGGCGGCGAGGCTTCGCGCGCCCCAGGCTCGGGCCTCCTCGACCCGGCCGAGATGCGCGGCGACCATCGCCTCTGCGTAGGCGGCGGTGCTCTCGTTGCTCGAGCCCGACTCCTGGAAGACCGCGTGGCTGTCGTGGGCGTAGGCCTCCACTCGCTGCCACTCTCCCGCCCGGATCTCGAGCTGCACGAGGTGCAACTGCAGCACGGCCCGCGCGTACTCGTCGGCCTGGTCGCCGGCATCGCCGTACGCCCGCTCGAGCAGCTCCCGCGCCTCGTCGAGGCGGTCGTCGAACATCAGCCGCAGGCCGAGCACGATGCTCGGCCGGTACCACGGGGGAAGCCCTCCGACCTCCTCCTCGAGCTCGAGCGCGCGCTCGAGGAGCCCTGGGGTGATCTCCGCGGTGAGGCTCTCGATGTGGGCGAGGTCGGCGAGCGCCATCGCCAGCGCAGGTGTATCCCCGGTGCGCTCGGTGAGCTCGATGGCCAGGCGCGCATGCTCGGTCGCTCGCCCGAGATCGCCCATGACGATCCAGGTGTCGACGAGGTGGCGGTGGATCTCGGCCTCGAGCGCTGCGTCGCCGCGGGCCTCGTCGAGCGCCTCCTGGTAGACCCCTGCGCAGATCTGGAGGTTCTCCTCCCGTGCGCGCACGGACAGAACCAGGGCCCGCGCCCGTTCGGGACCGGCGGGGAGCTCGCCGAGCAGCTGGACGACGAGCTCCTCGGCGTTCGCGAACCGACCCGAAGCGAAGCCGTGCTCGGCGACGAGGATCGTCCGCCGCTGCCGCGCCGATATCTCCTCTTCGGGCGTGAGCCTGAGCGCGAGCTCCGCGAGCTCGACCGCGACGTCGTGAACGCCGCGTCTGGCGGCACTGTGGACGGCGAGTTCCAGCTCCGCGGCGATCTCCTCGGACGGTTCTCCGGCGCTGAGCGCGAGGTGCCGGGCGCGCTCCTCCGGATCGGGGACGACCTCGGCCAGACGCCGGTGCACCGCTTGCCTGCTCGCGCGACCGGCATCGGCGTAGACCACCGAGGCGAGCAGCGGATGGGTGAAGCGAATCGAATCCGCGGAGAACTGGATCACCTGGCCCTCGAGGGCGGGTCGCAGAAGACGGTCCGTGCTGTCCCCCCCGAAGGTGAGCTCGAGAAGCTCGACGGTGGGATGCGAGAGAGCGGCAACGGCGAGGAGCGCAGTGCGCGTGTCCTCGGGCAGCAGCACGATCCGTCCGCGAACGAGGTCGTGCAGGTTGTCGGGGACCGGAAGCGGCTGTCCGGGCTCCAGTGCCTGCCCACTCCGCTCGAGCGCACGGACGATCTCGAGGGCGAACAGCGGGTTCCCCTCGGTGGTCTCGTGCAAACGACGTAGAGCCTGCCGCGGGAAGTCAGCGCCGAGCTGGATTCGGACGACACGTCCCAGGGCGCCGAGACTAAGCGGGCCGACCTCGATCCGCCGAAGGTCGCCGCCCGCAAACGCCCGGTCGAGGCCGAGCGGCGCCTGAGATTCGCCTTCGCTGCGCGTCGAGAGGAGCAGTCTGATCGGATCGCCCCGGAGCCTGCGGGTTGCGTACTCGAGCACCCCGGCCGAAGGCCCGTCGAGCCACTGAACGTCGTCCACCGCGACGAGGACGGGGCCGCGGGCAGCCAGCGCGCGCAGCGCGTTGAGGAAGGAGGCTGCGATCGCGCCGGGTCCCGGAGCAGCCTGATCCGGCTCGGAGCGAAAGAGAGCTATCGCCAAGGTGCGCCGCTGCGGCTCGGGGAGCTCGTCGGCGATCTCATCGAAGCGGTCGTCCAGCAGGTCGCGGAGCGCCGAGAGCGAGAACTG
This sequence comes from uncultured Actinomycetes bacterium, assembly GCA_963791425.1. Lineage (GTDB taxonomy): Bacteria > Actinomycetota > Thermoleophilia > Gaiellales > Gaiellaceae > DATBLE01. Next base: position 899,415 of record CAWBSE010000003.1, read on the forward strand.
CGTCTCGGAGCCGCTCGGGTTGCACGGAAGCACCGTCTGGCCACGGGCCTGCGCCTCCTCGATCCCGACGTGCCAGAGTGTCGTCTTCCCGATGCCGGCCTCTCCGTCCAGCACGAGCGCGCTCGGAGCATCGTCGCCGAGGAAGGCCAGAATGCGCGCAACCTCCTCGTCCCGCCCGACGACCTCGCCCGCCATTCGTCTCGTCTAGCACATGGGAGACGCGCATGGAAGCCGAAGCCTGTCGAATCGTGCCCGTGGCAGGAATCCGTTGGGACGGGGCTAGGCTGGGGCCGGTCACCACTCTTAATCCCAAGGTCGAAGGTTCGAATCCTTCACGGCCCATGAGGCGCAGCAAAGGGGCAGCGCAGGCGCGCGTCCTCCCCCCGACGGGGGAGGGAGCGGAACTTCGCTCGGTCGAGGGGCTGCGCCGTTCAGGCACAGGAGTCTCCGCAGGGCCAGGCTGTCTGCACGCTGCCGTAACGTCCATGGCGATGGCGCGGACGAGCTACATCGAGAAGCGGATGGGCAAGTTCCTCCGCGAGCCGCCGACGGTCCGCGGTGCGGCGGGCACGATCGTCTTCGCCACGGCCGGCGTCGTGGTCATCAGCGGCGTTCTGATCCGGGTGTTCGACCACAAGGAGTACGCCAACATCTGGGTCGGGATGTGGTGGGCGATCCAGACGGTCACCACCGTCGGCTACGGCGATGTCACGCCCGCCGACCCCACCGGCCGCGTCATCGCAACCTTCGTGATGCTCGAGGGGATCGCGTTTTTGGCCATCCTCACCGCTGCGATCACGTCCACCTTCGTCGCGCGGGCGACGAAGGAGCATGAGGCGTCGTACACAACGGATGAGCTGACGGAGATCCAGAAGATCGAGTCGCGGTTCGACGACCTCGACCGCAAGATCGACCGGATCGAAGCCGCGCTTCGCGGTCGCGGCTCCTGACGCACATGAGGCGGTGCGCTGCCCTCGGCACCGTGCTGCTTGCGGTGCTGGCGGCGGGTGCCGGTGCCGCCCGCGCCGACGACACCTCGCCCGAGCTACAGCTCGCCGAGAAGTACGCGCCGGTCGTCGCCCTGAAGCAACAGACCGAGGCGTGCAGCGACGGCGGCGAGCCGTATCGGCCGGTGCCCGCGGACGTCGTGCTCGGGCGCTCCGACGTCGATCTCGTCGACTCCGAGGGCCGGGTGCTCCGGGCGGCCCCGACCGCCGCCGACCTGTTCCACCGTCCCGAGGGCACGTATCTCGACTTCCCGGGCTCGCCGCTCGACCCGGGGTGCAGTTACGAGCAGTGGGCCGACCAGATCACGAAGGGCAAGCCGACGACCGCCTACGCGCACGTCCTTCAGCAGCGCGGCAAGCCCGGGAAGCTGGTGCTCCAGTACTGGCTCTACTACGTGTTCAACGACTGGAACAACAAGCACGAATCCGACTGGGAGATGATCCAGCTGATGTTCGACGCGTCGTCCGCGTCGGACGCGCTGAAGCGGGCGCCGACCGAGGTCGGGTACTCGCAGCACGAGGGGGCGGAGAGCGCCGAGTGGGACAGCTCCAAGCTCCAGAAGCAAGGCGTGCGCCCGATCGTCTTCCCCGGCCGTGGCTCGCACGCGAACTACTACAAGCAGAGCATCTGGCTCGGCCACAGCGCGCAGGAGGGGTTCGGGTGCGACAACACGACCGCCCCGTCGAACATGGAGCAGACGCAGGTCGTGCTGATGCCCGACGCGCGGCCCACATCCGCGGACGATCCCTTCGCATGGCTCACCTTCGACGGACACTGGGGCCAGGAGGCGAACGGTCCGAACACCGGCCCGACCGGCCCCAACACCAAGGCGCAATGGACCGACCCGGTCACCTGGTCCGAGGACGAGTGGCGCCCGAGCAGCACGGAGGTGCCGCTCCAGTCGACGCTCGGGCCGAGCGCGACCACCTTCTTCTGCGGCGCCGTCGCCTGGGGGTCGGGCGTCTACCTCCGGTTCCTGCGGACGCCGTGGCTCGTGCTCGGTGCGCTGCTCGGGATCACGCTGCTCGGCATCTGGCTGAGCCGGCGGACACGCTGGAAGCCCGTCGAGCCCTTCCCGATCGACGACGTCCGCAGCGGCGGCCAGATCTACCGCTCCGCGCTCAGGATCTACCGCCGCTACCCCTTGCTGTTCCTCGGCATCGGCGTGATCTTCATCCCGCTGGCCGTCGTCACGGCGCTGGTGCAGGCGCTCCTCGACACGTACACCGGCATCGGCACGTTCCTGAACACGACCGCGACCGACCCGATCGTCGAGGGCGTGACGGCACTGCTCTTCGGCCAGCTCTCGACGATCATCGCGAGCATCGGCGTCAGCGCCGCGGTGGCCTTCGCGCTTGCGCGCATCATCGAAGGCGGCCGTCCGGACACGCTCGAGGCGTTCAGGGGGACATTCCCGCGTGCCGGCTCCCTCGGCCGTGCCTGGGTGCAGATCGTCGTGATCGCCGGGCTCCTGACGATCACGGTCGTCGGGATCCCGATCGCGATCTTCTACCTCGTCCGCAAGACGGTCGTCACCCAGGCGTGCGTCATCGAGGACCTGCACGCGCGTCCGGCGCTGAACCGCAGCTCCGAGCTCGTCCGGCGCCACGGGTTCCGCGTGCTGGCGATCGCCGCGCTCGTCAACGTCACCGCCTTCCTGCTCGGCCCGATCGTCGGCGTGCTCGTGCTCTTCCTGACCTCGAGCTCGCTCGCGGTGATCAACGTGATCAGCTCGCTCGTCTACGCCGTGGTCGTGCCGTACGCGTCCATTGCGATCGCGCTGCTGTTCTACGACCTCAGGCGGCGGAAGGCGGGGGAGGAGCCGGTGGCTGCTCCCGCCGCAGGCGTCGTTCCCACAACGTCGCATTGACGACGGCGCCGCCGACCATCAGGCGCGCGAGCAGAAACAGCCCGAAGAGCAGTGTCGATGCGATTCCGAGCGCACCGTACGTGCCCTGCTTGTTGTGGGCCCACGGCGCGATGATGAAGACGGTGACGATGTTGAGCACCTCGATCCCGAGCCCGACGATGAGCGCGCCCGGGATCAGGGCCTTCCAGGTCGCCGTGCCGTGCGGGAGCCGGTGCGAGAGCGCCAGCCAGAGGCCTGCGTAGGCGAGCGCGACCAGGATCGTGACGAGGATCCCGAGCCCGTTGGACTTGCTGCGCGCGTAGATCGTCACGGCGGCGATCACGTAGAAGCCGAGCATGAACCCCAGGAACATGAGGGTCGCCTTCGGCGTCGGCTTGTGTCTCCGCCCGGCGACGTCGATCCAGACGAGCCGGTGCGCTCCGATCATCACCCGCAGGACGCTTCGCGTCGCCCAGAGCAGCAGCGGGATGCCGATCAGCAGGCAGTACCACCGGCCCTGGCCGTCCGCAGCGCTCGCAACCGAGCTCGTGACCAGGCCGGCGAGGCCCATCGATGCGGCGGCGTCCTTGGGGTCGGTCGACGAGGCATCCGCCGCGAGGCCGAGGCCGCCGACGAGCACGAGCGCGAAGGGCAGCAGCCAGATGAACAACCGGTAGGCGAGCGCTCCGGCGATGATCCCGCCGGCGACCTCTCCGTCGCGGTCGACCATCTGGAATGTCGCGTCCACGGATGCGTGGCGCGACCGCTCCTCCTGGGCGCGCTTCTCGAGCGCATCCGCGCGCGCACGGGCCGCCTCGTAGCGCAGCTTCCACCGCCCGGCTTTGGTCGTGGGCGCATCGCCGGCCGGCGGTTCCATACCGGGAACCCTGGCACAAGCGGCGTCGGGGGTTTCACCCCAATCGGGCTATGACGCGCTCATGCAAAGCATGCGATGCTCCGCCCTGATCAGGCGACGCGCGTTTCCGATGAAGGGAGCACACCGATGAGCGAGACCCCGGCACCGACCCCCAAGAAGGCCTCGCACGGCCCGACGAAGACGCGGATCATCCTCGCGCGCACGCTGACGGTGATCGGGATCCTGCTGGTGGTCGTGAGCGTGCTCGCCAACTACGTCAAGCGTGAGGCGCTCGACTCGTCCCACTTCAAGGCGACGTCGCGGGCGCTGATCGCCGACCAGGCGATCCGCGAGCAGATCGCGCTGACGCTCGTCGACCAGCTCTACGCGAACACCGACGTGGCCGGCGCGCTCAAGGAGAAGCTGCCGGCGAACCTCCAGCCCCTGGCGGTGCCGATCGCCGGCCTGGCCCGCAACGCGACCGAGACCGCGGCGAAGCGGTTGCTCGAGCGGCCGAAGGTCCAGGATCTCTTCGTCGCCGCGACCTCGCTGGCGCAGAAGGAGTTCATCGCCGTCCTCGACGGCAACACGAAGGTGCTCGACTCGACCGAACGGCAAGGTCGTGCTCGACCTCCGCCCGATCATGATCAAGCTCGGGACACGCTTCAACATCGTGCAGAGCAAGATTCCGCCGCAGTCGGGGCAGGTGACGATCCTCGACTCCGACCAGCTCAAGGCGGGCCAGAGGATGACGCGGGCGCTGCGCTTCACCGCGAGCTGGATCTGGGCGCTCGCGCTCCTGTCGTGGGCCGGCGCGATCCTGCTGGTGAAGGGCCGCCGCCGTCTCGAGGTCCGCGCGATCGCGATCGGGTTCGTCTCGGCCGGCTTCCTCATCCTGATCGTCCGGTCGCTCGGCGAGCGGTACTTCGTCAACCATCTCGTCCAGTCCGACTCCGTGCGCCCGGCGGCGCAGCACGCCTTCGAGATCCTCACCGACCTGCTCAAGGGCGCCGGCTGGACCGCGGTGATCGTCGGCGTGGTCGCGCTCGCCGGCGTCTGGCTCACCGGGCCCGGACGGCGGGCGACGCAGGCCGGAGCCGCGCTCGCGCCGCACTGTCGCCGGGGCCGGTATCTACGGCGCCACGATCGGCGCCTACCTGTTGCTGCTCTGGTGGCGGCCGACGCCGCAGTTCGGCTACTGGGTGAACGACCTGATCCTCCTCGGGCTGCTGCTGGTCGGGACGGAGGTTGTGCGCCGCCAGTTGGCGCGTGAGGCACCCGCGCCTGCCGAAGCCGCATGACCGACGAGCCAAGCTGGCGGCCGGAGCCGCTGCGCTACCGGCCGGTGCCGGTCGTTCTCGGCTGGCTGACGGCGGCGGCAGGGCTCCTGTTCGCCGCCTGGGTCGTGCCCGGCGTCTCGGTCGACGGGTTCAAGGGCGCACTCGTCACCGCGCTGCTGATCGGGATCCTGAACGCCGTCCTGAACCCGATCGCCGCCGCACTGAAGATCCCGTTCATGGCGGTGCTCGGCTTCCTGATCGCCCTGATCCTCGACGCCGTGATGCTGATGATCGCGTCGAGCATCGACCGGCGGCGATCACCGTCTCGAACTTCTGGTGGGCGCTGCTGACCGCGCTGGTCGCGTCGGCGATCGTGGTCGTGATCGACGTGCTGATCGGGACGAACGACGACGACACGTACATGCTGCGGATGACCAGGCGGATCGCCAGACGGACCGGCGCAACGATCAGCACCGACGTCCCGGGGCTGCTCTTCCTCGAGATCGACGGGCTCGCCCTGCCGGTGCTCCGCCACGCGATGACGGTCGGCTCCGCCCCGACGCTCGCGCGCTGGCTCGAGGAGGGGTCGCACCGGCTGGTCGAGTGGGAGCCCGACCTCTCGTCGCAGACGGGCGCCAGCCAGGCCGGGATCCTGCTCGGCTCGAACGAGGACATCCCCGCCTTCCGCTGGGTCGACAAGGAGTCGGGCCGCGTGATCGCCTGCTCCGGCCCGCAGGACTGCGCCGAGATCGAGGCGGCGCACGCGACCGGGATCGGCCTGCTGGTCAACGGCGGCTCGAGCCGCGGCAACCTGCTGTCGGGCGAGGCCGACGAGGTGATCCTCACCTGCAGCCGGATGAGCGCCGAGACGCACGCGAACCCCGGCTACCGCGCCTTCTTCGCGAACGGGCTCAACGTCACCAAGACGTTCGTCCTCTTCTTCTGGGAGGTCTTCCTCGAGTGGACGGCGGCGGGCCGGGCGAAGCGGCGCGACGTGCGTCCGCGCGGCCACCGCGGCGGCCTGTACCCGTTCATGCGGGCGGCGATGTGCGTGGTCGTCCGCGACCTGATCGTCTACGGCGTGATCGCGGACATGATGCGCGGCCGCCCCGCCGTCTACTCGACATTCTCGAGTTACGACGAGGTCGCGCACCACTCCGGGCTCGAGCGCGCCGACACGCTCGAGGCACTGCGGAAGCTCGACCAGCAGTTCGCCCGGATCGACCGGGCGCGGAAGTACGCGCCGCGGCCGTACGTGATCGCCGTCCTCTCCGACCACGGCCAGACCCAGGGCGCGACCTTCAAGCAGCGGAACGGCTACGGCCTCGACGAGCTCGTCGAGAAGTCGCTCGAGCAGCGCGACCGTGCAGGCGATTGCGGGCGGCGACGAGCAGAAGGCGATGACGAACCTCGCGTTCGAAGAGGCGACCGGCACGGGGACGAAGAAGAAGCAGGCGAAGAACGAGGTCGGCGACCGCCAGGTGGTCGTGCTCGGCTCCGGGAACCTCGGGCTGATCTACCTGATGGACGAGAAGCGGCGGCTGACGCTCGAGGAGATCGACGCCCGTCACCCGCGGCTGATCACGTCGCTGCGCGAGCACCCGCACGTCGGGTGGCTGCTCGTCCGCTCCAGCGAGCGCGGCGCGGTCGTCCTCGGCGGTCGCGGCACCCGCTACCTCGACACGGGCGAGGTCGTCGGCGACGACCCGCTGGCCGGCTTCTCACCGCACGCGGCGCAGCACCTGGCGCGCACCGACGGCTTCGCGCACGTGGCCGACGTGATGGTCGGCAGCTTCTACGACCCGCAGCTCGAGGAAGGCTGTGCGTTCGAGGAGCTGATCTCGTTCCACGGCGGGCTCGGCGGGCCGCAGACCCGGCCGTTCATTCTCTATCCGGCCGAGCTGGCCGCGCCCGACGGCGAGACTCGTCGGCGCCGCGGCCGTGCACGGCGTGCTCACCGGCTGGCGCCGCGCCCTCCAGGGCGACGACGCCGTCCCGCTGCCCTCCGCGGCGGCGGCGGCCTGAGCGGCCGCCGCCCGCACGCTTCGGAAGCTAGGAGGCGAGTGCTTTCGCCTTCAGCGTGTCGAACTCGGCCTGGGTGATCGCGCCGGAGTCGAGAAGCTCCTTGCCCTTCGCGATCTGCTCGGCGCTGCTCGAGCCGGCGACGTCCTTGACGTAGCTGTCGAACTGCTGCTGCGACTGCTGCGCGTCCTTCTGCTGCCGCTCGGCGATCCCGTGCCCGTTCACGATCAGGTAGATGAACAGACCGAGGAACGGTGCGACCAGGATGAACAGGAACCACAGGGCCTTCTTGCCGCCGTGGATGTCGTGCCGGCGGAAGATGTCCACGATGACTCCGAAGAGCATCATGAAGTAGACGACCATGAAGAAGATGACGATCAACGACCACAGGAAGGTCGTGAACTGGGTAGCGAGCATTCGAGTCCTTTCTCAGGGTGGATTCGAGGTGATCCTGCGCAACGCTACGCCCCGCGGCATCACCCCGTCGGGGTGATCACTCCAGCGGGCAGGACGCCCTCGACCGGCAGGATCCGGACGTCGACCTCCGGCGCGAGCTCAGCGGCTGCACGCGCGAACGCCTCGGCCGGGGCCGATTCGCCCTTTCGCCGCCCTGCCCGGTAGGTGCCCCAGTGGATCGGGATTGCGATCGCCGGGCGCAGGAGTGCCAGCGCCGACGCTGCGCGTTGCGGGTCGAGATGCCCGGGGCCGAGTTTCTTCCCCCAGCCGGCCACGGGCAGCAGCGCGACGTCCAGGGGTGCGAACGCCGCCATGCCCGCGAAGAGGTCGGTGTCGCCCGCGAAGTAGACCGACCGGGTGCCGCGGAGGACGTAGCCGAGCGCCGGCCCGTGCGCGCCGCCCGGATGCCGCCGCCCGTCGTGCACGGCCTCGACCGCGTCGATCTGCACCCGGCCGAGCCTGATGCTCTCGCCCGGTTCGATCTCCCGGATGTCCGTGAAGCCGCGCAGCAACCCGGCGCCGCCGCGCGGCACCACGACCGGCAGGTCGCGCGCGAACCGTCGCAGCGACGGCAGGTCGAGGTGGTCGTAGTGCAGGTGTGAGAGGAGCACGCCGGTCGCGCCTTCCGGCGCCGGCGCGGCGCGATCGCGGCGCAGGTGAACGACGCGCCGGCGCAGCACGGGGTCGGTGACGATCCGCTCGCCGTCGAGGTCGATGACGACGGTCGCGTGCCCGAGCCAGGTGATCGATTCGCTCACCATGGTGATTCTCGTATTCCGCGGGGCTCTATGGCAGCATGACCGCGATGACCCGGGCAGGCATCCTCATCGTCGTCCTCGCGTTTGCACTGGTTCTGGCCACGTCGGCCGGCTCCGTGATCGTCCCGCAGCGCAGCATCGGTGGGGTCAAGATCGGGATGACCCAGGCGCAGGTGAAGGCGGTTCTCGGCACGCCGCGTGTCAAGCGCGGGTCGAACGACTTCGGCTCGTACGTGACCTTCCTCTACACCGGCTACACGGTGCACTTCCAGGGCGTGACCAACGTCACCCAGATCGACACGAGCTCCCGCAAGGAGCGCACTGCATCCGGCGTCGGCGTCGGCTCGACGAAGGCCCAGGTGAAGGTGGGTGTCGCCGGCGTGAAGTGCGAGGGCCCGGCCTCCGCCGGCCACTGCTACCTCGGCAAGTTCGTGCCAGGCGCGCACGTGACGGACTTCTTCCTGAAGAACGGGAAGGTCACGAACGTGATCGTCGGCATCGTCATCGACTAGACCGGCGGCTAGAAGTTCCGCCGTCGCAGCACGACGCCGAGCGGCACGACCGCGGCGACGACGAACCACGGCGCCAGGTCGTGACGGCCGGTGGTCGAGCCGAGGTTGGCCGTCGGCCCTGACCCGAGTGCGGCCAGCGCCGCCTGCTCGGCGCCGCCGATGTGGTGCTCGTCGAACGACTTCCCGCGGGTGGCGTCGAGGAACTGCTTCAGCGTGTCGCCCTCCGCCGGGGGCGGGATGTACGCGCTCTCGGCCTGTCCGCTCGGGCCGAAGACCCTCTCGCCCTTCGCGCCGATCCGGATCAGGACGACCGACGTTCGCGGCCGCGCCTCGAAGCTCTTCTTGACGCCGGCGTAGTTGAACCCGGTGCTCTCGGCGTCGGTCAGGATCACCAGCAGCCGCTTCGTCGCGCCCGGCTTGAAGTAGCCCTCGAGCGGGAACGGCGCGACCGCGTCGAAGCTCGAGATCGTCGTGCTGCTCTGGAGGCCGGGCGGCTGCTCGATGCCCAGCGACTGCCGGACCGCGGCCGTGAACGCCTCGCGGTCGGGGGTGGGGAGCAGCAGCGGGAGCGGCCGGTCGGTGAACGTGCCGAGGCCCGTCGGCACGGAGGGGAAGGCGGCGCGGAGCTCCTGGGCGATGCGCCGGGCGCGGTCGAGCCGGACGGTCGTGTCCGCGGTGCGTGACGCCAGCATCGAGCGTGACGTGTCGACGGCGACGAACGCCTCGGCGTCGAGCCGGGCGTTGCGAGGCTTCTCGGTGCGGAAGACCGGCTGCGCGGCGGCCACCGCGAGCGCGAGCGAGAGCGCGACGATCGAGACCGGCAGGGTGAGCCGTTCGCGCCGGCTCGTCGTCGGGAGCCCGAGCAGCGCCTGCGCCCGTGCGTTCCGGCGGTCGACGGCGATCGCGATCGCCAGCGGCACGAGCCCGACGAGGGCGACGAGCGCGGCGGCGGGCGAGATGAAGTGGAGGTGCATCAGTACCCGTGCCCGGGCGCGGACGTGCTCGCGCCCTCGTGAGCCGAGCGCTGCAGCTGCTCGCGCCCGCGCACCGACGACCTGAACGAGTTCTGCTGGTAGAGCAGCTCGAGGTTCGCCTTCGCCTGCTCGTTCGACGGGTCGAGCCGGATCGCGTCCTGGAACTCGAAGAGGCTGCGATCGATCGGCACGCTGCCGTTGCGCGCCGCGGCCGCGTCGACGAGCGCGAGGATGCCGAGCATGTTCGACGCGGCCGATGCCCGCTCCCGGTTCGAGTCGGTGCGGATCGAGTGCGCGAGCGCGGTCTCGGCGCGGATCCGGAGCGCCCCGCCGTCGGTGCTGCTCTCGAACTCCGGATCGCGGGTGTAGGCGCGGCGGAAGAGCATCGCGGCGTGTCGGAACGCGAGGTCGTCGCCGAGGCCGAGCACGCGCCGCGCGGGCGAGAACGGCAACGCCTCGTCGTTCGACCACGTCGCACGCCGGGGGTGCACCGGGTCGGCGGCGGCCACGTCGCCCGCGCGCATCGCCGCCGGCCAGCGGCCGACGTCCCGGGCGAGCACGGCGAGCAGGATCGCGGCGATCGCGCAGATGCCGGCCGCGCCGAGGAGGATCAGCTTCCCCCTCACGCTTCGAGCCTCCTGCGTCCCCAGGTCAGCGCCCCGAGGATCTGCTCGTTCAGCGCGAGCAGCAGCGCGACCAGCGCGATCACCACGACGAGCGTGACCGGGAACCCTCCGCCGCCGCTCCCGGCGGTCACCGACCGCAGCGTCGTCACCGAACCGCCCCCCTGCAGCGCGTCGCGGAAGAAGGCCTCGTCCTGCTTCGTCGGGTTCACCGCGATCATCCGGATCGGGATGTTCTCCCGCTGGAACGTGACCAGGTTCTTGGCGAGATCGGTCTCGTCGCTCGGCGAGTCGTCGAGATCGCTGATCAGCACGACCGAGCCGTTCTTCACGTGCGCCCGGAGGAGCATGCGGTGCGCCAGATCGAGGCCCGCGCCGATGCGAGTCCCGGCCGAGAACGTCGCCCGCCACGGGTCCGCGCCGGCGCCCTTGAAGAACCGCAGAAACGGCCGTAGCGCCTCCGCCCGCGTCCCCAGCGGGAGCGCCATGTATGCCGTGTCGGAGAAGAGGACGAGCCCGAGCCGGCGGCCCGAGTCGACGAAGCCCTTCAGGGTCTGCTCGATCAGCTTGGACTTGTCGTACGAGACGCTCCAGGAGAGGTCGAGCGCGATCACCGGGCTCCGGCCCGCCTCGAGGTACGCGTCCGTCCGCGAGTGCTTGTGCGTCAACTGGAACGCAGCGACGAGCCCGCCGACGAGCAGCACCGCGAGCCCGATCCGCGCGGCGAGCGTCCAGCGCGCCTTGCCGGCGAACGCACGCGCCGAGGAGAACGGGATCGACGGGCGGGCCTTCACTCCGCGCCCTCCGCGGTCTCGACCTCGGCGGCGAAGTCGCCGGCCGCCTGCCCGGTCGGCGCGCTCGCAGACCAGGCCAGACGCCGCGCCTCGTTCGCCTCGGTGGGCCGCTCGACCGTGCGCAACTCACGGCCGAGCCAGCCCAGCGCCTTCCGCCGCTCGGCCGGCTTCCCGTTGGCGCTGCTCGCGCGCACCGCACGGAGCGCCTGCTCGAGCCGCGACACGGACGGCCCGCGGTCGCCGCCGCGCTCCGGCCGCAACGCGAACCAGGCGAGTGCCGCCGCGGCGACGGCGAGCAGGCCTGCGAGCAGGGTCAGCAGCGTCCGCAGTGTCCCGGGGTCGACGCGGTACGTCGGCGCGGGCAGGGCCGCCTCGTAGCGGAGGCTCGTCGCCGGGCTCTTGCGGTCGTGGTCGGTCACCCGGGAGAGGAGCTGGTACGAGGGCCAGGGCACGCGCTGCGTGACGGTGGCCCCGTCACGCGTCCGGTACGAGACGACCGCGGTCTGGAACTGCCGCACCGCCCGGCTGCGCTCCGGCGTGCAGGCCGGGATCAGGCACTCGAGCGCGAAGCGATACGAGACGAGCTCCCCCGTGCCGCGCGTCCGTACCACGCTCGTCTTCGCCAGCCGCCACGCGCCGAACCGCGGGCGCACCTCGATCGCGGACGGGTCGATCCTGGCCGGGTCGACGAGGAGGTCGAGCCGCGCGGTGAGCGGATCGCCGAACGACACCGTGCCGGTGGAGAGCGAGGTGGTCGCGCTGAACGCCCTGGCCGGGCCGGCCGCGGTGCTGCCGCCGCCGAACCAGCCCTGCGCGATTGCGACGACGAGCAGGAGCGCGACCACGGCGGCACCCGCGACCCAGGCCCACTGCCGCCTCACCGCCACTCACCCCGCCGGTACGCGATGCGACAGTCGGCCCAGTCGAAGAACGCGCGGACGACGACGGCCGGGTCGGGGTCCCCGATCACCACGTAGTCGAGACCGAGGCTGGCGAACTCGCCGAGGAGCGTGGCCAGCCGGGCCTCGTGCGCCTCCTGCAGCCGCCGGGCCTCGGTCCGCGAGATCCGCACGCGGCGCACGCGGCTGGTTCCCGGGTCGGCGAAGGGAACGACCAGCCCGTCGACCGCCGGGAAGCTCTGTTCCCAGAGCGGATCCTGGATCACCACCGGCACGACGTCCCAGCGGTAGCCGAGCGCCCGCAGCCACGCCTCGGGGGGAGGCGGCGCGAGGAAGTCGGAGCAGACGAAGACGAAGGTGCCGGCCGGGAGCGACCGCCGGTTGCGCGCCAGCCGGTCGAGCGCGGGCTCGATTCCCTCCGCGGGAGCATCGAACGCGGCCGCCGCCTGGCGGGTGTCGATCTCGTCGAGCGACGCGCCCGGCCGCGGCGCGAACCAGCCGTCGCCTGCAGCCGTGTCGAGGTAGCCGGCGAGGCCGAGCTCCGCCACCGACGCGGACGCGACGGCGCCCCAGACCGACCGGAGTGCCGCCGGCTTCGACAGCCAGGGCAGGTCGTCCGGGTACAGGCTCATCGACGCGGCGTAGTCGGCGATCACGACCGTCCGCGGCGCCTCGTCGGCGAAGTCCTCACGGACGATGAACTCGGCGTCGCCGCGGATCGAGGACATCCGGGCAGAGAGCTTCCAGTCGATCAGCCCGGGGTCGTCGCCCGGGCGGTAGGCGCGCGTGCTCGCCACGCTCGATCCGATTCCGCGCCGAGCCGCCCGAAGGCGACCGAAGGCCGAGCCGACCGGCCGCCAGCGGGGGACGAGGGGAAACGTCAGCTCGCTGACGTCCACCTCGGACCGCGAACGCCGGCGACGTCTTCGAGCTCGGGCGGCGGCGCCACCTCGATGCAGCGTGCGTACATCTCGAGCAGGATCTCCTCGCGCGTGCGGCCGCGCGACTCGGCGATGAACGACGGTGCGAACACGAGCCGGTGGCCGAGCACGGGCGCGAACATCCGCTCGACGTCGTCGGGCGTCGCGTACTCGCGGCCGTCGAGCAGTGCCCAGGCCCTGGCTGCCCGTTCGAGCGCCAGGCTGCCGCGCACCGACGCACCGATCGAGACCTCCGGCAGCTCCCGCGTCACGCGCACGAGTGCGATCGTCCACCGGCGGACGAGGTCGTCCATGTATACGGCGCCGAGCGCTGCCTCGAGCCGGTCGAGCTCGGCGGCGTTCACCACCGGCTGGAGGCGGTCGAGCGGGTGGCCGTCGTGCTGGTCGAGGACGATCCCCAGCTCGTCGTCCTCGTCGGGGTAGCCGAGCCGCGCCTTGAGGAAGAAGCGGTCGAGCTGGGCCTCCGGCAGCGGGAAGACTCCCTCGAACTCGATCGGGTTCTCGGTGGCGAGGACCAGGAACGGCTGCGGGAGCACGTACGTGTGCCCGTCGATCGTCACCTGGCGCTCCGCCATCGCCTCGAGCAGCGCCGACTGGGTCTTCGGCATCGCGCGGTTGATCTCGTCGACGAGCACGACGTTCGCGAACAGCGGCCCGCGCCGGAACTCGAAGTCGCGCGTCTTCTGGTCGTAGATGTTCACGCCGGTCACATCCGACGGCTGCAGGTCCGGCGTGCACTGGATCCGCGCGAAGGCGGTGTCCTCGATGCTCCGCGCGATCGCGCGGGCGAGGACGGTCTTCCCCGTTCCCGGCACGTCCTCGAACAGGACGTGGCCGTGGCAGGCGAGTGCGGCGAGGATCAGCTTGATCTCCTCGCGCTTTCCGCGGAGGACACGCTCGATGTTCGCGAGCAGCCGGTCGCCGATCTCGACGGCGTCGGCCAGCCGCGGGTCCCCGGCCGGTTGCCTCTCGGTTTCCGGCTTCACCGCGGGAGTATGGCGCAGGACCAGGCGCGTCTCGGGGACAGACCCATACCTGTCCCCGAGACGTCAGAACTGCCTGGGAGTTAGTGCGCTAGCTGACCTTGACGCGCTCGACGACGAGCGACCAGTTCCTGAGGTCGAGCGAAGTGGAGCCGTTGGAGGTCGAGAACTGCACCTTCACCACGTGCGCGCCGGCGGCGAGATTGCCGCTGTACCGGACGATCGCGTGGCTCTCGAAGTCGTTCGAGCTCTTCGCATTGAACGTGTTGACGATGGGACCGGTGCTCGTGGTCTTCAGGCCGAGGTCATTGTTGTCGAACGCGGTGCTGCCGCTCGATACAGGGTTGAGATCGGTGCTGTCGACGATGACCTTCACCTGGCAGGTGCGAAGTGCCGAGCCGCCGTAGCAGGCCGAGTCGGACGAGAAGTGCGCGATGAGCACGTCGGTCTCACCCGCCGGGACGGTCACGGTCAGGACTGCGTTGCTGACGTCGGTGAACGAGGTGCTGGCCGTCGTGGTCGTGCTCGTGCTCGACACGGACTGCACCTGCGCGACGTAGCCCGGCGCTGCGACGCCTGCCGCGCCTGCCGGTCCTGCCGGTCCCGCCGGACCCGCCGGTCCTGCCGGACCTGCCGGGACCTGGCCGGCCCTGAAGTCGGCCCTGAGCAGCGAGCCGTTCAGCACCTTCGACGAGTTGACTGCATTTGCCTTGATCTTCGACGAGTTGACTGCATTTGCCTTGATCTGGAGCGGGCCGACGCTGTTTCTCGGCACGACGATCCGTACGGCCGCGACACTCGTGCCTGCGAGGGCGATGAGCAGCGCGACGCAGGCGACGACCATCGCGGGCGACGGGCTCAGACGGCGTAGACGTTTTTTCAAGGGAAGTACCTCCTGATGGGCGACGTCTGCTGTTTCACAGCTTGACTGCCGCTCCGGCCAGTTCCCCCCGGCCGTCCCTCGAATGAGGGCTTGAGCAGCGCCTCGATCGTAACTACGTCTTGTAAAGAGGCTGTTGGGGAGGGGAATCGCATCCGTTGTCGCATGTTTCGCGGTCGCCGCGGTGGGTACATCCGCCGCCGCCGCGAGTCCCGCGTGGGCTTTGCCTGCGACGCGACGAAGTACGGCGGCGGCGCGCAACTCTTCGACAAGCTGAAGGCGGTTGAGGCGACCGAGAGCCGCGTCGCGGTCTTCTGGGACCCGACCCAGCCGGACACGATCCAGGAGAAGCCGTTCCTCGACCGGATGCTCCCCGCGCCGTTCATCGTCTCGCCTCGGTAGAAAGCCCCGATGCCCGGGAGGGCAACCCGGGCGAAAGTTTCGCCGTGCGCAGGCTGCTCCCACGTCGCCGCTGGCTGCGGATCGTCGTCTACTGCGTCCTCGGCGCGGTGGGCCTGCTCGCGGTCGCGCAGGTGATCCCCTACGGCCGCGGCCACTCGAACCCGCCGGTGACGAAGGAGCCGGCCTGGGACTCGTCCCGGACGCGCGAGCTGGCGAAGCGCGCGTGCTTCGACTGCCACAGCAACGAGACGACCTGGCCCTGGTACAGCAACGTCGCGCCCGAGTCGTGGTTGATCCAGCGCGACGTCGACGCGGGCCGCTCGACGCTGAACTTCTCCGAGTGGGACAAGCCGCAGGACACCGGGGTCGGCGACATCACCGAGGCGGTGAACGGCGGCGGCATGCCGCCCTGGTACTACACCCTCCTCCACTCGAGGTCGGGCCTCTCGAAGGCAGAGAAGCAGGAGCTCGTCGCGGGCCTGGCCAGGACGCTCGCAGCCTCCCCACCGATCGGTGGCGGAGGCGGTTAGTCCTTCCCGACTTGAAACCGGCAGCGGTTCACTCGATACTCCTGGTTCGCAGGACGCGAAGCGATCCGAAGCAAGGAGGAGGTTGGAGTGACGAAACGTCTTTTCGTGGCGTTCCTGGTTGGGGTGGCCGGGACGCTCGTGCTCGCTACTGTCAGTTCAGGCGGGACGAGCAAGAAGCAGGCAACCCCGCTACCCGCGGCGTCGTGCGCCCCGCTCGTCTACAAGGGCGCGGGGACGCCGAAGTTCATCATGGCCTCCGACCTGCCTCGCCAGGGGGCGCAGCGGTCGCAGTCGAACCAGATGGTGCAGGCGGAGCAGTTCATCCTGAGCGGAGCGGGTTGGAAGGCCGGCGCGTACACGGTCGGCTTCCAGGATTGCGACGACTCGACCGCACAGGCGGGCAAGTGGGACTCGGCCAAGTGCTCGCAGAACGCCAACTCGTACGCCAATGACAAGGACGTCATCGGCGTGGTCGGGACGTTCAACTCGGGCTGCTCTGAGATCATCGTCCCGATCCTCAACCGCGCCCCGGGCGGGTCGGTCGGAATGGTCAGCCCGGCGAACACGTACACCGGCCTGACCACCGCCGGACCCGGAACCGCCCCGGGCGAGCCGGGCAAGTACTACCCGACCGGCAAGCGGAACTACGCCCGCGTCGTGGCCCAGGACGAGTACCAGGGCGCTGCCGACGCGATGCTCGCAAAGCGGCTCGGGGTCAAGAGCATGTACATCCTGAACGACAAGGAGGCCTACGGTCTCGGCGTCGCTACGAACACGCGCAACTCTGCCACGACCTTGAAGATCAAGGTCGCCGGGTTCTCCGCGTACGACCCGAAGGCCTCGGACTACACGGCGCTCGCCTCGAAGATCAAGGGCACCGGTGCAGGCGCTCTCTACATCGGGGGCCTGGTCTGCGAGAACGGCGGCAAGCTGATCAAGGATATGCGGGCGACGCTCGGCCCGAAGGTCAAGCTGATCCTCCCCGACGGGTTCACGCCGATCTCGGCCACGGCCCAAGGTGCGGGTAAGGCCGCCGACGGCGCGTACGTCAGCGTCGCGGGTCTCCCCAACTCGCAGCTGAAGGGGACGGGCAAGGCGTTCCTCGTGGCGTTCACGAAGCAACTGCACGGCACGCCGCCGAATCCGTACGCGGTCTATGCCGCGCAGGCCGCGGTCGTGATGCTGAACGCGATCGCGAAGTCGAACGGCACTCGCGCCAGCGTCACGCAGCAGATCTTCAAGACAAACCTGGCCAACAGCATCCTTGGGACGGTCAAGTTCGACGCCAATGGTGACGTCCAGGGCGGCCCGGTCGCGATCTACCTGATCAAGGCCGGGAAGAGCACCGACTACACGGTGCTGTACCCGCCGCAGTCGCTGATCAAAAAGGCGTAGTTCCGACCACCGACGTCGTACTCCAGAGGGGGAGGGCGAGAGCCCTCCCCCTCTTCGTTTCGGTGGTTGCAAAGGTGGAAAGCGGGCGCCGCGGTACGGTTCACGCCGCTGGTCGGAATTCACTAGTCTCGGGTTTCCGTGCGTAAGGGTTCGATTCTCCAGATCCTGGGGCTGGGCATCCTGTTCGGAGTGGCGGGGACGCTCGTCGCCCTCCTGATCCCCTGGCTGCCCCCCGTCGCGTCCAAGCAGCGCGACCGGATCGACTTCGTCTTCTGGGTGACGACCGCGATCTGCATCGGCGTGTTCGCGCTCGTCTTCGCCGTCATCACCTACTCGGTGCTCAAGTTCCGCGTCCGTCCCGACGACGACTCCGACGGCCCGCCGATCCACGGCAACACCGTGATCGAGATCGTGTGGACGGCGCTGCCGGCGATCCTGGTCACCGTCATCTCCGTGGTCAGCGCCGTCGCGCTCGTCCAGAACGAGGCGACCGGCAAGGACACGATGAACGTGAACGTGACCGCCCGGCAGTTCATCTGGTCGTTCGCATATCCGGACGACGGCGGCCTGACCTCGGCGCAGCTCCGGCTGCCGCTCGGCCGCACGGTGAAGCTCCACCTGCGCGCGCTCGACGTCATCCACTCGTTCTGGGTGCCCGAGTTCGGGCAGAAGGAGGACGCGGTGCCCGGCCAGGAGACGAGCCTGGTGATCACGCCGACCAAGATCGGGACGTACAACGTGATCTGCACCGAGCTCTGCGGTCTCGGCCACGCCCTGATGCGGACTTCGGCGATCGTGATGCCACCGGCCGCGTTCCGGGCATGGGTGCACGACCAGAAAGAGGCTGCGAAGAGCCCGGGCGGCGGGGGGCAGGCGGTGTTCGCCGCCAACGGCTGCGCGAGCTGCCACACGCTGAAGGCCGCCAACGCGACGGGGACGGCAGGGCCCGACCTGGATAAGCTCCCCGACTACGCGAAGCAGGCGGGCAAGCCGCTCGAGGACTTCGTCAGAGAGTCGATCGTCGATCCGAATGCCTATGTCCAGCCCGGCTTCCCGAAGAACCTGATGCCGCCGTTCTCGACCCTGCCCAAGGACCAGCTCGACGCGCTGGTCACGTACCTGATCGCCTCCAGCAAGGGAGCGAAGTGACCGCCGTCGCCGAGACGCACGCATTCGCCGGTGAGCGCGCCCCGGACGCCGAAGACGCTCCGCGACTACTTCCTGAAGGCGGGCTGGATTCGCGCCGCCTGGATGATGTGCCTCTTCTGGGGCATCGGCCTCGGCATCGTCCTGCTCTTCCGCTCGTGGGCCGGCTGGGATCCGCTCTTCCTGTGGTCGGTGATCACCGTCGTGGCGACGCTGACCATGGCGCCGATCGGCTTCCTCGGCGGGCTCGGCTGCTTCGACTACTGGATCCGGTACGCGACCGGCGCGCCGACCGTGCCCGAGGACCACTCGAGCCACGGCGGCAAGACCTGGCACGACTACTTCCGCCCGAACACCGACCACAAGGTGATCGGCGTCCAGTACCTCGTCACGACGATCGTCTTCTTCGTCGCGGGCGGGATGATGGCGATGCTGTTCCGCGCGGAGCTCGCGCGGCCGGGCATGCAGTTCGTCGACAACCAGACCTTCAACGGCCTGGTGTCGGTGCACGCGGCCCTGATGATCTTCCTGTTCGTGATCCCGGCGTTCGCCGGCCTCGGCAACTACGTGATCCCGCTGATGATCGGCGCGCCGGACATGGCGTTCCCGCGGTTGAACGCGCTCTCGTACTGGCTGCTGCCGGTCGCCGGCACGATGATGCTGCTCAGCTTCCTCGTCCCCGGCGGTGCGTTCGCGACCGGCTGGACGAGCTACGCGCCCCTGGCGACCGACCAGCCGCTGGGGCAGGTGTTCTTCAACATGGGCGTCCAGTGGGCAGGCGCGTCGTCGATCATGACCGCGCTCAACTTCCTGGTCACGATCATCACCATGCGCGCGCCGGGGATGACCTTCTGGCGCATGCCGCTGCTGGTGTGGGCGAACTTCACGACCTCGCTGCTGGTCGTGATCGCGACGCCGTTCATCGCCGGCTCGCAGTTCTTCGTGATGTTCGACCGCATCATGCACACCAACTTCTTCGATGCGGCCGACGGCGGCTACGTGCTCGGGTACCAGCACATCTTCTGGTTCTACTCGCACCCGGCGGTCTACATCATGATGTTGCCAGGCTTCGGGATAGCCTCGGAGGTCATATCCACGATGTGCCGGAAGCCGATCTTCGGCTACCGGCTGATGGCCCTGTCACTGATGGCGATCCTCGTTCCTCGGCTTCTCCGTGTGGGCACACCACATGTTCGTCGCCGGCGTCGCGCCGTGGCTGCGCATCCCGATGATGGTCACGTCGATGATCATCGCGGTGCCGACCGGGATCAAGGTGTTTTCCTGGCTGGCAACGATGTGGGAGGGGAAGATCCACTTCAACACGCCGATGCTGTTCGCGCTCGGCTTCGTGTCGATGTTCGTGATCGGCGGCCTCTCCGGCATCTACCTCGCCGCCGTGCCGATCGACATCCACGTCTCCGACACGTACTTCGTCGTCGCCCACATTCACTACGTGCTGTTCGGCGGCTCCCTGTTCACGATCTTCGCGGGCATCTACTACTGGTTCCCGAAGATGACGGGGAAGATGTACAACGAGCGGCTCGGGAAGATCCACTTCTGGATGACGTTCGTCGGGTTCAACCTCACGTTCTTCCCGATGCACTACCTCGGGACGCAGGGGATGCCGCGCCGCGTGTCCGACTACGCGCCGCGGTTCGGGACCCTGAACATGATCATCTCGATCTCGTCGTTCTTCCTCGGGATCTCGATCCTCGTGTTCCTCTACAACATGATCGTCAGCTGGGCCCGCGGCCCGCTGGCCGGCTCGAACCCGTGGCGCGCGAAGACGCTCGAGTGGCAGGTGTCGTCGCCGCCGCCGTACTTCAACTTCGACGAGATCCCGCAGATCGTCGGCGGCCCGTACGAGTACGGCGTGCCCGACGCGCAGCACGCGGTGTTCAACGGCGACCGCACCGAGCACGAAGAGGTGCACGCGTGAGGCATCTCCTGGTCGTCGCGAACGAGACCGTCGCCGGCAAGGAGCTGACCGACGCCGTGAAGAAACACGACGGCACCGGTGACCTCCAGGTCACGGTCGTCTGCCCGGTGAACGCGCCGAACGAGGGCTACGTCGTCTACCAGGACACGCGCCATGCGGCCGCGCGGCGGCGGCTCGACAAGACGCTCGCCGACCTGCGCGCGTCGGGTATCGCCGCCGACGGCTTCGTCGTCGAGTCCGATCCCGTCGACGCCGTGCGCGACGCGCTCGTCGCAGCTCGAGCCGCCCGTCGACGAGATCATCGTCTCGACGCACCCGGAGTCGAAGTCCGGCTGGCTGCGCCGCGACGTCGTCGAGGGGATCGACGAAGGTGGCGGGCGACATCCCCGTCGAGCACGTCGTCGTCGACCTGGCCCGCGAGGGCGGCGAGGCGAACGTGCTCGTGATCGCGAACGAGACGGTGCTCGGCGACGCGCTGCTCGCGCGGATCAAGGAGCGCGCGGCGAAGCAGCCGCCGGCGAGCTTCATGCTGATCTGCCCGCAGAGCGACCCGCTGATGCACGGCCATCCGGACGCCGAGCGGCGCCTGCGCCGCGCTCTCGCCGCCCTGCGCGGCGCCGGGATCGACGCCCACGGCCAGATCGCGCACCCCGACCCGTACACGGCGGCGATGCACGCCGTCCACGACGAGCGGGTCGACGAGATCATCGTCTCGACGTTCCCGGGCGAGGCGCGCTCGAGCTGGCTGCGCAAGGACGTGGTCACGCGGCTGCGCGACGCAACGAAGCTGCCCGTCGAGCACATCGAGGTCGAGCCCGCACCGGAGGCGGTGACCGCATGAGCGCCCACGCCGAGCCGGCCCACGACCACCACGGCCCGCCGGTCGCGAACCAGAGCTCGACCGTCGACGCGCGCGTCCTCGGGATGCTCATGTTCATCGGGTCGGAGGTCATGCTCTTCGGCTCGTTCTTCACCGCCTACTTCTTCGTCCGGGTCGTCAACCACCCGCCGCACTGGCCGCCGCTCGGCTTCCACCTGCCCGTCTTCGTCGCCGGCGTCAACACGGTGATCCTGGTCACCTCCAGCTTCACGATGCACTGGGCGCTGACGTCGATCAAGCGCGGCGACCGCGCCGGGTTGAAGGCCGGGCTCTCCCTCACCTTCCTGATGGGCTTCTCGTTCCTGGCGACGCAGATCATGGAGTACGCGCGCATCGGCTTCGCGCCGCGCGACAACGCCTTCACGACGATCTTCTTCTCGCTCACCGGGCTGCACGGTGCCCACGTCTTCGTCGGACTGACCATCCTGCTGGTTACGGCCATCCGTGCGTTCAGAGGCCACTACTCGCCGGACCATCACCATGGTGTCGAGCTCGCCGGGATCTACTGGCACTTCGTCGACATCATGTGGATCGTCGTCTACTTCACCGTCTACATCATCTGAGGAATCCGCTCCGCAGCGAGGCCGCGGCGTTCCGGTTCCTGATCGGGACGGGGATCTACTTTGCGGTGATCGCGATCGCGGCGGCGCTCGGCGGCCCCTGGGTGGGGCTCGGGGTGTTCGTCGCCCTTACTGCCGGCGTGCTGGTCTGGGCGTTTCGAGCCTGACCGCCATCAGAACGTAGAAGACGAGGTAGGCGGCGGTGAGCAGCACCGTGACGGCGACGGTCACGGCCGCGGCGCGCGCGAGCGAGGCGGGGTCGGCGAGGTGCGCGTGGAGCTGCGCCAGCCTCGCGCCGGGCTGCGTGAGCATGTCCCAGCTGTTCCAGCGCTTCACGCGCCCGAGGTAGACGCCGACGCTGACGAGCCCGAGCACGCCGAAGACGCCCACCCAGCCGGCGGCGGCGCCGAACCGGTGCCGTGCGACCGCGTGCACGAGGTACAGCGAGACGAAGCCGAGCAGCATCCCCGTCCACGCGAAGGCCGAGACCTCGACGCCGTCGAGCCACAGCGGCGCCCGTGAGACGCGCGAGAGGTGGACGAAGTCGGTGACGATGTACGGCGCGTTCGGCAGGAACAGCAGCCAGAGCACGAGCGCCGGCGCCAGGACGAGCAGCGGCCGCCCGCGGCGGTAGCGGTCGTAGATCGAGCAGCGCGAGCAGCAGCGGGATCCAGGCGAGGAACAGGTTCCAGATCAGGAACCGGAAGCCGTAGGCGTCGTAGTGGCGTTCGCGGACGAGCTCGAGCCCCAGGCACAGCGCCGAGGCCACGCCCAGGCCGGCGAGCACGACGAGACGCTCGTTGGGGAACCGGCGTGTGCGAATACCCACGGGTACAGGGTAATCGCGGCGCTTTAGGACGAGGTAAGCACCGCGGGTCCCCGTCTGGGTCACCGCGGATCGGTGAACTCCCCGATTTCCGCCCCCGGCCCCGCTCGATACGACTGCCTGTCGATGGCGTTCCAGACGATCATCGAGCCGTTCCGGATCCACTCCGTCGAGCCGCTGCGCGTGACGTCGGAGGCCGACCGCCGCGCCGCGCTCGAGGCGTGTGGGCTCAATCTGTTCGGGCTGAGGGCGGTGGACGTCCTGATCGACCTGCTCACCGACTCCGGGACCGGTGCGATGTCGCGCGACCAGTGGGCGGCGATCCAGCACGGCGACGAGAGCTACGCGGGGTCGCCGTCGTGGTTCACGTTCCTCGAGGCGGTGCAGGAGTTGTTCCCGTTCACGCACGTGATCCCGACGCACCAGGGCCGGGCGGCGGAGAAGATCCTGTTCACCGCGGTCGGCGGGCGCGGCAAGGTCGTCCCGAACAACACGCACTTCGACACGACCCGTGCGAACGTCGAGTTCACCGAGGCGACCGCCGTCGACCTTCCGATTCCGGAGGCGCTCGAGCCGGCGAGCATCCACCCGTTCAAGGGGAACATCGACCTCGAGCGGCTGGAGCGCCTGCTGTTCGACCACGGGCCCGAACGGGTGCCGCTGGTGATGATCACGATCACGAACAACTCGGGCGGCGGGCAGCCCGTCTCGCTCGAGAACATGCGCGGCGCGCGGGCGCTCTGCGACCGCTACGGCGTGCCGCTCTTCCTCGACGCGTGCCGGTTCGCCGAGAACGCCTGGTTCGTGCACGAGCGTGAGCCGGGACAGGCGGGCCGCGACGTCGCCGACATCGTCCGCGAGTTCGCCTCGCTGGCCGACGGGATGACGATGAGCGCCAAGAAGGACGGGATCGCCAACATCGGCGGCTGGCTGGCGATGAACGACGACGCGCTGGCGGAGCGCTGCCGGAACCTGCTCGTGCTGACGGAGGGCTTTCCCACGTACGGCGGCCTGGCCGGGCGCGACCTGGAGGCGATCGCGCAGGGCCTGCGCGAGGTCGTGCACCACGACTACCTCGCGTACCGGATCCGCTCGACCGCCTACCTCGGCGACGGGCTGACGGCCGCCGGGATGCCGGTGGTGCAGCCCGTCGGCGGGCACGCCGTGTACATCGATGCGAGGGCGCTGCTCCCGCACATCCCGCCGCTCGAGTATCCGGGGCAGGCGCTCGCGTGCGCGCTCTACCGCGTGGGCGGCATTCGCGGGTGTGAGATCGGGACGGTGATGTTCGGCCGGCAGCACGACGGCACCGAGCAGCCGGCAGCACTCGACCTCGTCCGGCTGGCGATCCCGCGGAGGACGTACACGCAGAGCCACATGGACTACGTGATCGAGGTCTGTGCGGCCGTCGCGGCCGACGCTTCGCGGCTACGCGGCCTGCGGATGACGCACGAGCCGCCGGCGCTCCGCCATTTCACGGCGCGGTTCGAAGAGCTCTAGCCGCCGCGTTACTTGCCGGCGACGGCGGAGACGTACGCGGCGACGGCGGCGATCTCCTGTGCCGTCAGCTGACCCTTGAACGAGGGCATGACGCCCCTGCCGTTCGTCACCCGGTCGACGACCTTCGACTGCGGCGGCTTCGCCTGGTCGAGGTTGGGGCCGACCGTGCCGTTCGAGCCTGCGTCCTTCAGCGTGTGGCAACTCGTGCAGCCGGCGCTGGAGAAGATCGTCTTGCCCTGGGCGACGAGATCCGAGCCGCCGCCGGTCGTGGTCGACGCCGTCGCGGTGGTTGTGCCCTCGGTCGTGGTCGGCGGCGGTGGGGCGGTCGTCGTGGTCGCGCCGGTCGAGGCGCCGATCGGCGGCAGCCCTGCGACGGCGGCGACATAGGCTGCGACGTCGTTCGCGTCGTCGCCGGTGACGAGGTCGGCCGGCATTCCGGTCACCCTGTTCTCGACCCCGTTCACGCCGACGTCGACGCCGGACGGGTTCGAGACCGGAAAGAGGATCTGGTCGTGGACGACGTTGCGGATGGTCGACTCCGCGAAGCCCTGGGCGCGCGGCCCGTAGAAGGCGTCGTCCAGGTTCGGGCCGATCTTGCCCTGCGTTCCCGCGTCGGCGAGCGTGTGGCAGGAGCCGCACTTCTCGACGAACAGCTTCTTCCCGTTCGTCTTGTCGGCTTTCCCTGCGGAGATCCCACCCGTGCCGCAGCCGGCGGCGACGAACGCGACGACAGCGAGCAGCGCGCACAGCTTCGGCCCCCTGGTGATGTCGAAGTTCACGTCGTCCCCTCGCTCGCGGTACGGGAAGCGGTGTCTCCCGTGCGCGTCGGAGTCTAACCCTGCGGCGAGGAGGACGAACCGCTGAGCTGCTTCTGGAGCGCCTTGATCCGCGCCTTCGCCTGCGGTGCGTTCGGGTCGTCCGGCGCGATCTTCAGGAACCGCTGGTAGGCGGCGATCGCGACCGCGTAGTTCCCGGCGGTCTCGGCTGCGCCCGCGAGCTGGAGTTGCGTCCCGGACTCGCTCGGCTGGAGCTTCGCCAGCTGCTGGTAGACCGTGACGAGCTCGGTCGCCGTCTGTTGGCGCGAGGTCATCGCGGCGCTGAAGCGCGTGCTAGCGCTGGAGCTCACGGCCGAGCCGATCGGATCGGCGAGGCTGGCGAGCGCGCGGCCGAGCGGCGACGTGGTCGGCGGCCCGAAGTTCACGGTCTGGGCGTTCTGCGCGTCGACCTGGGCGTTCTGCGCGTCGGTGCTCTGGGCTGCGAACTGCTGCTCGTAGTCGGTCGCGAGCCGGGTCAGCCCGTCGGGATCCTTGGGGCGGAGCTTGGTGTAGGTCAGCCACGCCGGGATCGCCAGCTGGTAGTCGCCGGCGAGGTCGTACGCGCCGGCGAGGTCGTTCCATGCCTTCGCGTCCTTCGGGTTCTTCTGGGTGGCCTTCAGCGGCTTGTCGACCGACGGATTGCCGCCGCCGCCGCGGATGCCGTTGAAGATGTCACCCAGCCCGCCCAGGTTCGACGAGCCGACGCCGAAGAGCACGAAGCCGAAGGTGAACGCGATGATCAGCAGCACGAACACCCATTTGGCATGCGTGCGCAGCCTGTTGAAGAACAGCTGATCCTCGTAGCGCTGCCCGCCACCGCTCGAGTCCTTGTGTTTCCGGCCCTTGTCCGGAGGACGCGCGGGGGGGCGGCGTTTTGCCGCAGCACGTGCCATTGGTCGGGTTAGCGTAGCGTCCAGTTGAAGGACGCGCCGATGGCGGCAAGCCTGCTCCGCGTCTCGTCGTCGCAGAGCGCGCCGGCCAGCGCCGTCTCGTACAGCGCCCTCGGGTCGAGGCCCAGTCCCTCGGCCGCGGCGTACTCGCGGGTCAGGTCGGTGTCGAACATCACGGGGTCGTCGGTCGAGACCGAGCAGGGGACGCCGGCGCGGACGAGCTCCGGGAGGGGGTGCTGCTCGAGCGACGCGACCGCGTTGGTGCGGACGTTCGAGATCGGTGTGATGTCCAGCGTCAGCTTCCGGTCGGCGAGCTCCTGGACGAGCGCGGGATCCTCGATCGCGCGGAACCCGTGCCGGATCCGGTCGGGCCCGAGCAGGTCGATCGCGCTGCGTACCGACTCGGGGCCGACCACCTCGCCCGCGTGCGGCACCGATCCGAGCCCGGCGGCCCGCGCCTCGTCGAACGCCGACCGGAACAGCGCGTTCTCGTAGTAGGCCTCCTCGCCGCCCAGGCCGACGGCGACGATGCCGCGCTCGCGGTAGCGCGCGACCTGCCGGACGAGCTCGTGCGCGTCCTCGATCGGGGCGCTGCGGGTGATGTCCGGGTTGAGCCGCACCTCGACGCCGTGCAGTTCGCGTGCGAGTTGGGCGCCGCTGCAGTAGCCCTCGAGCATCTCGTCCCACGAGACGCCGCGCCAGGTGCGCTCGATCGGCGAAAAAATTGCTTCTAAATAGACAGCGCCGTGCCGCTTCGCCTCCTCGGCGTACCCGACGACGACCTGGCGGAAGTCCTCCTCGGTGCGCAGGCAGTTCGTCGTCAGGATCCAGACCTCGATGAAGTGGTCGAAGTCCCGGAAGCGGTAGAGCTCGCGCAGCCCCTCGACGGTGTCGGCGGGCAGCGTCTCGCCGTTGCGCTTCGCGATCGCGAGCAGCGTCTCGGGCTGGATCGTCGCCTCGAGATGGACGTGCAGCTCGATCTTGGGGTACGGGGTGGCCGTGTCCGACACCGGCCGCGATGCTAGACCACCGGCGCCTAGACTCGGCGCATGCCTCCGGCGCTGGCCGTTCGCGGCCTCGGCAAGCAGTACGGCAAGGTCACGGCACTCGACGGGGTCGACCTCGTGGTGGACGAGGGCGAGCTGGTCGGCCTGCTCGGCCCGAACGGCGCGGGCAAGTCCACGCTGGTGAAGATCGCATGCGGGCTCGTGCGGCCGACCGCAGGGACCGCGGAGATCTGCGGTGCGCCGGCCGGCTCGGCGCTCCGCCCGTCGCGCGCTCGGCTACCTGGCCGAGCTCTTCCGCTTCCCCGGCTGGGTGAGCGCGGACGAGCTGCTCGTGCTGCACCAGCGGCTCGCCGGCTCCGCCGGCGGCGCGGCGGAGCGCACGGAGCTCCTCGAGCTGGTCGGCCTGGCCGACGCGCGCGACCGCCGCGTCGAGGAGATGTCGAAGGGCATGCAGCAGCGGCTCGGGATCGCGCAGGCGCTCGTCGGGTCGCCTCGCGTGCTGCTGCTGGACGAGCCGACGAGCGCGCTCGACCCGTCGGGGCGGCGGACGGTGCGCACGCTGCTCGAGCAGCTCCGCGAGCGGGGTCACGCGGTGCTGCTCAACTCGCACCTGCTCAGCGAGGTCGAGCTCGTCTGCGACCGGGTGGCGATCATCACGCGCGGGAAGCTCGTGGCCGAGGGCAGCCCGGCCGAGCTGTCGCAGGCCCGCGGTGTCGAGGTCGAGACGGCGGCCGGCCTGCGGATGTTCGAGGGCGCGACGCGCGACGACGTGCCGGGGATCGTCGCGCGGCTGGTCGGCGAGGGCGAGCAGGTCTACGGCGTCCGCGTGCTGGCGACCTCGCTCGAGGACGTGTACCTGGAGGCCGTCGAATGAGCGGCATCGCCGTGATCGTCGGCTACGCGCTGCGCGAGAGCATGCGCCGGAAGGTCTTCCTGATCGTGCTGCTGCTCTCGCTGGCGTTCCTCGCGCTGTACGGCGTCGGGGTCTGGCGTGCGTTCCGGAACACCACCTCGTTCGTCGCGCCCGACCAGTTCGGCCTCGACCCGGACGTGGTCGCCGGCGCGACCCTGCTCGGCCTCGCGATGTTCGCGACGCTGTTCCTCGGGACGGTGCTGGCGATCTTCCTCACCCTCGGCGCCGTCCGCGGCGACGCCGAGCGTGGGCTGCTCCAGCCTCTCGTCGTGCGGCCGATCGGGAGGAGCGCCTTCCTCTTCGCACGGTTCGCCGCCGCCGCCGCGGTCTGCGCGGTGTACGTCGTCGTCCTGTTCGCGATCGAGACGACGCTGGTCGGCCTCCTCGGGGGCTGGTGGCCGGACCACGTCGTGGCGGCCGGCGCGGAGCTCGCCCTCGCAGTCGTGGTCGTCGTGGCGATCTCGCTGCTCGGGTCGATCTTCCTCTCCGCGACCGCGAACGGGATCGCCGTCTTCATGGTGTTCGGCGGCGGTCTCGTCGCCGGGCTGCTCGCCCAGATCGGCCGGGCGATCGGCTCCGACACGCTGCGGTCGATCGGCCGCTGGGCCTCGCTGGCGCTGCCGTTCGAGGCGCTGTACCAGGACGCGCTGCACGTGATCACCACCGGGACGACCGGGTTCGAGCGGTTCGCGCTGGAGCTCGGGCCGTTCGGCGGCTCGAACGGCGGCGGCGTCGGGGTCGTGCTCTGGTCGGTCGCGTACCTGCTGCTCGTCGGTGCGGCCGGGATCGCGGCGTTCTCGCGCCGCGACCTGCCCTAGCTCTCGTTCGCCTGGGCGCGCGCCTCGCGCTGGTCTTTCCAGCGTGGCTCGAAGAACGTCGCGAGCCCGATCGAGAGCACGTAGAGCACGACGAGCGGGATCACGGACAGGATCGTCGTCACCGGGTCGATGCCCGGGAGGATCACGCCGATCACGACCATGACGAACACGCCGATCCGCCAGGTGCGGCGGAGCATCCGCGCGGTCAGGATCCGCAGCCGGACGAGGCCGAGCACGAACACCGGCACCTCGAAGGCGAGGGCGACCCCGACCAGCACGAACGTCGCGAAGCGGTAGTAGTCCTTGGCGCGCAGCTGGATGTTGAACTGGTTCGAGTTGTAGTTGGTGAGGAAATGGATCGCGGGCGGCAGGATCACGTAGTAGCCGAACGCCACGCCGCCGACGCCGAGGACGACGGCGAACGCGACGAGCATCGCCATCGAGCGCTGGAAGTGCTCCGCGAACGCCGGGGCGAAGAAGCCCCAGGCCTGCCAGAACACGATCGGGAGCGCGACCAGCAGCGCCGCCCAGAAGCAGATCCAGATCGTGGTCGAGAACGGCTCGACCGGGCTGAACGTCGTCGGCTTCTGGAGGTTGTCGGGCAGCGGCTTGTTCAGCCAGTCGAGGATGCGGCCGTTGAAGATGTACGCGACCACGAACGCGACCGCGATCGCGATCAGGCAGATGATCATGCGGCCGCGAAGCTCTTCGAGATGCTCGACGAGTGTGGCTTCCTCGCCGTGGCGAAGTCGCCGCGGGAGCCTCATCGGGCTAGTTCGAGGAGGGCTTGGAGTCGTCGGCGGGCGGCGCCGGCAGCTCCGGCTTGTCGTCCTTGCCGCTGATCGAGTCCTTGAACTCGCGCATGCCCTTGCCGAGGGAGCGGCCCATCTCCGGCAGCCGCTTCGGCCCGAAGACGAGCAGTGCGACGATCAGGATGACGACTACCCCCGTGATACCGATTTCCGGCATGGGGGAAGCCTAGCGCGTTTTGCGGAACAGCGGCCATTTGGCTGCAAGTGGCTAGACTCAGACCGATGGCACTGCTGGAGATCAAGAATCTGCACGTCTCGCACGAGGAGACCGGACGGGAGATCGTCAAGGGCGTCGATCTCGCGATCGACACCGCCGAGGTACATGCCGTGATGGGCCCCAACGGATCCGGCAAGTCGACGCTCGCCTATGCGTTGATGGGCCACCCCGCCTACGAGGTGACCGAGGGGGAGATCCTCTTCGACGGCGTGGACCTCGTCGAACTGGGGGCGGACGAGCGCGCGCAGCGAGGTCTCTTCCTCGCATTCCAGTATCCGCACGCGGTGCCCGGCGTCACCGTGACGAACTTCCTGCGCTCGGCGATCAACGCCGTCCGCAAGGCGCGCAACGGCGGCGTCGACGATCCGATCAAGATCCCCGAGTTCCGCAAGGAGCTGCTCGCGAAGATGGAGGAGCTGAAGGTCACCCGCGAGCTGGCCCAGCGCTACATCAACGACGGCTTCTCGGGCGGCGAGCGCAAGAAGATGGAGATGTTGCAGCTCGCGATGCTGAAGCCGCGGATGGCCGTGCTCGACGAGACCGACACCGGCCTAGACATCGACGCGCTCAAGGTCGTAGGCAACGCGGTGAACACGCTGGTCGGGCCCGAGATGGGCGCGCTCGTGATCACCCACTTCCCGCGCGTGCTCCAGTACATCAAGCCGAACTATGTCCACGTCTTCTCCGACGGGAACATCGTCGCCGAGGGCGGGCCCGAGCTGGCAGACACGCTCGAGGCGGAGGGCTACAAGGCCTTCATCCCGGAGATTGATGAGGAGGCTGCCTGATGGCTGCCGAGAAGACCGAGACCCAGGTCGTCGCCGAGATCGGCGCCGACTACAAGTACGGCTTCCACGAGGAAGAGGACTACTTCTTCAAGTCCGGCCGCGGCCTGTCGCGCGAGATCGTCGAGAAGATCTCCGAGACCAAGAACGAGCCGGAGTGGATGCGCAAGTTCCGGCTGAAGTCGCTCGACTACTTCATGGCGCGCCCGATGCCCACGTGGGGCGGCGACATGAGCGGGATCGACTTCGACAACATCTTCTATTACATCCGCCCGACCGAGAAGCAGGCGACCTCGTGGGAGGACCTGCCCCCGGACATCAAGAACACGTGGGACCGGCTGGGCATCCCGGAGGCCGAGCGGAAGTTCCTCGCCGGCGTCGGCGCGCAGTACGAGAGCGAGGTCGTCTACCACAAGCTCCAGGAGGATCTCGAGAAGAAGGGCGTGATCTTCCTCGACATGGACTCCGCCCTCCGCGACCACGAGGACATCGTCAAGCAGTACATGGGGACGATCATCCCGCAGAACGACAACAAGTTCGCCGCGCTGAACTCGGCGGTCTGGTCGGGCGGGTCGTTCATCTACGTGCCGCCGGGCGTCCACATCGAGATGCCGCTCCAGGCGTACTTCCGCATCAACGCGGAGAACATGGGCCAGTTCGAGCGCACGCTGATCATCGTCGACGAGGACGCGTACGTGCACTACGTCGAGGGTTGCACGGCGCCGATCTACTCGTCCGACTCACTGCACTCCGCGGTCGTCGAGATCATCGTCAAGCCGCGCGGCCGCTGCCGCTACACGACGATCCAGAACTGGTCGACGAACGTCTACAACCTCGTCACCAAGCGCGCCGTCGCCTACGAGGACGCGACGATGGAGTGGGTCGACGGCAACCTCGGCTCGAAGCTGACGATGAAGTACCCGGCGATCTGGCTGATGGGCGAACGGGCCCACGGCGAGGTGCTCTCGATCGCGTTCGCCGGCACCGGCCAGCACCAGGACGCGGGCGGCAAGGTCGTGCACGTCGCGCCGAACACGTCGTCGGTGATCACCTCGAAGTCGATCTCGAAGAACGGCGGCCGCGCCGGTTACCGCGGGCTGCTGCAGGTCGATGCGAAGGCGACCGGCTCGAAGTCGAAGGTCGTCTGCGACGCGCTGATCCTCGACGAGGAGTCGCGCTCCGACACCTACCCGTACATCCAGATCGACAACAACGAGGTCGACATCGGCCACGAGGCGACGGTCTCGAAGATCGGCGAGGAGCAGCTCTTCTACCTCATGTCGCGTGGTCTTTCTGAAGCAGAAGCGTCCGCGATGATCGTCTCCGGGTTCGTCGAGCCGATCACCAAGGAGCTCCCGCTCGAGTACGCGGTCGAGATGAACCGGCTGATCCAGCTGCAGATGGAGGGCTCTGTTGGGTAGTAGCCCGGTGACGGGCGTCGACTTCGTCGCCGTCCCGTCCACCGACTGGAAGCGGTCGCGGGACTTCTACGTCGAGACGCTCGGGCTCCGGCCCGACGCGACCGGCGAGGGCGAGTTCTGGATCGGTGAGACGTGCTTCGGGGTCTACGAGCCGACGCAGTTCGGGATGGAGTTCGCGCCGCAGAAGACCGCGCACATCGCGATGCACGTCGAGGACGTCGCAGCCGCGCGCACGGGGCTCGAGGCGAAGGGCGTCGAGTTCGAGGGCGAGATCTTCGACACCGGCGTCTGCCACATGGCGTTCTTCTACGACCCGGACGGCAACGCGCTGATGCTCCACCACCGCTACAAGCCGCGCGAGGAGAGCTAGGCGGTGATCGTCGAGCGCACGGACTTCGTCTCCGTGCCGGTGACCGATCTCGAGCGGTCGACGGCGTGGTACCGCGACACGCTCGGCCTGCCGCAGGTCGGCGAGGGCGCCTGGCCCGAGTTCCAGCTCGGCGAGAACGTCAGCCTGTATCTGATCGACCCGACCAACATCGGCCGGGAGTTCAACGGACCGAACCACGGCTCGATCGCGCTTCGCGTCCCGGACGTCGCGGAGACGAGGCTCGAGCTCGAGGGTCGCGGAATCGAGTTCGCCGGCGACACGTTCGACACCGGGGTCTGCCACATGGCCTTCTTCGCCGACCCGGACGGCAACGCCCTGATGCTGCACCGCCGGTATGCCCCGCGTGACTAGCGCCGCGGCCCTCGAGCGCTACCGCGAGCTGCCTCTCCCGGACACGACGCAGGAGGCCTGGCGCTTCACGGACCTGAAGGGCTTCGACCCGGACGCCTTTGTCCAGAACGGACATGACAGGGGTCAGACCCGTGCCATGTCCATGTTGGACATCGACGTGGCCGGTTTGGCCCACGTCTCGGAGGGCGGGATCGAGATCGAGAAGGCGCCCGAGGGGATCACCTTCGAGGCACTCGGCGACCACGAGCTGCTCGGCACGCTGGTCGGCGCCGAGGACAAGTTCACCGCTCACAACGCCGCTTGCTGGCAGCACGGCCTGCTCGTCCGGGTGCCTAAAGGCATCGTCCTCGAGCAGCCGCTGTACGTGAAGATCGCGAACGCCACCGAGGGCGGCTCGCTCTTCTGGCGGCTGCTGGTCATCGCCGAGGAAGGTTCGCGGTTCTCGCTGATCGAGGAGTACACGTCGAGCTCGCCCGACCTCGCCGCCTACTCGAACGCCGCGGTCGAGCTGTTCGTCGAGCAGGGCGCGAAGCTCGAGTACGTCTCGCTGCAGAACCTCTCGCGTGAGACCTGGCACTTCGCCACGCACCACGCGAGCGTCGGCCGCGACGCCGAGCTCGACTGGGTCGCCGGCGGCTTCGGTTCGAAGAAGGGCAAGACGCGGATCCAGAACGATCTCGTCGGCACGGGCGCAACGTCGCGCGTCACCGGCGCGTATTTCGCCGACGGCGAGCAGCATCTCGACTACGACACCTTTCAGGAGCACGTCGCGCCGAACACCGAGTCCGACTTCGCCTTCAAGGGCGCGCTGCGCGACCATGCGACGACGGTCTGGCGCGGGATGATCCGCGTCGAGCCCGACGCTCAGAAGACGAACGCGTACCAGGAGAACCGCAACCTGCTGCTCTCCCCGGACGCCCACGCCGACTCGATCCCCGGCCTCGAGATCCTCGCCAACGACGTGCGTTGCACCCACGGCGCAACGCTCGGCCAGGTCGACCGCGAGCAGCTCTTCTACCTGATGTCCCGAGGCCTCTCTCGCTCCGAGGCCGAGCGGCTGATCGTCCGCGGCTTCTTCCAGGACGTTCTCGACCGGATCGACCTCGAGCCGGTGCGCGAGGCGCTCTCGGACGCGCTGGAAGCCCGCATCCCCAGCGCTTAGGCTCTCCGCATGACGTTCGAGCGCGTTCGCGGGACGCTCGGGATCCTGCTCTTCGGCGGCCTGACCGTCGTCGCCCTGACGGTGCTGTACGAGTCGATGCGCGCGGTGATGAGCATCGGCGGCTCGTGCGGGTCGTCCGGGACGGGGCTGCCGTCCTGCCCCGGCCATACCGCCGGGCTGCTCCCCGCCGCGATCTGGGGCGGGTTGATCTTCGCCGCGCTGTACGTGTGGCAGTGCGTGAAGCACCACGTGCCGAGCTTCGTGTCGCTGCTCTGGCCGGCGCTCTTCCTCTCCCTGGGCTGGAACTTCGTCGACTACGGCATCAACGGCGGCGCCGGCTCGGCAGGCCTGCTGATCGTCGGGGTGGTCTTCGGGATCATGGGCGGCGTCCCGCTGGTTTGGGCGCTGCCGCACCTGTGGCGCGTCTACGCGCTCGGCAAGATCGACGACGACAAGCCGTGGCACGTGACCACGACCGGCGCGGCAGTCAGTTCGCTGAAGGCGCTCACCCGCTCGAAGACGCCGAACGAGGACATGACGGACGCGCTCGCCAAGCTCGATGACCTCCACAAGTCGGGCGGGCTCAGCGACTTCGAGTACGCCTCCGCCAAGGACAAGGTCATCCGCGGGGTGAAGCCGTGAGCGGCCGCCTGCGGCTCTACTGGTTCCTCGTGCACGTGGTCGCGATCGCCGGCGGCATCTACGCCGGCGTCCGCTTCTTCGACTGGGCGGGCTAGTAGTAGATCGTCGGAGTCAGGTGGTGCGGGTAGTGCGTGCGGTGGAACGGCACCCACAGCCGGGCGTCGACCTGGGGGACGATCGCCTGCAGCTCCGGCGGCCGTAGCTCGTTCACGCGACGCGTCAGCTCGTCGCATGCGTAGATCGTGTGTGCGCGGATCTCGACCTCCCACGGTGAGCCGGCCTCGATCAGGCGGCCCTCGAGGATCGCCGACTCCAGCTCCGCCGAGTAGCTCGTGATCCCGAGCACGCGCAGTGCGGCCGGGACGATGTAGTCGGCGAACGCTGTCAGCCGGTCCATGTCCTCGAATCCGGCGCCGCCCGGGAGGGTCGCCTGGAGGATCCAGACCGACAGCTGCGCCAGCTTCCAGAAGCGCACGGTCTGGCCGTCGTACGTCGCGGTGTCGTCGAAGCGCGGGAAGTCGCGGGTGAGCACCTCGAGGAAGCCGTTGCCGTCGTCGTACAGCCGTGGAGAACCGAAGACGTTGGAGAAGCGCCCGTCGTAGCGCTCCACGAGCGTCGCGCCGACCTCGCGCCAGATCCGGGCGCGCTCGTCCAGCAGCTGCAGCTCGGAGTTGCCGCCGCGGAAGAGCTCGCGCAGCTGCTCCTCCGTCACGTCCGACAGCCACGTGGCGTCGAGCACCGGAACACCTTCCGCCAGCGCGCGCTGCAGGCAGAAATGCATCCCGTCGGCGTCGGCGAGCGCGCGGCCGTCGTGGACGACCTCCCAGCGCACGCGTGTCTCGAAGTCGGTGAACGCGAAGTTGATGCAGGTCGCGGTCAGGACGAAGTCGACCATCCCGTCGCGGTCGAGCTCCAGCGGGAACGGGAGGATGAACGCGGGCGGTGGCAGCTCCTCGTACGCCATCCACCCGGCGTGGTCGGCGAGGCGGTCGAGGTCGATCGAGACGTCGCGCGACGCCTCGATCACCGGCAGGACGGTGTCGAGCACAGGGTGGGTCACGCTTCCATTCGACCACAGGCGCCGAGCCCCGCGTAGGCTTGACCCCCGTGAGCCGTCTCGACCATCCCGTCGTCTTCTCGCCCGACGCGGCGGCGCTCGTGCTCGAGCTCGGCGTGCGGTCGCCCGGCGATGCGGCAGAACGGCTTGCCGCGGTCGATCTGCAGGGTCTCGACATCCGGGCAGCCGGCTAGCGGCCGGTACGATTGTCCCGATGAGCGTGACCACACAGAAGAAGCTCGACGCGCACAAGCTGCGCGCCGACTTTCCCGTGTTCGAGCAGGCGATCCACGGCAAGCCGCTGGCCTTCCTCGACTCGGCCGTCACGTCGCAGAAGCCGAACCAGGTGCTCGACGCGATGCGCGAGTTCTACGCCACCTCGTACTCGAACGTGCACCGCGGCGTGTACACGCTGTCCGAGCGCGCAACCGAGGGATACGAGGGCGCCCGCGAGAAGATCCGCGCCTTTCTGAACGCGCAGTCGACCCGCGAGATCATCTTCGTCCGCCAGGCGACCGAGGGGCTCAACCTCGTCGCGTACGCATGGGGGCTCGACAACCTCGGGCCGGGCGACGTCGCGATCGTCACCGAGCTCGAGCACCACTCGAACTTCGTCCCGTGGCAGCAGATCGCGAAGCGCACGGGCGCCGACTTCCGGATGATCCCGATCGACGACCAGGGCGAGCTGCGCATGGATCTGCTCGACGAGGTCGCCGGCGACGGGAACGTCAAGGTCGTCGCGGCGAACCTCGTGTCGAACTCGCTCGGCACCATCAACCCGATCGAGAAGCTCGCCGCCTGGGCGCACGATCGCGGCGGGATCATGGTCGTCGACGCGGCGCAGGCCGCGCCGCACATGCGGATGGACGTGCAGACGCTCGGCGCCGACTTCGTCGCGTTCTCGTCGCACAAGATGTGCGGCCCGACCGGCGTCGGGGTCCTCTGGGGCCGTCGTGACTTGCTCGAGGAGATGTCGCCGTTCAACTTCGGCGGCTCGATGATCCGCTCGGTCAAGGTCGAGGAGACCCTCTGGAACGAGCTGCCGTACAAGTTCGAGGCAGGCACGCCTGCGATCGCCGAGGCGTACGGGCTCGGGATCGCGATCGACTACCTCGAGGCGGCCGGGCTCGACGCGATCGCGCAGCACGAGCACGAGCTGGCCGAGTACGCGCTCGAGCGCCTGGGCGAGCTGCCGTTCGTTACCGCGTACGGGCCGCCGGCCGAGCGCCGCGTCGGGCTCGTCTCGTTCAACGTCGAGGGCGTCCACCCGCACGACGTCGCGCAGGTGCTCGACTGGGAGGGGATCGCGATCCGCGCAGGCCACCACTGCTGCCAGCCGCTGATGACGCGGCTCGGCGTTGCGGCGACGAACCGCGCGAGCTTCTACCTGTACACGATCCCCGACGAGATCGACCGGCTCGTCACCGGCCTCCAGAAGGTCAAGGAGGTGCTCGGCACGTGAGCGAGTTCGACCAGCTCTACCGCGAGGTGATCCTCGACCACTACAAGAACCCGCGCGGGCATGGGGTTATGGAGCACGCAGACGCCGAGGCGGAGGGGCAGAACCCGCTGTGCGGCGACGAGGTCTCGATCTACGTCTCCTTCGCCGAGGACGGCGACACGATCGACGAGATCATGTTCTCCGGCCGCGGCTGCGCGATCTCGCAGGCGGCGACGTCGATGCTCACCGAGATGGTCACCGGCCGCAAGGCGAGCGAGGTCGCGGCGATGCCGAAGGAGGATCTGCTCGAGGAGATCGGCATCCCGCTCACGCCGGTGCGGTTGAAGTGCGCGCTCCTCGGCCTGACCACGCTCAGGCTCGCGCTGCACAAGGGGAAAGGCACTCCGCTTCCCGACAGCCTGGCCGAGCTCGACGAGCTGGAACTCAAGTAACCGTGCCGGCCCTGAACGTCTGCCCGGTCGAGGAGCTCCCGCCGGGCGAGATGAAGATCGTCACCGCCGGGCTCGTATCGGTGGGCGTCTACAACCTCGATGGCCGGTACTACGCGCTCGAGGACCGCTGCTCGCACGACGACGGCCCGCTCTGCGAGGGCGAGTTCGACGCGGAGACCGGCGTGGTCGTCTGCCCGAGGCACGGCGCGAATTTCGACATCCGGTCGGGGAACGCGTTGACGCTCCCGGCGTACGAGCCGGTCTCGGTCTATCCCGTCCTGATCGAGGACGGGATGATCAAAGTCGAGCTCTGATCTCGGCGGCGATCTGCCCGGGGTCCTCGCCGGCCGTGGGCTCGAACGCCAGCAGTTTGTAGTGCGAGCCGGGGATCGTGCGCAGGACGACCGCGCGCTCCCGGTGGTGGAGGTCGAAGAAGAACCAGCGCCCGCCGCCCTTGAACCGGCCGCGGATGATCCCTTTCCGCGGGAGGTACTGGCCGATCCGGAAGTAGAAGCGCGGGAGCGGCTCCAGGCCGACGTCGACCTGCTCGATCTCGGTGTACGGCACCTCGACGGTGCGCAGGATCATGATCCACGAGGAGAGGCCGCTGTAGTGCAGGCGGAACGCGTCGTCGGCGACCTCGATTCTGCGCGGCATGGGGCGTATGATCGCGGCGCCGTCAGTTGTTGGAAGAAGGAGGCCCCATGAGCCTGATCTCCCTCGCGTCCGTCCGCGCCCTGCAGGAGGACGCCGCCGCCGAAGGGAAGGCGCGGCCCGGCCGCGTCCCTGGGGCGGCCGACGCACAGGAGCGAATCGTCTCCAGCCTGGTCGCGTTCATCCCGGCCGAGCCGGTGACGCTCTTCATCGCGCTGCTCGCCGCCGTCGGCGCCGGCAGCGCCGAGTGGGTGCGGTGGACGCTGCTCGGCGTCGTCGCCGTGCTCGCGCCCGTCTGGGTCGAGATCCACTATCTGCAGAAGGCGAAGTCGAAGAAGGCGCGGAAGAAGGTCCCGCTGTTCGAGATGGCCGCCGGCCTGCTCGCGTTCCTCGCGTTGTCGATGACCGTGCCGGACTCGCCGTGGACCGAGATCGGCGGATTCACCACGAGGTGGGGGCTGGTGATCGCGCTGGCCGTCGCCGGTGCGCTGCTCACGGTCAGCGAGTTCCGGGACGCGCTGGCCCGCGGCCGTCCGCGATCGGCCAAAGCGGACATGGCAGGGGTCTGACCCTTATACGCGCAGAAGTGCGCCAATTTCGTAACGATTCGCCGCGTGCTCGACGACCGCGTGCGCGCCGTGCTCGATCGCCTTGCGGCGGAGGACGCGGACGAGCGGGCACGCGGGGTCGAACAGGCGCTGCGGTCGCGCGCGGTGTCGCCGACCACCGGGCGCTTCCTGTTCGCGCTCGTCGCGCCGCAGGCCGGGTGCGAGGTGCTCGAGATCGGCGGCTCGCGAGGCTACTCGACGATCTGGCTCGCCGCCGGCGCGCGGATCCTCGGCGGCCGCGTCGTCTCGCTCGAGCACGACCCCGCGAAGTGCGCCGCGTGGCGCCGCAACATCGCGGAAGCCGGGCTGGACGAATGGGCCGAGCTCGTCGAGGGCGACGCGCACGCCGGCGTTCCGGCGATCGAGGACGTCTTCGACGTCGTCTTCATCGACGCCGAGAAGGAGGACTACGAGACGTACTTCCGGCTCGCGCGGCCGAAGGTCGAGCCCGGCGGGCTGATCGTCGCCGACAACGTCCTCTCGCACGAGGAGACGCTGGGCGCCTACTCGCGTTCGCGCCAGGCCGATCCGGCCCTCGAGAGCGTCACCGTCCCGCTCGATCGCGGCCTCGAGATTAGCGTCGTCCTGACCGACTCGCTAGAGTGCGATCAACCGCGGAAAGGAGGTGGTCCGGCTTGAGTGAAGTTCACAGTACGGGCAGTGGAGGTGCCAGCCAGTAGGGGCGTGTCCCTCGGACCCGAGAGGGGAATCGTCTAGCCAGCGTATGGGGCTCGCTGTAAGCGCCGCCGCTCTCCATGGGGAGTAGCCGGAAGCGCCCCTGCTAATACAGGCTGGTAACCGAGATACGAGGGCCGCGCAAGCGGCCCTCGGTCTTTTCAAGGGGTCAGGACCGCTAGGAGTTCAGCAGGGTGCTGATGTCGTAGCCCTTGGCCTTGAACTCGCTCTGGAGCTTGATCAGGGCCTGGAGCGACTTCGCGCCGAAGAGCGCGGTGATCGCGGCCGACGGGTCCTTCGCGCTGTCGAGGTTGGAGATGATGCCCGGCAGGTCGCTCGAGAGCTGATTCATCGCGGCCGCGAGCTGCTGGTTGAGGTCGCTCACGTTCGCCGGCGGCTTCATCGCAGCGATCTTGTCCGAGAACGAGTTCAGCGCATCCTGGATCTTCGGGACGTCGCCCTTCTTGAGGTTCTTCGAGGAGCCGATCGACGTCTTCAGCTGCGAGCCGATGTCGTTCGAGATCTGCTGGAGCTGCGCCTGGTACTGGGCCTTCGTCAGCGGCTTGCTGCTCGAGGAGCCCCCGCTGCCGCAGCCGGCGGCGACGAGGCCGATGGTGACGAGCAGCGCGACGATCGTCGTGCGCATCGGCGCGACCCTACATCAAGTCGCGCGGCGAAGCTGCTCGTCGAGCGAGATCGGCTCGATGCCGAACGCGTCGTGAGCGGGGGCCGGGTCGGCGACGTTGTCGCCGGCCTCGAGCATGGTCAGCTGGTCGCGCGTCAGCGGCGGGCTGGGCAGGAGCTCGGTCATGACGGCGCCGGCCCGGGCGAGCGAGACCGGGATGTGCAGCTTGCCGCGCCGCTTGCCGAGCGTGCGGGCGATCCGCTCGTAGAACTCGTTCCAGGTCACCGCGTCAGGTCCGACGAGGTCGAACGTCTGGTTCACCGCGGGCGTGTCGATCGAGGCCGCGAAGAAGGCGGCGACGTCGTCGACCCAGATCGGCTGCAGCCGGCGCTCGCCGTTGCCGATCACGGGCGTGACCGGCGACCAGCGCACCTGACGCACGAAGAGCGGCAGGACGCCGCCGTCGCGGCCGAAGACGAAGCTCGGCCGGAAGACGACGTGCTCGAGCCCGGAGCCCTTCACAGCGCTCTCCATCTCCCACTTGGACGCGTAGTACGGGACGAGCGTGCGCGTCTCGTCGCTCAGCCCGAGCGCGCTCATCAGGACGAACCGCCGGACGCCGGCCTCCTTCGCCGCTGCGACCAGGCTCCGCGTGCCCTCGACCATCACGCGCTCGAACGCCTCGGGCTTCCCGGTGATGATCGAGACCAGGTGGACGACCGTGTCGCAGCCGTCGGCTGCGCGGCGCAGGCTCTCCGCGTCGGTGACGTCGCCCTGGACGAGCTCGCAGCCCCAGTTCTTCAGCGTCGTCGCCTGCTCGGGCTTGCGGACGAGCGCGCGCACCGCCCGGTCCTGCGCGCGCAGCGCATGGACGATCCGCGGCCCGACGAAGCCCGTTGCCCCCGGTGACCAGGATCACTGGAAGTTCTTCCAGTACCGGCTCGGCGTGGGGCCCTTCTGGCCCTGGTACTTCGATCCGAGCCCGTCGCTGCCGTACGGGTTCGCGCTCGGCTCGGTGAGCTGGACGAACGACAGCTGGCCGATCTTCATCTCGTGGTAGATCGTGATCGGCAGGTTGGCGACGTTCGACAGCTCGAGCGTCACGTGGCCGTCCCAGCCGGGGTCGATGAAGCCGGCGGTCGAGTGGATCAGGAGGCCCGAGCCGTCCCGAGGCTCGACTTCCCCTCCAGCCGTGCCACGAGATCGTCCGGCAGCTTGACCCGCTCCAGCGTCGACCCGAGCACGAACTCGCCGGGATGGAGGATGAACGGCTCGTCGCCGATCTCGACCAGCTCGGTCATTCCCTCCTGCTCCTGCTTGACGTCGATGAACGGGTAGCGGGAGTTCCGGAAGACCCGGAAGTAACGGTCGACGCGCACGTCCACGCTCGACGGCTGCAGCAGCGTCGGGTCGTACGGGTCGATCTCGATCCGGCCCTCGGCGAGCAGGCGGTCGATCGTTCGGTCGGAGAGAACCACGCAGCGATTCTACGTGGTGCCCATCCGGCCGATCCGGTCGCTGAGCTATCGTGGCCGTATGGCGGCGACGCGCTCGATCGACCTTCGCACAGAGGTTCCGGGGCCTCGCTCACGCGAGATCCTCGAGCGCAAGGAACGGGTGGTCGCAGGGCCGATGGCGCTGACCTTCCCGATCATCGCGGCCGAGGGGCGCGGCGCGCTGCTCACCGACGTGGACGGGAACACGTTCGTCGATTTCACCGGCGGCGTCGGCTGCCTCAACGTCGGTCACTCGCACCCGAAGGTGGTCGCGGCCGCGCAGGAGCAACTCGGCCGCTTCGCGCACACCGACTTCACGATCATCCCGTACGAGGGCTACATCGAGCTGGCCGAGCGGCTGCTCGAGCGGGCGCCGTTCAGCGGCCGACGCCAAGGCGGCGTTCTTCAACGCCGGCACCGAAGCGGTCGAGAACTCGGTCAAGTTCGCCCGCGCGTACACGGGCCGTCCCGCGGTGATCGCGTTCGAGGGCGGCTTCCACGGCCGCACGCTGCTCTCGCTGTCGCTCACCTCGAAGACGCACCCGTACAAGGCCGGCCTTGGCCCGTTCGCGCCCGAGATCTACCGCGTGCCGTTCGCCAACGACTACCGCGGTCCCGACGCGCGCACGGCGCTGGGCGCGCTCGAGCGCGCGCTGATCACGCAGGTCGCAGCCGAGACCGTCGCCGCGATCGTCGTCGAGCCCGTCCAGGGCGAGGGCGGCTTCGTCGTCGCGCCGCCGGAGTTCATGGAAGGGATCCGCCGCATCTGCGACGACAACGGGATCGTCATGATCGTCGACGAGGTGCAGACCGGCTTCGGCCGCACCGGCAAGCTGTTCGCGATCGAGCACTACGACGTCGAGCCCGACCTGATCACGATCGCCAAGTCGATCGCCGGCGGCCTGCCGCTCTCGGGTGTGCTCGGCAAGGCCGAGATCATGGACGCGCCCGGCCCGAACGCGATCGGCGGAACGTACGTCGGCAACCCGGTCGCGCAGGCGGCGGCGCTTGCCGTCCTCGACGTGTTCGACGAGGAGAGCCTGGTCGAGCGCTCGGCCGCGATCGGCGAGACGATGCGGTCGCGGATGCTCGGCTGGCAGGGCCGCTTCGACGAGATCGGCGACGTCCGCGGGCTCGGCGCGATGCTCGCGATCGAGCTCGTCCACGACCGCGAGTCGAAGAACCCGGCACCGGAGCTCGTGTCGGCCGTCTGCGACGAGGCGTTCCGCAACGGGCTGCTGCTGCTCAGCGCGGGCATCTACTCCAACGTCGTCCGCGTGCTCGTGCCGCTGACGATCGCGGACGCCGAGCTCGAGGAGGCCCTCGGGGTGTGGGAGCAGGCGCTCGAGCACGTGCTGACCGGCGCCTAGTTCTCCCACCGCAGGGACAATTCCCCCGTGAAGGTCGGCGAGGTGATTGCGGATCGGTACGAGCTCGAGGAGCTCGTCGGCACGGGCGGCATGTCGAGTGTCTACCGGGCGCGCGACCGGCTGCTCGAGCGCCACGTCGCGATCAAGGTTCTCCACGAGCACTACTCGGGCGACGACGACAACATCGAGCGGTTCCGCCGCGAGGCGCGGTCGGCGGCGAAGCTCTCGCACCCGAACATCGTCACCGTCATCGACCGGGGCGAGGCGGAGGGCCGCCAGTTCATCGTCTTCGAGTACGTCGACGGCCAGAACCTGAAGCAGCTCGTCCAGAGCAAGGGACGGCTGCCCGTGCGGGACGCGCTCGAGCTCGGTGTCGAGATCGGGCGAGCGTTGGCGTTCGCGCACGCGCAGGGCCTCGTCCACCGCGACGTGAAGCCGCAGAACGTGCCTCGCTCGGCAACGGCGACGTCAAGGTGACCGACTTCGGGATCGCCCGCTCGATGGACATGAACATCGGCCTGACACAGACCGGCACGGTGCTCGGGACGAGCGAGTACATCTCCCCGGAGCAGGCGACCGGCCGTCCTGCCGACGCGCGCACGGACATCTACTCGCTCGGCGTCGTGCTCTACGAGCTGCTCGCCGGCGAACCTCCCTATTCCGGCGACAGCTTCGTCGCGGTCGCGATGAAGCACGTCAACGACCCGGTGCCGAGCATCGCCCTCGCGCGGCCCGACGTGCCGCTTCGGGTAGACGCTGCGCTGCGGCGCGCGATGGCGAAGGATCCGGACGACCGCTTCCAGTCGATGGGGGAGCTCGTGGCCGAGCTCGACGGCTGCCTCGGGGCGCTCGCGGAGCCGGACGCGGAGCGCACCGTGATCTCGGCGCCCCCGGTCGAGCCGGCGCGGCCGCGTCCACAGCGCCGCCGCCGGCGACCGTCGCCGCTCTGGCTCCTGCTCCTCGCGATCGTCGGCGCTCGCGGTCGCCGCCGGCGTGTACTTCGGGCTGCGCGGCTCGGGCTCGGGACGGCGGCGGCGGCGGCGTGCTCGTCCATTTGACCGCCTCGAACGCGTACGACCCGCAGGGCGACGGCCGCGAGCACGACGAGGAGGTGCCGAACGCGACCGACGGCAACGTCAAGACCTTCTGGGAGACCGAGCGGTACGGCACGGCGTCGTTCGGGAACCTCAAGGACGGCGTCGGGATCGTGTTCGACGCGGGCCGGCCGACGCGGCTGCGCTCGCTGACGGTCGTCACCGACACGCCCGGCTACATCGCCAAGGTCGAGTCCGGGGCCTCGTCGAGCGGGCCGTTCGACTCCGTGTCGGCCTCGATGACGGTCGGCGGAACCACGACATTCTCGCTCGACGTTCCGACCGCCGCGGCAGTACTACCTCGTCTGGATCACGCGCCTCGCGCCGGGGTTCCCGCGCACGCACGTGAACGAGGTGACGGCGCGCTGACTTCGGTTTAGACTCGCGATTCCGTGGCGCCCGATACGAAGATCGCAGCGATGGAGTCGGTACCGCTGTTCGCGCGGTGCTCGAAGGCGGAGCTCGCGCGGATCGCACAGCTCGCCGACGAGATCGACCTGCCCGCGGGCAAGGTGCTGACGCAGCAGGGCGACCGCGGCCGCGAGTTCTTCGTCCTCCTCGAGGGGAGCGCCGAGGTGCAGGCCGATTCGGACCCGCGTGCCGCCGCTCGGCCCCGGCGACTTCTTCGGCGAGATCGCGCTCGTCACCGACCAGGCGCGCACGGCGACCGTGACCGCGCTCACGCCGATGCGCGCGCTCGTGATCACCGACCGCGCGTTCAGGGAGCTGCATGCGCACGTCGCCCGAGCTCCAGACCAAGATCCTCGAGGCGATCGCCGACCGCCTCGCCGCGACGACGCTCTGAGCCCTAGTAGGCCAGCCGCGACCGGCGCTCGTGACGCTCGAGCGCGAGCTCGACCAGCCGCTCGAGCAGGTCCGGGTACACGATCCCCGACGCCTCGAACAGCTTCGCGTAGACGCTCGTCGCGGTGAAGCCCGGGATCGTGTTCAGCTCGTTGATCAGCACCTCGCCGTCGTCGCGCGACGAAGCAGTCGACGCGGGCCATTCCC
This sequence comes from uncultured Actinomycetes bacterium, assembly GCA_963791425.1. Classification (GTDB taxonomy): domain Bacteria; phylum Actinomycetota; class Thermoleophilia; order Gaiellales; family Gaiellaceae; genus DATBLE01. Next base: position 944,135 of record CAWBSE010000003.1, read on the forward strand.
TCACACTCGGTGGCGACGAACGCCTGGACGGCCAGCGTCTGGACGCGCTCGGTCTGCTCCGGCGTGATCCGGGCCGGGACGACGAGGTTCATCTCGCCGTCGTCGTACTTCGCCTCGTAGTCGTACCACTCGTTGTGCGTGACGGCGATCTCGCCGACGAGCGACGCGAACGGCTCGCGGTTGCCGAGCACGCCGACCTCGACCTCGATCCCGGAGACGAACTCCTCGACCAGGATCTTCTCGTCGTGGCGGAACGCGAGCTCGACGGCGATGCGCAGCTCCTCGTCGTCGTGCGCCTTCGAGATCCCCACTGACGAGCCGAGGCGAGCGGGCTTGACGAAGACCGGGTAGCCGAACGGATTTTCCGGCGCGGCACCGTCCCGCAGCGTGATGTTCCGCGTGACCGGGATGCCCTGGTCGCGCATGATCGCCTTGAACAGGTCCTTGTCCATGCACAGCGCCGAGGCGGCATGGTCGGCGCCTACGTATGGCACCCCCGCCATCTCGAGCAGCCCCTGCAGGCGCCCGTCCTCGCCGAACGGCCCATGCAGGATCGGCAGCACCACCTCGACCCCGGCCAGCGTGGCCGCGACCTCGCTGGAACCCCCCGGAACGAGCATCGTTCCGGTGTCTGACACCGGGGCGAGCTCCTTCGGGACGTGTCCGGACCCGAGCGCCCACTGCCCCTCGCGGTCGATCTCGACCGTGACGACCTCGTAGCGGTCGGGGTCGAGTCCCTCGATCACGGAACGCGCCGACGCGAGCGAGACCGGGTGCTCGGACGAGCGCCCGCCCATCAGCACGGCGACGCGGCGGCGAGTCACGGGGTCGTCGTCGTGTCGGTCGTGATGTCGGTGGTGGTCGGCGTCGTGGTCGTCGTCGGTGCGGTCGTGATCGGCGCGGTCGTCGTCGTCGGCGGGGCGACGTAGTTGCCGACCGTGATCGTCACCGTTGTGCCCGGCTTGGCCAACGTCTGGGCAGGCGGGGTCTGGAACAGCACGATGCCGTCGAGCGACGGATCCTGGACATCACTGACCTCCACGACCACCTTGAAGCCCGAGTTGCGCAACGTCGTGATCGCGTCGGTCCGCGAGATGCTGGAGACATCGGGCACCACCGACTCGGTCGGGCCCTTCGAGACACGCAGGGTCACGGTCGCGCCCTTCGAGGCGAGGCTGTTCGCGCCCGGATCCTGCTGCACGACCGTGCCCCGAGGGTCGTTCGAGTCGACGTCGATGCGCAGCACGGCGAAGCCGGCGCCCTGGAGCTGGGCCGCAGCCTGCTCGTACGGCACGCCGACGACCGGCGGGATCGGGATCGGCTTCGGCCCCTGCGAGACGTTGATCCGCACCTTTGTCCCCTTCACGACGCTCTTGCCTCCGGCCGGATCCTGGCCGGTGACGATGCCGGTCTCCTTGTCCGAGTTCACGCGGTGAACGTCGGCCTTCAGCCCCTGCTCGGTGAGCAACGCGACCGCGTCGGTCGCCTGCTTGCCGACGACATTCGGGACGTCGACCTTTGGCAGGCCGGTCGAGACGACGATCTTCACCGGGTTGCCCTTGTCCGTGTGCGTGCCGGCGGTGGGATCCTGCGTGACGACGAAGGTTGCGGGCACCTTGTCGTCGGCCCGGCGGATGATCACGGGGTTCAACCCGGCGTCGCGGATCTTCGCGACCGCGTTCACCTCCTTGATCCCCTCGACGAACGGCACCGTCTATCGGCTTCGTCGCGGCGAGCTGGTCCTGGATCTTGGTGTAGACGTACCAGCCGGCGACGATCGCGGCCGCGACCAGCAGCAAGGCGAGCAGCCACGGCCAGATCGACCGTCGACGCATCGGCTCGTCGTACTCGTAGAACCCGGTCGGCGAGCCGTACGCGGGCGGCGGGCCTGACGCCGGTACGACCGTCACGGGGCGCTGCACGATCTCCGTCGGCGCGGACGAGACCGTCGTCACGGCGCCGACGCCGCGCAGCACCTGGGTCGCCATCTCCTCGGTCTCAGGCGCGATCGCCTGCCCGCGCGCGGCCCGCGCGAGGTCGGCGTCCATCTCCTCCGCGCTCTGGTACCGGGCGTCGGGGGTCTTCGCCAGCGCGCGCAGGACGATCGAGTCGAGCTCGTGCGGAACGTCCGGGCGCCGCTCGGACGGCGGCTCGGGCGTCGCCGACAGGTGCTTCATCGCGATCTCGAGCGGCGTGTCGCCCGTGAACGGGACCGTGCCCGTGAGCATCTCGTAGAGGACGATCCCGACCGAGTAGATGTCGGAGGTGGGGCCGACCGGCGCGCCCCGCGCCTGCTCGGGCGACAGGTACTGCGCCGTGCCGATGATCGAGCCGGTCTCGGTCATCTGGCTCGCCCCGGCGCGGGCGATGCCGAAGTCCATCACCTTCAGCCGCCCGTCCGGTGCGACCGCGACGTTGTGCGGCTTGATGTCGCGGTGGACGACGCCGTTGCGGTGCGCGAACCCGAGCGCCGCGAGGATCTGGCGTGCGTAGTCGATCGCGACCGGGATCGGCGTCGGACCGCGCGCGACCAGGAGCTCCTTGAGGGTGCGGCCCTCCAGGTACTCCATCGCGATGTAGTAGGTGCCCTCGGCCTCGCCGCGGTCGTAGATCGAGACGATGTTCGGATGCGACAGCCCGGCCGCGTTCTTCGCCTCGCGGCGGAAGCGCTCGACGAACTGCTCGTCCTGCGCGTGGCGGTCGTCGAGCATCTTCAGCGCCACGCGGCGGCCCAACTCCTGGTCCTCGGCGAGGTAGACGTTCGCCATCCCGCCGGTGCCCAGCTTGCGGACCACCTTGTAGCGGCCGTCGAAAACCTGGTCGATGAGGGTGTCGGGGCCCGGCATCCTCGGCTGAAGGTTAGTGACCGCTCCTGCGGAGCAACGCTTCCATGACCGTCTTCGCGACCGGCGCTGCGGTGTGCCCGCCGACGCCGTGCTGGTTCTCGAGGAAGACGGAGATGGCGACCCGCGGGGCGTTGGCGGGGGCGAAGGCGATGAACGAGGTGGTGTTCACGCCGGCCGCACCGGTCTCCGCCGTGCCGGTCTTGCCGGCGACGGCGACACCGGGGATCTGCGCCGCGGTGCCCGTGCCGCCGGTGACGACCGATTCCATCATCCGGGTCAGGGCGTTCGCGGTCGTGGCGGAGATCGGGCGCGAGTGCACCTTCGGCGTGTGCTGGACGACGATCGAGCCGCCGGGCGTCGTGATCTTCTCGACCACGTACGGCTGCATGACGACGCCGTCGTTGGCGATCCCCGCGGCGACCATCGCCATCTGCAGCGGAGTGACCTGCAGCCGCTCCTGGCCGAACGCGAGCCGGCCCGGGTCGACCTGGTTCGGGTCGTGCGGCCGGAACAGGCGGCCGTGGTCGTACAGCCCGCTCGGCGACCGCTCGCTGGACGGCGTCTCGAGCGGCGGGTCGTCGTAGAAGCCGAACCGCTTTGCGTAGTCGAGGATCGCCAGCGGGCCGATCTTCTTGCCGATCTCGCAGAAGACGGCGTTGATCGAGTGCTGGAGTGCGGTCGTGAAGCTCACGCGGCCGAAGACCTCCGGCCCGCTCTGGTCGGCGTAGTTCGAGACCTTCTTGCCGTACTCGGTGCAGTACCCCGGGTCGAGGAACGTCGAGTCGGGCGTGAACGCGCCGGTGTCGAGCGCCGCGGCCGCGGTGATCACCTTGAAGGTCGAGCCGGGCGTGTACAGGCCGCTCGTCGCGCGGTTGATCAGCGGCGCGCCCGGCGAGCAGTTCACGTTCGTGGCGCGCCGGGCGATCGCGCCGAAGTGGCGCTCGACCAGGTTCGGGTCGTACGACGGCGACGACGCCATCACGAGCACGGCGCCGGTCCTCGGGTCGAGTGCTACCACCGCGCCGCAGTTGTCGCCCAGCGCGTCGAGCGCCGCCTGCTGCGCCTTCGAGTCGATCGTCAGCACGAGGTTGTTCCCGGTGACCGTCGAGCCCTTCAGCGTGTCGAGCGTCCGCCGCAGCACCGTGTTCAGGTGCGAGTTCGACGCGGTCAGGTAGTCGTCGAGCGAGCGCTCGAGCCCCGCCCGCGACCGCGACTGCGTCGAGTAGCCGACCACCTGCGCCGCGAGCGGGCCGCTCGGGTAGCGGCGGAAGTAGAAGGTCTCCCCGCCCGCCTTCGTCGCGCGCCGCGCCGCGAGCAGCTTGCCGTCGCTCGAGTAGATCAGGCCGCGCCGGACCTTGAACTGCGCTACGCGCAGGATCGCGTTGTCCTGCCGCGCCGCCAGGCCGGCGGGCGCCCACGTCTGCCAGTAGGTCGTCGCGACGACCAGCGCGGCCAGCAGCCCCAGCGCGACGATCGACAGACGCGTGATCTGCCTGTTCATCTGGGTGCGTTCGCCCGGTTGGAGACGAGCAGGAGGCCCGCGAGCAGGACGAAGTTGGCGACGATGCTCGAGCCGCCGTAGCTGATGAACGGGAGCGTGATCCCGGTCAGCGGGATCACCCGGAGCAGGCCGCCGACGATGATGAACGTCTGCAGCGCGAACGCGAAGGTGAGGCCGGCGGCGAGCAGCTTCGAGAAGCCGTCCTGCGCGAGCAGGGAGATCCGGAAGCCGCGCAGCGCGAACACCATGTAGACGAGCAGGACGCCCGCGGCCCCGATCAGCCCGAGCTCCTGCGCGAGCGCGGAGTAGATGAAGTCGGTGTTCACGTACGGGATCAGGCCGGTGCCGTTGGTGGTCGTGAACGTCCCGCGCCCGAGCCCTGTCCCCCAGAAGCCGCCGTGGGCGATCGAGTACGAGGACTGGACGATCTGGTAGCCGTTCCCGTGCGGGTCCTGCCACGGGTTCAGCCAGATCTCGACGCGGTCGCGGACGTGGCCGATCGTCTGGTAGGCGACCGCGGCGCCGCCGGCGAACAGCAGCAGGCCGATCAGCACGAACAGCGCGCGTCCGGTGGCGACGTAGAGCATCGCCAGGAAGATCCCGAAGTAGAGGAGCGCGCTGCCGAGGTCGTTCGTCTCGACGAGGACGAGCATCGCCGCGCCCCAGATGGCGAGCAGCGGCCCGAAGTCCTTCAGGCGCCCCTGCGCGAGCGTCTCGCGCTTCTCGCGCAGGTACCCGGCCAGGAAGACGATCAGCGCGATCTTGGCCAGCTCGCCCGGCTGAAACTGGAGCGGGCCGATCTTGACCCAGAGCCGGGCGCCGTTGATCGTCGTCCCGAGGCCGGGCAGGGCCGGCAGCATCAGCAGCGCGACCGCGGAGATCCCGAACAGGTACTTGTAGCTCTCGAGCACGCGGAAGTCCTCACGCAGCACGACGAGGGTGAGCGCGAACGCGCCGACGCCGACGACGATCCAGAAGCCCTGCCGGAACGCGTCGGTCGGGCCGAGGCGGTAGATCTCGGTCAGCCCGATCGCCGTCAGCAGGCCGGTCAGCGGCAGGAGGTAGGGGTCGGCCCAGGGCACCGTGAACCGCGTGATCGCGTGCGCGACGAGGTAGAGGCCCAGGAAGATCAGGGCGTACGAGACCGAGCCGGCCGAGATCACCGACTGCCGTGCGATGTAGACGCTGGCGAACCCGAGGCCGGTGATCAGCCCGACCGCGACGAGATTCGCCAGTTCGCGGTTGCGGGCGGTTACGGCACGACCTCGGCTTCGTAGTGCGTGACGGCGTCGAGCGCGCGCTGGTAGCTGCGCAGGTCGTGGTCGAACAGCCGGCGGCGCTCGGTCTGCGACAGCTCGCCCGCGAGCACGGGGCTCTCGTAGCGCACGCGGTACAGGCGGACGCTGCCGACGATGTTCCACGGGAAGCCCTGGTAGACCGCGAGGTGCCCGTCGGCCTGCACGCCGACGAAGTACGAGCGGGACATGCTCCAGACGACGAGGGCGGCGAAGACGATCATCACGGTCATGCAGATCGCGGCGATCGCCGCGGCCGACACGCGGCGCCGGCGGTGCGCGGCCGGCGGTGGCGGCCGTCATCGCCTCGAGCTCGTCCCGCGAGACCAGCATCGTGTCGTCCACGGCCGAGATCGCGTCGAGCTCGGTCAGCGTCTTCTCGTCGTCGACCGGCTCCGGCTGCCGGATCGCGGGCAGCGTCTGCGTGTCCTCGGCGGAGCCCTCGCCGACCTCGAAGACGACGACGGTGATGTTGTCCTCGCCGCCGCCCTTGTTCGCGGCGTCGACGAGCGCGTTCGCGGTGCGGTCGAGGTCGTCGCGGGTGCGTTCGACGATCGCCAGGATCGCCGCGTCGTCGACCATCGAGGTGAGGCCATCCGAGCAGATCATGAACACGTCGCCCGGGAGCGTCGCGACCTCGAACGTGTCGACGTCGACCTCGGGGTCGGTGCCGAGCACGCGGGTGATCACGGAGCGCTGTGGGTGCGTGTCGGCCTCCTCGGGGGAGAGCTTCCCGCTGCGGACGAGCTCGGCGACCAGCGAGTGGTCGTCGGTCAGCTGCTGGAGCGCTCCGTCGCGGACGCGGTACGCGCGCGAGTCGCCGACGTGGCCGATCCATACGGTGTCGTCCCCGACGAGCGCGGCGGTCACCGTGGTTCCCATGCCGGCTCTCGCCTCGTCGCTCTCGGCCGCCTCGTAGACCTGCCGGTTCGCCTCCTGGATCACCGCGACGACCGCGTCCTCGCCCGTCCCGCCGGCGGAGTCGCGGAGCACGTCGGCCGCGATCCGCGATGCGATCTCGCCCGCCTGGGCGCCGCCCATCCCGTCCGCGACCGCGAACAGCGGCGGCTGCACGACGTACGCGTCCTCGTTGCGCCGCCGCCGGCGGCCGGGATGGGTGACCACGGCGTGCTGCGTGAGCTTCATCGTTCGTACCGGAGGTCGGTGTTCCCGACGCGGACGACATCGCCGGGCTCCAGGCGATGCGGCTTCGTCAGCTTCTCCCCGTTCACGTACGTGCCGTTCGTCGAGCCGGCGTCCGCGACCCACACGCCGTCGCGGCGCGGCTCGATCCTGGCGTGGCGCGCCGACGTGAAGTCGTCCACCAGCGGGATGTCGTTGTCGGCGGTGCGCCCGATCGTCACCGTCCGCGAGTCGAGCCCGCGCTTGTGCCCGTCGGGGAAGACGAGCCGGCCGGTGCTGACAGGCTTCGAGCCGCCGAGCAGCCCGGCCGCCTGCTCCGGCGCGAGGACGAAGCTCTCCTGCGGGAGCCGCAGGTCGCGGCTGGCGGTGCGCACGATGCGCCAGATGAAGAGGTAGAGGAGCAGCAGGAAGAGGATCTTCAGGATGAGCAGCGCTTCGCCGACTGCCAGCGAGCCGATCTCGGTCACTCGACGAGCTTCCGCTCGAAGAGCAGATCGGTGGAGCCGATCGTGATCACGTCCCCGTTCGACAGCTTGGCCCTGGCCGTGCGCCGGCCGTTCACGTTGGAGCCGTTCGTCGAGTCGAGGTCGATCAGCCAGTACGCCGATCCCTCCTGGCGCAGCTCCGCATGGCGCCGCGACGAGTTCGGATCGGAGAGCTGCACGTCGCAGTCCTTCGAGCGGCCGATCACGACGCGGCGCTTGTCGATCTCGCGGCGCTTGCCCTCGACGGTGAGCGTGACGATCTCCTGCGCGAGCGCGACGTCGGGCGCAGGCCCCTCGGGCGGCAGCGGCTCGCGCGGCCGGTAGATCATCGTCGCGCCGGCCTCGACCTGCGGCTCCGGCACCGGCTCGCCGCCCTTCGCCCGTTCGCCCTGCACCATCCGCGTGGCGATCCCGAACTCGCCCATCGCCAGGTCGTCGTCGGTCTCGAGCTGCACTGTCGGCGGCGTCAGGAGCACGTACCCCTCGCGCTTTGCGTGCTCGGCGAGGTAGTCCTGGAGCTCGGTCCGGAGCGAGCTCTCGTAGTCGGTGAACTGGCTCCGGTCGGCGGGCGAGAGGTAGACGGTGTACTCGTTCGGGACGTACACACGTGACACCGAGACCGTCCGGTGGTCCTCCATCTCCTTGACCAGTTTCCGGGCGAGCTCCACGGGCTGGACGTTCGTCCGGAAGGCGCGACCGAACAGGCCTTCGAAGAGGCCCTCGATCTTCTGTTCGATGCTGCGCAGCACGCTCACGACCAGGGTCTACCCCGGTGTCGAGTGTACTTAGGCTTGCTGAACGGGGTGCAGGCGGGGGCGCAGCGGGAAGACGCTCCGGATGAAGCCGATGACCCGGCCGGGGGGCCGTTGCACCGGTGGTTCTGCGGCGATCAGCAGTGCGCAGGCCCAGCCGGCCGCGACGAGCGGGATCGCCGCCGCGCCCGGGTCGGCGAGCAGGGTCAGCGACGTGAGGAGGGCACCGAACACGGCTCCGCCCCACGGGCCGCGCCTGCGACACGATCCCACGGCCGCGGCGGCCGCCGCGAGCGCGAGCGTCTCGAGCAACAGCGGGCGCGCATCCGTGAGGCCGGTCCAGAGCGCTCCGCCGGCTTGGAGCGGGCCGCCGGCGCCGCCGATGGACAGATCGGGAGCCGGGCCGCCGACGATCGGCAGTCCGTGACCGGCGATTGCCGCCACGATCGCGGCGGAGATCACGGCAGCAGCCGCCTGGGCGGCTCGGCGCGGGGCGCCGCCCGCGGGCAGCATCCCCAGTGGGACGAGCCCGAGCAGTCCGAGCGGAGCGAGCAGCGGGCCCATGACGAACAGGAGGGCGACGCGCGGGTGGGGCCAGAAGAGCACGAGCCAGCCGAGCGCGAGCACGCTGTACAGGACGGCGAGGCCGAGCGAGATGTTGCCCAGGGGCAGGATCGGGACGGCGAGCGCGAAGGCGGCGCCGAGCCGCGGCATGAAGACGGTCAGCGCAGCCGCGACGGCGGCGAGGCCCAGCGGCCAGTGGGCAGGGAAGAAGGAGAGGGTCGACGTCGTCCAGCCGGCAAGGAGAGCGGCGGGGACGGCCGGCGCGACGCGCGCGAGGCCTGGAGGCATCTTCGGCAACGACAGCCGCTGCCTCGGGGCCACGTTCTTGGCGTTCGGACGGCTCTTTGCGGCGCGCCGCAGGCCGACTGCGAGCTTGGCCGCGGTCGGCCGCTTGTCGGGGTCGAGCGAGAGCGCGGCGTCGACGAGCTGGACGAGCGGCTTCGGCAGATCCGGGCGGGCCGTCGCGAGCGACGGCGCCCCGCGGCCGATGCGCTTGGCGAGCTCGAGGAACGGCCCGCCGCCGAACGGGTGCCGTCCGGTGAGCGCCTCCCAGAGCAGGACGCCGGTCGACCAGACGTCGGTCTCGGGGCCGGCCGGCCGGCCGGCGAGGCGCTCCGGGGAGATGTACGCGAGTGTCCCGGGAACGTCGCCGGCAGCGGTCAGCGTCTCCTCCTCGCTCATCAGCGCCAGGCCGAAGTCGAGGATCCGAACGGAGATGTCGGCCCCGTCCGCGAGCAGGATGTTCGCCGGCTTCACGTCGCGGTGGACGATCCCGCGGTCGTGCGCGTGCGCGAGCCCGTCGAGCACCTGCGCCGCGGCATCGATCGCCGCGTCGTCGTCGAGCTCGCCGCGTTCGAGCGCGTGGCGGAGCGTGCGGCCTGGGACGTACTCGTAGGCGATGTACACATGGCCCTCGTCGCGGGCGAGTGCGTACGCGCGCAGGCATGCGGGGTGCTTGAGCTGCGTGGCCGCAGTCGCCTCGCGCTCGGCCCGCGGACCGGCGGTGCCCGCGCGGGCAACGATCTTCAGAGCGACCTCGCGGCCCTTCCGCTCGTCGAATGCGTGCCAGACCGAGCCCATGCCGCCGCTTCCCAGCGGCTTCAGTGGGCGGTACCGGTCGAGCACCAGGCCCGCCGCAGCAGCGTGAACGGAGGCCTCCGCCATTCCCCTGACACGTTTCCCGTGGGCGGCCGAACTCCTTTTGCGAGCAAGGAATGGGCTACAGTGACCCGAATTCCGCTGCAAACCGCGCTATGAGCAATCACGACGACGATCTGGATTTCGACTTCTTCGACGACGACGAGCCGGCGCCGCCGCGCCAGCCGGTCGAGGAGGAGCCGCCGCCTGGCGCCGAGCAGGAGCCGCCGCCACGGCGCGGGTCGCGCAGACCTCCCACGGGGGGCGGGCGCTCACCGGTCGGAATGACCCCGCTGCTGCGGCTGGCCGGCCTGATCGCGTTCGCGATCCTGATCATCGTCCTGTTCGTCTTCTGGATCTCGAGCTGCCAAGGGGCGAGCAAGAAGAGCTCGTACAAGAAGTACTACGAGAAGGTCGGCGTCGTCGCGAACGACTCGGAGCAGATCGGGCGCGAGCTCAACGACGCGCTGACGACGCAGGGGATCAAGTTCACCGAGCTCGAGTCGAAGCTCGCCGGCCTCGCGCAGCGTGAGCAGCAGAACGTTGCCGCGCTCCGCTCGATCCATCCGCCCGGCCCGCTCCGCCTCCAGCACCAGTCGGCGCTCGAAGCGCTCGAGTTCCGGGTCAGCGGGTTGCGCGGGCTCGGCGACGGCTTCACGCAGGCGTCCCGCTCGCCCAAGAACGTGACGACGAACGCGCTCAAGCTGCTCCAACCACCCGCCGCCCGGCTCGTCGCCAGCGACGTCGTGTGGGACGACCTGTTCCAGGCGCCCGCGCAGGGGAACGGCGGCGTGCTCCAGCGCGAGGGGATCACGGGGGTCGCAGTGCCCGGCTCGAACTTCGTCACCAGCCCCGACTACGCGAGCAGCCGGTACTGGGAGGCGATCCTCCAGCGGCTCCAGGGCGCGGCGACCAGCGGTGGCACCGGCGGCGGCCTGCACGGCACCGGGATCGTCAAGACGGAGGCGCTGCCCGGAAACCAGGAGCTCACCACCGACGCCGAGAACACCGTGACCGCCACGACCGACCTCGGCTTCGCGGTCACCGTCGAGGACACGGGCGACTCGCAGGAGGTGCAGGTCAAGGTCACGCTGACAATCCAGCAGTCGCCGACGCCGATCGTCCAGAACAAGACGATCGACCTGATCAACCCGGGTGAGCAGCAGAAAGTGATCTTCCGGAACCTCGGCCAGGTGCAGTTCGCGACCAAGACGACGGTCAAGGTCGACGTGGCGCCGGTGCCGGAGGAGAAGAACACCTCGAACAACTCCGCGTCGTACCCGGTCATCTTCTCGCTCGGTTAGGTGTCGCTCTCGGGCTGGATTGCGGTCGGCGCAGTCGCGGTTGCGGTCGCGGCGATCGTGCTCGCGCTGTTCGCGCTGTCGAAGATGAACGCGCTGCGCAAGTCGCAGGAGGTGCTGTTGGGCAGCAACGCCAAGGCCGACGTGGTCGAGTTCGCCGTCTCGCTCCAGGGCCGGATCGACGATCTGCACCGCGCGGTCGACGAGATCGCAGCGGCGCTGGCCCGGGTCGATCGCCGTGTCGATGGCGCGCTCTCGCGGTCCGCGCTGATCCGGTACGACGCCTACGAGGACACCGGCGGTCACCAGTCGGCGTCGCTGGCGCTGCTCGACTCGGCGCGCTCGGGCATCGTCCTGACGGCGATCCAGGGCCGTGACTACGCGCGCGTGTACGTGAAGCAGCTCGACCGGGGCCGGACGCCGATCGCGCTCTCGCCCGAGGAGCAACAGGCGGTCGAGCGCGCGATGGCAGAGGGATAGCCATCCGGTAGCCGTTCGCTACGCTGTCGGCGGATTGGGACAAGTTCTCGTCCTGAATGCAAGTTACGAGCCGCTGAACGTCTGCTCGGTTCGGCGGGCGCATGTGCTCGTCTTCAAGGGGAAGGCCGAGGTGCTCGAGGAGCACGCGACGCCGCTCCATTCGGCGACCGACACGTTCGCGCGGCCGCACGTGATCCGGCTCGTCCAGTACGTTCGCGTGCCGCAGGCGTCGCAGCGCAAGATCTCGCGCCGGGCGCTGTTCGCCCGCGACGACTGGAGCTGCGTCTACTGCGGGACGACCGGCGGCCGGCTCACCCTCGACCACGTCCTCCCGCGCAGCCGCGGGGGAGGCTCGGTCTGGGAGAACGTCGTCACCGCCTGCGCCCCCTGCAACCTGCGCAAGGGTGATCGCCTCCCGGAGGAGGCGTCGATGACGATGCGCAAGCCTCCGCGCCCACCCGCTCCGGTCCTCTTCGTCCGCCTGGCCGCCCCGGCCGGGCTGCCGACGACGTGGAAGCGGTACCTGGGCTCCTCGATCGCCACGGCCTGACGCCCCGAATTTCGCCACGGCCGGATGTGACACGGCATCCGGTCGGCGGCGTATAGAGGGCACATGAAGTCGCTCGCTGTCATCGGTGCCGTCGCCGCCGTCCTGGTGCTCGGGACGGCCGGGGCCGGGGGCGCATCCTCTGCGGCCGCCGTCCAGCACTCGATCATCGTCACCGGGCAGGGCTCCGTCGCGACCACTCCGGACCGGGCCCAGGTCTCGTTCGGCGTCTCCACCGACGCGAAGACCGCCTCGGCGGCGCTGCGCGGAAATGCGAACGACATGACCAAGGTGATCGCCGCCGTGAAGGCCCAGGGGATCGCCGCCGCCGACATCAGGACCGACCTCGTCTCGCTCTCGCCGCGGTACTCGCAGAACGGCGACGCGGTCGTCGGCTACACGGCGTCGAACTCGGTCTCGGTGACCCTCCGCGGCCTCGGCAAGGTCGGCTCGACGATCGACGCCGCGGTCGAGGCGGGCGCGAACCAGGTGTCGGGCCCGAACCTCGTCCGCTCCGACGCGACCGCGCTCTACCGCGCAGCGCTCCGCGCGGCGATCACGAACGCGAGGGGCAAGGCCCAGACGATCTCCCGCGCCTCCGGCCTGCACATCCGCCGGATCACCGATGTCAGCGAGAGCAGCGCCGCCCCGGCGCCGGCCCCGCTCACTTCGAAGGCGGCCGGCGACGCCTCCACGCCGGTCGAGGCGGGCACGACGCTCGTCGAGGCGACCGTCACGGTCACCTTCGGCGTCTCCTAGGCGGGCAGCGCCGACGTGTCGACCGGCGAAGGCCCGGCCGCCTCGAACGCGGAGATCTCGTCCTCGTGCTCGAGGGTGAGGCCGATGTCGTCGAGGCCGTTCAGCAGCATGTGCCGCCGGAACGGGTCGAACGGGAACTCGACGGTGTGGCCGAACTGGTCGGTGACGGTCTGGGCCTCCAGGTCGACGCTCAGCTTCCGCGCCTCCATCAACTGCTGTACCTCCTCCTCCGGGAGGACGATCAGCACGAGGCCGATCTGCGCCGAGTTGGCCGCGAAGATGTCGCCGAACGACGGCGCGATCACCACCTCGAAGCCGTAGTCCTGCAGCGCCCATGCGGCGTGCTCGCGCGACGAGCCGCAGCCGAAGTTCCGTCCGGTGAGGAGCACGGTCGCGCCCTCGTACTCGGGCCGGTTGAGCTCGAACGCGGGGTCCTGCCGCCAGTCGTGGAAGAGGAACTCGCCGTACCCCGTCCGCTCGATCCGCTTCAGGAACTGCTTCGGGATGATCTGGTCGGTGTCGACGTCGGTGCGGTCGAGCACCGCGATGCGTCCGGTCGTCTGCCTGAACGCCTTCACGCGAGCTCCCTGACGTCCGCCAGCCGGCCGGTGAGTGCCGCCGCGGCAGCAGTTGCCGGGCTGACCAGGTGCGTCCGGCCGCCGCGGCCCTGGCGCCCCTCGAAGTTCCGGTTCGACGTCGACGCGCAGCGCTCGCCCGGCGCGAGCACGTCCGGATTCATGCCGAGGCACATCGAGCAGCCGGCAAGCCGCCACTCGAACCCGGCGCGCTCGAACACCGCGTCGAGGCCCTCCTCCTGCGCCTGCCGCCGGACGGCCGCCGACCCGGGGACGACCATCGCGCGTACCGACGGATGGACGCGGCGTCCGTCGACGATGCCGGCGACGAGCCGGAGATCCTCGATGCGGGCGTTCGTGCACGACCCGATGAAGACCCGGTCGACCGCGATCTCCGTGATCGGCGTTCCCGGCTCGAGCGCCATATAGGCGAGCGCGCGCTCGGCTGCGGCGCGATCCGCGGCATCCTCGAGCGCCCCCGGGTCGGGCACGACCCCGTCCACCGGCGCGACCATCCCCGGGTTCGTCCCCCAGGTCACCTGCGGCGCCAGCCCCGCGGCGTCGATCTCGACCTCGCGGTCGAACACGGCATCGTCGTCCGAGGGCAGCCCACGCCAGGCATCGAGCGCCCGCTCCCACGCCGCCCCGGACGGCGCGCCCGGCCGGCCCTCGAGGTACGCGAACGTCGTGTCGTCGGGCGCGACCAGCCCCGCGCGCGCACCGGCCTCGATCGACATGTTGCAGATCGTCATCCGACCTTCCATCGAGAGCCCGCGGACGACCGCGCCGGCGTACTCGATCACGTACCCGACCCCGCCGGCGACGCCGATGCGGCCGATTGCGCCGAGGATCGCGTCCTTCGCGGTGACGCCCAGCGGCAGCTCGCCTTCGAAACGCACGCGCATCGTCTTCGGCCGGCGCTGCGGAAGCGTCTGGGTTGCGAGCACGTGCTCGACCTCCGACGTCCCGATCCCGAAGGCGAGCGCGCCGAAGGCCCCGTGCGTCGAGGTGTGGCTGTCACCGCACACGATCGTCATCCCCGGCTGCGTGACGCCGAGCTCGGGGCCGATCACGTGGACGATCCCCTCGCGGCCGCTCCCGGTCGCGTAGAGCGGCACGCCGAACTCCTCGCAGTTGCGACGCAGCGCGTCGAGCTGGGCGCGCGCCAGCGGGTCGGTGATCGGCCCTTCCAGCGTCGGGACGTTGTGGTCCATCGTCGCCAGCGAGCGGTCGGGCCGCCGCACGCGCCGACCCGCCAGCCGCAGCCCCTCGAACGCCTGCGGCGAGGTCACCTCGTGGATCAGGTGCAGGTCGACGTACAGCAGCGCCGGCTCGCCCGGCTCCTCGCGGACGACGTGCGCGTCCCAGACCCGCTCGAAGAGCGTCGCCGCCACTCAGTCGACCTCTCCGCCGGCGGGGTACGAGCCGAACAGCTTCAGCTTCCGCGTCTGCGAGCGGACCTCGCGCAGTGCGCTCTGGATCTCGTGGTCGAACGGGTGCCCGGCCAGGACGGCGTGGAAGCAGTAGCGCCACGACGTGTCGGGGATCGGGCGCGAGACGAGCTGGACGAGGTCGATGCCGTGCCGGGCGAACGGCTCGATCGCGCGGTGGAGCGCGCCCGGCCGGTGGTCGGTGACGAACGAGAACGCCGTGCGCCACTCCTCGTCGGTGCGGTCGAGCCGCGTGTGGGTGGCCACGGAGACGAAGCGTGTGTACGTCTCCGGGTGGTCGCCGACGTCGCCCGAGATCACGGTCAGACCGTACAACGCGGCGGCGCGCTCGCCTGCGATTGCCGCCTCCGCGGGATCACCGCGCTCCGCCACCTCGGCGGCGGCCTCGGCCGTGGTGCCCGCGGCGATCGCGGTCGCCCACGGCATCGCCGCGATCAGGCGGCGGCACTGGTCGAGGGCGGCCGGGTGCGAGCGGACGATCCGTGATCTGCTCCAGCGGTACCTGCTCGATCCCGAGCAGGCAGTGCCGGACCCGCAGCACCGTCTGGTCGACGATCGACAGCGGCGACGCCTGGAGCAGGTCGTGCGTCTCGGCGATCGGCCCGACGAGCGTGCTCTCGATCGGGAGGACGCCGAACTCGACCTCGCCCGCGACCGTCGCTTCCGCGACGGCGGTGAAGCTGGGCAGCGGAACGACGCGCGCCGGCGGCGCGAACAGCCGGTCGCACGCCGTCGCCGCGTGCGCGCCGTCTCGCCCGGCATAGGCGACGCTGACGCTCACCAGCGCCTCAGGCTGACGGCGATCGGCAGCTCGCAGCGCCTGCAGACCCGCATCGAGGCGCCGTGGCGCTCGGCGCGCTCGACGGACAGCGGGATCGCGCAGTTGCAGTAGTGGGCTGTGACCGGCGGAGGGCCGGTGGTCGAAATCGGGTGGGTGTTTGGTTCGGTGTGCATTGCACCGCCCTTTCAAAGGGTCGAGCGTTTACAGGGACTCCGCCTGGGAGTTGGCTAGCCGACGAGGGCGGAAGAAACGCCGGCTAGCGCGTAAAGACGCGCGCGCCGAGATTCGCGAAAAGGAGAATCGAGCGGATTTCGCGGGCGCGCTGCATCGGAGAGAGAAGGGTAGGGGCGATCTT
The DNA here is from genome assembly GCA_963791425.1 of uncultured Actinomycetes bacterium. Lineage (GTDB taxonomy): Bacteria > Actinomycetota > Thermoleophilia > Gaiellales > Gaiellaceae > DATBLE01. The sequence continues at coordinate 960,107 of CAWBSE010000003.1, forward strand.
CGGATTCGTCAACGCTCGAGCGACTCGAGCACTGCGGTGGTCATGTCGGCCGTCGTCGCCGCGCCGCCGATGTCGGGTGTAGCTGCCCGCTCGAGCGCGTCTCCGACCGCCGCTTCGAGCCGGCGGGCCTCGTCGGCCCGGCCGAGGCCGTGGTCGAGCATCAGCGCCGCGGAGAGGAGCATCGCCGCCGGGTTTGCGATGCCCTGCCCCGCGATGTCCGGCGCCGAGCCGTGCACCGGCTCGAAGATCCCCGGCCCGTTGTCGCTGAGGCTGGCCGAGGCGGCGAGCCCGAGCCCGCCGGTGACCGCGCTCGCCTCGTCGGAGAGGATGTCGCCGAACATGTTCTCGGTGACGATCACGTCGAAGCGGTCGGGGTCGGTGACGAGCCGCATTGCCGCGGTGTCGACGAGGAGGTGCTCGAGTGCGACGTCGGGGTAGTCCGCGGCGACCTCGGTCACGACCCGGCGCCACATCCGCGACGTGTCGAGCACGTTGGCCTTGTCGACCGACGTGACGTGGCTGCGCCGGGTGCGCGCGATCTCGAAGCCGCGGCGGGCGATGCGCTCGACCTGGCTCGGGTGGTACTCCATCGTGTCGAAGACCGTCCCGTCCTCGCGCGTCCCTCTCGCGCCGAAGTAGATGCCGCCTACGAGCTCGCGGACGACGATGAGGTCGATCTCACCGTGTCGTGCCGGGCGGAGGTTCGCGTAGACGTCGAGCCCTTTGCGAATGACGAACAGCCCCTGCTCGGGGCGGACGTCCGCGGCGTCGAATTGCGGCAGCCCGACCGCGCCGAGTAGCACTGCGTCGGCGGCCAGGCAGGCGGCGAGCGTCTCGTCGGGACACGGTGTCCCGGTCGCGAGGATCGCTGCGCCGCCGAAGGGGTGGTCCTCGAAGTCGAGGTCGGGCGTGAGCACGGCGAGCACCTCGCGCGCCGCCGCGATCACCTCGGGGCCGATCCCGTCGCCGGGCAGACAGACGATCGTCATACGGCCGTGAGTGTTCCACGCTCGGAGCCGATCCGCTCCGAGAGTGCGACGACGTCGCCGACGACGACGAGCGCCGGCGAGCGCAGCCCGGCGGCCGCCTCGGCGATCCCGTCGAGGGACGAGACGGCGACCTCCTGGTCGGGGGTCGTCCCGCCGGAGATCACCGCGGCCGGGGTCCCCGGCGCGACTCCGTGCTCGACCAGGCCGCCGGCAATCTCCTCGAGCCGTGCGAGGCCCATGAAGAAGACGAGCGTGCCCTGCGTCCGGGCGAGCGACTCGAAGTCGAGAGGTCCCTGCCCGTTCACGATCGTCACCTGCGACGAGACGCCTCGGTGCGTGACCGGGATCCCTGCCGACGCCGGAACCGCGCTCAGCGACGAGACGCCGGGAACGACCTCGAACGGCACGCCGGCCTCGGCCAGCGCGAGCGCCTCCTCGCCGCCGCGCCCGAAGACGAACGGGTCGCCGCCTTTCAGGCGCACGACGTCGAGGCCGCGCCTCCCGTAGAGCACGAGCAGGTGGTTGATCTCGTCCTGCTCCAGCCGCTCGCGGCCGATGCGAACGGCGTCCGCCGGAGCCTCGTCGACGAGCTCGTCCGCAACGAGCGTGTCGTGGACGATGACGTCGCAGCGGCGGACGAGGTCGAGCCCGCGGGCCGTGATCAGCCCGGGGTCTCCGGGGCCGGCGCCCACGAGGAACACGGTCACGACAGTGACTCCTCGACGAGCGCCTCGAAGAAGTCACGCCGCTCGCGGTACGAGCGGTAGTGGACGCGCACCCAGGGGCGGAGCTCACGCAGCCGCTCTGCCAGGGCGACGTGCTCCTCGTCGATCTGGGCGCCGAGGTCGTCGCGGAGCCGCTTCGCGAGGGCCGGTGACGCGCCGCCGGTCGAGACCGCAAGCGTGATCGGGTCGCGCCGGTGGACGGCCGGGAGGATGAAGCTGCACAGCTCGGGGGTGTCGACCACGTTGCAGAACAGCGAGCGCTCCTCCGCGTCGCGGAAGATGCGCCGGTTCAGCGAGCCGATCGAGGTCGCCGCGACGACGAGGATGTTCCCGTCCAGGTCGGCGGTCTCGTAGCGCTTGCGCCGCCAGCGGACCGGCAGCCGCTCCAGCTCCGGCTCGATCTGTGGGGCGACGACGGTGACGGCGGCGCCGCACTCGAGCAGCCCCTTCGCCTTCTCGAGCCCGACCGAGCCGCCGCCGACGACGAGGACGTGGCGGCCGTCGAGGTCGAGGCACGCCATGTAGTAGTGCTTCTCCACCGCTTAGACTCCGACGCTCGCCAGCCGGGTTCCCTGCCGGTCGAGGCGCACCGAGAGCTCGACCTCGCCGGCCGAGAGCGACAGCGCAAAGGCGCCGGGGCCGACCGCGCGCAGCTCGATCGAGCCGAGCTCCTGGCCGACGAGCGTGCGGAGCGCCTCGCTGACCTCGTTCGTGCTCTCGACGACGGCCGCGCCGCGCGGCAACCGGCGGTACAGCCCGAGCGCCGCCGTTTCGCCGCCGGGGCCGTAGAGCGCCCGGATCCGGCCGCTCTGCAGCCCGAGCTCGAGCAGCCCGTCGAGCGTGTCCGCGTCCTCCTCGCCGACCTCGCCCTCCGAGACGGCGGCGACCAGCGCGGCGAGCCGGTCGCGGTAGCCCTCGTCGACGGCCATCGCGCGCACGGCCTGCGCCTCGGCCAGCGCGACCTCCTGCGCCTCGCCGCGCAGCGTGACGCTACTCATCGCTGCCGCCGATCAGCGCGCGCAGCTCGTGCTCCAGTCCGCCCGTCTCGACGGCGCAGTGGATGCCGCACTCCTTCGGCGCGTTCTCTTCCCACCACCAGCGCCCGTCCCGCGCGGCCTCGCCGGGCGCGATCGCCCGCGTGCAGGGCGCGCAGCCGATCGACGTGTAGCCGCGGCCGTACAGCGGGTGGTAGGGGACGCCGCGCTCGCGGACGTAGTCCCAGACTTCGTCCTCGGCCCATTCGGCGAGCGGGTTGAGCTTGACGATCGCGCCGTGGTCGTGGTCGATCTCGATCTTCCGGATGTCGGTGCGCGTGGCCCACTGGTCGCGGCGCAGGCCGGTGATCCAGGCGTCCAGCGTGGCCAGGTGCCGGGTGAGCGGCTGGACCTTGCGCACGTTGCAGCAGAGGAGCCGCTGCTCGACCTGGCGGTAGAAGAGGTTCGGTCCGTGGCGCCCGACCATCGCGCGCACCTGGGCGGCGTCGGGGGAGAGGAGCTCGAGCCGCAGTCCCGGGTAGCGGTCGCGGAGCTGCTCGATCAGCTCGTAGGTCTCCGCCGGAAGCCGGCCCGTATCGACGCTGAAGACCTGAATCTCGGGGTCGACTTCGTACGCCATGTCGAGCAACGCGACCCCGTCGATCTGGAATGCGGTCGAGAGCGCGATCCGCGGCGCGAACCGCTCGAAGGCCCATTCGAGCAGCTCCTGGGGCTCGGCCCCCTCGAACTCGACGGACAGCTCGCCCGCCTCCAGCTCGTCGATCAGATCGATCATGCCGCCTCCTTCTCCTTCGTCCGGGCGGGCTCGCGGCCGGCGACGGCCCCGAGCTCGTCATCGCTCTTGCGGTCACAGAACGTGCGGAAGTCCTCGCCGTCGGCGCGCTCGGCCAGCCAGGCGCTGACGAGCCGCTCGACGGTGTCGTCGAGCTCCTCGGACGCAACGCGCCTGAACACGGGCCGCGCGACCCCCGCGTGCGGGCCGAGGCCGCCGCGCAGGAAGACGTCGTACGCCTGGTGGCGATGCCCCTCGTCGTCGCGGAGCGTCGTCCCCTGGAAGCCGATGTCGCCCACCCAGTGGTGCGCGCAGGCGTGCGGACAGCCGTCGAGGTGCAGCCGCAGGCCTGCAATGTCGTCGTCGAAGCGCTCCTCGAGCCGCTGGACGAGCCGGTCGAGGCGCGGTTTCGTCTCCGTGACGGAGTAGTTGCAATGCGGCTCGCCCGTGCAGGCGACCGACAGCGCGCGCACCGTGTTGACGTCGAGCGGAAAGCCGATCTCGCCGAGGCGCGCGACGGTCTCGTCGACACGCCCGTCGGGCACGTTCGTGACGATCAGGTTCTGCTGCCGCGTCAGCCGGACGTCCCCGCCGAGCGACTCGGCCAGATCGGCGAGCGCGATCATCTGGTTGCCGGAACAGAGCCCGACGTGCACCGGCACGCCGATGTACGACAGGCCGGCCTGCTGCTGCGGGTAGACACCGATGTGGTCGCGGAACTCGGTCACCGGCGCCAGCTGGTAGTCGGCCAGCTTCCGCCCGAGGCGCCGCTCGATCTCGTCTCGGATCCCCTCCGGCCCGTAGTCGTCGACCATGAACTTCATCCGCGACTTCACGCGTGAGACCCGGTAGTGGAGGTCTTCCTTCCAGGCGTCCAGGAGCGCCCGCAGCACCTCGACCGCCTCTTCCTTCGGGACGAACACGTCCAGGTCGCGTGCGATCCGGGGCACGGACGAGAGCCCGCCCCCCACCTGGATCGCGAAGCCTTCGACGCCCTCGTGGACGACGCCGATCAGCGAGATGCAGTTGATCTCCGGCGCGTTGCAGCGGCCGGGGCACGCCGCGATCGTGATCTTGTGCTTGCGCGGCAGGTTCGAGTACTCGGGGTTGCCGTAGAAGAACTCGGCCGCCTCGTCGACGATCGGCCGGGTGTCGAACAGCTCCTCGTGGTCGACGCCGGAGACCGGGCAGCCCGTGATGTTCCGGACCGCGTCGCCGCACCCGCCGGCGGAGGTCAGGCCCGCGGCGTGGAGCCGGTCGAAGACCTCCGGCAGCGCAGCGAGCTCGATCCAGTGCAGCTGGACGTTCTGCCGGGTCGACAGCTCGCCGTCGCCGCGTCCGAACGTGTTCGAGATCTCCCCGAGCGCGCGCAGGCCGGCTGGCGAGACGCGGCCGCCCGGGAGCTTGACCCGGAGCATGAACGTCCCGACCTTCGGCTTGTCGTGGTAGAGGCCCCACCACTTCAGCCGCACCATGTCCTCCTCCGGCATCTGCTCGTAGCCGGCAGCGATGAGGGCGGGCAGCTCGTCGAGGATCCCGAGCGGGCTCTTGTCGCGCTTGATGCGCTCGACGGGATTGCGCTTGTAGACGAGCTCCCAGTCCGGTTCCGGAGCGGGAGCCCGGGTGCGTGGCGAGGCGGTCATCCGGGGACCTTACCGACTCAGCTTTACAAAGTAAAGCGACTTTGCAAAACGAAGTCTTGGCTGTTCAGGCGGCTGCGAGCCGATCGAGGAGCGCGTCGGCGTCGGCAGCGATCCGCACCGGCTGCAGCCGGTGGGCCACCGGGCCGGGGGTCTTCAGGCCGTCCCCGGTGACGAGCAGCACGACCCGGTCGTCCGGGCCGACCTGGCCTGCAGCGACCGCTTCGACGAGTGCGCCGAGCGTGACGCCGGCCGCCGTCTCGCCGAAGACACCGCTCTGCTCGGCGAGCAGCGCCATGCTCTCGCCCACCGCCTCCTCGGCGACGGCGTGGATCGCGCCGCCGCTCGCCCGCGCGGTGGCGACCGCGAGGTCACCGTCGGCCGGGCTCCCGATCGCGAGCGACCTGGCGACCGTGGCCGGTCGCACGGGCTTGACCGCTGCTCCGCCGTCGAACGCGGTCACGACCGGAGAGCAGCCCTCGGCCTGGCCGCCGACGAGCCGCGGGGCCGTGCCCTCGATCACCCCGAGCTCGAGCAGGTCGCCGAACCCCTGGTGCAGCTTGGTGTAGAGCGAGCCGGACGCGATCGGCGAGACGACGACGTCGGGCAGCTCCCAGCCGAGCTGCTCGGCGATCTCGTACGCGACCGTCTTCGAGCCCTCCGCGTAGTAGCTGCGCAGGCCGACGTTGACGAACGCCCAGGGCAGCTCGAACGAGAGCTCGATCGTCAGCCGGCTGCAGTCGTCGTAGGTGCCGTCGACGGCGTACAGCGTCGCGCCGTAGACCGCGGTCGCGGTCAGCTTCTCGGGCTCGAGGTCGGCCGGGCAGAACACGGCCGCGTCCATACCCTCCGCCGCGGCGCGCGCGGCGACGGCGTTGGCGAGGTTTCCGGTCGAGGAGCAGGCCAGCGTCGTGAAGCCGAGTTCCTGGGCCTTCGCCGCGGCGACCGCGACGACGCGGTCCTTGAACGAGTGCGTCGGGTTGGCGGTCTCCAGCTTCAGCCAGAGCTCGCCGACCCCGACCTCCTCGGCCAGGCGCGGGGCCTGGACGAGCGGGGTCAGGCCGGGGGCGAGCCGCTGCTCGGCCGGCGCGTCGACCGGCAGGAGCGGCGCGTAGCGCCAGAGCGACGGCGGCCCTGCGGCGATCGCCTCACGGGTGACGGTGCGGGCCAGTTCGGCGCGGTCGTAGATCGGGATCGAGTGGCCCCCAGCAGCGCGAACAGACGCCGACGGCCTCGAGGGGATGGTCGGTTTCGCAGTTGCGGCAGCGAAGTGCGGTGGCGGACAATGGAATCTCCTTCCCTTTCGCTCGACATCCTTCGAGCCTTGCGGCTCGCCGGGATTGGCACCTTGCTGCTGGTCGAGCAGGTTGCCGAGGCGTCATAGGGCCGGTTCCCTCAGCCTCTCTTGATGTGAGCGGGGATCGCCCGCTCGCAGAACCGACTATACATACTGAAGTGGCAATACGTGAAGAGATCGAACACGAGGCCCGGGCCGCGGGTGTAGCCGCCGCCGCGCTGACCGACGGCGCGGTTTCGGCGGCGCTGACCGAGGCGGCCGCCGTGTTGCGCGAGCGGCGCGCAGAGGTGCTCGCCGCCAACCACGCCGACGTCGAGGCGGCGATCGGACACCTCGACGAGGGCACGCTCGACCGCCTCCGCCTCGACGCCGGGCGGCTCGACGCACTCGAGCGCCAGGTGCTCGCGACGGCGGCGCTGGAGCCGCTCGAGCGCGAGATCGGCAGCCGGACGCTCGACAACGGCCTCGTCGTCACCGAGCGCCGCATCCCGATCGGCGTCGTCGGGGCGAACTTCGAGGCGCGGCCGAACGTCGCGCTCGACGTCGCCGGGCAGCTGCTGAAGAGCCTGAACGCGGCGGTCCTGCGCACGGGCTCGGCGGCGCTCCGCACGGTCACGGCGCTCGTCGACGAGGTGCTCCGGCCTGCGCTCGAGACGGCCGGTCTGCCTGCCGAGGCGGTCGGGCTCGTGCGCTTCGGCGACCGCGAGGGCGCCCGGGTGCTCGTGTCGATGCCCCGCCTCGTCCCGCTCGTGATCCTGCGCGGCAGCGGCCCGAGCACCGCCGAGCTCGTCAGGCTCGCCGCCGAGAACGACGTTCGCACGCTGGCCCATGCCGAGGGCGGCGGCGTGCTCTACGTGCACGCGGCGGCGGACCCGGAGAAGGCGCTCGCGCTCGCGGACGCCAGCCTCGACCGGCTCGGCGTCTGCAACCGGCTCAACCTCGCGCTCGTCGACCGCGACGCGGCCGGAGCTGCTCCCGCCGCTGCTCGACCTGTTCGCCGCGAAGGGCCTGGACGTCCGCGGCGACGTGCCCGGCGCCGGGCCGCTCGACCGGCCGCTCGGCCACGAGTGGGCAAGCGACCCCGACAGGGTGGCGACGGTGACGGTCGCGCTCGTGGACGGGATCGACGACGCGCTGCAGATCGCGAACTCGGAGACCTCCGGTCTCGCCGCCGGGATCGTCACCGAGAACCCGCAGGCGGCGGAGCGCTTCCTCGAGGGGTACCGCGGGACGGCCGCGTTCTGGCATGCCCCCACCCGCTTCACCGACGGGTTCGAGCTGACGGGCTCTCCGGAGACGGGGATCAACGTCGACAGCGTTCCGGGCCCGCGCGGGCCTGTGACCTATCGCGACCTGTGGCTTCGGCAGTACCGTGTGGTCGGAGACGGGAGCCAGACGCGGTGACGGTGGTCGTCAAACTGGGATCGAGCCTCGTCGTCGGAAAGGGCGGCCGCGTTCGCCGCGGCGTGCTCCGTGCGCGGGGCCGGGAGATCGGCCGGATCGTCCGCCGCGGCGAGCCGGTGTGCGTCGTCTCGTCGGGTGCGATCGCGCTCGGTCTACCCCGGCTCGGGCTCGACCGGCGGCCCCGCAGCGTCGTCCAGCTCCAGGCGGCCTCCGCACTCGGGCAGGCCCGCCTCCAGGCCGCGTGGGACGAGGCGCTCTCGCCGCTCCACGCCGCCCAGGTGCTGCTCACCGCCGGGGACATCGGCGACCGCACGACCTATGTCAACGCGCGGGGCGCCCTGAACGCGCTGCTCCGGCTCGGCGCCGTCCCGGTCGTGAACGAGAACGACGCCACGGCCACCGACGAGATCACGTTCGGCGACAACGACGCGCTCGCTGCGCAGGTCGCGGTGCTGCTCCGGGCGCGGCTGCTCGTCCTGCTCACCGAGGTCGCCGGCGTCTACTCCCGCGCGCCCGGAACGCCGGGCGCCGAGCTCCTCGCCGAGGGGAAGCAGGCGAGCGACGCCGCGCTCGGCGCGGCCAGCCCGCTCGGCAAGGGCGGGATGCGCAGCAAGGTGCTCGCGGCCGAGCTCGCCGCCGCCGCCGGGATCCCGACCGTGATCGCCGGGGGCACCGGCGCGTCGGTGCTCGAGCCGATCCTCGCCGGCGAGCCGCGCGGCACCCGGTTCGCCGCCTCCGAGCGGAGCGAGCCCGCCTTCAAGCTCTGGCTGCGCTTCGGCAAGCCAGTGCGCGGGCGGATCGTCGTCGACGCGGGCGCCCGCCGCGCGCTGGTCGAGGACGGAGGCAGCCTGCTCGGCGTCGGCGTGGTCGCCTGTGAGGGCTCGTTCGAGGCGGGCGACGCCGTCGAGCTCGCCGGGCCCGACGGCGCGCCCTTCGCCAAGGGGATCGCCTCGGTTCCGGCGTCCGAGCTTGCCGGCCGTCCGCGGGGGGTCGAGGCCGTCCACCGCGATCGGCTGGTCGTGCTGTGAAAGAGCTCCGCCGCGTCGGCGCCCTGCCGCCGTACGTCTTCGCGACGATCAACGAGCTGAAACTGGAGCTGCGCCGCGCGGGAGACGACGTGATCGACCTGGGGTTCGGCAACCCCGACCTGCCGTCGCCCGAGCCGGCGGTGGAGAAGTTGCGCGAGGCGGTGCTGAACCCGCGCAACCACCGGTACTCGTCGAGTCGCGGGATCCCGAACCTGCGCCGCGCGATCTGCGACCTCTACCGGCGGCGCTTCGACGTCGAGCTCGACCCCGAGACGCAGGCGCTGACGACGATCGGCGCGAAGGAGGGGCTCTCCCATCTGATGTGGGTGCTGGTCGAGCCGGGCGACGCAGCGCTCGTACCGAGCCCGAGTTACCCGATCCACGTCGTTCGCCCCCGCCTTCGCCGGCGCCACCGTCGAGCGGATGCCGATGGGGCCGGACGAGGATCTGTTCGAGAACGTGGTCGAGGCGTTCGAGCGGGCGCGCCCGCGGCCACGCGTCCTCGTCCTCTCGTTCCCGCACAACCCGACGACGGCGACGGTCGAGGCGGACTTCATGCAGCGCGTCGTCGATTTCGCGCGCGGGCACGAGCTGATCGTCGTCCACGACTTCGCGTACGCCGACCTCGCGTTCGACGGCCACGTGCCGCCGTCGATCCTCCAGGCCGAGGGCGCGGCAGAGGTCGCGGTCGAGCTGTACACGCTGACGAAGTCGTTCTCGATGGCCGGCTGGCGTGTCGGCTTCGTCGTCGGCAACGAGGAGATCGTCGGGGCGCTCGCCCGGCTGAAGTCGTACCTCGACTACGGCACGTTCCAGCCGATCCAGATCGCCGCGATCGTGGCGATGAACGAGGTGCCCGACTTCCCGCTGGAGGTCTGCGAGATCTACCGCTCGCGCCGCGACGCCCTCTGCGACGGCCTGGCTCGGATCGGCTGGCCGGTGGCAAAGCCGAAGGGGACGATGTTCGTCTGGGCACCGATTCCCGAGCCGTTCCGGGCGCTGGGCTCGCTCGACTTCGCCGTCAAGCTGGCCCGCGAGGCCGGCGTCGCGGTCAGCCCCGGCGTCGGGTTCGGCGAGGGCGGCGACGGCCATGTCCGCTTCGCCCTGGTCGAGAACGAGCAACGGATCGGCCAGGCGGTCGCCGGCCTGCGCCGCGCCTTGCCCGAGCTGGGGTAGGGTCGCCGGCGAGGCTGAAGGCCGTTCCGGGCCAGAAGCTCTGCTGCCGGAAGAACGCCTGGGTCAGCGGCACGAATCGCCGTTACTCGGTGGTCGTCACGCAAGCTGCCTGCGGCGCGACGCAGTACAACCACACGTGGCTGAAACGCGCCTCGGCGTCGGCCTCCGGGCCGTGGGTCGTCGTCAGCCGCCGCGGCGGGACGATCGACCATCCGGCCGACTGCACGAAGGTCGCCGCCGTTCCGGCCGACATCCGCTGCCTGTAGGCGACGCGCGCTCGTTCGCTGCACGGTTTGCCCGTGTGTTAAGAGTCACATATGGGAGCCGGGGTCTTCGATGCAATCGTCGTCGGCGCACGCTGCGCCGGGTCGCCGACCGCGATGCTTCTGGCCCGCGCGGGCCATCGCGTGCTCCTGGTCGACCGCGCAACGTTCCCGAGTGACACCGTGTCGACGCACGCCGTCCATGCGCCGGGAGTCGCAGCGCTGGCGCGTTGGGGGTTGGTCGAGCGGCTCGAGGCCACCGGCTGTCCGCTGTTCGGGACGTACTCGTACGATTTCGGGCCGTTCACGATCTCGGGATCACCGAAGCCGGTGGACGGCGGCATCTCGCGCGCATGCGCCCCCCGGCGAACCATCCTGGACAAGCTGCTCGTCGATGCGGCCGTCGACGCGGGGGCCGAGGTGCGGGAAGGCTTCGCGGTCGAGGAGCTCGTCTTCGATGACGGCGTGGTGACGGGGATTCGCGGCCACGGGAAGAACGGTGGAACCGTGACGGAGTCGGCGCGCATCGTGATCGGGGCGGACGGGCGGAACTCGGTGGTCGCCAGGGCGACCGCCCCGGCCGAATATCACGAACAGTCGCCGCTGGCGGCCTGGTACTACACGTACTGGAGCGGGCTGCCGGTGGACGGCGCAGAGATCTTCATCCGTCCCGGCCGGGGCTGGGTCGCGGTCGGAACGCATGACGGTCTCACGCTCGTCGGCGTCGGCTGGCCGATCGCAGAGTTCGAGACGAACCGGAAGGACATCGAGGGGACGTACCTGCGGACGCTCGACCTTGTCCCCTCCTTTGCCGAGCGGGTGCGCGACGCGAAACGGGAGGCGCGATTTCTCGGCATGACCGTGCCGAACTTCTTCCGGAAGCCGTACGGTCCGGGTTGGGCGCTCGTCGGCGATGCGGGCTACACGAAGGACCCGGTCACCGCGTACGGGATCATGGACGCCTTCCTCTGCGCGGAGCGGTTGACCCAGGCGCTGGGCGAGTGGCTCCCGGGCACACAGCCGTTCGCCGAGGCGATGGCCGGGTACCAGCGCGACCGGGACGAGCATGCACTGCCGGGATACCACCTCACATGTGAGTTCGCCACACTCGAGCCCCCGCCGCCCGATACGCAGCGACTACTCCACGCGGTCTCCGGGAACGCCGACACGATGGACGAGTTCGTGAGCATGATGACCGGCACGCTGCCCGTCCCCGAGTTCTTCGACCCCGCGAACGTCGAGCGGATCGTCAGCGCGGCCGTGTAATCGCGTTCGATTGCGAAAGCTGGCGGCTGCGGCCCCGTCCGTGCCGACAGGGCCGCGCCGCCAAATGGGCCTGGAGGGATTGAGGCCCATCCTTGCGCTACGCCGCCAGGTCCTCCTCGAGGGCCTCGGGGGCGAGCAGTGCCGTCCGGCCGCGGGCGATCCTCAGCGCCTCGACGACCCGGGTGAAGCTGTCCGCATCGAGCCTGCGCGCGACGTCGGTGAGGCCGACCGTTCGCTGTGCGGTCCAGAGGTCGCAGGCGATCCGGACCAGCAGCGCCTCGCCGCTGGACATCGTTTCCGTCTCCATTTCGAGACCCCAGATGTCGGGGTCGTCGCCGTCGATGTAGGGCGCTGTCCGTTCCGCGATCAGCGGCGCGGTGAGCACGTGGAGAACGGCCGCGTAGTCGGGACTGATGTCTCGTTGCATGGTGACGCACCTTTCGTTCGTGGAACTCGGAAGGGCGTCGTCGCCTCGGGGCCGCGGACTTCACCGTCCAGCAGACCCGACTCGAACCTAGCGAACCGGAGGCGGGGAGCGCAACAATGTGACCGTCGCCACGGAGTTCTTGCCCCGGGGCCCGGCTTGTGACTATTCTGGAGTCGACCCCCGCGCGACGATGCGCCGGGGAGAGGGCGTTGATGCCTTCAGGAGCCGCCGGCTCCTGGGGGCTTTTTTGTGGGCGAAAGGAGGCACGGATGGGCGTGACGGCTGACGACACGAGACTGCGGGTCCTGGTCGCCGAGGACGAGACGATCATCCGCGCGGATCTCCGGGGCCTGCTCGAGGACAACGGTCTGATCGTCTGCGGCGAGGCGCGGAACGGCCTCGAGGCGGTCGAGTTGGCACGTGCGCTCGAGCCGGACGTCGCCGTCATGGACATTCGCATGCCCGAGTTGGACGGGATCGAGGCGTGCCGGCGGATCTGCGCGGAGCGGCCGATCCCGGTGGTCATGCTCACCGCATTCTCCGACCGCGGGCTCGTCGACCGTGCGCTCTCGGCCGGCGCGTTCTCGTACGTCGTCAAGCCGTTCCGGGAGACCGACGTCATTCCCGCACTGCATGCCGCCGTCCGCCGGCATGCGGAGCTGATCGAGGCGCGCCGCGTCGTCGGCGGCGCGGTGCGCTCGATCGCTGTCGGCGTGCAGTCGCCGAGCGGCCACGTGTGGCCGGTCGACCTCCATCGGCTCGCGGACGGATCGGTCGCGGTCTCGGTCGCTCCGGGGCGCGTGGAGCCTGCCGGATGAGACTCCTGATCGCCGAGGACGAGACGATCATCCGCCTCGACCTGCGCGCCATGCTCGAGGACATGGGTTTCGAGATCTGCGGCGAGGCGAAGAACGGGGTGGAGGCGGTCGAACTGGCCGCGGAGCTCCGGCCCGACGTCGCGATTCTCGACGTGAAGATGCCGGTCATGGACGGGATCGAGGCGGCGCGCAGGATCCTGGCCGAGCGGCCGACGCCGATCGTGATCCTCAGCGCGTTCGGGGAGGACGAGCTCGTTCGCCGCGCGATCGAGGTCGGCGTCTTCGGCTACCTGACGAAGCCGTTCCGCGAAACCGACCTCGGCCCGGCGATCCGCACGGCGTGCGCGCGGCACGAGGACTTCGTCGCCCTCCGCGAGGAGACCGACTCGCTCGTCGAGGCGCTGGCCGCCCGCAAGGCGATCGAGCGCGCCAAGGGGCTGCTGATGACGAAGGAAGGTCTCTCCGAGGAGGAAGCGTTCGGCCGGCTCCGTGCGGCGAGCCAGTCGTCGGGCCGCTCGATGCGCGTGATCGCAGAGGCGATCACCGCGACGCTCGGCTGAGCGTCGCTCCCAGCCGCAGCCGCCTACGCCAGGGCGACGGTGCTGCGCTCGGCGTCCGAGCGAGAAATCGCCTCTGCGGCTGCGAGGACCTGCAGGCCGAGATCGCCGCTCGCGCGGTGCGGCCGCCCGGCACGGATCGACTCGGCGAGGTCGTCGAGGCCGATGCCGCGGGTCTCCTGATCGCCCCGGCTCTCGTACGGGACGGTCTCGACATCGGCCTTTCCGCGACGCAGGAGCAGGTCACCGCCGAAGGCGTTCGCGTCCGGCAGCACGAGCGACGCGTCGGTCCCGAACACCTCCATGCCGGTCACGTACTGCTCGCGCGCCTCGAAGCTGACGGTGAGCATCGCCAGCGGCCCCCGCTGCATTCGCAGGACCGCGGCCGCGTGGGTCGGCACCTCGACCGGGAACGTCTCGCCCGCGTGCGGGCCGGTGCCGGCGGTGCGGGTCTTCGACGGCGTGGTGGTGAAGCCGGCGATCGACTCGATCGGGCCGAGCAGGACGACGATCGCCGTCAGGTAGTACGGGGCGATGTCGAGCAGCGGCCCGCCTCCGGGACGGTAGAACGCCGCCGCGTTCGGGTGCCACGCGTCGGGCCCGCCGACGAGCATCCTGGCCACCGCCCCGAGCGGCTCGCCGATCGCGCCCTCGTCGATCAGGGCCTTCGCCGCCTGGTAGGCGCCGCCGAGGAAGGTGTCCGGCGCGCAACCGATCCGCAGCCCGAGACGCTCGGCCTCGGCGACGAGCTCGCGGCCCTCCTCTGCCGTGGTCGCCAGCGGCTTCTCGGTGTACACGTGCTTCCCGGCGCGGAGCGCGGCGCGGGTGACGGTGGCGTGCGCGTTCGGCGGCGTCAGGTTGAGGACGAGGTCGACCTCGGGATCGGCGACCAGGTCGTCGACGGTGACGCCCCGCAGGCCGTGCTCGGACGCGAACGCCCCGGTCAGGACCGGGTCGAGGTCGGCGCAGGCGACGGGCCGCCAGGTGGTGAACGCCGCCGAGTCCACCACGTACGGCTTCGCGATCACCCCGCAGCCGGCGACGCCGACGCGGAAGGGCGCGTCGCCGCTCACGGTCGGGCCGCCAGGATCCGGCGCAGGGCGTGCAGGGAACGGTCGACGGCCTCGAACGGCGGCCCCTCGACCTCGTCCTCCTCGACGATCAGCCACTCGGCTCCCGCGGCGAGCGCCGCGGGTACGACCTGCTCGTAGCCGACGACGCCGTCGCCGATCGGGACGTCGTCCGTGCCGTCGCGGTCCCGGAAGTCCTTCACGTGGACGAGCGGGCAGCGCCCGGACGTCGCGGCCAGCTCGGCGACCGGGTCGGCGCCCCCGTGCCACACCCAGCCGAGGTCGAGCTCGAGCCAGAGCAGCTCCGGCGGCAGCGTGCGCAGGAGGTCGAGGAAGGTGTTGTCGCCGTCGAGCGGTTGCACGTCGGCGTCGTGGTTGTGGAAGCCGAGACGGAGGCCGGCCTCCCGAGCCGTCTCGGCGAGGCCGGTCACCGTCCCGACGGCGGCTCGGCCCGGCTCGATCCAGCTGAGGGCGACCCGGTCGGTGGCGAGCACGCGCAGCTCTTCAGCGAGCAGGCCCAGACCGGCGCCCAGCTCCTCGGCGCTCGCATGCCTCCCGACCGCGGTCAGGCCGCAGTCGTCGAGCCAGCCGCGCACCTGCGCGGCGTCGTGGCCGTGCAGCTGCCAGAGCTCGACGCCCTCGTACCCGAGGCCGGCGACGGTCCGGAGTGTCCCTTCGAGGTCGCGCTCGCACTCGCCGCGGAGCGTGTACAGCATCAACCCGATGCGGGCCGTGGGCTCGGGAGCGTGTGTCAGGGCGTGGTGACCGCGCCCTCGCTGGCGGACTCGACCTGCGCCGCGTACTTCGCCATCACGCCGGTCTCGTAGTGCGGTGCGGGCCGTGACCAGGAGGCGAGCCGTGCGGCGATCTCGTCGTCGGAGAGCTCGACCCGCAGCTGGCCCGCCTCGACGTCGATCACGATCGTGTCGCCCTCCTGGAGTGCGGCGATCGGGCCGCCGTGGAACGCCTCCGGCACCACGTGCCCGACCATGAACCCGTGCGTCGCGCCCGAGAAGCGGCCGTCCGTGATCAGCGCGACCGAGTCGCCGAGGCCCTCGCCGATGATCGCTCCCGTGACCTGGAGCATCTCCGGCATGCCGGGCGCGCCCGCCGGTCCTTCGTAGCGGATCACGACGACGTCGCCCGCGTGGATCTCGCCGGCCTTGACCGCCGCGAACGCGAGTGGCTCTCCGTCGAACACGCGGGCGGGGCCGCGGTGCTCCTTGCGGCCGACGGTCAGCTTCACCACGCACCCGTCCGGGGCGAGATTCCCGCGCAGGATCCGCAGCGAGCCGCTTGCCTTGATCGGCTCCTCGATCGTCCTGATCACCTCCTGGCCGGGCGTCTCCTCGACCGCGGTCGCGATCTGGCCGAGAGTGCGCCCGTCGACGGTCGGCATCTCGCCGTGGATCAGGTCCTGCTTCGCGAGCTCGCGGGCGACGAGGGCGACCCCGCCGGCGCGGTAGACGTCGGTCGCATGGAAGCGGCCCCACGGCTTCATGTCCGCGAGCACCGGTGTGCGAGCGGCGATCCGGTCGAAGTCGTCGATCGTGAACTCGAGCCCGAACTCGCGCGCGATCGCGAGCAGATGCAGCAGGCCGTTCGTCGAGCCGCCGGTCGCGACGACGGACGCGGCGGCGTTCTCGATCGCCTCGAGCGTGACGATCTGCGACGGGCGAACGTCACGCGTGACGAGGTCGACGACCAGCCGGCCGCACTCGGCGGCCGCCTCGTTCTTCTTTTTCGACAGCGCGGGGATCCCGTTCAGCCCGGCCGGGCTCAGCCCGATGAACTCGAGAATCGTCGACATCGTGTTCGCGGTGAACTGGCCGCCGCACGCGCCGGCGCCCGGGCAGGCGACCGACTCGAGCTCGTTCAGCTCCTCGGCGCTCACCGTCCCCTTCGCATACCCGCCGATCGCCTCGTACACGTCCGCGACGGTGACGTCCTTGCCGCGGAAGACGCCGGGGGCGATCGAGCCGGTGTAGAAGACCACGCGACGGAATGTCGAGCCGGCCCAGCGCCATGATCGCGGCCGGGTTCGTCTTGTCGCACGCGACCAGGCAGACGAGGCCGTCGAACAGGTGCCCCCGGGACGACGAGCTCGATCGAGTCGGCGATCACCTCGCGCGAGATCAGGCTCGCGCGCATCGCCTCGGTAC
Organism: uncultured Actinomycetes bacterium; assembly: GCA_963791425.1. Classification (GTDB taxonomy): domain Bacteria; phylum Actinomycetota; class Thermoleophilia; order Gaiellales; family Gaiellaceae; genus DATBLE01. The sequence goes on from CAWBSE010000003.1 coordinate 976,696, forward strand.
CCATCGAGACACCGTCCGAGACGGCGATCGTGTTGAACTCCATCGGCGTCCCGCCCGCCTCGCGGATCCCGCGCTTGACGTCCTGCGCCAGCTCGCGCTGGTTCAGGTTGCACGGCATCGTCTCGATCCAGGTGGTCGCGACGCCGATGATCGGCTTCGCGAGATCCTCGTCGGTGAAGCCGACGCCCTTCAGCATCGACCGCGCGCCGGCGCGGTCGGGGCCGTCGGTGATCGTGGCGCTGTGGCGCTTCGCCGGGTTGCTCGGCCGGTCGTACGGGTTCGATGTCATGCGGCCGATCCTATGCCCGGTCGGGCGCCTTGTGCATCAGGCTGCGCAGCTCCGCGCCGACGGTCTCGATCCGCTCGGCGGATGCCTGCTCGCGCAACTCGTTCAGCGTCGCCTCGCCGGTGTTCATCTGCTCGATCCAGTCCCGCGCGAACGAGCCCTCGCGGATGTCGGACAGCACCTTGCGCATGTTGTCACGGACGTGGTCGTCGATCACGCGCGGACCGCGGCTGAGGTCGCCGTACTCGGCCGTGTCCGAGATCGAGAAGCGCATGCCGGAGAACCCGCCTTCGTAGATCAGGTCGACGATCAGCTTCAGCTCGTGGAGGCACTCGTAGTACGCGATCTCGGGCTGGTAGCCGGCCTCGACGAGCGTCTCGAAGCCGAGCCGGATCAGCTCGGTGACGCCGCCGCAGAGCACGGCCTGCTCGCCGAACAGGTCGCTCTCGGTCTCCTCCATGAACGTCGTCTCGAGCACGCCGGCGCGGGTCGCGCCGATGCCGGCCGCCCACGCGAGCGCGAGCTCGAAGGCGCGGCCGCTCGAGTTCTGGGCGACGGCGACGAGTGCCGGCGTCCCGTAGCCCTCGGTGAAGAGACGGCGGACGATGTGGCCGGGCCCCTTCGGCGCGACCATGATCACGTCGTGGCCCTCGGGCGGCGCGATGCGTCCGTAGTGGACGTTGAAGCCGTGGGCGAACAGCACGGCGGCGCCGTCGGCCAGGTTCGGCGCGACGTCGGCCTCGTAGACGGCAGGCTGCACCTGGTCGGGCAGGAGCAGCGCCACGACCTGGGCGCCCTTCGTCGCCTCGGCGACGGTCGCGACCCGGAGGCCCGCGTCCTCGGCGGCCTTCCACGAGCCGCTGCCTTCGCGCAGGCCGACCTCGACGTCGACGCCGGAGTCGTGCAGGTTGAGCGCGTGGGCGTGGCCCTGGCTGCCGTAGCCGACGACCGCGACCTTCCCGTCGAGGAGGCCGAGGTCGCCGTCGCGAAGGATCGTCGCCATGGAGTGGTTCCTTTCGTCGGTGATTACTGGAGGACGCGCTGGGGCTTGGGCTTGCGGACCGAGGCGCGCTTCAGACCGATCCTGCCGGTCCGGGAGAGCTCGCGGATCCCGTGCGGACGGAGGAGCTCCTCGAACGAGTCGATCTCCTCGGGCTCGCCGACGATCTCGAAGACCATCGAGTCGGGCCCGACGTCGGCGACCCGCGCCTGGAACACGTCGGCGAGCGCCATCAGCTCGGCCCGCTTCTCCGGCGGGGCCGAGATCGAGATCAGCGCCAGCTCGCGCTCGACCGCCTCGTCCGGCTCGAGCTCGCGCACGCGCAGGACGTTGACGAGCTTGTGCATCTGCTTCTCGATCTGCGCGAGCGGCTGGTTGTCACAGTTCACGCGGAGCGTGATCGAGGAGACATCGCGCCGCTCGGTCGGCCCGACGGCCAGGCTCTCGATGTTGTAGCCGCGCCGTGCGAACAGCTGGCAGACGCGGACGAGCGCGCCCGGCTTGTTCTCGACCAGGACGGACAGGGTGTGGATCATGCCGACACCGCTTCCGCCGACGGCTCCTCGTACTCGAGCATGTCGAGCGCGGCTGCGCCGGCCGGGATCATCGGGAAGCACTGCTCGTGCGCGTCGACCCGGGCGTCGACGACGGCCGTGCGGCCGCACGCGAGCGCCTGGGCGAGCGCGTCCTCGAGCTCGCTCTCGTCGGTGACGGTGAATCCCTCCGCGCCGTAGGCCCGCGCGAGCGCGGCGTAGTCGGGCACCTGGTGCGTGAGGTGCACGTGCGACTTGCGCTCGTCGAAGAACATCGCCTGCCACTGGTTGACCATCCCGAGGTAGCCGTTGTTGACGACCACCGTCACGATCGGAAGGTCCTCGAGCACGGAGGTGGCCAGCTCCTGGTTCGTCATCTGGAAGCAGCCGTCACCGTCGACGCAGACGACCGTCGCGTCGGGCCGGGCGGCCTTGGCCCCGACCGCCGCGGGGACGCCGTAGCCCATCGTCCCGAGCCCACCCGACGTGATGAAGCTCCGCGGCGTGTCGCAGAGGAGGTACTGCATCGCCCACATCTGGTGCTGGCCGACGCCGGTCGTCCAGACCATGTCGTCGCGGCCCGCGGTCAGGTCCTGCAGCGTCTCGAGCACCTTCTGCGGCTTGAGCGAGTCGCCCTCGCCGTAGCGCAGCGGGAACTCCTCGCGCCAGTCGGCGATGCGGCGCAGCCAGGGCTCGGTATCTGCCGTTTCGAGCTGCCGGAGCTGCTTGGTCAGCTCGGCGAGGATCTTCTTCAGCGGCCCGACGACGGGGATATCCGCGCGGCGCAGCTTGTCGATCTCGGCGGCGTCGATGTCGAGATGGATCACGGTCGCGCCGGGCGCGAAGGCGTCGAGCTTGCCCGTGACGCGATCGTCGAAGCGCGCGCCGACCGAGACCAGGACGTCGCACGAGTTCATTGCCATGTTCGACCACTTCGGCCCATGCATGCCCGGCCAGCCGAAGTGCAGCTCGTGCGTCTCCGGGAACGCGCTCTTCGCCATCAGCGTGGTCACGACCGGCAGGCGGCCGACCTCGGCGAGCTCGAGCAGCTCGGCGCACGCGTCGGCGTTGAGCGTGCCGCCGCCGACGTAGAGGACGGGCTTCTCCGCCGCGGCGATGCGGCGTGCTGCCTCGGCGACCTGGCGCGCGTGCACGCGGGTCGGGGGGCGCCAGCCCGGGAGATCGACGCTGTCCGGGTACTTGAAATCGAGCTCGGCCTCCTGGACGTCGCGTGGGATGTCGACCAGCACCGGCCCGCAGCGTCCGGAGTGGGCGACGTGGAACGCCGCCTTCAGCACCTCGGGGATCTCCGCGGCGCTCTGGACGAGCCACGAGTGCTTCACGATCGGCGTGGTCACGCCGACGATGTCGCACTCCTGGAACGCGTCGGTGCCGATCAGGTGGCTGCGCACCTGGCCGGTGATGCAGACGAGCGGCGTTGAGTCCATCCACGCGTCGGCGATCGGGGTGACGAGGTTCGTCGCCCCGGGGCCCGAGGTCGCGAACGCGACGCCGGTGCGGCCGGACGCGCGCGCATACCCCTCGGCCATGTGGCCTGCGCCCTGCTCGTGCCGGGCGAGCACGTGGCGCACGGTCGTCCCGCGTGCCATTGCGTCGTAGAGCGGCAGGACGGCGCCGCCCGGGAGCCCGAACGCGACCTCGATGCCCTCTGCCTCGAGTGAGCGGAAGACGGCGTCGGCTCCGGTCATACGCGTCATGCCACGAACTCCACGTCGGTGCGGGCCGACGGCATCAGCTCGAGCACGGCGTCCATGAAGTCGCGGGTGGTCGACGCCGGGCCGTGTCCGGCGAGGTCGGCCGTGCGGAACCCGGAGGCGAGCGCGGACGAGACCGCCCGCTCCAGCGTGCGGCCCGCGGCCTGCTCGCCGAGCCCCTCGCCCAGCATCAGCGCGGCGGCGAGCAGCATCCCGCTCGGGTTGGCGACTCCCTGCCCGGCGATGTCCGGCGCCGAGCCGTGTGTCGGACCGAACACTCCCGGGCCGGTCTGTGACAGGCGGCCCGACGCGACGATCCGCGTTCCGTCCTGGCCGGACGCGGCGAGGTCGGAGACGAGCTCGGCGTGCTGCCGCTGCGTGACGACGACGCAGAAGCCGTTCGGCGCGTTCATCAGCCGCGGCAGCGCCGTGCTCAGCGACAGGTGCTCGACCTCGACACCGGGATGACGCTCGGCTTCCCACTCGACGAAGGTCGTCCACTCGGGGCCGTCGCCGACGGCGGCGACGCGCCCGCTCCGGGAACGGGCGAGGCCGAAGGCGCGATGCACGACGAACGGCTCGAGCTGGTCGTCGAGCGGGCTGACGACCGCGATGTCGCCGTCGTCCAGGCGGACGCGCTGCACGCGCCAGGTGAGCTCGAGCTCGGCCTTCACGCCCTCGAGCGCCGGTTCCTTCGTCAGGGCGACCAGCACTGCGTCGGACCGGCGGCAGGCGGCGCGCGTCTCGGGCGGCAGCGGGTGGCCGTAGCGGCTGACCGCCTCGCCGGCGAACGCCGCGTGCACCTCCTCGACACGGAAGCCGTGCAGACGGCCTGCCTCGGCAAGCGCGCGGCTGGCCTCGGCCATCAATTCGGGGCCGATGCCGTCACCGCTCAGGCATGCGACCGTGAACCGTTTATGCGTTCTCATTGGACCGGCACCTCCTCGAAAGTTCGTTGTGGGCAACTGATTCCTTGCGTCGTCTCGTCCCGCCGGGGGACGCACCTCTCCTGCGAGAGGTCGGCGTGTGCGCTGCGAGGCGCGTGGTCGAAAACTCCCCCTAGAGGGGGAGAATCGAGACGACGATGACAGAAATCAGGCCGCGCGCAGCCACGGAGAGCGGGGCTGCGGAATGGGTGTCGGTCGCGGTCGTCATTGCTTCAGGTTTTGCAGTGTTGCCGGAGCCGGCCCGGTCTGTCAAGCGGTATCGGCCGCGCGGAGTGGAATGTTGAGCCCGGCTTTGCGCGTTGCCGCCTGTTCCTTTACTCTTTGAAGCGCATGTGCGGCGCGCGCTCCAAGTCGAAGCTCGATACGGCCATCGCGACCATTTTTGTCTCGCGCCCGCAACCGCGCTAGCCGGCTCACCCCTCTCGCACCACCGGACTAGCGCACACCACACAGGCGAGGGGCACACGGCATGAGGCCGCGGCCGACCGAGCCGATCGGCCTGTACGACCCGGCCTTCGAGCACGACGCCTGCGGTGTCACGTTCGTCGCCCGCCTGAACGGCGTGCCCACGCACGAGACGGTCGCGCGCGGGCTGCGCGCCGTGGCCAACCTCGAACATCGCGGCGCCGCCGGCGCAGACGCGGCGACCGGGGACGGCGCCGGGATCCTGCTGCAGATGCCCGACCGCTTCATCCGCGGCGTGGTCGGCGACGACCTGCCGCCGGCCGGGCAGTACGGCGTCGGGGTGTGCTTCTTCCCGCAGGACGACGCGCGCCGGGCCGAGCTCGAGCAGCTCCTGGTCGCCACCGTCGAGGCCGAGGGGCAGCGCGTGATTGCCTGGCGCGACGTCCCGGTCGACGACCGGCACGTCGGCAAGAGCGCCGACGTCCACGCCCCGCGCATGCGCCAACTCGTCGTCGGCGCGTCCCCCGAGCTGTCGGCCGACCAGGACGCGTTCGAGCGGAAGCTGTACGTCATCCGCCGCGTTGCCGAGCTCGCCGCCGGGCCCGACCTCGCGCTGCCGAGCTTCTCGTCGCGCACGCTCGTCTACAAGGGAATGTTGACGGCGCCGCAGTTGCCCGGGTACTTCCCCGATCTGGTCGACGAGCGGATGGAGGCGGCGCTGGTGCTCGTCCACTCGCGCTTCTCGACCAACACCTTCCCGAGCTGGGAGCTCGCCCACCCCTACCGGATGATCGCGCACAACGGCGAGATCAACACCGTGCGCGGGAACGTCAACTGGATGCGTGCGCGCGAGTCGCAGCTGGCATCGGAGCTGTTCGGCGACGACCTCGGCGAAGGTGCTCCCGGTCGTCCGGCCGGGCGGCTCCGACACCGCGAACTTCGACAACGTGCTCGAGCTGCTCGTCCTCGCGGGCCGCTCACTGCCGCACGCGATCATGATGATGATCCCCGAGGCGTACCAGGGCCGCGACGATCTGCCCGACGACCTGAAGGGCTTCTACGCGTACCACCAGTGCCTGATGGAGGCCTGGGACGGGCCGGCCGCGATCGCGTTCACCGACGGGCGCGTGATCGGCGCGACGCTCGACCGCAACGGCCTGCGTCCGGGCCGCTGGATGGAGACGAAGGACGGCTGGGTCGTGCTCGCCTCCGAGACGGGCGTGCTCGACGAGCCGGCCGAGAACATCCTGCGCAAGGGCCGCCTGCAGCCGGGCAAGCTCTTCCTCGTCGACCTCGAGCGCGGCCGGATCGTCGAGGACGCGGAGATCAAGCACGAGGTCGCCTCCCGCAAGCCGTACGGACAGTGGTACGAGCAGGAGGTAGTGCGCTCGTCAGACCTGCCCGCGCGCGAGCCGAAGGAGCAGCCGTCCGAGTCGCTCCGCCGCCGCCAGCTCGCGTTCGGCTACTCGCAGGAGGACATGAAGGTGATCCTCGCGCCGCTCGCGCGGAACGCCGAGGAGGCCGTTGGCTCGATGGGCAACGATTCGCCGCTCGCGGTGCTCTCCGACCGCAAGCCGCTGCTGTACTCGTACTTCAAGCAGCTGTTCGCCCAGGTGACGAACCCGCCCGTCGACTCGATCCGCGAGTCGGTGGTGATGAGCGTGCAGGCGAGCGTCGGCTCCGAGCGGAACCTCCTCGACGAGACGCCCGAGCACGCGCGGCAGCTCGTGATCGACAACCCGATCCTGCTCGACTCCGAGCTGGAGCGCCTGCGCCAGGTCGACTCCGCGATCTTCAAGTCGCGCACGCTCGACATCACCTGGCCGGTGGCCGAGGGGCCGGGCGCGATGGAGCCGGCGATCGAGCGTGTCTGCCGCGAGGCCGACGCCGCGCTCGCCGACGGCGTCAACATCCTGATCCTCTCCGACCGCGCCGTCGGCCCCGAGCGCGCGCAGATCTCGTCGGCGCTCGCGGTGGCGGCCGTCCACCACCACCTCGTCCGCGAGGGGACGCGGCTCCAGGCGGGCCTGATCGTCGAGTCGGGCGAGGCGCGCAGCGTGCAGAGCGTGTCCATCCTGGTCGGCTACGGGGCCGCCGCGGTCAATCCGTACCTGATGCTCGAGACGCTCTCCGACCTCGTCGACCGCGGGGAGCTCCCGCCCGAGATGACGGCCGAGGAGGCGCAGAAGCGCGCGGTCAAGGGCATCGCCAAGGGCCTGCTGAAGACGATGTCGAAGATGGGCATCTCGACGATCCCGTCGTATTGCGGTGCGCAGATCTTCGAGATCCTCGGCCTGGCGCCCGAGCTCGTCGACCGCTACTTCACCGGGACGCCGTCGCGGATCGGCGGGATCGGGATCGAGACGCTCGCAGAGGAGATGCTCGCCCGCCACGCCCGCGCGTACCCGGGCACGGCCGACGAGCTGCTCCCCGTTGTCGGGTTGTTCGCCTGGAGGCGCGACGGCGAGTTCCACCAGTGGAACCCGGAGACGATCGCGCTGCTCCAGCACGCGGTGCGCGAGGGCGGCTTCGAGACGTACGAGCAGTACGCGCAGACGGTCAACGCCGACAGCGCGCGGCGCCGGACGATCCGGGGGCTGATGGCCTTCCGGTTCCCGGACGACGGGGGTATCCCGCTCGACGACGTCGAGCCCGCCGCGGAGATCGTCAAGCGCTTCGTCACCGGCGCGATGTCGCTCGGCTCGCTGTCGCGCGAGGCGCACGAGACGCTCGCGATCGCGATGAACCGGCTGGGCGGCCGGTCGAACACCGGCGAGGGCGGAGAGGATCCGGCGCGCTACGTCCCTGACGCCAACGGCGACTCGCGCCGCTCGTCGATCAAGCAGGTCGCGTCCGGCCGCTTCGGCGTGAACATCGACTACCTGACGAACGCCGACGAGCTTCAGATCAAGATGGCTCAGGGCGCCAAGCCCGGCGAGGGCGGCCAGCTACCCGGCCACAAGGTCGACGGGTACATCGCGAGCGTCCGGCATACGACGGCCGGCGTCGGACTGATCTCCCCGCCGCCGCACCACGACATCTACTCGATCGAGGATCTGAAGCAGCTGATTTACGACCTGCGTTGCGCCAACCCGGAGGCGCGGATCTCGGTGAAGCTCGTCGCCGAGGTGGGGGTCGGGACGGTCGCGGCGGGCGTCGCGAAGGCCAACGCCGATCACGTTCTGATCTCCGGCCACGACGGCGGCACCGGGGCATCGCCGCTGTCCTCGATCCTGTTCGCCGGGATCCCGTGGGAGATCGGGCTCGCCGAGACGCAGCAGACGCTCGTCCTGAACGACCTGCGCTCGCGGATCTGGGTGCAGACCGACGGGCAGCTGAAGACCGGGCGGGACGTCGTGGTCGCCGCGCTGCTCGGCGCCGACGAGATGGGCTTCGCGACGGCGCCGCTGATCGCGACCGGGCTGCATCATGATGCGCGCCTGCCACCTGAACACGTGCCCGGTCGGGATCGCCACCCAGGATCCGGAGCTGCGCAAACGGTTCAAAGGGCAGCCGGAGCACGTCGTCGAGTTCTTCTTCTTCGTCGCCGAGGAGGCCCGCCGGATCATGGCCCGGCTCGGCATCGCCCGGTTCGAGGATCTCGTCGGCCGCGTCGACCTGCTCGAGGCCGACCAGGCGATGGAGCACTGGCAGGCGCGCGGGATCGACCTGTCGAACGTGCTCCGCATGCCGGAGCCGGTCGAAGGCTCCCCGTTGCGCCGCACCCACGCACAGGTCTCACCGCTCCCCGGCGCGCTCGACTGGGAGTTGATCGAGCGGGCGCAGCCGGCGATCGAGGGGGGAACGCCGGTCACCGGGGAGCTCCCGGTCCGCAACGTCAACCGCACGGTCGGGGGCCTGCTCTCCCACCACGTCACGAAGAAGCACGGTGCGCCGGGGCTGCCCGCCGGCACGATCCGGTTCCAGCTCCGCGGGTCGGCCGGGCAGTCGTTCGGGGCCTGGCTGGCGCCGGGCATCGAGCTGACGCTGTTCGGCGACACCAACGACTACGCCGGCAAGGGTCTCTCGGGCGGCGTGATCGCCGTGCGGCCGCCCGAGCAGGCGACGTTCGCCGCCGAGGACAACGTGATCGTCGGCAACACCGTCCTGTACGGGGCGGTCGCGGGCGAGGCGTTCTTCCGCGGCCGGGCGGGCGAGCGCTTCGCGGTGCGCAACTCCGGCGCGAACGCCGTCGTCGAAGGCGTCGGCGACCACGGCTGCGAGTACATGACCGGCGGACGCGTCGTCGTGCTGGGCCAGACGGGACGGAACTTCGCGGCGGGCATGAGCGGCGGGATCGCCTACGTGCTCGATCCCGACGCGACGTTCGCGACGCGGTGCAACCCGGAGCTGGTCGAGCTCGAGCCGCTCGAGCAGGACGACGCCGAGACGATCCGGTCGCTGGTCGAGAAGCACCACGCCCACACCGGCTCGCCGGTCGCGGCGCGGGTGCTCGACGAGTGGGAGCAGCAGCTGCCGCTGTTCGCCAAGGTCATGCCGCGCGACTACAAGCGCGCGCTCGCCGCGCTCTCGAACGGAGGTGGTCCGTCCGTCGACGACCATCCGGTCTCCAGCGGCGGAGAGGGCTTCCTGACCACCGAGACCGAGAGCGCAGGGGCCGCGGCCTGATGGGCAAGCTCCGCGGCTTCCTCGAGTACCGCCGGCAGGACGCGCCGGAGCGCGACCCCGGACAGCGGGTCGGCGACTACCGCGAGTTCGTCGGCACGCTGCCGCTCGTCGAGCTGCGGGAGCAGGGCGCGCGCTGCATGGAGTGCGGCGTCCCGTTCTGCTCGGGCGGCTGCCCGCTCGGGAACCTGATCCCCGACTGGAACGACCTCGTCTACCGGGACCGCTTCCGCGAGGCGATCGACCAGCTTCACCGGACGAACAACTTCCCCGAGTTCACCGGGCGCCTCTGCCCGGCGCCGTGTGAGGCGGCGTGCGTGCTCGAGATCGAGGAGGGGAACGCGGTCTCGATCAAGCAGATCGAGGTCTCGATCGTCAACCGTGCCTGGGAGGAGGGCTGGATCCAGCCGCGCCCGCCGGCCCGGCGCACGGGGCGCACGGTGTCGGTGATCGGCGCCGGCCCCGCGGGGCTGGCGTGCGCGCAGCAGCTGAACCGCGCCGGCCATTCGGTGACGGTGTTCGAGCGCGACGAGGCGGGCGGCGGGCTCGTCCGGTTCGGCGTCCCGGACTTCAAGATCGAGAAGTGGATCGTCGAGCGGCGCATCGAGCAGCTCGCCGCCGAGGGGATCGCGTTCCGCTACGGGGTGGACGTCGGCGTCGACCTCGCCGCCGACGAGCTGCGCGCGCAGTTCGACGCGGTCGTCGTCGCGACCGGCTCGCGCGTGCCACGCGACCTCCCGGTGCCGGGCCGCGAGCTCGGCGGTGTGCACTTCGCGATGGAGTACCTGTACCAGCGCAACCGCTTTGTCGCCCGCGAGCTCGGGCCGCTGCCGGACGGGGCTCCGGAGCCGCCGGCCGAGCCGATCAGCGCCGCCGGCAGGCACGTGGTCGTGATCGGCGGCGGCGACACCGGCGCCGACTGCGTCGGCAACGCCCACCGCGAGGGCGCGGCGTCGGTGACGCAGATCGAGCTCGTCGGCGAGCCGCCGCCGCACCGTCCCGACGACGTCACCCCGTGGCCGCGCTGGCCGATGAAGCTCCGCACCTCGTACGCGCTGAAGGAGGGCGGCGACCGCGATTTCGCGATCTCGACGACGCAGCTGACCGGCAACGGCCGCGTGCAGCAGATCCACTGGGCCCAGAACACGGGCGTCCCGCCGTTCGACCTGGTCGCCGGCACGGAGGAGACACGCCCCGCGGAGCTCGTGCTCCTGGCGATGGGCTTCCTCTCGCCGGAGCCCGGCCTCCTCGAGCAACTCGGGGTCGACCGCGACCCCCGCGGCAATGCCGACGCGCCGGCCTTCGCCACCTCGGTCGACGGCGTCTTCGCGGCAGGCGACGCCCGCCGCGGCCAGTCGCTGATCGTGTGGGCGATCAACGAGGGCCGTCAGTGCGCCTCCGCGGTCGACCGCTGGCTCGCCGCTCGCTGACGGCGAGGAGCATTCTCGGTAATCTCGCGCTCGAAGTGCACCGACCAACCCGGAGGTCGTCATGAGCACTACCGGCATCGTCCCCTTTCACGTCGACGTTCCCGACGAGGAGCTCGCCGAGCTGCGTCGCCGCATCTCCGCGACGCGCTGGCCCTTCCGGGAGCTCGTCACCGATCGGTCGCAGGGCGTTCAGCTCGAAACGCTCCAGCAGCTCGCGCGCTACTGGACGACCGACTACGACTGGCGCAGGGGCGAGGCGAAGCTCAACGCCTTTCCGCACTTCACGACCGAGATCGACGGCGTGGACATCCACTTCATCCACGTCAGGTCGGCGCACGAGGATGCCCTTCCGCTGATCATGACCCACGGCTGGCCCGGCTCCGTCGTGGAGCTGATCGACTCCGTCGGCCCGCTGGTCGACCCGACCGCGCACGGCGGCAGCGCCGACGACGCCTTCCACCTCGTGCTGCCCTCCCTGCCCGGGTACGGCTTCTCGGGCGAGCCGGCCGAGGGCGGCTGGGATCTAGGCCGGACCGCGCGGGCCTGGGCCGAGCTCATGCACCGCCTCGGCTACACGCGCTACGTCGCCCAGGGCGGTGACGTGGGCGCCGGTGTCACCGACGCGATGGCCCGCCAGGCGCCCGAGGGGCTGGTCGGCATCCACACGAACCTGCTGGTACCGGCGCTGGGCGGCGCCATGCCGGAGGACACGGACGAGGAGCGCGCCGCGGCCGCGCAGATCGCCACCTTCGGGAAGTCCGGAAACGGCTACTTCGTCGAGATGGCCACCCGCCCGCAGACGATCGGCTACGCCTTGCTCGACTCCCCTGTCGCCCTTGCCGCCTGGATGATCGACCACGACACCGACGCCTACTACAAGATCGCGCGCGCGTTCGTCGACGGCGAGCCCTCGGGCAACCTCACCCGGGACAACGTCCTGGACAACATCACGGCGTACTGGCTGACCGGTACCGGCGCCTCCGCGGCCCGGTCGTACTGGGAGGCCTACGGGCCGGACGCGCCGACTGCGGGCAGTCCGCCTCTGCCTCCGCCGTCGATTCCGTTCGGCTTCACGACATTCCCGGGCGAGATCTGGCGGACGCCGCGCAGCTGGGTCGAGGCGAGCTACCCGAACGTCGTCTACTTCAACGAGGTCGACAGGGGCGGCCACTTCGCCGCCTGGGAGGAGCCGGAGCTGTTCTCGTCCGAGCTCCGCGCCGCGTTCAGCTCGCTGCGCTGATCGTCAGCCGACCGGCGCGAGCGCGACCAGCCGCAGGCCCCGGGCGCGGATCCCCGCGATGATCGGCGGCAGCGCCTCCAGCGTCGCCTCGCGCGGGCCGCCGCCGTCGTGCATGACCACGATCGACCCCGGCTGGACGGCGCCGAGCACCCGCTGCTCGATCACCGCCGAGGTCACCCCGGAATCGGTATCCATTTGCATAAATGCGCTGTTGCTGCATAATATCCCACATGGTTCGCACGGCAGTCATCGGCGCCGCCGGATTTTCCGGGCAGGAGACGCTCGACCGCGTGCTCGCGCACCCGGAGCTGGAGCTCGTCGCCGTCGGGTCGCAGACGCTCGCGGGACGGCCGATCTCGGCGCTCGATCCCCGACTCGGCCGCAACGGCAACGGCGCGCTGCCGGCCTTCGTCACGAACGGCGAGGCGCTCGCCGCCGGTGCCGAGCTCGTCTTCTGCTGCCTCGACCACGAGGCCGCCGCCGAGCTCGAGCCGCCCGCGGACACCGTCGTCGTCGACCTCTCCGGCGCGCACCGGCTCCCCGCCGGCGCCTACCCCGAGTGGTACGGGTTCGAGCACCCGGGCGGGAACGACGCCTGGTGCTACGCGCTGCCTGAGCTCGCGCCGCCGGTCGGGCCGCTGATCGCCAACCCCGGCTGCTACGCGACCGCGACGCTGCTCGCGATCGGCCCGATCGCCGGCGCGATCTCGCAGTCGTGCGTGATCGTGGACGCGAAGTCTGGTGTCTCGGGCGCCGGCCGCACGCTCAAGCCCGCCTCCCACGCCGCCACCGTGCTCGACAACATCACGCCGTACAAGGTCGGGAAGCACCAGCACGAGCCCGAGATCGAGCAGCTCCTCTGCTTCCCGGTCTGCTTCGTGCCTCACCTCGTGCCGCTCCGGCGCGGCCTGATCGCGACCTGCTACGTCCAGTCGCAGGACGACATCCGGCCGCTGCTCGAGGAGGCGTACGCCGACTCGCACGTCGTCTCGGTGTTGCCCGAGGGCGGTTCGATCGACCTCTCGCGCGTGCAGAACACCGACGCCGCCGAGATCGCCGTCTTCCAGGATCGCCCGACCGGCCGGTGGATCGTGATCTGCGCGATCGACAACCTCGGCAAGGGTGCCGCCGGGCAGGCCGTCCAGAACGCCAACCTCGCGCTCGGTCTCGACGAGACCGCAGGGCTCCGGCTCTCCGGGGTGCTGGTCTAGATGGCCGTCGCCGTGGAACGGACGAAGGTCGCGACGGGCGCGATCACCGCCGCGAAGGGCTTCACCGCCGGCGCCGTCCACGCGGGCATCCGCAAGGCGAAACTCGACCTGGCCGTCGTGCGCTCGACCGTCCCCGCGGTCGGCGCGGCGATGTTCACCGTCAACCGCGTCCAGGCCGCGCCGGTGCTCGTCTCGAAGGCGCACCTCGCGCAGGCCCAGCCACAGGCCGTCGTGATCAACTCCGGCGTCGCCAACGCCGCCACCGGCAAGCAGGGCGAGCTCGACGCGCTCGCCACCGCCGCCCAGACCGCCGCGCTCCTCGGCCTCGAGCCGGACCAGGTGCTCGTGCTCTCGACCGGCGTGATCGGCGTGAAGCTGCCGATGCCGAAGCTGCTCGCCGGCCTGAACGAGATCGAGCTCACGGCCGGCGGCGGCGCCGAGGCGGCCGAGGCGATCCTGACCACCGACACGCACGCCAAGGAGTCCGTCGTCTCGCGCGGCGGCTTCACCGTCGGTGGGATGGCGAAGGGCGCCGGGATGATCCACCCCTGCCTGGCGACGATGCTCGCCGTCGTCACCACCGACTACCCGCTGCGCGAGGGCGAGGCGCATGCCTTCCTCAAGCGCGCGGTGAACGAGAGCTTCAACCGGATCTCCGTCGACGGCGAGTGCTCCACGAACGACGCGGTGATCCTGCTCGCCAACGGCGCGAGCGGTGTCGAGCGCACGCCGGAAGCCGACCGCGACTTCGCCGCCGCGCTGATGGAGGTCTGCGCCGACCTCTCCCGCCAGATCGTCATGGACGGCGAGGGCGCGACCGTGCTGCTCGAGATCGAGGTCACGGGCGCCGCCAGCGACGGCGAGGCGAACGCGATCGCGAAGCGGATCGCCACGTCGCCGCTCGTCAAGACTGCCGCGTTCGGCCGCGACCCGAACTGGGGCCGGATCCTCGTCGCCGCCGGCTCGGCGTTCGTCTCCGGCGGCTTCGCGCAGGTCGACGTCGAACGGCTGACGCTGTCGATGAACGGGGTGGTGCTGTTCGCCGACGGTGAGCCGACCGAGGCGGTGGTGCCCCTCGAAGGAACGGTCTGCCGGATCGAGCTCGACCTCGGGCTCGGCAGCGCGAGCGCGTCGTACCTCGCCTCCGACCTGACGTACGACTACGTGAAGATCAACGCGGAGTACACGACGTGATCGTCGTGAAATGCGGCGGCGCGGTGAGCGGCATGGCGGCGGCCGAGATCGAGGCGCTCGCCGCGCTCGAGCCGGTGGTCGTCGTCCACGGCGCCGGTCCGCAGATCTCCCGGGCGATGGCGGACGCCGGCCTGACGGTCACGTTCGTCAACGGCCGCCGGGTGACCGACGGGGCCGCGCTCGAGGTCGTCCGCGCGGCGCTGCTCGACGTGAACCGCGCGCTGTGCGACGCGCTCGGCGCGCGTGCCGTCGGGCTGTCCGGCGACGAGATCGGGCTCCAGGCGACGCCCGTGCCCGAGCTCGGGCTGGTCGGCACGCCCGTCCCGAGCAGGCCACAGGCCGTGCTCGACGCGCTCGCCGCCGGCCTGATCCCGGTTGTCACGCCGCTCGCTGTCGGCCCCCTGAACGTCAACGCCGACGAGGCGGCGGGCGCACTGGCCGTCGGGCTCGGCGCCGAGCGCATCCTCTTCCTCACCGACGTTCCCGGCGTGTTCCAGGACGAGTCCGTGATCGACAGCATCCACGCCGACGACGCCGACCGGCTGCTCGAGGACGGCACGTTCGAGGGTGGCATCGTGCCCAAGCTGACCGCCGCCGTCCGCGCCGCCCGCGAGGGCGTGAAGGCCGAGATCGGCGTGACAGAGGTGGTCGCGTGATGCTGACGACGCCCCGCACCGTCCTGGCCACCTACGCCCGCGCCGACGTCACGTTCGTCGACGGAGAGGGCTGCCGGCTGACGTCGGACGACGGCCGCCGCTACCTCGACTTCGCCGGCGGGATCGCCGTCGTCGGGCTCGGCCACGGCCACCCGGCGCCGCTCGCCGCCGCGCACGAGCAACTCGACCGGCTCTGGCACGTCTCGAACCTGTTCTGGACCGAGCCGATGGCGCAGCTCGCCGATCTGCTCTCGGAGCGGTTCGGCGGTGCGCAGGCGTTCTTCTGCAACTCGGGCGCCGAGGCGATCGAGGCGGCGATCAAGTACGCCCGCAAGGCGACCGGCAAGCCCGGGATCGTCGCGCTCGAGAACTCGTTCCACGGGCGGACGATGGGCTCGCTCTCCGTCACCGGCCAGCCCGCGAAGCGCGCGGCGTTCGAGCCCCTCGTCCCCGGCGTGACGTTCGCGCAGCTGAACGACGTCGCCTCGCTCGAGGCGGCCGTCGGACCCGACACCGGGCTGATCCTGATCGAGCCCGTGCAGGGCGAGGGCGGAGTCAATCCGGCCACTCCGGGCTTCCTCGCCGCCGCGGCGGACCTTGCCGCCGAGCACGATGCGCTGCTCTGCTTCGACGAGGTGCAGACCGGCGTCGGCCGCACCGGGTCGTTCTTCGCCTTCGAGCAGCTCGGCGTGCGGCCGCACCTGGCCACGCTCGCCAAGGGTCTCGCGAACGGCCTGCCGATCGGCGCGCTGCTCGTCAGCGACCACGCTCCGGCCGGGCTCGTGCCCGGCGACCACGCCTCGACCTTCGGCGGCAACCCGGTCGTGTGCGCCGCCGCCTGCGCCGTCGTCGAGACGGTCGACGAGGAGTTGCTCGCCAACGTCCGCGAGCGGAGCGCCCAGCTCGCCGAGGCACTCCCCGTGCGAGGCGCCGGCCTGCTCCTCGGCGTCGAGACCGCCGGGCCCGCCGGTGAGGCTGTCGCCGCCTGTCTCGACCAGGGCCTGCTCGTCACCTCGGCCGGCCCGACGACGCTGCGACTTTCACCCCCGCTGACCGTCACCGCCGACGAGACCGCGCAGGCGATCGCGATCCTCCAGGAGGTCCTGTCGTGACCGCGCACCGTCGCGAGCGCCAGGGTGCAATTCTCCGCCTGATCCGCGAGCGTCAGATCTCGACCCAGGCCGAGCTCTCCGCCGCGCTGCACGAGGCGGGATTCGAGGCGGTGCAGACCACCGTGTCGCGCGACATCACCGAGCTAGGGCTGGTCAAGGTGCGCGGCGCGAACGGGCGGCTCGTCTACGCGCCGGCCGGCTCCGCTGATCCCGACCGCCTTCGCGAGCTGCAGACGGCGTTCCGCCGCTGGGCGCTCTCGATCGAGGCGAGCGACAGCCTCGTCGTCGTGTTCACCCCGCGTGGCTTCGCGGCCGCGCTCGCCGACGCGATCGACGAATCCGGCCATCCCAACGTCCTCGCAACCGTCTCCGGTGAGAACACCATCCTCGTCGTGCCGGCCGCCGGCGTCACCGCCGTCGCCCTGCGCGAGGAACTGAGCAGACACCTCTTGGAAGGAGTGGCATGACCCGGACCGCCGTCCTCGCCTACTCTGGCGGGCTCGACACCACGTGCATCATCGCCTGGCTGAAGGAGTTCTACGACTACGACGAGGTCGTGGCCGTGCTCTGCGACGTCGGCCAGGAGTTCGACCTCGAGCAGTCGCAGGAGCGCGGGTACGCCGCCGGCGCCGACGACGTGCTGCTGGTCGACCGCCGCGAGGCGTTCGCGAACGACCAGGTGGCGAAGGCGCTGAAGACGAACGCGCTCTACGAGGGCAAGTACCCGCTCGTCTCCGCCCTCTCCCGGCCGGTGATCGCGCAGGCCGTCGCCGAGTTGGCGCTGGAGCTCGGCGCCGAGGCCGCCGTGCACGGCTGCACCGGCAAGGGCAACGATCAGCTCCGGTTCGAGCTTGCCTTTCGCGCGAACTACCCGGGCGTGCGCGTGATCGCCCCGCTCCGCGACAAGGTCTGGACGCGGGACGAGGAGATCGAGTACGCGCAATCGCGCGGCATCCCGATCACCAACACGAAGGCCTCCCCGTTCTCGTTCGACGAGAACCTGTTCGGCCGCTCGATCGAGGCGGGGATCCTCGAGGACCCGTGGGAGGCGCCGCCGGAGGAGCCGTACCTGCTCACGTCCGACCCGAACAACGCGCCCGATCCGGTCGAGGTCGTGATCGGCTTCGAGGCCGGGCTACCGGTCTCCCTCGACGGCGACGCGCTGCCGCTCCACGAGCTGATCGCCCGGCTGAGCGAGCAGGCCGGCGCGTATGGGATCGGGCGGATCGACATGATCGAGAACCGCGCGATCGGCATCAAGAGCCGCGAGGTCTACGAGGCGCCGGCCGCGATGACGCTCATCCCGGCTCATCGCGCGCTCGAGGACATGGTGTTGACGAAGGCGGAGCTCAACGTGAAGCGTGGGATCGAGGACACGTGGGCGCGCACGGTCTACGACGGGCTCTGGTTCTCGCCGGTGCGCGAGGCGCTCGACGCGTTCGTGGACAGGACGCAGGAGCTCGTCACCGGTGAGGTGCGCGTGCAGCTGCGAGCGGCTGCTGCGATCGTCAACGGCCGGCGGTCGGAAAACGCGCTGTACGCCGAGACGCTCGCGTCGTACGCGACCGGTGAGACGTTCCCGCACGAGGCGGCCGAAGGGTTCATCCGGCTTGCGTCGCTGGAGGCCGAGCTCGCCGCCGCGCGGGCGCGGGCGGTGCGCGTTTGACCCTCTGGCAGGGACGCGTCGAGGGACAGCTCGCGCCCGAGGTCTGGGAGCTGGTCAAGGCCGACGACGCGGAGCTGTTCCCGTACGACTGTGAGGGGACGCGGATCCACGCGCGCCGGCTCGCGGCGGCCGGGCTGCTGACGGCCGAGGAGCTCGCCGAGGTCGAGGCGCGGCTCTCGTCGATCGACGCCTCGATGATCGAGGAGTCCGACGAGGACGTCCACTCGGCGATCGAGCGGCTGCTCGGGCCGGTGGGCCGGAAGATCCATGCGGGCCGCTCGCGCAACGACCAGGTCGTGACCGCGTTCCGGCTGTGGGCGGCCGAGGCGTGCGCCGAGGCGAAGGCGGGGATCGAGGCGTTCGCCGCGGTCGTGCTCGACCGGGCCGAGGAGGGCGCCGAGACGGTCATGCCCGGGTACACGCACATGCAGCGCGCACAGCCGGTGACGCTCGGCCACCACCTGCTCGCGTGGGTGGAGATGCTCGATCGCGATCGCGACCGGTTTGCGCTGGCGGCCGCGCACGCCGAGCCGTCGCCGCTCGGCGCAGGGGCGCTGGCGGGGACGACGCTGCCGCTGCCGAAGGTGCGCAACTCGCTCGACGCGGTCGCCGACCGCGACTTCGCGCTCGACTACCTCTACGCGTGCGCCGCGCTGTTCGTCCACCTCTCGCGGATCGGCGAGGAGCTGGCGCTGTGGTCGACCGCGGAGTTCGGCTTCGTCGGCCTACCCGACTCGGCCGCGACCGGCTCGTCGATGATGCCGCAGAAGCTGAACCCCGACGTCGCCGAGCTCGCCCGCGGCAAGGCCGGGACGGCGATCGGCCGGCTCACGGGCCTGCTCTCGACCGTCAAGGGACTGCCGCTCTCGTACAACTCCGACCTCGGCGAGGACAAGCCGGCCGCGTTCGCCGCGCGGCGCGACGTGCGCCGGGTGCTGGCGGCGCTCATCGTCCTCCTCCGCGATCTCCGCTTCGTCGAGGAGCGGATGGAGGCGGCCGCGGCCGACCCCGGGCTGCTGGCGACGGACGCGGCGGAGGCGCTGGTCGCCGAGGGCGTGCCGTTCCGCGACGCGCACGAGCAGGTCGCTGGGGCGGTGCGTGAGGGCGTGTTCGACCCGGAGTCGACCGCTGCCGAGAGTGTCGACGCCCGGCTCGGCGACGTGCGCGCGGCAGTCGCCGCCGCTCGTCAGCGGTTCGCCTAGCTCGGAACCGGCCTCTTCGAGCAGGCGCCTTTTGCCACCGTCACCGACGCCTTCGTCGGTGTCACGTCGGCGCGGAGCATGATCTTCGAGCCGTTGTGCAGGATCAGCACGCGGCTGCCGCCTCCGCGCTCGATCAGGTCGAATGCGCCCACCCCTGCGAGGGTGCAGCGCAGCGCAGTCTGGGTCGTGTAGGTCACGCCGCCGGGGACAACGGCTGTTGCCCTCGCCGGCGTGCCGTAGTCCACGCAGTCGAGGTGGAGGTTGACGTCGCCGACCGGGATCAGCCCCTTCGGCTTGCCGCCGACGACGTAGCCGCCGTACAGCGCGTCCGGGTATTTCGGGTTCCAGCCGACGTAGACCTCGACGTGGGGATTGACGATCGCCGGGAAGTTGACGCTCGGGATCACGGGGTGCCCGTGGGGCCAGACGAGGACGGTCGTCTTGCCGCCGCACTTCGATGCAACGGTCGCTGTGTGCGACGCGACGGGAAGAGCGAACGCGACGGCCACGAGCGCCGGGATCATGGCCCACCGCCTCATGCGACCAACCTACGGGGTCGTCGCAACCGCGTCAATCGCCTCGGCGAGCCCAAAACGGCCAGACCACAGTGCGCTGCCCACGACCGCGCCCTCGCAGCCGAGGTCCCGCAATGCGTGGAGATCGTCGAGCGAGGCGATACCCCCCGCCGCCAGGACCGGTATCCCGGCCGCGAGCACGTCTTCGAGCAGCGACAGATCCGGGCCGGCCAGCGAGCCGTCGCGGCGAGTGCTCGTGACGAGCAGTCTGCGGACTCCGCCTTCGGCGCACCGTCGCGCGAGGTCGGCGGCGGTGACGTCCGTCTCGCTCACCCAGCCGTCTGCGACGACCATGCCGTCGCGGGCATCGATGGCGACCACGAGGCGCTCGCCGAACCGCTCTGCGAGCGCCTCGACGTCGCCGAGTCCCGCCGTTCCGACCATCGCCCGCGTCGCGCCGGCGGCCAGTGCGGCGTCGACGGCTTCCGCATCGCGCAGGCCCCCGCCGATCTGAACCGGGACGCCCGCCGGGGCGACGTGCTCGACGAGACCCGGCGTGGGGCGCCCGGAGAACGCACCGTCGAGATCGACCACGTGGAGCCAGGTCGCGCCCTCGGCGACGAACCGCGCCGCGGCCTCGGCCGGGTCACCGCCCTCGATCGTGACGTGCTCGCGCCGCCCCTCGGAGAGCCGGACGCAGCGGCCCTCGAGGACGTCGATCGCAGGAATGACAGTGAAGGTCTCCATGTAATCGTATTAGCATGCTATCATGCTGCTATGAGCACGACGGCGAGTGAGGCGCGACATGACATCGACGAGATCCCGGGGCTGGACGAGCTGGCCGCCGCGTTCCTGTCGATGCGGAACCGCGACGAGGCGAAGCGATTCCTGCGCGACCTCTGCACCCGCGGAGAGCTCGAGGCGCTGGCCCATCGCTGGCAGATCGTCCGGCTGCTCCAGGAGGGCATTCCGTATCTGGAGATCGCCGAGCGCGTGCACACCAGCACGGCGACCGTCACGCGCGTGGCGCAGTGGCTGCGGCACGGGGCGGGCGGCTACGAGCTCGCGCTTCGCCGCACGCGGTAGGCGGATCGTGTGAGTACCGCCGCGGAAGGCCGTCTTCTCGTCGCCGTCCCCTCGAAGGGTCGCATGTCGCCGCCTGCGCTGGAGTTGCTCGCCGCGGCGGGACTGCGTTTCGAGGCGGGCGAGCGCGCTTTGCACGTTCCCTGCCAGAACGCGCCCGTCGACCTGCTGCTCGTGCGGCCGCACGACATCCCGGAGTACGTCCAGGACGGGGTCGTGCACGTCGGGATCACCGGTGCGAATCTCGTCGCTGAGGCGCGGGCCGACGTCGTCCAGCTCGCGGAGCTCGGCTTCGCGCGGTGCACGCTGGAGGCGGCGGTACCGGAGGCCGCGCCCCAGCAGGCCCTCGCCGACCTCGCGGGCCTGCGGATCGCGACCACCTACCCGGTCTCGACGAAGGCCGCCCTCGACGAGCTCGGGATCGAGGCCGAGCTGGTGACGATCTCCGGGTCGGTCGAGGCCTCGCCGCGCCTGGGCCTGTCGGAGGCGATCGTCGATCTCGTCTCGACCGGGTCGACCGCGAGCGTCAACGGGCTCCGCCGGATCGGGAAGCTGCTCTCGTCCGAGGCCGTCCTGATCGCCAACCGCAACGCCGTCGAGCAGCGCCGCGAGCTGGTCGACCGGCTTGAGTTGATGCTCGAGGGCGTTGTCGCCGCCCGGAACCGTCGGTACGTGATGCTGAACGCGTCGGAGGCGGATCTCCCCGCGATCCGTGCGCTGCTCCCCGGGATGGGCGCGCCGTCGGTGCTCCAGCTCGCCGAGCCCGGGCAGATCGCGGTGCATGCCGCGGTC
Source organism: uncultured Actinomycetes bacterium (assembly GCA_963791425.1). Taxonomy (GTDB): domain Bacteria; phylum Actinomycetota; class Thermoleophilia; order Gaiellales; family Gaiellaceae; genus DATBLE01. The sequence goes on from CAWBSE010000003.1 coordinate 998,309, forward strand.
GAGGTCGACGACATCTGGGATCTGCTCCAGCCGCTGAAGGCGGCCGGTGCCTCGTCGATCCTCGTCGTCCCGGTCGAGCGGCTCGTTCCATGACAGACGTCACTCAGATCGTCGCCGACGTTCGGGACGGTGGCGACACCGCCCTGCGCAGCTGGGCGGAACGGCTCGGCGACGGGCCGCCCGAGCGCGTAACCCCGCAAGGCGAGCTCGACGAACCCCTTCTGAGCGCGATCCGCGCGCTCGCTGCAGCGGTCGAAGCCGTGCACGCGGCGCAGCGGCCGGTCGACGTCACCGTGACACCCCTCGCGGGGATCGAGGTGGCACGCCGCTGGCTCCCCCTCGACTCGGTCGGCATCTATGTCCCCGCAGGCCTGCTCTCGTCGCTGGTGATGACCGCGGTGCCCGCGCGCGTGGCGGGCGTCCGGCGCATCGCCGTCGCGACGCCGCGCCCCTCCGAGGCGATGCTCGCGACGGCTGCCGAGCTCGGGATCGACGAGCTGTACGCGATGGGCGGCGCCCAGGCGATCGCCGCCTTCGCCTACGGCACCGAGACGATCACCCCGGTGGCGAAGATCGTCGGCCCCGGCAACCGCTGGGTGACCGAGGCGAAACTGCTCGTCTCGCCCACCGTTGCGATCGACCTCCCCGCCGGTCCGAGCGAGGTGCTCGTGATCGCCGACGACACCGCGGATGCTGCCGTGTGCGCGGCCGACCTTCTCGCCCAGGCCGAGCACGGACCGGACGGCGAGTCGATCCTGCTGACGACGAGCCCCGCGCTCTCCGACGCTGTCTGCGCGCTCGTCGGAGACGCCGCGCGCGTCGAGCTCGTCGCGTCGCTCGACGAGGCCGTCGCCCGTGCCAACGAGATCGCCCCCGAACATCTCGAGCTGCTCGTCGCCGACCCGGCGACCCTCGCCGAGGGCGTCCGGAATGCGGGCGCGGTCTTCCTCGGCACGACCGCCGTGCTCGGCGACTACGCGGCCGGCTCGAACCACGTCCTTCCCACGGGCGGTCTGGCCCGAGGCACCGGCGGCCTCGGCCTCGAGGCATTTCTCAAGCCGGTCCAGTTCGTGAGCGCAACCCCCGAAGGCCTCGCCTCGGTGCGGCCGACGATCGATGCGCTCGCAGCCGCCGAAAGCCTGCCCCTTCATGCCGAGTCCGTGGCGGCCAGAACGTGAGCGCAGGGCGCCTGAACCACTTTGTAACACAGTGTTACTTGCTCTCCACGCCGCATGGTTGCGCGGCGTCTGGAGCTTGTAACACTGTGTTACTTGCTCAAGAGCGCGGAGGTCGGCCGTGACGGCCAGGGCTCTTCCGGACGGGTTTGCGCCGTACGAGTGGGCGCCGCCGGTCGAGGTGATTGCGGCCCGGCACGGGCTGAACCCGGCTGCGGTCGTTCGCTTCGACCAGAACGTTCCGCCGCTGCCCGGCGTACCGCAGGTGCCGCTGGGGGAGAGTTTCGCGCGGCTGAACGAGTACCCGGACGGCACCTATCGGGAGCTCCGCGAGGCGGCTGCCGCCTACGCGGGGGTCGAGCCCGAGCAGATCGTCCCCGGGGCCGGCGCCGACGGGCTGATCGCGCTCGCGGCGCGGACCTTCCTCGGGCCGGGCCGCAAGGCGTTCGTGGAGCAGCCGGCGTACCCGGTCTACGCGGTCGCCACGGGGATCGAGGGTGCGGAGCTGACCGACGACCCGGCGGAGGCCGACCTCGTCTGGGTGTGCAATCCGAACAATCCGACCGGCGCGCTCGTCGAGCCGGAGGAGATCGCCGCGCTGGCACGGTCGCTCCCGGACGCGGCCGTGGTCGTCGACGAGGCGTACTTCGAGTACGGCGGGAAGACGGCGGCGCCGCTCGTGTCGGAGACGCCCAACCTCGTCGTCCTGCGGACGCTCTCGAAGGCGTTCGGCCTCGCCGCGCTGCGCGTCGGGTACGCGATCGCCTCGCCCGAGGTCGCGCGCGACCTGAACCAGCGGCGCGACCCGGCCCCCGTGTCCGCGCCGTCCGCCCGCATCGCGGCCGCCGCGCTGCGCGATCCGCGGCTCGACGTCGAGGAGACGATCGCCGAGCGGGAGCGCATGCGCACGGCGCTGCTCGCAGCGGGCTTCGACTGCCCCCCGTCGGCCGGGAACTTCGTCGTCGTCAACGGATCCGACCGGGCCGACGAGCTCGAGGCGCAGGGGCTGGTCGTCCGCCGCCGCGTCGACGGGTTCCGGATCACCGTCCGTCTCGCGGCCGAGAACGACCGGATCCTCGTGGCGCTGGACGCTGCGCCTGCGCCCGCGCCCTCACCCACACGCTCCGCGCTCGTCGTCCGCACAACCGCCGAGACCGCGCTCCGCATCTCGCTCGATCTCGACGGGAAGGGGCGTGCCCGTGTCGTGACCGGGATCGGCTTCCTCGACCATCTGCTCACGCTGTTCGCCTTCCACGGCGGGCTCGACCTCGAGCTCATCGCCGGCGGTGACCTCGACGTCGACGAGCACCACACGGTCGAGGACGTGCTCGCCGCGCTCGGCGACGCGGTCGCATCCGCACTCGGCGACCGCGCCGGCGTGACCCGCTACGGCGCCGCCACCGTCCCGATGGACGAGGCGCGCGGAACGGCTGCGGTCGACCTCGTCCGTCGCGCGCACGCGGAGATCTCGCTGGCGTTCGCCGGCGACCGGGTCGGTGGGCTGGCGGTCACGCTGCTCCCGCACGCGCTCGAGCGGTTCGCCATGCAGGCGGGCCTGACCCTGCACGTCGAGGCTGCCGGTTCGGACGACCACCACGTCGCCGAGGCCGCGTTCAAGGCGTTCGGACGAGCGCTGCGGGAGGCCTGCGCCCGGAACGGTGTCGCCTCGGGATCGACCAAGGGCGCGCTGTGAAGGTGGTGCTCGCCGACTACGGCGCGGGCAACCTGCGCAGCGTGTGCTCCGCCTTCGCGCGTGCCGGGGCGACCGCGGAGGTCAGCTCCGATCCTGCCGAGGTCGCCGGTGCGCCCCTGGCCGTGATCGCGGGCGTCGGCAACACCGGCGCGGCCGCGCGCGGGCTCGGCGAACGCGGTCTCACCGACGCACTGCTGGACCGGGTTGGCCACGGCCGGCCGGTGCTGGGGATCTGCGTCGGCATGCAGCTCCTGTTCGGCGAGAGCGAGGAGGGCGGCTCCGGCCTGGCGATCCTCGACGGCCGCGTCGAGCGGATCCGCGCACGGCGTGTCCCTCACATGGGCTGGAACGAGCTCCGCGTCACGGCCCCCGCCGCGCTGCTCGACGGCCTCGACGGCGAGGACGTGTACTTCGCCCACTCGTACGCCTGTGCTCCGAGCGGCCCCGAGGCCGTGGCCGAGGTCGACCACGACGGCCGGGTCGTCGCGGCCGTCGAGCACGGCGCCGTCGCCGGCGTCCAGTTCCATCCCGAGCGCAGCGGCGCGGCCGGCGCGCGGCTCCTGAGGAACGCGGTGGCGTGGTCAAGAAGCGCGTGATCCCGTGCCTCGACGTCGCCGGCGGCCGTGTCGTCAAGGGCGTCCGCTTCGAGGACCTGCGCGACATGGGCGACCCCGTCGAGCTGGCAACGCGCTATTCAGAGCTCGGCGCCGACGAGCTCGTCTTCCTCGACATCACCGCCACGCTCGAGGGTCGCGGACCGCTGCTCGAGCTGGTTGGACACGCCGCCGAGGAGCTGGAGATCCCCTTCACCGTCGGCGGCGGCGTCACCGGGCTCGAGGACGCCCGTGCGCTTCTCCGCGCCGGGGCAGACAAGGTGTCGCTGAACCGCGCGGCCGTCGACGACCCCGGTCTGCTCACCGCGCTCGCGGACGAGTTCGGCGCCCAGGCGGTCGTCTGCGCGATCGACGCCCGCAGTGGGGAGGTCGTCACACACGCCGGGAAAAACGCGCGCGGTCTCGACGCGGTCGCGTGGGCGCAGGAGGCGGTCGACCGCGGCGCCGGCGAGATCCTGCTCACCTCGATTGACGCCGACGGCACACGTGCCGGCTACGACCTGGTCCTGACCCGTGCCGTCGCCGACGCGGTTTCCGTGCCCGTGATCGCCTCCGGCGGCGCGGGCGACGCCACCCACCTGGCCGAGGCGTTCGACGCCGGCGCCGAGGCGGCGCTGATCGCCTCCATCGTCCATGAGCGGCCCGAGCGGCTGCCGGAGCTGAAACGCGAGCTGAAGGAGGCCGGATGGCCCGTGAGGATCTGACCCCTGCCATCGTCCAGGACGCCGACGACGGCCGCGTGCTGATGCTCGCGTACATGGACGAGGAAGCCCTGCGCCGCACGCGTGAGACCGGCGAGGCGTGGTTCTGGAGCCGCTCGCGCGAGGAGCTGTGGCACAAGGGCGAGACGTCCGGCAACACGCTCGCCGTCGTCGAGATCAGGGACGACTGCGACGGCGACGCGATCCTGCTGCGGGTACGGCCGGCCGGTCCGGTCTGCCACACCGGGTCGCTCTCCTGCTTCGCGCCGTGGCTCTGGCGTCGGGTCGCCGAGCGTGCGAAGGAACGCCCAGACGGCTCCTATGTCGCAGCGCTGCTGGCCAAAGGCCCGGCAGCGGCAGCGCAGAAGGTCGGCGAGGAGGGCGTCGAGGCAGCCCTCGCCGGCGCGGGCGAGAGCGACGAGCGCCTCGTCGAGGAGCTCGCCGATCTCTGGTTCCACAGCTACGTGCTGCTCGCCGCGCGCGGGCTCGATCCGGCCGCGGTCGAGGACGAGCTCGTTCGCCGGATGAAGTAGCGCCGGGCGCGGGGAGGACGCCGCACGTTCCTCCCGCGCCCGGCACTCTCAACCTACTTTCAAGTGCCCTCCGGTACAACTGCCTGGGGTACCGGTGCCGGCCGGTGGAAGCCGAGGTGCGAGTGCGCCTCCGTCCCGTACCCGCCCGGAACCGGGATGTAGAACTCGGGGTAGCCCCACATGCCGTGCTCATGGACGTCGAGTCCACCTGCCTCGACCTCTGCGTCGACCCGGATGCCCCACGTCTTCTTCAGGACGAAGAAGATCACGAACGACACGCCGAACGTGAAGGCGCCGACGGACGCCAGGCCAAGAGCCTGGGTGCCGAGCTGCGTGAGCCCGCCGCCGTAGAACAGCCCAGCATGGCCTGTCGCCAGGCTCTTCGCCTGCGACGGCAGCGTCAGGAACCCGAGCGCGAGCGTGCCCCAGACCCCTGACATTCCGTGCGCCGCAACTGCGCCGATCGGGTCGTCGATGCCCACCCGCTCGACGAGGAGCACGCCGAAAACCACGATCACTCCTGCGACGAAGCCGATCACCAGCGCCGCCCACGGCGCCACGAACGCGCAGGCAGCGGTGATCGCGACCAGCGCTCCGATCGCACCGTTCAGCATCATCGAGATATCCGGCTTCTTGATCACGATCCAGGACGCGACGAGTGCCCCCAGGACGCCGCCGGCCGCGGCGATGTTCGTGTTCAGCGCGACGTAGGCGAAGAACCCGGTGCCTCCGAACTTCACGCTCAGCGTCGACCCAGGGTTGAACCCGAACCAGCCGAACCAGAGGATGATCACGCCGAGCGTCGTGTAGGCCATGTTGTGGCCGGGGATTGCGTTCGGCTTGCCGTCGGGCCCGTACTTGCCGATGCGTGGGCCGAGCAGCAGCGCGCCCGCCAGTCCCGCGAGGGCACCCTGATAGTGCACTACGGTCGATCCGGCGAAGTCCTGCATGCCCCTCGCGAAGAGCCAGCCGTCGGGCGACCAGATCCAGTGCGACACGAACGAGTAGATCAGCGTGAAGAGGATCCCGAAGACGATGTAGACGTAGAGCTTCGTCCGCTCCGCCATCGCCCCCCAGACGATCGCAAGCGAGACGCCCGCGAACACGACCTCGAACATGTAGCCGGCTGCGCCCGGGATCTCCGAGAACCAGGAGAACGGCGCCTCGCCGATCGAGGTCAGCTCGTTGATGCCGGGAAAGAAGCCGGAGCCGCCGACGAGCCCGTTGCCGCCGTCCCCGAAGGCCATCCCGAACCCGACGAAGTAGTAGACGATCGACGCGAGCGCGAAGATCAGGACGTTCTTGGCCGCGATGTGTCCGACGTTCTTCATCCGTGTCAGTCCGGCCTCGAGGAATGCAAAGCCCGCTTGCATGAACATCACGAGGAACGCCGCCAGGACGACCCAGATCGTGCTTGCGGCGTAGAGCAGGTCCTTGTTGGTCATGCGACCACCTCGACTTCCTCCAGCGCGCGGCCGGTGCGGTTGTGCGTCACGTTCGCGATCGGGGTCGTCCACACGATCCCGTCGCCAGACTCGTTGCCACTGCGGGCGGCGTCGACGATCACGTCGACGATCGCCTTCATCCGGTCCTCGGGCGCCACGAACACGAGTAGCGCCTTCGGGAGGAACCGCGACTCGAAGACGCGGCCCCGGTACTCGTGTGTGATCCCGCGCTGCCGGCCGTGGCCGACCGCCTCGATCACCGTGACGCCGACATGGCCAGCGTGCTCCTCGACGGCGTCGATCACCGTCTCGATCCGGTCACGGATCACGACCGCCTCGATCTTGACGAAGCTCATTGGCTTCTCCTTTCCATCAGGACGGTGTCCCTCCAGACTCCGTCGAGTTGTCCGATCCGCTCCCGCGTACCGACGATGCGGAACCCGCACCGCCGGTGGAACTCGATGCTCGGGAAGTTGTCCGCGAAGATCGATGCCTGCACGGTCCAGAACCCGCCGCGGTCGGCGTTCTCGACCAGTCGCTCGAGCAGTGCCTTCCCGACGCCGCGACCGCGCGCGTGCTCGGCCACGTAGACGCTGTTCTCGGCGACGCCGGCGTAGCAGGCGCGGCGCGAGGTCGGCAGGAGCGCTGCCCAGCCGACCACCTCGCCGTCCTGCTCCGCCACCAGCCGGTGGTCGCCGAGGTAGGCGTCGTCCCAATCCGCCCAGTCGGGCGCCGACGTCTCGAAGGTCGCCAGTCTTGTGGCGATCCCCTGCTCGTAGATCGCCTTCACGGCGGGCCAGTCACTCGGTTTCATCGGTCTGATCTCCATCGTCTGGTCGTTCTGGACCACAAAAAAAGCCCCAGGACTCCAGGTCCTGAGGCGACATCGCCTTCCGCGTCACCTTCGGCGGCGACGCACTTCAAATATAGAAGTAACGGCTGACGAGGTCAAATCCGGTCTTGTTCGGGGCGGTCGGAGCGGCGACAGTCGGCGCGGCGAGAGGCACGCAAGGGGAGAAGGAAGGAGTCCCATGCCCAAGGTGATGAAGGCCGTCACCGTCCAGAAGCCCGTGCACGAGGTCTTCGAGTACGTCGATGAGCCCATGCACCTGCCCGAGATCTGGCCGAGCCTGTACGAGGTGAAGGCCGTCGAGATCACGCCGGTCCGCAAGTTCGACTGGCTGTACAACCTCGCGGGCAAGCGCTTCGCCGGCAAGACGAAGACGATCGAGCACATCCTCGACGAGAAGATCGTCGAGAAGGCGGAGGGCGAGATCGAGAGCACGTTCACCTGGAAGTTCCAGGGCCAGAACGGCTTCACGAAGATCGCGTTCGAGGCCGACTACAAGATGCCGATCGGCCTGGAGCCCAAGTTCGAGAAGTTCCTGGTGAAGAGGAACGAGCTCGAGGCGGATCTCATGCTCGAGAACCTCAAGGCGAGGCTCGAGGTCTAAGCCCGCCCGGTTCATACTGCCAATCCAGGACGGGAGAGCACCCGAGGGGGCCGCAAGGCCCCTTCGGCATTCTTGCGCTCCCGGCGAGGCGTCTGCTAGCCTCGGCGGCTCGATGTTGCTCTTCGGCTGACACAGGTTTTCGCGCGCACCTCCGGCCTCTGCCGGCGGGTGCTGTCGTCCGTGTCCGGTTCGAGTTGGAGGAGCAACAGATGCAAGCCGTTGAAGTTCAAGACCTGCGTAAGGAGTTCGTCCGTAAGGACGGGCGCAAGCGCAAGCGCATACCGGCGCTCCGCGGGATCACGTTCTCGATGGAGCGCGGCGAGTGCATCGCCATCCTGGGCCAGAACGGTTCCGGGAAGTCGACGCTCGTCCGTCTGCTGTCGACGCTGCTCCTTCCGGACGGCGGCAGCGCACGGATCTTCGGGCACGACATCGCCGAGACGAGGGCCGTCCGCACGCTGGTGAACCGGGTCTCGGTCGAGGCCTCGTTCTTCAAGAAGATGTCCGCGACCGAGAACCTCGCCTACGCGGCGCGGTTCTACGGGCTGACGCCGAAGGAGACGAAGGCGCGGATCCCGGAGATCCTCGACCGGGTCGGCTTCCCCGTGTCGCGGCGCTCCCATGCGATGGAGAACCTGTCCCGCGGGACGCAGCAGAAGGTCGCGCTTGCGCGGGCGCTACTCACCTCGCCCGTGCTGCTCCTGCTCGACGAGCCGACCACGGGCCTCGACCCGCGGTCGAAGCTCGAGGTACAGGAGTTCATCCGCGAGGTGCGCCAGATCCACGACACGACGATCCTGCTCTGCACCCACGACCTGGCCGAGGCGGAGGTCCTCGCCGAGCGGATCGGGATCCTCGCCGACGGCGAGCTCCTGTGCCTGGAGTCGGCCGACGCGATCAAGGAGCGATACGGCGTCGAGACGCTGGAGGAGGCGTTCTTCACCGCGACCGGCAAGTCGTTCGAGGACGAATGGCAGGACGAGGAAGAGGAGGTGAAGGTATGACTGCCGTAGCCGCACGCGCCCGCCACGAGCTGATCGGCCTGCTCGGTGTTGTCGAGCGGAACTGGTATCTCGTCAAGCGCTACGCCATGTGGGAGCTCGCGTTCTTCGTCTGGACGATCGCGAACACGCTCTCGATCGTCTTCATCTCGAAGGTTCCGGGTGTCGCGATCACGCCGGCAGCGCAGAACCGATTCACCACCTACCTGCTGATCGGCGCGGTGATCTGGGCCTACCTCGGGATCATCTTCGAGATCCTCACCGAGACCGTCGCGTGGGAGCGCTGGGAAGGGACGATCGAGTACACGTTCATGGCGCCGCTTTCGCGCTCGGTGCACCTGGTCGGGATGGGCCTGTTTGCGATCGTCTACGGGCTCGTGCGGGCGACGCTGATCTTCGGCGTCATCGCGGCGTTCTTCTCGCTCCACATGCCGAACGCGAACTTCGCCACGGCGTTCCTGCTGCTGGCGATCGCGTCCGTCTCGTTCATCGGAATCGGGATGATGACGGCTGTCCTGCCGTTGATCTCGCCTGAGAAGGGGACGCAGCTGGGCTTCATGGCGCAGGGGATCATGCTCGTCGTCTCCGGCGTCTACTACCCCGTCACGGTCCTGCCGGACTGGATGCAGTGGCTCTCGAGATTCTCGCCCGCGACCTATGCGCTGCGCGGGATCCGTGCGGCGATCATCGACGGGGCCGGCCCGGCCGCGGTCTGGCGGGACATCTGGATCCTGATGCTCTTCGGTCTCGTCTGCATTCCGGTCGGTCTCCTGGTGTTCCGGCGTGGCGAGCACTACGCGAAGCAGCACGGAAAGCTGAAGCGGTCCGGATGACGTCGAACCACTTCGGGGCCGGCGTCGCCGCCCGGTATGACCGGGAGACCGTCGGCATGCCGGTCGAGCCGGTCGTCGACTTCCTGGCCGAGCTCGCGGGCAGCGGAGCGGCGCTCGAGCTGGGTATCGGCACGGGCAGGATCGCGTTGCCGCTGGCGCAGCGGGGCGTGCGCGTCCACGGAATCGACCTCTCGCCGGACATGGTTGCGAAGCTCCGGGAGAAGCCCGAGGCGGGCGCGATCGGCGTCACGGTCGGCGACTTCGCGACGACGCGAGTCGCCGGCACGTTCGCACTGGTGTACGTCGTCTTCAACACGATCCTCAACCTGACGGCCCAGGAGGCGCAGATCGCCTGCTTCGAGAACGCCGCCGCGCACCTCGAGCCGGGCGGCTGTTTTGTCGTCGAGGTCGGAGTCGGCGGCGGCGGTTCGCTCGAGGTGTTCGATCTGAGCGACACGCACGTCGGCATCGACGAGTACGAGGCTGCAACGCAGCGGCTCGTCTCCCACCACTTCACACTGGTCGACGGCCGCTGGGAGCGGAACTCGATGCCGTTTCGCTCGGTGTCGCCCGGCGAGCTCGACCTGATGGCGCGTCTCGCCGGCATGCGGCTGCGCGAACGCTGGGGCGACTGGGAGCGCGAGCCGTTCACGGCGGCGAGCGCGAAGCACGTCTCCGTCTGGGAGAAGGCGTGAGCCTCGCGATCCGCGCGGTCGATTCGGACGCCGATCTCGAGCGCTGCGTCGAGATCTTCAACGCCGCCCATCCCGACGATGGCTTGGCGCTCCAGGATCTGCGGGACTCGAAAGGCGGCTGTTACCTGCACGAGGACGGCGGTTACGTCTACATCGCCGACTCGAGCACCTGGAGCTGGCAGTACACGATGGTGCGGGTACGGCCCGACTCGCGGAGGCGCGGCGTCGGCACGGCGCTCGTGGAGGCGGCCGCGGCCGAAGCGCGGCGCCGGGGCAAGGCCGGGCTGATCGGCAGGGTCGTCGACCCCGACGACGACGGCTCGCGCGCCTGGGCCGCCGCCTGCGGGTTCGAGGAGACGCGGCAGGACATCGAGCTGCTGCGTCAGGTCCAGCCGGGCGACGGCGAGATCGCTGCGGGGATCGTGCCGCTGGGCGCCGAGCATCTGCGCGGCGCCTACGCGGTCGAGGTCGAGTGCGTCCCCGATGTGCCTGCGACGACGCCGATGCAGGCGGACCCGTTCGAGCGCTGGCGCGGGCGGATCGAACGGCACGCGATCACGTTCGTCGCGCTCGACGGGACTCGCGTCGTCGGCCGCGCGTCGCTCGAGCGCCTGCACGGGATGCCGCACCGGCTCGAGCACGGCCTGACCGCCGTTCTGCGCAGCCACCGCGGCCGAGGGCTCGCGACGAAACTGAAGCGCGCGCAGATCGCGTGGGCGGCGGCGAACGGCTACCGTGAGCTGATCACGTTCACCGACACCGAGAACGCCCCGATGCGACGCGTGAACGTGAAGCTCGGCTACGTCGAGAAGCTCGGCTCGATCATCGTCGAGCGCCGAACGCCGGGCTCGTGAGGACGGCCGTGTTCGCCCGGTAGGCGGTCGCGGCGACCACGAGCTTGATCCGGTACCGGCCCGGGCCCAGCTTCGCAAAGGGGAGCGACGCCGTCGCGCCCGCGATCGCCTTGCCGCGCACGGTCAGCGCGGACTTCGACGAGCCGACCCGGCGGAACATCGCGACGTACGAACAGTCGGCGTCACACGTGAACGTCCGCTTTCTCCAGTCGACGACCGGGGTCGGCGCCAGCAGCTTCTCGCAGCCGGAGATCTCCTTCGCCCGGTAGCGCTGCGCGGCGGCCGCGACCGCCGCCCGGCTCGACCGCGGCGTCATGCGGTCGGCGTAGTAGACGCCCGACTGGAAGCTCGGCAGGAACGGGCTGTCGATCAGCCGGAAGACCATGATCGAGCGGACGGTCGGCTGGCACGCGGCGAGCCGGAACCCCTGGTCGTAGTACTTCGCCTGTGTCGCCTCCGTCACCGGATGCGTGGTCGCCGGCTCGCGCCCGCTGTACTGCGAGGCGTAGGCGGCGGGCACCTGCGCCTCGACGCCGAACTCGTCGTAGACCAGCGGCAGCGTCGAGCCCTTCTGCTTCGTCCCGTCGAACGCGCGCTTGAGCACCGACACGAGCTTCCCGTAGTCGGCGATCGTCAGCGTCTTCCCGACCCGGTGCCGGAAGGTGGGCGGCAGGTCGGAGCGCTCCATGTACGGGTGGTAGGCAAACGCGTCCATGATCGGCTTCGCCCGGTGGGATGCGCGGTAGGCGGCGCCCATGTCGAGGATGAACTGCGCCGGCGAGTGGGTGTCGCGGCCGGTGCCACGCTTGTCGGTGCCGGAGTGGGCGAGTGCGCCGCCGAGGATCTCGACCGTCGGCGCGGCCCTCTTCACCGTGTCGTACGTCTTCGCCAGCAGCTGCTCGTAGCCCGTCGCGGCCGCGTCCTGGCCCGCGGGGCCGAACTGCGGGAGCCAGAACAGGTTGAGGTTCGACTCGTTCCCGACGATCACGTGCTTCAGGCCCGGGATGCCGGTGACGACGTTGGCGAGCCACACCGCGAAGCTCGTCTGGTCGACGGGCGAGCTCGGCGTCTGCGACGAGCCGTTCGGATACGCGTCGAGATAGACGTCGATCCCGGCGGCGCGCGCCTTGTCGACGCCGTCGCGGAGATCGGAGAGGAGCCCCGGGTCCATCGCCGTCTGGCCGCGCTGCCAGGTGACCGTCACGCGGGCGACATCGGCCAGGCTCGCGCCCTGCATCAGCGTGATCGTCGAGGCCCGGAGGCCCGGGTCGAGCAGCTCGGGGACGACGGCGCCGACCTGGAGCGGCGTGCGCGCGGACGCCGGCGGGGGCTTTGCGCCGCCGCACGCGGCCGCAACCGCGACGAACGCGGCAAGGAGGAGGATTGTCGACTTCACGGGGCCCGGTAGTTTGTCCGCACGCCCGCTTCTCTGAAACCCGCGCGCACGATGTTGCGGTACGAGTTGGACGGGCGGTCGTTCTCCAGCTCCCCGGTCTCGGTCGTGACGGTCGCGCAGCCCTGCTGGCGAGCGTCCTCGATCCTGGCGGCGAGGAGCGCGCTCTGCGCGCCAAGTCCACGGAGCTCGGGCAATGTCGCGCCGAAGCCGAGCCAGCCGACCCCTTCGTGGACGAACAGTGCGCCCGCGCCGGCCGGCAGGTTTCCGTCGTACGCCACGAAGCAGGACCAGCCGGGACGGCCGACGACGTTCGCGGCGAGCGGCTTCGCCCAGTCGGGCATCCCGAAGCCGCCGGTGACGACCCGCGCAAAATCCCCTGCCCGGTCCGGGCCGACCTGCACCACGTCGAGGTCGCTGTGAGCCTCGCGCGGCGCGACGCCGCGCGTGAACTTCATCCAGCCGTAGTCGCGCGTGAACCCCTGCGCCTCGAGCTCGGGCCCGATCCCGTGCGAGTCGGACACCCACCACGGCGTGTCGCCGTAGAACGCGGCGATCTCGTCGAGGTGCTCCGTCGACGACAGGCAGGCGACGCGGCAGAACGTGCGGTCGGGTGCCCGTCGGAGCGCCATGCACGTCGCCCCGCCGATCTCCGTCACCTCGCAGAGCTCGGGGGCGGCCCGGAACGCATCCGTGTACGCCGCGATCTCGGGGCGCTCGAGATCGATCATCACGTTCGACAGGTTACTGCGCTATGCTTCGGCCGTCCGAAGGCGATGGTGCCTCGGTCGCGGGCCCTGCCGTTTTGGGGGCAATGGCCGCGTCCGGGGCTTTTGTCATTTCTAGGAGGGTTTTCATGGCGCAGCAGGTGGAGTCGAAGAACAGAGCGACGTCGAGCGAGGAGTCCCGCGCGGCGGTTCTGGCGGCGTGCAAGGCGGAGGGCGTCGAGTCGATGCTCCTCTGGTTCAACGACCTCGAAGGGCATCTGAAGAGCTTCGCGATCACGCCGGGCGAGCTCGCAGGCGCGCTCGACGACGGGATGGGCTTCGACGGCTCGTCGATCACGGGTTTCAATGCGATCGAGGAGTCCGATATGGTCGCGATCCCCGACCCCGAGACGTTCGTCGTCATGCCGTGGCGCTCGGGCGAGTCGAAGGTCGGACGGATGATCTGCGACGTCGTCACCCCGGACGGGAAGCCGTACGACGGCGATCCGCGCTACATCCTGCGCAAGGCGCTCAAGCGGATGAAGAAGATGGGCTTCGACACGTTCAACGTCGGTCCCGAGCTCGAGTACTTCCTGTTCAAGGATTCAAACGGCACGGAGACGCTGGACGAGGGTGGCTACTTCGCGATGACGACGCAGGACGCGGCCACCGAGCTGCGCAACGAGACGATCCTGGCGCTCGAGAAGGTCGGCATCCCGATCGAGTACCACCACCACGAGGTCGGCCCCTCCCAGCACGAGATCGACATGCATTACGCGCCGGCGCTCGAGATGGCCGACCACACGCTCACCTACCGGCTGATCGTCAAGGAGATCGCGGCGAAGAACGGCGTCTACGCGACCTTCATGCCGAAGCCGATCTTCGGCGAGAACGGTTCGGGGATGCACACGCACATGTCCCTCTTCACCAACGGCCGCAACCGGTTCTTCGACGAATCCGACAAGTGGCATCTGTCCAAGGAGGCGAAGCACTTCATCGCCGGGCAGCTGCGGCATGCGCGCGAGATCTCGGCCGTGTTCGCGCAGTGGGTGAACTCGTACAAGCGGCTCGTCCCGGGCTACGAGGCGCCGGTCTACGTCGCCTGGTCACAGCGGAACCGCTCCGCGCTGATCCGGATCCCGCTGTACAAGCCGGGCTCGGAGCAGGCGACGCGGGCCGAGTTGCGCTGCCCCGACCCGGCGTGCAACCCGTACCTCACGTTCGCTGCGCTCCTGCACGCCGGCCTCGAGGGGATCGAAAAGGAGTACGAGCTGCCCGATCCGATGGAGACGAACCTGTATCACCTGACCGCCGAGCAGCGGCGCGAGCGCGGGATCGTCGCGCTGCCGGAGACGCTCGGCGAGGCGGTCGACGAGCTCGCGCAGTCCGAGCTCGCGAAGAAGGCGCTCGGCGCGCACATCTTCGACCGCTACATCGAGATCAAGCGCAAGGAGTGGGACGAGTACCGCGTCCAGCTCACCGAGTGGGAGATGGCTCGCTACCTGAAGGCGCTGTAGGCCTGACGCACCCTGTCCGTTCTGGACAGGGTGCGTTCCACTCTCTTCACGCTCTAGAATGTGACAACGCCTCACCACCCTGCGGCGGTGAGGCTGACTGACGGCCGACTGCGAGCTGCGCTCATCCGCAGCTCGTGGTCGTTTCTGGCGGGCGACTGTTGTACGGTGGCCGTGTGAGAGTGGCCTTCGTCGCACTGCTGGTCGTGTTGACCGTGCCGGCGCTCGCGTCCGGGTCGGGACGCTTCAACCCGCACCTCATCACCGTCAACTCGCTGTCGGACGTCCCCGTCAGGAATCGTTGCCCCCGCGGAACGTCAGGTTCTCGAGCGTGAGCGTGTCCGACGCCCGGAGGATCCGGAACGCGCGTCCTCGGCCGGTGGTCAGATCATGTCTCCCAAGAACGGAAGCCCGGTGATTGGAGCCGGCTCCGACGCGATCTGTGCCGCGGCTCCGGTGTTCGGCCACGATCAGCGCGGCCAGTCACGTCCTCACGGCGCGCACTGCGACATCGGCGCGGTCGAGAAGTAGCGGGTAGCCCAGAAGGACGGGCCCCTCCGCGCTCCTCCCGGACGACGTAATGCTCTAGCCGAAGCTCTGGATCGACTCGCGCCCGAGGCGCAGGCCGATGACGCCGCTGCGACCGTCGATCGCGCGGATCGCGTCAGCGGGGACGAGCCGGCGGCGGCGCAGAAAACCGGAGCGCACCGCGATTGCGTCGGGAACATCGGGGGAGGTGCCGTACATCGGCGCCTC
This sequence comes from uncultured Actinomycetes bacterium, assembly GCA_963791425.1. Taxonomy (GTDB): domain Bacteria; phylum Actinomycetota; class Thermoleophilia; order Gaiellales; family Gaiellaceae; genus DATBLE01. Next base: position 1,013,677 of record CAWBSE010000003.1, read on the forward strand.
GACCCGTCCGACGACCCGGCCGCGCGAGTCCGCCACGAGATACCCGGTGGTGGACGTGAGATCGAGTGCTGCAGCGGCGGAACTCATCGCCCGGAACCTATTCCCCGGTCCTGAGGGAAAAACGCGATATTCGTAAGGATTCGGTTAACGGGCGGGCGCATGGTGTCGGCCGTCAGGTTCGACGGCGACGGCGCGACTCCTACGGCTTGCCCGCCATCAGCACGATCACCGCGACCAGGCTCGCCAGCAGCAGGACGGGCAGCCAGTCGGCGATCCACTCCTGCCAACCGGCCGTCTTGGCCGCGCGGAGGCGCCGCAGAACCCAGAACTGGAGGGCCGCCAGGAGCAACGCGAGGAGGATCCCCAGCGTGGCGAGCATGAACGACGGGCCGAGCCAGCCCGGGTCCTTGTCCGGATACTCGCGGTTGGCGAGCATCGGCCCGAAGACGTGGATCAGCACGTACATCGGGATCACGACGATCAGATTCGTCCGGAACGCGATCACGCGCAGGAGCGGCAACTGCTCGGGCCGCGCGCGCCGGGTCGCCAGGGACACGAGCACGACGACGATCATCCCGCCGACGAGCAGAAACGCCGTCAGCAGATGGCCGAACAGGATCCAGTTCCAGTCGGTGGGGCGGATTCCGGCCAGCACAGACATCTACCCGGCCCCCGGTTTGAAGACCATCAGCACGAGCATCGCGATGATCGCCGCGAAGCTCAGGTAGTTGAGGACGAGCGCCTGGCGGTCGGCGACGGCGCGCTGCAGCGTCTCGCTCGGCTGGTCGCCGTCGGCCGCCAGCTTCTCGGCGAGCTCGCGTGCGTGGCGCATCTTCTTGCCCGCGGGGCCGGAGAGGGCGCCCGAGATCGCCCAGAGGACGATCGCCGCGATCACCCAGGTATCGCCCAGCGCGATGCCGTCCGGGTTGTCCTGGGTGAGCCAGATCCCGAAGACGAGCGTGCCGACCGCGCCGATCCCGATCAGGACGACCATCGGCCGCACCATCCCGAGCAGCAGTGCGATCTCGCTCGGCTTGTCGCGGCGCATCGCCAGCCAGTGGAGGATCCCCGCGACGATCGCTCCCGAGAGGAAGCAGAACGCCGAGAGGAGGTGGAACAGCAGCAGCCAGTCGTACTTCGTCACGGCGCAAATCGTAGGTGAGCCACCGGCCTACACTTGTCGGGTGGACGCTCCCGAGCGGCACCTGCGCCTTCTGACCGAGACGATCGCCGCGGTCAACTCGACGCTCGACCTCCAGGAGGTGCTCGAACAGGTCGCGACGAAGGTCGCCGACGCGCTCGCCACCGACGCCTGCTTCGTCTACCTGTACGACGAGCGCGGCGGCGAGCTCGTGCTGCGCGCGACCCACGGGACGTCGGTCGAGGAGATGACGCGCCGCCCGAAGATGCGGCCGGGCGAAGGGATCACGGGCGTGGCGGCGGCCGAGCGGCGGCCGGTGATGATCCCCGCGCAGGCGCACCTCGACCCGCGCTTCAAGGAGTTCCCGAACCTGCACGAGGAGGAGTACGAGTCGATCCTCGCCGTGCCGATCCTCGCCCGCGAGAAGCTCGAAGGGGCGCTCAACGTCCGCACGCGCGAGCCGCGGGAGTTCTCGGCGGCCGAGATCGACCTGCTGCTCGCGATCGCCGCGCAGGTGGCGCAGTCGATCGAGCACGCGAAGCTCTACTCGCACGCGCAGCGCAGGGTCGAGGAGCTCGAGGCGCTCGCGAAGATCTCGGAGGCGGTGTCGGAGTCGCTCTACCTCGAGGAGTCGCTCGAGGCGATCGTCAAGACGACGATGGACGCGGTCGCGGCGACGGGCGCCGCGCTCGTGCTCGAGGACGGGAAGATCGCATGGCCCGAGGGCCGTCCGGGGGAGTACGCGGTGCGCACCCCGCTGCGCTGGAAGCGCCGCGTGATCGGCGAGCTCGTCGCCGACCGCGACACGCCGTTCACCGACGAGGAACGCCAGCTGCTCTCGTCGATCGCGCACCACGCCGCGGTCGCGCTCGAGCACGGCCGCGCGGTCATGCGCGGCGTCCTCGCCCAGGAGATCCACCACCGGGTCAAGAACAACCTGCAGACCGTCGCGTCGCTGCTGCGGCTGCAGGCGCGCGGCGACCACGTGGACGCGAAGCGCGCGCTCGACGACTCGGTCAACCGCATCCTCGCGATCGCCGCCGTGCACGAGGTGCTGACCGAGCGGCGCGACGAGAGCGTCGACCTCGGCGAGCTGCTCGAACGGCTGCGCGCGATGCTCGTCCAGGGGCTCGGCGGGGACAAGGAGATCGCGTCGTCGCTCGGGACGGTGTCGCTGGCGGGGAACCGCGCGACCGCCCTGGCGCTCGTGTTCTCGGAGCTGTTCCAGAACGCGCTGGAGCACGGCGGCGGTGCCGTTCGAATCGACCTGGCGCAACGGAACGGTGACGTCGTGATGGCGATCGCGGACAACGGCGCCGGGATGGAGGGCGCGGCGAAGGGGACGGGGCTGTCGATCGTCGAGGCGCTCGTGCGCGACGAGCTCGGCGGGACGCTGGTGCTCGAGGACCGCGACGGGTTGCGCGCCGAGGTGGTCTTCCCCGCCTAGATCCTTCGGGTGGCTGCGGCGATCGGCCGTGCGTCGGCCGTCAACGTGTACCGCACCTGCGGGGGATACTCGTCAGTCACCCATCGGTGGACGAAGCCGGCCGCCTGGAGGTCCTTCAGCGCAAGCGTGAGAGCACGGGCGGTCGCTCCGGGAAGGTTCGCTCTGAGCTCGGAGAATCGCCGTGGCTCGGCGAGCTCTGCGAGCACCGGCAGCGACCACTTCTTCAGGAGGACGTTCTCGCGGCCGGCGAGCCTGGCGAGCAGCTTCTGCACCCTGGGCGCGAGGGCTCGACCGCGTCGCGTGAGCACGTACTCGGGCCGCAGCGGATGCCCGTAACCGGGATTCCGCGCGACGAAGCCTTCGCCCTCGAGGTAGGCGAGGGTGCGCCGGAGCGACTCGCCGGTCACTCCGAGTCGCCCGGTGAGCGTGGCGAAGCGGCTGCCACCGGTGCGGCCGATCTCGGCGAGAACGGGCAGCGACCAGCGGTGGTGGCAGAGGGCGACGAGGCTTGACACGAATCTGTACGTAGTATAAAAACATGCTCATCGGAAGGCAACAAAGGAGGCGGTGATGAGCAAGATCGAGTGGGGCGGGGAGTCGACCGCGGCGATCGCGGTCGGCGATTACGGCAAGGCGCTCGCCTGGTACCGCGACGTGCTCGGCTTCGAGGTCGTGTTCGAGCTCGAGACGTGGGGCTGGGCGCAGCTGCAGTCCCCCGTCACGGGCCTGCTGGTCGGAATCGGCCAGTCGGAGGAGGTCAAGCAGGGCGGCGGCGCCACCCTCACCTTCACGGTCAAGGACATCGACGCGGCCCGCGCGTACCTCGAGGGCGAGGGTGTCCGCTTCGACGGCGAGATCTCGCAGGTCGAGGACATGGTGCGGCTGACGACGTTCTACGACCCCGACGGCAACGCGCTGATGCTCGCGCAGCAGCTCAACCGATGAACCTCGTCCCGTACACGGTGCGGCTGTACCGCCGCGGCCCGCGGGCCGACACGTTCACCGAGGAAGAGCTCGAGCGGATCCAGCAGGGTCACCTGGACTTCGTCGGCTCGCAGGGCGCCTGGACGTACGCCAACGGACCGTTCGACAACCAGCCCGACGAGACCCTGCGGGGGCTCGGGATCATGCGCAGCGGGATCGAGGAGACGCTCGCCGCGGTCCAGGCGGATCCGGCGGTGATCGCAGGCCGGATGCGCGCCGAGGTGTTCACCTGGCTCGTGCCGGAGGGGATGCTCGCGTTCGGCGAGGCTTAGACTCGGTTCGTGCGCATCTTGATCGCCGAGGACGAGACGATCATCCGGCTCGACCTGCGCGAGATGCTCGAGAGCGCAGGGTTCGAGGTGTGCGCCGAGGCGAAGGACGGCATCGAGGCGGTCGAGCTGGCCGCGTCGGCCGAGCCCGAGCTGGCGATCCTCGACGTGAAGATGCCGCGGCTGGACGGGATCGAGGCGGCCCGCCGGATTCTGGAGGAGCGCCCGATCCCGATCGTGATGCTCACCGCGTACGGGCAGGAGGAGCTGGTCTCCCGCGCGGTCGAGGCGGGCGTGTTCGGCTACCTCGTCAAGCCGTTCCGCGAGGCTGACCTGCTCCCGGCGATCAAGGCGGCGCGTGCGCGGTACGAGGAGCTCGCCGCGCTGCGTGAGGAGGCGGAGTCGCTGTCGGAGGCGCTCGCCGCACGCAAGTCGATCGAGCGGGCGAAGGGCCTGCTGATGGCGAAGGAGGGGCTCAGCGAGCAGGAGGCGTTCGAGCGTCTGCGGCGTGCGTCGCAGCTCGCGGGCCGGCCGCTGAAGGTCGTCGCGGAGGCGCTGATCGCGACCTTCGAGAGCGCCTAGCTCTCGACTTCGAACAGCTCGGCGATCTCCGGATCCTTTCCGATCAGGTCGCGAATCTCGACCGGGAACTCCCCGGGCTCGCCGTCCCATGTCTCGACGACGCCGAATCGCTCGGTCACCTCGTCGGAGATCCAGGTGCGGTTCGGCGCAGGCTCCAGTCGGGTGCGCAGCTCGTCGACGGTCGTCATCGAGTCGGCGAGGTTCCAGAGCAGCAGGCGGACGATCACGGCTGCGGGAGTGCGAGCCCTTCGGCGCCGAGCTCGGAGGTCGTGGGGTCGTAGCCGGAGCGGCCGAGCAGCTCCATCCCGAGCCGGGCGCGGCGGACGCGCTCACGGGAGAGGGCAACGGTCGTCGCCTCGAGGTGCGATCCCGCCGGGTAGACGTCGGGCGCGTTGCGCAGGCCGAACTTGATGTAGACGGGCGACGCGACGCGGATCAGCTCCGGGATCTCGTGCATGCGGACGAAGCCGCCGACGTTGTCGGGCGCCTCGACGTAGATGTCGAGCGGGACGTCGACGGCGGCGCGGATCGCCGCGATCTGGGCGAGCGAGAGGTCGGTGGGGAGGTTGATCGTGTCGGCGCCGAGCTGCTCGAGGACGCGCGCGGCGGCCGGGTTCGCGGCCGGGAGCATCACCGAGACCTTCGCCTGCATGTCCTGCGGGATCAGGCCGGAGCGGCGAGCCTCCCCGAAGACCGCGAGCACGCCGACGTCGGCGATCAGGACGCTGCGGAACCCGTGCTCGGCGGCGCGGCGGGCGTCGTCGAGGCAGGCGACCACCTGCTCCTGGCCGCGGGCGGTCGGCGCGAACACGCCGCCGGCGGGTGCGCGGGCCGCGGCCGAGGTGTCCCAGGCGGCGTTCGGCCGGGCGAACAGCGAGACCTCAACGCGGGCCGCAGCCGCCGTGCGGGCCATCTCGTCGAGCTCCGCGTCGGTCTGCAGGAACACCCCACTCCCCTGGGAGACGCGGTGGATCCGGACATCGAGCCGCTCGGCCTCCTCGAGCACGGCGGCGAGGCACTTCGGCCCCTCGGTGCTCGGGATCTCGACGCGGTACTGGGCACCGTCCGGGAAGCGCTTCTCGGAGTCGGGCAGATCGTTCAGGTCGCCCGGCGGCAGCCCGATCGAGTGGAGGAAGTCGCGCGTCTCGCTCATCGGCGCATTCTCGACCGATCAGGCCTGCGCCTGCTCGAAGAGCGTCTCCCAGCGGTCGAGCAGCGACTGCAGCTCGTCCCGCGCCGCCCGGTGGGCGGTGAGCAGCTCCATGTCGCCCCAGTCGTCGGCGAGCTTCCGCTCCAGGTCGGCGACGGTCTCCTCCTGCTTCGAGATCCTTGCCTCGACCTGCTCGAGCTCGCTGGGCCGTTTCGGCTGTGTCTTCTCCGGCCGTGGCTTCCTTTGTGACGTTTTCGACCCAGTCTCTGAGACCGGGGGTGGGGCAACATTGGAACTCTTTGTCCACAGGGGACTCGTGCGGACATAGTCCGCCCAGCCCCCGTCGTAGCTGCGGATCGTCCCGTCCTCGATCGCCAGCGTGCGCTCGGCGACGGCGTCGAGGAGGGCGCGGTCGTGGGAGACGAGCAGCACCGTCGCCGGGAAGTTCTCAAGCGCGGCCTCCAGCGCCTCGCGGCTCTCGAGATCGAGATGGTTGGTCGGCTCGTCGAGGATCAGGAAGTTCGAGCCCGACGCGACGACGACCGCGAGCGCCAGCCGGCGCCGCTCGCCGCCGGAGAGGACCCGCACCGGCTTCTCGTGCGTCTCCCAGCCGGAGAAGAGGAACCGCCCGAGTAGGTTCTGGGCCTCCGGCCGGCGCAGGCCGGTCATCGACTGGACGCACTCGAGCACCGTGCCGCGCTCGTCGAGCTCCGCCTCGTGCTGCGAGAAGTACGCGGCGACGACGCCGTGGCCGAGCCGCACCGTCCCGGCGCTCTGCTCGCGGCGCCCGAGCAGCGTCTCCAGGAGCGTCGTCTTTCCCGAGCCGTTCGGCCCGACCAGCGCGACGTGCTCGCCGCGGTCGACCGCAAGCGTGACGTGATCCAGGAGCTGCTTGGTGCCCGCCGCCAGCGACAGCCCCTCGACCTCGACGACCATCTTCCCGCTGCGCGGCGGGTTCAGGAACTCGAATCCGAGCCGCTTGCTGCGCCGGTTCAGCAGCGCCAGCTCGTCGGAGGCAACCGCCTTCTCCTCCTTCAGCCGCCCGATGTGGGTGAGCTTCGCCTGCGCCTGCTTGGCCTTCGACTTCTTGTAGCGGAACCGGTCGACGAAGCGCTGGAGCCGCGCGATGTCGGCGTTGTAGCGGGCGAGCGACTTCGACGCGTCGAGGGCGCGGGCCGCCTTCTCGCGCCGCCAGACATGCCACTGACCCGGGAAGTAGGTCGAGCGCCCTGCGTCGAGCTCGAGCACCGCCGTCGTCACCGCCTCGAGGAACCAGCGGTCGTGGGCGACGAGGATGACGGCGGCGTCGAGCCCGACGAGCGTCTTCTCCAGCCACTCGAGCCGCTCGACGTCGAGGTGGTTGGTCGGCTCGTCGAGGAGCAGCAGGTCGGGATCGCCGGCCAGCGCCCGGGCGAGCGACGCCCGCGTCAGCTCGCCGCCCGAGAACGTCGAAAGCTGACGGTCGAGCTGGTCGTCCTCGAACCCGAGCCCGCGGATGGTCGACAGCGAGTTCTCACGCCACGCGTACCCGCCCGCGTGCTCGAGTCGGGCCTGCGCCTCCGAGTACCGGCGCATCGTCTCCTCGCCGTGGTCGCCCGCGGCCATCGCCCCCTCCAGCCGCTGGAGCTCCTCCTCGAGGTCGATCAGGTCGCGCGCGCCCGACAGTGCGTACTCGCGGAGCGTCATTCCGAGATCGAGGGGCGGCCGCTGGTCGTGCAGCGCCACGCGCGTTCCCTTGTCGAAGACGATGTTTCCCGCCTCGTAGCCCGCTCTCGCCGGCGATCATCCGCAGCAGCGTCGTCTTGCCCGCGCCGTTCGGCCCGGACAGCGCGAGCCGGTCGCGCCGCTCGACCTTGAACGAGACGTCGTCGAAGAGAAGCCCGCCGGAGAGCTCCTTGCGCAGCTGTGTTCCGATCACGACGGCCATGCCGCCGCCAAGGGTAAAGACTTAGAGGGCGCGGGCTGCGGCGGCGATCGCCGCCGCGTCGATCCCGAACGCGGCGAGCAGCTCGTCCGACTTGCCGGAGTGCGGCATCTCGCGGACGGCCAGGTGCGCGAATCCGAGCTCGGTGCCCGCGAGGGCGGAGAGCACGGCCTCGCCGAGCCCGCCCTCGGGCCAGTGGTCCTCCGCGACGACGAGCCCCTTCGTCTCCTTCGCGGCGGTCGCGAGGGTCGCAGCGTCGATCGGCTTGACCGAGTAGCAGTCGATCACGCGCGCCGAGATTCCCTCGCCGGCGAGCGTTTCGGCGGCGGTGAGCGCCTCGTGCACCGTGATCCCGCAGCCGACGAGCGTCACGTCCGTGCCCTCGCGCACGACGCGCGAGCCGCCGATCGGGAACTCCTCGTCCGGCCCGTAGAGCACCGGCGTGTTCGGGCGCAGCGTGCGCAGGTACGAGATGCCCTCGAGGTCGGCCATCGCCGCGACCAGCTTCACCGTCGAGTTGCCGTCGCACGGATGCAGAACGGTCGAGCCGTGGATCGCCCGCAGCGAGGCCATGTCCTCGAGCGCCATCTGCGACGGGCCGTCCTCGCCGATCGAGATCCCGGCGTGCGACCCGGAGAGACAGAGTGTCGCCCGCGAGATCGCCGCCATGCGGACGAAGTCGTACGAACGCGCGTGGAACGCCGCAAAGGACGAGGCGATACGACGCGGTAGCCGCGCGCCTGCAGCCCGACCGCCGCGGCGGCCATCTGCTGCTCGGCGATGTACATCTCGAAGAACCGGTCGGGGTGCGCCGCCTTGAAGATCTCCGCGAAGGTCGAGTTCGAGACCTCGCCGTCGACCGCGACGACCTTGCCGTTCGCCGAGCCGACCGCGGCCAGCGCCTCGCCGTACGCCTTGCGCGTCGCCACCTCGGAGCCGACCTCGTACCGCGGCAGCTCGAGCGCGCCGGTCTCGAACACATGCGCCTCGCCCGGCGCCGGCTTCGCCACCTCGACCGTGATGTTCCGCAGCCCGCCGAGCTCCGCGATCGCAGCGTCGGGGTCGTCGAGCGGCTTGCCGTGCCAGCCCTCCTGGTTCTCGACCGCCTTCACGCCCTTGCCCTTCACCGTGCGCGCGATGACGACCGTCGGCTTCCCGGTCGTCGCTGCCGCCTCGGTGTACGCGGCGTCGACTGCCTCGACGTCGTGCCCGTCGACCTCGATCGCGTGCCAGCCGAACGCCTCGGCACGCGCGCGGTAGTGGTCGACCTGCCACTCGTCCATCGTCGGCCCGCGCTGGCCCAGTCGGTTGACGTCGAAGATCGCGGTCAGGTTGTCGAGCTCGTAGTGCGCGGCGTGCTGGAAGGCCTCCCAGATCGAGCCCTCGGCGCTCTCGCTGTCGCCGCACAGCACCCAGACGCGGTACGGGAGCCGGTCGAGCGACTTCCCGGCGATCGCCATCCCGACCCCGATCGGCAGCCCCTGGCCGAGCGAGCCCGTGGCGACGTCGACCCACGGGATCCGGGGCGTCGGGTGGCCCTCGTAGATCGACCCGAACTGGCGGTACGTCATCATCTCGTCGTCCGAGATCGCCCCCGCCGCCCGGAACATCGCGTACAGGAGCGTCGACGCGTGGCCCTTCGAGAAGACGAGCCGGTCGTTCGACGCCGCGTCCGGCACGCCGAAGTCGTAGCGCAGGTGCTTCGCGAGCAGCACCGACATCAGGTCGGCCGCCGACATCCCCGAGGTGGGGTGTCCCGACTTCGCGGCGGCTGCGCAGCGCACCGAATCGACCCGGAACTGCTGCCCGAGCTCGCGCCAGAGCTGAACGTCGTCCATGGGTAGGTAACGTAGCGCGCATGAGGGTGGCGGTCGCATTCGACCACCGCGGAGTGAAGCTCCGCGAGCGCGTGCTCGAGGAGCTGAGCGCCCTCGGCCACGACGCGGTCGACCTCGGCACGGACACGGACGCGGTCCGGGTCGACTACCCGGACAAGGCGCGCGAGGTCGGCGAGGCGATTCGCTCCGGCGACGCCGAGCGCGGCGTGCTCGTCTGCGGCTCCGGCGTCGGCGCCTCGGTCGCCGCCAGCAAGATCGACGGCATCCGCGCCGCGATCTGCCACGACGTCTACTCGGCCCATCAGGGCGTCGAGCACGACGACATGAACGTGCTCTGCCTGGGCTCAGAGGTCGTCGGCGGAGAGCTGGCCGCCGACCTCGTCAAGACCTTTCTCGCCGCGACGTTCAACGGCGGCGACCGGTACGTGCTTCGTCTTCAGAAAATTGAGGAACTGGAAAGGACCAGCAATGCCTGACTCACGCCTGCACCAACTCTCCGCGCTCGGCCAGAGCGTCTGGATCGACAACCTCTCGCGCACCCTGCTCCACTCGGGCGGGCTCGCGCAGAAGATGGAGGAGGACGCCGTCACCGGCGTCACCTCCAACCCGACGATCTTCCAGAAGGCGATCGCCGAGGGCTCCGCCTACGACGACCAGATGCGCGACCTGCTCGAGCACGAGGACGACGCGAAGGAGATCTTCGTCGCGCTCGCCGGCCGCGACATCGGCGAGGCCTGTGACCTGATGCGCAACGTCTGGGACGACGGCAAGGGGCTGCGCGGCTGGGTGTCGTTCGAGGTCGATCCGACGCTCGCCAACGACACCGACGGCACGGTCGCCGAGGCCAAACGCCTCGCCGGCCTCGTCGACAAGCCGAACCTCTACGTCAAGATCCCCGCGACGAAGCCGGGCCTGCCGGCGATCGAGGAGATGATCGCGGCCGGCACAGTCGATCAACGTCACGCTGATCTTCTCGATCGAGCGGCACCGCGAAGTCATGGAGGCCTACATCCGCGGGCCTGGAGCGGCTGGTCGAGAGCGGCGGCGACCCCGCCGGCGTCGCGTCGGTCGCGAGCTTCTTCGTCTCGCGCGTCGACACCGAGGCGGACAAGCGGCTCGCCGACGCATCCCGAGCTGCAGGGCAAGCTCGCCGTCGCGAACGCCAAGCTCGCGTACCAGAGCTGGAAGGAGGTCTTCGCGGGCGAGCGCTGGGCTGCGCTCGAGGCGAGGGGCGCCTCCAAGCAATGGTGTCTATGGGCCTCCACGTCGACGAAGAACCCGGCCTACCGCGACGTCATGTACGTCGAGGATCTGATCGGCCCCGACACGGTGAACACGATGCCGCCGGAGACGATCGAGGCCTTCCAGGATCACGGCGAGGTCGCGCTCACGATCGAGGACGGTCTGGACGAGGCGCGCAAGGTATTCGAGGACGTCGAGGCCGCCGGTGTGTCGGTGGACGACGTCACGCGGGTGCTCGAAGAGGAAGGCGTGCAGAAGTTCTCCGACTCGTTCGCCGAGCTGCTGGACGGGATCCGGGCGAAGCGCGGCGAGCTGGTCAACGCTTGATCGCGCCGGCCGAGCTCGTCGAGCGGATCTGGGAGCGCGATCCGACCGTCTGGACCGGGCACGACGAGGCCCACTGGCTCGGCTGGCTGGACGAGCCGCTGCGCGCCCGCGAGCGGATGCCCGAGCTGGCGGAGCTCGTCGCGGCGGTCGGGGACACCGCCGACGACATCGTGCTGCTCGGCATGGGCGGCTCGTCGCTCGCCCCCGAGGTGCTGCGGCGCGCATTCGACCGCGACCGCTTCCACGTCCTCGACACCACGCATCCGAAGGCGATCCGGCGGCTGGCCGACTCGCTCGACTACGAGCGGACGCTCTTCGTCGTCTCGTCGAAGTCGGGCGGCACGCTCGAGACGCGCAGCCACTTCGACCTGTTCTGGGAGAAGAGCGGCAAGAACGGTGACCGCTTCGTCGTGATCACCGACCCGGCCTCACCGCTCGAGCAGCTGGCGAAGGAGCGCGGCGCTCGCGTCTTCGCCGGAGAGCCGACGATCGGCGGGCGCTACTCCGCGCTTTCCCCGTTCGGACTGGTCCCCGCCGCGCTGATGGGCGTCGACCTCGGCCGGTTGCTCGACGGCGCCGAGGAGACGCTGAACGCGTGCCGTGTCGCCGACGGCAACCCGGGCCTCGCGCTCGGGCTCGCGCTCGGCGCCGCCTGGCAGGAGGGCCGCGACAAGGTGATCCCACAGCCCAACCCGTACGGCTTCGGCCTCTGGGTCGAGCAGCTCATCGCCGAGTCGACCGGGAAGAACGGCCGCGGCCTCGTCCCGGCGCCGGGCGAGTCGCCCGAGGGCGCCGACCGGCAGGCGCGCGAGGTGCAGCTCGACGACCCGTACGACCTCGGCGCGGAGTTCTACCGCTGGGAGTTCGCCACCGCGGTCGCCGGCGCGATCCTCGAGATCAACCCGTTCGACCAGCCGAACGTCCAGGAGGCGAAGGACCGCACCGCGAAGCTGCTCGAGGGCGACTTCTCGGTCGAGCCGGAAGGCTCGGCGGACGAGCTGTTCGCGCAGGCTCGCCCCGGCGACTACGTCGCGATCCAGGCGTTCGTCGACCCGGCCGAGGAGGAGCGCCTGCAGCCGTTGATCGAGCGCGCCCGGGCCGCCACCGGCTGCGTCGTCACGTTCGGGCTCGGCCCGCGCTACCTGCACTCGACCGGCCAGCTGCACAAGGGGGGCGCGCCGATCGGCTGCTTCCTCCAGGTCGTCGACGACACGGGTGACGAGCTGGCGATCCCGGGGAAGAAGTTCGGCTTTGGCACGCCTCATCCGTGCGCAGGCTGCGGGAGACTACGCGGCGTTGAAGGAGCGCGGCCGTCCGGTCGCGCGTGTGCAACTGGAGGAGATCACATGAATCTCGGAATGGTCGGCCTCGGCCGGATGGGCGCCAACATGGTCGAGCGGCTGCGCGAGCACGGCCACACGATCGAGACCTATGCGCGGACGAACCCCGAGCGGACGGCCGACTCGCTGGTCGAGCTCGCCACGAAGCTCCCGCAGCCCCGCGTCGTGTGGCTGATGATCCCGGCCGGCGACCCGACCGAGAACGCCTTCCAGACGATCCTCGGCCTGCTCGAGGACGGCGACATCATCGTCGACGGCGGCAACTCGAACTTCCGCGACTCGCAGCGCCGCGCCGCCGAGGCGGCGAAGAAAAGCGTCAGCTTCCTCGACGCCGGCGTGTCCGGCGGGATCTGGGGGCTGAAGGAGGGCTACTGCGTGATGGTCGGGGGTGACGCCACCGCCTACAAGCACGTCGAGCCGTTCCTGAAGGACCTGACCGAGCCGGGCGGCTTCCTCCACGCGGGGCCGTCGGGTGCGGGCCACTTCGTGAAGATGGTCCACAACGGGATCGAGTACGGGATGATGCAGTCCCTCGCCGAGGGCTTCGAGATCATGAAGGCCTCCGAGTTCCCGGTCGACCTCGACAAGGTCGCGGCGCTCTGGCAGCACGGCTCCGTCGTCCGCAGCTGGCTGCTCGACCTGCTCGTGCTCGCCCTGAAGGAGGACCCGGGCCTTGAGAAGATCCGCGGCTACGTCGACGACTCCGGCGAGGGTCGCTGGACCGTCTTCAACGCGATCGACGAGAGCGTCCCCGCCCCGGCAATCACGATGGCGCTGTTCGCCCGATTCGCGTCGCGCCAGGACGAGTCGTTCGCCGCGAAGGTCAACGCCGCGCTCCGCCAGCAGTTCGGCGGGCACGCGGTGAAGGCCGCCGACGAGAAGTGAAGAACCCGCTCGCCGAGGGGCTGAAACTTCCCCGTACGCCCGAGCCGTGCGCGCTCGTCATCTTCGGCGCGTCGGGTGACCTGACCAGGCGCAAGCTCTTCCCGGCGCTCTACTCGCTGGCCGTGCGCGGCCTGCTGCCCGAGGAGTTCACGATCGTCGGTGTCGCCCGCACGCCGGAGACCGACGCCCAGTTCCGTGCGCGGATGAAGGAGGCCGTGCGCGAGTTCGGCCGCGACAGGCTCGACGAGAAGGTCTGGCGCCGGCTCACCGCGGGCATGCGCTACGTCTCCACGGACTTCTCGGACGAGGGCGGCGAGGACCGGCTGATGGACCTGCTCGACACGCTCGATGCCGAGCGCGGGACGGCGGGAAACCGCGTCTTCTATCTCGCCGTCCCGCCGAGCGTGATCTCGACGCTCGTCGATCGCCTTGGCCGGCGCCGCGACCGCTGGAAGGGCTGGACACGGCTGATCGTCGAGAAGCCGTTCGGCTCCGACCGCAAGAGCGCCCGCCAGCTGAACACCGAGATCTCCTTCTACTTCGAGGAGCGCGAGATCTACCGGATCGACCACTACCTCGGCAAGGAGACGGTGCAGAACCTGCTCGCGCTGCGCTTCGCGAACGGGATCTTCGAGCCGATCTGGAACCGGCAGTTCGTCGACCACGTCGAGATCACCGTCGCCGAGTCGATCGGGATCGAGGGCCGCGCCTCGTTCTACGAGCAGGCCGGCGCGATGCGCGACGTGTTCCAGAACCACCTGCTGCAACTCGTCGCGCTGACCGCGATGGAGCCGCCCGTCGACTTCACCGCCGAGTCGGTGCGCAACGAGAAGGTGAAGGTGCTGCGGGCGATGCGGCCGCCGAGCCTCAGGCATCTCGTCCGCGGCCAGTACGGCCCGGGCCACGTCGAGGGGAAGCGCGTGCCCGGCTATCGCCAGGAGCCCGGTGTCAAGCGCACGTCGGCCACCGAGACGTTCGTCGCCGCCAAGCTGCGCGTCGACAACTGGCGCTGGGCCGGAACGCCGTTCTACGTTCGGGTCGGCAAGCGGCTGGCGAAGCGCGAGACGACGATCGCGATCGAGTTCAAGCCGGCGCCGCACCCACCGTTCGCGCGCGACGTCGCCGAAGGCCTGCAGCCCAACGTGCTGCTCATCCACGTGCAGCCGGACGAGGGCGTCTCGCTCGCGATCGGCGCGAAGGTTCCCGGCCAGGGGATGACGATCCGCACCGTGCACATGGACTTCCTCTACGGCGGCGCGTTCCGCACCGAGCTGCCCGAGGCGTACGAGCGGCTGATCCTCGACTGCCTGCTCGGCGAGGCCACGCTGTTCACGCGCGCCGACGAGGTCGACGAGCAGTGGACGCTGGTCGACGCGATCGTCGCCGAGTGGAAGCGCGACCGGACGTCGTTCCCCAACTACGCAGCGGGCCGCTGGGGGCCGGCGGCGGCGGACGAGCTCCTGCGCCGGGACGGCCGGGCATGGCGTCGGCACTGAGGGACACCACCGTCGGCGAGATCGAGCGCCGGCTCGAGCAGCTGCGCGAGGGCGACCTGCCGGTCCAGCGCACCAGCGTGGCGACCCACATGGCGTGGGTGCCGCCCGAGTGGCAGCGCGCGGTCTCCCGCGTGATGCATGGGCTCGGCGAGCGCGTCCCGTCGCGGACGCTGCTGATCCACCCCGACCCGCACGCTGCCGCCGACCGCATCGACGCCGAGATCGAGCAGGAGTGCTTCCCCGGCGGCGGCCGCGACGTCTGCGCCGAGGTCGTGCGCCTGTGGCTCCGGGGCGCGACGGCGAAGGCGCCCGCGAGCGTCGTCGTCCCGCTGCACATCGCCGACCTGCCCGTCTACCTGCGCTGGCGCGGCAAGCCGCCGTTCGGCCGCACCGAGCTGGAACAGCTGGTCGGCGTCAGCGATCGCCTGATCGTCGACTCGACCGAATGGACCGGGCTGCCGGGCGCCTACGCGCGGCTCGCCGAGCTGTTCGACCGCGTCGTCGTCTCCGACCTCGCGTGGGCGCGCGGGCTCCGGTTCCGCGGTGCGATCGCCGGGCTCTGGCCGGACGTGAAGGACGCCAGCTCGCTCCACGTCGAAGGCCCACGCGCGGAAGCGCTGCTCCTGTGCGGCTGGCTGCGCTCGAGGCTCCGGCACCCGGTCCGGCTGCGTCACCACGAGGCGCCGAAACTGATCACGGGTCGAGGTCGACGGTGTGGCCGTCAACGTGCCGCCGCAGCTGGCCGTGTCGGCGAGCGATCTACTCTCCGACCAGTTCGAGATCTCGGCTCGCGACCGGATCTACGAGGCGGCCGTAAAGTCGGTGTGACGTGATCGGCCGGTGGCGGCGTATATCCGACGTGCACGTCGTCACCGAAGTCCCGTCCTTCGAATCCGTCGCCGAGCGTCATCTCGACGACGTGCACGCCTACCTCGTCTACATGACCCGCAACCGCGAGGTCGCCGAGGATCTCACCGCCGAGACGTTCGAGAAGGCGCTGCGCCTGTGGCGTCGGTTCGACCCGAGGCGCGGGAGCGCGCGCACCTGGCTGTGCCAGCTCGCGCGGACGACCGCGCTGGACCATTTCCGCGCCGAGGACCGCCGTCGCCGTCGCGAGGGTGCCTACGCGTTCGACCAGCCCGACCACGCCGAGGACGGCGTGTTCGGCGGGCTCTCTCCGGAGCTCGAGCGCGCGCTCGCCACGCTGTCCGCCGGCGAGCGCGAGGTGATCGCGTTGCGCGTGCTGCTCGATCTCGACATCGAGACCGCAGCGCGCGTCCTCGGCGTTTCGACCACCGCTTGCACGACTCGCCTGAGCCGTGCTCTGAAGAAGCTCGAAGAGAGGATGAACGCTGATGTCGCAGCCTGATCACGAGGCGATCACGAACCAGATCCGGGCCTCCCGGCTGGAAGCCTCCCCCGAGCTCCGCGCGCGGGTGCGCGCGATCGCGGCGACCGCCTCCCCCGCCGCCGTCGCGCGCCCGCGGCGCGAGCTGCCCTGGCGCCGTCTCACCCTCATCGCCGTGCCGGCCGCCGTCGCCGCGGCGATGGCGGTGTCGCTCGGCGTCGGCCTGACCACGACCGGGTCGGGCTCGAGGGACGCCGCTCCTCCGGTGGCGCCGAATCCGACGCTGCCGCTGACCGGCCCCGTCGAGGACCAGGCCGGCACCGACACGCTTCCCCCGAAGGAGGCAAGGGGTGGGGTCACCTCGTCGTCCGGTGCAGCCGGGGTGGCGGGCAGCAACCTGCCCGCAACCCCGGGCCGCGCCCAGCTCTACGAGGCCGAGCTCGCCCTGAAGATCACCAACCTGTCGGCGGCGACGAAGCGCGCCCTGCGGCTGACCCGCGACTTCAACGGGTACGTGCGCAGCGTCGAGTACGGCTCCGGCACCGAGAGCGGCTCGGCGTACATCGTCGTCCGTGTGCCCGTCGGCAGCGTCCAGGAGGCGCTCGTCAAGTACTCGGCGATCGGCTCGATCATCGACCAGCACGTGTCGATCCAGGACGTGCAGCCGACCGTCGACAAGCGCTTCCGCCAGATGCAGGGGCAGCGCGACCAGATCGCCAAGCTCCAGGCCCAGCTCCAGAGCCCGACGCTGTCGTCGACCGACCGCACCGCGCTCGAGAACCTGCTCGTCGGCGCCCGGCGGCAGCTGATCCTGCTGCAGAAGGAGCAGACCGCACTGGCCCGCCAGACCTCGTTCGCGACGGTGTCACTCGACCTGCGCAACGGCAAGAAGGCCGTCGTCGTTCCGACCGAGCCCGGCCGCATCGGCAAGGCGCTCCACCGTTCGGGCCAGATCCTGGCCGACGAGGCAAAGGTGCTGATCTACGTGCTGATCGTCGGCGCCCCGTTCTTCGTGCTGGGGGCATTCCTCTTCGGGGGCGTCCGCTTGCGGCGCCGCCAGAACGAGGAGCGGCTGCTCTCTACTTCTTGACCGGGCGGGTCGTGACCGACCCGTCCTGGACGGTGAACGTCGGCTTGATCAGCCTGATCCGCACGGGGCTCGACCAGGTCATCTGCTTCACCGGCCCGGGGATGTACGGGTCGATGCCCCGCACCCGGTAGTACCAGGTGCCCGTGGCGAGCCCCTCCAGCAGGAGGGACGTCGCTGCGGTGTAGTACGGCGTCGTCGACGCGGTCTTCCACGGGTACTTCGTCTTCGACCACTGCACCTCGTAGCCGATCGCGCCGAGCGCCGGTGCCCAGGCGACGAGCGCCGAACGGTAGAACGAGGGGGTGGCGGACTGGGCGGCGACCAGTTCGCCGTTCGGCGAGAGGCCCGAGACGTACGGCCTCGACGTCTGCGATGTGGTCGCCGGCTGGCTCGTCTTGCCGAACTCGCCGACGCGGCCGGCCGCGCAGGCGTCCTGCGGCACCTCGGCGTCGTAGTACTGGACGCCGGTCGTCGTCGTGACCGCCCGGACCGGGACGACCGTCCAGTAGTAGCGGCCGGTCGGCCAGCCGCTGTCCCAGAGGTCGACGAGGGCGCCCGTGGCGGTGAAGCCGGACGGAAGCGTGATCGCCGCTGTCGTGCTGTCCCCGGTCGTCGTCGTGGCGGTACCGGTCGCGGAGGTCTCGGTCGTGGTCACCGTTCGGAGATCGGCCGTGAACGTCCCCGTCTGCGCGCCGTCCGCGAGGTACGAGGTCTGGGCGGTGGTGACGGCCGCGGCCGTGGTCGGGAGCGTGAGGGACCCGGTCGTCCGGGGCGCGTACGCCGGGCTGCCGACGACGGAGCCCGTGAACACGATGTTCACGCACTGCTTGTCGGTGGCGACGTACACGCGGTAGAGGCTGCCGGTCAGGCCGTTGGTTGCGGTGTCGCCCGCATAGACGAACGCAGGCGTCAGGCTGTGGGCGACCGGGGCGGCCTGCGAGCCGACGACGTCGGAGGCCGACTCGAGCAGCGCCATCGGCCCGGTGGAGACCGTCGGGTTCGCCGAGACGAACGTCGGGCTCCACGGCCCGACCGAGACGATCGGCAACCCGTTCGGCAGCCCGTCGCCGTACAGCTTGCGCACCGCCCGGACACGCCACTGGACGGTGCCCGTCCACTGCGGATCCTGGTGGAAGGTGTAGTACTCGCGCTCGTCGGCGACGTTCGTGGAGGTCGTGAACACCTTGCCCACGTCGACGAACCAGACCTCGTACGAGGTCGCGCCCTCGACCGGCTTCCAGCGGACGAGTCCCGGCATGGTCGGGAGCATCTGCTCGGGCGCCGTCTTCCAGCGCATGTTGAAGCCGAACGGCGTGCTCCACTTGGTCACGCCCGACGCGGTGTGGGCGCGAACGTGGGCGTAGAGGGCGTACGGGCTCCCCGTCATCCAGGGCAGCGTCACGGGGATCGCGAGCGCCGGGACTCGCAGCGGCGTCTTGCGGCTGCCGGTCGACCAGACGATCTCGCTGTCTTCGAACGCCTTGCTGGTCGCGATCTCGAAGTCGTAGCTCGTCGCCCGGGTGTACGGAGCCCACCCGAACGACGGCGTGCGCGGGAACGTGTCCTGCACGGGCTCGTCGGCGCGCAGCAGGAAGCCGCGCAATCCGGTCGGCGCCGCTGGGGTGGCGGTGTGTGCTGCCGGGACGACCGAGATCCCGGCGAGGGCGAGCAGGGGGAGGGCAAAGCGTGCACGCATAATGCTTCTGTACGGGTTGTCGGCACCCCCGGACTAATGCTTGAGCGCGTGCTGGAGCAGCGCGCCGGCCGCCAGTACCAGCGCGTCCGCACCTCGGCGTCCCGCGATCTGCACCGAGGCCGGGAGACCGTCCTCCGCCGGGCCGCACGGAAGTGCCAGCGCGGGTGCCCCGAGGACGTTGAAGGGCCACGTCAGGAGGGTCAGCCACCCGCGTTGTTCGCGCTCGTCGCCGAAGGGGGGAGCGACGCGGGGGAGCGTCGGTGTCACGATGAGATCGGCTCCACCGAGCCAGTCGTCGAAGCGGTCGCGGTAGTCCCCCCGCGCGAGGCAGGCGGCGGAGTACTCCTCGATGGTCACCTCGAGGCACAACTCGATCTTCGAAGCGACACTCGCCCCGTAGAGGTCTGCGTTCTCGGCGTAGAGCTCACGGTGCGTGTCGGCGACCTCGCGCATGAACACATGCCTCGAGTCGTCGGCCAACGGCATCTCGATCGAGCGTCGCCGGGGAAAGTGAGCCGCGGCCTCCTCCACGCGTGCCCGCACGAGCGGGTCGGCGTGCTCCGTCCAGGCAACGGCGATCTCGACGTCCTCGAGCGACTCCAGGGTCAGCGACTCGAGCTCGGGGGCAAGCGCGTCCATCATCGCGGTGCATTCCTCGACCGAACGGGCCATCGGGCCTGCATGGTCGAGCGTCGGTGCGAGCGGGAAGCAGCCCTCGAGCGGGACGAGGTCCCAGGTCGGCTTGAAGCCGACCACGCCGCAGCAGGCCGCGGGGATCCGGATCGAGCCGCCGGTGTCCGAGCCGAGCGCCGCGTCGGCGAGCCCTGCCGCGAGCGCCGCGGCCGATCCTCCGCTCGACCCGCCGGCGACCCGGCCGGGAGCGATCGGGTTCGGGACGTTGCCGTAGTGCGCGTTCTCGGACGTCGTGCCGTAGGCGAACTCGTGGAGGTTGGTCTTGCCGACGTTCGCGTAGCCCGCCGCCTCGAGCCGTCGCACCGCCTCGGCGGTCACGGCGGGAACGTGGTCCGCGAAGATCGCCGACCCGTAGGTGGTCGTCAGCCCCTCGGTGTCGAAGAGATCCTTGACGGCGAGCGGGATGCCGTCGGCCACCTGCTCGGGCCGGGCGAGAAAGATCCCTGCGAGCTCGCTCAGTCGGCCGCGAGGTAGATGAACCCGATGGCCACGGTCCCGGCTGCGATCAGGCAGAACAGGATGAAGAGGCCCCAGCCCCAGAGCAGGTTCTTGCGCTCGGTCTCGGGATCGAGTTTCACACGACCACATCCACGGCGCCGACCACGAAGACCAGCGCCAGGTAGAGGAGCGACGCATGGAAGAGGAGCCCCGCACGGCGTGGCGTCGTGTGCCGGGCGAGCTGCACGGCGAGCCAGATGAAGCCGGCGCCGAGCACGAGCGCCGCGACCAGGTAGGCCAGCCCGAGCGTTCCGAGGGCGAACGGCGCGGCGGTGGCGGCGACCATGACGAACGAGTAGAGCACGATCTGCTTCACGGTCTCGCGGTCGCCGCGCACGACCGGCAGCATCGGGATCCCGGCCGCCTGGTAGTTGCGCTTGATCAGCAGCGCGAGCGCCCAGAAGTGGGGCGGCGTCCAGAAGAAGACGATCAGGAACAACGAAATCGCCGGGAGGGTCAGGTTCCCGGTCGCGGCCGCCCACCCGACCAGCGGCGGAACCGCGCCGGCCGCGCCGCCGATGACGATGTTCTGCGTGGTCGTCCGCTTCAGCCAGCGCGAGTAGACCACGACATAGAAGACATTGCCGACCAGGGCCAGCGTGGCGGTCAGCACGTTGATGTACCCGGCGAGCAGCACGAACGAGAGCGCGGAGAGCGCGAGCCCGAACTCGAGCGCGTACGACGGGAGGATCCGGCCGGAGGTGACCGGCCGCGCCTTCGTCCGCTCGCCCATCAGCGCGTCGATGTCGCGGTCGATCACGTGGTTCAGCGCGCTCGCGCCGCCGCAGGCGAGGGCGAGGCCGACGATCAGCACCGCGAGATCGTCGAGTGGCGGCACGCCCTGGGCGCCGATGAACATCCCGCAGACGCCGGTGAGCAGCAGCAGCGACATGATCCGCGGCTTGGTCAGCGTCACGTAGTCGCGGACGGAGCCGAGCGGGGCCGTCTCGCCCCGGAACGCGAGCGCGGTCAGCACGAGCGTGGACGCGAACGCGACCGCCGCCGCCGCCAGGTGCAGCCCGTCGACGGTGATCAGCGCGGCGAGGCCGAACAGCAGGAGCGAGACGAGCGCGGGCACGACGAGCCGCCGGTGGCCGAGCCACGCGGCGAGCAGCACCGCGACGAGCGGCGGCAGCG
Source organism: uncultured Actinomycetes bacterium (assembly GCA_963791425.1). Classification (GTDB taxonomy): domain Bacteria; phylum Actinomycetota; class Thermoleophilia; order Gaiellales; family Gaiellaceae; genus DATBLE01. Next base: position 1,034,764 of record CAWBSE010000003.1, read on the forward strand.
CCAGCGCCGAGAGCAGCTGGTGCGCCGCTCCGAGCGAGAGCGCGCCGCTGACCACGGCGACGAGCGTCGCGGCTGCGGCGAGCAGCGCCGTCAGGCGCAGCCAGGGGCTAGGCGCTGCTTGCTGCATCACGCTCCTTCAGCCGTGCCCGCAGGTCGCGCAGCGGCCGCGGGCTGGCGATGTACGGCACGGGCTGCGTGAAGTTCTCCGGCGGCGGCGGCGAGGCGGTGAGCCACTCGAGCGTGTCGCCCAGCCAGGGGTCGTTCCCCGCCCGCGTGCCGTGTCGCGACTTGAGCGCGTTGATGAAGAACAGCAGCACGCCGATCGCCATCACCCCGGAGCCGATCGTCGACGCCATGTTGTACGCCTCCCAGAGGCCGCCGTGGCCATACGTGTAGATCCGGCGGGGCATGCCCAGCAGCCCGAGGAAGTGCTGCGGCATGAACGTCAGGTTGAAGCCGACGAACATCGTCCAGAACGTCCACTTCCCGAGCCTCTCGTTCAGCATGCGCCCGAACATCTTCGGCCACCAGTAGTGCAGGCCGGCGAAGATCGCGAAGACCGCGCCGCCGAACATCGTGTAGTGGAAGTGCGCGACGACGAAATACGAGTCGTGTACCTGCCAGTCGACCGGGAACGCCGCCAGGTAGATGCCCGTCAGCCCGCCGATCGTGAAGATCGCGATGAACCCGAGCGCGAACAGCATCGGCGTGTCGAAGATCAGGTTGCCCTTCCAGGTCGTCGCCAGCCAGTTGAGGATCTTCACCCCGGTCGGGACCGCGACCAGCAGCGTCACGATCATGAAGTAGCTCTGCAGCCCCCAGCCGAGCCCGACCGTGAACATGTGGTGCGCCCAGACGAGCATCGAGAGGAACCCGATCGCGACCGACGAGAACGCGACCGCCTTGTAGCCGAAGATCGGCTTGCGCGCGAAGACCGGGATCACCTCCGAGATGATTCCCATCGCGGGCAGGATCATCACGTACACCTCCGGGTGCCCGAAGAACCAGAAGATGTGCTGGTACAGCAGCGCGCTGCCGCCCGCGTCGGGCATGAAGAAGTGCGTCCCGACCTTCCGGTCGAGGAGCAGCATGAGCAGGCCCGCGCCGATCACCGGGAGGATCACGACGAGCAGCCAGGCGTAGACGACGATCGACCAGACGAACAGCGGCATCCGGGTCCAGGTCATCCCCGGCGCGCGCATGTTGTTGATCGTCGCGATGAAGTTGATCGCTCCCAGCAGCGACGAGATCGCGAGGATGTGCAGCGAGAGGATCCAGAGGTCCTGCCCATGGCCGGGGCTGTACTGGAGCTCCGAGAGCGGGACGTACGCCGTCCAGCCGGTCTTCGCGGGGCCGCCCTTGGCGAAGAAGCTCGAGTAGAGCACGACGCCGCCGAGGAGGAAGAGCCAGTACGAAAGTGCGTTCAGCTTCGGGAACGCCATGTCCCGGGCGCCGATCATCAGGGGCACGAGGAAGTTGCCGAACCCGGCGAGGATCGGCACGACCATCAGGAACACCATCGTCGTGCCGTGCACCGTGAACAGCTCGTTGTACTGGTCGCGCGTCACGAAGTGCTCGTTCGGCGTCGCCAGCTGGGCGCGCATGAACAGCGAGAGCAGCCCGCCCAGGAGGAAGAAGAACAGGCTGGTGACGATGTAGAGGATCCCGATCCGCTTGTGGTCGACGGTCGTGACCCAGCTCGACAGGCCGCCGCGCTTCCAGTCGGAACGGTACGGCTGCGTCTCTGCCCTAACTGCCACCGAACCGTCCCTTCAGGTACGCCGTCGCCGAATCCATCGTCGCCTGGTCCCAGGTCGCTCCGACGGGGGGCATCTTGTTCTTGCCGTTGCGGAGGAGCTGCTCGAGCCCCTTCGCGTCGGCGACGGTCGCGTTGCCCTGGAGCGCAGGCCCGTAGTCGCCCTGGCCGGCGAGGCCGTGGCACGGTGCGCAGGCGCCCTCGAAGATCTCCTGGCCGAGCGCCGTGCTGCCCGGAGCGTGGGCTGCGAGGAAGCTGGAGTACTCGGCCGGCGTGACCACGTGGACATAGCCGGTCATGTGCGCGTGCTCCAGCCCGCACAGCTCGGCGCAGCGCACCTCGTAGAAGCCCAGCTTCTCGGCCTTGAACCAGGTGTGGTTGGTGACGCCCGGGATCGCGTCGATCTTTCCGCCGAGCGCGGGAACCCACCAGCTGTGGATCACGTCCGGCGAGACGACGGTCAGCTCCACCACGCGCTGCAGCGGCACGACCATCGTCTTCACCGCGACCTGCCCTTCCGGGTAATCGAACTTCCAGTAGTACTGGTGCCCCTCGACCTTGATCTTCAGCGAGCCCCCGGCCGCGTTGGCCGGCGGCACGTTCTTGATCGTCGGGAGCTTCACGAAGACGAAGGCGGCGATGCCGGCGAGGATCAGCACGGGGACGATCGTCGATGCCGTCTCGAGCTTCGTCGAGCCGTGGATCTGAGCACCGTCCTGGCTGCGCGCTCGTCCGCGGCTGCGGAAACGGACGATGAAGAGGATCAACGCGCCCTCGACGAGGACGAAGATGATCCCGGTGATGATCAGGATCACCCAGTAGGTCTGCTTGATCGCGTTCGCGTTCGGCGACTCCGGAGTGACCGGTGTCAGGCCGTTGTCCGCGGCGGCGGCCGCCGCTGAGGCGAGCGCTACCGCGAGCGCGGCGGGCAGGACGGCGAACAGGCGGAGCACGTCGCGGGCATTCTATGGAGGTGGCCGACGCGAGGGTGCACCTTCCGACAGGCGTCGACGGCGCCTTCGAGGTCTACGTCAACGGCGTGCGCCAGCGCGAGGGGGCCGACTTCACCCGCCGAGGCGACGACCTCGTCTTCCCCCGGCAGCTCGAGAACGAAGGACGGCTCGGCTTCTGGCGATGGACATCCCTCTTCCTGGGGGTCGCCGGAACGTACCGAAAGAACGACATAGTGGACATCGTGTACGAGGTGAACGGGAAGAGAACGGTGCGGACCGGGTTGCCGATCGTCCCCGACGAGCCGATGACCGGACAGGCATGAAGATGAGACAGCATCCGCGCGTGGTCGCGGCCGCGCGCGAGATGGAGCGGCGCAACTTCCTGATCCTGCTCGTCACGGGCTCCCTCGCGCTCGCCGCGGCGATGGGCCTGGCCGACATGGCCGGGTACACCCGCCTGGTCGACGCGGTGCAGGACGTCGTGCCGACGTGGTTCGCAGTCTGCTTCGGGGCGCAGGTCGTCGCCTATCTGGGCTACGTCCTCGCGGTGCGGGACATCGCCCGCGTCGACGGCGGGCCGCTGCTCTCGTTCCGGCTGACGATGCGGACGGTCGTCGCCGGGTTCGGCGTCTTTGCGGCGACCCATGCCGCGGGCGGCTTCTCGGTCGACTACTGGACGTTCCGGCGCTCGGGCCTGCGGCGGTCCGACGCGGTCGCGCGCGTGCTCGCCCTCGGCGCGCTCGAGTACGCGGTGCTTGCCCCGGCCGCGATGATCTGCGCGGTCGTGCTGCTGTTCGGCACGGGCGGGCACGTCCAGCACGCGATGACGTACCCGTGGCTCGCGGTCGTGCCCGGCTTCCTCGGCGCGCTCTGGGTGAGCTCTCCGAAGCGGGCGCCCCGCTTCTGCGATCCGGGCGACGGCGGCCGGGTTCGCCAGTGGTTCGCCCACTTCGTCGCCGGGATGGTCAAGCTGCGCTGCCTCCTGACGGCGCCGCGGCGGCACGGCCTCGGCGTGGTCGGCGTCAGCCTCTACTGGTTCGGCGACATCCTCTGCCTCTGGGCGGCGCTGAAGATCTACAACGCCGAGATCTCGACGCCGGCGCTGATCCTCGCGTACGCGACCGGCTACGTCGCCACGCGGCGCTCGCTGCCGGCGGGCGGCGCCGGGCTGGTCGAGGTGATGATGACGTTCGCGCTCGTGTGGGTGGGCGTGCCGCTCGCACCCGCGCTGCTCGGCGTCGTCACCTACCGCGCGTTCAGCTTCTGGCTGCCGGTGATCCCGGCGCTCGCCGCGCTGCCGGCGGTACGCCGGATGCGGCAGGACTTCCGCCGCGGCGAGAAGGCGTTCGAGCGCTCCTAGGCGGCGAGCGCGGCGAACACGGCACGAAGGTCTCGACCGCCGGCTCCGGCGGCGGCGCTTTCAGCTCCAGCGTGAGCAGAGCGTCGCAGGCGACATACAGCTTGAACACGTCGTCCAGGAAGTCCGCGTCGAGCAAGTCGCCGATCTCGAGGGCGATCGACTGTCCCGTGAACTCGTTCCAGACCGCGATCCGCTCCTCGAGCGATGCGATCGGGACGGGGTACAGGACTGTGGTAGCCTCGCGGGCCTGATGCGTCGTCTGCTGTTGCTCGCAATTCCGCTCGCCGCGCTCGCGCTGACCGCGACCGCGACGGGCGGTCGGACCGTCGCCGCCGCGTCGTGCGCGAAGGCGGGCCTGAAGACGGTCTCCGACGGGAAGCTCACGGTCGGCACCGACAACCCGGCGTATCCGCCGTGGTTCTCGGGCGATCCGCCGAAGGGGTCGAAGTGGAAGGTCAGCGACCCGACGAGCGGCAAGGGGTTCGAGAGCGCCGTTGCCTTCGCGGTGGCGAAGCAGCTCGGGTTCTCGAAGAGCGACGTCGTCTGGACGTACGTGCCGTTCTCCAAGTCGTACGCGCCGGGTAAGAAGTCGTTCGATTTCGACATCAACGAGATCTCCTACAACCCGCAACGCGCGAAGGTCGTCGACTTCAGCAACTCGTACTACGACGTCAATCAGGCGGTCGTGGTCAATAAGGGCACGCCGATCGCATCGGTGAAGACGGTCGCGGGGCTGCGCAAGTACAAGTTCGGCGTCCAGATCGGCACGACGAGCTACAACGCGATCGTCAGCGACATCAAGCCGAACTCCAAGCCGGCGGTCTACGACACCAACGACAAGGCGGTCTTCGCGCTCAAGACGAAGCAGATCGACGCGCTCGTCGTCGACCTGCCGACGGCCTTCTACGTGACCGCGGTGCAGGTGCCCAACGGCAAGATCCTCGGGCAGCTCGATTCGAAGACGGGCGAGCACTTCGGCATGGTGCTGAAGAAGGGCAATCCGCTGACCGCGTGCGTCAACCAGGCGCTCACGAAGCTGAAGGCGAACGGCACGCTGAAGTCGATCCAGGCGCTCTGGCTCGCCAAGGTCGCGGGCGCCCCCGTCCTCAAGTAGTCCGCTGGCAAGACGCAAGCGGAGCGAGGGACGGCGCGCCGTCATCGCTGCGATCGTCAGCACGGTCGTCGCGTTTGCGCTGCTCGGCTTCCTGATCGTCAACTCGCCCGGCTGGTCGGAGATCCAGCAGCAGTTCTTCAGCTGGGCCGAGTTCACCTCGACGTTCCCGGAGATCTTCAGGGCGTTCCTGGTGAACGTGAAGATCTTCTGCATCGCCGAGCTGCTGATCTTGCCGCTCGCGCTGATGCTCGCGATCGTCCGCAGCCTGCCCGGCCCGGTGTTCTTCCCGGCGCGCCTGCTCGCGATCTTCTACACCGACTTCTTCCGCGGCGTGCCGACGATCCTCGTGATCACGCTGCTCGGCTTCGGCGCGCCTGCGCTTCAGCTGAAGGGCGTGCCGACCTCGACGATGTTCTGGGGGATCGTCGCGCTGGTGCTCGTCTACACCGCGTACGTCTCGGAGGTCTACCGCGCCGGCATCGAGTCGGTGCACCCGAGCCAGGCGAGCGCCGCCCGCTCGCTCGGCCTCTCACACGGCCAGTCGATGGTCTACGTGATCGTCCCTCAGGCGGTGCGCCGCGTGATCCCGCCGCTGCTGAACGACTTCATCGGCCTCCAGAAGGACACGGCGCTCGTCGGCGTCCTCGGCGCGATCGAGGCGTTCAAGCAGACCCAGATCGACCAGGCCGCGTCATTCAACTTCACGTCGGGCCTCGTCGCCGCCTTCCTCTTCGTCCTGATCACGATCCCGCTCGCCCGGTTCACCGATTACCTGGTCGCCAGAGACCGCCGCCGCCAGCTGGCCGGAGCGGCCGTATGACAGACGCCGCCGCTCTCGTCCTCGAGAATGTCCACAAGTCGTTCGGGAAGGCCGACGTCCTCCGGGGCGTCGACCTCGTGATCGAGGAGGAGCAGGTCGTCTGCCTGATCGGCTCGTCGGGGTCGGGGAAGTCGACGTTGCTTCGCTGCGTCAACCTGCTCGAGCCGATCGACGAGGGGCGAATCCTCTTCCACGGCGAGGACATCACCGGGCCGCGCGTGAAGGTGAACGAGGTGCGGAAGGGGATCGGGATCGTCTTCCAGGCGTTCAACCTCTTCCCGCACATGAGCGTGCTTTCGAACGTCACACTCGGCCCCCGCAAGGCGCTCGGCCTGCCGAAGGAGCAGGCGGAGGCCGAGGCGATGGAGCTGCTCGGCCGGTTCGGGCTCGCCGACCGGCGGGCGGACTATCCCGACCGGCTCTCCGGCGGGCAGCAGCAGCGGGTCGCGATCCTCCGGGCGCTGGCGATGAAGCCGAGGCTGCTCCTGCTGGACGAGGTGACGAGCGCCCTCGACCCCGAGCTGGTCAGCGAGGTGCTCGACGTGATCAAGGAGCTGGCCGCCGGCGGAATGACGATGGTGCTGGCGACTCACGAGATGAGCTTCGCGCGGGACGTCGCCGACCGCGTGTGCTTCCTCGACGCCGGCACGATCCTCGAGGAAGGCCCGCCGGCGCAGATCTTCTCCGAGCCGCGTGAGGCACGAACGCAACAGTTCCTCGCGCGCGTCGTCGCCGCGGGGCGGCTCTGACTACTGCGCGAGCGTGACCTTCGACAGTCCGCGCGGGCTGTCGGGGTCGAGCCCGCGCGCACGCGCGACCGCGCCGGCAAAGAGCTGGCCCGGCACGACGGAGAGCAGCGGCGAGAGCAGCGGGTGCCGCGGTCGGGGCACGGGGAGGATGTACTGCGCATCGACGAGCGCCTCGGCGGCCGTCCCGCTCGCGACCACGGTCGCCCCGGCCTCGCGCGCCCGGGCCGTCGCCTCGACGACGGCGCCCAGCGTCGCGTCCTCGGCTCGCGACCGCCCAGACCGGGAAGAGCGGGTCGAGCGCCGCAACCGGCCCGTGGGCCAGGTCGGTGGCGGTCAGCGGCTCGGCCGCGATCTGGCAGGTCTCGAGCAGCTTCAGCGCGATCTCACGCGCGGTTGCGAACTCGGGGCCGCGGCCGATCACGAACATCCGCGCGATCGAGGCGAACGGGACCGCGAACGACGAGGCGCCCCGCTCGAATACGGGCAGGTGCTCCTCGATCTGCCCGGCGACGTCCTCGAGCAGCCCGGCGAGCTCGTCGCAGCGGCCGGCGATGCAGCCCGCGAGGAGCGCCAGCGCCGCCAGTTGGTTGGAGTACGTCTTGGTCGCGGCGACCGCGAGCTCGGGCCCCGCCGCGAGCGGCAGCACCGCCTCCGCCGCCTGGGCGAGATCGGACTCGGGCTCGTTCGTCAGCCCGATCGTGAAGGCGCCTCCGCGCCGTGCTCGCTCCACGTACTCGAGCACGTCGGGCGTCCTGCCGGACTGCGAGAGCGCGATCACGGTCGATCCGCTCAGGTCGAGCTTCGCGTCGTAGTAGACGGTCAGGCTGATCGAGTCGCGCATCGCCGTCAGCCCGGGGAGCAGGCCGAACGCGTAGACCCCGAACGACGCGGCGTTGTCGGACGAGCCGTGGCCGACCATGCGAACGATCCCGTGGCCGCGGCGCGCAGCCTCGGCCGCGACGCCCGCGTACGCGCCCCGGTGCTCGAGCAGCCGCCGCAGGGCGGCCGGCTGGTCACGGATCTCGGCGAGGTACTGGGAGCCCGGTGCCGGTGCGGCGATCGGCTCAGGCTGCGACACGGGCCTCGCCTGCGACCAGGACGCGCTCGATCTCGAGCTCCTCGCTCAGCACGACGATGTCCGCGGGCGAACCCGCCTGGATCCGGCCGCACTCGGCGCCGATCACCCGGGCCGGTACGGCCGTCGCCGCGTCGAGCGCCGCCTCGAGCGGAACGCCCAGTGCGTGCAGGTTGCGCACCGCCTCGATCATCGTCAGGACGCTCCCGGCGAGCACGCCGTCGTCGCGGCGAACGACGCCGTTGCGCACCTCGACCGCCACGTCGCCGAGGTGATACGAGCCGTCGCCGCCCACCCCGGCGCCGGCGACCGCGTCGGTGACGAGCGCGAGCCGCCCGCCTGCCGCGCGCCAGACGAGGCGCACCGTGTCGGGCGCGAGATGGACGCCGTCGAGGATGACCTGCACCGTCACATCGGGACGCGCGAGCGCAACGCCCGCGACGCCCGGGTCGCGGTGGCTGAACGGCCGCATCGCGTTGAAGAGGTGCGTGACCGTGCCGACGCCGCGGTCGAACGCGGCGTTCGCCTCGTCGGCGGTCGCGTCGCTGTGTCCGGCCGAGACCGTGATCCCACGCGAGACGAGCAGGTCGACGAGCTCCAGCGCCCCGGGCAGCTCGGGCGCGAGCGTGAACAGCCGCACCGGTCCCGCCGCGAGGATCCGCTCGAGCAGGGCCGGGTCGGGGTCGCGCCGGGCGGAAGGAGGATGCGTCCCGAGCCGCCGGGGGGAGAGGAAGGGGCCTTCGACGTGGGCGCCCAGGATCCGCGGGCCGCGCGCTGCCGCCTCGCCGATCTCCACGAGCGCTGCGACCAGGTTCTCCTCGGGGGCGGTGATCAGCGTCGGCAGGTACGCGGTGACGCCGGTCTCGAGCAGCGCCTCGCCTGCGTGCTCGAAGCCCCCGGCGTCGGCGTCGAGGAAGTCCACGCCGCCGAAGCCGTTCACCTGGAGGTCGACAAAGCCGGGGGAGGCGATCCCGTGCCCGTTCGGCGACGAGAGCCCGTACGCGGTCACCCGGCCGTCCACCACCTCCACGTCGCCGGGCACGAGCCGTCCCGCGACGAGCGCGGCGCTGACGCCGAGCCGCGTCCGCGGCGAGCCGATCGACGCGGCGAGAGAGGCGATCGCGTCCTTTGCGTCGCCGTCCGCCGCGGCCAACGCGTCGGCCGCCTCCGCCTCGGACACCCCCGCCGCCTGGGCGACGACGGAGCGCTGGCGGGCGCGGAGCTTCTCGTTCAGCGGCGCGACGCCGACCATCAGGTTCCCGTGGGTCCGGCCGAGCCGGATCATCGAGACCGTCGAGATGGTGTTGAGCACGAGCTTCTGCGCGGTCCCGGCCTTCAGGCGCGTCGAGCCTGCGACGACCTCGGCCCCGACCGGGACGCAAACCTCACGGTCGGCGAGTGCCGCCAACTCGGAGCCCTCGACGCAGACGACGCACGCGGTCAGCGCGCCCTTCGCATGCGCCGCCTCCAGCGCGCCGACCACCCAGGGCGAGCGGCCGCTGGCGCTGATCCCGACGACCACGTCCGCCTCGGTGGCGCCCAGGCGCGAGACAGCGTTCATGCCGCCGTTGCGGTCGTCCTCGGCCTCGTCGTCCGGGGCGACGAGCGCGATCACGGCGACGGAGTAGGTCGGCTCGCACTCGACGGCGTCGAGCGCCGCAAGCCGGCCCGACGTTCCCGCCCCGGCGTAGACGAGCCGGCCGCCGCGGGTGAGGCGGGCGGCGATGTCGTCGACGAGCCCGGCGACCGCCGCCGCCGCCGCCGCGACTGCGCCCGGGATGGTCGCGTCCGCGGCGTTCATCAGCTCGACCAGCTCGATCGTGGAGCGGAGATCGAGGTCGGCGCCTGCGGGATCGCGCGCTTCGGTGCCCAGCTCCTCGAACGCGGTCATCGCGGGCAGTCTATGCAGACGATCCGCCAGGTGGTCAATACCATTTTTGGAAATAGTCCCGACAAACTGCCGCTGGCGGTGGCGACAATCGACGCTGTGGTCTTGACCACCGTGCCGAATGGAGTACGATGCGGGCCCGTGAGCACCACCGCGCCCAAGCAGTCCGAAGCCAGGGAGCGGGTGCTCGGCCTGATCGCCGAGCTCTCGATCGGCGACGCCATTCCCTCGGAGCGCCAGCTCTCGGCCGACCTGGGCATGTCGCGCCTGACGGTGCGCGCCGCGCTCGACGATCTCGTCCGCGACGGCTACCTCGTGCGCAAGCGCGGCAGCGGCACGTTCGTCAGCGAGCCGAAGATCGCGCAGGAGCTGACGATGACCTCGTTCACCGAGGACATGCGCCGGCGGGGCATGGTGCCCGGCAGCCGCACCCTTGAGTTGCGCACGACCTCAGCGGGCCCCTGGCTGGGCCGGATCCTGCATGTCTCGCCCTCCGAGCCGATCGTGATCGTCAAGCGGCTGCGGCTCGCCGACGACGAGACGATGGCGATCGAGACGCTGCACGTCCGCGCCTCGCTCGTCCCCGACCTCTCGGCGGACGACCTCGAGAGCCACTCCTTCTACACCCTGCTGACCGAGCGCTACGGGCTCGACATCGTCGGAGGCCTGCAGACGATCGAGCCGACCGTGACGAACGAGGAGGAGTCGGAGGCGCTGGGCGTCCCGCTACACTCACCCGCGTTCCTGTTCGAGCGCACGACCCGTTCGCGGGCCGGCGAGATCGTCGAGCACGTCCGCTCGCTGTACCGTGGCGATCGGTACCGGCTCGTCACCGAACTCAGCCGTGTTCCCGGCCGGCGCTAGAGAACCGGTCAATACCACAGCACCAGTTCCGGCCAATCCTCGACCGACTCAAACCTCTCTGTTGAGCCATGCACGGGTGCGGATTGGAGAAGTGGTCTTGACAACGACACACGATCTGTGCGAATCTCGCGCCGTGACCAAGTGGTCTGATCCAATCAGACGGGCCGAGCCGCATCCTCCCCGCTTCGGTCACGCGGGTACGGGAGCGCAAGAGGGCCGTCCCTCCAGGATGGGAGATCTTCGATGAAGGCACGCATCATCGGCGCTGCCCTGCTCGTCGTGGTCCTCGCGGTTGCCGCGGCGACATCGGCGACCGGCGCCACGAAGCGCTCGACCGCGAGCATCACCGTCTGGCTGCAGGTCGACGCGCAGTCCGGTTGGCCCGCCGTCGTGGCGGCCGCCAACGCGGCGTTCGCAAAGCAGCACCCCGGAGTCGACGTGAAGGTGCAGTACCAGACCTGGGGCACGCATCTCGGCAAGTTCGACGCCACACTCGCCGGCGGCAACACGCCCGACGTGATCGAGATGGGCAACACCGAGATGACGAAGTACATGGCGGCAGGCGCGTTCCAGGACATCACCTCGGCAAAGGCGTCGTTCGACAACTCGTCCACCTGGCTCGAGGGCCTCGCAGCCTCCGGCCGCTACAACGGCAAGCTCTACGGCGTCCCCTACTACGCGGGCTCGCGCGTGGTCACGTACCGGTCCGACCAGTACAAGCAGGCCGGGATCAAGAGCACGCCGAAGAGCCTCGCGGAGTTCACCGCCGACGCCGGCAAGCTGAACAAGAAGTTCGGCAAGGCGGGGCTACTCGCCCGTCTACATCGCCGGCACCGACTGGTACGTCGCGATGGGCTTCGTCTACGACTTCGGCGGCAAGATCGCCACGCAGGTGAGCGGCAAGTGGAAGGGCACGCTCGACTCGCCGAAGTCGATCGCCGGCCTGACCGCGTACAAGAACTTCTTCCTCGCGGCCTCGAAGGCCAGCAAGACGACCGACGAGAGCCGGCCGACCCCGTACAGCGTGTACGCGGACGGCAACGCGGGCTCGATCGTCGGCCCCGGCTGGTTCTCGTGCTGCGTCGGTGACACGTACAAGGCCGCCACCGCAGCAGTTCGTGATGCCGAGCCACGAGGCCGGCAAGCCGATGCCGGGCTTCCTCGGCGGCTCCGACCTCGCCGTCCCGATCGGTGCGAACAAGCAGCTCGCCACCGACTGGGTCGCCGCGTTCACGAGCACGTCCGCAGAGAAGGCGCTGCAGGCGGTCGGGAACATCCCGAACACGACGTCGCTTCTCGACACCTCCAAGGTCGGCGAGCGTGCCGCTCTGCGCAGCTGGTTCGTCCCCGCTGCGAAGAACTGGGTGAACGTCGAGAACGGGAATATCCTCCGCACCATGCTGAGCCAGATCCTGACCGGCAAGCTCTCCGTCAAGCAGGCGGCTGCGACGGCGAGCGACAACATCACCTACACGCTGAACGCTTCGTAGGAGACGAATGACGCGGGACGCTGACGTCGCTGTCCCGTCAGATACGGCGGTTGCCGCCGAGACGAGGTCCCTCCCGTCTCGGCGGCGCCGCCGTTTCCCGTGGGCCCCGTACGGGCTGATCCTCCCGGTCGCGCTCGTCGTCGTCCTGCTGCTCGGGTACCCGATCTACAAGCTCGGCCGGATCTCGTTCGAGCAGTACGGCCTGTTCGAGCTGATCCGCCACAAGGGCCACTGGATCGGCGTCGACAACTACCGGTCGGTCCTGTCCGACCACGTCTTCTGGGACACGGTTGTCCGCACGATCGTCTTCACGATCGTGAACGTCGGGCTGACGATGGTGCTAGGGACGCTGATCGCGCTCCTGCTCGTCCGCATCAGCCCGGTGATCCGCGTGATGCTGACGATCGGGCTCGTGCTCGTCTGGTCGATGCCGGTCGTCGTCGCCGTCCAGGTCTTCTACTGGATGACGAACTTCCAGAACGGCGTCCTCAACTACCTCGCCGCGCAGCTCCACCTGGTCGGGGACAACTACGACTGGTACGCCACGTCGACCTCGAGCCTCGGGATGGTCACGCTCCTGATCGTCTGGGGCGCGTTGCCGTTCGTGGTCGTCACCGTCTACGCGGGGCTTGCGCAGGTGCCGCACGAGCTTGTCGAGGCGGCCGAGATCGACGGTGCCGGGCCCGTGCGGATCTTCCGCGACGTCACCTTTCCCGTGCTGAAGCCGATCCTGCTGATCCTGACCAGCCTCTCGATCATCTGGGACTTCGGCGTCTTCGCTCAGCCGTATCTGCTGATCGGCGCCTCGCACGTCGACGAGACCAACTACCTGATGGGCGTCTACGTGTTCATCAAGGGCTACGGCGCGCACGACTTCGGCAAGGGCGCGGCGATCTCCCTGCTGATGCTGATCATGGTCGCCGCCATGAGCGTCTTCTACGTCCGCCAGATGATCCGAACGAGCAACGTCAAATGAGCAGCGCGGTCGCCGTCCCCCGCAGGAAGCGCCGCCGCCGGTCGGGCCGGCTCGGCTGGAACCTGCTCGCCCTCGCGATCCTCGTCGTGATGGTCTTCCCGGTCTACTGGATGTTCGCGACGGCGTTCAAGTCGACCGACGACATCAACCGTCTGACGCCGACGTGGATCCCGCTCCACCCGACGCTGCAGCACTTCCGCGACGCGATCGACCGTCCGTACTTCTGGAGCTCGGTCGTGAACAGCATGATCATCGTCTCGATCACGGTCGCGATCTCGGTCATGCTCGCGTTCCTCGCCGCGGTCGCACTCTCGAAGTTCCGCTTCACGGGCCGCGAGGTGTTCATCGTCCTGCTGATCGGCATCCAGATGCTTCCCGCAGGTCGGCCTGATCATCCCGCTGTACGTGGTGCTCGCGAGGTACAGGCTGACGCAGGACCAGTACGTGCTGATCGGGGTGATCATCACGTACATGACCTTCGCGCTGCCGTTCGCGGTCTGGACGTTGCGCGGGTTCCTCGTGAACATCCCGAAGGAGCTCGAGGAGGCGGCGATGGTCGACGGCTCGAGCCGCCTCGGCGCGTTCTTCCGGATCCTGCTGCCGCTGGTCGCGCCCGGGCTGGTGGCGACGGCGGTCTTCGTCTTCATCACCAGCTGGAACGAGTTCATCTTCGCCTACGTCCTGCTGAACGACCAGTCCAAGCAGACGATCACCGTGTGGCTCTCCGCGTACTACGGGACGAGCCGCCAGGTCGACTGGGGCGGCCTGATGGCGGGTTCGATCCTGGCCGCCATCCCGGTTCTGATCTTCTTCGGGTTCGTGCAACGGAAGATCGCGTTCGGCCTGACCGCGGGGGCGGTGAAAGCCTGATGGGCGAGATCGCCCTCGACCGGATCACCAAGGAGTTCGACAACGGCTTCGTGGCGATCGACGACGTGTCGCTGACCGTCAACGACGGCGAATTCATGGTGCTGGTCGGCCCGTCGGGCTGCGGCAAGTCGACGCTGTTGCGGATGATCGCCGGGCTCGAGGAGGTGACCGCCGGGACGGTCTCGATCGGCGGCCGCGATGTCACCGACCTCGCGCCGCGCCACCGTGACATCGCGATGGTCTTCCAGAACTACGCGCTGTACCCGCATATGGACGTGCGCAAGAACCTCGGCTACGGACTGAAGGTGCGGAAGACCCCGGCGGCCGAGGTCGAGCGGCGCGTGAAGGAGGCAGCCGGGCTCCTCGGCCTGGAGAAGCTGCTCGACCGCAAGCCCGCGGCGCTCTCCGGCGGCCAGCGCCAGCGCGTGGCGATGGGCCGCGCGATCGTGCGCGAGCCGTCCGCGTTCCTGATGGACGAGCCGCTCTCGAATCTCGACGCAAAGCTGCGCGTGACGATGCGCTCCGAGCTCACGCGCCTGCACGACCGGCTCGGCGTGACGACGATCTACGTCACACACGACCAGGTCGAGGCGATGACGCTCGGCCAGCGCGTGGCGGTGCTGCGCGACGGCGTGACCCAGCAGGTCGACGCGCCACAGGTGCTGTACACGCGCCCCGACAACCTCTTCGTCGCAGCGTTCATCGGCTCGCCCGCGATGAATCTCGTCGAGGCGACCGTCGCCGGCGCCCGTGCCTCGTTCGCCGGGTGGGACCTGCCGCTCGACCCGGCCCGGCGTCCGGTGCGGGACGGCAGCGTCATCCTCGGCATCCGCCCGGAGAGCTTCGAGGACGCCGCGCTCGCCGACGGCGGGCTGCCCACGATCGACGTCGAGGTGGCCACGATCGAGGAGCTCGGCTCCGATTCGCACGTGATCTTCCCGATCGACGCGCCGCGGGTCGAGGCGGAGGACCTGCGCGCGGCCGCCGACAACGAGGAGGACACGCTCCTCGCCGACGACCGCTCGCTCTGGAACGCGCGGGTCTCGTCGAAGACGGACGCTGTGCCGGGGGCGCCGATCCGGCTGGCGGTCGATCCCGCCGAGCTCTACTTCTTCGACCCGGACACCGGCGCCAGCCTGACGACGGGCGCGGCGGCGCCGGCCGTGGTCGCCTGACGGTGGGCCCGGCGGTCGTCCCGAAGCCGGTGTCGATGACCCCCGCGGCTGGGGCGTTCGTCGTGCGCGCCTCTACCGTGGTGTCGGCCGCGCCGTCTACGCCCGAGACGCGGCGGATCGCCGCCTCGCTGGCGGCGATGCTCGGCGTGAAGGTGGGATCGTCCGGCCCGGTATCGCTCGAGCTGGGCGGCCCGGCCTCGCTCGGCGACGAGGGGTACCAGCTGACCGTGACGCCGGCGTCCGTGCGCGTTGTCGCCAACGCCCAGGCGGGGCTCTTCCACGGCGTCCAGACGCTGCGCCAGCTGCTCCCGGCGAAGGGGCCGCAGCGCATTCCGGCGGTGAGCATCCGCGACCGTCCCCGGTTCGCCTGGCGCGGCGCGATGCTCGACGTCGCGCGCCACTTCCGCTCGGTCCGCGACGTGAAGCGGTTCGTCGACCTGATGGCGCTGTACAAGCTCAACCGCCTGCACCTGCACCTGTCCGACGACCAGGGCTGGCGGATCGCGATCTCGAAGTGGCCGCTGCTCGCCACCCACGGCGGCGCCACGGCGGTCGGCGGCGGGAAGGGCGGCTACTACACCCAGGCGCAGTACTCCGACATCGTCCGGTACGCGGCGGCGCGGTACGTGGTCGTCGTGCCCGAGATCGACATGCCCGGACACGTCCACGCGGCGCTCTCGTCGTATCCGAAGCTCGCCTGCGACGGCAAGCCGTCGCCGCTCTACACCGGGATGAACGTCGGCTTCAGCTCGCTCTGCATCGACAAGACGATCACGTACGACTTCGTCTCGGACGTCGTCGGCGAGCTCGCGCGGCTGACGCCCGGCCCGTGGATCCACATCGGCGGCGACGAGGCGTCGGCGACGAAGCTCCGCGACTACGTCCGCTTCGTCGGGCGGGTGCAGGCGATCGTCTCGTCGTACGGCAAGCACATGATCGGCTGGGAGGAGATCGGGCGCGCGAAGCTCGACCGCTCGACGATCGTCCAGCACTGGAACATCGACACGACCAGGAACGTGTTCTCCGCACGCGCGGTGCAGCAGGGGGCGAAGGTGATCATGTCCCCGGCCGACCACGCCTATCTGGACATGAAGTACGACGCGTCCACGCAGCTGGGGCTCCAGTGGGCCGGGTACACCAACGTTCAGGACTCGTACCAGTGGGATCCCGTGCGGCAGGTCGCCGGGGTGGGGGCGAAGGACGTGCTCGGGGTCGAGGCGCCGCTGTGGGGCGAGACCGTGACCTCGATCCGCGACGCCGAGTACCTCGCGTTCCCGCGGCTGATCGGGATCGCCGAGATCGGCTGGTCGCCGGCACGGGGACGGTCGTGGGCCGAGTACCGGACGCGGCTCGGAGCCCAGGGGCCGCTGCTCGACGCGCTCGGCGTGAACTACTTCCGATCTCCCGAGGTGCCCTGGCTCCGCTGAATTTGTGACGCGGGTGTGACGAAACCGCGACGAGACGCAAAAGGACACTTTCGGCCGTGCAGACGGGCCGGTACCACGGAGGGACAACACCTTCCCCCTCCCGATCGGAGCCGCCCATGCACAGGATCCGCCTGCTCGTCGTCCTCTCCTTCGCCGCGCTGCTGCTGGCCGCGCCGGCGGCGCCCAGCTCGTCGTCCGGCGTCGTCGTCAGCCAGGTCTTCGCCGGCGGAGGCAACGCGGGCGCGAGCTTCGACCACGACTTCGTCGAGCTGTTCAACACCGGTTCGTCGTCGATCAGCCTGAACGACTGGACCGTCCAGTACGCGTCGGCCGCGAGCACCAGTTGGCAGACGACGATCCTCGCCGGGTCGATCCCGGGGCACGGCTACTTCCTCGTCCAGCTGAACTCGGCCGCGGCGGTCGGTGCGGCCATTCCGGTGCCCGACGCCGTCGGCACCACGAACATGGCCGTCTCCGGCGGAAAGGTCGCCCTCGTCACCGACCTCGACGGCGCTCACCTGCGGAGCGTCGGCCGGGAGCTGCTCGGCCGCGAGCGGCGTCGACGACCTCGTCGGCTACGGCTCGGCGACCGCGTACGAGGGCTCGGCGGCAGCACCCGCGCTGAGCAGCTCGACGGCCGCGATGCGCGCCGACGCCGGCTGCACCGACACCGACTCGAACGCCGACGACTTCACGGCGGCGCCGCCGACCCCGCGGAACACGTCGACGCCGGCGGCGACCTGCAGCGGCGGCGGCACGACGCCGACCGGGGTCAGCTCCTCGGCAGGGGTCGACATCGACCTCCAGCCGGTGCTCTCGCTGTCGCTCGAACGGCCCTCGATCAGCTTCGGGGCGGCGTTCTCGGGCGACACGCCGGCGCCGGTCTCCGAGCGCGTCACGGTCGTCAGCAACAACGCCGCCGGCTACTCGCTGACCGTCCACCGCTCGGTCTTCGCCCCCGCCGACCTGCCGCTCGGGCTCTCGAGCACGGCGCCGGCAGGAGGGTCGCTCGGCCCGTCGCTGTCGGGCGGAGGGCGTGCCTCGATCCCGGTCGCTCCCGCGGCCGATCTCGTCATCGGCACGACGTCGGCGCGGAGCGCGGCCGGCGGAGACGCCTGGCCCACGAGCGTCGGCTTCACGGGACCGCTCCCGGTGGTCGCCCCGGGGCGGTACTCGGCGACGGTCACCTACACGCTGATCGGCCGGTGAGGCTGGTCGCTGCCGCGCTGGTCGCTCTGGCCGCCTCCGCTTCGGCGGGGGCGGCCAGGTCGCCCGTCGCCCTGATCGCGTCCCCGTCGCACGTATCGCTGGCCGGGTCGGGGCGGGCGACGGTCTCGGTCACGAACTCGGGCAGCGAGGCGGTCGACGTCGACGTGACGCGGTCGGGGTTCGCGCTCGATCTCCGCGGCCGGCCCCGGGTCGTCTCCCGCCGCGGCTCGTGGCTGGGGATCACTCCCCGCCGGCTGACGCTCGCGCCGGGCGCGACGGGAGCGTTGGCCGTCGCGTCGGCGGTGCCGGTGGGGGCGGAGCCCGGCGACCACTCCGAGCTCGTGCTGCTCACGTCGCGGCCGCCGTCGAGCGGCGGGCTGCCGGTGCGCGTCCGCCTCGGCGTCGTGGTCGTGGTCCGGTCGCCCGGACGGGTCGTCCACCGGCTCGACCCCGTCCGCCTGCGCGTGCGACGCGCGGGCCGGGCGCGCGTGGTCGAGTTGCTGCTCGCCAATCGCGGCAACGTCACCGAGACGGTGGGCGGTTCCTGCCCGCTGCTCTGGCTGCACCGCGGCGGCCGCATCATCGCGCGCCTCCGCGCGCTCGAACGGCCGATCCTGCCGCACACATCGGGGCTCGTCGAGATTCGCTACGCGGGTAGCGCACGTGGGCGTCTCGCGGTCCGGATCGCCCCGGCGAGCGGCGACTGTCCGCACATCGCGTCTCGGGAGGTGCTCACGACGTTCTGAGTGCCCTCCTGACCCGTCAGAGGTCGGCGATCGGTGCGCCGTCGAACCAGTACGTGCTCGGGAAGTGGGCGACCGTCGCTTCGAGCATCCTCGGCTTCCAATGGGCGTCGATTTGCCGGTCGCCGAACCGCCCTAGGATGTAGCCGTGCCCGACACGATCGTCTTCATCCCGGCGTGGAACGAGGAGGACAACCTCCCGGCCGTGCTCGACGAGCTCGCCGCCGGGCTGCCGTTCGCCGACGTGCTCGTCGTCGATGACGGCTCCACCGACCGGACCGCCGAGATCGCCGCTGCCCACGGCGCCGAGGTGCTCTCGTTCGGCGAGAACCGCGGCCTGCGCGCGGGGATCGCCGCCGGCTACGCCTATGCGGCCGACCATCAGTACGAGTACGCCGGACGCGTCGACGCCGACGGGCAGCATCCGGTCGCCGAGCTCGCGCGCCTGCTCGAGATCGTCCGCTCCGGCGACGCCGACGTGGCTGTCGGCTCACGCTTCGTCAGCGGTGACGGCTACGCGGCGTACCGCTACGAGCCGAGCCCCAGCCGCCGCTTCGGCACCGCCGTGCTGCGGCGGGCGATGAAGGCGGTGCTCGGACGGCCGTTCGGGGACGCGACGAGCGGGCTGTACGCGGTCAACGCCCGCGCGATGCCGATCCTCGCCGACCCGTACGAGAGCGGTGCACCCGAGGTCGAGTCGCTCCTCCGGCTGGAGGAGGCGGGGCTGACCGTCGTCGAGGTGCCGGTGGACATGCGCGAGCGCGCCAGCGGCGAGTCGAAGCTGCAGGGCAAGAAAGCCGTCCAGCTGGTCGCGACCGTCGCGGGGACGCTCGTCCTCTACGGCGTGTGGCGCAAGTTCCGCCCGGGCAGGCGGTGACCGGTCCGCGGGTGATCGCCGTCTGCGGCTACTCCGACGGCAGCGAGCAGGGGTTGCACCGGATCTGTGTCGAGCGCCTGCGCCGGGCCGAGCGCGAGTCGGCCGCCGACGACATCGTGCTGCTGAGCGGCTGGGCGCGGCACCGGAGCGCGAAGTCCGAGGCGGAACTGATGGCGCGGTCGTGGTCGGCCCCGTGCGACCGGGTCGTCGTCGACTCGGACGCCCGTTCGACCTACGCCAACGTGGCTCAGGCTGCGCGGCTCGCCCGCGCGGTGGACGCGAGCCAGGTCGTTCTCGTCACGTCGAGCTGGCACGCGCGGCGCGCCCTTGCGCTACTCCGCGCGGTGATGCGAGACACGGACGCGACCCTGCGGCTGGCGACGAGCGACGAGCGGCCGTCCCGTGGTGCGCGCCTGCGCGAGCTGGCGTGCTGGGCGGTCGTGCCGCTGGTCCGGATCAGCGCATCAGCATCCCGCCGTTGATGTCGTAGGTCGCGCCGGTCACGAACCCGGCGTCGTCCGAGGCCAGCCACGCGACGAGCGAGGCGATCTCCTCAGGCCGCCCGAGACGCCCGACCGGGATCGTCTTCACCATTGCCTCGACCGTGTCCGCCGGTACAGCGGCGACGCTCGGCCCGTCGATCGCCGCCGGCGCGAGCGCGTTCACGGTCACGCCGTGCGGCGCCAGCTCGGTCGCAGCGAAGCGGGTGATCGCAAGGATCCCGGCCTTCGAGGCTGCGTAGTGGACGCCGTTGACGCTGGCCCCTCGCTGTCCGACGATCGAGGACAGGTTGATGATCCGCCCGCTGCCGCGCCCGCGCATGTGCAGGCCGGCAACGCGGCCTTCGCTCATCTGCCCATCGCCTCACGCCGTCGGGGTAGGGTGCGTTCGTGCTCCCGGTCTACGTCTTCGTCGGCGTCGCGATCCCCCTGCTCGTGATCGGGTATATCGCCATGCGGAAGAAGAATCAGGAGGGTGAGCACCCGGCCTCGATGGAGACCGACGCCGAGCGTGCCCGCACCGAGCGCGAGTTCGCGGACGCGGAGCGGTACGAGGCCGAGTGGCGCGAGGAGCAACACAGGCGCCCGGGCGACAACTCGCCCGGTATCTAGGAAGCCAGCCTCGGCTGCACGCCCTTGATCTCGACGGGTGCCCCCGGTCCGCCGCCCGCGCGTGACTGGTACTCGGGCACACCGACGCACGTGAACAGCAGCGTCGCCGCGGTCTCCGGCTCGCCGAGCAGCGCCGGCACCTCGGAGTCGAGGAAGGTCATGCCCGACGCGCTCGCTCCCAGGGCGTATGCCGCGAGGTGCAGCCGTCCCTCGACCACGCCGGACGCGAGCTGCGCGTCGCGGTAGGTGCGGTCGTCCAGGGCGTCGAGCGGCGCCGTGGACATCGCGACGTACGCCGCGTCGCTCGCCAGGTTCTGGTCGAGGCAGATCCGCAGCAGTTCCGGCCGCTGGTCGCCCGCCCGAACGGGTGCGTCGAGGTCGGGCCAGCGGTAGATGCCGGCCGCGGTGTCGTCGACCTGATGGACCGCCACCCAGTGCGGCACGTCGATGCCGCGCAGCGCCGCGCGCATCGGCCACTCCAGCACGGTGCGCGGGACGGAGCGGTCGGGGTCCATGAGCCGCTGCGACCCACGCCGAAGCACGACCTCGTCGACGCTCGCCGAGTCGGGGACGTCGTCCAGCGGCTCGCCGTCGGGCCACGGGCCGCCGAGCACGTCGCGGTCGCCTGCCCGTTGTGCCGTGGTGCAGAGGGGGAGCTCGACCGGCGGCAGCTCGCCCGCAGTTGCCTCGCGGCCGGGCTCGATCGCAGGCGCGTCGTCGCCGAGCGTGAGCAGCACCAGCGGGTACTCGTGCACGCCGTCGGCGCCGACGAGCGCCGCCACCTGCGCGTCGGGGAACAGCGTGCGCACCCTCGGCGCGAGCCCGGCGCTGGCCGCCGCGGCCTGGAGTTGCGAGAGCAGCGTTCCGCCGTCCCAGTAGAGGTGGCGCCAGCCACGTTCGGCGTAGCGCCAGCCCGTGCGCCAGGGCACTCCGGTGACGACGAGCGTCGTCGCGTCGCCGCCGGCCGGCGGGCCGACCTGGACGAGCGCGTGCGCGACCGGGTCGTACCAGTGGACGCCGTCCGCCACGCCGGCGACGCCCCGCGTGCTCGCGTAGACCTCGAGCGGGAACCGCCCGCCCGCCGAGCCGGACGCGCGGAACAGGATCTTGCGCCCCTGGTTCTCGGCGAGCGGCCAGTCGCGTGTCCGCACGACTCCGGCGCCGAGGAACAGGATGCGTCCGAGCTGCGCCGCGTCGAGCGTTGCCGCCTCGGCACCGCGACCGGCGAGCACCGACGTGACGGACGCGGAGGACGGCGGCAGGTCGCGCGGCAGCGGTGTGACCGGCGGGCCGGCTGCGTACTGCTTCACCGGCGGCGGCAACGTCGCAGGGTCGTTCGGAGTCAGGTCCTGCCGGATGCGCGGGTCGTCCACGGGTACGTCCCAGTCGCGACCCGGGGCGTATGACGTGAGGCGGTGTAGCAGCCCGGCGCCGGAGTCGAGATCCATCGCATGAGCATGGCACGACAACGACGAGCCAGGCGCCTACGTAGTTTCGCCCGATGCCGCCCGGTCAGGCGCCTTGCATCCTGGGTGCATGGCGACCGTCGAGGCGGATCGGCTCATCTGGACTCCGGCGCTGCTCGCGGCGCGAATCCAGCACACGCTGATCCGGACCGACGCGACGCGCGACGAGGTCGTGCGTCACTGCCGCGAGTGCCTCGAGTACGGCTTCGACGCGGCGATGGTCGGCGGCGACTGGCTGCCGCTCGTCCGCCGCGAGCTGGCCGGCAGCCCCGTGAAGGTGGCGTCGGCGCTCGACTTCCCGGTCGCGCTGATGACGACCGCCGGGCGCGTCGAGGAGGCGCGTGCGCTCGTCGAGGCGGGCGCGGACGAGATCGACGTGGGCTGCAAGATCGGGTGGCTGAAGAGCGGCAGCGACCGCGCGTTTCTGGAGGATCTCGCGGCTGTCGTCCGCGCCGCCCGCCCCGCCCGCGTCAAGGTGATGCTCGAGCTGCCGCTGCTCGAGCCGGGCGAGCGCGAGCGCGCGGTCGCACTCGCGGTCGAGGCCGGCGTCGCCTTCGTGAAGAACGCGAGCTCCGGCGCGGTCGGCCGCGCGACTCCCGGCCAGATCCGCTTCCTGCGCTCCCGGGTGCCTGCGGAGATCGGCGTGAAGGCGTCCGGAGGCATCGACACGCACGACGGGGCGATTGCCCTGCTCGACGCCGGCGCCGACCTGCTCGGATCCAGTCGTGGTGCCGCCGTTCTCTAGTGCAGGTGACCAGAGGCGATGGATCGGGTGCCGGCCGGTCGACAGCAACCGGCCGGCACCCGATCAGTTGGATCGTCAGGCGGTTCTGCGATTGAAGAGCCCGATCGCGCCGATGATCAGGGCGACGATCAGGATCAAGAACAAGAACTTCGAAACCGCAATACCGCCGATAACGGCGACCAGCAGAAGTAGCAGTGCAAGTAGAAGAAGAATGCCCATATGGGCCTCCAATCAAATCAGGAATCCGAACACAGTCTTGATCGGAAACCACCTTCCTAATGAGATCGGTTTGCCCGCCTGTTGGTCAGTCGAAACATTGCTGGGCACCCGCGAGGACATGCACCTGCTGCAACGCTCTGATCACCCGACCGACTCCTCGGCTTCCTCGCCTCGCTTGCCGGCCTTGACGATGTCGCCTTCGCTGAACAGGATCGCCTCGAGGGCAGCACGCCATTTCGGCGTCCGCCGAAGCAGGAACTCGAGATCCATACCGAAGTGCTTGAACTCCTCCGCCTGTGCGTCCTGCATGATCGCCTTCGCCTGCGTGTCCGACTCCAGAGCGATCCGCTGTTGATACCACCCGATCGCTTCAGCCTCTTCCGTCAACGACGCGATCATGCGAGCGAACGTCCGCGATTCCGCATCCAACTCCCCGGGTGGTTCGTGATACTGGTCGAAGCCCATTTGAAGACCTCCTTAAACCGGTCGGAATCCAGAAACACAGGGTAGATCCTTCCAATGCACCTGTCTCGAGACGGCTACTTCTTGGCGGTTGCGAGCGTCTTCCAGGTGCCGGCCCTGGAGCAGAGCCAGAGCTTCGTGCCCTTCTTGCCGATGTCCTGGAGGACGAGCCGGCCGACCAGGGTGGTGTTGTTGCAGTCGTCGCTCGGCGGTGGATCGTGGTGTCCACGATCGGCACCTGCACGTAGTCGGCGTAGGTGGTCGTGTTCGAGGGCCCGACCTGGAGGCGGCTCGCCGGCGCGGTGTTCTGTATTCCGACGTTGACGTTCGGTGCGCCGAGGACGAGCGAGTCGCTCTGGGAGACGCTGGCGTTCGCGCCGACCGCGGTGGCGTTGTCGATCTCCGCGTCGATGCCGGGGGTGGCCCGGTAGCCGAGGAAGGTGTTGTTGGAGCCGGTCGTGTTCTGGTGAGCCGCGTTGCCCGCGCCCGAGCCCAGACCGGCGTTCTGGCTGCCGGTCGTGTTTCCGGCCAGCGCGTTGAGGCCGTCGGCCGTGTTTTCGGTGCCCGAGGTGTTCGAGCCCAGCACGCCGTTGCCGGTGGCCGTGTTGTAGCCGCCGGTCGTATTCGACAACATCGCCACGTAGCCGACAGCGGTGTTGCCGGTGCCGATCGTGTTCGCGGTCAGCGCGAGGAAGCCGTCGGCCGTGTTGAAGTTGCCGCCGTTCTCCGCGGCGAGCGCCCCGGTTCCGGTCGCGGTGTCCTGCCCGCCCAGTGCGCCGTAGGCGGCAACGACACCCACCGTGAGCACCGCGACCGCGAGCACCGCCACGTCAGCCGGCCGCTGCCTCCTTTTGAGAAGAACATGGACACCGTCACCCGCCGCTCGACTGCGCAGGCCCGTCAGATGGGCCAGGTCGGCTCTTCGCCCTCCGGAACCGGAACCCGGAATGCGTTCAGGAGCAACGCCACCGTCGTGTAGTACCCGCAGAGCACGACGAGCTCGACGACGCCCTGCTCACCCAGGAGCGCGACCGTGTCGCGGTACGTCTCGTCGTCGACGCGTCCGTCCCGGAGGAGCCGGGTCGTGAAGCGGTGCACGAGCTGCTCGTCGGCTGCGTCGAACCGCGGCTCTTCGCCGCGCGCGAGCGCGTCGATGACGTCGGCCGTCACGCCTTCCTTCGCAGCGAGCGGCGCGTGCGCGGAGAACTCGAAGCTCGATCGCCACCACGCACCGACGGTGACGACGGCGAGCTCGACCAGACGCCGGTCGATCGACGCGTCGAACCGGATCGCCTCGCCGAGCTCCGACACCCGCCCGCCGATCCGGGGGGAATACAGCATCGCGTTGAACGGGCCGATCAGGCCGCCGTCGGCGCCGGTCAGCTCCTCCACGGATCCGCGGCGTCCGTTCGTCACGTGCTCCCAGGTGTGATGCGCGTCCTCGTCGAGCTCCTCGGGCCTGAGGCCGCGAAGCCGGCTCACGCGTTCATCCCCGGAACCGGGGCAGCACGTCGCCGCCGAAGCGACGCAGCGACTCGATCACGCTCGCGTGGGTCAGTCCGCCCAGGTTGACGAAGAAGATGACGTTGCCGATGCCCATCTCCTCGAGCGCACGGAGGGACGCCTCGCAGGTATCGGGCGATCCCGTGATGAGGCTCTCGCGCAGCGACGCCTCGTCCGCGACCTGGAACGGGTTGCGCGGGGCCGACTCGCCCCCGGGGGACGGTGGCGCCGACACCTCCGCCGCGAGGTCGAGGAACTCCCGGTAGGGGCCGACGTACTCGGCGAGTGCCTCCTCGTCGGTCGCGCCGCAGTACATGCCGCGCGCGATCATCACCTTGTCGGGCGAGTACGGGCGCCCGACCTGTTCGAGCTGCTCGCGGTAGCGGTCCAGCACCGTGCCGACCGCCTCGAGCGTCGTCCCCTGCGCGAGGATGATCCCCCAGTCTTTTTCGGCGCAGCGGCGCAGGCCGTCCTCGCCGGTGGTGGCGTGCCAGAGCGGCGGGTGCGGTTGCTGGTACGGCTTCGGCTGCGGCCAGGCGGCGTCGTAGCTGTTGTACGTGCCCGCGAACGCGAACGGCTCTTCCGCCGCCCACGAGCGCAGGAGCACCTCGAGCCCTTCCTCGAAGCGGTCCGTGCCCTCGTCGAGCGGGATCCCGAACCCGTGGTACTCCGTGTACTGGTACCCGCGGCCGATCCCGACGTCCAGGCGTCCCTCGGCGAGATGATCGAGCAGCGCGGTCGACTCGGCGAGGCGAACCGGATCATGGAACGGCAGCACGGCCACGGCCGTCCCGAGCCGGATGCGGTGCGTCTTCGCGGCGATGTGGGCGAGGAGCGCGATCGAGTCCGACGTGATCGCGTGGCGCGTGAAGTGGTGCTCCGTGAGCCACGCGAGGTCGAACCCGAGCTCCTCGGCCACGACGACCTGCTCGATCGCGTCGAGGTACTGCTGATGCTGCTGCGAGCCTTCCGGCCACTGGACGGTCTGGAAGAGGCCGAACCTCATTGCCCGCGGCCGTTCTCGGGGTGCGATCGGATCAGAGACCCCAGCCGTCGTGCGGGGCATGGTCGCCGGGCTCGAAGTGCCACGTCTCGCGCAGCTCCTCGCAGCGCCCGTCCCCGGCGAAGCGGAGAAACAGGATGCCGATCAGGGTCACCTCGGCGCCGCTGTTCAGCATTCTCACCCAGAATTCGACGGCAGCCCTCCGCCCGTCCGGCGACTCCACCGGCCTCCCCATCCGTACGTCGACGCGATCCTGCGTCGAGGTGACGTTCGCCCAGTAGGAGCGCACCCCCTCGGAGCCGCGGTGCGGATCCTGGAGCGGGTGGTCACGGTAGAGGCAGTCGTCCGTGAAGAGTGCCGCCGCCGCGTCGGCATCACGGTCACACCAGGCCTGCGCGTACGCGTCGGTCCACTCCTGAACCGTCATGGGACGACCTTACTAGAGGCGCCGAGCGGCTTCGTCCGCTGGAGCGCGTCGGCCAGTGCCTCGGCGCGGATCGGCTTGGCGACGTAGTCGTTCATCCCCGCAGCGAAGCAGGCGTCGCGGTCCTCCTGGAGCGCGTTCGCCGTCATGGCGATGATCCGCGGCCGTGCACCGTCGGGCCAGCGCTCGCAGATCCTGCGGGTGGTGTCGAGCCCGTCGAGCTCGGGCATCTGGACGTCCATGAGGACGACGTCGTAGGGCTGCCGCTCGAGCGCCTCGAGCGCCTCGAGCCCGTTCCCGACGACGTCGGCCCGGTAGCCCATCTTCCCGAGGAGAGCGAGTGCGACCTTCTGGTTCACCGCGTTGTCCTCGGCGAGGAGGATGCGGAGGGTGGACGTCTCGGCGGCACCGACCGCGCCGGCGGCTGCGGCGGTTTCCTCGCCCTCCTGCGTCGCGAAGACGCGCATGAGCGCGTCGAACAGCTGTGACGCCTTCAACGGCTTCGAGAGCTGCGCCGAGAACTCCTCGGCGGTGCGTGCCTCCGGTAGCCGTCCGAGCGACGTGACGAGCACGAGCGGCAACTCCTGCAGGGTGCGGTGACGCCGGATCTCGCGTGCCAGCTCACGCCCGTCCATCTCGGGCATCAGCATGTCGAGCACGGCGACGTCGAATCGCTCGCCCGACTCGATCAGCTCGAGCGCTCGGGCCGGCGACTCCGCCTGGACCGCGTCCATTCCCCAAGAGTGTGCCTGCCGGCTGACGATCTCGCGGTTCGTCGCGTTGTCGTCGACGACGAGCAGGCGCTTGCCCTCGATCTGCGGCTGCTCCGAGCCGACCGGGATGCGTGTAGGCACCTCGGCCTCGTTCGCCCGGAGCTCGATCCGGAAGGTCGATCCGACGCCTTGCTCGCTCTCGGCGTGCAGCGACCCGCCCATCAGCTCGGTGAGTCGCTTCGAGATCGCGAGGCCGAGGCCCGTGCCGCCGTACCGGCGGGTAGTCGACGCGTCGACCTGGCTGAACGACTCGAACAGGCGGTTGATCCTGTCAGGCGGGATCCCGATGCCCGTGTCGCGGACGGCGACGAGGACTCGCCACACGCCGCCCCCGACCGCCTCGGCGTCGAGATCGATGACGACCTCGCCGGTTTCCGTGAACTTGACGGCGTTCGAGAGCAGGTTGAGCAGCACCTGACGCAGCCGGGCGGCGTCGCCGGCGACCCCGGCCGGCACGCCCTCGCCGACGAGGCAGCCGAGCTCGAGGTTCTTCTCGGCGGCGCGCGGCGCCACCATGTCGAGCGCGCTCTCGACGCACTCGCGGAGATCGAAGGGCTCGTTCTCCAGCTCGAGCTTGCCCGCCTCGATCTTCGAGTAGTCGAGGATGTCGTCGATCACGTGCAGGAGCGCGTCGCCGCTCGAACGGACGACCTCGGCGAACTCGCGCTGCTCCGGTGTCAGCTCGGTCCCGAGCAGCAGGCCGGTCATGCCGATCACGGCGTTCATCGGCGTCCGGATCTCGTGGCTCATCGTCGCGAGGAACGCGCTCTTCGCCTGCGTCGCCGCCTCGGCCTCCTCGCGCGCGTGCTGGAGTTCGGTGATGTCGTGGTAGATGCCGAGGAAGCCGACGCGCTCGCCGTCGGCGGTGAGCGGCACGAACATCAACTCGACGTCGATCGGCGTTCCGTCCTTCCGCCTCCGGCGCGTGATCCGGTGTGCCCGGCCGCTGGCGAGCGCCTCGTCCGTGATCTCGCGCCCCTCCTCGCCTGCCTCACCGCCGAAGACGAGCTCGTCGATCGGCCGCCCGAGCGCCTCCTCGGCCTCGTAGCCGAAGAGCGCGGTCGCGGCCGGGTTCCAGCCGGTGACGTGCTCGTCGGCGTCCATCTCGATCACCGCGACAGGGCTGATCCCGACGAGCGACTCGAAGTACTGCTTCTGGCGCGCGATCTCCGCGAAGAGGCGTGCGTTCTGGATCGCGACGCCGACGTTCGCGGCGAGCGTGGCGAGCAGCCGCGTGTCGGCATCGCCGTACCGTCCCTCTTCACGCGTGCTCTGCACGCTGATCACGCCGATCGCGCGGTCGCCGGCCCAGATCGGGACTCCGAGGTAGGACTTCGACGGCGTCCCGACCGCCTCGGAGTTGTCCTCCCGGCGGTGTTGAGCAGGAGCGGCTCGCCCGACTCGATGATCTGCGAGGTGAGCCCCTCGCCGTACGCCATGGGCGGCTCGACGATGTGCTCGCCGAGCTCCCAGTTGTAGGGGAACTCGATCGTCCCGGCGGCCTCGTCGTGCAGAGCGACGTAGGCGATGTCCGCGTCGAACGTCTCCCGCACCCGCTCGCCGACGAGGTCGATCAGGGCGTCGAGGTCGAGCTGCGTCGTGAGCGCCTGGCCGACGCTGTTCACCGTCCCGAGCTCGGCGACCCGCTGCCGGGTCTCGTGGATCAGCTGGGCGTTCTCCAGTGCAACCCCGAGGCTTCCGGCGATGGTCGAGAGGAGCCGCTGGTCGGACGGGCTGAACGCGTTCTCGTGGTCGAGGTTCTGGATCGAGATGACGCCGGTCGACCGGCCGCCGACGACGAGCGGCTGGAAGATCGCCGAACCGTTCGAGGTCTCGCCGACGACCGATGCGGGATTGCCGTACTCGACGAGCGCCGAGTCCATGTCCTCCAGCACGGCGAGTGGTTCGCGCGCCTCCAGCACGTGCTTGCGGAAGCCGATCACCGGCATCGTCACGTTCGGGAAGTGGGTACCGCGCTCGATCTGGTAGACGAAGCGCATGAGGCCCTCGTCCTCGTCGTGGACGGCGATGTCGACGACCTGCGCGTCGAAGACCTCCCGGAGCTTCTCGCCGACGAGGTCGTAGATCGCCTGCTGGTCGAGCTCACCCGCGATCGAGTCCTGCACGCTGTTGATCAGCGCGAGCTCGGCGTTGCGCTGGCGGGTCTCGTGGACGAGCCGGGCGTTCTCGAGCGCGACGCTCAGGCTGCCGGCGAGGGTGACGAGCAGCCGCTGGTCGGAATCAGTGAACGCGTGCTCGCGGTCGACGTTCTGGAGGGTGATCACGCCGGTCGCGCGCCCGCCGAGCAGGAGCGGCACGAAGAGGTCCGACTTGGGCGCGTCGCCCGCGATCACCGGCGGGTTGCCGTACCGCTCGGCGGCGGCGGCGACGTCCTCGTTGATCAGCAGGGGCTCGCCGGTCTCCATCACGTGCTTGCGGAAGCCGATCACCGGCATCGGGTCGATCTCGAGGCGCTCCCCGCGCTCGATCACGTAGGGCGAGACGAGGAGCCCGCCGGACTCGTCCGTGATCGAGATCGCGACCACCTGCGCGTCGAACACCTCGCGGATGCGCTCGCCGACGAGGTCGTAGATCGCCTGCGGGTCGAGCTCGCCGGCGATCGCCTCCTGCACGCTGTTGATCAGCGCGAGCTCGGCGTTCCGCTGCCTCGTCTCGTGGACGAGCCGCGCGTTGTCGAGCGCGACGCTGAGGCTGCCGCAGAGGGTGAGGAGGAGCCGCAGGTCGGTCTCCGAGTACGCGTTGTCGCGGTCGACGTTCTGGAGCGACACCACGCCGGTCGCCTTGCGGCCGGCGACGAGCGGCGCGAAGACGGCCGACTTGACCGGCTCCCCGCTGAGCACGTAGGGATTGCCGTAGCGGTCGGCCGCGCGCTCCATGTCCTCGTTCGCGATCAGCAGCGGCTCACGGGTCTCGATCACGTGCTTGCGGAAGCCGATCAGCGGGATCGGCTCCTCCGCGAGCCGCTCGCCACGCTCGATCACGTACGGAAAGCTCAGCAGGCCGGTCGCCTCGTCGTAGGTCGAGATGCTGACCACCTGCGCGTCGAAGACCTCCTGGAGCCTGTCCCCGATCAGGTCGTAGATCGCCTGCGGGTCGAGCTCGCCGGCGATCGCGGCCTGCACGCTGTTGATCAGCGCGAGCTCGGCGTTTCGTTGTTTGGTCTCGTGGACGAGCCGCGCGTTGTCGAGCGCGACGCCGAGGCTCCCCGCGAGCGTGCCGAGCAGCTGCACGTCGGAGTCGCTGAACGCGTGCTCGCGGTCGAGGTTCTGGAGCGAGATCCAGCCGCGGCCGCTGCTGCCGGCGGCGAGCGGCACCCAGAGCGCGGAGAGCGCAGGCTCGCCGAGGGTCTGGATGCCCCAGCTCCGCGCCGACCCCCACCATGTCCTCGTTGATCAGGAGCGGCTCCTTGAGTCTCGAGCACATGCTCGCGGAACGGCGTTCAGCGGAACCGGGCTCGTCGCCGCGGCGTACGCCGCGCTCGATCGTGTACGGGAAGCGCATCGAGCCCGGACGCGTCGTCGTAGATGCCGATGTCGACGACCTGGGCGTCGAAGACCTCCTGGATCTTGTCGCCGACGATGTCGTAGATCGCCTGCAGCTCGAGCTCGCCGGCGAGCGCCTCCTGGACGCTGTTGATCAGCGCGAGCTCGGCGTTGCGCTGGCGGGTCTCGTGGACGAGGCGGGCGTTGTCGAGCGCGACGCTGAGGCTGCCGGCGATCGTCGTCAGGAGCCGCAGGTCGGCGTCGCTGAACGCGTGGAAGCGGTCCAGGTTCTGGAGCGAGATCACGCCCGTCGCCCGGCTCGCCGACGACGAGCGGGACGAAGAGCGCCGACTTCACCGGCTCGCCCGAGAGCACGAACGGGTTCCCGTAGCGCTCGGCGACCTCCGGCGTGCTCTCGGCGATGACGAGCGGCTCGCGTGTCTCCATCGCGTGCTTGCGGAAGCCGATCAGCTCGATCGGCTCGTCCGCGAAGCGCACGCCACGCTCGATCGTGTACGGGAAGCGGATCAGCCCGGCCGCCTCGTCGTAGATCGCGATGTCGACGACCTGCGCGTCGAAGACCTCCTGGATCTTGTCGCCGACGACGTCGTAGATCGCCTGCAGCTCGAGCTCGCCGGCGAGCGCGGCCTGGACGCTGTTGATCAGCGCGAGCTCGGCGTTGCGCTGCCGGGTCTCCTCGATCGCGCGGGCTCGCGAGAGCGCCGAGCCGACGTGCTGGCCGACGAACGCGAGCAGGTCGCGGTCCTCCTCGGTGTACTGGTGCTCGGCCGAGTAGGACTGGACGACCAGCGCGCCGATCGTCGTCTCCTCGGCGCGGAGCGGGACGCCGACCCAGACCGACTGCTCGGTCATCACCCCGACCACCTCGATCTCACCCTGGGCGATCAGCTCGAGCTGCCGGGCGCGCGGGAGCAGCTGCGGCTCGCCCGTCCGCAGGACGTACGCGGTCATCCCGCGTGCGTCCCCCTCGCCGAAGGCGTCCCACTTGTTCGGGTCGGGGATGTCGTCGTCGAGCTCGTCGACGTAGTACGGCCAGCTGATCAGCCGGCGCTCCTCGTCGTAGAGGGCGATGAAGAAATTGGCCGCGTACATCAGCTCGCCGACGATCCCGTGCACCGCGGCGTAAAACTCCTGCATGTCCTGCGCGGCGCCCGCGAGCTCCGCGATCCGGTAGAGCGCACCCTGGACCTTCGCTGCGTCCCGTTGCCCGCTCATGCGACCGAGTAGACGTTGACGCCGACGCTCTTGCCCTTCAGGACGAGCTCGCCCTCGGACTGGACGGGGATCTCGCCGTTCAGCCCCTGCCGCGTGTACTCGTCGATCAGGATCGGGCGGCCGAGCTCCTTCGTGTGCGACTCGAGCCGCGCCGCAAGGTTCACGGTGTCGCCGACGCACGTGTACGTCGCGCGCTGCTGGGTGCCGGTGTATCCGGCGATCACCTGCCCCGAGGCGATGCCCACGCCGATCTTGATCTGCACCCGCCGGAGCGCCGCCTGGTCGTGGTTGAAGAGGTCGATCAGCTCGATCATCTGCCTCCCGGCCCGCACCGCCTGCAGGCGGAAGTCCGGCGCCGGCACGGGCGCCCCGAAGATCGCCATCAACCCGTCGCCGACCATCTGGTTGACGATCCCGCCGTGGCCGCCGATCGCGTCCATCATCAGCATGTAGTAGTCGTTCAGGAGCTCGATCGTCTCGGTCGGGCCCTGCGCCTCGGCGATGCTCGTGAACGAGCGGATGTCGCAGAACATCGCCGCCGCCTCGACGAACTTCCCGCCGAGCGAGAAGCCCGACGTCAGCAGGTCCTCGGCGACCTCGCGCGTGGCGAACTTGCTGATCAGCTCGCGCTGCTGGTCGTGCAGGCGCTTGCGCTCGAGGCTCGACTGGACCCGGGCCTTGAGCATGACCGGGTTGACCGGCTTCGTCAGGTAGTCCTCGGCGCCCATCTCGATGCACCTGACCACACTGTCGAGCTCGTCGAGCGCGGAGGTCATGATCACCGGGACTTCCCGGAGGTGCGGATCGCCCTTCATCGCGGCGAGCACCTCGTAGCCGTCGACCTCCGGCATCTCCACGTCGAGCAGCATCAGGTCGAACCCGCCCTGCCCGAGCACGTCGAGCGCCTCGCGCCCGTTCTCGGCGATCTCGACCGTGTGCCCCTGCTGCTCCAGCGTCCGGCGGAGGAGCAGGCCGTTCACGCGGTTGTCGTCCACCACCAGGACGCGCCCGGCGGCGCTGTTCACCCCTGCAGCTCCCCGGCGACGAGGGCGTACTCGGCGTCGATCCGGTCGGCGAGCCCGGGCGCACCCGACAGGTCGCCGGTTCTGGCGAGCTCCTCGAGCTCGCGGCTGAGCTCCGCCAGCCGGGTCGCGCCGAAGGTCGCGCCGTTCGACTTCAGCGTGTGCGCCGCGCGGCGCACCTCGTCCACGTCGCCGGCGCGGAGCGACGCCAACAACGCCGGCGCGTCGGCCAGGAACGTCTCGACGAGATCGGCGACGAGCTCGTCCCCGCCGATCTCCCGCAGGCCGTCGAGTGCAGCCGGATCGATCCGTGGTTCGCCCTCGGTTCCCATACCGAGCAGCCTAAACCCGTGCTGACGGGTCGGGTAGTGCGAGCGCGCGTTGCATCGCCGCCGGGGGGACGGGGACCGACGGTAAAGATTCGGTAAGGACAGGCGGCTGACCGAAGGGATCGACGGTCGCCTCGCTCCCTTCTTCTATTGGCAACTGCCCAGACCTCGGCCGATCCCGGCGGAGGCGGCAGCCATGTAGGGGAAGGAGACCCAATGAAACGCTGGCATGCCCTGGCAATCTCAATCGTCGTTGCCGCCGCGGCGGTCACCGGTCTCGTCGCCGCTTCGAGGACGACTGCTCTCGGCGCCAAGACAGCGACCAGCGACGACGGTCGCACGCTCGACGATCGTGAAGCACCGCGAGCACTGGACCGGTGGGAGGCCTCGCTGCACAAGTCCCTCGCGAGCAAGCCGCCGAAGCTGCCGAAGGTTCCTCACTACCCGACGGTCTACATCCCGTCCGTGCCGGCCTATTCGCCCGCCCCGGCGGCGGCGCCGCAGCAGATGGTCGTGGCGACGCAACCGACGCGGGTGGCGCCTGCCACCAAGCCGGTAATCCACAAGCCGACGCCCGTGCCGCCCAAGCCACACCGCCGGCGGGTGGTGAAGCCGGCACCGGCTCAGCCGATCTTCGATCCAACGCCTGCCCCCCCGACCGCTCCGGCAGCCGCTCCGCAGCCGCCCGTAGCGGCGCCCGTCCCGGCGCCGGTCCCGGAACAGCCCCCGGCTGATCCACCGGCCGATCCGTCGGCTGGAGGCGGCGGCGGCCACGGTGGCGGCGGTGACGGCGGTGGCGGCGGTGACGGTGGGGGAGGTGGCCGCGATTAGCAGGCCGGCAACCCATAGACAAGGAGAACCGAGATGAAGAATCACATTGTCCGTTTGTACGGCCTCGCGATCGGCCTGCTGATCTTCTTCGTCGCCTGGGCGGTGATCGCCGCCCACCCCTGGGCGGCCGCGGCGAAGCAGACCGTCGACCCGCGCCTGGCGGCACTCACGGCCAGGGAGCATCGGCTGAAGCACCAGGGGGTTGTCGTACGGCAGGTCCTGAAGCGCCGCTGGCAGCGCTTCGACGTGCAGTACCGGCGGCGCCAGCTCGAGATCAGGGCCGCCAAGGCGCGGTACGACCAGGAGCTCGCCGCAGCAAGCTCGGCGCAGGCCCGCATCAACTACATCCACGCGGCCGAAGCCGCCGCCGCAGCGCGCGCCGCGGCCTCGTACCAGCTCGCCTCGCGCACAGTTCCCGCCCAGACCACGACGAGCTCGCCGTCGGTGTCCGCTTCGGCGGCGGCGCCCGCCCGCCCGGGCACGCCGGCTCCGGCCAGGCCGTCCACACCGGCGGTCACGGCACGTGCGCCGAGGCCCGGCTCCAGGCCGGCTCCCGCTCCAGCGCCGACCGCGGCTCCAGGGCCTGCACCGGCTCCGGCGCCCGCATCTGCGCCGCCCCCGCCCCCTCCGCCGCCTCCGCCTCCGCCTCCGCCTCCTCCTCCGCCTCCCCCGGTGCACAGCGGTGGCGGTGGCGGCGGCGGTTCGCACAGCTCGGGGAAGCCGCATTGATCCGGCACGCGTTCACCACGATGGGCATCACGGTCGAGTGCTTCCTCGACGCGGCGCCCTCTCCGGAAGCGTGGACCTCGCTCTGGGCGGTGGAGGATGAGTTCCACCGCCTGGACGGGCTGCTCTCGCGTTTCAAGCCGGATTCGGAGCTCTCGCGGCTGAACGAGCGCGGCTCGCTCGTGGTCGGTCCCGATCTCCTGAGAGTGACGGAGCTCGGCCTCCAGGCCCGGGAGCGGACGGGCGGTAGAGTCGACCCCACCGTGCACGACGCGGTCGTGGCCGCTGGGTACGACAGAACGTTCGAAGAGCTGCCTCCCGACCGTCCGGACGGGCAACTGCAGACGCTCGTCCGGTGCGGCGGCGGGGTCAGGGTCGACCGACGGCTCGGCCTCGTCGAGCTCGAGCCCGACGTTCGCCTCGACTTCGGGGGGATCGCCAAGGGCGACGCGGTCGACCGGGCGTGCGACATCCTCGCCCAGACCGGCCCGTGCTTCGTCAGCGGAGGCGGCGACCTCGCCGTCCGTGGCGTGCCCGAAGCGGGGTTCTGGCCGGTCGACGTCGAGACCACCGACGGCACCGTCCACTTCGAGCTCACAGCCGGCGCGGTCGCGACGTCCGGACGGGACTTCACGCGCTGGCGCAGGGCCGGCCGGGAGTTCCACCACCTGATCGACCCGTCCACCGGTCTGCCGGCAGAGACCGGCCTGCTCCGGGTCACGGTCGTCGCGGGTTCGGCGGTCGAGGGCGAGATCATGGCGAAGGCCCTCTTCCTCGCCGGCGTCGACGAGGCCGTTCGCGAGGCCGACGAACTCGGCGTCCCGGCCGTCCTCGTCACGGAGGACGGCCGGACACTCTGGGCAGGGGGGCTCGAGCGGCCATGACCAACCCGACGTTCTGGATCCTGGCGCGGGCGACTGGCCTGACCGCATACCTCCTCCTGACGGGATCGGTGCTCGCGGGCCTCACCGTCAAGTCGAAGCCGCTCGGGCCTCGCGTCCGTGCCGCGGACGCGACCGACCTTCACCGATTCATGTCGCTGCTCTCGCTCGGGGCGGTCGCCTTCCATGGGCTCACGCTCGCCCTCGATACGTCTGTCCCGATGCCCGTGGCTGCGCTGTTCGTCCCCGGCCTGAGCACGTACCGGCCGCTGGCCACGGGGATCGGCGTGGTCGCGGCGGAGTTGATGGTGCTCATCTACGTCTCGTTCTCTCTCCGCCGGCGCATCGGCGTCCGGAACTGGCGGCGGCTCCACTACCTCACGTTCGCGGTGTTCGGTGCCGCCACCGTTCACGGGATCGCCGACGGCACCGACCGCTGGGCGTTCGGCCTCTACGCGGGCTCGCTCGCAGCTGTCGTCTTGATGACCTCGTGGCGCGTGATCACGAAAGGAGGAAGCAAAGAGTGCCCCTGTACCGAATCCAGATCGACCGGTCGCTCTGTAGCGGCTTCGGCTCCTGCGCGGAATCGGCCCCGGGGGCGATCGCCCTCGGGACGGACGGCATCGCGCTCGTCCGCGACGGCGGCGCCGACGACGGTGTCCTCGACGCTGCGCGGGACTGCCCGATGGGGGCGATCGCAGTCTTCGACGCCGACACCGGCGATCAGGCGGCGTGAACGTTCTGATCGTCGGCGCCGGCCTCGCCG
This sequence comes from uncultured Actinomycetes bacterium, assembly GCA_963791425.1. Classification (GTDB taxonomy): domain Bacteria; phylum Actinomycetota; class Thermoleophilia; order Gaiellales; family Gaiellaceae; genus DATBLE01. The sequence goes on from CAWBSE010000003.1 coordinate 1,071,111, forward strand.
GCGCCCGTTGCGCGGAGACGCTCCGCGCAACGGGCTTCGACGGGTCGATCACGCTCGTCGGGGCGGAACCGGTTGCACCGTACGAGCGTCCCGCTCTCTCGAAGGAGTTGCTGGCCGGGACGCGGGACGCGGCGAGCCTCGCCCTCCGGCCGGAGGCAAGCTGGGCCGAGCGCGGGATCGAGCTCCGGACCGGAACGCGGGTCGCTCGCATCCACGGGCGGACCGCGGTCACGGCCCGCGGCGACGTCCTCGCCTGGGACGCCCTCGTGATCGCGACCGGGGCCAGGGCTCGGCGCCTTGGCCCTCGTCGCCACCGCCTTCGCACCCTCGCCGACGCTGAACGGATCCGTGCCGAGCTCCATTCCGGCCGCCCGTTGACGATCGTCGGCACAGGGCTCGTCGGTACCGAGGTGGCGGCGACCGCGGCGCAGTTCGGCGATGTCACGCTCATCGGTGATTCGCCGCTCGTGCGGCTGCTCGGCCCCGAGGTTTCGGCGCTCCTGGCCGAGCGCCATCTCGCTCTGGGTGTGCGCCTGGCGCCGCGTGAGACGGTGCCCGCCGGCTTCGTGCTCGACGCGGTCGGAGCGCGGCCGGAGACCGGCTGGCTGCGCGGCGCGATCCCGCTTCGCCACGACGGCAGTGTGGTCGCGGACGCCTGCGGCCGGACACCGGCTTCCGGCGTCTACGCGTGCGGCGACGTCACGGGCACGAGTCACTGGACGGCGGCGGCCGGGCAGGCTGCAGCAGCCGCCCACGCCGTGCTTGGGATCGACCGCCCGTACGAGGATCTTCCCTATTTCTGGTCGGATCAGGCGGGGCTACGGCTTCAGCACATCGGCGATGCGCGCCGCGCCGTCGCCGTCACCCTGGAAGGGAGCCTCGACTCGCTCCGCGCGCGGTACCTCGACCGCGATGGGCGACTCGTCGCCGCCTTGCTCGTCAACCGGCCCCACCAGGTCGGCGAGGCCAGGCGCGAACTCGCCTCGGCCGGTCGCTAGGAGGGTTTGGCGGAACGTTGCCCGTCGCCAGGGTGCGAGTTGCCGGCGCCAGCCTCGTGGCTTTGGCCGCCGCCTGGGTCGCGGCTCTGACTCGACGCTCCGTCGCCGCTCTCGGCGAGGGTCTCGTCTTGGTTCGACGGCTGAGTGTCGCCGGGGCCGGTCGAGGCGTCGTTGGGGTCGGTCGAGGCGTCGTTGGTCGATTCGGACACTCCTCCGGAGTCCGGCGGGCTCCCATCTGAACCCTGGGCTGGATCGACTGCACCGCCGGCCGGTGGGGCCTGGTCGCCGGAACCGGAACCGGAAGTCGGCTCGCTTGATCCACTCTGGGGGTCGGCCGCTGCCGTTCCTCCACCGGCGCCTGCCGCGGCTGGCTCGACGCTGCCCGGGTCGCCGGACCCGGTGGTCGCCACAGGGTCGGGTGGGGCCTGGCGGGCCGGTGTCCCGGTCGGCCCGGCCGGAGGTTCGCCGGTCGGCCGCGGATGGGAGGACTGCGCCAGAACCGGCGCCGCCGAGACGGCCCGCGGCAGGACAGGGCGCTGCGGGGGAGGTTGGGACTGCGAACGGGCTGCGGCCTGCACGGCAGGCGTCTGCCGTAGCGCTGGAGCCGGGGCTGTCACCGCCCTCAGATCGGTCGGCCGGCCAGGGGCCGAGCCGTGCTCGACTGCGGCAACCGTTCCTCCGGCCGCGACGATCAGGACCGCCCCGGCGAGGACCTTCGCGACGGCCGGGCCGGCGGTCAGCGCTGAGAGTCCGCGTGCCGAGGTGGGGTCAGGTAGGCCGCCGATCAGTCGCGCGAGCAGGTCGCGGAACGCCACGATCGGGACGACGCCGGCGACCGATCTGTACGCCGGTTGCAGCCTGCCCCGCAGCGCACTCCGTGCGCGAACCAGGAGCGACTCGATCGCCGGCTCCGATACGGCGAGCGTCGTAGCCAGCTCGGAGTACGAAAGCCCGGAGAACTCCCGCAGAACGAGCGCTTCCCGCTGTTTGTGCGGCAACCCGGCGATCGCTCGCCAGAGCTCGCCGAGGTCGGCTCGCTCGGCCGCGGTCATGACCGGGTCAGGAATCGTCTCGTCTGCTTCTCCGACCGGAAGCGGCTCACGCATGCGCCGCTGGATCCGGAGGACGCACTCGTTGCGGGTGATCGTCGCCAGCCAGGCGGCCGGATGCCGGGGCACCGTGCCGCTGAGCAGGCTGCGATAGGCCGAAAGGAAGACCTGTTGGGCCGCATCCTCGGCCTCGTGCCCGTTTCGCAGGAGGACGCGGCAGAGCCTGCGCACCGCTGCACCGTGGTGGGTGTAGAGCGCGGCAAGCTCGTCCCTGGCGTCCACGCCGTCGGGGTCGTTGCCGCCGAATGCAGCCTCGCCTCTAGCCACGGTCACCTTGCCGCCGCGGGTGCAGGTGCGACGGGAGCAGCGGGATCCGGCTCACCTTCCTCCTTTTCTCTTGGGGCGCAAACGAGGGTCTATGGAAAGGGAGTGCCGCGCGGCGAAAAACCTTCGCTAACTTGTACAGCCGGGCGGGTAAAGAATCGGTAACGAGCGGGACGGCATTTGTTAAGCGAACCGGATGCCTGTCTCCGTAGTTCCGATCGATGCTGTGGGCACGACGGGCGCGGCACCCGGTAATCCGGGTGAAGCCGATCCTGGCGAAGTCGTGGCGGACTTCGACAGGGAGTGCCCCCGGCATGAATCGAACATGCGCACGCGGTTTAGGAAACCGCTGCTCTATCCACTGAGCTACGGGGGCTTTCTTGCTCAACCACGCCGTTTCCGCGTGATCGTGCTCCTTTCACTGTAGCGCCGCGCCAGATCCGGTTCTCGGCGTCCGGAGTCGGAACGGCCGCCGGCCGGGGATAGCCGAGCGGACTCGCGAAAGCGCGCGCGTTAGGGGCCTCCCGACAGCAGCTTGGCGTGAAGCTCGCCGCCACTGAGGTGGCGCGTGACCTGGATGCGGCCGAGCGGCTGTGCGCTGCCCGGGTGCGCCAGCGCGTTCCGATCCTGCGTGAAGACCGTGTCGTAGCGCCGGATCAGCCAGCCGAGCAGATCCTCGGGGATGCGCGGATCGTTGGTGCCGTCCTGGCCGTAACTGCCGTACGGCGGAGCGAACGCGAGCGGACGGTACTCGGCGATCTTGCGAGCGAGCGTGTCCTGGCCCCACTCGATGTCGGAGCGCACCCGTTTCCGCCACCCGCGGAAGTTCTCGCCCTGCTGCTCGTAGGCGTAGTAGGGGCCGTAGTCGTTCGGGCCGGGGCCGAACTGGATCTGCCGGTGGCCGTGGCCAGAGTGGAGCTGGAGTTGCCAGCGGCCGCTCGCCTGGACGGTCTCGAGCTCCTGCCAGGTCAGGTACTCGGGGTTACCGGCGTCGACGTGGCCGGCGTCGACGAACAAGACGGCGGTGAAGCCGAGGTTCTGGAGGATGCCGTCGCCGCCGGTCCACGAGTCGGCTCGTGCGTCGTCGAAGGTGAGGAGGAGGGGCCTCGCGGGCAGCTCGACCGGATCGCCCTGAACGAAGCTCAGAAAGGTCTGGAGGTCGATGGTCTGGTAGCCGGCGTGCTTGATCATCGTCATCTGCTTGGCGAAGTCGTAGACGTCGACCGCGTAGGACGCGTCCGCCGGGTTGGAGAAGTCGCTCTCCGGCCCGATGCCGTGGTAGAGGAGCACGGGAATGGCCGAGCGATCCGGCGGGAGCGGCGCCCACACCTGCTTTTCCTGGGCTGTGAGCACGACCTCGGGAGCGGGTTGTGGCGTTCGCGGCGCGCTCTCGTCGCTCGAGCCGCCGCACGCGGTCACCAACAGGAAGATGCCGCAGGCAGAGGCAACGAGCGGCATCGCAGCTACCTTCATCCCCGGGCTACTGTAGCCGTGTATCCGTGATCGTCTGACAAGATCTGCGCCACGCATGCGCGAGGATGCCGCCACCTCGTCGGTGCGCTTCGAGCCGCTTCACGCGGCTTCACGCGCGAGCCTGGTCGTGGGCGTCGTGGTCGGTCCACTCCTCTGGCTCGTCGTACTCGCCATCGTTGCCTGGTTCTTCGAATACACCTGGGCGATTGCGCTCGGCCTGCTCGTCACCGTGGCGGCGTTCCTCTTCGCGCTGATCGTCCTCGCGCTGCTCCGACAGGCGCGCCTGCGGCAGGAGAGACGGTATGTGGACAGCGGCTGAGTTGCTGCTCGCCTTCGTCGCGCTCTACCCGGTATGCACCGCTGCGTTGTGGGTCGCCGGGGGCTTCTCTTCCGCTTCTTGGAGGAGCGGGATGCCGCCAAGGAACCCGACGGAGGCTGGCCGGGCGTGTCCGTGCTGATCCCCGCCTATAACGAGGAAGCAGTGATCGCGACCAGCGTCTCCGCGGCGATCGCCTCTGACTACCCGGAGCTCGAGGTGCTCGTGCTCGACGACGGTTCGACCGACGCCACCGAAGCCACCGCGCTCGCGACGATTGCGGGCGACCCGCGCTGCCGGGTGATCCGCGACCCCGTCAATCGCGGCAAGGCGGAGCAGCTGAACCTCGGCTTCCGGCAGGCGCGCCATGACCTTGTGGCCGTCACCGACGCCGACACGCACATGCATCCCCAGGCGCTCAAGCTGCTCGTCGCCCGCATGTGTGGCTCGCCTCTCGTGGCCGCGGTCGCGGGGCGCCGCACGTCACCAACCGTGGTCGTTTTCTGCTCGCGATGCAGGTGCTCGAGGCGGCGTCGATCATCGGCCTGATCCGCCGCACCCAGGCTCTGACCGGGCGGGTCGGTGTGGTCGCCGGCGTGCTCGGCCTGTTCCGCAGAGACCGCGTGCTCGCCGTCGGCGGCTACGACTCGCGAATGGCCACCGAGGACATCGACTTGACGTGGAAGCTGCTGCTCGGCGGCTGGCAGACGGCCTACGAGCCACGCGCGCTCGTCGGCATGCAGGTTCCTGCGTCGATCCACGCGCTGTGGATGCAACGCAAGCGCTGGGCGCGCGGCCAGGGCGAGGTGGTCCGCGTTCATCTCGCCGAGGTGAGCCGCCTGAGCAACCATCGAATGTGGCTGCTGAGTTTCGAAGCGATCGCCTCGTTGCTGTGGATCGTCGCCCTCGCGGCTGCGCTCCTGATCGCCGCCCTCGGCATCGTGCTGGGCGCTGGCGAGAACGTGTTTGGGTTCGCGCTGGGGTGGGGTGTCGCGATCGCGCTAATCGCCACCGTCCAGGTGATCGTGGCGCTCACCCTCGAGCGTGGCTACGACCGCAGCATCTTCCGGGCGCTCGTCGTCGGCGCGCTCTACCCGATCGCTTACTGGCTGCTCTCCGGCGTAGCGGCTATCCACTCGGAGGTCGGCGCCCTGCTGCACGGACCGCGCGAGAGCCGCGTCGTCTGGGACATCCCGCGGCAAGAGCTCGACGGTCCGCGCAAAAGCCCGTCTCGCCGAGAGCGATAGAGAACCGGCCGCTCAGAGCCAGTCGAGGAGCTCGGCGACGCCGCCGATCACTGCGTCCGGGCGAGAGGATGGCGAGCCCGGGGGCGGGCGCCCGCCAGCGTAGCGCTCCCGCCAGCGCGAGCGAGGGCCGCGGCGGGGCTTGAAACCCGGCGGCCACGCTCGGCGACAACGTCTACCCCCACGGCACCGCCACCGAATTCCAGAACTGCTACGCGCCGTCCTGGGGCCGGTTCAAGGACCGCACCCATCCCGCCGCCGGGAACCACGACTACGACACCTCCGGCGCCACGGGCTACGCCCCGGCAGCCTCGACCGTGAGCGGCACGGTGCAGCTGACGGCGTCGGCCTCCGACGACATCGGGGTCGCGAAGGTCGAGTTCCTGGCGAACGGCGCCGTCGTCGCGACCGACACCACCGCTCCCTACGCCGCGAGCTGGGACTCGACGACCGTCGCGAACGGGCAGGTGCAGCTGACCGCCCGCGCCTCGGACGCCGCAGGGCACGCGACCACGTCGACGCCCGTGGCGGTGACGGTGCAGAACACCGCGCCGGCGGCTCCGACCCTGACCGCACCGACAGCCGCGAGTGCGGGCGCCACGGTGACGGTCTCGTGGAGCGGAGTGGCGGCGCCGACGGCCAAGGACTGGGTCGGTCTCTACCGTCAGGGGGCGGCGGACACGGCGACCGTCTGGTGGTTCTTCGACTCGAGCTGCACGTCGACCGCCGGCACGGCGAAAGCGTCCGGCTCGTGCTCGCTGACGCTGCCGACGAGCACCGGCACGTACGAGCTCCGCCTGGTCGCGAACAACGGCTACACGCGGCTGGCGACCTCGTCGCCGCTGACCGTCAGCTAGTTCTCGCGCGCGAGCAGCTCCTGCACGCGCGCCCGGTACGGCTCGCGGTCGTAGCTCGCGACCAGCGCGCCGGCCATGCGCACCGGGTCGCCGAAGAAGAAGTACTCGTAGAGGTTCTGGCGGCCGGCGAACGCCGACAGGCACGTGTCCCAGGCGAGCCGGAACAGGCGCACCCGGTCGACGCCGTCGATCGCGGCGCCCTGGAGGAACCGCTCGACGTCCTCGCGGCCCGGGCCGAACGCGTCGGCCTCGGTCGGGATCGCCATCAGGCCGCTCGCGCCGAGCGTGCGCAGGATCTCCGGGAACCGCTGCGACAGGCGCGGGTACCAGTTGCGGCACGCGTTCAGCGGCGGCCAGGACGGCGTCCACAGCCCGAAGCGGTTCGGCGCGGCGTCCGCCTCCGACGTCCGCAGCAGCGCACGGATGATCTCGAGCGCGATGATCACCTCGGCCACCTTCTCCTGCACGTGCTGGAAGCCATCGATCCCGATCGACTCGGTCAGCAGCGTGGTCAGCCCGAGCATGAACTCGGTCTTGGCGGTCGTCCGCGTGACCACCTGGTGGGTCATGTGCGCGCCGGCGGTCGTCTCGGTGTAGATGCCGTTGCAGAGCTCCGGGTTGGCCAGGACGAAGCAGCGCTCGAACGGCACCTGGACGTCGTCGAAGATCACGATGGCGTCGGTCTCCTCGAAGCGCGATCCCAGCGGGTGGTCGAAATGGCTGCGGCCGAGGTCGAAGCTCTCGCGACAGAGGAAGCGCAGGCCCGGCGTGTCGGTCGGGATCGCGACCGCGTACATGTACGGCGCGTCGTCGGCGCCCCCGCGGACGACCGTGGAGGGGAAGACGACGAGCTCGTCGGCGATCGGGCCGATCGTCGAAAGGATCCGCGCGCCGCGCAGGACGATCCCGTTGTCGTTCTCCTCGACGATCCGCGCGGCCAGGAACGGGTCGGCCTGCTCCGAGACCGCCTTCGCCCGGTTCGCCTGCGGCATCACCAGCGTGTGCGTCATCAGCAGGTCGTTCTCGCGGACGTACTCGTAGTAGTTGCGGACGTTGTCGCCGAAGCGCGGGTCGGCCTGCCCGAACCAGTCGGCGGCGCCCGCCATCGCCAGGATCGACGAGTTCATGTAGTCGCCGGTGCGACCGAGCATCCCGTTCGACCACTCGGCCCAGACCTGCATCGACTTCCGCCGGCGGACGATGTCCTCTGCCGACGCCGGCTGCAGGAACGACGCGCCGACGCGGTCGCCCGTGGTCGGCGACTCGTACGTGAGCACGTCGCGCAACTCGGGGTCGTGCTGCATGTCGTACAGCGCCGCGTACGAGCGGATCACGTTCTTGAACTGGGGGATCTTCGTGACGTCGCCGGTGGTCAGTTCCCCGTGGATCTCGACGGTGATGTTGCGGGCGGCGAGCCCGTCGACGTACTCCTGACCCGTGCGTGCCGGCATGCGTCCTCCTCAGAAGAGCGATTCGATTCCCTGGACCGGTGCCGGCTGCGAGACGAACCGGCCGAGGTAGTAGCCGAGCGCGTCGCCGTCGCGGTACCCGAACCCTGTCACCTCGCCGACCACCAGCGTGTGGTCGCCGCCGTCGTACGTCGCCCACGGACCGCACTCGATCACCGCAAGCGCCCCGGGCAGGCGGGGCAGGCCGCTGCTCTCCTCCCACACCAGCTCGTCGAACTGCGGCTTGCCGGCGAAGTGGAGCGCAACGTTCTCCTGCTCGGCCCCGAGCATGTTCACCGTGAACGCGCGGCCGGGGAACACGTCGTGGCTGCGCGCCTGCTTCGCGATCGAGACCAGCACCAGCGGCGGGTCGAGCGACACCGCCGTGAACGAGTTCACGGTCAGCCCGAACCGTCCGTCGGGGCCGTCGACCGCGACGACCGCGACGCCGGTCGCGAACCGGGCCAGGCACGAGCGGAGCGCATACGTGTCGATCCCCGCGCCGTGCTCGACGACGGGATCGCTCATGCCCACACCCGGAACATCGACGGGATCGTATATGATCGCTGACGCCGTGCCTACGGAAACGCTCGCCACGCGCACCGAGGCATCGCCGCGGTTCGAGCTCCAGCGGCACTACATCGACGGCTCGTTCAGGCCGAGTGTCGACGGCGGCACGTTCGAGACGCTGAACCCCGCGACCAACGAGGTGCTGGCCGAGGCGTCCGCCGGCACGGCGGCCGATGTCGACGCCGCTGTCCAGGCCGCGCGGCGGGCGTTCGACGAGGGCCCGTGGCCGCGGCTGGGCACCGACGAGCGCGCCCGCGTCCTCCGGCGGATCGCCGACCTGATCCGCGCGCACGCCGACCGCCTGATCGAGGTCGAGGTGCTCGACATCGGCATGCCGATCGCGCAGATGCGCCACCTCGCCGCCCGCGCCGCCCAGAACTTCGACTACTACGCCGGCGTCGTGCCCGAGCTCTACGGCCGCGCGTTCAAGGTCGGCGACGAGTTCCTCAACTACACGATCCGCAAGCCGGTCGGCGTGGCCGGGCTGATCATGCCGTGGAACGCGCCGCTGATGCTCTCGACGTGGCGGATCGCGCCCGCGCTCGCCGCCGGGAACACGATCGTGCTCAAGCCCGCCGAGTGGTCACCGCTCTCCTCGACCGTTCTCGCCGAGGTGCTGGAGGAGGCCGAGCTGCCCCAGGGCGTGTTCAACGTCGTGCACGGCTTCGGCGAGACGGCCGGCGCGCCGCTCTCGGCGCATCCCGGCGTCGACCTGATCAGCTTCACCGGCGAGACGACGACCGGCGGCCTGGTGATCGCCGCGGGCGCGCCGACGCTGAAGCGCTCGTCGGTCGAGCTCGGCGGCAAGTCGCCGGTGGTCGTCTTCGAGGACGCCGACCTCGACCTCGCCGTCGACGCCGCGCTCGCGCAGATCTTCACGATGAACGGGCAGCGCTGCACCGCCGGCTCGCGGCTGCTCGTCCAGCGGCCCATGTACGAGCAGATGGTCGAGGCGGTCGCCGAGCGCGCGCGGAAGATCCGTGTCGGCGACCCGTTCGAGCCACGCACCGAGCTCGGCCCGCTGATCACGCGCGAGCATCTCGATCGGGTGCTCGGCTACGTCGAGTCGGCGCGGAAGGAGGGCGCGCGCGTGATTGCCGGCGGCGGGCGGCCGGAGGGTCTCGAGGCGGGGAACTTCCTCCAGGCGACGGTCGTCGCCGACGTCGACGAGACGATGCAGGTCTTCCGCGAGGAGATCTTCGGCCCCGTGCTCGTCGCGATGCCGTTCGACGACGAGGCCGACGCCGTGCGGCTCGCGAACGCGACGCAGTACGGGCTCGCCGCCTATGTGTGGACGAACGACATCGGCCGCGCCCACCGCGTCGCGCAGGCGATCGACACCGGCATGTGCTGGATCAACTCCCAGAACGTCCGCGACCTGCGCACGCCGTTCGGCGGCGTCAAGCAGTCGGGCATCGGCCGCGAGGGCGGCGACTACGCGTTCGACTTCTACTGCGAGACCGAGCTGATCCACGTCGCGCTCGGCACGCACCACATCCCGCGGCTCGGGCTCGGAGACGACGCGTGACGGCCGACGAGCTGGTCTCGGCACAGCTCGCGAGCCCGCCGTTCGACATCGTGCGCGCGGCGTACGCCGAGCTGCTCGTCACCGACCTGGGAGCGGCGCGGGAGTTCTACGTCGGCCTGCTCCGGATGGTCGTCGCGCTCGACGACGGCGACGCTGTCTACCTGCGCGGCTGGGAGGAGCGCGCCCACCACTCGCTCGTGATCCGGCGGGCGCCCGTCGCCGCGTGCGCCCGGCTGTCGTTCCGCGTCCGGTCGAGCGACGACCTCGAGCCGATCGCGCAGGAGTTCGAGCGGCGCGGCTGCGAGACCCGCTGGGTCGACGGCGACCTCGCCGGGATGGGCAAGGCCCTGCGCGTGTGGGATCCGTTCGGCTATCCGCTCGAGTTCTTCCACGAGATGGAGCAGGTCGAGACCCAGCTCCAGCGGTTCGACCTCCAGCACGGGGCGCCGGTGCTGCGCATGGATCACTTCAACCTGCACTCCCCGCGCGTCGAGGAGGCGTTCACGTTCTGGCGCGAGCTGGGCTTCCGCTGCTCGGAGTACATCGTCACCGACGACGAGCGGCTGACCGGCGCGTGGCTGCTGCGCAAGCCGACCGTCCACGACGTCGCCCTCACCGCCGGCCGCGGCCCGCGGCTGCACCACCTCGGGTGGACGGTGCCCGACACGTCCGGCGTGCTGCGTGCCTGCGACCAGCTCGCCGCGGCCGGCCACGCCGGCGTGATCGAGCGGGGGCCGGGACGCCACGGCGTCTCGAACGCGTTCTTCGTCTACCTGCGGGATCCGGACGGGCACCGGATCGAGCTGTACGCCTGCGACTACTACACGGGCGATCCCGATCTGAAGCCGATCCGCTGGTCGGTGAAGGACCCGCGCTGCCGCACGTTCTGGGGCGCGCGGGCGCCGGACAGCTGGTACGAGGAGTCGTCGCTCGTCCTCGCCCCGGACGGCGAGCCCGTCGAGACGCACGAGGCGAGCGTCGACGAGCGCGTTGCGCGCAGCGACGTGATGGCCTGAGGTGGCTCCGGCGCAGACGAAGCAGGAGCGCGTCTACGCGACGCTCCGCGAGCGGATCCTCAGCGGGGCGTACGGGCCCGGCTACCGGATCGTGATCGACACCCTGGCCGAGGAGTTCTCGGTCTCGGCGCTTCCCGTGCGCGAGGCGATCCGGCGGCTCGAGGCCGAGGGGCTCGTCATCTACCGCGCGAACGCGGGCGCGCACGTGGCGCCGGCCGACCCGGCGCTGTTCGAGGAGGAGCTGACCGTCGTCGCCGTCCTCGAGGGCTACGCGACCGCGCTCGCCGCACCGGAGCTCGGCGCGAAGGGGCTCCGGCGTCTGACCGAGATCAACGAGCGGATGGTCGAGGCGATGGAGCAGCTCGATGCGCTCGAGTTCGGGCGGCTGAACCAGGAGTTCCACGCGGTCGTCTACGAGCACTGCCCGAACCCCGTGCTGGTCACGACCCTGCGCGACGTCGCCCGCCGGCTCGACGCGATCCGCCGCACCGTGTTCGTGCAGATCCCCTACCGGGGATCCGCGTCGGTCGCCGAGCACCGCGCGCTGATCGAGTTGATCGCCAAGGGCGCGCCCGCGTCACGGATCGAGACAGCCGCCCGCAAGCACAAGCTCGCCACTGTGGAGAGCTTCCGTGCGTGGCAGCGCGAGCACGACCTGCAGTCCTCTAGCGACGCTACGGCGCCGGCGTGAGGCCGTGCCGGCGCATGGCCGCCGCCATCGCGGCGAGGTCGGGCGGGCCGCCGGCCGCTGCATCGACGATCGCGGCCAGGTCACGGAAGTAGCCGGGGCCGAGGATGCCGGGGGTGATGATCGCGAGTGCGGTTGCGTCGGCGTCGTGTGTGTTGTCGAAGTGATGGACGGCTCCACGGGGGATGCAGAGCGTCTCGCCGGGAGCGATCTCCGTCGTCACTCCCTCGACCGTCCAGGTCAGCACGCCCTCGAGCCCGTAGATCGTCTCCTCGTAGGCGTCGTGGCTGTGGGCGATCGGGACCTTCGCGCCGGCGGGGACGTCGAACTCGAAGAGCGCGACCGATCCGCCCGACTCGGCGCCTTCGACCAGGAACCTGATTACGAGCTGTCCGATCGTGATCTGTTCGCCCATGCTCGTCGTCATCGTTGACTGCTCCTTCGATTGAAGTGGTAAAGTGACTTGACAATAAATGAATCAGCCTGATTCGTCAAGTACCTTTACCAATCCTCCCGTGCCCGGGCCCCCCCTGATTGGAGCCCTCCTGCGCATTCCGCTCGAGGACGTCCGCCGGCGCATGCTCGAGTGCCTGCACGGAGCCGGCTTCGACGACTTCGAGGCCGCGCACCTGATCGTCCTCCAGTACCCCGGGCCCGAGGGCGCGCGTCCGTCCGAGCTCGCAGCCCGGCTGCGGATGAGCAAGCAGGCGCTCAACTACCAGCTCGGCCAGCTCGAGCGGCTCGGCTATCTCGAGCGGCGCCCGGATCCCGACGACGCTCGCTCCAGGCGCATCGTCCTGACGGAGCGCGGACAGGCGGTGGTGCCCGTGATCCGCGATGCGGTCAGGGGCATCGAGAAGGTGTGGGCGCGACGGCTCGGCCCGGAGCGGTTCGCGCAGCTCCGTGAGCTCCTGACCGAGCTCAACCATCGCCTCTAGGGTCAGAGCGTGACGTGCGGGCTGCGGGCGAGCAGTTCGGTCACCTTTCGCTGCCCGTCCTCGCTCAGTGGGGCGAGGGGCTCGCGGCAGTGGGCCGAGGGGATGAGCCCGAGCCGCTCCATGATCCACTTCGCCGGCACCGGGTTCACCTCGACGAATGCGGCGTCGCAGAGCGGGTGGAGGTCGTAGTGCAGTGAGCGGGCGCGGTCGTAGTCACCTGCCTCGAACGCGTCGTACAGCTCGGCGACCGGGCGCGGGGCGAAGTTGCCGACGCACGAGAGGTGGCCGCGGCCGCCGAGGGTGAGCATCGGGTAGCAGAGCAGCTCGATTCCGGAGAGCGCGATGAAGTCGGTGCCGCACTCGTCGAGCACGTACGAGACGTGCTCGAAGTCGCGGGTCGTCTCCTTGATCCCGACGATGTTCGCGTGGGCGCGGCGCAGCCGGCCGACCGTGGCCGGGGTGATGTCGACCGCGGCCCGGACGGGGACGTTGTAGACGATGATCGGCAGGTCGGGGAACTCGCTCGCCACCCGCGCGTACCAGTCGAAGAGGCCCTGCTGCTGGGGGCGGGAGTACGGCGGCGTGACGACGAGCGCGGCGGCGGCGCCCAGCCGCTCGGCCGCGGCGGTCATCTCCAGCGTCTCGGCCATCAGCGCGCTGCCGGTGCCGGGCAGGAACGGGACGCGCCCGTCGATCGCCTGCGCGGCGGTCTCCATCACGGCGATCCGCTCGGCGACGGTCTGCGAGGTCGGCTCGCCGGTCGAGCCGCCGACCGAGATTCCGTGCGAGCCGTGCTCGAGCTGGAAGTCGACCAGCCGCGCGAGCGTCTCCAGGTCGAGCGCGCCGTCCGGGTGGAACGGCGTGACCAGCGGCGCGATCGCGCCCTTGATCGACGACGGGTCGGCGGCGAACCGGCTCACGGGCGCTCCTTCTTCCACGCCTCGTAGTCGGGCCGCCGTTCCTCCGAGAGCGGGTAGAGCCCCCGGATCGACTCGCCGTCCTTCACCCGTTCCAGCGCGAACGCCTCGCGCTGTTCCTGCTCGAGCGCCTCGGCCGCGACGTCCTCGGCGAGCGCGGCCGGGATGACCAGCACGCCCTCGGCGTCGCCGACGATCACGTCGCCGGGGAAGACGAGCACGCCCGCGCACGCGACCGGGACGTTGGTCGCCAGCGGGTAGTGGACGACCCCGAGGACGGCCGCATGCACGGCCTGATGGTAGGTCGGGATGTCGAGCCCGGCGAACGAGGGGCTGTCGCGGAGGCAGCCGTCGGTGACGATGCCGGTCGCGCCGCGGCTCAGGACGCGGGCGGCCATGATGTCGCCGATCGTGCCGGCGCCCGTCTCCTGCCGGGCCTCGATCACGAGCACCTCATCAGGCCCGATCGACTCGATCGCCTCCTTCTGCGGCGTTCCACCCGGCCGAGCTCTGGTCCTCGCGCGCCGGGACGTAGCGCAGCGTGAACGCGTACCCGAGCAGGCGGAGATCCGGCCGCGCGGGCCGCAGCCCGGCCATGAACGTGTTCCGGATCCCGTGCGTGCGCAGCAGGATCGAGCTGAGCGTCGCGGTCGAGACGGTGCGCAGCGCGTGCTTCGCCTCGTCGGAGAGGACGACCGCCCGCGGCGCGTTGACGCCGAGCGCCGCCGCCCGGACCTCGGGCGTCACCTTCGGCTGCGCGCCGAGCTTCGCGATCGGCCGCTTCGCCTCGACGATCTCGTTCCGCACCCGCGAGTGCCCGACGAGCTCGACCTCGACCACGTCGCCCGGCTGAACGGGGCGCGATCCGGCGGGCGTCCCGGTGAGAATCACGTCGCCCGGCTCCAGCGTCATGAAGCGCGAGAGGTCGGCGACGAGGAAGTCGAACGGGAAGATCAGGTTCGCGCGTCGAGTCCTCCTGGACGACCTCGCCGTTGACCAGCGCGCGCAGCGTCAGCGCCGCGGGGTCGAGCCCCTCGGCCGCGACCGGCTCGCCGATCGGCGTGAAGCCGTCCTGGCCCTTGGCCATCAGGTTCGAGCCCTGGTCGGCCCAGCGAAAGTCGTACACCCCGGCGTCGTTCGCAGGCGCGTACCAGCCGATGTGCGCGCCGGCGCGCGCGACCGTCACGTTCCGCGCGCGCTTGCCGACGATCACGGCGACCTCGGCCTCGAACGTGAGCAGCTCCGTGCCCTGCGGCCGGACGATCGGGTCGCCGTCCCCCGCCAGCGACGAGACCGGCTTGAGGAAGTAGGAGGGGTTCGCGGGCGTGCGGCCGCGCTGCTCCGCCCGGCTCCGGTAGTTCAGGTGGACGGCGATGATCTTCGTCGGGGGCGGCGGCGTCACGCGTGCCCCCAGACGTCGGTCGCGACCCCGACGACCAGCTCGAGTTTCGCCCGCTGGGCGTCCCAGGTGATGTCGTTGCCGACCGCGTTCGACGCGAAGCCACACTGCGTGGAGAGCGCCAGCCGCTCGAGCGGGACGTGGCGGCTCGCCTCGTCGATCCGCTGCTTCAGCTCGTCGGCCGACTCCAGGTCCGACCGCTTGGTCGTGACCAGGCCGAGCACGACGACCTGGTCGTCCCGCGCGTGACGGAGCGGCTCGAACCCGCCCGAGCGCTCGTCGTCGTACTCGAGCAGCAGTCGCTGCGCGGAGGTGTGGGGAAAGATCGCGGCGGCGAAGTCGTCGTAGGGCTCGGTGCCGGTGAAGCGGCTGCGGTCGTTGCCGCGGCAGATGTGCAGCGCGGTGGCCACGCCGTCGAGGCCGTCGAAGACGCGGTTGTCCTGCTCGACCAGCCGGCGGAGCGCGGCGTTGCGATCGTCGACGTCGGGCATCACCTTCTGGATGTACGCGTACTGCGGGGCGTCGAGCTGGATCACGTCGGCGCCGGCCGCCGCGAGCAGCCTCGCGTCCTCGTTCATCAGCTCGATCAGGTGCTCGTAGTACTCGTCCCGGTCGGCGTACGCCGCGTCGGACACGCCCTCCTTCCAGTACAGGTACAGGACGGACGGGGCGGGCATCGTCACCTTGACCAGCCGGTCGGTGAGCGACCGCGTGTAACGCAGCTCGTACTCGGCGAGGGTCGAGGTGCGCGTCAGGCGGGCCACGGGACACGGCGTGCGCAGCTCGTGCTGGACACCCTCGGCGTCGCGGTGGTGGCGGACGAAGCCGTACGGGTCGATGCCGTCGAAGAGCTCCTCGACGGTCGAGAAGAAGAACCGGCGCCGGTACTCGCCGTCGGTGACGACCGGGAGGCCGACGGCATCCTGGAGCTCGACCACCTCGGCGATCGCACGGTCCTCGACCGCGCGCAGCTCGTCGGCCGGCGTGTCGCCGTCGCGTGCGTCGAGGAGGTACTGCGGCCGGAGCAGGCTGCCGAGATTGTCCGCCCGAACAACGGTGTCGGCCGCGCCCATGCTATACGAGATCGTACATGATCTGTTAGGCTCGGCCTGTGGTCGAGTCGTACGACGTGGTCGTGATCGGCTCCGGAAGCGGCGGAGCCGTCGTCACTCGACGTCTGGTCGACGCCGGGCTCCAGGTCTGCCTCGTCGAGGCCGGCGGGCCCGACGAGAATCCGGCGATCCACGACCCCGCGCGCGTATGGGACCTGTGGGGCAGCCCCGAGGACTGGGCGTACACGACCGTCCCGCAGGCCGGCTGCCACGGCCGCGAGCTCTACTTTGCGCGCGGCAAGGTCCTCGGCGGGACGAGCTGTTTCAACGGGATGATCTACATCCGCGGGAACCGCCTCGACTACGACGGTTGGGCCGAGGCCGGTTGTACAGGATGGGGCTACGAGGATGTCCTGCCGTTCTTCAAGCGCTCGGAGGACTACAGCCGCGGCGAGTCGGAGTACCACGGGGCGGGCGGTCCGCTCCGCGTCACCGCCGACTACGAGCCGCATCCGCTCACTGCGTCGGTCGTCGAAGCGGCGCAGGAGATCGGCATCCCCTACACCAACGACCACAACGGCGTGAGCCAGGACGGCGTCGGCTACTGCCATCTGATGATCAAGGACAACATCCGCCAGAGCCAGGCGGTTGCGTTCCTGCGGCCGGTCATGGAAGCGCCGAACCTGACCGTCCTGACTCGGACCCGCGCGCGGCGTCTCCTCTTCGAGAACGGCCGCTGTGTCGGTGTCGAGACCGACGGGGGCGAGGTTCGCGCTGAGCACGAGGTCGTTGTCTGCGCCGGCGCGATCGACTCTCCCAAGCTGTTGATGCTCTCCGGGATCGGCCGGGCCGACGCCCTGGCCCGCCTCGAGATCGAGGTCGTCTCCGACCTGCCGGGAGTAGGGGCGAACCTGCAAGATCACATGCTCGCGCCCGTCATCTACTCGTCGACGCGTCCGGTGCCCCCGGTCGTGCCGGGGACTCAGGGCATGCACGCTCACCTGTTCGACCGGAGCAAGCCGGGTCTGGCCGTACCCGACACGCAGCCGCTCTTCTTCCACGTACCCGCGTACGAGCCCTGGATGGAAGGGCCGCCGGACGCGTACACGCTGATGGGCGCGCTGGTGCGCCCGGAAAGCCGTGGAACGCTGACACTCGCTTCGGCTGACCCGGACGATCCGCCGCTGATCGACGCCGCCTTCCTCGCCGAGGAGGCCGATGTGGACGTGCTGGAGTGGTCGTTCAATCAGGTCCGCGAGATCGGCCGGGCGGCCGCGACTCGATGATTGGCGCGGTGAGGAGCTCTACCCCGGCCCGGCCGTGACGACACGCGAGGAGATCCGCGACTACATCCGCCGGACGGTGTCCACGTATTTCCACCAGTCCTGCACCTGCAAGATGGGCGTCGACGAGCTCGCCGTCGTCGACCCCGAGCTGCGCGTCCGCGGAGTCGAGGGGCTTCGCGTCGCCGACGCGTCGGTGATGCCGACCATCACCACCGGCAACACGCACGCTCCGACCACGATGATCGGCGAGCGCGCCGCCGATCTCGTGCTGAACGCCCGTTGATCGCCGTCACGGGCGCGACGGGCCACGTCGGCCGGCTCGTGGCGGAGGAGCTCGCGCGGCGGGGAGAGCCGATGCGGCTGCTCGTGCGCGACCCGGCTCGGGCGCCCGAGCTGCCGGGGGCCGAGGCCGTCGTCGCCGACTACGGCGATCCCGCGTCGCTCGCGGCGGCGCTCGGCGAAGGTGACCGCGTGTTCATGGTCTCGGTGCACGAAGGCCCCGAGCGGCGCGTCCCGCTGCACCGCGCGTTCGTCGAGGCGGCCGCGGCCCACGGTGTCGCGCACATCGTCTACCTCTCGTTCGTGAACGCCGGGCCGGACGCGCTGTTTCTCCATGCCCGCTCGCACGGCGCGACCGAGGCGATCCTCGCCGAGTCGGGCGTCCCGTTCACGTCGATCCGCAACGGCATGTACGCCGACGAGGTCGCCGGCTGGTTCGACCCCGACGGGGTGGCGCGCGAGCCGGTCGGGGACGGGCGGATCGCGTTCTCGTACCGGCCCGAGCTCGCAGAGGTGATCGCGGGCACGCTCACCGAGCCCGGGCACGAGGGCAAGGTCTACGACATCGTCGGCGAGCCGGTCGGGCTGGCCGAGCTCGCCGGGATCGCATCCGAGGTCACCGGCGCCGGGTACCGATACGAGCCCGCTCCGGTGGAGGACTGGGTGGAGCGCTGGCAGGCCCGCGAAGCGGAGGAGTGGGGGATCGAGGCGGGCCGCTCGACGTTCGAGGCGCAGCGTGCCGGCGAGTTCGACGTCGTCTCCGACGACTTCCGCACGCTGACGGGACGCGCGCCGCTCACGATCGGTGAGGTCATGTCGCGTCATCTGGACGAGATGCCACTGAAGAAGGAGGTCGCTGATGGCTGACATCGGGATCGTCGGAGCCGGCACCGCCGGGCTCCACCTCGCGCTCTTCCTCCAGCAGCAGGGGATGGAGCCGACGCTGTACTCCGAGCGGACCGCGGACGAGATGCGCACGGGCCGCCTGCCGAACACGGTCGCCCACCACCACCTCACGCGGTCACGCGAGCGCGCGCTCGGCGTCAACCACTGGGATGACACCGGCCCCTCGTACGGCCGTCACTCCCACTTCTTCGGCGGCGAGCAGCCGCTGCGCTTCCCCGGCGACTTCACCGCGCCGAGCATGGCCGTGGACTACCGCCTCTACCAGCCGCGGCTGCTCGAGGACTTCGCCGACCGGGGCGGGAAGGTCGAGACGGGCACGATCGGCGCCGACGACCTCCCGGGCCTCGCGTCGCGGCACGACCTGCTCGCCGTCGGCACCGGCCGCGGAGGACTGGCCGATCTCTTCCCGCCGGTGCCCGAGCACTCCCCGTACGACCGCCCCCAGCGGCGGCTCTCGGCCGGGCTGTACACCGGGATCGCCTACGACGACCCCATCTTCGTCACGTTCGCCGTCTCACCCGGTCACGGCGAGCTGATCGAGATTCCCCTCGAGACGTTCGAGGGAAACGCGACGACGCTGCTGTTCGAGAACGTCCCCGGCGGCGACCTCGAGGTTCTGGCCACCACTCCGTACGATGACGACCCCGACGCGTACCACGCGCTCGTGCTCGAGAAGCTGCGCGCGCACTACCCGCCGGTCGCCGAGCGGGTCGACGAGACGTCGTTCGGCCTGACCCGGCCGAGCAGCATCCTCCAGGGCGCGGTCACGCCGGTGGTTCGGGCGGGCTTCGCGGAGGTCGACGGCACGTTCGCGGTCGCGATCGGCGACGCCCACATCACGGTCGACCCGGTCGTCGGCCAGGGAGCGAACGGCGCGTCGTTCTCGGCCTGGACGCTCGGCGAGGCGATCGTCGAGGGCGGCCCGTTCGACGAGGCGTTCTGCCGGCGGGTGGACGACCGGCGCCTGCCGTTCCTGCTCGGCATCTCCAACTGGACGAACGCCATGGTCGCGCCGCCTCCGCCACACGTGCTCGAGCTGATCGGGGCGATGTCGCAGAACAAGCGGCTCTGCGACGACTTCACCGAGAACTTCAACCACCCCGACCGCCAGTGGGCGCACCTGCAGAGCCCGGACGCGACCGCCGCGTACATCGCCTCGTTCGCGTGAGCGAGTCGATGACCGGGGGCGAGGCGATCGTCCGCTCCCTCCTCGGGCAAGGGGTGGACACCGTCTTCGGCATCCCCGGCGTCCAGACCTACGGTCTGTACGACGCGCTCGCGGGAGCCGGCGACGCGGTTCGGGTCGTCGGCTCCCGCCACGAGCAGGCCTGCGGCTACATGGCGTTCGGCTACGCCAGATCGACGGGCCGTCCCGGGGTGTTCACGGTCGTGCCCGGGCCGGGCGTGCTCAACGCAGGCGCTGCGCTCTGCACCGCCTACGGGGCGAGCGTCCCGGTCGTCTGCGTCACGGGACAGGTGCCGACCTCGTTCATCGGCTCCGGGAAGGGGCACCTGCACGAGCTGCCGGACCAGCTCCTCACCCTGCGCACGCTGACCAAGTGGGCCGAGCGGATCGGTCAGCCGGGCGATGCTCCGGTGCTGGTCGCCGAGGCGTTCAGGCAGGCGACGAGCGGCCGCCCGCGGCCGGTCGCGCTCGAGATGCCGTGGGAGGTCTTCGACCTCGAGGCGCCGGTCGAGCTCGTCGGCCCGGCCGTCGCCGACGCGCCGCCCGCTCCCGATCCGGCGGCGATCGAGCAGGCCGCAGCGCTGCTGGCAAAGGCGAAGCGCCCGATGATCATGGTCGGTGGCGGTGCGATCGATGCGCACGCGGAGATCCTCGAGCTGGCGGAGCACCTGCAGGCGCCGGTCGTCTCGTTTCGGAGTGGGCGGGGCATCGTTTCGAACGACAACCCGCTCGGACTCACCTGCGCGGAGGGCTTCAAGTGCTGGCCGGGGACGGACGTCCTGCTTGGCATCGGCACGCGACTCGAGCTCCAGTGGTTCCGCTGGCCCGACCAGCCCGCCGATCTCGAGCTCATCACGATCGACATCGACGCGGCGAACGTCGAGCGGTTCGGCCCGGACGTGGCGATCGTCGGCGACGCGAAGGCGTCCGTGGCCGTCCTCTCCGCGGCCGTCCGGGACGCAGGCGGCGAGCACCCCTCGCGTACTGCCGAGCTGGAGGAGGTCAAGCGCGTCACCCACGAGGAGATCCAGACGGTGCGCCCGCACGTCGAGTACCTCGCGGCGATCCGCGACGTGCTTCCGCGCGACGGCTTCTTCGTCGAGGAGATCTGCCAGGCCGGGTTCGCGTCGTACTACGCGTTCCCGGTCTACGAGCCGCGGACGTTCGTCAGCTGCGGCCACCAGGGAACCCTCGGGTTTGGCTACCCGACGTCGCTCGGCGTCAAGGCGGCGAACCCGTCGAAGCCGGTCGTCTCGATCGCGGGCGACGGCGGCTTCATGTTCGGCGTCCAGGAGCTGGCGACCGCCGTCGAGTACGGCCTGGACGTGACGGTGATCGTGTTCGACAACGGCGCGTTCGGCAACGTCCTGCGCGACCAGAAGCGCCGCTACGGCCGTGCGCTCGGCTCCGAGCTGCGCAACCCCGATTTCGTCCGGGTCGCCGAGAGCTTCGGTGTCGCCGGCCGTCGCGCGTCGACCCCCGACGAGCTCCGCGCGGCGCTCGACGCGTCACTCGCCGGCGGCGAGCCGGCGCTGATCCACGTCCCGGTCGACCGCGACACGGAAGCCTCCCCGTGGGGCTTCCTCATGCCCGGGCGCTACCCCTAGCTTCACGCGGTTCCGAACAGTGCCAGGCACTGTTAAGACGCGCGAGGTCAGAGCCAGTCGAGCAGTTCGGCGATGCCGCCGATCACCGCGTCCGGGCGGTGTTCCTCCGGGAGTTGTTCGCGGTCGACGTGGCCGCTGATCCCGCTCGTGACGAGGACGGTCTTCCCGCCGCCCATGCGGCCCAGCCCGATGTCCATGGTCGCGTCGTCGCCGATCATGACGATCTCGTCCGTCCGGACGCCGACCTGGGTCTCGATCGTCCGCAGGGCGGCATGCGACGGCTTGCCCACCACGACCGGTTCCGTGCTGCTCGCCTTCGCGATCGCGGCCGTCGTCATCGCGCCGCGGCTGAGGATCGGGCCGTTCGCGCCGGCGTACGCGGGCACGTAGCTCGCAGTCAGGAGCGGCGCGCCGGCGATCACCGCGCGGGCGGCGCGTTCGAGCAGGGGGAAGTCGACCGTGTCCGCGTGCGCGACGAACACCGCGTCCACGGGGCCGTCCTCGGCGGCCATCGTCATGCCCTCCGCAGCGAGGTACTCGTGCGCGAGCCTCGTGGCGAACGGCAGCACGGGCCCGGCCAGGCCCTCAACGCGCAGGTACTGCTGAACGCTGCGCAACGGCGTGAGCATCTCGTCGTCGGCGATGTCGAGCCCGGCCGCGCGCAGGCCCTCCGCGAACCACGCGGGCGAGGCGTGGCTGCCGTTGGTGAAGATCGCGAGCGGCCGGCCAGACGCGCGGATCCGCGCGAGCACCTCGACCGCGCCCGGCTGCACATGCACCTCGTCGCCCGCGCGGTGGACGAGCGTGCCGTCCACGTCGAGGACGAACGCCTTGACGTCGTCGAGGTTCACCGGCGCCACTCCATGACCCGGTCGTCAGTCTGCACGCGGATGCTGAGCACGTTCTCGCGGCGGGAGACCTCGCGCAGGAGCCGCGCCTGCGCGCCCGCGGCCGAACGGGGCGGGGCACCGACCTCGCGCATCGCGTCCACCTGCTCCTCCGGCATCGTCAACCGCAGGAGCAACTCCTCGTCGGAGATCCGCTTTCCGAACCGCGCGCGGGCGCCGTCGAGGTGGATCGGCTCGAGCTGCCGTGCCTCCTCGACGCCCGGGCGTGAGAGCACGCGGTCGGCGACCTCGGGGTCGACCGGCGCGGAGGGCTCACCGTAGTGCTCGAGGAAGTACCGGATCGTCTCGACCGAGACGTTCGACCACCGCTCCGGGTCGAGCACGTTCCGCAGCGCCTGCGTCGCGACGAGCTGCGAGACCGGCGTGACGATGATCGGGTAGCCCATCTCCGCGCGCACGCGACCGACCTCGTCGAGCACGGCGTCGAACAGCTCGGGCCGCCGCTGCTCGGCGAGCATCCGCCGCGTCGTCGAGACCATCCCGCCCGCGAGCTGGTGGTGGTAGTAGGTCGCGTCGAACTCCTGCGGCTCGCCGAACGGCAGCTCCTTCTCCACCCCGAGCCGGCGGAAGTGGTCGGACATCTCGGCGAGCGCCTCCGGGTCGAGCCGGTGCGAGAAGCCCGAGGCCCCGAGGTCGCGGAGGGTCGTCTCGGTGGCCGGGTTCGACGTGCCCCGCGCCAGCGGCGCGACCGCGGTGTGCAGCACGTGGAACCCCGCACGTGCGCCCTCCATGTAGACGAACGGAGCCAGCCCGATCGTGCAGTGGCTGTGCAGCTCGACCGGCCGCTCACCGGCGGCGGCGATGAACGCCGGCGCGAGCTCGCGCACCGCGTCGGGGGTGAGCAGCCCGCCGGGGTCCTTCAGGTACAGCCGGTCCATGTCCTCGCAGGTCGCGAGCGCCGCCGCGCGCTCGGCGTAGTACGCGTGCGTGTGCACCGGGCTGATCGAGTAGGTCAGGCCGATCACGATCTCCTCGACGCCCTCCTCCCGCGCGACCCGGGCGATCCGCCGCAACCGCTCCGGGTCGTTGGTCGGGTCGGCGACCTGGAAGCGCCGGATCCCGTTCCGGACGACGCACCGGAACGACAGCCGCATCAGATCCTCGTCGCACGGCACCCAGGAGATGAACCGCATGCCCGTGGTGATGTAGCTGAGCGGGGTGTTCGGCATCGCCTGGCGCACGAGCCGCAGCCGCTCCCACGGATCCTCCTGGTGGAAGCGCACCGCCACCGCCATGTGCGTGCTCGAGGAGTAGTCGACCGCGTGGAAGCCGACCCGGTCGATCGTCGGCGCGATCGAGACGATGTCGGCGGTGGTCAGACCGGTCGCGCTCCAGAGGCTCTGGTTCCCGTCGCGCGTCGTCGTGTCGACGATGTCGACGACCGGGCCGGAGCCCTGACCGCCCGCCGGCGCCGGTGCCGGCGCCACCCCGTCGAGCTCGGCCTCGAGCGTGAAGGCCTCGTCCTCGACGCGAAGCTGCTCGACGTGCGACCCGTCGATCAGCCGAAGGATCCGGCGGACGTCGTCGTCGCTCAGCGGCACCGCGGGCCTACGCGTCGAGGAGCGTGACGATCCCGGTCGAGCCGTCGACGCGGATCGACTGTCCCGTTCGGATGGCGGCAGTCGCCCGGCCGGTGCCGACCACCGCCGGCAGCCCGTACTCGCGGCAGACGATCGCGGCGTGCGACATGACGCCGCCGATGTCGGTGACCACCGCGGTGACCTTCGGGAAGATCGGCGCCCACGCAGGCGAGGTGATCGGGCACACGAGGATGTCTCCGTCGCGCACCTCGGCGAGGTCGCCGATGTTGACCACGACGCGCGCCGGGCCCTCGACGGTGCCCGGGGACGCAGCCGCGCCGATCAGCTGCGAGCCGCCGTCCTTCGCGCTCGCCCACTCCTGGACGCGCTGCGTGGTCACGCCCCAGAGCATGATCGACATCGGATCCGTGATTGCGTCGGGCGTGACGCCGATCGCCGGCGGGGGAGTCCACGCCGCCAGCTTCTCGAGCAGCTCCTTGCGCCGAGCGACGATCGGCGGCCAGTGGGCCGGGCCGGCCGGCGCGCCGCCGGTTGCCCACGTGAGCAACAGCTCATCGATCGCCTCGGCGACCTCGTGCCGCGACAGGTGAAACATGTCCTCCTTGTCGGCGAGGAACCCGTGGTCGGCGAGGAGAGCGCCGAACTCGCGGAGCTTGTTCCACCAGCGGGTCAGGAACCAGTAGTCGCAGTAGAACTTGTGCTCCTCGACGTACGGGAACACCGTCCGCGAGAGCCCGAGCAGCTCGTCGAACGTCCCCTGCGCGCCCTCGTCGAGCAGCGCGCGGTACTCCCGGGCGAGCCGGTCGCGCTCGCGGGCGAGCTCCTCGCTCGGCCGGTCGACCTGCTCGCCCGCCTTCAGCGCGCGGACGTGGCCGACCACGGCGGCGTACGGGATCGACGGGTCGTCGTACCAGCTGCCGTAGAAGTGGTAGAGCCCGTCGCCGACGGCCATGTTGAACCACGGGTCCTTGATCTGCTCGAGCGCCTCGAGCCACGCGCGGCCGGCCTCGCTCTCGCGCAGGGCGGTGTCGATCTCCTCCGGCGTGCGGCCCTCGACGAACGCGTCGTCGACGCCGGTGTCGATCGCCAGCTTCGCGAGGCGGCTGAGCTCGGCGCCCGGCCGGAACAGCAGCACGTCGATGCCGGCGACCATCTGCGCGATGTGCTGCTCGGGGATGTCCGGCAGCTGCGCCTTGCAGAACTCGCTGAACGTCATGTACGCGCCGTAGCCGAGCAGCAGGAACTCGAAGTGGTGCTGCCACATCAGGTCGCCGCAGCGCAGAGTCCGACCGTAGGCGTCGAGCACCTCGTAGAAGGCGGTCTGCCGCGCGTCGTCCTCCATCACCGCGTCGGGCTCGTACTCGGGCAGCTCGGGGACACGCAGCGTCGTGATCTCGGCGATCAGCGCCTCCATCTTGTCGCGCCAGCGGCCGTACAGCTCGTCCCAGTGCTGGAAGTAGTGGCCGGCCCGCCGCTGGAAGTACTCGACGCGCTCGGCGATCTTCGCCGGGTCGGTGACCGGGTTGCCGGAGATGTAGACGTAGCCGTTCACGATCCGGTAGTCGATTCCCATCGCGGGCGGGATCGCGAAAAAGCGGTTCTGCCACGCGCCCACCGCCTGGTACGGCGCGTCGATGCAGGCGACGTCGAACGCCGGCATCGGCACCGGGAAGTGCATCGAGTTCCAGAACCAGAAGCGGTTCTCGTCGGCCTCGCGGCGCGATTCGGAGAAGAGCGAGTAGTACGGATACATCTCCTCCCAGCCCTCGCAGCCGGCCGGGGTGTCGATCTCGTACGGGCTCGGGAATGCGCTTTCGGCCATAGCCCTGTATACACCACCACAGCTGATGCGGTCCGTAGTCCAGCATGCGCTCGGCGGCCCCGAGGTGCTCGTCGTCGAGGACGTCCCGCGGCCCGAGCCGGGGGCGACGGAGGTGCTCGTCCGCGTCGCCGCCGCCGGGGTCAATCCGGTCGACTGGAAGGTGCGCGCCGGGGGCGGGTTCCTGGGCGAGCCGCCGTTCACCGTCGGCTGGGACGTGGCCGGGACGGTCGAGGAGGTGGGCATGGGCGTGACCTGGCTCGCGCCCGGCGACCGGGTGTTCGGGATGCCGCGCTTCCCGCGCGAGGCCGCGTGTTACGCCGAGTACGTCACGTCCCCGTCACGTCACCTCACCCGCATCCCCGACGAACTGAGCGACGTCGAGGCCGCGGCGATCCCGCTCGCCGGGCTGACCGCGTGGCAGGCGCTGGTCGACACCGCCGCGGTCGAGGACGGCACGCGCGTGCTGATCCTCGGCGCCGCGGGCGGCGTCGGCCACCTCGCCGTGCAGATCGCCAAGGCGTACGGCGCGTGGGTCGCCGCCACCTCCAGCGCGGGGAAGCACCCGTTCCTGGCCGTTCTCGGTGCCGACGAGACGCTCGACAAGGACGAGCCGATCGCGATCGACGAGGTGGACGTCGTGTTCGACGCGGTCGGCGGCGAGACCGGTCTCTCGGCGCTCCCGGCGATGCGCGACGGAGGGGTGCTCGTCACGGTCTCGGCCTCGTCGGTCGCGGCGCTCCGCGAGGCGGCCGGCGATCGCGTGCGGATCGCCGGGATCCTGGTCGAGCCAGACCGGTCGGGGATGGAGGCGCTCGCCGCGCTCGTCGCCGAGGGCGCGCTCCGGCCGCACGTCGCCGAGACGTTCACGCTCGAGCAGGCGGGCCGTGCCCACGAGGTGGGCGAGACCGGCCGGACGCAGGGCAAGCTCGTCCTGACGCTCTAGGCGGGAGCCGGAACCCGCAACCTGGACGACGCCAGCATCAGCGTCGCCAGCGCGCCGACGCCGAAGGCGGCCATCATCAGCGCCATCGGGACGGCGGTGGCGCGTCCGGCGACTCCGACCAGCGGGGCCGCGAGCGCCCCGAAGCCGAACTGCAGCATGCCCAGGAGCGCCGAAGCGCTTCCCGCCGCCTGCGGGTAGTCGGTGAGCGCCAGCGCGGTTGCGTTCGGGATGATCAACCCGAGCGACGACACGCTGATGAAGAGACACGGGAGGATCCCGGCGAGCCCGGCGTCACCGGCGAGCACGATCAGCAGCAGGGCCGTTCCGGCCGCGGCGCTTGCCGCCACCCCTGCGAGCAGAAGGCGCTGCGGTGACACCCGGCCGACGAGCGCCCGGCTCGCCTGCGAGAACAGCACGATCCCGAAGGCGTTGACGGCGAAGATCGCTCCGAACATCTGGGGAGAGACGCCGTGGATGTCCTCGAGGACGAACGACGACCCCGCGATGTAGCTGAACATCGAGGCGAAGGCCAGGCCCATCACGACCGCGTACGTCAGGAAGAACGGATCCCGCAGCAGCTCGTGGAAGCCGACGGACGGGTCCCCGGCTCGTCGCCGGCGCTCGCGAGGCCAGGTCTCGGGAAGCCACCGCGCCGACGCGGCGAGGATGGCCGCGTCGATGATCGCCAGGACGACGAACAGTCCGCGCCAGGACGTCACGTGCAGCAGCGCCCCGCCGATGATCGGGCCGACGATCGGCGCGACTCCGACCACGACCATCAGGATCGAGAACAGGCGGGCCGCCGCAGCGCCGGAGACGAGATCGCGGACGACCGAGCGGGAGATCACGATCCCGGCCGATCCGCTCAGCCCCTGGACGAGCCGGAGAGCGATCAGGACCCAGATGTTCGGCGCGGCCGCGCACGCCAGCGACGCCGCGAAGTAGACGACGAGGCCGACGAGCAGCGGCGGCCGTCGCCCGAAGCGGTCGCTCAGCGGGCCGACGATCAACTGGCCGACGGCGAGGCCGATCAGGCAGGCGGTCAGCGTCAGCTGCCCGGCCGACGCGCTCGCGTCGAAGTCGCTCGTCAGCTCCGGCAGGCCGGGGAGGTAGAGGTCGATCGAGAGCGGCCCGAACGCGGAGAGCGCGCCGAGGATGATCAGGAGCCGCGCCCGGTGCTGCAGGCCGGCCCCGCCGAGGACGAGCGCGGGGCCGGCCGTGCGGTGTTTCAGGCGGTTGCCTTGGTGCGCCAGCCCTCGGCGTACGAGGTGCGGGCGACCTCGCCGTACGGGCACGGGCTGACGATGGCGCGGATCTCGGCCTGGCGGTGGCGCTCGACCACCGGCTTCGCCGAGCCGCCGTTCTCCTCGCCCCAGACGAGCGTGACCTCGTTGCCGAGCTCGACGTCGACGTCGACGATCGCCAGCGAGAGCATCGAGCGCTCGTTGTACGAGTAACCGGAGAAGGTCGAGACGCCGACCATCTCGCCGTCGACGACCAGCTTGTCGTTCGGCCAGGTCGAGTAGTTCGAGAGCGGCAGGTCGATGTACTTCGCCGCGTCGCCCTTCTCGAACAGCGAGCCCATCGCGGCGGCGACGTCCTCGCCGTTCCACGCGAGCGTCACCTTGCGCCGCTTCGGCTCCGGCCCCATCGCCTCGAGCGCCTCGCGGCCGATGAAGTCGTGGTCGAACTTCACGAACGGCCAGTAGCCGAGGTCGTGCGGGGTCAGGTAGTAGTCGCTGATGTCGTCGGAGTAGAAGGAGCCGCCGAGCGAGCCGGTCGCCTCGTAGCCGTTGCCGGGCAGCCACTCGCGGTACGCCTTCATGTCGTCGCCGGTGAACACCGCCGGCAGCGGGCACGGTATCCAGCCCGACTCGAGCGTGTTCGTCGCGTAGACGCGCGCGCCGACCTGCTGCAGGCCGAACTCCTCGCCCGCCTCGACGAGCGCGGCGCGGACGTCCTCGGCCTCGTCCCACGGGCCGAACAGCTCGCGGCCGGGAACGCCGGACATGCCGTGGTGCAGCGCGCGCACCGTCCGGCCGCCGATCGTGATCTCGTCCATGTTGAAGAACTTGATCTCGGGCAGCGGGCCGCCGACCGCCTTCTCGAGCACCTGCATCGCGTTCGGGCCCTGCACCTGGAAGCGGTAGAGCTTCCGCTTGCCGGTCGGGTTCACCGCGGTGCGCTCGTCGCGGTCGAAGGTGACGTCGTAGCCGCCGGTCTCGCCGTGGAACTGCACCCAGTTGTGGGCGGAGGGCCGGCCGACGATGCTGACCTTGTTCTCGGCGAGGTAGAAGAGGATCGCGTCGCCGATCACGTAGCCGTCGGGGTTGCAGACGACGAGCTGCTTCGCCTTGTTCACGGCGAAGTTCTCGAAGCTGTTCACCGCGAGGTCGGAGAGCAGGCGGATCACGTCCGGCCCCTCGACGTAGAGGTCGGTCATGTGGTGGCTCTGGTCGAAGAGCGCCGCCGTCTCGCGCCAGGCGACCTGCTCGTCACGCCAGTTGGTGAACTCGGCCGGCACCTTCGGGTAGACGTACGGGCCGATCTGCGAGTTCCGGGCGAGCTCGACCGGGCTGCCCGCGGCCTCGATCTTGTGTTCGAGTGTGTGGTGCGTCATCCGGTGACCTCCGTTCGGGGTTCGGGGGTAATCGTAGTCCTGGTGGGGTGTTTGCTCCCGCTCCCACCCCCAGGTGTCGAGGAGGCGGTTGAAGGTGAAGTAGTGGAAGCCGGCGATCCGGTCGCCGTGCGGCGCGAGCGCGTCGTCCAGCGAGTCGGCCGAGGCGCCGGAAAGACGGAGCAGATTGCGGATGCCGCCCTGCTTGCGGAGGTAGCGGAGCGACGGCCCGACCCCGACGCGCATCGAGATCTCCATCAGCTTCTTGCGGTCGACCAGGCCGGGCATGCCGACGATCACCGGCAGCTCGGTCGTGTCCATCCAGCGCAGGATCGCGGCCGGGTCGAAGCAGAGCTGCGTCGTCACGTAGTCGGCGTAGGGGGTCTTCTCGGCGAGGGCGGCGTCGAGCTCGACGTCGTCGATCAGCGGGTGGCCCTCCGGGTAGCCGGTGATGCCCAGCGTGCGCGGCCGGTGGGCGTGCGCGTGGATCAGCGGCACGAGCTCGACCGCGGAGGCGTAGGGGCCCTCGGGCGGGGTTGCGTCGCCGCCGACGACGAACAGGTCGTCGATCCTCGCGGCCGCGAGCGTCTCGAGCAGCTCGTCGAGGTGGTCGGAGCCGCGCACCATTCGGCACGCGAAGTGGACCGTGACGGTGTGGCCGAGCGCGCGTACCCGGGTCGCGACCTCGACCGTGTGGTCGAGCCCGTGCTTCGGCGAGGTGGTCACCGTCAGGTGCGCCGGCTCGGGCAGCTGCGCCGCCTCCTCCTCGCCGCGCGCGAACGGCAGGATCTCGAAACGAGGGTTCATGCGACGGGCGGCGTGCCGTAGGTGTGGAAGCTCTCGATCGTCTCGACGCCCCAGAACTGGCCGCGCGCCCGCTCGGCCTGCGTCCAGGTGACCGGCTCGTAGTCGGGGTCGAAGACGAAGTAGCCGCCGGTCGTCACCTCGATCCGGTTGCCGCCCGGCTCGTAGCCGTACAGGAAGAACCCCTGGGCGACGCCGTGCTTCGACGGGGCGGCCTCGATGTAGACGCCGGCGTCGACGAAGATGTCGGCCGCGCGCAGGCACTCCTCGCGCGTGTCGACCCAGAAGGCGAGGTGGTGGAGCCGGCCGTTGGCGCCGGCGTGGTCGGCGACGTAGATCAGCTCGTGCGCGGCGATCGACAGGCTGAGCCATGCGCCGCCCTCCGTGCCGTCGTCACGCTCGATCCGCTCGTACAGCCGGTAGCCGAGCAGCTCCTGGGCGAACTCACGCGTCGGGCGGACGTCGGCGGCGAGCAGGTTCACGTGGTCGAGCCGCTTCACACAGGCGCCGCGGCCGGTGTAGCGCTGCGGCTGGTTGCGCCACGACGGCTTCAGGTGGTCGGGCGCCACGTACCGCTCGGCCTCGTAGTAGAGCTCGAAGAGGTGGCCGTCCGGGTCGGTGAACCGGTACGCGGGCCCGTGGCCGACGTCGCCGTCGATCCACCCCTCGCCGCGCCCGGTCGCCTCGATCGCCGCGACCCGCCGCTCGAGCGCCTCCGGGCTCCACGTGCGCATGGCCATGTGGCCGATCCCCGACGTCGAGCTCTCGGTCAGTTTCAACGAGTAACGCAGGTAGTCGCCCCAGCCGCGCAGATAGACCGACTGCCCCTCGCGCGCCTCGATCTCCATCCCGAGCACCTCGGTGAAGAAGTGCAGGCTCTCGTCCGGCTTCGGTGTGAGCAGCTCCGCGTGGCCGATGCGGGCGACGTCGTGGATCACTTCTCGACCAGGGACCGCAGGTTGTCCAGGTCGTACGAGAGCGCCCCCGCCTGGAGCAGCGCGCGCTTGTCGACCTCCTTCGCGGCCCGTGCCTCGGCGGCGGCGAGCACCTCGTCGACGCGCTCGTGCTCGACGACCACGACGCCGTCGGCGTCGAGGACGACGATGTCGCCCTGGCGGATCGTCGCGCCGCCGACCTCGACCGGGTCGCCGATCGTCCCGGCGACCTTCTTGTCGGCCCCGCGGACGCGCACCCAGTGCGCCCAGATCGGGAGACCGAGCTCGGCGAGCTCCTCGACGTCGCGCACGGCCGCGTCGACGAGCACCGCCGCCACGCCGCGTCGCTTCATCTGGGTGGCGAGCAGGTCGCCGACGAGCGCCACCGGCCGCGGCTCGGGCATCGTCAGGACGAGCACCTCGCCCGGCTGGGCCTCGGCGACGGCGGCGTGCACCATCAGGTTGTCGTCCTGGCCGCAGCGCACGGTGCGCGCCGGGCCGGCCGCGCGGGAACCGGGGACGATCTGGACGAGGTCGAGGTCGACGACTTGCGACCGTCCGGCCGCCTCGTGCACGGTCGCGGAACCCAGCTCTGCGAAGGTCATAGCGCGTCGACCACCTGGGGGGTGACCCGCTGGAACGCCTCGGCGAACTTGATCTCCGACCGGCCCGACGACCGCCGCGCGTGATTCCCCCGCCGCGACGCCAGCTCCTCGTAGTACGTGTGCAGGTGCGACTGCGCCTTCATCTCCGCCATCGCCGCCCGCTTCTGCTCGATCACGGGCGTGATGTCGACGAAGACCGTCGGCGTGAAGTTGCAGATCTCCGGCTGGTGCGGCTCGAACAGGAGCAGCTCGGGCGGCGTGAACGGGTCGCCGAACGCGCTCGCGGTGCCGGCGCCCGCGGCCAGCGCCCGCGCCTTCTCCACCGCGAAGTACGCCTCCGCGTGGTCGGGGTTGAACGGGTCGCGGTCGGTGTGCGTGAGCAGCACGTCCGGCGCGAACTCACGGATCTTTGCAGCGACCGCGTTCAGGCCGTCCCTGTCGATCACGAGCGGGTAGTCGCCGAGGTCGAGCCCCTCGAAGGTCGCGCCGAGGTGGGCGGCGGCGCGCTCGGCCTCGCCGGCCCGCACCTCCTTCACCCGCTCGACCGTCATCCCGGGCTCCTTCCAGAGCTCGCCCGACTCGCCCTGCTCGCCGTACGAGAGCGCGAGCACGTGCGCCGTTCCGCCCCCGGCGGTCGTCACGGCGATCACGCCTCCCGCGCGCCAGACGAAGTCGGCGGAGTGCGCCCCGACCACGAGCAGCCGCGTCATGCGATCAGCCTCCGGGAGCCCTCCACGACCATCGTGCGGATCTCGTCCTCCGAGAACCCGGCGCCGAGCAGCTCGTCCGCCCAGATCGCGAGCCCGTCCTCGACCGGCGGGTAGTCGGGGTTGCCGCAGTCCGAGGAGAAGAAGTTGTTCTCGATCCCGACCGCGCGCACGCCGTCGAAGACGTGCTCGTAGGTCGTCTTGCCGCTGTACGGCGTGGTCAGGCAGCGCTCGATCAGGCAGCCCTTCCCGACCAGTGCGACCTGGTCCTCGATCGAGAACTGCTGGCACGTGAACTCCGGGTGCGTGATCACGACGGTCTTCACCCCGGCGGCGAACGCGCCGTCGACGACCGCGTACGTGTCCTCCAGCCCGAGGTGCGCGGTGGCGAGGATCAGGTCGTGGCGGGCGATCGTCTCGAGCACCAGCTGTGTCTCGGGCAGGAGCGCGCCGGCGTCGTCGGTGACCTCGACCGCCGCGATCGAGAAGCCGAGCTCGCGCAGCTCGTGCTGCAGCTTCGCCCACTGCGGCACCTTGTCGCCCGGCTGCGGCTCGCGCCGCCCCGCGGTCTCGGCGGGCGAGTCGACGGTCGGCATCCAGACGATCCGCGCGCCCTCGCGGGCGGCGATCTCGACCGCGAGCGGGTTCATCCCGCCGACCGCCCAGTTCAGCGTGATCGTCCCGATCGCCTGCACGCCCGGAACGGCGGCCGACACGATCTGCGCGCGCTCCGCCGTCGATGTGTAGTGCGACTTCAACCCGAAGCCGGCGAGCCCGACCTCGGCGCACCGGTGGGCGAGCGAGACGTCGTCGATCTTCCGGACCGGGACGTCCGGCGCGACGTGGATGTGCAGGTCATATGCGCCGCGGACCAGTTCGCGCGCGCGGTCGCTCGGCTGGGTGGCCATCGCCTCAACTGTATGCCGCGGGGACACAGAAGTGTTGACGATGAGCGTACGGTTGGTCAGACTCGCCGAGCCTGTGTCCGAGGGAAGCTTCCCCAATCCGTTCGAGATCGAGACTCCACCCGGCTGTGAAGGCTGGGAGGAGATGTACCCGTACTACGCGCTGTTCGACGAGCGCCGTCGCGAGGCCGACGAGAACCGCTTCTGGTTCTGGAACTCGATGCACTTTCCGCTGCCGATGCCGGCGTTCGACGTCTTCTGCATCGACTCGCCGTACGACGGGATCGGCTCGTGGCAGAACCGCGTGTTCGCCGTGCCGCCGGCGATGGGCATCGACTACCGGTGCGTGAACGGCTACATCTACATCTCGGGCAACCCGGTCACCGATCCCGAGAAGATCGCCGAGCGCGCAGGCTACTTCCAGAAGCGCGCGGGCTACTACTTCGAGAACTGGAACGAGCTCTACGCGAAGTGGCGCGTGAAGGTCGACGCGATGATCGAGGAGCTGACCGCGCTCGAGGTGCCCGACCTCCCCGAGTACGAGCCGGAGGAGGTGGTCTTCGAGAACGACCACAACCTCCGCTTCTACGACGTGCTCGACGCGTACAGCCGCGTCCTCCGCCTCGGCGACCTGATGTGGCAGCACCACAGCGAGTTCCTGCTGCTCGGCTACGGCGCGTACATGACCTTCAGCGAGTACTGCAAGGCGCAGCTCCCCGACATCCCCGACCAGCACATCGCGCAGATGGTCGCCGGCATCGACGTGCTCCTCTTCAAGCCCGACGCCGAGCTCCGCCGGCTGGCGAAGCTGGCGATCGACTCCGGCGTCGACGACGCGTTCGTCGAGGGGCGCACGCCGGCGGAGATCGACGCGGCGCTCGGCGAGAGCGACGCCGGCCGCGCGTGGCTCGCCGAGCTCGAGCAGATGAAGGATCCGTGGTTCAACATGGCCACCGGCGACGGGCTCTACCACTACTACGGGAGCTGGTTCGACGACCCGTCGATCCCGTACGCGTCGCTGATCGGCCACGTCGCCGCGCTGAAGGCGGGCGAGGACATCGAGCGCCCCACCGAGCGGCTCGCCCGCGAGCGCGACCGTCTCGCCGAGGAGTATGGCTCGCTGATGGACGCCGACGCGAGGAAGGGCTTCGAGGAGCTGCTCGCCCTCTCGCGCACCGTGTTCCCCTACGTCGAGGAGCACAAGTTCTTCTGCGACTACTGGTTCCTGACGCGGTGGTGGAACAAGATCCGCGACTTCGGAGCGCTGCTCGCGCAGCATGGGTACCTCGAGGACAGGGAGGACGTCTTCCAGCTCTCGCGCCACGAGGTCAACGCGGCCCTCGACGAGCTGGTGCTCATGTGGTCGAGCGGCGGCGAGCCGATCGGGCCGCAGCACTGGCCGCCGATCGTCGCGCGCCGGAAGGAGATCATCGAGCGGCTCGCCGACTGGACGCCCCCGCCGGCACTCGGCATCGTGCCGGAGGCCGTGCACGACCCCGCGCTCGTCATGCTCTGGGGTGTCACCACCGAGCGCGTGCACGAATGGGCGCGCAGCCAGGACGGCGGGCTGGAGCTGACCGGCACCGCGGCGTCGCCCGGCGTGGCCGAGGGCCCCGCGCGCGTCGTGAAGACGGTCAAGGAGATCGCCGACGTGCGCGACGGCGAGATCCTCGTCTGCACGATCACCTCGCCCGCCTGGGCGCCGATCTTCTCCAAGGTCAGGGCGGTCGTCACCGACATCGGCGGCGTGATGTCGCACGCGGCGATCGTCTGCCGCGAGTACGGGGTTCCGGCGGTGGTCGGCACCGGGCGCGCGACCTCGCAGATCCGCACCGGCCAGCGCGTCCGCGTCGACGGCACGGCCGGCACTGTCTCCATCCTCGAGGAGGGCTGACGTGTTCACCCGCACGCTCGCCGAGTTGCGCGGCCTGGACGCCGAGGCGTTCGGCGGGAAGAGCTCCGCGCTCGGCGAGCTGATCGCCGCGGACATCCCGGTGCCGCCCGGCTTCGCCGTCTCGACGTCCGCGTACCAGGCGTTCCTCGACGCGGCCGGGCTCGGCGCCATGATCGACGCGGCGATGACGCGGGTGTCGCCCGACGACGTCGACTCGGTCGGGACGGCTTCCCACTCGATCGGCCAGGCGATGCGCTCCGCGGCCGTGCCGGACGATGTCTGCGCGGAGGTGTCGCAGCGCTACGCCGAGCTGGGCGAGCCCCCCGTCGCAGTTCGCTCCAGCGCGCTCGGCGAGGACAGCCAGGAGGCCACCTTCGCCGGCCAGCAGGAGACGTACCTCTGGGTGCGCGGCGCCGACCACGTCGCCGACGCGGTCCGCGACTGCTGGGTGAGCCTGTACAGCCCGCCCGCGATCACCTATCGCGCCAGGCTCGGCGACGCGGCGGCCGCCCCCGCGATGGGCGTCGCCGTCCAGACGATGGTCGACGCGGAGGTCTCCGGCGTGATGTTCACCTGCAACCCGGTGAGCGGCGACCCGAGCATGGTCGCCGTCAACGCCAGCTGGGGGCTGGGGCTCGCCGTGGTCGGCGGCGAGGTCACGCCCGACGACTACCTCGTCAGCAAGATCACCCGCGAGATCGTCCGCGAGCACGTGCACGCCAAGGAGGTCGAGTACATCCCGGACGCCGCCGGGCACGGGGCGGTGCGGGTCGAGGTGGCGAAGGAGCGGCGGGAGCTGCCGTGCCTGGGGCGCGTGGCGCTGGAGGCGCTCGTCGACGTCGGGCGCCGCGTGGAGGACTACTTCGGCTCGGCGCAGGACATCGAGTGGGCGCTCGCCCGGGGTGAGGAGCTGCCCGGGAGCCTGTTCGTCCTCCAGTCGCGGCCGGTGACGACCCAGCCGCGCCGGGAGGAGTCGCAACCGGCGTCGGCGATGTCGCTGATCATGAGCACGTTCGGCGCGCCGCCGGCCGACGGCTAGAGGTCGGCGAGCAGCTCGGCGCTCGCGGATGCGATCCGCGGCTCGATCCCGAGCTCGGCCAGCAGCGCAGCGGCGGCCTCCATCTCGTCGACGCGGCGGGCCGCGTGCGTGCGGCTGCCCTCGAGCAGCCGGTCGAGCAGGGGGCGTCCGATCACCGCGGCGATCTCGCCGGCGAGCCAGTCGGCGTGGCCGGATGCCTCGGCGGCGCTCATGCTCTCCAGCGCCGAGGCGGCGAGCCCCTTCATGAACACGGAGCGGACGAGCTTCATCGCGGCCGCGTCGCCGGCGCGGTCCGACACGACCTCGACAGGCATGCCGAGCGGGCCGAGCAGGGCGGCGAACGCGCCTGCGGCCGGGCCCGAGGCGAGCGCCGGCGTCTCCAGTCCTCTGGCCGGGACGGGCCCGAGCAGCGCGACGTCGGCGAACCGGTCGCCGACCAGGCCGGCGAGCTCGCGCTTGAGCGCGGGCGCGGCGGTGTTCAGATCTGCGTAGACGGTCTCCTCGGCGAGTGCCGGCAGCACCGACGAGGCGGCCGCGACCGCGGCCTTCGCCGCGTTCACGCTCAGGACGACGTCGGCGCCGGCGACCGCCACGAGCGGGTCGCCGCCCGGCTCGACCGGGTCATAGCCGCGCACCTCCGCGCCCGCCGCGGTGAGATCGGCCGCCAGTCGGCTCCCGGCCTCGCCGAGCCCGAGAACGGCGACGACGGTCAGATCTGCTCGAGCGCCTGGCGGGTGAGCACCTGCGCGAGATGCGCGCGGTACTCGGCCGAGCCGCTGACGTCGCTCGGCGGCTCCGTGCCCTCGGCGGCGTGAGCCGCCGCCTCCGCCGGTGACGCTCCCCCGGCCAGTGCCTGTTCGACGCCCTTCGCACGCAGCGGCGTCGGGCCCATCGCGCACAGGCCGACGTTCACGGCGCCGTCGAGCCGCACGGCGGCGACCGCGACGGTCGCCCAGTCCTGCGCCCGGCGGACGTGCTTGACGTACTTGCCGCCCTCGACCTTCGGGACGCGAATCTCGGTGAGCAGCTCCTGCTGCGTCAGCGCGCTCTCGAAGGGGCCGGTGAAGAAGTCCTCGGCCGCGATCGTCCGCTCGCCGTCGGGCCCGCGCGCGACGAAGTCGGCGTCGAGCGTGAGCAGGACCGTGGCGAGGTCCGAGGCGGGGTCGGCGTGCGCGACGGAGCCGCCGATCGTCCCGCGATGGCGTACCTGCGGGTCGCCGATGTGGCCGGCGGTGCGCGAGACCAGCCCGCAGCCGTTCCGCGAGCACCGGGTCGAGCGCGAGGTCGGCATGGCGCGAGAGGGCGCCGATCGCGATCCGGTCTCCGTCGTCGCGGACGTAGCGGAGGTCGTCGAGCCGGCCGATGTCGACGAGCAGCGACGGTCGCGCGAACCGCAGGCGCAGCATCGGGATGATCGAATGGCCCCCGGCGATCAGCTTGGCGTCGTCGCGTCCGAGCAGCTCGATCGCCTCGTCGACCGATCCGGCGCGCGTGTAGTCGAACTCGGGCGGGATCACGATCCGGCCTTCGCGGCCGACTGGACCGCCTTGAGAATGTTGTGGTACCCGGTGCAGCGGCAGAGGTTGCCCTCCAGCCCGAGACGGATCTCCTCCTCGGACGGGCTCGGGTTCTCCTTCAGCAGCGACACGGAGGCCATCACGAACCCTGGCGTGCAGAACCCGCACTGGAGCGCGTGGTTCTCGTGGAACGCCTGCTGGACGCGGTGCAGCTCGCCGTCCCCGGCGAGGCCCTCGATCGTGGTCACCTCGCAGCCGTCGGCCTGAACCGCCAGCGCCGTGCACGACTTCACGGACTCGCCGTCGATCAGCACCGTGCAGGCGCCGCACGACGAGGTGTCGCAGCCGACGTTCGTGCCGACGAGCCCGAGGTCGTTGCGCAGGAAGTACGCCAGCAGCGTGCGCGGCTCGACATCGGCCTCGTGCGTCGTGCCGTTGACGGTCACCGAGATCTTCACGCCTTGGCCTCCTGGATCGCTCTCCACACGTTTTCGCCGTTCGCAGGCATCGCGACGCGCTTCACGCCGAACGGCGAGAGCGCGTCGACGACCGCGTTGTAGACGGCAGGCGTCGCACCGATCGTCCCGGACTCGCCGATGCCCTTGGCGCCGAGCGGGTTGGCCGGAGTCGGCGTCTCCATCGAGATCGCTTCCCAGGACGGGAGCTCGGCGGCCGACGGGAACGCGTACCCGACGAGGTTGCCCGTCAGCGGCGTTCCGTCGTCGGCGAAGGTGTAGTGCTCGTAGAGCGCCTGCGACACGCCGGTCGCCACGCCGCCGTGAACCTGGCCCTCGGCGATCAGCGGATTGACGATCGTGCCGGCGTCGTCGACGCAGACCATCCGCTGCAACTCGACGTTGCCCGTCTCGGTGTCGACCTCGACGACGGCGACGTGCGTGCCGAACGGGAAGGTGGGATGGCCCTGGAAGTTGTGCGCGGCTTTCAGCTCGCCGAGCCGGTCGTCGCCGGCGGCGCGCGTGGCGAGCTCCTCCCACGACAGCGACGGCTCGTCGCTGCCGGTGACGTGGAACTTGCCCAGCGCCAGGTCGAGCACGACGTCGTCGGGGCTGGCCTCGAGGTAGTCGGCGACGAGCTGCTTGGCCTGCTCGACGACGGTGTCGCTGGCCTCGCGGGCGGCGGTGCCGCCGATCTGCGTCGACTTCGAGCCGTAGGTGCCGGTGCCGGACGCGACCTCGTCGGTGTCGCCCTTGTGCACGGAGACCTTCTCGAGCGGCAGGCCGAGCCGCTCGGCGGCGATCATCGCGAACGTCGTCTCGTGGCCCTGGCCGTGTGAGAACGAGCCGGTGCGGACGATCGCACCGCCGTCCGGCGTGATCTCCACCTCGCCCAGCTCGGCCTCACCGAGCGGGTTGGTGATCTCGACGTAGGACGAGAGGCCGATGCCGATCTGCTTCGTCCCGCCCTCGTCGCGGCGCCGCTTCTGGTCGGCGCGCAGCTCGTCGTAGCCGGCCGAGCGCAGCGCCAGGTCGAGCGCGCCGGCGTAGTCACCCGAGTCGTACTGGGCGCCGGTGACCGTCTTGTGCGGGAACTCGGTGACGTAGTTGACGCGGCGCACCTCGGCGGGGTCCATGCCGATCTCGGCGGCGAAGAGGTCGACCGCGGCCTCGATCGCCTGGATCGCCTCCGGGCGGCCGGCGCCGCGGAACGCGGAGACGAGTGTCGTGTTCGTGACCACGGTTGTCCCCTGGGCCTCGATCCGCGGAATGTCGTAGACGCCGCTCGACATCAATGCAGTGAGGTTCGCGAGGAACGCGCCGAGCGTCGGGTAGGAACCGCAGTCGGCGAGGATGTCGAGCTTGTAGGCGAGGATCTTGCCGTCCTTCGTGCCGCCGATCGTGAACGAGAGCTGCATCGCGCGGCCGTGCGGGAGGGCGAGCATGCTCTCGCTGCGCGTCTCCGTCCAGCGCATCGGCCGGTCGAGCTTGCGGGCGAGCCACGCGACGAGGAGATCCTCGGTCAGGAGCATCTTCGCGCCGAAGCCGCCGCCGACGTCGGGCGCGATCACGCGCACGGTCGAGTCGTCGAGGCCGAGCATCAGGCCGAGGATGTGGCGGTCCTGGTGCGGCGTCTGCGTGCAGAGCCAGGCGGTGAGCTTGCCGTCCTCCCACTTCGCGGCGATCGAGCGAGGCTCGAGCGGGCACGGCGCCATCCGCTGGCTGACCAGCGTGTCGGAGACGGTGACCTCGCAGCCGTCGAAGAGGTCGTCGGCGTTCGCGGAGGGCTGAGTGTGCGCGGCGACGTTCGTGCCTGCCTCGGGGAAGATCAGCGTCTCGTCCTTCAGCGCGTCCGCGGGGTTGACGACGGGCGTCAGCGGGTCGTAGTCGACCATCACGAGCTCGGCGGCGTCGGCGCCGCTGGCGCGGTCCTCGCTGACGACGATCGCGACGATCTCGCCGACGAAGCGCGCGGTGTCGCCGGCGACGCACGGGCGGCCCATCTTCTCGTTCAGCCCGGGCAGCGGCGGCGGCCCGAACGGCGGCAGGTCGACGTCCTTCGCGGTGAAGACCTGGACGCCGGGGATCGCCTCGGCGGCGCTCGTGTCGATGCCGTTGATCTTCGCGTGGGCGAGCAGCGAGCGGACGAACGTGACCGTCGCCGCGCCCTCGAGCGGGATGTTCTCGACGTACTGGCCGCGCCCGCGGAGGAAGCGATCGTCCTCCGTGCGCAGCACCCGGTTCCCGAGGATGCTCATCGGCGAGAGCCTATCGTCCCGGTTCGCCGAGGCGAGGCCAACATTCGGATAGTCGAACAGGGGGACGGCTCGCCGCGAAGCGGGCGGTCCGGGTCGAAGCGGAAACCTCAGCCCTCGGCCTCCGGCCGGCGCAGCTTCTCGGTCACCCACGAGAGGATCGTCGGGACGACGGGACCTTCGCCCATGTGGCCGCCGTCGAAGACGCGGGCGCTCTTCGGGTCGCCGTGGTCGAGGCTGAGGTAGATGTCGTCGATGGAGTTCTGGACGTCGTCGCGGCCGTTCACCAGCAGGAGCGGGGCCGACGGCTGGTCGAGCAGCCCCTGTTCGAGCAGCGAGAGCTCCCGGCAGCGTGAGACGTAGTCCTCGAACGTCTCGCCGCCGACGAGCCGCGCCCGCGCGGGCATGAGATCCATCAGGTAGGACGAGGCGTTCCGCGATTTCTCCTGCCACTCGCGGGTGAAGGTGATGTGCACGCCCCCGGCCCAGTTGACGGCGCAGCTCAGCCGCTCGCGATGCGTATGGGCGAGCTTCATCGCCCAGTAGCCGCCGAACGACGCCCCGACGGCTGCGCACCGGGTCGAGTCGAGATCGTCCTGCGCATCGAGCCAATCGAAAACCGGGTCCACTGCCGCTCCGCGTCGGGTCCCGCCAGCACCGGCGACTCGCCGGTGCCCGGCATGTCGACGAGTATCACCGCGAAGCCGTTCGACCGGAAGAGCGTGCCGCTGCGCTGGTACGCGTCCTCCTTCCACGTGTCGATGCCCGCCCAGAGCATCACGACCGGCGGCCTCTCGACCGCCCGCGGCCGCAGCACGTAGAAGACGACCTCGTCGCCCTCGCCCTCGCGTCCGTCGAACTCGACGGCGACGCGTTGGAGCGGGGGGTCGTCGAGGCTCGTGGCCTCGAGGAAGAACTCCCGTGCGCGCGCGTACTGGCGTTCCTTGCAGCGGATGGTTCGGCACCGGGTAGCGGCCGAGGAACGAGAAGCCGTAGGCCTGAAGAAGGGCCTCTTGCCTGGCGGCCTGGTCGGGTGCGCCGGCCGCCCGGGCGGCGCACTCGTCGGCCGCCGCACCCCAGGCGGCGGTCCACGGCTCGGGATCGAGCCCGGACAGCGACTCGATCGCGCGCCGTGCCGTCGCCGGGTCGACGCAGTCGAGCGGATGGATGCCGCGCTCGAGCCGCTGCAGGAGCCAGGCGCGGCCGTCCTCGAGCGATCGCCGGTCCGACGCTGCGGTCATTCCTCGAAGATCGCGACGACGCGGGCCCAGCCGGCGCTCGCGCGCTCGAGCTTGAACGGGAAGGCGGAGACCGTGAAGCCGGTCGGACGCGGGAGCGTGTCGAGCCCGGCAAGCCGCTCGATCTGGCAGTACTCCTTCTCGCGCCCCAGCAGGTGGCTTTCCCAGAACTGGGCCTGGCCGCTCTTCGCGTCCTCGAGCATGACGTCGAAGGGGCGGTCGAGCCCCCAGGCGTCGATCCCGATCAGCTTGATGCCGGCGTCGACGAGGTACTCGGTCGCGCTCCGGCGCAGCCCAGGGTGGCGGCTCTCGTAGCCCGGCAGCTTGAGGTCGGTGCCCGTCCAGACGAGGACGATGTCGAGCGGCCGCAACTCGTGCCCGATCCGCTCGAGCTCCTTCTCGACATCGGCGCGCGTGATCCCGGCCTGCCGGTCGGCCTGCCGCATGTCGAGCCGGACGCCGGGCCCGTAGCACCACTCGAGCGGCACTTCGTCGATCGTCCGCGTGTGCCCGCTCGCGGCCGGGCCGTAGTGGAGCGGCGCGTCGACGTGGGTGCCCGAATGCGTCGTGAGAGTGACGGCTTCGGCGGAGAGCGCGACGCCGCCGGGCCAGTACTCGGGCCCGAGGCCCCAGGCCGCCGAATCCGCGGCCGTCGTCTCCGGCGTCACGTAGGTGATCTCGTGCTTGTTGAACTCGAACGCGGAGGTCTCGTTCGAAAGGCAGTCCGAGAGGTCGTAGAAGGTGCGTCCCATCAGGCCCGGCTTCGCGCCTTCGGGACCGGCAGTGGCTCGATGCCCGGGACGACCCGGTTCGAGATCGTGCCGAGCCCTTCGACGGTCATCGTGACGACGTCCGCCGGGGCGAGCGGCGGCGGCTCGCGGCGGCCGGCGCGCCCCCAGAGCTCGCCGAGACAGCCGCCGCCGCACGTCCCGGACCCGAGCAGGTCTCCGGTGCGGATCCAGGCGCCGCGCGACGCGTAGGCGACCAGCTCCTCGAACGACCACGCCATGTTCGCGAGCGTGTCCGCCGCCGCGCGGCTCGCCGTTCACCGAAACCTCCATGCGGAGGTCGAGGCGGCCGTTGCGACGGTACGGCTCGAGCTCGTCCGCGGGTGACGATCCACGGCCCGAGCGTGATCGCAGAGTCCTTGCC
The DNA here is from genome assembly GCA_963791425.1 of uncultured Actinomycetes bacterium. GTDB lineage: Bacteria > Actinomycetota > Thermoleophilia > Gaiellales > Gaiellaceae > DATBLE01. Next base: position 1,113,529 of record CAWBSE010000003.1, read on the forward strand.
CTTCGCCGGGCCGAGGCCGACCTGCATCTCGGCGAACTGGAGATCGCGCGCGGACCAGTCGTTGAGGATGGCGTAACCGGCGATGTGCGCCCCGGCGCTCCTCGGACGAGAGGTCACGGCCGTCGCGGCCGATGACGGCGGCGACCTCGAGCTCGTAGTCGAAGACGCGGCAGCCGGGCGGGACCGGGACGTCGTCGTTCGCGCCGACGAGCGAGTGCGGGTTCGAGAAGTAGAAGGTCGGCGCCTCGTACCACTGCGGTTGCACGTCCCGTGGCGGGTCGTGCAGCTTCGCCATCCCCTGAACGTGCTGTTCGAAGGTCACGAAGTCACGGATCGAAGGCGGCTCCAGCGGGAGCGAGCAGTCGGGCGCCCTCGAGCGGCACCGTCTCGCCCGGTCGGCTCGAACCGCGACGGCTCGCCGAGTAGCGCACGCACCTCGGTCTCCGGAGGGCGCCAGCCGGAGGACGTCGCCCTCGACGAGAGCCGTCCGCGGGCCCGTCCGTCGTCTCGACCCGCGCGATCTTCACCCGACCGCTCACACCGGCGCCGCGGTGACCTGGATGGATTTCATCGTCAGCCCGACGAAGTCCGCCTCCGGCGGCGGCGTGTGCTCGATCTCCCAGATCCCGATCTGCCGTGAGATCTCCCAGATCTCCCGGCAGCGGGGGTAACGCCGATCGGTGTAGCGATGCAAGGCCGACTGGAGATCGTCGTCGCGGTCGATCTCCTCGGCGAGGACGAGGGCGTCCTCGATCGCCATCGCGCCGCCCTGGCCGACGTGCGGAGAGGTGGCGTGGGCGGAGTCGCCGACGAGGACGACGCGACCCCGGAACCACGGCGGGGGAACGAGCAGCGACTCGACCGGCCGGACGACGACGCCCTCGGCGTCGGTGACGTAGCGGTCCCGCATCTCGGCGACGGGGCCGCCGAACTCGCCCAGCCGCTCGCGGAAGATCTCGGCCAGCCGGCCCTGCGGCATCTTCACCCCGTCGGCCGGGACAGCCTCGATGTAGAGCATGTACATGAGATCGGGAGCGAGCGGCACGAAGCCTGCCTTGCCGTTCGAGCCCACGAACATGTCGAGCGTCTCGAGACCTTCCGGCCGGGGCACGTTGTAGCGCCAGACGATCTGACCCGTGTACTCGGGCGCGGGCGCGTCCGGGAAGGCGAGTCCGCGGACGACGGAGTGGATGCCGTCCGCGCCGACGACGAGGTCGTACGCTCCCGTGCTGCCGTCGGAGAAGACGACCCGGCCGTCCTCGCCGACCTCCGTGACGGTCATCCCGAGCCGCACCTCCGCTCCCGAGGCTCTGACCGCGTCCTGGAAGATCGCATGCAGACGGGGCCGGGTGATCCCGTTCATCGGCGGGTACCTCGACCCGAGCAGGTCGAGCGCAGGGATTTCGGCGAGCAGGTTGCCCTGGCTGTCGTGGAAGCGGGAGGCCCTCATCGCGAAGCCCTGATCGACGGTCGCCTCGGCGAGGCCGAGCGCGTCGAGCGCACGGATCGCGTTGGCGGGCTGGATGATGCCGACGCCGTAGACGTCCCACCGGGGGTTGATCTCGACGACGTCGACCGCGACGCCGCGCTGTCTCAGGGCGATGGTGATCGACAGGCCACCGATACCCCCGCCGACGACGAGGACGCGCATCAGTTGAAGAGCCCTGTCGCCGTCTTCGACTCCTCGGCCTCGGGCGGGGAGAACTCCACCGGCGGGAAGGATTCGAACATCGAGTGCGGTAGCGCGGCGTTCTTGTAGAAGACGTTCGAGCCCTGCTGCGGCTCGAAACGGACCGTCTCGAAGTCCGGCTCGTAATTCCGGTAGCCGCCGCTGTTGAGCTCGATACGCATGCCGCCGGGCTCGCGGAAGTAGAGGTAGTCCTGCTCGCCCATGCCGTGCTTTCCGGGCCCGAACTCGATCGCGACGTCCTGGTTGAGCAGGACGTCGGCTGCGCGCAGCAGTTCCTCGCGCGAGTCGACCCAGTAGGCGAGGTGGTTGATCCTCCCGGGCACCGGCGAAGGATCCCAGACGAGCCCCATGTCGTGCGCCCGCTCGCAGACGGTCGTCATTGCGAACACGACCCAGTCCGGCCGGTCGGGGATGACCGTGTACTCCATGAACCGGTGACCCAGCGTGTCGCGGTACCAACGGGCGTCGGCGCCCGGGTCGGCGGTTGCGACGGTGACGTGGTCGATCTGGCGCGCGGCGACTCCTCGCGGCACGAACCGCTGCGGCCGGTTCGGAAACGGCGACTCCCGGCCCGCAGGAGCGACGAAGCGCTCGACCTCCCAGAACACCTCGTGCAGGTGACCGCCCGGGCCGCGGTACCGGAAGGTCGCCCCCTGGCCGGGCGAGCCATCGCTCCAGCCCTGGCCGGCGCCCGCGGCCTCGAGCCGCTCGACGGCCCGCTGCAGATCCTCAGGCCCCACGGCTCGCCAGGCGATATGACCAAGGCCCGGCTGGTCTGCCTCGGTGAGCTGGAGCGAATGGAAGAAGCGCTCGCCCCAGCCGCGCAAGAAGACCGAGCCTCCCTCGCGACCTGACTCCTCGAGCCCCAGGACGTCTGTGAAGAAGCGCAGCGACTCCTCGGGCGCGGGCGTGAGGATCTCGACGTGGGCCAACTGGGAGAGCACGTTCATTGGATTTCCCTCCTCGCAAACCTGTCTCGGGACTTCTCTGTCGGCATCCTCGCGGACAGCTGGACGCAGCCGCTTCGGCTTCCAGCCTGCACCCGCGTCGGAGATCATAGAGCCGCTGCTACGGAGGAGCAGCCGCGCGCTACCGACCGAGGAGGGTGCGCACCGCCGCGACCACGTCCTCCCGGCCAGGGAGGTAGGCGTCCTCGAGCGGCGGGCTGAAGGGAATCGGCGCAAACGGTGCGCCCACACGCGCGATCGGGGCGTCGAGCTCGTCGAACGCCGCCGCCTGGACCTGGGCGGCGATCTCGGCGCCGAAGCCGCCGTGGACGACCGCCTCGTGGGCGACGACGAGCCGGTGGGTGCGCGCGACCGACTCGACGATCGTGTCGAGGTCGAGCGGGACGAGCGTGCGCGGGTCGATCACCTCGACCTCGATGCCCTCGGCGGCGAGCTCGTCGGCGGCGGCGAGCGCCTCCGGAACGAGACGCGACAGGGCGACGACGGTGACGTCGCGGCCGGGCCGGGCGATCCGCGCGCGGCCGATCGGTACCTCCTCCCGTGCGGCCTCCTCGGTGCGGAAATAGAGCGTCTTGTTCTCGACGAAGACGACCGGGTTCGGGTCGGCGATCGCCGAGCGGAGGAGCCCGGCGGCGTCGGCGGCGGTCGAGGGCATGACCACCTTCAGGCCGGGGACGTGCGTCAGCCAGGCCTCGAGGCTCTGCGAGTGCTGGGCGCCGCCGCGCTGGCCGGCGCCGCCCTGCGTGCGCAGCACCATCGGCGCGGTCAGCTGGCCGCCGGACATGAAGTGCGCCTTCGCCGCCTGGTTGACCAGCTGGTCGAGCGCGAGCGTGAGGAAGTCGATGAACATGATCTCGACCACCGGGCGCAGGCCGGACTGGGCGGCGCCGATCGCGATCCCGGCGATCGCCGCTTCGCTGATCGGGGTGTTCCGGACGCGTTCCACTCCGAACTCCTCGGCGAGGCCGGCGGTCGCGCCCCACGGCCCACCCTCGGCGACGTCCTCGCCGAGCACGAGCACGCGGTCGTCGGCGCGCATCTCCTCGGCCAGCGTCGCGGTGATCGCGCCCAGGTAGGTGACGTCAGGCATAGACCATCTCGGCCGTGAGCTCCGGCGGCGGGAAGGGGCTCGCCCGGGCGAACTCGATCGCCTCGGCCACCTCGGCGCGCGCCTCCGCCTCGCCCTCCTCGACCCCGAGCTGCCGCTGCAGCCGCAGGATCGGGTCGAGCTCCTGCCACTCCTCGGCGGCGAGCGCCTGGCGGTAGAGCTGCGGGTCGCCCTCGTAGTGGCCGCGCAGGCGGTGGGTCAGGCACTCGAGCAGGAACGGGCCTTCCCCGCCGCGTGCCTTCCCGAGGAACCCGCCGAACGCCTCGCGGACCGCGCCGACGTCGTTGCCGTCGACGGTCGCGCGCTCGATTCCCCACGGCGCCACCCAGTCGGTCACGCGCTCGACCGGCGTGTGCGCCGAGCGCGGCGTGAACTCGGCGAAGCCGTTGTTCTCGCAGACGAGGATCGCCGGCAGCTTCCAGAGCGCGGCGAGGTTGACCGACTCGATGAAGATCCCGCCCTGCACCGCGCCGTCGCCGAAGAAGACGACCGCGACCGCGTCGGATCCGGTCAGCCGCGCGGCCAGCGCCGAGCCGAGCGCGAGCGGCACGTTGCCGCCGACCACACCGGTCGCGCCCATGAACCCGTGGGCGGCGTCGACCACGTGCATCGACCCCCCGAGCCCGCGGCAGAGGCCGGCGTCCCGTCCCATCAGCTCGGCCATCAGCGGCCCCATCGGCGCGCCCTTCGCCAGCGCGTGCCCGTGCGCGCGATGCGCCGAATACACGGGGTCGTCGTCGCGCAGCTGCCCGCAGACGCCGACCGCGACGCCCTCACCACCCACGCTCAGGTGGACGAGGCCGTGCACCTCGTTCGCACGGGTGAGGCGGCCGACCTCCTCCTCGAAGACGCGGATCCGCCACATCGCGCGCAGCAGATCCGCGCCTGCCATTGGGCTACGCGGGAACCGACGAGCCCAGCACCTGCTGGACGGCGTCGACCACCCGTGCCTCGCTCGGCAGGAGGTACTCCTCCATCGCCTCCGCGTACGGGATCGTCGCGTCGAGGGCGGTGACGAGCTTCACCGGCGCCTTCAGCGCCGAGAAGCCCGCGTCGGCCACCTCCGCCGCGATCACCGCTGCCGCCGACCCGTGCCGCGTCGACTGGTCGACGACCACGAGCCGCCCGGTCTTCTCGACCGACTCGAGGATCGTCTTCAGGTCGAGCGGAGCGAGCGTGCGCGGGTCGATCACCTCGGCCTCGACGCCCTCCGCTGCGAGCTGCTCGGCGGCCGCGAGCGCCTTCCCCACGCACCATCCGATCGCCACGATCGTGACGTCGCCGCCCTCACGCACCACCGCGGCCTCGCCGAACGGGATCGCGTACTCGCCGTCGGGGACGTCGCCGTGTTCGAGGGTGAGCAGGTAGTGGTGGAAGTAGGCGACCGGGTTGTCGTCGCGGATCGCGGTCGTCATCAGGCCCTTGGCGTCGGCTGCCGTCGACGGGACGACGACCTTCAGGCCGGGGACGCCCATGAACATCCCGTAGATCGTCCCGGTGTGCTGGCCGGCCCAGCCGCACGTGAAGCCGTACCCGGCCTTCAGCACCAGCGGCACCTTCACCTGCCCGGCGCTCATGTAGTGGAAGCGGTTCGCCTCGTTCACGACCTGGTCCATCGCGACCAGCATGAACTCGGCCATGTACAGCTCGACCACCGGCCGGAAGCCGGCCATCGCGACGCCGACCGCCATCCCGATCTCGGCGGTCTCGGAGATCGGCGTCACGCGGACGCGGTCGGAGCCGAACGCCTTGAGGAACGGGTCGTCGTCGGTGGTGGCGAGGTTCTGGCCGAAGTAGAGGACCGACTCGTCCCGCGCCATCTCCTCGGCGATCGCCTCGCCGATCGCGGCGATGTAGGGAAGCTCGTGCGTTGCCATTGATCGGCCCTCCTCAGGCGTAGACGAACTTGACGGCGTCTTCCGCCGCCGGGAAGGGGCTCGCGAGCCCGAAGTCGACGGCCTCCTGCATCTCCTGCTGCACCGACGCGGCGATCGCGTCTGCTTCGTCGGCGCTCAGCGTCCCGTCCTCGACGAGCTTCGCGCGGAAACGGGGCACCGGGTCGCCGCGTAGCGCGGCCTCGTACTCCTCGGTGTTGCCGAAGAAGGTGATCGCCTCGTGCTCGGGGTAGTGCAGCGGCACGCCCGGGGGCGCGATCAGGTTGCCGTGCGCACTGAGCCGGTAGACGAGCGACTCGACGAGCGTCGGCCCCTCGCCCGAGCGGGCGCGCTCGACCGCCGCGCCGACGGTCTCGTAGACCGCGAGCGGATCGCCGCCGTCCACCGTGACGCCGGGCATGCTGAACGCCTTCGCCTTCACCGCGAGCGGCTCGCCCGCGGCGGCGTTCGCGTCCTCCTGGTCGGAGCGCGTGTGCACGTTGTAGTTGTTGTTCTCCATCACGAACACGACGGGGAGCTTCCAGAGCGACGCGATGTTCAGCGTCTCGTGGAACGCGCCCTGCTTGGAGGCGCCGTCGCCGAAGAAGCTGAGCACGACCTGGCCCTTGCCGCGGATCTGGGCGGCCCAGGCCGCGCCGGCCGCGTGCGGGATCCCCTGGCCGACGATCCCGGATGTCCCGAGGAAGCCGCGGGCGGGGTCGACCAGGTGCATCGAGCCCCCGTAGCCGCCGCAGAGCCCGTCCTTGCGGCCGTAGACCTCGGCCATCATCGCCTTCGTGTCGGTGCCGAGCGCGATCGGGTAGCCGTGACAGCGGTACGTCGTCAGCACCTGGTCGTCGGCGTTCAGCGTCGCCAGCGAGCCGACGATCGACGCCTCGGCCCCGTCGGCGAGGTGGGTGTGGCCGCGGATCACGCCGGGGTGCTCCTCGAAGGTGCGCTTCACCCGCTCCTCGAACTCGCGGATGCGCAGCATCTGCGTGAACATCCAGACGAGCCGGTCTCTGTCCATCTCCTTGGCCACCAGTGCTCCTTTCGTCAGCTCGGTTCCCGCGCCTCGAATCTAACCAGGAAGCCCCGTACGGACAAGCGCGGCCGCTGTCAGGCCCGCGCAAAGTGTGCGCGTATGATCAACACGCGGCCGGCGACTGTACGCAGACTGCGAAGAGCGTGCGCTTCGGCCGCGCGAAGATCGGCGCTCATCGGACCGGTCCGCCGTGCCGGCGGACGGTCGACGAAAAAACAGTAGGAGGGAGGAACGCCATGAGGTTTGCAGCCGGAACTCCTGTCAGGCGCCTCGCAATCGTCTTCGGACTGGTTGCGGTGACGCTCGCGGTTGCGGTTCCGATCGCGCTCGGGAACCAGGCGGCCGGGCCTGTGACCAACTACGTCAACTACACGGGCGGAAAGCCAGGGAAGGCCAACGCGAAGCTGGCGCCGGTCGTGATCGGCGCGATCAACACGCAGGGTGGCCAGGTCCTCATCGGGCCCGGCTGGACGAACGGCATCAAGACCGCCGTCCAGTACGTGAACAAATACCTCGGCGGCGTCCAGGGCCACCCCCTCGTCGTCAGCTACTGCTTCACGACCTCCGCGGAGGAAGAGGGCACGAAGTGCGGCCAGAAGTTCGCCAACGACAAGCGGATCAACGTCGTCGAGTTCGGCGCGGTCGCCGTCGGCAACCAGTCGTTCTACGCTGCGCTCGGGAACAAGAAGCCGACCGTCGGCGGCGTCGAGTTGCTGCCGGTCGACGCGCAGCGCAAGAACGGCTTCGCCCTCTTCGGGTCGAACGACTCCGTGCTCGGCCCGTGGGGCACGCTGGGCAAGGACGTCCTCCACGCGAAGACCGCCGCCGTCGTCTATCCGCAGATCCCGGGCATCGACTACGGCGCAAAGATCGAGAAGGACAGCCTCGAGTCGGCCGGGATCAAGACGACGCTGGTCGGCTTCGCCCCGACAGCCACCGACCTGACCGGGCCGCTGACCGCGGCAGGCGCACAGAACGCGGACATGATCGTCCCGCAGTCCAACGCTGCCGGTTGCGTCAACATCGCCAAGGCGCTCGCGTCGCTCGGGAAGAGCAGCACGCCGGTCGTCTCGAACCCGCTCTGCCTCGACCCGGCCGTGGCGGCCGGCCTCGGCGGTGACCTGCCCAAGTGGATCTACGGCATCGCCTCGTCGCTCGGCTTCGACACGACCGATCCGGCCGTGAAGCCGTTCGTGAAAGGGCTGACGCTGGTCGGCCAGCCGAAGCTGGCGGCCGACGCATGGGTGATCGTCGCCTGGGGACAGCTCCTGACGACGGTCAAGATGATGAACCAGCTCGGCGTGAAGAACGCGAACTCGGCGAACTTCACCAAGGCGATCCGGGCGTTCAAGGGCCCGCAGGCACTCGGCGCGCCGAGCCTGAACTGCGGGAAGTACCCGGCCGAGCCGGCCGCCTGCAACGACCAGGCGCAGTTCTTCCAGTACCAGGGCGCCGGCAAGTTCAAGCGCATCACCGGCTTCCTCCGCCCGCCGAGCACCTTCAAGCTCGGGGGGTAGCACGACGTCCTTCCTCCTCGAAGCGGGGCCGCCCATCGGGGCGGCCCCGCTTCTGTCGCGGTAGGAGTCGCACATGGACTGGAAGCAGATCGTCCTCCAGGCGATCCTCGGCCTCGGGGCGGGGTCACTGATCGCGGGGATCGCGATCGGGATCGTCCTGTCGTACCGCGGGTCGGGGATCATCAACCTCTCGACCGGCGCCGTGGCGATGCTCGCCGGGTACTGCTACTGGTCGCTGAGGACCGGGAGCCGGCCGTGGGCGGGCACGCCGGGCTTCGGCGAGGTACACGCTCCGTACCTTTCGACCGGGCCGGCCCTGGCCGTCACGGCGGTCTTCCTGCTGGTGATCGGGTTGGCCGTCGAGTACGGGATCTTCCGGCCGTTGCGAACGGCGACGCCCCTGGCCAAGCTGGCCGCCTCGCTCGGCCTGCTGCTCGTCGCCCAGGCGTTCGTGTCGATCGCGTTCGGGATCGGCACGAAGCCCCAGCCGTCGGTGCTGCCGAGCGGCTTCGTCACGGTCTTCGGCTCGAATGTGCCGGTCGACCGGTTCATCCTGCCGGGCGTCGTCCTTGCGGCGACGCTCGCGCTCTCGCTGGTGTACCGCTACTCCCGCTACGGGCTCGCGAACCGGGCCGCCTCGGAGAACGAGGTCGGGGCGATGCTGATCGGCCTCTCGCCAAACCAGCTCGCGCTGTGGAGCACGCTCCTGGCGACGTTCTTCGCCGGAGGCCTCGGCGTGCTCGCCGCGTCGATCGTGCAGCTCGACCCGGCGGCGCTCCCGCTCCAGGTCGTGCCGGCGCTGACCGCGGCGCTCTTCGCGCGGTTCACGTCGTTCTGGATCGCCTGCCTCGTCGGGCTCGCGATCGGCGCGCTGGAGAGCGTCCTCTACTACTTCCAGATCCAGAGCTGGTTCCCGACCGACAACGGCGTGGCGATGCCCGGCGTGCAGCCCCTGCTCGTCTTCCTGCTCATGGTCGTCGCCATGTTCGTGCGCGGGACCAGCTTGCCGACGCGCGGCGAGCTGGTCGAGCAGCGGCTCCCGCTCGCCCCGCGGGCGACGCGGCTGTGGCCGTCGGCGCTCCTCGGGACCACGGCCGCCGTCGTGGCGCTGATCGCCTTCCCGTACGACTTCCGCCAGGCGCTGATCACGTCGCTCCTGGCCACGATCATGTGCATGTCGGTGGTAGTGATCACCGGCTTCGTCGGCCAGATCTCCGTCGTGCAGCTGGCCCTCGCCGGGATCTCCGGATTCATCATCTCCCACCTCGCCACGAACCACGGCGTCGGCTTCCCGGAGGTGATGCTCATCGGCGCGCTGGGAGCGACCGTGGTGGGCGTCGGCATCGGCTTCTCGGCGTTGCGCGTGCGCGGGGTCAGCCTCGCGGTGATCACCCTCGCCGCCGCGGTCGCGATCGAGCAGTTCGTCTTCACCAACTCGACGTGGGGCGGCGGCACCTCCAGCTCTCCGGTACCCGAGCCCAAGCTCGGCCTCGACCTCGGCCCGTACAACGGGTTCCGGGGACTCGACGGGAAGGTGCCGAGCCCGGTCTTCGGCTTCTTCGTCGTCGTGCTGGTCGTCCTCCTCGGGCTCTATGTCGCCAACCTCCGGCGCTCGACGCTCGGGCAGCGCATGCTCGCCGTCCGTTCGAACGAGCGCGCCGCGGCGGCGGCCGGCATCGACGTTCGCAACGTCAAGCTCGCTGCCTTTGCGATCAGTTCGTTCATCGCGGGGATCAGCGGCGCCCTCTACGGCTACAACTTCAGCTCGGTCACGGTCAACCGCTTCTCGGCGCTGACCGCCCTCAGTTTGATCGCGCTCGCCTACGTGGGCGGCATCACCATGGTCTCCGGCGCGATCTTCGCCGGTCTGATCTCGGTCGAGGCGCTCTTCCCCTACGCGCTGGAGAAATGGTTCGGGGTCTCGGGGAACTACGCGCTGCTGTTCGCAGGCCTGGCGCTGATCGTCACGCTGATCCAGAACCCCGACGGCGTCGCGGGCGCCACCTACCGGAAGCACCAGCTCCGGCGGCAGCGCAAGGCCGCGCTCGCGGTGGAGAAGACGTGAGCGAGCGCATCCTGACCACGCACACGGGGAGCCTGATCCGGCCGCCGGAGCTGCTGGAGGGCGACGCCGGCGAGGACGTGCTGGCCGCCGCCGTCGCCGACGTCGTCCGTCGGCAGGCGGACGTCGGGATCGACGTGATCGACGACGGCGAGCTGGGCAAGGAGTCGTGGATCACCTACCTGTACGAGCGGGTGAGCGGCCTGGAGCCGAGGCTCGTCCCGCTCGAGGGCGAGAGCATCCTGCCGCCGAGCCGCGACCGCCTGGCGTTTCCCGAGTTCTACGCCGAGCACGACGCCGCGCACGCCCGGGACGTCAAGAGCCGCGTGCAGGTGGACGACGACGGCAGGGCGGCGCCGTCGACGGCCGGCCGGTACTGGTTCTGCACCGGGCCGATCGAGTACGACCCGGCCGCGCTCGAGCGCGACATCGCCCGCTTCCGGGCGGCGCTCGAGACGGTGGACGTGGTCGACACCTTCCTGCCGGTGGTCGCGCCCGCGAGCGTCTACTGGCTCCGCAACGAGTACTACGCGACGGAGGAGGAGCTCGTCTTCGCGGTCGCGGACGCGCTCCACGAGGAGTACAAGGCGATCGTCGACGCCGGCTTTCTGCTTCAGGTCGACGACGCCGTGCTGCTGCACGAGTACGACTCGATCCTCGCCCGGGGCGGGTCGGTCGACGACTACCGGCGCTGGGCGGAGCTCCGGATCGAGGCCCTGAACCACGCGCTCGCGGGTATCCCCGAGGAGCGCGTGCGGTACCACGTGTGCTTCGGCAGCTGGCACGGGCCGCACGTCTTCGACCCGGCGCTCGCCGACGTGATCGACCTCGTCCTGCGCGTCGAGGCGCGGTACTACCTGATCGAGCAGGCGAATCCGCGCCACGAGCACGAGTGGCGGCTCTGGGAGGACGTCGCGCTCCCCGAGGGCAAGGTGCTCGTCCCGGGCGTCGTCACCCATCACACGAACGTCGTCGAGCACCCGGAGCTCGTCGCCGAGCGGCTCGTCAGGCTCGCCGGGCTCGTCGGGCCTGAGAACGTGATGGGCGGCACCGACTGCGGCTTTGCCCAGAGCGCCGGCGTCAGGCGCGTCCACCCCACGATCCAGTGGGCCAAGCTCGACGCGCTGGCCGAGGGCGCGCGCCTCGCGACGAGGCAGCTCTCCCGGGCCGCCGGAGTGGGCAGGTAGCGGCCGTGGCTTGCTCTTCGTGGGCACACGCGAGAAGATCGGGTTCACAATGGCCACAATGGCCCTGTCTCAGGCCCGGCTCGCATGCTGTTGATCGACACAGCGTCGGTGCCGGCCCGCGAACGGTTGGACTACTGGTCGGAGGCGGCGTTCGATGCCTACCTGCCTGTGCAGATCCGCAGTCCGGAGACGGTGCGCTTCGACGGGCGCATGTGGGGCTACGACCTCGGGCCGCTCAGCCTGTTCAGGATCGCCGCGGCGCCCAACACGATGACGCGCAGCTCGCAGGCGATCGCCGCGTGCGATCCGGAGTGCCTGCACCTCTCGGTCGTCCTCCGCGGCCAGGTCCATGCCGCGCAGGAAGGACGGACGGGCGTGGCCCGGGCCGGGGACGTGATCAGCTACGAGACCTCACATCCGGTGATCTTCCAGGCGGACCAGCCGTACGAGTCGCTGGTCGTGCGGGTGCCGCGCCAGCTGCTCGGGCGGGAAGAGGCGCAGATCAGCGGCTGCACCGCGCTCGGGATCTCCGGGACGGAGGGCTTGCCGAGGGCGGCGGTCGCGTTCTTCCGCAGCGTGATCGGCGGGTTGGAGGACGGGACGATCACGGATGCGGAGGCGCCGAACACGGCCGAGTGTGTGGTCGATCTCATCCGCGGCCTGTATACGTCGTCGTCCCAGGTGCGCGAGACGGTGCGGCTGCGCACGCGCACCGAGATCCTGCTCAACATCCAGGCGTTCATCGAGGCGAACCTCGACGACCCGTACCTGGATCCGGAGCGGATCGCCCGCGCCAGCTTCATCTCGACTCGGTATCTGCACAAGCTCTTCGAGGCGGAGGGGACGAGCGTCTGCCGGTGGATCAGGACGACGCGGCTGGAGCGCTGCCGCCGCGACCTGCTCGACCCCGCCCTGGATCACGAGACGATCCTCGCGATCGCCAGCCGCTGGGGCCTACCCGGCCCGCAGCAGTTCAGCCGCCTGTTCCGCTCGGCGTACGGATGCTCGCCGAGCGAGCTCCGGCGCCAGGGGCGCTGGGCGACCCCGAACTGACGCACCGCGGGGGCGCGCGGTGACCCCCGTCCTGAAGGCGACGGGCATCTCGGTCTCGTTCGGTGGGGTGCACGCGGTCGTCGGCGTCGACCTCGAGGTGGGTGACGGGCGGCTGGTCGGGCTGATCGGCCCGAACGGCGCAGGCAAGACGACCTTCATCGACGCGATCAGCGGATTCGTCCGTTCCGAGGGCCGGGTCGAGCTCGACGGCAACGATCTGTCGCGGGTCGCCCCGCACGTGCGGGCGCGGCGCGGGCTCGCCCGTACCTGGCAGTCGATCGAGCTGTTCGACGACCTGACGATCGGAGAGAACCTCGTGGTCGCGTCTCACCGGCCTTCGGTCTGGGGGACGATTCGCGAGACGCTGACCCCGCCGCGGTCGGGGTCGGACGAGATCGGGCCTGTGCTCGAGCTGCTCGGCCTCGAGGCGGTCGTCGACCGTCTGCCCGGTGAGCTCTCGCAGGGCCAGCGCAAGCTCGCGGGGATCGCCCGTGCGCTCGTCGTGAAGCCGCGCGTCGTGTGCCTCGACGAGCCGGCCGCCGGTCTCGACACGAACGAGAGCGAGGAGCTCGGCGCGCGGCTGCGCGGGCTCGCCGACAGCGGGCAGTCGATGCTCCTGGTCGACCACGACATGGGCCTCGTGCTCGGGATCTGCGACGACGTGGTCGTGCTCGAGTTCGGGCAGGTGATCGCGCGCGGCGCGCCGGACGCCGTGCGCAACGACCAGCGCGTGATCGCCGCCTACCTGGGCAGCGCCGCGTCGACGCTCGAACCGGCCGGGGAGGGCGAGCGTGGCTGAGCCGGTCCTCGCGCTCGAGTCACTGACCGCCGGCTACGACCAGGCGGCGGTCGTCCGCGATCTCGACATCACCGTCGCGGCGGGCGAGGTGGTCGCCCTGCTCGGTGCCAACGGCGCGGGCAAGACGACGACGCTGCGGGCGATCTCCGGGCTCGTGAAGCCGATGGGCGGGCTGGTCCGGTTCGCCGGCGATGATCTCGCACGAATCTCGCCGAGCGCCCGCGCGCGCCTGGGGATCGCGCACGTGCCGGAGGGACGCGGGCTGTTCTTCGGCATGACCGTCGCCGAGCACTTCCGCGTCGCGCCCCGCGGCGAGCGGCTCGACGAGGCGCTCGCGTACGAGTACTTCCCGAAGCTCGAGGAGCTGAAGGGCCGGCGCGCCGGTCTCCTCTCGGGCGGGGAGCAGCAGATGCTCGCCGTCGCCCGGGCGCTGGCCAGGCGGCCCCGGCTGATGCTGCTGGACGAGCTCAGCCTCGGTCTCGCGCCGGTGATCGTCGAGTGGCTGCTGCCGGTCGTCCGCACGTTCGCGGTCGAGCGTCAGTGCGCGGTGCTGCTCGTCGAGCAGCACGTCCACCTGGCGCTCGAGGTCGCCGACCGCGGCTACGTCCTCTCACACGGCCAGATCGTTCTTCACAACGACGCGCAGCACCTTCGCGCCAACAGGCAACTGCTGGTCGCGAGCTATCTCGGAGAGCACATGCAGGACGCCGTGCCGGCGGCGTCCGTCACCGAAACGGAGGAAGACCATGAGTGAGCGGAGCCTGCAAGACCTGCTCGACGACGTCGGCAGCCCCGCCGGGCTGCTGCGCAACTCGCAGGCGGGCCCGAACGTGTATCCGGGCGTTCCCGCGGAGTACACGAACTGGCGGGACGAGCAGCGGTCGTGGCAGACGACCGCCGTGCTCTTCAACCAGTCGTTCCACATGGCTGACCTGGCGGTCGAGGGGCCCGACGCCCACGCGCTGCTCTCCGGACTCGCGGTGAACAGCTTCGAGAACTTCGCGGTCGACAAGGCGAAGCATTTCGTCCCGTGCACGCCCGAGGGCCACGTGATCGGCGACGTGATCCTCTTCCACCTGGACGAGAACCGGTTCAACCTCGTCGGCCGCGCACCGGCGCTGAACTGGATCACGTACCACGCCGAGACCGGCGGCTACGACGTCCGGGTCGAGCTCGACCAGCGGTCGGCGCTCCGCAGCGACGGACGGCGCAAGTCGTACCGGTATCAGGTGCAGGGCCCCGCGGCGATGGACGTGATCGAGGGCGCGCTGGGCGGCACGCCCCCCGAGCTGAAGTTCTTCAACATGACCACCGTCACGATCGCCGGGAAGACCGTTCGCGCCCTGCGCCACGGCATGGTCGGCCAGCCGGGCTGGGAGCTGTTCGGCCCCTGGGACGACGGCGACGCCGTGCTCGAGGCGCTGCTCGCAGCCGGCGAGGAGTTCGGGCTGCGGCAGGCGGGCGGCCGCGCCTACTCGTCGAACACCCTCGAGTCGGGCTGGATCCCCTCGCCGCTGCCGGCCGTCTACACCGGCGAGAGCCTCCGGGCGTACCGCGAGTGGCTGCCGGCGGCCGGGTACGAGGGCTCCGCGTCGATCGGTGGGAGCTTCGTCTCCGACGACATCGAGGACTACTACTTCACGCCCTGGGACCTCGGCTACGGCAGCTACGTCAAGTTCGACCACGACTTCGTCGGCCGCGAGGCGCTGGAGGGCATGGCCGGCGACGACCACCGCGTGAAGGTGACGCTCGCGCTCGACGACGACGACGTCACCGCGACGATCGGGTCGATGTTCCGCAAGGACGACCGCGCGAAGTTCATGGACTGGCCCTCCGCGGTCTACTGCATGCACCCCTTCGACCGCGTCACGGTCGACGGCGAGACGGTCGGGCTGTCGACGTGGATCGGCTACAGCTCGAACGAGGGGAAGATGCTGACCCTGGCCGTGCTCGACGCGGAGGTCGCCGAGCCCGGCACGGACGTGACCTTCGTGTGGGGCGAGGAGGACGGCGGCTCGACCAAGCCCACCGTCGAGGCGCACGTGCAGACGGAGATGCGCGCGGTGGTCAGCCCCGTGCCGTACACCGAGGTCGTGCGGAAGGCGTACCGGGCGACGAAGGTCTAGGCGAGCTGTGCGGCGGCCGTCGCGTAGGAGCGGTCGAAGATCTGCTCGATCGGGAGGTTGCGGAGCTCCTCGGAGAGCACCTCGACCCCCCACGGCCCGGCGTAGCCGGCCGTCCGGCAGGCCTCGACGTAGCTGCGGATCGGGAACTCGCCCTCGCCGGGCAGCTTGCGGTGGTTGATCACCTCGTCGACCGGATCGGCCATGTTCTCCCACTGCCCGTCGGAGAGCTCGACCCAGGCGAGTTGCTCCGCAGGGATGCGCAGCATCTCGGCCGGCGGGATCCCCAGCTTGGCCATGTGCCAGGTGTCGATCGCCAGGCCGCCGTTCGGCGCCTGGGCGCCGTCGACGAGCGCGAGCGCCGTGTCGAGGTCGTGGACGTTGACGTCGGGCGGCATGAACTCGTAGACCATCGTCGCGCCGTGGTGCTCGGCCGCCTCCGCGCAGAGCTCGGCGTAGGCCTCGGTCAGCCGCGGCAGCTCGCACGGCGTGCCCGGGATGTTCCCGACCTTGATGTGGTGCGCGTCGAGCGCGGCGGCCGCCTCGTAGAGCATGCGCTTGGTCGGCTCGGCGGCGCGGCGGCGCTCGTCGTCGGGTGGCAGGAACCACTCCCAGATGAACTCGAGCTCGAGGTATTCGAGCCCGTGGGCGTCGAGGAGCGACTTGATCTCCGCGAGCGTGCGCGTCTCGAGGACGTGCTCGAGGTCGGCGTGCCAGATCCCGATCCCCTTGAACCCGGCGCGCTCCGCCTGTGCGCAGCGGTCGGCGAGGTCGAACAGGCTCCACTCCCGGCCGAAGTGCACCTCGACCGGCCCGGAGCCGGTCCAGTACAGGCAGAGCAGGTCGTTGCCGGCGCCGCTCACGACAGCTTGGCAACCATGCCGCGGGCGATCTTGTGGGCGGCCGCCTCGATCGTGACCATCGGGTTCACGCCGAGGCCGGTCGGCAGCGCCGAGCCGTCGACCACGAACAGGTTGCGTGCGTCCCACGCCTCGCCGGTGGGATCGCACACCGCGGTGTTCCGGGAGCTGCCCATGTGGGCGGTCCCCATCAGGTGGAACGCGCCGAGCGTGAGCTGGGCAGGGCCCCAGCCGTGGTCGTCGGCCGCCTGCAGCATCGACTCGCGCGTCGTCGTGCCCGGGTCGTAGGACACCCAACCGGCGTGCGGCGTGTAGATCCGCCGCGCCCCGCCCGCCTCGATGATCTGGGCGAGCCCGTCCAGCCCCTTGCGCATGGTCTCGCGGTCGAAGTCGGAGAGGCTCCAGAGCGGCGTCGGGAGGCCGTCCTTGCCGACCACGACCTCGCCGGCGTCGCGGGCGCGCTGGAGGATGCCGTAGCCGGCCGTGTGGGGCAACTGCATCATCAGCTCCGAGTGCTCGCGGGCGCCGCGCCAGGGGGCGAAGACGGCGAGGTCGGACGGGTGGAACGAGGCGTGCATGTACTTGACGCCGTAGCCCTCACCCATGTCGAGGAACTGGTCGGAGTAGGTCGAGCCGAAGACGCCCGGTCCAGGGGAGGATCTCCTCCTCGAACTGTGCCCAGACCAGCAGCACCGGGTGGATCATCAGGTTCTTGCCGACGTTCGGGTTGTCGAGGCCCGAGCGGACCAGCACCGCCGGCGTGTCGATCGCTCCTGCGCCCACGGCGACGGCGCGGGCGCGGACCGTGAGCCTGTGCCCGGCGGCCGTGGTCGCCTCGACCCCTTTCGCCTCGCCGTTCTCGATCACGACCTTGTCGACGGGGGCGTTCACGACGATCCGCGCGCCGGCGTCGTACGCGTCCTGCAGCCAGGTCTTGAGGGTGGACTGCTTCGCGCCGGTCGGGCAGCCGTAGTGGCACTGGCCGCAGATGTCCTCCGTGCAGCCGACCGTGTTCCGCTGCATCACCTGGGAGTCCCAGCCGAGCTCGGCGAGGCCCGCTCGGAAGGGAAGGTCACGGCGCGAGGGAGGGCTGTTGTCGGGGTTGACCCGGATCCGGTCCCAGACCGCGTCGAGGCTGTCGTCGAAGTCCGTGCCCGCCCAATCGTCGAGGCCGAAGCGCTCCTGCCACTCCCGGCGCACGTGGTCGGGCGGCCGGAAGCACCAGGTGTAGTTGACGGTGGTGCCGCCGCCGAGGCAGGAGCCGGCGAGCAGCCCGATGCTCCCGTCGGGGGTCGCGATACCGCCGCCGCCGAGGTACAGCCGCGCGTACCCGCTCAGCTCGGCGCCGTCGAAGTCCTCCTCGCTGTAGTACCCACCCGCCTCGACGACGACGACGTCGAGGCCGGCCGCGGCCAGGACCCCGGCGGCCGTGCCGCCGCCCGCGCCCGACCCGACGACGACGACGTCGCACTCGAGCTCGGTGTCGCCGGTGATCTCCAGCGGTGTGATCGTCTTCGGCGACGCGTCCGGGAGCACCCCGTGCGGGCCGGGGTAGCCGAGCGCCGCATCGACAGGGTTCGGGCCCTCGCCCTGCCAGGGGAGCGTGTAGTAGAAGACGAGCGTCAGCTTGCGCAGCGCCTGGAACGAGGCGCGCTGCATGACGTCGGCCGAGTCGCACCACGCGAGCAGGTCGCGCTCGCGCTCCTCCTGCGACCCGGCGGCGAAGGCGGGATCCCAGCCCTCGATCAGCCCGGCGAACCAGCCGCGTGCGTCAGCGCTCGGGTTGCCCCCCATCACGTCGAGGATCACGTCGTGGACGTGCAGGTCGGTCGCCGACGGCAGCCCGTCCGTCCCCGGGACGAAGGTGTCGCAGATCGCGCCGAGACTCGCGCGTGCGTCGTCGCTCAGCTGGATCCCCACCGGCCAACTATATGACTCCCCGGCCGCGTCCGCGCAGGCCGATTCGGAGCAAGTAACACAGTGTTACAAGGCCCCAACGCCCGCATTACCAGGGCGTTTTCGGAGCTAGTAACACTGTGTTACTAGGTCGAACGCGACGCCGCGTACTCGGCGAACGGCTCGATCGACGCCGGGTCGACAAGCGCGTCCTTGCTGACGACCTCGTCGACCGGGGTGCCGGTGAGGATCTTCTTCACCGGCAGCTCGAGCTTCTTGCCGGTCATCGTCCGCGGGATCGTCGGGACGGCGACGATGTCGTCGGGCTTGTGGCGCGGCGACAGGCCCGAGCGGAGCGCGTTCGAGATGCGGCCCTTCAGAGCGTCGTCGAGCTCCACGCCGTCCCTGAGGACGACGAACAGCAGCAGCTCGTCGGTCGCCTCGAGATGGACGACGAGCGCGTCGAGCACCTCGTCGAACTCCTCGACGACGCTGTACAGCTCGCTCGTCCCCAGCCGAACGCCGCCGCGGTTCAGCGTTGCGTCGGAGCGGCCCGTGATGATCGACGTGCCGCGTTCGGTGAACATGATCCAGTCGCCGTGTCGCCAGACGCCCGGGTAGAACTCGAAGTAGGCGGCGCGGTAGCGGGAGCCGTCCTCGTCGTTCCAGAACTTCACCGGCATCGACGGCATCGGACTGCGGATCACCAGCTCGCCGAGCTCGCCGACGACCTCGTTGCCGTCCGGGTCGAACGCGGCGATGTCCACGCCGAGGCACTTGCCGGCCATTTCGCCCGCGTACACCGGCAGCAGCGGGTAGCCCTGGACTAGCCCGGTGCAGACGTCGGTGCCGCCGCTGCCGACGTTGAGCATCACCTCCGGCCCGGCCTGGTCGTAGATCCACTCGTACGAGTCGGCCGGCAGCGGCGAGCCGGCCGCACAGATCTGCTTCAGGGTCGAGAGGTCGAAGTCGCGGCCGGGCTCCAGGCCCTCCTTGCGGCAGGCCATAGTGAACGCGGGGCTGAGGCCGAACATGGTCGCCTTCGTCTCCTCGACCATCCGCCACTGCGTCGCCAGGTCGGGATACCCCGGGTTCCCGTCGAGCATCACGATCGACGCGCGCAGCAGTAGCGCCGACATCAGTGCGTTCCACATCATCCAGGCGGTGGTCGTGAACCACATCAGGCTGTCGCCCGGGCGCAGGTCCCACGAGAGGCCGTGGTTCTTCAGGTGCTCGAGCAGGATCCCGCCGTGCCCGTGGACGATCGCCTTCGGCAGGCCGGTCGTGCCAGAAGAGAAGAGCACGCATAACGGGTGGTCGAATGGAACGGCGTCGAACTCCAGCGGGCCTGCCTCGGAGACCAGCTCGCTCCACGGCACAGCGCCGGGAAGCTCGTTGCCGTTGTAGGGGACGTGTACGACCGTGCGCAGCGACGGCAGCGCGGCGCGCACCTCGGCCACCTGCGCCCGGCGGTCGAACCGCGTCTCTCCCCAGGTGTAGCCGTCGACCGCGAACAGCACGGTCGGCTCCAGCTGCCCGAGCCGGTCGAGCACGCTGCGCGGTCCGAACTCCGGCGGGCACGTCGCCCACACAGCACCGAGTGAGGCCGACGCGAGAAACCCGACCAGCGCCTCGGGGATGTTCGGCAGGTAGGCGACGACGCGGTCGCCGTGCTGCACCCCGAGCCGCTGGAGCCCGGCGCGGGCGCGCGCGACCTGGTCGCGCAGCTCGCCGAAGGTCAGGTCGAACGGGTCACGCGCCTGCGAGCGGGCGCGGATGGCGACGGCGTCGGTGTCCTCGTCGCGGCCGAGCATGTGCGCCGCGTAGTTGAGCCGAGCGCCCGGGAACCACTTCGCGCCCGGCATCTCGCGCGACGTCAGCACCCGCTCGTACGGCGTGTCCGCTTTGATCTCGAAGAAGTCCCACAGCGACGACCAGAAGCCGTCGAGGTCGGTCACCGACCAGTGCCAGAGCTCGTCGAACGGTTGCCCCGCGCGCCCGATCGACGCCGTGTACCGCGCGAGCACCGAGTTCTCGCGCGCGTCGTCAGTCGGCTCCCAGACGATCTGGCCGACGGAGTAGGGCCTGTCCGCGGAGATCGTCACGGGTAGGTCGCGTCCGGTTGCTGATCCTTGCCGGGCGCCCCGTCGAACATTTCGGTGACGACGCCGAGGTCGCGATCGGTCGAGAGGTACGCGAACGTGACGCCGTTGTAGGTGCCGCCGAGCAGTACCTCGTGGCCGCGCGCGCCGAGCTCGTCGAGCGTCGCCCGGTAGTCGGGCACCGCCACGCCCACGTGGTGGACGCCCGGGCCGTGCTCGGCGAGGAAGCGCGCGTAGACGCTGCCGTCGTCCTGCGGCTCGACCAGCTCCCACTGCACGTCCCCGACCTGGGCGAGCGCGAGCCGCCAGGAGCGTTCGACCGGCGTTCCGCGCTCATGCATCCCGCTCACGTTGCCCGGGTTGAACCCGTAGATGTTCCAGGGCCCGATCCCGTAGTCCTCCACGTACGTGCGCATCGCGGCCTCCAGGTCGGGGACGACCACGGAGACCTGCAGCGTCTGGGTGAACATCGGATCGCGCACGACGGCTAGGGGACGAGCACGGCGCGCCCCGTCACCTCGCCCTCGCGCAGCTTGTCGAGCACGTCGTTCACGTCCTCGAGCGCGTGGGTCTCGGTACGCAGCGTGATGTCGCCGGCGGCGTGGAGCTGCATCAGCTCCCAGAGGTCGATCCAGCTGCCGACGAGGTTCCCGGCGATGGTGGTCTCTCCGACGACCATCGCCACGGACGGGACGGTGATCAACCCGCCGTACCCGACGGTCGAGTAGAGGCCACGGCGCGCGAGCGCGTCGAGGCTCGCCGCGTGGGTGGCGTCGGTGGCGACGAAGTCGACGATCACGTCGGCGCCCAGGCCGTTCGTCGCTTCGCGCAAGTCGTCCGTTGAGGCGAGCACCTCGTCGGCGCCGAGCTCGCGCGCCAGCGCCTGCCGCCGCGCGTCGGTGTCGATCGCGATCACGGAGCCGCCGCCGAGCACCTTCAGCAGCTGCAGTGCGATGTGCCCGACGCCGCCGACGCCGATCACGGCCGACGTCGTGCCCGGCGTGAGACGGGGGAGGAGCCGCTTGACCGCGTGGTACGCGGTGATCCCCGCGTCGGAGTGAGGCGCGACCGCGGCCGGCTCGACGCCGGCCGGCAGCGGGATCAGCGACCGCTCGTCGACCCGGACGTAGTCGGCGAAGCCGCCGTCGATCGTCAGGCCGTAGAACTGGTGGCGGTCGCAGTGCATGTCCAGGCCGCGCCGGCAGTTGACGCACAGGCCGCAGCTGTACGGCGGGTAGACCATCACCGCGTCACCGGGCTTCGCGGTCGTCACGTCGGGGCCGACCGAGTGCACCCAGCCGGCGCTCTCGTGGCCGAGGACGATCGGCGTCCGCAGGCCGGCCCCTTCCATCAGCCCCTCCTGCGCGTGCAGGTCGGTCGCGCAGACGCCCGCGCCGCCGACCTTCACGACCACGTCGCGCGGTGCGACGGGCTCGGGCTCGGGCCGTTCGATCAGCTCGAGCGGGCGGTGGTACTCCTGGAGCTGCGCGGCTCTCATTGCGTCGCCAGGTGGTCGGCGAGCCGGGTGGCCAGCGCCATGATCGTCAACGACGGGTTGACCGAGAGCGTGCGCGGAACCAGCGAGCCGTCGCCGACGTAGAGGCCCGGCACGCCGTGCACCTGCCCGTTGCGGTCGACCGCGGAGCGCTCGGGGTCGTCGCCCATCCGGCAGCTGCCCTGCACGTGGGTCGACGCATGACCGGTCCACGCGACCTGAGTCGCCCCGGCCGCCTCGAGCGCGGCCCGGCTGATCTCCAGCGACCTGTCGAACCGTTCGTGCTCGACCGGCTGGAAGTCGACCTCGAACCGCTCCTGCCCGTCGTCCAGGTGCACCGAGGCGTTGTTCTCGTCGGTGACCATGGCGATCACGCCGACCCAGTGGCGAAACCTCCGCGCCGCCTCGGTCAGCCGCGGCCCCCAGAACGGGCCTTCCTCGTCGCGCAGCGTGGTCGCGAACGAGATCGGATCCTGGATCGTCGTCGCCTCGATGACGAAGCCGCCGTCGGCGTCGTCCTGGAACGACGTGCAGTGGGCGGTGATCGGGTAGACCATGTGCGCGTCCTGCGGTTCGTCGAACAGGCCGTAGACGAGCCGCACCGGATGGAGGCCGAGATAGCGCCCGACCGCGGGGTTGTCGACGCCGCTGCGCATCAGCAGCTGCGGCGTGTTCAGTGCGCCGCAGGCGACGACGACCGCGTCGGCGCTGACGGTGTGCCGCCCGCCGGCGGCGTCGGCGTACTCGACGCCGGTGGCGCGGCCGCCCTCGATCACGACGCGCTCGACCGCGCTGTCCGGCCGCAACTCGAGCAGCCCGGCCGCCCAGGCGTCGTGGATGTAGGTGTTCATCGTCGACTTGCCGGCGTTCGTGGAGCAGCCCTGGATGCACGAGCCGCAGCGCATGCAGTTCGCGTCGGCGTACGCCTGCGCCGGGTGGAGCTCGTGTCCGAGCGCGGCGAATCCGGCCTGGACGGTGTGGACGCTTTTCGTCCAGTCGCTGCGCTCGCGGACCCCAAGCACC
Organism: uncultured Actinomycetes bacterium; assembly: GCA_963791425.1. Classification (GTDB taxonomy): domain Bacteria; phylum Actinomycetota; class Thermoleophilia; order Gaiellales; family Gaiellaceae; genus DATBLE01. The sequence goes on from CAWBSE010000003.1 coordinate 1,136,331, forward strand.
TGCTCGACGCGGTCGTAGTACGGCGCGAGGTCGGCGGAGGAGAACGGCTCGCCGTGCTCGTTGGTCAGGCCGGTGGCCTGGTGCCACTTCGCGACGTCGCCGTCGGTGGCGCGCCACGCGATCTTCGTGTTGATCGTGGTCGTCCCGCCGACGCAACGGCCGGCGAGGAATGCGACCACGTCGCCGTCCGGGAGCGGGGCGAACCGCATCGGCCACATCAGGTCGTGCGCCATCTTCGCCTCCCAGCGCACGAAGTCGGCGGCGGTGTAGTGCGAGCCGAGCTCGAGCAGGAGCACGTCCCGGCCCTTCTGAGCCAGCTCGCCCGCGATCACACCCCCACCGGCGCCGGAGCCGACCACGATGACGTCGAAACGATCCTTCATGCGATCCCCAGGTACGACCAGTCCTTGTTCAGGCGGGTCGCGAGCGGTGAGTTGAAGTCGATCTCCGCCCACGCGCCCGGGCCGTCCTTGCCCGGCGCGACGAAGTCGGAGTAGTACGCCTCGATCGCCAGTGCGCGAACGAACGCGAACTCGGCGGTGAACTGGTGCTCGCGCAAGGCCTCCGCAGAGCCGGCGGCCGGCGCGAGCGCGTCGATCGCGGCCAGCGCCGCGTCGCGCACCGGCGGGGGCATGTTCGCCATCGATGCGTCGATGTAGACGACCGACCCGACGCGGCCCGACCCGGGGACGATCAGCTCGCAGAGCGCCTCGAGGGCGGCCGCGCGCGTGCTCGTCGAGGGTGCTTCAGCGCCATCCCGACGACCCTAACGGTCGAGCTCCTCGCCCGCGAGCCACATTCGACCACTCTCGTACAGCGCCTCGACCTCCGGCCCCTTCAGCCCCGGCATGTCCGGCTTGACCGTGAACCCGTTGCGGGTCTGGAGGTAGGCGAGGTGGCGGTAGCCGACCGGAAACGACTCGAGCAACGCCCGATCCAGCGCGGGCGGTGAGGCAGGGTCGACCGGGATGATCCGGTCGGTCTCGTAGATCGGCTGGCGCAGCACGAGCCCCCAGCGGCCGTCTCGCTCCTCGAAGAAGTCGTAGAAGCGGCCGGTGCAGATCACGTCGCACTCGACCCCCTCGACGTCGGCGCGCTGGGTGATCGTCATCTTCGCCTGCGACACCGCCCGCGTCCCCGCGATGTCGACGGAGATCCCGCCGAGGAAGTGGAGGATGCGCACGCCGCGCTCGAACCCCTCGCGGCTGACGCGGATGAAGTCGTCGCACGGCCCCTGGAACCAGGTCGCCATCATCCGGCCGTCGTCGTGCCAGACCGTACGGAACCGCTCCCAGTCGCCGGCGTCGCGCCACACCGCCCAGTTCTCGACGAGCCGGCGGACCGCGAACTCGTCGGTCATTTCAGCTCGACGTCGGCCTGGTCGCGCAGCAGGTAGGCCGAGTGGAGCTTCTCGGGATGCTCCTTCAGGTCGGCCGCCGTCCCCTCGTAGACGATCCGGCCGCCCTCGAGCACGTACGCCCCCTGCGCCAGCCCGAGCGCGACATGGACGAACTGCTCGATCAGGAGGACGCCGACGCCCTGCGCTGGCCGCTTCCTGGAGCGCCGGGATCAGCCGCTGGACGACCACCGGGGCGAGCCCGAGCGAGAGCTCGTCCACGAGGACGAACTTGGGCCGCGAGACGAGCGCCTGGGCGAGGACGACCATCTGCTGCTCGCCGCCGGAGAGGGTCTTCGCGATCGCCTTCCAGCGGGTCTCGAGGTGGGGGAACAGCTCGGTCGCGTACTCGATGCCGGTCTTCGCGTCCTCCTTGCCGAGCGAGTAGGTCGCGACGCGCAGATTCTCCTCCACCGTGAGGTCGGGGAGCAGCCGGCGGCCCTCCGGGACGATCGCGACGCCGGCGCCGCGGATCTTCTCCGGCCGGAGCTTCGTCAGGTCGACCCCGTCGAGCAAGACCTCGCCTTCGATGCCCGGGAGCACGCCGCCGACGGCCAGCACCATCGTCGACTTGCCGGCGCCGTTCGGGCCGAGCAGCGTCGTCACCTGCCCCTGGGGAACCTCGAGCGAGATGCCGTGCAGCACCTCCTTGCCCCCGCGCGAGATCTTCAGCCCGTCGATCTTGAGCGTGCTCGTCGCGCTCGCTCAAATCTCCGTCTCCGTTCCGAGGTACGCGCGCATCACGTGCTCGTCGTGGAGCACGTCGGCGGTCGGGCCCGACGCGATCAGCTTCCCGAAGTCGATCACCGCCGTCGTCTGGCAGCACGCGGAGACGAGGCTCATGTCGTGGTCGACGAGGATGACGAGCGCGCCGAACTTCCCGGGGATGTTCTGGATCACCTCGGTCATGTGGCCGGTCTCCTCCTCGGGGAGGCCGGCGGCCGGCTCGTCGAGGAGCACCAGCTTCGGGCTGCCGACGACGGCGCGGGCGATCTCGACGAGGCGGCGGTCGCGGGCGTTGAGCGTGCCCACCTTCGCCTTCGGCGACCCGGTCAGGCCGACGAACTCGACCGCGGCGTGGACGTCGTCGCGGCGCGTGGAGCGCTTCGCGCCGGAGTGCTCGTGGATCATCGCGACGTTGTCGAAGATCGAGAGCTGCTCGATCGCCATCTCGGTCTGGAAGGTTCGCCGCAGTCCCCAGCGGGCCCGCCGGTAGTCGGCCATCTTCAGGAGGTTCTCGCCGAAGGCGGTGACCGTGCCGGAGGCCGGCTTGACGAAGCCGCTCATCACGTTGAAGAAGGTCGTCTTCCCCGCGCCGTTCGGCCCGATCAGGCCGCAGGTGCCGCTCTCGAAGACGACCGACATCCCGTCGATCGGCGTGACGCCTCCGAAGCGAACGGTGAGGTCTTTGATCTCGATCAGACTCAGCGCTGGGAGTAGACCGCGAGGATCGGGGAGGTCATGACGACGAGGACGCCGATGATCGGCGTCACCGTGGCGAGGAAGACGATCCCGAGGATGAGGGCGAGGATGCTGCCGATCCCGAGTAGCGCCTGGCGGGTCACCGGCACCTTGCGCGTGATCAGCCGCCCGAGGTTGGCCATGTCCTTCGGGAACTGGTCGATCAGGCCGCCCGGAGCGCTGAGCAGCACCTGGAGCAGCCCGGCGCCGAACACGACCAGCAGCAGATTCGGGTCGACGTTCCACTCGGTCTGGAAGAGATAGGGGAGTAGCTCCTTGAAGATCCCGGCGATGAACGCGCCCCAGACGCTGAAGATCCCGCCGATCAGCGAGCTCGCGGCCAGCGTCAGCGAGTCCTGCGTCGAGTAGTTGATCGCGCGCGAGACGCCGTTCAGGGCCGCGAGCAGGCAGCCGGCGACTCCGGTCACGAACGAGGCCAGCGCGAACGCCCAGAGCTTGTAGAACGTGATGTTCACGCCCGCCGCGAGCGCGGCCGGCTCGCTCTCGCGGATCGACGCCCACGCGCGGCCCGGCTTGCTCGCGACGTGGAGCAGCGCGAGGACGAACAGGATCACCGTGACGATCACGACGTAGCGGTAATACGAGGTGACGCCCTCGGCGATGCTCGGCCTGCGGACGCCCGCGAGCCCGGAGAGGTCGGCGCTCGACGTGTGGCCGGTGAAGCCGCCGCCGCCGTTCGGGAAGTCGATCACCGACAGCACCACGACCGTGGCGCCGGCGAACATCAGCGTCACCAGCGCCAGATAGAGGCCCGAGAGACGGATGGCGGTGAGTCCGACGAGGATGCCGATCACCATCACGATCCCGCCCACGACGATCAGGAGCAGCGGGAACGGGATCGAGGTCGCGTACGCCAGACGGGTGCCGACCCAGACGCCGATCGACAGCAGCGCGACCTGGCCGAGCGAGATCATGCCGACCCGCCCGTAGAGCAGGCCGAAGCCGAGGGCCGCGATCGAATAGATGGCGACGGCCGTGAACTCGGTGACATAGGCGGAGCCGAACAGCGACCGGGAGAACGAGCAGCGCGACCAGGATCAGGCCGACCGCGACCGCGGCGCTCGACCCATGTCCGGCGCTCGACATGGATGCCCAGGTGGGCCAACCCGCGCCCGTTTGCCGCTGGAGTCTCGCTCACGGCTAGTAGGTGGTCCGGGAGAGCGTGACCACGCGACGGCGGGACATATAGAGCAGCGCGACGATCGCGAGCATGAACGGCGCCGCCGCCCGGTAGCTGCCCACCGAGGCGATCGGAGTGTTCCCGTTGTACGGGGTCAGCCCTGCCTGGAGGAGGCCGATGGCGATCCCGCCGAACAGTGTCCACCAGAGCGACTTCAGCTGCCCGATCAGGGCGGCTGCGATCGCGGAGATGACCAGGAAGGTAAGAGCCGAATAGTCGAGCGACGTGAGCAGGTCGGGCAGCAGCAGCCCGGCCATGCCGCAGAAGATCCCTGATCCGAACCAGGCGACGGCTTCGACCTGGCGGACGGGGACGCCGAGGGTGGCGGTGATCTCGCGGTCGTTGGCGAGCGCGCGCATCGCCGTGCCGAGCTTGGTCGCCCGGAGAAAGACCGTGACGCTGGCCGTGATCACGAACGCAAGGGCGAGCGCGATGATCTGGGTCAGGCTCGTTCCCACGCCCCAGATCGTGTACAGGTGGGTCGAGCTCGGCAGCGGGAGCAGGCGGGCGAACGCGCCGCCGGCCGGTGCCCGCCAGGACATCAGCCCGAGCAGGATCAGGGCGAGGCCGAGCGTCCCCATCATCTTCACGAGCGGGTCGCGCCTGGCGAAGGCGGGGCCGAAGACCATCCCGTACAGGAGATTGAGGAGCCCTCCGAACAGGACGCAGATCGTGTACGCGAGCCAGTGCGGCCAGCGGGCGCCGAAGATGTCGTGCTGGGTGATGTAGTACGCGATCAGGGCGCCGGCCGCGCCGATGGCGCCGAACGCGAGGTTCAGCACGCCGGTCGCCCGGTACAGCACGACCAGGCCGACGCCCGAGAGCGCGTACACGCCCCCGAGCGCCAGCCCGATCACGAGAAAGGGCTTGAGGAGTTGCCAGTCCACGCCGAACACGCTCAAGGCGAGGAGATGGGTCATCGGCTGTCCTCAGGTGCCCTGTCTGTCATCTGTCTATGTGGTTACTTCGTGTTGAGGTTGTACTTCTTCTCCCAGATCCGCGTCTGGGCGAGCTCGGAGTCGACCGGAGCGATGTCGAAGCACTTCTCCTTCAGCACGACCTTGCCGTTGCCGTAGTCGACGGTGATGTCGGTGTTGTTCGGGATGTGGTACGGCAGCGCGTTCCCGACGTACCACGGCTTGCAGAGGATGTCCGTGTGGACGTTCTTCAGGTTGCGGGCCGCCAGGTTGTACGACTTGGCGGTGACCGGGCCCTTGATGTTCAGCAGGGCCGTGGTCGCGAACTTCGCGTCCATGAAGCCCATCTGGCCGAACGCCTGCGGAGCGACGCTCGGTGCGTACTTCTTCTGCATCGCCAGCATCAGCCGGGTGTCGGGGCCCTGAGACGCGTCGAGGAGGCCGAACTCACTGTTGATCCAGAGGTGGCCGTCGAACGTCGGGGAAAACTGCCCGGACATGAACGTGTTCGCGATCGGGGTCGACGAGCCCCACTTGATCTTGTTCACGATGCCCAACCCGATGGCGGCATTCATGAATGCAGGGGCCGTGTCGGGCGTGAAGTCGATGATGATCCCGTTGCCGTCACCGGCGTACTGGTACATCTGGAGCAGCTGCGACTTCGCGTCGGTGACGGGCAGGTGCGTCGGGAACACCTTGACGTCGACGTTCTTTGCCGCACCGAGCTTGACCACTCCGCCGTCCGCGTACGCCGAGATCGACTCGGGGGACGCGATCGCGATCTTCTTCACTCCGGCGCGGATCAGTGCCTGTGCCGCTCCGATATCGCTGTAGCGGGGGCCCATGTTCGACTCGGCGAACACCGGGGTGCCGAAGCACTCGGCCTGGACGCCGGCGCCGATGACGAGGTAGCCCTTGGACTTGTAGTACTTCCAGTTGACGCCGCACTCGGCGAAGCTGGTGTTGCCGACGACGCCGACGACCTTGTCACTCTCGATCAGCTTTCTCGCGAGCGCGGCCTCCTGGGCCGGGTTCAGCTGCTCGTTGTAGAGCGTGTACGAGATCGGGCGGCCGTGGATGCCGCCGTTGTCGTTGACGCAGTCGAAGTACGCCTTGGCAACCTTGCCGATGGTCGTGAAGTCGACGCCCGGGATCAGCATGTCGATCCCGCCCAACTTGATCGGTGCTCCCTTGGCCTTCTTGCCGGTACCGGCACCGCACTTGCTCACGGTTGCGCCCGCTGCCGCCGAGCCGACCTTCGCGGTCGAGCTCGAGCTCGCCGCGGTGGCGAGAGCCACGGTCACGAGCAGAGCAACCGGGAGAGCGACCGCAAAGGAAATCCTGCGAAGCATCATCCCTCCTCCTCCTTCGATTGAGCTGTTGCTGGGTGTTCCATCGTCCGGGGGCTGGACGGACATCTCGCAGGACGACGAGCGGGATGCCGAGGCGCCAATCCTCTTGCATCCTGCGCGTCTATGCAAGACACCGTTCCGCATAGTCGAATTTGTCCGGTCAGTAGTTGAAGGCCCTGGTCGGTGCGATCACCACGTCCAGCAGCAGTGGCTCGGTACGGGCTGCGAGCGTGGGAACTACATCGTCGAGCGTTGCGACGAGGTCGTCGTACGTCTCGATCCGGCGGGCCGGACAGCCGAAGCCGCCGGCGACCGCGGACAGGTCGATCTCGCCGAATCCGGGCCAGGGGCCGGAGCCTCCTTGCAGACCGGCGAGCACATCCATGACTGCATAACCACCGTTCGATAGGACGACGAACAGCGCGCCGATGTTGTAGTGGACGGCGCTCCAGACCGCCTGGATCTGGTAGATCGCCGAGCCGTCGCCCACGACGGCAACGATCGGCCGGTTCGGCAGCGCCATCCGCAGGCCGGTCGAGCCGGGGAGCGCGAAGCCCAGCCCGCCCTGCGCGGCGCTGAGGTAGCCGAGCGACTCGCGCGCGGCGAGCCGGCCGGCGAGCTCGGGCCGGTCGACGGGCGCCTCCTCCTGCACGATCGCGTCCGGCGGGAGACGCTCGGCGAGCGCGGCGAGGACATGGCTGGCGGTGAGCGGCTCGCCCGGCGCGGGCGGCGCGGGCGGCGGCGGGAGCACGAGCGGCTCCGGCGGTGCGGCGTCGCGGGCGGGGAGCCGTGCGGCGAGCCCGCGGCACACCGCGGCGGGCGGTGCGAGGACGGCGAGCTCGGCCGGGCTGCGGTGGATCTCCTCCGGATCGTCGGAGACGACGGCGATCCGCGTGCCGGGTTCCGCGAGGCGCCCGGGCGCGAACCCGGACTGCCGGAACGCGGGGGCGCCGACGACGAGGATCGTGTCGTACGGGGCGAGCCGCTCCCGCAGGCGCGGCCGGTCGGCCGGCAGCGTGCCGAGGTAGAGCGGGTGGTTCTGCGGGAAGCCGGCCCGTGCACCGAACGTCTCCTGGAAGACCGGGAGGACGAGATGCTCTGCGAGCTCGACCAGCGCCGCCCACGTCTCCGGGTCGTCCGCGCCGGCGCCGACGACGAGGGCAGGCGACTCGGCCGCCGCCAGGAACGAGGCGAGGGCATCGATCGCCGCCGGGTCGGCCGCGGCGGCGCGGAGCACGGTGCCGACGGCAGCGGCGGGCTCGCGCTCCTCGTCGGCGGGCTCGTTCCAGTCGTTCATCGGCACGATCACGAGGGCGGGGCCGCGCCAGGTCGTCGCGGCGTGGTACGCGCGCTCGATCGCGCCCGGGACGTCCTGCGCGGTGATCGGCTGCTCGACCTTCACCGGGTACTCGCCCGCAAGGCCGGCGAGCTTGCCCGCGAGGAACGGCTCGTACGAGAGGTGCCGCCGGTCCTGCTGGCCGACGAGCACGACCAGCGGCGCGCGGTTCACGCGCGCGGTGGCGAGCGCGCTGACGGCGTTGCCGAGCCCGGCGGTCGTGTGCAGGAGGACGAGGGCCGGCTCGCCGCGTCCGATCGCGTAGCCGGTCGCCATCCCGACGACCGAGCCCTCGTGCAGGCCGAGGACGAAGGTGAAGTCCTCCGGTAGGCCGGTGAGGAAGGCGACCTCGGTCGAGCCCGGGTTCGCGAACATCGTGGTCAGGTCGCGGCGGCGAAGCAGGTCGAAGGTGGCGTCGCGGACCGTGCGGGTCATGGGGCGTGTATACCACCTGCCGTGACGAATCCGGCCGACCTCGGTGTGGTTGAGGCGTCGGCGGCGCTCGCCGCCCGCACGCTCTCGTCGCGTGAGCTGACCGAGGCGTGCCTCGCGCGGATCCGCGAGCGGGACGGGACGCACAGCTACGACGGCGACCCGGGCTCGATCAACGCCTGGGTGCGCGTCTACGAGGAGGACGCCCTCGCCGCGGCCGCCGCGCCGACGAGCGGCTCGCGGCCGGGGACGCTCCCGTGCTCTGCGGGATCCCGATCGGGCTGAAGGATCTCTACGCGGTCGCCGGCAAGCCGCTGACCGCCTCGAGCCGGGCGCTGGACGAGGTACCGGAGCGCGACTGCGACATGTGGGCGCGGCTCTCGGCCGAGGGGATGGTGCTGCTCGGCCACCTGCACACGCACGAGTTCGCCGCGGGCGGGACGACCGACCAGGTCGGCAACCCGTGGTCGCTGGAGCTGTCGTCCGGAGGCTCGAGCGCGCGGCTCGTCGGCCGCTCTCGCCGCCCGGATGGTGCCGGCGGCGACCGGCACCGACACGGCCGGGTCGGTGCGGATCCCGTCGGCGATGTGCGGCACGTCGGCGCTCAAGCCCACGCGCGGCCTGCTGTCGCTCCGCGGGATCGTGCCGCTCAGCCCGACGCTCGATCACCCTGGCCCGATGGCGCGAACCGTCCGCGACTGCGAGCCGCTGTTCGCCGCGATGGCGCAGCTGGCGCCTCCCGCTGAGCGGCGTCCACTGCGTCGCGTCGCTCTCTCGCCCAGGATCGACGACATCGGCCAGGGCGTTCACCTCGACCCCGATGTCGCCGACGGGCTCGACGCGGCCGTCGCGGCGCTCGGCGCGGAACTGGTCGATGCCGCGCCGCCGGCGACCACGCTCGATCTCGGGACCGAGTTCGGCGACCTGGTCTGCACCGACATGCTCCCCTACCACCGTGGGACGGACCTGAGCCTGTGCCGGCCGTTCCTCCGTGACTTCATCGACTACGGCGAGCAGCGCGCGATGACCGCCGAGGAGTACGTCGCGCTCCAGTCCGGCCGGCTGGCGCTCGCCGGCGCCTGGAGCGACTGGCTGGCCGAGCACCGGATCGATGCGGTCGTCGAGCCGACCGTGCCGATCGTCGCGCGGCCGCGCGGCCACGGCTACGAGAAGGCGTTCACCGACTTCCCGGAGATCTCGCTCACGCACTACTGGGACTGGACCGGCTTCCCGGTCGTCGCGTTGCCGTCCGGCGTCGGCACCAGGAGCGGCCTCCCGACCAGCGTCTCGCTGATCGGCGCACCCGGCTCGGAGTGGGATCTGCTCGCCTGGGGCAGCGCGCTACAGGACTCACTCGGTACGGTCTCGCCGTGATCGATCTCGCAGCCGTCACCGCGATCGACGTCCACGTCCACACGGAGCTGACCCGTGACGGGCACGATCCGATGCCGCCCGAGCTCCGCGCGGCCGCGCGCCGGTACTTCAAGAGCGACGAGGCGCTGCCGACCGTGGACGACGTCGCCGCCTACTACCGCGAGCGTGGCTTCGCCGCCGTCCTGTTCACGGTCGACTGGGAGGCGCGCAGCGGGATCCCGCCGATCCCGAACGAGGAGATCCTCGACGCGGCCGTGCAGAACCCGGACGTGATCATCCCGTTCGCGAGCGTCGATCCCGCCCGGCCCGACGCGGTCGAGCGGGTGCAGGCCGCTGCCGCCGGAGGGGCGAAGGGCTTCAAGTTCCACCCGAACCTCCAGGCCTTCTTCCCGAACGACGAGCGCGTCTACCCGCTCTACGAGGCGATTGCGGCGGCCGGCGTGCCTGCGCTGTTCCACTCGGGCCACAGCGGGATCGGCACCGGTGTCCCGGGCGGCGGCGGGCTGCGCCTGAAGTACTCGAACCCGATGTGCCTCGACGACGTCGCCGCCGACTTCCCGTCGCTCCAGATCGTGATCGCGCACCCGTCCTTCCCGTGGCAGGACGAGGCGATCTCGATCTGCCTGCACAAGGACAACGTGTGGATCGACCTGTCCGGCTGGTCGCCGAAGTACTTCCCGCCGCAGCTCGTCCAGTACGCGAACACGCAGCTGAAGCACAAGGTGCTGTTCGGGTCCGACTACCCGCTGATCACGCCCGACCGCTGGCTCGCCGACTTCGAGCAGGCGGCGTTCAAGGACGAGGTGCGGCCGCTGGTGCTGAAGGAGAACGCGGCGCGGCTGCTCGGACTGGGCGGTGCGGCGTGATCGAGACCGTCCGCGGGCCGCTCGAGCCGGAGCGGCTCGGGCGCACGCTCCCCCACGAGCACCTCTTCATCCTCGGCCACGAGACGCTCCAGAACTTCAACCGCAGCTGGGGCGAGCCCTGGTGGGACGAAGAGGTGCGGGTCGCCGATGCGGTCGTGCAGCTTCAGCGGGTGCGCGACGCGGGGATCGAGACGATCTTCGACCCGACGGCTGTCGGGCTCGGCCGTGACATCGGCCGGGTGCAGCGCATCAACGCGCAGGTCGACCTGAACATCGCCGTCTGCACCGGCGTCTACTCGTTCATGGAGCTCCCGCAGTTCCTGCGTTACCGCACGGTGGACGCGCTGGCCGGCTTCTTCGTCCGCGAGCTGACGGAGGGGATCGGCGACACGGGCGTGAAGGCGGCGTTCATCAAGTTCGCGGTCGAGGAGCACGGCCTGGTCGGCGACGTGCCGAGAATCGTCGCCGCGGTCGCGGCCGCTGCGGTCGAGACCGAGGCGCCGGTGATGGTGCACACGAACTCAGCGGCGCAGAGCGGCCTCGTCGCGCTCGAGGCGCTGTCTGCCGCCGGCGTCGTGCCGGGGAAGCTCGTGATCGCGCACGTCGGCGACTCGAACGACCTCGACTACATCCGCCGGCTCGCCGACAGCGGGGCGTACCTCGGCTGGGACCGCTTCAACATCGAGCACTTCAATCCGGACGCGAAGCGGATCGAGACGCTGGTGCAGGTGCTCGCGGAGGGCTACGTCGACCAGATCCACTTCTCCCACGACGGCGCGACCTTCCACGACTTCATGATCGGCGACCCGATGTTCGCCGACGAGCACGCCGACTACCTGCACGTGTCGAACGTGATCCTCCCGCAGCTTCGGGAACGCGGTGTCAGCGACGCCGACATCGACCGGATCATGGTCGACAACCCGCGCCGCTGGATCAGCAGGTAGCCGTCAGGTTCGGGTCGTCACCCCGGCGGTGGAGCCGAGGTCGACCGAGAGGGCGGTGCCGGTGACGAGCGAGGCGCGGTCCGAGCAGAGCCAGACGACCGCCTCGGCGACCTCGTTCGGCTCGCCGAGCCGCTTCACCGCCTGGGGCGCGACCAGCTCGGCCTGCCGCTCGGGCGACAGGCGCTCGATCATGTAGGTGCGGATCGCCGCCGGGCACACGCAGTTGACCCGGATGTTCGCGTCGGCCACCTCGAGCGCGGCCGCCTTCGTCAGGCCGACGACCCCGAACTTGCTGGCGATGTAGGCGGCCAGACCCGGGACGGCGAGCAGACCGGCGAGCGACGCCGTGTTGACGATCGCGCCGCCGCCCTGGGCGCGCATCTGCGGCAACTGGTGCTTCATCCCGAGCCAGACGCCCTTCAGGTTGACGTTCAGCATCTGATCCCAGCCGTCCTCTTCCGTCTCCTCGACGGTCGCCTGGAGCTCGACCCCCGCGTTGTTGTGCGCGAAGTCGAGGCGCCCGAACGCGGCGACGGCCTCGGTGACGAGCCGGGCCTGGTCGGCGCTGCTCGTCACGTCGGCGGCGACGAACACCGCGCGCCCGCCGGCCTCCTCGATCAGCCGGACGGTCTCCTCGCCGTCGGCCCGCCGTGCCTCCAGGTCGTTGACGGCGACCGCGGCGCCCTCGCGGGCGAACGCCACTGCGGTCGCGCGCCCGATCCCGCCGGCGGCGCCGGTGACGAGGCCGGACTTCCCCTCGACAAGACCCATCGGCTAGTCCTTTCCGAGCACGTTGACGTCGTCGGGGTTGACGAGGTCGGGCGAGGTCCAGCCGTCGAGGTCGTACTCGCTCATGCACTGCTCGACGAACTCCTTGAGGCGGCCGACGGTGCCGTCGCCCTGCGCCATCCAGTAGCACTCGAGCTTTGTCAGCTCGTGGCTGCCAGAGTACGACCGCTCGTACAGCTCGTGGCGACCGCCGAACTCGCTGCCGATCGAGTCCCAGAGCAGGTTGACGAGCTTGATCTTGTGCTCGGCGTCGTAGTCGTTCGAGCCGCGGTAGAACTGGTCGAGTAGCGGGCGCAGCTCCTCCGACTTGAAGTCGCGGCTCGACGGGCGCACGATCAGCGCGCCGCCGGTCTGGTTCTCGATGATCGCCTTGATCGCCGGGTACGCCTGGTTGGAGAGGATCCGGTAGGCGGATGCCGCCTCGACGTTCGGCAGCACCGAGCCGTTCGCCGACGGGACGGGGTTGTGGCACATCGCGTCGGTCAGCGCCCAGAACATGTGCCGCCACGCGAGGATCTCGCCGATCGAGGCCTGGATGCCGCGGAACTCGACCGTCCCGGTCGCCTCGACCGCCTTGATGAACATGCCGGCGAGGAAGTCGAGCTTCACCGCCAGCCGGGTGCAGCCCTGCATCAGCGCACGCCAGATGAAGCCGGTCAGGTGGTACGTGGAGGCGATCTCCAGGTTGCCGTTGATCAGGAAGTTCTCCCACGGGATCAGCGCGTCCTCGAAGACGAGCACGGCGTCGTTCTCGTCGAAGCGGCTGGAGAGCGGGTAGTCGAACGGGCTGCCGACGGTCGCGGCCGCGAACTCGTACGACGGCCGGCAGATCAGCCGGATGTTCGGGTCGTCCAACGGCGCGAAGAAGGAGATCGCGTATTCGCCCTTCTTGATCGGCGTCGAGCCGTGGTACGAGACGAAGTTGTAGTTCGAGTACGCGGAGCCGGTCGCGACCATCTTGGCGCCGCGCACGACCACGCCCGCGTCTGTCTCCTTGACCGCGTGGATGAAGATGTCCTCGACCTCGTGGATCTCCCGGTTCCGGTCGACGGGCGGGTTCACCAGCGTGTGGTTCATGAACAGGACCTTCTCCTGCGCCTCCTTGTACCACCGGCGCGCGTTGTCCTCGAACGGCGTGTAGTAGTCGGCGTTCGGGCCGTACGTCGCGAGGAAGGCCGCCTTGTAGTCGGGGCTCCGGCCCATCCAGCCGTAGGTCAGCCGCTGCCAGGCGGCGATCGCGTCACGGCCGCGGACGAGATCCGCGGCGGACGTCGGCGCCCGGAAGAACGGGTGCGTGACGCCGCCGTTGCCGGTGTCGGTCGGCATCGTCAGCACGTCCTTGTGCTCCGGGTCGTGCAGGGCGTCGTAGAGCCTCGCGACGCTGCGTGCGCCGTTCCGGAACGCCGGATGGGTCGTCACGTCGTCGACCTTCTCGCCGTAGATCCACACGTTGCGGCCGTCCCGCAGGCTGTCGAGATACTCGGCGCCGGTCATGGGGCTGCTCACGGTCGGGCGATCCTATTCTCTTGACTCGCGCGGGGAGAGGTGGTCGTATCCAGGGCATGGCCACCCAGGAGAGCACCCCCGTCCGGCTCCCGCCCGGCGTCTCGCAGGACGAGTTCGCCCGCGCGGTCGAGCGGTTCGCGTCCGAGATCGGCACCGACAAGGTCCTGACCTCCGAGGAGGAGCTGCTCGGGTTCCGCGACCCGTTCCAGTACGAGGCGTGGTCCGAGTACGCGGCGTCGGCGGTCGTCATGCCGACCACGGTCGAGGAGGTGCAGGCGGTCGTCCGGGTCGCGAACGAGCGCGGGATCCCGCTATGGACGCACAGCCGCGGAATGAACAACGGCTACGGCGGCCCGGCGCCGCGGGTGGACGGGTCGGTGATCGTCTCGCTGCGGAACATGAACAGGGTGCTCGAGATCGACGAGGAGCTCGCGTACTGCGTCGTCGAGCCGGGCGTCCGCTGGTTCGATCTCTACGACGCGATCCAGGCAGGCGGCCACAAGCTGATGCTCTCGATCCCCGATCTGGGCTGGGGGAGCGTCGTCGGGAACTTCCTCGAGAACGGCGCGACGTACATGCCGCAGGCGCAGGACATGGCGGCGTACTGCGGGATGGAGGTCGTGCTCGCGAACGGTGAAGTGATGCGCACCGGCATGGGAGCGATGCCGGACAACCGCTCGTGGCATGTCTACAAGCGGAGCCTCGGCCCGACGCTCGACCAGCTGTTCATGCAGTCGAACATGGGCATCGTCACCAAGCTCGGCGTCTGGCTGATGCCGTGGCCCGAGTGCTACATGGGCTGCATGCTCCGGGTGCAGAACGAGGACGACCTCGGCCCTCTGATGGACACGCTGCGCTCGCTGATGCTCGACCGGACGATCGAGAACGTCCCGCAGGTCTGGAACACGGTCGCGATGGCGTCGGTGATCTCGAGCCGCTCGCCCTGGTACCAGGGCGAGGACCCGATGCCGGACGACGTGATCGACCACATGGGCCGCGAGCTCGGCATCGGCCGCTGGCTGATGCGCTTCGCGCTGTACGGCGACGAGGCCGTCGTCGACCACAGGTTCGCCAAGGTCAAGGCGGCCTTCGAGCGGATCGAGGGTGCAGAGGTCTGGGGCACCAAGTCGGCGCCCGAGGACATGGAGAAGCTCGAGCATCCGTTCGACCGCGTCCAGGCCGGCGTTCCGAACCTCGACCTGAACCAGATGACGGGCTGGTACGGCGGCGACGAGGGTGGCCACATCGGCTTCTCCCCGGTCGCCCGCCTGACCGGGATGGACGCGGTCGAGATCCGCGATCTCCTCCGGGGGCTGGTCGAGAAGGAGGCGAAGCTCGACTACGCGGCGGTGATGATCCCGACCAACGCACGCAGCTTCGTCCACGTGACCATGGTCATCTTCGACACGAAGGACGAGGCGCAGACGCGACGGGCGTACGACACGTCGAAGCTGCTCGTCCGCGAGGCGGCGAAGCACGGGTACGGCGAGTACCGCGCGCACCTCGACTTCATGGACCTCGCGTCGGAGCAGTACAGCTTCAACAACCATGCCTACCGGCGCTTCGTCGAGACGATCAAGGACGCGGTCGACCCGAACGGGATCCTCTCGCCGGGCAAGCAGGGGATCTGGCCGGCGTCGATGCGCTCGGACCGCAGCTGAACGCGTCGCTGACCGCCGAGCAGGTCCTGATCCGCGATTCCGCGCGGGAGTTCTGCGTGCGCGAGATCGTGCCGTTCGCCCGGGAGTGGGACCGCGCCGAGGAGCTCGACCGCGCGATCGTCGGCAAGCTCGCCGCCGCCGGCTACCTCGGCGCTGCACTGCCGGAGGAGTACGGCGGGCAGGGGCTCGACACCGTGTCGTATGCCCTGATCGCCGAGGAGCTCGGCCGCGCCGACTCCAGCGTGCGCGGGATCGTCTCGGTCAACATCGGACTCGTCGGCAAGACGATCGTGCGCTGGGGCACCGACGAGCAGAAGCAGGCGTTCCTCCCGGGCGTGTGCAGCGGCGAGGCGCTGGGGTGCTACGGGCTGACCGAGCCGGGATCGGGGTCGGATCCGGCGAGCCTCGTCACGCGCGCCGAGCGGGACGGCTCCGACTGGGTGCTGAGCGGGTCGAAGATCTTCATCACGCTCGGTACGTGGGCGGCCTTCGCGCTCGTCTTCGCGCGGTCCGGCGAGCCGGGCCCGCGCGGCATCACCTGCTTCATCGTCCCGACGGACGCCGACGGCTTCGCGTCGCACCCGGTGAAGGGGAAGCTCGGGCTCCGCGCCCAGGACACCGCCGAGCTCTTCCTCGACGGCGTGCGCGTTCCCGACTCGGCCCGTCTCGGCGACGAGGGCGCGGGCTTCAAGGTCGCGATGTCGGCGCTCGACAACGGCCGCATCTCGCTGGCGGCGGGCTGCGTCGGCATCTCGCAGGCGTGCCTGGACGCGTCGATCGAGTACGCCGGCGAGCGCACCCAGTTCGGGCGGCCGATCGCGAGCTTCCAGCTGGTCCAGGAGCTGATCGCCGACATGGCGGTCGAGACCGACGCGGCCCGGCTGCTCACGTGGCGCGCTGCCGCCCTCTCGACGGCGGGCGAGCCCTACACGCTCGAATCGTCGATCGCGAAGTACTACGCGAGCGAGGCGTCGGTGCGCGCGGCGAACGCGGCGATCCAGGTGCACGGCGGGTACGGCTACGTCGACGAGTACCCGGTCGGCAAGTACCTCCGCGACGCGCGCGTGACGACCCTCTACGAGGGGACGAGCCAGATCCAGAAGCTGCTGATCGGCCGGGCGCTCACGGGCACGAGCGCCTTCACCTAGATTTCGGGCGATGGGCGAGCTGCACGACCTGCTCCAGTCGCGCGCCGGCGAGGCGCTCGACCTGCACGCCGAGTACGTGAACCCGCAGATGATCCGCGTGCTGCGGACGATCGGGTTCGACCGCGACTGGGTGCGCGCCGAGGGCGCCTATCTCTACGACGCGGGCGGCGACCGCTATCTCGACTGGCTGGGCGGCTTCGGGATGTTCAACGTCGGGCGGAACAATCCGCGGGTCCGCGGCTGGCTGGCCGAGGCGATGGAGATCGAGACCCCGAACGCGCCGCAGATGGGCGTGTCGCCGGTGACGCCGCTGCTCGCGGAGGAGCTCGTCCGCCGCGCGCCCGCGTCGATCGGGAAGGCGCTGTTCACGAACAGCGGCACCGAGGCGGTCGAGGCGGCGATCAAGCTCGGCCGCGCGGCGACGAATCGGCAACGCGTCGTCTGCGTCGACCACGCCTTCCACGGGCTGACGCTCGGCTCGCTGTCGGTCAACGGCGAGGCGGCGTTCACGGACCGCTTCGGCCCGTACCTACCGGGGATCGCCCGCGTGCCGTTCGACGACCTGGCCGCGCTCGAGGCCGAGCTGCGCCTCGAGGACGTCGCGATGTTCATCGTCGAGCCGGTCCTCGGCAAGGGCGTGATCCTGCCCTCCGACGGCTACCTCGCCGGCGCGCAGGAGCTGTGCCGCCGCTACGGCACGCTCTTCTGTCTCGACGAGGTGCAGACCGGGCTCGGCCGCACCGGGAAGCTGTTCGCCGCCGAGCACTGGGGGCTCGAGCCCGACCTGATGCCGGTGGCGAAGTCGCTCTCCGGCGGGTACGTGCCCGTCGGCGCGCTTCTGATGAGCGACACGGTGTACGAGGCGGTCTTCGACTCGCTCGAGCACGCGTTCTCGCACGGATCGACGTTCGCGCCGAACGACTACGCGATGGTCGCCGGGCTGGCGACGCTGCGCGAGCTCGACGACCGCGACCTCGTCGCCACGTCGGCCAGGCTCGGCGAGCTGCTGCTCGAGCGCACGCGACCGCTGGTCGAGCGCTACCAGGTGGTCAAGGAGGTGCGCGGCCTCGGGCTGATGTGGGCGATCGAGTTCGGCGAGCCCGACAGGGGGCGGACGACCTGGCGCATGCTCGAGAAGATGCAGCCGGGGATCTTCGCCCAGCTCGTCGTCGTCCCGCTCTTCACCGATCACCGTATCCTCAGCCAGGTCGCCGGGCACCGGGTGAACATCGTCAAGGGCCTGCCGCCGCTGACGATCACCGAGGAGGACGTCGACTGGTTCGCGACCGCGCTCGACCAGGTGGTCGGCGAGGCGCAGCACATGGGCAAGTCGATGACGAGCTTCGCGCTACGCGCGGCGCGGGCGGGCCGGAAGCGGCCCGCGGGCGTGCGCTAACCCTCTCTGGGTTCCCAGCGGAAGAACTTCATCGAAAGGACAAGGCCGGCCAGCCCCCACGCGGCGACGACCGCGACCTGCTGCCAGTTGTCCCAGATCGTTTGGTGAAGCAGGACGATGTTGCGCATCAGCCGGATGAAATGGGTGAGCGGGAGGATCTGCGAGATCACCTCGAGGAAGTGTGGAAAGGACTGCGCTGACCAGAACGCTCCTGCCAGAAAGGAGATCGGCAGGTAGATCGCGTTCACGACCGCGGAGGCGCCGTCACCGGATCGGATTGCGCTGGTCAGTGCGATGCCGAGCGCCGCGAAGGCGAGCGATCCGAGCAGGATCGCCAGGATCACGGACGGCCACTCGTGCGGAAGCGGAACGTGGAAGAGCAGCCGTGCGAGCGCGATCAGGGCGACCGCCTCGATCGCGTAGACGAAGACGGTCGAGGCGATCACGCAGCCGAGATACGTCGACGGCGGCAGGGGTGTTCCGCGCACACGTTTGAGGACGCCGCTTTCGCGGCGGAGGACGAGTACGATCGCCAGCCCGGCGAATGCCGTCGAGACGACGCCGTAGCCGAGGATCCCGGCGAGCAGGTACGCAGACGCCTTCACGCCGTGCTCCTTCTTGACCGTGTCGTTTCCGTACACGGAGCCGAGGAGCAGGAAGATGATGACCGGGAAGAGGAACGTGAAGAACGCGAGCTCGCGGCTGCGCCAGTAGAGGCGCTGCTCGCCGCGGAGCTGGTGGCGGAAGAGCCTCATTCGCCCACCTCAGCGCCGCCGGTCAGCGAGAGGTAGATCTCCTCGAGCGACGGGCGGCGGACGCTGAGGTTCTCCAGCTCGCGCCCGGCAGCCAGTGCCTCCGCCGTCAGTTCGTGAAGGACCTTCGTCGGCTCATGTGTCGAGACCAGGACCTCCTCGCCGTCCCGCCGGTAGCGGATCTCCGTAGCGGGCGCCGCGCCGGTGAGGTCCTCGGGCCGGCCGATCGCGGCGATCCGCCCCTCGCGCAGCACCGCGACACGGTCGGCGAGGGTCTCCGCCTCGTCGAGGTAGTGCGTGGTCAGCAGGATCGTCTTGCCGAGCTCACGCAGCGAGCGGATCACATCCCAGGCAGCGCGCCGCGCGGCCGGGTCGAAGCCCGTAGTCGGCTCGTCGAGGAAGAGCACCTCGGGGTCGCCGATCAGCCCGAGGCCGAGGTCGAGCCGTCGTTGCTGGCCGCCGGAGAGCGTGCCGACCCTGGCGTTCCGTTTCTCGTCGAGCCCGACGAGAGAGACCACGCGCTCCACGTCGAGCGGCGCGCGGTAGTAGCCGGCGAAGAGCGCGAGGCTCTCGATGACGCTCAGGTTCCGGTACACCGCCGAGGACTGGAGGACGATCCCGATGCGCTCGCGCCAGTCAAACCCGGCGCGCTGGGGGTCCTCGCCGAGCACCTCGACCGAGCCGGCGTCGCGCTTGCGGTAGCCCTCGAGGATCTCGACCGTCGTCGTCTTGCCCGCGCCGTTCGGGCCGAGCAGCCCGAAGACCTCGCCCACCTGGATCTCGAAGTCGATGCCGCGCAGAGCCTCGTACGAGCCGTACGCCTTCTGCAACCCGCTGACGGCGACGGCCGGCATCAGATGTCGAGGACGACGAGCCCGGCGGGCGGGAACGACGGCTCGGGGCCGCCCGTGAGCTCCGCGGCGATCCGGCCGCAGTCGGGCTGGTGGCCGACGACGACGATCTCATCGCCGCGGCCAGCGACGGCCGCACGCACCGCCTCGGCTGTCGCGCCGGGCGCCAGGCGCTCGTCCGTCTCGGGATCGCACCCGAGCGCCCTCGCGATCTCGGTCGCGGTCTCGCGCGCACGCAGCAGCGGGCTCGAGAGCACCGCGTCCGCACGCGCTCCCTCGGCGGCGAGCCGCGTGCCGAGGTCGCGCGCGGCCGTGCGGCCACGGGACGTCAGCGAGCGGAGGTCGTCGGGCTCCCCGGGGGCAGCCTCGGCGTGGCGTACGAGGTAGAGACGCACGCGCCCAGGATATGCACGCGTCCGTAGACTCGGCTCGTGGCCAGGTACCGCTACGTCATCGCGGACGTCTTCACCGACACGCCGCTGACCGGGAACCAGCTCGCCGTCTTCACCGACGCGCGGGCGCTGCCCGAGGCGCGGCTCCAGGAGCTCGCGCGCGAGATGAACTTCTCCGAGACGGTGTTCGTCTACCCATCCGAGGTCGCGCACGCCCGTATCCGCATCTTCACCCCGGCCGCCGAGGTGCCCTTCGCCGGGCACCCGACGCTCGGGTCGGCGTTCGTGCTCGCCGGCCCGCTGCAGCTCGACGAGATCACGCTGGAGACCGGCAACGGTGTCGTGCCCGTGCGGCTCGAGCGCGAAGGGGCGAAGATCGTCTTCGGCCGGATGGTGCAGCCGATCCCGACGATTGCGCCCTACGCCGAGGCGGCAGAGCTGCTCGGCGCCCTCGGCGTCGAGCGCTCGGAGCTGCCGGTCGAGCTGTACGACAACGGCCTGCCCAACGTCTACGTCGCCCTCTCGTCCGAGGCAGAGGTGGCGGCGCTCAGGCCCGACATCTCCCGGCTCTCGGAGCTGCCGGCGGTGATCGGCGTCAACTGCTTCGCCGGTGTCGGCGACCGCTGGAAGACGCGGATGTTCGCGCCGGGCGCAGGCGTCGCGGAGGATCCCGCGACCGGCTCCGCCGCCGGGCCGCTCGCCCTGCACCTGGCCCGCCACGGCCGGATCGCGTTCGGCGACGAGATCGAGGTCACCCAGGGCGTCGAGATCAACCGGCCGTCGAAGCTGTACGCGCGCGTGGTCGGCGACGCGGAGAACGTGGAGCGCGTCGAGGTCGGCGGCTCGGCGGTCGTCGTCGCGCGCGGCGAGTTCCAGCTCTAGCTCTACCCGAGCGCCACGCCGAGGATCTCCGGCAGTTCGAGCGCGAGCCCGTGCCAGAACCGGCCGCCGTCGCGCGAGAGGTACAGCCGGTTCCGCGTGGCGTAGACGACGACGTCGGGATCGTCGGCCGCGATCGCCACCGCCCGCCCGGCGGGCAGGCCGCGGCCCGACTCGCGCCACGTGCGCCCGGCGTCGTGCGACACGACGATCGGCGGCTTCGTGTCCACGACCGCGACCACGGTCGATCCCGCTGCCACCGCTGCCAGGACCAGCGGCAGCGAGACGGGGGCCGCCGCGGGTGCCTCGAACACGGCGTCGGGGTCGAGCGCGACGAGCGTCTCGTCGTCGAGGTCGACGAGGGCGATCCCGTCGGCGGTCTTGACCTGCGCGATCACGCCGTCTGCGCGTCGAGCAGGTCGGAGACGACGGCCACGGCGCTCCGGGCGGCCGCACCCGGCGTCGCGCCGCCGCTTCGCGCCGCCAGGTATGCGGTCGCGAACCCGTCGCCGGCGCCGGTCGGATCGTCGATCGCGACGGGCCGGGCGCGAACGAGCTCGGTGACCCCGTCGGCGTAGACGATGCACCCGCGCGAGCCCAGCGTGACGACGACCTCCGGCACGCCGAGCCGCCCGAGCGCCCGCTCGTCGTAGCCGTCGACGAGCAGCTCTGCTTCCTCGTCGGAGATCTTCAGGATCGAGACCGAGCGCAGCACGTCGGGGTCGTACTCGGCGTCGAGGACGAGTGGGCCGATGCGTGCCGGCCGGGCGAGGCCCTGCGCGTCCAGCGAGATGTGGCGGCCGGCCGCGAGGGCCGCGAGCGTCTCGGCGGGGAAGTCGGCGCGGGTCAGCGGCGCGACGTGCACCCAGCGCGCGTCCCCGACCGGGCCGACGACCTCCTCCGGTGTCCACGGGTCGGCGATCGCCTCGACGACCATCCGCCGTGTCTCGTTCTCGTACGCGAACGAGAACGCCGTCGAGACCGCCGAGTCCTGCCACACGACCGGCACGCCGAGGTCGACCATCGGCGGGAGCAGGAGCTCGCGGTCGCGAACCGCGCACTTCGCGACGATCACCGCAGTCGCGCCGATCGCCTGCAGCGCGCGCGCCGCGTAGAACGGGCACCCGCCGATCCGGGGCGCGCCGCCGCCGACCGAGTCGATCGAGAGCGAGCCGACGACGGCGACCGTCATCTCGACCGGACGGCGACGCGGCCGAGGGCGACGAGGAGCACGACCGCGGCGACGAGGCCGACCGCCTCCAGGGCGATGCCGCCTTCCAGCGGCGCGGCGGCGGCGGCGAGGACGACCGCGCCGGTGATCACGCTGCCGGCGGCGATCGCGACGAGCATCGCCGCACGCCTCGGGACGAGCCCGGCCTCGGGCGCTCCCGCACGAAGCTCGAGCGTGGCGAAGGCGAGCTCCGCGACGACAAGGAAGCCGGCGGCGTAGAGCGGCGCACGCACGTCGATCGTGTCGCCCCGGACGACGAACAGCGCCGCGTACTCGGCGCCGAGCAGGGCGAGAGCCGGCGTGATCAACGCCGTCAGGCGCAGCGACAGCGCGACGGCGAGGACGATGACTCCGATCGCTCCGACGATCCCGATCGTGACGCCCAGCCTGGCCGCGTCGACCGCCGCATACGCGGCGAGCCCGGCGGCTCCCGTGACCGCTGCGATCCCGAGGATCAGGCGCGTGCGACGGCGTGGCGCCGGAATGCCGTCACCTCCTCGACCGGGCGGGCGAACGGCTCGCCGTCCCGCCACTCGACCACCGCCACCCCGGCGGCGTGGAACTGGGCGCGCAGCGCCTCCCGCTGGAGGCGCCAGAGCCGGTACGCCAGCTGGTCCGGCTCGGTCGGCCCCGGGTCGACGAAGGCGAGCGGCGACAGCTCGATCACGTCGAGGTCGAAGCCGCGGGCGCGCAGGTGCAGCAGGGCGCTGACGGAGCGCTCGTCGAGCAGCGGTGTCAGCGCGACCACGAGCGCCTGCGGCGGCAGCGTGCGGGTGGGGATGCGGTCGATCGCCTTCCACGCGTGGCTGAGCGTGATCTCGGTGTCGAGCAGCGCGTCGATGATCCGGTACAGCTGGACGATCCCGCCGCCGGGAGTCAGCCAGCGCAGATAGCCGCCGAACGAGACGAGCCCGACCCGGTCCCGCCGCCGGATGTAGCGCTCCGCGAGCGTCGACGCCGCGCGCACCGCGAGGTCGAGCGTGCTCGCCGAGCCGCGCTTCACCTCGGCGAAGCTGTCCACGAAGAGCACGACGTCGACGTTTCGCTCCGGGTGCTGCTCGTTCACCCACAGCTCGCCGCGGCGGGCGCTCGCGCGCCAGTTGATCCGCTTCATGCGGTCGCCGAACGTGAACGGCCGCAGGTCGGCGAACTCGAGGCCCTCGCCCTTGGTGCGCGAGAGCTCGTCGCCGGAGTAGAGCTGGGTGTCGGCAGGGCGGAGCAGCCGCCGCAGCGCCTCGCGCTTAGGGAAGACCTTCACCGGTGCTGCGGCGCGAATCTGGCCGCCGCGGGCGAAGAGGCCGAACGCGTCGCGCGCGCGGACGGTGAGATTGCCGATCTCGTAGGCGCCCCAGCGCTCGGCGACGAGCCGCAGCGTGATCGTCCGGCTGCCCACGAGCCGCACCGCGATCGGGTTCTCGCCCTCGGCGAGCGCCATGCCGGCCGGCACCTCGAGCAGCAGCTCGAGCCGCTCGACCGTGTGCGCGGCCGTCAGCTCGACCTCGACGTCGACCACGTCGCCTTCGAGCAGCCGGTCGTTCCCGACGCGGACCGAGGCCCGCAGCTCCGGATCGGCGGCAGTGAGGAACCCGGCGCCGAGCAGCAGGAGGAACGGCGCGCCGAGCGCGGCGAGCTCGGGGCGGCGCGTGACGAGCGCGGCGATCAGGGCGAGGCCGCCGAGCGCCGCGTAGGCGGCGACCTTCGGCGAGACCTCCCGGCTCACCGCTCTTCGGCCGGCGGGGTCGGGACCGTCGCCAGCCGCTCCGCCACCACGTCCTCCGCGCGCACCTGCTGCACCCAGAGCTCCGGCCGCAGCGACAGCCGGTGGGCGAGCGCCGGCCCGGCGACGGCCTTGACGTCGTCCGGGACGACGAAGTCGCGCCCGTCGAGCGCCGCCCGAGCGCGCGACGAGCTTCAGGATCGCGAGCGTCCCGCGCGGGCTTGCGCCGACCGACACGCTGGCCGCGTCGCGCGTCGCCCGGACGACGTCGACGATGTAGTAGCCGATGCTCTCCGCGACGTGGACGTCCTCGAGCGCCTGCTGCATCTCGCGCAGCGCGGCGGCGTCGACGACCTGGTCGAGGACGACGTCGTCCTCGCGCCGGTCGCGCCGCTGCTCGAGGATCCCGAACTCGTCCTCGCGCGAGGGGTAGCCGACGGAGATGCGCAGCAGGAAGCGGTCGAGCTGCGCCTCCGGCAGCGGATAGGTGCCCTCGTGCTCGATCGGGTTCTGGGTGGCGAGCACGAGGAAGGGGCGGTCGAGCGAGCGGGTCTGGCCCTCGCTCGTCACCTGCCGCTCCTGCATCGCCTCGAGCAGCGCCGCCTGGGTCTTCGGTGGGGCGCGGTTGATCTCGTCTGCGAGGAGGAGGTTCGTGAAGATCGGCCCGGGCCGGAACTCGAAGTCGGCCGTGCGCTGGTTGTAGACCGACGAGCCGGTGACGTCGGAGGGCATCAGGTCGGGCGTGAACTGGATGCGTCCGAAGCCGAGCCCGGTCGCCTGCGCGAACGACCGCGCCATCAGCGTCTTGGCGAGACCGGGGAAGTCCTCGATCAGCACGTGGCCGTCGGCGAGCACCCCGAGCAGGACGAGCTCGAGCGCGTCGCGCTTCCCGACGACGGCGCGCTCGACCTCGTCGAGGAGCCGGGTCGAGCGCTCGGCGACGTCGGCGATGTTCACAGGCTCTCCAGTGCGACGACGATCTCGTCGATCCGTTCGAGCGAGAGGCCTTTCGCATCGTGCGCACGCGGCCGCGCGCGGTCGGCCCGGGCCAGCTCCCACGCCTCCGGCCCGAGCAGCTCGGCCGCCGTGCCGGACGACGAGTCGAGGTCGACTCCGCGCATCCGCAGCCGTGTGGCGGCGATCTGCCGGATGGTGGGCCGCAACCGGAAGTACGCGTCGAACGCGGTTTCGGTGGAGAGGCCGACCTCGCGCTCGAGCTTCGTCAGCTCGCGCGGCCGCACCTGTGGGCTCGGCTTCGGCGGCCGGGCGTCGAGCCGGGTCGGCCGTTCCCGTGGGAGTGTTCCGATCGTGCGCGCGATCGCGAGCAGCAGCCCGAGCGTCCCGACGACGATCAGGTAGACGTCGACAGCGAGCGCGGCGCTTCCGGAGGCGAACGCCAGCGAGATGCCGAGACCGGCCGTCGCCAGCACGGTGAGCAGAACGAAGGTCTGGAGCCGGATCAGTGGGCGCCTCGGAGGTCGTCCCGCAGGGACTCGAGAGCGGTGATCGCCTCCTCTTTCATCGCAGCGTCGATCGTATGCGGGCCGAACTTGGCGCGCTCGAACAGGTCGGTGAGCCGCGCGACCGAGGCCGTCTGCGCGCCGACCTCGGGCAGCACCCGCCCGAGGTACTCCCGCGGCGCCTCCGACGGGTCACGAGGCAGTCCTGCCTTGGCGAGCGCCCGCTCCATCTGGGCGTAGGCGGCGATCACGGCCGTGCGCGGGTCGGGCTCGTCGCGCAGGTCGGCGATCGTCAGCTCGAGGGCGAGTGCGAGCTCCGTCGCGGCGTCCGTCTCGGGCCGCGGCTCGGTGCGACGGCGCTGGACGATCATCCATGCGGCTACCGCAAGACCGAGGGCAACCAGCGACCCGACGACGATCACCGGCCCCCAGTCGAATCGCACCGCCCTCGTCGCCTTCGTCCCGTGCTTGGCGAGTCCGGCGAGCTCCGCGACCGGGTTGTCGTGCTGCCCGTGGTGCTTTCGCCAGTACCCGCTGGTCAGCAGGACGATCGCGACGATGCTCATGCCCGTCATCGCGATCAGCACGGCGGCCATCCAGTTCTTGCGCGCGGGGAGCGTCTCCGGGTCGTCGCCGCGTCCGGAAACGAAGAGGTACACCGAGATCGGGACGACGACGACCGCCATCACACCGAGCAGCAGCAGCGTGTACTCGAGCAGGATGTCCTGGCTGATCGAGCGGGTGTGACCGCCGCCCGCCGGTGTGTGCGCCCGGCTGGCCAGGCCGACCGCGGCGACCAGGGCGATCCCGATCAGGCCGCCGGCCAGGAGGCGACGCGATCCCTTCCCTCCGCCCATGGCGGAATGCTACGTCTCGGCCAATGCCTCGGCCGGACGGCGGTGGCGTGCGATAAGCGCGAATAATCCGGCGAGTAGAAACGCTACTGCGAAGCTCGGCAGCGACGCGGTGAAGTCGATCGGCGCCGGGTTCGTGTGGCCCATGACGTGCTGCCACCAGTTCGGGCCCTGGGGCGAGAGCCACTGATAGAGCCCGAAGCCGACGAGCCAGGCGGCGATCATCTCGGGCCGGACGGCGGGGCCGTCGAAGATCTTCGCGCGGGTGTAGTTCCGGCCGTCCACGAACCAGTCGGCGAGCAGCACGCCGAGCAGCGGGACGAAGAACGAGCCGAGCAGGAAGAGGAAGGTGGCGAAGTCGGAGAGGTTCAGCATCAGCGCCCCGGCGGTGGCGATGACCGCGGTCGACACGATCAGCAGCCGCTGCGAGACACGCGGGAGCACGTTCTGCAGCGAGACCGCGGTCGAGTAGACGTTGGCGAACGCCTCATCGCTCTCGTCGACCGTGACCGCGAGCAGCGCGATCACCGCGACCACCCCGCCGGAGACGACCGCGGCCGGCAGTTGCGCCGGGTCGGAGATGTCGCGCGCGAGGAAGAGCAGCACGCCGAGCGCGTACAGCCAGACGACCGGGACGAGGTACCCGACGGACGTGCCCCAGAAGGACGAGCGTTGCGTCCTCGTGAAGCGGGTGTAGTCGGCGGCGAGCGGCGTCCACGAGATCACGCTGGCGAGCGTCAGATCGACGCCCTGCCAGAAGGTCGGGAACCCGCCCTTGCCCGGTGCGTTCCAGAACGCGGTCAGGTCGGACTTGTCGATCACCCACCAGGTCAGGTAGCCGAGCGACGCGATCACGAACCAGACGGCGAACTTGCGCACGTACCGGCGGACGAAGCCGATCGGCCCCATCAGCGCGAGCAGCACCGCGACGCCGCCGAACAGGATCGTCCACAGCCACTGCGCACGGAAGCCGAAGACGCGGTCGGAGAGGGCGGCGCACGCGCTCGCGATGATGATCAGCTCGTACACCGACCAGCCCAGGCACTGGACGACGTTGAGCGCGGTGGCGAGGTACGAGCCGCGCTGCCCGAGCGGCGCGCGCATCAGCACCATCGACGGCACGCGGGCCTGGGTGCCGACCGCCGCCGCGGCGCCGAGCATGATGCAGCCGGCCACCGACGCGACGACGATCGCGAGCAGCGCCTGCTTCAGCGACAGCCCCGGCACGAGCAGCGCGCCCGCGACGATCACCAGCAGGCTGACCGCGAGGTTCCCCCAGAGCAGCAGCGTGTCGCCGAGCCCGAGCACGCGCAGCCGCTCCGGAACGGGCTCGATCCCCCACTGCGGCGCCTCGCTGCTCAAACGACCTCCCTTCGCCGGTACTAGCCGGATCAGGTTCGACGGGTGTGCTCTCAGCCCGGCCGTGCCGGGCACCCCGGTGGTGCGCGCCCGAGTCTAGATGATCGATTCCGATCATCCCGCGCCGCCACCGCCCCTTCGGGCCGTGTCCTGAACCTTGTAACACCGTGTTACTTGGCTCCTACGCCGCATGGTTGCGCGCCGTTTGGAGCTTGTAACACTGTGTTACTTGCTCGCAGCACGGTTCGGCTGGTAGGTTCACATAGGCAATGCCTAAGAAGAGTTCGTACACCGCGGCCGAGGCTGCGCGCGCGCTCGGGATCAGTCTCGACACGCTCCGGCGCTGGGACAGCACCGGCAAGATCCGCACCGAGCGCGATGCGGCGAACCGGCGGACCGTGCCGGCGTCCGAGATCGCGCGGCTGAAGGGCGGCGACACCGAGCGGATGAGCGCGCGGAACCACTTCCGCGGGGTCGTGCGCGCGGTGCAGATCGAGGGGCTGCTCGCCCAGATCGAGATCGACGTGACCGAGCCCTCCCGGGTGGTCGCGATCA
The DNA here is from genome assembly GCA_963791425.1 of uncultured Actinomycetes bacterium. Taxonomy (GTDB): domain Bacteria; phylum Actinomycetota; class Thermoleophilia; order Gaiellales; family Gaiellaceae; genus DATBLE01. The sequence continues at coordinate 1,164,160 of CAWBSE010000003.1, forward strand.
TCACGCGCGACTCGGCCGAGGAGCTCGGGCTGAAGCCGGGGATGTCGGCGGCGGCGGTTGTGAAGGCGACCTCGGTGATGGTGGAGCGGTGAACCGGGCGCGGTTCCTCGCCGGCGGGGCGGCGGCCGTCGTGCTGCCCGCGGCGTTCGCGCCGCTCGCGTTCGCCGACGCCTCGGAGGGCGAGGTCGCGTACGCGAACCTGGCGATCGCGGCCGAGTACCTGATGGCCGACTACTACGACCGCCTGCTGAAGGCCGGCCTGGTGCACGGCGCCGCGCGCAACGGCGCGACCGTCGCGGGCCGGAACGAGGCCGACCACGTCAAGGCGCTCGCCACGCTCCTGACCGACGCAGGGCAGACGGTTCCGGTCGCCGAGGACTTCGAGTTCGCGTGGCCGAAGAAGACCTTCGACTCGCTCGGCCAGGCGGCCGCGGCCGGCGCGACGATCGAGGCGACCGTCGTCGGCGCGTACATCTCGGCTGCGTCGACGATCTCGGTCGCGTCGTACCGTTCGCTCTTCGCCCGCGCGCTCGCCGACGAGGCCCAGCACCTCTCTCTGCTGACGTCCATCGCCACCGGGAAGCCGGTCGGCCTCGCGTTCCCGCCCGCTCTCGGCCTGGAGGAGGCGTCGAATGTCCTGGAGCCGTACCTTGGCTAGGCGGCTCGTCCCCGTCGCGGTCCTCGCGGCGCTCCTGATCGTCGCCCCCGCCGGCGCCAGGTCGAACGCGAAGCTGACGATCTTCGCGGCCGCGTCGCTGACCGAGGCGTTCCAGGCCTTCGACGGCGGCCAGACGTACAGCTTCGCCGGCTCGAACACCCTCGCCGCCCAGATCAAGCAGGGCGCTCCCGCCGATGTCTTCGCGTCGGCCAGCCCGACGTACACCCAGGATCTCTTCCGCCAGGGCCTCGTCGAGAAGCCCGTCACCTTCGCGACGAACCGGCTCGTCCTGATCGTCCCGAAGTCGAACCCGGCGGGCCTGACGTCCGTCTACGACCTCGCGCGGAAGCCGGTCAAGCTCGTCGTCGCCGCGCCCGCCGTGCCGGTCGGCTCGTACACGCGCACCGTCCTGCGCAAGCTCGGGCTCTCGTCGGTGCTCTCGAAGGTGGTCAGCCAGGAGACCGACGTGAAGGGCGTCGTCGGCAAGGTCGCGCTCGGCCAGGCCGACGCCGGGTTCGTCTACGTCACCGACGTGAAGCCCGTCGCCGGCGATGTGACGCCGATCCGGATCCCGGCCTGGGCGCAGCCTCGCGTCCGGTACGAGATCGCGGTGGTCACCGCGTCGAAGCAGAAGCCGACCGCCCGGGCGTGGGTCGCCCGCGTGCTGGCCAAGCCGGGCCAGGCCGCGCTCGCCCGGTCCGGGTTCGGCAAGCCGTGAGCCGCCTCTTCTCCGTCGGGGTCGCGGTCGCGGCCGGCATCACGCTGCTCTTCCTCCTGATCCCGATCGTGGCGATCTTCGCGCGCGTGCCGCCCGGCGACCTCGTCTCGGCGCTCGGCCGCGGGCAGGCGACCGACGCGCTGATCGTCTCGATCGAGACCAACCTGATCGCGCTCGCGGCGATCATCGTCTTCGGGACGCCTACCGCCTGGCTGATCGCGACGAGGGCGGGGCGGCTCCGCGATGTCGCGGTCACGCTCGTCGAGCTCCCGCTGGTCCTCCCGCCCGCGGTCGCCGGCATCGGGCTGCTCGCCGCCTTCGGCCGCGTCGGCCTGGTCGGCGGCCACATCCACGTGATCGGGACGGAGCTCGCGTTCACCAAGGCCGCGGTGGTCGTCGCGATCGCGTTCGTCGCCAGCCCGTTCTACATCCGCTCGGCGATTGCGGCATTCGAGAGCCTCGACCCGGCGATGATCCACGCGGCGCGCACGCTCGGCGCCGGGCCGGGCCGCACCTTCGTACGGGTCGCGCTTCCGCTCGCCGCCGCCGGCCTCGGGTCGGGCGCCGCGCTCGCCTTCGCCCGTGGCATCGGGGAGTTCGGCGCGACCCTGATGTTCGCCGGCAGCCTGCGCGGAGTCACCCAGACGCTCCCGCTCGCGATCTACGAGGCGTTCGACCTCGACTTCGACCTCGCCCTCGCGATCAGCGCCGAGCTGGTCGTGATCTCCGCCGTGATCCTGCTCCTGACCAAGGTCGTGTTCCGATGGCGCTCGATGTCGCCTTCGACCACCCTCTTCGCTCCTTCGAGACCGCAGTCGACCTGACCGTCGAGCCCGGCGAGACGTTCGCGCTCGTCGGGCCGTCGGGAGCTGGGAAGACCACGGTGCTGCGCGTCGTCGCGGGGTTGCTGCGCCCGCGCAACGGCCGGGTCTCGCTCGACGGCGAGGTCTGGCTCGACTCGGCCGCGGGCGTCTGTCTCGACCCCGACCGCCGCAGCGTCGGCCTCGTCTTCCAGGAGTACGCGCTGTTCCCGCACCTGTCGGTGGAGAAGAACATCAGCTTCGGCGGCCGCACCCGCGTGCCGGAGCTGATGGAGCGGTTCCGGATCGCGCACCTCGCGAAGGCGAAGCCGGGCGAGCTCTCCGGCGGCGAGCGCCAGCGGGTCGCGCTCGCCCGCGCGTTGGCCCGCGACCCGGCCGTGCTCCTGCTCGACGAGCCGATGGCGGCGCTCGACGCGCACACGCGCGCGGCCGTCCGCGCCGAGCTGCAGGAGCTGCTCCGCGACCTCGCGCTGCCCGCGATCCTCGTCACCCACGACTTCGAGGACGCCGCCGCGCTCGCCGACCGCGTCGGCGTGATCGCCGACGGACGGATCCTCCAGGTCGGCCCGCCCGGCGAGCTCGTCGCCTCGCCGAGTGACGCCTTCGTCGCCAGCTTCACCGGCGGCAACCTCCTGCACGGATTCGCGCGGCCGACCCGGGAGGGCCTGACCGAGGTCGTCCTCGACGGCGGCGCGGTGGTCTTCTCGACCGACACGGCGGAGGGCCGCGTCGGCGTGGTCGTCTACCCGTGGGAGGTCTCGATCGCGCACGTGGCAGCCGCCGACTCCGCGCTCAATCACGTCAGCGCCCCGATCGCGTCGCTGACCACGATCGGCAACCGCGTCCGCGTCGGCGTCGGGCCGCTGGTCGGGGAGATCACCTCCGCGTCGGCCGAGCGGCTCGGGCTCGAGCGCGGCCAGATCGTCGTCGCCTCGTTCAAGGCGACCGGCGCGCGGCTGGTGCCGCTGCGTGGCTAGAGCATGTGGCGCTTGCGGGCGACCGCGAGCGCCTCGAGCTGCGAGTGGCAGCCGAGCTCGAGCAGGATCGCGCGAATGTGGTTGCGCACCGTCGGCTCGGCGATCTGGAGCCGCTCCGCGATCGCCTTCGCGGAGTAGCCCTGGTCGATCAGCTCGAGCACCTCGAGCTGGCGGTGGGTGAGTGCGAGCCTGCGGCCGCTCGCCGGCTCGGCCTCGTCCTCGACGTGAACCTCGGCGCCGTTCCGGAGCAGGTGCATGTACAGCGGCTGGCCTCCGTTGCGGACGGCGATCGTCGAGACCGAGACACTGCGTCGTCCCGTCGCGGTCTTGACGAGCAACTGCTGGCAGCGCACCGGCCACCCTTCGCCGGCCAGGCGCGCGCCGGAGCAGCCTGGATGGCAGACGAGCGAGCCGCGCTCGTCGACGCCGCCGACCACCTCCCAGCACGGCTTGCCGACCGCCTCGGCGGCCGGGATACCGGTCAGCTCCTCGGCGGCGTGGTTCCAGCTGACGATCGTCCGCTCCTCGTCGAAGACGAACAGGGCGTCGCCGGACCGGAATTCCGTCGTCACGCTGCCGATCTTCGCGGCGGAGCCGCCAAACGTCGTCGGCGACGACCCCTATCGGCCCTGCGCAAAAACCCCTAGGGAGTGCTACAGCATCGGAATCTGGCGCAAGATCTCCGGCTCGATCCGATCGAGAATCGCGAGCAGACTCGGGCCGGTCACGGTGATCCCGTGGTTGCGCAGGCCGATCACGGCGTTGTCCGGATCGGGCTCGGCGGCCAGCAGTTCGGCCACGCTCTCGGCCAGCTCCTCGGTGCCGCACGGGTAGTTCACGTCGGTCGCGACGATGTCCTTCATCCACGCGTGGACGTGCAGGACGGCGCCGACGCCAGGATGCGCCTGGTAGATCATCCAGTGCTCGATCGCGTCGACGGAGACCCGCCGCGGCTCGACGTCCGGCGGGACGCTGAGGACGATGCGGCCGTTCTCCTGGTCGTAGTTCGAGACGAGCAGGATGTCCCGGCCCGGCGATCTCGAGCGCCGACTTGTCGACGCCGCTCGCGCTCATCCAGAAGCGCACCGCGTCCTTGCGCTGCGACAGGTTTCCGTACGACAGGCCGCCGATGCCGTAGAGCCGCTTGACGTGCCGGAGCTCCTGCTCGTTCAGCAGGTCCTCGATCGGGAACGGCGAGGGGAGCAGGTCGAGGTCGCCCATCCGCTTGCCGGCCTCGATGATCTCCTCGGTCACCTCGTCGCCCTTCCAGAGCTCCGGCTCGAGGTCGGTGAGGAACTCGTTGTCGATCACGAGCCGCGAGCGCGCGAGCGGGAGCAGCCGCTGGACGACGCCGTCCACGAGCGCCTCCTCGCCGTTCTCGGCGGTGTCGCCGTAGTGGCCGCGCTCCATCGTCGTGAACCACGCGCCCTCGCCGGGCACGTAACAGAGGGCGATGTTCGCCAGCGCACGCACGAGCATCGGGTAGTCCTCGGGTAGCGAGTGGCTCTCGCGCTCGTACAGCCCGACGACGAACGTGCCGCGCGACTTGCGGCGAAACGGCTTCGCATTGTCTTCCTCGACGACGTTGATCACCAGGTCGGCGACGTTCGCGTCGTTCGTCTCAGAGAGACCGGCTCGCCCGAGTGCGTTCCGAAGGAGGCTGACGAAACGCTCGAGCGAGCCGGTTGCGGAGCGACCCACGACGGCAAAGGAAGCCGTCGATGGACCCGTTGTACTCCCGCCGGCTTCCTCGGCGCGTGGCGAAATTTGACTAGACGTTGACATCAGGCGATCTCTGCAAGGACGACTCCAAGTATCGGGATGGTGACCGTAAGGGTAAACGACGTCCACCCTACGAGCACAAGACGTGGTCTGGTCACCTGCGGCAGGCCCTCCCGGATCTCCTTCGCGACCTTCGGGCCGAGCACGAAATCGTGTAGGTAGGCGAAGACGAGCAGGGCCGCGAACAGCGCCATCTTCACGCCGAAGACCGCCTTCGCCCCGGCGTCGCTGCCCGGCAGGACCTCCGACGCGAGCGGCGCTCCGGTGGCGACCATCGCCAGCAGCGCGCTCCAGCCGATCGGCCGCCAGCGCTGGCCGAGGCCGCGCATCGCGGTCGCCCGCGCCTCGCCGGTCAGCAGCCGGATCGCCGGAACGGCGATGAACGTGAGCACAACCGTGCCGCCCACCCAGACGGTGGCGCCGAGCACGTGCAGGACGACGAGGGTGATCTGCAGCCACTGGGGCACGTGCACGAGAATAGAGGCCGTGGAGCGCGAGGACTGGAACCGCAAGTACGACGAGGGCGGGATGCTCTTCGGTGTCGAGCCGAATCGCTTCCTCGTGGCGGAGGCCGAGGGCCTCGCGCCGGGCCGCGCGCTCGACCTCGCGTGCGGCGCCGGACGGAACGCCGTCTGGCTCGCCGAGCAGGGCTGGACGGTGCTCGGCGCCGACTTCTCGGACGTCGCGCTCGACAACGCACGCCGGCTCGCAGCCGAGCGCGGGGTCGAGGTCGAGTGGACTCGGGCCGACGTGCGCGAGTGGGCGCCCGTTGCCCGCTCATTCGACCTCGTCGCCGTGCTCTACCTGCAGATTCCGGCGGCGGAGCTGGGACCGGCGCTCGCGCGGGCGGCCGAGGCGGTCGCTCTCGGCGGCACGCTGGTCGTCGTCGGCCACCACCTCGAGAACCTCGAGGGCGGCTACGGCGGCCCGAAGGATCCGCGCGTGCTCTTCACCCCCGAAGACGTTGTCGTGGCGCTCGACGGGCTGGAGATCGAGAAGGCCGAGCGGGTGCTTCGGCCGGTCGAGGGCGAGCGTGACGCGATCGACGTCCTCGTCAGAGGCCGGAGGGCCGGCTGAGCGTGTGAGTCAGCAGGGGCCCGGTGTGGGCTGCCCGCCCGGGCCGAGCTCGTGGATCGCCGTCGGGCCGGCTCCGGCCTGGAGGCAGTAGCCGGAGGTGTCGGCCCGAACGAGGAAGACGGCGCTTCCCGGTGGCAGCGTCGCGCCGGCATAGGTGTTGTTCGCGGCGAACCACGCCTGCATGGAGGCCCCGGCGCCCTGCAGATTCGCCGCGGCGACGGCCGCCGTTGCCCGCGACTCGTCCTGTGTGATCGATTGCGGCGACAGTGTCGACGGTGACGAGCCGCGCGTCTGGACGACGAAGAGGTACCCGCCGACCGCGAGTGCGACGAGGAGAAGCGGCAGTCCGAGCACGCGGCCCATGCCCCCGTATCGGCAGGCCGGGCCGGCTGCCTGACCCCGGACGGGGGACTCGGCGTCGTCTACGGGGGCGAGCAGGACTCGCCCGAGCCGGCAGCGCCGGGCAGCCGTCCGAGCAGATCGACGAGCGTTTCGAGCTCCTCCGTCGAGAACCGCTCGTCGAAGATCTCCGTGATCTGGGCGATGTGCGTGCGGCCGGCGCGCTCGAGGCGCTCGGCGCCCTCGTCGGTGAGCACGGCATAGGTCACGCGCGCGTCGCTCTCGCACTGCCCCTTCGTCACCCAGCCGTCGCGCTCGAGCCCGTCGAGCAGTCGGGTCACGCCCGAGGGGGTGAGCATCAGCTGCTCGGCGAGGTCGACGCGGCGCAAGGACTGCTCGGCTGCGTGCGACAGATGGAGCAGCGCCTCGTAGTCGTTGATCGTCAGGCCGTGATCGGTGACCAGGCGCGCCGACAGCTCGCGGGACAGCGTCGCGTTCGCACGCAAGAGCCGCGCGAAGGCGACGACGGATACTTGAGTGGTCAATACTTGACTAGTCACGTTTCTATGCTACATTTGTTTGCGTTCGCAAGTAATCGTAGCGCAAGAGGAGGACATCGTGAGCACGACACTTCAGACAGAGCAGGCAATCCCGACCGGGACGTGGACGCTCGACAAGGTCCATTCGACCGTCGGGTACTCGGTTCGGCACAGCGGGATCGCGCTGTTCAAGGGCAGCGTCACTCGCTTCGACGCGGAGCTGGTCGACGGCACGCTGCGCGGTTCGGCCGACGTCGCCGGGGTCACCGTCCAGGACGAGAACCTCGCCGGCCATCTGCTCTCGCCCGACTTCTTCGACGCCGAGCGCTTCCCGAGCGTCTCGTTCGCCTCGACGGCGATCCGCCGCGACGGTGACGACGTGACCGTGGAGGGCGAGCTCGAGATCCGCGGCGAGAAGCAGCCCGTCACGCTGACCGGCTCGATCGCCGGCCCGGTCGGCGAGAAGATCGGCCTGTCGCTCGAGACCGTGATCGACCGCACGAGCTTCGGGATGAACTGGAACATGGAGCTCCCGGGCGGCGCCGTCGCGCTCGACAACCAGGTCACGCTGACCGCCGACCTCGAGCTGGCGAAGGCGTAACGGATGAACGTCCTCGCAATCAGCGGGAGCCTGCGGCGCGATTCGCACAACCGCAGGCTCCTGCTCGAGGCCGCCGAGCTGCTGCCGGCAGGCGTCGAGTTCGAGCTCTATGCGGAACTGAAGGCCGTGCCTCCGTACGACGAGGACGACGACGGCGAAGAGGTTGTGCCCGAGGTCGGGCGTCTGCGCGACCTGATCGCCGCCGCGGACGCGGTCCTGATCGCCACCCCGGAGTACAACTCGTCGGTTCCCGGCCAGCTGAAGAACGCGATCGACTGGGCGTCGCGCCCGCGCGGCGCCGCCGCGCTCGCCGGCAAGCCCGTCGCCGTGATCGGCACGAGCACCGGGTCGTTCGGCGGCGTCTGGGCGCAGGCCGACCTGCGCAAGATCCTCGGCACCGCCGGCGCGAGGGTCGTCGACGGCGAGCTCACCGTGCCCCGTGCACATGCGCGCCTGGCCGAGGACGGGCGTCTGCTCGACGACGAGTTGCGCGAGCGGGCGCAGCTGCTCGTGGATGCGCTCCTCGCAGAGGCGCGGCCGGTCGAGCTCGTCGCGGCTTAAGCCCCGGAGATGTCCGGCGGCGCGATCGCGGTCAGCTGACGGCGGGCGGCGTCGGCCGCCTCGGCGTCGCGGGCGGTCTCGAGCTGGTGGCGCAGGTCGAGCAGATGACCGGCAACGCCGGGATCGGAGATGTCGATTCCCATCCGTTCGATCGCGCACCCCGGGTCGAGCACGGCGCCGCCCTTCTCCCAGAACGCGCACCAGGCGTGGGGGCAAGCCTCGTCGTTGCCGACCACCACCGACAGCGAGCACAGCTTCTCCTCCATGTTCGCGAGTGTGCGCGGTCATGTCCGGGGCGCCATCGGTGCCTGCCCCGAAGCGTCGTGCGGCCTTCCCGCAAGCCGCCGCAGCCGCTCCGCGCAGAGGACGGCGAGGACGGCGAGGATCGCGTCGCTGGCGATGCACCACTGGCAGATCGCGTCGATCACCGCGACCTGGACGTAGATCAGGTAGATGCCGAATACGAGGCCGCCGAGGACGACCGCGGCACCGATCGCTGCCGCCTCGACCCGGGCTGAGAGCGCCGTCGCGAACACGGTCAGGTACGCGATCAGGCCGAGGATCGCGACGGGGACGCCGCCCGCCTTCGCGTACTTCGAGTGCTGGACGGTCTCGCAGCCGCCGGTCGAGCACGCGAGCTGCGTGTGCGTGTAGCGCGCGTAGACGAGGTAGGCGGTGACGGCGGCGCCGGCCAGCGCGAGCAGCGCGATCGCCGCCCGCAGATACCGGTCAGTCACTTTGCGAGCGAGTCGAGGGTGGGGCGGAACGCTTCCGGGGTGAGGGCGTTGATGCTCATGCGCTGGAGGGTGGAGCCCGACGCCCCGGCGAAGAACGTCGGGGTCGAGTTCACCTTGGCGTTGGTCGCCTGCTGCTGCGAGGCGGCGATGGCGGCGTCGACGTCGCTCGAGCTCATGTCGGCCAGCATCTTGTCGGTGTCGAGGCCGGGGATCGAGTCGCCGACCTGCCGGAGCAGCGCATCGGTCACCCAGCCGGAGTTCTCGGCGCCCTGGTTCCGGTAGAGCAGGTCGAGGTACTGCCAGAGCTTGCCCTGGATCCCGGCGGCGTAGACCGCGCGCAGGGCCTTCTCGGAGTCCGGCCCGATGAACGCCATCCCGAAGAACACGAGCTTCACCTTCCCCGTGCGGACGTACTCCTTCACGATCGCCGGCAGCGCGTTCACCGCGTACTCGTGGCAGTAGGGGCACTGGAGGTCGGCGAACTCGATCATCGTCGCCTTCGCCGTCGGTTTGCCGAGCTGGTTCAGGCGCTGCGGGAGACCCCTGAACAGGGCGGTCGTGGCGGCGGCGCCGGGCACGGGCGGGAGCTTCTCGGTCGTCGTCGGCGTCGTCGTGCCCCCGTCGGTCGTCGTGGCGGCGGGGCGCGCGGGACTCGTCGTCGGCGCAGCCTTGGTCCCGCTGGACGACCCGAGCACGCTGACGAGGATCAGTGCGACGGCGATGCCGACTGCGGCGATACCGACGCCGACGAAGACGGCGTTGCGACCCTGGAAGTAACGCTTCATGTCCGGGCCGCGAAGCTTAGTCGTCGAGGGTCTCGAGTGGCTGGATCGCGTGCATGCGGACGAAGCCACAGTTCACGCAGACGAAGGGGAGCGCCTCGATCACGGGCTCGCCTGCGCGTTGCGATCTCCGTCAGCCGGTCGCCGCCGGCCCAGCCGTCGTGCCCGCACATCGGGCAAGACGCATGCGCCTTCACGTTCACCAGGTTTCTCAGGCCCTGGAGGCTCGTAGTGCTCATGACGGCAGCGTGATCCGGGGGTAGCGTCGCTGCATCCGTGAGAACCCGCAGCGCCGCTCAGGGATCGTCATGATTGATCCGTGGGCCAGACGATGCTTGCCCTGAGGAAGCTCGCGGCCGAGCCCGGCCTGCGCCTCGACGAGGTGCCGGTGCCGGAACCGGCGGCGGACGAGGTGCTGGTCGAGGTCGAGACCGCGAGCGTCTGCGGCACCGACCTCCACATCTACGGCTGGGACGAGTGGTCGCAGGGGCGGATCGTCCCGCCGCTCACGCTCGGCCACGAGTTCGCGGGCACGATCGTCGAGACGGGCTCGCTCGTGCGCAACGTCGCCGTCGGCGACTACGTGTCGGCCGAGAGCCACATCACCTGCGGCGCCTGCTTCCAGTGCCGCACGGGGCACGCGCACATGTGCGAGCGCACGCGCATCCTCGGCGTCGATCGCGACGGGGCGTTCGCGCGCTACGTCGCCGTCCCCGAGTCGGTGATCTGGCGCAACGACCGCTCGAAGATGCCGCCCGAGATCGCGACGCTGCAGGAGCCGTTCGGGAATGCCGTGTTCGCGACGTCGGAGCAGGATCTCGCGGGGCGGTCGATCGCCGTGCTCGGCTGCGGGCCGATCGGGCTGTTCACGATCGGGATCGCGCGCGCCTCCGGCGCAGCGACGGTGATGGCGGCCGACCGGACGCCGTTCCGGCTCGGGCTGGCCGAGAAGATGGGTGCGAGTCTGACCGTCAACGTCGACGAGATTCCCGACACGGCCGCGTGGTTCCTCGAGCAGCACGAGGGGCTCGGCTTCGACGTCGTCTTCGAGATGTCCGGGGCGGCGCGCGCGATCGCCGACTCGTTCCGGATCGCCCGGAACGGCGGCCGCGTGATCCTGTTCGGGATCCCGGCGCGGCCGGTCGAGATCGACGTCGCGCAGGCGCTGATCTTCAAGAACCTGAACGTGCTCGCGCTGAACGGGCGCAAGATCTTCGAGACCTGGTACCGGACGCGCTGGCTGCTCGAGAGCGGCGTCGTCGACGTGCGGCCGCTGATCACGAAGGAGTTGCCGCTCGAGGAGTACGAGGAGGCGTTCGCGCTGCTCTCGGCGGGCGAGGCCTGCAAGATCGTCGTGTACCCGGGCGGGCGGGCGCCGACGCGGCCGGCGGAGGCCGAGCGCGAGCGCGAGCCGCTCGAAGGCCGGTGGCAGCACCGGTGAGCTCGACGCTCGACGATCGTCTCGGCGCCGAGCTCGACCGGCTGCGCGAGGCCGGCACGTACAAGCGGTTCAACACGATCCTCTCGCCGCAGGGCCCGGTCGTCGAGATGGAGGGCCGCGGCGAGGTGCTCGTCCTCTCGTCGAACAACTACCTCGGCCTGGCCGACCGCCCCGAGGTGGTCGAGGCCGGGATCGAGGGGCTGCGCCGGTACGGCGCCGGGCACCGCGTCGGTGCGGTTCATCTGCGGGACGTTCGAGCCGCATCTCGAACTGGAGCGCGAGCTCGCCGACCTCGTCGGCACCGAGGCGGCGCTCACCTACGTCTCGTGCTGGAACGCGAACGAGGCGGCGATCCCGTCGCTGACGGACGACTCGACGGTGATCCTGTCCGACGAGCTCAACCACGCGTCGATCATCGACGCGGTGCGGCTCGCGAAGCCGGCGCGGAAGGCGGTCTACAAGCACTCCGACATGGACGACCTGCGCGCGCAGCTCGAGTCGCTCGAGTCGGGACAGCGCGCGCTCGTGATCACCGACGGCGTGTTCTCGATGGAGGGCGACCTCGCGCGGCTGCCCGAGATCGTCGAGCTCGTGCGGGCGCACGACGCCACGCTCGTCGTCGACGACTCGCACGGCACCGGCGTGATGGGCGACACCGGCCGCGGCGTCGCGGAGCACTTCGGGCTGCTCGGCGAGATCGACGTGATCACGTCGACGCTCGGCAAGGCGCTCGGCGGCGCGGCCGGCGGCTTCGTCGCGGCGAGCGCGGAGGTCTGCGACACCCTCTTCCAGCGGTCGCGCCCGCAGCTCTTCTCGAACGCGCTGCCGCCGACGGTCGCGTGCTCGGCGCTCGAGGCGGTGCGGGTGCTGCGCCGCGAGCCGGAGCTCGTCTCGAAGCTGCACGCGTCCACGGCGGATCTGCGCACGCGGCTGCGGGACGTCGGGTTCAAGCCGCTCGACGGCGACGCGGCGATCATCCCGATCATCGTCGGCGAGACCGCCTTCGCGATCCGCTTCAGCCAGGGGCTGCTCGAGGAGGGCGTGTTCGTCACCGGCTTCGGTTTCCCGGTCGTTCCCGAGGGAACTGCACGGATCAGGGTGCAGATGTCCGCGGCGATCGAGGAGGAGCACATCGAGCGCGCGCTCGCCGCCTTCGAGAAGGTCGGAAAGGAGCTCGGACTGCTGTGACGAGCTATGAGATCGCGCGGGTCGACGAGCTCCCGGACATCGACTACCGCGACGACACGCACATGCGTCCCGTGCGTCACCACTTCGGGATCACCGCCTTCGGGACGAACGCGTGGACGGCCGAGAACGTCGGCGACCGGCTGATGCCCGAACACGAGGAGGACGAGGGCAACGAGGAGCTCTACGTCGTCCTGCGCGGCCGGGCACGGTTCGAGATCGACGGCGAGTCGGTGGACGCGCCGCAGGGCACGCTCGTGTTCGTGCGGCCCGGGGGCAACCGCACCGCTTTCGCGGAGGAGGCCGGCACGACCGTGCTGGCGGTCGGCAGCAAGGTCGGCAAGGCCTACCCGGCCGGCGGGTGGGAGGTCTGGGCGCCGTTCGAGACTGCGTACCGCGCCGGCGACTACGCGGGCGTCGTTGAGCGCGCCCGGGAGCCGCTGGAGGCATCTGCCGAGCCCTCGGCGCTCTACAACCTCGCGTGCTGCGAGGCGCTCGCCGGGATGAAGGACGACGCGATCGGCCACCTCCGGACCGCGTTCGAGCGGCGGCCGGACCTCCGCGACCTCGCCAAAGAGGACACGGATCTCGACCCGCTCCGGGACGAGCCGGCGTTCCAGGAGCTCGTCGGCTAGCTCCTCAGGTGAACGGCTCCAGCTGCGCCCGGGCGCGGCGGAGCAGCGGGATCGTGGCGAGCGCCTCGCTCGCCGCTGCGACGAGTGGGGCGGCGCGCTTCGACGCGACCGCGCGACGGAAGAGCGTGGTCGCGTGACGGAGGTGGGTGCAGGCCCGGTGCAGGTCGGCGCTGGCAGCGAACTCCCGCGTCGAAGGCTGTCCGAGGTGGCCGAGTTGGTCGCCGCAGCTCTCGGCGTAGGTGTAGCCGAGGAGCGCCGAGTAGAGCAGCGAGCTGTCGGTCAGCGTCCGCGGCCCGACCCCGGCAACGGAGATCCGGCGCAGCGCGTCGTCGAGCCCGTCGAGCATGACGAGCGCCTGGCCGGCCCAGAACCGTTCCCCCGGGCTCTCCGCCTTCGGCGGGGCGGGGGTCGGGCCGCATCCGGCGAGCACGAAGAGCATCGCGACGAGCACGAGGCGGCGCACCACTGCCCGAACGGTCGCGCCCGACTGCGCCGGCGTCAAGTGCAACGCTTCGCCGACAGGTGAGCGACCAGCCGGCGATCACGATTCGCGACCTCCGCGTCCGGCGCGGCGGCAAGCTCGTGCTCGACGGGTTCTCGGTGGACGTCGCCCGCGGGTCGGTGACGGGGCTGCTCGGACCGAGCGGGTCGGGGAAGTCGACGCTGATCCGGGCGATCGTCGGCGTCCAGATGGTCGAGTCCGGGGAGGTCGAGGTGCTCGGGCGGCCGGCAGGATCCGCCGACCTGCGGGCGCGGGTCGGCTACGTGACGCAGGCGCCGTCGGTCTACAGCGACCTGACTGTCCGCGAGAACCTCCACTACTTCGCGCGGATCCTCGGCGTCGGCGACGACCGCGTCGAGCAGGTGATCGCGGAAGTCGATCTCGGCGCGCAGACCGGCCAGCTCGTCGGCAGCCTCTCCGGCGGCCAGCGGGCGCGGGTCTCGCTCGCCACCGCCCTGCTCAACCGGCCCGAGCTGCTCGTGCTCGACGAGCCGACCGTCGGGCTCGATCCGGTGCTGCGCCGCGACCTCTGGGCGCTGTTCCACGGGCTGGCCGAGGCCGGCTCGACGCTCCTGGTCTCCAGCCACGTCATGGACGAGGCCGACCGCTGCGACTCGCTGCTGCTGCTCCGCGACGGCGCGTTGCTCGCCTCGGTCACCCCGGACGAGCTGCGGACGCGCACGGGCGAGCAGGACATCGAGGCGGCATTCCTCGCGCTCGCGGAGGGCGCGGGATGAGCCTGCGCATCGCCGCCGCCACCTCCGCGCGTGTCCTTCGGCAGCTGCGCCACGACCCGCGGACGATCGCGCTCGTCCTCGTCGTCCCGGTCGTGCTGGTCACGCTGATCAAGTACGTGTTTTACGGCTCGCCCGTCTTCGACCGGATCGGCGCGCCGCTGCTCGGCATCTTCCCGATGATCACGATGTTCCTGGTCACGTCGGTGACGATGCTGCGCGAGCGGACGACCGGGACGCTCGAGCGGCTGATGACGATGCCGCTCGCCAAGCTCGATCTGCTCGCCGGGTACGGCGGCGCGTTCGCCCTCGTCGCTGCGGCGCAGGCGGCGCTCGTCTCCGGGGTCGCGTTCTGGCTGCTCGACCTGCACGTCGCGGGGGCGAAGTGGGGCGTGTTCCTGCTCGCGATCTCGAACGCGATCCTCGGCACGGCGTTCGGCCTGTTCTTCAGCGCGTTCGCGCAGACCGAGTTCCAGGCTGTGCAGTTCCTCCCGGCGTTCATCTTCCCGCAGCTCCTGCTCTGCGGGCTGCTCGCGCCGCGGAGTCACATGGCCCGGCCGCTCGAGATCGTCTCGTGGGCGCTGCCGCTGACCTATGCCTATGACGCGCTCGACCGCGTCACCCGGGCGGCGTACGGCTCGTGGCTCTCCGCCGACGTGACGATCGTGATCGTGCTGTCGGCGCTCGCACTGGTCGGCGGGGCACTCACGCTCCGGCGGCGAACGCCCTAGGCGTCGTGCCCGAACGTCACGTTCGGCAGGATGTGGTCGAGCCAGTGCGGCAGCGCCCAGGCCTTGCGGCCGAAGACGCGTAGCAGCGTCGGGACGAGCACGAGCCGGACGAGCATGGCGTCGAGCAGGACGGCGACGCCGAGGATCACGCCCATCTCCTTCGGCGGCAGCGGGCCCGACAGGGCGAAGGTGAAGAACACCGCCACCATCACCGCGGCGGCCGCGAAGATCACGCGCCCGGAGTGGGCAAGCCCACCGACCATCGCATCGTGCGGGTCGTGCGAGCGATCGAAGTGCTCCTTCGCCGACGAGAGCAGGAACACCGTGTAGTCCATCGAGATCGCGAAGATCATCGCGAAGAAGAACACCGGCGCCCAGGCGTCCATGAAGCCCTGCGACTCGAAGCCGAGCAGGCCGGCGCCGTGGCCGCCCTGGAAGATCAGCCGCCCGACGCCGAAGGCGGCGGCGACCGCGAGGAGGTTGGCGGCAACGCCGAGCGCGGCGATCAGCGGCGCTTGCAGGGCGACCAGCAGGAGCAGGAATCCGAGCACGAGTACGACCCCGACCACGAGCGGTGTCTTCGCCGCGAGCGCCTGCTCGAGGTCGTGGTTCTCGGCGACCGCCCCACCGACCAGTGCGCCCGCCGGGAGATCGTTCCGCAGGCGGTCGATCGTCCGGCCGACGTCCTTGCTCGAGGGATCCGCGTTCGGCACCGCCTGGACGAGGACGAGGCCCTCTCCTCCCGGCTGCGGCGCGGCGACACGCGCGATCCCGGCGTCGGTCGTCACGATCCGGGCGACCGAGGCCGCCTCCGAGCGCGCCGCGACGATCTGGATCGCGCCGGGCGCGCCGACGCCGAACGCCTGCTGCACCTGGGCGTAGCCGACCCGTGAGGCGTCCCCGTTCGGGACGACCTTGATCGACGGCATCCCCGTGCGCAGGCCGACCACGGGCAGGGCGAGCAGGAGGAGGAGCGCGGTCGCCCCCGCTCCGTAGAGATAGGGGTGGCGCCAGAGCCGCTCGCCCCACGCGGCGAATCGGGCAGAGCGGTGCTCGCCCGAGTGCACCCACCGAAGTGCCATCGCGTCGACCTTCGGGCCGAGCTTCGCGAGGATCGCGGGCAGCAGCGTCAGGGTCGCTCCGAGCACGAAGACGACGCTGATCATGATCCCGAGGGCCATCGACCGGAAGGCGGGGCTCGGGACGAGCATCACCGCCGACAGCGAGATCAGCACGGTCGCGCCCGAGAAGAGGACGGCCTTGCCCGCCGTGTCCATCGTCACGGCGACGGCGTCACGCGCAGGAAGGCGGGCTCCGAAGAAGGCGGCACGGAAGCGGTTGACGACGAACAGGGCGTAGTCGATCCCGAGTGCCAGGGCGAACATCAGCGCGAAGTTCATCGCCCAGATCGAGATCTCGAACCCGCTCGAGAGCAGGGCCAGCAGGCCTGCGGACGAGACGAGCCCCAGGATCGTCAGCAGCAGCGGCAGGCCGGCAGCGGCGAGCGAGCCGAAGGCGATCGCCAGGATCGCCAGCGTGACCGGCCAGGAGAAGAGCTCCGACTTCATCATCGCCGTGCGGTTGGCGACGTTGAAATCCGACCACATGCCGGGCGCGCCGGTGAGCGAGACGGTGACCCCGTCCGTCCCGAGCGCGCGAAGCGGGCCCTTGAGGTCGTCCGCTGCGGCGACCATCGCGGTCGGGTCGCCCCCGGCGCCGGCTGCGACGATCGCGGTGTGGCCGTCGGCGGAGATGCTCGCGCCGCGGCGCGGGGGCACGACGACGGTGACCCTGGAGTTGCCGCGCAGGGTCTGCTCGACGTGGCCGACCACCGCTGCGAAACCGGGCGACGAGGCGGTCTGGCTGTCCGAGTGGACGACGACGCTCAGCGCCTGGCTGGAGAGCCCGTTGAACTGCGCGTCGATCAGGCGGCGCGCCTGCACCGACTCCGAGCCCGTGGCCTCCCAGCCGGCGCCCGACAGTGCCGTCTCGACGCGGGGCGCGAACACGCCGAACGCGACGGCGATCACGACCCAGGCGATCGAGACGATGCGGACGTGATCGGCCGTCCAGCGGCCGAGCCGTCCGATCGGTCCGACGGTGACCGGCGCGGCGAGCGGCATCGGCGTGACGGTACTGCGCAACCGTGTCCGTGCGCAGGCGGGGAAACCCGTATCGACGATCGCCACGATCCCCGATGGCCGCGTGCTGAAGGCGGACGAAATTCACGTCGTGAGCCCTGAAGCCGCTGCCCGTCGCATGCAGTCTCCCGTCTCCGCGGCGCCGAAGCGGCGGCGGGGCCGGCCCAGGGTCGTCGTGCTCGGGGGCGGCACCGGCGGGACGCTGACCGCCAACCGGCTTCGCCGGCGTCTGGACGACGAGGTCGAGATCCACGTCATCGACCAGGACGACCGTCACGTCTACCAGCCCGCTCTGCTGTTCGTTCCGTTCGGACTGGCCGGGCCGCACGACATCGTCCGGTCGAGGAAGAAGCAGCTCCTGCCCCGGATCCAGTTCCACGAGACCGGAATCGACTACGTCTCGCTCGCGAGCGACATGGTCTTCCTGTCCGACGGCCACGCCCTCGGCTACGACGTCCTCGTCGTCGCCTCCGGTGCGGTGCTCCAGCCGGAGGAGACGGAAGGGCTCACCGGGCCGGGATGGCACGAGCGCGCCTTCACCTTCTACGACCTGGCCGGCGCCTCCGCGCTCGCCGGGGCGATGGAGCGATTCGAGGGCGGTCGCCTGGTCGTCAATGTCGTCGACATGCCGATCAAGTGCCCGATCGCGCCGCTGGAGTTCTCGTTCCTCGCCGACTGGTACCTGCACCAACGCGGTATCCGGAAGGCGTCCGAGATCACGTTCGTGACACCGCTCGACGGCGCGTTCACCAGGCCGGTCGCCTCTGCGCGGCTGGGCGACCTGCTCGAGCAGAAGGGCATTCGGCTCGAGACCGAGTTCGCCGCAGGCGAGGTCGACGGCGAGGCGGGCATCCTGCGCTCGTACGACGGACGGGAGATCCCGTTCGACCTGCTCGCCACCGTTCCGTTGCACGGCGGCGCCGCCTACCTGCAGCGCTCGGACGGCCTGGGCGACGCGCTCGGCTTCGTGCCGACCGACCCCGGGACGCTCCAGACGAAGATGAAGCCGAACGTCTTTGCGCTCGGCGACGCCACCGACCTGCCCACCTCGAAGGCGGGCTCGGTGACGCACTTCGAGGGTGAGGTGCTAGCCGAGAACATCGAGCGGTTCCTCGCCGGCCGGGAGCTCCGGTCGACGTTCGACGGCCACGCCAACTGCTTCATCGAGACGGGCTTCCACAAGGCCCTGCTGATCGACTTCAACTTCGAGACCGAGCCGCTCCCGGGCCACTTCCCGACCCGCTTCGGGCCGCTGCCCCTTCTGAAGGAGTCGCGGATGAACCATCTGGGCAAGCTCGCGTTCGAATGGATGTACTGGCACGCGCTGCTGCCCGGCCACCCGATTCCCGGAATCGGGGCGACGATGCCGACCGCCGGCAAGCGGCTCCCCGCGAATGTCTGAGGAGGCACAATGACCACAGTCATGATCGCCGACACCCCGATCGAGACCGACGACGAGGGCTTCCTGCTCCAGACCGACCAGTGGAACGAGGAGGTCGCCGCGGAGATCGCGCACCTGAGCGGGATCCCCGAGCTGACCGACCGCCACTGGCTCGTGATCCGGTACATGCGCGAGCAGTACCTGACGACCGGCAGCGCCCCGACGATCCGGACGCTTGGCAAGGAGTCCGGTGTCTCGGTCAAGGAGCTCTACGAGCTCTTCCCGAAAGGCCCGGCCAAGCTCGCCGCCAAGATCGGCGGGATCCCGAAGCCTCGCGGCTGCATCTAGAAGGGAGACGGACATGGCGACACTGATAGAGGAGCCGCAGGCCGAGACCTCGAAGCCGAAGACGATCGAGAGGGTGTCGATCGTCGTCTCGAAGGGCTCGCTCGAGGGCGTCTACCCCGGGCTGATCATGGCCAACGGCGCCCGGATGGAGGGGATCGAGGCGAGCATCTTCTTCACGTTCTTCGGTCTGGACGCGATCCGCAAGGACAAGATCGCGAAGATCAAGGTTGCGACCGTTGGCAACCCGGCGATGCACATCCCGAGCCTGCTCGGCGTGCTCCCGGGGATGTCCGCGTTCGCCACGCGCATGATGAAGAAGCAGATGGAGAAGCTCGACATCCCGCCGATCCCGGAGTTCGTCGAGCTCTGCGCCGACTCGGGTGTCGGGCTCTACGCGTGCAAGGCGTCCGTCGACATGTTCGGCCTGACGGAGGCCGACTTCGTCCCGCAGGTCGAGAAGGTTCTGACCGTCGGCGAGTTCTACGAGCTCTCTGCCGGCGGCGAGATCATCTTTACGTAAGCGTCGCTTCCACCGCGGCGGCGCTGAAGCGGCGGTTGATCGTCGCCGTCGCGCTGACCGTCCCGGTGGTCGTCGTGGCGATGATCTCGCCGCTGCACTTCACGGGGTGGGAGTGGCTCACCGCGTGTGCTGGCGACGCCGGTGGTCCTCTGGTGCGGTTGGCCGTTCCATCGGGTGGCGCTGCGGAACCTTCGCCACCGGTCGGTGTCGATGGACACGCTGATCTCGATCGGGACGCTGGCCGCCTGGAGCTGGTCGATGGTCGTCCTGCTCGGAGGCGTGAGCGCCGACACGTACTTCGAGGTCGGTGCGGTGATCACCACGCTGATCCTGCTCGGGCGGTTCCTCGAGGCGCGGGCGCGACGCAACTCGGGCGAGGCGATCAGGGCGCTGCTCGAGCTGGGCGCGAAGGAGGCACGGGTTCTCCGCGGCGGCAGTCGAGGTCGTCGTTCCGATCGAGGCGCTCGTCGTCGGCGACCGCTTCGTGGTCGGGCCGGGCGAGAAGATCGCGACCGACGGCGTGGTCGAGGACGGCGCCTCGGCGGTCGACCAGTCGATGCTCACCGGCGAGCCGGTTCCGATCGAGGTGTCGCCGGGCCGGGAAGTCGCCGGCGCGACGATCAACACCTTCGGTCGCCTCGTGGTCAGAGCGACGCGGGTCGGCTCCGAGACGGCGCTCGCCCAGATCGCCCGGCTCGTCGCCGAAGCGCAGGCCGGCAAGGCGCCGGTCCAGCGGCTCGTCGATCGCATCTCCGCCGTCTTCGTCCCGATCGTGATCGGGCTGTCACTGGCGACGCTCGCCGGCTGGTTGGTCTTCACCGGTGACTCGACCGCAGCGTTCGCCGCCGCCGTCTCCGTGTTGATCATCGCCTGCCCGTGCGCGCTCGGGCTCGCGACCCCGACTGCGCTGATGGTCGGCACCGGCCGCGGCGCGCAGCTCGGGATCCTGATCAGAGGGCCCGAGATCCTCGAGCAGACCCGGCGGATCACGACGATCGTTCTTGACAAGACCGGGACGGTGACCGAGGGAACGATGCAGCTGGTCGACGTCGTTCCGCTGAACGGCGCAACCCGCGCCGACATCCTCCGCCTCGCCGGCGCCCTCGAGCACGCCAGCGAGCACCCGATCGCCCAGGCGGTCGCGCGTGCCGCCGAGGCGGAGATCGGGGCGCTTCCGGGCGTGCGCGAGTTCCGCAATCTGCCCGGCGTCGGCGTGCACGGTGTCGTCGAAGGGCACGAGGTCGAGGTTGCCCGTCGGGACGGCGCGATCACCGTCTCCTGGGACGGCGAGCCGCGGGCCACCCTGCAGGTGAGCGACACGATCAAGCCGACGAGCATCGAGGCGATCGAGCAGTTCAAGGCCCTCGGGCTGACGCCGGTTCTGCTCACCGGCGACTCGCGGGCGACGGCGGAGAGGGTCGGCGCCGAGGTCGGCATCGAGCGGGTGATCGCCGAGGTCATGCCCGACCAGAAAGCAGCGGTGGTGCGCGACCTTCAGGCGGAGGGCGAGATCGTGGCGATGGTCGGCGACGGCATCAACGACGCGCCGGCGCTGGCCCAGGCCGACCTCGGGCTCGCGATCGGCACCGGCGCCGATGTCGCGATCGAAGCATCCGATCTGACCCTCGTCTCCGGCGATCTGCGGGCCGCGGGCGATGCGATCGAGCTCGCCCGTCGCACCCTGGGCACGATCAGGGGGAATCTGTTCTGGGCCTTCGCCTACAACGTCGCCGCGATCCCGCTGGCGATCGCCGGGCCTGCTCAACCCGATCGTCGCCGCCGCTGCAATGGCGTTCTCGAGCGTGTTCGTCGTCTCCAACAGCCTGCGGCTGCGGCGCTTCCACAGTCGAAGGGAGACGGCATGACGCACGGCTACGTCGGTGGGAAGGACGCGCTCGTCAAGCGGCTGCACCGCATCGAGGGGCAGGTGCGCGGCATCGAGAAGATGGTCGAGGACGAGCGCTACTGCATCGACATCCTCACCCAGGTCTCGGCGGTCACGACCGCGCTCGAGAGCCTGGGCCTGAAGATCCTCGACGACCACGTCGAGCCACTGCGTTGCCGGAGCGCTCGCCGCGGGCGACCCGGTTGTCGCCGAAGAGAAGCGCAAGGAGCTCGTCGAGGCGGTTCAGCGCTTCACACGGTCGCGCTGACGGCGCGCGCGATGACCAGTTCCTCGCGCGCGCGGACGACGCGCACCTCGAGCGGGCCGAGGAACGCCAGCCGCTCGCACACCCGATCCCGGACGACGGCGGAGTGCTCGCCGATGCCGCCGGTGAAGACGATCGCGTCGATCCCGCCGAGCGCCGCCGCCGATGCGGCGACGGCCGCTGCGACCCGGTGGACGTACACGGCGAGCGCGAGGCCGTCGTCCTCCAGCTCCCTCACGTCGCCGGACGTGCCGGACAGCGCCGCCAGGCCGGACTCGTGCTCGAGCGCGTGGTCCAGCTCGTCCACCGTCAGGCCCCGCTCGCGCAGGAGGTAGATGAGCGCGCCCGGATCGATCGAGCCGGAGCGGGTCGTCATCGGCACGCCCTCCAGCGGGCGAGAACCCCATCGTCGTCTCGACCGACCGGCCGTCGAGCACGGCCGTCACCGACGAGCCGCCGCCGAGGTGGCACACGACGAGCCGCGGCACCCTCACCTGCGACGCCGCCCAGTCGACGGAGAGCCCGTGGAAGCCGTAGCGGCGGACGCCCCATTCGTGCCACTGCTCGGGCACGGCGTAGCGTGTTGCCTCCTCGGGCATCGTCGCGTGGAAGGCGGTGTCGAAGACGGCGACGTGCGGGACGCCGGGCAGGGCTGCCTGCGCCGACTCGATCGCATCGAGCGCCGGCGCGTTGTGCAGCGGCGCGAGCGGCGTCAGCTCGCGGATCGCCGCCTTCACGTCGTCGTCGATCGACGACCGGGTCGACGAAGCGCGAGCCGCCGTGCACGACGCGATGCCCGACCGCCGCGCACTCGACCGCGAACGACTCGACCGGCGTCGAGTCCCCACCCTCGACGAGGTGCAGCTTCAGGCTCGTCGAGCCCGCGTTTACGACGAGGACGGCCAGACCCAGTCCCGAACGTCCGGGCGGTCCTCGCCGTGCTCGCGCGTGTACGCCCGGCAGCGGAGGCGCTCCGCCTCCAGTTCCTGCCGGATGTGCGCTGCCCGCGAGGCGAGGCCGGGGACGCGGTCGATCACGTCGATCGCCAGGTGGAAGCGGTCGAGGTCGTTGAGCATGACCATGTCGAAGGGCGTGGTCGTCGTGCCCTCCTCCTTGTAGCCGCGCACGTGCAGGTTGCCGTGGTTCGTGCGCCGGTACGTGAGGCGGTGGATCAGCCACGGGTAGCCGTGGTAGGCGAAGACGATCGGGCGGTCGGTGGTGAAGATCGAGTCGAACTCGCTGTCCGGCAGGCCGTGTGGGTGCTCGCTCTCGGGCTGGAGGCGCATCAGGTCGACGACGTTGACGACGCGGATCTTCAGGTCGGGCAGCTGCTCGCGGAGGATCGCGACCGCGGCGAGCGTCTCGAGCGTCGGGACGTCGCCGGCGCACGCCATGACCACGTCAGGCTCGCCGCCGTCGTCGTTCGACGCCCAGTCCCAGATCCCCAGGCCGCGGGTGCAGTGCACGATCGCCTCGTCCATCGGCAGGAAGTCGAGCGCGGGCTGCTTGCCGGCGACGATCACGTTCACGTAGTGGCGGCTGCGCAGGCAGTGGTCGGCGACCGACAGCAGCGTGTTGGCGTCCGGCGGCAGGTAGACGCGGATCACCTCCGCCTTCTTGTTCACGACGTGGTCGATGAAGCCGGGATCCTGGTGCGAGAAGCCGTTGTGATCCTGCCGCCACACGTGTGACGAGAGCAGGTAGGTGAGCGACGCTATCGGCGGGCGCCACGGGATGCCGCGCGTCACCTTCAGCCACTTCGCGTGCTGGTTGAACATCGAGTCGATGATGTGGATGAAGGCCTCGTAACAGTTGAAGAAGCCGTGCCGGCCGGTGAGCAGGTAGCCCTCGAGCCAGCCCTGGCAGAGGTGCTCGGAGAGGATCTCCATCACCCGACCGTCGGGCGCGAGCCCCTCGTCGGTCGGCAGGGTCTCGCCCTCCCACGTCCGCGAGGTGACCTCGAAGACCGGGGAGAGGCGGTTCGACGCGGTCTCGTCGGGCCCGAAGAGGCGGAACGTCTCCGGGTTGCGGACGATCACGTCGCGCAGGAACTGCCCGAGCACGCGGGTCGCCTCGCTGAAGGTCGTGGCGGGAACGCCGACCGGGACGGCGTAGTCACGGAAGTCCGGCAGGATGAGGTCGCGCTTCACGCCGCCGTTCGCGTGCGGGTTCGCGCTCATGCGGCGGTTGCCCTCGGGCGCGAGCCCGGCCAGTTCGGGGACGAGCCGTCCGTCGTCGTCGAACAGCTCCTCCGGCCGGTAGCTGCGCAGCCACTCCTCGAGCAGCCGCAGGTGGGCGGGGTTCTCCCGCACGTCGGACATCGGCACCTGGTGGGCGCGCCACGTTCCCTCCATCGGGAGCGCCGTCGACCGTGGCCGGGCCCGTCCAGCCCTTCGGGGTGCGGAGGATGATCATCGGCCAGCGCGGTCGCCCGCTCGCGCCCTCGTCACGGGCCGCGTCCTGGATGTCGCGGATCTCGTCGAGCGCGTCGTCCATCGCCTCGGCGAACGCCTCGTGGACGAACTCCGGGTCGTCACCGCTGACCAGCAGCGGCCGGTGCCCGTATCCCTCGAACAGCGCGATCAGCTCGCTCTCCGGGATCCGCGCGAGCACCGTCGGGTTGGCGATCTTGTAGCCGTTCAGGTGGAGGATCGGCAGCACCGCGCCGTCGACGCGCGGGTTGAGGAACTTGTTCGAGTGCCAGCTCGCCGCCAGCGGCCCGGTCTCGGCCTCGCCGTCGCCGACGACGCAGCAGACGAGCAGGTCGGGGTTGTCGAACGCCGCGCCGTACGCGTGCGCGAGCGCATAGCCGAGCTCGCCGCCCTCGTGAATCGAGCCGGGCGTCTCCGGCGCGGCATGGCTGGGGATCCCGCCCGGGAAGGAGAACTGGCGGAACAGCTCCCGCATGCCCGCCTCGTCGGCGCTCACGTGCGGGTACAGCTCGGAGTACGTCCCCTCGAGATACGCGTTGGCGACGATGCCCGGCCCGCCGTGGCCCGGGCCGGTGACGTAGATCGCGTCGAGGTCGCGGGCACGGATCGCGCGGTTCAGGTGCGCCCAGATCAGGTTCAGGCCGGGCGTCGTCCCGAAGTGGCCGAGGAGCCGCGGCTTGACGTGCTCGGCGAGCAGCGGCTCGCGGAGGAGCGGGTTCTCGAGCAGGTAGATCTGGCCGACCGAGAGGTAGTTCGCCGCCCGCCAGTAGGCGTCGATCAGGCGGAGCTCGTCGACACTCATTCCTGTTACTTCAGCAGATCCGGGGCAGCGGGTCACCGACGAGCATGTCGACGATGCGGCTTCCGCCCAGCTCGGTGTCGAGCAGCACGAGCCCCGCGGGGTCGGTGTGGAGCTCTCCGATGATCGCGGCGTCGCCGCCCAAGCGGGCCAGCGCCTCGTCTGCCGCCTCCGCCGCGACGATCGCCACGAGCTTCCCTTCGTTCGCGACGTAGAGCGGATCGATGCCGAGGATCTCCGAGGCGCCCGCCACCTCCGGGCGGATCGGGATGGCCGCTTCGTCGAGCCGGACGGCGAGACCGGTCGAGGTCGCGAGCTCGTTCAGCGTCGTCGCCAGTCCGCCGCGGGTCGGGTCGCGCATCCAGCGGAGCTGCGGGCCGAGCTCGACGAGCGCCGCGGCCAGCCGGTGCACCGGCGCGGTGTCGCTCTCCAGGTCGCTCTCGAGTTTCAGGTCGCCGCGCGCGACGAGCACGGCGAATCCGTGGTCGCCGATCGTGCCGGAGACGAGAACGCGGTCACCGGCCTGCGGGCGCCCGAACGTCGCACGCATCCGCCCGATGCCGGCCGTGGTCACGAACAGGCCGTCGGCCGCGCCGCGTTCGACGACCTTCGTGTCGCCGGCGACCACCGCGACGCCTGCCGCCGTCGCCGCGCGCGCCATCGAGCGGGCGATGCGCCGCAGGTCGGCGACCGCGAAGCCCTCCTCGATCACGAAGCCGGCGCTCAGCCAGAGGGGCTCGGCGCCCGCGACCGCGAGATCGTTGACCGTGCCGTTCACCGCGAGGTCGCCGATGTCCCCGCCCGGGAAGAAGAGGGGCTTCACCACATACGAGTCGGTGGTGAACGCCAGGCCGTCGACGACGGCGGCGTCACCGAGCTCGTCCAGGAGCGGGTTGGAGAGCTCCTCGACGAAGAGGCCCTCCACGAGCCGGCGTGTCGCCTTCCCGCCCGCGCCGTGGGCGAGCGTGACCAGCTCGTCCTGCACGCCGGGAGCGTACCCGGGCTACGTCTTCGGATCAGCAGGCGCCGGAGATTGCCGTGCCGTTCGGGCCGTCCAGGTGCATGACCGTCGACTCCGCCTGGTACTGCAGGCAGAACGTGGTCGGGTCGGCCGGGACGATGACGGTGCCGGTTCCATTCGGCACGACGTTGGGCGCCGAGACCGTGAATGCGGCCGGTCCGCTGGAGGAAGAAGAACCCGCCCGCAACGGCGACGACGAGCAGCAGGGGCATCGAGAAGAGGCGCGTGACCGAACGTATCGCCACGGGTGTCGCCAAACCTGAGTACGACCTTCAGCGGACGGCGGGCACCCGGGCGCGGCCGTAGCTGTAGTACGCAGCGCAGGCGCCCTCGCTCGAGACCATGCACGTGCCGAGCGGCTTTTCCGGCGTGCACGCGGTGCCGAACACCTTGCATTCCCAGGGCTTGATCGCGCCGACCAGCACCTGGCCGCACTGGCAGGCCTTGCGGTCGGGCACCTGCTCACCCGGGATCTCGAAGCGGGCCTCGGCGTCCCACGCGGCGAACCCGGGACGCAGGCGGAGCGCGCTGTCGGGGATCCAGCCGAGACCGCGCCATTCGAACGTGTCGCGCAGCTCCATCGTCTCCGCGATCGCGGCGAGCGCGTGGGGGTTGCCCTCGGGGCGGACGACCCGGGTGTACTGGTTCTCGACCTCGCACCGGCCCTCGGCCCGCTGGCGGAGGATCATCACGGTCGACTGGAGCAGGTCGAGCGGCTCGAACGCGGCGACGACGACCTGCTTGCCGTGCTCGTCCGGGATGAACCGGAACGGCTCGGTGCCGACCACCGTCGCGACGTGGCCCGGCGCGATGAAGGCGTCGATCCGCACGCCCGGGGTGGCGAGGATCGCGCGGAGCGGCGGGACGATCGTCACGTGGTTGCAGAAGACGGAGAAGTTGCGGACGCCCAGCTCGCGTGCGCGCAGCAGCGTGGCCGCGGTCGCCGGCGCCGTCGTCTCGAAGCCGATCGCGAAGAAGACGACCTGCACGGTCGGGCTCGGCCTGGGCGATCGCGAGCGCGTCCAGCGGCGAGTAGACCATGCGCACGTCGGCGCCGCCCGCCTTCGCCTCGAGCAGGCTGCCCCGGCGCCCGGGCACCCTGAGCATGTCGCCGAAGGTCGTCAGCGTGATCTCCGGCTGCGCAGCGAGCGCGATCGCGTCGTCCACGCGGCCCATCGGGATCACGCAGACCGGGCAGCCTGGCCCGTGCAGGTACTCGACCTCGGGCGGCAGCAGGTCCTCGAGGCCGTGCTTCGCGATCGCGTGCGTGTGCCCCCCGCAGACCTCCATGATCCGCACCGGCTCCGTCGCGAGCGAGGCGATCTCGCCGGCCAGGCGGTGGGCGAGGCGGCTGTCGCGATACTCGTCGACGAACCTCACCATTCGATCTCCTCGAGCAGCGCCAGCGTCCGCGCCGCCTCGTCCTCGTCGAGCATGTGCAGTGCGAAGCCGACGTGGACGAGCACCCAGTCGCCGAGCTGCGCCTCGGGAACGAACAGCGTGGAGACCTCGCGGCGGACGCCCGAGACCTCCGCTGTGGCCAGTCCGGGCTCGCCGACGGCGACCAGCTGGGCGGGAATGCCGAGGCACATCAGCGGCGCCGTTTGGTCGAAATTGACCATTCCACACCGTCAATGTGACCGGCAGGCTCTCGGGTCACATCGGTGCGGCCGCGGAAGGCGCCGCGGGAAAGCCGCAGGGGGATTCAGGATCGGTCCCGATGGCCTTTTGACGCCCTCTGGCGAGGCTCTCTGCGATGGTTTCAATCGACGTCGCCGGACTCGACACCCTGATCGCCTCGCTACGTCGCCGCGAGTACGCCGTCATCGGGCCGACCGTTCGCGACGGCGCGATCGTCTACGACGAGCTCGAATCGGCCGACGAGCTGCCGACCGGCTGGGCGGACGTCCAGGACGGAGGCAGTTACCGGCTCGAGCGCCGCGACGACGACGCGCGCTTCGGCTACGCCGCCGGGCCGACCTCGTGGAAGAAGTATCTGTTCCCGCCGCGCGTGCGGCTCTGGCGCGCGACGCAGGGCGGGGACGGGCTCGAGGTCGATGAGGAGCCCGTGGACACGCGCAAGCTCGCCTTCCTCGGCGTCAAGCCGTGCGAGCTGGCCGCGATCGCGGTGCAGGACCGTGTCCTGCTCGGCGGCCGCTACCCCGACCGCGACTATGCGGCCCGGCGCGAGAACGTCCTCCTCGTCGCCGTCAACTGCCACGAGCCCGGCGGGACGTGCTTCTGCGCCTCGATGGGGACCGGCCCCACGGCCGATACCGGCTACGACCTGATCCTCACCGAGCTGTTCGAGGGCGGCCAGCACTTCACGGTCGAGGCGGGGAGCAAGAAGGGCGAGAAGATTCTGGCCGACCTCGACGCGGCCGCCGCGACCGACGCCGACCGCGCCGAGGCGACGGCGCAGGCCGAGCGCGCCGCTGCCCGGATGGGCCGCGAGCTCGACACCACCGACATCCGCGACCTGCTCCGGACGAACCTCGAGCATCCGCGCTGGGACGAGGTCGCCGACCGCTGCCTGACCTGCGGCAACTGCACGCTCGTCTGTCCCACCTGCTTCTGCACGGCGGTCGAGGACGCCAACGACCTCGCCGGCGGGGCCGAGCGGACGCGGGTCTGGGACTCGTGCTTCTCGGTCGACTACTCGTACATCCACGGCGGTGCGATCCGCCAGTCGCCGCGGGCGCGCTACCGCCAGTGGCTCACCCACAAGCTCGGCACCTGGCACGACCAGTTCGACAGCTCGGGCTGCGTCGGCTGCGGACGCTGCATCACGTGGTGCCCGGTCGGCATCGACATCACGGAGGAGGTCGCCGCGATCCGCGCGACCGGGAAGGACAACGAATGAAGACACTCGACGCCCTCGTCGCCGAGAGCCCGGTGTTCGCCGGTCTCGACCAGGCCTACCTCGAGCTGATCGCCGGCTGTGCCTCGAACATCGTGTTCAGCGCAGGCGACTACCTGTTCCGTGAGGACGATCCCGCGGACACCTTCTACCTCGTGCGCCACGGGCGCGTCACGCTCGAGACGTTCGTCCCCGGCCGCGGCGCGGTGACGATCCAGACGATCGAGGAGGGCGATCTCGTCGGCTGGTCGTGGCTTTTCGAGCCGTACCGCTGGCACTTCGACGCCCGCGCCCTCGACCTCGTCCGCGGAGTCGTCTTCGACGCCGCCTGCCTGCGCGGCAAGCTCGAGAACGACCGCCCCTTCGGCTACGAGCTCCTCTGCCGCTTCTCGCCGCTGATGCTCGAGCGGCTGCAGGCCACCCGGCTCCAGCTCCTGGACGTGTATGGCAGCGCTGCCTGAGCCCTCGGCGATGACGCCGCGGCCCTTCCGCGTCGAGCGCAAGGTGCGCGAGACCCACGACACGTGGACGCTCACGTTCGCGCCCGTGCGCGGGGAGCAGCTCGAGGTCGCGCCGGGCCAGTTCACGATGCTCTACGTCTTCGGCGTCGGCGAGGTTCCGATCTCGGTCAGCGCGGCCCCGCTCGTCCAGACGATCCGCGCGGTCGGCCCGGTGACGCGCGCGCTCTGCGCGTCGCGGCCGGGAACGGTGATCGGCGTCCGCGGCCCGTTCGGGACGAGCTGGCCGGTGGATGAGGCGAAAGGCAGTGACCTGCTGATCGTCGCCGGCGGCGTCGGGCTGCCGCCCGTGCGGCCCGCGCTCTACCACGCGATCGAGCACCGCGCCGACTACGGCCGGGTGATCCTGCTCTACGGCGCGCGCACGCCGGAGGACATCGTCTTCCGCAAGGAGATCGAGCAGTGGCGCGCGCGGATGGATCTCGAGGTCGACGTCACCGTCGACTCGGCCACCGGCGGCTGGCACGGGAAGGTCGGTGTCGTCCCGACGCTGATCCCGCGGGCGGCGCTCGACCCCGACTCGACCATCGCCTTCGTCGTCGGCCCCGAGATCATGATGCGCTTCACCGCCCGCGCACTCGCCGAAGCGGGCCTGGCGCCGGAGCAGATCTGGATCTCGATGGAGCGCACGATGAAATGCGGCGTCGCGCTCTGCGGCCACTGCCAGTACGGCCCCTCGCTGATCTGCCGCGACGGCGCCGTCTACCCGTACCCGGCGATCGAGCCCTACCTGGGGGTGAGGGAGCTGTGAAGAAGCCAAAGTTGGCCGTCTGGAAGTTCTCGTCGTGTGACGGGTGCCAGCTGTCGCTGCTCGACTGCGAGGACGAGCTGCTCGCGGTCGCCGGCGCGGTCGACATCGCGTACTTCCTGGAGGCGACGAGCGCGACGTCGCCCGGCCCGTACGACGTCTCGCTCGTCGAGGGCTCGATCACGACGGCGCACGACGCGGAGCGGATCCTGCAGGTGCGCAAGCAGTCGAAGGTGCTGATCACGATCGGCGCCTGCGCCACCGCCGGCGGGATCCAGGCGCTGAAGAACTTCGGTGACGTCAACGAGTTCGTCTCGATCGTCTACGCCTCGCCCGAGTACATCTCGACGCTCGCCACCTCGACGGCGATCGCCGACCACGTCCCGGTCGACTTCGAGCTGCGCGGCTGCCCGATCGACAAGCACCAGTTGCTCGAGGTCGTCACCGCGTACCTCCACAGCCGCAAGCCCAACGTGCCCGGCTACTCGGTGTGCATGGAGTGCAAGCGCCGCGGCACGACCTGCGTGCTGGTCGCCCACGGAACGCCCTGCCTCGGCCCGGTCACCCAGGCCGGCTGCGGCGCGATCTGCCCCGCGTACGCGCGCGGCTGTTACGGCTGCTTCGGCCCCGCCGAGAGCCCGAACACCGTGGCGCTCTCGAAGCAGTTGCGCGCCGCCGGCATGAGCGACCCGTCGCTCGTCCGGGTCTTCCGCACGTTCAACGCGAACGCACCCGCGTTCAAGGAGGCGAGCACCCGTGGGTAGGACCAAGACCTTCCGCACCGACTACCTGGCCCGCGTCGAGGGCGAGGGCGCGATGCTCGTCAAGATCCGCGACGGCAAGGCGGTCGACGTGAAGCTGCGGATCTACGAGCCGCCGCGGTTCTTCGAGGCGTTCCTCCAGGGCCGGCAGTTCACCGAGGCGCCCGACATCACCGCCCGCATCTGCGGGATCTGCCCGGTCGCGTACCAGACGTCGAGCGTGAACGCGATGGAGGACGCCTGCGGCGTCGACGTCGGCCCGCAGATCCGCGCGCTGCGCCGCCTTCTCTACTGCGGCGAGTGGATCGAGAGCCACGCGCTCCACGTCTTCATGCTCCACGCGCCCGACTTCCTCGGCTATGCGAGTGCGATCGACCTCGCGAAGGATCACCGCGAGCTGGTCGAGCGCGCGCTGCACATGAAGAAGACGGGCAACAAGATCATGACCGTCGTCGGCGGCCGCGAGGTGCATCCGATCAACGTCAGGGTCGGCGGCTTCTACCGCGCGCCGACGAAGCAGGAGCTCGGGACGCTCGTCGACGACCTCGAGCGGGCGCGTGAATTCGCGCTCGAGACCGTGCGCTTCACCGCCGGCCTCGACTTCCCCGAGTTCGAGCAGGACTACGAGCTCGTCGCGCTCTCCGAGCCGGACGCGTACGCGGTCGAGGACGGCAGGCTCGTCTCCAACCGCGGCCTGGACATCGCGGTGTCCGAGTATGAGGAGCACTTCGTCGAGGAGCACGTCGAGTGGTCGAACTCGCTCCATTCGCACGTGATCGGCGGCGGCAACTACCTCGTCGGCCCGCTCGCCCGCTGGGCGCTGTCCGGCGACCGCCTGACGCCGCTCGCGCTCGAGGCGGCGAAGGAGGCGGGGCTGGAGCAGAGCGAGCGCAACCCGTTCCGGACGATCCTGATCCGCTCGGTCGAGCTGGTCTTCGCCGCCGACGAGGCGCTGCGCCTGATCACCGGCTACGAGCCGCCCGACCGGCCGTTCGTCGACGTCGTCCCGCGCGCCGGCGTCGGGTACGGCTGCAGCGAGGCGCCGCGCGGGATCTGCTGGCACCGCTACGAGATCGACGCCGAGGGCACGATCGTCACCGCGAAGATCGTCCCGCCGACCTCGCAGAACCAGAAGACGATCGAGTCGGACCTGCGTGGGGTGGTCGAGCGGTACGCGGATCTCCCGGACGCGGAGCTGTCGCTGCGCTGCGAGCAGGCGATCCGCAACTACGACCCGTGCATCTCCTGCGCGACGCACTTCCTCACGCTGGAGGTCGATCGCGGATGAAGGTGATCGGCATCGGCAACGAGTGGCGCAGCGACGACGCCGCCGGGCTCGAGGTCGCCAGACGGCTCGGGGGCATCGAGCTGCCGGGTGAGCCGATCGGCCTGGTCGACGCGCTCGACGGGGCGACCGATGTCGTCGTCGTCGACGCGGTGTCGTCGGGTGCCGCGCCGGGGACGCTCCGCGTCTTCGAGGCGGGCGACGAGCCGCTGCCGGTCGAGCTGTTCGGCTCGTCGTCGACACACGCGCTCGGCGTGGCGGAGGCGATCGAGATCGCCCGCTCACTCGGGCGGCTGCCCGCGCGCGTGCGGGTCTACGGCATCGAGGGAGCGACCTTCGACTATGGCCGAGGGCTCAGCCCCGAGGTCGAAAAGGCGGTGGAGGAATGCACGAGAAGCATCTGACCGAGGATCTCGTCCGGAAACTCGTGTCGCTCGCCGCCGACGAGGGCGGCTCCCACGTGACGCGGATCCGCGTCAGGCTCGGCGCGCTCTCCCATTTCACTCCCGAGCACTTCCGCGAGCACTTCGAGGACGCCGCGGCCGGCACCCTCGCCGAAGGCGCCGAGGTGCAGGCGGAGCTGGACACCGATCCCACCGCTCCCGGCGCGCAGGGCGTCCTGCTGGAGACCGTGGAGCTCGAACTCGACCGAGAGGAACCCGAATGACCACCGCAGCGAAGGCGTACGACTTCCCGCTCTCGGTCCGCTGGATCGCCGGGCGGCGAACCATCGCGTCCGTGCACGGCAAGCACGACCTCGAGGTGGCGACTCCGCCCGAGTTCAAGGGCGGCGTCGAGGGCATCTGGAGCCCGGAGGACCTGCTCGTCGCCTCCGTCGCCTCGTGCTTCTCCGTGACGCTGCTCGCCGTCGCCGAGAGGCGTGACGTCCCGCTGCGCGGCCTCGAAGTGGGCGCCAGCGGCCACGTCACGCAGCGCAACGACGGGCGGTTCGGCTTCACCGAGGTCGTCATCCACGCCGTCGTCGACACCGAGCCCGGGCGCGAGGCCGAGGCGGCAGAGGCCGCCGAGGCGGCAGAGCGCGGTTGCCTCGTCGCCGTCTCGCTCGACTTCCCGGTGCGCCTCGAGCTCGAGGTGCGCGCGGCGCCGCTCGTCGAGGCCGCGCTATGACCGCCGTGCATCCCTCCGCCTCGTTCAGCGCCACCCTGCGGGTCCGCCTCGAGGACCGGCCCGGCACGTTCGCGCGGCTGGCCGAGGCGATCGGCGAGGCGGGCGGTCTGCTCGACGCGATCGACCTGGTTCGGGCCGAGGCCGGCACGAAGACCCGCGACGTCACCGTGCTCGCCGGGGACGCCGACCATCTGGGGCGGATCGCCGAGGCCGTCCGTGAGGTCGAGGGAGTCGAGCTCGTCAACGTCTCCGACCGCACGTTCCTGATGCACCTCGGCGGCAAGATCGAGATCGCGCTGAAGACGCCGCTCCGGACGCGCGACGACCTCTCGATGGCCTACACACCGGGCGTCGCCCGCGTGTCGTCGGCGATCGCCGAGGACCCGTCGAAGGCCTGGAACCTGACGATCAAGCAGAACATGGTCGCGGTGGTCAGCGACGGCACCGCCGTGCTCGGGCTCGGCGACATCGGCCCCGAGGGTGCGTTGCCCGTGATGGAGGGCAAGGCGATGCTGTTCAAGGAGTTCGGCGGCGTCGACGCCTTCCCGATCTGTCTCGCGACCAAGGACGTCGACGAGATCGTCCTGATCGTGAAGGCGATCGCCCCGGTCTTCGGTGGCATCAACCTCGAGGACATCTCCGCGCCGCGCTGCTTCGAGATCGAGGAGCGGCTGCGCGACGAGCTCGACATCCCCGTCTTCCACGACGACCAGCACGGGACGGCCATCGTCACCGTTGCCGCGCTGCACAACGCCGTGCAGGTGGTCGGCAAGCGGCTCGAGGATCTCCGGGTCGTCGTCACCGGAGTCGGCGCCGCCGGAGTCGCGGTGACGAAGATGCTGCTCGCCGCCGGCGTCGAGGACGTGGTCGGCTGCGACAGCCAGGGCGTCGTCTACACCGACCGCCCGGGGCTCACGCCTGCGAAGGCCGTCTACGCGGCCCTGACGAACCCGCGCGGGCTGCAAGGGACGGCTGACGACGCGCTTGGGGGCGCGGACGTCTTCATCGGTCTCTCGCAGCCCGGCGCGGTCTCGG
The DNA here is from genome assembly GCA_963791425.1 of uncultured Actinomycetes bacterium. Taxonomy (GTDB): domain Bacteria; phylum Actinomycetota; class Thermoleophilia; order Gaiellales; family Gaiellaceae; genus DATBLE01. The sequence continues at coordinate 1,198,107 of CAWBSE010000003.1, forward strand.
CCGCGGCGATCCGCTCGATGGCAGAGGGCGCGATCGTCTTCGCGATGGCGAATCCGACGCCGGAGGTACTGCCCGAGGAGATCCCCGGCGTCGCCGTCATCGGCACCGGCCGCTCCGACTACCCGAACCAGATCAACAACGTGCTCGCCTTCCCGGGCGTCTTCCGGGGCGCGCTCGACGTGCGCGCGACGGCGATCACCGAGGAGATGAAGCTGGCGGCCGCGCAGGCGATCGCAGCGGTGGTCAAGCCGGACGAGCTCGAGCCCGACTACGTGATCCCGAGCGTCTTCAACCGCGACGTCGCACCGGCCGTCGCCGCGGCGGTGGCGCAGGCGGCCGAGAGCTCGGGCGTGGCCCGGCGCCACTCGGCCGTCACCTCGCCGGCCTGATCCGCTACTTGCTCAGGTGGCGGGTGAGCCAGCCGACCGTCAGGTCCGTTGCCTGCTCCAGCGCGCCCGCCTGTTCGAACAGGTGGGTAGCCCCGGGGACGACCGCGAGCTCGTGCTCGCAGGCGGGAAGCCCGTCGAGCGCGGCCCGGTTCAGGTCGAGGACATGGCCGTCCGCGCCGCCTACGACCAGCAAGGTCGGCGCCGTCACGCGGGCGAGGTGCGAGGCGGCAAGATCGGGCCAGCTGCCGAGCGCCACCACCGCGAGGACGTCGGCATTCTCGTCGCCCGCCGCCCAGAGCGCAGCCGAGGCGGCCGTGCCGACGCCCAGGTAGGCGACCGGGAGGCCTGTCCTGGCGTGGAGCCAGCGAGTCGCGGCCGCGAGCCGCGGTGCGAGCAGCTCGACGTCGAACACGCTCTCCGGCTCCTCTGCGCCCGCATCGATGAGGTCGAGCGAGAGCGTGGCGAAGCCGGCGTCGTCGAGTGCGGCCGTGATCTGCGGCGTGCGCGGGATCAGGTCGTTCGGTCCGGCGTGCGCGAAGACGACGGCGCCTGCCACCGCCTGCGGGACGGTGAGATCGCCGGCGAGCGTGACGCCGGCGGTGGGGATCGCTTCCATGGTCGTCACGATGAGCCTCCTTGGACGGTCAGCAGGTCGCGTGTGGATGGGCGGGCCTGTTCGACGATCGGGGCGAGAACCTGGGTGAGGTTCGGCTCGCCGATCTCGTCGAGCTCGTACGTCGCGTGGCGAATCGGGTGCCGCGACTCGATCAGGCGGGTCAGGTCGATCGGCGTGCCCGAGACGACGAGGTCGCAGTCGGTCGCGTTGATCGTCTGCTCGAGCTCGCGCAGCTGCTCGTCCGAGTAGCCCATCGCGGGGAGCACCGAGCCGATGTGCGGGTAGCGCTCGTAGGTCTCGGCGATCGAGCCGACCGCGTACGGCCGCGGGTCGACCAGGGCGCCCGCGCCGCCGCGCTGCGCGGCGACCATGCCCGCGCCGAACGGCATGCCGCCGTGGGTGATCGTCGGGCCGTCCTCGACGACGAGCACCGCGGCGCCGACGAGCGACGGGCCGTGCTCGAGCGTCACGGGCGAGTTCGCCTGGACGATCGTCGCGTCGGGGTTGATCGACGCGATGTCGGCGAGCACCCGCATCACCGCGGACGGCTCGGCGCTGTCCACCTTGTTGACCACGACCACGTCGGCCATGCGCAGGTTCGCCTCGCCCGGGTGGTACGTGAGCTCGTGACCCGCGCGCAGCGGGTCGACGACGACGATCAGCAGGTCGGGCCGGAAGAACGGCAGGTCGTTGTTGCCGCCGTCCCAGATGACGACGTCGGCCTCGGCCTGTGCCTGGTCGAGGATGTCGCCGTAGTCGACGCCGGCGTAGACGATCATCCCGGCCTCGACCGGGCCTTCGTATTCCTCGCGCTCCTCGATCGTCGGGTGCGCGGCGTCGATGTCCGCGAGCGAGGCGAAGCGCTGGACGCGCATGCGCTCGAGGTCGCCGTACGGCATCGGGTGCCGGACGAGCACGACATCGAGGCCGGCGTCGCGCAGGATCCGGCCGACGCGGCGGCTGGTCTGGCTCTTGCCGCTGCCGGTGCGGACCGCGCACACCGCGACCACTGGTTTCGTGCTCTGGAGCATCGTCAGCTCGGCGCCGAGCAGCCGGAAGTCGGCGCCCGCGGCGATCACGGCAGAGGCCTTGTGCATCACCTCGACGTGCGACAGGTCGGAGTAGGCGAGCACGACCTCGTCCACGTCGTGCTCCCGGATCAGCTCGGCGAGCTCCTCCTCCGGCCGGATCGGGATCCCGTCGGGGTACAGCGGGCCGGCGAGCGACGGCGGATAGCGCCGGTCGTCGATGCCCGGGATCTGTGCAGCGGTGAAGGCAACGACGTGCGTCGCCGGGTCGTCGCGGAAGATCACGTTGAAGTCGTGGAAGTCGCGGCCGCCCGCTCCCATGATGATCACGCCACGCATGTCAGCTCCCCGTTGCCGCGGTGTTGACGAGGGGCCGGGCCTCGCTGCTCGCGGCGATCGTGGTTCCGGCCTCGCCGCGGACGATCGCCGCGGCCTGGTCGAGCGCGCCGATCCCGGCGCGTCCGCCCGTCGTCTCGACGAAGCGGCAGGCGGCCTCGACCTTCGGCCCCATCGAGCCGACCGGGAACTCGAGCGCACGGAGCTCCTCGGAGGAGGCGAGCTGGATCGGGTCGGTCGTCTCCGTCGGCCACGTGCGCTCGACGCCGCCGACGTCGGTGAGCATCAGCAGGTAGTCGGCGTCGAGCAGGCTCGCGAGCAGGGCGGCGGCGAGATCCTTGTCGATCACCGCCTCGATGCCGTGCAGCGCGCCGTCCTCGTCCGCGACGACCGGAATGCCGCCGCCGCCGACGCAGACGACGAGCACGCCGTGCTCGACGAGCAGCCGGATCGCCTGGATCTCGACGATCGCGAGCGGCTCGGGCGACGCGACCACGCGCCGGAAGGCGTCGCCGTCCTGTGCCACCGTCCAGCCGCGCTTCGCGGCGAGCCAGGCTGCCTCGCTCGCGCGGTACATCGGGCCGATCGGCTTGGTCGGGTTCTCGAACGCAGGGTCGAACGCATCCACCGCGACCTGGGTGAGCAGCGCTGCGACCGGTCGGTTCGGGAGTGCGTTCGCCAGGCCCTGCTCGAGCAGGTAGCCGATCTGGCCCTCGGTCTCCGCGCCGAGGATGTCGAGCGTGTCGTCCGGGGCCTGAAGCGCGAGCAGGCCGACCTGCGGACCGTTGCCGTGCGTGACGACCACGTCGTGCTCGGTGGCCAGCTCGGCGATCGACGCGACCGCAGCCGCGACGTTGCGGCGCTGGGCCTCGGCCGTCGGCACCTCGCCGCGCTGCAGAAGGGCGTTCCCGCCCAGGGCGGCCACGATTCTCACGATCCACCTCCACGCCGTTCGTCGCGGTTTTCCACACCGACATCGTCAGCGCCACGGTTGCAGGCTCCATCGTGGGCTTCCCCGATCGCGCCTTCCTCGTAGTACGGATCAACTACCGACGGGCGTGCGTGGCGCTCCCCGATGCCCGCCCGGCGCGCTCGGACGAGGGTGGTCCCGTCAGGAGGTGTGAGAGATGAAGACGACGTTCGAGCCCTCCCACCGGGTTCGCCCGGTCGAGGGACTCCGCGCGATCGACGCGATGCATCCGGGGATGATCTCGTGCCCGCCCGAGACGTCCCTGCGCACGGTCGCACGCATGATGGCGAGCTATCGCGTCCACGCGATCGTGGTCCACGCACATGATGACGACGAGCTGCCCGGTGGAGACCGGTGGGGCGTCGTCACCGACGCGGACCTCGTGCGTGCGGCGCTCGAGGACGATCTCGACGAGCTGACCGCTCTGAAGATCGCCGCCACGCCGGCCGTGACCGTGACCACGGTCGAGCCGCTCGAGCGCGTGATGCAACTGATGGTCGAGCACGAGGTCGCCCACCTGATCGTGGTCGAGCGCCATTCGAGGCGCCCGATCGGGGTGCTCTCGACGCTCGACATCGCCCGCGCCCTTTCGGGCCTGAACTGAACCGTCGACGGAGGTGTAACCGAGATGAGCACGATCGCGAAGGAAGCCGACCTCGCGGGCCCCGGCGTGGGCGACTACGCCGAGCTCGAGCAGGTCCTCCCGGACGACTACGAGCCGCTGCTCTCGCCGCGCGAGACAATGGAGGCGCTGTACGGCGCGAAGCGGGTGATCGAGGACGGCCTGTGCGCCGCGCTCGGGCTCACGCTCGTGCAGGTGCCGCTGATCGTCGACCGGGAGAGCGGCGTGAACGACTACCTCGACCGCGACGGGTCGCGCACCCCGGTCGGGTTCCACATCGCCAACGACCACGAGGCGCATCCGATCGACGCCGAGGTCGTGCAGGCGGCGACGAAGTGGAAGCGGATGGCGCTCCGCCAGTTCGGGATGCAGCCGGGCGAGGGCCTGCTCACCGACATGCGTGCGGTGCGCAAGGACTACTTCCTCGACCACGACCACAGCGCGTACGTCGACCAGTGGGACTGGGAGAAGGCGATCAGGCCCGAGGACCGGACGCTCGGCTACCTGACCGAGACGGTGAAGGCGATCTGGGGCGTGCTGAAGGACGCCGAGGCGTTCCTGCTCGAACACCACCCGGAGCTGGCCTCCCGCTATCCCGCCCTTCCGGACGAGCTGACGTTCATGCACGCCGAGGACATCCTGGCCGCCTATCCCGACCTGCCGCGCAAGCAGCGGGAGACGGCGATCCTCCAGGAGCATCCCGCGCTGTTCATCTACGGGATCGGCTGGCCGCTGTCCGACGGCTACCCGCACGAGCTGCGGGCGGCCGACTACGACGACTGGTCGACCGAGACGCTCTCGGCGGACGGGCGCCCGATGCACGGCCTGAACGGCGACATCCTGGTCTGGAACCCGGTCACCCACCGCCGGCACGAGCTGATGTCGGGCGGGATCCGCGTGACCAGGGAGGGGCTCGTCCGGCAGCTCGGCCTCTCCGACCAGCTCGACTTCCTCGAGCTCCCGTACCACCGGGCGATCATGGACGACGAGATCCCGCTGTCGATCGGGGCGGGCATCGGCCAGTCGCGGACGATGATGCTGCTGCTGCGCAAGGCGCACCTGGGCGAGGTCAGCGTGACCGTGTGGCCGAAGGTGCTGAAGGACATGTGCGAGGAGCGGAGCATCCGCGTCCTCGAGTGATCGGCCGAGCGGGCTCTAGCCCTGCAGAGCAGGGTCCCGCGACAGGGTCGCGAGCGCGTGCGCCTCGAGCTGGCGCACGCGCTCGCGCGTCAGTCCGAGGTCGGCGCCGATCTCCTGGAGCGTCTGCGGCGCTCCGGACAGCCCGTAGTGACGTTCGAGCACGAGCCTCTCGCGGTCGGGCAGCCCGCGCAGCGCGCGGTGGATGACCCGGCGGCGGCGATGCTGTTCGAGCTCGTCCTCGATGCCCTCGCCGCGCGGGTCGGGCAGGAGGTCGCCGAGCTCGGTCTGTTCGCCGTCGGTTCCGAACGGCTGATTCAGGGAGAGGGTCGTGCGGGCGAGGCCGAACGACTCGTCGACGCGGCGCTCCGACAGGCCCGACGCGGCGGACAGCTCCTCGCGCGTGGGCCGCCGGCCGAGCTCTGCCTCCAGCCGCTGCTGCGCCAGCTCGACCTTCCGCCGGCGCTCGAGCACGTGGACCGGGATCCGGATCGTGCGCGCGTTGTTGGAGATCGCCCGCTGGATCGCCTGGCGGATCCACCACGTCGCGTAGGTGGAGAACTTGTGGCCCCGCCGCCAGTCGAACTTCTCGACGGCGCGGTTGAGGCCGATCGCTCCTTCCTGGATCAGGTCGAGGAGCGGGAGGCCCATGCCCCGGTAGCGCTTCGCGATCGAGACGACGAGGCGCAGGTTGCACTCGACCATCCGGTGCTTCGCCTCGACGTCGCCCCGCTCGATGCGCTTCGCGAGTGCGACCTCCTCGGACGCGGTCAGCAGCCGGTGCGTGGAGATCTCCGAGAGGAGAAGCTGGAGGCTGTCCTCCGTCCCGCCCTCCGACTCGGTGTCGCGCGGCGTCTGGGCGGTCTCGCTCATCTGCCACCAGTGTGCAAGCTGCACCGATGGGCCTACATCGGGGCGCTACCGGATCGTCGGCGCGGCAAAACACGGAGGGCCGGCAGCTGCCGGCCCTCCGGGGAAGCGGGAGAGATTCGAGCTACGTGGTCTGCGGCTTCGTCGCGATCGCAGCCTTGGCGGTGGCTGCCTCGCGGGCGGGGAGCCAGCGGAAGGCCATGAAGGCCAGGACGCCGAAGCCGATGCCGACGAGCAGCAGGGCGACTCCGACGACGATGCCGAACAGTGCGACCTGCTCCGCGAAGAACGAGGTGTTCAGCGCGTTGGTCAGGGCGGTCTCGGTCACCCAGAGGTTCCGGGCAGCGTTCTCGACCGGCTGGCCGGTCTTCGCGTCCTTCGCTGCGAGCGCGGCGTCGTTCGTGTCCTTGCCGCTCGCGGTCAGGAAGCGCCCCATCTGGGAGTACGTCTTGCCACCGGTCGCCTCGAACGTGTGGATCCGCATGTAGGCGGCGAAGCACTTGGCGCGCTCGCCGTTGTTGATCGTCTTGCCGGCGACGTCACACGTCGGCACCTGATCCATGATCGCCGCGGGCAGCTTGGCCTGCTTTGCCTCGGCGAGGATCGCGGTCTTGTTCATGTCGGGCGAGCCGACGATGTATTCGCGCGAGACGTCAGTGCGGACTTCGTTCCTGCCACTGACCCCCATCACGACGGCGGCGACGCCAAATGCGATCAGGACGACGGCGGCTGCGTATCCGCCGAATTCGAAAAGCTTCTTTTGCGTCATTTCCGGTGCCTCCTTGTGGATCGGGTCGTCCCGGATTCAAGACGCGCATGGTCAAAATCACATCAGGGCAGCGCCACACCGGGCGTGCGGCCTTCTACGGAACCGTGCGGGCGCTCACTACGGATCGGGTCGATCCGACCGCGACGGGCTCGAACCGGGCCTGGAAGAAGCGCAGGCTCTCCGGCTCGTACGTCATGGACAGTCCCGGAACGGCCTCGCCCGAGCGGTGGACACGCTCGACGACGTCCGCGACGTACTCGAGGTGGTCGCCGGTGTAGACGCGCCGCGGGATCGTCAGCCGCACGAGCTCCAGCCCGTCGTAGGGCTCGCTGCCGTGCTGGCCGGAGACGATGCCGCGCTCCATCGTCCGCACCGCGCCCTCGAGGTAGATCGCGCCTGCCAGCGCCTGCGCCGGGAACTGCTCCTGCTGCAGGTGCGGCAGGAACCGCTTCGCGTCGAGGAACACGGCGTGGGCGCCGAGCGGGAGCACCACCGGGACGCCCGCGTCGAGGAGCAGCCCGCCGAGAAACGCCGACTGCGAGACGTAGTGGTCGACGATCCGCTCGTCGGTCGACTCGTAGATGCCGCGGGCGAGCGCCTCCATGTCATGGCCGGCGATGCCGCCGTAGTGCGGGAAGCCCTCGTAGACGACGACGAGCTCGCGTGCGCGAGCGGCGAAGGCGTCGTCGTTCAGCGCGAGCAGCCCGCCGATCGGCACGAAGTGGTCCTTCTTCGAGCTGAAGACCGCGCCGTCGGAGAGATCGGCGATCTCGTGGACGATCGAGGCGAGCGTCCGGTCCGCGTAGCCGGGCTCGCGCTGCTTCACGAACAGCGCGTTCTCGGAGACGCGGGTCGCGTCGAGGATGAAGGGGACGCCGTGAGAGCGGGTCAGCTCGCGGACGCCGCGCAGGTTCTCCATCGAGAACGGCTGGCCGCCCGCCATGTTCAGGCACGCCTCCTGGCGCACGAACGCGATCCGTTCCGGTCCGGCGGCGCTGAGGACGCGCTCGAGCGCGATCAGGTCGATGTTCCCCTTGAACGGGTGCACGGACGCCGGGTTCGACGCCTCCGGGATCGAGACGTCGGTCCAGACCCCACCGGCGAGCTCCGCGTGCACGCGCGAGGTGGTGAAGTAGAGGTTGGACGGGACGAGCTGCCCCGGCTGGATCAGCACGCGGGCGAGCAGGTGCTCGGCGCCGCGGCCCTGGTGGGTGGGGATCAGGTGGCGGTAGCCGTAGACCTCCTGCACCGCCGCCTCCAGGCGGTAGAAGCTGCGTGAGCCGGCATACGCCTCGTCGCCCAGCTCCATCGCGGCCCGCTGCTCCTGCGAGAGCGCGGAGGTGCCGCTGTCGGTGAGCAGGTCGACGAAGACGTCCTCGGCACGGAGCAGGAACGTGTTCCAGCCCGCCTCGTCGAGCGCCGTCTTGCGGCGCTCGGGGGAGGGAAGCTCGATCGGCTCGACGACCTTCACCTTCCACGGCGGGACGGGCCGGCCCGAGGCCGTCCGCACCGTCATGCGGCCGCTCCCGTGGGCACGGATGCCCGGACGACCATCACCGGCGCCGGGGACTGGGTGAGCAGTTCACGTGAGACGCTGCCGATCAGTGCGCTGGCGACGGCCCCGTGGCCGCGGGAGCCGACGACGAGCAGGTCGGCCTTCCAGGTGCGGGCCGCGCGGGCGATGCACTCGACGGCGTCGCCCTCGAGGATGTCCGCCTCGCAGCGGACGCCGACGCGCCCGGCCTCCGCCTGCGCCCGGTCGATCACCGCGCGAACGTGCTCGAGCTGCTCGGTCAGGTGCTGTTGGTACAGGTGGTCGCCGAACAGGCCGCTGACGGGATGGCGCACCGTGACGAAGGTCACCTCGGCGCCCACCTCCGACGCGAGTTGCACACCTTCCTCGACGGCAGCCCAGGCTCCGTCCGACCCGTCGGTCGCGATCAGGATCCGTTTCATGGGATGTTCTCCTTTCGCACGGATTGTCGGTGCGCTGCGGCGGCGGGCCATCGTGGCGGCGGCGGAGTGTCGATCAGGGATTTGCCGCAGGTGGCTCCGCGGCGGGACGGATGGCGTCTCCACCGCCGCGCGGCCACACTGTCCGTGATGGCTGCCACTTCCTCCGATGTCCGCGACGTCATCCTTCGCACCGGCGGCACGCTCAGGCTGCGCGCACCGGGCGACGGTGACGCCGGCGCCGTGCTCGAGTTCTTCTCGCGCCTCTCCGAGCAGAGCGTGTATCGCCGCTTCCACGGCTTCCCGTCGATCAGGCCGGAGACGGTCGAGCCGTTTCTCGATCCCGACTGGCACGACCGCGGCGCGCTGATCGGGACGATGTCCGTCGACGGCGAGGGCGAGCAGGTCGTCGCGCTCGCGAACTACGTGCGGCTGCGCGACCCGTCGCGCGCCGAGGTGGCATTCGCCGTCGCCGACTCGCTGCAGGGCCAGGGTGTCGGCACCCGGCTGCTCGAGCAACTGGCCGCCTCGGCGGCGGCCGAGGGGATCTCCACCTTCGTCGCCGACGTGATGCCGGACAACGAGCCGATGCTCCGCGTCTTCGCCGACGCCGGGTTCGCGGTCTCGCGCCGGCTCGAGGGCGGCACCACCGAGGTGCGGTTCGGCATCGTGCCGACCGAGCAGTATCGGGCTGCCGTCGACGAGCGCGACCATGTCGCCGTCGCCGCATCGCTCACCCCGTTCTTCAAGCCGAAGACGGTCGCCGTGGTCGGTGCATCGACCCGTCGCGGCTCGATCGGCGGCGAGCTCTTTCGCAACATCCTCGACTCGAACTTCGACGGGATCGCCTATCCGGTGAACCCGAAGGCGGTCTCGGTCGCGGGCGTTCGCGCCTACCCCTCGATCGCCGACATCCCCGACCCGGTCGACCTCGCCGTCTTCTGTGTGCCCGGCGACTCCGTCCTCGCCGAGGCGGAGGTGGCCATGCAGAAGGGGACGAAGGCGCTCTGCGTGATCTCCGCCGGCTTCGCCGAGACGGGCATCGAGGGCGTCCGCCGCCAGGACCAGCTGCTCGCCAGGGTGCGCGCGCACGGCGCCCGCCTGATCGGCCCGAATTGCCTCGGCATCTTCTCCGCCGGCCCCGGGCTGAACGCGACGTTCGCCCCGCACAACTTCCGGGCCGGAAACATCGGCTTCTCGTCGCAGAGCGGCGCGCTCGGACTGGCCGTCCTCGAGCGCGGCGCCTCGCGCGGGCTCGGGCTCTCGGCCTTTGTCTCGGTGGGCAACAAGGCGGACGTCTCGTCCAACGACCTGCTCGAGTACTGGGAGGACGACCCCGAGACCGATCTGATCCTCCTCTACCTCGAGAGCTTCGGCAATCCGCGGAAGTTCGCGCGCGTGGCGCGGCGGGTCGCGAGCAAGAAGCCGATCCTCGCGATGAAGGGCGGACGCACCTCGGCCGGCATGCGCGCCGCGGGCTCGCACACCGCGGCGCTCGCCGGTTCGACCACCGCGGTCGAGGCGATCTTCACGCAGGGGGGCGTGATCCAGGCCGATTCGCTCGAGGAGCTCGCCGACGCCGCGGTCCTGCTCGCCTCGCAGCCGCTGCCGCAGGGCCGCCGGGTCGCGCTGCTGACCAACGCGGGCGGCCTCGGGATCCTCTGCGCCGACGCCTGCTCCGCCGCCGGGCTCGAGCTGCCGCCGCTCTCCGCCGAGACGCGGACGGCGATGGCCGAGCTCCTTCCGCGCGAGGCGAGCCTGGCGAACCCGGTCGACATGCTCGGCTCGGCGGTCGGCTCGACCTACGAGGCGGTGCTCCCGCTGGTGCTCGCCGACCCGGGGATCGACGCCGTGATCGTGCTCTTCGTGCCGCCCGTCGTCGCAGGCGCCGACGAGGTCGCCGAAGCGGTCGTCCGGGGCGTCGAGCACGCGCCGAAGACGGGCAAGCCGGTGCTCGCCGCCTTCGTCTGCGACGAGGGCATTCCCGGCTGCCTGCTCCGACCCGGCTCCGGCGTCGCCGCCTTCGAGTACCCGGAGTCGGCCGCGCGCGCGCTCGCCCACGCCGCCGATCGCGCCGACTGGCTGCGCCGGCCCGCCGGGGGCACGCCCGACCTGGACGGGATCGACCGGCCTGCCGCGCAGGCGCTGGTCGCGTCGGTGCTCGAGTCCTCCAACGACGCGTGGCTGACCGCCCCGCAGGTGCGTGAACTGCTCGGCGCGTACGGCATCCCGCTGGTGCCCGAGCGGATCGAGACCACCCTCGAGGGCGCGCTCGCCGCCGCCCGCGAGCTCGGGCTTCCGGTCGTCGTCAAGAGCGGCGTTCCCGGCGCCCACAAGACCGAGAGCGGCGGGATCGCGCTCGACCTCGTCACCGAGGCCGACGTCACGGCCGCCGTCGAGCGGATCGGACTGCCGGTGCTCGTCCAGCCCATGATCCACGGCGGCGCGGAGTTGCTGGCCGGCGTCGTCCAGGATCCGACCTTCGGTCCACTCGTCGCGTTCGGCCCCGGCGGCGTCTTCGCCGAGCTGATCGGACAGGCGCAGTTCCGGATCGCTCCCCTCAGCCTCGGCGACGCCGAGGATCTCGTGCTCACCGGCAAGGCCGGCAAGCTCGTCGAGGGATTCCGCGGCAAGCCGCCGGCCGATGCCGGCGCACTCGTCGATCTCGTGCTCCGGCTCGCGCAGCTCGCGGACGACGTCCCCGAGGTCGCCGAGCTCGACCTGAACCCGGTGCTCGGCCTGCCCGACCGCTGCGTCGCCGTCGACGCCCGCGTCCGCGTTCGCCCTGCCGAGCGCACCCCCAGCGCGAAGACCTGGTAGCAGCCTGTGACGCGGCGCCTGATCGCTGCGGCCTGCTTCGTCGCGATTGCCACCGGGGCGATCCTGCACCTGGCCGGCGTGCCGAAGGCAGGCGACCTCGTGCTCGCCCTCGGAACGGCGTTCGTCCTCGTGCCGCTGACCTGGAGCGTCGCCCTGTCGCTGGCGAAGCGGGATGTCGGAGTCGACGCGATCGCCCTGATCGCGATCGCGGGCGCACTCGCGCTCCAGGAGTGGGCGGCGGCGGCGGTCGTCGCACTGATGCTGGCCGGCGGGAACGCCCTCGAGGAGGCAGCCGCCGGGCGCGCTCGTCGCGAGCTCACCGCGCTCGTCGCCCGGGCGCCCAGGATCGCGCGCCGCCTCGGCGAGGGCGGAGCGGTCGAGGAGGTGGCGGTCGACGCGGTCGAGATCGGCGACGCGCTGGTCGTCCGCGCCGGTGAGGTCGTGCCGGTGGACGGGGTCGTCACCAGCGGCGAGGCCCTGGTCGACGAGTCGACGCTGACGGGCGAGCCGCTGCCGGCGCTGCGCGAGCGCGGCGACCACGTGCGCAGCGGTACCAGCAACGCCGGCGACGTCTTCGAGTTGCGGGCGATCCGGCCGGCGGCCGAGAGCGCCTACGCCGCGGTCGTGCGGCTCGTCCAGGACGCGGAGTCGCAGAAGGCGCCGTTCGTGCGCCTGGCCGACCGGTACGCGATCTTCTTCCTCCCGCTCACGATCCTGGTCGCGGGTCTCGCCTGGGCGCTCTCGGGCGATCCGGTGCGCGCACTCGCCGTGTTCGTCGTCGCGACGCCGTGCCCGCTGATCCTGGCCGCGCCGATCGCGCTCCTGTGCGGGATCTCGCGCGCCGCGAAGGCGGGCGTGATCGTCAAGGGCGCCGGCGTGATCGAGCAGCTCGGCAGGGCGCGAACCGTGCTGCTCGACAAGACGGGCACGCTCACGCTCGGCACGCCGGAGGTTGCCCGCGTGGTCGCTCCCGATGGGATCGGGCCCGACGAGCTCGTCCGCCTGGCGGCGTCGCTCGACCAGCTCTCCGCGCACGCGCTGGCCGAGGCGCTGGTCCATCACGCGATCCGGCAGGGGCTCACGCTGTCGTTCCCGGCGGAGGTGACGGAGGAACCGGGGCGGGGTATCGCCGGTGTCGTCGACGGCCGCCGGGTCGCGGTCGGCAGCTCGACCTGGCTGGGCGACCGTGGACACCAACCCGTGGGCTCGCGCTGGGACGGCGACGGGGAGCCGGGGCAGGCGACGATCGCGGTCGCCGTCGACGGCCGCGCTGCGGGGGCGATCGTGATGGGCGACCACGTCCGCGAGGACGCCCCCGCGCTGGTGACCGAGCTTCGTCAGGCCGGTATCCAGCACGTCGCGATGGTCACCGGCGACCGCGAGGAAGTCGGTGCGGAGGTCGGCCGGGCGGTCGGTCTCGACCGGGTCTACTCCGGGCTCGGCCCGGGGGAGAAGGTCGAGGTCGTGCGCACGATGCAGGCGCAGCCGGAGCTTCGCGCGGTCGTGATGGTGGGCGACGGCGTCAACGACGCGCCTGCCCTGGCGCTCGCCGACGTCGGAATCGCCATGGGAACCGCCGGGGCGACGGTGTCGTCCGAGACGGCGGACGCCGTGATCGTCGTCGACCGGGTCGATCGTGTCGCCGAGGCGGTGCGGATCGGCCGGCGCTCGCTCTGGATCGCCAAGCAGAGCGTCCTCGTCGGCATGGGGCTCAGCATCGGCTTGATGGGCTTCGCGGCCGTGGGTCTGATCGTGCCCGTGTTCGGCGCGCTGCTCCAGGAGGCGATCGACGTCGCCGTGATCCTCAACGCGCTGCGCGCCCTGAGGGCGTAAGGACAAAGCGGGGCACCGCCCGGACGCGGTACCCCGCTTTGTGAAGCTTTCCGCCCGCGGCATCGCGCTCCATCAGCGCGTCCCCCGAATCGGTTGCGGGTATCCCGCAGGAGGTTCCGCGGCCCCCCGGATGTAGCCCCTCGGGCTCGGAGGCGACAGTGCACCTATGAACGAGACCATTGCCTCGAAGGTCGCCTGGCACCGCCGTGGCCCCGGCCCGACGTACGTCGGATCGGTTTCGCGCGGGCCCGAGGCCGTCCGCCTGACCGGCCGCGACCCGGTCTCGGGCATCGACGTCGCGCTTTCGATCCCGATCGGCGGGATCGAGCATGTCGGCGTCGCCGAGCCCGTCACCGTCGACGGCGACCGGTACGTGGTTCTCGATCTGGCGCGCTCCGAGGCGATCGAGCTTCGTCCGCTCGGAGACATCCCACTGCACGCCCAACTGCTCGCACGGGCTCTCGGCGCACTGACCCCGCCGCCGGCCGTGCTCGCTCAAGGAGGTCGATCGTGAGAGTCCAGGACCTGATGACCAGGAGCGTCCTGACCGTTCGCTCCAGCACCGCACTCAAGGACGCAGCCGCGCTCCTCACCGAGCACCGGATCTCCGGACTGCCCGTCGTCGACGGCGAGCGCCGCGTGCTCGGCGTGCTCTCCGAGGGGGACATCCTCTTCAAGGAGAGCGGCACCCCGGAGAAGCAGGGAATGATCGACCGGATGCTCGCGGTCCCGGCGACGGGGCTGGAGTTGAAGCTGGCGGCGAAGACCGCCGGCGAGGCGATGTCCGCGCCCGCGCTGACGATCGGGCCGAGGCGGCCCGTGACCGAGGCTGCGACCCTGATGATCGAGGAGGGCGTCAACCGCCTGCCCGTGATCGACGACGAGGAGCGGCTGATCGGGATCATCACCCGGGCCGATCTCGTCCGGGCGTTCGTTCGCTCGGACGCCGAGGTCGAGCAGGAGATCCGCGAGGACGTCATCCGCCGGACGCTGTGGATCGAGCCCGACACGATCCAGGTCGAGGTCGAGGGCGGCGAGGTTCGGCTCAGCGGCGAGGTCGAGACGAAGGGCGACGCCGAGCTGATCCCGACGTTCGTGCAGCGCGTGCCCGGCGTGGTCGGCGTGCTGTCGAAGCTCCGCTGGCGCGAGGAGGACGGGCACCGCCACGGGCGGATGCTCGTCTGGCACAAGAGCGACGACAGCTAGGCCGGCGGCGCTTCGTCCAGCAAGCCCTGCTCGATCGCGTAGCGGACGAGCTCGGCCCTGGTCGAGAGCCGCAGCTTCTGCATGATGTGCGCCCGGTGCGTCTCGGCCGTTCGGACCGAGATGTAGAGCATCTTCGCGATCTCCTGGTTCGTGTGGCCGAGGGCGAGCAGGCGCATCACCTCGCGCTCGCGCTCCGAGAGCGGGTCGGCCTCCACGCGGGCCTGGGCCTCGGCCTCGGCGGCGACGAGCCGGGCGCCGAGGGCCGGATGCACGTACCGTCCGCCCGCCGCCACTTCGTGCACCGCGGCGACGAGCTCCGCGTCGGCGGCCTCCTTCAGCACGTACCCGGACGCCCCGGCCGCGAACGCCTCGCGCACGTAGCGCGGATCGTCCTGCATCGAGAGCACGAGCACCCTGGCGTCCGGCGCTTCCTTCATGACGAGCGGAACGCCCTCGATCCCGCTCTGGCCGGGCATGACGACGTCCATCAGGACGACATCGGGCTGCTGCTCGCGCGCCTCGAAGACGGCGGCGCGAACGTCGCCGGCCTCGCCCACCACCTCGATGTCGCTCTCCGCGTCGAGCAGGAGGTGGAGGCCCGAGCGCACGACCGCGTGGTCGTCCACGATCAGGACACGAATCGAATTCGACTTCTTTTTCGTCATCGCAACGGCACCTCGGCCACGATCGTCGTCCCCGACCCCTCGGTCGACTCGATAGCGAGCCTACCGCCGAGCAGCCCGACCCGCTCCTTCATGCCGACGAGGCCGAGCCCGTCGCCCTCGCCTCCGCCTGCGCCGAAGCCGCGCCCGTCGTCCTCGACGAGAACGGTCACGAGCCCGCCGCGGCGGGTGACGACGATGCTCACGTGCTCGGCGCCGGCGTGCTTGGCGACGTTCGTCAGCGCCTCCTGCGCGATCCGGTAGAGCGCCGTCTCGACCTCGGCCGGGAGCCGGACGGCGCCGAGGTTCGCCTGTACGTCGACCGAGATTCCCGAGTCGCCGCCCGACGCCTCTGCGAGCCGCTCGAGCGCCGGCACGAGGCCGAAGTCGTCGAGCGCCGCCGGGCGCAGCTCGACGGCGAGCCGGCGCACCGCCTGAAGCGTGTGGACGATCTCGGCGCGCAGCTCGGCGGCGGCGCGCGGTCGCGGCTTCCTTCGTCTTCGCCTCCTCGACGCGCTTCAGCCCGAGCAGGATCGAGGTGAGCGCCTGTCCGGTCTCGTCGTGAAGCTCCCGGGCGAGCCGCCGCCGCTCGAGCTCCTGCCCCTCGACCACGCGCCGGAGCGACGTCGCGGGCGACCCGGTCGGCGAGGTCGACCGCGACCGCCGCGCGCGCCGCGAACGTCTCGGCGACGCGGAGCTCCTCGTCGGTGAACCGTGGATCCGGCGCCGCGCTTGTTGTGGGCGGCGATCAGGCCGATCGCCCGGTCGCCGACGATCATCGGCACGTACAGGCCCGAGCGCAGCCCCATCCGCCGCGCGAGCTCCTGGTCGACCTCCGTGTCGTCGAGCGTCGAGTCGACGCGCTCGCTGCGCCGCCGGTCGAGCACGCGGCCGCTCTTCGACCCGGTCCGGGTCAGGAACGTGCCGAGCAGCCCCTCGGCTTCGGGGCCGGAGGCGGCTTCGATCCGGAGGTCGCCGCCGACCGCGGGCAGCGTGATCAGGACGAGCTCGGCGTCGATCAGCTCTCGCAGCCTGGTCGCGATCAGCTCGAGCAGCGGCCCGAGCTCGGTCTCGGCCGCGAGCGCGTTGCCGACCTCGGTCAGCGACTCGAGCTGTACCAGCCAGCGCGTCGCCGACTCGTACAGACGGGCGTTCTCGATCGCGACGGCCGCCTGGGCGGCCAGCAGCGTCACGACCTCCTCGTCCTCCGCGCTGAAGTCGCCGCCGCCCTCCTTTTCGGTCAGGTACAGGTTGCCGTAGGCGACGCCGCGCAGGAGGATCGGCACGCCGAGGAAGCTCTGCATCAGCGGGTGATGCGGGGGGAAGCCGACCGAGCGCGGGTCGCTCGTCAGGTCGTGCATCCGCAGCGCGTGGGCGTCGCGGATCAGCACGCCGAGGATGCCGCGGCCGTGGGGCAGGTCGCCGATCCGCTCCTGCGTCTCCGGGTCGATTCCGGTGGTCAGGAAGCGCTCGAGCGCCAGGCCGGACCGGTCGATCACGCCGAGCGCGGCGTAGCGCGCCTCGGTCAGATCGGCCGCGGTCTCGAGGATCTTCTGGAGGACGCCGTCGAGCGAGAGCTCCGACGTGACGGCGATTCCAGCATCGATCAGACGGCGCCAGCGGGTTTCCACGGTCGGAAGTATGAGCGTCTAGAGGTCGGCGAGCAGGCGGCGGAGCACGAACGGCAGGATGCCGCCGTGTCGGAGGTAGTCGCGCTCGCGCGGGGTGTCGAGGCGCACGCGGGCGGTGAACTCCGTGTCGTCCGCGCGGACGACGACCTCGGTGGCCTCGCCGTTGTCGACGCCGTGGATCGAGAAGAGCTCGCGACCGGTCAGGCCGAGCGACTCGGCGTTCTCGCCGTCCGGGTACTGCAGGGGCAGGATCCCCATCATCAGCAGGTTCGAGCGGTGGATGCGCTCGTAGCTCTCGGCGATCGCGGCGGTCACGCCGAGGAGCTTCGGCCCCTTCGCCGCCCAGTCGCGCGACGAGCCGGTGCCGTATTCCTTGCCGGCGAGCACGATCAGCGGCGTGCCCTCGGCGAGGTACCGCGCGGAGGCGTCGAAGATCGACATCTCCTCGCCGCCGGGCAGATGCACCGTCCAGGTGCCCTCGCTGCCGGGGACGAGCAGGTTGCGCAGCCGCACGTTGGCGAACGTGCCGCGCACCATCACCTCGTGGTTGCCGCGGCGCGAGCCGTACGAGTTGAACTCCTTGCGGTCGACGCCGTGCTCGACGAGGTACTGCCCGGCCGGGCCGTCCGGCCTTGATCGAGCCCGCGGGGGAGATGTGGTCGGTGGTGACCGAGTCGCCGAGCATGACCAGGCAGCGGGCGCCGTCGACGTCCTCGACCGTGCCCGGCTCGAGCGACATGCCGTCGAAGTACGGCGGCCGGCGCACGTAGGTCGAGTCCGGCTCCCAGTCGTAGAGGTCGCCGGTGGGAACGTCGAGCGCGCGCCAGGTGTCGTCGCCGGTGAAGACGTCGGCGTAGCGGCCGCGGAAGAGCTCGCCGGAGACCGCGCCGGCGATCGTCTCGTCGATCTCGGCCGAGGTCGGCCAGATGTCGCGGAGGTAGACGTCGTTGCCGTCGGCTGCCCTGCCCGAGCGGCTCGGTCGTCAGGTCGACGTCCATCCGGCCGGCGAGCGCGTAGGCGACGACGAGCGGCGGCGAGGCGAGGTAGTTCGCCTTCACCTCGGGGTGGATGCGCGCCTCGAAGTTCCGGTTGCCGGAGAGGACGGCGCAGGTGACCAGGTCGTTTTCGACGATCGCCGCCGAGACCTCCTCCGGCAGCGGCCCGGAGTTCCCGATGCAGGTCGTGCAGCCGTACCCGACGGTGTTGAAGCCGAGCCGGTCGAGGTACTCGGTCAGGCCGGCCTTCTCGTAGTAGTCGGTGACGACGCGCGAGCCGGGCGCGAGGCTGGTCTTCACCCAGGGCTTGCGCTCGAGGCCGCGCTCGACCGCCTTCTTCGCGAGCAGACCGGCGGCGACCATCACCTGCGGGTTCGAGGTGTTCGTGCAGCTGGTGATCGCGGCGATCACGACGCAGCCGTGGTCGAGGCCGTCCGTCGCCGTGCTGACCGCCGCGGCGGGCTCGGTCTCGACGACGGCCACGGCGGCCGACTCCTCGTGGCCCGGCTCGGTGTGTGCGGGCGGGTCGGAAGCGGGGAAGCTCTCGGCGAGCGCCTCGTCCTTCGCGTTGCCGTAGTCGATGCCGAAGCTGGGAAGCGCCTCGCGGAACGCGGCGGCGGCGGTGTGCAGCGGCACGCGGTCCTGCGGGCGCCGCGGCCCGGCGATGCTCGGCTCGATCGTTCCGAGATCGAGCTCGACGACCCGCGTGTACGTCGGGTGGTCGTCGGCGTCGTGCCAGAGCATGTTCTCCTTGCAGTACGCCTCGACGAGCGCGATCCGCTCGTCGGGCCGGCCGGTCAGCCGCAGGTACTGGAGCGTCGCGTCGTCGACGGGGAAGAAGCCGCAGGTCGCGCCGTACTCGGGCGACATGTTCCCGAGCGTCGCGCGGTCGGCGAGCGAGAGCGAGGCGAGCCCCGGGCCGAAGTACTCGACGAACTTGCCGACGACGCCGACCTTCCTGAGCGTCTCGGTGACGGTGAGGACGAGGTCGGTCGCGGTCGCGCCCTCGGGCAGCGCGCCGGTCATCCGGAAGCCGACGACCTGCGGCACGAGCATCGACAGCGCCTCGCCGAGCATCGCCGCCTCGGCCTCGATCCCGCCGACGCCCCAGCCGAGCACGCCGAGGCCGTTGACCATCGTCGTGTGCGAGTCGGTGCCGACGAGCGTGTCGGGGAACGCCTGGCCGTCGCGCGACTCGATCACGCGGGCCAGGTACTCGAGGTTGACCTGGTGGACGATGCCGGTGCCGGGCGGGACGACCTGCAGGCCGGCGAGCGACTCCTGCCCCCAGCGCAGGAAGGCGTAGCGCTCGCGGTTGCGCTCGAACTCACGCTCGACGTTGTGCGCGAAGGCGAACTTCGTCGCGAACTCGTCGACCTGCACCGAGTGGTCGATCACGAGCTCGGCGGGGATCACCGGGTTGATCTCACCCGCGTTGCCGCCAAGATCCTGCATGGCGTTCCGCATCGCAGCGAGGTCGACGATCGCGGGGACGCCGGTGAAGTCCTGGTGGATCACCCGGCTCGGACGGAACGAGATCTCCCGGTTGGGCTCGTCGGCCGCCACCCAGCCGCCGATCGCCTCGGCGTCGGCCTCGCTCCCCGCGCGGAGCGCGTTCTCGAGCAGGACGCGCAACGAATAGGGCAGCCGGGCGACGTCCCAGCGATCCTGGAGCGCGTCGAGCCGGAAGATCTCGTAGGTCTCGCTTCCGACCCGTAACGTTCCGCGCGCGTCCATGACTCCTATTCCATCAGACGTGATACTCCCGGCGTCGCCGACGAAGGAGGCGATGTCATTCTTGTGGAGATGTTCGAGCAGGACTACCGGGAGGCCGACGGAATCGTCCACCCGCGCGAATACCTGTTCGTCACCGGCACCCGCAAGTAAGGGGCTCACGGGGGGAACCGGCTGTTCCCCCCGTGCGAGCGGGCGGAGCGAGCGGCCTAGCCCCAGCTCGTTTCCGTCATCGGCCGCAGGGCGGTTTCGAGAATCCGATGGTTGCGCGGGCGGGAGATGACGAACATGACCACCTCGGCCACGTCCTCGGCGGTCATCATCCCCGGGAGCGCGTCCGGCGTGCGGCCGCGTCCTTCCTCCAGCGCGAAGTCGGTGGCGACACCGCCCGGGCACACGTTCGTGCAGCGGACACCCTGCTCGCGGAGCTCGTGGTCGAGGGCGCGCGTGAAACCGACCTGCCCGAACTTCGAGGCGCAGTAGACGGCCTCGTACGGCAGCCCGCGACGGCCCGCCTCGGACGCGAGCGTGACCACGTCTGCGGCGTCGCTCTTCAGCAGGTGCGGCAGCGCCGCGCGGATCGCGTACAGCGTGCCCTTCAGGTTCGTGTCGATCATCTCGTCGAGGTGCTCACGCGAGAGGTCGAGGAACGCTCCGTAGGCGCCGACCCCGGCGTTCGCGACGACGATGTCGAGCCCGCCGAAGCGCTCGACGGTCGCGGCGACCGACGCGTCGACCTCATCCGCGTCGCGCACGTCGCACGCGAGCCCGAACGACCGCTCGAGCCCGAGGTCGTCGCCGCGCCGCGACGCGAGCCCGACCGAGGCGCCGGCGTCGTGGAGCATGCGGCCGACCGCGGCGCCGATGCCGACGCACCCGCCGGTGATGAACGCAACTCTGCCTTCGAAGTTCATGACACTCCTTTGATCGCGGGATACAGAGACCGGAACCTGGCGTAACCCTCCTCGTAGACGTGCTGCCACTCGGGGTTCGGCTCGACCGTGTCGCGCACGCGGACGCAGGCGTCGACCGCTTCCTGCGCCGAGCCGAACACGCCCGAGGAGACGCCGCCGAGCAGCGCTGCGCCGTACGCGGCGCCCTCCTCGACGGCCGTCCGCTCGATCGGGATCCCGAGCACCGAGGCGACGATCTCGAGCCAGAGCTCGCTGCGTGCCCCGCCGCCCGACGCTCGGCCGACGGTCGCCTCGACCCCGAGGTCGCGCAGGAGCTCGAACGAGTCCCGCAGCCCGAACGCGACACCCTCGAGGACGGAACGGACGAGTGCGCCGCGGTCATGTCTGAGGGACAGTCCCTCGAACACTGGCACGCGCGGACGGGTCCGCATGGGGCGTGCGCTCGCCCTGCAGGTACGGGAGGAACGTCAGCCCCTCCGTTCCCGCGGGCCACGCGGCCGCCTCGCCGACGAGCGTCTCGTAGTCGCCGCCGACCACGTCGCGCAGCCAGCGCAGCGACCCGGCGGCGGAGAGCATCACGCCCATCGCCTCCCACGTGTCCGGGACGGCGTGACAGAAGACGTGGACGCGGGCCTCCGGGTCGGCGCGGTACCCGTCGAGCGCCGCGAAGACGACCCCGGACGTGCCGAGCACCACCGACAGCGGCCCTGGCCCGACCACGCCGACCCCCAGCGCGCCTGCCTGCTGGTCGCCGGCCCCGCCGATCGCGGTCGACTCGCGCGCCTCGGGGAGCCACTCCGCCGGAACTTCGAGCGCGTCGCACACCTCGTCCGACCAGCGCCGCCCGGCAACGTCGAACAGCAGCGTCCCGGACGCCTCGGCGGCGTCGATCACGTGCTCGCCGGTGAGCCGCATCCGCACGTAGTCCTTGGGCAGCAGCACGTGCGCTGCCTGCGCCCAGATCTCGGGCTCGTGCTTCCGCACCCACACGAGCTTCGGCGCCGTGAACCCCGGCAGCGCGCGGTTCCCGGTCAGCGCGACGAGCCGCTCGAAGCCGACCCGCTCCTCGATCTCCGCGCACTCGTCGCCGGTGCGCTGGTCGTTCCAGAGGATCGCCGGCCGCAGCACGCGGTCGGCCGAGTCGAGCAGCACGAGCCCGTGCATCTGCCCGGTGAGCCCGAGGTGGTTCTCGCTGCCGGTGGAGACGGCCCCCAGCGCCCGCTGGCTCGCCGCCCACCAGTCCTCGGGATCCTGCTCGGCCCACCCGGGCTGCGGGATCGAGAGCGGGTACTCCTCCTCGTGCCGGGCGAGCACCTCACCGGTCTCGGAGATTGCGATCGCCTTGACGCCGGTCGTCCCGACGTCCAGGCCTATGAGAGCCACTACGCTCCGAGCGCGGCGTACACGATCTCGTACGCCCGCACCGCGTCCTTGCGGGACTGCGCCTCGCGCAGGGCGACATCGTCGATCTTCGCGGCGATGCCGTCGATGAAGCGCCACTGCAGCACCGACCGCTTGACCGCCTCGACCGCGTCCTCCGTGTACGGATACAGGTCGAACCCGAGCCGGCGGCCGTCGTCGCCGTACCCGGAGCGGCGGAACTCGAGTGCGAGCTCGAGCGTCTCCATGAAGGCCGTCGCGCCGACCATGTTGTCGTCGTCGAACGTGCCCCAGCCGGAGTTCGCGTGCTGGTGGCCGAGCAGCCCCTTCGAGGCGAGGAGCGCGGCATACTCGCCCAGCGACTCGCCGTTCATGATCAGGTGCTGCCAGTCCATGTTGACCTTGACGTTGTCGTGCCCGCGGTCCTTCAGCTCGTGGATCACGAACAGCGTCATCCCGATGTTGCGCATCATGATCTTCATCGCCGGCTCGGAGTTCTTGTGCTCGAGCCACAGCTCCTGGCCCGCCGCGCCGAGCGTCCCGGCGACCTCCGCCAGACCGTCGATGAACCACGTCCAGCTGTCCGCGTACGGCGTCTGGAACGGGTAGTTGTAGCCCTCGATCCCGGGCCAGACGATCATCGGGACGCCGAGCTCGCCGGAGAGCTTCGCGCCGGCGACCGCGATCCTCACGGCCTCGGCGCGCACGGCCGGGTCGGGGTTGACCAGCCCGCCGCGGCCGAACCGGGGATCCAGGTGCAGCCCGCCTGCGAGGCAGTAGATGTCGTGATCCGGGCCGAGGGCCTCGCGGATCGCGTCGACGTTCTGCTCGTCGAGCTCCTGCGGATAGTGGAACTCGTAGCCGTCGATCAGATCGCCGAGACCGTCCACCGCCCGCCGCACGCGCTCGACCGTGGTCTCGCCCGCGTGCTCCGGCTGGTACCCGCCGGGCACGAACCGGGTGACCATCGAGCTGAACGCCCAGATGCCGAGGCTCGTCTTCACAGACTGGACACTACAACCAGACGACATTGCCGGTCCGGGTTGACTATCGTCTCCGATATGCACGAATCTGTTCCCGCGCCGCGCACTCCGGAGCTTTTTCCCGCGTGCGAGAACCGATGCGCACAACCCAGGCAGGTCAAGCACCAGGTTGTCAGTTACACGAAGAGAGGGAGGAGCACGTGAAGCACGTTTCTCGCAAGGTTTTCGCGGTCGGGCTCGTTGCCGCGGTTGCCGGACTCGCCGTCGCCGTCACGGTCGCGACGGCCGGCACGTCGGCCAACCACGCCAGCATCCAGGCCTGCGGCCTGATGCCGGACACGAAGTCGTCCGTCCGCTGGGAGCAGTTCGACAAGCCGTACCTGATCAAGGCCTTCAAGGCCGCCGGGATCCCCGCGCGCGTCGTGAACGCACAGGGTGACCCGCAGAAGCAGAAGTCGCAGGCCGACCAGTGCATCGCCGACGGCGCGAAGGTCCTGATCATCGCTCCGATCGATTCCGGCTCGGCTGCCGCGATCGAGAAGGCCGCCAAGGCCAAGGGTGTGCAGTCGATCGACTACGACCGCCAGGTCGAGGGTGGCACCGCCTCCCTGTACGCGTCGTTCGACGGCCACCAGGTCGGCGTTCTGCAGGGCACGCTCGTCGCCAACAAGCTCAAGGGCAAGAAGGGCGCCGTCGTCGCCGAGCTGAACGGTGGCCAGGAAGACGCCAACGCGTTCCTGTTCAAGGGCGGGTATGACCAGGTCCTCAAGCCGCTGTACGCGAGCGGCGCACTGAAGAAGGGTCCGGATCAGTTCGTGCCGGGCTGGGACAACCAGAAGGCCGGCGACGATCTTCCAGCAGATGCTGGTCAAGACGGGCAACAAGATCGACGGGCTCGTCGTCGCCAACGACGGCATGGCCAACGGCGCGATCGTCGCGCTCAAGACGCAGAAGCTGAAGCCGATCCCGATGAGCGGCCAGGACGCGACCACCCAGGGAGTCCAGAACATCATCTCCGGGTGGCAGACCATGACGGTCTGGAAGGACGTCCGCAAGCTGGCGACTGCGACCGCAGGTGCCGCGATCAAGATCCTCAAGGGCCAGAAGCCCCCGACCACGGGTCTGATCAAGACCAAGGGTCGCGGGCCCGAGGCCGCCTACCTGATTGCCCCGCAGGCGATCACGAAGGCGAACTACCAGGTCCTCTTCACGCTCAGGGTTCCTGAAGAGGTCTGACGTCTGTAACGGCGAGTACAAGCAGTACTGCAAGTAACTCGTCGCTCGAATCACGATCGAACGGAGGCGCCCACCGGGCGCCTCCGTTCTTCTTCCACAATGACGCCGCAGTGTGGTATGAGAGAGCCGTCGTGAGCGACACACCCCTCCTCGAGCTCCGCGGAGTCACCAAGGCGTTCGGCTCGGTGCAGGCCCTGACCGACGTCGACCTGGAGGTTCGCGCGGGCGAGGTGATGGCGCTCGTCGGCGACAACGGCGCCGGCAAGTCGACGCTGATCAAGTGCGTCGCCGGCATCCACCCGATGGACTCGGGCCAGATCTTCTTCGACGGCAAGCCGGTCTCGATCCACAGCCCGAAGGCGGCGGCCGATCTCGGCATCGAGGTCGTGTACCAGGATCTCGCCCTCTGCGACAACCTCGACGTCGTCCAGAACATGTACCTCGGCCGGGAGGAGAAGGACTGGTTCCAGCGGCTCAAGGAGCCGCCGATGGAGGCGAAGACGTCCGAGACCCTGAAGACGCTCGCGGTCACGACGATCAAGTCGATCCGCCAGCCGGTCGCAACGCTCTCCGGCGGCCAGCGGCAGTCGGTCGCGGTCGCCCGCGCGGTGATGTGGAACTCGCGGCTCGTGATCCTCGACGAGCCGACCGCCGCCCTCGGCGTCTCGCAGACGGAGCAGGTGCTGCAGCTCGTCGCGCGCCTCGCCGAGCAGGGCCTGGCGGTCATCCTGATCTCCCACAACCTCCACGACATCTTCGAGGTCGCGACGCGCATCACGGTGCTTCGTCTCGGCCGGGACATCGGCGTCTACGAGCGCGCGAAGACGAGCCAGGACGAGATCGTCCACGCGATCACGGCCGGGATCCCGACCAAGGTGTCGGGCATCGCCGGGACCGGCGAGGCAACGGCCACGTGAGCGCGGCCGCCGTCTCGACCGAGCCGGAGACCCAGAGCTACTGGGACCGCTTCCGCCTCAACGTCCGCACGGGGAATCTCGGCAACGCGCCGGTCGTCATCGCGCTGCTCTTCGTCATCCTCTACTTCAGCCTGACCACGTCGAACTGGTTCACCCCGGTCAACTTCACGAACCTGATCGGCCAGCTGGCGGGCGTGTGCATGCTCGCCTACGGCGTCGTGTTCGTGCTGCTGATCGGGGAGATCGACCTGTCGATCGCGTTCGTCAGCGGCATCGCCGGTGTCGTCGTCGCCGAGCTCCAGCTGCCGACCGGGGCGCACCTTCCGGGCCTCGTCTGCATCCTGCTCGCGCTGCTGACGACGACGCTGATCGGGGCGTTCCAGGGCTCGTTCGTCGCGTTCTTGGGCGTTCCGTCGTTCGTGGTCACGCTCGCCGGCTTCCTCATCTGGCAGGGCGTGATCCTGCGCACGATCACGCAGGGCGTGATCGTGATCCAGGACAACACGATCAACAACGTCTACGGCTACTTCTTCGGCGACACGGCCGGCTGGATCATGGGCATCACCATCTCTGTCGTGTACGTGGTCGGAACGCTCGGGGCCGCGCTCTCTGGCCGTAGGCACGGGATCCCGATCCGCGATCCGCTGCTCTTCGTCCTGAAGCTGATCTTCATCCCCCTGATCACGCTGCTGACCGTCTGGTACTGCAACAAGAACCTCGGCGTCCCGTTCGCCCTGGTGCTGGTCATCGCGATGCTGCTGATCCTGACGTTCCTGTCGAAGCGGACGACCTTCGGTCGCCACGTCTACGCGGTCGGCGGCAACGCCGAAGCCGCGCGGCGGGCCGGCATCAACGTCAAGCGGATCCGGATCATCGTCTTCATGATCTCCGGCTTCATGGCCGGCCTCGGCGGGATCGTGCTGGCGGCACGCCTGAACAGCGTCGACCTCAACGCCGGCGGCGGCACGCTCCTGATCGACTCGATCGCGGCTGCGGTCATCGGCGGCACCAGCCTGTTCGGCGGCCGCGGCGAGGTTCGGAACGCGCTTGTCGGTGCGCTGCTGATCACCACGATCGCGAACGGGATGAACACGGTCGGCTACACGACGGGGATCATCTACATCGTCACCGGCTCGATCCTGCTGCTGGCCGTCACGTTCGACACGATCGTGCGCCAGCGTCAGATCAAGGCCGGGCGCTGACGATCCGGTCGGCGGCGACGCCGGCCGTGTGCGTCGTGTGCCCGTCCGGGTAGCGCACCGTCAGGTCGTCCACCTTCGTCGCGCTCCCGAGCCCGAAGTGGACGCGTGGATCCTCGGACGAGAGGTAGCTCGAGCCGGCGTGCACCTCGCGCGAGAGCTTCTTGCCGCCGGGCAGCGTGACCGTCACGACGGCGCCGGGCGCGAACCGCGGCAGCGCGACCTCCAGCCAATGGCCGGCGCCGCCCGTGCCGCGCAGCAGCATCAGCTTGCCGCCGATCGAGTTGACGGCGAGGTCGGTGTGCCCGTCGTTGTCGAAGTCGGCGGCGGCGACGCCGCGGCCGTTCACGCTCGGGAGCTTCGTCGCGCCGACGAGCCCGCTCGCGTTGACGAACCCTTCCGGCACGTTCTCGAGCACCTGCAACGGGCCGGCGTCCTTCGCGATGCTGGTCATCGGGATCGCGCCGTTCGCGACCACGAGGTCGAGCTTGCCGTCGTTGTTCAGATCGACCCAGGAGTCGCCCCACCCGGTGTCGTTCGTCCCGAAGGCGGTTGCGAACAGCCGGCGTGCGCTCGTGAAGACCGGCCCGGTGCGCCTGAAGATCGCGTGGCCCTGCCCGCGTGAGTTGCTGACGAACAGGTCCTGCCGCCCGTCGCCGCTGAAGTCGCCCTCGGCGATCCCCATGCCCGCGTTCCGGTCGGCGATGTGCGCGCCCTGGGCGCGGTCGACGAAGTGGAAGCCGAGCGGGCCGCCGGGCTCGTTGACGTAGTAGCGGTTCGGGTCCTCGTCGTTGGCGACGTAGAGGTCGGGCCGCCCGTCGCCGTTCAGGTCGGTGAACGTCGCGCCGAGCGAGTGGTCGTACGGCTTGCGGTCGATCCCCGCTGCGTCGGTGACGTTGCGGAAGCGGGCGCGGCCGTTGGGGCCGTTGCCCTCGTTGAGGAAGAGCTCGTCCTGGACGCCGAGGTGGTTGGTCGGGTAGCCCGCGGAGGAGCCGGGGATCGGCGCGTGCGGCTCGGTGTACCCGGCGACGAACAGGTCGGGGCGGCCGTCGCCGTTCACGTCGCCGATCGTCGCGCCGGAGTGCCAGCCGAAGGAGACGATCCCCGCGCGGCGTGCGCCTTCCGTGAACGTGCCGTCGCCGTTGTTCCAGAGGAGCTCGTCGCTCTGCGCGGTCGAGATGAAGATGTCGGTGTTGCCGTCGCCGTTGAAGTCGCCGGCGACGCAGCCCTCGCCGCGGACGACACGGCCCGCATGCGACGACGCCGAGACGTCGGTGAACCTGCCGTGGTCGTTGTGGAACAGCGCGGTGCGGGGGAACCCGTGAGCGCTGTAGGCGCCGATGTCGCCCTCGCCGAACGAGTTGGTCACGAACAGGTCGAGCCAGCCGTCGTTGTCGTAGTCGAGCCAGCAGATCCCGCCGCCCATCATCGCCGGCGGGTCCTGGGTGACGCCGTAGCGGAAGGCGCCCTGGCGGAAGTCGAGCCCGACCTGCGGGGCGACATTCGCCAGCTTCACGCCGGCGAAGCCCTTCGCGGCGGCGAGCCTCGCCTCGGGGCTCGCGAGCGCGACCACCGGTTTCACCGGAACGCGGATCCGCGCGACGAGCCATCGGCCGCTGTCCTCCTGTAGCTCGAGCGTCTGGCGGTACGCGGCCGGGGCTGCGCGCGAGACGAGCTGGGCGTTCCGGCCGGTGTAGACGGTCAGCTGCTGCTTCCCCTCGAGCGCCGCGACGGCGATCGCGGCGCCCTGGCCGTGGCCCGGCTCGAGCCAGACGCGCATCCGGTCGAGGCGGTACGTCGGGACGGTGATCGGCATGCCGGCGGCGTCGCGGATCTGCTGGCCGAGCTGCGGGCAGGCGGTCGAAGGTCGCGGCGCGGGCGAGCGCCTTCCGGTTGCGGTGCGAGAGCGCGGCCGTCTGCAGCCGGAGGTCGCGGACGAGGTCGGCGGCGATCCGCTGTGCCGTCTTCTCGGTTGAGCCTGGTCTGGACGGTCCGTGACGGGAGGATGGTCAGCCCGGGCAGGTGACTCGTGTCGACGAGCGCCGCGACCGTCGTGTCGGGCCGGGCGCGGATTCCCGCGCCGGCGATCGCGCCCGTATAGGCGAGCAGCGCGACGGCGCCGACGGCGACGAGCACGCGGCGGTCGAGCCGGAGCCCGGGCAGCAGCGCGATCACCGGCCGCGCGGCGCAGACGATCAGGAGCGCGCCGAGCAGCGCGACCTTCGCCCAGAACTCGGTCTTCGCGGGCGCGATCAGCAGGACGCCGAGCAGCCCGATCGAGACGGCGTAGATCACCCGGCCGCGCGTCGACGACGGCGTCGTCTTCGGGTCGGTGATCATGAAGAAGAGGAAGACGAGGACCTCGGGCGAGGTGACGAGCACCCACCAGAAGTAGTGGCCGGTGACCGGGCCGAGGTGCCAGCGCGCGGTGAACGCGTGGCCGATGCCCATCAGCACCGCCAGCGCGGCCGCGAACGACACCCAGAACGCGACCGCGATCACGATCAGGTGCAGGCGGATCAGGATCGCGAGGCCGCCGACGACGATGATCGCGAGCGCGAGCGCGAGCCACGGCGTCATCGGGCCCCACCAGAAGTCGAGCGGCTCCGCGTGCTCCGGGCCGAGCAGCAGGAAGCAGAGGACGAGCCCGAAGTTCGACGGGTTGAAGATGTGCGAGCCGCGGAACTTGATGAAGTACTTGGACAGCAGCGACACGGCGGCGGTGCCGGCGAAGATGTACCAGCCGTTCATGCTCCACCAGTCGCCGTGCTGCGTGCCGGGGACGCGCAGGATGAAGGCGACTCCGTTCCCGGTCAGCATCGCGCTCGCCGGCCAGGCCAGGACGTGCTGCTTGTGGAAGGTGACCCCGACCTCGATGATCCAGCACGTCCCGATCGCGACCAGGATCTGCGCGATCGACAGGCGGAAGTCGAACGCGACCTGGCCGAGGACCTGCAGCGAGATGATCACCGCGGCCAGGTGCAGCCGCGGGTCGGTGATCTTCGGCAGGAGGACCGGATAGGACCGGCCGCGGATCGAGATCGCGCGCCCGCCGGGCGCAGCTAGCGCGGGGGCGCTCATCGGTCGCAAATGGTACTGCGTCCGTCTTCCTGGCACGTAGGGCCTGCGCCTCGTCCGTCTTAACAGTGCCTGGCACTGTTAAGTTCGGCGTATGAAGCTGGAGCAGGCGCTGGCGATCGTCCGATTCGTGGTCGACGAGGCCCCCGGGGCGGTGTCGGTGTTCGTCGCCGACACGCACGGCGAGGTACGTCGCGGCGGCGACGATGGACGGCGCCGCGCCCGACACGCGCCTGAACGCACAGCGGAAGGCGTACACCGCGGCGCGCTCGGATGCGACCGCGACCTCGGCGCTCGCGGAGAAGGTGAAGGACGACCCGGTCGAGCGGGCGAGCTTCGACCCGTTCTTCACGTTCTTCAAGGGCGGGGTCGCCGCGTTCGACGGTGAGACGCGGGTCGGCTCGGTCGGCGTCAGCGGCCTGCCGGGCGAAGTGGACGAGGATCTCGCCCGCAAGGCGATCGCCGCCGCCGGGCTCTCGACGCGCTAACCGGCTTCGAGTCGGACGCGAAGGGCGGCCAGGAATCGCCCCGCGGCGACACCGTCGGTGACGCGGTGGTCGACCGTCATCGTCAGCTCGAGCCGGTCGGTCGCGCGGCCCGCGCCGAGCACGGCGGTCGCGTCGGGGTCGAGGATCGGCGTGAAACGGTCGATGCCGGTCGCGCCCAGGTTGCTGAGGATGATCGCGACCGGGCTGCGGGCGGCGTGGCCGGCCCGCGCTTCGTCCGCCGCCTGCGCGACGGCATCCGCGAGCGTGGCCGCGTCGAGCAGGTCCGGCTCCGCGATCGAGACCACGTAGAGCGACTCCTCGCCTGCGACCGCAAGGCCGACGTCGAAGCGCTCCAGCCGGCGGATCCGGCCGCCGTCGAGCCAGACCGCGTTCAGCTCCGGGTGCTCGCGGAGCGTCGCGGCGACGGCGCGCAGCAGCTTCGGCGTCCAGGCCTCGTCTCCGGCGTGGGTGGTGTCGACCGTGACGGCGACGCTGAACTGTGGGATCGCGGCCGCGCGCTCGAGGCGCCGGGCGAGCGCCAGGCGATGGGCCGACACGGGCTCGCCGGCGTCGTCGCCCGCGGCCGCGAGCACGTCGTCGCGCTCGATCCGGCCGTCCGGCCCGCTGCCGGTGACCTCCGCGAGGTCGACCCCGTGGTCGCGCGCGAGCTTCCGAACGGCCGGCGACGCCTCCACCCGCGCGGCCGCATCGGGGATCGCCTCGCCGGGCTCGCCGATCCAGCCGAGCAGCGCGCCCGCCTGCACCGTCTCGCCGGCGGGCCGTTCGATCCGCAGCAGCGTTCCACTCACGACCGCCTCGACCTCCAGTTCGGCCTTGTCGGTCTCGACGTCGAGCAGCGGCTCACCGGCGGCGACCGCCTCGCCCTCGGCCTTCCGCCAGGCGACGATCCGCAGCTCGTCGCTGGTCGTGCCGAGCGGCGGCATGCGAACGGCCTGGATCAGCAGCAGCTCCCGGATCGTCTGCACGATCCGCCCGACCGACGGAAGCACCGCCGCCTCCAGCGACGGCGCCGCCGGCGCCGGAACGTCGAGCGACGCGATCCGCTTGACCGGCGCCTCGAGGCTGTAGAGGCACTCGTCGGCAGCGCGTGCGGCGACCTCGGCGCCCCAGCCGCCGGTGAGCGTGTCCTCGTGGACGATCACCAGCCGCCCGGTCTTGCGCACCGACCCGAAGATCGTCTCGCCGTCGAGGGGGAGCAGGGTCAGCGGGTCGATCACCTCGCACTCGATCCCCTCCGCCGCGAGCTCCTCGGCGGCGGCGAGCGCCTGGTAGAGCGAGACGTGCGTGGCGACCACGGTCACGTCGCGGCCCGGCCGCCGCACCACTGCTTGCCCGAGCGGCACCAGGTACTCCTCTGCAGGCACCTCGGCGCTCGGGTCGAGCCCCGCCGCCTGCTCGCGCCCCTTGCTGCCGTACAGCAGCTTGTGCTCGAAGATCAACACCGGGTTGTCGTCGCGGACGGCGCTCTTCAGCAGCCCCTTCGCGTTGTACGCGTCGGAGACGCAGACGACCTTGAGGCCCGGCACGTGGACGAAGTAGCTCTCCGGGCTCTGGCCGTGCTGGGCGCCGCGGCCGGTCGCGCCGACGGGCGCGCGCATCACCATCGGCGTCGTCAGCCGCCCGCCCGACATCGCCCGCATCTTCGCCGCCTGGTTGACGAGCTCGTCCATGCACTCGAACAGGAAGTCGGAGTACTGCATGTCCGCGATCGGTCGCATGCCCGCGATCGCCGCGCCGACGGCCGCGCCCGCGATCGCCTTCTCGCTGATCGGCGTGTCGACGATCCGCTCGTGCCCGAACTCCTCGACCAGCCCGAGGTAGACACCGAATGCGCCGCCGAAGCCGCCCTCGATGCCGATGTCCTCGCCGATCAGGAACACCGACTCGTCGCGGCGCATCTCCTCGGCGATCCCCTCGCGGAGGGCCTCGCCGATGCTCAGGCGCCGGGTCTCAGGCATAGGCGTCGAGCCCCACGTCGGCCGGGTCGGCGTCCGGCGAGCTGCGGGCGAACTCGACCGCGTCGTCGAGCGTCGCCTCCACTTCGGCCTCGATCGACTCCGCGTCGGCGACCTGCGGGCGCAGCCGCGCGATCGGGTCGCGCGCCTGCCACTCCGCCTCCTCCTCACGTGTCCGGTAGCCGCGCGCATCGCTGCGGCTGTGGCCTACGAAGCGGTACGTCTTGCACTCGAGCAGCGTCGGCCCCTCGCCCGCCCGCGCGGCCGCGACCGCGTCCGCCGTCGCCTCGCGGACGGCGAGTGCGTCCATCCCGTCGACGATCCGGCCGGGAACGCCGTAGGCGGCGGCGCGGTCGGCGACGTCGGTGACCAGCGACACCTGGTGCCACGGCGTCGACGCGCCGTACAGGTTGTTCTCGCAGACGAACACGATCGGCAGCCGCTGCACCGCTGCGAAGTTCAGACCTTCGTGGAAGGCGCCTTCGTTCGTCGCCCCGTCGCCGAAGAAGCACACGGCGACACGCTCGGAGCGCTGCAGCTTGAACGCGAGGCCGATCCCGGTGACGACGGTGTTCCCGCCGCCGACGATCGCGATTGCGGGCGGCATGCCCACGTCCGGGTCGCCGAGGTGCATCGAGCCGCCCCGTCCACGGCAGCAGCCCGTCTGCTTGCCGTACAGCTCCGCCATCGCCGAGCGCGGCGAGACGCCCTTTGCCAGCGCGTGTCCGTGCGGGCGGTGCGTGGACGTGATCCAGTCGTCGAGATTCAGCGCGTCGCAGACCCCGGCGGCGACCGCCTCCTGGCCCTGGTACTGGTGCAGCGTCCCCGGGATCTCGCCCTCGAGGAACAGGAGGTAGACCCGCTCCTCGAACCGACGGATCAGCAGCATCTGGCGGTAGAGCCGGGCCGGGTCAGCCTGCACGGCCGCTCCCTCCGTACAGGCGGATCAGCTCGCGACCGGCGTCCCGCATCCTCGCTGCGCCGGCGGCGAGGACATCGGCGGGCGTGCGGGAGCCGATCTGCGCCTGCGCGTCGCCGCCGTCGGGGTCGATCGTCTCTGCGACGCCGCGCAGGAAGGCGCGCTTCAGGCTCGTGCCCACGTTGAACTTCGCGGCCCCGGCGGCGATCGCGCCCGGGACGAGCTCCGGCGGGAAGCTGGAGCCGCCGTGCACCGCGAGCGGGACGCCGGCCCGGTCGCCGATCGACCCGAGCAGGTCGAGGTCGACGCTCCCGGCGCGGCCTTCGAACACGTGCACGTTCCCGAACGACGGCGCCAGGACGTCGATCCCCGTCTCGGCCACGAACGTAGCCGCCGCCTCTGGGTCGGTCGGCGCGCCACTCGAGTCGTCGGCGCCGTCGGGGAGCTCCCCGAGCTCGCCCTCGACCGCCGCCCCGCGCCGGTGGGCCTCGCGGGCGAGCTCCGCGACCTCGTCCCTGGATGCCCCGTGCACCATCACGTAGTTGAAGCCCGCGTCGAGTCCGCGCACAGCCTGCTCGACGGTGTGCGTCTCGTTCAGGAGCAGCGCCGCCGGGACGCCGATCCGGGCGACAGCCTCGCGGCCGAGTGCGGCGAACTGCTCGATCCCGCCCCGGTCGACCCACCCCTGGTCGACCAGCAGGCACCCGAAGCCGAGAATCACCGGCGCCTGCTCGGCCTCGGCCGCCTCGACGACCGCCTCGAGTGAGTACGAGTCCCACGCCTCGAGGTAGGCGAGCGCATAGCCGCCCCGGCGGGCGTCGGCGAGGAGTTCCTGCGCGGTTACGAGGCTCATGCGAGCTGCGCCTCCAGCTCGGCCCGGGTCAGGACGCCTTCCCAGCAGCCGAGCGCGGTGCAGGCGGAGGCGCCGAGGACGGTCGCGCGCTCTACCGACGCGTGGGCACCGAGACCGTCGAGGAGCGCGGAGATCAGACCGGCGTCGAATGCGTCGCCCGCGCCCGAGGGCTCGACCACCTCGACCGTGTGGGCCGGAACGGCGAAGCGCTCGGTGCCGGCGGCGACGACCGCCCCGCGATCGCCGAGCGTGATCGCAACGGACTGCGCTCCGCGCCGGCTGAACCACTCGGCCTGGTGCTCGGGCTCGCGTTCGCCGGTCAGTAGTTCCGCTTCGTGCTCGTTGGCGACGAACCAGTCGAGGTGGGGCAGAACCGCAGTGACGTCCTCGGCCGAGACGATCGACCCCTCGGGCACGGCGACGGTGAGCACGACGCGTCCGTGTGCAACCGCCAGCCGCTCCGCCAGCTCGGGGCCGCGCAGCCCCGGAAGCACCAGGTAGCCGCCGACGTAGACGGCGTCTGCCGTCGCGAGATCCGCGCCGTCGAGGTCACCGGCCGTGAGCGCCGCGTTCGCGCCGAAGGTGTGGATGTAACGCCGGTCCTCGCCGATGACCGGGACGATCACGGTCATCGACGTCCCCGTGTCGACCCGCCGGATCCCGCTCGTGTCGATCCCGTGCCCGCGCAGGTCGCGCTCGACCCGCTCGCCGAACGCGTCGTCGCCGACGCACCCGACGATCGAGACGTCCAGCCCCTGGCGGCGCAGCCCGATCGCCGTGTTCGCCGCGCACCCGCCCGGCTCGAGGAGGAACTCGCCGGTCGCGATCAGCTCACCCGGTTCGGGCAGGCACTCCAGCGGCGGGACGAACACGTCCGCGACGAGGATCCCGGCGCAGACGACGTGCGGCACTACTCGGCGACGACCGTCGCCCGGGCGATCTCGGGGTCGGTGAACACGTCGAGCTCGTCGCGGCTGCGCGTCGAGAACTCGGACACGATCGCCCCCTCGTCGCCGGCGCGGAACCAGTGCAGCGTGTTCGGCTGGACGGTGAACTGCTCGCCCGGGTGGAGGACGATCTCGCCCGCGCCCTCGATGTGCAGATGGACGACGCCCGCGCGGCAGCGGAACGTCTCCTCCTTGCCCGGGTCGTCGCCGACGGGCGGGTGCCGGTGCTCCGGGCACGTCTGGCCGGGGAACAGCACCAGCTCCTTGGCGCAGCACCGCTCGGTGTTCACGTAGACGACGACCTGGAGGCCGATCTCGTCGAGTCGCGAGAGGCCGAAGTCGGCGACCTCGATCGCGTCGCGCTCGGCCGGCGTCAGCACGATCCCTGCGTCGGCCAGGAGCGCGGCCGCCCGCGCCTGCGCCGCCTCGACCTCGGCCTGGGCGAGCACGGCTAGAGCGTGACCGGCTGGCCGCTCTGCGCGGAGCGGTGCAGCGCCTCGAGCGCCCGTGCCTGGCCCATCGCGTCGGCGCGGCCGAGCAGCGGCTCCGCGGTGCCGGCGATCGCGTCGCCCAGATTCTCCATCTGCAACCGGTACGAGTCCTCGCGCTCGACGCGGATCTCCTCGACGCCGTCCTCGCGGCGGAGCTCGATCACCGGCGTCTGGCAATGCCACGGATCGTCGAGGAACAGCGATCCCTCGCTGCCGACCACCTCGAGCTCGTCGCGGTTCGGCATCGCCGTCCCGCAGTCGAACGTCGCCAGCACGTCGCCGGGGAAGCGCATCTGCCCGGTGAAGACCCAGTCGGTGCCGCTCGGCCCGTACCACGCATGGCCGCTGACCCACTCCGGCTCGGCGCCTGCGGCCAGCCGCGAGCCGCTCACGCAGTAGCAGCCGACGTCCATCAGCGAGCCGCCCTCGACGTCGGTGCGCAGGCGGATGTTGTCGGCGTCGTACAGCGAGTACGAGAACACGGAGCGGATCAGGCGCACCTCGCCGATCGCGCCCTCGTCGATCAGCGCCCGCAGCCGCTTGGTCTGGGGGTTGTGCCGGTACATGAACGCCTCCATCAGGATGCGCCCCTCCCGGTCGGCGGCGTCGAACGCGGCCGTCACCTCGTCCGGATGGCGGGTCAGCGGCTTCTCGCAGAGGACGTGCTTGCCGGCCTCGACCGCCTTGATCGACCAGTCGCAGTGCATCGTGTTCGGCAGCGGGATGTAGACGGCCTCGATCGCAGGATCGGCGAGGAGCGCCTCGTACGAGCCGTACGCGCGCTCGATCTCCCACTCGCGCGCGTACTCGTCGGCGCGCTCCTGCGTGCGGCTCGCGACCGCGGCGAGGTCGATCTTCGGCGACGCCTTCGCGCCCGGAATCAGCTTCCGGTTGATGTCGGCGGTCGACATGAATCCCCAGGTCGTCATGCGACCCCGAGCGTATCGACGCGGACCGGGCTGCGCTGCTCGGTCGAACGCGCGAGCGCGAGCACCGTGGCGAGCGTCTGCAGGTTGTCGGTCGCCGAGCACTCCGGCTCGACGCCCTCGCGGATCGCGCGGCGCGCCTCGTGGAGCACGCCGAGGCGGTCGAGGGCGCGCAGCGGAGCCGTCCTCACCCTCGTGCGCGCGCGGCCGAACGGCTCGAGCGCCACCGTCCCGCGGAAGGCGTCGTTCACGGCGCCGGTCCACGTCGCCCTCGCCTTCGAGCCGACCAGCTCCCAGTCGCCGTTCCACGACGTCTCGCGGCCGAGCGCTTCGCCCCAGGTGCCGTAGTAGGAGACGACCGTGCTGTCGGCGAGCGTGAGCAGCGCTGCGGCGGTGGGGTCGTGGCGGAACGGGCTGTCACCGACCGGCCAGCCGCGTGCGTCGACCTCGGTCACGTCGCGGCCGGTGATCGAACGGATGAGGTCGACGTGGTGGATCGACATGTCGAGCAGCAGCGGGTGGGGCATCCGGCCGCGCCAGTCGCGCGGGGAGATCCACCGGTTGCGCATGTCGCGGCGGAACTCGATCCGGATTGCGCGCAGCTCGCCGAGGGTGCCCGCGCGGACGATCCGGCCGAGCTCGCGGGGCTGGCGGCGGAAGCGGTAGTTCTGGCTGACCATCGCGACCAGCCCGTGGGCGCGGGCAGCCTTCGCGATCGCCGCTCCGTCTTCGAGCGTGGGGGCGAGCGGCTTCTCGCTGATCACATGGCGGCCGGCGGCGAACGCCGCCTCGGCGAGCGGACGGTGGGTCGACGGCGGCGAGGCGAGCAGCACCGCCTCCGCCTCGACCGCGGCCAGCGCGCGCTCGAGACTCGTGAAGGTCGGCACGCCGAGATCGGCTGCGGCCCAGGCGCGGGCGCCCCTCGACGAGTCGACCACGGCGGCGAGCCGGAACCCCGGCGCGCGCGCGACGAGCTCGGCCCAGCTTCGGCCCCAGAGGCCGACACCGACCTGGACGATCCCGAAGCTCACTCGAACCAGCCGGTCGGCGACTCGATCGACTTCGCCGGGTAGAGCGCGGACGTCCCGTCCGCGCACGCCCAGCGAACGCCGTTCGCGATCACGCGCCGGACATTCGGCTGGCGGTACACCGGATACGTCTCGTGGCCCGGGCTGAAGTAGAAGACACGACCACGCCCGCGCCGGAAGCAGCAGCCGCTGCGGAACACCTCGCCGCCCGTGAACGAGCTGATGAAGACGAGCTCGTCGGGCTGCGGGATGTCGAAGTACTCGCCGTACATCTCCTGCCGCTCGATCGAGAAGACCGCAGGCACGCCCTCGGCGATCGGGTGCGAGGGGCTCACCGTCCAGACGAGCTCGCGGTCGTCGGCCTCACGCCAGCGCAGGTGACAGCTCGTGCCCATCAGGCGCACGAACGGCTTGGACAGATGGCCCGAGTGGAGCACGACGAGGCCCATGCCGTCGAGCACGCGCTGCTGCACGCGGGCCGCGGCCTCGTCCGGGACGAGGTCGTGTCCCAGGTGCGCCCACCAGACGAGCACGTCCGTCCCGTCGAGGCCGTCGAGCCCGTTGCCCGGGTCGTCGAGCGTCGCGGTCGCGACCTCCGCCTCGCCGACGTGCTCGCGGATCGCGGCGGCGACCTCCGTGTGGATGCCCTCGGGGTAGACGGCGCGGACGGCGTCGTCACGCTGCTCGTGGATGTGCTCGTTCCAGACGGTGACGCGCAACTAGTGGTAGATCACGAAGCCCTCGCGGGCGATCCGGAAGCCGACCTGCGGTGCGGTCCGGTACCGGCACGTGACGCCGGTGGTCGCCGAGGTGCAGCGAATCGGGCCCATGTCGACGAACCGGCCGTACGCCAGCGTCGTGCACTTGTCCGAGGTGTAGACGCACAGCGGGCCGATGTCGCCCCGGCATGAACCGATGGACACCTTCCGGTTCGACAGACTCAGCGTCTGCGGGTCCCAGTCGAGGTCGCAGTTCGCCGGCTTCCTCTGCTTCGTCGCCCAGGTCGCCTTCCGCACCAGGCACTGGACGAACGCCGCCTGGCCGCTGCCGGCCCCGGCGCCGATGCAGTTGATGTTGCCGGACGGCGACTGGAAGTGGACGAGCGTCGACTGCGCGGGCGCCGCGTGGTGCGGCACGGCGAGCGTGAGGGCGGCGACGATGACGGCGGCGAGCACACCGGAATCCTACGCGCCGTAAGATCGAGGTGATGGCGAGACCCGTGACCCTCTTCACCGGCCAGTGGGCCGACCTGCCGCTCGAGGAGCTCGCCCTCAAGACCGGGGAGTGGGGCTTCGACGGGCTGGAGCTCGCCTGCTGGGGCGACCACTTCGAGGTCGACCGTGCGCTGGCCGAGGACGGCTACTGCGCGTCGATCCAGGAGGTGCTCGAGCGCAACCATCTGAACTGCTTCGCGCTCGGGGCGCATCTCGTCGGCCAGGCGGTGTGCGACCCGATCGACGCACGCCACCAGGGGATCCTGCCGCCAGAGGTCTGGGGCGACGGCGACCCGGCGGGCGTCCAGCAGCGTGCCGCCGAGCGGATGAAGGACACGGCGCGTGCCGCCGCAAAGCTCGGCGTCACCCAGGTCAACGGGTTCACGGGCTCCGCGGTCTGGCACATGCTCTACTCGTTCCCGCCGAACGACTTCGCCGAGATCGAGCGCGGCTACGAGGACTTCGCCGAGCGCTGGGGGCCGATCATCGACGTCTTCGACGCGGAGGGCGTTCGCTTCGGGCTCGAGGTGCACCCGACCGAGATCGCGTACGACTTCGTCACCACGCGCAAGACGCTCGACGCGATCGGCAACCGCGAGGGCTTCGGCATCAACCTCGATCCGTCGCATTTCGCGCACCAGCACCTCGACACCGCGCAGTTCGCACTCGAGTTCGCCGACCGGATCTACCACGTGCACGTCAAGGACTCGCGCAAGCGGCTCGACGGGCGCCGGTCGATCCTCGGCTCGCATCTGAACTTCGGCGAGGAGGCGCGCGGCTGGGACTTCGTCTCGCCCGGCCACGGCGACGTCGACTTCGAGGAGCTGTTCCGCGCGCTGAACCGCATTGGCTACACCGGGCCGCTGTCGATCGAATGGGAGGACTCAGGCATGGATCGCGAGTACGGAGCACAGGACGCGCTGGCGTTCGTTCGGAAGACGGACTTCGCTCCGTCGGCGGTGGCCTTCGACGCGGCGATGCAGCGCTCATGAGCTCGCTCACCGGAGGATCGGCAGAGCGCGCGGTCGGTGAGATCCCGGAGATCGGGATCGGGATGCTCGGGTACGCCTTCATGGGCAAGGCGCACTCGAACGCTTTTAAGAAGATCGCGTACATGACCTGGCCGCCGCCGCTGATGCCGCGGCTGGTCTCGATCGCGGGACGGAACGAGGACGCCGTCCGCGGCGCCGCGGAGCGGTACGGCTACGAGCGCTCGACGACCGACTGGCACGACATCGTCGACGACCCGGAGATCGGGCTGTTCGACAACAACGGGCCGAACAGCGTCCACGCCGAGCCGACGATCGCCGCCGCGCAGGCGGGGAAGCACGTCGTCTGCGAGAAGCCGCTCGGCCGCACCGCCGAGGAGAGCTACGACATCTGGAAGGCGGTCGCCGCCACCGGCGTGAAGCACCTGTGCGCCTTCAACTACCGCTTCGTCCCGGCCGTGCGGCTCGCGCGCGAGATCATCGACGCGGGCGACCTCGGCGAGATCCGCCACTTCCGCGGACGCTACCTCCAGGACTGGGGCGACGATGCGTCGCTCGACACCTGGCGCTTCCACCCGGACGAGGCCGGGTCGGGCGCACTGGGCGATCTCGCCGCGCACGTCGTCGATCTCGCGCGGTACCTCGTCGGCGACGTCGCGTCGGTCTCGGCGCTGGTCAAGACCTTCCTGCCCGGCCGCCAGGTCGACGACGCGATCGAGGCGGCCGTCGAGTTCGAGAGCGGCGCGATCGGGACGATCGAGTCGACCCGCCTGGCGCTCGGCCGGCGCAACGCGTTCCAGTGGGAGATCAACGGCTCGAAGGGGTCGCTCGCGTTCGACATGGAGCGGCTCAACGAGATCCAGGTCTTCAAGGCCGACGGCGACCGCGCGCGCGGGTTCAAGACCGTGCTCGTCTCCGAGACCGACCATCCCTTCTGGGAGTTCTGGTGGCCGCCGGGCCACATCATCGGCTGGGGCGACACGTTCGTGAACGAGCTCCACCACCTGCTCCGCGCGATCGCCGACGACACGGACGTCGCCCCCCACGGCGCGACGTTCGAGGACGGCTACCGCGCCGCCGAGGTGTGCGACGCGATCGTCCGCTCGGGCGCGAGCGGCAACCGCGAGCAGCTCTCGTACCGCAGCTAGCCAGCCGTCCGGCGGGAGCGCTCGACGAGCACCGAGTCCCAGTCGAACGAGCTCTCACGGAAGAAGCGAACGAGCTCGACCTCGTTTCGGGTCAGCTCCGGCGAGCCGCCGTCCTGCTCGATCGCCGACCGCAGATGCTCCTTGACCGCCATTGCCGTGTAGTCCCGAAGCGAGCTCCTGATCCCGCGCATCTGGTCCTCCTTCGCCTGCGCCGAAGACAGAGGGTCCGTGCTTCCCCGAAACGGCGGGTCACTATCGTGGCCGCGTGATCACGCGCTGGGATCGTTCGGTCGTCGAGGCGCTGCAGCACCCTCGCGCGTCTGGCCCGGCGTCCGCCACCTGACCGACGTGATCGCCGGAGCGGCGCTCGGCGCGGCGGTTGCGTACGCCGCGTGGCGAATCGCCGCGATAATCGGAGCACGGACGTCCTCGCCCTGACCTCGCTCCTCCCGGAGCTCCCGACCGCGCGCACGCGGTTGCTCGACAACCTCGGGCGGATTCGCCGCGAGGTCGGCCCGGTCACGCCCGAGCTCTCGGACGCGCTCGCCGACCACATGAGCATCCGCCGCGGCGAGGTGCACGAGGTCGTCTCGTTCTACTCGTTTCTGCAGGTGCCGGTGGACGTCGTTCGCGTCTGCACCGGGCCGGTGTGCGACTGCGCCGGCGCGCGGCCCGGCGCGGGCGAGCTCGCCGTCGCGTGCGTCGGCCACTGCGACCTGGCGCCGGTCCGGATGCACGGCGACGAGATCGACGGCGGTGTCACTCACCGCACGAACGGCTTCCTGCTCGAGCCCGACGATCCGCGCGACCCGCCGGACCTGAGCCCCGACGAGGTGCTGGCGCGGCTCGAGGCCGCAGCGCTCACCGGCATGGGCGGCGCGGGCTTCCCGACGCACCGCAAGTGGGATGCAGTCCGCCGCGAGCCCGGGCCGAGGGCCGTGATCGTCAACGCCGACGAGGGCGAGCCCGGGACGATCAAGGACCGCTACATCATGGAGCTTCGCCCCCATCTCCTGCTCGAGGGACTCGGGGCGGCGATGCGCTTCTGCGAGGTGGACGAGGCGTATGTCTACCTCCGCGAGGAGTACGCGACCTCGCGTGCGCGCCTGCTCGAGGCGATCGACGCCCGCGGGATGAACGTGCACGTGGTCGTCGGTGCCGGCTCGTACGTGTGCGGCGAGGAGAGCGCGATGCTCGAGTCGATGGAAGGCCGTCGCGGCATGCCGCGCCTCCGCCCGCCGTTCCCGGCGCAGAAGGGCTACCTCGGCCGGCCGACGCTGATCAACAACGTCGAGACGCTCGTCCACGTCGCCCGGATCCTCCGCGGCGAGCACACGCCCGTCCGCCTGTGGTCGGTCTCGGGCGCCGTCGCCGAGCCCGGCTGCTACGAGGCGCCGCTCGACGTCACCGCCGGGCAGCTGATCGACGACTACGCCGGCGGCGCGACCGCCGAGATCGGCGCGGTCGTCCCCGGCGGCGCGGCCAGCGGGATCCTCCCGCCGGCGGCGCTCGACACGCCGCTCACCCGCGACGGCCTCCGCGAGTGGGACAGCGGCCCCGGCTCCGCGGCGCTCCAGGTCTTTCCTGCGACGTACCCGGTGCTTCGCCTGCTCGCCGAGACGATGCGCTTCTTCGCCGAGGAGTCGTGCCAGAAGTGCACGCCGTGCCGCATCGGCAACCGCGCGCTGCACCACGTGGTCGAGGAGCTGGAGCACGGCCGCGCCGCGATGAGCCGCGAGAAGGTCGACGAGTGGCTGGAGGCGATGGTGCAGACCTCGATCTGCGGCCTCGGCCAGGCGTCCCCGATCCCCGTGCGCAACGTGATGCGCCACTGGCCGGAGCTGATGGAGGCGCTGGCGTGATCGCCGCCGCGCCGCCTCCGCCGCCGTCGATCGTCGCCGCGGTGAAGGCGGTCTACCCGCGCAGTCCGATCCGGATCGTGAGAATCTGCCGTGTGGGTCGTCTCGCCTTCGTCCACCTGCGCGTCCGCGCGCGGGATTCGTTCGTCGCCGCGCGCACGGTGCGGCGCGGCTGGAAGGTCGTCTGGGTCGACGGGAAGGCGCGCACGGGCACCACGCCCGCAGTCGTCGCCGCGATCGGAACGCTGAGGACGCGATGCCTGGCGCCGTAGTCCCGTTCACCGTCGACGGGCGCGAGGTCAGCGCGCCCGAGGGCGAGCTGCTCGTCCACGCGCTCGCCCGCCACGACGTCTTCGTCCCGACGCTCTGCCACGACTCGAAGCTCGACCCGTACGGCGGCTGCCGCATGTGCGTGGTCGGCGTCGAGGGGGCTCCGCGGCCGATGCCCGCCTGCGCGACGAAGGTGACCGAGGGCATGGTGATCTCGACGAACTCGTCCGTGCCGCAGTTCCAGCGGACGCTGACCGAGATGCTGCTCTCCGAGCACCTGAACGCGAACCCGGCCGGCCGGCCGAACGAGCTGACGGCGCTCGCCGAGGATCTCGGCGTCGAGGCGCCGCTGATGCTCCCCGACGCGGCCCGTGAGCCGTACGAGGACCGCGACCTGCTGATGGGCTACGACCCGGAGGCGTGCATCCTCTGCGCGCGCTGCGTCCGGTACACGCAGGAGGTGATGCAGTGCTCGGCGCTCTCGCTCGAGGGCCGCGGCGCCGAGGCGCGG
This sequence comes from uncultured Actinomycetes bacterium, assembly GCA_963791425.1. Lineage (GTDB taxonomy): Bacteria > Actinomycetota > Thermoleophilia > Gaiellales > Gaiellaceae > DATBLE01. The sequence goes on from CAWBSE010000003.1 coordinate 1,241,004, forward strand.
GTCGTCCCGACGTGGGGGAAGGGCTGGCTCGACACCGAGTGCGAGCTGTGCGGCGGCTGCCTCTCGGTCTGCCCCACCGGCGCGCTCTACGAGAAGTCGCAGGAGGGCGCGCCCGCCGGCCACGAGGCGACGCTGACCAAGACCAAGACGACGTGCACGTTCTGCGGCGTCGGCTGCCAGGTCGACCTGAACGTCGACCCGAAGACGAAGCGGATCGTCAAGGTCACGTCGGATCCGTCGTACGTCTCGAACGACGGCAACCTCTGCGTCAAGGGCCGGTTCGCCTACAACTTCGTCCACCATCCCGACCGGCTGACCGAGCCGCTGATCCGCGGCGAGGACGGCGAGCTGCACCCGGCCACCTGGGACGAGGCGCTCGCGGCGGCGTCCACGGGACTCGCGCGCGTCCGTGACCGTCACGGGCCGCAGGCGGTCGGCGTCCTCGCGTCCGCGCGCCTGACGAACGAGGAGAACTACCTCATCCAGAAGCTGGCACGGGGGGTGATCGGCACCAACTCCGTCCACTCGTGCGAAGCGACCTGACACGCTCCGACCCTTTACGGCCTGGTCAGGTCGTTCGGCAGAGGAGCCAGCACCAACTCGATCCCGGAGATCGAAAACGACAGGTTCCTGCTCGTGATCGGGTCGAACACGACCGAGGCGCACCCCGTGCTCGCGCTGCGGATCAAGAAGGCGGTGCGCAACGGCGCGACGCTCGTCGTCGCCGATCCGCGAAAGATCTGGCTGACCAAGCTCGCCAAGCGCCATCTCCAGGTGCGGCCGGGCACCGACGTCTGGCTGATCAACGCGATGATGCACACGATCCTCGAGGAGGGGCTCCAGAACGAGGAGTACATCCGCGAGCACACCGTCGGCTTCGACCAGGTGCGCGAGGTGGTCGCGCGCTACTCGCCCGAGGAGGCGGCGAAGGTCACCGGCGTCGACGCCGAGGCGATCCGCGAGACCGCGCGCGAGTACGCGCGCGAGAAGCACGCCGGGATCTTCTACACGCTCGGGATGACCGAGCACGCGTGCGGCGTCGACAACATCTGGTCGCTCTCGAACCTCGTCCTGATGACCGGCCACCTCGGCTACGAGTCGACCGGGCTGAACGCGCTCCGCGGCCAGAACAACGTCCAGGGGCTGAACGACTCGGGCGCGAACCCCTCGTACCTGCCGGGGTACCAGGCCGTCGACGACCCGCAGATCCGCGCGAAGTTCTCGGCGGCCTGGGGCGTCGAGGTGCCGGAGGCGCCCGGCTACCGGCTCGACCAGATCATCTCGGGGCTCCACGACGGGCGGACGAAGGCGCTCTACCTCGTCGGCGAGAACCCGGCGCACACCGAGCCGAACGCGAAGCACGTCGAGGAGGGCCTGACGGCGTGCGAGTTCATCGTCGCGCAGGACATCTTCCTGAACGACACGACGCGGAACTACGCGGACGTCGTCCTGCCGGCGTCGAGCTTCGCCGAGAAGGACGGGACGTTCACGAACACGGAGCGGCGGGTGAACCGCGTGCGCAAGGCGCTCGACTGCCCCGGCGAGGCGCGCGAGGACTGGCGGATCACGCTGGCGCTCGCGGATGCGCTCGGCGCGTCGTGGCCCGCGTACGAGTCGCCCGAGGACGTGTGGAACGAGCTCGCCGACCTCTGCCCGAACTGGTTCGGGATCCGCTACCCGCGGATCGAGGAGCACGGCATGCAGTGGCCGTGCACCGACCTCGACGATCCGGGCACGCCGTACCTCCACGCGCCGGCGCCTGCGCTCGCGGGCGGCCGCGGGCGGTTCTTCCCGGTCGAGTTCCAGCCGCCGATCGAGCCGACCGACTCGGAGTTCCCGATCGTCCTCTCGACCGGCCGGACGCTCTACCACTACAACTCGGCGACGATGACGATGCGCGAGGAGGGTGTGGTCGAGAAGCAGGAGCGGCCGTTCTTCGAGATCAACCGCGAGGACGCGGTCGCACTCGGCATCGCCGACGGCGACCTCGCCCGGCTGGTCTCCCGGCGCGGCGAGCTCGAGGCGCACGCGCAGTACTCCGAGCGGGTCTACCCGGGCCTCGTCTGGATGGCGCTCCACTTCGCGCAGGCGAAGGTGAACTGGCTGCTCCACGACGTCGGCGATCCCCTGATCGGGACGCCGGAGTACAAGGTGTCTGCGGTCCGGGTCGAAGCGCTGTCGTGACGCTCGGCGAGCCGCGGATCCACGTCGAGTCCTGCGAGTCGACGCAGGGGCTGCTCGACCCGTCGATGCCGGAGGGCGCGGTCGCGGTCGCCGACTTCCAGACCGCCGGGCGCGGACGGCTCGGCCGTGTCTGGGAGGCGCCGCCCGGGTCGGCTCTGCTCGCGTCGGTTCTGCTCAAGCCGCCGGCCGGACGGGCCCTGCCGCAGCTCGCGCTCGTCGCCGGCATCGCCGTCGCCGACGCGCTCGAGCGGCTGACCGACCTCGCCGTCCAGATCAAGTGGCCCAACGACGTGATGCTCCGCCGGACGAAGGTCGCGGGGATCCTCGCCGAGGCCAGAGACGGCGTGGTCGTGCTCGGGATCGGCGTCAACCTCAACCAGACGCACGCGGAACTGCCGGAGCGTGGCGGCTCGCTGCGTACCACGACCGGCGAGGAGTGGGATCGCGACGCCGTGCTCGACGCCGTGCTCGCCGACCTCGACAACCGGTACGCGCAGTGGAGCGAGGGCGGGCTCGACGCGGTCTACGAGGGCCTCGGCCCCCGGGACTTCCTCCGCGGCCGCCCGGTGACGGTCGACGGAACCACCGGCGTCGCCGACCAGATCGACCGCGAGGGCAAGCTCCGGATCGCCGTCGGCCACGGCGAGTCGGTCACGGTCGAGAGCGGCGAAGTCCTGTACGACCGCTGATCCGGCTCAGCCCAGCGTCAGCGGGATCTCGACCTGGTGGATGCGGGAGCCGTTCTCGGCCGACACCTCGAACACGACCAGCTTCCCCGGGCCGGCCGGCGCGTCGTAGCGGATCGTGACGTCGAACGTCCCGCGCGTCCCCGAGCCCGACGTCGCCGTGACGAAGTGGTGTGAGAGCACCTTCCCCGCCGAGTCGAGTAGCTCGTACTCGAAGTTCGCCTCGAACGTGTTCGCCGAGCCCCACACGCGCAGCGGCGACGCGACGGTCGCGAACGGCAGCGGCGACTCGACCAGGATCGCGGGCGTCAATTCCTCGAAGTCCGAGCGGGTGTAGCTCTTCCCGTCGACGTCGACCGGCTTCGCGGGGTCGAACTGCGAGAGCGTGAAGACCTCCTCCGCCGTCCGTTCGGTCGCCTCGCCCTGCGTGAACCCGATCGCGCGTTCCGCGTCGGTCGGCCCGGCGGCGACAGCGGCGAGCAGCGACGCGCGGTCGACGGTCGTGAGCTCGCGCGCGACCGGCCCGACCTTGCCGTCGCGCATGAAGTAGACGCGTACCGTCTTCGGGCGCGCCGGCGTCGTCGTCACGGTCTGCGTGACCGTCTGCGTCGTGGTCACGGTGACCGTCTTCGACGACCCACAGCCCGCGGCGACGACCGCGACGAGAGCGAGCAACCAGAGCCTGCGCATTCGCCGCTCAGCGTACCCGCGCCTCATCGCTAGAGTCGCGTGATGGAGGCCGGACACAACGGGATCGAGGTCGAGGGCCTCGTTCGTGAGTTCAAGAACGTGCGCGCGGTCGACGGAATCGACCTCGTCGTCGCGCCAGGCGAGATCTACGGCTTCCTCGGCCCGAACGGCGCCGGCAAGTCGACGACCGTCCACATGCTGACGACGCTGCTGCCTCCGACCGGGGGCCGGGCGACGGTCGCCGGCTTCGATGTCGTCAAGGACGGCCCGGAAGTGCGGCGGAGGATCGGCGCCGCGCTCCAGGAGGCGGCGCTCGACCCGCTGCTCAGCGGCCGCGACCACATGCGCCTCCAGACCGCGCTGCACGGCATCCCGCGCGGCGAGCGGGCGGCCCGCAGCGACGAGCTGCTCGACCGCGTCGGCCTGACGCGCGCGGCCGACCGCCGCGTGAAGACGTACTCCGGCGGGATGAAGCGCCGGCTCGACCTGGCGCTCGCGCTCGTCCACCACCCGCGGATCCTGTTCCTCGACGAGCCGACCACCGGTCTCGACCCGCAGAGCCGCAACGCGCTCTGGGGCGAGGTCGGCCGTCTCGCGAAGGAAGAGGGCGTGACCGTCTTCCTGACCACCCAGTACCTGGAGGAGGCCGATGTGCTCGCCGACCGGGTCGGGATCATCGACCACGGCCACATCGTCGCCGAGGGCACGCCGACCGAGCTGAAGGCGGAGATCGGCCGTCCGACCGTCGAGATCGTCCCGTCCGACCCCGAGCAGCGCGCCCGCGTCGCCGACATCCTCCGCCGCTTCGGCGAGCTCGTCCAGCTCTCGCCCGACAGCGTCGCCGTCCGGTGCGCTCACGGCGACCTCGATCTGGCGGAGATCATCCGCGCGCTCGACGCCGAGAGCCTGCACGTCGCCAACCTCCAGTTGCACGCGCCCTCGCTCGACGACGTGTTCCTCGAGAAGACCGGCCGGACGCTGGAAGGCGCCGCGGCCGAGGCCGGCATCGAGGCCGACGTCGAGGCGGAGGCGGAGCCCGCCCGCACGTGAACGACACCGCACTCCAGATCTACCACCTCGCCCGCCGGTCGGTCGTGCGCCAGTACCGCCAGCCGGCGAACGTCATCGCGCCGATCATCTTCCCGCTCGCGCTGCTGGCCGTGAACTCCGGCGGCCTCCAGGCCGCGACGTCGATCCCCGGCTTCCCGGCGAACCGGTTCGTCGCCTTCGCGCTGGCGATCCCCTTCATGCAGGGCGCGCTGTTCGCGACGATGAACGCCGGGACCGACCTGGCCCGCGACATCCAGACGGGGTTCCTGAACCGGCTGGCGCTGACGCCGGTGAAGGGGTTCGCCCTCGTCCTCGGGCAGCTCGGCGGCATCGCGTTCGTCGCGACGGTCCAGTCGATCGTGTACGTCATCGTCGCCTACGCGGTCGGCGTCCGCCCGGCGTCCGGCGCGGCCGGCGTGGTCGTGCTGCTCAGCCTCGCGATCGCAATTGCAATCGGCTTCGGCACGGTCGGCTGCTTCATGGCGCTGCGCACGGGCTCCGGCGAATCGGTCCAGGGGCTCTTCCCCGTCCTGTTCGTGTTCCTGATCGTCTCGTCGATGAACTTCCCGCGGAACCTGATCGAGGTCAACTGGTTCCGCTGGGCCGCCACCGCCAACCCGGTCTCGTACCTGATCGAGGGCATCCGCAGCCTGGTGCTCGAGGGCTGGAACGGCGAGGCGCTCGGCCTGGCCTTCACGATCTCGGCGCTGTTGATCGGGATCGCGCTCGCCGCGTCGGGCCTCGCCCTCCGCACGAGGATGACCCGAACGTGATCCGCGACTTCCGCAACGTTGCGCTCGGCGTGGGCTGGCGGACGCTCCACAACGTCCTGCACAACCCGTCGCTGCTCATCCCGGGGATCGTCTTCCCGCTGCTCAACTTCATCGCCTTCTACGGCGGCCTCTCGCGGCTGCGGCACCTCTCCGGCTTCGACTACGCGCCGGGCTACGCAGGCTTCCAGTTCTGCTTCGTGCTGCTCCAGTCGGCCGCGTTCGGCGGCGTGTTCACCGGCTTCGGGATCGCCCGCGACTTCGAGTACGGCTTCTCCCGGCGCCTGATGCTCGCCTCGCCGAGGCGGAGCGGCCTGATCGCCGGCTACGCGATCGGTGCGCTGATTCGCTGGCTCATCACCGCGTCCATCCTCACCGCCGTCGCGTTCATCGCCGGCATGCGGATCAAGGGCGGAGTGGTTGACGTCGCAGGCATCTACATGCTCGCCGTGATGGTCAACGTCGCCTTCCTGTTCTGGGCGTGCGCGATCGCGATGCGGTTCGCGTCGGTGCAGGCCGGCCCGGTCATGCAGACCCCCGTGTTCCTGCTTCTCTTCTTCGCGCCGGTCTACGTGCCGCTGAAGCTGCTCCAGGGCTGGATCCACGGGCTCGCGTCCGGCAATCCGATCACGCAGATCGTGGAGGCTGCCCGCGGGATGCTCGCCGGCAACCCGGTCGAGGTCGGCGTCGCGTACCTGTGCGCCGCCGGCCTGATCTTCTTCCTCGGCATGTTCGCGATCTTCAACCTCCGCCACGCCGAGGCCCGTGCGTGAGGCTCTCGACCGGCGCGGAGGCCCGCGTCACCAATCCGGGCGGGAGCAAGGCGGTCATCCTCGTCAACGGCGGCACCGGCCGCGAGGTCGAGGGAACGTGGAGCGCCACGCTCGACTGGCTCGTCCAACGGCTCGCGCCCGACTTTTCGGACGTGTCGTTCACCGAGGTGCGCTACCGGATCAAGTCGTGGAAGCGGCTGACGTGGTGCAACGACGACTGCCGCGCTGCGCTCTCGCTCGCCGTCGCGGACGGCGCCGGGGACATCGCGCTGCTCGGCTTCTCGATGGGCGGCGCGGTGTCGATCGCCAACGCCGACCATCCGAACGTGACGACCGTGATCGGGCTCGCGCCGTGGATCCCCGACCAGCTCGACGTCTCGACGCTGGAAGGACGCCGGCTCGCGATCGTCCACGGATCGCTCGACCGCTGGCTCCCCGGCATCCCCGGCGTCAGCCCGAAGAGCTCGCTCCGCGGCTTCGAGCGGATCCGCTCCCGCGAGATCGAGGCGACGCACACGATCGTCTCGGGCGGTGTCCACGGCCTGGCGCTGCGCCGGCGCGGCGGCGGCCTCTTCGCGCTCCCACGCGCCAAGCACTGGGCCGAGCTGATCGCCGCGGAGCTTCGCCGGTTCAGCGGGGCTGCTGATACCGCTTGACGGGCCCGTAGGTGCCCGTGCTGCGCAGGCAGACGACGACGTGTGGGCGGTGGCGAATCAGTGTGTACGCCGCGAACAGCGACTCGTCGTCGTTGTGTGGGCTGAGCAGCAGCAGTGGTCTACGCCCGGCGGCGCTCGACCTGCGCCGGCTCGGGCCGCTTCACGTCCCACACGAGACCGAGCTTCTCCAGCCCGCGGATCGTCGCGGCGGAGAGGTCGATCTGGCGGCGCTCGAGCCCGTGCACGGCCGACGCCGGGAAGGCGTGGTGGCCGTTGTGCCACGACTCGCCGAACGACGGCAGCGCCAGCAGCCAGACGTTGCGGCTCTCGTCGCGGGTCCGGAACGGCCGCGTCCCGAACATGTGGCAGATCGAGTTGATCGAGAACGTGACGTGCTGGAACAGAAAGATCCGCACGAGGCCCGCCCAGACGAGCATCTCGAGGCCGCCCTGCCACGAGCCGAAGACCGCGTAGCCGACCGCGAACGGCAGCCCGACCGACAGCGCGACCCAGAGCAGGTACAGCCGGTCGATCCAGCGCACCATCGTGTCGTCGTACATGTCCTTGCCGTACTCGGGCCCTCGCTCGAGGCCTTTCGTCGAGAAGAGCCAGCCGACGTGCGAGTGCCACAGCCCGCAGGTCTGTTCCCACATCCCGTGTCCGCGCTCGGCGTGCGGGGAGTGCGGGTCGCCCGGCTGGTCGGAGAGCGCGTGGTGCTTGCGGTGGTCGGTCACCCACTGCGTCAGCGGCCCCTGCATCGCCATCGAGCCGAGGATCGCGAGCGTCGCCTTTCCCATGCGGCCCGTCTCGAAGCTCTTGTGCGAGAAGTACCGGTGCCACCCGACCGTGATCCCGAGCCCGCACGGGACGTAGAACACGGCCAGGATCGCGAGATCGACCCAGTTCACACCGTTGTTCCAGAGCAGCACCAGGCCCACGACCAGGCCGACGGGCGGGACGACCACGGCGACAACGCCGGCGACCCGGCTCCAGAAGGTCGTCCGCTCGCGGACGGTGCGGATTCTGACGTTTGCGACCTGTTCCATCACGCCCTCGAAGACAACCGGGATTCGGTTGCGTGCGAATATCGGTTCGAGGTGAGGATTGCGATCATCGGTACGGGCATTGCGGGCCTGGGTGCAGGGTACGCGTTGTCGCGGACCCACGACGTCGAGTTCTTCGAGCGCGACGACCGCCCGGGCGGCCACACGAACACGATCACGCACGACGGGCTGGAGCTCGATACCGGGTTCATCGTCCACAACCGGGCGAACTATCCGGAGCTGATCCGTCTCTTCGACGAGCTCGGCGTCGCCACCCAGCCCTCGCAGATGTCGTTCTCGGTCTCGTGCGCGCGGCACCACCTGGAGTACACCGGCCGGCGGCCGCTCGGCCACGCGCCGCTACGGCTGATCCGCGAGATCGCGCGCTTCCTCCGGGAGGCACGCGGCACGATCGTGGGTGCGCGGGAGCAGACCGTCGGCGCATACGTCTCCGAGCACGGGTACTCACCGCAGTTCCGCGACCACTTCCTCGTGCCGCTGACCGCGTCGCTCTGGTCGAGCGGTACCGGCGCGGCGCTCGACTTTCCCGCCGGTTACATGCTGTCGTTCTTCGACACGCACGGGATGCTCGGCTTCCGGCGGAAGCCGTGGCGCACCGTCGTCGGCGGCAGTCGCACGTACGTCCGGGCGCTGCTCGACCGGTCGGGCGCGCCGGTGCACCTCTCTCTGCCGGTGCGTTCGGTCACCCGGGACGACGCCGGCGTCGAGCTCCGCACCGCCGACGACAAAGTCCGCCGTTTCGACGGCGTCGTGCTCGCCGTCCACGGCGACCAGGCGTTGCCACTGCTCTCCGATCCGACCGACGACGAGCGCCGCGTGCTCTCGGCGTTCCAGTCGACCGAGAACGAGACCGTCCTACACACCGACGAGCGGCTCCTTCCCGGCCGGGGCGCTCGCGCGTCATGGAACTACCGCCTCGCCGACTGCGCCTCGCCGAACGGGCACCCGACGATCACCTACTACCTCAACCGGCTCCAGGCCCTCGACACCGACCGGCACTACTGCGTGACGCTGAACCGCACCGCCGAGATCGACGAGTCACGCGTGATCCGGCGGATCGCATACGAGCACCCGCTCTACACGTTCGAGTCGCTGAGGGCGCAGGCCGAGCTGCCCGGGCTGAACCGCGGGCGCACCGCGTTCGCCGGCGCGTGGCACGGCGTCGGCTTCCACGAGGACGGGCTCGCGTCGGGACTGCGCGCGGCGGCGGCGTTCGGGGTGGACCGGTGAGGTCGGGGCTCTACACCGGCACCGTGATGCACGCGCGCGTCTCGCCGGCCCACAACGTCTTCCGCTACCGCGTCTGCTTCTACGTGCTCGACCTCGACGAGCTGCCCGCGCTCGACCGGCAGCTCGGCCTGTTCGGCTGGAACCGGCGGAACGTCGTCACGCTCCACGACAGCGACCACATCGACGTGCGCGCGTACCTCGCCGAGCACGGCGTCGAGGCCGACCGGATCATGCTGCTGACGAACCTCCGCGTCCTCGGCTACGTCTTCAACCCGGTCTCGTTCTACTACTGCTACCGCGACGACGAGCTCGCGTGCATCGTTGCCGAGGTGAGCAACACGTTCGGCGAGATGCTGCCGTACCTGCTCTCACCCGAGAACCAGGTCGCCGACGGCGGGCAGCGCTTCTCGTACGAGCACGACAAGAAGCTGCATGTCTCACCGTTCTTCTCGCTCGACCAGGGCTATCGCTGGTGGTTCACCGAGCCGGGCGACGAGCTCAGCGTCCGGATCGACCTCGACGAGGACGGCGGGCGGCCGTTCTGGGCGACGCTGCAGGGCCGCCGGGAGGAACTGACCGCCGCGTCACTCGCCCGGTCGCTCGTCCGGTACCCGCTGATGCCGCAGCGCGTGACGGCTCTGATCCATCTCCAGGCGGCGCGGCTCTGGCTGAAGCGTGTGCCGTTCGTCCACAAGCCGCCGTTCGTTCCGGGCGAGGGGTCGGTGCACCCGTGAGCGAGGCGCTGAGGGAGGTTCCGGTGGCGCGGGGCCTGGGGGCGGGGGCGGCGGAGCGGCTCGTGCTGCGCGCGCTCGAGCGCGTCGAGGGCGGGACGATCGAGCTGAACCTCCCGAACGGGAACGTGCGTCGGTTCGGCTCCGGGCGGCCGGTGACCGTGGAGGTCGCCAGCCGCGACGTCTTCCGGCGCCTGCTCTGGAGCCCGCGGATGGGGCTGGGCGAGTCGTACGTCGCCGGCGACTGGGACGCGGACGACCTGCCGTGGTTCTTCGAGCTGCTGGTCGGCGCGGTCGAGTCCTGGCGGCGCGACTCGCTGCTCGCCCGTTTCGAGCGCTTCCGGCCCCACGTCTCGCCGCGGCAGAACCTGCGTCGCGCGAAGGCGAACATCGGCTACCACTACGACCTCGGCAACGACCTGTACCGCCTCTTCCTCGACGAGTCGATGACGTACTCGTGCGGCATCTGGGAGGCGGGCGACACGCTCGCGCAGGCGCAGGAGCGGAAGCTGCGGCGGGTGTGCGAGAAGCTCGCGCTCGGGCCCGACGACCACGTGCTCGAGATCGGCTGCGGCTGGGGGTCGTTCGCCCGGATGGCGGCGGGGGAGTACGGTGCGCGGGTGACCGGGCTGACGCTGTCCGAGCAGCAGGCCGTGGTCGCGCGCGAGCGCACGGACGGGCTGCCGGTCGAGATCCGCCTCCAGGACTACCGGACGGTCGAGGGCTCGTTCACGAAGATCGCGTCGATCGAGATGCTCGAGGCGATCGGGCACGCGCAGTACCCCGTGTTCTTCGGTGCGTGCGACCGGCTGCTCGCGGCCGGCGGGCGGGCGTGCGTGCAGACGATCGCGATCCCGGACGAGCGCTACGAGCGCTACCGCCGCCACGACGACTGGATCCGCCGCTACATCTTCCCCGGCTCGCTGCTCCCGTCGGTCGAGGTGCTCGAGCGGGCGATGGAGGGGACGGCGCTGCGGCTCGGCCCGGTCGAGGACATCGGCCTGAACTACGCGCCCACGTTGCAGGCCTGGCGCGAGCGGTTCACGGCGCGGCTCGACATGGTGCGCCGGCTCGGCTACGACGATCGCTTCGTCCGGACGTGGGAGTTCTACCTCGCGTACTGCGAGGCGGCGTTCCGCACCGAGTACCTCCGTGACGTCCAGCTCGAGCTGGCGCGGACGTGAGAATCTGGATCACCGGCGCGTCCACGGGGATCGGCGCGGCGACCGCGCGGGAGCTGGCGCGGCGCGGGCACACGCTCTTCCTGACGGCGCGCTCGGCGGACAAGCTCGCCGAGCTGCCGGGCGAGGCGCTGCCGGGCGACGTCACCGACCGCGAGGCGATGCACCGCATCGCCGGCGAGATCGGCCCGCTCGACGTCGCCCTCCTGAACGCCGGCACGTACGTTCCGGTCGATCCGCTGGCGTTCGACGGCGACGTCTTCCGTCAGCACCTGGACGTGAACGTGATGGGCACGGTGAACTGCATCGAGGCGGTGCTTCCCGGCATGCTCGAGCTCCGCCACGGGCGAATCGCGGTCGTCGCGTCGGTCACCGGGTTCGCCGCGCTGCCGCGCGCGTCGGCGTACGGGGCGACGAAGGCGTTCCTGATTTCGATGTGCGACTCGCTCCGCGCCGACCTCGCCGGAACGGGGGTGGAGGTGACCGCGGTCAACCCCGGCTTTGTGAAGACGCCCCTCACCGCGGAGAACGACTTCAGCATGCCGTTCCTGATCGAGGCCGACGAGGCCGCGCGTGCGATCGCCGACGGCCTGGAGAAGGGGAAGCCGGAGATCTCGTTCCCGCTCCCGATGGCGCTGACGATGAAGACGCTCGGCGCGTTGCCGGGTGCCGTCTCTCGCCGCTACGCCGCGCGGCTGTCGAAGCGGCTGCGCACGCAGAAGTGATCCTCTACCGCACGTTCGGCAACGGGCTGCTGCGGCCGCTGATGCACCTCATCTACCGCGTCGACGGCACGGGGTGGGAGCGGATCCCGGCGAGCGGCGGCGCGGTGCTCGCCTCCAGCCACGACTCGATGATCGACCCGTTCGTGCTCGGCACGGTGACGCCGCGGGTGATCCACTACATGGCGAAGGCCGAGCTCTTTCGGTACCCGGTGCTGAAGCAGGTGATGAACGGCTTCGGCGCGTTCCCGGTCCGGCGGGGGAAGGGTGACGCGGCGGCGGTCGAGTACGGTCGTGATGTGCTCGAGAGCGGGGAGCTCGTCGGCATCTTCCCGCAGGGGACGTGCCTGCCGTACCGCGACCGCCCGTGGCGCCGCGGCGCGGCCCGGCTGGCGAAGGAGGCCGGCGTGCCGCTGATCCCGGTCTGCCTGGTCCACACCGAGCGGGCGATCCGCCCGAACAGGCTGAAGATCGGCTTTCCGCACATCCACGCGCATGTCGCCGAGCCGCTCGACACCGCCACGGCCTCGGTGCAGGAGCTGATCGACGAGACGGAGCGCCGGGTCGAGGAGCTCCGGCGTCCGTACGGGCCACTGGCCCACGTCTGGCTCGAGCGCTCTTAACAGTGCCTGGCACTGTTAAGACGCGTCACACCAGCCTCCCGAGCGCCTGACCGAGCGCGACCGCGGCCACGCCGGCTGCGCAGCTGACCGCGATATTCGTGAACGCGAGCCCCCAGTGGCCGATCTCGGTCAGTCCATACGTCTCGGCGCCGAACGTGGAGAACGTCGTGTACGCGCCGAGGAACCCGACGATCAGTCCGCGCGCGAGCCACGAGGGGGCGCCCAGCGATTCGACCAGGAGCACCACCAGCAGGCCGTTGAGGAAGCACCCCGAGACGTTGATCGTGAACGTCGACCACGGGAACAGCGAGTCCACGTGCCGCTCGATCAGCGAGTCGACGCCGAACCGCGCGAGCGCCCCTCCACCGCCACCGAGCACGACTGCAAGCGCAACAGGCATGACAGCTCCTTTCGGATTCGGTAGGAGCTATCAGCCGGTCTCGGCGGTTGAGGGCGAGCCCCATCGCCCGTTGCGCGCCGAACACTACAAAAGGGATCCGCAATCCTCTTTAATCGGCTTGTGGAACCTGCCGCCCCTGCCGACGCACCGAAGGCGGCAAGCCCGCTCAGCGTCATGCTCGCCGGGATCATGCTGGTCGCCGGCGCGATCATCTTCCTCTGGTTCGCCCCGTCGTCGTACCAGATCTACCTGGCGCTCCACATCGTCGCCGTGATGGTGTGGGTGGGCGGCGACGTGACCCTGACGACGCTCGGCATCGTCTTCGAGCGCAAGGGTGACGGCGAGGCGCTCGCCCAGCTCGGGAAGATGGGCGCGTGGATCGGGACGCGCGTCTACACACCGACGCTGTTCGCGGTGTTCGCCCTCGGCGTCGTGCTGGTCCAGAAGGGCCACTGGGGCTGGAACACGTTCTGGATCAACTTTGCGATCGTCGGCTGGGGGATCGCCACGGTCGTCGGCGTCGCGTTCGTCGGGCCCGAGCTCGGGCGCATCGACAAGGCGGCCGCCGCGCATGGGCCCACCTCCCCCGAGGTCGGTCAGCGCGTGAAGCGGCTGTTCACCGTCTTCCGCTTCGACACCGCCCTGCTCGTCCTGATCGTGATCGACATGACGGCGAAGCCGTCGTTCTGACGGCCCCGCCGCCTCGCCGAGAGACTCCTAGCCGAGCGGGATGCGGTCCTTGTTGGCCGCGAGCCACGTCTCGAAGTCCTGCAGCTCGGGATCGAGCTTCAGCACCTCCGAGCGCACGCGCGGACCGGCGTACTCCGCCTCGAAGTCGCGCTTGAACTGGAACATGTTCCCCATCTCGTCCGCGCCCGGGAAGTCGAACCCGCGGTAGACGTCCGGGTCGACGTCGTTGTAGACGACGGCCTCGCCGAGCGCCTTCGAGAACGCGGCCGCCAGCTCGGTGCCGGACAGGTTCTCGCCGGAGATGAACACCGACTTGCCGATGTACTCGGCTCCGCCCCTGAAGATCGAGTACGCCACCTTGCCGATGTCCTCGGCGGCGATCCCGGGCAGCTTCGCGTCGCCCATCGGGAACGTCAGCGCGAGCCCTCCGTCGGGGCCCCGCTGCGGGCCGGCCCCGAAGTAGATGAAGTTCTCCCAGTAGAACGCGGTGTGGAGGAACGTCGTCGGCACTCCCGCGCCCGTGAAGGCGGCGTGCGCCTCCTGCTTGGCGTCGAAGTGCGGCACCTTGAACCGCTCCTGGAGCGTCGGCATCCGGTCGTCGTCGAGCGGGATGAAGTCGCGCGTGTCCTCGAGCGTCGACCAGATCACATGCTGGACGCCCGCCGCTTTCGCCGCGGCGGCCTGGTGCTGGGCCTGTTCGATCTCCTTCTCCGCCGAGAAGTGCTCCCAGAAGTTCGTCACGCAGAACGCGCCGTGCGCGCCCGCGAACGCACGCTCGAGGCTGCCCTCGTCGTCGAGGTCGGCCTGGACGACCTCGGCACCGGCGGCGGTGAGCGCCTGGGCCGCTTCCTTGCTCGGGTCTCTCGTCACCGCGCGGACGGCGAATCCGCCGTCCGGGTCGGCCAGGATCGCGCGGGCGAGCCCTCCGCCCTGTGCGCCGGTGGCGCCGATGACCGCGATCACCTTTGTGTCGCTCATATCTCCTCCTCGTTGGGTCAGGGCCGGGAAACGACTTCAGCGGCGATCCGCTCGGGCCCCGGTAGGAACGCGTCTTCGAGTGGTGGGCTGTACGGGATCGGCGAGTTCGGCGTGGTGATGCGCCAGGCGTCGTCGAGGTCGCCCAGGCCGTGCTCGGTGACGAGCGCGAGCACCTCGCCCGCCCAGCCGCCGGTGAGCGGCCCCTCCTCGACGACGGCGATGCGGTTCGTCTTCTGCACCGACGCCAGGATCGTCTCCACGTCGAGCGGCCGGAGCGTTCGCAGGTCGATCACCTCGGCCGAGACGCCTTGCTCGGCGAGCAGGTCCGCGGCGGCCAGGCAGTCGTGGACGCCCTTCATCGCGCTGACGAGCGTGACGTCGTCGCCTTCGCGAACGACCGCGGCCTGCCCGAGCGGCAACGGCTCGCTGCCGCCTGCCGGTCCGGACATCGAGTACAGGCGCTTGTGCTCGAAGAAGATCACCGGGTTGTCGTCGCGGATCGCGGCCTTCAGCAGCCCCTTCGCGTCGGCGGGCGTCGACGGGGCGACGATCTTCAGCCCGGGGATGCCGGTCAGCCACGACACCGGCATCTGCGAGTGGATCGCTCCGAACCGGGCGCCGCCGCCGACCACCGACCGGATCACGAGCGGGACGCTCTGGCGCTCGCCGGTCAGGAACCAGTACTTCGTCGACTGGTTGATCAGGCTGTCCATCGACAGGGCGAGGAAGTCGCCGAACATGATCTCCAGCACGGGGCGCTTCCCCGTGACCGCCGCGCCGAACGCCGCGCCCGTCATCGCCAGCTCGGAGATCGGCGTGTCGAAGACACGCTCCGGGCCGTACTTCTCGTAGAGCCCGGGGGTGGCCGCGAACACGCCTCCGGCGACGGCCACGTCCTCGCCGAAGAAGATGACACTGTCGTCGCGGGCGAGCTCCTCGTCGAGGGCGTCGCGAATCGCGTCTCTGAACTCGAGCTCCACGGTTGCCTCCGTCATGCGGTGACGAGCGCCACCGGGCGCTCGAGCAGGGTCTTGAGTGTTTGCAGGAATCGGGCGGCCTCCGCTCCGTAGACGACCCGATGGTCGCACGAGAGCGTCAGATCCACCAGGTGCCGGGCGACGATCGACCCGTCCTCCGCAACGACCGGCCGGCGCGCGACCTCGCCGACGGCGAGGATCGCCGCCTGCGGTGGGTTGATCACGGCGCTGAACCGGCGGACGCCGAACATGCCGAGGTTGGAGACGGTGAAGGTGCCGTCGCGGAGCTCGTCCGGCGCGATCGTGCCCTCCGTCACCTTGCGGATCAGCACGCGTGCCTGCTCGGCGATCTCGAAGACCGTCAGCCGGTCGGCGTCGAAGATCGTCGGGACGTAGAGCGCGTCGTCGGTCGCGACGGCGATGCCGACGTTCACGCGCTCGATCCGCCGGATCCGCCCCGAGGCGTACGACGCGTTCAGCCCGCGATGCTGGCGAAGCGCTGCCGCGACCGCCTTCACCACGAGGTCGTTGAAGGACGGGAGCGGCTCGCGGCCGAGCGCGCGGAGCTCCTCGCGCAGCTCGGCGAGGGCCTCCATGTCGATCTCCGCCTCGAGCGTGAACTCCGGGACCTGCGTGCGCGACTCGGTCATCCGCTGCGCGATCGTCCGCTGGGTCGGCGTGAGCTCGATCTCGGTCGTCCCGTCCGGAGCAGGCGCCGCAGGGGATGCCCCGCGGACGTCGGCGCCGACGATGCGACCGCCGGGGCCGGTGCCGTCGACACCGTCGAGTGTCACGCCGAGCTCGAGCGCGAGCCGGCGGGCGACCGGTGTGGCGCGGCTGCGGCCCGCCTTGCCGCCGTTGCGCGTCGCGACCGGCGCAGCCGCGACGGGCGTCGCGGCCGCGGGCGCCGCCGCGGCCGGACGCGGCCCGCTCGACCCACCCGTCCCGCGCGCGCGGGCGATCGTCTCGCCGAGGGCGGCGACCCCGCCGCCGGCGACGACGACCTCCTCGAGCACGCCGTCGAACTCGGCCTCGTAGACCATCGTCGCCTTGTCGGTCTCGATCTCGACCAGCGGCTCGCCCCTGGCGACCGTGTCACCCGGCTGCTTGAGCCACTCGAGCACCGTCGCCTCCTCCATCTGGTCGGACAGGCGGGGCATGGCGATGTCGAGCAGCACGGGCTCGTCGGTCACGTCGGCGGCACCGCCATCACATGCAGGTCCAGCCGCCGTCGACGACGAGGTTGATGCCGTTGATCGCCGCGTTCTCGAGCAGGAAGCGTGATGCGCCCACGACCTCTTCCATTGTCACCAGGCGCCCGATCGGCGTGCGCGCCTCGAGCGCTTCGAGCCGCTCCGGAGGCATTCCGATCCACTGCGGGCTGTCGCCGACGATCGCCGGATGCAGGGCGTTGACGCGCGTGGGCGCGAGCTCGATCACGAGCGTCCGCACGAGGCTCGTCACTCCGCCGTTGACGGTCGTCACGGTGGTCGAGCCGGGATACGGCCGGTCACGCGCGAGCCCTCCGTAGATGAGGATCGCGGAGTCGTCGCCGAGCCGTGGAATCAGCGTATGGATCACCTCGGTGTAGCCGACGAGCTTGAGGGTGACGAGTCGCAGCGCGGCGGCGATGTCGTACTCGCGCACGCTGTTCGTGTCACGCTCGATCGCGGCGAGCACCAGGTAGCCGACGTCGCCGATGTCCGTGAGCCGCTCGGCGATCCCGTGCGGCTCGGCGAGGTCGAACCCGATACCGCGGGTGCGGCCGCCGATCTCGGCCGCGGCCGTCTCCGCGCGCGCCTGGTCCCTTCCGGTGACGACCACGTCGCGACCGCTGTCGGCGTACGACTGCGCGAGCTCGCGGCCGAGCCCTTGCGTGCCGCCGACGATCACGACTGTTCCCGCCATAGTCGAAACCTACGCGGTTGCCATCGACTCGGCCGCCCAGTCCGGCAGCAACCCGCCCTCGGACAGGATGTGATTCCTGGACGCTTCGAGCCTCTGGATGATGCCGTTGAGGTCGGTGTCGACGAGTTGGCCATGCCGCTTCACGGCGCGTCCGGCGACGAACACGGAGTCGACGTTCGACGTGTCGGCGAACACGACGATCGTCCCGATGGGATCGACCATCGGAGTCGTGTTGATCGCGTTGTAGTTCAGCAGGACGATGTCCGCCTGCTTGCCCGGCGCGAGCGACCCGACCCTGTCCTCGAGCGCGCAGGCCCGAGCACCGTCGATCGTCGCGAACTCGAGCACGTCCCGGTGCGTCAGCGTCGGCGCGAACGCCTCGTCCGGCGTGTCGGTGAAGGCCCCGATCCGCTCGTGGACGAGGGCGCTGCGCATCTGCGTGAACATCTCGCCGGGGACGCTGGAGACGACGTCGACGCTCAGCGACGGCCGAACGCCACGATCCAGCAGCCTGCCCGTCGGCGGGTTGCCGTGACCCATCAGCATCTCGACGTACGGCGCGAGGGAGGCGGTCCCTCCGGTCTCGGCAATCAGGTCGAGCTCCTCGTCCGTCGAGTCGGTGCAGTGGATGTACGTCGTGTCGTCGCCGAGGAGGCCGAGGTCGCTCAGGTTCTTGACGTGCTGCACGTGCACCGTCGTCAGCCGCATGCCGACGTGCACGCTGATGCGGATGCCGAGGTCACGCGCGAGCTCCCAGTCGTGCTTCGCGACCTCGAAGTTCGAGTTGCCGGGCGCCCGGGCGGCGAGCGCGAGCGTCAGCAGCTGGTCGTCGGAGGAGAAGTACGTCTCCCGGATGCGCCGGATGTCCTCCGGGTGGTCGAGCTCACTGAACATCCACCATTCGCTGCCCGTCGGCACCCCGTGTGCGTAGATCGCCCGGATGCCGGCGTCCTTCAGGCCCTGGACCGCCGCGTCGGAGTGATCGGGCGTGTTGTTGATGTGCGACCAGTCGAGCAGCGTCGTCACGCCGCCGTTGAGCGCCTCCAACGCGCCGGCGTAGTTGCCGATCTGGACATCCTCGGGGCGGTAGTGGCCGCCGACGCTGCCGAGCATCACCTCGAAGTACTTGTCGAGGGTGCAGCAGGGGAGGACGCCGCGGACCGGCGTCTGCCAGGTGTGCCGGTGCGTGTCGACGAATCCGGGCATGATGATCATTCCCGTGGCGTCGATCTCCTCCGTCCCCGACACCTCGAGGCCGCGCCCGATCTCGACGATCACGCCGTCCTCGACGAGGACATCACCGTTCGGGATGTCACCGACGCCGGGGTCCATCGAAACGACGAAACCGTTGCGGATCAAAAGGCGAGAGCTCATGCGTCAGTTCTCCTTGGCCGACCGGACAATGTACAGCGAGCATAAACGCCTCCGTGTTAACACGTCAACGCGGTAACCCCATTCTTGGGGGCGTTCTGAGCGGGAGGGCATGCGTGCGTTCGACCACAGTTGACACTGCCCGTCGCGCGTGCACAAAATGGCGGTCTGGTTGTGGCTAGCCCTCCACCCTCGCCCGGCCCGGCCAAGGACGCCCGTGAATACCCCCGGTAAAGCGTTCGTCGCGAGCACCGTCGTTGCCGCACGTTTCGTGCCGGTATGGCTTGCGACCGGCGTGCTGATGATCGTCGCCGCGATCATCGCGCCGAACGCGCTTCAACATACGTCCTTTGCCTTCGTCCTTCCCTACATGACGATTCTCGCCGTCGCGGCGCTCGGCCAGATGCTCGTGATCATGCAGGGCGGCATCGACCTCTCGACTCCGGCCGTGATCTCCTTCGGCGGAAACCTGCTCGTCGGCGTCAGCCTGGGACACAACGGCCGGCTGGCGCTGGGCATCCTCGCCTGCCTCGGCCTCGGAGCGGCAGTGGGGCTCGTCAACGGCATCCTCGTCGGGATCGTCAGGCTGAACCCGCTGATCGTCACGCTCGCCGTCGGGCAGATCGTGTTCGCGTGGAACCTGAGGTACGCGCGTCAGGTCACGAACTCGACCGCGGTGCCGGAGACGCTCTCGACCTGGGCGGGGCAGAAGCCGCTCGGCATCAGCGTCGTGTTCTGGACGGGCGCCGCACTTACCCTCGCTGTCGCGCTCCTGCTTCGCTACACCGGTGCCGGCCGGCGCTTCCAGGCGGTCGGCGCGAACCCTCGCGCCGCGTGGATGGCCGGCCTGCGCGTCCGGACGCATGTCGTCTTCGCGTACACGGCGGCAGGCATCCTCTACGGCGTCGCGGCGGTCCTGCTCGCCGGCATTCGCATCAACGTCGACCCCGGGTTCGGCGCGGCCTACCTGCTGGCGCCGATCGCTGCGGTGGTCATCGCGGGCGCGTCGCTCTCCGGCGGGCTCGCGAGCGCGACGTCGACGTGGGTGGCGGCGCTCGCGCTCACGTTCCTGACGCAGATGCTGCTGATCCTGGGTTTGCGACCGGGGATGCAGTACATCGTCTTCGGAGCTGCGATCATCGTCGGGATGCTCATCTCCGGTGACCGGATCGCCTCGCTCCTCGGCCGTATGCTGAGGCCGATCGAGGCGAGGACGGCCAACAACTCTGGCGTGGATGTAAACACGAGCTGAGGCTCGCGAAAGGAGGCACGATGCACGGAGGGAAGAAGTCAGCAGCGCGCGGCAGCCGCCGGATGGTGGCGGTACTGGCGATCGCGCTGCTCGTGGTGCTCGCAGGTGCGCTCGCAATCGTCTCGTCCGGTTCCGGTGCTGGACCGGTCCTGGTCGGCAAGGGGGGCGGATTCGGCGAGGTGTACGTGGCCAAGGCCTCGACGCTGAAGAAGACCCTCTTCGACGCCACTCTGCTCCCGAAGAATCCGGCGTCCAAGCGCATCTCCCTGGCTGCATTCGGGCGCTCCGACAAGAAGGTCAACTACGCCCTGGCGCTCAAGTGCTGGAAGAACAACGTCTGCAGCACCGGGACGGGAGGCAAGCTCACCGTCGCCTACATCGAGCAGTTCGGCGAGAACGTCTTCCGCCAGATGTCACACATGGAGTTCATCCTCCAGGCGCTGACGTATCCGCAGATCGGCAAGATCATCTACAAGAGCGCTCACTCCGACCTGAATCAGGGGATTGCCGACTTCAAGGCGGCAATCGCACAGAAGGTCAGCGCGATCGTCACGTATCCGGACTTCGGTGACGCGATGCTGCCCGTGATGAAGGAAGCGACCGACGCCGGGATCCCCGTCGCGACGTATGCCTGGGGCTACGTCACCGGGCCTGGCAAGAACTACCTGACGGTCGTCGGCGAGTACACGTGCAACCTCGGCAAGGCGTTTGCAGCAGCGATGAACAAGCAGGTCGGCTCCGGCGACATCGCCTTCCTCGGCGGTTTCCCCGGCAACCCGCTGTCCCTCGGCTGGCAGACCTGTGAGAAGCCGGCGCTGAACTCGAACATCAACGTCGTCGCGAACGAGCCGACGAACTGGGATCCGTCGAAGGTCCAGTCGGTCGTCGCAGGCATCCTCGCCGCCCATCCCAACATCAAGGGCTGGAGCTACGAGTACGGCGGCGGCATGGCCCTCGGCGCCATCGCGGCGTACAAGGCCGCGGGCAAGCCGTTCAACCCGGTGCTGACCCTCAGGACGGACGACGTCCGGATGGGGTGCGAGTACAACTCGCTCAAGAAGACCAACCCCGGCCTGAAGATGTACTACTACACGTCGGGCAACTCGCAGATCCGGGTGGCCCTCACGGCCGCGATGATGAAGCTCAAGGGCGCCAAGATCCCGCCCACCATCGTGTTCCCGATCGCTCTGCAGGATCAGGACAAGCGTGATTCGTGCACCCCGGGCTATCCGCAGGATGCCTCGGGGACGTCACTGATCCCGGTGGCCCTGCTCCACCAGATGTACCCCTAGAGAGGAACTGGACACCAGAACCTAAGACCACAATGTCGATTCCCGGGCCCGCAAGCCCCCCGGTGCTGTCCCTGCGCAGCGTCTCGAAAGCGTACGGAGCGGTACAGGCCCTGCGGGACGTCTCCGTCGACTGCCACACGGGCGAGATTCACGCGCTCGTCGGGGAGAACGGGTCCGGGAAATCGACATTGCTGGGGATCGCAAGCGGCTTCGTCCATCCGGACGAGGGGACCGTCGAGATCGGAGGCGCCCTCCGGCGGCGCGGATCTCCCGCCGAGGCCCGGAGACTCGGCCTCGGCATGGCGTACCAGACCTACTCGCACGTCCTCGCCCTCTCGGTGGCCGAGAACCTCTATCTCGCCGCGCCGAGCGACGAGCAGCCGGCGTACGGATCCATGGAGGACTGGGCGGCAACGAAGCTCCGGGAGTACGAGCTCGACGTCCCGGTGACGGTTCCCACGGGCTCGCTGTCGCTCGCACAGCGGCAGCTGCTCGAGGTCGTCAAGGCACTGCTCGCCCGTCCAAAGGTCTTGCTCCTCGACGAGCCGACGACGGCACTCGGGCCCGAGGAGGTGGAGCGCCTCCACGCCCTCGTGTTCGAGCAGAGCCGCGCCGGGGTCGGCATCGTCTACGTCAGCCATCGGCTGCCGGAGGTACTCGACATCGCCGACCGCATCACCGTCCTGCGTGACGGCGTCGCCCAGGGCACGTTCGAGGCCACCGGCATGTCGGAGGACAGCCTCGTCGCGCTGATGATCGGCCGGCCGCTCCAGCTTGCGTTCCCGGAGCGCCAGGGCGTCGGGGACAAGCGGGAAGTGCTCCTGGCCGTATCGGGCTTGCGGGGCGACCGGTTCGGCCCGATCGACCTGGAGGTCACGAAGGGCGAGATCGTCGGAATCGCCGGTGCCGAGGGCAACGGGCAGGTGCAGTTCCTGCGCGGCCTGGCCGGTGCCGAGCGCACGACCGGCAGCGCGAACTGCGACGGAGACCGGCTCGACTCGCGGTCGCCGCTCGGGCCGCTGCGCGCCGGCGTGGTGCTGCTCAGCGGCGATCGAACGGGCGAGTCGCTCTTTCCCGTTCTGAGCGTGCGCGCCAACGCGACGATCCAGGTGCTGGGCCGGCTGGGACGCCTCGGTTTCATCAACCGCCGGCGCGAGCGGCGAACGATCGCCGATCTCGTGCGCCGTCTCGACATCCGGATGGCGTCCGTCGAGCAGCCGGTGCAGTCCCTGTCCGGCGGAAACCAGCAAAAGGTCTCGCTGACGCGCCCGTTCCTCCGCGGCGACGTCAAGGTCATCCTGGCGGAGGAGCCCACGCAGGGCGTCGACGTCGCCGCCCGGTTCGACATCTACGACGCGCTCCGCGCGAAGGCAGAGGAGGGCGTTGCCGTCATCGTCAAGTCGAGCGATCCGCTCGAGCTCGCCGGGCTCTGCGACCGCGTCGTCGTGATGTCGCGCGGGACGATCGTCGCCGAGATCCCGCGCGAGGAGCTCGGCGAGCGCCGGATCGTCGAGGCGATCGTCGGCTCCGGTGCCGGCCGGGCAGAGGCGGCGAAGCAATGAGGGTGCGCTCGTGGATGCCGTTCGTGCTGCTGACGACCCTGATCGTCGCGCTCGGCGGGTACACGGCCCTGCGCCAGGACGCGTTCCTGGGCAGCTACAACCTGCGGAACCTCCTCCTGCTGACGATGCCGCTCGCCCTCGTCTCGCTGGGGCAGACGAGCGCGCTGCTCGTCGGCGGCTTCGACGTCTCCGTCGGCGCGTTGATGACGCTGTCCGTCGTCATCGCCTCGTACACGATGACGCCGATGACGTCGACCCTGGGGCTGATCCCGGGCGCACTCCTGATCGTCGGCGTCGGGGTCGTCGTCGGGCTCGGCAATGCGATCCTCATCCGCGTCTTCCGGCTCCCCTCGATCATCGCCACGCTCGCCACGTTCAGCATCCTCGAGGGTGCCTCGCTGCTGCTGCGCGACCATCCCGAGGGAACGATCAACAGCGACGTCATCGCCGCCCTGACGACCAGTGTCGGCTTCGTGCCGCTCGCCTTCATCGGGGTCGTCATCCTCGCCGTGGTCGCGGACATCTGGCTCTACCGCACGCGCTCGGGCCTGGCGTTCCGGGCGGTGGGGCTGGACGAGACGGCTTCGCGCCGAATCGGGATGGGGACCAGCCGCATGGTGATCCTCGCCTTCGTCGCCTGCTCGGTGATGGCCTCGATCGCCGGCTTCTATCTCGCGGCCGAGGTTCAGATCGGGTCGCCGATCATCGGCAACCAGGCACTCGAGAGCATCGCCGCGGCCGTTCTCGGCGGAGCCAGCCTCGCCGGCGGGAAGGGCTCCTTCGTCGGCGCGTTGCTCGCGGCCCTCTTCCTCAGCCTGATCGACAACGTCCTGCCGTTGTTCCAGGCGCCGACGGAGTACGCCGAGATGACGATCGGCATCCTGATCCTGCTCGCGCTCGTGCTCTACCAGGCGCCCGAGCTCCTCGCCCGCCTCCGCTCGAGCTGGGGCGGCGTCGGCCGCTTACGGGCCGGGCGGAGCTAGATCATCTAAACGCTCGACGAGATAGTCCCAGTCCCGGTCGAACCGGTACGAGTGGCGTGACGGCGGCCCGGGCGACGACGTTTCGAGCCACCGCACACAGCCTCCCTGCGTCTCGTAGAACGCATGGACACACCCGGTCGCCGTCCAGAAGGCGTCGCCCGGACGGAGCGTGTGCCGCTCGCCGTCCGCGACGACGTCGACCTCGCCCTCGAGCATGTAGTACGACTCCTCGAAGGGGTGGTCGTGCGGATGCGCGACGGCGCCCGGCTGGTAGTCGACCATGAACATCGTGTGCAGCTGGGCGTCGAGGCGCTGATCGACGAGCATCTTCACGGCGATCCCGCTGTACGCCAGAACGGCCGTCGCCATGCTCGCGGACACGGTCGGAGCAGAGACGGCCGCGCCGCGCTTCAGGCGGTCGACGTCCATCTCTCCGTCCCCGAGCAGGAAGAGGTTGCGGTTGCGAGGGTCGCGGACGTCGAGCGGCGCTCCCGCCGCTTCGGGCGCCGGCCCGAGGAAGAACGTGTCGCTGCCGTCGGGGCGCGGCCGCGGAGCGACCATCTCGATCCAGAGTGCGCGGCCGGAGCTGCGCCAGGCGTGCGCAACGCCCACCGGCGCGACGCCGCAGGCGCCGGGCTTCAGCTCGACTGCATGGCCGTCGAGGTAGAGCACCGGCCGCCCCTCCAGGACGTAGAAGCTCTCCTCGTACGAATGGAGGTGGGTGTCGAGGTGCCCGTCGGCGAGCGAGCACAGCGTGAGCCCCATGTGCGTCGAACCGGTCGGGCCGTCGACGAGCCGGCAGGCCTGGAGGCCGCGGGCCTGGTCCGGATACGCATCGGTGAAGGCGATGTCCTCGCGGCGAACGAGGCGATG
The DNA here is from genome assembly GCA_963791425.1 of uncultured Actinomycetes bacterium. GTDB lineage: Bacteria > Actinomycetota > Thermoleophilia > Gaiellales > Gaiellaceae > DATBLE01. The sequence goes on from CAWBSE010000003.1 coordinate 1,265,650, forward strand.
ACCCGGCCGCCCGTCCGCGAGCGAGCGCGTTCCGGTGTCGCTGCTCATCACCGCTCGGACGCGTCGTGGTGCCGGCCGAGCACCACCCAGATCGCGGTCACGACGTCGTCGCCGTCGTTGTGCAACCGGTGCGGGATGCTCGAGTCGAACGCGATCGAGTCGCCCGCGTCGAGCACGTGGTCCTCGAAGCCGACCGTGACACCGAGCTTCCCGGTGAGGACGACGCCGAACTCGCGGCCGTTGTGGCGCATCAGGCTCCCGTCCGCGCTCGACGAGCCGCCCGCCTCGTAGATCGTGTAGAGAAAGTCGACATCGCGGTCGTCCCAGGTCGTCAGGCGCTCCCAGTGCACGCCGGAACCGAGGTCGATCGCTCTCCGCTCGGCGGCGCGCTGCACGCGGCCCTGGCCCTCCGCCGGCCCGAGCCCTCGCTCCGCCGGCGCCGTGGCCTTGGCGCGACCCGCGCGGGGCGGGCTCGGCAGCGAGTGGCCGTCCCCTTTGCCTGAGGGCGCGAAGACATCGTCGAGCGAGACGCCGAGCTCGCTCACGATCGCGTAGAGCGTTCGCACGGAGGGCTGCGTCTTCCCGGTCTCGATCTGGGAGATGAGGCTGGGCGAGACCTCCAGGCGGCGCGCCAGCTCGCGCAGGCTCAATCCGAGCCGGTCCCGCTCCTCGCGCAGCCTCATCCCGAGCGTCTGCGCGTCCGGCTGGGCGCGGCGGTCGTCGGCGGTTTCGGCGGGTTGCGGGCGGCCGGCACGCCTGACCGTCGTGCGCACCCCGGGCTTTGCGGTCACTCCTTGAACTCCGCGAACGCCGCCGGTTCGGGGAACGGCGCCGCGAGGCCCTCCCGTTCGGCCTCGGCCAGCTCCAGTTCGACGCTCGCCGCCACCTCCTGGAGCCGTTCGGCCTCGACACCGTGCTCGTCCACGAGGCGCTGCTCGGCGATCAGGAGTGGGTCGCGCTCCTGCCAGCGCGCGAGCTCTCCCTCCGGCCGGTACTTGCCGGGGTCGCTGCGGGAGTGGCCGACGAAGCGGTACGTGCGGGCCTCGACGAACACCGGCCCACTCGAGCTCCGGACCTGCTCGGCCGCTGCGAGCGCGGCGTCGCGCACGGCCCAGACGTCCATCCCGTCCACCATGACGGTCGGCACCTTCATCGCCTCCGCCCGCGCGCCGATCTCGCCCGCGGTGACCGCGTCGGTGGCCGTGTACTCCCCGTAGCCGTTGTTCTCGCACACGAAGAGCACCGGCAGGTCGAGCACCTTGGCGAAGTTGAGGCACTCGAAGAAGTAGGCCTGGTTGGTGGCGCCGTCGCCGAAGAACGCGGTCGCGATCCGCCCGGAGCCCTTCAGGCCGAGTGCGGCTCCCGTGGCGGCGGCGATGCTGCCGCCGACGATCCCGAAGCAGCCGATGTGCTCGCGGTCGAGGTCGATCATGTTCATCGATCCTGCACGCCCTCCGTTGACGCCCGTCGACCGCCCGAGCATCTCGGCGAGCAGCGCCTCCGGCGGGCACCCGCGGGCGAGCATGTGGCCGTGCCCACGGTAGGTGCAGGCGATCCGGTCGCGCTCGTCGAGCGCGCTCGCGACGCCGACCGAGACGGCCTCCTGACCCGAGCAGAGGTGGGTCGTTCCGTAGATCTCGCCGCGCAGGAACAGCGACTGGACGAGCTCCTCGAAGCGCCGGATCAGGAGCATGTCCCGGTAGAGCCCGACGTGGAAGTCGACGCTCTGCCCGGCTGCGCTGTCTGCCCGCGCGACCATCTAGCCCGTTTCGACGGCGGTCGTGCGCGTGCCGCCGCCGTTACCGCCGACGTCGTCGGTGACGACGACCTTGCCCTCGAGCAGGTCGACGCCGCGGACGTACATCTTCCCGGTGACGAGCAGCTCCTCGGCCGGGAAGCGGGTGAGCACGCGGGGGCCGGTCGGGGTGACGACGACCTCCTCCTCGATCCGCGCCGCCGAGTGGCCGTCGGTGGCGGGACAGTAGGTCTCGAGCGCGAATACCATCCCCACCTCCAGCTCGACCGGAGCGTCGAACGAGTGCAGGCGGGAGATCATCGGCGACTCGTAGAGGCCGACGCCGATGCCGTGGCCGAACTGGAGCCCGAAGGCGGCGCGCTCGTCGGGCAGCCCGAACTCCTTGGCCTCGGGCCACACCGCGGCGATCTGATCCGTCGTCGCACCCGGGCGGACGAGCGAGATCGCGTCGTCCAGCCATTCACGGCAGCGCCGGTATGCGTCGAGCTGCGACGGCGTCGCGTAGCTGACGTTGAACGTGCGGTAGTAGCACGTCCGGTAGCCGTTGAAGGCATGGATGATGTCGAAGAAGGCCTGGTCGCCGGGGCGCAGCAGCCGGTCGGCAAACGTGTGCGGGTGCGGGTTGCAGCGGTCACCCGAGATGGCGTTGATCGCCTCGACATGCTCCGATCCGAGGTCGAACAGCGTCTTCATCGCCTGGGCGACGACCTGGTTCTCGGTGATCCCCGGGCGCAGCGTCCGGTAGATCTCGTCGTACACGGCGTCGACGATCGCCGCGGCGTGATCGAGCAGGGCGAGCTCGTCGTCGGACTTGAGCTTGCGCGCGTCGAGCATCACGGGCTGCGCGTCGGTCAGGTGGAGGCCGGCGCGGCTGAGCGCGAGGTAGGTCGTCATGTCCGGGACGTCGAGGCCGAGCGGCTCGCCCTGGAGGCCGAGCTCGGTCAGCTCGTGGAGGATCAGCGCCGCGAGGTCGTCGGGGATCCCGGTCTGGTCGGGCATGGCGCCGCGCATCGGCGGCACCCAGGCACGCCAGTTCTCCTCGGGCAGCCACGGGCAGTACAGCTTGTGATGGCGGGCGGCCGAGCCGAAGTCCCAGAGGATCGGATCCTTGCCGCCGCGGGGGAGCAGGGCGAAGCGGATGTTCTTGTCGCGCTCCCAGGTGCCGATCGCCGTGCTGGTGACGTAGCGGAGGTTGTTCGGGTCGAAGAGGAGCAGCGCCCCCAGGTCGGATGCCTCGAGCGACGCCTTTGCCCGGGCGAGGCGGTGGGTTCGGAGCCGGTCGAAATCGACCCGCTGCTCCCAGTCGACCGCCATCGTTGCGCCGCGAGACGCAATGTTCACGTCGTTCCCTCCGTCGTCGTTGCTGTTAAGCCATTCTGCACAACGGCCGGAGGCGAGTCAACACCCGAGCGCTCGTGAGAGCGCAGCGCCGAGCACATCGTCTGCGTCGTCCTGTGCCGCCGCGTCGGTACGCCAGGCGACGAAGCCGTCGGGCCGGACGAGTGTCGCACCGGCGGCGCCGACCCCGTACAGGTCTCCGAACCGGCCCTCGGCGTCGACGATCTCGGCGCCGACCCGGTACGCCTCGATCGGCACGGCGCCCCGGCGGCTGCACTCCAGCCGCTCCCCTCGGATCCGGCGATCAGGACGAAGCCGCGTCCGAACAGGTCGAGCGTCGAGATCTCGCGGCCGTCCAGCTCGACGGCGAGGTGCGGCGCCCGCATCCCCGGGCGGCCTGTCGGCTCGCGGGGGTTCTCCCACATCGCGCCGTCGTCGCCCGGCTCTTCGAGGATCGCGCTCGAGCGGTAGCGGTACCCGATCTCGACGGCCGCCTCGTCGACGATCGGCACGAGGTTGTCCGTGCCGAGGCTCGGGTCGAGGCGCAGGACGTAGCGCGTGTAGGCCTGCTCGACGGCGAACGACCCGACCGGCTGCCGCTCGGCGTCGTAGGTGTCGAGCAGCTCCGGGCCGGCCGTGCCGTCGAGGACGTAGGCCAGCTTCCAGGCGAGGTCGTAGGCGTCCTGGACACCCGTGTTGCCGCCGAAGCCGCCGGTGGGTGGCATCACGTGGACCCCGTCGCCCGCGAGGAAGATACGGCCCTCGGAGAAGCGCGCCGCGTTGTCGGCCGTCGCCGCCCACCGCTGGATGTTCTCGATCTGGACGGGGATGTCCGCCGCGCCGAGCGCCTCGCGGACGTACCCGATGCAGGTCTCCTCGCTCATGTCCTCGCCGATGCTGGTCGAGCGGACGCCGTTCTCGTCGATCGTCGCGTTGACGACCAGGAAGCCGGCGTCGCCCGCCAGCGAGAAGCGGAAGAACCCGACGAGGCGGGGGTTGAAGACGTAGATCACGCTCAGGTTCCGGTCGCCGAGCAGCTCGCGCACGTCGGCGCGGAAGTAGATCGTGATGCTGTCGGAGAAGCTGCCGTGCCCCTGCATCGGGATCCCGAGCCGCTCCCGGGTCGGGCTGTGCGCACCCTCCGCGGCGATGAGGTAGCGCGCGCGAACCGTTCGCTCGTCGCCGCCGTCCCGCGGACGGATCGTCGCGGTGACGCCGTCGTCGTCCTGCTCGATCGCGACCGCCTCGGAGGCGTACTGCACGCTCGCCCCGAGCTCGCCGGCCTTCTCGAGCAGGATCGGCTCGAGCCCGATCTGGGTGAGAAAGACGCGCGGGCACGGGCTGATCGCCTCGACCCCCTCGTTGATCGTGCGGAAGTACCAGTCGAGCTCCTTCCCGCCCAGGCTCTCGACCGACACGATCGCCCCGTTCTGGACGAACTCCCGGGAGGCCGCCTCCATGATCTCCTGCTCGAGCCCCACCGCGCGGTACGTCTCCATCGTCCGCTGGCTGACGAGCGCTGCACGCGGGTGGATGGCCGTGCCGCGGTGCCGCTCGACGACGAGGCTCGGGACGCCGCGCGCCCCGAGGAAGACGGCCGCGGACAACCCGACGAGGCTGCCGCCGACGATCAGAACCGGTACGTCGTGATCGTGCAGAGTGTCACGACGCTATCTCACTCTTGACTCGGGCGCGTCGAGATGCTCGGATCAACGGCATGAGCACGATCGGAGTCGTGGGGCTGGGGAAGATGGGCGAGCCGATCGCGCGCCGCCTGCTCGGCGCGGGTCACACGGTGGCGGTGTTCAACCGCACCGCAGCGCGGGCCGACGGTCTGGTCGAGCTGGGCGCCACCCGCCTCGCGTCCCCGGCGGAGGTCTGGGCGTCCGCGGACGTCTGCATCACGATGGTTGCCGACGACGCGGCGCTCCGGGCCGTGATGCTCGCCGACGACGGGCTGCTCGGCGACGGGCCGGAAGGACGTGTCGTGGTCGACATGAGCACCGTCTCGATCTCGGCCTCACGGGAGGTCGCCGAGGCGGCGGACGCCGCCGGCATCGCGTACCTCCGCGCCCCGGTGAGCGGCAATCCGTCTGTTGTCGAGGCAGGCAACCTAACGATCATCGTCTCCGGCTACGGTCAGGCGTTCGAGCGGCTGGAGGCGACGCTGCGCGACATCGGGCCGCACGTCTTCTACCTCGGGCCGGGCGAGGAGGCCCGTGTCCTGAAGCTCGCGTTGAACCTGATGATCGCCGGCACCGCGGAGGTGATGGCGGAGGCGCTGGTGCTCGGCGAGGCCAGCGGGCTGGACCGCGCGACGATGCTGGAGGTGATGGGTGCGAGCGCCGTCGGGTCGCCGTTCGTCAAGTACAAGACGGCCGCGCTCGTCGCAGAGGACTACTCGGCGACGTTCACGACCTCGATGATGCACAAGGATCTGCAGCTCGCGATCGACGCCGGGCAGGGAGTCGGGGTGCCGCTTCCGGTCACCGCGCTCGTCGGCAAGCTGCTCGAGGACTGCATGGCGACGGGAATGGGCGACGCCGACCTGATGGCGCTGCTGCCCCGGCTCGCCCGCGAAGCGGGTTAACCGGTCTCCCAGTCGCCGCGGAAGCGAGCCTGGTACCGGGCCGGCGGCTGCGGCGCCTGCGTCTCGATCCACCGCACCGGCGCGTCGGACCGGTTGGTGAAGGCGTGCATGCTCGCGGCGCTGCTCCAGCAGTAGTCGCCGGCGCGCAGGTGGTGGGTCGTCCCGTCGAGGACCGCCTCGATCTCGCCGTCGACGAAGAAGAACGACTCCTCGAACGGATGGTCGTGCTCCTTGATCAGGCCGCCGGGGACGTACTGGACGACGAAGAGGTTGAACTGGCTCGCGCCGGACTCCTTGTCGATCAGCATCGTCAGCGACGCGCCGCCGACGTTCGCGGCGCCGAACCCGGCGAGCCCGATCGTGTCGCTCGGCGGTGGAAGCGCGCCGGCGTCGAAGTGCCCGCGATGGAAGGGGACGTCGGAGCCGGGCTCCGCCGGCGGCTCGGTGAGGAAGGTCGTGTCGGCGAAGCCGTCCGAGCCCTGCGGGGCGCCGAGCTCGTACCAGCGCACGGTCGTGCCCGAGCGGTTCGCGAGCGCGTGCGCGACGCCGTGGGGAACGAAGGCGAAGTCGTCGGACGCGAGCGCCTCGTCGACTCCGGCGACGCTCAGCACGAGGTCGCCCTCGAGCACGTAGATCGCCTCCTCGTACGCGTGGGCGTGCAGCTCCACCTGCCCGCCGGGCGCGAGTTCGGCGACCGCGACGACCTGATGGACCGATCCCGCCGCGCGGTCGACGATCGGGAAACGCGTGTACCCGTCGGCGTGCGCGGCGTAGACACCGGGGCTCGAACGGGTCTCGGCGAGGGTGCCGGAGTGGTGCACAGCGCCAGGATACGACGGCAACGGTTGCCCGGGACTCGCTCGAACGTCATAGGCTTCCCGGGAACCGACCCGTCCACGAGGAGAGCCCACATGCCACGGAAGATCGTCGACACCATTCTCCCGACCACGATGGTCGGGTCGTACCCGCGCCCGCGCTGGTTCGGGCAGCAGCTCCTCGGCCGCGACGTGAGGGTCGCGTTCAAGGAGGCCGCGCACGAGGAGGCCTACCACGACGCCACACATTCGGTCCTCCACGACCAGGAGGAAGCCGGCCTCGACATCGTCACCGACGGGCAGATGTCGTACGACGACTACGTCGGCGGGATCGGCTCGTTCTGCTGGTACATGTACGAGCGGATCGGCGGCTTCGACCCGGCCCGCGAGGAGCACCCCTCGGTCACCCAGGAGAGCGAGCACAACAGGGTCAACGACCTGCTCACCGACTGGGGCGGCGTGATCAACAGCGGCCCGGTCACGCGCGGCCCGATCCGCCTCGTCGACCTGTACAAGATCGCCAGCAAGTACACGGACAAGCCGATCAAGGTCTCGGTCGGCGCCGGCCCGGTGAACCTGGCCTGGCACGTCTACTTCCAGCACTACAAGGATCCGCAGGAGCTCTGCTACGCGCTGGCGCCGATCTTCAACGCCGAGATGAAGGACCTCGTCGAGGCGGGCGCGCAGTACCTGCAGCTCGAGGACCTCGGGGCCTGGCTGCCGCTGTTCACCGGCGAGGAGTCCGACTACGAGTGGATCCGCGACGTGATCGGCAAGTGCTGCGAGGGCGTCGACGCGAAGATCGGCTGGCACTTCTGCTTCGGCAACGCCTGGGGCAACGACATCCTCAGCGCGAACTTCCCCGACGGCTACCAGACCGTGCTGCCGTACTTCTGGGACACGCCGGGGATCGACGAGTTCGTCCTCGACTACGCGAACCGGAACATGGCGGGCGTCGAGTTCCTGGCGAACCTGCCGGAGGACAAATCGGTCCAGGCCGGCGTGCTCGACATCCGCTCGATGATGATCGAGTCGCCCGAGCTGGTCGCGGAACGTGCCCGCAAGGTGCTGGAGCACGTCCCGGCCGACCGCGTCACCCTCTCGACCGACTGCGGGATGAAGTCGCTGCCGCGGCTGGTCGCGAAGATGAAGCTGAAGGCGCTCGCCGACGGCGCGAAGATCGTCCGCGACGAGCTCTAGCTCTCCTAGCTCCCGAACTCAGTCCGCCGCTCCAGGTCGCGCTCCGGGTCGACGAGGTGCCCGTCGCGCTCGACATATCCGTCCTTGCCGCCGACGACGATCACGACGAGATCGTCGTCGCCGGCGTTGGAGAACTTGCGCGGCGTCGTCGACTCGACGTAGGCGAGTGAGCCCGGCCCGAGCTCGCGCACCTCGCCGCCGACCTCGAACCGCGCCGTCCCCTGGTGGACGAAGTACAGCTCGTCCTGGGTGTCGTGGAAGTGCAGGAACCCGTCGTACCCGGGCGGCATCACCAGGGCGTTCGCGCCGAACGCCGTCACGCCCATCTCCTTGCGGATCTTGCGGAACCCGTAGCCCTCGCCGAGCTCGTCGAGGGAGCTGATCGCGTAGCTCACGTCACACCTCCTGGTCGGGGAACAGCATCATCCCTCGGAGTGCTCCTCCGGCGCGCCACGATCATCGCGCTCGTCCTCGCCTTCGTCTTCCCGGCGGCGGCGTCCGCCCACGCGCGGCTGGTCGGCTCGAAGCCGGCCGACGGCGCCGTGCTGACGAACGCCCCGAACGACGTGAAGCTCCTCTTCGACGACGAGATCCGCCCGGCCGGCGGCGACCGCGCGATCGACGCGCAGGGACGATCGGTGCTCGGCGGCCCCGCACACCGGCTCCCCGGGAACGACCGCGCGCTCGTCGTCCCGCTCCGGCCCGGCCTGCCGCACGGGGCGTACACCGTGCGCTGGCGCGCCGTCTCGAACGACGGCCACGTCGAGACGGGAGTGCTCGCGTTCGCCGTCGGGGCGGGCCAGCCGCGTCCCGTGGCGACGCTCTCCGCGGGCGGCGGCCCGTCGGCCGCATCGATCGCCCTCCGCTTCCTCTTTCTCGCGGGCGTGCTCATCGCCGGCGGCGCCGCGCTCACCGGCCGCTTCCTGCTCGAGCCGGCCGGCCGGCGGCTGGAGACCGCGGTGGTCGCGGGCGGGATGGTGCTGATCGCCGGCGGTGGCTTCGGGCTGCTCGCGATCGAGCCTGCCGCCGACGCCACACGGTTCGGCCGCGTCGTCGAGACCGCCGCGATCGTCGCGCTCGTCGGGGGAGCGGCGGCGCTCGCCTCGATCGCGATCCCGCCGCTGTCGCTCCTCGTCACGGTGCTCGGCGTCTTCGAGCTCGCGGCGCCCACCCTGTCCGGCCACGCGCTCGACCCGCGCCACCTGCGGTCGCTGGTCGCGCTCGCCGACTTCGTCCACGTGGCCGCCGCCGCGGTCTGGATCGGCGGCCTCGTCCTGCTCGTCGCGAGCGGCAGCCGCCGCGCCCGCGAGCGCTTTCCGACCCTTGCCGTCGGCGCGCTGATCGTCCTCGGCGTGGCGGCGATCCCGCGCGCGATCGCCGCCTTCCCGTCGCTCGCCTCGGTCGTGCACACCTCGTACGGCCAGACGCTCATCGTCAAGACCGCCGTGCTCGTCGCGGTGCTCGCGCTCGCCTGGCTGAACCGCCGCCGGATCGCCCGCGCCGGCCTCGGCGCCGAGCTCGCGCTCCTCGCCGGCCTGATCGTCACCGTCGCCGTCCTCACCGACCTGCGCCCGCCCCCGCGTGCCGGTGCTGCCGCGAAACCGGTCGCGGCCCGGCCGCTGCCACCGCCCCCGGGCGCCGTCGTGCTCGGCGGCCAGGACGACGACATCGCCGTCGGCCTCGCAGCCACGCCGCAGGGGAAGGACGTCGGCGTCCGCGTCACCGCGCTCGGCATCGACGGCAAGGGCGTCGACGGCCTCCAGGTTCGCATCGCCGGGGCCGACGCAGACCCCTGCGGCCCCGGGTGCTACGCCCGCACGATCGCGCTCCCGGCGCCGCCCCGGTACGTCGACGTCGCGCTCCAGGGCGCCGGCGTGAGGAGCAAGACCGTCCGCTTCACGCTCCCACGCGTCTGGCCGGCGCCCGCGGCGGCGGCGCTCGTCACCCGCGCCGACCGGATGTTCCGCGCCCTGCGCACGCTCGTCATCCACGAGCACCTCGCGTCGAACTCGAGGAACTTCCTCGACACCGTGTACAAGGTGCAGGCGCCGAACCGGCTCGCGTACCGGATCGCCGGCGTCGCCCAGGCCGTCGTCATCGGCGGCACCCGCTGGGACAAGCTCGCCGGCGGCCGCTGGGAGCGCTCGCAGACGCAGCCGCTCCGTCAGCCCGAGCCGTTCTGGGGGCCCGACCCGCGCCTGAACGCGCACCTGATCGGGCCGAACCGCCTCTCGTTCTACGACCCGAAGATCCCGGCGTGGTTCGAGCTGACGCTCGACCCGAAGACCGGCCGCATGGTCGCGCTACACATGACCGCGCAGGCGCACTTCATGCGGCACCGCTACTCCGGGTTCGACGAGCCGCTCGAGATCGTCCCGCCGAAGTAGACGCAACACAGCCTTAACAGAGGCGCTACCCACTCTCAACACGGCCAGGGTTATCAATGAGGCGTGGCAGGGCGTACGCGCATCCTCGCGGCCGTCGGCGCGCTGTTCGTCGCCGCTGTTCTGGGCGCCGGGCTGGCGCTGGGCGGCGCCGCCGCGTTCGGCGGCATCGGGCGGAAGACGACCACTGTCCGCCAGATCGAGGCGGCGGTCTCCCCGGTGTCGGCGTCGTTCACCGCGGCAAAGTCGCTCTCGATCAACGACATCTACCGGCGCGCCGCCCCCGGCGTCGTCCAGGTTCAGCAGCAGAAGCAGTCGCTCGGCTCCGGCTTCGTCGTCGACAAGGCGGGCCACATCGTCACGAACTTCCACCTCATCGACGGCGCGAAGCAGGTCCGCGTCAGCTTCTCCAACGGCGCCAGCATGAAGGCAACGATCGTCGGCACCGACCCGTCCAGCGACCTGGCCGTCCTGAAGATCGACGCCAGCTCGCGCGCACTGACGCCGCTCCCCCTCGGCGACTCGGATGCGATACGGGTCGGTGACCCGGTCGTCGCGATCGGCAACCCGTTCGGCCTCGACCGCACCGTCACGGCCGGGATCGTCAGCGCGATCCAGCGCGCGATCACCGCGCCGAACGGCTACACGATCGACCACGTCGTCCAGACCGACGCCGCGATCAACCACGGCAACTCCGGCGGCCCGCTGCTGAACGGCCGCGGCGAGGTGGTCGGCGTCAACTCGCAGATCGAGACAGGCTTCGCCGTCCCGTCGAACACGGTGAAGACCGTGATCGCGCAGTTGATCCGCCAGGGCAAGATCGACCGCGCGTTCCTCGGGATCAGCGCCGTGCCGATCACCCGTGATCTCGCCCGGGTCTTCCGCCTGCCGGTCGCCCGCGGCCTGCTCGTGCAGAGCGTGCAGCCCGGCAGCGGCGCCTCGAGGACCGGCCTGAAGGCCGGAACGACCCAGGTCGTGCTCGCGGGCGAGAGCTACAACCTCGGCGGGGACATCCTCGTCCAGGCCGGGGGCAGTTCCGTCGCGAGCCTGAGCACGCTCCGCGACGTCGTCGCCGCGAAGAAGCCCGGCGACACCGTTCGGCTCGTCGTCTTCCGGCAGGGGAAGAAGACGAACCTCGACGTGAAGCTCGGGAGGCAGCCCGGAGTCCAGGGCTAGGCCACCCCACGAGACCGCCGCGCGAGCGGCGGACCGAAGAAGGCCCCCGAACGCCTGCCCGGGGGCCTTCCCAAGACGAAGGCCCCCGATCGCCTGCCCGGGGGCCTTCGCCTTTTTGGTCGTCATCTACCCTGGTCGCGTGTCGATGGAGGAACAGCCCGGCCGCGGCGAGTTGCTGCTCGAAGATCTCGAGCTCGAGGAGCACGAGGAGCTCTGGACCGACGACGACGATTCCGACCACACCGGCTGGTTCTGCGTCTCCACCAACCCGTTCCCGTGTCCCGCTCCCGGCTGCACGTTCGTCGCCGAGTTCATGACCGCCGCGCACCTGATCCTCGTCTGGCAGGAGCGCGACGACCCGAACCTCCTCCGCCACGCCGAGCGCGCCATGCAGGTCGGCCGCAACCCGCACGTCGTCTCGTACGAGCGGTCGTTCGGGCCGAGCGCGTCGTACTACGCGTGGGAGGCCGCCGGCCGGCCCGTCCACGGCGTCAAGGGGAAGTGAGAACCGAAGCCGAGCCGACGGTCGGAGTCGAGGAGGAGCTGTTCTTCGTCGACGCGGAGACGCTCGAGGTCGCGCCGGGATTCTCGCGCGTGGTCGGCGAGGGCGACGAGCGCGTCAAGGCCGAGCTGTTCGAGAGCCTCGTCGAGCTGGCGACACCCGCGCTGCCCGACGCGTCCGCCGTCCTCGAGGAGCTGAGGCGGATGCGCGCCGCGATCGCCGAGCGCGCCGCCGCGCACGGGTTGCGCATCTACGCCGCGGGGGCGCATCCGCTCGCCCGCGGCGCCGACCAGGTGATCGTCCCCCGGCCGCGCTACCGGAAGCTGGCGAAGTCGTTCGGCGACGCGGTCTGGCAGCAGCTCGTCTGCGGCCTGCACGTCCACGTCTCGGTGCCCGACGAGGACACCGCGCTCCGCGCCTTCGAGTGGGTCGTGCCGTGGCTGCCGACGCTGCTCGCCCTCTCGGCGAACTCGCCGTTCGCGGAAGGCGCCGACACCGGCTTCCGCTCCGAGCGTGCGCAGCGGCTCCTGCTCCTGCCGACCGGCGGGACACCTCCCGTCCTCCGCAGCTGGGACGACTGGCGCGCCGCACCCGACCGCCACTTCGACGCGTGGCCGCGGCCCGAGTACGGGACGCTCGAGGTGCGCGTGATGGACATGCAGACCGACGTGCGCCGAACGGCCGGCTTTGCCGCAATCGTGCGCGCGCTCCTCTTAACAGTGCCTGGCACTGTCAAGACGCCCTACGACCGCGAGCTCTACGCGATTCGTCGCGACGCCGCCTCCCGGATTCCCCCGGATCCGGAGGAGGTCGAGGCACTCGCCTCGGTCGTCGACGTGGCCCTCCACGGCGAGGAGCGCGAGCTCGCCCACCTCGTCCTCGAAGGCCGGCCCGAGGCCGAGCGCCAGCTCGAGCTCGGGATCGCGGCAACGCTGGAGGACGTGGCCGCGCGGACGGTACGCTAGGCGCGCTGTGGCGATCCAGACCGAGACGATCCAGGTGAGCGGCGTCCGCTGCGAGCGGTGCGTCATGCGCCTCGGCAAGGTGCTCGAGGGAGTCGACGGGCTCGAGGCGGCGAATGCGAACCTGATGGGCGTGGTCACCGTGTCGTGGGACGACGAGCGCACCGACCGCGAGGCGATCCTCGCAGGAATGGCGCGCGGCGGCTTTCACGAGCTCGCCGCGGTCTAGATTCGACACGATCAGAAACGGGAATACCCCTGCTCCCGGGGTCGTTGCTGCCTTCTGAAACACGTTGCTAGGGTGGGCGAGTGAGCGAGATCACCCCCACCGAGCCCCAGCGACTGGCAACCGAGGCACGCGACCGCGTGCGGTTCGAGGAGGAAGCGCTTGAGCTCTCCGATCAGGTGTACCGCGTGGCGAGGCGACTCGTCAGCAGCCGCGAGGAAGCAGAAGACCTGATGCAGGAGACCTACGCGCGCGCATTCCGCAGCTGGCGCTCCTACACCCCGGGGACGAACCTTCGCGCGTGGCTGCTGCGCATCCTCACGAACCTGAACATCGACCGGGGCCGCCGCAAGCAGCGCGCGCCCGAAATGCAGCCGCTCGAGGAAGGCGACTACTTCCTCTACAACAAGCTCGAGGAGTCGTCGCGCGAGCCACGCTCCGACCAGGACGCGGTCGTCGACCGGCTCTCGCAGGACGACGTCGTCACCGCGCTCGCCGAGGTGCCGCACGACTTCCGCGACGTCGTCGTCCTCGTCGACATCGGCGACTTCACCTACCAGGACGCGGCACAGATCCTCGACATCCCGATCGGCACCGTGATGTCCCGGCTGCACCGCGGCAGGCGTATCCTTAAGACGGCACTCGCCGGCCAGGCGTCCGGAGGCTGAGATGGAATACGACGATCTCTGCGACAAGTGCGAAGAATGGATGCAGCCGTTCCTCGACCGCGAGCTCGACGACACAGAGCGCGCGAAGGCCGAGGTGCACCTCGACAAGTGCGGGTACTGCCGCAAGCGCTACCGCTTCGAGGAGAGCCTCCGGATCTTCGTCCGCGAGGTCTGCACCGAGCAAATGGATCCCGAGCTGAAGAAGCGGCTCGCGGCGCTGCGCACCCCGCTGTAGGTCAGCGGAAGCGTTCGGGAAGATCGTCCTGCCGGTCGACGTCGCCCAGAACGGGCCGGGATCGGCGAAACGTTCAGCCCGACACCTCGGAATGCGAGGTGTCGGGCCTTCCGCGAGGAGCACGCCGGGAGTACGGACTGGCCGCCGAACGATGCATCTCTCTTGCCGTACGCTGCAGCTTGGAAAGGGTTCATTTGCAGGCAGGTTCCGTTTCTTGCATCTGCCTGCAGGCTGTCAGGCGCGACGTTTAATCCCAAGGTCGCAGGTTCGGTGCCTGCCCGACCGCAAACCGAGCCGGCAGCTCCCCCGCTCCGGTCACACGCGGTTCCGTCCATTTCGGGGTGAAGTCGTCCACTTGGCGTGATGCTTCTGGGCCCAGTCTTCACGGACGGTCCCTAGGGTCATGCCGCGAAGCGCGTGTCGGGTGGTCGGGTGGATGAGCGACAGGTAGAGGTGGCCGACGACGATCACGATCGAGAGGTACATCAGGGTGTCGTGGAGGTAGACGGTGCCGCCGAGCCGGAAGCGCGTGTCACGCTCGCCGTACCAGAGCAGCAGGCCCGAGACGAAGAACAGGGTCGCAAATGCCGCGGTGAGGATGGCGTTGACCTTCTGGCCGGCGTTGAAGCGGCCCTGCGGGCGGTGGGTGTCGCCGGCGAGGAAGCGGCGGTCGTCGCGGTCGAAGAGGTCGATCTCGCGGGCGGTTTGCGCGACTGCGCGCCGGTTGCCGAGCAGGGAGATCAGGAGGATCGCTCCGGCCCAGGAGATCCCGGTCCAGAAGTGGACGTCCTTGATCAACGGGCGCCTGGCGATCGCCGTAGAGAGCGAGGGGAGGTAGAGGACGAGTCCGGAGCCGAGCAGGACGAAGAACGCGCTCGCGTGCACCCAGTGGAGGAGCCGCTCGGTCAGCGTGAACCGTGTGACGTAGCGCGGGCGGGGCTCTGCGGCGTGGGTTGCGCTAGCCATAGCCGTTCGACCTTCCAACCCAGGCGTTGACGTCGTAGCCGCGTTGTTCCCAGTAGCCGGACCCGGGTCTCGCGACGAGCTCGATCCGGTCGACCCATTTGACGTTCTTGTATCCGTACATGTCGGGGATCACGACCCGCGCGGGGGCGCCGTGCTGGCGGGGGAGCGGCTTCCCGTCGAGTTCGTAGGCGAGCATCACGTCGCGAAGCCCGACCTGGCGCATCTGCAGGTAGTCGTCGTAGGGGCTCTCGGCCGAGACGAAGCGCAGCGCGTGGGCTTCCGGCAGCGGTTTCGCCGCCGCGAGCAGGTCGTGGAAGCGGACACCGCCCCAGTGAACCTTGTTCACGATCCATCCGGTCACGCAGTGGAAGGTCGAGATCTGCTCGGCCTTCGGGAGGGCGAGCAGCTCCTGGTAGGAGAGTTCCATGGGCCGCTCGACGAGGCCGTCGATGCGGAGCCGCCAGGAGGCCGGGTCGAATCTCGGCATCGAGCTTGCGACGGTGTAGATCCGCCAGCCGCTCGACGGGATGATCCGGGTGAGGCCGGTCGCGTCCGAGATCGGATTGGTCAGACGGCTCGTCACGTGGGAGATCGTCTTGCCGTAGAAGAGCGTCGCGACGCCGGCACCGACGACGCCGACGAACCCGGCGCGGCCGAGCCGCCGCGCGCCCAGGTTCTCGCGCGGCGACTCGGGAAGCTGATCGTGATCGGGCACCACGCTCCCTACATGTGGGCCATGCCGGCGAAGAGCATGCCGCGCAGATCGCCGGGGTGGGCCTTCGTGTCGACCCAGACCGAGTACTTGGCCGGCGCCGACTCCAGGTGCTGGAGGGTCATCTCGGACGCGGTTGTACAGCCCTTCTTCGTATAGGTGGTGCCGAGTCGGACGACAACGGGGTTGCCGGTCCCGACGGTGTGGATCGCTGCACCGGTGATTCCCTTCGTCGGGACGTCGAACGTCCAGCAGACCTTCTTGCCCTTCGCGTTCACGGTCAGGTTGACGATCCCGTGCTCGCCCATCCCGGCCAGACGGGCCGCGAGCACCGGGTGCATGCCGGCGGCAAGCGCGGTTGGAGCGGCTACGGCGATGCCGGCGGCCGCGAGGAGCGAGGTGGACAGTGCAATGCGACGCAACAGATTCACAGGTGCCTCCTTGTCGATTCTCGGCGACCGTAGCCCGGGCTGAAACGGGGCACCATTACGAAAGACTGAAATCTCGAACAGCCCGGCCCCGCCGTAAGCAACCTTTAAGGACTTGGCCTCGCCACCTCTGGACAATGAGACGATGGGCACTGTTCTCGTCGTCGACGACGAACCGGTCGTACGCGACGTCGTCGTCCGCTACCTGGAACAGGAGGGGTACCGGACGCTGCAGGCGGGCGACGGCGAGATGGCACGTGAGCTCCTCGAGCGCGAAACGCCGAGCCTGGTCGTGCTCGATTTGATGCTCCCCGGAACGGACGGGCTGGCCCTGTGCGGCTGGATCCGGGCCCGGTCGCAATTGCCCGTGATCATGGTCACCGCCCTGGCCGAGGAGGCCGACCGGCTGGCCGGTCTCGAGCTCGGCGCGGACGACTACCTGACCAAGCCGTTCTCACCGCGCGAGCTGGTCGCGCGGGTGAATGCCGTCCTGCGACGAGCGTCCGCGCCGAGCGTCCCGGCGGAACGCATCGAGGTCGGCGATCTCGTCGTCGACCCCGGCAGACGCGAGGTGCACAAGGGCGGCAAGCCGCTTCGCCTGACGACGCTCGAGTTCGACCTCCTCAGTTTCCTGGCCGGCAACCCGAACCGGGTGTTCTCGCGCGGGGCCCTGATGGAGCGCGTCTGGGGATACGCCTCGGTGCTCGACACGGGCACGGTCACCGTCCACGTCCGCCGGTTGCGCGAGAAGATCGAGGACGACCCCTCGCGGCCCCGGCACCTCGAGACGGTCTGGGGCGCCGGCTACCGGTTCACACCGTGACCGAGGTCGCCGTCTTCCTCGTGCTCGGCACGGTGGCCGTCGGGGTCGCGGCGGCGCTTCTCCTCAGACTGCTACCCACGGTCAGCCTCCAACTGGCCGGGCTCGCGCTCCTCGCGGTCTTGCTGCCGCTCGCGGGCGTTCTCACCTCCGGCTGGGTCATGTTCCACATGCACGACGACGCCAAGATCCTCGCCGTCTCGTCCGCCGCAGCTCTCTCCGCCGTCGTCGGCGCGCTGCTTCTAGCCCGCTGGATCGTGAAGCCTCTCGAGCGGCTCCGCGCAGCCTCCGCCCAGCTCGCCGCCGGCGACCTCGCCACCCGCGCCCCGCAACAGGGCGCACGCGAGCTCGCCCAGATGGGCAGCTCATTCAATGCGATGGCCGAATCCATCGAGCAGCTCTTCGATGCCCGGCGAGAGCTCGTCGCCTGGGCCAGCCACGACCTGCGCACACCGCTCACGTCGATGCGGGCGATGCTCGAGGCTGCCGAAGACGGGCTCGCCGATCCCGCCGAGTACCTACCGGCGCTGAACCACCAGGTCAGGACGCTGTCGATGCTCGTCGACGACCTGTTCGAGCTCGCCCGCATCGACGCCGGCGTCCTCCGCCTGGAGCTCCAAGACACCGACCTCGACACGGTCATCGAGTCCTGCCTGCGCGGAGTCGAGGCGGACGCGCGCGCCAAGCGAGTCCGGCTCCGCACGCAACTCGAAGCGCCGCTTCCGGCAGTTCGCTGCGCTCCCGAGAAGGTCGAGCGCGTCCTCTACAACCTCCTCACCAACGCTCTCCGCCACACCCCGGCCGACGGAGCGATCGCCGTTGTGGCGAGCCGGCAACGCGGGACCGTGACGGTCGCCGTCGAGGACACCGGCGAGGGCGTCACCGGCGACGTGCGCGAGCGGATGTTCGAACGCTTCTGGCGAGGCGACTCGTCGCGAAGCTCACCGGGATCGGGGCTCGGTCTCGCGATCGCACGTGGCCTCGTCGAGGCACAGGGAGGTCGTATCTGGGCCGAGAACCGCCCCGAAGGCGGCGCGCGAATCTCATTCACGCTCCCCGCAGCAGGCATCTGAGGGCGTTGTGGGGAGCGCACGTGCGATCTTGCCAGACAACGACTGCCGCCGCTGGCCGGCGGAATGCCCACAGCATGACCGGCGTGATCAGCAGTGGTCTGTGCCAGCGTTCCGCAATGTCCCCCGAGCTGCCTTGGTACCGGCGAGGAGCAGGCTAAATGTGTTTGGATAGCGGATGAGAGCAGGAACCGTTCAGGAAGGAGTTTGTGATGGCGGATTACGCGCTCTTCATCGGTTGGGGGGATCCCGTGCGTGGCCGCGAGGCGAAGAGCACGTCGGTCTTCGGCGACGCTGTTGCTCTGTGGACGAAGCTTCAGAGCGAGGGAGTGATCGAGAGCTGGTCGGCCTACTTCCTCGGGCCGCATGGAGGCGACCTCGGCGGGTTCTTCCTGCTGCACGGTGATCGCGAGAAGTTGGCGCTAGCGAGCGCCAGTGAGGAGATGGACGGAGTGCTCGAACGCGCCGCGATGGTCGTCGAGCGTCTAGGTGTAGTTCCGGCGATGACCGGTGCGGCGATCGAGTCGGCCATGGGGCGATACCTCGAACACGCGGCCGAGCTCTCATAACCCGCACACCGGAGTAACTCAGGCCGCGCAGTGGAGGTGCACGCCCTCGGGTGCCCCAGTGTTCGGGAATGTCCCCCGAGCGGGTGCGCCTGAAGCGGAGGCCTAGGCTTCGGTGAGGATCACCAGAGTCTCGGGCAGCACGCCGTCATATTCCATCGCGTCGGCCATCTCCGGGTTCTGCATCGCCGTCATAAGGGCGTCCATGTCGGCAACATCCATGAGCACCGCCACGCGCGTCGGGTTCTCCTGGTCGACGAACGTCCGAATGTTGGTGACGCCGAGAGGGCCGAACACTTCTTCGCGCTTCGGCGAAGCGAGCCAGTGCTGCGTGTCCTTCACCTCGTGGTAGCCGATCACTGTTGGCATCTTCGCTCCCGTCCGTGGTCGAGTTGTCCCTTCGGGAGCGACTATCTCAGAGAAGGCTCGCCGGCGACGACCGACATCGTGGGAGATGACGGCTCCCTGCGCCAGCGTTCGGGAATGTCCCCTGGAGAAGTGACGCCGGTGCTGGAAGAGATGAGTTTTCGCTTGTCAGCCAGTCTCCACTGCGTACGGATCCGTAATTGCATCGAACGGTGTCGCCTACATCACCGATTTCAGGAGGCAACTTGAAGCTTCTTCTCACGTCCGCCGGCATCAAGAACGCCCCCATCCACGACGCACTGGTCGACCTGCTGGGCAAACCGATCAGCGAGTCCAGCGCCCTCTGCATCCCCACCGCGATGTACGGGCACCCCTGGGTCGGTCCCGGCGAGAAGGCGTGGCAGTTCATCAGTGGGCAAGAACCCAACTGCCCGATGTGCGAGCTGGGCTGGAAGTCCTTGGGAGTGCTGGAGCTGACCGCGCTACCCAGCATCGACGAAGAACGCTGGGTTCCCCTGGTCCAGGAGACCGACGTCCTGCTGGCCTCAGGCGGCGATGCCCTGTACCTGTGCCACTGGATGCGGCAGTCCCGGTTGGCGGACCTGCTGCCGTCGCTGGACAAGACGGTCTGGGTGGGACTGAGCGCCGGGAGCATGGTGATGACCCCCAGGATCGGGGGCGCCTTCGTCGGCTGGAAGCCGCCCACAGGTGGTGACGAAACGCTCGGGTTCGTCGACTTCTCGATCTTCCCGCACGTGGATCACGAGGACTTGCCGGAGAACACAATGGCCAACGCAGAGAAGTGGGCGGCCGGCTTGTCGGGGCCGGCGTACGCGATCGATGACGAGACCGCCATCAAGGTGACCGACGGCACCGTCGAAGTCGTTTCCGAAGGGGAGTGGAAGCTGTTCACGCCCTGAGGCCTCCCGCGCCGGTGCTCGGGAATGCTGCGGCTAGCGGCTTCCTTCGCTTGCCGAGTAGGCCGGACCGGCGCCGAGGCGGGCGGTGACGGAGCCGAGGGCAAGGGCGACGATCGGGACGATGAGCAGCAGGACGAGTCCGCTGCCGAGGTTGTCGCTGACCGCATAGGTGGCGAGGTCGTGTGTCCCGCTCCGGTGGAAGTCG
Source organism: uncultured Actinomycetes bacterium (assembly GCA_963791425.1). Lineage (GTDB taxonomy): Bacteria > Actinomycetota > Thermoleophilia > Gaiellales > Gaiellaceae > DATBLE01. The sequence goes on from CAWBSE010000003.1 coordinate 1,285,555, forward strand.
CGGAGTAGGCCGGAATCGTAGGGTCGACCGTCTCTCAGGTAGGTCTCTGTGACCCAGATGACAAAGGCAGAGAGGCCACCGATGATCCCGCTCCAGAGAGCGGCTTGCCTGCCCGCCCTGGCGTCGCTTGTCGAGCGTCCGGCGAGAGCCGCAATGCAAGCGGGGCCGAGCAGAACGATCATGAGAGGGAGGGCGACCCAGCTCTTGAGGAGGTGTGTGGGAGCGAGGATGACGAACCAGCCGCCGCCGATGAGGAGGCCGCCGGTCAGTCCGTACCGGCTGGCGGTGCTCGTGTGGCCCGTCCTTTCGCCCGAGAGGGTGAGCGCGATCAACGCGTAGCCTGCAAGGACGACAAGGAAGAGCGTCACCGAAGCCCAGGTGCCGGGGTCGGAGCGCAGTTCGGGGTAGTGCACCAGGCCGTAGGTGGCGAGACAGAGGGCGGCTGCGATACCCACGAAGACGAAGGCGCGGCTGTTTGCCGTGCCGGGCGCGGGCCGACGGGCCAGCGCCCGGAGGCGGATCAGCGCTGCTGCCCGGGCGCAGCCGAGACCGAACCGCCAGCGTGCCCCCTGCCCGTGGACATAGCTGTACTCGTTTCGCATCGCCTCTTGCCACTCCTGATGTCCGGGAGGGAGGCCGCGTGTTACGAAGACGAGAAGGGCGGCAGTACGGTCGTTCTCGTGGGAAAGCGAGCGAAGTTGTCGAAGCGCGCGCGTCACGGCGGGAACAACTCGCGTGGCGAAGAGGACGCCGAGTGCGAGGACGAAGAAGCCGCCTATGACGCACCCCGGAGTTCGGGACGCCGGCGAGACCGAGCCGGAGCGGACGGGGTGTGCGCTTGCGCTCGCGCGTACTCGAGCCCGAGTCCCGTGAGCCGGTACAGATGGCGCGGTGGTCTGCCCTGGGTCAGGTCGGTCTCCCAGTGCGATTCGAGCAGATCGCGATCGGAAAGCCGCACCAGAATTGGGTAGAGCGACCCGGACTGGAGCCCAACCTCAAGGCTCAACTCGTACCCGTAGCGCCACTCGGCTGGGCGGGTGGCCAGTGCCGAAAGCACCTTTGCAGTCTGCGGTGAAACGCGACGAGCGCGGGCCATCGCCCATAAGTCTACCTAGATTGATTTATTGCTGCAAGGACTGCTCTCTCCCTCCGGCTCAGGGCCCCTGAGCGACGACTGTTCGGGCGTCGAGCAGGTAGCCGACCTTGACGGCTGTTTCCCAGTTCCAGGTTGGGTAGTCGCAGCGTCCGTCGCGTGCGGCCCATAGTCGCCATGTCTTGCGGAGGAGCGCCATCGTGCACATTGACTAGGCGATTACCCGCCGGGAGACCGTCACGACTGGCCCCTTGAGTGTCTTCAGGAGCCAGGGTGGGAGGGGGGTCAACGACGCAGCGGGATGGGTGCGCCGTAGAGTTAGGCCCGATGCGACTGATCGGTTTGCCGCTGCTCCACGAGGAGGAAGCCGAAGGGATCGTCTCATCGGTATTCGTCGACATTCGAACGCGGATGCCGTTCGTGCCGGCGTTGTTCAAGGCCTTGGCCGCCGACCCAGAGGCGCTCGTGGCGGCTTGGTTGCAGGCGCGCGCGATCTACGACGACCCGCGCTCGCCCGCTGCGGCGAGTGAGATCCGAAGGAGCGCTCAGGTCAGCATCGGCTTTCAGCCGAGCCGCCGAGTCTGCGAGGCGGTGACACCGTTCGCCACTGAGCTCCCGTTCATGCTGCTGATCGTGACCTCGCTCCAGCTTTCGCTCAGCGGCGAATTAGTTCGGCAGCCCACGCCTAAACCGGACCTCCCGGCAGCGGCACCCGTACCCGAGCCTGAGTTCTCTGACCGCGGCGAGCATCCGCTGTTCCCGGAGATCTGCTCGCTCTACGGGACACAGCATCTCCCGAGCATCTTCCGGACGCTGGCAGCGAACGGGGTGCTCGAGGAGACGTGGAACGCGATCGGCCCCTTCCTGGCGAGCCCCGAAGGAGCGATCGCGGTCGCCCGAGTGAGCTCGGTAGCCGACAATCGGGCACGCGCGATGCCCGACGTCGCGTCATTCGCCGTCGACGGCGCCCGACCGATCCTCGACCAGTTCTCGCTAGCCCTACCGCGCAACCTGATCCTCGCGATCACCGGGCGCGGGGACTACCGGCCGGACCGATCGACCAACCGTGATCGAGCCAGCGCGGACGACACCGTTTAGTCGGTTCTCAGGCTTGTCCTTCCCGCGATGGAGGGCCGAGCCCACGCCGGGGCATCTACGCCGACGTGCGCGGATACATCAACGTCCGTGACCTCGGAAACGGCGAGAGCAACGCGTCGAACATCGACTTCCACCTTCTGCCGTAGATCAACGGTCCGACTCGTAACGGAGGCCCGCCCCGGCGGGCCTCCGCCGTGCCTATCGTCCGGCATGTGGCGTGTACGAACTACTGAGGTAGGGCATAAAGGTCAAGGCGCAAGCCGTGCGTTTGACTTGCTGGTGCGATTCATGACAAGGTGCTGCAACGGGGGAATGAACGGCGAGACGGAGGGAGCATCCTGATGGCAGTTGCAGTTGAGGTGATCTTCACTGGTGCCGGGGCGACGCTTGAGAACTACATCAAGAGCCTCAAGCTCCTAGGCGCCGTCCCGGAAGGGCCGCACCCAGATGAAGACTGTCTCTTTCACTGGGTAACAGTGACCGGCGGCGGGTTGCGCGTGATCGATGTCTGGACGTCCCAGGCGGAGTTTGACGATTTCGCGCCCAAGATTGGGGCCGTAGGCGTTGAGGTGGGTATGCCCAAGCCGACCTTCAAGACCATCGACGTTGCCAATTACCTGACTGCCGGGAGCTGATAGTCCCTGCTCGCGGGTAAAGGTGGGAGACTCGCGTGTGCGAGCTCCCACCGCACGTATCGGGGCGCCCTAGACCTCCTGGCCGGGCCAGCCAAGCAAGGCTGCGTCCAGGCCCAGCCGACGATGGTGTCGGTCAGCGCTGGTGAACGGGCTGGGCTACCTACTGAGGTAGAACGGTCAGAGCTCTCAAGGGACATTCCTGAACACTCGGGCAAGCGAGTGGGCGTGGGTAGTAGCGGAAGACGATGACGGACGGTCGAGGAGAGACGGCAGCGTCGTCGACTTATGCGGTTGGTTCGAGTGTGCCCGCGTCGTGACCGTAGAGCCATTCCACGGCCTTGATCGACCAGTCGGTTGAGCCGCTTGCCATCAGTGCGTCGCGCTGCTCTTGCTCAAGCCCGTCGGGGAGGTGGAATCGCGTCTTGTTGGTCGCGGACATCGCCTGGAGGCGAGACGCGCGCGGTAGGCGGAGTTGTTCGTAGAGGCGCAGCGCGGTGGGAATGTCCCGCTCGTGCTTCAGGCACGCCGCCAGTGCTGCCCCGTCCTCGATAGCTTGGGCCGCGCCTTGGGCCATGAACGGAAGCATCGGATGGCAGGCGTCGCCGAGTAGGGTGACGCGCCCGACCGACCACCGCTCAAGTGGGGCGCGGTCGAATAGCGCCCAGACAAACGTCGAGTCGACGGCTCCTACGATCGCGCGAATCTGTGGGTGCCAGCCGTCGTACGTTGCCAGCACGTCCTCGACCTCGCCACGGTCGTTCCAGGACTCGCGCGTCCAGGTGTCCTGGTCGAAGATCGCAACGAAGTTGACCAAGCGGAAGTTCTGCACGTAGTAATGCACAAAGTGGCTGCCGGGTCCCATCCAGACCTGTGCGGTTACCTCGAGCGCAAGGTCGGCGAGGCGCTCGGCAGGCACGAGACCGCGATAGGCGACGCAGCCGGTGAAGTGGGGACTCTGGGGTGTGAAGAGGGCAGTACGAACTGCAGAATGAATCCCGTCGGCTCCCACCAGCAGGTCGAAGTCAAGACGACTTCCGTCCTCGAACGTTGCCTGAACACGGTCGCCATGGTCGATGAGCCCGACGAAGCGCATTCCGACATGAAGGCGCTCCGACGGGAGCTTCCGAACGAGCGCGGCCAGCAGATCGGCCCGGTGCATCTGGTAATGGGGGAACCCGAAAGCCTCCACGACCTCGTCGCCGAGCGGTGTGCGAAGTAGTGTCCTGCCGTCGTCCCAGCGGCGCTGGTGAAAGGCCAGCGGCCGAACCCCCATCGCGGCAAGCTCGTCCGCCATACCCAGCCGGTGCAGGAGCCGCGATGCGTTCGGGCTGACCTGGATCCCTGCTCCAACCTCGCTCAGTGTCGAGGCCTGCTCGAAGACGTGGACATCGAACCCGGCATGGAACAACGACAGCGCTGCGCTTAACCCACCGATCCCACCGCCGATGACGCCGACAGAGTGTCCCTCCACGAGCGGATCCTAGTGCCGCGCCCGAGCGCGAATGTCGACGATCAGGGCGTTCGGTCAAGACCAGACGCGACGCTCACTGGACATTCCCGAACACTGGCGCACGCCGCTCCTGCGCGGCTGGAGTAGGAGTCAGGCATCCTGATCGTGCTGTGCCGACGACGGACTCGGCTAGCGTGCACGGTCAAACGTGGCGACGAGTCTTTCTAGCGCCCTCGAGCAGACGGTCTTGTTAGGAGACGGTCGCCGACTCGGTTTCGCTGAGTGGGGGGATCCAGCCGGGCAGCCCGTTCTGTTTTTTCACGGCATGCCAAGCTCTCGGCTGAACGGACACGCCGATGCGGCCGTGCTCGTTGCTCACCGGTCGCGTTGGATCGCGATCGATCGCCCGGGGATAGGCCTCTCCGATTTCCAGCCGAGACGCACACTCCTGGATTGGCCCGAAGACGTCGTCGAGTTGGCCGACGCACTCGGGTTTGACCGCTTCGGAGTGGTTGGCGTCTCGGCGGGAGGGCCTTACGCGGCCGCGTGCGCCTACAAGATTCCAGAGCGATTGACGCGTGTCGCAATCGTGAGCGGTGTCGCTCCCTTCGATCGTCTGCGGACGGAGGAACAGCGGAAGCGTGAAACGTTCGTGGATCGCAGGGCGCCGTGGCTGGAGCGGGCGAAGACGGCAGCGATGGCTGCCGCCGCCCGGCGCTGGCCGGAATGGACGTACGCCCAGGTGATCAAGGGCATGCCCGAACCCGATCGAGTCATCGCCTCCCGACCCGAGGTCCAAGCAGTCCTTGTGGAGGCTTTCCTGGAGGCCGTCCGCTCGGGAACCAGGGGCATCGAGCAAGAAATGGCGATACACACGCAACCCTGGGGCTTCCAGCCCGAAGACATCACGATCGAGGTCGAGATCTGGCACGGCGACCAAGACACGAATGTTCCCGTCACCGACGCAGAACTCTTGGCAGACGCAATCCCCAACAGACATCTCACCGTGTGCCTGCGGGCAGGGCACATGCTGATCGACAGGTACTTCGAGGAGATCCTGAGCGCAGTAACCCGCTAGAACCGACGAGTTCGATCCGGTTCGGGCGCAGACACGCCAGCGATCCGGACGATGACGAGGTCCGCTGCCGCCAACGCGGCGCCGGTCAAGCAACATTCCTGAACACTTGGGCACGGCGTGACCCTGTCGCTAGAACGTGGGTGGTTGGTTTCTGTAGCCCGCCCAACTAGTCTCGACTTGCACATGGAACGCGTGGAGTTGCGTGCAATAGGGCGGAGCGGGGTGTCGGTCTCCGCCGTAGGTCTTGGCGGGTTTGAACTTGGCCCCGAGGAGGTCGGGCCTGACGTAGACCGGGCGACGATGGTCATCGATGCTGCCCTCGACGCGGGCATCAACTGGCTCGATACCTCCGAGAACTACCTCGAGACGCGCAACGAGTCGTTGATTGGCGCTGCTCTCGGGCGGGTCGGCGGAGAGTTTCTAGTCGCGACGAAAGCTGCCCCCACAGCCGGGCTGACGGGCGGCGGCTCGGGGTTCCGGCACGATCAGATCCACGCCGCGTGCCGGGCCAGCCTGCGTCGGCTCAGACGCGAGCAGATCGACATCTACTTCCTGCACTGGCCCGACGACACAGGTGTCCCGCTCGAGGAGACCTGGGGGGCAATGGCGGAACTCGCGGACGACGGGCTTGTCCGCGCGATCGGCCTCTCGAACTACGCGCTGACCGACATCGAGCGCTGTCACGCACAGCGCCCCGTCGATTTCGTTCAGACAGGACTGTCGATGATCGACTATCTCGACGACCGCGGCTTGATAGCCCGCTGCGGCGAGCTCGACATCGGCGTCGTCATCTACGAGCCACTCGCGAGTGGGATCCTGAGCGACAAGACCCTCGAGCAGGTGCTCGCCTTGTGGACCGGCCCCTGGGTGGAGTCATCCTTCTTCAAGCGCCTGCTGGCGCCGGGACGGGCGGAACGGAGCTTTGCCGTTGCCGACGGGATGCGCCCCATCGCCGCTCGGCTCGGCATCACCGTCGCCCAGCTTGCGATCGCGTGGGTGTTACACCAGCCCGGCGTCAGTGCCGCCCTGGCCGGCAGTCGCGACGGTCGCCATGTCCGCGAGAACGCCGAGGCGGCCCTATTCGACCTGACGGGTACGCTCGACGAGCTTGAGGCGCTGATCCCGCTCGGCCCGACCTTCGAAACGCCCTGACACACCCGGCCGCCCGGCAGAGCACGAAACAGAACCGTCGAGCGGGGGGCTCCTTGACACCGGACAGACGAGCGCCGGGTTCAAGAGACCTTTCTGAACACTCGGACATCCAAACGTCCTGACGCTCGCTCCAGCCTCTAGGGTTTCGGCGTGAGGCGTCTACAGGCGCTCGTGGCTCTCGGCTGTGCCGTCGTCGCTGCAGCTTTCGCTGTCCACACGCCCTCGCCGGGTGTCGCAGCCGGCGACGTCTGCAGCGCGCGGGTCAGCCACTCGGTGATCCCGGAGTGGGCACGAACAGGCTTCTCCGGCCCTCGGCCGCGGGTCCCGTATGCCCTCGGCCGGTCCGCGCGGATCGTCGGGATCCTCTTCGGGTATCCGCTGCGCTCGCCTGAGGCACCAGGACGCAGCAACAAGATCCTGTGGGTCTCGCGAGCGCCGGCCAGAACGCCGACGGCACTCTGGATCCGGGCGCAGCGGATGCGCGGAGACAACCCGATCGGCTCGCCAGTCGGACATGTCGTGCGGAATGGACCCGGTCCTTCCTACCTCGACGTGCCCGCGCCGGGCTGCTGGCGGCTGACGCTCTCCTGGGCAGGTCGGACGGACACCCTCGACCTCGTCTACTCCACTGGACCTTGACACGTCGGTAGGAAGCGCCGCTGCGCCGCTACGTCAAGAGGCATTCCTGAACACTCGTGCAGGCGAGATTCATCGCGCTGGGTCACTTGCCAGATTCGGGAGCCCTTCAGCTGTTGCTGACAGCGTAGAGGTGCCAGTCCCCCGGGATGCCTCTCAGCTCGTAGGCGCCACGGTCGTTGAACGTGATGCCCGAGCCCGCGACGAGGTCCTTGACGGTCTGCGATACGAGGACTTCACCGGGGCTCGCGTGGGCGGACACACGCGCACCGGTCGCGACGGCGATCCCGGAGACCTTTCCGTCGAACAGCTCGCATTCCCCGGTGTGGATTCCCGCGCGTACTTCGAGGTCGAGCGCCTCGAGCGCGTCGCGGATCGCACAGGCACAGCGGATCGCCCGCGCCGGCCCGTCGAAGGAGGCGAAGAAGCCGTCCCCGGCGGTGTCATGCTCGACGCCGCGAAAATGGGCGAGCTGCTCGCGCACGACTGAGTGGTGGCGCTCGAGGAGAGCACGCCACGCGCTGTCGCCGAGCGCAGCAGCGCGCGCGGTCGACCCAACGATGTCCGTGAGAAGCACAGTGGCGAGCACTCGATCCGCCTCCGTGCCGCCACGCCCAACCGCCCGGGTGACGAAGCCGCGCACCTGGTCCAGGAGGGTTGCGGTATCGCCGACGACGGGGGCCCAGTCGGGGCGGTCGATCGAGACGAACTCGCCGGCCGGAAGACGCGATGCGACCCAGCGGTCGGCCTCCTCGTCCGGCTCGTTCGCCTTGTGCATCACCAGTACCGGAACGCGTACAGACGGCAGCACGCCGCGCACGTCGACGTCGAGCGCCATCCGCTTGTACGCTGCTGCCGAGCCCGGGCTGACGCTCAACCGGGTCACGCGGGTGAACGCTTCGCGCTTCTCCGGTTCGAGGCTCGGGGCGATGACCTCGAAGTCCTCCAGCAGTGAGGCCGGCCAGCGCCGCTCGTCCTCGTCTATGCGGCGAAGCGCCTCCTCGCGCGGAGGCGCCCACGGCCAATCCGGAGCCCACGTCCCCCGAAACTGGCCCTCCCAGATCACGAGCGCATGAACCCGCTCCGGGTACGTCGCCGCGAAGACCAGCGCGAGATCTGACGCGTCACCAGACGTCAGGATCGCCGCCCGCTGTGAGCCCGCCGCATCCAGGACCACGCGGCAATCATCCATCCGCACCTCGACCGGCGGTGCGCCGACCACGCAGTCGGAGAGACCAGTGCCACGCTTGTCGAAGATGATCAGCCGATAGTCGGCTGCAAGCGCCTCCAGCCAGGCGCGGCGATATGGCTCCTCCCAGGACAGCTCGACGTGCTGCGCGAAGACCGGAATCCACAGCAGGTCGACCGACCCATCACCGACAACCTGGTACGCGATGTTGACATCGCCGCTGCGCGCGTAGCGCGTCTCCGGAATCTGCACCCGTCAAGTGTCCACCATGGACGACGTCCCCGCCCAGCTAGGCTCACGCCTGCTCGATGACGTGTCCCTGAGCGTTCTTCCGCCAAGGGACATTTCCGAACACTGGCGCAGACCAACGTTGATCACGCCGGTCCTGTTCTGGGCCTTCGGTTGGCGCGACGGCGCAGTCGGTGTCTGGCAAGATCGCGCGTGTGGAGCCAGGCACGCGGCAAGAGCTCGTCAAGGACGCTCTGCGCGAGTTCGAGGCACAGCTCCGGCTGCGCAACCTAGAGGGTGCGGTTTCCCTGTTCCAGGCGGACGGCGTTCTGTTCGGTTCCGACGAGTACGAGACCGCGACCGGGATCGACGAACTGCGCGTCTTCTTTGTCACGCTGTTCGCTCGACCGCACACCTACGGCTGGTCGGAGTTGGAGCCGCTCCACACTGGCGGCAGCAACAAGCTGGTCTGGTTCGTCGCACCGACGACGGTCGTCGTGAGGGACGAAGACGGAAACGAGCAGCGCGCGCCCGCCTATCGGGTGAGCGGAGTCCTCGAATTCGCCGACGACACGCGGTGGTTGTTCCGGCTCTTCAACGGCTCCGAGCCGGTGACCGCCGTGGAGCACTTCGCAGCCGAGTCGCTCGAGGGACATTCCTGAACACTCGGGCAGGCGAGGCTTCTCGCCCCTGATCACTTCGGCCAGGGACAGCAAGGGAGGATTGTGCGAAGCGCGCGCGGCGGCTGGAGGGGGACGTCCAGGAGGACACCGGCGTCGGCGCCGTGCGCGACGAGCGCGCGGGCGATCGCGTCTGCCAGGTCGACCGCCTTCTTCGCTCGGTCCTCGGGGTCGTCCGCATCGATCGCGCCGGCGATCAGCGCCCCGAGATGGCGAGAAATCCGATCGGCAGCCGATCCCGGGTCAAGTTCGACGATCGCGCGCTCGACGGTCGCTGAGTCCAACGCTTGTAGCGCCTCGGCGAGACGCCCCGTGAGGGAGCCTCGTGAAGGCCGACTAGAAGGATGTCGTCTCCCAAGCTGCCCGGACTTTCACAGAACCGTGCCGTTTACGCCAAAGGTGGCAAACCTTCTCGGACTCGCGTTGGCTCCAAGCTCTGGTCGACAACCAGGAGGCGCCGTCGGCGCTCCGCTGTCCGTAGACGAACGGCAGGACATCCATCGGTCCAGCCAACGGCGTTCAAACCAAGCTCGCCGGTACCGGTCGACCGACTCGCGCAAGTCGAACAGAACGGGGGCTTCCACAGCCGCGAGACGGTACACGGCATCGGCCGCTGAACGGCCCTCGTGCGTCGTCACGTACACTGCCGCCTCGACTCGAGGGCGCATCGTCGTTCGCTGCCCTTCACGTTCCGCCACGAAAGGCCGAAAAGAGAGACGATGGCCACCGAACTCCGAGGCCCCATGGCCGACGATGCGGTTTTCGTCGCCGAGATCGCCACGGCCGAGGAGGAGCTTGGACCGCTTTCCGCCGATGTGGTCGAGGCACGCTGGCAGCTTCGACTCCAGGCGCGGCGCTGCGCCGCCGGGAACCACGTCTACACCTGGGCCGGCGACATCCTCGACGTGCCGGGGGGCTCGCCCCACCAGATCATGGTCTGCGCCTACGCGGCCGTGCATGCCGAGGGGGCTCCTTCGCCGAGGTTGGTCGGGCCGCAGCAGACCGCGGAGCACGGGGCAAAGCGTCTCTGGAGCGAGCAGGAGCTGAAGGACAGCGCTCCGGTGCTTACACCGCCGACCAGCCCTCGCCCCGGCGCTCGAATCTGACCCCGTCCGGCCCGGCCGCGACCGGATCGGACGTTCCGACCACGATGACCGGCACTCCGGGATCGGCCGTGACGGTGAGCGCGGCAGGCTCGATCCGCACACGAACGCTGCTGCCGCGGAAGCGGACGCGCAGTTCGAGGGCCGCCCACCCCGCGGGCAGCCTCGGGTCGATCCGAAGCGCCTCCGCGGTCGGCCGAAGCCCCGCGAACCCGAACGCGAGCGCCTGCCAGACGCTGCCCATCGTGGCGAGGTGCAGCCCGTCGGCGGTCGTGCCCGTGAGGTCGTCGAGGTCGATCCGGGTCGTCGTGTGCAGGGTCTCGACCGCCCGCTCCAGCATCCCGGCACGCGCGAACAGCGCGGCGTGGATGCCGGGCGAGAGCGAGCTGCCGTGCGCGTCCGCGGCTCGTAGAAGACGAAGGTTCGGGTCGCAGCGAGTCCCGGCGCGACCTCGTCGGGGACGAGGTGGTGGAGCATCAGCACGTCGGCCTGCTTGAGGACCTGCGCGCCGGGGCACCCGCTCGCGCCCGAGCAGGCAGGTCGGCCGCGATCGGGCGGCGCGGAACGACGTCCTCGATGACGAGCGGCTCGAGCTCGCCAGAAGCCGGCGAACTGCTCGTAGAGCCCGGTGTCGGGGTCGTAGCCGTCGACGAGCGATGTCGGCGAGCGCGTAGCCAGCTCGCCCGCTCCTCGGCCGTGACGTCGCCGGGCGCGGCGGCGACGAGCTCGGCGGCACGGCGGAGATTCCAGCGGGCCATCACGTTCGTGTAGGCGTTGTCGTCGACCGGCTCGTGGTACTCGTCGGGGCCGATCACGCCGTAGATGTGCGCCGCGCCCGTCGGCGTCGAGCCTGATCCGCGAGGCCCAGTAGCGGGCGGTCTCGACGAGCAACTCGCGGCCCGGGCCGGCGGCGAACTCCTCGTCGCCGGTCCAGTCGACGTAGCAGGCGGCGGCCCAGGCGACGTCGGCGACGATGTGCTCCTCGAGCTGGCCGGTGCGGATCGGGATCACCCGCCCGGCGCGGTCGCGCGCCGAGCGGAGGTGTGACGTCGTCGCCCGTCGCGGCCGACTCCCACGGGAAGCGGGCTCCTCGCCGGCCGCTCGCGCGCGCCGCCGCGCGCGCCGCGGGAAGCCGCCGGATCCGGTACTCGAGCATCGCCCGGGCCGCCTCGGGGTGCGTGGCGGCGAGGAACGGGAAGACGAAGATGTCGGCGTCCCAGAACACGTGCCCGCGGTAGGCCGGCCCGGTCAGGCCGCGGGCACCCACCGCCGCCTCTCCCGAGTCTGCGACCGATGCCATCAGGTGGAAGAGCGCGAACCGGACGGCGAGCTGGAGCTCGGCGTCTCCCTCGATGAGGATGTCCGCGTTCTCCCAGCGCCGGCCCCAGGCGCACCGGTGCTCGACGAGCAGCCGCTCGAAGCCGGCCTCTTCGGCCTCGACCAGGTCGGGGAGCGCAAGGTCCAGCCGGGTCAGCTCGACAGGGTCAGAGCGGTAGACCGCGATGCGGTCCAGGCGGCCGAGGGGACCCTGCTCGAGATGGTCATCTGCGGCCGCCACGGCCACGCGGCGGGTGGTCGCGCCCATGCGGGCAAGCGTGACGCGGCCCTGCCGGACCACGTCCGCCCTCGCGGACTCGCCGACGGCGAGCGGTGTGCTCTCTGCGAGAAGCTGCGCGGGGCCTTCTGCTCTGAGCACAGCCGATCCCGGCCGGGCGAACGACGAGAAGAGCACGGCCGACAGCCGGCCCCCGCCGGCCAGCTGGAGGTCCTGGCGGACGAGCCCGGCCCGGAGGTCGAGGACGCGGCGAAGGCTTGCTCGGTCGAGCTCGCCCGGGAGGAGATTCCACGCCTCGCACTCGAGGAGCGACGTCGCCGGACCCTCGCCGTCGAACACGGCGGCGAAGACTCGCGGCGTCGCGTCCGGGTCGGCGGCGACCGGGCAACCCGTCGTTCCGAGAAACCCGTCGGCGAGCGTGAGCATGGCCGCCCGTCCCGGTTCGCTCTCGGGGTCGAGGCCGTCGAAGGCAACGCTCCACCCGGGCTGGGCCGACACGAGGGGCAGGTCGTGCTGTTCCCGCCGGGCGAGCTGGTCGTCGAGGAGCTCGAGGAACCGGTCGGGCCCGCCGCCGAGCGCGACCACGCCGTCCGGCACCCCGAACGGCTCGACTCCGACCGAGACGACGGTTGCCGATCCCGTCGCGGGGACGAGCATGAGCGAATCGCTGCCCGGAACCCCACCGAGCGGCCCGAACTCATCACCGGCGACGAGGACATCCTGCGGGCCGATACCGCGGCGCTGGAACTCCTCCAGCAGCCAGGACATGGAATCGGACTTGTCGGTCAGGCCGATCTCGACATGCTTCGCGTCGCTCGTCACCCGCGCGTCGGCGAGCCCGATCTCCCCGGCCGCCGCCTGGGCGATCTCGACGACGGCGGCGAGCCCTGCGATGCCGCACGCGCCGAGTCGGCTCTCGACCGCCTCCACGAGTTCCGCGATCCGCGCCTTCGGCGGGTCTGCCCAGCCCGGATCGGGGATCAGATCGATCTTCCTTCGGTTGAGGCGCTCGGCGACGATCTTCGCCTGCAACCCTCTGGCGGCGAGGCGCTCGACGGTGAGCTCGGCGGCACGGGTCAGCGCCGCCTCCTCCTCGGGGGAGGCAACGCGCCGGCTCAGGAGGCGCGGGCCGTCCGGCCCGACGTCGAACACCTCCGAGCCGCGGTTCAGGCAAAGGTAGAGACGGCCCGGGCCGGCCGGCCGTGCGGCGAGCTGGCGGTCGACGTTCTCGACGTGCGTCCCGCTGACGACACCGATGTCGAAGCCGCGCTCGCACAGCTGCTCGAGCACCAGCCGAACCCGCTCGGCCGGGGCGTCCCGGTCGGGCACCGCCGTCCCGTCCCAGTCGAACACCACCGCTTCGAAGCGGCGCTCGATCCGGTCGCCGGTCACCGCGCCCATCGAGCCTCCGCTCCGACGACCGGATAGCGGCCCTCGGCGCCCGGACGCAGAGGCTTCGGCCCGGCATCCACGGGTAGCAGCCCAAGCGCGTCGGCTGCGTCCCGGAAGACGTCGTGGCCCGGTAGGGCGTACGACGCGTCGAAATCGACCGCGCCGTTGAGCTCGATGACCGAGTACCCCTCCTCGGTCGGCAGGAGGTCGATGCCGACGAGGTCGGCGTTGATCGCGGCCGCAGCGGCGATGCCGAGCGCACACGCGGCCGCCGTGGGTCGCGTCGGGCTGCGGGTTGCGCCGAGGCTGACGTTCGTTCTCCATTCGCCGGGGGCGGCGATGCGGCGGGTGGCGCCGATCACCACTCCGGCGGCGACGACGAGGCGGAGGTCGTGCCCGACGGGCGGGATCAGTTCCTGGACCAGCGCTCCGTGCCGCTGGAACCAGGGCCTGCATGCGGACTGCCTCCAGACAGCGCTGAAGCGCTTCCTCGCTGTCACACCGGAAGATGTCGACGCCCCAGCTGCCGTGGCGTGGCTTGACGACCAGCGGCGGTTCGATGTCCGGCACGGTCGACCGTTGGGCCGTAGATGCTCGGTGCGCGGATGAGGGATCCCCGCCCGGGCAAGCAGGCGGGCAGTGAGCAGCTTGTCGTGAGCGGCGGCGAGGGCCGAGGCCGGATTGAGAACACGGAAACCGCGCCGCTCGAGCCAGAGAAGCTCGAGGAGGCCGGGCTCGACGCCGTCGATGGTCGGCAGGATGTCGAGCCGGCCCGAGCGCGACGTCGCCCGGTCGCAGCCACGCGCCCAGTCTCGTTCGAGGCGACGAGCGCCGCGTCGATGCCGAGTGCGCGCCAGGCGGCGACGATCTCGACGTTCGTGTCGCTCCCGCCTGTGCCGCGAACCGCAACCCGCACGGCCGCCGGCGCCGTGAGCACGGCCTGCGTGCTGCGGTGACCGACGGCCGGCCAGCCGCGGCCGGATGGCCGGCTCGAGCAGAAGCAGCGCCAGAAGCGCCGACCGCTCGGGCAGCCGGGCTGTATCGACCCGCTCGTCTGACGCATGCGAGCCCTCGCCGATCGGGCCGAGCCCGTCGAGCGTGCCCGTGAACAGGCTGGTCGTGTTCGCGTCCGAGCCGCCGCCGACGAGACCCGCATCCTCGAGCGACAGGCCCAGCTCATGACCGAGTGCGCTTCGCGGCCGCGAGCAGCGCCCGGTTACGCGGGAGCGGCTCCATCGGAGGCCGGCCGAAGCCTCCCTCGACCTCGATCGTGGCCCCCTCGAGGACGGGCCGCAGACCTCTGACCGCCTGCTCCAGCCGGTGAGCCGCAGCTGCCGTCGGCGCGCGCACGTCGACGAATGCGCTCGCCACGGGCGCGACGACGTTGGAACGGAGTCCCCCGTCGATGGTGCCGACGTTGACCGTGACGCCTTGCGCCGGGTCGTTCAGATCGAATAGCCGCTGCACCTGGTGAGAGAGCTCGAGGATCGCGCTGACCCCGTGCTCGAAATCCGCGCCGGCATGTGAGCTTCGGCCGTGCACGGTCACGGTGAACCGGCCCAGGCCCTTGCGGGCGATCTTGAGCTTCCCGTCGGCACCCTCGCCCGACTCGAGCACGAACGCTCTCTCGGCTCCACGGGCGAGCAGACGAATGAAGCGGGTCGACTCGACGCTACCGATCTCTTCATCCGTGTTCACGAACACGACCGGCGTCACCGAAGGTCGCAGCTCGAGCTCGTGCAGCGCACGGAGCGCGAACACGATCTCGACCAGGCCGCCCTTCATGTCGGCCACGCCCGGCCCGAAGAGCAACCCGCCCTCCACGTGGAGCGGCATCTCGGCAATCGTCCCGACGGGCCAGACGGTGTCCATGTGACCGATCAGGAGCTGGCGCGGACCGCCGTGGAGCCGCTGCCTCGGCCGCGCGTACAGGTGATCTCCGACCCCTTCGCCGCGGACGGGCCGAACCAGATAGTCGATCCGTTCGAGCTCGGCAGCGAGGATGTCGTACGGCCCGCGCTGGGTCTCCGGAGTCGAGCGACGGCGATTCGGCTCGTGCGAGTCGCTCCAGTAGCTCGACCTGCTCTCGGTCGCGCTCGCTCAGCCAGCCGAGAATCAGTTGTGAGGCAGCCGGCGCCATCGTGCTAGAGCCGAAAGTCGGCGTGGTACGGAAACGACAGGCTGTCGCGCACAACGGCGAACCGGCCTGGAGCGAGATACGCAAGCAGCCCGAGCCGGTGCACGAGATCGGCATCGTCCACCTCGGCTCCGCGCACCGCGTCACGGGCTGCCGACGCAGCCACCACCCGCCCGACGATCAGACTGTTCGGCCCGAAGCCGTCGACGATTCGCTCGAGTTCGCACTCCAGATAGAGGAAGCAGCCCTCGACGAGCCGCCCGTCCACCGCACGCGCGGGCACGGACGGCACGGCCGCCAGCGTCGGCTTCGCACCGCCTTCGAACCGACCGCCCGCGGCCAGGCTCGACTCCACGATCTGTTCGGGCCTGGGAAAGCTGACCGTGAACTGGGGATGCTCGATCACGTTCCCGTACGTCGCGTGCCGCGGACTGCACACGAAGCAGTAGAAGCCCTCCCAGCCGAGCGGCATCGCCATGTGCTTGGGAGCGAAGTCGTAGCCGTCAGCCTCTTTCGTCCCGACCAACACGAGCGGCGCGACGGCGAACACGCGCTTCCACATCTCCGGCCCGACCGTCAGCTCGATCAGCCCCTCACCCACCTCGACCGGCGCCCGTACGTCCGCCATCGCCTCAGGCTGGCAGGGAGCCACGTGCCTGGCATCGGGAGCCACACCGACCGAACCTACGGCCTAGTCCTCATGACGGTTCAGCAGGCCCGCTTCATGACCCCGAGGCAACGTCGAGTCCGTGTTGTCCCCGATGCACGACCGCCCCGCGCGAGCGACGCTCTTCGATGCCCACGGCAAGGAGATCCCATGACGAAGACCGCTGACCACCCGCACGTGTCCCCCGGTGACGTCCTGGTCATTCACGGCCATCGGGTCGGCGAGAAAGCGCGAAAGGGCGAGATTCTCGAGGTGCTGGGCGAGCCCGGCCACGAGCACTACCGCGTGAACTGGGACGACGGCCGCGAGAGCCACTTCTACCCCAGTAATGACGCCGTGATCGAGCCCAAGGCTCCACGTCGGACAGGAAGACCGTGACCACCACGGACATCGTCAGAGAGCTGATCGAGGAGCGCCTCGACTATGAACTGATGCCGCATGCACACACGGAGCGTGCAAGGGACGAAGCGGCAGCGATGGGGGTGCCCCCGAGAGAGGTCGGCAAGACGCTGATCCTGAACGGCTCGAGCGGTTTCGTGCGCGCGGTGATTCCGGCCTCGGAGCGGCTCGACCTGCACAAGGTGCGCGATTCCGTCGGCGACCAGAAGCTCCGCCTCGCAACAGAGCAGGAGATCGCGGAGGTCTATCTCGGGTTCGAACTCGGCGCGGTGCCTCCGCTCGGCGGCCCGGCCACCGATCGGATCCTGGTCGACTTCCGGATCGCCGAACTCGACCACGTGATCGTCGAAGCGGGAACGCACGAACAGTCGATCAAGATGCGCACCACCGACCTGCTTGCGCTCTCCGGGGCCAAGCTCGCCGACATCACAGCTGAGTAACCCGCCGGCTCGCGTCGTAAGGCTTCTACCGGCTCTAGCGTCGCAGGCTACGAGGGCACGGTTTGGGTAGCCCCGTTTAGATGACCAGGAGGTCCGCCGCATCCGTGGCAGGCGACCAGGAGGCCGCCGCCCCGCGAGGCGGTGCAGGAGACGCCGGCCTCGGGGAGGCTCAGCCCGTGGCTCCGACGGCCCTGCGCGCGTAGTCGGCGACCGAGGTCAGCTCGACGGGGATGCGCTCGAGCGTCGGGCCCATGTCGATCGCGTCACCGCGGGCGTATGCAAGCATCAGCCCGGCAAACGACTCCTGCATCGGGTCTGTCGCGCCGACCAGCTGCGACTCGAGCTCGGAGAGCGGCACGAAGACGCGCTCGAAGCTCTCACCGGTCAGCTGCTCGAAGAGCTCGATCGCCGCGAGCGGCGAGACGGGATCCGGGCCGCCCAATTCAAGCACGGTGTTCTTGACCCCAGGCGTGTCGATCGAGCGGACGGCGAACTCGGCGACGTCGTCCTGCGAGATGAAGCTGATCGGGCTCGTGCCGTCGCCGTAGACGGTGACCTTGCGGTTCGCGTGGTCGAAGCCGCCGGGCAGACCGAGCCAGAACTCGGTGAAGAACGTCGCACGGAGGATCGTGTGGTCGATCCCGCTCTCCTGCAGGCGCTGCTCCACGGCGAGCTTGGCTCGCTCGAACGGAGTGTCGACGGCGAGCACGGTCGTCGAGTGGGATACGAAGACGAACCGGCCGACGCCGGCGGCCGCGGCGGCGTCGACGAGCGCGGACTGGCCGTCGCGGTCGACGCGGTCGAGGGTGTCGTCGGGCTGGCGCCCCACTGCCTCCGCGGTGCTGACGATCGCGGACGCGCCGACACACAGCGCCGGCAGCGTCGCGAGGTCCTTCAGGTCGGCCTCGACGAGTTCGGCGCCGAGCGCGCGGAGCGCCGCGACCCGTTCGGGGTCAGAGGTGGAACGCACGGCGGCCCGCACGGGGACGCCCCTGTCCGCGAGCCGTCGGCAGATCAGGCCTCCGAGCGTGCCGGTGGCGCCGACCACGAGCGTCATCCCGTTCTCAGCCATGTCCGTCCTCCCCTGGATCGCGATTGCCCCGTGTCGGGCGATCGTAGCTCCCCCGGCCCGTGCGGCCTGCGGCGTGACCGATCAAGGAGCGCCCTTCAACCGGCGCCGAGGGACGAGAACGCAGCATGATGAAGCCTCCTGGCCCGCGTCTGGCGGAGGACCAGGAGGTCTTCCCGGAGAGCGGCAGCTTCGCTTAACCCAAGGGTGAACGGGATTCGCAAATCCCCGGTGCAGGCGGTTTCCGCTTCTCGCAACCGCCTGCAGGCTCTCAGGCCTGACTTATTGATCCCCATGAAGAGGAGGCCACGTCCGCAGCTGACGCGGTTGCGCCGGCCGAAGGACGCACTCGTTGTCGAGGAATAGTCGACGTCGTCTAGATATGCCTGCCAACCGCCGGCCTCGGGCGGGACCGTAACAGCCCCACTGTCGGCCGACTCCATCCGCCTCAACGCATTACACTCCCCCGCCATGGCAGCGGTCGGCGCTGGGGTGCACGCTGGGTCGGCCCCTCTCGAGCGGCCCCAGGTTGAGATCCTGCCCGTGCGCGCGTTACCGATCGTCGGGGCGATCATGGTGGGCATCGTCGTCGCTATCGCGACGAATTCGCTCTGGGCGCTCGATGCGTTCCACGTCGTCGGCGGCGGGCTCTGGACGGGGATCGACCTCTTCTTCGGGTTTGTGCTCGGACCGATCCTTGGGCGGATGTCGCTGCAGAGCCGCGCCGAACTGACCGCGCGGTTGATGCCGAAGATGGTGCTGATCATCCCGACGCTCGTGACGATGACGCTCGCCGCCGGCTTCCAGCTCGCCCGGCACAACGGCATGCTTGCGGCTGGCTACCCGCAGCACGGCTGGGTGGTCGCGTCGATGATCGTCGTCGCCGTGATGGCGGTGATCGCGATCGGTCTGCTCGAGCCGGCCAACCTGGCCGTCCTCTTCGAGATGCGCAAGCCGCAGCCGGACGGTGCGGTGATCGAGAAGCTGATGAAGCGCTTCATCTACACCGCGGGGATCACCGGCGCGATGCAGATCGCGACGCTCGTGATCATGACCAAGCTGGCCAGCGCATGACCACAGCGGCACCCGCATCCACGTCCAGTTCCATCGGCGCACGGCCAGCGCCGCCGATCACCCAGCTCGGCATGGCCTCGATCGCGCTCGTTGCCAGTGGTGTCATCTACCTCGCCGCTTACCTGCCCCGCACCGCGCCGCTCGCACCGGCGATCGGGCTCCTCGTCGCGGCCGCGCTCGTTCTGGTCACGAGCGTCGTGCTGCTCACTCTCCAGAAAGACTTCGCCTGGTGGCGCTTCTTCCAGGTCGCCAAGTGGGCGCTCCTCGCGTACATCGTAATCGCGGGGATGATCGAGTACGCGTTCGTCTACGACCAGACGCGCGGACCGGTGCTCGTCGTGATGACGCTCCTGCTCGCTACCTTCACGCTGAACGTGCCAATCCTGCTCGCCTTCACCGTCGCACGGTTCCAGGATCCGCGCGCACCCCACTGAGCGCGCGATGAGCACAACTGATTGAGCGAAGTTAGGTTTTCCCAGTTCGGCAGGATTCGCTCATTTTGGGAGCACGACTGGTAGCACGGCTTGGGTCGGCGTCCGTTCGTTTCGGTGGCTAGGAGCCGGCCATCCTCGCGGTGCCGGCCTCCCCGGCCGACGCGCTCTGGGGAGCTAGCGACCCGTCGTCACGACGGCGTTTGCGAACCCCTCCATCAGGGCGGCGTCCATTTCATTGTCTGCCATGTCGGCATCCCCATCGGGCAGCAGATCGGCATCGCCGTCCGGCAGCAGGTCAGCATCTCCGTCGGGGAGATCGTCGGCGCCAACGGGTGGAGGAAGCGGCGGCACTGTGGCGCCCCGCCCGCGGATTGTTCTCGACCCCATCACTATCACCGGTCGCCTCGATGATCGACTATGACAGCGCCTATGACGCCGGCCGTGAATTCGCCTTCGACCACCGAAGCGACAACCAGGAGGCCGGCCGCGACAGCGCTAGCCCCGGTACGAGCGCACCATCTCCATGTCAGTTGCGCTGCCGCTTCCCGATGGGCATCGCGACCGTTAGTCGGGGCGATCTGGCGGTGAGCTCGGAAGAGCTAGACGGTTACTCGGCCGATCGGGGCAAGGTTCCAAAGAAGCAACGAGTGGAGCTAGCCGGGCTCGAACCGGCGACCTCCTGGGTGCGATTGGCCACGAGTCGCTCTAGCCCGGGCGGGCTCGATTTGTTCAGGTGACGCCGGTTGAGCTGAATTCGTTCAGATTCCCTCAGTTCGGTATCACGGTCGGTAGCACGGGCGTAGCCACAGTGGACAACACAGAGGTGGCAGTCCCGTAACGGTTGCCAGCGCCTGACGTTTCGGCGCAAGATCCGCTCCGGCGAGCACGAACCGGTCAGCGAAGTTCTCGACCTGCTGGCCGAGCTGGCCTAGACCTACCGGCTCGCAGAGGTGACGCTTGGAATGCCGGGAGACCCCGCTTCGGGGTCTCCCGGCATTGCCCAAAGGAGGAGTCGATTACGGCACCTTCACCATCACGGCGCGCGTCTGCGTCGTGGCGCGGCCGTTCGTCTTGAGGACGATCTTGAACGTCGCGGTGCCGCTGCCCTTTGCCGCCTTGACCGGGATCGAGATCACGGTCGACTTCCCCGCGGCGACCTTTACGCTCGCCTTCCCCGAGACGCCCTTGCCGGTCAGGCTTGCCGTCGCGTCGATCTGCGCGGGACACGCCACGCCCGCGAGCGTGTACTTCACCTTCGCGACGCCGCCCGACACGGCGATCGTCCCCGGCACGACTGCGTGGCCGGGTCTCGACCGGTCTTCGACGAAGTGGACGACGCCCGCGGCCTGGATCAGCACGTAGACGTCGCCCTTGGGTCCGACTGCGATGTCCCTGGCGACGTACGGGAGGTTCACGGTCGCGAGCTTCTTCCCCGTCGGCGAGTACTTCACCATCGCGCTGCCGTTCACGCTGTACGGCGCGAGGACGTTGCAGTCGAGGTCGACGCCGATCCCGCGGGTTCCGTCGCCGCTCGCCAGCTTGATCGAGCTCATGAGCTTTCCGTCCGCTGAGAAGCGCTGAACCCGGTCGGTGAGGCCGCCAGCGTTGCTCGCGGATCGGCTGAGATAGATGCTGCCGTCCGGCGAGGCTTCGATGTCGTCCGCCCGCGACAACGCCTGTCCGCCAAGAAGCGGACCTGCAGGATCCCACCCGCTCGCGGTCTTGGCGAAGCGGTGGAAGCCGCCCTTCTCCGTTCCCTCGACCGCGCCGAGCACGCTGCCGTCGAACGCTACGGCAACGTCGCGGGCGAGCTCGCCGTGCGGCGCCGGCAGCGTCGTCTGGAACGCGCCGCTGCTCGAGAACTGCTCATAGCGCCCGTTCGGGTCGTCGGCGACCCAGATGGTTCCGTCAGGCGCGATCGCAAGATCCTCCGGGTTGCCGAACTGGCCGTCCCCGGTGCCCTGCGATCCCCACTTGCGCAGGAACCTCCCTGTCGCGGAGAAGACCTGAACGCGGGTGTTGTCACTGTCCGCGACGTAGACGTTGCCGGCCTTGTCGACGGCGATCCCGCCTCCGTTGGTCGCGAACTGGCCGTTCCCGGTCCCGGTCTTCCCCCAGGTCCCGGCGAGCTTGTAGCCGCCTCCCGGCGCCGCCGCCCGGCGAGCCGCGGTCGCTCCAGCGATGTAGACCGCGGCGACGACGAGCGCGACCACGAGTGTCAGCGACCACAGTCGACGGTTGCACGGCCTGCTCGCTTCACGCTTACGCATCTCTGTTCTCCTTTCGCTCTCGGGACGGGTGGTTCACGGCCGGCACGATTCGCTCGAACTGGAGCCCGGCCCGACGCCCCGCCTCGTCAAGCGACTCCGCTGACGGGGCGTCGAAGAGGTGGAAGACCGTCTCGTCGCCGGGCAGGTACGTCGTCTCGACGTAGACGACGCGTGCGTCGCTGTCCGCCGTCGTCCGTGCACGCTCACATGCGTCCTCGAACGCGGCCGAGGATGCGGCAACGTACGACTCGACGAGGAATCTCGGCACGCCCTCCAGCCTGGGCTCCCCGCCGCCCGGCCGAAACCGGGAAACCCCCACACTTTGCTCAGACGTGGTCGCCGAGGCGGCGCGCAAGCTCCGTGCGTGAGCGGACGCCGAGCTTGCGATACACACGGGTGAGGGCCGATTCCACCGTCTTCGGCGTCACGAACAGCGTCGCCGCGACCTCCCGGTTCGTCATCCCCCCGCCGACGAGCTCGGCGATTCGCTGCTCGGTCGGGGTGAGGTCGTCGCTCGACAGGGCGCGGCCCCCGATGCGCGCTCGCTCCTCGCGGGTGCGCTCGGCCCAGAGCGACGCGCCGAGCTCCTCGAAGCGCTCGAGCGCCTCGGCGAGCATCGCGTGCGCGTCCGACCGTCGCTGCAACCGGCGCAGGACGCGCCCGAGAGCCAGCCGCGTGCGCGCCCGTTCGAGCGGGAGGGGCACGGACTCCTCGACGGCGACCGCCCGCTCGAGCGTGGAGCAGGCGGCGTCGAGGTTACCCTCTGCAGCCTCGACTGCTCCGCGGGCACGAGCCGCCAACGGTGCGATCCAGGGCGCGTCGTGCCCGGCGCAACGCGCGTCGAACTCGCGCATCACCTGCGCTGCCGATGCGAGGTCGCCCGTCCCGGCGAGCGCCTCGACCTCGTCGAGGATGAACAAGAGCATGTTCGGCTCTCCGATCGTCATCTCCTCCGCGAGCAACCTGGCGCGGCGGAGCGGAGGGATCGCAGCCTTCGGATCTCCCGACGACAGCTCCAGCAGGCCCTCGAGCTGGAGCGCGCCTCTCAGGTTGTGAAGCTCGCCGGCCGGCTCGGCGCGCGCGACGACGGTCGCCAGGAGCGACCGCGCCTCGGCCGCTTCTCCGCGAAGCACGGCGAGGTGGGCCGACGTGCGCAGCGCCGGCAGGTACAGGAGACCCGTCTGCTCGGCGAGGTCCCGCAGGTCCCCGCCGTGCTCCTCCGCGCGAACCCATTCCCCCGAAGCGATCGCGACCGCCGCGAGCCCGAAGTGACACCACACCTCGGTCCGCACGTCACCCCTCTCGGTGGCGCGCGCAAGCATCGTCTCGTAGGCACTCTGCGCCCCGGCGAGCTCCAGGGCGAACCGCAGGATGTCGGCTGCGAAGGCGCTCGGGCACCCGTCCAGCTCGGGAAGCTCGATCGTCGATTCGAGCTCGAGCCCGCGGTCGAGCGGGTGGCGCCAGTCGGGATGCCCGGCCATTTTCCGCACCAGCGCCTGCATCGCCGTTGCGGAGGCGAGGGCTTGCGGGTCTGCGAGCGGTTCCGCGGCGAGAACTGCGGCGTCGGCGTGCTCGAGGGCGCGGTTGAGGTTGCCGACGTAGCAGAGGGTCTGGGCGAGACCGCGGTGTGCCTGCCAGGCGATCATGGGATCGTCAGTTTCCAGCGCCTCCTCGAGGGCCGGCACGGACGCTTCCCCGCCGACCGTCTCGTCGAGCAACAACCCGAGACGGCAGAGCGCCTCCCATCGCATCGGGCCCTCTCCGGTCGCGACGGTCTCGAGGAGCGCGCGGGCTCCCTCCGCCTCGCCTGCTCGAAAATGCGCTTCCGCTGCCGACACCAGCCGCCGGGCCTGCGCCGATTCCGACCTCGATGGAGTGAGCCTCGCCGCCTGCTCGTAGAGGCCGGCGCCGGCCTCGTGCGCACCTCGGCGACACGCCGTCTCGGCCGCGGCTTCGAGCTCCTCCGCGACCTGTTCGTCGGGGCCGGTCCCCGCGAGCGCAAGATGGCGGGCGCGCTCCTCCGAGGACTCCGCGAGCTGCGCGAGCTGTGAGTGGACGCGGGTACGGTGGAGTTCCCCGGCGTCTCCGTAGACCGTCGACGCAAGCAGGGGATGGGAGAAGGCGACCTGGCCGTCGACAAGCACGAGCACACCGTGCTCGACCGCCTCGTCGATCTCGGGAGCGTTGGCCAGGCGCATGAGCTGCTCGGGCCGCACGCGGCCCGCGGCCGCAATTGCGACGAGGAGCCTCCGTGCTCGCGACGACAGCGGCTCGAGGCGCGCCCGGAGGACCTCGGCGAGCGACTCGGGAACGTCGAGCGCCACCTCGTTCGGCCCTGCGGCCGCAACAACGCGTGCGAGCTCGATCGCATGGAGGGGATTGCCGCCGCTGATCGAGTGAAGCCGAACTGCCTTGGGCCGGGAGAGCGACGCACCGAGCCGGCCGTGGACGACCCGGTGCAGCGCGCCGACGCTCAGCGGGCCCGGCTGCAACCGCTGCGCCGCATGCACCCAATTCGAATCTCCGAGCCGGAGCGGTCCACGTCCGGCGCCCATACGGGTCGCGAGGGCCACGACGACGTCGTCATCCGGGCGCAGGTTCCGCAGCGCGTACGTCAGCACGGTTCGTGACGAGGCGTCGAGCCACTGGACGTCGTCGATTGCGATCATGACGCCCCGCTGTGCAGCGATGGCGCGCAACACGGACAGGGCTCCCAGCGCGACCGCCGTCTCGTCCAGGCTCGAGCCCGGGATGTCGCGGAGACGCAGCGCCCCCTCGAGCGCGCGAAGGCGCGGCGGCGGCGTCTCTCGGTCGACGGTCTCCAGGGCGGGCTCGAGTAGGCTCGCAAGCGCCCCGTACAACACCGCTGTCTCCACCTCGGCCGGGCGGCTCGCCAGGACGAGAGAGCCCGCGTCCCGGGCGAGGCGGACAGCTGCTTCCAGCAGCGTGGTCTTCCCGATCCCGCCCTCTCCCTCGATCTCGAGCAGGCCGGGGCGTGACCCGTGGAACCAACTCGCGATCGCGTCGAGCTCCGCGACGCGCCCGACGATCGGAGACCGCGTGAGGGGCGGAGGCCGGGAGAAGGGAGCGCCGCGGGTCGGCAGTTCTGTCGCGTCGCCGGCCGACGAGCCGCACGCGGCGCTCGTGTCCCCGTCCGAACGCCGCTGCATGCATCAAGCGTACGCCGCCTCAGCCCTCGGGGCGATCGCGGGTGGAACCTAGAGCGTTGGTGCCGGCTACGTCGCAGCGCGACTGTCGGCCGCGATGATCCACCAGGACGACGAACGATTCGCGGCCACCAGGCGACACTCAGAGTGTCGTTCTGCCACCGTGCTGGCCGAGACCGGTTTCGTTCCGCTCGGTGGTGTTCCAGACGCGCGGAGCGGCATGACTGGCGAGGCACGCACAGGCTGAGAGACGCCGATCCTCGTGAAGTCGTCATGGCTCGGCGAAGCCGGGCGGACTTCACGAGGGAGTGGAGCTAGCCGGACTCGAACCGGCGACCTCCTGGGTTCGGACCAGGAGGTCGATTGGCCCGCGCTCCTCTTAACCGAAGGATCACGCTTCTGCAGGAGGCAACGCTGGGCCGCCAATACGGTCACGCTTCTAGTCAGAACCGTGGCTCTGGCGAGAGCACGCTCGCGCAGGCGGGTGTCTCTTGACTTGGTGGTAGGCGCATGTGATCCTCGGGACATCGGTACGGGGCTCGGATTTGGTGGGCGTTTACGGCGCATTGGTTCACGCTCGGCGTGCGGGTTGCAACAGTGAATCCGGTGGATCGAGGGGATGCGCGTACACACAGGCTGCTTCGGGCACGGGCGAACCGGACTGTTGCGGCTGCGCTGGTTGTGATCGCAGTTGGCGCTGGCGCGGCCGCAGCGGGCGTAGCCGGCGGTTCGTCTGGGCGCTCGACGCAGACCGCGACCGACAAGCTTGCCCTCACGATCGTTTACACCGGTTCTGGGAGCGGCATGATCGTGCAGCACAACGACAACCGACCGGGTCATGCCGGCCCAGCGTTCGACGACACCCTTACCAAGAAAGCCAGCTGGAAGATCTCCTGGCCTGTCACGATCGAGGGCGGCAACATCAGGGTGGGCGACCCTACCGGCGAGGTGTTCGGCACGGCGCGGGCTGTGGTTCTCTCCGAGCCGGGGTTGTCGTGTGCGGGGTATCTCCGGAAGCCGGGCGCGATTGTCGGGAAGCCCTACATCCCGACCCTGTTTCAGGTCATCAAGACGACTCCGACGTCGTTCACGATACGACTGGAAGGGCTACCGCTTAACTGGGCCGATGCGGACTCGAAGGATCTTGTCTCGGTCGACGTCATCGGGTCGACGGCGAACAGCAGTTGCTTCGCCGCACTCGGGGCGATAGCGGTCGCGCACACCAATAGTCCTGCGGTGACCGCGTGGTTTAAGGGCGTCGACCCCGTGTTCACGATTTCGAAGGCCGACAACTACCTGAAAGTGCGCCCGAACACGTTTGGCAAGAAATGGCAGTTCCCGCCAGTCGCCGATCAGAAGCAGGTGACCCTGGCCTGGAGGTCGCGGATAACGATCGCCGGACAGGGTCCAGGTTAGTGCAGACGACGCCGGAGATCGTCCGCGCCTATGCGAGCCAGCGGTGGCAGAGACCTCGTTCCGATCTATCGGGACGTCTTCTTTGCGGAAGCCGGTTACGACGCGGTACGCGACACCCTGTTGGCTAGCTGGTACGGCTTGAAGCCACCCGATATCCAGAAGTACATCGGTCCCGCGTTCTTCAAGCGTACGTTCTTCCCCGTGGTCACGGAGATCGACCAGACCATCGCCAAGACGTTGGCGCTGCTCGAAAACGCCTACAACGATCCCCCGCTCGCTGACTACGCGCGCGTGGCACGAGTCGCGAAGGCCAACGTGTCGTCGCAACTTCCGTCGTGTGCTGCCGCCGCGGCGGCGGCACGGAGCTTTTGCGAACGATTCCGCAAAGCCGCTATCGACTGGACTGCGGCGCTCGGACGTGTGGAGGGTCTGGCGCAGGCTCTGGCGACGACGGTCGGCCGTGAGAGTGGTGCCGCCAAGGCCCACGATGCGAAAGCGCTCCTGCTCCAGCAGCACGCTGGCTTGGCGCTCATCCCCAAACTTCGGGCAGCGGACAGCAGCGAGGAGGCGGCTGCAAGGGAGCTTGCCGCGGCAATGAGATCGGGACATTTCGATCCTCGGCTGACGGCTGACCAGGCGCAGCACGGGATCGCGCTCTTCCTCCACGAGCTCGCCGCTCGGGGTGTGTCGGCGCAGGATGTGGATGCGATTCTCGACGGGGCAGTTCTGCAAGCGCGGCCGCTGGACCTCGTTGCGTTGCTCGATGGGAAGCTCTCTGCGCCCTCGCCCCCGGCGAAACCGTCCGCTCCGCACCCCGCCGCCAGGACGATCAGCTCCGTGACCTTTGGAGGCAGTCCTCGCGCCCCGTCGATAGTCGTTCGCGGCCAGAATCTCGGCACGCAACCGGCACCGAACCCGTCCGGGAGCCCGTCGAACCAGCCGCCGCTCTGCCCGGTCACGATCCAGGGCAACGCCGGTCTCGACTACGGCACCAGCCTCTACCTCAACAACACCACGGCCAACTGGGCCGCAGGCCGCTACCGGCCCAGCTCCAACGAGCTCGACTGCATCGGCTTGATCGTGACCAAGTTCACCCCGACCGAGGTCGACTACCGCCTCGGCAGCGCCTACCAACAGTTCTCCCCCAAATACCAGCTCGCCGCCGGCGACACCGTCCAAGTCGCCGTCAACGGCACCACCAAAACCGTCCACGTCAAATACGGCGCCACAGTCACCAACTAGCCTCGGCCACCAATGTCAAGCGTCATTCCCGCACACTCGGGCAGGGAGCCGTCATCTCCCACGATGTCGGTCGTCGCCGGCGAGCCTTCTCTGAGATAGTCACTCCCGAAGGACAACTCGACCGCGGACGGGAGCGAAGATGCCAACAGTGATCGGCTACCACGAGGTGAAGGACACGCAGCACTGGCTCGCTTCGCCGAAGCGCGAAGAAGTGTTCGGCCCTCTCGGCGTCACCAACATTCGGACGTTCGTCGACCAAGAGACCCCGACGCGCGTGGCGGTGCTCATGGACGTTGCCGACATGAACGCCCTTATGACGGCGATGCAGAACCCGGAGATGGCCGACGCGATGGAACATGACGGCGTGCTGCCCGAGACTCTGGTGATCCTCACCGAAGCCTAGGCCTCCGCTTCAGGGCACACCCGCTCGTGGGACATTCCCGAACACTTGCCCAGGTCACGCGGCTGTCACCTGATCGCGGCGTTTGCGGCCACGCGGGCGCCCGTGTGGACAGCGATACCGGCCATCTTGCCGTCGATCAGTTCGCATTCGCCGGTATGAAGGCCGGCGCGAACCTCGAGACCGAGCTCAGGCATCGTTTCGACGATCGCGCGAGCGCAGCTAATTGCACGTGCGGGTCCGTCGAAGGAAGCAAAGAAGCCGTCTCCTGCCGTGTCCAGTTCCTTGCCGCGGAAGCGCCCTAGCTGTGTTCGCACAGCCTCGTGGTGACGCTCCAGGAGCTCGCGCCAGGCGCGGTCGCCAAGCTCCGCAGCACGGGAGGACGCCCCGGAATGACCTTCCAGGATCGCGGCCTGCACGAACTCAAAGGCATCCCCGGCGAATGGCACCTCTACGCGGTGGCGCGCTGATGTGCCCGTTCGCCCTGAGCAGCTAGGAAAACGCTCAAGGGACATTCCCGAACACTCTGCCGGCGAGGAGCGTGGGCAGGGATCAGGGGGTGAGATTCGCCCGAGGAATGACAACCCGGTCGAGCTTGCCCATCCCGTCGTGGATGCGGAAGATCATCGTCGGATTGAAGCTCGGATCGCCGTTCCGGTCGAACCTGAAGCTGCCGATGATCCCGTTGCGCGTGTGCGCCGAGAGCAGGTGCGCGTTGACCGACCTCCGGGTGCCGTCGGAGGCCGCGATCGCGTCGAGCAGCACCGCAGTCGCCTGGGCCGCGTAGGCGGGACCGCCCGAGCCGAGGTCCGGCGCTCCGAACAGCTTGTCGATCCGCCGTCCTTCAGGCGGGAGCTTTTCGGTCGGAAGCCCCGGAACGCTCACGTACATTCCCTCAACCGCCGCTCCAGCCGCCTGCACGAGGCCCTCGAAGTCACTGAAGCCGTCGGATCCGACAATCGTCGACCTCGGCAGGGCTGCGCGAAGTCCCGTGAGAAGTTTGCCGCAGTCGGGGCAGGGGAAACCGCCGAGGAAAACGGCGTCAGGACTCGTCTTGTCGATGACGCCGACCAGATCGTCGAAGCTGGTCTGGTCGGAGGCCCAGGAGGCCGTGCCCACGATCGAGAGGCCGATCTCCGAGGCCGCCTTCTGAAAAGCGCCTACCACGTTCAACCCGTATTCCTCGCCGTCGTCCAGGACGAAGACGCGCCTGCCGCCGAGATCCTTGACGAGGAGAGCGTCGGCGACAGCCTGGGCGTCGTCCGGGGAGATGATTCGAACGAAGCTGCGGGTGCCCGTCGGGTAGTAACGCCCCGGCTCTCCCGGCCGAGTGCCGCCTCCCGCGTGCGTCAGCCCGACGTTCGTGTTGCTCGGACTGATCAGACCGAGAGGCCCCCCCGAGGCGCGGTTGAGAATCGGCAGCTCCGCGGCCGAGCAGTTTGAGCTCCATGTGCCGATCAGCCCGATGATGTTCGGGTTCTGCGCGTATGCTTTCGCATTCGCTGCGCACTTCGCCAGGGCACCTGAGCCCTGCTGCGGGCTCGAGTCGTCGCATGCCTGGTAGCCGACTGCATACCTGCCCGCCCTGTATCCGCGCCGAGCGAGTACGTACCGGATGGCCGCCTGCAGCTGGAGGGTCTTCCCACGCTTCGGGAAATACCGCACCGGGAAATCCGATGCGATGAGGACCTGGGGCGGCGTGCGGCCGTGGAACAGGGGCGAGCAGAACGACTGCGGCAGCGGCTGAACGGCGGTCGTGCTCGCGGCCGCAGCCGAAACCGCCCCGACGACGCCGATCGCCAGCAGAGTTGCGCCGATGCGCATCGAACGCACACCGCAACTATGACCCCATGACATGAGCGTCGCAAGGACGCCGGCTAGTCGATCGTGACCCACACCTGTCCGAGGCCGAACGCGATCCCGGCCGGAGTACCTCCGATCGGGATCGTGTCGACGACCCGAAAGCGGCTGGGGTCGATCCGCACCACGGTCCCCGCTGCCGTCGCTACCCAGGCCGATCGCGCACCCACCGCAACTCCCTGTGGGTTGGTGCCCACGTTGACCGTGCGCAGGACCTGATCAGTTCTGGGGTCGATCGCCCAGACACTGTTGCCGTTCGGGTCGATGACCCAGACTGCGCCGGCGCCGGTCGCGATCTGCGAGCCCTGGAAAGGAAGTCTGATCCGGGCGAGCTTCGCACCCGTCTTCGCATCGAGGCGAGAGATCCCCGCGTCATCGGTCACCCACACGGAGCGGTAACCGATCGCGATTCCGTTGCAGCAGCCGAGGCCGCCGGGGAGCGCCCGCAGGGCAGACGGCCGAACTCGCGTCGCGCTTCCGTCCCCCGTCGCCCAGACAGTTGCTACGTCGCTTGCCACCCATGACGCAACCGCGCCCCGCGCCAGCGGGTTGGGCGCCCGAGGCAGCTGGACGGTCTTCAGCAGCGCTCCCGAGTCCGCATCGATCTGGGAAAGAACGAAGGCCGAACTCACAACCCAGAGCGAGCCGCCCCCCACAGCCACATCGCTCGGCGAGGAGCCGGCCGGAATCGTCCTGAGTACCGCGTGCGACCGGGGGTCGACCCGCGACAGCGTCTGCTCGCCGGAGTTCAGAACCCACACCGCATCGCGAGCGACGACCACGGACGTTGGCGTGTCCCCGACCGGGGTCGCCGCGAGGACCTTGCCGGACGAGGCGTCGATCACGCCGAGCGAATTCGGCGCGACCACCATCGGGTGGTTGCCGCCACTGCCGAGCACCTCGACGAGAAGCGCGGCCACGGAGCCGACAATGAGCACGACGGCCACGAGGAGGAGCCAGCGCATCCTTCGTGTGAGGAGCCGCGGCTCGACGGCCGCCTTCGTGGCCTGGCTCTCCGCATCGGTTATCGGGATGTCGAGATCGAGATCGGGATCCTGGTTGAGGATCTTCTGGTGTAGCTGGCGGAGCTCTCGGCCCGGCTCGATCCCAAGTTCGTCGACGAGCGCCCGGCGCGCCGCCAGATAGGCATCCAGCGCCTCCGCCTGCCGGCCGCTCCGGTAGAGGGCGAGCATCAACTGACCGCGCAGTCGCTCGCGCGACGGATGCTCCGCTACGAGCGCCTCCAGCTCGCCTGTGAGCTCGGCATGATCGCCGGCCCGCAGATCCCGCTCGATCCGCTCCTCCTCGCACGCCAGGCGCAGGTCCTCGAGCCTCGCGATGTCCGTACTGGCAAAGCGTTGGTAGCCAAAGTCGGCCAGCGGCGGTCCTCGCCAGAGCGCCAACGCCTCCACCAGCTCGCCCTGCTCGTGCAGGCGCCGGAAGCGGTCGAGATCCAACTCGCCTTCGCCCACCTGGAGCAGGTAACCCGGCGGCCTGGTCTGTACCCGCTCCTTCCCGAGGAGCTTGCGCAGGCCCGAGACATAGACCTGGAGCGCTTTGTGTGCCGTCTCCGGAGGGTCGTCCTCCCACAGCGCGTCGATCAGCCGGTCGTTCGAGACAACGTTGTTGGCATCGAGGAGCAGCACGGCGAGCAGGGCGCGCTGCTTGGCACC
The DNA here is from genome assembly GCA_963791425.1 of uncultured Actinomycetes bacterium. GTDB lineage: Bacteria > Actinomycetota > Thermoleophilia > Gaiellales > Gaiellaceae > DATBLE01. Next base: position 1,317,092 of record CAWBSE010000003.1, read on the forward strand.
GCCGAGATCGACGGCCTGCCCATCAGAAAGCACCTCCAGCGGGCCGAGGATCCGGAACTCCATTCGCCTCCCGGTCTGTGTCGCCGTGAATCCGCGACGTTATCGGCTCGCGTCCGCCTCCGCTTAAGGCGCGCCTTAACCGCTCTCTTACCGGCTCTTAGCCCGGGTGGCGTCTTCTCTCGGACAAGAGAGCCACACGAAGTGGCTCCGGAGCAAGGGAGGCGATTCAAGATGAAGTCCTCGTCCTATCTCAGTTGGTTCAGACGACTTGTCGTCCTCGGCGCAGTCGTCGCCGTCGGGGCATCCGCCTCGACCGCCGGCGCGGTCGGGCGGCCACCCGACATCCAGGACGCCGCTACTGCGAGCCTGGCGGCGAACGTCAGCCGGCCGCCGGACATCCAGGCCGTCGCGTCCCGCCTGTCGGCGAGCGTGCCCGACGTCTTCGAGCGCTACGCGGCGACTCACCCGTTCGGCAGCGCGAGCGTGCCCGACGTCTTCGAGCGCTACGCGGCGACTCACCCGTTCGGCAGCGCGAGCGTGCCCGACGTCTTCGAGCGCTACGCGGCGACTCACCCGTTCGGCAGCGGGCTGTCCGTGTACGACGCGGCCGTTAGCCGGCCGCCCGACGTCATTGATGCGGCCTCCGCGACCCAACTCGCGATCAACGACGTCTTCGAGCGGTACGCCGCCGAGCATCCGTTCGGTCGGAGGCTGACCGTCACGCCGACGAGCCTCGTCTCACGGCCGCCCGATGTCACCGACAAAGCTCTGGCGCTGCAGAGCAGCTCCCCGAGCCAGTCGAACGGCTTCAACTGGAGCGACTGGGGGATCGGGATCGCCACCGGGGTGGGGCTGGCTCTCCTCCTCGGCATCGGGCTCCTGACGAGCAGGCAACTGCGCCACCGCGTGCAGCCTGCCTAGGTTCGCCTCCGCGAACGGATCGAGCGGGCCCTACAGGGCCCGCTCGATCTGCTGAGGTGGGTAGCAGCGGTCTGGTTTGACCCGTCCGACGGGGGCAATCTGCGCCGTCGGGTCAGCTACGAGCGCGCCTTCGACCGGAGCGGTACCTGG
>CAWBSE010000004.1:0-1215472 GCA_963791425.1 uncultured Actinomycetes bacterium
TCTGCCAGAGGGCTCAGGCTTAACTGACTCGATCGGGCGAGCAGGGTCGCCGCGTAGGCAATCGCGGCGTCCAGCCCCATCACTTGGCCGGCCTTGATCTCTTCGTCGAGATCGGAGTCGTCGAGTGCGCCGTGAAGCATCCCCAGTGGGAAAGCGATGGCGTCCCGCTCGAATTGCGACTGCATGAAGCCGATCTCGGCTCGGAGACGCGTCTCGGCTCCGATCAGGCGTGCAGCCGCCCGCGGCTTCCCCCGTAATGCCGCGATGGCGGCGACCTCTTCGATCAGGTCGGCGAGCTCTTCGATCGATCCGAGCTGCTGTGCCAGCTTGAGCGCTTCGGTCAAGTCCGCGGTGGCTTCGATCAGCCGTCCGCTGCGTCGTGACGCGACCGCGCGGCTTCCGATCGCAGTCGCGAGGTGCATCTCGTTCCCCGCGCGCCCAATCTCGACGGCTTCATCGAACAGAGTGGTGGCTGTCCCGATGTCGCCCTCGTGGAGTGCGATCCAGCCGAGGTTGACAACCGCGCGCCCGACTGCGGTGCTGTCTCCTGCGTCGCGCGCAACATCGCGACTCTGCTCGATCCAGCTGCGAGCGGACAGTAGTCGCCGGCGTAGATCTTGGCGGCGCCGACGTGGTTCAGGGCCGCCGAAATCTGCCGCGCGTCGCTGGTCTGGCGTGCGAAGGCGAGGTGCTCCTCGGCGTAAGCCATTCCCGCGTGGAAGTCGCCTTGCTTGTTGGCGAACTCGGCAGCCGCGCTGAGCGCGGCGGCGCGCCGATCACCTGCCAAGCCCGGAGACGCCAGAGCCCGTGACATCCACAGTCTGCCCTCCGCCCAGTAGCCGCAAACGCGCCAGAACGGCGCGAGCGCCAGAGCAAGGCGAACCTCGATCCGCTCCTGCCCCGTTTCGCGAGCCCGGACTAGGGCGGCTCGTAGGTTGTCGTGCTCTGCCTGTAGGCGCGGTAGCCAGTCGAGGTGACCGACGCCGTCGACCAGCGCCAGCTGTGCGGATTCGGCGAGGCGGCTGTAGTAGTCGCTGTGCTGTTGGATAGCTCGCGCCTCTTCCGCGCCTGCGCGGAGCTGCTCGAGCGCGTACTCGCGGATCGTCTCGAGCATCCAGAACCGCTCTCCGGAGTGCCGAACGAGGTTCTTCTCCACAAGGGACTGCAAGGTGTCGAGGTCAGCCGCTGCAACCTCCTCCGCCGCGTCGAGGGTGCTACCGCCGACGAAGACGGCGAGCCGCGCAAACAACCCTTGCTCGTCTCGCGTCAAGAGGTCGTGCGACCAGTCGATCGTCGCCCGCAGCGTCCTTTGGCGCTCCGGCGCGTCCCGTGGTCCGCCGCTCAGGAACGGCAGTCGCTGCTCGAGTCGCTCGAGGATCTGTTCCGGCGAGAGCACCCGTGTCCGCGCGGCTGCAAGCTCGGTCGCCAGAGGCAGGCAGTCGAGCCGCCGACAAATGGCCCGCACCGTGTCCGCCGACGCGGCTTTGAAAGCGCGGTCCGAGAAGAGAGCGACCGCGTCGTCCTCTGACAACGACGGAACCGCGTACTCGCGCTCTCCGATGAGCCGCAACGGCTCGCGGCTGGTGACGAGCAGCCGCAGATTCGGACATCTTTGCACGACACCGGCGAGCTCCCCGGCGGCGTCGGCGACGTGCTCGAAATTGTCGAACAGCACCAGCAAGCGCTTGTCGCCCAGCTGATCGGCGACGTCGCCCTGCAGACGGAGCTGTTGCCTCGCCTGATCAAGAACCAGCGTTGGATCGCGTAGTGATGCCAACGGCACCCACCACACGCCGTCCGGGTACGCATCGCCGCAGGCTCCAGCGGCAGCAAGGGCAAGCCGCGTCTTGCCCGTCCCGCCAGCTCCTGTGAGCGTCAGGATGCGCACATCGTCTCGGGCGAGTAGTTCGATGACTTGTGCCAACTCATCGTCGCGGCCGAGAAACGGCGTCGCGGGAACGGGAAGGTTGGTCTGGTACAGGGTGTTCAGTGGCGGGAACGCGTCGCCGCCAAGCTGAAAGATCCGCTCCGGCGCTGAGAGGTCCTTCAGCCGGTGTTCGCCGAGATCTCGTACGTCGATGTCGGTCAAGTCGCGCGCCGCACGTGACAGCAGTACCTGCCCGCCCGAACCACACGCTGCGATCCGTGCGGCTCGGTGCACATCGGCCCCCACGTAGCCTTCGTCCGTGGCGAGCGGTGTTCCCGTGTGCAACCCCATTCGCACACGCACCGGACTTGTCGCGAGTGCGGCTTGTGCCTCAACGGCCGCGGCAACTGCGCCAGGGGCCGTCGGGAAGGCGACGAAGAACGAGTCCCCCTGCGTATCAACCTCGACCCCACCGTGCCGCTCAAACGCTGCCCGAAGCACGTCGCGGTGGGCGGCCAGTACCTCCGCATACTGTTCCGCGCCGAGCTCGTGCAGCAGCCGCGTCGATCCCTCGACGTCCGTGAACAGGAACGTAACCGTTCCGCGCGGCAGGTCGCGCACAGCGACAGAGACTAGCCCCCGCGGGTCGTGAAGTTCTACAGCGCCGTCAGACCGTGGCGCCGTCAGTTGTTCAACCTGGAGTGCAACAGAGATTGTTCGGCCAGTTGCTGTCCCGAGACAGAACGCGCCGACCTGGACCCATGGGCTGTACCTCGGGCCGACCTCCTGGTCGTGTCTCAGAGGCGACCTCCTGGTTGTCTCAAAGGAACTAGTCGAGCGACACGCACCTGTTGCACGTTTATAGCCTGGGCGGGTGGGGTTTACCGTCGATGACGCTCGCGTCTACATCGCCGAGGTTCGCTGGCAGTACGCGAAGACGATGCCTCAGTGGCCACACGAGTACACCGTGCGTGAGTGGCGGGTAGATCTTGAGCGGGAGTTCCTCGAGTTCGTCCTGCTGATCCGTCAGGGGAATCCCGCACGACCGGATCCACTTCGAGTCGTTCGACTTCCGCTGACGCGGGCACGGTGACAGAAACCGACATTCGCCCACGGCCCTCCAGCAAGCCTCTCCCTAACCGAGGAGCGTGCGGTGGAGCTCCATGCGTGGCGGGAGAGGGCGCCGTGCCCAGCTCCTCTCTGAGCAGCGTGCGCAACTGGTCGTAGACGTGCAGCGCCTCGGCACGGTTGTCCCGTGCGGCCAGCACTTCCATGAGGTATCGGTAGCCGCTCTCGCGGAAGGGAGCCCGCCGGACGAGCGAGCGCGCCGAGCGCTCGGCGGTGTCCAGCTCCCCGCCGCCGATCCGGAGGCTCGCGTGCGCGACGAGCTCGAGCGACGCGCAGATAGGTGCCTTCCAGCAGGCGCCGCCGATCCTCGATCCACGGCGCGTCCTCGCCGGCGACGAACGGCCGGATCGGCGATGTGCTGGGCGACTCCGAGCGGCGACCCAGGTTGCGGGCCAGTCGGAGCGCGCGTGCGCAGCCTCGGCGCGATGGAGCGCCCCGCCGGCCGCCTCGGCGTCGATCCACGCATCGTCGGCGAGGGCCAATCTGAGTTCGCTGCGTCCCTCGAGCCGGCCCTGCCCGACGACCCGGCGGAGCTTGGAGACGAGCGCGCTCAGCGCCGAGTCCGGCGCGGCTGGCAGCCCGTCCGGCCAGACGGCGTCCATCAGCTCCGCGCGGGAGGCGGCGCGCAACCGGTTCGCCGCGAGGTAGGCGAACAGCAGCCGTCCCTGCCGGCCGGGCAGCTCGCCCTCGACGCGCCTCCCATCCAGGGTGGCGACGACTCGGCCGCACAGCTGGATGCGAGTGCCCAAGGTCGCGCCAAGGTTACGGCAAGGCGGCCGGTGCACACTCCCGTCGATGGCCACGCTGCTCGTCCACGTGACGCACGGACCCGAGTCTCCGACCCGCGCCGCGCTCGGCTTCCTGGTCGCGCGGACGGCGCTGGAGGAGGGGCACGACGTCACGTTGTTCCTCGCCGGAGACGCGGTTCAGCTGCTCCGCGACGCCGTCCTCGACAACCTCAGTGGACTCGGCACCGGGAGTCTGCGAGATTCGTACGAGGCGATCGTCGCAGGCGGAGGCCGGTTCTACCTATCCGGAATGTCCAGCAAGGGCCGAGGTGTCACGGAGGCCGACCTCGACGGAAAGCCCGCCGAGCTGGCGCCGCCGGCCCGGCTCGTCCAGCTCGCGGTCGAGAGCGACAGCACCCTGACCTACTAGGAGGAGGAAGAGATGGAGCCTGAAAACGCCATGCCGAAGGTGATCAACTGCGAGTGCGGCGAGGTCGTCCGCGCCGGAAGCGACGACGAGCTCGTCCAGAAGGTCGAGGAGCACGTCGGCCAGGCACACCCTGAGCTCGTCGGGAAGATGTCCCGCGACGACATCCTCGCCATGGCCGAGGAGGCCTGATCCGCCCGTTCAACGGGCGGTTCGCCAGGTCGTGGCCGAGTGCCGCGATGGTCGCGGGCGGGGCGCTCAATATCGGGTTGTGGCCGTGCCGGGGCTAGCGAACGCGCGAAACGGAACGTCCCTTCCGCGCGGCACGTGAGGACGGTGGTCGTATCTCGGCGGGGCGTCGTGCCCCGGCTGTCGTTCTTATCTTCGTCTTAGGCTGCTGTGATCCACTCCGTCCAGATGCGTGGACGTACCGTTGTTCCGGCTCTGGCAACGATCGCCCTGACGGTTGCCCTCACCAGCGGCTGTGGGGGATCCAGTGGGTCGGCTCAGGTCGCGCAGCTCGCCACAACCCCCAGCACAACGACCGAGCCAGGTGGGACGACACCGACGGCGACGACGCAGGACTTCCAGTCTGCGGTTCTCGCGTACACGGGCTGTCTGCGTAGTCACGGCTTCCAGATCGCCGATCCGGACTTCTCCGGAGGGGCGGGCTCGGGCAGAGGATTGTTCGGCCAGTTGCGCGCCGACCGCAACAACCCGAAGTTCAAGAAGGCGGACGCCCAGTGCCGTTCGCTGCTCGCCGCCTCGAGGCCGCAGATCAGTACCGCGCGGCGGCAGCAGTTCCAGGATGCGGCGCTGAAGTTCGCCCAGTGCATGCGCAAGAACGGGGTTGACGTTCCCGACCCGAACTTCTCGCAGGGCGGCGGCGCAGGGGGCGGAGGGCTCTTCGGCGGCAGTGGGCTGAACCGCAACGACCCGAAGGTGCAGAAGGCGACGCAGGTCTGCCGCAAGGTGTTCACGAATGCCGGCCTGGGCGGCGGCCGCTTCGGCGGCGGCGGCGGGGGTGCACCGCCCGGACAGCCGGGCTAGTGAGCACCGCGGCCACCGCCCCCGACACCGGCACGAGGCCGTTCTACAGACGGCACCTGGTCGTGCTGATCGTCGTCGGCGTACTCGTGGCTATCGCGATCGCTGCCGGCCTGTGGCTGGCGTACGGGCGGTCAGACGCCGGCGCTGCTTCGGGGAGCGCATCGGTGCAGACGACTCTTACGAGGGTCGAGCGGCGGGACATGGCCGAGACGCAGACGTTCGCCGGAACGCTCGGCTACACGGACGACCGCCCGATCTCCACCGGACTGGCAGGAACGATCACGAGCATCGCCCCCGAGGGTGCGATCCGGAAACGCGGCCAGCTTCTGTTCCGGGTCGACAACGCGCCCGTGGTGCTCATGTACGGGACCACTCCCGCCTGGCGTGCGCTCTCGACGAGCTCGACCGACGGCCCCGACATTCGAGAGCTCGAGCAGAACCTCGTCGCGCTCGGCTACGACCCGAACCACGACATCACGATCGACGACAGCTACACCGCGGCGACCGCGGCCGCCGTCGACCGCTGGCAGGCGGCACTCGGTGTGACGCAAACCGGCACTGTTGCGCTCGGCGACGTGGTCTTCCTGCCCGGCCCGCGCCGCATCGGCCAGCTGAGCGCGCCCAAAGGCTCGTCCGTCCAGGCAGGGGCCACGGTGATGAACACCACGGCGACCAAGCAGCAAGTGACCGTTCAGCTGGACACGACCGACCAGACCCTCGCCGTTGCCGGTCGACGCGTCACGATCGACCTTCCCGACGGCTCGGCGGTGCCCGGGCGAATCGCAGCGATCGGCACGGTCGCACAAGCGGCAGCCACGACATCCGACACCGGTGGCGGCAGCACCAGCGGTTCGAGCAGCACGACGGCGACCCCGACGGTCGAGGTCGATATCGCGTTGCTGGGAGTGCCGGCGAAGGCGTACGACCAGGCACCGGTCGACGTCGTTGTCCCGACCCAGGCCGCCCGCAATGTCGTCGCCGTCCCCGTTACCGCACTGCTTGCGCTCCTGGGCGGCGGCTACGCCGTCGAGGTGCCGGACGGCAACGCCACCAAGCTCGTTGCGGTCACTCCAGGCGTTTACAGCGGTGGGTACGTCGAGATCACGCACGGCCTGCGCGCAGGCGATCGCGTCCTCGTGCCACAGCAGCAGTGAGCACTCCCGTCCTCGAGCTCGACGGCCTCGTCAAGGAGTACCCCGGAGGAGTGCAGGCGCTTCGCGGTGTCACCCTCGAGATCCAGCGGGGCGAGCTGATCGCCGTCGTCGGCCCCTCCGGCTCCGGCAAGTCGACGCTGTTGCATGTGATGGGCACACTCGAACGACCGAGCGCCGGCACGGTTCGCGTCGATGGAGCGGACACCTCCGGGCTCTCCGATCGCGAGCTCTCCGGGGTGCGCGCGCAGAAGATCGGCTTCGTCTTCCAGCAGTTCTTTCTCGTCGACGGCATGTCGGCGCTCGACAACGTCGCGAACGGGCTGCTCTACCGCGGAGTCCCAGCCCGCGTGAGGCGCGCCAAGGCACGCGAGGCTCTGGCAAGAGTGGGTCTCGACCACCGGCTACACCACAACCCGAACACCCTCTCGGGTGGAGAGCGCCAACGCGTGGCGATCGCCCGGGCCGTGCTGGGTCGTCCGGCGATCGTCTTCGCGGACGAGCCGACCGGGAACCTCGACTCCCACGCGGGCGACGAGATCCTCGAGCTCCTGCGCGAGCTCAACGCCGACGGGACGACGATCGTCGTCGTCACCCACAACCACCAGATCGCCGAAGCGATGCCCCGGCAGGTGGAGGTACGAGACGGGCTCGTCGCCCTGGACAGCCGGAACCCTGTATGAGCGAGGTGGCGGTCAGCCGGATCCTCCCCGCCGACGTCTTTCGAGTCGGCACCGTTGCCTTTCGCACGCGCCGGATGCGCGCCGTGCTCTCCGCCCTCGGAGTCGCAATCGGGATCGCATCGATGGTCGCCGTCCTCGGGATCTCCTCATCGAGCAAGTCCAACCTGATCTCCACGCTCGACCGGCTCGGAACGAACCTGCTTCAGGTGACCGGTGGGCAGGGTCTCTTCACTGCCGGCGGCGAGTTGCCCACGACGGCCCCGTCGATGATCGGCCGTATCGGCCCCGTCAGCAGCGTCTCGGCGGTGATCCCGGTGACGGCCAACGTGTACCGCACCGATCTGATTCCGACCGGTCAGAGCGGAGGGATCTCCGTCGTCTCCGTCGACCCGACGCTCATGAAGACTCTCGCCGGCACGCTCAGCACCGGTGTCTTCCTGAACGCGGCGACCGCGCGCTACCCGGTCACCGTGCTCGGCGCGACCGCCGCCGCCCGCCTCGGCATCGACCGCGCCGGCGTGCTCGTGTGGCTCGGCGGGCAGTGGTTCACCGTCGCAGGCATCCTCGAACCGCTCGAGCTCGCGCCCGATCTCGACTCGGCCGCTCTGATCGGGCAGCCGATCGCCCAGTCGCTACTCGGGGCGACGACAACGCCGTCGACCATCTACGTCCGCGCGACTCCACAGTCGGTCGACGACGTCTCCAGCGTCCTTCCGGCCACGACCAACCCACCCGCCCCCGAAGAAGTCTCCGTGAGCCGCCCCTCCGACGCGCTCGCTGCGCGTTCGGCGGTGAACACCTCATACACCGCGCTCTTCCTCGGCCTCGGCGCAATCGCACTCCTGGTCGGTGGCGTCGGGATCGCGAACATGATGGTCATCTCCGTGCTCGAACGGCGCTCTGAGATCGGGCTTCGGCGGGCCCTGGGTGCGACCAAGCGTCACATCTGGGGCCAGTTCCTCACCGAGTCGGCGCTCATCGGCCTGCTGGGCGGCCTCGCCGGGATCGGCACGGGCGTCCTCGCCACGGCCGCGTACGCCTCCAGCCGCGGGTGGGCCGTCGTCGTCCCGAACTACGCGATCCTCGGCGGCCTCGCCGCGGCACTGGCCATCGGCGCGCTCGCCGGGCTCTATCCCGCGATCCGCGCCGCCCGCATGTCGCCGACCGAAGCGCTCCGGACGACCTGACGCCAAACGAAGTTCCGGACGAAGCTGTGAGCGGAACGCCACGCCGCAGCCAGGTACGCCCGCGTGCGTCGGTGCGACGATTGAACCGCGTGCGCACAGCGGTTACGGGAACCGCTGCCGCTGCCGGCGCGAACACGGCCGTCGGCTGGAACGCCCTGCCGGACGACACGACCGGTCGGGCAAGCGTTGCGACCTCCTGGTTGTCGATCTGGAGGTGACAGAGGCGCCGGGCGGTCGCCGACGCCCGTGCTGGGCGTATGCCAGGTCAACGGCTTGTGATTTCCCTGCATTTGGCAGTAGTGTTTCGCTCAGCGAGAAGCCCGGGGGAGAGACGGGGCTGCGGCGATGCGCAGTTTCAGGCACTACGAAGTTCGGCTGCGCCGAAGTGAGCTACTTCGTTACGTGATCGCGCGGCATTCACTCGCAGTCGTCGCTGTCGTGGCGTTCGCGTTCTTGCTGGTCGCCGCGTTCCGGGCTGTGGCGATTTAGCGTTTGCGTTGGAGCGGGCGCGGCAGGGGTTCAGCGCGCAGTCGCCCGCCTACTGATTCGGGGCGATGAGCCGACCCGGGGCGAGGCCGCACACGCGACCTCGCCCCGAACTGCGTTTCAGGAGCCTGCAGGCTGGATGTTCTGGTTGACGCGGAACACGTTGTTCGGGTCGTACTCCGCCTTGATGCGGGCGAGCCGGTCGTAGTTCTCGCGGTAGCTGGCGCGAACCCGCTCCTGCCCCTCGTCCATCATCATGTTCACGTACGCCCCGCCTGCCGAGTAGGGGTGGAGGGCCTCGAAGTAGTCGATGCTCCACTGTCGGATCGTGTCGACGTTCGCCGGGTCGGGGTCGACGCCAGCGAAGACCGATCCCCAGCGCGCGTCGCGATAGGCCCAGGCGGTATCGGCACTCGCCAGGTCGTGGGCGGCGCCGTCGATCGGGTACATGTGCATCGTCGACTTCATCGTCGGCATGTCGGCGCCGAAGCGGGCGTGGATCTGAACGGCCTCGTCGGGGATCTCCTTGACGAAATCGGCCCGCCAGTACCACTGATCTCCCGGCGGGTAGAGGCCATCGAAGGCGGCCTGGAGCGCCGCGTGAGGCATTGGTGCTACGCCGTGCATGAGGGGCTCGGGCACTGCGTCGAGCAGGGGTGCCATCGCTTTTGCGGCGTCTTCCTCCGAGCCGACGTAGCACCAGACCACCCCGCAGACTTTGCGCAGATGGATCTCCTCGGGGAACGGTGGTGCCGGCGGCACGGTGTGGAAGGCGAAGAAGCCGTTGAGCTCACGCGGAGCAGTCGGTAGGAACTCGCGGTATGCGGAAAGGACGTCTGCGCCGAGCTCGACTGGCCAGAAAGTCGGGCCGGCGACCACAGTGCCGACCTCGTGCAGCCGGAACAGGAATGACGTGACGACGCCGAAGTTGCCGCCGCCGCCGCGGATCGCCCAGTAGAGATCAGGGTGTTCCTCGGAATTGGCGCGCACGCGCTCGCCGCTCGCGAGTACTAGCTCTGCCTCGAGGAGGTTGTCAATCGTCAGCCCGCATTTTCGGGTGAGATGCCCGATTCCCCCGCCGAGTGTGAGTCCGCCGACGCCCGTCGTCGAGATGATTCCGCTCGGCGTCGCCAATCCGTACTCGCCGGTCGCCTGGTCGACCTCGCCCCAGGTGCATCCTCCGCCGACGCGAACTGTGCGCGCGGTCGGGTCGACTTGGATGTCCTTCAGCAGCGAGAGGTCGATGACCACTCCGTCGTCACATGTGCCCAGCCCGGCGCCGTTGTGGCCGCCGCCGTGAATCGCAAGCACCAGGTCGTGATTGCGCGCGAAGGCGATTGTCCTCGCGACGTCGCCCAGGCTCGCGCAGCGGGCGATCAACGCCGGACGCTTGTCGATCATCGCGTTGTAGACGGCGCGAGCCGCCTCGTAGTCGGAGTCCTCCGGCCCGATCAGCCGGCCCTCAAAGCCCAAGAGCTCCTGGCCGGCGGCCTCCGCAGGTGTGGTGATGCTGCTCATATGCGTTCCTCTCTTCGTTGGCGGTTGGCACCCTCTGGGCGTAACACCGCGTGGAACACTTGTGCCGCCGACGCCGACCCGGGCGTCAGAGGTGCCAGCGGGGCGGCGCTTCACCCGGCGGTGCATACGAGCAGAACTGTCCGGTGCGGATTGAAACGGTGAGGTGCTCTCCGAGAGGGGGGGAGTGGCGCTCGATCGTCTTGATCGCCGACCTGATCGCCTTCGTCACGCTGACGCGGGCCCGCTCGGCCGGTGAGGCGCCTGGGCGGTCGCGCCCGCTCAGACCGAACGCCCGCGCCAGCTGCTCGGTAAGTGCGTCGATCTCCGCTTCCGTGCGTGCGACCCGCTCGGGATCATCCCAGTCACGCGCTTCCTGGAGCTCCTCACCGAGCTCTTGCAGGCGACGGCGATACGCGTTTTTCGCCTGTGCGTCGAGCGCAGGCCCGGGCGGACCATCGGCGTGGGCCTGATCGGACACGCCTTCGACACCTTGCGCGAGCTCGACCGCGTGAATCTCGCGGGCGGGCGAACCGAGAAGGAAGGCGATGTAGTGGAGACCCTTGACGTCCCGCAGCCTGAACGTCGAGCCGTCGTAGTCGATCGTCCAGATCTCGCCCTCCCGTCGGAAGCGTGCGGGCGCCGCCACAACCACAGCCGTCGACGCGTCCCGGGAGGACTGGATGAGTTCGAGCAACCCAGGAAGGCCGAGCTCCTCACTCAGCATCGCGACCTCGTCGAGTTGGGCCGCCGCTGCCTGCTCGTCGCCGGCGCCGCCGCGGGCGCGCAGCATGCGAGCGTGCTCGTAGAGGACGCGCGGCAGGATGCCGCGAGCGCCGAGCGCCTCGCAACGCTCGCGTGCCGCCACGAAGTGACGCTCTGCGTTCTCCCACTGTCCCGCCATTGACGCGAGCATCCCCAGGCGCAGGGTCACGGGGCCGAACGGCTGCTGGGTGTAGCTGACCGCGTTGCGATCGCCATGTGGCCGAAGCTGCTCATAGAGCAGCTTCCCTCGATCCTTGTCGTCGATGAGGACGCAGGCTTCGGCAAGCGCACACAGATGAAGGAGCCAGAGCCCGTCGCGTGGAACATCGGCGAAGCCGTTGCGTGCGTAGCGTTCCACCTCGGCGCGCGCGGCTGGGCGATCACCGAGCTCGGCGGCGACCAGGGCATCCCGCCACCGTGGTATCCACGGAAACAGTTCGCCGTGTGCGCGGATTGATGGCCATAACTCGCGCAGCCGCCCTTGCGCCCAACGAATCGCAAATAGCTGCGCGTACTGGAAGACATACGTCGGATACTCGCTTTGGCGGAGTCGACCGAGTTGGAGCGCGGTCGCTGCCAACTCCTCTGCGTCTGCGTAGCGCGCGTCGAGGATCGCGCGGACGACGCGCAAGCAGACCGTGTGCCAGAGATAGGAGGGCTGGCGGATGAGATCGGCGATCTCTGCCATCGCTTCTATCTCCCGATCAAGGGCTTGCCCGTCTCCGAGTTCGAGGAAGCAGTGGAAGCGCGCGTTGTGCGCCAGGAACTCCATCTCCCGATCGGCGGCCTGCTCCGCCGCGGCGAGCATTTCCTCAGTGTGCTCGAGCCGCTCGAGCACTCTGTCGGGCACCGTCAGCGTCCAGTGACGGGCGTGGAAGGCGGTCACGAGCGCTCTCTGGTCGTCGATCCGCCGCGCAACCTCGACCGCCTCGTTGCTCACGGCTGCGCGTCGCTCGATAGGTTCATTCGCCGAGTACAGTTCGAGCGCGAGACGCGAGAGCAGGATCACCCGGAGCGAGCTGTCGTCCTCCGGAAGCGCGGCGAGCGCCTCGGTGAGCAGGTCGGCGCCCGTCGCTCCAACCTCGAACCGCGCGTAGAGCAGGAAGCCGCCGAGCGCGGTCACATAGCCGAGCGCCGCCCGGGCGAACAGTTCGCCCTCCCCGAGCCGGCGTGCGACCACGGTCGCGTCTTCGAAACTCGAGCGCGCGGAGGCGACGTCTCCCGCCCGCCAGTGGGCATCGCCGAGGCGCAGGAGCAGATCGCAGCGCCGCCGGTCGGAGCTCTCGGGATCCGTCCCGATCAGCTGGAGCCCGCGACCGTAGTGCCGCGCGGCCTCCTCGTAGGCGAGTAGCATCGCGGCGCGGTCTCCGGCCCGCTCGAGGTAGGCGATCGCCTTCGGGATGTCGCCAAGCGGTGCCGCGAGCGCGAGATGATGGGCGATCTCGGACATTCGTCGATCGGGATCCCCCCGGCCCAACTCCTCGAGGACGGCCCCCATCTGAAGATGCAACTCGGCTCGCCGCCGCGCTGACAAGTCCAGGTAGAGGGTCTCCCTGACCAGTTCGTGCGCGAAGGCCTGGCGCTGTCCGTCGACATCCTCGACCAGGACGCCTGAATCGAGCGACTCCCCGACCGCGTCGACGAGGCGGCTCGGGCTGAGGCGGCTCATGGCCTCGAGCACGGCGAGGTCGAGTTCGCGTCCACTCACGGCTGCCAGTTGGAGGACAGACGAGGCCTCGGGGGAGAGACGATCGATGCGGCGCCGGATCACGGCCCGGACCTCTTCGGGGATTCGCCAGGTCGGATCGGCATTTCCAGCGCGGGCCCATTTTGCGAGCTCGTCGGCGTCGACGGCGCGGATCAGTTCGCCGAGGAAGAACGGGTTGCCGCCCGTGATCGAATGCAGTCGCGTGACGAGGGAGGGCGTGACGTCCTCACCCACGACCCGTGCGACGTACGCTTTGACCTCGTCCTGACTGAGCCCTCGAAGCGAAAGCCGCCGGCCGATACGGGTCAAGCCGGCGAAGAGAGGCGCAAGCTCGCGAACGCGGGGCTCTTCGTCGCGGTACGAGCACAGCACCGCAATCGGAGCGCTTGCGATCGCCTCGCCGAGGAAGCGAAGGAGGAGCAGAGACGCCTCGTCCGCGGCGTGCAGATCCTCGAGCACGATCAACACGGGCCGCTCGTCGGCGCGGTCGAGTAGGAAGCGGGTCACCGCGTCGAACAGCGCGAAGCGGACGCTTCCCGGATCAGTCTGCTCCACGGCCGCCCCCGCCGAGGGCGCAGCGATCGCCTCGAAGTCTCCGCCGGCGGCGCGCACGACCTGGATCCACGGCCAGTAGGCGGGAGCGCCGCCCTCCTCCCAGCAGCGGCCGGCAAGCACTGTCCACCCGTGCGCCCCGGCCTTGTCTGCGACCTCCGTGAGCAAGCGCGTCTTGCCGATGCCTGCGTCGCCCGTAACGATCATCACACCGCCGCGCCCTGCCGCGGCCTCGTCGAGTGCCTCCTGCAACTCATCGAGTTCGCGCCCACGACCGACGAACGGTCGCGAGGCCCGGCGACTGCCTGGCGACCCAGACGTAGCGGCACGCCGCGAGGAGGAGGAGGAGGGCGAGGTCATCGTTCTGGAGTGTTCCTTGGCCCGCGTGGGCTGTCCAGGGTGACTCCGACGCGCGTCGCGTCTAGTGGTCCGTCGTCGTGGCCTCTCCTTCCTGGCGTTAAGACTGACGGGGCCCGGCTGCCCCCAGGTGGTCGGGCAAGCGTTGCGACCTCCCTGGTTGTCCCCCAGGAGTTCCTGGCGTGTGCGCCAGAGGCCGCGCTTGCCTGTTCCGCTCAGGCCCTGATCGACATGACCCGCGAACGAGTCACGGTTCTGTCCCGACCCCCTGGCGCGTGTGGTGGAGTCACGGAAAGAGACAAATCTGTGACTGAAGCCGCGCGGTAGTCGAGGATCTCTTGCGCAGTCGCCGAGACGATCCGTTGGTTTAGTCGGACGTGATTTACCGGAACTCGTCGATGCCGCGGCCGTCTTCCTGCTCCCACCCGTAGGCGGTTATGTAGCCCCAGCAGTCCGGCCGGCTTCCGTCGGAGTCTGTGACGCCGTAGGCGTCGGCGAGCTGGCGAGCGCTGATGATCGTGCCAGCCCATCGCTCGGCGTCTGCAGCCCTGGCGAGTGCAGCAACGCCTCTGGCCACATAGGCAGGTGACTCGGAGATCCCAAATCCAGGGCGCTTTTTCAAGGCATCGCGCCAGTTGGCCTCGCTGACGCCGAAGTTCTCCAGCATCTTCTCCGAGCGCAGCCAGCCGGGCGTGACACCGACGGCCGTCACGGGACTGTCCTCGAGTTCGGCGCTCAGGCCCTTGACGATCCGCTCGACATTGGCTTTGACGAGGTCGTAGTAGAAGCCAACATTCCGCCTGAACTCGGCGTTCGCCTGCGAAGTGCCGTCCGTCATCTCCACCACGAGGCCGCGCGTGCCAAGGGCTTCAGCGGTTCGCAGCATCAGAGGGATGGCGGAACGACAGGTGATCAGGTGCGTGTGCACCCCCATCTGCAGCATCCGCAGCCCGCCGGCCCAGTCGTGCTCCCAGAGCGGCTTGTCCCACTCCATGTACCTGTCGCCACCAAAGATGTCATTGACGAGCACGTCGAGCCGCCCATGGTCGCCCTCGATCGCCGAGACCAACTCGGCAACCGACGCGGGGTCCTCATGATCGACCACCAGCGCCGACCCCGCGCCTCCCGCCGCCGCGATCAGGTCTCCAGTCTCCTCGATCGTCTCGGGCCTGCCGATCTCAGACGGCCCGGCCGTTCGGCTGCTGCGACCGGTCGCGTAGACGTAAAAGCCCGCACGGGCAAGCTCGACCGCGATCGCACGACCCGCGCCGCGCGTCGCCCCCGCAACCAGCCCCACTCTCACGGCCTCGGTCACAACGACCCTTAGTCTTCCACCCGCTACGTCGTTTTAGTCCTCACCCGCCAGATCGTCGCAGCGCCCAAGCGTGAGATGCACCGCCTGCCCCAGTGTTCGGGAATGTCACCCGACGCATAGGCGGGTGACGGGTTAGCGTGGGACAGTGCTTCCTCAGCAGTGGAGCGGGTGGGTGCCCAGCCGAACTTGGACCACGAGGGCGCGATGAGACCCCATTGTGCGCTGGAGACGATTGATGTCTGAGGTCGACACGGGGTTCGCGGGCTCGATCCCGGAAGATTACGACCGGTATCTCGTCCCGTTGATCTTCGAGGCATTCGCCCGGGACATCGCGCGACGGGCAGCCGAGCTGTCGCCAAGTTCCGTCCTGGAGACAGCGGCCGGCAGTGGTGTGGTCACTCGGGCATTGGCCCCGGCGCTCCCGCCAGACGCAAACTACATCGTCACCGACCTCAACCAGCCAATGCTCGACTACGCCGCCGCCCAACACGGTGTCGACCGCCGCATCAGCTGGAGCACGGCGAACGCAGAGGAACTCCCGTTCGACGATGCCGTCTTTGATCTCGTGTGCTGCCAGTTCGGCGTCATGTTCTTCCCCGACCGCCGGAAGGGCTACCGGGAGGCACGACGGGTACTCAAGACCGGAGGGCGGTTTCTGTTCAACGTCTGGGACCGGATCGAGGAGAACGTCTTCGCGAACGATGTCACGAACGCTCTCGCAGAAGTCTTCCCGAACGATCCACCACGGTTTCTACGCACGCACGCCGCACGGCTATCACGACACGGCGCTCATCCGGAGCGAGCTGGAAGACGTGGGCTTCACCAACGTACTGATCGAGACGAAGGCTGAGCAGAGCCGCGCACCCTCGCCGCACTACGCCGCCCTCGCTTACTGCCAAGGGACGCCGCTACGCAACGAGATTGAAGCCAGAGATCCCGGCAGGCTCGTGGCGGCAACGAATCACGCTGCATCCGAGATCGCGAACCAACACGGAAGCGGCCTGGTTGCCGCGAAGATCCAGGCGCACATAATCACGGCCGTCGCCTAGCTCGACGGCTCGGTTCGAGACTGCTCGACAGCCAAGCCATGGCGTGCGCGAGTGTTCGGGAATGACGCTTGACGGCTACCGCGAACGGCTCTAGCCCCAGGGCAGCCGTGACCAGTACGACGGCCGCTCTCGCCGGAAACGCTCGGCCGTCGCATATACCTGGTTCGGATCGGATGTCTCCTTCTCCACACTCGCGCGGTAGCGCGCTGCGAGGTCCGACACCGGATACCGCACTTCCGGGCTTACGTGGGCGCCAACCATCAGGACCACACACGGCGCGTCGCCAGCTCCCACGAAGGCATGCTCCGTCCAGGGAGGTGAATGGAAGAAGTCCCAGGCTCGGAGGAGTCGCTCCTCGCCCTCGACGAGCAGTCTGCACTCACCGGCCAGAACGAGGAAGGCCTCCTGATTCGCCTCGGCGTGGTAAACGCTGCTCTGGCCGGGCTCGAGGACGGTCACATTGATCCCGAGCTGCGCGAACTCGATCGGTGACTCGCCGTACTCGTTGGCGAACCAACACGCCGCGCCCCTCGTCTCCGAAGAGAACCACTCGGCATCGCTCACGTTGACGACAAACCAACCCTCCGTGACGGGGGCAAGCCCGGAGCCAGCGTCCTCAAGCCTCGCTTCGTTCACGCAGCAGATTCTCGCAGTCCAAGCGACGGCTGTCTCGTCTGAGCGAGTGTTCAGGAATGTCTCTTGATCTGAATCGCCGACTTGTTTCTGTCGCGTCAGACGGGCTTGCGGAGCACGTAGATCGTCGGGGCGAGTTTCCCGAGGAACTGATAGACGCCCCAGCTGCAGGTCGATTCGAGGTGGCGGTAGATCTCCTCGCCGGCCCGCTCGATGATCTTGTCTCGCTGACGCCGGAGGCGCGCGAGCCGCAAGAGGTCGCGCGAGACGGGCTGCGTCCGTTCCTCGGCATACTCGCGCCATTCCGTCCCGAGCACGTCCGTCACCTCGACAACTAGCCCTGCTCGGCTGAAGGCGCGCTCGACGCTCTCTTGGTCGAGGTTTTCGGGCACGTTCGTAAGGCTCTGGTTGATCAGCAACGCTTCTTTCGGCTCCAAGCGATCGGTGGCGAGCACGGTGAAGACGAGCATGTGTCCGCCCGGACGAAGAACACGCGCCATTTCCCGGCCCGTCGTTCCTTACTGACCTCTCGGATGGGCGAGCGTGCTCTCGCCAGAGCCACGGTTCTGACTAGAAGCGTGACCGTATTGGCGGCCCACGGTTGCCTCCTGCAGAAGCGTGATCCTTCGGTTAAGAGGAGCGCGGGCCAATCGACCTCCTGGTCATCAAGACGAAGGTCACGGTTGGTCCACGGAGGAGGGGATTCGAAGTCACGCCTGGGAGCCTGCAGGCAGATGCGAGAAGCGGAAACAGCCTGCACATGCACGCTTTCTAGGCTCGGTGAGCTATTTCTTCGCGGCCCGGCTACCGGCCGCGATGATCACCAGTCCCGCGAAGACTGCCTTGTAATTGCCCCGCATATGGCGTTACTCTTGCCTAGCGAGAAACCGGGGGAGAGAGGGGCTGCGGCAATGTACGGTTTCAAGCACTACGAGGTTCGGCTGCGCCGAAGTGAGCGACTTCGTTACGTGGTCGTGCGGCGCCTGCTCATGGGCATCGTGATCGTGGCGCTCGCGATCGTGCTATTGGCTGCTTACCGGGCCGTTACGTGAGTCGGCGGCTCTAGCTGTTGCCGTTCTCGCGTCGCCTGGTTTGCGATGGCCGTAGGTGACCAGCCCGGGTCCGAATCCGCCCTGCTCCCAGTCCGCAGGTTTTAGCCTTCGTCTCCCAGTTCGGCCAGTGACAGGAAGTGTCGGGACGTGAAGCCCGAGCCGGCGCCCAAGGCTCTGAGTTCCCTGGCCACTTCTGCACCACGCACCGGATCCAGAGGTGGTCTCGTCACAGAGAAGCTATCGGCCTCGAATCCCTGGTTCCACAGTCATTCGGGGATAAAGACAACTCTGTAGTCACGCCGAGGACAACCAGCTCAAGAGCTGAGAACAAAGACTGCCGCGCAGTTAGCAGCGCCTCTGCCTGCGCGAGTGTGCGGGAATAACGGTGCGTCCAGATCGTGCGGCAAATCGCGGCGCTGCACCCCGAAGTTCTGTGCCGGGCGATAGAGCGTCGCCTGCGCGAGTGTTCAGTATTGTCGCTTGAACGCAGGGACGGGCCGAGCGCTAGTGTGAAGGCGGCGATGAAGGTGCAGCGGATCTGCTTCCTCGGCATTCGTACGGCGAACTTCGACGCGACGGCAGCCTTCTTCCGAGACGTAGTCGGGCTGGACAACGCCCACGAAGAACCCGGGTGGTCGATCCTGCAGCTTCCATCGGGGAAGGGCGATTACGTGGAGGTCTACGGGCCAGAGAAGCAGAACGCGAGCCTCTTCCCAGCCGAGATCGAGGACGGGCTCCTCGTTGCTTTTGCCGTGGACGATCTCATGGGTGCCCGCGAGGAACTTGCGGCCGCCGACGTCGAGCTGATCGGCGACGTCGTCTGGGCCGCCGACCTGTTCGACAACCCGGAGATGGACGGTTACGGCTGGTTCTTCTTCCGAGCCCCCGACGGGAACATCTATGTGATGCAGCAAGACACGCGCTCAGCTGCGACCTGACACGCCAGAGGCTAGTCGGCGACTCTTCGCCATCCGACAGCGAGGCGAGCGCCGACCTCCATGCCGACGCCGACTGCGCTGATCACGCCGTCAACCAGCCACGTCACGTCGTAGAGGTCGCCCGTCTGACTGATCTGCAGGTCGTACTCGTCCGAGAACTCCCCGTCTTCAAAGAAGTAGCGAATGTGGAAGTCTCCGACGAACCCCCGCTCCGGACCACCTGTCGCGATTCCCGAGCCGCTGTAGGCATTTTGGTAGGCCCAGCGGGCGTCGAGTGTCCCAGGTGTTTCGCCAATGGCGTAGAGGGCGAAGCCGATGTTCGCGTCAGTCATCGACTGATCCTCCCACAGCAGCCTGCAGTTGTCTGCGCCAAAGAACGCAATCCGTTGCTGCGCGTTCGGGTGCGCGAGCGTGCAGGAATGTCGCCTGGGCGGCGGCTGTGGCGCGGTGTCTACACGTCTTCGTTCAGCAGCTCACGTGCGATGCGCCAGCGCCCGTCGGCGTCACGACGCCAAACCATGAGGAAGCGCCTCCGTACTCGCGGGGCATCCGAGCCCTTTGGCCCGCTCACCCAGTTCGCCCGGCCTTGGGTCGCCGCGAAGTCCCCCGCCCCGAGGGTGGAGTCGGCGACGATCTCCATCGAGGAGATCGAAACCGAAGGTGCGGCGGATAGGAGCGCGTCCCTTCCCTCGATTGCCGGCCTTCCGGGTCCGACGAAGATCGCATCCTTCGTGTAGAACTCGACCCAAGCCGTCGGGTCAGCAGCTTCGAGTGCGTCGGCGAGAGCCTTCTCAGCACCTCGAATCGCGGCAACGTCGGACGAGGACAGCGTCACTCGGCGGACACTACAACCGGGCGCTACTGCCTCGTGCTGATTCCCCGCCTAGTAGTGGACAGCACCGCACTTGACGATGGTTCGCTGGGTGCGGTTCGCCGCTCCTTGGTCTTGAGTGTCAATTCAGTGATCGTCAATTCGGCACCGAAGCAGGTGCTCTGGCCGCCGATGGGCGTGTCCTGCGGGATTCAAGTGCGGCGACCGCTGGGATCCTGTGCGGGCCGGGCAGGATCGAAACTGCGACCTGGGATTACGAATCCCCGCCGCCGGAACCGAACGCGCTGTGGTGGCGATGGATGGAAAGGAGTAACACCGAGCCGGTGGCGCTTTCGTCCACCGTCTCCACAAGCTTTCCGCCTGGCCTTGCGGCTTCCGCGTACGACCCGCAGAGACGACTTCGACCTAATCGCGCTCCGTGCTCGGTGCACTGCCAACCTATGAGATAGGTGTCCGTCCGGCAAGAGGCCACGAACGGAAGAAGTCCGCAAAGAGCGAGAAGTCCAGGGCGGCCTCCTGAGCTTCATCTAGAGGACCCCTTCGATCACGCCGTGATCAGTGGAGGGCGGCGCCGCTGCTACGGAGGCGCTTCCAAGCTCTTGGCAGGCGCTCGGCGACCTGCTCACGCCGGTTCCGCTGGCGTTCGCTGAGTCGTCCCGCGACGAACGCGGCCGCGGTGTGCGAGTCGTGGACGGCCGTCGCCCGCAGGTGCTGCTCGGCGACGACGGCGTCCTGGTGTTCACCGAGGAGATCCTGGAGCATCTTCGCGTCGGCGAGGAAGCGCTCGCCGACCCGTCCGCCTGGTGCGAAGAGCTCAGCGGCGTACCGGGCACGCTTGAGCTTGATCCGCAGCCTGTGCAGGGCGGCGGGGTCCGGGTGCTTTCCAAGCCGGTCGACCGCCTTGGCGAGACGGCGGAACTGTCTCCGGGCTATTCGCTCGAGAGGCACGATCTCCACCTCCGGCGGGAGCCGCGGGGGGAAGCGAAGCCGCCAGAGGAGCGCACGGTATGAATCACTGGCCAGTGCTGCAAGAAGGAATCGCCTCGCCACTTTTCGTTCCGACTCGAGCCGTTCGACGAGCGCGACGGCTCCCACCTGGTCGGCGTCCTCGAGCGTGCTCAGCTCATCCCGGACGTGCTCGAGCAGCACGTCGAGGTCGCGCACCGGCCCTGTCACTTCCCCGAGCTCGTGGAGCGGCTCGACGATCGCCCGCCGCCAGGCTGGGTCGATCTGGGCCCGGGTCACACGCAGGAAGGCGCGCGTACGCCGAGCCGCCACCCGGTGCTCGTGAAGATTCTCGGGGTCATCACCGAGACGCGTGCCCGGGTCGTGGGTGAGCAGCTCACGGCGTTGGGCGTCGACCATCTCGCGCAGGCGGATCGCACCCGGATCCGAGCTCAGCGGAGCCATCGGGATCAGCTTCCTCCCTGCGATCACGCCGTCGATCAGGCTCGCCACCTCGGCGGGCGGCGCCAGACCGTTGTTGCCAGGCTCCCAGGCCTCGATCCGTTCGCCGCGTGGAAGCTGGAGCCGCCAGGTGACGCCCGCCTCGAGTGGAATCCGGGAGAGGGTGATGCCGAGGCGCTCGAGATCGCGATCGATCGTGTCGTAGTCGTGGACGACCGACAGCTCGAGCTCCGCGCGCAGCCAGTTCTCCTCGGGGGTGCCGGTCCCGGGCTCCTGCGAAACCTCATAGGCGCGCGATCGGATCGTCTCCTGGCGGG
This sequence comes from uncultured Actinomycetes bacterium, assembly GCA_963791425.1. Taxonomy (GTDB): domain Bacteria; phylum Actinomycetota; class Thermoleophilia; order Gaiellales; family Gaiellaceae; genus DATBLE01. Next base: position 21,148 of record CAWBSE010000004.1, read on the forward strand.
GCGGCTCGTCGGGTTCGTTCACGGCGACCCAACATTCGACGGGTCGGCCGGGTTCCCTCGGGCCCGGCGGGATGCCCCCGGCAAGGATCCGTTCGCGCCTCGAGGAAGCTGTCAGCCTCTCGCCCGTCGCGAACCAGACTTCGCTACGGAGCGGCTACGCGCCGGCCACGAACGCCTCGATCGCAGCCGCGGCCTCCTTGGGGGTCTCGACCATGGCGAAATGCGTCTCCGCCGGAACCCGCTCGACCCGGAACCAGGGGTGCCGTACGCCTATCCGGAGATCATGAACTCGCCGTACCTCGGCAGTGACGCGTGGTGCGTGCGGCGGCGGTGCCGGCCAGGCGCGCCTTCAAACGGAGGATCGCCTTCGTGTGGAGCTGCGAGACGCGGGACTCGGTGACACCGAGCACCTCGCCGATCTCGCGGAGGGTGAGCTCCTCGTAGTAGTAGAGGGTGATCACGAGCTTCTCGCGCTCGGGCAGCCGCGCGATCGCCTCCCCGAGCGCCTCACGGAGCTCGGTCGCGTCGAGCGCCTGGGCCGGCTGAGGGCCTGACGTGTCCTCGAGCGTGTCGATCAGCGAAACCTGGTCGCCGCTCCCGGACGAGACCGACCAGAGCTCGTCGAGCGCGGCGATCGACGAGCGGCCGATGTCGGTGAGGCTGTCGTCGAGCTCGTCGGTGGTGATTCCGAGCTTCTCGGCGATCTCCTCGTCGGTGGGCGCACGGTGCAGCTTCGCCTCGAGCGCAGCGATGGCGCGCTCGATGTCGCGCGCGCGCGCACGGACCGAGCGGGGCACCCAGTCCATCGCGCGGAGCTCGTCGATGATCGCGCCCTTGATCCGCGAGATCGCATACGTCTCGAACTTCACGTCGCGGTCGGGGTCGTACCGCTCGATCGCGCCGATCAGCCCGAGCAGGCCGTACGAGACGAGGTCGCCCTCGTCGACGTGCGCGGGCAGGCCGCTGCCGAGCCGTCCTGCGACGAACTTGACGAGGGGCGCGTAGGTCAGAATCAGGCGCTCGCGAAGACCACGGTCGCCCGTCTTCTTGAACTCGCGCCAGAGCTGCTTGGTGTCGTCGGCCAAGGGGGTCCGCTGGAGAATACGGTGTGGCCAGGCGGCCCCAGAATTGGTTGCCAGGCTTGCCGAGCCGTTTCAGCGGGGCACCAGACGCATACGCGCCGACGACGCAGGTGTCGGCCTCGGCCTGGCAATTGTCAAGAGCATCACCCAAGCACACAACGGAACCCTCACCCTCACCCTCACCCCCGGGCTTCGCTTGCCGCGATTTCGTCCAGCGTGCCGCCGAGGCAGGTCACACCTTCGTTCGACCGGCGAGGTGGCCTTACTTCGATGGGGTGGAAATGTGAGACGCCTCACCCCCGACCCCGACCTCCTGGTCACCTTCCGGGCGGTTGCGCACAAGAGATCGCTTGCTCCCGTATCCCTCAAGTGAGGGACGCACAGTGCCGATGTCGTCGGTGTGAACGGGATGTTTGCGAAGCCGGCACTCGTCGTGGCGGCGGTTGTAATCGTGGGCTGGGCGTGCGGTTCGGCTGCGGGAGGCGTGCGCTACCGGGTTCAAGCCGGGGACACGTTGACTGCGATCGCGGCCCGCCATCACACGACCGTCTCCGTCCTCGCCCGGCTCAACAAGCTGGATCCCGAACGTGTCTTGCCCATCGGCTTCGTGCTCCACCTCCCCCAGGGGCGCGCAGCCCGATCCTTCGAGCCGTATGTCGTTCGCCGCAGCGACACGCTCAGCCAGATCGCCGCCGATCGTGGCATCGGGGTCGCCGAGCTCGCCCGCGTCAACCACCTCGACCCGGAAGGCCTGTTGCTTGAAGGGCAACGGTTGCTTCTGCCGGGAGGCCCTACCAGGGCCGACATCCAGGCGTCGATCAGACGGTGGGCCGATCGCTACCGGATCCCACGCGCGCTCGCTCTCGCGCTGGCGTGGCAGGAATCGGGCCACCAGGCCTACGTCGTCTCCAGAGCCGGAGCTATCGGGGTCATGCAGGTCATGCCTGAGACCTGGACCTATGTCGAGTCGGTCCTTATCGGCCGGCCGGTGCCGCATACGCCTGATGGAAACGTCCGCGTCGGGCTCGCCTATCTCCGACACCTCCTGAACATGTTCGGCAACACCCAGCGTGCTCTCGCTTCGTACCTCCAGGGTGACAGCTCCGTGCGAACCCATGGGATCTCCCGCTCGACCCGGCGCTACGTCGCCAACATCCTGGCGATCGCCGGCCGGGTGAGCGATCTGCCGGCCTAGTCGCGTCGTACTCGTCGTGGCGCCGCAGCCCACCAGCGGCCCGCTCTCCTAGCGGTGAAGAACCGCAAGGTAGGCGAGTGCGCCCATCCCTCCGGCGATCAGGGTCAGCTTGAACGTCTTCCGCAGGAGCCGGAGGAGGACGAAGCCGAGCAGGGCGGCCCCAGCCGCGATCACGCTTGCGTGTTGGCTCAGATGGTGCAGACCTACGTCTTCGTTGGCGTAGTGGCCGACCCTGCCGAGGCTCAGGTGCTGTCGTCTCAGGTACAACGAGTCTGTGGTGGCGCTGCTGGTCGGACTCGTTCTGCTCCTGCTGCTTCCGCATCCATGGAACGGTGTCGGCTTCGCTGCCGCGATGGTGTGGGAGATCGTCACGATCCGGTACTGCATTTGGTGGTCGAAGCGACAAGCTCCACAGGTCGGAACCAGCACCCTCCTTGGACTGGCCCAGACTTCTCAGTCCAACGTCAAGTCGTAGTCGCCAGGCCTCGAGCCTCATCAGGCGTCATTCGGGAACACTGGCGCAGGCGGACGTTGCCTCGTCGGGCGGCGAGGGTTAGGGTCGTGCGGGAGCGATGGCGCACGACCCGAAGCAGATCGAGCAGTTGGCACGCACCTACACCGAGGCGTGGTGCAGCCGCGATCCCGCACGCGTCGCCGGGCACTACGTCCCGGGCGGCATGATCACCATCAACGGTGGCGATGCGGCCCGGATCGCCGAGGTGGCCGAGGCATTCATCGCGGCCTTCCCGGACATCGAGGTCTTCATGGACGACCTCGTCCTCCGGGAGGACGGGATCATCGAGTACCGGTGGACATTTACCGGGACGAGCGCCGAGACCGGCAAGAGCGTGCGCGTCCCGGGCTTCGAGGAGTGGACGATCGCCCCGGACGGCCTGATCGCCGAGTCACGCGGTCACTACGACCAAGCCGAGTACGACCGCCAGGTACAGCACCGCATCAGCCCGGCCATCTAGCCGATCTCAGGCGTCATTCCCGAACGCTGGCGCAGCCCAGGCTCACACGCGTGGCCGGATGCACCCCAAGAGACGCCAAAACCCGCCTGGCTAGCGGGTTTCGGCCTTGAAGAGCGGAGGGGGAGAGATTTGAACTCTCGATCCGCCTAACGACGGATAACGGTTTTCGAGACTGCTTGCTGGCTGGACGTGACCGTCGGCCTCCTGGTTGTGCCAAAGAGCGCTAAGGACGGGCGGACGCCCTCCCCGCTGACGTACTATCTGTGTTGTTGAAAACTGGCGGTAAACACCAACATAGGTTATAATCACGTCCGTGGCGGACGGCGCTCTCCTCGGTTCGATCGTGCAGCTGCGCCTGGCGATCCAGCAGGCTCGCGACCCTCAACTCCGAGGCGACCTCCGAGAGATCGAGGTAGGGCTGCGGAGCCAGGTCGGCGCGTCAGTTCCCAAGCGAGTCACCGCCGGGCTGCTTGGGATCAGCGTGACCGCGCTCGACCGTTGGATCGATCGTGGCTGCCTGCCCGCGGTGGCGTCGGCTCACGGCTCGAGCCGGCTCGCGGTCGAGACGGGGCCTCTTCTCGATTTGGCAACGACCGTGAGTAGGCTGCGGCGTGCCGGCGAGACGCATGGCGTCATCTCGAAGGCGGTGCGCGAGCTCGGATGGAGAGACCGTGGCCGGCGCCTCGTCTTGCGCCATGACATCGCCTGCCTCCCTCGACCGAACATCTCGTTGGACGAACTTCAGCAGCACTACCGGGCAACGACGCCGCACGAGCGTGTGCTCGAGATGGCCGCGCTCCATGGCTCGGTCAACGCCCTGCGCTCCGGAACAAGACGATGAGCAGAGATCAGCAGCGGCGAGTCACGCCGGAGGCACCCGAAGTCGAAGAGATTCTCGCCACGCTGTCGAGGCATTCGGTCTCGTTCGTCGTCATCGGCGGCGCGGCCGTCGTCCACCATGGGTTCCCCCGAATGACGAAGGACATCGACATCGTCCCCGAGCCCAGCAACACCAACCTGAACCGCCTGTGGAAGGCCCTGGTCGAGATGGAGGCGGAACCATTCCTGCTCGGAGAGTTCCGGGCAGACGAGCTCCCGCCGTTCACCCTCCAGAGCCTGCTCGACCTCGGCAACTGGGACCTGGCGACGAAGTACGGCCGAGTCGACGTTCTCCAGCAAGTGATGGGCAAACTGGAAACCGCGGACGACTACAAGGGCCTGGCCGAACGGGCGGACACGTCCGACTTCGACTTCGGAACCGTCCTCTTCGCCGGCTTCGACGATCTGATCGATCTCAAGAACCTCGCCGGCCGCGCTCAGGACATGATCGACATCAGGGCGCTGAAAGAAGCGCGGGGCGACATCAGCCCGCATTAGGCGCAGCCGTCCCCTGGCGCACGGGCCTGGGTGCGGGTTGTGCCGACGTCACCTAGCGCCTCCTGGTCGCTTGCCCGCACATAGCCTGGAGCGGGCTGTACTCGTACACTCCGGACGTGCCCGCCTGCGCCCGGTGCGGGGAGATCAACCCTGACGAAGCCCGTCTCTGCTGGTCGTGCGGCGCGACGTTCCTCGGGCAGGGGCCGGGAGGTGGCGAGGAGCGGCGCGTCGTCTCGGTGCTCTTCGTCGATCTCGTCGACTTCACGGGGATCGTCGAGCGACTCGACCCCGAGGATCTGAGGCGCGTTCAGGCGCCGTACTTCCAGACCGTTCGGAGCGAACTGGAGCGATTCGGCGGTCGCGTCGAGAAGTACATCGGCGACGCCGTGATGGCGCTCTTCGGCGCCCCTGTCGCCTACGGCGACGACCCGGAACGCGCGGTCCTCGCGGCGTTCGCGATCCTGGATGCGATCGAGCAGCTGAACGAGCGTGATCCCGAGATCGACCTGAAGGTCCGCATCGGCGTGAACACCGGCGAGGCGTTCGTCGATCTCGATGCCGAGATCTCGGGGGAGGGGATGGCGCTCGGGGACGTCGTCGTCACCGCGTTCCGTCTCCAGCAGGCCGCCCCTGTGGGCGGCATCTTCGTGGGAGAGGCGACCCACCGCGCGACGAGCCGGACGATCGAGTACGAACGGATCGAGCCCGTCGCTGCCAAAGGCAAACCCGAGCCGGTCCGCGTCTGGGCGGCAATCGGGCAGCGCGACCCGGGCGGACGCCCCGGCGCGCAGCTCGTCGGCCGGAACGCCGAGCTCTCCTACCTGCGCTCGCTGGTCGCTCCACCGCACGACGGCCTGCGGACGGCCACACTGGTCGCGCCGCCCGGCATGGGGAAGTCGCGCCTTGTCTGGGAGCTCCGCGAGTCGTTCCCCGAAGACTCGACCGACGTCCTCTGGCGGCAGGGACGGTGCCTCTCCTACGGCCGCGGTGTGAGCTTCTCGGCCTTCGCGCAGATCGTCAAGGCACACGCCGGGATCCTGGAGAGCGACCCGGCCGAAGCGGTCGAACGCAAGCTCGGCGCCGTGGTCGCCTCCGCCGTCGGCGACGAGGCTGCGCGCCCCTGGGCCGAGGCCTACCTCCGGCCTCTCGTCGGCCTGGAGGGTGCGGAGCGGCTGAGCGGCGACCACCGCGGCGAGGCGTTCTCGGCCTGGCGGCGATTCGTCGAGGGTCTCGCTGCTTCGGGCCGCGCCGTCCTCGTGTTCGAGGACCTGCACTGGGCCGACGACGGTCTCCTCGACTTCATCGAGCACCTGTGCCTCTGGGCGTCCGAGCTGCCGCTGACGATCATCTGCACCGCACGACCGGAGCTGCGCGACCGGCGCCCGGCATGGACGGGAGTCGTCCAGCTCGAACCGCTTTCGTCCGACGACACCGCCGAGCTGCTCGGTGAATTGATGGGGCGCTCGGCGCTCTCCCCCGACGTCCGCGACGATCTCGTCGCCCGCACCGCCGGCAACGCGCTGTACGCCGAGGAGTTCGTGCGCATGCTCCAGGAGCGCGGGGGCGACGTGGCCTTCGCGCTGCCCGAGTCGGTGCAGGCGATGATCGCTGCCCGGCTCGACGCGTTGCACCCCGAGGCGAAGGAACTTCTCCGCGCCGCGGCCGTGCTCGGAACGGGGTTCTGGGTGGGAGCGCTTGCACACATGAGCGGGCTGGGGGCGGAGCAGGTGGAACGACGGCTCGGCGAGCTGCAGTGGCGGGAGCTCGTCAGGCCGCAACCGCGGACGGCGGTGGCCGACGAGAGCCAGTACGCGTTCTGGCACGTCCTCGTCCGCGACGTCGCCTACTCCCAGATCCCACGAACCGCGAGGGTCGACAAGCACCGGGCGGCCGCGGAGTGGATCGAGTCGCTCGCCCCCGGCCGCGGCGATCTGACCGAGCTTCTCGCCCATCACTACGCGAGCGCGCTCGAGTACGCGAGCCTCGCCCGACGGGAAACCGACGACCTCACCGACCGTGCACGGACGGCGCTCCGCGGCGCCGGCGAGCATGCGCTCGGCGTCTACGCATACGCCGCCGCCGCCCGGTACCTTCGAGAGGCACTGAAGCTCTGGCCGTCGGGCGATCCCGCACGGCGGCAGCTGCTGTTCGAGCTCGGGACGGCGCTCTTCTGGTCGGAGCGCGGCGGCGACGCCGAGCTCGCCGAAGCGCACGAGGCGCTGGTTGCAGCCGGCGACCTGGGACTCGCCGCACAGGCGGCGGTGCTCCTGTGCCGCTCCGCGCTCGCCCGAGGCGATCGCGACGCCGCTGTCTCCCACGCTGCCGGGGCAGTCGATCTCCTCCGGGGATCGCCGCCCTCCCGCGAACAGGCCGAGGCTGTCAGCAACCTCGCCGCCCTGTACGCGGTCTCCGGCGAGTCCGGTCGCGCCCTGGCCGCGACCGAGGACGCGCTCGAACTCGCAGAGGCCCTGTCGCTCGACGAGATCAAGGCGGAGAGCCTCACCTTCCGCGGGCACGCCCGGATCGTCGCCGGCGACGGCGGAGGAATCGCCGATCTGGAGGAGGCGGTCGAGCTCGCCGAGAACGTGCGCGCCCCCGGCCTCGTACGCAGCTGTGCCAACCTGGCGACCTCTCTCGTCGAGCTCGGCGAGCTCGAACGGGCATGGGCCGTCTACGAGCGCGGCCGCGACGCGGCCGCACGGTTCGGAGACGAAGTCGGCCTCCACTGGCTCGCCGCCGAGCGGCCCTATGAGCACTACTGGCGCGGTCGCTGGGACGACGCACTCGCCGTCGCCGAGTTCTCGCTGCGGGAGCCCGACGGCGGGTACGTCGAGCACGCGTGCCGAAGCGTGCGCGCCTGGATCCGGCTCGCCCGCGGCGATCGGGAGGGGGCGCTCGAGGATTCCGCGGCAGCGCTCGCGTTCGCCCGCCGCGCGAAGGACTCGGCCGCCCTGTGCCAGGGGCTGGCACTGAGGGCCCGGGTGCTCGCCGAGGCAGGGCTGAGCGACGAAGCGGCGCCGGTCATCGCGGAGGCACTCGCACAGTCGACCGAATCCGGTCTTCTGCCGACGATCTGGACCGCGGACCTCGTCGACGCGCTTGCCGAGGTGGGCCGCGACGACGGACTCGAGGGGCTGACACAGGGCCGGCAAAGCAGGACTCGCTGGGCGTCGGCGGCACGGCGGCTGGCCTGCGGTTCCTACGTGGAAGCCGCCGACGAGTACGCGGCAATCGGCGCCCGGCCGGAGGAGGCGAAGGCGCGCCTACGCGCGGCGGTCGCCCTGGCCGCGCAGGGGCACCAGGCGGCCGCCGACGCCGAGCTGAAACGGGCACGCGCCTTCTACGGCGAGGTCGGGGCAGAGCAGTACACCGCCGCCGCCGAAGCGCGCCTGACCGCCCTCGCCTAGTCCTTGTGGCCGGAGTGGGGCGGGTGGGCGCCGTCCGCCTTCTCGTCGGCGTGGACGAGGCCGACCCAACTGGTGGCCCGCAGTTCGGCGAGCAGCGCCTGTTGCGCGGCAACGTTGTCCGGCGACTCGACGAGCGCGTGAGCGCCTCCCTGCTCGTCGTAGAAGATCTGCCCCTCGCAGAGGCGACCGTCGTGCCGGCGACAGATCTGGGCGACTTCGTCGCGGCGCTCCCGCGGCGGGCTGGACCGAATCGACACCCAGTGGTACGGCATGGGGGGATCGTGCAGGTTGTTCGGCGCGAATGCAAGGGCGGTTCGCTTGACAGTTGGCGGTCGCACCCTGACAATCGCGCCTTCGTTTCGGACCGCACCAACCTTGGAAGGGGGATGCGTCTGACGTGAGGTGATCGCTCCACCAGTGGCAGGTCGTTCCGGGATCTTCGCGTGAACTCGTAAACAGCACGGGACGGAAGGAGGCAGCAATGGCTCTTCGCGACTTGGTGGTGCGCCAGCCGCAGCAGCCAATCGAACACGCATCGCCGATTGTCGGGCCGCGCCCGACGTACTTCGGGGCGAGCTCGCTCGATCCTCAGCATCCGATCCCGGCGCGGGAGGTGTGGGGGTATGTGTTCTGGGGGGTGCTCGGCGGGTGCATCCTCACCACCGAGGCGCTGGCCGCATTCTGGAACGGGTTCCCGATCCCGACGATCTCGGGGACGACCGGGCACCTCGAGCAGCACTTCCACTGGTTCAAGCTGATCGTCGTCGGCAGCCTGGTCCTGATCGCGACCCGGATCACCTTCTACCCGTGGCCGTTCCGACGGCTCGACGACTGAGGAGGCGGAGATGACCAAGCTCGAGGTCGGCTACCTGGTCTGGGGCCTGTTCGCGCTCTGCGTTCTCATCCCGGAATGCCTCGCCTACTTCGGGAAGAGCTTCACGCCGTTTCCCGGCGCGGCCCGAACGGCAGCGAACCTGGAGGCACGCTGGCCGCTGGCAGCGATGGTGGTCCTCGCTGGCCTCGCCATCCTCGCCGTCCACCTGATCTTCTACCCCTGGCCCGACTAGGAGGCGCGCGGAAAATTGACGGAGTGACGACGGAATCGCTAGAGTGGCGCCATGGCGACGGCGTTCGCGGAAGAGGCAGTGCGCGCTCAGTGAGCGGCCTCGCGAACTGAACTCCAACCGTAATGCTCCGCGGAACCTGAACAGACTGACGCCGTCACCGCCACGTCACCGCTGGAGCATCGCCTGGATTGCGGCGACCGAGTGCGCGGTCGAGAAGGTGCGCCGGCCGTCCGCGTAACATCTGCCGGCCAGCTCGGGTCGTGTTTCGACCTGACCGGGATCGGTGACCCGCAGGCACGGAGAGCAGGGCCAGGAGCCGTCGGCAAGCTGGGTGCGGAGGAGCTGCAGGGCCGCCGCCGCGAGCCGACTGCTCTCGAGGTCCAGAGCGAGCCCGGCGGCGAGCAGGTGGGCGGCCGGCGGTGTCGATTGCGTGTCGGCGAGTGCCGTCCTGACGGCGTCCTCGATTCGCGGGCTGCGGAGCCCCACCCGTGTGCACGCCCACAGCGCGTAGTGCGGTCCGACCCACCAGTAGCTCGCGAACTCTGAAGACGTCCACGCCGCATCGAGCCATCCCAGCGCTCGCGTCGCGGGCTCCGTGCGTCCGTACCTTCGCAGGGCTTCGACGGCAGCAATGGTGACGTCCGGGTGGGGCGCCTGCCAGCCGTTCAGCAGGTTCCCGTTCGGAACATAGGTGGAGAAGCCCCCGGCGGGGGTTTGTGCGCGCAGCAGGGCCTGGAGCAGGAAGTCGGGGACAGGAAGTTCGAAGCGGTGGAGAACTACCAGCGCCTGGGCGGTGCTGTCGCTGTCGACGCCGACGCGACGGTTGTAACCCCAGCCTCCGTCTTCGGGACCGATCGAGCCGAGATGCAGCGCGGCGCACCTGCAGGCGCAGGTGAGTGCGGGCACGTTCTCGACGACCCAGGCAACATGCGCGGTCAGCCAGGTGGTCGAAGCGCCGGGGGGAAGCAGGAAGCCCTTCCAGACGCCGTCCCGCCCCTGGCGGCGCCGAAGGAAGGACACGCCGAGCTCGAGCGCGTGCTCGAGTGTTCCCTCGTCGAGGCTCGGATGGGCATGCGCGAGTCCGCGCCGGACACCGACGCTGAACCGGGGGCGTCTGGCGATCATCCGATCAGCTCGCGGTGGAAGGCGACCGTCCGGCGGTAGGTCCCGTCGCCTGCGAGGCGGGCAGCGTCCAGGGTGGATGCGAGCGCGTACTCGAGACGGTCCGCGATCCGGCCGTGCGCCCGCGAGCCGGCGACGAGCCGAGCCGCGCCGCGAGCGCACGCGGTAGTGCGGGCTGCGCTAGAACCACCTGCGCCGAGGAACGCATTCGGGCGGAGCCGCCGGAGGTCGGCCGCCAGGTCGAGCCAGTCGTCCCAGAGCCAGAGGAACCTCGCGAGCGCGCGGAAGAGGCGGGCGGTGCTCGGGTGCCGGTCGATGAGCGACCCGATGAAGACGACCGGAAGCGTCTTTGCGAGGAACGGATCGGGCGTGACCCTCAGCTCGCTCCAGAACATCGCTGCGAGCAGGTCTCCCAGCTGGTCGAGCCGGCTCGGTTGCCCGCGGAGGCGCCTGCCGGTCGCCGTGAGGGCGGTATCGAAGAGGCGGATCAACGGCTCGAGCTCCCGGAGTTCCGACGAAAGCGCATCAGCGGCCCGGTCGGGCTCTGCCAGCCGGGCGCGAAGCCGATCGGGGGCGAGCGCGCCGGCGAGCGGCGCCACCCGCCTCGGCGTGTCGTCGACGACGCTGTCGAACAACGCGAAGGCGAGGTTGAATCGGCCTGCCTCGACGCGGGCGGTTCCGGTCGCCGTGCCCGGTAGGCCGGCAAGTGCCGTGCCCCACCAGGCGATTCGCCTCAGCCGCTCGGGGTCACCGCGCACGCCCGACGTGGCTCCGGCGAGCAGCCGCGCCTCGCGTCCGGGCAGTACGCGCTCGAGCTGGGCGGCCGTCAGGGCCAGCTTGCCCTCGCGGTCGGCGGCCGGCAGATGCTCCCGCAGCCGCGCGATCAGACCGGCCCGGGACGGGCCTGCGGATCCGAGTCGGCAGCGAACCCAGCGGCTATCCCCAAATGCTGTTGTCGCCGAGCGCACTGCTGGCGGACACCTTCCCGGTGAGCCGCTCCTCGCCGATCATGATGACCGCCGAGCCGTCGACGCTGTCGATGTCGAGCGTGGCTCCTCCTCCTGCGCTCGTGTCGCCGGTGTCGGTCACGACCGTGATGTTCAGGCCAACGGCCCATTCCTTCAGCTCGCAGTTGCTCGATTCGGGGCAAGCCTTCTGCCGGGTCGCCACGCCCGGGCCGCTGCCGTGATAGACGTTCGTGATCTCGATCATCGTCGCCGGCTTCTCCACCCAGTCGGTGACGGTGCTTCCCCAGATGTTCTTCGTCTGCTCGCGGTGGTAGACGGTGACCTCGGTGCCGATGCTCTTGTAGGCGAGGTAGTTGTTCTTCCACGCGTGGATCTCGGCTTTCCAGTCCCCGGCGTGGGTGAAGACGGTCACATCGTTCGCCATCGCTGTCCTTTCAGATCGAAGTTGGTCAGAGCTCCAGGATCCTGGCCAGCGCCCGTGGATCGACGCGGCTGGGCGATTGGAGGCCCTCGAAGAAGCCGTGGGCGCGGATGAGATGCACGATCAGACCCGGGCCGGCCAGGCGGTCGCCGGTTCGCCGGTTGCGCAGGTGCCACTCGACGGAGGCGTGCCGGACGCCCCCCGCCGCCGGGCACTGACCGCTGTGCGGCTCCGGCGCCCACGGACAGATCTGGAAGCCGGTGAAGACCTCGATGCCGATGTCGAAGCGGTCATCGACCCGCGCGGACCGCCCGCGGGACGCCTCGGCAGCATCGATCAGCCGGTCGAGGGGGGTGGCGAGCTCCTCGGCCGACAGGCCCAGCTCCTCGAGTGTCCGGGCATCCGCCTCGAGCACGTCCTTCAGGCGCTCGTCCTCGCCCAGAAAGCCGCGCTGCGAAAACGCGCCGGGCCGCATCCGGCGCTCAAGCTCCTCGGTCGGTATCGACGGATCGCTACTCGCGCGGGCTCACCTCCTCAGCGGACGATAGTCGGCCCTCGGCCTACCGCCGCGGCCGCTGCTTGACGACCTTCTTCGGAGGCGGCATGAACTTCCCGACCGCGTTCGTCGCTGCCGGCACGACGTGGACAGACTTCATCCTGATCCGCTCATCCTGGGAGAAGAGCGTCAGCGGCATGACGTACGCGGGCTGGAGCACACGCTGCGCATCCTGGTAGCCGAGCTCGAAGTAACCGAACCGCATCCCCTGCACCTCGATCCGGCCGGCCTCGTGCGCCTTCCAGTAGCGCAGCAGATCCTCCTCTGCGACCTGCGGGTCCTTCAGCTCCTTGACCTGGGCCTGGACGCCCGCGATCGGCCGCCAGATCCGGTCGAAGCCGGTCAACTCACCCTTGTGGTCGAGGTAGACGATTAGCTTCCCTCCCGGGCCGTCGACGGGCACACCGTCGACCGTTCGCCGGAACGCGACGCCGACGTCGATCACTCGCTCGTGGCCTCGCTTGGTTTCGGCATTGGCGTCACCGACCGTGAGGCGGCTCACCTTCAGGAGCTCGCACTCGCTTGGACGTGCGAGCCTGTGCTCGTCGATCATCGCCAGCGCCCGCTTCGCCGCAGTCGCGTCGCTCATCTTCAAGTTGGACTTCCCGTCGTCGATCTGCCAGCGGGTCTCGTCCTGGTAGCGGATCGCGCCCGACGCCTTGTAGAGCGTGAGGACGTGCTGGCCCGCGGTGTACGTGAGCTTGGTCGCGTCCTGAGCCTGAGTCGCCTCCTTCGAGTCGACCCCGAACTTCGTCGCGAAGTCACGGAGTGCCTTCGCCGACGCGCTGGGGGCTGCGAGGGCATGGATCTGAGTCTTCACCTTCGGTGCGGCGTCGAGCCGCTCGAGGAACCTCACCTCTGCCATCTCACCCTCCTCATGTCCGGTACTTCCATGCCAGCCAGTTCGTGGCCGTGACCGGCCAGCCGATGAAGTTCACGCACTCGAGTTCGCGGCGGGCGATCGCCTCGCCCTGGGTCGCGCCTGCGGCGATCGCGATCGGGTTGTCGTCGAGCCACCACGAATAGGCCCGATCGAGCCAGGAGTTGGAGAGGACCTTTCCGCCGCCGGCGTCGTCACCGAAGTCGCTGCCGAGGCTGGCGTTCCACCAGCTGTCGTGACCGTCCATGATGAACCCGAACACCATGTGCAGTCCCCGCATCGGCGGGATCCACACCGCACAGATATGGCTCACGCTGGTGTTCAGAACCGCCTGGCAGCAGTCGAGGACCAGCCACTTCATCATCCTCGAGCCGAGCTTCCAGGTGTCGGACGAGCCGAGGCAGTGAGTGTGCGAGACGGCGAATGCGATGTGCATGATGTTCGACCAGTTGCCGCCGTGATCCGAGTAGTAGAAAAAGTCGACGTCCTCGCTCCAGTGCAGCGCGTCGCCGCCGAAATCTGGATGACGAATATCCGTCTCCCAGGCGTTGTCATTGCCCCAATGGAAAATCTTGAGATGGCCATGGCTCCCCATATGGTTGTAGAAGCCCTCGGCGTGATCATCCCGATAATCGAGGTTGTTCTGATTGCAGGGTCCCGGGTGGAATGAATTGATCCATTCCACGCCGACGCAAACGGGAACAGTCATGATCCTCCTTTCCGATTCGCGATCTGTCGTGCTTTTCGCGCTCGGATTCAGCGCTGGGCGAGCCGTCACCCTACGACTCCGCCGTCACAGGTTCGTCACCGCACCGTCACCAACTGAGCCGAGAGGCTTGACGCTGCGGTGACGGTGGCCGTGACGGGCGGGTGACGCGCCGATAGGAAGATGACCGCTCGACCAGGGGGTCGGCAATCACGTCGAGAGGTGACAATTGAGCTGTTGCGGGCAGAAGCGGGCGGCTCTCCGGACGCGCTCACGCGTGTCCGCGCCGCTTGCGGAAGGGCTTCCGGCAGCGCCTCAGGATCTGGATCCCGAGACTGGGCCCGGCCCCCTGGTGGAGTATCGGGGCGACCGTCCCGTCCTCATTCGAGGCGGGAGTGGGCGTCTCTACACCTTCTCACCCGGTCGTCGCGCGAGGGGCATGCCCGCGTCTGACGCCGAGCAACTGCTGCGGAACCCGCTCTTCCGGCTGGAGGAAAGGAGATCCAATGGCACGCCCCAGGAAAGAACCTGGCACCAAGGTGGCGGCGCGTCCTCGGTCTGACTTCGAGGACCAGCCCGACCGCCGGAAAGTGACCGCGCGGCAAGCCGCGTATCTCGAGGAACTGAGCGGCGTCTCAGCGGACAAGCTCGTCGCTAAGCCGATCGGGCAGCTCGAGGAGCTGCTCCGCTGGAAGATCGATCCAGAACTGCTGTTCTTCCGGAGGGTCTGCGGCCGGGTCGTGCGGGTCGAGCCGGGAACGGGGGTCATCCAAGGAGTCCCGAACGCGACCGTGCACGTCGAGGACACCGACTGCTCGTTCCTCGGCTTCTTCCCGGTCGAAGGACCTTTCTGGTGGTGGTGGTGGTTCTGGCCGATCTTCTGCCACCGCGAGGAGATCGCCACCACGATGACCGACGAGTGCGGCCGCTTCTGCGTCTGGATACCGCGCTGGGACATCGATCGCATCCTGCGCTTCCGCCTCGAGCGGGTCTGCTACCCGGACTTCGTCAAGCCGAGCCTTGCCGACTTCCTCAAGGAGATCGGGCCAGGCCCGGTCGAGCAGCCGCCGATCAAGGTCAACCCGAACCCGCCCGATCCGGCGCCGTTCGTCCTGCCCGAGCGCGAGGTGCTCGAGCAAGCGGGCGCGCTGCTCGGCCGCGGATCGCTCGACCGGCTTATCCAGTTCGGCGAGCGTCGTGCGTTCGGCGAGCAGACCGCGGAGCTTCAAGCGCTCCTCGACGAGCCGGCATTCCTCGAGGACTTCCACCCACCACTGACGGACGAGGCGCTGGAGCGGGTCGAGGAGGTCAGCCTCCCCGAGGCGGCGCACGAGGAGAAGGGCCGGAGAGCTGCGAAGTTCGAGCTTGCCGAGTTGAGCCCGGCGAAGGCGATCGGCCCGTTCCTGCGCTGCCGCAACGTGATCGTCGCGGAATGGGAATACATCGTCGACGTCCCCGACATCACGTTCCGCGTCACCCAGGACGTCGACCTCGATGGCGACGAAGAGACCATCTATTCGGAGGGCTTCTTCGACGTTCGCTGGAACGCGGGGACGATTCCCCCTGTCACCCTCAAGGCCTCGCCGATCGCCCGCCCGTCGCCGTTCTGTGACGGACCGACGATCCCGTGCGGGAACAAGCCGGCCATCGTCACGGTTGGGCTGATGCCGCTGGCGTCAACGCATCACGACAACGCGAGCGGCTCCGCGACGCGCGTCAACCGGCCGAAGCCCGGCGGCCTGTTCAGCAGTCCACCGACGCCGGGGACGGGCCCGGAATCCGCGCAGTCGCCGTACGCCGGAACTCTCCAGCTCCATGGGTGCCACCGCATCGGCGGCGCCAAGTTCTACCGCCTGCTCTACAGGTACGAGGGGGGGCCGGAGCTTCCGTTCCTCGGGCTCGACTTCTATCCGCCGAGGCTGACCGGCCCGCCCTGGTGGACGCATGCCGTACCCGACTCCCAGGGGTGGTACGAGGTGCTCAACCCAGAGAGCGACTACGTCTTCCCGCACTGGTTGATCGACTGGCGGACGTGGAACGGGAGCTTCCCGAACGGCAACTACGCCGTCCGTCTCCAACTGGCCGACGCCGGGAAGACGCCCCTCGCACCGCCGGCCGAGTTCAGCGACCCGGTGACAATCAGGATCGACAACCGCTCGCCGAGTGCAAACTTCGACCAGGTGCGCTGGCGGGTTACAGGTGGGCCTTGGGTGGAGACCTTCACCTGGCCGTTCGCCTGCATCGTCATCCACCGCCCGAAGAACAAGGACATCGAGATCGAGGTCACCTGGTCCGCGTGGGCCGCTCAGTTCCGAAGCGCGTTCGTCGGGGCGAGCGGCTGTGGCGCGGGCGCTCCTGCCCTGGCGAGCAGCATCTCCTCGGCCGAGCACTGGCACCAGAACATCGGTGACAACTTCGTGTCCCGGTCGACGCTCTGGAGCCTGCCGCACACCCTGCCGCAGGGCTCGTACGGCTTCAGCATCCACTCGTCGAGCCGTGCGTTCAACCCGGCCGGAGACGGCGGCGGCCCGGGGACGAACTGGAAGGCCGACTACGACTACCTGTACGTCGTTCCGAGCATCGGTGTCGCAGTGATCGACAGCTGATCGGACAAGGCGGGCGGGGGGCTGCGCTCACGGCCCCCCGCCGTCCTCATCTGAAATCACTCGAAAGGGGGACTTGTGCAGATCGTTCCGTCCGTAGTATCGGGCGTGGACATCAGCGAGAGCCGTGCGGCCGCCCCAAGGGGGGGATTGGAACGAACCGAACGACACTGAAGCTGCTCGGTGGGTTCGATCTGCTGTGCGCGGGCAAGTCGGTGGCGCTGCCATTGAGCGCGCAGCGCTTGATGGCCTTCGTGGCGTTGCACGAACGGCCTCTGCTCCGGCCGTACGTCGCCGGCTCGCTCTGGCTCGACTCGTCGGAGGAGCGCGCGTACGCGAATCTCCGATCGGCCCTGTGGCGGCTGCATCGGTCTGGCAATCGCGTGATGGACTGTTCCGGTCAGCGTCTGGCTCTCGACTCATGCGTGGTCGTCGACCTCCGAGAGTCGGAGACGCTTGCCCAGCGCATCCTCGGCGGATCGGCAGACGAGGATCTCGACGTCGACCTGGTCGCCCTGGGCGGCGATCTCCTGCCGGGCTGGTACGACGACTGGATTGTCTTCGAGCGTGAGCGCTACCGGCACCTCCGGCTGCGGGCACTCGACACCCTGTGCGAGCGGCTGACCGAGGCGGGCCGCCTCGACGCAGCGCTGGAGGCGGGACTCGCCTCGGTCGCGGGCGAACCCCTCCGCGAGAGCAGCCATCGTGCAGTCGTTCGCGCCCATCTGGCGGACGGGAACGTCGCCGAGGCGGTCCGTCAGTACCGCCTCTGCCAGCGGCTCCTGAACGACCACCTCGGGCTCGAACCGTCCGATCAGATGGACGGACTCCTGCACAGCGTTCACGCTCTCGCGACGGCCGGGTGACGCTCGCCGAGCAGCATCCGCGGTTGAGAGGTGGCTGCAGAGGAGCGGACAGCCGTGCTCGTCGCCCGGGCGTGGATCGAGGGAGAGCAGTTTCGCGCGCGGATCACGTACACGCGGGATATCGGGTCGGTGGGCACGGTCGAGACCGCCGCCGGCTCGCCGGAGGAGGTCGTCCGAGCGGTTGAGAGCTGGTTACGCAGCGTCGTCGGCGCGAAGTGATCTCGGGTTTGCCGCCCGGTTCGCGCTCGGGTCCCTGGCCACCTGGCGGCTGACCCACCTGCTCGCCGAGGAGGACGGCCCGGCGGATCTCGTCCTGAAGGCGCGTGCGAAGCTCGGACGAAGCCGGGCCGGCGAGTTGATGGACTGCGTCTACTGTCTGAGCATCTGGATCGCAGCGCCGATCAGCCTCGGGGTGACGCGCCGTCAATCGGAACTACCGTTCACCTGGCTCGGGCTTTCCGCTGCCACCTGCCTGATCGAGAGGCTCACGAACAGCCCAATCCCGAGTGCTCCGGGTCGGGAAGGTTGAGAGCGATATTTGGGATGGCTGGGGTTCGAAGGCGGTCGACCATGGCCGTGCTCAACGACATCCGAACTAGCTCCCTGATCGAGGTCCCGGTCGCTGAGCTCCTGTCGCTTCGCGACCCTCGCTCGTAACCGCCGAAGCTGGCCGTCCGCTGCTCTGTGCGGCTACTTCGAGATCGGGAGGCTAACCGGGCGTGGCTCGATGCACCGGCACACACACTGTGTCGCCCTCGAAGACGTCCTACCAAGGCAGCGCGGGCTCGCCGGCTGTCCATCCGCCGTCGACGGGCAGCACCACGCCGGTTATGGCGCTGGCCTGGGGGCTCGCGAGGAAGACGATTGCGCCGGCGATCTCATCCGGTTTCAGGAGGCGGCCGAGTGGTATCCGGCGAGTGGCTGCAAGGACGAACCTCTCGTTCTCAAAGAACGCGGCCGTCATCGGAGTTACGGTGAACCCGGGTGCCACCGCATTCACTCGTACTCCGTACTCGGCCCAGTCGATCGCGAGTGAACGCGTGAGCGCCGCGACGGCGCCCTTGCTGGCCGTGTAGGCGGCTTGTGACGGAAGCGATACGAGCGCAGCCTGGGATGCGACGTTGACGACCGCTCCACCACGCTCGCGCAGCAATGGCCCGAATGCCTGGCAAGTCTGAAGGGTGCCGAGCACGTTGATTTCGAAGTTCCGTCTGAAGTCCTCGACCGAGAGCTCGTCGACCGGCTTGTTCTCCGTCAGGACGCCCGCGGCGTTGATCAGCACGTCGAGACGATCCAGGCGAGTCGCAAGCGAGTCGAGCGCGGCCCGGTCGGTGACATCCACGGGCGGGTCAGCCGCGAGATCGACGACATGAACGGTCACCCCCGCATGCTGCAGTAGCCGGACGGATGCCTCGCCGATGCCGGAAGCTCCACCCGTGACGACGGCGACGGCGCCATCGAGACCGTCCACGCCGGCCACCCTATACGTTGGCCCTCGAGTGTGTTCCAATCCCCGACATCAGCAGCACCCGAGAAAGGAGAGAAGTGATGGCAACCGCAATCACCGAGCCCGAGCGCGAACAGCTAGCGACCATCCCCGCCTCGTACTTCCGCGCGGTCGACGCCTACGACCTGCCGGCAGTCCTGGCTCACTTCACGGAGGACGCGACCCTGACGGTGCAAAGTGCCCGCGTCACCTTCTCAGGGCATGAGGAGATCGGGCGGATGTTCACCGACTTCTTCAACGACTGGGATTCGATGGTTCACGAGATCACGAACATCGTCGTCGATCCGATCGGCTCGAAGGTGTCGACCGAGCAGGTTGTGGATCTTCACCGGAACGGGACGACGAAGATGCACAACTGCAACTTCTTTGACGTCGGCTCCGACGGCAGGTTCACCCGGGTGATCATCTGGATGGACGGCACAAACCCGCTCAACTGAGTCTCGACGCGGACCAAGTGCGTTTGAGTTGATTGTTCTAGGCGCAGCAGCCTGACACCGGCGCCCTCAACGAGCGCGGTGACCTCCTGGTCATCAATTCGACGCGGCGCGCGAAGCCATCGGCGAGACGATCGCCAATCGGCCTGGGACCGAGTCGCCGATTCGGCCTTGCATGCGCCGGCGCTGAGCTTCGAAGGCGTCGAGTTCTATCCGGACACGCCCGACAAGGCTGCGGTGCTGTGCGCTCGGTGCCGGAGGACATCCACGCAGCCGGCGGCGCGGGAGAGACAGACTTGCGCATGCACCAGTCGCGGGTACCTGTCAGGGTGGGTCGCTCGTAGCCACCAACAGAGGGAGCAGTCAATGGCTGTACTCATTCGGCACTACGCAGCGGGAATGACCCCGGCGCAGTACGACGAGATCTCACCTGCGCTCGTGGAGAAACTGAAGACCCAGCCGGGCTTCCTGATGCACGTCGCCTTCACGGACAACGGGCGGTTCACCGTCTCGGAGATCTGGGAGAGCCAGGAGCAGCACGACCGCTGGTTCGAGGAGAACGTCAGGCCGAACGTGCCGGACGTCGATCAGGAGGTCGTCGAGCTCCACGCCGTCCACACGCCCTGAGGCTGCGAGCCGCAACGGCGAACAAGCCACACTGAGCACCGTTTCCATCGGGAGCGGGCGGTTCCGTCATGAGCCGCCCGCCCTGCGGGCCGTCACCACTACAGCCCAAACGAGGCGCGAGGGCGCCTCGGCAGGAGCAGCAGGTGGCGTGATGAGGTCCGTCCGCACAGTGGGGTGCGCTCCCCGCCGACCTGCGTCTACGTCGCCGACATCGACGCACTTGTCAGGCGCGCATGACCAGACCTCCGTGACAATGGGCGTATGGCGGATACAACCCAGTCACAGTTTGGGAGCCAGCGACCGCCGAAGGGCGACGATTCGTCGGGCGACGACTGGCGCTGGGACGACATCGAGTGGCTCGAGGAACCCCGCCCGCCGGGTTCGAAGTCCAGCTCCGCGACCGGAGCCGGCTACGAGCCCAAGACCGGCCTGATTCCGGCCGCCAGGGATGCCGGGAGTCAGCGTTCACCGCGCGCAGCCCAATCTGCGCTGATCCGTCGTCGGCGGATCGCCGCATTCGTGGTGCTGGGTCTGCTCTTCATCCTGGCTCTCGTCATCCCGCTCATCGTCTTCGGCGGCGGCGGCGGCGGCGGCGTCGCCGGGCAGACGACACCGCTGACGAGCGCTGAGCGGACGACCGCCCCTCCGCGGACGACGACCCGTCCGGCGACCACTACCGCGTCGCCTGTCTCGACTCCTGATAAGAGTCCACTGTCCGTCGCCCTTCCTCAAGGCCGGGCTCTGCGCCGGGGAGACCGCGGGGCCGCGGTCGAGAACCTCCAGAAGGGATTGGCGGCACTCAAGTTCGCGACGGGTACACCGGACGGCGTCTTCGGTGCGACTACCGAGGCTGCCGTAGTCGACTTCCAGCAGTCGAACAACCTGCCCCCCGACGGCATCGTCGGTGCCGACACGGTCCACCTTCTGAACACTGCCCTCGCCGCCGTCAAGGGCGTGACCAAGTAAGAGGCCCT
This sequence comes from uncultured Actinomycetes bacterium, assembly GCA_963791425.1. Lineage (GTDB taxonomy): Bacteria > Actinomycetota > Thermoleophilia > Gaiellales > Gaiellaceae > DATBLE01. The sequence goes on from CAWBSE010000004.1 coordinate 41,914, forward strand.
CGGTTGCGACTCAGCTGCGGGCCGCACCCCGGCCGTCGGGTGCCGCCGGTGTCGCTTCCGGAACGCCGGCAACCGGTGCTTCTCCCTGACCACTCGGCAACTGGCAGTGGTGGCGGTCGGCCGATCCGTTTCATCTGCGTCTCGACGACAAAGCCCCCACAAAGGAGTAGCCAGTCGCTGCGACCCGGCCAATGGCTACACCCTGCGCACGCTCAAGAAATGCCAAACCCGGCAACTCCGAAGAGCCACCGGGTTCGACGTCAGCACCCTCTCACGAGTGCCGGCTGCTGTCAAGAGGTTCGGCGGGCTACTTGCGAGCCGAGCATCTGAGCAGCATTCCTCCGGCCGCGCGGAGATCGCGTCGAGTGCGAGGCGTCCGAAGTTCGCGCCGAACACAGCCGAACACAGTTGCGTGCGCCAGCGCTCGGAATGCGCCCTGAGCACCAGGTGTGTGTGCTTGGGTGAGGGTTACGTCTCGCCGCGGCCCGGGGGACACCATCGGAGTTGCCTCGTAGTCGCGGCGTGGTGGTCGCTCCGCAGCCGACTATGCTCCGAACATCGTCGAGCATCGTAAGATCAGCTTGATCGAGATCCCGGAAACCATAAGGAGGTTCGGCTCAGTGAGACTTTTCTTGGCAGTGCTTGTGGTGGGCGCCGGACTCGGAGTTGTAGGCGGTGTTCTCGCAGCCGACACGGGCCCGCTTCCCGCGCCGGTCCAGAGCGACGCGTACTACACCTGGCCGGGGGCGCAGTTGCTTCAAATTTCTCCCGTGCCTTGGGGGGCGGGCTACGTGCGAAGTTCGCCACTTGCTCCGTACTACGCGGACTGTCCCCTGGCGTGTATCCGTCCCTTCGACACGGGAGCAACTGTCACGCTGTCGGCAGTTCCGTCCACCGGTTACGTATTCGTGGGCTGGCAGGTTGCAGACCACGGTCAGTCACCCGTGGGCACTCCCTGTCCGGGCACGGACACGTGCACGGTGACCATGAGCGCGGCGAAGGATGTCGTCGCACTCTTCAGTGGCCCGCCACCCCAGCCTGTCGGCGAGCCGAATAGAACTAGAACTACTACAAATCCGGACAACGGTTAGCCGAGCCTGGTCCAGGTATGAGCAGTTTCGAGTATCGGGGAGCGCCTCCGCACGTCGGGGGCGTTTCTCGTTCTGGCCTTGTCCCATCCCAGTGGGCGGCGTAGCCGGACGGCTCGATACTCGCACCCGGCTCACGCGCACCTCTTGGCTTCCAAGATCTTGCACCCGTCTTCGCTTTCGATGAGAAGGCCAAGCGTCAAGAGCTCCAGCGTCTTTTGAACGAACTCGATGGGTCCAGATCGCCGACGACAAGATCATCGTGGGACTCTGCGAGCTTGCTTGCGGACGAGGTCGCACGAGCCAAGTTCTTTCGCATCGACGAGCGGTGTTTCAAGAGGCCGGCTGCAGCCCGAGTGAGGATGTCGAGGGTCGAGCGGAGCGCTGGTTCGCGGCGGCACAGTCACAGAAGTGCATCTTGCCGTGACCGTATTGCGCGGCAGCGGCTCCCTTTATCGGTGGCCTCTTAGCGGCGTGCGAGGTGTCGGCCGCTCTTGTTGTCGGGCGGGGTGTATGGCCAAGGGGACGGTCCTCTCGCTACTCCGGGGAAACAGAAGCTTCTGGGAGAGGTCGGTCAGGAGTTGGAAGTCGCGCTCAGGGACGGCCCACGATCTGGCTTTCAGGATCGGGCCGACAAGCAGGGCCACGACAGCCGAGAGCGCGACCCAAGCGATGATCGCGAGCGTGAGGATGATCTGCCAATGCGACGTGGGTACACACACCTAGTCGATCTGCGATCTCGGAATGTACGCGGCCTTGCGGACGACACGGTCTTGCTCAGCCCGTCCCCAGCCGATCCACGGCGCGACGACGTTCACCGACGTCCTGTCACGCTTCCGAACATTGACCGCCTGCGACTCGGGCGCCTCGGCCGCGTCGGGAGAGTGGTGTACCCACTACCTGCCTGCGTAGGCGTGGACCGGACGCTTCGCAACTGATTCCACCCCTCCCCGGCGGCCCTCCCGGGAAGGGGTGCCCAAGTCGTCTCGGTCAGTTCTTCGGCAGCGTGAAGGGGATCATGACGAGCTGCTGATCCGGGACGCTTACCGGCGACCCCGGGCAGTCGCCGCGGAGCTCGTCGGAAAGCGTGTGCTTGCCGGGTGGGAACGTGATGCCGAAGTTTGGCTGCGTGCCCACGGTCGTGCCGTCCGAGTCGTGTTCGTAGAGGACGTTCCCGTCGAGGAGGATCCGCTCCGAGTAGGTGTAGTCGCCGGTGCCGGACCCGCACCCTGGGGTCGTCGCATTTCCGAAGTTGCCGGTGAGGATGAACATCTGGTTCTTGGAGACCTTGAACTGCCCCATCGTCCAATTCGACTGGAAGGAGGGGGTGTCGGGCAGGGTTCGAGCCGCGGTCTTGGCGTAGCCGGCCAGCCTCAGGCTGCTGGCAGCGCCTCCCCCGCTTTCATCCTTCGCCGCTGAGAGCGTGCGAACCGATGCCGGCGACAGATCGCGCAGGGTCAGGGAGCCGTCTTTGATGTCCTTGCCGGTCAGCCTGTTGACGGTCAGCGTCGCTGCCGTGCCCGTGCCCGCCAGCGAGAAGAGCAGGGCGAGGGTTGCTGCGACGTTCGCATACCGCGGAGATTTGAGTCGTGTCATGTTCGAAACCACCTTTTCGGGGTAGGCGCAGAAGCGCCGGGTTGTGAGTAGTAGGACACATCAAAGATGACGGTCCGGGCGGGACAGCCTCGCGATACTTCTTGCCTGTCCACCGTTATCGAGACGCCGCTCACCACGTCAGCTCGAACCCAGATGGTCATGAGAGGCTCGATCAGGTGCAGCCCTTCATTACCTCTTTCGAGTGACTGAAGGCCGAGGATGTTTCTCTACTCGTTAGAGGCATACCTCGCCCTATATCGGCCGGTGGGTCGCCGCGCTTTAGAGGCCGGCCAGAACCATCCAACTCTCATGCCCAAAGCGATGAGAACCGGGCGACGCAACTGCTTTGGTTGACGAAATTCGTTGTGCCTGGTTTGGATATCGAGCTGGGCTTGTGCGCAGCGTACGGCCGGTGCGAACGCCGGGTTGGGCGAGCGCCCCTAGGCTGTGGGGATGGCCAAGGAGAATTTGCGGCGGGTGCATGTGACGGTGCGCGCCGGCGGTGAGAACGTCGAGATTACGTGGGCGACGCGGAACGAGCTGCTGAAGCTGTTGCAGCGCGCGGCCGGAGGGCTCCAGGTCGTGCTCTACCTCGAGAACGCTGGAGCGATACGGCCGGTCGATCTCGACCGCGACGGCAATGAGCACGTCTTCCGGGCGCTCACGTACTGGCACGACCATCCCGCCATCGGCAAGCCGTTCACGGACGACGCCCAGGCACTCTGGGCAGCTCTCGCCAACGAGCTCGAGTCGACGTAGCGCGGTCGGTCGGCCCAGTCGGACGGAGACTGCGGAAAATTGACGGATCAACGACGGTGGCGCTAGACTGGCGCCATGGCGACGGCGTTCGCGGAAGAGGCAGTGCGCATCCACGAAGTGGCGCACTTGTCAGATGCGCAGATCGGTCGTGCGGTCGGGGCGGCACCGAGCACCGTGCGAGATTGGTTCGCGCGGCGGAGCTCTCCGACGGGTCAGCGCGCCGAGCGCGTGGCGGAGCTCGCCGAGATCGTCGATCGGCTGGCCCGGGTGATGGGGCCGGACTACATCCCTGTGTGGCTGTCGAAGCCGATCGAGGCGCTCGACGACCGCAAGCCACTCGAGCTGATCGCTCGCGGCAAGGCGCGCCAGGTCGCACGGGTCGCCTCGGAACTCGAGTCCCCGGGCGCGGTCTGAGGTAAGCGACCCTCTGACGCTCGACGTCTCCGCGGTCGATCCTGCCGGCACGTGGCTTCGTCACGTCCCTCATGGTGTAGATCCGCGTTCGCGGCCGCAGCCGCCGGGTGACAGCCGCTGGCAGCGCGGCAACGTCATTGACGCTCTCTACCTCGCCGACGACGAACGCACGCTCTGGGCTGAGTGGTATCGGCATCTGGCCGAGCGCGGCGTGCCTCCGGCGCAACAACTCCCGCGCGATGTATGGCGCCATCGTGTGCCGCCCATGGAGGTAGCCGACCTCCGCGATGCGACCCGGCTGGCGCGTGTTGGGCTCGCCGTCCCGGCGCCGGGACGGGCTGGCTGGAAGTCGTTTCAGCAGGTCGGAGAGGCGCTCTGGAAGAAGGGGTGGCCCGGACTGATCGCGCCCAGTGCAGCGCGGCCCGACGGCATGATCTTGTGCCTCTTCATCGGAAGTCCGGTCGCCTTGCCCGCCCGCGTGCTTGGCAAGCCGAAGGTCGTGCGGAAGCCGCCCGCGCCACCGATCGGTATGCGCACCTGACGATCAACGGCGACTGCCGTCTCGACCTCCGGGTCATCCCCTGGAGACGCGTCGATCCGACGGCCCCTACGCTGCGTCAGTGAACCCGCTCGACCGGATCCGGCTCGTCCGCGGCGACATCACCGTCCAAGAGGTGGACGCCATCGTCAACGCGGCAAACTCGAGCCTGCTCGGCGGCGGCGGTGTCGACGGGGCGATCCACCGCGCGGGAGGGCCCGCGATCCTCGCCGAGTGCCGGACGCTGGGTGGCTGCCCCGCCGGCGAGGTTCGCGTGACCGGAGCCGGGGAACTGCCGGCTCGGTATGTGATCCATGCCGTCGGGCCGTTCTGGACGGGCGGCGCCAAGGGCGAGCCGGAGCTCCTCTCCTCGTGCTATCGATCGGCGATCGAGGAGGCGGCAGCGCGCGGCTGCCGGTCGGTTGCATTCCCGGCGATCTCATGCGGTGTCTTCGGGTATCCACTCGACCTCGGAGCCGCGACGGCGCTCGGCGCCGTCCGCGCTGGGCTCGCCGAGAGCCCCGAGGTCGAAGAGGCACGGTTCGTCCTGTTCGACGAGGCCGCGTTCGCCGCCTTCTCGAGCGCGCTCGCCCGCCTCGCCTAGGCGCGAGGTGATATCAGCCCGCAGTAGGCGGGTGCGAACGAGCTGATCGCCTTCTGGACAGTGCGCGCAGGTCGGCCGTTAAGGTGGCGGGGTGGAGACATGGGATGCGTTGAGGTCGCGCCGCAACGTGCGGGAGTTCTCGTCCGCGCCGGTGAGCGAGGAAGACCTGGCGAAGATCCTGGACGCGGGCAGGCTCGCGCCGTCGGCGAAGAACTGGCAGCCCTGGAACTTCGTGCTGGTGACCGACCGCGATCGGCTCCGCGACCTCGCCGGGGTCTGGCAGGGCGCCTGGCATGTCGGCGGCGCCGCAGCTGCGATCGCGATCGTGGCGCAGAACCCGCCGGAAGATCGTTGGGCCGGCCTCCTGCAGTACGACCTCGGTCACGCGACGATGCTGATGATGCTCGTCGCGGCCGATCTCGGGATCGGGACGTGCCATTCGTCGGTGGAGGATCAGGATCTCGCCCGGAAGATCCTCGGCTTCCCAGATGACCACTTCCTCGCCTACCTTCTCTCGCTCGGCTACCCGGCCGACGGACCGCTCCGGCCGCTGCAGCGCCTGAACCGGCGACCGTTCGACGAGGTCGTGCACCGCGACCGCTGGTAGCAGTCACGCGCCGACGCGCCGGTAGCGTCCGGGTGTGACCGGCTTCGTCGACCTGCATACGCACGTGATCCCGTCGGGTGACGACGGTGCACCGAACATCGAGGCGGGCCTCGAGCTCTGCCGGGAGATGGCTGCTGACGGCACGCGGGTCGTCTACGGGACACCGCATGCCCACCCGCCGGACAGCTGGTTTCCGATCACCGAAGAGCGGGTTGCACTCGCGCGGCGCAACTACGCGGTGATGAAGCCGCTGTGCGCAGAGTTCGGTCTCGACCTTCGGCTTGGCTGGGAGCTGGCGGCGACCGGCGCACTGGTCGGCGACCTGGGCGACTACGTGCTGGAAGGGACTCGGGCGATCTTGCTCGAGCTGCCGGGGCCGTGGTTCTCCTTCGACGACGAGGTGGCGGTCACCCGCGAGCAAGCTGCCGCCATTCGAGCAGCCGGCTTCGAGGTCGTGCTCGCCCACCCGGAGCGCTCGCTCGGGGTGCAGCGGCAGCCCGAGCTCCTCCTCGAGCTGGTCGGGGAAGGCGCCCTGGTGTGCTTCAACGCGGACTCCTTCGTCGGCGGTCACAGCGAGGCGTGCGCCGAGTGCGGCTGGCGGCTGCTCGACATGGGCATCGGCGACTTCGTCGCCTCCGATGCGCACCGCCCCGGGCGGCCCAGCCGTCTGCGCGAGGCAGTCGAAGCGATCGCCGCTCGCCATGGCTACGAGCGCGCGCTGGCACTGGCCCAAGGTGCTGCGCTCGAGCGGGTCTAGACAGATCCCGCCGGCCAGACGAGCGCAGAATTCCGGCGGGTACGGTGGAGGCGCTGTGGTTTCTGACGCGGCTGTGGTCGACGGTGAACTCCGGGGTGGACGAACGACGCGCCGGGTGTGGCGTTGGTTGCGTCTCTTCGGGCTCGTGCTGCTTGGCTTGCTGCTCTGGGTGACACTGGCTGCGATCGCGTTCGACCTCGTCACCGCGGGCGATTCGCGTCCGGCGCGGAGGCTGTATGCGGGGCCATTCGTCAGCGTCGGCGGCACGCTCGTTGCGTACCGTCGCTGGGGGACGGGGGGGAGTCCGGTGGTGCTGATCGGCGGGGCGGCGGAGCCGTCCTGGGTCTGGCACTCCGTCGGTCCACTGCTTGCCGCCCGGGGGCACCGTGTGTTCGCGATCGATCTGCCGCCCTTCGGCTACACGCAACGGGGGGGCCCGTACACGATGGCGGGCTGGGTCGCCCTCGTGCGTGGTTTCGACAAGCGTCTAGGCATCCGGCGCCCCCTGATCGTCGGCCACTCGCTGGGGGCAGGCGTCGCCGTGGCATACGCTCTGGCCCGGCCGGGGGAGGTGTCCGGGGTCGTGCTTCTCGACGGCGACGCTGTGCCGTTCGGGCACGGGATCGGCTGGTTTTCGCATCTGCTCGTCTTCCCGTATTACCCGGCCCTGTTCCGCATCGGCACGGGTTCGGACTGGATCGTCTCCCGGGTGCTCGCGAACGCCTGGGGGCCCGGGCATCCGCACTTCGGACATCGTCTCCTGTCCGTCTTCGAGCGGCCTTTCCGTGTCGAGGGAACAGCCGACGCGATGAAGAAGCTCGCGGGCGGAGGCATCCCGGGCGTACCGCTTGCGGCGCTGCACCGCCTGCGCGTGCCCCGGGCCGTCGTCTGGGGTGTCCACGACAACGTCGACTCACTCAGCAGCGGCCGCGTCACTGCCCGCGCTCTCGGCGTGCCGATCGAGCTCATTCCGGACGCGGGTCACCTTTCGATGCTCGCGAACCCGCGCGACACGGCCGCCGCCATCCAACGCGAGAGCCTGATCGCGCGAGGCAGGAAGAGCTCGTGACGCACAGGCACACGCTCTGCAGATGAGCGCCAGGTCGGCCGGTGCGGTGGGCGGGGCTGCGGGTGCCGCCGCTTGCGGCCGGCGTGCTCGGTGTCGTCTTCGTCGCGGTCTGCAGCGGGGTTGCCTGGCGACACGACGCTAGGGTCGTGCGCGTACCCGGCCGACTCGCAGAGGCGACCGGGTGGACGTGGGTTTCTTCGGATGCTTGACCGCGGCGTACGTCGTGTACGTCGCCGGTCTCGCCTCGATCCGGCCCCGAGACGTGCGACTCGCCCCGGTCGCTGCCCTTGCGGTCGCGATTCAGCTCGCGCCCGTTGCCGCACCGTTGATGCTGTCCGCGGACGCGTGGGTCTACTGGGACTACGGACGCGTTGCGGCCGTCCACCACGGAAACCCGTATGTCGATCCACCCGCCCGGTACTCGGCCGATCCTGCCTTCGGTCACGTTCCCGATGCCTGGCGCGAGACGACCTCCGTGTACGGGCCTGCATTCACGCTTGCCTCCGAGCCCGTCGCCCTGGCGGCGGGGGGATCGCCGGCCGCCGCCGCGTGGATCTACAAGGCGCTCGGCGCGCTTGCCGTTCTCGCCGCGACCGCATGCGCGGCGCTCGTTGCCCGCCGGAGCGTGTTTGCCGTCGCATTCATCGGCTGGAATCCACTGCTGGCCGTTCACTTCGGAGGGGGCGGTCACAACGACGCCGCGGCGGTGGCGCTCGTCTCCGGCGCGCTGGCGCTCGAACAGGCCCGCCGTCCCGTTGCTGCCGGCGCGACCTGGGCCGGTACTGTCGCGATCAAGTGGCTTCCTCTCGTCCTGCTCCCGATCCATTACCTGGCCGGCGCCGCGGGCGACCCTCTGCGTTTACCGTCGGCTCTTCGGCGCCGCCGCCGCATTCGCCCTTGCTGCGAGCCTGGCCTACGGGCCGCACTGGCTCAACGCGTTGGGTCCGATCGCGCGTAACGCCACTGCCGGATCGAAATACGCGCTCGTGCAACGGCTCGAGCAGATCGGTGTTCCACATGCCGCGGCCCTCGCAGCCGTGGCGCTCGCGTTCGTGATCGGCTACGGGTGGCTGCTGCTTCAGGCCCACAGAGGACGGCCGCGGCTCGGGCTCGCCGCGCTGCTCGTGCTGGTCGTCTCTCCGTGGCTCTTGCCCTGGTACGTCGTGTGGCCGGTCGTTCTGGTCGCGGTCGACGATGACCCGGCCGCTCAGCTTCTGGCGCTCTGTCTCTGCGCCTACCTCCTGCCCCAACGGGTGCTGGTCTGAATCGTCGGCTAAGCGGCCACCGCGAGGAGGTCGCGCCGCAGGGCTGCGATCTGGGCCGGACGGTTGCCGCCCAGCGCGGCGACGAGGTGTCCGTCGTCGTGGTAGCGGGCGATGAACTCGTCGGCGTCGCCCTCGAGCTCAACGGCCGCGGTCGGCGATGCGTGGCCGACCAGCTGGAGGCGGAGGCCGAACTGATCGGACCAGAAGAAGCTCGGCTGTGGCGGTAGCTGGGGCAGACCGAGGATGCGACGGGCCACGGCGACGCCCTCGGCCGCGGCGCTCGTCCAGTGGCCCAACCCGCCGGCGACATCGCCGCAGGCGTAGATGGGGACGCCCTCCATGGGGGCGGGCACGAGCTCGGCGGCCGGCTCGACGCCGATGCCGACCAGGGCGGCGTCGGCGCGAAGTTCGGTGCCGTCACTGAGCATCACCGCGCGCAGCGCGCCGTCGGGGCCGCTCCGGAAGCCGGTTGCGCCGGTCCTCGTCCGCAGGTCGACGCCGTGCGCCCGGTAGCGGTCGGCCAGCATCTGTCCCATCGTGCGGCCGAGGATGCGCTCGAACGGGGTTGGGAGCGCCTCGAGCATGGTGACGTTGACTCCGAGCTCCAGCGCGGTCGAGGCGGCTTCGGCGCCGACGAAGCCGCCGCCGACGATCACGAGCCGTGCTCCGGGCGCGAACGTCTCGCGAAGCCCTCTTGCGTCTTCGATGGTGCGGAGCGTGTGCACACCCGGTGGGGCGGGGAACGGGAGTCGGCGCGGCCGCGCGCCGGTGGCGAGCACGAGTGCGTCCCAGCCCAGCTCTTCACCGGTCGCCGCGGTCGCCGTCCGGGAAACCGGATCGACGGCGACGATGCGGCGGCCGAGCAGGAGCTCGATCCGACGCTCCGGCCAGAACGACGCCGGGCGAAGCAGCAGGTCGGTCTCGCTCTTCTTCCCCGCGAGGAACTCCTTCGAGAGCGACGGCCGCTCGTACGGCGGGAGCGGCTCATCGCCGGCCAGGACGACGTCTCCGTCGTATCCCTCGGCGCGGAGCGTCTCCGCCACGCGGGCGCCGGCGAGACCGGCGCCCACGATCAGGGTTGTCTGCGGGATGTTCATGCCGCAGCCGCCTCGATGACGGTGATCGCGCCCATCGGACACGACGCCTCCGCCTCGAGCACCTGCGGGTCGGCGCTGGTGCCGACCCGCAGCGTGGCGATGCCGTCCGGGCCGAGCTCGATCACGTCTGGAGCGAGCTCGGCGCACACGCCGAAACCGCTGCACAGGGACTGGTCGATGACGATCTGGTACATGGTGTGCTCCTTTCGTCGTGATCGCTTCGACCATAGGACGTGCCCGGCAAAGGGCGGGCGAGCGCACGGCAAAGGATTGGTGAAGATCTCGAGTCCGCAGCAGGCGTCTTCTCGGAATGGCCGCGAGCCGTGGCGCAGAATCCAGTGAACTGGGACAGGCCGCTGTTCCGGTCAATTGGCCGCCTCTTCAGGAGATGGCCGCGTAGCCTGAGCGAGCGAATCACGCCTGAGCCGTGGCTTGTGACGGAACTTGTCTTTCGCGGGAAGCGAGACGTAGAGTCTTGGCACCCAACGCGAGGAGGCCAAATATGGCAATCGCAGTTATCCAGGAGTTCCCGATCGAGGGCGACGATCGGACAACCACGAACTATGACCGCGTCCAAGAAGCACTCGGCACGCGCGCCAACCCGCCCGAGGGTGGACTCGTTCACACCGCCGGATTCGACGAGGAAGCCGGGGTCTTCCGCATCTTTGGTGTGTGGGAGTCCCGGGAAGCGTGGGACGCGTTCTTCAACGACCGCCTGATGCCGGTCGTCAGGCCCTTGATGGAGCAAGGCGGCCGTCCACCTGAGACCCGCGTTTACCAACTTCACGACTTCATGGGGTAGCAGCGCCAGGCAAGAGCATGCGGGCCTAACAACCTCGACGATTACGCCGCCCGACGCCCCCATGAAAACAGCGGGAGCCGGCCAGCAACTGCCTCCCCGCAGAAGTGTGATCCCTTCGGCCAAGGGCAGGGCGACCTCTCGACCTCCTGGTCCTCTCCACGAGGGCCAGGGTTCGTGGCGGAGGGGATCAAAAGTCACGCCTGGGAGCCTGCAGGCAGATGCAAGAAGCGGAACCTGCCTGCAAATGCACGCTTTCTAGACTGCAACGAACTGCGCCGAAATGCACCGTTCGGCGGCCAGTCCGTACTCCCAACGTACCCATGCGACCCCTTGGTGGCGCGCGAACATCGGGGTACTAGCCGATCCTCTTCATCTCGTAGCGACTGATCTTGCCATTGCGAATCGTGAGTTGGACACGCAGGTCGCGCTCATAGGCGAAGTCACCCGTCTCCTTCATCCGGTAGACCTGGCGCGCGTCGCACGAAAGGCGGCCGTCGCCGTGGTCCACCCAGTCGCCTTCCTCGAAGGCGTATTCGAAGGTCTCCGGCGATGAGCCCCATGTCCAGTCTGCTCTCATCTCGTCGATCCCATGCAGGGTGCGCTGTGGAGTGATCCATTCCACGTCGGGATCCAGAAGCGCGAAGACGGCTTCGCGATCAGCTGTTTGGACCGCCGTCTCGAGAGCTGTCCGGAATCGTTCGGCGACCTCCAGCTCCTCGGCGGTCATCACTGAAATCCTATCCGCTCTCCGAAGCGGCCAAGCTCGCCCGAGCTTCTTGGGCTCTTCCGCCGCGAGGTGCTCAACCGGCGCTTCTCGCCGACGCGCCGAGGGAGCCCGCAGGCAGAGGATTGTAGCTCAATACACGAACGAGGACGGCGCGTTCGCCGCGCTCCACGGCGAGGGCGCCTCCGCCCGGCGGCCCGCGGGGCTCACGGCCTCGCTGTCGAGGCGGAGCGGCCAGCCGGCCTGGGGAGCGTCGCGCTCGCTGGGATCGAGGCCGTGCTCGCTGCGCTCCCGGAACCACGCCTCGCTCCCGATCTCGTACTCCCTCACGCACCCTTCATACCCAGTTGCTCGGACGTTCTCACCTGGCGCCACGCCGGGCGGCCCGGCTGAGACGTGAAGATTCGGTAATCGCACCAACCTTCGCCTGTCGCGGGCGTCGGAGCCAGTGACGGAGCAAACGACGGAGGTCACGGCCATGCTCGGCGGCGACGAGATCATCAGAGTCGAGAAGCACAAGATCGAGCAGTTCGTCGCGCTCGGTCTGGGGCGCTACGACGCAGTCACTGCGGTCGACGCGGGCATCGACCTGAAGGCCGTCGAGTCGCTCGTCGCCGAGAGGGGCTGCCCGGCCGCTGCCGCTCTCGAGATCGCACGCTGACCCGAAAACGCCGGGCTCCCGGGCGCGGGCAGCCTCGCCGATTCGCAAGGGTTCTCCCCCTTTCAACGCTCGAAGGGCGCGCCTACCCTCGCTGCCATGGACGGCACGGGGCAATTCGCCGCCGAGTGCTTCTGGCCCGACGTCGACGAGGCGGCGGTCTCCGCCCTCGACGCCCGGGCGGCGGCGAGCGCGGCGGAGCTGAGCCGGCCGGACGAGCCGGTCCGGTATCTCGGCTCGCTGCTGATGCGGGAGGACGAGGTCGTCCTCTGTCTGTTCGAGGGCTCCGAGGGGGCGGTTCGGCGGGTCGCCGAGCGGGCCGGGATCCCGTTCGAACGCATCCTCCGCACCGCCGGTTCGCCCTGGCCGGCCGACATGACCAACTGAAGGAGTCTCCATGCGCTCACCCCATCGCCCTGGCATCGCACTCGTCTCCGCCGCACTGCTCGCCGTCGTGGTGTCCGTCACGGTCGCCGCCGGCCGGGCCGCGCCGACCGCCTCGCCGCCCTGGGCACGGATCAGCGGGCCCGCCGGCGCCGGTGCACAACTCGGACTGGGCCGCACACCCGACGGCGTGCTCCACGTGATCTGGAACCGTGGCGCCACCCCGACGTCGATCTTCGACACGCGCCTCTCGGCCGCCGGAAAGCCGCTCGGCACGACGACCGTCGCCACCGGCTGGGACGGCAACGGCGGCCTCGCGCTCCTCGTCATGCCCGACAAGACCCTTCGCCTGTTCGCAGCAGGCGGCCACGTCGTCGGCCTCGGGTCGTCGCTCGTCGGCGTCAACACGCTGACCGCGCCCGCAGCCGGCAGTCCCTGGACACTCCAGGGCGGAGTCGTCTGGGGCGGCGCCGTCGCAAACGCCGCCGCCCAGCTCGGCGCGGCGCTGACCAGGGATGGTCAGCCGGTGACCGCCTGGGCCGGCGCCGTTCACTCCGGCCTCGACCCGAACGCTCCCATCGTCTCCTACCAGGCCGACATGGCGATGTCCGAGCTCGCGACCGACCAGGCAACCGGCGCCGTCGTCCTCTCCGGGGTCACGATCGCCGGCAAGGGCGGCACCTTCGTCAAGCAGGTGCTCCCCAGCCAGGGTCCCTCCGTACTGCTGCCGAGCTCGCTCCAGGCGCGGAACGCGAGCCTCTCCGCCCGGATCGGCGCACCCGGCACCTACGTCGTCTACACCGACGCCAAGACCGTCAGGCTCTACCGCTACGGCGGAGCCACGAAGACGCTCGCACACGGCCCCTACGACACCGTCGGCGTCTTCGCCGGCCCGACCGGCCGTCTCTGGCTCGTCTGGGGCGCCGCGGGCGCCGGCCTCTTCGTCACCCGCTCGAACACGAGCGTGACCGGGTTCGAGCCCGTGCAGAAGTTGACGCTCCCCGCGAACATCACGGCGCTGTACAGCGTCGAAGGGGAAGGCTCGGCCGGACCGCTCGACCTGTTCGGCGACATTCTCCTCGGCGGGAACGACCGCGGCTTCCGCCACGTCCACGTCCTCGCGCAGTTCGGCCTGCGCGCGCAGGTGGCGAAGACGAAGGCGGGGACGAAGGTCACGCTCTCGGCACGCGACGCCGGCGATCCGGTCGCCGGAGTGGCGATCACCGTCGCCGGCAAGCACCTGAAGACCGACACGAAGGGCCGGGTGACGCTTGCGCTGAAGCCCGGCACGTACCCGGCGAGCGCGACCGCCGCCGGCTACCTGACCACCTCGGCCCGGTTCACGATCCGATGAGACGCCTGCTCGCTCTCTTCTCGGTCGCCCTTGCTGCGCTGGCGGCTCCGGCCGCGGGCACGCCGGCGCGGTCGGTGGTCGTCTCCTGCGGCGACACGATCACCCAGAGCGTGAAGCTCTCCGCCGACCTGAACTGCCCGACCGGCATCGGCCTCGCGATCGGGAACAACCACATCACCCTCGACCTCGGCGGCCACACGATCGCCGGGAACACGTCGTCGAACGGGATCGTCGACCAGAACTACGCCCTCGTGACGATCAAGAACGGCACCGTCAGCGGCTTCTACGACGACGTCGCCCTCCAGAACGCCCCCGAGACCATCATCTCCGGGATCGAGGCGCGGGTCGCAGCCCAGAACGGCATCGTGCTGACCAGCTCCGACCTCTCGACGCTCACCAAGGTCAAGGTCGTCGGGAGCCAGCACAACGGCATCTACATCGACTCGGACGGCGTCTCGATCTCGAAGAGCACGGTCACGTCATCGCTCGGAGGCTCCGGCATCGACCTGCTCGGCACCCAGGACATCGTCACCAGCGTGTCGGTCTTCGCGAGCGTCGGCAGCGGCATCGTCGCCGAAGGCCCGGGCGAGCAGATCGTGAAGAGCACGGTGCAGGGCACGGCCAGCGGCTCGGCCGGGATCCACCTGATCAACTCCGGCTTCGGCCTCGTCAGCGGGACGACCGTCACCGGCGCCGGGAGCGACGGGATCCTGGTCGACGCCACCAACGCCGTCTCGATCGTGAAGAACACGGTCACCGCCTCCGGCGGCAGCGGCATCAACTTCCTGAACACCAGTAGCGGCGGGATGGTCGGCAACAAGGTGAACGGGAACGCCGTCGACGGCATCCGTGCCCAGAGCACCTCGAAGACGGGCATCGGCAAGAACACCGCCGATTTCAACGGCACCGACGGGATCTCGGCACAGCCCGGCGACACGGATCTCGGCGGGAACTCGGCCTCCGACAACGGTGTCGAGGACTGCACGAGCGGGGTGATCGCCTGCTGAGCTACCCCGGCTGCGCGTCGAGCGCCCGCGCGAGCTGCGCGCGCGAGTGGATCCCGAGCTTCCGGTAGGCCCGCGCGAGGTTCGCCTCGACCGACTTGCGCGTGAGGAAGACCTCGGCCGCGATCGCCTCGTTCGTCAACCCGGAGGCGGCCAGCTCGGCGATCCGCCGCTCGGTCGCGCTCAGCCCCTCGGGCGCGCGCCGGGCAGCCGTCCGGGCGAGCTCGCCGCGCGCCCGCTCGGCCCAGGGCTCCGCCCCGAGACGCTCGAAGACCGCGAGCGCCTCCTCGAGCACCAGCCGGGCGGCGCGCTTCTGCTTGCGGCGGCGGTGGATCTGCCCCTGGACGAGGAGCGTGCGCGCCCGCTCGAACGGCATCGGGCAGCGTTCGTGCGCGGCCACGGCGCGCTCGGCGGACTCCCCGGCGGCGTCGAGCTCCCCGCCTGCCGCGAGCAGCAGCGCCCGGCACCGCGCGGAGACGGCCAGGCTCCACGGGATGCCCGAGCGTGCGGCGGCCTCCTCGAAGCGTGCGACGAGCTCCCCGGCACGGGCGAGCCGCCCGGTTGCGACGGCCGCCTCGATCGCATCGCCGTCCAGGCGCCAGATCGCGGGCTCCCGGAAGTCCATCCGCTCGATCTCGGCCAGCGCCTCGGCGAGGTGCCCGTCGGCGGCCGCGCTGTCGCCGGCGGCCAGCTCGGCGAGGCCGAGGCTGCGCAGACAGAGCATCTGGACGATCGGCTCCTGCGGCCGGCCGGGCCCGAGAATCTCGCGCACCGACTCGGGCGACCCGGCGTATGCCTCGAGGTACGCCTTCCACAGCCGCCCGCCGTCCGGCGAGACGCCTCTCTGGGCGAAGGCCTCGTCCATCCGCTCGGCAACGGTCGCCGCCGTGTCCCACTCGCCCGCCCAGAACTCGGTGAGCAGGCGGTTGAGCAGGATGTTGGCGAGCGAGGACTCGTCGCCCTCGTCGTCCGCGGCCTGCTCGGCCTGCGCAAGCCGTCGCCGTGCGCCCTCGAAGTCGTCGGTGTAGCGAAGCCACTGGCCGAGCTTGAAGACGACCCGGTTGTCGACCGCCGCGGGCGGCGCGAGCTCCTCGAAGTCGCGTGCGCGCTCCGCGGCCTCGACATCGAGCCCGTTGCCGAGGAACAGGTCGGCGCGCACCCGGGCACTCAACGCCATCGCGAACAGCCCGGGGTCGGCGTCGGGCAGGTCGTCGAGCAGGGCCAGCGCGGCCCGCGCCGCCGCTGCCGCCTTCGGCAGATCGACCGTCCCCGCGTGCATCGCGATCGCCGCCTGGCACCGCGCACGGACGGTCGGATCGCGCGCGGCGTCGAGCGCCTCCTCGTCCAGCACGACCGCAAAGGACTCCCCGGTGCGCCAGTAGTCGACCTCGGCGAGCTTCAACAAGGCACGTGCGCGGAGATCCCCGGGCCCGAGCTCGGCCCTGAGCTGTTCGAGCACCTCCGCGGCGCGTTGGAAATCGCTCGCCAGATAGAGGTACTCGGCCAGCTCGAGCCGCAGCAGCCGGTCCGACGTGTCGCCCTCCGGCGTGAGTCGCAAGGCGAGCTCGGTCAGCTCGGCGGCGGTGTCCGGGGCGCCTCGCATGCGCGCCCCGCGCGCGGCCCCGGCGACGTCCCGCGCCACGGCCGCGTCCGGGCCCGCGGCGGCCAGGGCGAGGTGGCGTGCCCGTTCCTCGGCGTCGGCCACCGCCCCCGCGAGCGCTCGATGCGTCCGGCGGCGGCGGCTCAGCGACGCAGCCGAGTAGACGGCCGAGGCGAAGAGGGGATGAACGAACTCGATACGCCGATCGGCGCCGATCCGGACGAGACCCGCCTCCTCGGCCGGCGCGAGCGCATCTCCGTCCACCAACTGCAGGTCAGGACGTGCCAGCGCTGCCGCCCGCAGCAGCGCCGCCTGCGTCTTCGCGGGAAGGCTCGAGACACGGTCTCCGACGAGCGCCTGCAGATCCTCGGGAACGGGAAGCACATCGGCGCCGGGGCGCTCCTCGCGGTCGAGCAGCCGGGCGATCTCGAGCGCGTGCAGCGGGTTGCCCCCCGATGCCTGGGCGATCCGGACGAGCGTCGGACGCGAAAACGCCGTTCCGAGCTGATCGACGACGATCCGGTGCAGTGATGCCACCGAGAGCGGCCCGAGCTCGACGCGCTGCAACTCCGGATCGGGCACGCGGCCGACGAGACCCGTGCGCTCCACCTCACGGCGCACGGAGACGATCGACCGGACCGGCTCGCCGGCCAGCCGCCGAAGTGCGAACTCGACCGCGCCGGCGGATGGCGGATCGAGCCAGTGGACGTCGTCGACCGCCACGACGACCGGCGAGCGGGCCGACAGCTCCCGTAGAAGTGAGAGCAGCGCCGTCCCGACCGTGCGGGGCTCCGGCGGCCGGTCGGCTGCGGCGCGAAGCAACGCCACCTCGAGCGCGAGGTGCTGGGGTGGGGGAAGCGCCGCAAACACCTCCGGGTCGACGTCCGCGACGAGGTCGGTCAGCCCGGCGAAGGAGAGCCTCGCCTCGGACTCGGTCGGGCGAGCAACCAGGACCCGTGCGCCGCGTGCGCGCGCCTGCCGAACCGCATCCTCCCAGAGCGCGGTCTTGCCGATGCCCGGCGCGCCGACGATTGCGAGCATCGTGACACTGCGGTCGGTCTCGGACAGGAACGCCTCCACGACCGCGATCTCGGACTCACGCCCGACGATCGTCGCCACACCTGGAGATTACGGAGTCGGAGCCGACGCGGGAGGCCCGCCGAGAAGAAGACGGTCAGATGCAGGTACTTCGAGGCGGAATGAGGTGTAGGCCGCGCTCGAGGAGGGAAGACCCGGCCGATGCAGCTCGGCCGATCCAGCCTGCTCCTCGCCGTCCTGGTGTCGAGTGCCCTCGCGGCGGCCGTCGCCCCCGGGGCCGCGCTCGCGTCGACCTACCGCGTTCGCCCGGGCGACACGCTGAGCGGAATCGCGGCCGCGCACCGGCTCACGGTGGCCGCGCTCGCGCGGCTCAACCGGCTCGACCCGAACGGGATCCTGCTCGCCGGCGCCGTCCTACGGCTGCCCGTGCCGCACCCGAAGCGAACGCGGTACCGCGTTCGCGCGGGAGACACGCTCAGCGCGATCGCCGCCGGACGCGGGACGTCCGTCGGCGTGATCGCCCGGCTGAACCGGATCGATCCCGACGCGATCCTGCCGGTCGGCCGGATCCTGCTGCTCCCGCGACCGGCGTCGTCGGGGCGGCAGGCGATCCGGCGCTCGATCGTCCACTGGGCACGCCACTACGGCGTCCGGCCGCGGCTCGCGCTCGGGCTCGCGTGGCAGGAATCCGGGTACCAGCCGAACCTCACCTCATCGGCCGGCGCCTGGGGGGTCATGCAGGTCATGCCCGCCACCTGGAAGTACGCGGAGACGATCCTGATCGGCCGGACGGTGCCGCACACGACCGACGGCGGCATTCGCGTCGGCGTTGCCTACCTCCACCACCTGCTCCACGTCTTCGGCGACGAGCGCCTCGCGGTTGCCGCCTACCTCCAGGGGGAGTTCTCGCTCCGCCGGGACGGTGTCCTCGCCTCCAGCGAGGCGTACATCGCCGACGTGCTCGCGCTCGCTGCGTGACGTGAGGGATCTCGCCCGGGCGTCAGGTGACGATGAAAAAGGGCATAGCCACGGCGACGCCCCTGCCCCTCGTGTCCAGGCTGAGCCCTGCATGGGGCTCGCATCGGCATCGTCGCCCGTCGTTTGAGGGTTTCACCCCTCCTGAGGCTCGATCGCGAGCCGCGGCAACCGCCGGTCGAGCCACGCGGGGAACCGCCACGTGCGCTCGCCGAGCAGCTGCAGCGTCGCCGGCAGCAGGATGCAGCGGATCACGACCGCGTCGAGGAACACCGCGGCCGCGAGCCCGACCCCGAACAACTCGATCACGCGCTCACCGCCGAGGATGAAGCTGCCGAAGACGGCGACCATGACCGCGGCCGCAGCGGTGATCACCCGGCCCGTGCGCGAGACGCCCTCACGGACGGCCTCCGAGCTGTCGGCTCCGTGCACCCACTCCTCGTGGATGCGGCTGACCAGGAACACCTCGTAGTCCATCGACAGCCCGAAGACGATCGCGAACACCATCACCGGCAGGAACGCCGCGATCGGCCCGCCGCTGATCCCGAACACGGACCCGAACCAGCCCCACTGGAAGACCGCCACGACGATGCCCATCGACGCGGCGATCGACAGCAGGTTCATCGCGGCCGCCTGCACCGGGATCCAGAGCGAGCGGAAGACGACCATCAGCAGCAGCGCCGAGAGCAGCACGACGACGCCGATGAACAGCCAGAGCTTGCTCGCGAGCACGTGCGAGAAGTCGATCTGCGCGGCCGTGACCCCGCCGATGTAGGCGGTGGCGCCCGTGGCCCGCTCGACGGGTGGGATCACGTCGTGGCGAAGGTGCCGGACGAGGCGCTCGGTCTGCCGGCTCTGCGGCGACGAGGTCGGAAAGGCCAGGATCGTCGCGGCGGCGCCCGTCGGGCTCAGCCGCGGACGCGAGACCGCCGCAACCCCCGGAGTGCGACGCAGCGCCGTCGCCAACTGCTCGAGCGCCCCCGCACCTCCCGAGGCCGGCAACTCGACCGCGAGCAGCAGCGGCCCGCTGAAACCCTTCCCGAACCCCTGCGTCAGCAGGTCGTACGCCTGCCGCGTCGTCTGGCCCTTCGGGTCGTTGCCCGCGTCGGTGTTGCCGAGCCGTAGCCCGAGCACCGGCGAGGCGAGCACGAGCATGAACACGCCCGACGCGACGAACGCCGTCCACGGCCGGCGCTGGATGACGCCGATCCAGCGCGACCAGAAACCGGACACGGGCTCCTCCGTCGACGGCGGCCGGCGGCCGAGGAAGCCGAGGTTGCCAATGCGCCTGCCGAAGAAGCTCAGCAGGGCAGGCAGGAGCGTCAGGGACGCGGCAAGCACGCACAGCACCGCGACCGACGACGCCACGGCCAGCCCGTAGAGGAAGTTGATGCCGAGCGTGCACATCCCCATCAGGGCGATGACGACGGTGACCCCCGCGAAGATCACCGCGCGGCCGGCCGTGTTCATCGCGAGCGAGACCGCGCCGCGAACGTCGCCGCCGTTCGCGCGATAGATCTCGCGGTAGCGGGTGACGATGAAGAGCGCGTAATCGACGCCGACGCCGAGCCCGATCATCAGCGCCAGCTCCGACGAGAAGTCGGGCATGCTCAGCACCCGGCTGCCCAGACCGATCAGACCGATCCCGGTGCCGAGCCCGAACAGGGCCGTCGCGATCGGCAGGCCCATCGCCAGCAGCGAGCCGAAGCTGATCAGCAGCACGACGATCGCCGCCCCGATCCCGATCAGGAACGTGTAGCCGATCGACGCCTGCTGGGCCTGCTCGATCGCCTGCCCGCCCAGCTCGACGCGCAGGCTCGAGGAGCGGGCGGCCGTCGCCACGTCGATCACCCGCTTCGCCGCGGCCGCGGGGAGGACGTTCGCGCGCTGGTCGAAGGCGACCGTC
This sequence comes from uncultured Actinomycetes bacterium, assembly GCA_963791425.1. Lineage (GTDB taxonomy): Bacteria > Actinomycetota > Thermoleophilia > Gaiellales > Gaiellaceae > DATBLE01. The sequence continues at coordinate 62,153 of CAWBSE010000004.1, forward strand.
GCGAAGCCGATCGTGCCGTCCCTGGAGATCGCCCGGCTCCCGGCCGCGTACGGGCTGGTCACCGAGGTGACGTGCGGCAGGCGCGCGACCTGGCCGAGCATCTGCTCGACCTGCGCACGCACCGCCGGCGAGGCCAGCGTGCCGCCCGGCGTGCTCACGACGATCTGGTCGGAGTCGCCCGACTGGGCGGGGAAGCGGCTGGAGAGCAGGTCGGCCGCCCGCTGCGCGTCGGTGCCCGGCAGCGAGAAGTTGTTCGCGAAGTGGCTGCCGACGACGTTCGAGATCGCCAGCGCGCCGACGAGGACGGCGATCCAGAGCGCGACCACCAGGCGGCGGTGATCGGTCGACCAGCGGGCGAGGGTGAGCACCGCTTCCATCTTGGTGGAAACACTCCGGCGGCCGCGGCTTCATCGGGCGCTCATCTCCGCCGGGTACCAACCCGGGCATGAGCCGCTCGAAGCGGGCTCGTGCAAAGGCGCGCAACCAGGCCGCCCACGCCGGGCCGAACACGCCGGCCTCGCCGCAAGTGGAGGCGGAGCCATCGCGCATCGCCGGCGCGAGACGCCGCGCGACCGCGGTCAAGCTTGGCGTCGGCGCCGCCGCCGTGGTCAGCGTCGGCGCCTGGATGGGCCTCGCACGCGTCAACTACCCCGGCCACACGAAACACCGCACCGAGCCGCTCGCGATCCCGCCCGACCTCTACGCGGTCGTCCGCAGCAACCTCCTTCAGGCCGGCATCGTCGCCCCCGCAACCGCGCCGCCGGACGCCTCAACCGCCACCTCCTGAGCCGATGGCCGGGCTGCACGAGTTCCGTTCGATGGGATGTACGGTCGTCGTCGGCGGCGCGTCCGCGCCGGAGCAGCGCGCGATCGAGCGGCTCTTCGCGGACCGGGAGCGCCTCTTCAGCCGATTCGTCGCCGCCAGTGAGCTCAACCTCGTCAACGCCGCGGCCGGCCGGCCGGTACGGGTCTCGCAGGCGTTCGCCGACATGCTCGCCCTCGCCCTCGACGCCGCAGCCGAGACCGACGGGCTCGTCGTCCCGACGCTCGGGTCGCAGCTCGAGGACGCCGGCTACGACCGCGACTTCTCCGCGCTCGAGGACGATCTCCGCCCGCCCGCCGACGCCGAGCCTCCACGCGGTGCCGTGCGGGTCTCCGGCCGGTGGGTCGGCGTCCCCGACGGCGTCCGGCTCGACCTGAACGGCGTCGTCAAGGGACGAACCGTCGACGACGCGCTCTCGATCATGCGCGGCGACGGCTTCGTCTCGGCCGGCGGCGACCTCGCCGCCCGCGGCCCCGTCGTGGCGGCGCTTCCCGGCGGTGGCACGGTTCGACTCGTCCGCGGAGCGCTCGCGACCAGCGGCACCGACCGCCGCCGCTGGTCGCGCGGCGGCCGCCTGCAGCACCACCTGATCGATCCCCGCACCGGCAGGCCCTCGGAGTCGCCGTGGGAGCAGGTGACCGTCTGCGGCCTCACCTGCACCGGCGCCGACATCGCCGCGAAGGCGGCGTTCCTGCTCGGCGCGGGCGGCCCGGCGTGGCTCGACGCACGCGGCCTGCCCGGCCGCTTCGTCACCTCGGCCGGCGACACACTCCCGAACGACACCTGGCGGGCGAACCTCGCGCGGGAAGCCGTCGCCGCCTGACCACATGCACCTGACCTCCGCCCCGATCGACTGGTACGCCGCGCGCGCCGCGGGACTGACCGCCTACCTGCTCCTCACCGGGGTCGTGCTCCTCGGGCTGACCATGGCCGGGAAGAAGACGTTCGCCCGCTTCCCCCGCTTCACGGTCGAGGACATCCACCGGTTCGGAGGCCTCCTCGTCGGCACCTTCATCGCGATCCACGTGGTCACGATCGCCGTCGATTCCTGGTTGCCGTTCTCGCTCCAATCACTGCTCGTGCCCTTCGTGTCGCGCTACCGGCCGCTCTGGGTCGGCCTCGGCGTGGCCGCCATGGAGCTCCTCGTCGCGCTCGCGATCACCAACCACTACCGCGACCGGCTGCGCCACGCCACCTGGCGGAAGGCGCACTACCTCAACTTCGCCGTCTGGGGCGCCGCGACCCTGCACGGCCTCGGCAGCGGCACCGACCGCAGCGCACCCTGGGCGATCGGCCTGTACGCCGTCAGCACGGCGGCGGTGGCGGCCGCCGTCGCCTGGCGCCTCGCGCGCGTCCGCGGCACGCGCCACACCGCAGGATTCGCCGGGCTGACCGCCGCGCTCGCCGTGCTCCTCGTCGTCGGCCTCGGCATCGGCCCGCTCCACTTCAGGCCGAAGCCGTGGAACGCCCCGCGCTTCACCGAGCCGCTCACCGGCCACATCGCACAGCTCAACGGCGTCAGCCGCGGCATCGTCTCGATGGCCGGCGAGGGTCACGGCAGACAGCGTGTCCTCGTCCGCGCCGACCTCCTCGTCGCGCCGAGGAAGCTCCTGAAGACCGCCTTCCAGATGGAGTACATGCCGAGCGCGCTGCGCTGCACGGGCTCCGTGACGAGCGTCCACAGCGTAAGCTTCACCGCCCGCTGCCGGCTCCCCGACGGCACCCGGCGGCTCGTCGAGGCCCACTGGCTGCTCGGCGAGGGCGCCGACATCGCAGGCGGCGTGATCTCGGTGCGCCCGTAGAGTCCAACCGTCCACCCGCAACAGAAAGGATCCACCATGGCCATCGGCATCCGCATCAAGCTCCCCGGCATCACCCAGGAGCAGTTCGACGCAGGGCACGACCAGATCAACCCGACCCGCACCCCTCCCGACGGGCTCCTCTTCCACTCGTCCGGCCCGATCGACGGCGGCTGGGGGATCATCGACTTCTGGGAGTCGCGCGAGGCGTTCGACGCCTTCGCGTCGAAGATCCCGGAAGGAATGGCAGCAGCGGGCGTCACCCCGTCCGGGCCGCCCGACGTCAAGGAGTTCCCTGTCCACGAGATGATCCAGCCCTAGACGCCTCGGCGTCTAGGTGTCTCGGCGGACGAGCAGTACGGCGGCGATCGCCACCGCCAGCACGGTGTAAGCGAGGAAGAGCAGGAAGCCCGGCCACGGGTGGAGATCGTGGGCGCCGGTGTGGAGCGAGAACATCCGGCGCCCGGCGGCGTCGGGCAGGTACGGCGAGATCGCGTTGTTCCAGCTCGACGGCAGGATGTTCATCAGGGGCGGGATCACGAAGAACAGCGCCGCGAAGGCCGCGATCCCGCCTGCGGTGTTGCGAATGATTGCGCCCACCGCGAGCGCGAAGACGCCGATCAGGACGAGATACCCGGCACCGCCGATCACCGAGCGGGCGACGCCCGGGTGCGAGAACGAGATCTGCAGGATGTGGTGCTTCGAGAGGATCGCCTGGCTGGCGAAGAACGCGATCAGCACCGCCGGCAGCATCAGCGCGAAGGTGACGGCGGCGAACACGCCGATCTTGGCCCAGAGCACGGGCAGCCGCTTCGGGACGGCGGTGAGCGACGCGCGGATCATCCCTGTCGAGTACTCACCGGTGATGACGAGCACCCCGAGCACGGCGATCGCGAGCTGGGCGATGTTCACGCCGGCGAGCGCGATGTCGAGCGGCTGGCGGTCGGCGCGCTCGCGGGGACTCATGTGTCCCCAGTGGGACGAGGTGACCGCTGCGAAGAGCACCGGGAGTCCGATCGCCAGCACCGCGGCGACGAGGAGCGACCAGCGGGTCGAGCGGAGCGAGTGCAGCTTCGTCCACTCCGACAAGGCGACCCGGGCCTGCGTCAGACGGCCCGGCTGCTCGAGCCGCGGCACCTCGACCGTCGCGACCGTGGTGGTCACGCCGCCGCCTCCGCCGGGGCGACGTGCTCGGCGGCCTTGAACTCGACGTCCTCGGCCGTCAGCGTCATGAACGCCTCCTCCAGCGAGGCCTGCTGCGGCGTCAGCTCGTGCAGGGTGAGCCGGTGGGCTGCGGCCACCTCGCCGATCTCCTCGGCGGTCAGCCCGGCGATCTCGAGCAGCTCGGGCTCGATGCTCGTGACGGTGACGCCGTCGCCGAGCACGGCTTCCCGCAGCCGGGCGGCGTGCGGCGAGCGGACGCGCACGAGCTTCTGCGAGGCGCGGCGGACGAAGTCGTCCACGCTCGTGTCGGCGATCAGCCGGCCGCGGCCGATCACGATCAGGTGATCCGCCGTCAGGGCCATCTCGCTCATCAGGTGAGAGGAGACGAACACGGTGCGGCCCTCGGCGGCCAGGCCCCTGAGCAGGTTGCGCATCCAGTGGATCCCCTCGGGGTCGAGCCCGTTCGCCGGCTCGTCGAGCAGCAGCGTGGACGGATCGCCGAGCAGCGCCGTCGCGATCCCGAGCCGCTGGCCCATGCCGAGCGAGAACTTGCCGGCGCGCTTCCTCGCCACCTCGTGCAACCCGACCAGGTCGATCAGCTCCGCGACGCGCCGCTTCCCGATGCCGTGCGTCTGTGCGAGCGCGAGCAGGTGGTTGTACGCCGACCGCCCCGTGTGGACCGACCGCGCCTCGAGCAGCGCGCCGACCTCGTGCAGCGGGGCGCGATGGTCGCGGTAGTGCTTTCCGTTCACGGTCACGTCACCGGCAGTCGGCGCGTCCAGGCCGAGGATCAGCCTCATCGTCGTCGACTTCCCCGAGCCGTTCGGGCCGAGGAAACCGGTGACGACCCCGGGGCGGACGGTGAAGGTCAGGTCGTCGACGGCCCGCTTTTCGCCGTAGTCCTTCGACAGCCCGTCGGCCTCGATCACGGCTTCAGCCTAGGGCCGCTGACGCGGCTTTTCGGCGTTCTTAACGAAAGGACAATGCTTCCGCCGAGCACGACCACCCGTCCGCCGAGCGTGACGGCAGCCGCGTCGGCCATCGGGGCCGGCAGGTGCCCGGCCGTCGTCACCTTCCCGGAGGCGGGGTCGATCCGCAGAATGCGATCCCCGGGGGTTCCGGCCGCGTCGGTGCCGCCGACGAGATACAGCATCCCGCCCGAGGCGGCGAGTGGGGCATGGGCGACCGGGGCGGGCAAGGTGGCGGCGACGCGCACCGTGCCGCGAACAGGGTCGATCGCGAGAACCGTCGACGTCTCACCCGACGTCGTCACCCCTCCCGCGACATAGATCCGCCCGCCGAGCGCGGCCACTCCCGAATACCGCAGGCCGGCCGGCATCCGCGCGGCGAGCGTCGGCGGTTTGCCGGGTCGAAACCGCAGCACCGCCGTCGCATACCTGGTGCCCGTGTAGCCGCCGATCAGGTAGACGCGTCCTCCGATCGTGACCGCGCCGAGGTCGGAAAGTGGCTCGCCGAGCGTCCCCGCGCGGCTCGCTGTGCCCGTGCCCGGGTCGATCCGGACGACCGCATCCGTCGAGACCGCCTCGCCGCCGCCGAAGAGGTAGGCGGCAGCCCCCGACAGCGCGAGCGCTGCGTCATGGGTCGGCACGGGCAGCCGCCCGGCGACGCGCAGGTGACCCGGTGTGCCGAGCAGGACATGATCCGACGACGAGCCGGAGACGAGGCCGCCGGCGGCGAGGATGCGGCCGCCCGGCAGGGCAACCGCAGCGAGCTTTGACGTCGACCCGGGCAGCTTCCCGATCGCGGTGACCTGCAGCGGCGCGTCGCGCACCCGGGCCCGTGCGGCGACGCGGACACGTCGGTGGGCAACGCGCGCGCCGGCGGGCAGGAGATCGAGGCCGTCCGGCTTCGAGAGGAACCCGGCGGCCGCGGAGGGCACGCCGAGGTGCCCGTACTGCCAGACGATCCGCTTCGTGCGCGGGTCGATGACGACGATCCGGTGGTGCCAGTCGTCGGTGACGGCGATCATCCCGTTCGGCCAGCGGACCGCGAGCGAGGGCCGGTCGAGCGCGCCCGGCCCCGAGGACGGGCCGTATGTCCACACGATCTTCCCTTGCCGGGTGATCTCGTCCACCCGGCCCGGTGTGTCGAAGCCTGCGACCAGCACGTTGCCGTCCGGTAGCAGCTGCGCGTCCGAGGGGTAGCTCGTCGGTGTCCGTACAGAGAAGACGAGCCGGTTCTGCGCGTCGAGCCGGTCGACCCAGCCGCCGATCTCGGTGATCAGCATCCCGCCGTCCGGCAGAGGCGTTGCGCCGTTCGGGGAGCTCAGCGAGCGCGGCGGGTCGTGGGTGCAGCTGCCGGCGCGGCCGACCTCTCCGACCGTCCGTCCGGTCCTGTCGAGGCGCAGCACCCGGCAGTTCTTGATGTCGGCGACGGTGACCGAGCGGTTCCGCCACACGTACGCGTCGTCCGGGTTCGACAGCTCGCCCGAAGCGGAGCCTGCGACTCCGGCCCGGCCGTAGTTCCAGACGATCCGGTGGGTGGCGATGTCGATCTCCGCGATCGTGTCGTTGAACTCCTCGTTCGTGACGACGCTGCGGAACCCCGGCGTGAAGAAGGCATCGTCCGGGTTGTAGAACGACTGGCCGGGCCGAAGGTCGCCGCGCCGCGGGAACTGCCAGACGATGCGCTTCGACGGCGACACGATCAGGAGCTTGTTCGCGTTGCGGTCGGCGATCAGGAGGTACCCCGGAACGGGGCCGCGGCCGACCGGAGGGAGGTCGTAGGCTCGTGCAGCCGGGCTCTCGGGAGCCTTCGCCGAGACGGAGGCAGGAAGTCGACGCACCGGGGACGGCGCCGTTCGCACGGGTGATGCCGCGGGATGCGTCCGGCTCAGCCGGTCGACGGCGAGCAGCACCGCGCCGGCAACAGCGAGAAGTGCGACCAGGGCCACTGCCGCGCGCTGCACGACCAAAGCAGAGCAGCGTCAGATGAGCGGTGGATGAACCACTCCAGGCTAGACTCGGGAGGGTGAGCCGCTTCCTGGACAGGCCGGTATCGAACCCGTCTCAGCCCGGAGGAGGGCTTCCCGAGTTCCGGTTCGTCCCCGCACGCTGGATCCTGGTGCTGGCCGCCCTGGCCAGGCTGGTGTTCAAGGGCGGGGCGCTCGGCAAGCTCAGCGTCGCCGGGTTCGTCTGGTCGTTCGCGCCCAGGAAGTTCAAGCTCGTGGCGCTCGGTCTTGCCGGTGCCATGACGATCGTGCTCATGGGCGCCGTCGCGGCGATCGTGCTGCTGGCGATGCAGATCGCCTAGCTCAGGCGGCGAAGCTGTCCGCGAGGACGCTCCGGAAGGCCTGAGCGTTCAGCACGAACAGACGAGAGTCGGCCGTCGTCTTCACCGTCGCCGTCCGCGGCACTCCGTGGAGGAGCGCGATCTCGCCGAAGACGTCCCCGGCGCGCTCGGTCGCGACCGGCGTGCCGCCCCTGGAGATCTCGACCTCACCCTCGGCGATCGCGAAGAACTCGTGTCCGCTGTCGCCCTCGCGGATGAGCTCCGTGCCGGCCGGAACATCGAGGACGTCGGCCGTCCGGGTGAGCACTTCGAGCCGCCGGCGAGGAAGATCTGCGAAGAGCGGGATGGTGAGCAGCTCGGTTCGCCTGGGGTCACGCGAGAAGATGTTCATACAGATCAAAACGACAGCGAGAGCAGGTGCATTCCCTCGATCCGCCCGGGGCGATAGGCTCTCCACGTGCGCCGCGCGGCCCTCGCAGTCTCGCTCCCGCTCATCGTGATCACGCTCTCCGCGTGCTCCGTCTCCGTCGGCGGCTCCGACAAGATCGACCGCAAGAAGGCCGAGAAGTTCCTCACCGACAACATCCATCCGACGGTGTCCGACATTCATCTCAACGGCTAGCTCATAGCCGATGGATCAGGTCTTCGGCGCGGTGCAACCGGTGTTCGACGCCGTGCTCGCGGGATCGACCTCGAGCTCGTCCCGGCTGCACGGGCTCGCGCACTGGGAGCGGGTGGCGGCCAACGGCCGGACGCTGGCCGCCGAGACCGGCGGCGCCGACGCCGAGGTCGTGCTGCTGTTCGCGCTCTTCCACGACTCGATGCGGCTGAACGACGGGCACGACCCCGACCACGGCCGGCGCGGGAGCGCCTTCGCGCGGGAGCTGGCCGGCCTGCTCCCGATCGACGGCGGGCGGCTCGACCTCCTCACCGCCGCCTGCGACGAGCACACCGACGGTCACGTCAGCGACGACCCGACCATCGGCTGCTGCTGGGACGCCGACCGGCTCGACCTGCCGCGGGTCGGGATCCGCCCCGAGGCCTGGCTGCTCTCGACGGCCGCGGCGCGCGAACGGGCGTGAGCCTGGAGGCCGAGATCATCGTCCTCTGCTCCACGCGGAACGCCGCCGTGGAGCGGATGCAACGCGAGATGCTCGACTCGTTCCTTGCGACCACGCCGGACCGATGCCGGATCCTGTTCGTCGAGAACAGCTCGGCACCGGAGGAGCACCTCGGCTGGAAGCGCCACGTCGAGGCGAACGGGCAGCGGTTCGTCTTCAGCGAATCGGGGTTCGCGATGAACCGGATCGACGGGCTCTTCGTCGCCGCGCCGTTCTCGAAGGCTCCACCCGGGCCGGCCAATCACCTGATCGGCGGGACGTACCGGAACGTCGAGGTGGACTACAAGGGCAAGGAAGGCGCCGAGAACATGCTCCGGAAGTGGCGGCCGCGTTCAATGCGACGCCGACAGAGGAAGTTTCCGCACGTTGCGGGAATCCTGTCGTCGCGGGCCTTGCAGCCGGCGGGGCCGTGTCGTAGGTTGATGGAGCACCGAGCACGGAGCGCTTCTAGGTTGAAGCCTCTCCTGTGGGTCGTACGCGGAAGCCGCAAGGCCAGGCGGAAAGCTTGTGGGGGTGGTGGACGAAGGCGCCACCGGCTCGGTGTTCTTTTTGGTCCGGGGAGACGGCCGCAGCGGTGGTTACTGTCGCTGCCATGGAGCAGGTCGAGATTCGGCGCTCGCCCCGCGCGCGGCGGTGGCGGCTCGAGGCGCCCTGGGGTGAGCCGGTTCGGCTGGTCGTTCCTCAGCGGGCGACGCAGGCCGAGATCGAGCACGTCCTCGCCGACCGGCGGGCGTGGATCGAGAAGCAGCAGCGCCGGCAGGTTCCGCGCCTCGGGCTCGACGGGCTGGCACTCGGTGAGGCGGAGGGACGCCGGCGGGCGCGGAGCCTCCTCTCGGAGCTGGCCGCCACGGAGGGCGCGCGGATCGGCGTCTCCTACCGGCGGATCCGGATCGGTGCGCAGCGGACGCGCTGGGGCTCGTGCTCGTCGACCGGCACGCTCTCCTTCAACTGGCGCCTCGTGCTCGCGCCGGCCGACGTCGCCGACTACGTGGTCGTCCACGAGCTCTGCCACCTGCGGATCCCGAACCACTCGCGGTCGTTCTGGTCGCTCGTCGAGGAGCACCGCCCGCACTGGCGCGACCAGCGCGCCTGGCTGCGCGACTACGGGCCGGAGCTGCTCGCGTTCCGGCCGGCCCAGTCCTAGAGTCCGAACGCCGTGCGCATGCTCGCGGCCGTGGCCGCGTTTCCGAGGTGCGTCCGGAGGCCGAGCAGCTCCTCGGTGGTGCGCAGCAGCGAGTAGTGGGTGAAGGCCTTCGCGCTGCGCGTACCGGGCGCCGTGTACGGCGAGACGACGACCGCGGGAACCCTGTTGCGGGCGGAGTAGTCGTCCTCGTCCCAGATCAGGAAGATCGCCGTCCTTCCCGCACGGTACGAGGGACTCGCGGTGATCGCCGGGATCCACGTTCGCAGCCAGGCATCTCCCTCGCCGACCGAACAGTCGTGCATGTCGTGACAGCGGTTGGGCGTCACGAAGCTGAACCGCGGGAGGGTTCCGGCGGCGAGCGCGCGGGCGAACGCACCGAGCGGGAGGTTGCGGGCCGCGCACGTGGCTCTGAGCCGCGTGTAGTACACCCCCGGGTTGTGCCTGACGAGGTAGTCGCCCGAGTCGGTCAGCCGGCACGCGCCCGGCATGCTCTCCTGGTAGCTGGCCGCGGAGCCCGCCTGCTCGAAGAGGCTGACGGCGCCGAGCCGATGCGAGGATGGCGGGTCGTCGTCGGTGATCCCCTGGGTGCCGCCTGAGGTCGCCGCGATGTAGTTCGGGAGCGACGGGTGGGCGACGGCCGCGTAGTTCGTTGCCAGGCCGCAGCGGCGGGCGAGCGAGTCGATGGTCGGGGCCTTACCGCTCCCGATGATCCGGCGGTAGGAGCGGTTCTCCATCCAGATCCAGATCACGTGCTCGTAGGTCGCCGGCGGCCGCGTCTCAGCACCGCAGATCGGGGTCGTCCTGGACTCGGCGCCTGCCGCCAGGGCGACGACGGCGAGCGCCGCTGCCGCTGCGGTGAACAGCGCGATCACACCGTTTGTCCGAACTACGCGTACCATGACCTCCGTCGCTCTTCGCTCCACTCATTCCGAGAAGCTCTCATTCGATCAGAGTGGCGCCTTCGCACGTGAGACCCGCCGGGACGTCGAGCGGTACCTGAGCAGTCGCCGCGTCCGTATCTCCGGCGCGTTGCGGCTCTATGCGAAGACCGCGGTCGCGTTCGCGCTGACGCTCGCAGCCTGGCTCGGCCTCGTCGTCGCCCAGCCCGGCATCGTGCTCGGGCTCGTCTGTCTCGCCGGGATCTCGTTCGGCTCGATCCTCACCGCGTTCTGCGTCCAGCACGACGCGAACCACGGGGCGTACTTCCGTTCGCGGCGCGCGAACCACCTGATGGGCTGGACCGCGGACGCGCTGCTCGGGTTCAGCAGCTACACCTGGCGCGTCAAGCACAACGTCGCGCACCACACCTACACCAACGTCGTCGGCTACGACGACGACATCAACCAGACGCCGTTCCTCCGGCTCGCGCCGACGCAGAAGGTGCGGCCCTGGTACCGGCTGCAGTGGCTGTACGTGTGGCCGCTGTACAGCCTGCTCGTGCTGCGCTGGCAGACCGGCGGCGACATCTCGGCGCTCGCTCATCGGAAGATCGGGCAGAGCGCCCTGCGCCGGCCGCGCGGCAACGACCTGCTCGGCCTCATCGGCGGCAAGCTGATCTTCGTCTGCTGGGCGCTCGCCGTGCCGCTGCTCGTCTACCCCTGGTGGGTCGTGCTCGCGGGCTACGTCGGGTTCACGATGGTGGTCAGCCTCGTCGCCGCGACGACGTTCCAGCTCGCCCACTCGGTCGAGGACGCCGAACGGACGACTCCCGACGAGGTCGCGGCCGCGTCCCGCCCCTGGGCGGTGCACCAGGTCGAGACGACCGTGAACTTCTGCCCCCGCAACCCGGTGATCACCTGGGTGCTCGGCGGCCTGAACTTCCAGATCGAGCACCACCTGTTCCCGCGGGTGCGGCACACGCACTACGCGCAGATCGCGTCGATCGTGCAGCGCAACTGCGCACAGCACGGCGTCCGGTACGTGTCGCAGCCGTCGCTCCGGGCTGCGCTGCGGGCACACGCGGGGCATCTGCGGGCGATGGGCCGCCGCGGCCTGCCCGTCGAGATCGAGATGGGCTAGGCGCCGGTAGGAGCTAGGCAGCCTGCGGGCGCGAGTCGCGCGCGTGGTTCAGATCCTCGACCGTCCGCACGTTCGCGTAGACGACCGCCTCGCCGTGCGTGTACTCCAGCTCCTGCCGGGCGAAGCGGTACCAGTCCGTCCAGGTGGTCAAGCGTCGAGCGTCCATGCAGTCAGTGAAGCACCCCGGTCGTGAAGGCGGGGAGAAGTTCTTGTAACGATTTGTGCACGGGTCCATCCGATGCAACGGCTACACAGGAACCTCCAGTGTGTTCTCGGAGAGGGGAATGCACGGTTCGAAAGGAGCCCCATGTCCAGGACTGACCTGACGGCCGGCGACCTCCGCCTCCTTCGCGACATCTCCGCGATACGGCTCATGACCGACGTCGACCGGGTCCCGGCGCGGAAGCGCCTGGACCGTCAGCTCGGCACCGAGTTCGTCCGCACGGTGCGGCGCTCGATCAGCGAGCCGCCGGCTCGAGCCGCGTAGACCGCCGTCAATCGTCACCGTTCCGGCGCAGACCGGTGCAGCAATCTCTGGCGTAATGACCAGATGGGCTGGCGGCGTCAGCGATTGTCAACTAGAGTTGACGTTTATGGATCAGCTGCGAGATGACGGGGAGGGTTCTGCTCCGAAGGCTGCGCGCCCTCGGCTGCGAGATCGTGCGACAGCGCGGGTCTCACGTCCAGGTTCGCTGTGGCAGGTGCAGGACGACAGTGCCGGTGCACGCGGGTCGGGATCTGCCTCCAGGCACGTTGCGGGCGATCCAGCGGGATCTCGAGCCATGCCTCGGAAGCGACTGGCTCGGGTGACTGTTGTCTTCGAGCGCGACGAGACCGGTGCCTGGATCGCGCGCGTGCCCAGTGTCCCCGGCTGCCATACGTACGGCAGGACGATCGACCAGGCACGACGCCGGATCCGAGAGGCGCTCGGCCTCTGGGTCGAGGACGCCGAGTGCGCCGAGTTCGTCGAGGACGTGCGGCTTCCGGCGCAGGCGGCGGATGCTCTGCGCCAAAGTGCGGGGGCGCGGGCGGAGGCGGAACGCCGGCGCCAAGTTGCTCACACCGTCAGTGCGCGCACGGCGAAAGTGCTCGTCGACGACCAGCGCCTCAGCCTCAGAGACGCCGGCGAACTGATGGGGCTGTCGTATCAGCGGGTGCTGCAGCTCGTCCGCGAGACCCGCTAGACGGCACCCGCGGTCAACGCGGCCGGTTGCACACCCTCTCGCGGCGTCTCCGGCGGCTTCGTCCGCGCCGCCAGGAGCACCGCTCCCACGACCACGCCCGCGAACGCGGCGATCCGCACCGCGCCGACCCACCCCGACGGCAGCGGCTCGCGGAAGACCACCATCCCGGCCGCGATCGGCAGCGCGTTCGTCAGCAGCGTCGCCAGCCCCGCGGTCGTTAGCGCGCTCCCGCGCTGGAAGCCGGCCTGCAGCACCGCCGTCCCCGCGCCGTAGAAGACGATCAGGCAGACGAAGAACGCGATGTTCTCGGCGCCGCCCGACACGGCCATCTTCGTCGAGACGTCGCCGGCCGCGAACAGGATCCCGGCGGCGATGCCCCACGCCGGGCCGCCGCCGATCACGCTCCCGAGCTTCCAGATGCACAGGCCGGCGGCGGCCGCCGAGAGGCCCAGCCACACCAGCACCCACAGATAGCCCTCGGTCGAGCCCTCGCTGTGGCCGCCGAACAGGCTGATCCCGAGCAGCGCCAGGCCGACGACCGACACCAGCGCGCCGATCCGCTCGTACCGCGTCAGCGGGGTGTGGGTGTACCGCGACGCCATGATGGCGAGCAGGCCGATCCCGCCCGCGGCGGTCGCCTGCACGAGCGACAGCGGCGCCAGCGCCAGCGCGACGACGTACAGCACCCATCCCCCCGCCTCCGCGCCGAACCCGAGGAGCCAGCGCCGCTCGCGGGCGAGTGACAGCACCGCCGCTTTCGGCCTCCGAATCGACAGCGCGGGCAGCCGCGACGCCACGCTGTGCTGCAGCAGGTACCCGACGTTCAGCAGACAGGCGGAGACGACGGTGATCGGGAGGGCGAGCGCAATCTGCATCTGACGCGCGAGGGTACTCCGATCGGGTCATGCGGTGTCACCGGACTGCGGCTATCCTGAGGGTAAGCCGCGGCGCTTTCAGGTGATTCTTGCGGCACTGCCCTCTACAGGAAGGGATCGCACATGAGTGGCCCGCGCGCGCTTTCGAAGACGCCAACCTGGCCCGACGTCGAGGAGTTGCTCGACCGTCTGGCCGAGACGGGTGAGCCGATCCCGACCGTTCTGGCACCGACGACGAAGATCTCCAGCTACCAGAAGGGCAGCAGGCTCCGCCTCGAGGCGGACGGCAGCTCGAACTGGCTGGCCGTCGAGAACATCAAGGAGTGCTGGGAGACGTTCGAGCGGCTCGGCCGCATCACCCGCCGCGACGTGCTCGACCCGGGGCGCTGCTCGGCGTTCATGTTTGCGCTCTTCCGCCAGGTGCCCGGAGTCACCGAGCAAAACGGCGGCGACGAGATGTACCTCGTACTGCCGGCGTAGTCGTGACCGCCTCCCGCCGTCGATTTATCGCCGGCGCCGCGTTCGCGGTGCTCACGATCGCCGCGTCCGTCCTCGTCGCACGGCACCTGACCAACACCGCCTGGCCGCTCCAGCACGTCCGGCCGTGGCTCGTGGCCGCCGCGGCGGTCGCCTACCTCGTCAGCTTCTTCCTCCGCGCCCGCGCCTGGCACCGTCTCTTCCCGCCGGACGAGTGCCCCGACCAGGCCCGCTGCCTCGCGTCGGTCGGCGCCGCGGCCGCGAGCGGGGTGGTCCTGCCGTTCCGGCTCGACTACCTGATCAAGGTCGGGATGCTGCGGAAGCTCAGCGGGATCCGCGTCGGGATCGGCGCGATCGTCCTGTCGATCGTGTCGCTCGGGATGATCGACGCGATCGCGATGCTCCCGCTCTCGATCTCCGCGACCGCGACCACAAACTCGGTGCTTCGCGGCCCGCTTCTGATCGTCGTCGTCTTCGGCATCGCCTGCTGCACGCTGCTCGTCGCCGGCGGGCATCTGGCACGGCTGCCGCTCGTCGGCCGGAGCCGCCGCCTGCGTGAGCTCGGCGCGCACGTCTCGCGCCACACCGAACGGGGCGGACGCAAGAACACGACCGTCGCCTGGTTCTACCTCTTCGCCTGCTGGTCGGCCCGCGCGTTCGGCAGCGCGGCACTGCTCAGCGCACTCGGGCTGTCGTTCTCGCCGCAGACCGCGCTGGCCGTGATCTGCCTCAGCGCCGCCGCCGGCGTGATCCCGATCACCTCGGGCGGAGCGGTCGTGAACGCCGGCGCCGCCGTCGCGATCCTGCTGGCGCTCGGCGTCGGCAAGGACATCGCGATCAACTTCTCACTCGCCTCGAGCATGTTGCTCGTGCTGAGCGCGGTCGCCGCCTCGCTCGTCGGCGTCTCCGCGTCGCTCGCGATCCGCGCGCGGACGCAGCTGCTCGTCCGCTACCGCTTGAACTAGCTCTCCGCGCGGTCGGCCGTGTACGACTGCTCCCAGCCGACGTTGACCAGCATGGCGCCCACTTCGCGCACGGCGATCGCGATCTCGAGGCCGATCTCGCGGATCGCCTCGGTCTCACGTGCGGTCGACCGGTTGGCGCGGAGCTCGATCAGCAGCTGTTCGAGCCGCTCGATCTCCGCGTAGTTGCGTTGCTCGGGGCTCTCCATGGGGCGTCCCTCGCTCGTTGGGCCAAGAAAAAGCGCGAAGCCCGGGACGGCATGCCGACCCGGGCTCACGAACTCAGTACTTAGGCGGTCGTGACGACGTTGGTCGCCTCGGGGCCCTTCGCGCCATCGCGCGGCTCGTACTCGACGGTCGCACCCTCGGCGAGAGACTTGAAGCCCTCACCTGCGATGCTGGAGTGGTGGACGAACACGTCCTTCGAGCCGTCGGCGGGGGTGATGAACCCGTAACCCTTTGCATCGTTGAACCACTTCACGGTTCCTGTTGCCATAGAAAACACCTCCCTTACTGCTGATGAACTGGTGAGGAAGGCGCTTCGCGCAGACCGGACCCGCTCTTAGTTGCGTCAACGGTAGCAGCTTCATCCTGCTCTGGGGTCTCGGCGCCGGGATCGGCCGGCGAGATCTCGCCGTAGTCGTACGTTCCCGCTTCTTTCGCCGCCTTTGCCTCCAACTTGCGCAGGGCCTTGTCCTCACGTTTCTTCTTCACCGCCTGCTCGCGGCGGAACTTCTCCATCGTCTGTCTCTTCTTTGCGCTCATGTGCTCCCTTCAGTCGTGTCCTGGAGAGCGGCGTAGTCGACGCCGACGCGGTAGACGTCCTCGCCGACGCTCACGCTCGTCTCTCCGATGGACTCCTGGCGCAGCCACGACTGCACCTTCTCGAGCAGCGGACCGACCGCCGCTTCGTCTTTCATCGGCACCCGAACCGTCCATTTGCCCTGGGTGTCCTGCACGTTCTGCGACCGCGAGCCGGGGAGGCGCATGACGAGCAGGAAGCCCGTCAACCCGGTCGGCGCGTTCACGCGAGCCATGCCGAGATCTGTGATTGCCGCCATCTCGCCCAGCCTTCCCGTCGGTCGAAATCGAGGGCCCAACGAGGAGGACGTACGGCTCGCTGCCACTTCACGGTAGCACTGCAGGCGGCGACCAGACGTACGGCGTCGTCGTCGTCACCGGCACGAACCCGAGCCGCTCGAGGATCGGGCGGCTGTCGTCCGAGGCGTCGGTCTCGAGATATCTGCGGCCGTACTCGGCGGCGAGCGTCGCCCGCACGGCGACCAGCGCGCGGTAGATTCCCCTGCCCCGCCACTCCTGCAACGTGCTCCCGCCCCAGAGCGTTCCGAACTCCGTCCCGGACGGAAACCGGATCCAGCCGGCCGAAACGACGAGGTCGCCGGCCTCGGCGACGAAGATCCGCACTCCCTCGGGGTCGGCCGCCCGCTCGTTCCCGATGCCGTCGACGACCCAGCTGTGGTCGTCGCCCCAGACCGTCTCCTCCATCGCCGCGATCCGCTCCAGGTCGGCCGGTTCGGACACCTCGCGCACGGTCACGCCGTCGGGCGCCCCCGTCCCGGTCCCCAGCGCCGCGATCGGCGCGATCATGATCGTCTCCCGGTCTTCGGGCTCGAGGCCGGCGGCGCGCAGGCGATCCGGGAGATCGGTGGGGAGATCGTGGCCGTGCAGCTTCCACTCGAAGCGCTCGCTGCGCTCGGCGAAGAACCGCACCTGCCGCGCGATCAGCTCGTCGAGCTCGTCGCCGTCGATCCCTCCGAGGTCGCGGTACTCGACCCAGCCCTGGCCGCCGAAGCCGGTCGAGCGCAGCAGCGGGCCGTCGTGTTCGCTGCGAACGCTGTCGGGAACCCGGTCGTGGACGTGGGCGCGCAGTTGCGCGTTGTAGGCGGCCAGGAGCGGGGCGGGATCCATCGGCCGAACGCTAGCGATGTTCTAGGGCGAGTTCCGCTCGACCTGGAGGTACGCGCGCATGCCGAGCGACTCGTGGTTCGCGATGGTGCAGTAGAGCTCGTAGCGGCCGGTGCCCAGCTTGATGTCCACCTGGCCCCGGTTGCCGGCGGCGACCACCCCGGTGCCGCCGATGACGGTGCCGGCGTTGTTCATGCGCCGGATCTTGAGGTCGTGCGGATCCATTCCGAAGTTGACGACCTCGATGATCACCTCGCCCGCCTTGAGGCTCGATCGCGACAGCGTGAAGCTGAACTCCCTGGCCGACACCTGCACGCGGGTCGGGTCTTTCGGGCCTCCCGCGGCCACGCCGGTCGCGATCAGCGCCGCGGCGACCGCGGCGACGAGGGCAAGCCTCATGCGATGACGGTCGGCCGGGAGAACCCTGCGGCTCCCGGGATGATCGGCGTGGCGTCCTGACCGAACCACTGCTCGAGGATAGAGCAGTAGACGGCGCGGAAGTCCATCGTCGCGACGAGGTTGTCGTCCTCGTCGAGGTTTACCAGGTCGCCGGGCCCGCCGATCATCTCGCCCTTGACCTTGGTGCCGATGATGAAGCCGATCCCGGCGGCGCCGTGGTCGGTACCGGTGCCGTTCTCCTCGACGCGCCGGCCGAACTCCGACCACACCTGCACGATCACGCGGTCGGCGATCCCCCGCGCCTCGAGGTCGTGCTGGAAGGCCTCGAGGCTCGTGGCGGTGGCGCCGAGCCCTTCGGCCAGGGCTACGGCCTCGTCGGAGTGCGTGTCATAGCCGCCCGCGGCGCTCAGCGACACGCAGCGGAGGGGGAGCCCTGCGGCGATCAGCGCGGCCAGGCTGGCGAGCTGGTCGGAGAACGTCCCGCCCGGATACGCGACCGGCGGATTGCCGGTGCTGAACTGGTCGAGCTCCTCGTGCAACCGGTGGGACTGCACGGTCACGGTCCCCGCCTTGCTCCGCGCAGGATCGTCGGCCTCGAGGCGCACCCCGAGACCCTTCAGCGCCTCGAGCATCCTGACGCCGACGTCGTCGTAGACGCGGTTCGCGTCGAGGCTGTAGCTCGCGGTCGGCGAGCCCTCGATCGCCGCCACCGGCACGGATGCCGTTGCCAGCGTCGGGCTCAGCTGTCCATCGAGCGACAGGCCCTGGAGCGGATTGTCGGGCTCCCCGGCGATGTCCAGGTAGCGACCGAGCCAGCCGGTGCTGAGGAACGCGTCCGTGTCGCCGACCTCCCAGTAGTGGCGCGACGTGAAGTGCGACTGGTCCGCGTTCGTGTACCCGACCGCCGGTAGCACCGAGACCTTGGCCGACGTCCCGACCGACTCGTGCAGCCGCTTCAGCGGCAGCGCGGCCGGGTGCCAGAAGAGGTTCGAGTCCTCGGCGAAGACGTTGGCCGACGGGGGAAGCTTGATCGTCGGCCGCTTCGCGATGTAGGCGGAGTTGTTCCCCGGGTAGAGCACGTTCAGGCCGTCGACGCCGCCCTCCATGAAGACGGAGACGATGATCGGGTTGGTCGGGCTCGCCGCCGCGCGGGCGATCCCGGCCTCGACCGCGGCGGGGTGGAGGACGCCCTTCATGCCGTAGAGGGCGAGCGCCAGCCCGCCCGTCCGGAGCAGGAAGCTCTGGCGGGACATACCGGTCCCGGCCGGCAGCGGCATCCCCGGCTCGATCGACGGCAGGCCGCGGCCCGCCTCCGCCGCCGCGCGCCGCAGGAGCCTGGAACGCGAGAAGTCGTTGCAGCAGTTCCTGTCCATCAGGTGGTCTGCGCCTCGGGCAGCATCAGGATCAGCTGCCGCATGCCGTTGTAGATCATCAGGGCGTACCTCCGTTCGGTGTCGGCGTCGCCGCCGGCGTCGTTCAGCGAGTTCTGGCCGAACGTGAGCAGGAGCGTCTTCGCGCCGTCCTCGAGCACCGGTGACCCCACGGACGTGACCGCGAGATTCAGCAGTTGCTGTGCGTCGGTCGGGAGGTTCGGCACCTTCTTGCCGTACGGGTCGATCGAGGTCTTCGAGAGCGCCTCGTCGGCGATGTACCAGCGACCCTGGAACGAGGCCGTGTCGAGCCAGCGCGAGTCGTCCCAGCCCGCGACGTTCGGCGGGTAGAAGAGCTGCTGACCGGCCTGGTAGTCGAGCCAGTACCACGCATCGGTGTCGATGGTGCGTCCGAGCGCACGCAGGATTCCGGCCGTGTAGACGACGGGCGGCTTCACCATGCTCTCGCCGGTGTAGAGATCCGGGTGCTTGAGGATCGCCTGGACGACCGGAGCGATCGCGTAGTTGCCACTCGTGTACAGCGACTCCAGCGCGCTCTGATCCGGCGCGGAGGGCACCGTCGGGATGAAGTAGCTCCAGAGCTTCGTGACGAAGTAGGACGGGTGGTTCGGATGCTCGATGCAGAGCCGCGACGAGTCGAACCAGTTGAAGTTGTCGGTCTGACCGAAGATCGTCTTGTCTGCGTCGTCGTGGCGGTCGGGGTCGAAGTGGAACTTGGTCGGCCCGCTGTTCTTGTACTGGAACGTCCAGCCGGTCAGCGCGCGCGCGTGCTCGCGGACGTCTGTCTCGGTGTAGCCGCCCGGACGGTCCGCGCCGAGGGTGAAGAGCTCCATCTGCTCGCGCCCGTAGTTCTCGTTCGGGTCTTCCTTTGTGCTGTAGGCGCCGGAGAGCCAGAGCAGCATCGCGGGGTCCGAGGTGACGGCCAGCAGCAGCTCCTTGAACGAGCCGAGCCCCTTCGTCCGAAAGGTGTCGATCTGGCCGAGCATCAGCCGCTGCGAGTTGACGCCGTCGTTCGACGTCGCGAACCAGTCGTGCCAGATCAGCGCCATGCGCTCGACGAGCGGCTTGCTCGTCCGCACCATCCGGTCGAGCCACCAGACGTGATCGTGGCCGTAGGCGTCGTTCGGCGACAACCCGCCCTTCACCTTCGGCCCCTTCCCGACGAGCTTGTCCTTGCCCGGGGCGAACAGCTTGGCGATCGCTCCGTTGAGCCCGAGCGACGCGTACGCCGCCGCATCGCCGGGGCGCGGGCCGAAGCCTGCACGCCAGAGAAGCCGCTCGGCCTGCTTCGCGCCGAACGGTCCTGAGTAGACCGGAAGAGTCATGTCGCAACGATTACGTCCCGCGGGACAGTACGCACCCCCCGGACGGGGGCCTTTACGCAGGCAGGGTTTCCGTACCCCCGGCCGAATCCGCTGGCGTGGACGACGTTCCGGCCCACCCGGACGCTGACCCCCGCCACGTACTCGTAGGCGAGGACGCCAAGGAAACGCATTTCCGCCGCGAGACGGTCGAGAAGCATCTCGCCGAGGGCACCTTCTTCTGGCTGGACCTCCACCAGCCCGACCAGGACGACTTCGACGTCCTCCGCGACGTCTTCGAGTTCCACCCGCTCGCGCTCGAGGACTCCGAGCACTTCGGGCAGCGGGCCAAGCTCGACACGTACGGCGACTACGCCTTCTTCGTCGTGTACGGCGCCGCCCCCGACGATGACCGCCTCGTCGAGGTGCACTGTTTCTATTCCGAGCACTACCTGGTCACGGTGCATCGCGACGACTGCCCGGCGTTCCAGGAGATCCGGGACCGGTACGCGAAGCGGGATCAGCCGATCGAGCGGCCGCCGCTCCTGCTCTACCGGATCATCAGCGGGCTCGTCGACAGCTTCTTCCCGATCCTCGCCGACTTCGACGACCGGATCGACGAGCTCGAGAACGCGATCTTCACGAACGCCGGCGACCAGCAGCTCCAGGAGATCTTCGGAATGAAGCGGCTCTTCGTCGGCCTGCGCAAGGCGGTCGGGCCGCAGCGCGACATGTTCGCGAGCCTGATGGGCGGTGTCGCCGAGCTGCCGGGCATGACCGACGACGACGAGCGGTACTTCCGTGACGTCTACGACCACCTGATCCGGATCAGCGACCTGATCGACACCTACCGCGACCTGCTGACCAGCTCGATGGACGTCTACCTGTCGACCGTCTCGAACCGGATGAACGCCGTGATGAAGCAGCTGACGATCATCGCGACGATCTTCCTGCCGCTCAGCTGGCTGACCGGCTTCTTCGGCCAGAACTTCGGCTACCTGGTGGGGCACATCACCGGCTGGGAGCGCTTCTTGATCTTCGGGATCGGTCTGGAGCTGATCGCGTTCGCGTTGCTGATCACGTACTTCAAGCGGCAGCGCTGGTTCTAGGTCCGAGACACTGAGGGCGCGATGCCCGACCATCACGGCCACTCGCACGCGATCGGAGCGGGCGCCGACGCCAGACGGCTGAAGATCGCGCTCGGCCTGATCGCCGGCTTCATGGCCGTGGAGGTCGTCGTCGGGATCCTCGCCGACTCGCTGGCGCTGCTCTCCGACGCGGCGCACATGCTCACCGACGCCGGCGCGCTCGTCATGTCGCTCGTCGTCCTGCGCCTGGTGAAGCGGCCGGCCGGCGGCTAACCTGACCTTCGGCCTCAGGCGCGCCGAGATCCTCTCTGCGCAGGCGAACGGCGGCACACTCCTCGTGCTCGCCTGCCTGATCGTCTACGAGGGCATCAGGCGGCTGATCACCCCGCCCGACGCGCAGGGGCGGGCGATCCTGATCGTCGCCCTGGTCGGCATCGTCGTGAATCTCCTCGCCGTCTCGCAACTGGCGAAGGCGAACCGTCGGTCGATGAACATCGAGGGGTCGTTCCGGCACCTGGCCACCGACCTCGCCGCCTTCATCCTCACCGCGATCGCGGGCGTGATCATCCTCGCCACCGGGTGGACGCGCGCCGACGGCGTCGCGTCGCTGATCATCGCCGGGATCATGCTGTTCGCCGCGTACGGGCTCCTGCGCGACTCGGGCCGCGTGCTGCTCGAAGCCGCGCCCGAGGGCATGGACGTCACCGAGATCGGCCGCGCGCTCGCCGGGCAACCGCACGTCGAGAGCGTCCACGACCTGCACATCTGGCAGATCAGCTCCGACCTGCCCGCGCTCTCCGCGCACGTGCTCGTCCACCCCGGCGACGACTGCCACGCGATCCGCCGCGAGCTCGAGGAGTTGCTCCACGACCGCTTCGGGATCACCCACACGACGCTGCAGGTCGACCACACCGACGCGCAGCGGCTGCTGACGATCACGCGGCCGTGACACGGCTGGGCGGCATCGAGGCGGGCGGGACGAAGTGGGTCTGCGCGATCGGCTCCGGCCCGGACGACCTCGTCGCGACGGAGACGATCCCGACGACGACACCGGAGGAGACGATCGGGCGGGCGGTCGCGTTCTTCGAGCGGGAGGGGCCGGTGTCCGCGGTCGGGATCGGCTCGTTCGGACCGGTCGACCTGCGCACCGGCTCGATCACGACGACGCCCAAGCCGGGTTGGGCGAGCACGCCGGTCGCGGGGCCGGTGGGCGAGCGGCTCGGGGTGCCGGTCGCGTTCGACACCGACGTGAACGCCGCGGCGCTCGGCGAGCACCGCTGGGGGGCGGCACAGGGCGTCGACACGTTCTGTTACGTCACCGTCGGCACCGGGATCGGCGGCGGGGCGATGGCCGGCGGGCGGCTCGTCCACGGGCTCTCCCATCCCGAGTTCGGCCACCTGCGGATCCCGCACGACCTCGACGATGACCCCTTCCCCGGCGCGTGCCCGTACCACGGCGACTGCTGGGAGGGGCTCGCCGCGGGGCCGGCGATCGCGGCGCGGTGGGGGCGCCCGGGGGTCGAGCTCGCCGGCAACGAGGCGGTGTGGCGGCTCGAGGCGACGTACCTCGCCCTCGGCCTGGTCGGCGTCGTCTCCGTCCTCTCGCCGGAGCGCATCGTGCTCGGCGGCGGCGTGATGCAGATGCCGGGGCTGCTGCAGCTCGTCCGGGCCGAGGTCGAGCGGCTGCTCGGCGGCTACGTGACCGCGGGGGAGATCGTCCCACCGGCGCTCGGCGCCCGGTCGGGCGTTCTCGGCGCGATCGCCCTCGCCGAACGGCGCTGACGCCCGGTCGTCCGGGTACCCTGCCGCCTTCCACGTTCCATATCAGCCCGTACAGAGAGGCAGGTTCCGCTCGATGAAGAAGACGATTCTCCTGGTCGCAGCCGTGTGCGTGCTCGCATCCAGTGCTACGGCCACCGCCGGAACTCCGGCCCAGTATCGGACCAAGGTGAACGGGATCTGCAAGGCCGGCGTCGCAAGGCTCAGCGCGATTCCGCAGCCGACCGGACCGAAGCAGTACGCCGCGTTCTTCGACGCGACCGCCCGTGGCAGCTACCAGCTCATTCAGCAGATCGTCGCGGTCACACCGCCGAAGAACCTGCAGCCGACCGTCGCCGCTGCGCTGAAGCTCCAGGGGAAGATCGTGGACCTGCTCCTGCAGGCGAGGGACGACATCAACAAGAAACACCAGAACCCGACGACGGTCGCAAACCGGGTGATCCCGGTGGGCAACTCGCTGTCGAAACAGGCAGACGTGTACTGGCGCAAGGCCGGCCTGAACACCTGCACGGGGTAAACCTCTCGTCTACTTCCGGCGGGAGATCAGCACCCCGGCGAGGCAGAGCGCGCCGCCGAGGAAGGCGAACGCCGGCGGCGTCTCGCCGAGCCACACCCAACCCATCAGGATCGAGAGCGCCGGCACCAGATAGGTCATCGCTCCGAGCCGGCCCGCGTCCATCCGCGCGAGCGCGTACGCCCACGTCGTGAACCCGATCGCCGTCGGGAACGCGCCGAGGTAGACCACCCACGCGATGCTCGACGCCGGGGCGTCGGCGAGGTCGCGCACGAGCCACGGCAGGGCGGGGAGGAGGGCGACCGTCGCGAAGACGCAGGAGAGGAAGGTCACCTGGAGGGCGGACACCCGGCGCAGCGCGACCTTCTGCGCGACCACGCCGCCCGCGTAGCCCAGCGCCGCCGCCAGGCAGAGGAGGGCGCCGATGCCGCCGGACGAGCCGCCGCTGGACGTTGCGGTGGCGATCACGCCCACACCCACGAACGCGACGGCGCAGCCCGCGAACACCGTTCGCGGAAAGCCCTCGCCCAGCAGCCACCCCGCCAGCAGGGCGATCAGGATCGGCCCGACGTTGACGAGCATCGCTGCGGTGCCCGCGTCCACCCGCTGCTCGGCCGCGTTCAGGAGGATGTTGTAGGCGCCGAGCCAGAGCACTCCCGCGACGGCGATCAGCGGCAGGTCGCGGCGCCCGGGAAACGGCTCGCGCCGGGCGAGGACGATCAGCCCGAGCCCGATCGAGGCGACGACGAGTCGGCCGAGGGCGAGTGCACCAGGCGAGAGGTGCGCGCCCGCATCCCTGATGCCGACGAACGCAGACGCCCAGAGGACGAGCGTGATCGCGGCGGCACCGAGCGAAAGCAGGTCCGTGCGCTGCGAGGGAGCGGTGCGGGCGGTTGCTTCTGCGCTCACACCCGAGACAACGAACGGCGGCCCGGATTCCGTGAGGTCGTCTATTCGGATTTCTGATCGGCCGCAGCCGCGCGCGCACGCTCGCGAAGCTCGAACTTCTTCACCTTGCCGGTCGAGGTCTTCGGCAGCTCGCCGAACTCGATCGCGCTCGGTGCCTTGAAGCCGGGCAGCGTCTCGCGCGAGAAGGCGATCAGCTCCGCCTCATTCAGCCGCGCGCCGGCACGCAGCGACACGTACGCCTTCGGCCGCTCGCCCCACTTCTCGTCCGGGACGGCGACGACCGCCGCCTCGAGCACGTCCGGGTGGGAGACGAGCACGCGCTCCACCTCGACGGTGGAGATGTTCTCGCCGCCGGAGATGATGATGTCCTTCGCGCGGTCACGGATCTCGATGTACCCGTCCGGGTGCATCACCGCGAGGTCGCCGGAGTGGAACCAGCCGCCCCGGAACGCCTCCGCGGTCGCCGCCTCGTCGGCGAAGTAGCCCTTCATCACGTTGTTGCCGCGCATCGCGACCTCGCCCATCGTCTCGCCGTCGGCGGGGACGTCGTTCATCGCGTCGTCGACCACGCGGACGGCGTCGGCGGTGACCATCTGCAGTCCCTGCCGCGCTTTCAGGCGGGCGCGCTCCGTGGGGTCGAGCTCGTCCCACGCGGGGTTCCACTCGCAGATCGTGATCGGGCCGTACGTCTCGGTCAGCCCGTAGACGTGGTTGATCTCGAAGCCGAGCGCCTCGGTGCGCCCGATCACGGCGGGTGGGGGAGGCGCGCCCGCGGTGGTGACCATGATCGGCCGTGCGAGCTTGTGCGCCGCCTCGTCGGAGCCGAGCATGACCAGCACGGTCGGCGCGCCACACAGGTGGGTGACGCCGGCCTCGTCGAACAGCTGCCAGACAGCGGGCGGGTCGAGCTTGCGCAGGCAGATGTGCGTGGCGCCGGCGGCGGTGACGGCCCAGGTGAAGCACCAGCCGTTGCAGTGGAACATCGGCAGCGTCCAGAGGTACACCGAGCGCGAGTCGATCTGCGCGTGGTGCATCTCGGCGAGGGCGTTGAGGTACGCGCCGCGGTACGTGTACATCACGCCTTTCGGCCGGCCGGTCGTCCCGCTCGTGTAGTTGATCGAGATCGTGTCGTCCTCGGTCACGAGACGCGCAGCGGGCTCGCCGCCCGGCGCGCCGGCGAGAAACGCCTCGTACTCCGCGCCGCAACGAATGACTTCGACCGGGGCGCCCTCGGGCACGAGGTGCCCCAGCGACGGGTCGACGACGAGCAGCCGCGCCCCGGAGTGCTCGAGGATGTAGCCGACCTCGTCTGGCATCAGCCGCGTGTTGATCGCGACGAGCACGGCACCTGCCCAGGGCACGCCGTAGTGCGCCTCCAGCAACTCGTGGCCGTTCGGCGCGAGGAACGCGACCCGGTCGCCTTTCTCGATCCCACGCTGCTGGAGCGCCGCCGCCAGCCGGCGCGAGCGCTCACGAAACTCCCCCCAGGTCAGCCGTTCGTCACCGTCGACGACGGCGGTGCGATCGGGGAACGCGGCCGCCGAGCGTTCGAGGAACGCGAGCGGGGTCATTGCCGAGAGGTGAACCGCGGTCGCGATGCCGTACCCTACAACCGTCATGGCGACCACCGAAACCGAGTTCGCGGGCCTGCTGCTGGAGCGCGGCCAGACGGCGCGGATCACCCTGAACCGGCCGGAGAAGCGGAACGCGCTCTCACTCGAGCTGATGGAGCAGCTGATCCGCGCGCTCGAGTCGGCCGCCGCCGACCCCGATACGCGGACGATCGTGCTCGCGGGCGCCGGCCCGGTGTTCTCGGCCGGGCACGACCTGAGCGAGATGGTCGGCCGCGACCTCGCCTTCTACGAGCAGCTCTTCGACACCTGCACCGTGCTGATGGAGACGATCCACCGCGTCCCGCAGCCGGTGATCGCCCGCGTGCACGGCGTCGCGACCGCGGCCGGCTGCCAGCTCGTTGCCGCGTGCGACCTCGCGGTCGCCGCCGACACCGCACGCTTCGCCACGCCGGGAGTGAAGATCGGCCTGTTCTGCTCGACGCCGATGGTGCCGCTCTCCCGCGCGATCGGCCGCAAGCGGGCGCTCGAGATGTTGCTCACCGGCGAGATGGTCGACGCCGCGAAGGCGCGCGACTGGGGGCTCGTCAACCTCGTCGTCGCCGAGGACGAGCTCGACGACGCGGTCGCCGGACTGGCGGAGAAGGTCGCCGGGTCGAGCCCGCTGACGGTCGCGATCGGCAAGGAGGCGTTCTACGCGCAGATCGACCTCGACGAGCACGGCGCGTACGACCTGACGAAGTCCGTGATGGCGGCGAACTCCCTCGCCGGCGACGCGCAGGAGGGCATCGGCGCCTTCCTGGAGAAGCGCCCGCCGGAGTGGACGGGCACGTAGCCGGCTACCCGAAGGGGACGAGACCCGACCCGCCCGGCACGCGGCGGTAGATCACGAAGAAGTCGCGGTCGTCGGGAGAGAGGTAGCGCGTCGCCGCCTGCATGGAGTTCGGGACGAGCTTGCTCGGGTCGTTGCCGCCGTAGTGCGCGTAGACGTTGAAGGTCGGCCACTCGGCGTTGATGTCGAGCTCGATCGCCCGCACCGCACCGGCACGGACGAGGATCGCGGCCAGCGTCCGCACGGTCTGATGGTCGGCCGCCGCGTAGATCAGATTCCCGTGCCGGTCGATTCCGACGGCCGAGCGCCACACCATGACCGCGTTACCGAGGGTGTAGCCCCATTGCTGACTGTCGCTGAGGTTCGGGTTGGGCCGGCCGTGGTCGACGATCAGGGGCAGGTTCTGGCGGGCGAAGGCGACGCTCGGCCCGGGACCCGTCCCGCCGCGCCACGACACGATGTCGACCCGGCCGTCGCGGTAGCCGACGAGCGTCCCCATCCCCTTGCTGAGCGGCGTGTACGAGCGTCCGTCCAGCGCGAAGCCGCCGCGGCCGTCGTCCCAGGTGAAGCCGCTGTTGAACGTCGCGAGCAGCCGCCACCGCTGGCCCGACGGCACCATCATCGGGCCGCGCGGCTGGTGCGAGGGCGGCTGGTACCGGCCGGGATAGAGCGCGAGCTGCGTTTGCCGGTGATCGACCCATGCGAGGTAGGCGACGATCCGCGGGTAGTCGCGCGACGGCCGGTACTCGGCGGTCCGGATCGCCGGCTGCCCGTGGACGAGCAGGCCCGCCGGCTGCCAGATGCCTTCGCCGGGAATCACCGGACGGATCAGCGGCCGGATCCGCGGCGGACGGTACGCCGCCGCCGCTCGTTGGCGGTGGACGGCGACCGGGGCGTTCGCCGCGGGCAGGCTCGGCAGCGTGCGGATCGACGGCCCACCCTTCTTCGGGGCCGTCCACTTGTAGTAGTAGTGCTCGACGTCGTTCACGAGCCAGCGCATGTGGTGCGTGCGCAGCCATTCGACCGACCGGACGCCCAGCGGCAGGCTCGACGGCTTCATCATCGTCGTCGCGTACGAGTAGCCCGGGGCGGCGAGCAGAGCCACGACCACGAGCAGGACCCACGGCCACCGGCGTGGACGCCGTCCGGCCCGGACGCGGGTGAGTTGGCCCGGCGCGCTCATGTGCCCGGGCGACCGTAGGTCGCGGGGATGAAGTGTGGATGAAGACTCAGTGCTGCTCGCCGGCGCGGATCCCGATGCCGAGGCGATTCTCGGGCGGGCTGAGCGGGCAGACCCAGCGCGGGTCGTATGAGCACGACGGGTTGTAGCCGAAGTTGAAGTCGAGCACGAGCCGGTCGTCGGCCTCGCCCAGGTCGGAGCCCTTGACCGTGTCGAGCAGGTAGCGGCCGCCGCCGTAGGTCTCCGTGCCCGAGGTCGCATCCGCGAACGGGAGGAAGACGCCGCCGCCGTAGCCCTCGAGCCAGTAGAGCGACAGCTCCTGCGCCTCGCCCGCGAGCTCGAACCGCACCCGCCCGAACCGACGGAAGCGCACGGTCTCGCCGCCGCTCGCGGTCACGTCGCGCAGCTCGTCGTCGCCGCGGACGACCTCGCCGAGCACGTGGAAGGCCGGGTCGTAGTCGAAGTAGGGGAGACCCGCGAAGCCGGCTCGCCCCTCCGCCGTCAACGGCGATTGCGGATGCGCGCGAAACAGCGCGTCGCGCCCATCCCGCCAGGCGTGCCAGGCCCCTTCGGCGTCCCCGGCCGACCGAACAGCCGCGTACAGCCCGAAGACCCGGCGCTTCCAGTCGAGCAGCTCCAGCTCGTCCATCGGATCCAAGTCTCACCGAAGACGAGCAAGTAACACGGTGTTACAAATGTTGTCCGGGCTCCCCCAAACGAGGAATGGCGTCCCTGCGGGCCGGCGGTAGGCTGTCGGGACGCTGAACTTCCCGTTCGGATCGGGCCACGTCGGAGGAGCCGCGCATCGCACGGCGAACCGCCTCCTGTACCTGTCCCAGCAGTTGGAAACGGGACAGATCCGGTTATCCACGTGTCCAAGGTGTCCTGAGTCGGCATCATTCCGAGGCTCATCGGCGAAGGGGGGCCATCGCGATGAACCTGATTCCACGACTGGCGATGCGGCTATGCGCAGGCGTCGGCCTGCTCGCCGTGGCGCTCGCCGTTCCCGGCGCCCAGGCGCTGACCAAGCCCGGGACGATCCAGGTGACGAACTCCGAGCTCCGTCACGCGCACGTCGACCTCGGTGCGCCGGGGCGGGGCGTCGGCGATCTCGACGTCTACACGTCGCTGATCTACAACAAGCGGATCACGCCGCGGTCGATCGGCCGCGAGACGATGACGTGCACCGCGGTCGGAACCGTGACCCAGAGCTGCACGGCGACGATCGTCCTGCCGAAGGGCGAGATCGTCGTCCAGGGGGTGATCGGCACGCGCCTGATCTACCAACTGGCGGTCGTCGGCGGCACGGGGCTGTACGACAACGTCCGCGGGTCGCTGACCGTCACGTCCTTGCACCGGAAGCAGCCGGTGCGTGAGCTGCTCGTCTTCAGGCTGGTGGTGTGAGCGAGACGATGTCAGCCGCCAGGATCCTGATCTGCGACGACGAACCCGCCCTGCGCGAGCTGATGCGCATCGCTCTCGTCGGCGACTACGAGTTCGAAGAGGCCGGGTCGGTCGCCGACGCGATCGTCACCGCGGACCGCTTCCACCCGGACGTCGTGCTCGTCGACGTGATGATGCCGGGCGGCTCCGGCCTCGACGTCGTTCGGCACCTCAGCGGCGACCCGGCGCTCTCACACGCACGCTCGATCGTCGTCTCCGCGTTCGCCGCCGACGCCGATCAGCAGGACGCGCGGGAGGCGGGCGCCACCGACTTCGTCTCGAAGCCGTTCGACCCGGATGAGCTGTCTGCCAAGGTTGCCGCGCTCCTTGACGCCGAGCGCTGACAGCTCCGGCACCCCGACGAACCGGTCCGGCGTTCGCCGCGGCTACGAGCGGCTCGTCGAGATCGTCGACTCCGCGCCGATCGGCGTCCGCGTGCTGGGCGCGATCGGCCTGCTCACGCTTCTCGTCGCCGCCGCCTTCGTGATCGTGCTGCTGGCGATGTCGAACCTGCGCGAGTCCACGAACGAGCAGGTGCGGGTCAACCGCGTCACCGCATCGACGCTCCGGCTCGAGCGTGTCGTCGACGAGCTCGAGCAGAGCTTCCGCGGATTCGTCCTCACGCGCAATGCCCGGATCCGTGACGGCTGGGACAAGGCGCGCAACGACCTGACGCCGGTGGCAGCGGCACTCGAGCGGCAGGTCGCAGACCAGCCCGGACAGGCCGCGCTCGCCCGCCGGACCGTCGACGAGATCAACTCGTACGTGACGGACTACGGCGAGAACCTGCTTCAGATCGCGACGGTCAGCCCGTCCGCGGCCCTGTCCCCGGTCGCCTCGTCGGAGGGGCTCACCCGCATCTCCGGGATCCGGCGCGGGCTGGCGCTCCTGCTCGCCCGCGAGGATCGCCTCGCCTCCGCGCACGCCTCGAACGCGCGCGGCGGCGCCAGCCAGGCCGTGCTCGTCGGCGTGATCGCCCTCGGCGCGTCGTGCATCGTGCTCCTGCTCGTCCTCGGGTACCTGATCCGCTCGGTCGCCCATCCGGTGCGCGACGTCGCCAGCGGCGCTGCCCGGATCGCGTCCGGCGACTTCTCGATCCGCATTCCCCCGGAGGGGCCGGCCGAGATCCGCGAGCTGACGACCGCGTTCAACTCGATGGCCGGCTCCGTCGAGCAGGGCCGACGCAACCTCGAGCGGCAGAACGAGCAGCTGCGTCAGAGCGAGCGCGCGAAGTCGGAGCTGATCACGATCGTCTCGCACGAGCTGCGCACGCCCCTCGCCAGCATCCTCGGCTACACCAGCCTGATTCTCCGGCGCGACATGAGCCCGGACGCGCTGCGCCGCTACGTCGAGATCATCCACGACCAGGGCCAGCGTCTCGTCGGTCTGGTCGAGGGGTTCCTCTCGGCCGAGGAGGACGGCGCGCGGATGGAGCTCGAGGCCGAGCCGATCGATCTCGCGGCCGTGCTCCGCAAGGAGGTGCAGCTGGCCGCCGGCACGGCCGGAGACCACGAGGTCGTCGTCGAGGTGCCCGAGGACGGGCTCTCGGTGGTCGGCGACGAGGATCGCCTCGGCCAGGTCGTCACCAACCTCGTCGTGAACGCGGTCAAGTACTCCCCGGAGGGCGGGCAGGTCACCGTGAAGGGCGAGCGCGACGGTGACGTCGTCCGCGTGGTCGTCGAGGACCACGGCCTCGGCATCCCCGAGGAGCACCAGTCGCGCGTGTTCACGAAGTTCTTCCGCGGCGAGGCCCGCGCGAGCGGGATCCCGGGCGTCGGCCTCGGGCTCGCCGTCTCACGCGAGATCGTCGAGGCGCACGGCGGCCGGATCGGCTTCTCCAGCGTCGAGAGCGAGGGCTCGACGTTCTGGTTCGAGCTTCCGGCATGATCGGGGCATGCGCCTCGAGGGCATCCACCACATCACCGCGATCACGGCGGACGCGCCGCGGAACGTCGAGTTCTACGCCGGCACGCTCGGGCTGAGACTCGTCAAGAAGACGGTCAACCAGGACGACCCCACCGTCTACCACCTGTTCTACGCCGACGAGCTGGGCTCGTCCGGCTCGGACATCACGTTCTTCGAGTATCCGGGCGCACGCCGCGGGCAGCCGGGCGTGGGCATGGCCTACCGGGTGATCTGGCGCGTTGGCTCCGCCGACGCGCTCGACTTCTGGGAGCGGCGTCTCGGCGAGGCGGGGACGACGCCGGAGCGCGGCGAGTCGAGCCTGCGGTTCCGTGACCCTGAGGACCTCGAGCTCGAGTTGGCCGTCGTCGAGACCGGCGACGCGCCCCTCGTCGCCGATCATCCGGAGATCCCGGCGGAGCTGGCGTTGCAGGGCTTCGACTCGGTACGGGTCTACACGGCCGACCCGGCCGCGAGCCGCGCGTTCCTCGAGGAAGGCCTGGACTTCCGCGCGGTGTCGGACACCGACTTCGAGTCGCGCGGCGACGCACGCGGCTCGCACTACCTCTACGACGTGACCGACACGCCGGGCGTCGGCGGCGCCGGGACGATCCACCACGTGGCGTGGGCGTCGCCGATGGACGAGCACGAAGCCTGGCGGCAGCGGGTGCTCGACGCGGGGGGAAGCCCGACCCCGGTGATCGACCGCTTCTACTTCAAGTCGATCTATTTCCGCGAGCCGAGCGGCGTGCTGTTCGAGCTCGCGACGATCGGGCCGGGCTTCACCACCGACGAGCCGCTCGAGCACCTCGGCGAGCGCCTCTCGCTTCCGCCCGCGTTCGAGCACCTGCGGGCCGAGGTCGAGCCCGTGCTGACCCCGCTGCCGACCCCGCGCTAGATGGGCACCGGCGCACGCAAGCTCGAGATCGAAACGCGGGAGCAGTTCCTCGCCGATGCGCGCGAGTTCACGCCCTACGTGGCCGTCAACGTCGGAGACGAGCTCTTCTTCGTCTCGACGGAGGACACGGGCGTCGGCCGACGCGTGTTCGTCCGCGGCCGGCGGAAGGACATGACCACGCTCGTGCGCGGCCTCGCCGAGCTCGCCGACCGCGGATTCGACCAGCCGGCCGACCCGGTGTTCGTCGAGGTCGGCGCGAACATGGGCACGACCACCGTGATGGCTCTCCGCCGCCACGGCTTCGCCACGGCGGTGGCGATCGAGCCTTCGCCCCAGAACGTCTGGCTCTGCCGCCTCAACCTCGCCGCGAACGGGCTGTCCGAGCGCGTCACGCTCCTGCCCTTCGCCGCCAGCGACCACGAGGAGGAGATGGGCCTCGTGATCGGCGGCGGCAACCGCGGTGGGCACCGTGTCGCCGCCGCGGACACCGACCATCCCGGCCTGGCCGGAACGGTCCGCAGCATCACCCTCGACAGCCTGGTCGAGGACGGGACGATCGACCCCGCGAAGGTCGGCCTCGTCTGGTTCGACGCCGCCGGCCATGACGCGTACGCGGTCCTCGGCGGCCGCCGCCTGATCGAGGCGCGCGTGCCGCTCGTCGTCACGCTTTCCAGCTCGATCGAGGGCGAGACCGGGGGCGCCTTCATCGAGCTGCTCACCCCGAACTACGCCGAGGTTGTCGAGTTGCGCAAGGAGCAGCGCACGCTCCCGATCTCCGAGCTCCCCGACGTGGTTGCCGGCTACCACCACAAGGGCGACGTCCTCTTCGTCCCGCGCCGCTGATGGCTGCCCCGGGCCTCGACCGCTTCGACCGTTTCCCGCTCACGTTCGGGCCGTCGCCCGTGCACCGGCTGGAGCGGCTGACCGAGCACCTCGGCGGCGCGTCGCTCTGGGCGAAACGCGACGACGTCAACTCCGGCCTTGCCTTCGGAGGGAACAAGACGCGCAAGCTCGAGTACCTCCTTGCCGACGCGCTCTCGCAGGGCTGCGACACGCTCGTCTCGATCGGCGGCGTCCAGTCGAACCACACGCGGCAGGTCGCCGCGGCGGCCGCCCGCGCGGGCCTGAGCTGCGTGCTCGTCCAGGAGAGCTGGGTCGAGTGGCCCGACGCCGTCTACGACAAGGTCGGGAACATCCTGCTCTCGCGGATCCTCGGCGCAGAGGTGCGGCTCGTGCGGGCCGGGTTCGGGATCGGCTTCAAGGAGAGCTGGGAGCAGGCGCTCGAGTACGTCAAGGCGCGCGGCGGCACGCCGTACGCGATCCCGGCCGGCGCGTCAGACCATCCGCTCGGCGGCCTCGGCTACGCGCGCTGGGCGCAAGAGGTGGGCGAGCAGGAGCAGGAGCTCGGCGTGTTCTTCGACACCGTGATCGTCTGCTCGGTGACCGGCTCGACCCACGCGGGGATGGCGGCAGGCTTCGCCGCCCAGGACCAGCCGCGGCGCGTGATCGGGATCGACGGGTCGGCGAAGCCGCGCGAGACGCTCGAGCAGGTGACGCGGATCGCGCAGGCGACGGCGAAGCTGATCGAGGTCGGTCGTGAGCTCCGCCGCGACGAGCTCGTCCTCGACGACCGCTACCACGCCGGCACGTACGGCATCCCCGACGCGCAGACGCTCGACGCCATCAAGCTCGCCGCCCGGCTCGAGGGGATGATCACCGACCCGGTCTACGAGGGGAAGTCGATGGCCGGGATGATCGACCTCGTGCAGCGCGGCGAGATCGAGAAGGGCTCGAACGTGCTGTACGCGCACCTCGGCGGACAGCCGGCGCTCAACGCGTACAGCGCGATCTTCTAGTCGAGCTGCGCGATGTTCTCGAGCTCGTCCGAGTCGGGCGCCTCGACCGACAGCCATGCGTCGACGATCGCGCGCGCGGTCTCCGGGTCGGTGCGCTTCAGGCTCATCACGAGCACGTTCGCGTCGTTCCACCGTCGCGCGCCTTCCGCGATCCACGGATCCCAGGCGAGCGCCGCCCGGACACCGGGAACCCGGTTCGCGGCCATGGACGTCCCGGTGCCCGTCCAGCAGAAGAGGACGCCGTGGTCGGCCTCACCGCTGACGACCGCGTGGGCGACAAGCGACGCGACTTGCGGCCACCGGCCGCGCTCGAAGATCTCGACGTCGTGCCCGGCGCGGCGTAACTGGTCCACGGCTGCGTCGAGCACCTCTCCCTCGTCATCGGATCCCACCACGAACCTCATCCCTACACCCTAGAAAACAGCTGCGCGGCCCGGAGGCCGCGCAGAAGGCTGGGAGAGGGCCCGCCCGGGAAAGCTAGTGCGACCCTACTCCGATCCCGACGGCTCTACAAGTAACCTCACGACATGCGGAGGATCATTCGCCCCATCGAGCGCTTCGTCATCGGCACGCTGATGGGACTGCTGGCGATGGTGCTCGAACGGCGCGTCGCCGCCCGCCTCAAGTCCTCCTGAGATCCAGGACGAGCGCGATCCCTGCGATCCCGGCGGCGACGCCGAGCGTGATCGGCACCCAGAGGTCGATCGACGACGCCGCTGCGGCGAGGACCGCCGCGAGCAGTGTCGCCCCGCCCGCGAATGCGATCGCGATCCGCCGGCCTGCGCGCCGGATCGCGTCCTCGAGCCCCTTGCTCCCGCGCAGCTCGATCTGCATCCCGGGGCCGGGACGGGCGCCGGTCAGCCGTTCGATCCCCTCGATCAGCCGCTCCACCCGCAGCTTCAGCTTCTGCCCCTCGTAGACTGCCTTCTGCGGGTCGAGGGCGCCGCCGATCCGTTCGCGCATGCCGCGGAACATGAAGCCGCTGACCGTCGAGAACGGGTCGAGCGTGGGGTCGAGCTCCGCGACGGCGAGCTGCATCTGCCCGAACGCCTTGCCGGTCATCGCCAGCGACGCCGGCAGCTTGATCCCGTGCTTGGCGGCGATCTGGATCAGCGCGTCGAGCATCGGGCCGAGCTTGATGTCGTTGAACGAGTCGACCTTGAACTGCCCGACGAACCCCGCCAGGTCGGCGCGGAGCAACTCGATGTCGACGTCGCCGCGCGTCTCGCCGAGCATCAGCAGGACGTCGGCGAGGAAGTCGGAGTCCTCGCGCCAGAACGCGAGCAGCAGCAGGAGCAGGAGGCCTCGCGTCTCCTCGTCGAGCGTGCCGACCATGCCGAGGTCGAGGAGGTAGATCCGGTCGTCGGCCCACATCAGGTTGCCCGGGTGGGGGTCTGCGTGGAAGAACCCCTCGGTCAGCACCTGCCGGTAGAACGACTCGAGCATCTGCTTCGCCGCCTCGCGCCTGAGATCGCCCTCGGGGGCGGTGCGCAGCGGCCCGCCCTGAACCTCGTCCATCACGAGTAGCCGCCTCGTGGAGATCTGCGTCTGCACGTCGGGGACTGCGAGCCGTGGGTACTTGATGAGCACCTCGCGCATGCGCGCGATGTTCGAGGCCTCCTCGCGGAAGTCGAGCTCGCGGCGCAGCGACGACGAGAGATGCTCGACGACCGCGGGGATGTCGACCAGCCCGGAGAGCGCCTCCCGACCCTCGGCCTTCTCCGCGAACAGCGCGAACAGTCCGAGGTCGCGCTCGATCTCCTCGGCCGCGTTGGGCCGCTGCACCTTCACCACCACGCGGTGCCCGCCCTCGAGCCGCCCGCGGTGCACCTCGCCGATCGTCCCGGCCGCCAGCGGCTCCGGTTCGATGCTCTCGAACACGTCCTCCCACGGCACGCCGAGCTCCTCCTCCATCACCTGGACGACCTGGGCCTCGGTCAGCGGCGGCACGTCGTCCTGGAGGTGCGCCAGCTCCTCGGCGACCTCCGGCGGGATCAGGTCGGGCCGCGTGGAGAGGATCTGGCCGAGCTTGCAGAACGTCGGGCCGAGCTCCTCGAGTGCCATGCGCAGCCGGGCGGGCCGGGCGGCGTCGTCCTCGCCGGCTGCCTTCAGGCCGTGCTTCGCGATGATCGTCGCGATTCGGGCCGCGCGCGCGGTCAGCTGCCCGCCGACGAGCTCGGTCTCGGTCACTTGCGGCTCCACGGCATGCGCCGCTTCGGCTCCTCGGCGGTGTTCACGATCACGACCGTACAGCGGGAATTGTGCGAGACGCGGTTCGGGACGTTGCCGAGCAGGAACTCCTTGCGGCCGCTCATCCCGATGTTGCCGACGACGAGCACGTCGGCCTTCTCCGCCTCGGCGGCGGCGACGATCGCGGTCGCCGGATCGTCTCCGGCAGTGACCCGCGCGCGCGTGCCGGGGCCGCAGGTCGCCTCGGCGTAGACGGCGAGGTCGGTCTCGGCGCCGTCGGGCGGCGGGCCGGGCACGAACGCCTGGACGATCGTCAGTTGCGCCTCGTAGCGGCGCGCCATCTCCGCCGCCCAGGCAACGGCGCGCGAGGCGGTCTCGGACATGTCGGACGCGACGACGATCCGCTCGATCACACGCGGTTCCTCGCGAAGGCGACTACGCCGATCGCTCCCGCCACCAGGAGAAGCCCGGCGAGAGCGAACTCGATGCGGTCGGTGCGCCAGGCGACGATCGCGAGCACGGCGGCGATCACCAGGTCGGTCACGGCCGCCAGAGTCAGGGCCTGCGACCGCCTCACAACGCGAGCTCCTGAAGTGCGAAGAACACGGCTTCGGAGAATGTCGGAAACGGCTGGATCACGTCGCGGAGGACGTCGATCGGAACCTCTGCGCGGATCGCGAGCGTCAGCTGCTGGCACCACTCGCCCGACTCGGGCCCGACCGCGACCGCGCCGACGACGATGCGCCGCTCCGGGTCGGCGACGATCTTGACGAAGCCCGGCCGCCGCGGCTTCTCGTACGTCGAGGCGCGCGGTGTGGCGGTCATCTCCCAGCGGGCCGAGACGGCGTCCTCGCGCTCGGTGTCGCCGACCATCGCCACCTGAGGGTCGGTGAAGGCGACCGCGGGGATCGCGCGGTAGTCGGCCCTCGCCTCGCCGCCAGCGACGTTCTGCGCAGCCACCCGGGCCTGGTACTTCCCGACGTGGGTGAAGAGCGCCACGCCGGTGCAGTCGCCGATCGCCCAGACGTTCTCGGCCGCACGGAGCCCGTCGTCGGTTTCGATGCCTCGCTTCGAGATCTCCACGCCGAGCTGTTCCAGCCCGAGCCCCGCGGCGTTCGGCTTGCGGCCGGTGGAGACGAGCAACTGCTCGGCCTCGAGCGTCTCGCCGCCGGCGAGCGTCACCCGGATGCCCTCCGCGACGTGTTCGACATCGGCGCCGAGTCGCACCGAGATTCCTTCTTCCTCGAACGCGCCCTGCAGGAGCTCGGCCGCCTCGGGGTCGACGCGCGGCATCAGCCGGTCGCCGCGCTGGAGGATCGTCACCTCGGAGCCGAGCCGCTGGTAGAGCTGCGCGAGCTCGCAGCCCGCGACGCCTCCGCCCATCACGATCAGGCTCGCGGGAACCTCGTTGGACGAGGTCGCCTCGCGCGTCGTCCACGCCTCGACGCCGTCGAGTCCCTCGACCGGCGGCGAGACCGCGGACGAGCCGGTCGCGACGACGAGCCGGTCGTACCCGATCTCCGCTCCGCCCACTTCGACTACGCCGGGCCGCGCGACGCGGCCCTGACCGCGGACGAGCGTGACGCCGTGCTCGTCGAGCCACTTCGCCTGGCCGGCGTCGTCGTAGTCCGACGCCTGCCAGTCACGCCACGCGAAGATCTCCGCGACGTCGAGCGCGCTCGCGGCGACGCCGGGGACGCGTGCGGCGGCGCGCTGGATCTCAGGGGCGCGGAGGAGCGTCTTCGACGGCATGCACGCGAAGTAGGAGCACTCGCCGCCGACCAACTCCGACTCCACCAGCGTGATCTCCGCGTCGGGGTCGATCCGGCGCAGCGCACCGCAAAAGTGCTCGCCCGTCGAGCCCCCACCCAGAACGACCACGCCCGTCATGGCCGAGAGCTTACGGCCGGAAAGCCAAGTAACACAGTGTTACAAGCTCCAAACGCCCTGGTACCTCGGGCCGTTTTCGAGCAAGTAACACAGTGTTACAAGCGCTTTCGGGCGAACATCGCCCCGGCCGTCGCGGGCCTCGCGATTCGGAACGTGCACGCCGGCTTCGTGCCGCGGCAGGCGCCTGTCCAGCGAACGAAGCGGCTGCCGCGCATCGGGGCGGCGGTCAGGGTGACGACCGTCCCGGCGTCGAGGCGGTCGGCGCAGAACGCGCCGCACTGGATCGCGGCGCCGGAGCCGCCGACCACGCCGGCGCCCTTGCCGGACTTCGACACGGTGAGGCGGTAGGTCGCAACCGTGGATGCGGCCGCCTGGACTGCGCCGTCCACGTCGAGCACGCAGTGCCAGCCGAGGTCGATCTCCGGCTTCGCCGTGCACCCGCGGCGGAGCGCGGCCCGCACGCGGAGCCCATTCAGTTCCGGGTGCGCGGCGAGGACGACGGCCGCCGCACCCGCCACGCGTGGCGCCGCATTCGAGGTTGCCGACCCACGCGCGCCGATGTCCACCCAGATCCCCCGGTTCGAGGACCGGAGCAGCTGTCCGTTGTCGTCCACCGCGGCGACACGCACCGCGTCGGGGCTACGGCTCGCCCACGGGTTGAGGTTGGGATCGCGCGAGCCGTCGTTCATCACCGCGAGCGTGACCGTCGCGCCGCGGTCGACGGCGGCGGCGATTGCGCGCTCGACCTGTCCGGTGGAGCGCGCACCGATCGCGAGCCCCCAGCTCAGGTTGATCACGTGCGCCCCATGCTCCGCCGCCCAGCGGATCCCATCGGCGATCAGGCTCTGGCTGGACGTCCCGCTGTCATCGGCGATCCGGACCGGCAGGATCCGGCATCCGCCGCACGTCGCGGCGACGACCTGCGCGACGCCGGTGCCGTGCCCGCCGCCTTCGGCCGTGTCCGACGACCCGTCGACCGCGTTGTAGCCCGCGACGAGGCCCGGCACGCTCGGGTTGACGCCGGAGTCGACGACGGCGACGACGACCGGCGCAGCATCCGCCCCCGCGGCGCCGGGGACCGCCAGGAACGCGGCGGCAGCGAGCAGAGCGATCCTCATGCCGGGTACGACGTCGAGGCGGGGAGAAAGGCGGCCGCCCGGCGTTGGCGGTTACGCTCGTCGCGCATGCCGGTCGCCGCGATCGCCGACATCCACGGGAACCTCGACGCGCTCGAGGCGGTGCTCGCCGACCCGCGGTTCGCCGCCGCTGACAGCGTCGTCGTCCTCGGTGACGTCGTCACCGGCACGCTCCCCGCCGAGACCTACGACCGCGTCACCTCGATCGACAAGCCCACGAGCTTCCTGAGCGGCAACGCCGACCGGCTGGCGCTCGAGGATCCCGCCGAGTGGTACGGCTGGGTGCGCGACCGGCTGGGGCCCGAGCGCCTGGCCGCCATCCGCGAATGGCCGCTGACGTTCTCGATCGACGTCGAGGATCTCGGCGCCGTTCGCTGCTGCCACGCGCTGCCGGCCGACGACGAGCGGGGCGTGACCCGGATCACCCCGGAGGCCGACTTCGCCGCCGAGCTCGAGGGGATCGAGGAGCCGACTGTGATCGGCGGCCACACGCACGTTCAGTTCGACCGCCGCGCCGCCCGCTGGCGCTACGTCAACGTCGGCGCCGTCGGCCGCCCGTACGAGGGCCGCCCCGGTGCGTACTGGGCGCTGCTCGGCCCGGACGTGGAGCTCCTCCGCACCGAGTACGACGTCGAGGCGGCCGTCGCCGTCGTCCGCGCGTCAGGCCAGCCGAACGCCGACGATGTCGTCGAGACGCTGCTCGATCCGCCGACCGCGGAGGAAGCCACGGCCGCCTGGGAAGCCACGAGATGAGCCGGACGTCCGCCGCCGAGATCGTCTTCGACCGGGTGACGAAGCGCTACGAGGGGCGCAACCAGGCCGCGGTCGAGAACCTCTCGCTGACGATCCCCGCGGGCGAGATCTGCGTGCTCGTCGGGCCGTCCGGCGCCGGCAAGACGACCGCCATGAAGCTCGTCAACCGGCTGATCGAGCTGGACGACGGCGACATCACGATCGACGGCAAGAGCATCCGCGACCTCGACGT
Organism: uncultured Actinomycetes bacterium; assembly: GCA_963791425.1. GTDB lineage: Bacteria > Actinomycetota > Thermoleophilia > Gaiellales > Gaiellaceae > DATBLE01. Next base: position 102,163 of record CAWBSE010000004.1, read on the forward strand.
CGTCGAGCTACGGCGCGGCATCGGGTACGTGATCCAGCAGGTCGGCCTGTTCCCGCACATGACGATCGCGGAGAACATCGCGACCGTCCCGCGGCTGCTCGGCTGGCCGAAGGCGCGCACGAAGGAGCGGGTCGCCGAGCTGCTCGACCTGGTCGAGCTCGAGCAGGACTACGCCGGCCGCTACCCCTCGCAGCTGTCGGGCGGCCAGCGCCAGCGCGTCGGCCTCGCCCGCGCGCTCGCCGTCGACCCGCCGCTGATGCTGATGGACGAGCCGTTCGGCGCGCTCGACCCGATCACCCGCGACCGCCTCCAGCTCGAGTTCCTGCGGCTGCACGAGAACGTGCGCAAGACGGTGATCTTCGTCACCCACGACATCGATGAGGCGATCAAGCTCGGCGACCGGATCGCGATCCTTCGCGAGGGCGGCCACCTGGCGCAGTACGACACGCCCGACCAGATCCTCGCGCACCCCGCCGACGGCTTCGTCGCGCGCTTCGTCGGCTCCGACCGCGGCTTGAAGCGGCTGGCACTGCGCCGGCTCGAGGAGATCGAGCTCGAGCCGCTCGACGGCCCCGTCCCCGACGGCCCGCAGGCGCCGGGGTCGGCCACGCTCCGCGACGCGCTCTCCCTGATGATGGCGGAAGGCGCCGACCCGCTCGTCGTCGTCAACGCCGACGGCACCCCGATCGGCCTGCTCTCCGTCGCCCGCGTCGGTCGCGTCCTCTCCGAGCTATGAGCCCGTTCACGTTCCTCGCGCAGGCCCCGGTCATCCCCGACTTCGGCACCGGCTCGAAGTGCGAGACCGAGAACCACACGTTCTGCGCGAACTGGGTCGCCGACCACTGGTCGGACACCCTCCAGCCGGCGCTGCTGCAGCACATCAAGCTGGCGCTGATCGCGGTGGCGGTCGGCTTCGTGCTGGCGTTCGTCGCCGCGCTCGTCGCCTACCGCTACCGACGCGCCGACCAGCCGATCGGCCTCCTCTCCGACTTCCTCTACACGATCCCGAGCCTCGCGCTCTTCCAGCTGCTCGTCCCGCTCACGGGGCTGACCGTGACGACGGTCGAGGTCGCACTCGTCAGCTACACGCTGCTGATCCTCTACCGGAACATCCTGGAAGGCCTGCGCACCGTGCCCGCGGACGTGAAGGAGGCGGCGCGGGGAATGGGGTTGTCGCGGATCCAGACGCTCGTCCGGGTCGAGTTGCCGCTGGCCACTCCGTCGATCATCGCGGGCGTCCGGATCGCGACCGTCTCGACGATCTCGATCGCCACGGTCGCGGCGTTCGTGATCCCCCAGGGCCTCGGCCGGCCGATCTTCATCGGAATCAACCAGGACATCTTCAAGACCGAGATCATCGCCGCCGGCATGCTCGTGATCCTCCTCGCGCTTGCCGCCGACGGGCTGCTCACCCTGCTCGGACGCGCCTTGACCCCCTGGAGGCGTGCGTGACCCGCATTCTCGCCGACTCGTTCAGCTGGGGGACGTTCCCGGACGCGTTCTGGTTCATCGTCCACAACCCGCACCTGCTCTTGCACAAGTCGCTCCAGCAGTTGGCGCTCTCGGGCACCGCCATCGGCATTGCGCTCGTGATCGCCCTGCCGGTCGGGATCTTTCTGGGCCACGTTCGCCGCGGCTCTTTCGTCGCGATCAGCGTCTCGAACGTCGGCCGGGCGCTGCCGAGCCTCGTGCTGATCGCCTTCGGGCTGCTGATCCTCGGCATCGGCTTCTGGAACAACGCGGTCGCGCTGATCGTCCTCGCCCTGCCGCCGATCCTGACGAACGCCTACTTCGGCGTCGAGGGCGTCGACCGGAACGTCGTCGAGGCCGCGCGGGGGATGGGGATGACCGGGCGCCAGATCCTGTTTCAGGTGGAGCTGCCGCTGGCGATGCCCCTGATTCTCGCCGGGGTCAGGATCGCGGCCGTCTTCGTGATCGCGACCGCGACGATCGCGGCGATCGCGGGCGGCGGCGGCCTGGGTGACATCATCGTCAACCAGGCGACCTACCACCTCTCGGGCGTGGTCGGGGCGTCGCTGTGCGTGTCATTCATCGCCTTCGCCGCTGCTCTTCTCATCGGTGGGGTGCGGAAGGTTTTGCAACGCCCGTACGTTTCTGCGGACTAGCTCGATAGGGTCCCGCGGGACCATCCCTACGAAAGGAGCCCACGTGGTTCGCAAGCACGCCAGGCGCGCCGTCAAGGCCGCCTTCGCAGTCGCACTCGCCATCCCAATCGTCTTAGGTGGGACCGCGAACGCGCAAACCTCCGCGACGCCGACCATCACGGTCGGCACGAAGAACTTCACGGAGGCGTACGTCCTCGGCCAGTTGTACAAGCAGGCGCTCGAGGCGAAGGGCTACAAGGTCGCCTACAAGGAGAACATCGGCAGCTCCGAGTTGATCGACACGGCGCTGACGAGCGGGAAGATCAACTTCTACCCGGAGTACACGGGCGTCCTTGCTCTCGTCCTCGCGCACGCGAAGGCGCAGAAGTCCGCGGCGCAGAACTACGCCACGGCGAAGGCGTTCGAGGAGAAGCGCGGGTACACGCTCTTCAAACAGACGCCGTTCTTCGACGCCGACTCGTTCGCGGTGCTGAAGACGACCGCGGCGAAGTACGGGTTGAAGACGATCTCCGACCTGAAGAAGGTGCCGAACCTGTCGTACGGCGGCTACCCGGAGTGCGACAAGCGGATCACCTGCCTGCTCGGCCTGAAGCAGATCTACGGGCTGACGAAGATCAAGTTCGTCCAGCTCGGGACGATCCCGGTGACGACCCTGATCGACCAGGGGAAGGTCACCGGCGGCGACATCTTCACGACCGAGCCGGCGTTCTCGACCGGCAAGTACGTGGCGCTGATCGACAACAAGCACATCTACGGGTTCCAGAACGTGGCGCCCGTGGTGTCGAAGAAGCTCGTCTCGGCGCTCGGACCGAAGTTCGCCGCAACGGTGAATGCGGTCAGCGCGAAGCTGACGAACGCGGCGATGATCGCGATGAACAAGGCGGTCGGCGTCGACAAGAAGACGCCGGCGGCCGTGGCCGCGGACTTCCTCAAGGCCAACGGCCTGGCCTAGCGGTTGAAATGGCGGGGGGACAGGCATAGCCTGTCCCCCGCATGGCCGACGGCTTCACCATCGCGCAGCTGGGCGAGTTCGAGACGAACGGCCGCTGGCAGCTCGTCCGTAAGGGGCTCGGCGTCGAGGCGTTCGGCCTGAACGTCGTCGAGATCGAGCAGGGCTACTCGATCCCTGAGCACAACGAGCTCGAGCGCGACCAGGAGGAGGTCTTCGTCGTCCTCGAGGGGAGCGCGGTGATGGTGATCGAGGGCGAGGAGCACACGGCGCCGGCGGGGACGTTCGTCCGGGTCGCGCCGCCGCTCCGCCGCACTGTGCGCAACGACGCGGAGCACCCGGTGACGCTGCTGATCGTCTCGGCGCCCACGACGTCGGGGTACACGGACATGGGCTGGGCCTGACCCATTCCCGAGCGGGATGACGCCGCTCGTCCTTCACAACTGGGCTGCCACCGCGCTGGTCTTCGGGCCGGCGGTCGGCCTCGTCGTCTGGGAGGCCCAGCGGTTTCGCGGCGACGGCGCCCGGCGGGCAGGCGATCCGACGTTCTACGTCCTGCAGGTCGCGCAGCTGGCCGGGCTTGCGCTCGCGGTGGTGGCCGCCAGGCGGCTCGACGGCGCCGTGCTACCGGGCCCGCCGTGGATCTGGGTGGGGGTCGGCTGCGCCGTCTCCCTCGCCGGCGTGGCGCTGCGCGTGTGGGCGATCCGGACGCTCGGGACGCAGTTCACGCGTGCCGTGCAGCTCGTGGGGGAGGGGCACGTCGTCACCGCCGGCCCGTACCGCGTGCTCCGGCATCCGAGCTACACCGGGGCGCTCGTGATGTTCCTGGGGATCGGGATCGGGTTCGGGAACGCCGTCAGCCTGGTGGTCTGTCCCGGGCTTGCCACAGTGGGCTACGTCGTTCGGATCCGCCACGAGGAGCGTGCCCTTCGCCGCCGGCTGGGCGAGCCGTACGCGGAGTACGCCGCGCACACGAGCCGCCTCGTCCCCGGCGTCTGGTGACAGTTGCATCGGGCGCGCGGCGGGAGGATGATGGCGGCGCCGTCAGATGGAACCGCAGCCGCGCGATCTCAGGCTGGAGTCACCGCGCCTGCACGGCCCCGACGTGGCCGGTGTGCAGCGCCTGCTCGGCGTGCCCGCCGACGGGGAGTTCGGGCCGGTCACGGCGCATGCGGTGGCGGCGTGGAAGCGGGCGCGTGATTTCGTCGCGCCGTCGCCGGAGCTGAGCCCGGCCGACCACCGCCGGCTGCTCGCGGACGTGCCGCTGCGTGCGGTGCGGCTGATGGAGCGCTGGGCCGCGGCGGGTGTCGCCGAGGAACCGCCGCGGTCGAACCGCGTGCCGCAGCTGATCGCGCTGGCGGAGCGGCTGGAGGTGACGCCGGCGTACAGCGGCATGGGGTACCCCTGGTGCGCGTTCGCGGCGTTCCTCGCGGCGCTGGCCGCGGGCGGGAAGACGGCGGCGCTCGGGCTGCGGGAGCGGCGGTTCAACCCGCTCTACACGCCGGCGATCCTGGCGGAGGCGAAGGCCGGTGCGTTCGATCTCCGGGTGGTGGCAGGGGAGGCCGCGTTCCGAGGCGATCTCGTTCTGTTCGACTGGGACTTCGCCCGCGGGGACCCCGCCGACCACGTCGGCAGGCTCGTCCAGGCCCCGCTCGACGGACGGGTCCGGACGGTCGACGGGAACTCCGAGGACACGGGTTTGGTGGAGTTTCGCGACCGCTCGATCGGCTCTGTACGGGCATTTGCTCGGGATTTGTAAGCACTCCCTCGATCGAGGGGCCGAAGGGCGCTAAAGGGGTCACCGGGGGAGGCCGATACGCAACTGGTAATGGATGCTGCCGAGCGCAAAGCGATCTTGAACCGCTACATGGACCATGCCCGCCGCTTCGACCAGGATGCGGCGAGGCGGACGACCGGCAGCGCGGAGATCATTCCGTTCCAGGCGCCGCTCAAGGAGCTCGAGCAGGAGCCGACCGCACGGGAGATCGAAGTCCTTCAGCTGATCTCGGAGGGCCTCGTGAACCGCGAGATCGGCCGGATGCTCTTCCTGTCCGAAGAGACTGTGAAGTCGCACGTGCGGCACCTGCTGGCGAAGCTTCAGGCCCGTTCCCGAGCCCACGCAGTCGCTGTCGGGTTCCGGCGTGGTCTCCTCAACTAGCTGCCGCCGGCTCCACTGGACATGCAAATCGGCTCGAGGTCGAGCCGATGAGATGGCCTTGAGCCCACGCCGGTTTTTGTCCGGACTCCGACGTGGGCTCCCGACCCTAGCGCTAGGTGCTCTCCACGGCCTTGCAAATATCCCTCAACAGGGGGACACCTGCGGGCGGTGGAGCGCGGAAGCTACGTATGCGTTACCAGGCGGTGGAGCCCCAGGCGGTGGAGCCGCCAACGGCTGCCGCACGCAAGAGAGCGTCGACAAGCTTGCTCATGAAACCACTCCTCAGTAGAAGGACTAACGGCAAAACGGGTTATACCCCGTTTGAGGGACTGGCGCAAGCCCTTGCGTGAGCTTGGTCGTGGGTCTGTCGATCAGCACGAGCCCGATCCACCTTTGGGCCGGATCACTTGCGTTGTGCTCAGCCGGCATGGCGATTGCGCTTGGGGTCAACGGTTGGACGCTCGGCAGTCCACTGGTGGTCTGCGGACTTGCTGCCACGGCTGCGGTCGCCGAGCGGGGCCGGGTGCGACTTACGCGTACCTGGAGGAGTCGATTTCACTTCTGCCGACCCTCTTTGCCGCGGTTGTGTTTGGCCCCTCGGCCGGCGATGACGGTGGCTGCCGCGTCCATGTTGGGCGCCTTTGGTTCGCCCTATCTGAGATGGGCGACCTATACCTCGGCGCGTTCCCTGACCGGGGCGTTCACAGGGCTCGCCGCGTATGCGGCGGCAGGTCTGTCCAGCACACTCATCGCCTCTCTCGTAATCGCCACGACTGTCGGCACGCTTGTTTCGCAGGTCTCGGACGCGGCCTTCGCGTCTCTCACACTCAAGGTCAGAAACACCGCGAAACCGTCGGACTTCTTGAGGACACTAGGCCCGCTGGTCTTTCTTGCTGTTCCTTTCTACGCGCCCCTCGTTGGCGCTTCTTGCGTTCGCTTATCGCGACATCTCGCCGTGGACGCTGCCGCTCTTCTTCGGTCCTGCCCTCGCGGCGCAAGGCCTGTTCGGGCTCTACCAGGGTGAGCGCCATCTCGCCGCGGGCTTGGCCGAGGCGAACACCCGACTTGAGCGCGCGAATCTTGCGTTCGCCACGGCCCTCGTGGCAACCCTTGATGCGCGAGATCGATACACGGCGGGTCACTCGGCCGCTGTTGCCATCTATGCACGGGACATCGCGCAGCGACTCGGCCTCCCCGATGACCAGCAGCAACTCGCGCACCTCTGCTGGGCTCGTGCATGACATCGGGAAGATCGGTCTTCCTCCGGGTCTGCTCGAGAAGCCTGGGGCACTGACGCTCGAGGAGAGGCGACAGATGCAGGAGCACTCGGCTATCGGAGAGCACATCCTCGCGAAGGTCGAAGACTACGCTGAGGTTGCGAAGATCGTCCGGCATCACCATGAACGAATCGACGGAATGGGATATCCCGATGGGATCATGGACGACGATATCCCGCTCATCTCGAAGATCCTCGCGGTCGCCGACTCCTACAACGCGATGACGTCAGACCGTCCTTATCGAGACGCGATGCCGAGCCGTGTTGCTCGGATGCGTCTGGCCCAGGGCGTCGAGGGGCAGTTCGACACGACGATCGTGGCGGCGTTCGAGGCGATTCTCGCCGGCGCCGACGAGGACTACCGAACGGGCAAGCGACACGACTTCACACTTGACGCGCAGGACCAGTACTCCGATTCGCACGCGCCACTGGCCGAGCAGGCTGCTTAGCCGCTCGTCGAGTAACTCTGCAGCTCGCACCGCAGCCTCGGTTCGTGTCTTCACGCCGAGCTTCCCGAGGATGTGTCTCACATGCACCTTCACGGTCGCTTCGCTTATGAACAGCGCGTTCGCAATCTCCTGGTTGGTGAGGCCCTGAACGACTAGGTCGAGTACCTCTCTCTCCCTCCGGGAGAGCGCGCCGTTGGCGGCCGGCGCTGAGGCTGTCAAGCCGACTCGAGCGCGCGAGATGCCCAGTCTCGAGCGTTGGCAGTGATGTCAGTCGAGGCGTCGCGGAGCTTCTCGGCCGCGACGGCTGCGAGGAGCGTTGGGAAAGCCCGATACGCGACGACAAACGAGTCGACGTTGCCCACTCCGTGAACGCCGTCTCAGCCGCATAGGAACGGCCGGCCGCGTTCGAGTCGCTCGCCTTGATCGCCGCGATTGCTTGGATGCACGGGCCAGCAACACGAACCTCGACCGTTTGGGCTGTTCTGCCTGCGTCGGCGAGATCAAGCGCCTCGGGTCAGGTCACCTGCACAGGCCTTCGCGAGTGCCAGGGTCGCCAGGTACTCGCCGCGCTCGTCCTCAAAGGGGAAGCGTCTCGGTCGGGTTGTAGGCTCTGGATGGCTCGCGTCGGCAGACCCTGGCGAGAGCAGCCGAGCGCGATCAGATGAGACTCGCCTCCGGTTGAAGAAATCGTTCTTGTCACGGGCTGATCGTCCGCGATCCGATCGAGAATTTGGCGGCTCCGAGCGAAGTGACGCAGCCCCAGTTCCGCCATTGCGCGGACCCGTTGAGCGTAGGGAACAACGAAGGACAGTCGGACCTCTTCGGCGTACTGCTCGCATCTCGCCGCCGAGACCAGTGCGGCTGTGCGTAGATGCCCCTGGAGCGGCGAGCAGCGCTGAGGCATGAACTGGAAGGACGAGCGCGTGTGGGGCTCGGTGATCCGCGGCAAGAGGTGGTCGGCGGAGTCGAAGCGCTGCGACGGTCCGAGCAGGTCCCTGCGGCGAACAGCCACCTGGAAACGAGCAATGGCGAGGCGCACCTCGCTGATGGCGCTGCCATCGTCGAGTTCGATGAGCCGATCGAACAATTCGTCCACGTCGGATCCGTTCAGGTCGAGCGAGACGATCGAGTTGGCCCCAGACGGCATCCCGACGATCCGCGACGGTTCGCAGCGCTCTGCAAATGCTTCGTCGCAATGGCTACGGGCGCGCTCGTTGTGGTAGTCCAGATGTGCGCTCATGCCTGCGATGTAGTGCGCGCGCGAGCGGAGATGATCCGGCTGAAGAAGTCGCGCGGCGCGTGCCGCCAGGTTTTCGGACTTCTGTCTGTCGCCGGGTGGAAGGCCATCTCGGCCTGCTGCTAGGTCGACGATTGGAGCATCGAGCCGTCTCGCTTCCGCGAGGTCGAGCCACCACGAGCGTGGCCATTCGCGCCTCGGCCAGCATCGTTCGCAGGCTCCATCTCCAGCAGACTGGTGAAGAGATCTGAGGTCGACGATCTGTTTGCGAGCGTGAATGCGTCATCCCAGAGTCCCAGGTCTGCGAGGTGGACGCCAGGCGCTCGAGATCGCCGTCCGTGATCGTGGGGAACTCCGTGACTTGGCATCAAGGAAGGTCTTTAGAAGCGGATGAAGCTCAAGCACCCCGGCTCGCGGTCGAAAGAAAGCCTGCTCGCACACCTTCGGCGATCACCTCACTGGCCTCCTCGCCGAGAAGGAGATCGGCGACGCCCTCCCCAAGCGTCGGCGCGAGCGCGAGGCGGCATAGCCCTCTGCTGGACCTTGGGCGACGCGGCCTGGATACAGCTCTTCCGCGAAGTAGTCGTAGAGCGCATCGGGAGGCCCCCTTCCGGCAGTTCGAACTCGTCGGTGAGCGCTGCGAGACCGATCACCGCCGGCCAGCCCTCGGCAAGGGCGACGAGTCCTGGTGCGTCCTTGCGGTGGGACATGACTTCTGCGGCCTCGTCGTGGTCCATCGCCAGCTCGGTGCGGCCGATCTCGTACACCTCGCCGTACAGAAGCCGCCTCGCCGTGGCCCACGTCGGGCGTTTCCGGCTCGTGAGGAGAACGCGGATCGGGGTCTTGCGCAGCAGGAGGTCGACGAGGCGCTCGGGTGCCTTCGCCTCCATCGCGAACTGGTAGTCGTCAAAGACCAGCCACGCGTCGTCGGGCCACTCGGCGAGGTCTTCGGCGAACAGGTCGGCCAGGATGTCGACGTCCTGCTCGGGCGTGCCGGCCGCGCGCATCCGGCTGACCGCGCGGGCGCCGGCGTCCGGGATGACCTCGGAGATCGCGGCAGCGAGCCCGGCGATCAGCGCCGCGACGTCCGCCGTCGCGGTCGTGCCGCGGTACCAGACGTGCCGCCGCTCGCCTGCCCACTCGCGCGCGAGCGTCGTCTTGCCGAACCCTGCGGGTGCGATCAGCATCAGCACCCGGGCGTTCGCGTTGTCCATCAGGCGCGTCAACCTGGGCCGCTTGATGATGTAGCGGCGCGCTGCTTCGACCGCTGTCTCGATGCCCGCCATCGCCTGCTCCCGGGACGCTTCCCGTCGGGGCGACTGTACTCCTGCGGGTGGAGAAAGCGAAGTCCCCGTGCCGGCGGCCCAGGCCGCCGGCACGGGGAGCTCCATCACTGGCCGTCCAGGGCGCTCCGGAGCGGGTCGTCTCCCGTCATCTTGAAATAGGCAACCGGGATCTGCCTCCGGCGGGGCACACCGAGCTTCTGACGAAGCGCATCCGAGTGTGCTTTTGCCGTGCGTGGCGAGATCTCGAGGTGGTGTGCAACCTCCTCGTTCGAGCAGCCTGCCGCGATGAGGGCGACGACCTGGCGTTGCCGGGCGGTGATCCCTGGCGGCGCGCCGATCAGTGTTTCGACCATGTGCCGGACGCTACTCGTGGAGCCGTCGGACGACTATTGACCGAAGGGCGTATTTCGAGCAGGTACGCCGCTGTGGCAGCTGTTACACATTTGTTACATAATAAGCAGTCCCCGCAATCCATAGGAGTGCTATGACTCAGCGCATACACAGAACAACCATCGATTTGGATCTCGACAAGGTCGACCAGGCTCGTGAGCTGCTTGGCACGACCACGATCAGGGACACCGTTCACAAGGCACTCGACGAGGTCAGCCGCCGCGCTGCCCTGCGCCGCGCAGCGGACCTGATTCGAAAAGGGGGAAACGGATTGGTGACACCGGAGGAGCTCGTCGAGTTGCGTCGCAACCCGCACTTCCCGTAGCCGTGGCGATCTACCTCGCCGACTCCTCGATCTGGGCGTGGGCGGAGAACGATCCCGCGTGCGCGATCGCCGCCAAGCTCGCCGATCGGCTGGAGCACGATGAGGTTGCGACCTGCCCGCTCGTCGTGCTCGAAGCGCTTCATCGAGCACGTACGGGACAGCAATACCAGCTGCTCTTCGGGACACTTTTCGCGCCGCTGACATCTCTCCCGGTGACCGCGACGAGCGGGGCGAGAGCCGTCCGGGTACAGCAGGAGCTCTCTGTGGGCACCCACGGCAACCACAGACGCCCGGCCGCAGACTTCTTGCTCGCCGCTGCAGCCGAGGAGGCAGGCGCCGACGTGACGCTCTGGTTCTTCGACAAGGACCTCCGCGTGATCTGCGACCACACCGGGCAGCCGTACGAGGCCGAGACACGCGCCTAGCTAGGCCGCGACGGGAGACTCGCGCACAAAGCTCGCCTCGTGCCCGCGGGCGTTTGCCTCGCGGAGCTCGTCCTCGTCCAGCGCGCCGATCCGAAGCAGCAGGTCGAGCTCGTCGCGGAGGTGGGTGCGCATCATCTCCGGGCCGTCCGTCGCGATCGTGAAGCGGACGCCGTTCTCGATGAACGCGCGGAACGTCGCCCGCACCGCCGCCTCGTCCGGGAGCGCCTTCGTCAGCAGATTCGAGGTCGGGCAGATCTCCAGGACGATCTGACGCTCCTTCAGCTCCGCCATCAGCGCGGGCTCGCGGGCGGCGAGGATCCCGTGGCCGATGCGGTCGGGCGAGAGCGTCTCGATCACCTCGGCGGTCTCCTCGACGCCGAAGGCGCCGCCCTCCTCGCCGACGTGGATGGTGATGCCGAGGCCGGCAGCGCGCGCCTCCTCGACCAGCGGCGCCAACGCCGCGTAGGGATAGCGCAATCCCCCTGGACGGGGCCCGGCGATGTCGATTCCGACGACGCCGCGCGAGCGGTAGCGGATCGCCTTCTCGATGATCACCTGGTTCTGCCGCTCGTCGAACGTGCGGTCCATCATCAGGATCAGCCCGGCGCGCACCCGCGGGTACTCCAGGCTCGCGCGGTCGAGGCCGCGGGCGGCGGCCATGATGATGTGATCGAGGTCGCGCTCGCCGCCGCGGTTCCGCTTCATCGGGTTGAAGCGCACCTCGAGCGTCGTGATGTGCTGCGAGCGGTACGCGCCGCCGATCGCCGCGTGCACCGACCGCTCGACCGCGATCGGGCTCGACTGGATCGCCTCCGTCCAGTGGTAGATCGCGTCGAGCGCGTTCAGGTCGGGGACGCCGCGCGGGTCGGAGATCGTCACCAGGCGGTCGAACTCCCAGTAGTCCTTCACCGGCAGGGCGATCCCCTGCTCGTGCGCGATCGACCAGAGGATCTCCGAAGCCACGGAGCCGCCGAGGTGGGTGTGCAGCTCGGCGAGGCCTTCTTCGAACACGGTCCGAGCATACCGTGGGCCCCCATAGACTCCGCCGCATGAAGGTGGGCATCGTCGTGCCGTTCTCGTGGTCGTTCCTCGGGGGCGTCCTCGAGCACGCCGAGCTCAAATGCGCCGCCCTGCGCGCGCGCGGCCACGACGTCAAGATCGTGATCGGCAACGACCCGCCCGGCACCTTCACACGCGCCCTCCACCCGCGGCACGGCCGCCACGGCGACCCACCACCCGAAGTGATCCCGATCGGCCGCACCGTGATCGTCCCCGCCAACGGGTCGCTCCCGAACCTCTGCCTCAGCCCGAGCGTCCCCTTCAAGCTCAAGCGCGTGTTCAGGGAGGAGCAGTTCGACGTGCTGCACCTGCACGAGCCGATGACACCCGCGATCTGCGTCTCGGCGCTCGCGGTCGCGCGCTGCCCGATCGTCGCCACCTGGCACGCCGCCGGCGCGCTCGGCTACATGCATCTCGGCCTGCCGATGTGGGGCGGCATGCTCGAACGGATCGACCACCGGATCGCCGTCTCCGAGCAGGCGCGGCTCTCCGCGCAGAACTGGCTCAAGGGCTGGGACTTCGAGGTGATCCCGAACGGCACCGTGATCCCGCCCGCGGCCGATCCGGACGACCGCGACGACACGATCGTCTTCATCGGCCGGCACGACCCGCGCAAGGGCATGCCGGTGCTGCTCAGGGCATGGCCCGAGATCCACCGGCGAACCGGGGCACGGCTGCGGCTCATCGGCGCCGACCCGCTCGCAGCCGGGCTCCTGTTGGCCCGGCACCGCATCCCGACCGAGGGCATCGACGTGCTCGGCTTCATCTCGCAGGAGGACCTGACGGCCGAGTTGCTGCGGGCGAAGGCGCTCGCGGCGCCGTCGATCGGGCAGGAGAGCTTCGGCATGGTGCTGATCCGCGCGTTTGCATGCGCGACGCCGGTGGTTGCGTCCGACATTCCCGGATACAAGGCGGTGATGACAGACGAGACCGGCGTGCTGGTGCCGCCGGGCGACGACGGCGCGCTCACCGACGCGCTCGTCGAGCTGCTCGAGGACGAGCCGCGCCGGCGCGCGCTCGGCGCCGCCGCCCGGCAGATCGCGGTCGAGAAGTACTCGTGGGACACGATCGCCGTGCGGCTCGAGCAGATCTACCAGGATCTCGCGGCGTGAAGCAGCTGCTCAGTGGGCGCCTCCTGCGCTCACCGTGGACGCGCGGGGGAATCGCGCTCGCCTTCATCTGCGGCGTCGGCGCGATGCTCTGGTGGCACGGGCCGCACTGGGCCGACTTCAAGGACGCGTTCACGTCGGTCCAGTGGGAGTGGGTGGCGGCCGCGGTCGGGTTCAACCTGCTCTCGATCGTCGCCCGTGCGTTCGCCTGGGACGCGGTCATCCGCTCGGCGATGCCTCCGCCGCACCCGCGCTTCCGGCTCGTCTTCTCCTCGTTCTGCGTCGGGCTGCTCGCGAACGCCGTGCTGCCCGGCCGTGTCGGCGAGCTGGCCCGCGTCGCCGTGCTGATCCGACCACTCAACGGCCGGCGCAAGGGGCTCTGGCCGCTGCTCGTCGGGACCGTCTTCGCCCACCGCGTCTTCGACCTCGTCCCAGTCCTGGTGCTCGTCGCCGTCGTGCTCACCACCGCCGACATCCCCGGCTGGGCATTCACGAGCCTCGTGATCGTGCTCTCGCTCGGGATCGGGCTCTTCCTCTTCGCGTTCGCGAGCGCCCGCCACCACCACCAGACGCGGCTCGACGGGATGGGGTCGGTCAAGCGCATCATCACAATGGGCCGCCTCGGGCTCGGCGTCATGCGCAGCCCCGGCGCCGCCGCGGTCGCGATCACCGGCCAGTGCGTCGGGTGGATGTTCCAGCTCCTGGCGGTCTGGGCGGCCATGCGGGCGTTCCACATCTACGAAGGCCTAGCGGCCGCCGCCGTCGTGCTGCTGCTGATGAACGTCGCGACGATCATCCCGCTCTGGCCCGGCAACGTCGGCCTCGTCCAGGTCGCGGTCGCCACGCCGCTCGTCCGCTACGGCGTCGACTACGGCACCGGGATCGCGTTCGGCTTCGGGCTCCAGGCGATCGAGGCGTCGGTCGGCGTCGGGATCGGGCTGATCTTCCTGGCGCGCGAGGGGCTTTCGTTCGCACGGCTGCGCGAGATGCCCGGGGCGGTCAGCGCAGACGAGGACGACTCGCAGCAGCAATCCGACGGGACCGCGCATGAGCCCGAACGCGCTCGCGTGCCCGGCTAGCCTCAAGAACTGCCTTTCCGCGACTGTCGCCGCGGAACGGCTGGCTGTCGGCTTTGGGCTGGCCGGGGTGCGCGCCGATCGCTTGCCTCTGGCCGACGGAGGGGAGGGGACGCTCGATGCGCTCTGCTCCGTCTTCGAGGAAATCGAAACGGTCGACGCGTTTGGCGGGCCGCGCGTTGCTCGCATCGGGGTGCTGCCGGACGGAACACGCGTGGTCGAGGCTGCGGAGGCGATTCCGCTCGACCCCGCGCGGCTCGACGTCATGGAGGCGTCCAGTCGGGGGCTGGGGGCGTGGATCGCCGGGCTCGGTGACGGGCCGCTGGTCGTGACCGTTGGCGGCACGGCGACGATGGACGCCGGAGCCGGGTTGCTCGCGGCGCTCGACCGGCTGCCCGGGCCGACGCGCGTGTTGTGCGACGTGGCAACGACGCTGTACGACGCGCCGCGGCTGTTCGGGCCGCAGAAAGGCGCGACACCCGCGCAGGTCGCCGAGCTCGAGGCGCGGTTCCGCGCGATCGATGCGCTGGCGCCGTTCGCGGAGCTCCCCGGTTCGGGAGCGGCAGGAGGGCTCGGCGCGGCGCTGGCGTCGCTCGGCGCCGAACTCGTGCCGGGGGCGGACGCGGTGCTCGACCTCGTCGGCTTCGATCCTCGCGGCTACGACCTCGTGGTCACCGGCGAGGGGACGGTCGACCGGACGACCTGGGAGGGCAAGGCGCCGGCCGCCGTCGTGCGCCGCTGTGCAGAGGCCGGAGTGCGCTGCGTGGTCTTCGGCGGGCGCGTGGTCGAGGGCGACGCGGTCGCACTCAGCGGCGATCCTGCTCGCGCCGGCGACGACCTGGTCGAGCTGGGGGAGCGGCTCGGGCGGTTAGTTGCCGGCGGCGGCCGCGGCGGCGTTGGCGGCGCGTAGGCGCTTCGCCATCACCTGGAGCAGTTCCCACGCGATTTCGGCGTTTTCGACGATGAGCGGGCGGAACTCCCACGACGTCATGCCGTATGCCTTGACCTCGGTCAGCGCCTTGACCGTCGCAGTGCGAGGCCCGTCGTCGATGAGCGCGACCTCGCCGAAGTAATCGCCGGGGCCGCCGGTGCCGAGCGTGTTGCCCCCGGCGGAGTACTCGACGGTACCCTCGCCGATCACGAAGAACCCGACGCCGCGCTGCCCTTCGGCCGCGATCACGTCGCCGACCGAGAAGTCACTCTCCTTCAGCGATCCTGCCAGGCGCTTGATGTCGCGGTCGGACAGGCTCTCGAAGAGCTCGACCTTCTGCAGGAGATCGGTGAGATCGGACACCAGGGGTGAGCTTATCCGGTCGGGCGCGCAGCGTCGACCCTCTTGGCGAGCTCCTCGATCTTCCCCTCGGCCGTTTCGAGCTGGGCGGCGCAGAAGCGGTACAGCTCCTCGCCGCGCTCCCAGAGCTTCAGCGCCTCGTCCAGGCTCGCGTCGCCGCGCTCGAGACGCCCCACGATCTCGGTGAGCTCCTTCTCGGCTTCCTCGTACGTCATTCGATCCTCGCTCCAAACGAGCCGTCGGCGACCTCGATCGCAATCGGGTCGCCGGGGGCGACTCCCGCGGCGGAGCGGACGAGCTCGTCTCCACGGCGGACGATCGCGTAGCCGCGCTCCAGCGTCGCGCGCGGCGAGAGCGCCCGCAGGCGTCCGCCCGCCTGGGCGAGGGCGGCGCGGCGGCGCTCGACGAGCAACGCCGGCGCCCGGCGGAGCCGGTCGTGCGTCTGTCCGATGCGCTGCTGGTGGCGCTCGAGAGTGCGGCGCGTCCCGCGCGCGAGGGAGTCGCGCGAGCGGCCGAGGCCGGCGAGCAGCTCCTCGAGATCCGGGACGACCAGCCGGCCCGCGGCGGTCGGGGTCGAGGCGCGCCGGTCGGCGGCGAGATCGCAGAGCGGCGTGTCCTGCTCGTGGCCGACCGCGGTCACCACCGGCACCGGACAGTCGACGATCGCACGCACGAGCCGCTCGTCGGAGAACGGGAGGAGATCCTCGAAGCCGCCGCCGCCCCGGGCGAGGATGACGACGTCGACCTCGGGCTCGAGGGCGATTCGCCCCAGCGCCTCGCACATCGCCGCAGCCGCATGGTGTCCCTGAACCAGTGTTTCGGCGATGACGATGCGGGCGGGCGGGAAGCGCGTCTGGATCGCGGTGATCACGTCGCGTTTGGCGGCGGCGTCGTTGCCGGTGACGAGCCCGATCCTCCGCGGCAGGCGGGGGAGTGGCCGCTTGCGCGAGTCGGCGAAGACCCCCTCGGCGGCGAGCTTCGCCTTCAGCCGCTCGAGCGCGGCGAGATGCTCTCCGAGCCCGAACCGCTCGATCGACATCGCGCGCAGCCGCAGCTCGCCCTTCTGCGCCCACAGCTCCGCGCGCCCGTAGACGTGCACCCGCTCGCCGTTCGCGAGGTCGAGCCGCAGCCCGTCGAACTGCCCGCGCGGCATCGCCGCGGGGAGGCACGCGCCGGTCTCCGGATCCTTCAGCGTGAAGAACACCGTCTGCCAGCCGGCCTGCCGGCGCAGTTCGGTCACCTCGCCCTCGATCCAGAGCGTCGGCAGCCGTGCGAGCCAGTCGGCGACACCCTTGTTGAACCCCGCGACGGAGTAGACCTTGCGGTCGCCGTAGACGATCGGCTCGATCTTCATGCGCCCATCGTAGGATGTGAGGCATGAGCGAGGGGCGCGTCGAGGCGATCTACATCACGGCCGAGCACGGCGAGCTGCCACACGCGGTCGAATCCGTGCGCGCGATCGCCGGCAAGGGGCTCGAGGGGAACCGCTACTTCGACGAGGGCCGGCCCGTGACCGAGCTGACGCTGATCGAGGTCGAGGCGCTCGAGCAGCTCGCCGCCGAGCACGGGATCGAGCTGGACGCGGCCGCGTCACGGCGCAACGTCCTCACCCGCGGGATCGGCCTCAACGACCTCGTCGGCAAGACGTTCCACGTCGGGGAGCTCGAGTGCCGTGGCATCGAGCTGTGCGAGCCGTGCTCGTACCTCGAGTCGAAGACGATGCCGGGGATCGTCAAGGGCCTCGTCCACCGTGCCGGTCTCAACGCCGAGATCCTCGTCGGCGGCGAGTTCCGCCCGGGAGACCCGGTAACGACCTAGAGGAGGATGCGCGCCGCGGTCTCGTGCGTGCAGCCGGACGTGACCAGCTCGACCGCGTCGTGCAGGTCGGCGTCGCTGTCCGCGAGCTTCTCGGCGAGCGGCAACGGATAGCCGGCCTCGATCAGGACGTGGAGGCGCCAGCTCTGCACCTTGTCGCGCTCGCTGGTGTTGGTCTCGATGATCTGGGCCATTTCGCTGATCTCACTCACGTCGGCTTGGTTCGCTCTCACCTAGACGTTCCCTCTTCGGCGAAAGTTGGATGTCCTAATCGTTTGTTAACGCACGTGACCGGTCGCGCAGCGAGGACTCCAGCTCGGCCACGCGCCGTTCGAGCGCGGCCACCGTTCCCTCGTAGCGCCGCTCGAGCTTTCCGCCGGCCGTGTCGTTGAATTCCGCGAGCCGTTCGGCGAGCAGCCGGTCGGCCTGCTTCACGAACGTCTCGATCGAGCGGTCGAGTTCGCGCGCGAGCCGCCGGGCCGCCTCCTCCACGGTCGTGCGGATCGTCGAGTTGAACTCGACGGCCGCCTCCTCGCTCAGGCGGGACGTCTCGCGGCCCACGGAACGCTCGACCGAATCGACCAGCCGCCGCTCGACGTCGGAGAACGTCTCGACGAGCTTGCGCTGCGACTCGGTCAGCTCGCGCTCGATCTGCTCGGCCAGCGACCGCTCGCGGTTGCGCAGCCGGTCGGCGACCTCGTGCAGGGCGCGCCGCCGCTCGGCCGCATGCGTCTCGAGGTCGTTCGTCGACTCGTCGATCGCGGTCTTGATCTGCTTCGCGATGTCCTCGCGCAGGCGGGTGAGCGCGGCGCGGTGATCCTCGGTGTCGGAGACGAGCCGCTCGGTCTCGGAGGTGAACCTGGCCTCGGCGTCGGTCATCAACTGCCGCTGGCGCTGCTCGAGCCGCGCGACCTGGGTGGCAAGCCCCTCGCGGACGCGTTCGACGTCCTGGGCCCACGCGCCCAGCTTGCCCTCGATCTCCTTCTGCGCCGCGATCAGGCGGCCGGTGAGCTCGGTGAGCACCCGCTGCTCGGCGCGGACGAGCTCGTCGCGCCGCTCCTCGGCCAGCCTGCGGTGCTCCTGGGTGAGCATCGCGCTCGACTCCGCGCGCGACACGGCCAGTGCCCGCTGCAGCTCCGACTCGCGTGACTGGGCCTCGGTCTTGATCAGCGCGTCGAGCTGTGCTTTCGCCTCGGTGAGGGCCTCGTCCTCGGTCTCGCGCTTGCGCCGCATCAGGGCTCCATGGTAGGCGAGTATCCAGCGGGGTGGCTGACCTTCTGGAAGAGCTCGAGGGGATCGCCGCGGCCGCGGCTACGCTGGCGGGGCCGGACGAGGAGCTGGCGGGCGTGATCCCGACCGAGCCCGAGCCGGGACGGCGCATCTATCTCTGCGCCTTCGTCGGGCCGGAGCGGACGTGGGCGGCGCTCGACGCGGACGGCGTGCTGATCACGGGCCGGAACGCCGTCCGCAGCGCTGTCTCCATCGCCGCGCTGTGCGAGCTGGCCGAGGAGTCGGCCGGCGGCGGCAAGCTCGAGGAGCTGCGGCAGCAGCTGGTTGCGCTGCGGGTGACCGAGCACCCCGAGGGGATCGAGGAGGCGGAGGAAGCGGCGCTCGAGCTGGAGCGAACGATCGGGTCGCCGCCGCGGCTCGCATCGCCCGGGTATCTCGACGCGGTCGGCGTGGCCGTGCGGCGGCTGGAGCTCGCGCTCGGCGACGACATGCGCTCGCCGTTCGCGGAGGCGATGAAGCAGGGCTCGGCGGTGATCACCGAGCTCGAGCTGGAAGTCGAGTCGGGGTACCGGGGCGAGCTAAGCTGATCGCATGGATGAAGGCGGTTTCAACTTTCCGTTCGGGGGCGATCCCGAAGATCTGATGCGCGGCCTGCGCGAGTTCGCCGAGCAGCAGGCCGAGTCGGTCGCCGAGGCGCAGCGCGAGCAGTTCGCCACGCTGACGCTGAACACCGCGGTCGAGCTGACCGCCGCTGCGCTGCGCCGCGTCGAGGCGAAGGGCGGGCCGGACGAGCAGGCGATCGCGCTCCGCGACGCGATGCGGGTGCTGTTCCCCGAGGCGGTCGCGCTGGTCAGCGCCGCCCGCCAGGGGTTCATGCGCGAGACCCGCTAGCCAGGAGGCCTACTTCTTCTTCAGGAACGTCGCCACGACGGCGCTCGGCTTCGTCAGCCGGACGACGCACGCGCCCGCGCCGTGGCAGGAGCGCGATGACGATCTTCAGGTGCACCCGGCGACGAGTCAAGCAGAGACCTTGGTCGCCTGCAGGACGAATTCGGTCGGGATGCGGTGGTCGCCGAGCTCCTTGTGCGCCGGCGCCAGCTCCTCGAGCTCGACCAGGTCGAGGCCGGCACCGACGATCGCGGTCACGATCTGGCCGAGCCGTCTGCGGCTCTGGTCGAAGTAGTCCTCCCGCCAGCGGAGCCCGACCGGCTCGACACAGTCGGCGACCGGGTGCCGGTCGCAGAGGATCAGCAGGCCGTTCTTGCGCAGGGCGGCGGCAAGCGCGGAGGCGAAGAGGCCCAGCTCGGGCACGCGGGCGATCGCGCCCTCGCCGGCGTAGACGACAGCGAAGCGCCGCCGCCGCAGCTGGAGCGGGATCTCGTGCAGCGCCGCCTGGAAGAACGCCGCGTTCGGGACGCGCTCGCGGGCGACCGTGAGCGCCTCCTCGGACGGGTCGATCCCGGTGACCAGCGCGCCGAGCGCGAGCAGGTCGGCCGCCGCCCCGCCGGTGCCGCACGGGAGCGTCAGCACGTGCTTGCCGGTCAGGTCGGGCAGCCGCTCGCGCACCGCGTCGGGCAGCCCCGCCGCAGCCGCCTCCGGGGCGTGGCCGTACCGCTCGTTCCACGCTGCCCGGTTCTTGTCGGTCGGCCACACGGGCTAGACGACCAGGGAGAAGCCGCCGTCGACCACGATCGTCTGGCCGCGGATCATCTCGGCGCCCGGCGAGCAGAGGAAGGCGACGGTGCCGGCGACGTCGGCGGGCTCCACGAGCCGCCCGGCGGGCGTCCGCTGGAGGCTCCAGGAGAGCATCTGCTCACGGTTCGGGAAATGGTCGAGCGCCCCGGTCTCGACCACGCCGCCGGAGACCGCGTTCACGCGGATCCCCTGCGGCGCGAGCTCCACCGCGAGGTAGCGGACGAGCGCCTCGAGCGCCGCCTTCGACGTGCCGACGAGGACGTAGTTCTCGAGCACGCGTGACGAGCCGAGGCTGGAGATCGCGACGAGCGACGAGCCGGCCGGCATCTGTGGCGCGGCCGCACGGGCGATCGAGAGGAACGCGCGCGCGTTCGCGGCCAGCGTCCAGTCGAAATGGTGGTCGGTGGTCTCGAGCGCGGGCCGGATCACGCCCGTCGCGGCGCAGTGCACGACGGCGTCGAGCGGGCCGAGCGCGGTGATCTCGTCGGCGACCCGGGCGGAGGAGATGTTGCCGCGGATCAGCGTCGGCTCGGCGCCGAGCCCGCGCAACTCGTCGGCGGTCTCCTCGGCGGTGGCGTCGTTGCGCAGGTAGCCGATCGCGATCCGCTTCGTCCCGTCCTGGGCGAAGCGCCGTGCGACCTCACGCCCGATTCCGCGCGAGCCGCCCGTCACCAGGACGGCGCTCGGGCTCACCTCGCGGTCGGGAGCGGGCTGTCCGCCGGAGCCGAGCTCGGGATCTGCTTCCAGCCCGGCCGCCCGGGCGACTCGCGCCGGTCGTCATCGGCCTTCGACGACGCGTGGCCGAGGCGGTCGAGCAGCGCCATCTTCTCCTCGGCGTAGCGGCGAACCGGGTTGTCCTCGGAGAGGTCGAGCACGAGCTCGCGGACGCGCGCGCGGATCTGGTACGCGAAGTGCGGCGTCGCCGGCGCGACGAGCGCGTCGATCTCTTCGATCGTTGCCACGGAGAGAAGCCTACCGCGGGTAGCTTCCGGACATGCGGCGTCCAGGCCCTGTCGACGTGATGTTGACCACGACGATCGTGATCTGGGCGTTCAACATCACGGTGACCAAGTACGTGCTCACGCACGGCTTCCAGCCGCTCGCCTACGGAGCGATCAGGTACGGGCTGGCCGCGCTCCTCGCCGTGGCCGTTGCGCTCGTGCTGGAGGGGTCGCTGCGAATCGGCGGTCGCCGGAGCCTCGCGCTGGTCGGCGCCGCGTCGGTCTTTCTGCTGGTCAATCAGGTCTCGTTCGTCTACGCGCTCAAGCTCGGCTCGGCGACGACAGTCGCGCTGATCCTCGGGACGACACCGATCTTCGCGGCGATCATCTCGTCGCTGGTCGGGCTCGAGAAGCTGACCAACCGGTTCTGGGCCGCGACCGCGATCGGCTTCGCCGGTGTCGCGATGGTCGCGCTCGGGTCGGGCGGCAACCTGTCGTCGGACCTCGGCGGCGACCTGCTCGCGATCCTGCTCGCCATCTCATGGGCGGCGTACTCGGTGACGGTCGCCCCGCTGATGCGGACCTACTCGCCGTACCGGATCAGCGCGGTCGTGCTCGTCGTGATGTGCATCCCGTTCGTCGCGCTCAGCTCGCCGCAGATCGCCGACCAGGACTACGCGTCGCTGAGCACACTGATCTGGGTCGGGCTCGCCTTCGCGATCGTCGGCCCCCTGTTCCTGACGAACATTCTCTGGTTCAAGTCGATCGCGATCGTCGGTCCGTCGCGGGCGACCCTGTTCGCGAACGCGCAACCGTTCGTCGCCGCGATCTTCGCGGCCGTGATCCTCTCGGAGAGCCTCCACCCGATCCAGATCGTCGGCGGCGTGACCATCCTCCTCGGGATCGTCCTCGAGCGCCGGTGGCGCCGGCCGACCGCGGAGGCCGAGGAGGCGGAGGTCGCTAAGATCGCGGCGTGACGACGCACGACGATGCGATGCCGCTCGAGGGCTGGGACCACGTCGAGCTCTGGGTCGGGAACGCCAAGCAGGCCGCCTACTACTTCGAGCACGCCTTCGGGTTCGAGCGCCATGCCTACTCGGGACCCGAGACGGGCGTGCGCGACCGGGCGTCGTACGTGCTCCGCCAGGGGGAGGTCAGCCTCGTCCTGACGAGCGCGCTCTCGGCCGACCACGAGGTCTCGCGGTTCGCGTGCACGCACGGCGACGGCCTCCGCGACATCGCGATGCGCGTCCCGAACGCCGAGGCGGCGTACCGGGTCGCGGTCGAGCGCGGGGCCCGCGGCGTGCGCGAGCCGGAGTGGCTGGACGACGACTTCGGGCGCGTCCAGATCTCGTCGATCGCCACCTACGGCGAGGTCGTCCATTCGTTTGTTGCCCGCGCGGACTACGCCGGCCCGCACCTGCCCGGCTACGTCGCAGTCGAGCCGAACGGCGCAACGCCGGTCGGGTTCACGCTCCTCGACCACTGCGTCGGCAACGTCGAGCTCGGGAAGATGGACGTGTGGGTCGAGTTCTACGAGCGCGTCCTCGGCTTCGAGAACATCATCCACTACGACGACGCGCAGATTCACACCGAGTACTCGGCGCTGATGTCGAAGGTGATGTCGGACGGCGACGGGAAGATCAAATTCCCGATCAACGAGCCGGCCGAGGGACGACGGAAGAGCCAGATCGCCGAGTACCTGGACTTCAACGCGGGGCCCGGCGTCCAGCACGTCGCGATCCAGACCGACGACGTCATCCGCACCGTCGAGGCGATGCAGGAGCGCGGTGTCAACTTCCTGCAGACGCCCGAGGCGTACTACGAGGAGGCGTTCGACCGCGTCGGCGAGATCGAGGAGTCGTGGGCCGACCTGCGGCGCCTGCGGATCCTCGTCGACCGCGACGAGGATGGCTACCTGCTCCAGATCTTCACGAAGCCGACGCAGGACCGGCCGACGCTCTTCTTCGAGGTGATCCAGCGCCACGGCGCGCGCACCTTCGGCGAGGGCAACTTCAAGGCGCTGTTCGAGGCGATCGAGCGCGAACAGGCCCTCCGCGGCAACCTGTGAGGGCCGACGCCGCCACGCTCCGGCTCGCGGTCTTCCCGCGGGCGAGCGCTCTCACGGACACGCTGCTCGTCCTTGCCGGCACCGGTCTGGTCGCGCTCGCCGCGCAGATCTCGGTGAAGCTGCCGTTCACGCCCGTGCCGATCACCGGGCAGACCTTCGCGGTCTGCCTGGTCGGTGCGTCGCTGGGAGCGGTGCGCGGAACGGCGAGCCTGACCCTGTATTTCCTGCTCGGGATCATCGGTGCGCCGATCTATGCGCACCACGACAGCGGCTGGAACGTGATCACCAGCGCCAGCGGCGGGTACATCGTCGGCTTCATCCTCGCCGCCGCCGTCACGGGCCTGCTCGCCGAGCACAAGTGGGACCGAAAGTTCTCCTCGGCGGTCGGCGCGATGCTGACGGGGAACGTGATCATCTACCTCGTCGGCCTGCCCTGGCTCGCGGTCGTGCTGAACACGAACCTCGACAAGACGCTCGAGTACGGGCTGTACCCGTTCGTCCCCGGGGATCTGTTCAAGCTCTACTGCGCGGCCGCGCTGCTCCCCGCCGCGTGGGCAGGCGTCAAGTACCTCGACGGCCGCTAGGTCTAGCCTTCAAGCGGTGAGCCCGCAGCGGCGTACCGCGCTCGTCTCCGTCGCTGCGGCGTGTGCGCTGCTGGCGTTGAAGCTGACCGCCGGCATTGCGAGTGGCTCGCTCGGCCTCGTGTCGGAGGCGCTTCACTCCGGAACCGACCTGGTCGCGGCGCTGCTGACGTTCTTTGCGATCGGCGTCTCGGGCCGGCCCGCCGACGAGCAGCACCAGTACGGCCACGGGAAGGCCGAGCATCTGGCGGCGCTGTTCGAGGCGGGTGTGCTCGCGATCGTCAGCGTCGGAGTCGCGGGCCTGGCGGTGGCGCGGCTCGCCGGGTGGATCGACATCACCGTCGACGCGGCCTGGTGGACGTTCCTGGTGATCGGGCTCGTGCTGGTGATCGACATCGCGCGGACGACGACGTCGCTGCGGACCGCGCGGAGGTTCCACAGCGCCGCGCTCCTCTCCAACGCCGTCCACTTCGGCAGCGACTTCGCCGGGTCGCTCGCCGTGCTCGTCGGGCTGATCGGCGTCAGGGCGGGCTGGTCGGAGGCCGACTCGGTCGCCGCGCTGTTCGTCGCCGTGCTCGTGCTCTCCGCCGCGCTGCGGCTGATGCGGCGCAACGTGGACGTGCTGATGGACCGCGCTCCGGCCGATGCGGAGGAGGCTGTCCGTGTGGCGATCGCCGAGATCGAGCCGCCGGTGACGCTGCGCCGGCTGCGGATGCGGTCGGCCGCAGGGCGCCACTTCGCCGACGTCGTGATCGCCGTCTCCGCGGGCGCGGCAGTGGGGCAGGGGCACGCCGCCGCCGACGCGGTCGAGGCGGCGGTCGAGCGGGCGCTCCCCGAGACCGACGTCGTCGTCCACGTCGAGCCCGCCGAGGAGGACGCTGTCACGCGCGAGCTCGCCCATGCCGCGGCGATGCGCGTCCCACGCGTCCGCGAGATCCACAACATCGCAGTGCTCCACGTCGGCGGGCGCACGGAGGTGTCGCTGCACCTGAAGCTTCCTGCCGACCTTTCGCTCGAGGAGGCTCACGCGATCGCGAGCGAGGTCGAGCGCGCGATCCAGGAGGCGGTGCCCGACGTCGACACGGTCGAGACCCACCTCGAACCGCTGACCGAGGAGGCGGAGGGCTATCGCGCGCTCGACGCGGACGTCGCCGCCGCGGTTCGGCGGATCGTCGTCGAGCGCACCGGCGCCCCGCCGCGCGAGCTGCGCCTGCTCGAGACGTCCGGCGGACTGGTCGTGTTCCTCACGCTGGGCGTGGACGGTGCCGCGCCGCTGGCCGAGGCGCACCGGCGTGCCAGCGAGATCGAGGAGGAGATCCGCAGCGCGCTGCCGGCGATCTCGGAGGTCATCGTCCACACCGAGCCATGAGGCTAGGCTCAGCTCCATGAAGCTCTGCATGTTCAGCCCGACGGAGCTGGACCTCGAGCGCGGCTGGCCCGGGCGGATCGAGGGCGACCGCGTGATCCAGCTCGCGGCACAGACGCTGCAGTCGTTCTTCACGGGCGGCGGCGTCGCGCGCGAGCACGCCGAGTACCCGCTCGCCGACGTCGTCCTGCGAGCGCCGGTGCTGCGCCCGCCGGCCGTCCGTGACTTCTACGCCTTCGAGCAGCACGTGAAGACGGCGCGCGGGCTGCGCGGCCAGGAGGTCGCCCCCGAGTGGTACGAGCTGCCGGTCTTCTACTTCTCGAACCCGTCCGCGATCTACGGCCCGGACGCGGAGATCCCGTATCCCGACGGCACCGAGGAGCTCGACTACGAGCTCGAGGTCGCCGCGATCATCGGCGCCGAGGGCGCGATCGGCGGGTTCACCGTGATGAACGACTGGTCGGCGCGCGATCTGCAGCGGCTGGAGATGAGGGTCGGTCTCGGCCCTGCGAAGGGGAAGGACTTCGCGACGTCGCTCGGCCCGGTCGTCGTCACGCCGGACGAGTTCGACGGATCGAGCGGCCTGATGACCGCGCGCGTGAACGGCGAGGAGCGCTCGCGGGGGCAGCTCGCCGACATGCACTTCTCGTGGGAGCGGATCGTCGAGCAGGCGGCGCAGAACACGCGGCTCTACCCCGGTGACGTGCTCGGCTCGGGGACGGTCGGCACCGGCTGCATCCTCGAGCACGGTGACGGCCGCTGGCTGCAGCGCGGCGACGTGGTCGAGCTCGAGGTCGAGGGGATCGGCGTCCTGCGGAACGTCGTTGGCTGACGTCGCCGTCGTCGGTGCGGGACTGAACGGGCTCGCGACGGCGTGGGCGCTGAACCGCGCGGGCCACGACGTCGTCGTCTACGAGCAGTTCGAGCTCGGGCACGCGCGTGGCTCGTCACACGGCCGCACACGGATCTTCCGGCTCGCGTACCCCGAGGCGAAGTGGGTGCGGTTCGCGCAGGAGGCGCTGACCGGTTGGCGCGAGCTCGAGGAGGAGAGCGGGGAGGAGTTGCTCCTCCTCAACGGCCTGCTCGAGCTGTTCCGCGAGGGCGTCGTCAGCTCGCAGAGGGCGTTGGAGGAGTGCGGCGCGGTGTGCGAGCTGCTCACTCCGGACGAGGCGCTGGAGCGCTTCGGGGTCTCCGCACCGCCCGGCGCGATGGTGCTCTTCCAGCCGGACGCGGGGGTCGTCTACGCCGACCGCGCGCTGAGCGCGTTCGCGCGGGGCCTCGACATCCGCGAGAACCATCGCGTCGAGTCGCTCGACGACCTGGACGAGCCGGTCGTCGTCGTCACCGCCGGGCCGTGGGCGCGGAAGCTGCTCGCGCCGGCGGGGATCGACCTGCCGGTGGTCGAGACCCGCGAGACGGTCGCGTTCTTCCGGCTCGACGGCCCCGTGCCGTCGGTCGTCGCCGAGGTCGTCACGCGCGGCCACGGGTTCTACGCGCTCTCCGACCCGGTATACGGCCTGAAGGTCGGCAGCCACATGCGCGGCGGGCCGTCCGACCCGGACGAGGTGCTCGGCCCCAGCGACGCGACCGTCCAGGAGATCGTCGACTGGACGCGCGAGCGGTTCCCGTCGGCCGACCCGGAGCCCGTCCACGCGGAGTCGTGCTTCTACACGACCACCGACGACGAGCGGTTCATCTTCGAGCGCCACGGCCGGCTCGTGGTGGGTTCGGCCTGTTCCGGCCACGGCTTCAAGTTCGGCCCCGCGATCGGGTCACGGCTGGCGGCTCTGGCACTCGA
Organism: uncultured Actinomycetes bacterium; assembly: GCA_963791425.1. Lineage (GTDB taxonomy): Bacteria > Actinomycetota > Thermoleophilia > Gaiellales > Gaiellaceae > DATBLE01. Next base: position 128,816 of record CAWBSE010000004.1, read on the forward strand.
AGCCCTGGCATAAGCTTCGGGCATGCCGATGTACCAGCGCCGCGGTGACGTCCCGCGCAAGCGCCACATCCAGTTCCGCGACAACGGGACGCTTCTCAACGAAGAGGTTTTCGGCCTCGAGGGCTTCTCCGGGAACGAGTCGATCCTCTACCACCTCCAGTCGCCCGTCCGGATCCGCGAGCTCGGCCCGTTCGAGCCGATCTTGCGCGAGGAGTGGGTGCCCGACGCGCACGCGCACCGGCACATGCGGACGTACGACCAGGTGCCCGAAGGGGGCGACCCGATCGCCGGCCGGCGCCTGCTGATGTGGAACGACGACGTCGAGATCTCGATTGCCCGCCCGACCGACGCGATGGAATTCTTCTACCGCAACGGCGAGGGCGACGAGCTGATCTTCGTCCACGAGGGGTCGGGGACGCTGGAGACGACGTTCGGCGACCTGCCGTACCGCCCCGGCGACTACGTCGTCGTGCCGCGCGGGACGACCTACCGGTTTGCGCCGGAGGGGCCGCAGCGCCACCTCGTCTTCGAGTCGCCGGGCATGTTCGAGATCCCGCGGCGCTACCGGAACGAGTACGGGCAGCTGCTCGAGCACGCGCCCTACTACCACCGCGACATTCACCCGCCGACCGAGCTGAGGACCCACCGCGACCGCGACGACCACACGGTCAAGGTGCGCGTCCGCGGCGGCTACCAGACCTACGTCCTCGACTACCACCCGTTCGACGTGGTCGGCTGGGACGGCTACGTCTACCCGTGGACGTTCAACATCGAGGACTTCGAGCCCGTCACCGGCCGCATCCACCAGCCGCCGCCGGCCCATCAGACGTTCCAGGGCCAGAACTTCGTGATCTGCTCGTTCTGCCCGCGCAAGCTCGACTTCGACCCGCTTGCGATCCCGATTCCGTACGTCCACTCGAACGTGAACTCGGAGGAGATGATCTATTACGTCTCCGGCAACTTCACCTCCCGCAAGGCGGTCGAGGTGGGCTCGGTGACGCTCCATCCGTCGGGAATTCCGCATGGCCCGCACCCCGGGCTCGCCGAGAAGTCGATCGGGCTGACCGAGACCCACGAGCTCGCCGTGATGTGCGACACCTTCCACCCGCTGCGGCTGACGCCGTTCGCCCGTGATCTCGACGACGGGACGTACGCCTACTCCTGGTACGAGGAGCCGGGAGCGGCGACGACGGACGAGGACCCCGCCGGGGTCACGTCGCACCTCTAGCGCAGCGGCTGAAGCCTGGCCGACTCGACCTTCGCGAGCCTGCGCTGCAGCCGTCGTTCAGATGCCACTTGCCCTTGTAGACGACGGTGTAGCCTGCCGCCGCCGCGACCGACGCCATGCTGGCCAGATCCAGCGGCGGCTCGAACTGCGGGTACTGGTCTGCGGGCATGTCCTCTTCGAGCGTGTACTTGACGCCGTGCTGCGCCGGGAGGTACCCGGTCAGCATCGTCGAGCGGGCCGGAGAGCACATCGCGCAGTTCGTGAACGCGTTGTTGAACGTCAGGCCGTTCTGCTGCAGGCGGGTCAGGCCGGGGAGGTTCGCGTCGGCCCCAGCCGCCCGGGAAGTGCTGGATCGCTCGGTCCTGGTCCGTGATGAACACGATCACGTTCTTGCCCCCAGGGGCGCCCGGGCGGCGCTCGCCCTCGCCGGCCTGAGGTACGGGCGCGGCGAGCAGCGCGCCGCCCCGAGCGCGGCCGACTCGAGCAATTTCCTGCGTGTGAGCTTCGTCGTTCCTCTCCCGTCGTCTAGCGTCTGGATCGTGGCCAGCATCGCAGAGCCCGCGCCCCACGGCCGCCTCGTCCTCGACTGGGACGGGACCGTGACGGAGGTGGACAGCCTCCACATGGTGCTGCTCGAGTTCGGCGACGTCCGCATCTACGAGGCGTCGGAGGAGGGCCTCGGCCGGAAGCTGACCCTCCGCGAGGTGATCGACCGCGAGTTCGAGACGGTGACCGCGCCGCTCGACGAGGTCGTCGCGTGGCTTGTCGAGAACGTCCGCGTGCGCCCGGGCTTCGGCGAGCTCGTCGAGCGCTTTCACCCGCTCGTCGTCTCGAGCGGCTTCCACGAGCTGATCGAGCCGATCCTGGCGCGGGAGGGGATCGAGGTGGAGTTGCTCGCGAACCGGCTCGAACCGCGGCCGGACGGCTGGCGCGTGCGGTGGCGCGACGAGACCGTGTGCGATGTCTGCGGCGAGGCGTGCAAGCGGGCGTCGATCGCGCCGGGCGGCCCGTTCATCTACGTCGGCGACGGCTACTCCGACCGCTGCGTCGCGCTGGCAGCCGACCGGGTCTTCGCGTGCGACGGCCTGGCCACGTACCTCGACGAGCAGGGCGTTCCGTACGAGCGGTTCGAGACGCTCGCGACGTCGTGCAAGCCCTTTCGAGCTAGTAACACAGTGTTACAAGCTTCGTTTCGCGCTCGGCGATGATGCAGGCGTGCCTCTGCTCGGCATCCCGCAGCCGTACGACTTCGAGATCTCGACCGAGCGTTTCCGGGCGTTCGGGCCCGACCTCGCGAACCTCTGGCACGAGGGCGGACTGCATCGCGTCGTCGGCGGGCGGGAGGTGCGGATCGAGGCGGCGCCGGGCGGGGTACTCGTCGAGCCGCTCGACGACGAGATCCGTGCCGAGGTGTCGCAAGCTCCTCGGCGTGCCGTTCGACCTCGACGCCTTCTACCGCGGCGCGACCGACCCGGTCGTGCGCGATCTCGTCGCGAAGCTCCCGGGCTTCCGGCCACCGCTCGCGCCCGGCCCGTTCGAGAGCCTCGTCACCTCGATCACCGCGCAGCAGGTGTCGCTGTTCGCCGCGTTCGCGATCCGCAACCGGATGATCGAGCGCTACGGCGTGCGCGGCGAGCACGCGTACTCGTTCCCGACGCGGGAGGCGATGGCCGGCCGCGGACGAGGACGAGCTCTTCGCGCTCGGGTTCTCGCGCCGCAAGGCGGAGTACGTCGTCGGGCTCGCGCGGTCGGATCTCGACCTCGACGCGCTCGCCGGGCTTCCCGACGACGAGGTCAAGGCGCGGATCACCGCGGTGCGCGGTCTGGGGGAGTGGACCGCCGACTGGTTCCTCGCCCGCCACCTCGCGCGGCCGCGGGCCTGGGCGCCGGGCGACCTCGGCGTGCGCAAGGCGGTCGCCGCGTTCTATGGTGATGAGGACATCCGCTCGGTCGTCGAGCGGTTCGACCCCTTCCAGAACTTGTCCATTCACTACCTGCTCACCGGCGCGAGGGTGCTGGGATGAACATTCGGCGCGCCACCGACGCCGACCAGCCCGATGCTGCGCGAGCTCTGGGAGGAGTTCGAGGCCGAGATCCCGGCGCCGCCCGAGTTCGTCGAGACCTGGGACGAGGAGTGGCAGGACGTCTCGGCCGACATCGGCGGGCGCGGCGTCGTCTATCTCGCCGAGGACGACGACGGCGTCATCGGCGCGGTGCGCGGGACGATGCTTCCGGGCGACGTGTGGCACATCGTCTTCGCCCACGTGCGCCCGCGCGCCCGCCGGCAGGGACTGCTGAAGCGCCTGATGGCGCCGGTGATCGAGGAAGGCCGCAGCCGCGGGTCGACGCGGGTCACGCTCGACGTGATGGCCGACAACCATGCGGCGGTGGCGGCCTGGAAGCGGCTCGGGTTCGAGCCGGCGAAGCTCGTACATGGCCGCGCCGCTGGACACGGTCGCCGAGCGCATCGCGGTCGGCGAGCACCGGCCCTCGCGGGGCGCGACCTACGTGCAGACCGACGATCACGACGTGGTCGAGCGGGCGGTCGCGAAGTACCTGCCGCGGATCGGCCACTCGGAGACGACGGCCGTTCGCCCAGCCCGAGCAACGGCTGGACGCGGGTCGACGACGAGCTCTGCAGCCGCGACCCGGGAGCGCTCCGCCGGCTCGGCCGCGAGCTCTCGCTCGCGCTCGGCGCGATCGTTCTCACCCTCGGCGTCGAGGAGGGCGCGGTCGTCCGCTACATCCTCTGGGACCGCGGCGGCGTGGCCGACGAGTACCTGTCGGTGCCCGAGTACTTCGCCGAGCTGCCGCCCGGCGACGTCGTCGCGCTGGCCGCCAACCCGACGGTCGCACACCGCCTGACCGGCGCCGACCCGGCCCAGGTACGGGCGGTCGCCCGCACCGCGGAGTCGCCGGACGAGCTTCCGCCGCCCGACGAGCTGCACGAGCTGATCGCCACGGTCCTCGGGGTAGGCTGAGTCGCGTGATCACGCTCTACGACGCCGAGCGGTGCCCGTACTGCGCGCGGGCGCGGATCGCCCTCGCCGAGAAGGGGATCGAGCACGAGGTCGTCGCGATCGATCTCTCCGACCGGCCCGCCTGGCTGTACGAGAAGAACCCGCTCGGCAAGGTGCCGGTGATCGAGGAGGACGTCTTCGTCCTGCCCGAGTCGGCGGTGATCATGGAGTACCTCGAGGAGCGGTACCCGGAGCCGCCGCTGCTGCCGGCCGACCCCGCCGCCCGCGCGCTCGCGCGGCTGCTCGTCTTCCGCTTCGACTCGCTGCTCGGCGACGAGTACTACAACGCGCGCCGCGGCGACCCGAACCGGCTGGAGGAGCGGCTGGCCGTGCTACCGGTCGGCGTCAGTCTCTTCTCCGATTTCGCGTTCGTGCCGTGGGTGATCCGCGCACGGGCGATGCTCGGCATCGAGCTGCCGCCGCACCTCGACGAGTGGCTGACCGAGCTCGCCGAGCGGCCGTCCGTCGCCGCCGAGCTCGACATCGTCGCCGCGCTCGCGCGATGAAGATCGCGTTCCTGCACGCGCTGCCGTTCGACGGGCGGATCTGGGAGCCGCAGCTCGAGGCGTTCGCCGCGCACGAGAACTACGCGCCGACGCTGTACGAGCTCGGGTCGAGCTTCGACGAGTGGGCGCTCGGCGTCCTCCAGGCCGTTCCGGGGCGCTTCGTCGCCGTGGGCGCCTCGATGGGCGGATACACCGCGGCGGCGATCGCCCGGCTCGCGCCGGAGCGCCTCGAAGGGGTCGTCATGGTCGGCTCCCGCGCCGACGCCGATTCGCCCGAGCGTGTCCCGCTCCGCGAGGAGTGGATCCGGATCGCGCGCGCAGAGGGCGGCGACGGCCTGTGGGAGGCGCAGGCGAAAGACTTCTTCGCACCCGGCACGCCCGAGGACGTCGTCGAGCGTGCGCACCTGATCGCGGCAGAGCAGGACCCCGAAGGGCTCGTCCGCGCGATCACGGCGATCCGCGACCGGCCCGACTCGACCGACGCCGTGACGAGCGGGCTGCCGCTGCTGGTGGTCGGCGGCGACGCCGACCCGCTGATCCCGGCCGCGGTCGAGGAGGCGCTCGCGGCGGCGTCGTCGAACGGGCGCGTCGAGATTCTCGAGGGCTGTGGGCATCTGCCGAACATGGAGCGGCCCGCCGAGTTCAACCGGATCCTCGAGACCTTCCTTTCGACGCTGTGACACTGCCGCCGGTCGTCGACGCGGCCTGGGTCGCCGAGCATCTCGGTGAGCCCGGGCTCCTGCTCGCCGACGTCCGCGGGCCGAACGCGCACACCCGCGGCCACCTGCCCGGCTCGATCCCGCTGGTGCTCGGCTCGCCGGCGCCGGTCACCGACCGGGCCGTGCTGGAGGAGGTGGCGTCCGAGGTGGGTCTGCGCCTGCGCCGCCACGGCGTCACGGGCGAGGAGCGGCTGGTGCTCTACGACGGGGGCGACTGCATCGGCGCCTGCTCGTCGTACCAGCTCGCCGCCCTCGCCGGGCATCCGGCGGTCGCGGTGATGGCGGGCGGGCTGAAGTCATGGACCGGCGATCTCGAACAGGGAGTGGTCGAATTGGACAAGAACCGGAACGAGCTGGATCCGCGCTTCGAGGCGGTGCCGACCGTGGAGGAGCTGGCGCGGCGGCTGGACGACCCCGAGCTGACGATCCTCGATGTCCGCCGCGCCGACGAGTTCAGCGGCAAGGGCGGCTATCCGTGCGACCCGCGCCAGGGCCACATCCCCGGCGCGCGGAACCTCGAGGCGGGCGAGCTGTTCGCCGGCCCCGGGACGCCGCTGTCGCCGGAGGAGCTCCGCGCCCTGGTCGGACTGCCCGAGGGTGCGGAGATCGTCGCGTACTGCCACTCGGGCTCGCGTTCGGCCGTAGCAGCGATGGCGCTCAGGTCGGCCGGCTACCGCGCCCGCAACTACACCGGCTCGTGGCACGAGTGGTCACGCCACGACGAGCTGCCGCTCGAACGCTAGATGGTCTGAGTGCGGACGTTCCTGATCGACACGGACACGGCGTCCGACGACGCTGTTGCGCTTGCCATGGCGCTCCGGCACCCGGACGTACGGGTCGTCGCGATCACGGTCGTGGCGGGGAACGTCCCACTCGACCAGGCCGTCCAGAACGCGCTCTATACCCGGGAGGTGGCCGGCGGCGACGCGCCGGTGTATGCGGGTCGCGACCGGCCGCGGGCGGGCGAGTTGCACACGGCGCAATTCGTGCACGGCGAGGACGGGATGGGTGACATCGGACTGCCGCTGTCCGGGCGGGAGCCGGACGACGGTGACGCCGTCGAGAAGCTCGTCGAATTGATCCGCGCTGCTCCGGGGGAGATCGAGCTCGTCACTCTCGGCCCGTTGACGAACGTCGCGGAGGCGTTCGAGCGGGCACCCGACTTGCCCGGCAGCCTGCGCCGGCTGGTGACGATGGGCGGCACGTCCGATGCGGTTGGGAACGTCGCGCCTGCCGCCGAGTTCAACATCTGGGCCGACCCCGAGGCGGCCCGCATCGTCTTCCGCTCGGACGCGCCGATCACCATGGTCGGCTGGGACATCTCGCGGAAGTACGCGGTCTTCACGCCCCAGCAGTCGGCAGCGCTCGCCGCTCTCGGCCCGGTGGGCCGCTTCTGCGCCGAGATCCAGGGAGCCGTGGACGACTTCGCCCGGACGCACACGCACCTCGCCGGCTACGACCTGCCTGACCCGATCGCAATGGCGGTCGCGCTCGACCCGACGGTCGCCACCGATGTGCGGAGGCTCCACGTGGACGTCGAGGTCGCGGGCGAGCTCACGCGCGGCCAGACGGTCGTCGATCACCTCGGTGTCGGCGGCGGCAAGCCGAACGCGGACGTCGTCGTCGAAGCATCGCGGGAGCGCTTCGACCGCGTCCTGGGTCAGACGCTCGCGGGCTGAGCTATCCGTTCGACCCGACGGGTCGATGCGACGTCGAGGAACGCCGAGCAGAGGCCGCGGCCGAGCTCGTTCCACGCGCTGATCTTCTCCCGCGTCTCGACCCAGAGCGCGTCGCGGTCGAGGTCGAGCGGGAACTCGTCCTTGTCGTCGAGCCACATGCGGACGGTCTCGAGCGTGACCTCGGCGTGGAACTGGATCCCCCAGGCGGCATCGCCGAGGCGGTAGGCCTGGTTGCAGCGCGGTCCGACGACCAGCTCGTCGGCAGCCGCGGGCACGTCGTACGTGTAGTAATGCCAGCCGAACGCCTCGAAGCGCTCGGGAAGCCGGCCGAAGACGGGGTCGCCGGCGGCGGCGTCGGTCAGCTCGAAGGGGACCCAGCCGATCTCCGGACCGTCGGGCAGCCGATACACGGCCTCGCCCGCGGCCTTGGCGATCAGCTGGATGCCGAGGCAGACGCCGAGCAGCGGCACACGACGGTCGAGCAGGCCCTGGATGAACTCGTTCTCGTCGCGGAGCCACGGGTGGTGGTCGTCCTGGTCGGCGTGCATCGAGCCGCCGAAGACGATCACCGCGCCGTAGTCGTCGAGTGCCTGCGGCGGGGGCGTGCCCCACGCGAGGCTCCACTCGTCGTAGCGGTGGCCGGACTCCTCGACGACGTCGCGAAAGACGCCTCCACGCGCGTTCGTCCCGTGGATCACCGCGAGGACGTTGATGCCTGCGGCTTCGTCTCTCACAGCTCCAACTCTAGCTGGCCGGTCTGCGGGGGCTCGACGGCGCCCAAGGCCGGGATCTCGCGCTCGTCGAGCAGGCGGCGGAGAATCGTGGCGCTGCGCGGCGCGTAGTCCGCCTTGTTGTTGTTCATCAGCGCGTAGACCTCGTCGGAGCGCTCCGCGAGCTCGGCCAGGGGCTCGACCCACTCCGCAAGCTCCTCCTCCGAGTACATCCAGTCGAAGCGGTCGGCCGACGACTTCGCGTTCCGGATGTTCCACGTCTGCCAGTTGCGGCCGTGGAAGCGGACGTACGCGACGGGGTGCGTGGCGGCGGCGACGCGGGGCATGACGTTGCTCGCGCGGGTGGTCGGCGAGTCGACCGAGACGTACGCGAGCCCGTGCTGCTCGAGGAACGCGAGCGTGGCCGCGCGCTCGTCCTCCTCCATCCACGAGCGGTGCCGGAACTCGATCAGGGGAACGAGCGGGTCGAGGAGGGGGCCGACGGCCTTCAGTTCCTCGAGCGCCTCGCGCGACTTCGTGAAGCGCGGGTGGTACTGGAGCAGCACGCCGCGGAGCTTGCCGGACGCCTCGAGCGGGGCGAACGACTCGCGGAACTCGCGGAATGCCGTGTCCCGATCCTGCTCGCGGTGGCCGGTCATCTCGCCGCTCGCCTTCGCGTGCCAGGTGAAGCCGTCGGCGGTGCGCTCGGCCCACTTCGCGACGGTCTCGGGCGAGGGCAGGCGGTAGAACGGCGAGTCGACCTCGACGGTGTCGAAACGCTCGCCGTAGTAGGCCAGCCGGGCGGCCGGGGACGAGACGCCGCGCGGGTACCAGTGCTTCGTCAGCCCCTCGTCGGCCCAGCTGCACGTACCGAGGCGGATCGTCGCCATCGTCCGGCAACCTACAATCGCCCGGTGGACACGCGCCCCGTTGGCGTCTTCGACTCGGGCATGGGCGGCTTGACCGTCCTGCACGAGTGCCTCGTGACGATGCCGCACGAGGACTTCGTCTACCTCGGCGACGGCGCACGCCTCCCGTACGGGCCGCGGCCGCTGCCCGAGGTGGCGCGGTTCGCCCACGAGATCGGCGCGTACCTCGAGGGGCAGGGCGTGAAGCTGATCCTCGTCGCGTGCAACTCGGCGACCGCGGCGGCGCTGCCCGACCTGCAGGAGTCGCTGACGATTCCGGTCGTCGGTGTGATCACGCCCGAGGCACACGCCGCGGTGCAGGCGACGCGTAACCGCCGGATCGGCCTCCTGGCGACGAAGGCGACCGTCGCGTCGGGCCGCTACGAGTCGCTGGTGCGGACGCTCGACGCCGGCGTGCGGATGACGTCGATCCCGTGCCCCCGACTCGTCCCGCTGATCGAGAGCGACGACCCGTTCGGCGAGGAGACCGTCGACGCCGTCCGCGAGTACGCCGAGCCGCTCAAGGAGGCCGAGGTCGACACCGTCATCCTCGGCTGCACGCACTATCCACTGATCCGCCCGATCTTCCAGCGCGTCTTCGGCCGCGGCGTCACGCTCGTCTTCTCCGCCGAGGAGACCGCCCGTGAGGTCGCCGAGACCCTCGCCCGCAAGGGCATCGAGAACGACCCCGGCCGCGAGGGCACCTACCGCTTCATGACCACCGGCGACACCGAGACCTTCCGCGTCACCGGCGCCCGCTTCCTCCAGCTCCCGATCGACGGGGTCGAACACGTCGAGCTCGCCGACCTCGAGAAAGCAGCCGCATGAGCCGCAACGACGGCAGAAGCCCCGACCAGCTCCGGCCGGTCGAGATCATCCCGGACTACCTCGAGCAGCCGCACGGCGCGGTGCTGTACGTCCAGGGGAAGACCCGGGTGCTCTGCACGGCTTCGGTCGAGGAGAGCGTGCCGCGGTGGATGTCCGGGCGCGGGGTGGGGTGGATCACCGCCGAGTACTCGCTGCTGCCGGCGTCGACCGGGCAGCGCACGCAACGCGAGGCGTCGGCCGGGAAGCAGAAGGGCCGTACCGTCGAGATCCAGCGCCTGATCGGCCGGGCCGTCCGCGCGGTCACCGACATGCGGGCGCTCGGCGAACGGACGCTCTGGCTCGACTGCGACGTGCTCCAGGCCGACGGCGGCACGCGCTGCGCCTCGATCTGCGGGGCCTACGTCGCCGCCCGCCGGGCACTCGACCGGTTCGGGCTCTCGAAGGCGATGCCGGGTTCGGTCGGGGCGGTCTCGCTCGGGATCGTCGCCGGCGAGCTGTTGCTCGACCTCGACTACTCGGAGGACTCGAACGCCGACGTCGACCTGAACGTGGTGATGACCGGCGACGGGCGCCTCGTCGAGGTGCAGGCGACGGCCGAGCAGGTGCCGTTCGGCCGCGACCAGCTCGACGAGCTGCTCGAGCTGGCCGCGCGGGGCATCGGGCTGATCGGAGGAGCGCAGCAGGATGCGATCGCTGCTCCTCGCGCTTGACCCGCCGCAGCTGAGCTGGCTTCAGGTGCTCGTCCGCGTCGCGGTCGCGGCCGGGCTCGGCGGGGTCGTCGGGCTCGAGCGCGAGCTCGACGAGAAGGCCGCCGGTCTCCGGACGCACATGCTGGTCTCCGTCGGCGCGGCGCTCTTCACGCTGGTCGGCGCATACGGCTTCACCGAGTTTCCGGCGCGCAACGTCGATCCGACCCGGATCGCCGCCCAGGTCGTCACCGGCATCGGCTTCCTCGGCGCCGGCCTGATCTTCCGGCAGGGGTTCACCGTCCGCGGCCTGACGACCGCCGCCAGCCTCTGGCTGGTCGCCGCGATCGGGATCGCCGCGGGGGCGGGCTTCTGGAAGGGGGCGGTGATCGCGACCGTCGCGGCGCTCGTCAGCCTTCGCCCGCTGGAGTGGATCAAGGAGCGGTCGATCCCGCAGCGCGCGGCGACGCACATGACGGTCGTCCTCGCAGAGGACGGGTCCGCGGGCGCGGTGCTCGACATCCTCGAGCGAAGCGGCGATCTGCTCGCCCTGCGGCGCGAGGGCAAGCGCCTCGAGATCGAGCTGCGCGTCACGCACGACAAACGCGCCCGCGCGCTCGACGCGGTCGCATCGCTGCCGCAGGTCGAGGAGGCGCGCTGGCGCGCCTGATCCTCTGCTCCCGCAACGAGCACAAGCGCGACGAGCTCCAGACCGCGATGCCCGGGTGGACGATCGAGTTGCTCGACGCGGACGGGTACCCGCCGGAGACGGGGGCGACGTACTACGAGAACGCGCGCGGCAAGGCGCTGTACGGCCGTGCGGTCGGCCCGGCGGACGCCTGGGTCGCCGGCGAGGACTCGGGTATCGAGGTCGACGCCCTCGGCGGCGAGCCGGGCGTCCACTCGGCCCGCTGGGCCGACGAGGGCCGCCAGCACCTCGCGCTCCTCGAGCGGCTCGAGGGAGAGAGAGATCGCGCCGCCCGGATGATCGCCCACATCGTCGCGATCGCCCCCGACGGTCGTGAGGTCGACGCCGTCGGCGTGATCGACGGCGAGGTCGCGACCGAGGCGCGGGGCAGCGGCGGCTTCGGCTACGACCCGGTCTTCGTTCCCGAGGGGCAGACGCAGACGACGGCCGAGCTGGGCGACGACTGGAAGCGTGCGAACTCGCACCGCGCCCGCGCGGCGCAGGCGCTCAGCGCTGCCCTCGGCGCCAGTTGATCTCGGCGCCGAAGACGATCATGTTCGCCATCACGTAGAGCCAGATCAGGAGGTAGATCGGCCCGGCGATCGCCTGCACGGCGGGCGAGTGCTTCGTGAGCCAGAGGAACACGGGGAGGATCTGGAAGCTCGCCTCCAGCGCGATCGTCACCACGATCGCACCGGGGAGCACGTCCCGGATCGTCAGGTCGACGTTCGTCAGATAGCTGTACGTCGCCAGCAGGAACAGGAAGACGGCGATCGTCGAGACGAGGATCGAGGCGGAGTGGCCGACGATCGTGTTGCCGAGGAACTCGGGCGCGAACCGATTGAGGACGTGCGCCCCGACGCCACCGATGAAGAGGCCGACGAACAGCACGACGAGCGAGGCGAGCATGAGCACGGTCGCCCGCGCCTTCCCATGCAGGAACCCGCGGTTCGGGCGGTCGTAGACGATGTTGAACGCCGATTCGAGGACGCTGAAGAGCGACAGCGACGACCACAGCAGGAAGACGACGCCGACGATGCCCAGCGACGTCGCGTGACTCTGGATCCCCTGCGTCTGCTTGACGATGCTGTTGACCGAGATGCTCGGGAAGATCTTCTTGATCTCCTCGACGAAGTAGCTCGATTCGTCGACGCGTCCCGAGAGCCCGAGCAGGGACAGCGCGAGGAACAGGAGCGGCACGAACGACAGCAGCGCGAAGTAGGCGATCATCGCCGCCAGGTGCGTTCCCCGGTCGGCGAAGAACTTCGAGAAGGTTTCGCGAATATGCACTGTGTTAGCGTGTCCTGCCCATGGACGCCACGCAAGCATTGTCGGATCTGAAGGAGATCTCCTCGCAGATCGAGGCCGCCGTCGTGCTCGACGCGGACGGCTCGACGATCGCGTCGACGCTCGGCGACGAGCGCAGTCGCGATTTCTCCCAGGTCGTCCAGGAGCTCCTCGCCGCGGTCGGGCGCGCCGCCGGAAACGATGAGGCCAAGCTGGCGCAGGCCGAGATCGCGACCGAAGGCGGCAGCGTCTTTCTCGTGCGGGACGAGCAACGGACGATCGCCGCGACCACGGGGCCGGAGCCTACCGTGGGCCTCGTCTTCTACGACCTGAAGAGCTGCCTGCGCAGCTTCGCCGAGGAGAAGCCGAAGCCGCGCGCCAAGAAGAAGAAGGACGAGGCCGATGGCGAGGCGTAGGGTCATGGCCGGCGTCGCCCTCGCGCTCGGCTCGCTCGCGGGCACGGTCGCCTTCCGCCGCCGTTCGGGCCGCAGGCGCGACCGCGTCGACGTGTACTTCGAGGACGGGTCGATGATCTCGCTCGCCGACGGCTCGGCCGAGGCGTCGACGGTGCTGCCGCTCGCCCGCCGCGCCCTCGAGACCACCCGCTCGTAGTGGAAGACGCCGCGCTCCTCGCGGCGATGCGCGAGCACGCCTACCTCGAGGGGGAGTTCACACTCCGCTCGGGCAAGACGTCGAAGTACTACCTCGACAAGTACCGCTTCGAGACGCGGCCCGAGCTCCTGGAGGCGCTCGGCGCCCGGCTCGCGGCGAAGATCGCGGAGGTCGAGCCAGACGCGGTGCGGATCGCCGGCCCCGAGTTGGGCGCGGTCGCGCTCGCTGCGGCGGCGTCGATCGCCTCGCGCCTGCCGTTCCTGATCGTCCGCGGCGAGGCGAAGGAGTACGGGACCGCGAACCGGATCGAGGGCGCCTTCGAGGCAGGGGAACGGGTCGTCCTCGTCGAAGACGTAGTCACATCGGGTGGCGCGGCGGCCGATGCCGTCCGGGCGGTACGCCAAGCTGCACTCGAATGCCGAACAGCTATCTGCGTCATCGACCGGGAGGAGGGCGGTGTGGACTCCCTCGCGCGCCTCGGAGTGCGACTGCATCCACTGTTTCGGGCGGTCGACATTGCCCAGGCCCGGTAGGGTGCCGTAAAGCCGCATGGCTGAGCGGAACGTCGCGGAGCGGTAGGTTCCGCCCCGTGTTCCATCATGTCCAGAGGAGGAGAACCTAGGTGACCAAGCAAGAGTTTGTCGACGCCGTCGCCACCCGCAGCGGATTGAGCCGCCGCGAGGCAGCGCAGGCCGTCGACGCCGTGCTCGAGACGATCACGGACACGCTCACGAAGCGTGACCAGATCAGCTTCACCGGCTTCGGCAAGTTCGCCACGTCCGACCGCAAGGCGCGCATGGGCGTCAACCCGCGGAACCCGGGCGAGAAGGTGCACATCCCGGCGGCGACCGTGCCGAAGTTCACGGCGGGAAGCTCACTCAAGGCGTCCGTTCGCGCCGGTTAGGACGCTCGTTCGTTCTCCGATTTGCCCGAGGGGCCGCAGCACTTGCGGCCCCTCGTGTCTACTCTGCGTGTGATGCCGTCGGAGACCGCCGTCGCGACCACCACCTTTGCCGACCGGCTCGCCGAGGCGGTCGCGGAGCGCAGAAGCCAGCTGGTCGTCGGGCTGGATCCACGGCTCGACCTGCTGCCGCTCGAACTGCGCGGCGATGCGCACATCGGTCGCCCGGCCGCCGCCGAGGCGACCGCCCGGTTCTGCTGCGGGATCATCGACGCGGTCGCGCCGTACTGCGTGGCCGTCAAGCCGCAGCTCGCGTTCTTCGAGGTGCTCGGCGCCGACGGGATGGCCGCCTTCGAGCGGGTCGTCGGCTATGCGCGCTCGGCCGGGCTGCTCGTGATCGTCGACGGCAAGCGCGGTGACATCGGGTCGACCGCACGCGCGTACGCATCCGCCTATCTCGAGCCGCGTGTCACCGGCGAGCCGATCGCCGACGCCCTGACCGTGAACCCGTACCTCGGCCGCGACTCGCTCGAGCCCTTCGTCGCCGCCTGCCGCCGCAGCGGTAGCGGGCTCTTCTGTCTCGTCAAGACGTCGAACGCCGGCGGTGCGGACGTCCAGGATCTGACGCTCTCCGACGGCCGTCCGGTCTGGCAGCAGGTCGCGCAGCTCGTGCACGAGCTCGGCGAGGATCTGATCGGCGACTGCGGCCTCTCGAACGTCGGCGCGGTCGTCGGTGCCACGTATCCGCGCGCGATCGCGGAGGCACGGAAGCTCCTGCCGCAGGCGATCCTGCTCCTGCCCGGAGTCGGTGCCCAGGGTGCGAGTCCCGCCGACATCGCCCGCGCGTTCACCAGCGGCCCGGCCAGCGCGCTCGTCGCCGCGTCGCGCTCGGTGATGTACGCGTTCCGGGACGGCGAGGACGACTGGCGGGGCGCCGCGGCCGCAGAGGCCGCGCGGCTGAACCACGAGGTGTGGGCGGTCTCCGGCTGGTGAACCGACGCACGTTGGCGCGCTACGTCGCGCCGGCGGTGTTCCTGCTCGCCGTCACGGGGGTCGTGCTGGTCGTCAGGTCCGGCCTGCGCGCCGACTCGAAGAGCCCCGCGAAGACGACGCCGACCCTCGCCGTCACGACGGTGGCCCGCACGACGACGTCGAAGCCCGGTCCCTCGACTCCGAAGCGCTACTACCTGATCAAGAGCGGCGACACGCTGGATCGGATCGCCGCGCAGTTCGGGACGACTGTCACCGACTTGCTCCGCCTGAATCCGGGCGTGCAGCCGACGGCGCTCGCTCCCGGGACGCAGATCCGGGTCCAGTAGCGGTACCCTTCGCGGCCGTGAAGCTCCGGCTCGCGCTCCTTGCGGCCGCCGTCCTGCTCGTCGCGCCGTCGGCACACGCGGGTCCCCCGCAGGTCGCCGCACGGGCGTATCTCATCCAGAACGGCGTCACCGGCGAGATCCTCGCGCGCAGCCACGACCGCGAGCGCCTCCCGATCGCCAGCATCACGAAGCTGATGACCGTCCTCGTCACGCTCCGACACGCGAAGCTCACCGACGTCGTCACCGTCAGCCGCCGCGCCGCGGCCGTCGGCGAGTCGTCGATCTACCTGAAGAAGGGCGAGCGCCTCACCGTCGAGGAGCTCGTCGAGGCGGCGCTGATCCAGAGCGCCAACGACGCCGCCGTCGCGCTGGCCGAGTACGTCGGCGGGAGCCAGTCGGGGTTCGTGGACATGATGAACGCGGAGGCGCGGCGGCTCGGGTTGCACCAGACCCACTTCGCCAACCCCGACGGCCTCGACGAGTTCGGCCACTACTCGAGCGCGCACGACGTCACGCGGCTCGCACGGATCGCGATGAAGATCAAGGTGATCCGCTCGATCGTCGACGAGCAGACCGCGTACATCTCGGGCGGCCGGACGCTGAGGACGTGGAACGACCTGCTCTCGGTATACCCGGGCCTGTTCGGCGTGAAGACCGGGCACACTGCCGAGGCCGGCTGGTCGGAGGTCGCGGCCGCCCGCTCGCACGGCGTCACCGTGTACGCAACGCTGCTCGGCAGCCCCGCCCGCGACACGCGCAACGCCGATCTCGCCTCCCTGCTCACCTGGGGCCTGACCCGCTACCGGACCGTCTACACGATCACGCCCGGGCGGGTGTACGCGTCGGCGGAGGCGCCGTACGGCCGGCACGCGCTCGCGCTGGTCGCACCGCGCCGCGTGACCCGGATCGTCCGCGTCGACCGACCGTTGGTCGAGCGCGTCGTCGCGCCCACCGTCGTCTCCCTGCCGGTGAAGAAGGGGCAGCCGCTCGGCGTCGTGAGGATCTACGCAGGCTCGAAGCTGATCGCGAGCAGCCCGCTCGTCGCCGCCCGGTCGATCGCGAAGCCCGGTTTGGCGGGACGCGCAGGCTGGTACACAACGCGTACGCTGCACCACATCGGGGGCTGGTTCTCGTGATCGTGACTGTCACTCTCAACGCGGCGATCGACCGCACGCTGACCGTGCCGAACTTCCAGCTCGGCCAGCGCCACCGCGCCAGCGCGGGGTTGACCCTCGCCGGCGGCAAGGGGATCAACGTCGCCCGCGCGCTCAAGCGGCTCGGCGTCCCCGTCGTCGCGACCGGCCTCGTCGGCGGCCGCACGGGTACGCGGATCATCGAGGAGCTCACCGGCGAGGCGATCCTCAACGACTTCGTCCGGATCGCCGACGAGTCGCGGACGTCGACGGCCGCCGTCGACCCGACCGGCGGCACGTACACGGAGGTCAACGAGTGGGGCCCGCATGTCGAGCCCGACGAGCTCGACATGTTGCTCGAGAAGCTGCGCTACCTGGCGAGTGGGGCCGAGTTCGTCGTGTTGGCCGGGTCGCTGCCGCGCGGCGTCGATGCCGGCTTCTACGCGGAGCTGATCCGCGAGCTCGGCCGTCGCCAGGTGCTCACCGTGCTCGACTCCGAGGGGGAGCCTCTGCGGCTCGGCCTCGAGGCGGAGCCGTTCCTCGTCTCGCCGAACCAGCTCGAGGCGGAGGCGCTCGTCGGCCAGGAGTTCTACGAGCGGCAGGACTTTGCGCTCGGGCTCGAGCACATCGCCGAGCTCGGCGCGCGCAACGTGCTGATCACGAACGAGAGCGGCTGCTACGCGCGGCTCCGCGAGGGGCGCAAGACGCGCCGCTACCGCGCGGTCGCGCCGCAGATCGAGGCGGTCTCGAGCGTCGGCAGCGGGGACGTCCTGCTCGCCGCGTATATCGCCGCGCTGGCCGCCGGCCGCACGGCGGAGGAGGCGCTCCGCGACGGCGTCGCCGCCGGTGCCGCGTCGACGCTCGAGGTCGGGGCCGGCCGCTTCGAGCCGAAGGAAGCCGCCGCGCTCCGCGCGGACGTCGAGGTCGGCGATCTGGAGCACGTCGGCGTCTGAGCAAGGCCCGCCGGAGGTGACGCTAAGCTGTTCTCCTTGGAAGGGCTGGAGCTAGAGCGGATTCAGGTCGAGCGGCTCCTCGCGCTGGAGGAGAAGTTCGCGAAGGAAGGGCTGACGTTCGACGACGTCCTGCTCGTTCCGGCCGAGTCTGCAGTGCTCCCGAACGATGTCTCCGTCTCGGCGCGGCTGACACCCACGATCCGGCTTGCGATCCCCGTCGTCTCTGCGGCGATGGACACGGTCACCGAGGCGCGCCTCGCGATCGCACTCGCGCGTGAGGGAGGGCTCGGCATCGTCCAGCGCAACCTGTCGATCGAGGACCAGGTCGCGGAGGTCGACAAGGTGAAGCGCAGCGAGTCCGGGATGATCGTCGAGCCCGTCACGCTCCCGCCCGACGCGCTCGTCTCGGAGGCGGTCGAGCTGATGTCGAGGTATCACATCAGCGGCGTCCCGATCACCGACCGGGCAGGCGTCCTGGTCGGCATCCTCACGAACCGCGATCTCCGGTTCGAGAACGACACGAGCCAGCCCGTTTCAGCCCTGATGACCGCGCGCAACCTCGTCACTGCGCCGTCGGGAACGACCCTTGCCGAGGCGGAGGAGATCCTGCACCGGAACAAGATCGAAAAGCTCCCGGTCGTCGACGCCGACGGGAAGCTGACGGGCCTGATCACGTTCAAGGACATCCAGAAGAAGATCCAGTACCCGAACGCGACGAAGGACGAGCGCGGACGGCTGCGCGCCGGCGCCGCCGTCGGCGTCGGGCCGGATGCCGTCGATCGCGCCGACGCGCTCGTGGAAGCCGGCGCGGACGTGCTCGTCGTCGACACGGCGCACGGGCACTCCCAGGGCGTGATCGAGATGGTGCGGCGGATCAAGGACCGCGTCACCGTCGAAGTGATCGCCGGGAACATCGCGACAATGGAGGCGACCGAGGCGCTGATCGACGCTGGTGCGGACGCCGTGAAGGCGGGCATAGGGCCTGGCTCGATATGTACAACCCGCGTCGTCGCCGGTGTCGGCGTCCCGCAGGTGACCGCGATCTACGACTGCGCCTCCGTCGCTGCGAAGCACGGCATCCCCGTGATCGGCGACGGCGGCATGACGAGCTCCGGCGACATCGCCAAGGCGATCGCGGCGGGGGCCGACGTGGTCATGCTCGGGTCGCTCCTCGCCGGGACGGACGAGGCGCCCGGCGACGTGATCGTCTACAAGGGCGAGCGTTTCAAGGAGTACCGCGGCATGGCGTCGCTCGGTGCCATGGGCGGCCGCTCGTACTCGAAGGACCGGTACTTCCAGGGCGACGTCGAGGACGTCGACAAGCTCGTCCCCGAGGGCATCGAGGGGCGCGTCGCCTACAAAGGGCCGCTCTCGCCGATCGTGTACCAGCTGATCGGCGGCCTGCGCCAGGCGATGGGCTACTGCGGCGCGGCGACGATCGAGGAGATGCACAACGCGACGTTCGTCCGCATCACGGCCGCGGGCCTGCGCGAGTCGCACCCGCACGATGTGACGATCACGAAAGAGGCTCCGAACTATCGGCGCTGAGATCCTGCCGTTCCCTGCTCCGGAGCCGGCTCCGGAGGAACGGCCCGTGCTCGTCGTCGATCTCGGCGGCCAGTACTCCCAGCTGATCGCCCGCCGCGTCCGCGAGGCGCGCGTGTACTCGGAGCTCGTCGGCCACCGCTCGACCGCCGCGGCGCTCGCCGCGAAGCGGCCCTCCGCGTTGATTCTCTCCGGCGGCCCCGCCTCGGTCTACGCCGACGACGCACCCCAGGTCGACCCGGGGATCTACGAGCTCGGCGTCCCCGTGCTCGGCATCTGTTACGGCATGCAGCTGATGGCGCAGGACCTGGGCGGCCGCGTGGAGCGCACCGGCGCATCCGAGTTCGGCAAGACGGCGATCCGCGTCGGCGGCGCCCTCGCCTCGGGTCTCCCGGAAGAGCAGACGGCGTGGATGAGCCACCGAGATTCCGTGACCGCGCCGCCCGAAGGCGCAGCGGTCACCGGCGGTTCAGACTCGACCCCGATCGCCGCGTTCGAGGCGCCGGAGCGAGGTCTGTACGGCGTCCAGTTCCACCCCGAGGTCGTGCACACGCCGCACGGCCAGGAGGTGCTGAAGAACTTCCTCTACGGCATCGCCGGCGCCCGGCCGACCTGGACGCCCGGCCGCGGTGATCGAGGAGCAGGTCGAGCGCATCCGGGCCCAGGTTGGCAGCGCGCGCGTCCTGTGCGGCCTGTCCGGCGGCGTCGACTCGGCGGTTGCCGCGCTGCTCGTGCACAAGGCGGTCGGCGACCAACTCACGTGCGTCTTCGTCGACCACGGCCTGCTGCGCAAGGACGAAGCGGCGCAGGTGGTCGAGACGTTCGAGGGGCACTTCCACGTGCCGCTCGTCCACGTCGACGCGGCCGACCGCTTCCTCACCAAGCTCGAGGGCGTGAGCGACCCGGAGGAGAAGCGCAGCATCATCGGCGAGGAGTTCATCCGCGTCTTCGAGGCCGAGGCGGACAAGCTCGGCGTGGTGCCGTTCCTCGTCCAGGGGACGCTCTACTCTGACGTGATCGAGTCGGGCGGCACCGACGGCGTCGCTGCGAAGATCAAGTCGCACCACAACGTCGGCGGGCTGCCCGACGACATGACGATGGAGCTGGTCGAGCCGCTCCGGCTGCTCTTCAAGGACGAGGTGCGGCGCGTGGGGGAGGAGCTCGGGCTGCCGGAGGCGATGGTCTGGCGCCACCCGTTCCCCGGCCCGGGCCTGGCGATCCGGATCATCGGCGACGTCGACCGCGAGCGGCTCGAGATCCTGCGCGAGGCCGACGCGATCCTGCTCGAGGAGGTGCGGCGCGCCGGCCTCTACCGCGAGCTGTGGCAGTGCTTCGCGGTGCTGCCGGCGATCCGCTCGGTCGGCGTCCAGGGCGACGAGCGCACCTACGGCTACCCGATCGTGATCCGCGCCGTCACCTCGGAGGACGCGATGACCGCCGACTGGGCGCGTCTGCCGTACGACCTGCTCGAGACGATCTCGAGCCGGATGACGAACGAGATCTCCGCGGTGAACCGCGTCGCGCTCGACCTCTCGTCGAAGCCGCCCGCGACCATCGAGTGGGAATAGGGGATCATCCGGATGGGGCGTGCGCCGAGACGCGCGCTGCAGTAGCCTCTGCCGTCGATGGCTACCGCCACCTCTCAGGTGTCGTCCCCCGACGGCCGCAAGTGGGTGATCACGACCGCGCGGACACACCGCTCGTGGAAGGAGTCACGCCAGACGGCGTTCTTCTGGGCGCACGTCGTCGTGACGGCGATCATGATCGCGGTCTTCATCTGGATCCTCAAGGCCGACCTGTTCACGATCCTCGAGTTCCTGATCCCGCTGATCGTCATCCTGTGGCTCGTCGGGTTCGTCTCCAGCAGTTTCCGGGTGACCATCGCCGCGGATACGGAAGGGCCGCCGCGCGACCATCGCCTGTGGACCGTGACGAAGCGGTTCAAGAGCAAGGGCGCCCTGCAGGCGCTGACGCAGAGCATCCAGGCCGGCGATCTGACGACCGAGCCGCCCGGCACCCGTCTCGAAGAGATCTGACCCCGGGCCAACCGATCGGCGCTCCCGGGCGAAGATTCCGGGACGTCATCCCCGGCAGGCAAGGAGGATCACCATGGCAGTTGCGATCGAGATGAACTTCAAGGGCGCGACCCTGGAGCAGTACGACGAAGTGATGAAGCTGATGAGCCTCGACGACGGCACCCGCCCGTCGCCTCCCGGCGCCCTGTTCCACTGGGCCGCAGCGACCGACGACGGCATCAAGGTCGTCGACGTCTGGGAGACGCAGGAGCAGTTCGACGCGTTCGCGCAGGCGGAGATCGGCCCGTTCAGCCGGCAGGCCGGCATCCCGGCGCCGCCCGAGGTCACCGTTCGCCCGGTCCACAACTACCTCGAGCGCACGCAGTAGCTACGCAGCAGCGACGGGCGGCCCGTCGGGAACGGCGGGCCCTCCGCCGTCCAGGCTCGCGACCGGGTAGCGCGCCCGCACCCCGTCGATGAACCCCGCCAGCCGCTCGGCCAGCGCGGGGTCGTGAATCTCGAGCACGTTCTCGGCGTTCATCTCGCCCGAGTGGGAGAGGTTGAACGAGCCGAGGAAGACGACGTCGTCGGCGACGGTCATCTTCGCGTGCATGTAGTCATGAATCGTTCCCGGGCCCCAGGGAGTGGAGCGCTTCCCGGCGAACAGGCCCGAGCCGACGACCTGAAGCAGAAGCGGGAGCTTCCACGACCGGACGCCGGTCGGCCCCCACTGCGTCTGCACCTCCTCGATCTGCGTCTGGTCGACGGCGCCTGCGACGTCCACCTTCCCATCCGCGATCACCTGGGCGAGCGTCGCCAGAACCGGCGCCGCCGTCAGCACCGGCGAGCAGATCCGGACTCGGCGCTTCGCCCGTCCGATCGCCTTCGCGATCCGGTGTGACAGGGCGTCGCCGTAGCCCGGACAGAACCACGGACGCACCTCGATCCCGTCGACCTGCACCGGCCGTGGCTCGACGGTGCCGGTGTTCTCGACGTTCCCGGTCGCCCAGAGCTGCTCGAAGTCGAGTGTGAACGCGTGCGCGAGTTCGGGTGAGTCGAGCGTGATGATCACGTTCTCCTCGCGCGACCACGAGTCGTCGGTCCAGTTCGTCGAGCCGGTCCAGAGCGAGCTGCCGTCGCGCACGACGTACTTGTGGTGCATCAGGTCGGGGATGCCGGCGATCGCCTTCGTCGGCACCGACAGCCGCTCGACGTCCTCGGGGGCGCACTTCGGCGGCGGTGGCACCGGGATCGGCGCCCGGAAGTCGGCGTTGTACGCGAGCCGCACGGCGACGCCGGCCTTGCCCGCCGCCTCGATCGTGTCGACGACCAGCTCCTCGAGCCCGGGCCCGAGCTTGAAGTCGTAGAGCGCGATGTCGAGCGACGTCTTGGCCCCGGCGAGGAAGTCGTGCAGCGCCTGGGCGATCGTGACCGGCTGTTGCCCGCCGTCCGTGAGCGTCGTGACGTTCATGATGGGGACTATGGACTTCTCCGAGGTGCTCCGGCAGCGGAAGATGGTGCGGAACTACACGGACGAGCCCGTCGACCGCGAGGCCGTCGAGCGGATCGTCGCCCGCGGCCGGAAGGCGCCGAGCGGCGGCTTCAGCCAGGGCAACCGCTTCGTGGTCGTCACGGATCCGGAGATGCGCGGCCGCATCGCTGAGCTCGCCGGCGAGGAGAAGTACGTGGAACTCGGCTTCGACCCGTGGATCTCACGCGCGCCGGTGCACGTCGTCGTCGCGATGCGCGAGGACGACTACCACGACCGCTACCGAAAGCCCGACAAGGTCGGCGAGAGCGGGGAGGAGATCGAATGGCGTGTCCCCTGGTGGTGGGTCGACGCCGGGAAGGCGATGATGATCCTCCTGCTCGCCGCGATCGACGAGGGGCTCGGCGCCGGGCTGTTCGGGGTCGTCGGCGACGACAACGATCGGCTGCGCGACCTGCTCGGCATGCCGGCCGACCTGGAGGTCGTCGGCGTGGTCACGATCGGCCATCCCGCACCGGTGACGAAGGACGGGGGCTCCCGCAAGAAGTTCGAGTGGAAGCCGCTGGACGAGGTCGTTCGCTGGGAACACTGGTAGACGAGCTCGCCGCGGCCGAGATCGGGGCGACGTTCAACCAGTACTTCCGTTCTCGCCTGCGGCAAGAACGGTTAAGGGCGTACCTCCACGCCAAGCGTGCCGCCACCATCCTGCTGGTCGGGGAGGCGGCAGGGTTCAGGGGAGCGCGCGTGAGCGGCATTCCGTTCACGTCCGAGCGGCAGCTGACGGGAACCGGCCCGGCCGAGGCGAGCGCGACGATCGTCCACCGCGTCCTGGCCGAGCTCGGGATCGAGGACGACGTCCTGCTCTGGAACGTCGTGCCGACACATCCACACGAGCCCGATCGTCCGTATACGAATCGGCGGCCGTCGCGCGTCGAAGTGGAAACCTCTTCCCGCTTCCTCGAAGGTGTCGCGCGCGGCCGCCGCGTCATCGCGGTCGGGCGGCTGGCGGAGCAGGTGACCGGCGCGCCGTACGTGCGTCACCCGTCCCGCGGCGGCGCCGGGGCGTTCCGCGAGGGCCTCTGTAGATTGCTCCGATGAGCGTGAGCGCGTACCCCGTCCGGAGGAACACGCTCCTCCTCTCGGCAACGCTCACGTGCCTGTCCGGGACGATCCAGCTCGTCGTCGCCGTCGCGACGACGACGCTCGTCGTCGTCACCGGCATCGAGGGCATCCTCGGGCTCGGGCCGGCGATCTTCCTCACGTCGGGTGCGCTGGCCGCGTTCCCGGCCGGGCGGCTGATGGACCGACACGGACGCATCCCGATCCTTGCGGCGGGCTGCCTGCTCGGCGTCATCGGGACGTCGACCACCAGCCTCGGCTGCCTCTGGGACTCGGCGACGGTGGTGATCGTCGGCTTCGCGATCGTCGGGATCGCCAACGGCACCGTCCTGCTCGCGCGTGCCGCGGCGGCCGACATGGTCCCGCCCGAGCGGCGGCCGCGCCAGATCTCGATCGTCCTCTTCGGCGCCGTCGCCGGGGCGATCCTCGGGCCGTTCGTGTTCAGCCCGCTGTTCGCGGGACGGCACCTCGACGCGCGCGGTCTCGTCGTTCCTTGGCTCGCCGCGGGCGGCTTCATGGTCGTCGCCCTGGTGCTCGTGCTCTGCGTCCGGCCCGACCCGCAGGTGATCGCGCGGGAGTACGCGCCCCCGGGCACCGAGCACGGCGGGCCCGCGCCACTAGGCGAGATCCTGCGCCGTCCCGGCGTCGGCACCGCGCTGATCGCGACGGTCGCGAGCTTCGCGACGATGGCCGCGGTGATGAACCTGACCGGCTACGTGATGGTCGGCCACGGCCACCACCAGAACGACGTCTTCCCGGTGATCAGCGCGCACATCGTCGGCATGTACGGGCTCGTCCTGGTCATGGGCGACGTGATCGAGAGGATCGGCCGCCTCGAGTCGCTCGTCTCCGGCCTCGCGATCATGGCAGCGTCGACGATCAGCCTCG
Organism: uncultured Actinomycetes bacterium; assembly: GCA_963791425.1. Classification (GTDB taxonomy): domain Bacteria; phylum Actinomycetota; class Thermoleophilia; order Gaiellales; family Gaiellaceae; genus DATBLE01. The sequence goes on from CAWBSE010000004.1 coordinate 153,049, forward strand.
TCTGGGTGGCGAGCAACTTCGCCACCGGGGTCGCGCTGTTCGGGCTCGGGCTGGGCTGGAGCCTGTCGTACGTGGCCGCGACCAGCACGCTCGTCGACCTGGCCGGTCCGAACGAGCGGGCACAACTGGTCGGGTTCAGCGACCTCCTGGCCGGCCTGACCGCCGCGTCGCTCGCGCTGCTCGGTGGGCTCGCCTACAGCAAGCAGGGCGTGCAGACCCTGGCGATCGGTGCGACGCTCGCGGTGCTCCTGCCGGCCCTCTGGCTCGCGTTCTCGCCGGGATCGCGCCGGGCCATCGAAGCGGCGTAGCTGCTACCATTTCGCGTCGGCGCACGCCTTGTGCGCCGCTTTCACGTATGCAAAAGACTTGGAATGCAAAGCCGGGCGAGGTCACTCGCCGCTGGTATCTCGTCGACGCCGAGGGGCAGACCCTCGGGCGTCTCGCCACGCAGATCGCCGAGACCCTCCGCGGCAAGGGCAAGCCCGAGTACACGCCTCACGTCGACAGCGGCGATTTCGTCGTGGTCGTCAACGCGGAGAAGATTCACGTGACCGGCAACAAGCTCGACCAGAAGATGTACCACCGCCATTCCGGGTATCCCGGCGGGCTGCACAGCCGCACGCTCCGCGTGCAGCTCGAGCGGCGTCCGACGGAGGTGCTCCGCAAGGCGGTCAAGGGCATGCTCCCGCGGAACAAGCTGGCGAGCGCCCAGATCGGCAAACTGAAGATCTACGCCGGCCCCGACCATCCTCACGAGGCGCAGGCCCCCGAACCCATGAAGCTGGAGACAAGATGAGCGAGCTCGCCACCTACCGCGGCACCGGCAAGCGCAAGACGTCGGTCGCACGCGTGATCCTCCGTCCGGGCGACGGCACCACCTGGTTCAACGGCCGCACGCTCGAGGACTACTTCCCCCGCGGATCTCACCGCAACCAGGTGCTCGCGCCGCTGCGCGTCACGGGGCTCGAGGGGACATACGACCTGCGCGTGCGCGTGCACGGCGGAGGGGCGTCCGGCCAGGCCGGCGCGACCCGCCACGGCGTCGCCCGCGCGCTCGTCGAGGCCGATCCGGAGCTGCGCACCGTGCTCAAGCGCGAGGGCTTCCTCGCCCGCGACTCCCGGATCGTCGAGCGCAAGAAGGCCGGGCTCCACAAGGCCCGCAAGGCCCCGCAGTTCTCGAAGCGCTAGTTCGTCTCCCATGGCACGCCGTTACTTCGGCACCGACGGTGTCAGGGGGATCTTCGGCGAGGACCTGACGCCGCAGCTCGTCGAGCGGCTCGGTCGCGCGGCGACGTTGTGGGCGGGCGCCGGCAGCGTCTTCATAGGCCGTGACACGCGCAGCAGCGGCCGCGAGCTCGAGCGCGCGTTCGCCAGCGGCGTCGCCTCTGCGGGCGGCCACGCGCTGCTCGCCGGGGTGCTGCCGACGCCGGCAGTCGCGCTGCTCCGCCTCGACCTCGGCGTCGTCATCTCCGCGTCACACAACCCGCCCGAGTACAACGGCGTGAAGTTCTTCGACCGGCACGGGTCGAAGCTGACCGACGCCGACGAGGAGTCGATCGAGGCGCTGCTCGACGCGCCACCGAAGAACGAGGACACGGGCCGGATCGACGACCTCGAAATCGCCGTCGACAGCTACCTCACCCACATCCTCGACCGGTTCGGCTCCGAGCTCGACGGTCTGCGGGTCGGCGTCGACTGCGCGAACGGCGCGTACTCGTGGATCGCACCGCGCGCGTTCGAGACGCTCGGCGCCGAGGTGATCGCGATCGGGATCGACCCGAACGGGACGAACATCAACGTGGGCTGCGGCGCCACCGACCTGCGCGCGCTCCAGCAGCTCGTCCGGGACGAGCAACTCGACCTGGGTGTCGCGTTCGACGGTGACGGCGACCGGATGCTCGCCGTGGACGAAAACGGCGACGCGCTCGACGGCGACCAGATCCTCGCCGTGCTCGCCGTCGACCTCGAGGTCGACACCGTCGCGGTGACGACCATGACCAACCTCGGCTTCCACCGGCTGATGGCGGCGCGCGACGTCAAGGTGCTGACCACCGACGTCGGCGACCGGTACGTGCTCGAGGCGCTGAAAGCGGCCGACGCCGTGCTGGGTGGCGAGCAGTCGGGCCACGTCATCTACCTCGAGGACCACGTCACCGGCGACGGGCTCGCCGCCGCGCTGCTCCTCTGCGGCGCCCTCCGGGGCCGGACACTCGCCGAGGTCGCCTCGGTGATGGAGCGCTACCCGCAGGCGAAAGAGAACATCCGCGTCACCCGGCGGGAGCTGAGTGACGCAGTGCGACACGAGGTCGACAGCGTCAACGAACGGCTCCGCGGCCGGGGCCGTGTTCTGGTGCGGCCCTCCGGCACGGAGCCCGTGATTCGCGTCCTCGCCGAGGCGGAAACGGACGAGGAAGCGGCGGATCTCTGTGCTAGCATCGCGGCGCTCGTAGAGAGCGAGCTCGGCTGACCGTCCCAACGCCGGGGCGGCGACATAGCCGGGCTTTTTGCTTTTTCTTGAATCAGCCGATACTGAGAGGAGAGCCTGGTGTGCGGGATCATCGGATACGTCGGAACGCGGGCCTGTAAGCCGCTCCTCCTCCAGGGACTCGAGCGCCTCGAGTACCGCGGCTACGACTCGGCCGGGCTCGCCCTGCTCGAGGCGGACGGCCTCGACTACGTTCGCGCGGTCGGCAACCTCCAGAAGCTGAAGGAGTTCTCCGAGCTGCACCGCTCCGACTCGACGACCGGCGTCGGCCACACGCGCTGGGCGACGCACGGGCGCGTCTCGCTCGAGAATGCGCATCCGCTGACCGGCTGCGACGACGCCGCGATGTCGATCGTGCTCAACGGGATCGTCGAGAACTACCGCGAGCTCAAGGATTCACTCCTCCGCGAGGGACACGAGTTCTCGTCGGAGACCGACGCCGAGGTGGTCGTGCACCTGATCGAGCGCTACTACGAGGGCGACCTCGTCGCCGCCTTCACGAAGGCGTACGAGCAGCTCGAAGGGCACTTCTCGATCGTCGCCATCCACCGCGACCACGAGGGCACGATCGTCGGGGCGCGTTGCCAGACGCCCCTCGTCGTCGGCGTCGGCGAGGGCGAGATGTTTCTTGCGTCCTCGATCGCGGCGTTCCTCCGCGAGACGCGCCGCGTGCAGTTCATCGACGACAACCAGATCGTCGAGCTCACGCCGGGAGGGGCGATCTTCCACGGCGTCGACGGCGAGATCGTCGAGCCCGAGGTGACCGAGATCGACTGGGACGACGAGAGCGCCGAGAAGTCCGGATACGAGACCTTCATGCTCAAGGAGATCTACGAGCAGCCCGAGGCGGTGCGCGAGACGATCGGCGACCGCGTCCGCGGCCATCACCTGATGCTCGAGGATCTCGGCTTCACCGAGGTCGAGCTCCAGAACCTTCGCCGGATCGTCGTCGTCGCGTGCGGCACCGCGTACCACGCCGGCGTCGTCGGCCGCTACATCCTCGAGGAGTGGGCGCGCATCCCGGTCGAGCCGGACATCGCCAGCGAGTGGATCTACCGCAACCCGGTGCTGAGCAAGGACACGCTCGTGATCGGCATCTCACAGTCCGGCGAGACGCGCGACACCGTCAACGCGATGAAGCTTGCCCGCGACCGCGGCGCGCGCACGCTCGCGATCACGAACCTGATGGGCACGCAGATCACGCGCGAGGCCGAGGCCGTCCTGTACACGCGCTGCGGCCTGGAGATCGGCGTCGCCGCCTCCAAGACGTTCACCGCGCAGATCGCGCTGCTCTCCCTGATCGCGCTCAAGCTCGCCGAGGTGCGCAAGACGCTGCCGCCCTCGCAGGTCGAGTTCATCCTCGACAAGCTGCACGAGCTGCCGGACAAGATGCAGGAGTTCCTCGACGGCGACCACCCGATCGACGAGATCGCCCAGCGCTACTACGACAAGCCGTTCTTCCTGTACCTCGGTCGGCACATCGGCCTGCCGGTGGCACTCGAGGGCGCGCTCAAGCTCAAAGAGATTTCGTATATCCCGACGGAGGCGTACTCGGCCGGCGAGATGAAGCACGGGCCGATCGCACTGCTCGAGGAGGGCACGCCGGTCGTCGTCGTCGCGACCAACATCCACGTCTACGACAAGATCGTGTCGAACATCCAGGAGACGCGCGCCCGCGGCGCAAAGGTGATCGCGATCGCCACCGACGGCAACGAGGACATCCAGCACCACGCCGACGACGTCATCTACGTCCCGAAGACGCCGGCGTTCCTCCAGGCAGCGCTCGCGGTGCTACCGCTCCAGCTGCTCGCGTACAAGGTTGCGAGGCTCCGCGGCCTGAACGTGGATCAGCCGCGGAACCTGGCAAAGACCGTTACGGTCGAATAGCTCTTTACTGCGACCGGAGCAGCACCGACCGGTCGACCTTGTTGCCGTTCACGTCGCCGGCGTTGATCTCGATGTTGTAGTCGTGGCCCTTCACCGTCGTGAGCGGCGCCGCGAACGACACCCAGCCGTCAGGGCCGATCACCGATGTGGGCTGGGCCGTCTTGATCACCTTGCCCTTGTCGTAGACGGCGATGGTCATGCCGACCTTCGCGCCCGCGCCCGACCGGGCGTACAGCTCGAGCGCCGAGAACTTGACGACGGGGTTCGTGACGCCGCCCTTGACGAAGATCTCCGGGTTGCGGCCGTCGTACTGCTGGGCGAGGGCGGCGAATGTGCTGAACCCGGGCTTCTTCGTGCCGTTGCGCTGGATCAGTCCGCTCTGCCACGCGCTTGTGGCGTCGTCGCGGAGGATGAACCAGATGAACATCTGGACGTTGGGGTCGTCGGCGGCGAAGGTCAGCGCCTGCTTGATGTACGCGGTCTGCTGCGCGTAGGTGACGCCCTTCGGCTCTTCCGGCTTCGTCTCGTGGCCGTACTCGGTGATCCAGACCGGGACGTTGTGGTGGAACCATTTCTGGAGCTGGTCCTCGAAGTGGGGGAGGCTTGCCAGCGTCACGTTCGGCCAGCGCGTGTTCGCGAGCGGCTTCCCGTTGATCGAGGTCGGGTACGGATGGTGCGACCAGGCGTTGAACTTGATCTGCGGCTTCTGCTGCGACACGAGCTCGGCGAACTTGCCGGGCGACTCGGTCTCTTGCGTTCCCTTCTTGCCGAGGTAGCGGTCGCGGCCGCGGGCCGAGGTTTCACCGGCGCCGACCAGGGCGCGGGAGTTGCCCGCCTTGATGCCGGCATACGCGGCGCGGTACAGCTTCGCGTAGATCGCGGGCGCGGACGGCTTGCCCTTCGTGTCGTACTGGGGCGAGAGGAACTGGCCGAGGTTCGACTCGTTCCACACCGTGAAGTAGCGGACGAACGGGTAGCCGTTGTACCGGCCCGAGTATCGAGAGGCCAGCGCCTGCGCGAACTTCTGCAGGTCGGCGTAGTTCGTCGGCGCAAAGTTCTGGCCCTTGCCGCCGTTGGCCCACGAGGGCGTGCCCCAGATGGTCAGCATGACCTCCATCCCGTGGAGCCCTGCGTTGCGGACGAACTCGTCGAGATCGTCGAAGCGGTAGGTCGAGTCGAACGGGTTGGCCGCGTTGGCGGGCCGGCTCTGGGCGATCCGGGACCAGTAGACCGTGGTCCGGACGATGCCTGCGTGCGCCTGCTGGGCGGAGTCGAAGACGCTGAGACGGTCGTCGCGCCAGCGGAGGCTGGGATCGTCCTGGAATCCGACCATCATGCGCGGCGCAGCCGACGCGGTGAGCGGGAACAGGACAGCGACTGCCGTCACAGAGGCCGCGGCAAGGATGAACAGGCGCAAACGCATCAGGTAGAGCTCCCTTCGGTCGGGACAGGCTCGAAACAGACTAGCGACCCCTTTCCCACAAGCCAGCGGTTCTTACACACCCCTTACCTGGATGATTGATACGTAAGTCACGCGCCGCGGCTCGGGGCCTCAGTCTGGTGGCCGGCGCAACCGCTTCGTCTCCGCCCGCCGGCGCTTCTGGTCGAGCCGCCGTTGCCGCGATGCCGAGGTGGGCTTCGTCGCGACGCGCCGCCGCTCCACCTTGAGCGCCTGCCGAAGCACCTCGACGAGCCGCTCGGTGGCCAGTTCGCGGTTTCGGTGCTGGCTCCGCTCGTCCTGGGCGATCGCGCGCAGCACCGGCCCCGCCTTCGCGATCACCCGCTTCTTCTGCGTCGCGGTCAGCGCCGACGACGTCTCGACGTCGAGCAGCGCCTCGACACGCGTCTCCGATTTCTGGGCGTGCTGGCCGCCGGGGCCGCTCGAGCGCGAGAAGCGGAGCTCGATCTCGTCGAGCGGGAGGGTCACCGACCGCGTGACGCGCATAAACTCGCCGGACATGGCAGCCATTCTGCTCGACGTCGACGGAGTTCTCCACGTTTCGGGTGAGCCGATCCCCGGTGCGGCCGAGGCGGTCGCCGAGCTGCGCGCCGCCGGGCACCGGCTCCGGTTCGTCTCGAACAACACGACGAAGGCGCGGGCAACGCTCGCGGAGGAGCTGCGCCGGTGCGGGATCGAACTCGACGACTCCGAGCTGCAGACGACGGCCGCCGCCGCGGCGCGGGCGCTCTCCGGGCGGCGGGTGCTCACGCTCGTGATGGCCGCGCTCGTCGCCGACCTGGAAGGGATCGAGCTCGTCGGCGACGGCGCCGAGGCAGTCCTGCTCGGCGGCTGCGACGAGACCGAGGAGACGGGTCGGGTGTTCAGCTACATGAACCTGGCGCGCGCATTCGGGGAGCTCGAGCTCGGCGCCGATCTCTACTGCCTGCACAAGAACCAGTGGTGGCAGACCTCCCGCGGCCCGCTGCTCGATTCGGGCGCGTTCGTCGCCGGGCTCGAGTACGCGTCCGGGATCGAGGCGACCGTGCTCGGGAAGCCGAGCCCGGCCTACTTCGAGGCTGCGCTCGAGGCGCTCGACGCCGAGCCGGGGCTGACGTGGATGGTCGGCGACGATCTGGAGGCCGACATCGAGGGTGCGCAGCGGTACGGGCTGAAGACCGTGCTCGTCCGCACCGGCAAGTTCCGGCCCGAGCAGCTCGACCGCACGACGATCGTTCCCGACGCGGTCGTCAGCTCGATCGCGTACCTCCCCGAGTGGCTGGAGCGCGCGGGATGACTGTCGGCGTCGACCTGATCGAGATCGAGCGCGTGCGCCGGGCGCTCGACCGGTACCCGAACTTTCGCGAGCGCTGCTTCACCAAGGCCGAGCAGGCCTACTGCGACTCGCGCCCGAACCCGGCGCAGCACTACGCGGCGCGTTTCGCCGGCAAGGAGGCCGTCGGGAAGTCGATCGGCTTCGGCGTCGCCCGCGCGTTCGCCTGGCGGGACGTGGAGATCGCGGGCCGGCCGAAGCCGCACGTCCGGCTTTCCGGCCGGGTCGAGGCGTGGGCGGCCAAGGTGGGCGCCGCGCGGCTCGACCTGTCGATGACGCACTCCCGGGAGCTCGCCGCGGCGGTTTGCGTCGCCGATGCTTGACCCGCTCTACACGTCGGAGGAGATGAAGGCGGCCGAGGCCGGCCACGACGTCCCGGCGCTGATGGAGCGGGCCGGGCGCGCGGTCGCCGAGGAGGCGCTGCGGCGCTACCCGGACGCGCGCTCGTTCGGCGCGGTGTGCGGGGGAGGGGCGAACGGCGGCGACGGGCGGATCGCGCTCGACGTGCTGCGCGGTGCGGGTCGCATCGTCGAGGAGGGGACGGAGGGCGACGTCCTGATCGACGCACTGCTTGGCACCGGGTTCCGGGGCGAGTTGCGCGCCGAGGCGGCGGCGCAGATCGAGGCGATCAACGCCGCGGGTGTTCCTGTCGTTTCCGTCGATCTCCCGTCCGGGGTGGACTCGGACACCGGCGAGATCGAGGACGCCGCCGTACGCGCCGACGTGACGGTGACGATGCACGGCCCGAAGGTAGGCCTCGAAGTCGCCCCGGGCCGCTTCAACGCAGGCGAGGTTGTGGTCGCCGATATCGGCCTGGAGCCGCGAGTGACCGCCTCCTCTCTCGTCACGGAAGGGGTCCTCGGCCTCGTTCCTCGGAAACGCGGGAGCGACAACAAGTACACCGCCGGCGCCGTTCTCGTGGTCGGCGGCTCCCAGGGAATGGAGGGCGCAGTGACGCTCGCCGCCTCGGCGGCCTTTCGTGCGGACGCGGGGTACGTGACCGTCTGCTCCGACGTGGAGCCACGGATGCTCGAGGCTGTCAAACGCCCACTCGAGGACGCAATCGCGCTTGCTCCCAGGCACGGTGCGATCGCCGTGGGTCCGGGTCTCGGGCGTTCCCCGGAGAAGCAGGAGTTCGTCCGTCGGCTGCTCAGGGAGAGTGATCTGCCCGCGGTGGTCGACGCCGACGCCCTCCATGCATTCGAGCCCCGGCCGATCGTCCCGACCGTGCTCACTCCGCATGCAGGTGAGCTCGCTCAGATGCTCGATCGCGATTCCGCCTGGGTGTCGGCGCATCGACTGGAGGCGGTGAGGGAGGCTGCGAGGCGTTTCGCCCCGGCGACCTGCGTGCTCAAGGGCGCAGACCTGCTGATCGCCGACGACGACGAGGACGGTGGCGTGCTGGTCGTTTCGCTCGGCCCTCCGTCGCTCGCCACTGCCGGGACCGGCGACGTCCTCACCGGGGTCATCTCTGCGTTTCTGGCCAAGGGCCTGTCGGGCTGGGAAGCCGCCGCGGCCGGGGCGGTCGCCTGTGACCTGGCAGCGCGGCTCGGGCCCTCTCGCGGCCTCATCGCCTCCGACGTCGTCGCGCTGCTCCCGGCTGCACTCGAGTGACGGAGGTCGTCACCGGCGCGTTCTCGTACACCGGGCGGGCGATCGCCGAGCGGCTGCTCGCCTCCGGCCGCGAGGTGCGGACGCTCAGCCGGTCGCCCGGCGACATCGACATCCCGGTCGCACCGCTCCAGTTCGACGACCCGGCGGCGCTCCGGGACGCGATGCGCGGCGTCGAGACCTTCTTCAACACGTACTGGATCCGGTTCGAGCACGGCGGAGCGACGTTCGCCCAGGCGGTCGAGCGTTCGCGGATGCTGTTCGAGGCGGCGGCCGCCGAGGGCGCGACGCGCATCGTCCACATCTCGGTGTCGAGCCCGTCCCACGACTCGCCCTTTCCGTACTTCAGCGGCAAGGCGGCGGTCGAGGACGCGCTCGCCGCGGTCGGCGTGCCGTACGCGATTGTCCGGCCGACGCTCGTCTTCGGCGCCCGCGACATCCTCGTCAACAACATCGCCTGGATCCTCCGCCGGTTCCCGCTGTTCCTCGTCCCGGGCCGCGGCGACTACCGCGTCCAGCCCGTCGCCGTCGAGGACGTCGCCCGGCTGGCGGTCGAGACGCCCCAGGGCGTCGTCGATGCCGCCGGCCCGGAGACGCTCACCTTCCTCGAGCTCGTCCATGACGTTGCGCGGGCCGTCGGCTCGCGCGCGCGGATCGTCCGGGCGAGCCCTGCCCTCGCGCTCGGGCTGACGCGCGTTGCCGGGCTCGCGCTGCGAGATATCGTCCTGACGCGTGACGAACTGGGCGGGCTGATGCACTCCCTGCTCGTCTCGGACGACCCTCCGACCGGCACCGTCGGCTTCGGCGGCTGGCTGGCGGAGAACCGCGATTCGCTCGGAAGGAGCTACGTGTCGGAGCTGGCGCAGAACTGGAGAGGACGATGACGCGGTCGGAGATCACGATCGACCTCGGCGCGATCCGGCGGAACGCCAAGCTCCTGCTCGAGGCGCTCGACGGGGCCGAGCTCTGGGCCGTCGTCAAGGCCGACGGCTACGGGCACGGCGCGGTCAACGCCGCCGACGGCGCGCTCGGCGCCGGCGCGACCGCGCTCTGCGTGACCACGGTCGCGGAGGCGCTCGCCCTGCGGCCGGAGTTCCCGACCGTGCGGATCATCGTCCTGGGGCCGGCGTCGAACCGCGAGATCGCGGCCGCGCGCGACGCCGGGCTCGAGCTCGTCGTCTCCGACGACGGGCCGCTGCCGGACGACATCCCCATCCACCTGAAACTCGACACCGGGATGGGGCGCTGGGGCCTGTCCGAGCTCCCGCCGCCGCCGGTCCAGGTCGTCGGCCTGATGTCACACCTCGCCACGGCCGACTCCGATCCGGCGTTCGCGGAGAAGCAGATCGAGCGGTTCCGCGAGGCGACCGCGCCGTACGCCGGCTACACGCGCCACATCGCCAACAGTGCGGCGGCGCTGAAGCTCCCGTCGGCGCGGCTCGACGCCGCCCGCTGCGGGATCGCCCTGTACGGCCTCTCGCCGTCCGGCGGCGACCCTGCCGACGACGGGCTCGAGCCGGCGCTCGGCTGGCGCAGCGAGCTGGCGCTGGTGAAGCAGCTCGGCGCGGGCGAGAGCACCGGGTACGGCCGCCGCTTCGTGGCGAAGAGGCCGACCTGGATCGGGATCGTGCCCGTCGGGTACGGCGACGGGTTCCGGCGCGACCTGACCGGGACGTCTGTGCGCGTCGGCGGCGAGCTCCGAAAGGTGATCGGGACGATCTCGATGGACTCGTTCGCGGTCGAGCTCGCGGACGAGCTGCCGGCCGGGACGCCCGTGACCCTTGTCGGCCACGGCGTGCTCGCCGACGACCACGCGCGCGTCGCCGACACGATCGCCTACGAGCTCGTCTGCGGCATCAACTCCAGCGCGCTGCGCGCCCGCCGCACCGTCGTCGACGGCTGATGCTCAGCTTGGATCTGGTCGCCGAGCTGTTCACCGAGGAGGAGGCCTGGGTCGTCGGCGGCGCGATCCGCGACGAGCTGCTCGGCCGTCCGGCGTTCGACCTCGACATCGCCTGCCGCGAGCCGGAGCGCGCCGCGCGGGCGCTCGTCGCCCGGCACGGCGACGCGGTGTTCCCGCTGAACGAGGAGTTCGGCGCGTGGCGCGTGGTGCTCGACCGCAGCCGCACCGTCGACTTCTCGCCGCTCCGCGGCGAGACGATCGACGAGGACCTCGCGGGGCGCGACTTCACCGCGAACGCGATCGCGCTGCCGGTGCGCGGGGGCGACTACCTCGACCCGTTCGACGGCCGCGACGCGATCGAGCGGAAGGCGCTGCGCACCGTCACGGACGCCGTCTTCGACGACGACCCGCTGCGGCTCTTGCGCGGGGTGCGGCTCGAGGGCGAGCTCGGCTTCCGGCTCGACCCGGCGGCCGAGGAGCTGACGCGCGCGAAGGCCTCGCTCCTCACCCGGTCGGCGGGTGAGCGGATCCTCGACGAGCTCCGCCGTCTGGGCGCCGACGGGATCGAGCGGCTCGGCGAGCTCGGCCTGCTCGAGCCGCTCGGCGGCCACGTCGACCCGCGGCTGCACGCATTCGACTCACCCTGGTTCAGGCTGACGGTCACCTTCGGGGAGAACCTCCGGCGGCTGCCGATCCCGGGCGACCTGCGCCGGTTCGCCGGCATCGTCCTCCGGGCCGATGCGCCGGCCGACGACTCACCGCGAATGATCCACCGGTTCCGCTGCGCGACCGAGCCGTTCGCGCTCGAGGCGCTCGCCTTCACGGGCGCGGCGCCCTCGTTCGTGCGCGCCGTCGAGCGTGCACGCAAGGACGAGCCGGCCGAGCCGCTCCTCCGCGGCGACGAGCTCGGGATCGAGCCCGGCCCGGAGGTGGGGCGGCTATTGGCGTTGATCGCGGAGGAGCGCGCTGCAGGCACACTCTCCACGAGGGAGGAGGCTCTGGATCTTGTCCGACGATCGCTGGAGTAGGACCGCCGCCAAGCTGGGCGAGCTGGAGGAGCGCCGCCGCGAGGTGTTCACCGAGGCCGTCCGGGCCTTCGTGCAGCCGGAGGGCGGCGAGCATGCGCTCGACGTCGGCACCGGGACGGGTGCGCTCGCCTTCGCGTTGTCGCCGTACGTCGCCGACGTCCTCGCCGTCGACAGGTCGCCGGAGCTGCTCGCGGAGGGCCGCAAGCGCGGCAGTGCCTTCGCCAACGTCACCTTCGTCGAGGGTGATGCGACCAGGCTCGACATCACGCGGGGGACGTTCGACATCGCGGGCTGCTCCCGGGTGCTCCACCACGTGCACCGGCCGGAGATGGTGGTCGCGTCGCTCGCGCGGGCGGTCAAGTTCGGCGGGCACGTCGTCGTCATCGATCAGATCGCGCCGGCCGACCCGCTGGTCGCCGTCGACCTCGATCGCTTCGAGCGTGCCCGCGACTCCGAGCACCAGCGGCTGCTGCCCGACGCCGACATGCGCGGGCTGATCGAGGCGAACGGGCTCGTCGTCGTGCGGACGCAGTTCACCGAGGAGAAGCGGAACCTCACGTGGTACCTCGACCTCGCCGACTGCACCGGCGAGGAACGCGAGCGGGCCGAGGAGCTGGCGCCGCCGCAGCCGACCGCGACCGTCGGCTGGTACCTGGCCGTTCGGCCGCTGCTCGGTACATAGGATCTCGGGGTGGACCGGGGTCTCATGCTCACGCGTCTGGCCGACCTCGCCGTCGAGTTGGGCGCCAACGTCCAGCCCGGCCAGATCGTCACGATCGGCGCCGACCACGGACAGTTCGAGCTCGCCCGGGCGATCGCCGACAGCGCGTACCGGCGCGGCGCCAAGTTCGTCGACGTCCAGTACTTCGACCCGTACGTGAAGCGCGCCCGGATCGCGCACGCGGCCGACGACACCCTCGGCTTCGTGCCCTCCTGGTTCACCTACCGGATGCTCGCCATCGGTGAGGAGCACGCCGCCCGGATCTCGCTCGCCGGCCCGACCACGACCGGGCTGCTCGACGACCTCGACCCGGAGCGCGCCGGCCGCGACCAGCTGCCGTTCATCAAGGAGATCCTCGACGTGATCGCCCTCAACACGACGAACTGGACGGTCGTCCCCTGCCCCGGCATGCCGTGGGCGCAGCTCGTCTTCCCGGATCTGTCGCCCGAGGACGCGCTCGACCTGCTGTGGGAGCAAGTTGCGCACGTCTGCCGGCTCGACGAGCCCGACCCCGTCGCCGCCTGGAGCGAGCGCGCCGCCGCGCTGACCGTCGCAGCCGAGCGGCTGAACGAGCGCCGCTTCGACGCGCTGCACTACGAAGGCCCCGGCACCGACCTGACGATCGGCCTCCTGCCCTCGTCCACGTTCCACGCGGCGCAGGACACGACCGTCGACGGCATCGTCCACCTGGCGAACCTGCCGACCGAGGAGGTCTACGCCACCCCTGACCCCATGCGCGCGGACGGGCACGTCCGCTCGACGAAGCCGCTCGTCCTCGGCGACGGGACGATCATCCGCGGCCTCGAGGTTCGCTTCGAGGGCGGCCGGGCGGTCCAGATCGACGCGGAGCAGGGCGCCGCCGTCATGCGCGGCCGCGCCGCCTTCGACGAGGGCGCGGCCAGGCTGGGCGAGGTGGCGCTCGTCGACCGCGAGGGCCGGATCGGCAAGCTCGGCACCGTCTTCTACGACACGCTCCTCGACGAGAACGCCGCCAGCCACATCGCGCTCGGCGACGGCTTCAACAACGGCCTCGTCGGCGAGGACAGGGAGCGCCGGAACCGGAGCGCGATCCATATCGACTTCATGATCGGCAACGACGACCTCGCCGTCACCGGCATCACCCGCGAGGGCGAGCGCGTGCCCGTCCTCCGCGGCGGTTCCTGGCAGCTCTAGGCCGCGCCCGGCCCGCCGTACTTGCCGCGTGCGAGCACGCGCGCCATGAGTGACGGCGTGACTGCCTGCATGATCGCGACCGGGCGGTAAAACCACGGGACGAAGCTCTCGCGGCGGTCGTGCTCGACCGAGGCGAGGATGCAGCGGGCGATTCGCTCCGGGCCGATGATCGTCCACTCGAACGACTTCGGGATCACGCCGCGCTGGGGGAAGCCCTCCGTCTCCGCGAATCCCGGGAGCACGGTGTGCACCTTGATCCCACGGCCCCGGAGCTGGGCTGCGGTCGCGCGTGAGAACGCGAGCTGCGCGTGCTTCGACGCCGCGTACGGGCCCGAGGGCGGGATCGCCACCGTGCCCGCGACCGAGACGACGTTGACGACGTCCGCGGGCACGGCCGCCTCGAGAGCCGGCAGGAACGCGCGGAGGCACCACACGCCGCCGAGGTAGTTCACCCTGGCGACCGCCTCGATCCGTTCGGGCTCGCCGTTGATGAAGTCGGCCCGCGCGGGAATCCCCGCGTTGTTGACGAGCAGCTTGATCTTCGGGTGCCTGGCCGTGACGCGCTCCGCCAGGGCCGCCACCGACGCCCGGTCGCCCACGTCGCAGACTTCGGCCTCGGCGCCGATCTCGCCCGCGAGCTCGCGCAGCCGCTCCTCGCCGCGTGCGACCAGCACGCACGTCCACCCCTGCGCGCGCAGCTTCCGCGCGACCTCGGCGCCGATGCCGCTCGACCCACCCGTGATCACTGCGACGCGCTCGTCCACGGCTACTTCGTCCTGCAGGCCCTGATCGCGCGCGTCGCCGAGGCTGTCGCCCCGTCGGCATCGGTGATCGTCGCCTGCAGCCTGTGCGGCCCCGGGCCGAGGCCGCTGGACCGCCACGTCGTCGCGAAGAGGCCTTGATTTCCGGTGCGGGTGGTCGAGATCGGCGTTCCGTCGACCGAGAACGCCACGCCGTCGATGTCGCGGGTCGCGCCGGCGACGACCAGCAGGCGCGTCGACGCCGCTGCGCACTCGCCGACGTCGGGGAACAGCCAGGTGATCGTCGGGCCGTCGACGACGCGCAGTTTCCGCGTGACGAACGACGTGTTCGGCAGGATCGCGCTGATCTCGCCGGCCTGGTCGACGTTCTTGTCCTCCTGGAAGTCGCCCGTGACGAAGATCGTCTCGGGGGTGCCCGTCTTCAGCGGCGCGACGGATGCCGGGAGCGGGAAGAGCACGAAGCCGGAGAGCGGGTCGTACGCGGCCGCGCCGACCAGCGTGTTGCCGTACGCAAAGATCAGCGAGAGCGGGTCGACGCCGGACTGCAGGTCGAGCGTGCGGGCGACGATCAGCGGCCGTCCGGCCGACACCTTCGTCGTCCAGAACACGCCGAGCGGCGGCGAGACGTCGTTCACCCACGAGTGGAGCAGGTACTCGCCGCCGAGCGACTGGTGCGTGAACTCGTTCACGCCCGAGTCGACGGAGAGGAAGTACTGGCCCTGGCGCGGGTACTGGATGCCGGCGGCCTGGACGTCGGCCCGGTAGTTGAAGAGGTAGCCGTTCACCGCGACGGGCGTGCCCGTGTAGCCCATCACGTCGTTCTCGTCGGGCGAGCCGAGGAAGAACGGGTCGAGCAGCGAGTTCGCGGACTGGAGGATGACCGCCGCGCCGACGTTGACGGCGGGCTCGTCGAGCTCGGTCACGTAGAGCTGCTCGGCCCCCGGCTCGTCGGTCGCCGGCCCGGTGTAGCTCGCCGGCGGCCCGAACGGCGCGGCCGGGAACCGGTACGAGGCGACCCGGCTGACGCCCTTCCGCGTGTCGCCGATCTGATCGGTCTTCAGCGTCGCCGCCTTGACGCCCTCGAGGCCGGGGCGCTCGACCGTGAACTCGTACGGGATCCGCCGCGTGACGTCGCCGCGCCGCAGGACGATGAACCCGTAGTCGTCGCCGGCGACCGCGGCGGCGGAGGCGCGGGCGACCGCGGTGACCACGCCGTAGCCTCCGGGGGTGATCGTCACCGACGGCGAGAGGTCGATCTGTGCCCCGGCGGTGGCCGTCTGCGGCTGGAGCTCGACGCTCCACGTTCCCTCGCCGCCGCCGACGTCCGCGACCGTGACCGCCAGCGTCCGGTACGCGTTGCCCCTGTTCACGTCGAGGTAGCGGAACGACAGGGATTGCGGATCGGTGTACAGGTACGGCGTGTCGGCGCGCCCGACGTTGATCAGGCCGGCGCCCTCGAGCAGCACCGGCGCCTCGGTGGTGCGGTTCGTGTCGCCCCAGGCGGGCCCGGCTGTCGTCATCAGCGCCGACTTCACCTGGTACGCACTCCAGATCGGGTGGCGTTCGAGCAGCAGCGCGGCCGCCCCGGCGACGTGCGGCGCCGCCATGCTCGTCCCGTCGAAGACGGCGTACGGCTCCCCGATCGTCTCGGTCAGTGTCGAGGAGAGAATGCTTCCTCCGGGCGCGGCCAGGTCGGGCTTCAGATCGTGGGTGAAGGGCGTCAGGCCCGCCGACGAGAAGCTCGTGGGCGTCCCCCCGCGGCCGGTCTCGATCTCCAGCGGTGTGCGGCCGACGCGGATGGTCGCGTGGCCGCCCGTCGCCTGCACCGCGGCCCGGATCGCGGCGCCGTCGGCGTCGGCGATCATCCCTGCCGGGATGCCGACGTCGACCGGCACGCCGTTCGCCTCGGCGGGGCGGTTGTCGACGTAGACGATCCCGACGGCACCGGCCGCGCGGGCGCGCTCTGCCTTTGACGCGAACGTGCAGTAGCCGCGGGAGACCAGCGCGATCGAGCCGGTCAGCGAACCGGCCGGCAGGGTGCTGGTCGGCACCTCGATGTTGCTCGCAGGCCCGCAGAGGTAGCGGTCGACGGGCTTCTTGTCGGTGCCGACGATCGTCCCGATGTCGACGAGCTTCTGGTCGGACGAGCCCCAGCCGACCGGTGTCGCTGCCGCGGCGCCGCGGTTGAACGGGATCGGCTGCAGGCCGCCCGGCGCGCTCACCGTCAGGGCGGGGCCGAAGACGTGGGTGTTCGACACAGCGGCGACGCTGATCGAGTCGGGCGCCGTGCCCGGCGCGCCGACGCTGCCGAGGCCGAAGTCGTCGCGGTCGTTGCCGGCGGCGATCACCGGGACGACGCCCGCGGCGGCGACGTTGTGGACCGCCTCGACGAGCGCGTCGTTCTCCGGGTCGTTCATGGGGCCGCCGCCGGAGAAGTTGATCACCTGCATCCCGTCGGCGACCGCGTCCTCGAACGCGGCGATGATCTGCGGCGTGTACGCGCTGTTGCCGGCGGGCGTCGGCACGTTGAACACGCGGTAGTTGCCCAGGTACGCGCGCGGCGCGACGCCGGTCAGGCCCGTCACCTGCGGATGGTCGGGGCCGGCCGGGGCGGTCGTCCCGGCGTTGCCCGCGGCGATGCCCGCGACGTGCGTGCCGTGGAACGAGGCCTTGCGGTCGAGCGGCAGCTGCCCTTCCTTCCCGGAGCCCGGCCCGGGGTAGGCGCGCGCGACGATCACCTTCGGCGTCGTGTACTGCGACTGGCCGCGCGGGAAGCCGGCCGGGTAGCTGTACCCCGTCGGCGCGAAGAAGGTGCTGTTCATGTCGATGCCGTCGTCGACGACGGCGATCTTGACGCCGCCGCCGTTCGCGCCGGTCGCATTCGTGAACGCGGTCGCCCCGATCAGCGACGGGCTGTTGTCGAGTTTCAGCGTGAAGCGCATGCTCGGATACGCCTTCTTGACGAAGCCGAGGGAGTACAGCTTCGGCAGCTGCTTCACCGGCAGGGTGACGGTCAGGCCGTCGAGGATGATCGACAGGCGGCGGCCGACGGTCGCCTGCGGGATCGCGCGGCGGAGTGCGGCGACCGCCTGCTGCTGCGTGCGCGCGAGGGAGGCGAGGTACGCACGCGATGCGGCCGTGTGCACGTCGAGGTGCCGGGCGCCGGCCGCGCCGAAGAGCGACCGGCCGTAGTGCGCGGCCAGCGGCGGCCGGTCGAGCGTGACGATCATCGTCACACGGCCGCTCCGGTGCCCCGTCGGGACAGTGACGTGGCCGGCGCGAACACGCGGGATCTGGAGCTCGCCGAAGTCGCGGCGCACGGGCTTGAACGCCGCCGACGCAACTGTGGTGCCGATGAGGAATGCCGCCGCGACCGTCAGGAAGAGGAAGGAGCGGCGCAAGAGGGCCAGACTATCCGAACCGGGTTAGACTCGTCCCTGTGTCATTTGAGGGCAAGAGAGGGCTCGTTCTGGGCGTCGCCAACAAGCGCTCGATCGCGTGGGCGATCGCCCGCCGGCTCGCCGAGGGTGGGGCGGAGTTGGCGTTCACCTACCAGGGCGAGCGCATCGAGTCGAGCGTCCGCGAGCTCGCCGACTCGGTCGGCAGCCCGCTCGTCACCGAGTGCGACGTGCGCTCCGACGAGGACGTCGCCCGCGTGTTCGACGAGGTCGGCAAGGCGTTCGGCGGGAGCCTCGACTTTCTCGTCCACTCGGTCGCGTTCGCCGCAGCGGAGGATCTCGAGGGGCGCTTCACGGACACGCCGCGCGACCGGTTCTGGATGGCGGTCGACATCTCCGCGTACTCGCTCGTCGCGTGTGCGCGCGCGGCCGAGCCGCTGATGGAGGCGGCCGGCGGCGGGTCGATCGTGACCATGACCTA
Source organism: uncultured Actinomycetes bacterium (assembly GCA_963791425.1). Lineage (GTDB taxonomy): Bacteria > Actinomycetota > Thermoleophilia > Gaiellales > Gaiellaceae > DATBLE01. The sequence goes on from CAWBSE010000004.1 coordinate 171,268, forward strand.
CCTCGGCGGCGAGCGCGCCGTGCCCCACTACAACGTGATGGGCGTGGCGAAGGCGACCCTCGACGCGTCGGTCAAGTACCTCGCCTGGGATCTCGGCCAGAAGAACATCCGCATCAACGCCGTCTCGGCCGGCCCGGTGCGGACGCTCGCCGCCCGCTCGATCGCCGGCTTCCCGACGATGGAGGCGATCGTCGAGGAACGCTCACCGCTGCACCGCCCGATCGACGCCGACGACGTCGGCGCCGCGGCCGCGTATCTGCTCTCGGACGACGCGAAGAACGTCACGGCGACGACGCTCTACGTCGACTCCGGGTACCACTCGATCGGGATGTAGGCGGCGCTCGCCTAGAACGGCTTCGTCGTCATCACGAAGACGGCGACGAACAGCACCAGCGCGTCGATCGTCCCGACCCGGTAGTAGCGGTTGAGGCGCATGCGCACCTCGGGATCGTCAGGGCCGCGCTCGGACGCCGCCTCGAGGCCCTTGATCTCGCGGCCGTAGTACAGGATCCCGATCAGCGTCGAGAAGAGCCAGGCGGCGAGGCCGAACTGGATGAAGAACTGGTCGTACCCCCAGTTGCCGTTCTCGACCAGGGCAAAGCCGAGCCCGAGCAGCACCCACGACGCCGAGCCGTAGACCGGCCCGCCGATCTTGCCGGCGAGCACCACGAGCTTGATCTCCTCCGGCGTGTCGCGCTGCTTTCGGGCCGCGATCGAAAGCAGGAGAAGCGTCGCGCCGCCCCCCACCCAGAGGACGGCGGCGATGATGTGGAACGCGAGAAACCACTGGTACCAGGTGATCGCGAGCGTCATCGGTGCGGGATTCTACGGGAGCGCGTACGCGACGATCCGGGCACCGCGCGGCTTGCCGCGGACCTGCACGAGGTGGTCGGCGTCGAGCACGACGAGGTGCCACCGGTCACCGGCTAGCCCGATGCGGACCTCCTGCAGCGCGTTGGTGACGAGGCGTGTACGAGGATGTCCGTCGACCGAGACCCGGATGGGGATCGGCAACGGCGACTGGACGAACAGCCGCAGGATCCCGGCACCGTTGACCCACAGGCTCGCGTGCTTCCCGCTCATCTGGTGCCCGACCTGGTCGGCCGGGAACCAGCTCTGGCAGAAGATCGCGTCGTCGTGCCGCGGGGCGGCGAACGGCGGCGGCGTGGTCGAGGCGCCGCGGACGAACGTGGTCACCGCGCCGTCGGTCCGCACCGGTCGCCAGCCGTGCGCGACGAGCCGCTGCCATGCGAGCCAGGCGGTGTCCGCGACCACCGGGTTGTTCGTGAACAGGTCACGGTGGAGCGTGATCGCCGACACCTTCAGGATCGAAAGGCGGCGGGCCACCCCGGTCGTCCAGTCGCCGCAGTTCAGCGGCTCGAGGTGCCGCGCGACGACGTCGGCCTTCACCGGCGCGGTCGTCGAGTAGCCGAGCGGCCGCTCGCGTTGCACCTGCTGCTCGTAGTACTGGTAGACGCTGCCGTAGTGGATGTCCGGCAGGAAGATCGGCACCTCGACCAGGCGCCCCTTCGGCGCCTTCTTGACGGCGGCGTAGGCGGCGTTCGAGCCGTCGGCGGACGACGGATGGAATGCGCGGACGTGCAGGTCGGCGAGCAGGACGACCGCAACGATCGCCGCGAGCGCGAGCGGCGGGACGCGGCGAACCTCCGGCCTCCGGATCCCCCAGTCGATCGCGAACGCGACGAGCGCGGCGATGCAAAGGCAGGCGACCGGCATCAGGCGCTCGGGGACACGCGGGTAGCGCAGCGGCGGGAAGACGTGCCAGAGCGGCGAGTAGAGCGGCAGGTGCGTCCCGAACGCCAGCAGCACCGGAACGAGCGCGCCGATCCCGAGCGCGGCAGCCAACCGACCCTGCCGCCCGCGGATCAGGAACACGAGCCCCGCGATCGCAATCAACGGGGTCAGCCAGCCGAGGAACACGAACGCCTCGACGCCGTGGCGTGTGTGCCGCGTGAGGAAGTCGAGCCCCGTGGCCGAGTAGACGCGCACCTCCCCCAGCGACCGCCCGCCCGCGTCGATCGACCCGGCGATCACGGTGAGCCGGATCAGCACGCCCGCGAGCACCGCCCCGACGACCCCGATCGCCGTCCCGATCAGCACCCGCCGCTCGGTCGACCGGCAGAGGGCGTACAGGAGGTAGAACGGGATCGCCGCGAGCGCCAGGTGCACCTGGCCGGAGAGCGGGATCGACAGCAGCGCGAGCGCCGAGAGTCCCCACCAGTGCCAGCGCCCGGTGGCGCGCGCCCGCTCGAACGCCCAGAGCGCCACTGGGAGCAGCAGCGACGTCGGCCCGAGCAGGTGGCCTCGGCTCTGCATCACGCGGTACGGCGCGATCTCGAACGCGAGCCCGCCGGCTGCGGCGGCGAGGAGCGCGAGGTCGAGCTCGAGCAGCCAGAGCATCGCGAACAGGCCCGCGGCGAACAGGCAGAGCAGCGTGAACAGGTTCCACGCGAGGACGGAGCCGAGCAGCCGGTCGAGCGGCCAGTACGGGAGCCCGAACGGCCACCACGCCGCGTTCACCCGCGATCCCGCCTCCGGCTGGAACGAGTACGGGTCGAGCCACGGCGCGCCGCCGTGCCCGAGCTGGTGGCCGGCGAGCCAGAGCCGGTAGCCGGACTGCAGGTGGTCGCCGGGGCCGGCCTCGCCGTGCCCGGGCGCGCCGCCCGCCATGAAGTGCGTGGCGAGGTGAAACACGGCCGGCTCCGTCGCGATCAGCGCCGCGACGGCGAAGGCCACGCAGGCGACTACAAGGCTCGGGCCGCGGCCAGGATCTCGTCGAAGTCCGGTACCACGTCGTTCTCGTATGACCACGCGCACCGCACCTCTCCCTTCGCGTCGATCAGGAACGCGGTTCGCCGCGGGACGTCCTGCATGCCGCGATAGTCCTGCGCCACGTCGAACCCTCTGACCGCCTCGGCGTTCCAGTCGGAGAGGAGGCCGACGGTGATGTCGAGCGCCTGCATCCAGGCGATGTGCGTCCACGGCGAGTCGCGCGAGATCCCGAGCACACGGACGCCGGCTTCCTCGAACTCGGCGCTCCTGTCACGCAGGAGCTCAATCTCATTGGTTCACGTCGATGTCCAGTCGAAGAGGTAGAAGAGCAACAGGACGGGGCCGTCCTCGACGATCTCCGCGATCGTGTGCCGCTCGCGCGGCCCGACCCAGACGGTCGCCTCAGGAATCCGGTCGCCGGGCTGGAGCATGCGCCGGAGCCTACTAGGCGCCGGTCACGCGCACGACGACGCGGTGGTCGTACGTGGTCACCGTCAGCTCGTTGCCGTGGCGGGCGATCACCTGCGGGGCGCTCGGAAGCAGGAGGCGCCCCTCGACCTTGCCGGTGAAGGCGTCCAGTGCGTACAGGTAGTCCGGCTCGGCGGTGAAGCCGTAGCCGGTGATGACCGTGTCGTTCAGGATCACGAAGTTCCGCGCGTTGGCGACCTGCGCCGGGCTCCGCCAGAGCAGTTTCCGCTGCCTGGGCCCGACCGCGTTGAGGTAGCCGTTCAGGCCGTACGAGGATTTCGCGTACGTCTGGTGCGCGGTCTCGACGAAGAGGGTTCCCGCCGCCCACCGGTTCGCGTAGACGACCTGCTCGTAGCCGTACGGGCGTTCGCCGGGCGCGATCCGGGGCGGCCACGCGAAGTTCTTGAAGTCGAACGGCTCCCCGAGGGTGACGACGATGTGTTGCGTGTTGCCGTCAGGCCCCTCGATGCGCGCGCCGCCGAGGGGCTTCGGGGACGGGATCGGCTGGGCCGGGTCGATCGGCGCCGAGGAGACGATCTGGAAGTGGACGGTGTTCGCGCCAGGGCCGGTCGCGGGCGCCGGGAAGCTCGGGCGAGGCAGTACGACGACCGGCGCGGCGCCGGCGGAGCCGACGACCACGAGCGCGAGGATCACGACCAGCCGCTTCATGCGATAAGCGCCTCGGCCTCGATCTCGACGCGCCAGCGTGGGTCGAGCAGCTGCGTGACGACGTAGGTGCAGGCGGGGCGGACGTCCGAGAACACGGCCCCGTGGGCGCGGGCGATCTCCTCGAAGTCCTCGGCGTGGGTGGCGAAGATCCTCGTGCGGACCACATGCCCCGGCGCGGCGCCGGCCTCGCGGAGGGCGGCGACGATGATCTCCAGGCAGCGCGTCGCCTGGCCGTAGGCGTCCGGCGGCAGTTCCTCGCCTTCGGGCATCACCGGCGCCGTGCCGGCGACGAACACGTGCGGCCCGACGCGGACTGCCCGCGAGAAGCCCATGATCGGCTCGTACGGCGAGCCGGAGGCGATGCGTTGCCGATCCACGCCCCTAGTATCCATCGCCGTGGACGCCCTGCGCACCGTTGACGGCTGGCCCGCCGAGCACGTCGCCGTCGGGCTCGTCTCGGCGGACGGCGTGGTGGCGACGCACGGCGACCTTGCGCGCGAGTACCGCTGGGCGTCGGTGAGCAAGCCGGTGACCGCACTCGCCTGCCTGGTCGCGGCCGAAGAGGGGGCGATCGACCTCGACGATCCCGCGGGCCCGCCCGGCTCGACGTTCCGGCACCTGCTGGCGCATGCCTCGGGACTGCCGCTCGAGGGTGCGAGCCCGATAGCCCGTGCCGGCGAGCGGCGCATCTACTCCGACCACGGCTTCGACGTGCTCGGCGCCGCGCTTGCGTCGCACGCGGAGATGTCGTTCGGCGAGTACCTCGGCGCGGCGGTGCTGGAGCCGCTCGGCCTCGGCGCACGCTACGAGGGCCGCCCCGGCTCCGGCATGTTCGGTGCGCTCGGCGACCTGCTCGCGCTCGGCCGCGAGCTGCTCGCGCCGACGCTTGTCTCGTCGGAGACGCTGGCGGAGGCGACCACGGTGCAGTTCCCCGGCCTGATCGGCGTGCTCCCCGGCTTCGGCCGCCAGGAGCCGAACGACTGGGGCCTCGGCTTCGAGCTCCGCGACGGCAAGTCACCGCACTGGACGGGCACCCGCAACTCGCCGGGTACGTTCGGCCATTTCGGCCGGAGCGGCACGTTCCTCTGGGTCGACCCGGATGCGCAGGTCGCCCTCGGCTGCCTCACCGACCTCGGCTTCGGCGACTGGGCGGTCACCGCGTGGCCGGCCCTTTCGGACGCTGTCCTGGCGGAGCTCGGGCGGTGACGCGGCGCGGAACCGAGCAAGTAACACAGTGTTACAAGCTCCCAACGGCCCGGAGATCCAGGCGGTTTCGGGCAAGTAACACTGTGTTACTAGGTTTGTTGGTGGCCGTTGGAGCCATGGCCTCCGCCGGATGCGGAGGTGGGTCGCCTGCCACCGTCGAGCAGCGGCCGGCGGTGCCGGCGGGGGCGCTTCCCGGCTGGACGGCCGTCGACGATCCGCCGGGCGTGTCGTCGATCGCACCCGATTTCCGTGGGCTCGACGTCAACGGTCGGAGCGACGCTCAGGCGCTCGTGAAGGACGGCGACGCGATCCGGGCGACGACGTTCACCTTCGCGACCGAGAAGGACGCGCTCGAGGCGCAGAAGCGCGGGGCCGGCGACGACTACCAGGGCGCGCTCGAGCGCGTATTTCGCGGCGACACCGTCGCCCGCGGCCCGGGTGTCGGGCTGACGCTCCGCGTCCCGCGGCCGACCGGCTCGGGCTTCGACACGGTCGAGGTGTACCTCCTCGCCCACGGGCCGAAGCTCACCGTGGTCGAGCTCGAGTCCGCGACGGGCTTCGACCCGGCGCTCCGCGCGAAGGTCCTGCGCCTGCTCAGTCGGTGAACAGCGGCCGGACGAACTCGTCGAACGTCGCACGGTCGCAGCTGGCGACCACCGCCGGCATCACTGCCCGCACCGATGCCGTCCGGGGCATGTCCATCGTCAAGGCGACCTCGCCGAAGTAGTCGCCCGGCTTCAGCACGCGACGTTCGCCCAGCGCCTCCTGCGTCACGGTCAGCATCCCGGAGAGGACGACGTAGAAGCGGTCGCCGTCCTCGCCCTCGCGCATGACCTCCCCGCCGGCCGGTATCGACTCGCGCTTCATCCGGTCGGACAGCTTGCGCAGGGTCTGGCCCGGCAGCTCGGCCAGCAGGCCGATACGGCTGAACTCGTGCTCGCGGATCGGGCTCACTGATGCAGTGTGCCTGCGCATGTGAGAGAGTCGCCGCGATGCGGGCTCGTCTCGGCGTGATCGTCGTTGCCTTCCTGGCTGTTGCCGCGGGGGCCAATGCCTCGGTCTTCGTCGTCAACGACGCGAAGCGCCCGCAACTCGCGGTCGACGCCAAGGGCAATGCGAAGGTGACGTGGCTCCAGGGCGGCGCCGCCCAGAACGTGATCATCCCGCCGACCGGGCAGCTGAGCCAAACGGCGCGATCGGGCCGGATGTCTCGAAGGCCGCGCCCGGCATCCGTCTGCCCTACCTCGTAACGGTGCGTCGCGGGCCGGGCGGGATGTTCTACGGGCTCCAGCAGTGGCAGGTGCAGCCCGGCGGGGCGATGGAGCTGCACTTCTCCCGCTGGTCGGGCGCACCACCCATCGCGCTGCAACTCGACACCAACGGCGTCCGGCTGTTCGGCTCGGCGACGAACCAGAGGAAGGCGCTGAGCGGCTTCACCACCACGCTCGAGGGCAAGCGGATCCGGATCTTCGTCTACGTCGACTGTCTCGGCTGCCCCGCTGCGCCGAACGGGTGGAGCAGGATGATCGGCGCCCCGCCGAAGGCGGACGGCTCGTACGCGGTGTTCCTGAAGACGGAGTGGAAGGGTCGCCGCTACCGCGCGAGCATCGTCGGCACCGCATACGCCCCGGACGCCGAGACCGAGATCGCCGCCGTCCAGTAATGGCGCTCTTCGACGGGTGGACGACCTGCCCGCGCTGCGGCGGGCGTCTCGCCGGAGACCTGGGCCGGCTCGAGTGCGGGAGCTGCGGTTACGTCCTCTACGCGAACCCGGCGCCGGCCGCCTGCGCCGTGTGCAGCGACGATGAGGGCCGGATCCTGCTCACCCGCCGCCGCTGGGAGCCGTACGCCGGGATGTGGGATCTCCCCGGCGGCTTTCTCGCCGAGGACGAGCACCCGCTCGACTGCCTGCGGCGCGAGCTGCTCGAGGAGACCGGGCTCGAGGTCGAGCCGGGCGAGTGGATCGGCGCCTTCATGGTGCCCTACGAAGACCGCACGGTCGTGAATCTGGTCTGGACGGCCCGGGTCGTCGCGGGAACGCCGCAGGCTGCCGACGACGTCTCGGAGCTCGGCTGGTTCGGCCGCGACGAGCTTCCGCCGCTCGAGCAGATCGCGATGGCCGAGGCGCTAGCCGTGTGGCTGGAGCAGACGGAGCCCTAGCGGTTCGATCCGCACGTCGAGCGGGCTCTCGAGCTCGACCGGTTCACCGTCGACGGCGGCCTGCACCGATCTGCTGCCGGCATCGATCTCGAAGCTCACTTCGGTTCGAGTCGTCCAGCGCCAGGGCAGGAGCCGCTCGGTGACGTACAGCGCGAGGACACCCTCGTCGAGGCGTTCGCGCTCCCCGATGAAGAGCGCATCCAGGCGGTACTCGTTGTTCGCAACGAGGAGGATCGCGGCGCTCAGGGACTCGCCGTTCACGCGCAGTGCCAGTGGCTCGGGCGGTCTGAGGGCGAACCCGAGCGCGCGCAACCTGGCGTCGCCGCCCGCCATCCCGAGGGCCGCCGTATCTGCGCGGGCCGCGATCGCCGCAGGGTCGTCGCCCTCGTCGAGGACGCGCGTCTCCACGCCGGCCGCCGCGCACGCCTCGAGCAGGTCGTCCAGGTGTGCGTCGGCTGAGCCGGAACGCGGATTGACGAGCAGGAAGCCGGGTGGCTCGAGTCGGCGGTTCAGGCGGGAGCGCTGCCGTCGAGGCCGAGCGCCTTCTCGATCGCGCCCTTCGGCTGGGCGCCGATCACGGCGGCAGACGGAGCACCGTCCTTGAAGAGGATGATCGTCGGGATCGACTGCACCCCGTACTGGATCATCAGCTCCTGCTCCTCGTCGACGTTGATCTTCACGAGCTTCAGCTCGCCGGCCCGCTCCTCGGCGATCTTGTCGAGGACGGGGGAGACGGCGTGGCAAGGCCCGCACCACTCGGCCCAGAAGTCGACGATGACCGGCTTGTCGCTCTGGAGCACCTCTTGATCGAAGGTCTGCGTGGTCACTGCGGTGGACATTCGTGGATTCCTTTCGGTCTTACGTATTCGCTGAGTCACCAAGTGGTAACGAGGGTACCGGCCGAACCCTTCCCGGATGTGGGCCAAGCGAACCGTAGAATCGAACCATGGCTCGCAGATTTGCGCCGCTTCCGCCTGTCCCGGATCACCCGGCGATCGAGGTCGCCGTGCTCGAGCGCTGGGACGCCGAGCGGACGTTCGAGCGCTTGCGCGAGCTGAACCGGGGCAACGAGCCGTTCAGCTTCGTCGACGGCCCGATCACGGCGAACAACGCGATGGGCGTCCACCACGCGTGGGGTCGCACCCTGAAGGACGTTTTCCAGCGCTACCAGGCGCTGCTCGGCAAGGACCAGCGCTACCAGAACGGATTCGACTGCCAGGGCCTCTGGGTCGAGGTCGAGGTCGAGAAGGCGCTCGGCCTGAACTCGAAGCGCGAGATCGAGGAGTACGGCATCGCCGCGTTCTCCGCCCGCTGCCGCGAGCGCGTCGCCGAGTACGCGGAGGTGATCACGAAGCAGTCGCAGCGGCTCGGGATGTGGATGGACTGGGACAACGACTACTACACCTTCTCCGACACGAACATCGAGTACATCTGGCGGTTCCTCAAGGAGGTGCACCGCCGCGGCTGGCTGTTCCAGGGCCACCGCTCGACCCAGTGGTGTCCCCGGTGCGGTACGTCGCTGTCGCAGCACGAGCAGGCGGGCGAGGGCAACTACGAAGAGCTCGACCACCCGTCGCTCTACGTCCGTTTCCCGCTGAAGGAGCGCGAGGGCGAGTCGCTGATCGTCTGGACGACGACACCGTGGACACTGCCGGTGAACGTCGCCGCGGCCGTGCGGCCGGACGCCGAGTACGGGCTCCGCGACGGCGGGTGGCGGCTCGCCGAGACCGGCGGCGAGTACGACCACGTGCTCCGCGGCGAGGATCTGGTCGGCTGGGAGTACACCGGCCCGTTCGACGAGCTCGAGGTGCAGCAGGGGATCGTCCACCGGGTGATCCCGTGGGACGACGTGGCGCTCGACGAGGGCAGCGGCATCGTCCACATCGCTCCCGGCGCCGGGACTGACGACTTCGAGCTCTCGAAGGTGCACGACCTGCCCGTGCTCGTGCCGATCGACGAGAGTGGCCGCTTCTACCCGCAGTACGGCCCGTACGCCGGGATGTCGACCGGCGAGGTCGAGCAGCCCGTCGTTGCGGCGCTCGAGGAAAAGGGCCTTCTGGTCGCGGCCGCGCGCATCACCCACCGCTACCCAATCTGCTGGCGCTGCCGGACACCGCTGGTCTTCCGCGTCGTCGACGACTGGTTCATCGGCGTCGACGAGGTGCGCGCGCAGCTGCGCGAGGAGAACACGAAGGTCGAGTGGACGCCTCCGCAGTACGGCAAGCGAATGGACGACTGGCTCTTCAACATGGGCGACTGGAACATCTCGCGGAAGCGCTACTTCGGCCTGCCGCTGCCGTTCTACCCCTGCTCGTGCGGCCACCTGAACGTGATCGGGTCGAGAGCCGAGCTCGAGGAGCGGGCCGTCGGCGGGCTCGAGCAGCTGCAGGAGCTGCACCGCCCGTGGATCGACGAGGTGCCGATCCGCTGCGAGTCGTGCGCGACCGAGGTGCGGCGCATCCCGGAGGTCGGAGACGCGTGGCTCGACGCGGGCATCGTCCCGCTGTCGACGCTCGGCTGGGAGAGCCCGAGCTACATCGAGCACGGCTACGCGACCGGCGCGGCCGAGGGCCTGACCGGCGCGGACCTGCCCGACCACGCGTACTGGGAGAAATGGTTCCCGGCCGACTGGATCTCGGAGATGCGCGAGCAGATCAGGCTCTGGTTCTACTCGCAGTTCTTCATGTCGGTGACGATGATCGGCCGCTCGCCGTACCGGCGCGTGCTCACGTACGAGAAGCTGCTCGACGAGAACGGCCGCGAGATGCATCGCTCGTGGGGCAACTCGATCGATGCGAACGAGGCGTTCGACCGGATGGGCGCCGACGTGATGCGCTGGCAGTTCTGCGACACGTCGCCGGCCCAGAACCTGAAGTTCGGCTACGGGCCGGCGCGCGAGGTCGGGCGGCGGCTGCTCACGCTCTGGAACTCGGTCTCGTTCTTCGTCACCTACGCGAACATCGAGGACTTCGAGCCGACGTACGAGGATCTCGCCGGTGGGCCGCCGGCCGCCCAGGCGCTCGACGCGTGGGTCGTCGAGCGGACGCGGCAACTCGTCGCCGAGGCGACCGAGGGGTACGACACCTACCGCACGCCCGTCGTCACCCGCGCATTCGACTCCTTCGTCGACGATCTCTCCAACTGGTACATCCGCCGTTCGCGTCGCCGCTTCTACTCGTACGACGAGGCGGCGTTTCGAACCCTCTGGTTCGCGCTCGCCCAGGGGCTGCGGGTGATCGCGCCGGTGATGCCGTTTCTCGCCGACGAGCTATGGCGGAACCTGATCGCCGGGGTGTGCGAGGGTGCGCCCGATTCGGTGCACCTGGCCGGCTGGCCGGAGGCGGTCGCACCGGACGCGAAGCTGCTCGCCGAGATCGGCGAGGTGCGGCGGGTGGTCGAGCTCGGGCGGCAGGCTCGCTCCCAGTCCGGGGTCAAGCAGCGCCAGCCGCTGCGTCGCGCGTACGTCTACGGCGCCACGGATGCGACGCGCAACCACGCCGCGGAGATCGCGGAGGAGCTCCGCGTTCGTGACCTGATCCAGGGGGAGGGCGGCGGGAGCCGCGTCCGGTTGAAGCCGAACCTGCCGGTGCTCGGCCCGCGCCTGGGGCCGCGTCTGCCGGAGCTGCGGCGCGCGCTGGAAGCAGGGGAGTGGGTGTGGGAAGGCCCGGGGCAGGTACGGGTCGCCGGCGAGCTGCTCGCCGAGAACGAATACCTCGTCGAGCGGGAGGCCGAGAACGCCGGCTTCGCGTTCGCCTCCGACGGTGACCTGAGCGTCGAGATCGATCCCGAGCTCGACGATGAGCTCCGCGCCGAGGGCCGGGCGCTCGACCTGATCCACTCGGCGAACAGCCTCAGGAAAGACCGCGGTCTCGAGGTCACGGACCGGATCGTCCTGACTGTCCCCGACGCAGACGCCGAGCTGCTCTCGCCGTACGGCGAGCGCATCGCGGCGGAGACGCTCGCGGTCGAGACCCGCGTTGGCCCCGAGCTCGACCTCGCGAAGGCCTAGAGCCTTGCCTCGACCCGGGCGAGGAACTCGGCGACGACGGCGCGGTACCGCTCGGGCTCCTCGACCACCGGCACGTGCGCGCTGTGCTCCAGCACGACGAGCTCGGACCCGGCGATGCCGTCGACGAGCACCTGCGCGATCGCCGGCGTGCACATGTCGTAGCCGCCGCGGATCACCAGCGTCGGCACCCGGATCTCCCCGAGCCGGTCGACGGTCGTCCAGCCCTTCAGTTGGCCGGTGCACGTGAACTCGTTCGGGCCCCACATCGCCTCGTAGACCCTCGGGTTCCGCTTCACCGCCATGATTTCCATCTCCGGCGGCGGTGGGTCGAGCCGGCAGAAATGCGCGGCCGAGAGCTCGGCTTCGCCGGCGTCCGGGCCGAGCTCGGCGAGCAGCCGCCGCGCCTCCGAGACCCACTGGTCGGCGCTCGCCAGCGTCGACGAGAGGACGAGCGACTCGAGCCCCGCCGGCCGGGTCAGCGCGTACTCCTGGGCGAGCATCCCGCCCCACGACGTCCCGAGCAGGTGGACGCGATCGAGGCCGAGGTGGTCGCGCACCGCCTGCACCTCCGAGACGAACAGATCGAGCGTCCAGAGCGAGTCGTCGTCGGGCCGGTCGGAGTCGCCGCAGCCGAGCTGGTCGTACAGCACGACCTGCCGCCCCTCGTCTGCGAGCCGCTCGAGCCGGGTGAAGTACGTGTGCGACGAGCCCGGCCCGCCGTGCAGGCAGAGCAGCGGCAGCGTCCCGGGCGCCGGCTCGCCGGCGATCCAGTATCGGGTGCGGTAGCCCTGGAAGGGGACGAAGCCGGCCGTCACCGGCCGATCATCTCAGGCTGCGGAAACGATCCGGCGCACCTGCGCCGGCAGGCGGAAGAACACGTCCTCCACCGCGGGCGCCGACTCGCCGACGATCTCGACGCCGCGCGCCCGGAACCAGTCGCAGACGCGCCGCACGAGGTGCTCGGGCGTCGACGCGCCGGCGGTCAGCCCGGCGGCCTTCGCGCCCTCGAACCAGCGCTCGTCGATCATGCTCTCGTCCTCGATCAGGTACGCCTCGGCGCCCGACGCCCGGGCGGTCTCGACCAGCCGGTTCGAGTTCGAGCTGTTCGTCGAGCCGATCACGAGCACGACGTCCACCTCGGCGGCGAGCTCCTTCACCGCCTGCTGCCGGTTCGTGGTCGCGTAACAGATGTCACCCTCGTCGGGCCCCTCGATCGCGGGAAAGCGCTCGCGGAGGACGGCGACGATCTCGGCGGTCTCGTCGACGGAAAGGGTGGTCTGTGTCGCGTAGGCGACGCGCGCCGGGTCCCGCACCTCGACGGTGCGGGCGTCGGCGACCGTCTCGACGACGATCGTCGCCTCCGGCGCCTCGCCGAACGTGCCGACGACTTCCTCGTGTCCGGCGTGGCCGACGAGGAGGATCGTGTAGCCGTCGGCGGCGTAGCGCCGCACGGCGACGTGCACCCGCGTGACGAGCGGACAGGCGGCGTCGATCGTACGCAGCCGCCGCTCGGCCGAGCGCTCGTGGACGGCCGGCGCGACCCCGTGCGCGGAGAGGACGAGCAGCGCGCCGGGTGGCGGCTCCTCCTCGCTCTCGACGAAGACGGCGCCCTGGGCCTCGAGATCGCGGACGACGTGGGCGTTGTGGACGATCTGCCGGCGGACGTAGACCGGCGCGCCGTGGAGCTCCAGCGCACGCTCGACGGTCTCGACGGCCCGTTCGACTCCCGCGCAGTATCCGCGGGGCGACGCGAGTAGGAGCCGCGCTACCACGGACGATGATGGTAGCCCGACCGGTGGGACACCCGGTGTCCCACCACTCAACCGTCACCGGAAATGGAAAAGCCCGCTGCTCGGGGGGGTCGGCGCAGCGGGCCCTTCCTGGCGCTCACCGCGGAATGAACGGCCTGAGGCCGGCCGCGGTTCGCATCGCCCAGTGCGCAGGAGGCTATTCGGGCCCTGCGTGAGCGCCAATGGGCCGTTCGGCCCATCTTTGCAACCCGGAAAGCGCGCTGTGCCCTACCGGGCGCTCTGCGCCAGGATGATCCCGCAGAGCACGACCGCGCCGCCGATCAGCGTCGTGCCGTTCAGCGTCTCGCCCAGCCACGCGTAGGCGGCGAGGCTGGCCACGACGGGTTCGACCATCGCCAGGATCCCGGCGCGGGTCGCGGTGATGTGGCGCATCGATCCGACGATCAGGAAGAACGGGACGATCGTCCCGATCAGGATCATCCAGGTCATCAGCAGCCAGATCGGGAGGTGCTCGCCGGAGAGGCGGCCGAGCAGCGACACCGACCGGCCGGGCACGTCGAACGGGAAGCGCCACCAGGGCTGGACGATCGCCCAGAAGATCGTCGCGAACAGGAAGCCGAAGCAGAGCAGCGAGATCGGGTCGCGCTTCCCGACCGCCCGTTCGGCGAGGAGCATGTAGCCGGCGAACGTGACGGCCGAGCACAGCCCGAACAGCACCCCGAGTCCGTCGAGCGTCACGCCGTTCCAGAGGCCGACGACCACCGTGAGGCCGCCGAGGGCGAGCGCGAGTGCGAGCCAGATCCGCCCGCGGACGTGCTCCTTCAGCACGAAGAACGCGAACAGCGCCACGAACAGCGGCCCGAGGTACTGGATCAGGAGCGAGACGCCGATCTCGAGCCGGTGGATCGACAGGAAGTAGAACAGCTGCACGAGCGCCACCCCGAACACGCCGAACACGGCGAGGAAGAGCAACTCGCGGCGGTTCGTGCGCAGCGCCTGCGGCCGGGTGGCGAGGATGATCAGCAGCAGGCCGATGAACGCGCCGGTGCAGCGGACTTCCGTCAGCCGCAGCGACGAGAGGCCGGACTTGAGGATCACCTTCGAGACGACGCCGTTGAGCGCGAACAGCGTTCCGGCGCCGAGGGCCATCGCGTAGCCGATCGCCGGCTGGCGCTCGTTCGTGACGCTCTCGGAGGGGATATAGGCGACGTCCGTCACGGATCCGGCACGTTATCCGCCTACACTGCGGCGGAGCGGGGCGTAGCTCAGCCTGGTCAGAGTGCTGCCTTTGGGAGGCAGAAGCCGCGAGTTCGAATCTCGCCGCCCCGACTGTGGGTCTCGTAGTCCTCGCCGTCGCCCTCGCACTCACACCGGGCTACCACGCCCGCGTCCAGCCGATCCCGGCGGCGATGCGCGCGCAGATGACCGACGTCTCGTGGCACGCGGGCTGCCCGGTCGGGCTCTCCGAGCTCCGCCTGATCACGCTCACGTACCGCGGCTTCGACGGGCGCGACCACACCGGACGGCTGATCGCGAACCGGACGGCGGCGGCCACGCTCGTCGAGGTGTTCCGTCGCCTCTACGCGGCCCGCTTCCCGATCCGGCGGATGGAGCCGGTCGACCGCTACGGCGGCGACGACTTCCGCTCGATCGAGGCCGACAACACGTCCTCGTTCAACTGCCGCAACGCGACGGGGTCGAGCCACTGGTCGAACCACGCCTACGGCCTCGCGATCGACGTCAACCCGATCGAGAACCCCTACATCTCGAACGGGCGCAGCTCGCATCCGGCCAGCGCGCCGTATCTCGACCGGTCGCGCCACCGGCCGGGAATGGCGTACGCGGGAGGCGTGCTGGTCGAGGCGTTCCGGGCCCTGGGGTGGGGCTGGGGCGGCAACTGGCCGGGAAGCGTCCAGGACACGCAGCACTTCTCTGTCAACGGGAGATAGTGTCCTGCCCGTGCTGAAGGGAGCGATTGCCGCCTCGGTCACGCCGCTCAGGGAGGGCGGCTCCGCCCTCGACGAGGACGGGTTCGGCCCGGTCGCCGACTTTCTCGCCGCCGGCGGGCTCGACGGGGTGCTGTCGCTCGGGACGAACGGCGAGGGGATCCTGCTCACGCTCGCCGAGCGGAAGCGGGCGTCCGAGCTGTTCCTCGCGGCGTCCGCCGGCCGGTTGCAGATCGCCGTCCACGCCGGAGCGCAGTCCACCGCCGACACCGCCGCCCTGGCCGCGCACGCCGCGGAGATCGGCGCCGACGCGGTCGCGGTGATCGCGCCGCCGTACTTCGCGCTCGACGAGACCTCGCAGCTGGAGCACTTCGCGACGGCGGCAGCCGCCTGCGCGCCGCTGCCGTTCTACGTCTACGAGTTCGCGATCACGAGCGGCTACGCCGTCCCGCCGGCCGTCGTCGAGCGCCTGCGCGAGCGCGCGCCGAACCTCGCCGGGATGAAGGTGTCCGACCGCACGTGGGAGCAGCTGGAGCCGTATCTGATCGACGGCCTCGAGGTCTTCATCGGCTACGAGGGCCTGATCGCACGGGCGATGGAGGCGGGCGCCGTCGGGGCGGTCTCCGCGTTGGCCTCGGCGTTTCCGGAGATCGTCGCCGCCGCCGTCCGCGGCGAGGACGTCGATCCGGGCGCGCTGCGCGGCGAGGTCGACCGCTTCCCGCGGCACGCCGCCCTCAAGCACGTGCTGGTGCGCCGCGGCGTGCCGATCCGCGAGGACGTCCGCCCGCCGCTCCGTCCGCTCACGGACGACGAGCGCCGCGCGCTCGACGCGATGCTCGACGGTGTCTTCCAGGTCGCTTGACCATGCTCCGCGGCCTGATCCTCGCCGCAGCGGACAGCCCGCGTCTCCGCCGGTTCGTCGACAAGTACGGCATGCGCCTCGGCGCGTCACGCTTCGTCGGCGGCGAGACCCTCGACGAGGTCGTGGCCACCCTCCGCGGCCTGAACGAGCAGGATCTGCGGACGAACACGACTCTGCTCGGCGAGCACGTGAAGGGTGCGGCCGAGGCCGAGCAGGTGACGGCGACGTACGAGGAGGTGCTGCGCCGGATCGCGACCGAGCAGCTGCAGACCAACGTCTCGGTGAAGCCGACCCACCTCGGCCTCGCAGTCGACGAGGAGCTCGCCTACGGGAACATCGAGCGGCTGGTCGCCGAGGCGGCGCGCCGCGAGAACTTCATCCGGATCGACATGGAGGACTCGCCGTACGTCGACGCGACGCTGCGGATCTACCGGCGCCTGCGCGAGGCCGGCCACGACAACGTCGGCACCGTTCTTCAGGCGTACCTCTTCCGGACGCCCGAGGATCTCGAGGCTCTGCTGCCGCTCGAGCCGAACCTCCGCATCGTCAAGGGCGCGTACAAGGAGCCGGCGGCGATCGCGTACCCGAAGAAGGCGGACGTCGACGCGGCGTACGACCGGCTGGTGGCGCGCTGCCTCGAGGGGGCGGCGTTCACGGCCGTCGCGACACACGACGAGCGGCGGATCGAGCACGCGGTCGCCCTCGGCGCCGGGCCCGACCGCATGGAGCTCCAGATGCTGTTCGGCGTGCGGTCGCAGCTGCAGCTCGACCTGGTGCACCAGGGCCACCGGGTGCTGGTCGCGACCCCGTTCGGGCCGGACTGGTACCCGTACCTGATGCGCAGGCTCGCCGAGCGTCCGGCGAACCTGCTGTTCTTCGTGAGAAGCGCCCTGGACGGCTGACCCGGCCGTTTTGGACCAAAGATTCGCCGAGCCGGGTGTTGCTTTCGTCCACCCTTCCGACCGACCTTCCGCTTGCGCGTACCGGCTGCTCGGCTGGGTTTCGACCTACTCGCACCCCGTGCTCGGCGCATCTGCAATCTACGACGTCGGCACCCCGTGATGCAAGGGCCCCGGGAGGCAAAGTTCTCGCAAATTGCGACCCGGCTGTTTCGGCCCGCGGTCCTGACCACGTGCGAGAATCGCCGGGTGGGCAGGTTCTCCCTTCTCGTGTCGGTCGTCCTCGTCGTGATCCTCGCCGCCGGTTGCGGCGGCGGGACGAAGACGTACTCGGTCGACAAGAGCCGGGCCTGCCTGGTGAAGAAGGGCCTGAAGGTGACCAACCCGCCGCCGGCCGACCTCGTCGCCAATGCCGCCGAGGGGGGAGCGTTCAGCCTGCGCTTCCCGAACAACCGCGTCATCGTCTCGTTCGGGAACGACCGGAGCGGCGCCGAACGGATCGTCCGGGCCTACCAGCGCTTCCATCGCAAGGTGATCGCCCTGAAGGACGTCTTGCGCGCCGAGCACAACGCGGTGCTGCTCTGGGGCGTCGGCCCGCGGGACGACGACCTCAAGGTGATCATGGACTGCCTGTCCCAGTAGATGATCGATTCCCAACTCGCGTGCTCGCGGACGCGAGTTGGGAATCGATCATCTCGGCGCGCGGTACGCGTCCTTGCGCCCTTCCTCGTCGAAGAAGCGCAGCAGGAAGAACGCGAACGCGGCGAAGAGGACGATCGCCTGCTCCGAGGCCATCGTCACGCCGGCGATCTGCTGGTCGGTGATCGGCGACAGCCCCCAGAGCCGCGGCACGCCGTCGTAGAAGCCGTAGATCGCGTTCGGGAGCAGCGCGAGCAGCAGCCCGAGTGGGGCTCCGAACACGAACGCGGCGAAGAGGTAGAGCGCCTTCTGGCCGCTCGGCCGTTGCCCCTGAACGACCGGCCACCAGAGCAGGCAGCCGGCGGTGAAGTACGTCGCGTGCTCGAGGTGGAGGATCGTCCACTGGTGGCGGAGCGCCGCGTCGTACGCCCAGGGCAGGTGCCAGGCGTAGTAGGCGCCGAGCCAGACCGGCAGCGCGACGAGCGGGTGGGTCAGGGTGCGGAAGCCGGGGATGCGCTCGAGCTCGCGCGCCATCGCCGGGGTGAGGCCGAGCACGATCAGCAGCGGGCCCCATTCGGCGAGGACGACGTTCTGGAGCAGGTGCATGACGAGCAGGTAGTGGAGTGCGAGCGTGTCGAGCGGCGTGATCTGAACCACGAGCATCAGCACGCAGCCGAAGGCGAAGCAGACGATGCGCCAGGGCGGGGCCCTGAAGCGGGTCAGGGCGATCGCATAGGCGGCCGCCATTCCGGGGATGACGACCAGTGCGTCCGCGTCCCAGGACCAGCGATACGGATCCATGCTCGCTACGCTAGACGCGCTGCGCGCGGGCGTGGTGAAGTGGTATCACGGGATCCTTCCAAGTTCCAGTCGCGAGTTCGATCCTCGCCGCCCGCTCTTGTTGCTCCGTCCGGCAACGCTGTACGTTGTCGAGAATGAGAACGGATGAGCGAGAACAGGCCCGAGTTCTTCGTTGTGACGAAGGGCGCTCGGTGCCGGCGTCCTGTCTCACGAAGTCGATGGTCAACGCCTACTCTCGGGCGAGTAAACGGAAGCGTGTGAACATGCTTCCGTACGGGACATGCAAGCTGACCATCAGCAGCACGCAGATCGTCCAGCACATCTACGGGGCGATCCAGGAGTACGGCGGCTTCGATCGACCCGAATGGCTCGACTAGCGTAGGTCGGATGCACGTTCCCCCTCGCGTCCTCGGCGGGCTCGTCGCGCGCTGGTCGGCGCTCCTCGGCGGGCTGTTCCTGTTCGCCGTCGCGATCGTCTGCATGCTCGAGGCCGAGCTCGGGCTGTCGCCGTGGGACGTGCTCCACCAGGGCATCGCCGACCACACGCCGCTGACCTTCGGCGAGGCGAACATCGTGGTCGGCGTCTTCGTCCTCGCGCTCGCCTGGGGGCTGGGGGCCAGGATCGGCGTCGGCACCGTGGCGAACGCCGTCCTCGTCGGGGTGTTCATCCAGGGGCTGACCGCGATCCCGGCCGTCGACTCGCTCTCGGAGGACGCGCTCGGGGTCCGGATCGCGCTGCTCGCCGTCTCGATGCCGATCTTCGGGATCGCATCTGCGCTGTACATCGGCGCCTACCTCGGCGCGGGGCCGCGCGACTCGCTGATGGTCGTCGTCGGAGCGCGCACGCACCTGCGGCTGGGGATCGTCCGGATCGGGATCGAGCTGCTCGCCCTCGGCGCGGGGTTCGCCCTGGGCGGGACGATCGGGATCGGCACCGTCGTCTTCGCCCTGGGCATCGGCCCCGCGCTCGAGGGCGGGTTCTGGCTGCTCCAGCGTTCGCGCTTCGGCGCCGCGGCGCCGGTGGCTATTCCGGAGCCAGCTCCACTCGTTGGATCGTGACGTCCTCGCGCGGCCGGTCGGATCCGTCCGTCTCGATCGCCTCGATCGCCTCGACGACGTCCATGCCGTTGACGACCTTGCCGAAGACGGTGTGCTTGCCGTCCAGCCACGGACACGCGTCGGCGGTGACGATGAAGAACTGGCTGCCGTTCGTGTTCGGGCCGGCGTTCGCCATCGCGAGTGCGCCGCGCTCGATCTTGTGGTTGTTGAACTCGTCTTCGAACTGGTAGCCGGGGCCGCCTGAGCCGGTGCCGGTCGGGTCGCCGCCCTGGATCATGAAGTCGGGGATGATGCGGTGGAAGATCGACGCCGTCGTAGAACCCCTTGCCTGCGAGGGTGGTGAAGTTCTCGACGGTCTTGGGCGCGTCGGCCGGGTAGAGCTCGATCTCGATCGCGCCGTGGTTGGTGTAGAGCGTTGCGTTGGCCATGCCCGGAGCCTAGACGGAGGCCGTCCGGCGCTGCGGCGATTCTTCACGCATGGGCCAGGAACGCGTGGTGCGCTTCAGCGTGCGGACCGTTTTCGCAGTGATCGCGCTGGTGATCGCGGCGTGGGCGCTACTGACCATGATCGCGGTCACGCGCGGGGTGATCACCTGGCTGCTGGTCGCGCTGTTCATGGCGATGGCTCTCAACCCGCTCGTCGACTGGTTCATGCGACACGGGGTGAAGAAACGCGGTCACGCGGTGGGGATCACCAGCGTGATCACACTGCTCGCGATCGCCGCGATCGGCTACGCCTTCATCCCGACGCTGGTCGGCCAGGTCAACGACTTCGTCCAGGCCGTGCCGGGCTACGTGGACGACGTGACCAAGGGGAAGGGCCGGTTCGGCTTCCTCGAGACGAAGTACCACATCGTCGAGAAGATCCGGGAGCAGGTGAAGAGCGGGGGAGCCTCGAAGGTGCTCGGCCTCACCGGCGCGGCGATCACGATCACGAAGAGCGTGATCTCGCTCGTGATCGCGACGATCACGATCGCGTTCCTGACGTTCTTCATGCTGCTCGAGGGCCCGATGTGGATGGAGCGCGTCTACGGCCTGATCCCCGAGGGCTCCCAGGCCCGTTGGCGGAAGATCGGCCGCGACATCTACCGCAACGTCGGCGGGTACGTGACCGGGAACCTCGCGATCAGCCTGATCGCCGGCACGCTCACCACGATCGTCCTGCTCGCGCTCGGCGTGCCGTTCGCGGTCGCGCTCGGCGTGATCGTTGCGATCCTCGACCTGATCCCGCTCGCCGGCGCGACGATGGCCGGGGTCGTGATCGGCACCGTCGCCTTCCTGCACTCGATCCCCGCCGGGATCATCGTCGTCGCCTTCTTCGTCGTGTACCAGCAGATCGAGAACCACTTCCTCCAGCCGGTGATCTACTCGAAGACGGTGCAGCTCTCGCCGCTCGTCGTACTGATCGCAATTCTCCTCGGTGCGAAGCTCGCCGGGATCCTCGGCGCGCTCGGGGCGATCCCGGTCGCCGGTGCGATTCAGGTGCTGCTGATGGACTGGCACCAGAACCGCAAGGCGCGGGCGCCCGCTCCGGTGGTGGTCGACACCCCGGCGCATGATCCCCCGATCGGTTGATTGCGCGCGGGCCCGAGCGCCCGATAGTGAGATGGATGAGGCGAATCGCCGTTCTCGCAGCGCTCCTCGTGCTGGTCCCGGCTGCCGCTGCGCGCGCGACCGACCCGCCGCCGGTCGTGAACAGCCAGGCAACGCCCTCGGCGACCCAGACGAGCTTCCTGGCGTCGCTCGAGCAGGACGTGCTCACCGCGATCAACGACGTGCGGCTGAAGTACCACCTCGTCCCGCTGCGCCTGAACAAGCAACTCTCGGTCGCCGCGCGCAGCCACTCCCTCTCGATGGCGCAGGACGGCTACTTCCGCCACGAGTCGGCCGACGGCTCGCCGTTCTGGAAGCGCATCAAGCCGCTCTACCCGCCGCGCGCGCGCCACACCTGGGGCACCGGCGAGAACATGGTGTGGCAGTCGCCCGACCTGAGCGCGGCCGAGGCGATCGACGCCTGGCTGAACAGCCCGCCGCACCGCAAGAATCTCCTCACCCCGTCGTGGCGCGAGGTCGGCGTCGGCAGCGTCCGTGCGCTCGCCGCACCCGGCGTCTACGAGGGGCTCGACGTCACGATCGTGACGGCAGACTTCGGCGTCCGCTAGACGCCCTGCTCGGCGGTGATCCGCCCCGACTCGACCGCCGCCTGCAGCGTCGCGTAGTCGCGTTCGTTCTGGTCGGCATACGCCTCGGCGAAGTCGGCGAGGGCCCCGTCGAAGGCGTCGCCCGAGCCGAGGTAGGCGGCGATCCCGACGCGGTCACCGGTGCGGGCGTGGGCCCGCGCCAGGGTGGCGCCGCACGTCCGCCCGTACGCCGCCATGCCCTCCGGGCTCATCCCCTCGAGGGTGGCGCTTCCCTTCCAGTCCCAGAGCTGGCGGACGTAGTAGTCCCGCTGGCCGCCGTCGAGCCCGCTCTCGATGCGCGTCCAGCCGAGCAGAGCGTCTCCCGCCGCCTGGAGCCGCCGCTGGCCTACGACCACGCGCTCGCCGTGGTGCTCGTATTCGCTGGCGCCGGCGAACGGCTCGAGCACCGAGGGCTGAGCCTCCTTGACCTGCAGCATCAGCGGATCGTCGGCATCCGTTCCGACGAAAAGAGCGACCCAGGCACGGGTGCCGACGCTGCCGACGCCGACCACCTTGCGCGCCACGTGGACGAGGTGGTACTGGTCGAGCAGGTCGCGCCGCTCCGGCGACAGCGCCGAGCGGTAGGCGTCGATCATGGCCTCGACCTCGTCCGCGATCGAGCGCCAGGCCTCCGCGCCGAAGAGGCTCTCGAGCGTGACGATCAGCGGCGGGTCGTCGATGAAGCGCCGCTCGCCGTCGACGTGGCCGGTCAGCTTCTTCAGCGCGCGGATGCTGTCCTTGGTCTGCGCCTTCGCCACGTCGGCCTCGACCTGCACCAGGCGCTTCGCGCTGAACTCGGCGCGCAGATCCCGCATCAGGTGATGCACCTGGAGATGCGCGTACCAGACGTCGACGGCCCGGCCGTCGGCGAGCGACCGCAGGGTCGTCCGGTAGGACTGGACCGTCGCGGCGACCGCGCGGGCGCGCTGCTTGCGCGAAAGGCCGCCCTCGCGCCCGGCGACGGCGAAGCTCGCGGCGAGGCGCTTGACGTCCCACTCCCACGGCGCCGGAAGCGTCTCGTCGAAGTCGTTCATGTCGAAGATGAACTTCCGCTCGGGAGTGCCGAAGATTCCGAAGTTCGAGAGGTGCGCGTCGCCGCACGTCTGGACCCGATAGCCGGACGCGGGCGTGGCCGCGAGATCGGCCGCCATGATCGCCGCGGCGCCCCGGTAGAACGCGAACGGCGAGACCAGCATCCGCCCGTACCGCATCGGCACGAGCTCGGGGACCCGTGTCTCGGCCTGCTGCTCGAGCAGGAGGATCGGGTCGGGCCGGTCGGCCGCCGGCGTCCATTCGCCGTGGCTGCCCCGCGGGGCGGCTTTCCGGGCGGCCCGCCCGCGTTCGACGCGCTCCGCTCTCGGTACGTGGTCGCCCAGCAGGGTCACGAACGGCACGGTAACCAGTGAACGGGTGTCTCGCCAGTCGAGGTACGGCGGCGGACAGCGCTACGCTTTTCCTACGCGCCTGTAGCTCAGGGGACAGAGCAGCGGCCTTCTAAGCCGCGGGTCGGAGGTTCGAATCCTCCCAGGCGCATTGTCGCCGGGCTCCGCCCGGCTCCCGGTCGAAAATCCGCTCGCCTGCGGCTCGCATGACGATTTTCGACGGCCAAGACCTTGCGCTTCGCGGCGGGCGTTCGTTTGCCGCGCCCCGCCATGCCGGTCGCGGCGGCGTATTCATCCACCTGTGGGGCCCCATGTCGAGTCATCGGCGCACGGCGCTGAGCCGGCGCTAGCCCGCACGGCGCTCGAGCGTCCAGAAGCCGCCGACCTCGACCGGGTCGCCGACGCGCATCTGCCCGGGCCGGATCACGTAGCAATCGAGCGCCGTCCGGCCGTCGAGCTCCCAGTAGATCTTCTGTAGCACCGTGATGTCCTGCTCGAGCGTGTCCGGGTCGAACGTCGTCATCACGCAGCGGCCGCGCACCTGGCGGACGCCGACGACCGCCTCGCCCAGGTGGATCTCGCGGCCGACCCAGTCGCGCTCGGTGAGCCCGGGCACGCCGGAGAGATAGACGTTCGCGCGGAAGCGGCGCCGGTCGACGCCGACCGCGGCGACGCCGCCGTCGGTTGCGAGCGAGATGGGGAGGACGTCGAACCGCTGCGGGCCGTCGCCGTCGTAGTAGACGAGCTCCGCGTCGGGCCCGGTCACGGCGCGCACGGCGTCGAGCGACGCCGGATCGTCCCAGCGGAGACCGTCGATGGTCGGGATGCCGTCTGCGTCGAGCCCGCCCTGCAGGCTGAGCATCCCGGAGTGGGTTCGGGCGGTGAAGACGCGGCCCCCGGGCCGGACCGCATGCACGAGCCGGTCGCCGGCGATGCCCAGCGTGGTCAGCTCCGCCACCTCGAGCGACTCGCCGCGCAGCGACTTGACCGGGTACCGCCAGAGCTCGGAGATCTCCATCGAAAGAAGGGAACGTCTGGTCCCCTCCGAAAAATCCACCAGATGCGTATTCGCGCGCCCATCGCCGTTCTCGTCTGCCTGCTGGGCGTCGTTGCGCTGCCCGCGGTGAGCCGCGCGGCCACCCCGCCGAATCGCAACGACCCCTGCGCCGGTGGGACGCGCAACACGTGCGGGACGGCCGGGACGGGCTACTACAAGACCGGCCGGTACGGCACCCGCTGGTACGGCAGCTTCACGGGCGCGATTCCGGGTGTTCCCGACACCTACTGCATCGATCTCCGCTTCTGGTACCCGTCCGCGGCCTACCGCTACAGGGAGGACACGAGCGGCAAGCTCGTCAACCGCGAGGGCCAGGCGGTTCCCGTCGAGAGGATGCAACGCATCGCGTACGCCGCCTGGCGGTTCGGCCAGACCAACGACCCGAACCAGGCCGCGGCGGCGATGCTCTACATCCACACCCTGATGGGCGACGCCCGCCCGGGTGAGCTGGACCCGGCCGACGTCAGCCCGGCGGTCGCGTCGATCTACGGCCGGATCGCAAGCGACTCGGCGCTCTTCCACGGCCCCTACCGGATCGATCTCGCCGCGTCGTCGAGCCTCACCGTCGGCAAGGCGGCGACCGTGACGGTCCGCGTCCTCTCCGCCGCGGGCAACGCACTGCCGGGCGTCGCGCTCATGGTCGACGCCGACGGCGGGTCGCGCCAGCTGCGCACCGGGACGGGCGGCTCGGCCACCGTCACCTTCACGCCCGCCTCGGTGTCTCCGCACCTGGTCGTGCAGGCCCTGGGCCTGCCCTCGACCCTGCCGCAGGTGTTCGCGCCCTCGACGCCCGCCGCTGCGCCGAACGGGCAGCGTCTGGTCGCCCCGAACACGCAGGACATCTCCGCGACCATTCGCACGCCCGCGTCCAAGCGCCAGATCGGGATCACGAGCACCGCGTCGCCGACAGTGCTCACCGCAGGCGGGACCAGCACCGACCGAGTGACGCTCACTGGCGCCGCCGCAAACTGGAAGACGACCGTGACCGCGAAGATCTACGGCCCGTTCACGGCGCTCGCACAGGCGCGCTGCGACGGGACGCCCGCCTGGCAGGGCTCGTTCAAGACCAACGGCGCCGGGGTCTACACGACGCCGCCGGCGAAGATAACGAAGGTCGGCTGGTACACGTACGTCGAGATCGTGCCCAGCGACGCCGTGCACATCGGGGTCACGTCGGCGTGCGGCATCGTCTCCGAGAGCTTCAAGGTGCAGGCCGAGCCGAAGGTGACGACCACGGTCAGCGCGCAACGCGTCACGGCCGGCACGTCGATCTACGACCGGATCCACGTCGAGGGCCTGGCGGGCGCGCAGGTGACGGTCCTGGCAATGCTCTACGGGCCGTTCGCGGCCCAGGACAAGGCGAACTGCGACGGCGTGCCGGTCTGGAGCGGCCAGATCCCGGTCGCGGCCGACGGCGACTACCAGACCGCCTCGTTCGCGCCGACGCTGCCGGGCTACTACAGCTACCGCGAGCAGATCGTCGCCTCGGACTTCGTCAAGGAAGTCCTGACCACGTGCGGCGACGTCGCCGAGACGACACTCGTGGTCGTACACCCGCAGATCACGACCCAGGTCTCGACCCAGAAGGCGCTCGCCGGCTCGACTGTCTACGACACGGTCAAGGTGACCGGGCTCGGCGCGCTGCCGGTTTCGGTGCGCGTCGACCTGTTCGGGCCCTTCGCCGCCCTCGGTGACGTCAAGTGCACGGGCACCCCGTTCAAGACGCAGATGCTCACGATCACCGGCGACGGCACGTACACGACCACGCCGGTCGCGCTGGCCAAGGCCGGGGTCTACACCTTCCGGGCGTCGATCGCCGCCGGGCCGCTGAACGACGCGTTCGTCAGCGACTGCGGCGAGAAGACCGAGACGGTCGTGATCACCGATCCGCCCCCGCCGCCTCCACCGCCGCCTCCGCCCCCGCCGAAGACGCCTCCGAAGCCGCCCAAGCCTCCTGCTCCGCCGAAGAAGCCGGTCTTCAAGCCGCCGATGCGCGTGACCACGGTCGCGTCGAACGAGGTCGTCCATGCGGGCTCGGCGATCTACGACCGGATCCGAACGAAGGGTGTCCGCGGCGTCGTGAAGGTCGAGCTGTACGGGCCGTTCGCCTCGCGCGCAGGGATCCGCTGCACCGGGCGCGCGGTCTGGACCGGCCGTGTGACCGTGCGTGCCGACGGCGAGATCCGCTCACCGGTCGCCCACGTCCTCCGGCCCGGCTTCTACGTCTTCCGCGAGCGCGTCCTCACGTCCTCGGGTGCGACCCGGCTGGTGACCGCCTGTGCGATCCAAGCCGAGACCTCCCTGGTCGCTCCGAAGATCATCGCCGGCAAGGGTGACCAGGCCCGCTACACGCCGATGCGCGGCGTCGGTGCCGCCACGCCCGCCAGGGTGCGTCTGACGTCGCTCGGCATCGACGCGCCGATCGCTCCGGTCGGCATCGACACCCGTCTCGGCGCGCTCGGCGTACCGACAACGGTGCACCGCGCAGGCTGGTGGCGTGACGGCATCGCGGCCGGCTCCGACTCCGGCGCGATTCTGATCGCCGGTCACGTCGACAGCGCCGTCCAGGGCGCCGGCGTCTTCTACAAGCTCCACCTCGCCCGGGCGGGCGACCGCGTCGAACTGGTCACCGCTGCCGGGGGCCTCCGTGCCTACCGCGTCGTCTCGGTCCGGAGCTACCCGAAGGCTGCGCTGCCGACGGGCGTCTGGTCACGCAAGGGGCGCGCCCGCCTCGTGCTGGTCACCTGCGGCGGCCCGTTCGACCAGAAGACCGGCCACTACCGCGACAACGTCGTAGTCACGGCCGTCCCGGCCTAGAGCACGGCCCCGGGAGGAATCGAACCTCCGCACGCAGCTTCGAAGGCTGCCGCTCTGTCCGCTGAGCTACGGGGCCCTCACGGGGAAAGGGTGACCGACGGGACTTGAACCCGCAACCACCGGGACCACAACCCGGGGCTCTACCAATTGAGCTACGGCCACCGCGTGGCGACAGTCTAGCCGTGGTTCGGCCGGGGGCGGCCCATCGTCTCTGTAACCGGTAAAACCGTTTTGCTAGTGTCGGGGATCGATGCGCCGGGCCGCTGCGATCACCGCCGTCCTCCTGCTGACCACAGCCGCGCCCGCTCTCGGCGCCGGAAAGCCCCTCGGCGCGGCCGACCGGGCGGCGATCGACAGGACGCTCGACGTCTTCGTCCCGGCCGCGATCGCGCGCGAGCACCCGGCGCGCGGGTGGCCGCTCGTCACCGCGGCGATGCGGCAGGGCACCGACCGGGCAATGTGGGCGGGCGGCACCCTCCCGGTGCCACCGTTCCCGGTGATCGGCGCGAGCTTCCACGGCTGGACGATCGACCGCGTAGGACCCGGCCGGGCGGACATCGTCCTGCTCGTCCATCTGAAGAAGGGCGCCGCGCTGGGCGCGGTCTCGTTCAACGTCGCCATGCGCAAGATCCGCGGCCGCTGGCTGGTCGACTCGGCCGTTCCCGCAGCCACGTTCGCTGCGCCCGGCTCGACCTCCGCCGTTCTCGCGCAGCCGGACTTCGCGCCGCAGCCGGGTCAGGCGTTCTCGAAGACCGGGCGGATCTCCGACAACTGGATTCTGATCATCCCCGCGACCCTCCTGGGGCTGATCGTGCTCACGCCGATCGTCGTGATCGCCGTCCACCGCGTGCGCGACCGCGGCCACCGCCGGCAAGACGCATCGGAGATGTTTAGGAATCGCTTCGAACGGCGAACCTAGCTCCGAGCGAAGGGGTGGCGCCTCACCCTCCCTCTCCCGGGATCACGGCGTTCGATCTTTTGGGGGAATCATCGAGCGCCGGGCGTCCAGCGCCACCCCTCGCTCCCTCCCTCGACCTACCAGAGCGGATAGACGCTCGGGTCGTCGTCCTCGTCTTCGTCGTCGCCCTCAGTGCCGTCCTCGGGCTCGTCGGGCTTCGGCGGATCGTCCTTGTCGTCGCCGCCTCCGAAGAGGCGCTTCATCCGGTCAGCCAGCGACACGGGTCACCGCCTCCGCAAGGAACGCCGCGGCCGTGTCGTAGCCGTGATCGGTCATGTGGATGCGGTCGATGAAGCACCAGCCGGCGTACTCGGCCGTGGAGAGGTCGGTGAACGGCACGCCCAGCTCGGCGCAGCCGGCCGCCAGGCGCTCCGCATACGGGTCCCAGTGCGTCTCGAACAGTTCGGAGAGGATGCGCCACCGGCTCGCGCCCGCCTGCATCACGTCCAGCGACTCGAACAGCGTGCGCTCCTCCTCGGTCAGCACCTTGCCCGTTCGCGGGGCGACCGGCTGGAGGGCGAAGACCACTTGCGCCACGTCGGGGACGAGCCGCCGCAGGGCGCGGAGGTCCCGGAGCTGCACGCGTGAGGCGACCTCGACGACGGCCTCCGGGTCGACCGTCTTGACCGGACGTGTCTTCGGCGGCCGTCCGGCGGCGGGTTTCGCCGCCTGCTTCCGCGCCGGCCGGAGGCGGCGCCACAGCTCACTGCGGAGCTCGGCGGCGGAGAAGTCCTCGAGCGTCCGGCCCTGCTTGACCAGGCGCTCGAGCTCGTCGACCGGCATCGCGGACAGGCGGCGCAGCGGCCGGTCGAGGTACGTCGGTCCGTAGAGCGGGTCGAGCGGCTCGGCGCGCCCGATCGCGAAGTTGTTCAGGCCGCTGCAGACGACGAAGGTCGTCTCGCGCTCCACGAACGGGAGCGCCGACACGAGCTCCTGCGTCGACGTGGCCTTGCGCAGCCCGAGGTTCACGTAGGGCCGCCCTGTCAGCCGCCACAGGGCCGAGGGGAGGGTGCCGCCGTCGTCGGCGGCCCCGACGCCGAAGACGAACGACCCGCCGAGGACGAACCCCGCATCGCCTGCCGCGTCGTCGCTGCGGGCGACCCCGTCGCCGTTTCTGGACACCCGGAGTCCGCGGCTGTCGGTGGTGACCACAGGGGTCGACACGTCCGGCCGCGACGTGATCGTCATGAACGGCCACAGCACCATCTCGTCCGAGAGGTCGCTGTACTCCCGCGTGATCGGAGCGACCTCCTTGCGCCGTCTACGGGCGTCCGATTGCGACGCGTCAGCCACGCGGCGAGTCTAGTCCGTGGTCTTCGTGACGGCGAAATCGCCGAGCACGAGCAGGTCGAGCCCGCTCCGCTCGAACGTCGAGAGCGCGTTCTCCGGCGTCGTCACGATCGGCTCGCCGCGAAGGTTGAACGACGTGTTCAGCAGGACCGGCGTCCCGGTCGCGTCGCCCCAGGCGCGCAGCAGGCGGGAGAAGCGCGGGTTCCACTCCTCGCGGACGGTCTGGAGGCGGGCGGTGCCGAAGTGGCTGACGGCCGGCAGCGCCGCGGCGGCGTCCGGCGTCAGGTTCGTGATCAGGAGCATGAAGCGGGAGGCGAGCTGTCCGGCGTGCGGTGCCCGGACGAGCGCGTCCGCTGCGTCCTCCGTGGTCACCGGCGCGAACGGCCGGAAGGGCTCGCGGAACTTGATCTTCTCGTTGATCCGCTCCTTCATCTCCGTGCTGCGGGGGTCGGCGATGATGCTGCGGTTGCCGAGCGCGCGCGGGCCGAGCTCGAAGCGGCCCTGGAACCAGCCGACGACCTCGCCGCGGCCGAGCGCCTGGACGGCCGCGTCGAGCACCGCGGCCTCGTCGTCGAGCCGCCGGTACGCGATGCCCGGGCGGTCGCGCAGCGCCGCTTCTATCGCCTCGGAGCCGTACTCGGAGCCCCAGTAGGCGTGCTCCAGCTCCACCCGCGCCGGGTTGCCGAGCGTGACGTGCTCGACGTACAGCGCAGCGCCCACCGCACCGCCCGAGTCGCCGGGGGCGGGGGGGATGAACATCCGCTCGACCGGGGTCTCGTCGAGGATCCTGCGGTTCGCCATGACGTTGAGCGCGACGCCGCCGGCGAAGCAGAGGTTCGGAGAGCCGGTGCGGCGCTGCGCCTCCCGCGCGAGGCCGACGACCGCCATCTCGACGATCCGCTGGACGCTGGCGGCGATGTCGGCGTAGCGCCTGCTGCGCTCCAGGTCGGCGGGATCGGCGTCGGTGTCCTCGGTCGTCCAGAAGCGCTCGTCCTTCTTCCGCGGCTCCACTCCGAGCAGCTCGAGCAGCTTCGGCGAGTACGCCCGCCTGGCCGAGTGGTGGAACGAGAAGTACGACATGTCGAGCCAGAAGCTCCCGTCGTCGTACAGGTGCAGGATCTGCTCGAGCTGGGGGAGGTAGCTCGGCTCCCCGTACGGCGCCATCCCCATCACCTTGTACTCGCCCTCGTTCACCTCGAACCCGAGCAGGTCGGTGAACGCCGAGTAGAAGAGCCCGAGGGAGTGGGGGAAGTCGACCGCCGACTCGATCGCGAGCGTGTGCTTGCCGTCGACGGTGCTCGCCCGCCCGATCGTCGCCGTCGACCACTCGCCGACGCCGTCGATCGTCATCACCGCTGCCGCGTCGAACGGCGACGGGAAGAACGCGCTGGCCGCGTGCGAGAGGTGGTGGTCGACGAAGTGGACACGGTCCTTCGGCACGCCGGCCAGCTCGCTCAGCTTGCCCTGGATGCCGTGGCGCTCGGTGGTCCAGGCGCGCATCGAGCCGACGAACGCGTCCTCGGCCGGCTTGCCCATCGCGGCGGCGGTCGTCAGCACGCGCCGGAACTTGACCTTCGGGATCTCGTAGAAGGCGACGTGGTCGATCGGGCGGCCGCTCTCGCGCGCGTGCTCGAGGCAGAACTCGATCGCCAGCCGGGGGAACGACGCGTCGTGCTTCTTCCGCGAGAAGCGCTCCTCCTCGGCCGCGCACACGAGCGCGCCGTCGTCCACCAGGGCGGCGGCGGCGTCGTGGAAGTAGCAGGAGACGCCGAGGATGCGGGCCACGTTACGGCCGCGCGACGGTGCGGTAGTTCGACGTCGCCGGCCGCTTCAGCCGGAGCGGGTCGCGCCGGCGAACGAGCACGCCGTACGGCCTGACGCCGAGGAGAAACACCAGCCTGAGGGCCCGGTCCATCGCGGGTGAGTCTAGCCCGCGAGTCTCCGGTCTATCCTTCGGGAGTCAGCGGGCGTGGCGGAATTGGCAAACGCACCGGTTTTAGGGGCCGGCGCTCGAGAGAGCTTGAGGGTTCGAGTCCCTCCGCCCGCATTTCGTCCACTCGCAGCCTCGTAGACTCGCCAAATGGCAGCTTGTCCAGGGTGCGGCAAGGAGCTATCGGGCGAGTTTTCGTTCTGCCCGTTCTGCGCTGCCCCGCTGGTCCGGCCGGGCCGCGAGCAGCGGAAGACGGTGACCGTGGTGTTCTGCGACGTGACCGGGTCGACAGCGCTTGGCGAAGCGTCGGATCCTGAAGTCCTGCGGGCTCTTCTCGCGCGCTACTTCGACCGGATGCGCGAGCTCGTCGAAGCTCACGGCGGCACGGTCGAGAAGTTCATCGGCGATGCTGTGATGGCGGTCTTCGGCGTGCCTGTCGCTCATGAAGACGACGCACTGCGGGCGGTGCGCGCCGCGGCTGAGATGAGCGAGGCCGTCCGTTCGCTGGGCATTCAGGTGCGGATCGGTGTGAACACCGGCGAGGTGGTCACCGGGACCGAGGAACGGCTCGCGACGGGGGACGCGGTCAACGTCGCGGCTCGGCTTGAGCAGGCGGCCGGCCCCGGCGAGGTACTGCTGGGCGACGAGACGATGCGGCTGGTCGAGAGCGCGATCGAGGCAGACCCCGTAGGCCTGCTCGAACTGAAAGGCAAGGCGGAACCCGTCCCCGCCTTCCGGCTCGTTCGGGTCGGCGAGGCGCCGGAGCGGGCCCACGGTTCCGTGTTCGTGGGCCGGGACCGCGAGCTGGAGCTGATCCTGGAGACGTGGGAACGCGTTGTGGTCGACGAACGTTGCGAACTTCTGACGATCGTCGCAGAGGCGGGGATCGGGAAGACGCGGCTCGTCGCCGAGGCGCTGTCGCAGATCGGCGCGCGCGTGGTTCGCGGCCGCTGTCTGCCCTACGGCGACGGCATCACCTACTGGCCCGTCGTCGAGGTGGTGAAGCAGCTCGGCGCCCGGCCCGCGGATCCGGCGGCGGCGAGAGCACTGGCGTCGCTCCTCGACGAAACGGTGGGCGGGTCGAGCGCGGAAGAGATCGCGTGGGGATTTCGGAAGCTCCTCGAACAGCAGGCGCCGCTCGTCTGCGTCTTCGACGACTTGCAGTGGGGCGAAGGCACGTTCCTCGATCTGATCGAGCACGTCGCTCTCCTCTCGGCCGGGGCGCCCGTCCTGCTTCTCTGCACGGCGCGGCCGGAGCTGCTCGACCTGCGACCGGCCTGGCCGGTGGCGCTTCGCCTGGAGCCGCTCGAAGCGGATGCAGTCGACCGTCTCGTCCCTGGGACGCTGCCCGACGACCTCCGCGGCCGAATCACCCACGCGGCCGGAGGCAACCCCCTCTTCGTCGTCGAGATGGTGGCGATGGCCGGCGACGGTCGCGGCGAC
This sequence comes from uncultured Actinomycetes bacterium, assembly GCA_963791425.1. Taxonomy (GTDB): domain Bacteria; phylum Actinomycetota; class Thermoleophilia; order Gaiellales; family Gaiellaceae; genus DATBLE01. Next base: position 203,587 of record CAWBSE010000004.1, read on the forward strand.
ATCACCGTTCCGCCGACTCTCCAGGCGCTCCTCACCGCCCGGCTCGACCAGCTCGACCAGCCCGAGCGGCTCGTGCTGGAGCGCGGCGCCGTGGAAGGCGAGATCTTCCACCGGGGCGCCGTCCAGACCCTCATCCCCGGCGAGACGCAGGTCACGGCGAGGCTTGCGTCGCTCGTCCGCCGCGAGCTCGTCCGCCCCGACCGGGCCCAGATCCCGGGCGAGGACGGCTTCCGGTTCCGGCACCTCCTGATCCGCGACGCGGCGTATGAAGGGCTGCCGAAATCGGTCAGAGCGGAGCTCCACGCGAGCTTCTCCGTCTGGCTCGCCGAGCACGGCACGGGCCTCGTCGAGCTGGACGAGCTGACCGGCCACCACCTCGAGCAGGCCGCTCGCTACCGCATCGAGCTCGGACAGCCCGACTCCGAGCTGGCGAGGCGCGCCGGCGCGCGCCTCGCTGCTGCCGGTCGGCGGGCTCTCTGGCGCAGCGATGTCAAAGCGGCCGAGAATCTGCTGCGCCGCTCGCTCGAGCTGACCCGTCCTTATGGACTGGACGTGGCCCTCGAGCTGGATCTCGCCTCGGCGGTCTCCATCAACGCCGGGCTCCGAGCCGCAGTCGACATAGCGGAAGCGGCTGCCGAGCGAGCACGCGAGGCCGGCGACCGCCCACGTGAGGCTCTGGCGCGAGCATCCGTGGAGCACCGTCTCGTGTGGCTCAACGTCGAGACCGGCATCGACGCGCTGGAGGGGCTTCTCACCGAGGCCCTCCAGGGTCTGGACGGTGAACGCGATCATGCCGAGCTCGTCCACGTCTGGTCGCTGTTCAGCTACGGAGTTGCCAACTTCCGCGCGCGGTTCGAAGACGTCGCGAACGCTGCGCGAGAATCGTTGCGACATGCACGGCTCGCCGGCTGGCACGGCTGGCGCACGTACACGCTCCAGATGGCCCTGATTCTTGGACCGGAGCCCGCAGACGATGCCATTCGGGAGCTTCAGGCAACCCTGCCGTCCGAGTCCCATCCCGAGACCGACCTGACGTACGCGATGCTGCTGGCCATGCTGGGCCGGCACGACGAAAGCCGGCGACTTACGGACGACGCTTTGCGCAGGTACTCCGACCTGCTTGGCGAGGAGATCCACGACCCCTATTCCGCGGAGGTCGCCATCCTCGCAGGCGACCTCGAGCGGGCCGCCGACCACTACGCCTCGTTCTGTGCGCGGCTGGAGCGACGAGGCCAGGTGGGCAATTCCTCCGTCTACGAGCCCAGGCTGGGACGGATCCTGTGCTCGCTCGGGCGCTACGCCGAGGCCGAGCGTCTGGCGCGGCGCGGCCGTGAGCTGACCACGCCCGGCGACATCGCTTCGGAGATGGCATGGCGTCAGACCCAAGCACTCGTCGATTCGCAGCGAGGCGACCATGCCAGAGCGGAGAAACTCGCGCGCGAGGCGGTCGCGTTCGGGGAGGAGACCGACAGCCTCAACGGTCAGGGGGATGCTCTCTGCGATCTCGCCGAAGTGCTCGCAGCCGGGGGAAGACCTTCCGAGGCACGAGCGGCCCTCGAGCGGGCGCTCGACAGATACGAGCGGAAGGCCAACGTCGCCATGGCGGAGCGCACGCGCGTCCGGATCGCCGGGCTCGGTTAGCCGGCTACGGCTGCGAAGGCTGGAGCAGCTCGACCAGGTGTTGGAGGAGCTTCCACGAGACGTCGGGGTTGTCCGCCACGAAGCGACGGAAATCCCACGACCTCATCGTCAGGCAGCGGAGGGGCGTGTCGGCTGTCACCGTCGCGGCTCGCTCTCGCTCGCCGATCAGTGCGAGCTCCCCGAAATAGTCACCTGGGCCGAGTTGGTCGATCGTCTTGCCGCCGACGCTGACGGACGCGTCCCCCTCGGCGATCACGAAGAAGTCGATGCCGCTCATCTTGCCCTGCTGGACGACCGCCGTCCCCGGCCGGAAGGTGCGCTCGCTCACATCGGCCGCGAGCTTCTTCAGCTGGCGCTGGCTGAGGCCGTTGAAGAGAGGGACCCGCTTGAGCTCGTCGACCCGACTGGCCACCCCACGATCCTAAACAGTCGCGACTCGGCGCGTTTGGAGGGAGTCTGCCGTGACCTCTGGAGGGTTTGAACGAAGTCTCATGAGGGGCATCCGAGATCAGCTCTCGCGCAGGCGTCCGATGAGCCAGCACCCGGCTCGAACCACCATTCCCGGCGCCAGTTCATGCTCGAGGTCGACCGGAGCAACGACGCAGTCCAGGGTGACGGCGGCCGTTGCGATGCTGGCATGGACAAAGGGGTTGCCGGTGACCGAGTTCACGAGCGTGTCCGCCGAGAGGACACAGCCGGTGATCAGCGCTCGAGGCTCTGGAAGCGGCAGTTCCTCGTCCTGCTCGTGGGGCCGGTCGAAGAACAGACCGGTCGGGATCAGCGATCGCCCGCCGAGTGGGGGAATGCCCGAAGCCTCGTACTCGGCTGCTGCGTGGGCGCCGAACGCCGATTCGCTCTCCCAGACCTCGACGATCTCTTCGAAGAAGGCAGTGAGCGACAGCTCCCGCGCTGTCGTCGTGCCACCTCGAAGCAGGTGGTGGACGTCTTCGAGTTGGAGCGGCAGCGGAAAGGCGTCCTCGCCGTCCTCGAGCACCTGGACGATCACCGTGGCATCGAACTCGGGTTCGAATCCCTCGACGACGGTGGCTTCCGAGATCGGGGCGCGGCACGACGCGTCAAAACTCGGGGCCGCCGTCACGAGCGCGTTCTCGGGGTTCGACCAGGCTGCCAGCGACGCGCCACTCGGATCTCGCCAGACCATGCTCCGCCCGCCGTCTGCCATCGGATGCCAGTCGCCCAGGGGGATGGCGTGGTCCATGAAGGCGCGGACGTCGTCGACCCCGATCGCCTGGAAATGTCCCGCCATCGGTGAAGCATGCCGCGTACTCAGGCGGTAGCCCATACCTCCGCGGCTACGATTGCCACCTCATGGCTGCGCGCGTCGAGGAGCTCCCCGAGAACAAGGTCCGCCTGACGGTCGACGTGCCGGCGCACGACGTTCACCACGCCGTCGAGCACGCCGCCTCCGACCTCTCCGAGAGCATGAAGTTCCCCGGCTTCCGCAAGGGGAAGGTGCCGCGGGAGGTGCTCATCTCGCGCATCGGCAAGGAGCGGCTGTACAGCGAGGCGGTCGAGAGCCACATCGAGGGCTGGTACCGCAACGCGCTCGCCGGGACGAAGATCCGGCCGATCGCCCGCCCCCAGTACGACTACGAGCTTCCCGACACGGCCGAAACGGACTTCAGCTTCACCGCCACGGTCGACGTCCTGCCGCCGGTCGAAGTCGCCGACTGGAAGACGCTCCAGGTGCCGTTCGCCGACGCCGAGGTGCCGCCCGAGCTGGTCGACCAGCAGGTCGAGGCGCTGCGCTTCGCCGTCGCCGAGCTGGCGCCCGTCGAGCGGCCCGCGCAGGCGGGCGACACCGTCGTCGTCGACCTCGTCCAGGAGGGCGGGGAGGCGCAGCGTGACTACGTGATCGACGTCGGTGCCGGACGCGTGCTCGAGGAGATCGAGGAGGGCATCCTCGGGATGTCGGCCGGCGAGAAGAAAAGCGTCGAGTTCGAGCTCGGCGATGGGGCGAAGGGCACCGTCGAGATCGCGCTCAAGGACGTGAAGGAGAAGATTCTGCCGCCGCTCGACGACGAGCTGGCGCGCTCCGCGAGCGAGTTCGACACGCTCGACGAGTTGCGCGCCGACCTCTCGGAGAAGATCGGGGCGCAGATCGCGGAGGAGGCCGAGAGCCAGTTCCGCGCCGCCGCCGCCGACGCGCTGGTCGAGGCGTCGAAGGTCCAGCTTTCCGGTCCGATGGTCGAGGCTCGCACCCGCGAGCTGCTCGGCGGGCTCGTCCAGTCGCTCGAGCGCCGCGGAATCTCGCCCGAGACCTACCTCGCCGTCTCCAACCAGACGCCGCAGCAGCTCGAGGAGCGGCTGCGCGGCGAGGCTGCGCTCTCGGTCGCACGCGAGCTGGTGCTGGAGGCCGTCGCCGACAAGGCGGGGCTCGAGGTCACCGACGACGAGCTGCGCGAGTTCATCCGCGAGCACGCCGAGGCCGAGGGCGAAGCGGCCGACGAAGTCGTCGAGCAGGTGTTCGCAAGCGGGCGGCACGAGCTGCTCCGCGAGGACCTGAGGATGCGCAAGGCGCTCGACCTCGTCGTCGCCGAGGTGGAACGAATCCCCTTCGAGCTCGCTGAGGCGCGCGAGAAGCTGTGGACCCCCGACAAAGGAGCCGCCGCTCCCGAGACGAAGCTGTGGACCCCCGGAACCAAGGAGCCTGCATGAGCCCGTTGATCCCCATGGTGATCGAACAGACCTCGCGTGGCGAGCGTGCGTTCGACATCTACTCGCGCTTGCTGAACGAGCGCATCATCTTCCTCGGCACGCCCGTCGACGACCAGATCGCAAACCTGATCGTCGCGCAGCTGCTGCACCTCGAGTCCGAGGACCCCGACAAGGACATCTCGATCTACATCAACTCACCGGGCGGCTCCGTGTACTCCGGGCTCGCGATCTACGACACGATGCAGTTCATCAAGCCCGACGTGCAGACCATCTGTGTCGGCATCGCGATGAGCATGGGCGCACTCCTTCTTGCCGGTGGGGCGAAAGGGAAGCGGATGGCGCTGCCGAATGCCAAGATCCTGATCCACCAGGTCTGGGGTGGCTACCAGGGGCAGGCGACCGATATCGAGATCCACGCGAGGGAGACGATCGCCCTCAAGCGGAAGATGGAAGAGATCATGTCCCACCACACCGGCCAGGCCCTGGAGAAGGTCTCCAAGGACATGGAACGCGACTACTTCATGAGCTCCGATGAGGCGAAGGAGTACGGGATCATCGACCAGGTGATCGAACACCGCTGAGTCGAGGGCTAGGCGAGAGCGAGAAATCGAGGTACAACGAGACTATGGCCCGCGCATCCGAGGGAAACGAACAGCTGCTCTGCAGCTTCTGCGGCAAGAGCCAGCGGCAGGTCAAGAAGCTGATCGCCGGTCCCGGCGTCTACATCTGCGACGAGTGCATCGATCTCTGCAACGAGATCATCGACGAGGAGCTCACCGCTCCCTCGCACCTCGATCTCGACAATCTCCCGCGCCCGACCGAGATCTACACGCTGCTGAACGAGTACGTGGTGTCGCAGGAGTCGGCGAAGCGGACGCTCGCCGTCGCCGTCTACAACCACTACAAGCGCGTGCAGATGGCCACGTCCGAGGACGACGTCGAGCTGCAGAAGTCGAACATCCTGCTGCTCGGCCCGACCGGCTGCGGCAAGACGTACCTCGCGCAGACCCTCGCGCGGATCCTCAACGTCCCGTTCGCGATCGCCGACGCAACCGCGCTGACGGAGGCCGGCTACGTCGGCGAGGACGTCGAGAACATCCTGCTCAAGCTGATCCAGGCCGCCGACTTCGACATCAAGAAGGCCGAGACCGGGATCATCTACATCGACGAGGTCGACAAGGTCGCGCGCAAGGCGGACAACCCGTCGATCACGCGCGACGTGTCGGGCGAGGGCGTCCAGCAGGCGCTCCTGAAGATCCTCGAGGGCACGGTCGCGTCGGTGCCGCCGCAGGGCGGCCGCAAGCACCCGCACCAGGAGTTCCTCTCGATCGACACGACGAACATCCTCTTCATCTGCGGCGGCGCGTTCGCCGGCCTGGAGAAGATCATCGCGCGGCGGATCGGCAAGAACGCCGTCGGCTTCGGCGCCGAGATCCACTCGAAGCACTCGTCCGAGAGCTCCGAGCTGCTCGCCGACGTCATGCCCGAGGATCTCCTCTCGTACGGGCTGATCCCGGAGTTCATCGGCCGTCTGCCGGTCGTGTCCGCGGTGCACCAGCTGCTCCGCGAGGATCTGGTCAAGATCCTCGACGAGCCGAAGAACGCGCTCGTCAAGCAGTACCAGCGCTTCTTCAACTACGACAACATCGAGCTGGTCTTCACGGACGAGGCGCTCTGGGAGATCGCCGACAAGGCGCTCGTGCGCGAGACCGGCGCCCGCGGCCTCCGCTCGATCATCGAGAACGCGCTGCTCGACGTGATGTTCGAGCTGCCCTCGCGCAAGGACGTCTCCAAGTGCGTGATCACCAAGGAGACGATCCTGAAGGGCCAGAAGCCGACGCTGGTGACCTCCAGCGCGGGCACCGTCGACGACGATCTGCCCGAAGAGCTCGCCGCCGGCGAGAGCGCATAGACTCTCCCGCGTGAACGTCGGAGACACCTACGGCCCCACCGGCTGGCTGGAGATCACGCAGGAGCGGATCGACCAGTTCGCCGAGGCGACCGGCGACCCCCAGTGGATCCACGTCGATCCCGAGAAGGCCGCCCAGGGGCCGTTCGGGACGACGATCGCCCACGGTTTCCTCACGCTGTCGCTGCTCGTCAAGTTCACGATCGAGGCGCGGCCGGACGAGGACGAGTTCAAGATGGGGATCAACTACGGCGTCAACCGGGTGCGTTTCCCGGCGCCGGTGCCGGTCGGCAGCAAGCTCCGCGCGCACTTCAAGGTGCTCGAGGTGACCGACATCGAGGGCGGCATCCAGGCCGTGGTCGAGGGCACAGTCGAGCGCGAGGGCTCGGAGAAGCCCGTCTGCGTCGCCGAGATGGTCTCGCGGCACTATCGCTGACGCGCGTTCCGCGTTAGGTTCAGCAGATGATCGACGCGGAATTCGCGGAGTTGCAGGCACGTTTGCGCGATCTCTGGCCGAACGTGACGCTGCGCTCGATCGGGGACGTCGAGCGCACGATCGTCGTCGTCCACTCGATCAGCTTCGACGCCCCCGACCAGCTGATCCCCGATTTCCCGGCGTACGAGGAGCGGTTCCTCTGCCTGGTGCTCAGCCTGCTGCGCGCGCCGCGGTCGCGGGTGATCTACGTCACGTCGCAGCCGATCCTGCCGCGGTTGATCGATTACTACTTCGGCCTCGTCCCCGACCTCGACACGCCGGAGGCGCGCAGCCGGTTCCTGCCGGTGACGCTCGTCGACGGGCGCAACCAGCCCCTGGCGCAGAAGCTGCTCGACCGGCCCGGCGCGATCGAGTCGGATCCGCGAGCATGATCGGCAACCCGGAGCTCGCGATGATGCTGCCGTTCATGGTGTCGCCGGCCGAGGTCGAGCTGGCCGTCCGGCTCGGGATCCCGATGTTCGGGACGCACCCCGACCTCGCCTGGCTCGGCACGAAGCAGGGCAGCCGGCAGGTGTTCCTGGACGAGGACGTCCCGCACCCGGTCGGGCTCGACGTCACCGACCGCGGCCGACCTCGAGCGCGCGGTCGCGGAGCTGCGGGCGCAGCGCCCGCGGGCACGGCGCGCGATTGCGAAGCTGAACGACGGGGTCAGCGGCCTCGGGAACGCGCAGATCGAGCTGGCGCTCGTCGACCGACGGCCTCGAGGCCGCGCTCGAGCTCGAGGACACCGAGATCACGGTCGAGGAGTACCTGGCGGCATTCGACGAGCAGGGCGGGATCGTCGAGGAGCTCGTCGAGGGTGACGACTTCCGCAGTCCGAGCGTCCAGCTGCGGATGAGCCCGTCCGGGCAGGTGGACATCCTCTCGACGCACGACCAGGTGCTCGGCGGTCCGAACAACCAGACCTATTTCGGCTGCCACTTCCCCGCGGATCCGGAGTACGCGGCGAGGCTCGCGGCCGAGGGCCTGAAGGTCGGCAGGCGGCTCGTGCGCGAAGGCGCGCTCGGGCGCGCGGCCGTCGACTTCGTCGCCGTGCGAGACGGCGGGCTGTGGCGGCTGAACGCCGTCGAGATCAACCTCCGCTGCGGCGGGACGACGCATCCGTTCTTCGCGCTCCAGACGCTGACCGACGGCGTCTACGAGCCGCTCTCGGGCGAGTACCGCACGCGGCTCGGCGACCTCAAGTACTACGCGGCCACCGACCATCTCGACTCGCCGGCGTACCAGGCGCTCACTCCGGACGACCTGCTCGACGTCGTCGCCGAGCGTGGGCTCGGCTGGGACCGCGAGACCGAGACGGGCGTCCTCCTGCACATGGTCAGCGCGCTCGCCACCTCGGGCCGGGTCGGCCTGACCGCGATCGGCAACACGCTCGAGGAGGCCCGCGCGCACTATTACGCGGTCAAGGACGCGCTCGACGCTGCGACGCGTCGCGGTCGTCAAGGACGCCTAGGCCGAGCGCAGCTCGGCCGACTGCTTGTCCTGCACCTGGTCGAGGATCGTCTCGAGGAGACGGCCCGAGGCGAGGACGTGCTCGCGGGCGAGCAGGCGGGCGCCCTGGACGCTGCGGGCGGCGATCGCCTCGCGGATCGCACGGTGCTGCGCGTCGTTCCGCTCGTACAGATGGTCGATGTCGAGGCCGGCGGCCCAGACGACGTGCGTGAAGAAGCTGCGGCGGGCGCTCTTGGCGAGACGCTCGACGAACGGCGCGTCGGCGGCGGCGTAGATCACGTCGTGGAACGCGTGGTTCGCGCGCACCCAGTTCGCGACCAGCGCGCCGTCCTGCGTCCCCTCGCGCGCCCGCTTGCGCAGCTCGAGCGTCAGCTCGGCGAACAGCTTCTCGGCCGCGTCGAGCTCGGCCAGCCCCTCGTCGGTGATGCGCGGCGTCGCCAGCTCGGTGGCGAGGCTCTCGAGCTCGGCCCGGACGAGGAACGCCTCGCGCAGCTCGTCGCGCGACAGCGTCCGCACGCGGACGCCGCGGTTGGGGACGAACGAGACGAGCCCGAGCGCCGCCAGCCGGCGCAGCGCCTCGCGAACGGGCGTGCGTGAGACCTGGAACTGCTCGGAGAGCTGCTCCTGGCGGAGCACCGTGCCCGGCGCGATCTCGCCGGACACGATCGCCTCCTCCAGGGCCAGCGCCAGGTCGTCGGCCTTGGTGCCGGCGGTGGACATGGCGCTGAGTCTAGGCATCTAGCCTGCGGGAGGCGAGACGGCGAACGTGCAGTCGTCGATCCGCATCGGGACGAGCGGGAGGTCGCGCGTCGTGGATCCAGTCCTCGATCGCGTGCGCGAGCCGCTCCTCGTCGCAGTCCTCGACCTGGACGGCCAGCGGCGCGCCACCGACGACCTTGCCTTCGAGCCCGTGCTCGGCGAGGGCGGCGACGAGGCCCGGCCCGTCGGTCTCTCTGGTCAGCTCAACGGTCGACATCTGGACTCCTCTCAGTGGGTGAACTGCTGCTTCTTCGGTGGAGCCGGTCAGCGCGAGCGTGGAGCTCTTGCCGCCGGAGACGGCCTCGACGACGCGGTCGAAGTAGCCGGCGCCGACCTCGCGCTGGTGGCGGGCGGCGGTGTAGCCGTGCTCCTCGAGGGCGAACTCGTGCTCCTGGAGCTCGACGTAGGCGGACATGCCGCGCTCGGCGTAGCCGCGGGCGAGGTCGAACATGCCGGCGTTCAGGGAGTGGAAGCCGGCGAGGGTGACGAACTGGTAGCGGTAGCCGAGCTCGGCGAGCGTCTGGCGGAACGTCGCGATCTGGTCGTCGTCGAGGTGCTTGCGCCAGTTGAACGACGGCGAGCAGTTGTACGCGAACATCTTGCCGGGGTAGCGCTCGTGGATCGCCTGGGCGAACTCGCGTGCCTCGCCGATGTCGGGGGTGCCGGTCTCGAACCAGATCAGGTCGCAGTAGGGCGCGTAGGCGAGCGAGCGGGCGATCACCGGGTCGAGGCCGTCGCGGACGCGGAAGAACCCTTCCGGCGTGCGCTCGCCGGTGGTGAACTCGGCGTCGATCTCGTCCACGTCGCTGGTCAGCAGCGTCGCCGAGAGCGCGTCGGTGCGGCAGACCAGAACGGTGGGGACGCCGCAGACGTCGGCGGCGAGCCGCGCGGCGACGAGCGTACGGATGTGCTGGCTGGTGGGGACGAGCACCTTGCCGCCGAGGTGGCCGCACTTCTTCTCGGAGGAGAGCTGGTCCTCGAAGTGGACGCCGGCGGCGCCCGCCTCGATGAACGACTTCATCAGCTCGAACGCGTTCAGCGGGCCGCCGAAGCCGGCCTCGGCGTCGGCGACGATCGGCACCAGCCAGTGCGTGTCGTCGGTGCCTTCGCCGTGCTCGATCTGGTCGGCGCGCAGCAGCGCGTTGTTCAGGCGGCGCACCAGCGCGGGCGCGCTGTTCGCCGGATACAGGCTCTGATCGGGATACGTGTTCCCGGAGAGGTTGGCGTCGGCGGCGACCTGCCAGCCGGACAGGTAGATCGACTTCAGGCCGGCCTTGACCATCTGCACGGCCTGGCCGCCGGTCATCGCGCCGAGTGCGGCGACGCACGACTCGGAGTGGAGGAGCTGCCACAGCCGCTGGGAGCCGAGGCGGGCGAGCGTGTGCTCGACCTGGACGGAGCCGCGCAGCCGCTCGACGTCCTCGGGCGTGTACGGCCGCTCGACTCCCGCCCAGCGATCGGGCCCATGCCCGTTGCGTAGCCGGCATGCGTGCGTGCTCATCCTCTCCCTACTCGTTGTCGTGGTCGCGCTCGCAGAACTCCGGACACGTGCACTCGGCGAGCGCGGAGGTGGGCACGGCCGACCGATTCGGATACGAATCGCAGTGATTTCGGATCCTAGAACGGCGAAGATAGCGGGTTAATACGCTGATATGTGGTCATCTTGGATCCAATACTACCTGAACTTGGATCCAATTACACGGCGGAGGCCGGACGACACCCGCTCCGTAGAATGGGACGATGGAGCCGCTGTACAGCCCGGAAGGCGTGGAAGAGCGCTGGCAGAAGACCTGGGAGGAGGAAGGTCTGTACCAGGCGGACCCGGATCCGAGCCGCGAGAGCTTCGCGATCGCGCATCCGCCGCCGAACGTGACGGGTGACCTGCACCTCGGCCACGCGCTCCAGCTCTCGCTCGCCGACACGATCGTCCGGACGCGCCGGATGCAGGGCTACAACGTGCTCTTCCAGCCCGGGTACGACCACGCCGGCATCTCCACCCAGAACGCGGTCGAGAAGCATCTCGCCGCGCAGGGGAAGTCACGCCAGGATCTCGGCCGCGAGGCGTTCGTCGAGCTCGTCTGGGAGTGGCTCCACGAGTACGGCGGCAAGATCATGTTCCAGTTCCGCCGGATCGGCGCCTCGCTCGACTACCGCCGTGAGCGGTTCACGATGGACGACGCGTACATCCGCGCGGTCATGCGCTTCTTCGTCCACCTCTGGGACAAGGGCTGGATCTACCGCGCGAACCGGATCGTCAACTGGTGCCCGTTCCACCTGACGTCGCTGTCCGACCTCGAGCTCGCGCACGAGGACGTCGACGACGCGCTCACGTACGTCCGCTACCCGCTCGCAGACGGCGACGGGCACATCACGATCGCCACCGCCCGGCCGGCGACGATCCCGGCCGACGTCGCGGTCGCCGTCCACCCGGACGACGACCGCTACCGCGACCTGGTCGGGCGCGAGGTCGTCGTCCCGTGGGTCGGGCGCCGCGTCCCGGTGATCACCGACGAGCGGGTCGAGCTCGACTTCGGCACCGGCGCGCTGAAGGTGACGCCGGGCCACGACACGAAGGACTGGGAGATCGGCCGCGACCACGGCCTCGCCGAGCTGACCGTGATCGGCCCCGACGGCCGGATGAACGCCGAGGCCGGCGAGGGGCTCGAGGGGCTGACCCAGGCGGAGGCCGACGAGCGGATCCTCGAGTGGCTGCGCGAGCACGACCAGCTGGAGAAGCGCGAGTCGTACCGGCACACGGTCGCGCTCTGCGACCGCTGCAAGACGCGGATCGAGCCGCTGATCTCGCCGCAGTGGTGGTGCTCGATGACCGACCTGAAGGCGAAGGCGCTCGACGCCGCTGAACGACGGCCGCGTCCGCTTCCACCCGGAGTCGCAGCATCGTTTCGCGGTGACGTCGCTGGAGGACGCGCCCGACTGGAACATCTCGCGGCAGATCTGGTGGGGCCACCAGCTGCCGCTCTGGGAGTGCCCCGACGGCCACTTCACCGTGCGTGGAGGACGAGCCGTCGGCGTGCGCCGAGTGCGGCTCGGCCGAGCTGACCCGCAGTGAGGACGTGCTCGACACGTGGTTCTCGTCGGCGCTCTGGCCGTTCGCGACGCTCGGCTGGCCCGACGACACCGATGACCTGCGCACCTTCTACCCCGGCGACCTGAACACGACGGCCCGCGACATCATCCGCCTCTGGGAGAACCGGATGATCTTCGCCGGGCTCGAGCTGATGGGCGACGTGCCGTTCTCGAACGTCGTCATCCACTCGCTCGTGCACGCGCCGACCGGCGGCAGGATGTCGAAGAGCCTCGGCACCGGGATGAACCCGCTCGCCCTGATCGAGAAGCACGGCGCCGACGCCACGCGCTACGGGCTGATGAAGATGGCCTCGTCGCAGGACGTGACGTTCTCCGAGGGTGCGATCGAGGAGGGACGGAAGCTCGCGAACAAGCTCTGGAACGCCAGTCGCCTGCTGCTGTCTGCAGCAGGCGAGGAGGTGGAGGCCCGTCCCACGTCGCTCGAAGAGCGCTGGATCCTTGCCCGCATCGAGGTCGTGCGGGGGCAGCTCGAACGCGCGATCGACGCCTTCGATTTCTCGGAGGCGATGAGCCTCCTGTACCACCTGACCTTCGACGACTTCTGCGACTGGTACGCCGAGGCGATCAAGCCGCGGCTGTACGCCGGCGACGCCGACGCCCGCGCCACCGCGCTGGCCGCGCTCGAGCGGCTGCTCAAGCTCCTGCACCCGGCGATGCCGCACGTGACCGAGGAGATCTGGACGAACCTGCCGAACCGGGAAGGCCGGCTGATCGCCTCCGCGTGGCCCGAGGCGGGCGACGAGTCGGCCGCAGGCGTGCTCGAAGCGGTGCAGGCGGCCGCGGCGACGTTCCGGCGCAGCGGCGTGCTCGTTCCGCTCGAGGGCGACGAGAAGCGGATCTTCGACATCGTCGTGAAGCCGGAGCGGGTGAAGGCGAACGGGAACGTCGACGCCGAGCGTGACCGGCTCAGCGGCGAGATCGCGCGCGCCGAGAAGATGCTCGCGAACGACCGCTTCATCCAGAACGCCCCCGCGGACGTCGTCGAGGCGGAGCGGGAGAAGCTCGCGCGCTACCGCCGTGAGCTCGATGCGATTTCCGGCGACTGACTGGGTCGCGGGGCTCTCCCCGTGGCCCGAGGAGTTCGGGCTCGGGAGCATGCGCGCGCTGCTCGCCGAGCTCGGCGACCCGCAACTCGCGTTCCCCTCGGTGCACGTCGTCGGGACGAACGGCAAGTCGTCGACGACGCGGACGACCGCCGAGATCCTGCGGGGTGAGGGGCTGCAGGTTGGGGCCTATACGTCGCCTCATGTATCAGCCTGGGACGAGCGGCTCGACACCGACGCGGGGGGATTCGAGCGGGCGATCGCGCGTGTCCGCCCGGCGGCCGAGCGGCTGGGCGCCACGCAGTTCGAGACACTCACGGCGGCGGCGCTCGCCGAGTTCGCCGACGCCGGGGTCGACGTCGCCGTCGTCGAGGCCGGGCTCGGAGGGCGGCTCGACGCGACGAACGTCCTTCGCTCGCCCGTCGTCGTCCTGACGAACGTCGGGCTCGAGCACACCGAGCAGCTGGGGGAGACGCGCGAGGAGATCGCCGCCGAGAAGCTCGCCGTCGTCCAGGAGGGAGCGACGGTCGTGCTCTGCGAGCCCGAGTGGCAGGCGCTCGCCCGCTCGTCCGGCGCCGCGTCGGTCGTGCTCACGGGGCGGAGCAACCTCGCGCTCGCCGTCGCCGCCGCGGAGTCGTTCCTCGGCCGTCCGCTCGATCACCCGCCGACGGAGCCGGCTGCGCTGCCCGGCCGGCTCGACCGCCGCGGCGAGCATCCGCTCGAGATCTGGGACGGCGCGCACAACCTCGACGGCGTCCAGTGGCTGCTGCCGCGCGTCCCCGACCGGCGCTACGTCGTCGTCGCGTCGATCCTGCGCGACAAGGACGTGGAGGGGATGCTCGCGGCGCTCTCCGCCCTCGGCGACGTGCTGGTCGCGACCGAGTCGAGCAACTCCCGCGTGTTGTCCGCCGACGAACTTGCAACGCTTGGAGGTCGATGGTTCCCGAGAACGGAGAAGGAGCGGCGGCCCGCCGCCGCGCTCGCCAGCGCACGCGCGATCGCAGGACCGACGGGGGCGGTGCTGGTGACGGGGTCGCTGTACCTGCTCGCCGACCTCGCCGGCCCCCGCGACGACGTACCATCCAGCACGGGACGCGGCTGAGCGTCTACGTCTTCGCAGCGATCGTGATCGCGGCATTTGCAGGAATCGCGTTCGCGGTGGGGTACGTCGTCGGGAAGCTCCTCCTCTAAGCCATGCTCCACCTACTCTTCGCCGACACCACGACCACGGACAACGGCCTCTTCAACGGGGTCAACGACTTCTTCAACTCCGGGACGTGGCTCGTGATCCGGAATCTTGCGGTGTTCTTCGTCGCGGTGTTCTGGCTGGCCAGCGCGTACTGGGTCTACAAGGACTCGCGCCGGCGGATCGAGGATCCGTGGCTGGTGGCGATGGCGACCCTGCTCGGGCTCGTGCCGCCGTTCATCGGGCCGCTCGTCTACCTCTTCTTCCGGCCGCCGGAATACCTCGAGGACGTGCGCGAGCGCGAGCTCGGCGTGCGCGCGATGGAGGAGCAGCTCGGCACGCGCCTGTCGCACTGCCCGGTCTGCCGCGCAGCGGTCGAGCCCGGCTACCTCGTCTGTCCGGTCTGCACGACCAAGCTGAAGCAGGCGTGCGTCACGTGCAAGGCGCCGCTCGAGCCGCTGTGGCAGGTGTGCCCGTTCTGCGAGACGCCGATCGTCCGCCGGTCTCCCGTGTTCGAGGAGACGATGGCGATGTCCCCGGAGGACACCCCGATCCGGACGCCGCGCCAGCGCGTCGGCTGGGACGAGGACACCTCCGAGAGCCTGACCGGCGACAAGTAGACTCCGGCGCGGCATGGCAGTCGAGCGGACACTGGTCCTGATCAAGCCGGACGCCGTCAGGCGCGGGCTGGCCGGGGAGATCCTCGGGCGCTTCGAGGCGCGCGGGCTGGTCATGCGCGCGGGCAAGGCTGCTGACGGTGTCGCGGGAGCTGGCCGAGCAGCACTACGCGGAGCACTCCGAGAAGCCGTTCTTCGGCGAGCTCGTCGAGTTCATCACCTCGTCGCCGACGCTCGCGCTCGTGCTCGAGGGCGAGGGCGCGATCAAGGTGGTGCGCACGACGATGGGCTCGACGAACCCGGCCGAGTCGGCGCCCGGCACGATCCGCGGCGACCTCGCGCTGTCGATGCCGGACAACCTCGTGCACGGCTCCGACTCGCCCGAGTCGGCTGCCCGCGAGGTCGCGCTCTGGTTCGGCAATGAACTCGGCTGAGCACAACCGCGCGACCTGGGACCGGCTGAGCGACGAGTACCAGGCGCGGAACGCCGACTTCATCGGGCGCAAGGACGGGCCGCGCTGGGGCATGTGGCAGCTGCCCGACTCGGAGCTCGGGATCATCGGCGACGTCGCCGGCAAGGACGTCCTCGAGCTCGGCTGCGGCGCGGCCCAGTGGTCGATCCTGCTCGCGGAACGCGGTGCGCGGGTCGTCGGGCTCGACAACTCCGCGCGGCAACTCGAGCACGCGCGTGAGCTGATGGCCGCGGCAGGGGTCGACTTCCCGCTGGTGCACTCCAGCGCGGAGGAGGTGCCGCTGCAGGACGCGAGCTTCGACATCGTCTTCTGCGACCACGGCGGGATGACGTTCGGCGACCCGTACCTGACCGTCCCGCAGGCGGCGCGGCTGCTGCGCCCGGGAGGGCTGCTCGCGTTCTCGCACTCCTCACCGCTCGTCATGTGCTGCTGGAACCCGGAGACCGACTCGATCGAGCGGCGTCTCGTCTCCGACTACTTCGGCATGCACCGCTTCGACGCTCTGCCCGACGAGCCCGTCGAGTTCAACCTGCCCTACGGCAAGTGGATCCGGCTGTTCCGCGAGCACGGCTTCCGCGTGGAGGCGCTGGTCGAGGTGCAGCCGCCGGAGGGTGCCACGACGTCCTACCGCTCGCCCGACGAGACCGAGTGGGCGCGCACGTGGCCGATGGAGGAGATCTGGCGATGCCGGAAGGCCTAACTCCGCACGCAGCGCAGAACCAGGCGTCCTGGGCCAAGGAGGCGCCGAACTACGTGCCCGGGGCGGAGCGGAACTGGTCGACCGAGGAGATCACGTGGGGCATCCTCGACGTGCCGGAGGCGGAGCTCCGGATTCTCCCCGCGGTCGACGGGAAGGACGTGGTCGAGCTCGGTTGCGGTACCGCATACGTGTCGGCGTGGCTGGCGCGGCGGGGGGCTCGGGTGGTCGGCGTCGACGTGACGGCGGAGCAGCTCGAGACCGCACGGAGGATGCAGCAGGAGCACGCGCTCGAGTTCCCGCTCATCCATGCGAGCGCCGAGGACGTCCCGCTGCCGGACGCGTCGTTCGATCTGGCCGTGTCGGAGTACGGCGCGTCGATCTGGTGCGATCCCGACCTCTGGATCGCGGAGGCGGCACGGCTGCTGCGGCCGGGGGGCGAGCTCGTCTTTCTCGTCAACGGGACGCTCCTGATGCTGACCATGCCCGACGTCGACCCGGTCGAGCCGGCAGGCGCAGAGCTCCTGCGGCCGTACTTCGGGATGAAGCGGTTCGAGTGGGAAGGGGACGATGCGATCGACTTCCACCTCGGCTTCGGCGACTGGATCCGTGTGCTCGGGGAGCACGGCTTCGAGGTGCTGCGGCTTGCGGAGCTGCGGCGACCCGGTGCCGGGAGCGGCCGGTACAACCTGTTCACGCCCGAGTGGGCCGAGCGCTGGCCGGCCGAGGAGATGTGGAAGGTGCGCAAGGTGGTGTGAGCGCTCCGCCGCTCCTGCTCGCCTCGACCTCGCCGCAGCGCCGCGCGATCCTCGAACAGCTCGGCATCCCGTTCGAGGTGGTCGCGCCGGACTACGTCGAGCACGACCCGCCCGATGCCGATCCGGTCGCGCTCGTGCGCGCACACGCGCGCGGGAAGGCCCGGTCGGTGGTGGACAAGGCCGGCGACCGTCCGGTGCTCGGCGTCGACACGACCGTCGTCTGCGACGGCCGTGTGTTCGCGAAGGCGAGCGGCCCCGACGAGGCGGTGGCGATGCTGGAGGCGTTCGGCGGCGCCACCCACGAGGTCGTCTCCGGCCTCTGCCTGCTCACGCCCGACTGGGAAGAGCTCCACACCGAGACGACGCGGGTGACGTTCCGCCCACTGGCCGCGCGGGACATCTCGGCGTACGTCGCGTCGGGAGAGTGGGAGGGCCGCGCGGGCGCGTACGCGATCCAGGGCCGGGGCGCCACGCTGGTCAAGCGGGTCGAAGGCGACTACCTGAACGTGGTCGGCCTCCCGGCCGCGCTCCTCGTCCGCCTGCTGTCGAATCACTTCCCCGGCGCGTACGGCCTCGGCTAGTTCGGACATGGCAAGGGTCTGACCCCTGCCATGTCCGAAACGGTCAGGCGACGCGCTGCCGCTCGAACCCCTCCTCGACGAACTCCAGAAACCGCGAACGCGCCTCTTCCGGAGTGCGACCGTACTGCTCGAGCAGCCACTCGTACCGCAGAAAGTCCGGCCGTGGCGTGAGCCCGAGCGTGGCGCGGAGACTGCCCCACCGCCAGTCGAGTGGGTGGTCGACGAGCCCGGCTCGGACGGGGTTCAACGCGTCGTAGCGTGCGCACTCGAGGAGATGGGTCTCCGTCTCCACCAGCCGCGAGTGGAACCGTCCCTGGAAGAGATGCCCTGAGTAGGCATGCGCGTCATTGAAGAACTGCCCGTACAGGCCGTTCAGCCGTTGCATCCCGTGTGAGAGATTCGGCTTCGGCGCCCGGACGAGGAGATGGAAGTGGTTCGTCATGTGGATGAGGCTGAAGACATCCCACTCTGCCTCCCCAGCGACCCGGCTCAACCACCGGAAGTGGAAGACATGGTCGTTGGCCTCGAGAAAGATGGGCTGCTTCCGGTTGCCGCGGCAGGTGATGTGGTAGATCGCGCCGGGCGTGTTGACTCGGAGCGCGCGGGGCATGCGGCGACGGTACCGCCGGCGGTCGAGCGCGACGGCCGCCGATCCAGAATCGTCACGAAGTCGACCCGGTTTCGACGCTGGAGGGGTCAGACCCTTGCCATGTCCCGAGGGGACACTGCCGCGGAGCAGGGGAATCGCCAGCAAGCGAGTACACTGGCCTTCCCGTGGGTCTCTTCGATCACCTGACCGGATTCGGCGGCCGCGACATGGCTGTCGACCTCGGCACCGCCAATACGCTCGTCTACGTGCGCGGGCGCGGGATCGTGCTCTCCGAGCCCTCCGTCGTCGCGATCGACCAGCGCACCGGCGAGGTACACGCGGTCGGCGTCGAGGCCAAGCGGATGCTCGGCCGCACGCCCGGGACGATCACGGCCATCCGGCCGCTGAAGGACGGCGTGATCGCCGATTTCGACGTCACCGAGCAGATGCTCCGCCACTTCATCCAGAAGGTTCACCAGAACCGCTTCGCGCACCCGCGCGTCGTCGTCTGCGTCCCTTCCGGCGTCACCGGGGTCGAGCGCAGGGCCGTCGAGGAGGCAACGCTCTCCGCCGGGGCGAGGCAGGCGTACCTGATCGAGGAGCCGATGGCTGCCGCGATCGGCGCCGGCCTCCCGATCGCCGAGCCGACCGGGAACATGATCGTCGACATCGGCGGCGGCACCACCGAGGTCGCGGTGATCTCTCTCGGCGGCATCGTCGTCAGCCAGAGCCTCCGCGTCGGCGGCGACGAGATGGACGAGGCGATCATCAACTACGTGAAACGCGAGTACAAGCTGCTGATCGGCCAGCAGACCGCCGAGGAGATCAAGCTCGAAGTCGGGTCGGCGTGGGGGATGCGCGAGGAGGTGCAGGCCGAGGTCAGAGGCCGCGACCTCGTGTCAGGACTCCCGAAGACGATCATCCTGTCGTCCGAGGAAGTCCGCCATGCGCTCGAGGACCCGGTCAACCAGATCGTCGACGCGATCAAGCAGACGCTCGACAAGACGCCGCCCGAGCTCTCCGCCGACATCATGGACCGCGGCATCGTCCTCGCCGGCGGCGGCGCCCTCTTGCACGGGCTCGACGAGCGCCTCCGGCACGAGACCCACATGCCGATGCACCTCGCCGAATCGCCGCTGACCTGCGTCGCGGTCGGCTCCGGCCGGAGCCTCGAGGAGTTCGAGGTCATCCACCGCAGCCAGCGGAGTCAGCGCAGAGGCCGCGGACGCCAGTCGGTGCACAGCAGCAACAATCGTTACTGACCGGCGACCCGCCGCCGCCTCGCCTACAATGAGCCGCTCGGTGCCTCGCGGAAGGTCATCTGCGCGCGTGGCGGCGATCGGGTCATCCGCCCAGCGCTCCAGCTCGTCCACGCAGTCGGCTCGCGCCAGCGCAGTCGGGCGCCGCCGTGTCGTCGTCGCGGTCCTGGTCGTTCTCTCGCTGGCGCTGGTCACGGTCTATTTCCGTGAGTCGGACGGCGGCTTCCTGCACAACGTCCAGTCGACCGGGGCGAGCGTCCTGCGGCCGTTCGAAGTCGCAGCCGACCGCGTCGCCAGCCCGTTCGAGGACGCTGCGAGCTGGTTCGGCGGGCTCCTGCACGCCAAGGACGACAACAAGAAGCTGCGCAAGCAGGTCGATCAGCTCCGCGAGCAGGCGATCCTCAACCAGGCCGCCCTGCGCGAGAACGCGCAGCTGAAGCAGCTGCTCGACTACCTCGAGAGCCCGCGCTACCCGAAGGACTACCGGCCCGTCACCGCGCGTGTGATCGCGCGCGCTCCCGGCCAGTTCGCACAGCAGATCGTCGTCTCGGCTGGCCAGAACAACGGCATCTCCAAACACGACGTGGTCGTCACCGGCGAGGGCCTCGTCGGTGAGGTGACGAAGGTGGCGAGCAACGTCGCCGCCGTCACGCTCCTCACCGACGAATCGAGCGCCGTCTCCGCGCTCGACATCGCGACGAACGCATCCGGCATCGCCCAGCAGGGGATCTCCGGCTCGCTGACCGTCGACCGGATCACGAAGGACCAGGTCGTGAACCGCGGCGACGTCCTCGTCACCGCCGGCTGGCGCTCGGGCGATCTGTCCTCGCTGTACCCGCGCGGCATCCCGGTGTGCGCGGTGACGCAGGTCGGCCAGTCCGACACCGACCTCTACAAGCAGGTGCAGTGCGACCCGTTCGTGAACTTCTCGACCCTGGAGGCGGTCATCGTCCTCGTCCGCAAGCAGACGCCATGACCCTCGACTGGCTGAAGTCGGCGGCGTTCGTCTTCGTCGCCGCGATCCTCCAGGTGTCGGTGTTCTCGACGGTGACGATCCTGCACGGGACGCCGGACCTGCTGCTCGTCGCGATCATCTGCGTCGCCCTCCTGCGCGGGCCGATCGTCGGTGCGGTGATCGGCTTCTGGGGCGGCCTGCTCATCGACACCGCGAACCTCGGCACGCTCGGCGTCACGTCGCTGCTGCTGACGATCGCGGGCTACTGGATCGGCCGCTACGGCGAGACCACCGGCCGCGACCGCTCGCACGCGCCGTTCGTGTCGGTCGTGGTGGTCACGTTCCTGTACGCGCTCGGCTCGCTCGCGTTCCACTACGTGCTCGGCGACCCGGCCCCCGCCCGCGCCGTCCTCTGGAGCACCCTGTTCCAGGGGATCGCGCTGAACCTGATCCTGACGTGGCCGGTGTGGGTGCTCGCACGACTCTTGCTGCCGCTGCCCGGCCGGCGCGAGCGGGTGGAGAGGATCCACGCCGTTGGCTAGCGCGACCGGCAACCGGGGCGACCGCTTCCTGCCGCCCGACCCGCGAGTCGAGGAGCCGTACCTCTTCACGCCGCGGATGGCGCTGCGCGTCGCGATACTCGCCGGCGTCGCGCTCATCGTCTTCGCCGTGCTCCTGCTGCGTCTGTGGTCGCTGCAGATCCTCTCCGGCTCGAAGTACGAGGCGACCGCGCTGAACAACCAGCTGCGCACCTTCCCGATCGAGGCGGCCCGTGGCCCGATCCTCGACCGGCAGGGCCGGACGCTCGTCACGAACGCCGCCTCCACCGCCGTCGAGGTCGTCCCGATCGACCTGCCCAAGCAGGGCCGCTACGCGGAGATGCAGCGGCTGTCGATGGTGCTCAACGTGCCGCTCCCCAAGCTGCTCGCCCGGCTCGAGCTGGGGATGAAGAACCCGCTGACGCCGGTGACGATGCAGGTCGCCGTCCACGAGGACCAGGTCGCCTACCTCGCCGAGCACAACCGCGAGTTCCCGGGGGTGCAGATCACCCCGACCTACCTCCGCAAGTACAAGACCGAGGCGCTGCTCGCGCACGTGCTCGGGTACGTCGGCGAGGTCTCCGCGGCCCAGCTCGCCGACCAGAACAAGCAGTACACGAACTGCGACATCGCCCGGGCCAAGGAGGCCAACGTCCCCTGTCCCGGCGACCGGGTCGGCCAGGCGGGCGTCGAGCAGAGCTACGACAAGTACCTCCGCGGCCGCTCGGGCGAGAAGCTCCAGCGGGTGAACTCGGTGGGCGGCAAGGTCGGCAGCCCGGTCGTCACTCAGGCGCCGACGGCCGGCTACCCGATCCGTCTGACGATCGACATCTCGCTGCAGCGCGCGGCCGAGCGCGCGCTCGCCTACGGCATCAGCCTCGCCCACGCCGACAATCACTGGCTCGCGAACGGCGGCGCGATCGTGGCGATGAACCCCTCGAACGGCGAGATCCTGGCGATGGCCTCGTCGCCGACGTACAAGCCGAGCGTCTTCGTCGGCCGGCCGAAGGCGAAGAACCTCGCGCCGCTGCTCGACCCGGCGAAGGCGAAGGCGGCGAACTACCCGGGCCTCGACCGCGTGACCGAGGGCCTGTACCCGCCCGGCTCGACGTTCAAGCCGGTGACGGCGCTGGCGGCGATGCAGGAGCGGCTGATCTCGCCGTTCCAGACCCTCCAGTGCACGCCGAAGTTCGAGGTGCACGGGCAGGTCTTCAAGAACTGGGATCCGTTCGTCAACCAGCCGATGACGCTGCCGGAGGCGCTCGGCGCCTCGTGCGACACGTACTTCTACAACCTCGGCTACTCGTTCTACGCGCTGCCGCCCGACCGCGGCCACCCGCTGCAGGGCTGGGCGAGCCGGTTCGGCTTCGGCGGGCCGACCGGGATCGACGTCGGCCCGGAGCAGGCGGGCCTGCTGCCGACGCCCGAGTGGCGCCAGTCGACGTACACGAAGGAGGCCGACCCGTGCTGCTGGCAGGTCGACCGCCTCTGGAAGCCGGGCGACTCGATCCAGCTGGCGATCGGCCAGAAGGACCTGCTCGTCACGCCGCTGCAGATGGTGCGCTTCTACTCGCTGATCGCGAACGGCGGCAAGCTGGTCACCCCGCACGTCCTGTACTCCGTCGACGAGCCGGGCAGCGGCCGCCACTACCTCAACCCGCCGGCGCCGAAGCCGAGCGACGTCGACCCGGCCGCCCTCGCGGTCGTCCGTGACGGCCTCTACCGCGCCACGCACGCCTCGTACGGCACGGCGACCGCAGTGTTCGGCAACTTCCCGATCCCGATCGCCGGCAAGACGGGGACGGCCGAGAAGGTCGTGCAGCCTCCGGGCTACGCGCATCCGCTGCTCCAGGACCAGTCCTGGTGGTGTGGCTACGGCCCCGCCGACGCGACCGAGACCCCGCAGATCGCCGTCTGCGCCGTGATCGAGAACGGCGGCCACGGCGGCACCGCCGCGGCGCCCGCCGCCCTCAAGGTCTTCGAGCACTTCTTCCACTCCAAGGCTCCGGTGCTCGGGCAGATCCACTCCGATTGATGGCCGACATCGTCTACACCCCCACCGAACGGTCGCGCGCCAGGTCGCGCCGCCGCGAGCTGACCCAGGACGCGCCGCTGCTCGCGCGGCTCGACTGGGTGATGCTCGGCGCCGTCCTCGGGATCGTCGGCTACGGCCTCTGGGGGATCTCCGGGATCACGGAGCACGACGTCGTCGGCAGCCCGGACTACTACGTCTACCGCCAGATCGTCTTCATCGCGGTCGGGCTCGTCGGGATGCTGATCGCGGTCCTGATCGACCCGGCGATCTACCACCGGTTCAAGAAGCAGATCTACCTCGGCACGCTGCTCCTCTTCGTGGTCGTGTTCCTCGCCGGGACGGTCGCCCGCGGGTCGAAGCGCTGGATCGACCTCGGCTTCTTCCGCTTCCAGCCGTCCGAGTTCGGAAAGCTGCTGATCGTCCTGGCGCTCGCCGGCTTCCTCGCCGACCGATTCCGGCGGATGAACGAGCTGCGGACGTCGCTGACTGCGGTCGCGCTGGCCCTGCCGCCGATGCTTCTGGTCTTCATCCAGCCCGACATCGGCTCGGCACTCGTGTACGCAGCCGCACTCGTCGGCGTGCTGCTGATCGCCGGCGTACGCTGGCTCTACTTGGTGGCCTTCGCCGTGATCGCGACGGTCCTGGCGATGAGCGTCCTCTGGTGGCTCCCCTCGATGGGGACGCCGGTGCTGAAGAGCTACCAGACGAGCCGCCTGACGGGCTTCTTCCACCCGGATTCGGATCCGCGCGGCTCGACCTACAACATCGACGCAGTCGATCACCGCAGTCGGCTCCGGGCGGGCCGGGCGGCAAGGGCGTCGCGGGCGCGACCCAGACGAGCCTGAAGTTCCTCCCCGAGCATGCGACCGACTTCGTCTTCGCGAGCTTCTCCGAGCAGCGCGGCTTCTTCGGCGCCGGCGTTCCTGCTGATGCTCTACCTGCTCGTCGTCTGGCGGGGGTTGAAGGTGGTGGCGTCGGCGCGAGACCCGTTCTCGGCGATCGTCGCCGGCGGGATCGTGTTCGCGTTCCTCTTCCAGATCTTCGTCAACGTCGGCATGACGATCGGGATCGCGCCGGTCACGGGCATCCCCTTGCCGATGGTCAGCGTCGGCGGCTCGTCGATGGTCGCCAACCTGATCGCGATCGGCATCCTCCAGGCGATCTACGTCCGCGGGCGTGGGCGCACCCGGATCCGCGGCTGGTGAGCAAGCGCCTGCCGCTGTCGCTCGGCTCGGTGCTCGGCGTGATGCAGGGCCTGCGCACGGCATCCAGGCACGACCGGCCGCTGGTCGTGTCGGGCCCGCCCGGTCTCGTGGCGCTGCTGGCCGAGGATCTCCGGCGCGGCGGCGTCGACTCGATGGTGCGCGAGCAGGGGCCGCTCGAGGGCGCGTCGGTGCTGATCCACATCGTCGCCGGCCGCCCGACGAGCGACGACGAGCGGCTCCTCCGCGACGCGACGCGCGCGCGGCTGCCGGTGCTCGCGGTCGTTCCCTCGACCTCGAGCGCCCCCTCGCACGTGCCGTACGTCCTCGACGTGAACGTCGTCCGGGTCGAGAGCGGTACCGGCTTCCCGGTCGACGCGATCGCCAAGCGCGTCGCGCGCGTGCTCGGCGAGGGATCGACGACGCTCGCGGCCCGCCTGCCGGTGCTGCGCGAGGCGGTCTGCGACGAGCTGATCCGCAAGTTCTCGCGGCAGAACGGGTTCCTGGGCGTCGCGATCTTCGTGCCGGGCGCGGACATGCCGGTCCTGACCGTCAACCAGATCCGCCTCGTCCTGCGCATCGCCGACGCGTACGGCTTCGAGATCGACCGTGAGCGGATGCCCGAGGTGCTCGCGGTCATCGGCTCGGCGTTTGGCTTCCGCGCGTTGTCCCGGAAGGCGATCGGGATCGTTCCGTTCGTCGGCTGGGCCGTGAAGGGCGGAATCGCGTACACCGGCACGCGCGCGCTGGGTGAGGCGGCGGTGCGGTACTTCGAGGCGCGGGCGCCGGTGACGAAGGTCGCGGGCGACCGCGTGAAATTCCCCGCCTGACCGCCTCCGAACGACCGATGTCGTCCGGTCCGCTTCCTAGCATCGCGACCGTCAGCGACCCTGGAGGTGGCTCGAGGATGGTGAACAAGCGCGAGGCCGAGGAACTGCTCATGATCGAGGAGGCGGACGCCTGGTTCGAGTACCTCGAGGCGACTCGCAACCAGTCGGAGACGCGCTACCGGGAGGTCGAGCCCTGGGCCTGGGCGCGACTCAACCAGCGACTGCGCGCGATCCGCACGCGCCGGGCGAAGCTCCGTCCCGCCGCCGCATAGCCGGGCGCCGCGCCGGCGGCCACCGGAGGCCCTCGCCGGGCCGCCTGATACCCTGATGGGCGAGGCAACAATGCCGAGCTCTTACACAACCCACCAGCTGCGCGCCGACGCCCCGACCAGGGGTGTTTCGTTGCGCGCGCACGAGAAGGAGAAATCATTTGCCCCTGCCCTGGTTTCGCAGGAAGCAGCAGACCACGTCCGCGGCCGCCCCGGAGGCGCCGCCGCCGGAGGCTGTAGCACCTAGCACCGCACCACCCGCCGCCGCGCCCGAGTCGGGCGAGGCCGGAAGGCCAAAGCGCCGTCGCGGCAGTCGCGGCGGCAAGAATCGCCGCAAGACCCCGACGACCGGGGCAGCGACCGCCGCTGCAGACACTCCGGCGGCCGAGCCGGCCGCCAAGCGCCAGCGCCAGCCCGCACGAGGTGGTAACAGCGGCGGCGGCGCGAGGGACGGCAAGCCGGCGTCCGACCGCAAGCGCAGTTCGCCGTCGTCGAACCGGCGCCGCCAGGCGCAGCGCCGCGCACCGCTTCCCGCGGCCAAGCGCGAGCTGCTCGTCTCGGTCGACGTGACCGAGAAGCGCGTCGCCGTCCTCGAGGACGGCCGCGTCGCCGAGGTCTACCTCGAGCGCCCCGAAAAGCGCTCGATCGCGGGAAACATCTACAAGGGCGTCGTCGACAACGTGCTCCCGGGAATGGAGGCCGCGTTCGTCGAGATCGGCCTCGAGAAGAACGGGTTCCTGTTCGTAGACGAGATCGTCGGCCCCGAGCTCGAGGGCCGCCGGCCCCGCGGCCGCCGCATCACCGACCTGATCAGCCGCGGCGAGGAAGTGCTCGTCCAGGCGGTCAAGGATCCGATGAAGACGAAGGGCGCCCGCCTGACCACCGAGATCTCGCTGCCCGGCCGCTTCGTCGTCTTCGTCCCGCACGGCGAGGGCCTCGGCGTCTCGCGCCGGCTCGAGGAGGACGAGCGCAACCGCCTGCGCGACATCGTCAAGGCGGTCGCCCCCAAGCAGGGCGGCGTGATCGTCCGCACCGCGGCCGAGGGCGCCTCCGCCGAGGACGTCCAGCTGGACCTCGACTTCCTGATGAAGCTCTGGAAACAGATCCAGACGCAGGCGAAGGCGTCGAAGGCGCCGAGCCTCGTCTTCGAGGAGGCAGAGCTGCCGCTCCGCGTCACCCGCGACCTCTTCACGGGCGACTTCGAGCGGGCGCTCGTCGACGACGACCTGACGCTCAAGCGCATCCTCGGGTACCTGAAGAAGACCTCGCCGCACATGGCCGAGCGGGTGACCCGGTACCGCGAGAAAGTGCCGCTGTTCGAGTCGTTCGGCGTCGACGCCGAGATCCGCTCGACGCTCTCGCGCCGGGTCGACCTGCCTTCGGGCGGCTACCTGATCTTCGACTACGCCGAGGCGTTCACCGTCATCGACGTGAACACCGGCCGGTTCGTCGGGTCGCGCTCGAAGACGTCCGGTGCCCGGCTCGAGGACACCGTCACGAAGAACAACCTCGAGGCGGTCAAGGAGGTCGTCCGCCAGTTGCGGCTGCGCGACATCGGCGGGATCATCGTCATCGACTTCATCGACATGGCCAACCCGAAGAACCGGGAGGCGGTCGAGCAGGCGCTGCAGCAGGAGCTGGAGCGCGACCGGACGAAGACCTACGTCGTCGAGATCTCACCGCTCGGGCTGGTCGAGATGACCCGCCAGAACGTCACCGACGGCCCGCGCGAGATCCTCACGCGCAAGTGCCCGACGTGCGCAGGCGAGGGCGTCGTCGTCTCGGAGGCGACCGCCGTGGTCGACACCGAGCGCCGGCTGCGCGCGCTGGCGGCATCGAAGCCGCGCACGAAGGCGTTCAAGGTCGAGCTCAACGCGCACATCGCCGAGCTGCTGGTCGGCCCGGGTGCGATCCGGCTCCAGGAGATCGAGGCGTTCACGAAGCGTCGCTTCTTCTTCGTCGGGAAGGAAGGCGTCTCTCACGAGTACTTCAGCGTTCTCGACGAGGGCACGATCGAGAAGCTCGCGGTCACGAGCCCGGTCAGCGAGGGCCAGACGGTCGAGTTGAAGCTCGTCGAAGTCGGCCGCTACGACGGAGGCGCCGGCGTCGGGAAGCTCGACGGGATCGTGATTGTCGTCGGCGGTGCCGCCAAGCTCGTCGGCAAGAAGGTTTCCGCCCATATCGAGCGCGTGCTCGAGGGCGTCGCGTACGCGACGATCGCCGGCGTCGAGGCCGCCGGGAAGCCCGCGCTCGTACCGATCACGGCCGAGGCGCAAGCCGAGAAGCCCACCAGGGCGTCCCGCGCGAAGAAGCCGGCCGACGATGCGACCGAGGCTGTCATCGACGATGTCGCCGAGGCCGAGGCCGACGCCGAGCCGGAGGTCGACGCCGAGGCAGCGGGCGAGGCCGACGATGAGGAGGAGATCGCCGAGATCGAGGAGGACGAGGCAGCCGACGACGCATCCGAGGCGGTCGCACCTGTGGACGGGATGGCCGACGGGGCTCCCGTGAAGAAGCGAACCCGTCGGGGCTCTCGCGGCGGCCGTGGGCGCAAGAGGCCCGCTGGAGCTGCCGCGGAGACAAACGCTGCTCAGACCGACGCGGCTGCGACCGACGCGGTCGCGGAGGCCACGCCCGCTGAAGCGGTGCCCGAGGAGGTCGAGGCGATTGCCGAGACTCCGGAGGGGGCTGTCGAGCCGGCCGCCGACGGCGCCACACCGCCCAAGAAGAAGACAAGGCGCGGCTCGCGCGGAGGACGGGGACGGAAGAAGCCGGCCGCCGCAGGCGCCACTGCAATCGCAGCGGAGAACGGCCGACCGGAGGAGCCGGCGACGGCCGTGCCTGCAGCCCGGTCCGCGCCGATGATCCACGTGCCCGATGCTGCGTCGGGCAAGGGGGACGGCTCCGGCGACGAGAACGGCGACCAGCCGACGGCGCCCCGCAAAAAGACGCGGCGCGGATCGCGTGGCGGCGCCCGACGGCGCAAGCCGGCAGGCACGGGAACCGAAACGGCGACCGACACGGCCGCCGAGACCGCGTCAGACGAGAGCTAGAACCTCCGACAGCGACGAGACCCGGGGGCCGGTCCAGCCGATCGTGCCCTCGTGCTCCCACTCGTCGTGGGGCACGCGGATCAGAACGGCGTTCATGCCGACCTCCGCGGCGCCCTGGAGCTCGCGGTACGCGCCGTCACCGACGAACGTGCAGTTCGCCGGCTCGACGCCGAGCAGCTCCGCCATGCGGCGATACAGGCGCGGGTCGGGTTTCATCATCCGCTCGTCTGCCGAGAAGAGGGTGGCGTCGAACACGCCGTCGAACGCCGACTCGGCCCATAGCGCAGACAGCTCGGAGCTCGCGTTCGAGATCATCCCGAGCGCGAAGCCCCGCTCTCGCAGGGCGGCCATGGTGGAGAGGGCATCGGGCCGGGGGATCAGGATCCGCCGCAAGTGCTCGCGCCGGAGCTCGAGCGCCGCGTCCATCCGCTCGGGGTCGGAGATGCCCAGGTCGGCGCACACGGCGGCAAAGCAGTCCGCCATCGGTCCCGTGTACCGCGCGATGTCGTGTCGCGACCAGGCGCCGCGGAAATCGTGGGGATCGGCGCCCAGCCGTCCGGCCACTTCGGCCAGGAACACCTCGTACTCGGCGGGCGAGGAATCGTCGATCAGGGTTCCGAACAGGTCGAAGACGACGGCGTCGCGGGACATCTGGCTAGAATGCACGTCCGGCGCGTCCACCGCGCCGATTCTTATGACGTACGCAATCGTGAAACTCGGCGGGAAGCAGTACCGCGTCCAGGAGGGCGAGTGGTTCCTTGTGGACCGGCTCGCCGTCGACGAGAACACGACCTTCCACCCGGAGGTGCTGTTCGTCGGGGGCGACGGCCAGGCCGAGCTCGCGCCGAAGGGCGTCGAGGTGACGGCCAAGGTGCTGGGCCATCAGCTCGGCGACAAGATCGTCATCGGCAAGCACCGCCAGCGCACCGGCTACCGGCGCAAGAACGGCTTCCGCGCCCGGCTGACGAAGGTCCAGATCGAGTCGATCGGCAAGAAGACGACGCGCGCGGCCGCTGCTCCGAAGGCCGAGGCGGTCGCCACGGAGGAGAAGCCGAAAGCGGCGCCGAAGCCGAAAGCGGCTGCAACGGCGACGAAGACGCCGGCCAAGCCGAAGGCTGCCGCGACGAAGAAGCCCGCGACGGAAAAGGCGGAGTAATGGCACATAAGAAGGGACTTGGCTCCTCGCGCAACGGGCGCGACTCGAAGCCGAAGATGCTCGGCGTGAAGATGTTCGCCGGCCAGGAAGTGAAGGCCGGGATGATCATCGTCCGCCAGCGCGGCACCCGCTTCAGGCCCGGCCCGGGCACCGGGATCGGCCGCGACGACACGATCTTCGCCAAGCAGAACGGCACGATCGAGTTCCGGACGAGCGGCGAGCGCCGCACCGTCTCGGTCGTCTAGCCGGAACGCGTAGCGTCCGCGCGTGTTCCACGACCGCGCAACGATCAAGGTCAGCGCGGGCCGCGGCGGCGACGGCGGGCTCAGCTTCCGTCGCGAGAAGTACGTGCCCAAGGGCGGCCCCGACGGCGGCGACGGCGGTCGCGGCGGTGACATGGTCCTCGTCGCCGACCCGGATCTCCGCGATCTGTCGTCCCTGCGCTCGAAGCGGCTCTTCAAGGCGGGCCACGGCGGGCCGGGGCGGGGGAGCGGCAAACACGGCGCCGACGGGCCCGACGTCGAACTGCACCTGCCGGTAGGCACGCAGATCTTCGAGGACGACCAGCTCGCGGCCGACCTCGTCGCTCCCGGCGCGCGCGTCGTGGTTGCGCGCGGCGGCAACGGAGGCCGCGGCAACCGCCACTTCGCCACGCCCAGCCGCCAGGCGCCGCGATTCGCCGAGACCGGGCTACCGGGCGACGAAGCCGAGCTCGAGCTCCGGCTGAAGCTCGTCGCCGATGCGGCGCTCGCGGGCCTGCCAAATGCCGGGAAGTCGTCGCTCCTGCGGCGGATCTCGAATGCCAAGCCGAAGGTCGCCGACTACCCCTTCACGACGCTCCAGCCGGTGCTCGGCACCGTCGAGGCGCCCGACGGCCGGCAGCTGACCGTCGCCGACGTCCCCGGACTGATCGAGGGCGCCAGCCAGGGGCTCGGGCTCGGCCACGAGTTCCTCGCGCACCTCGAGCGGGCGCAGCTCCTCGTCCACGTGATCGACGCCGCCGCCGGTGACACGGCCGAACAGTTCCGCCAGATCGACCACGAACTCGCCGAGTACGGGGCAGGCCTCGACGAGCGCCGGCAGGCGGTCGTGCTCAACAAGACCGACCTGCTCACCGACCCGCCCGTTCTGGGCGTCGAGGACGAGCGGATCGTCGGCGTCTTCCCCGTGTCCGCCGCGACCGGGGCCGGCATCGAGGAGCTCAAGCGGAAGCTGTTCGAGCTCTGCCCGGCGGAGGCGCCCCCGCCGGTCGACCCCGAAGGCCTGGCGGAGTTCCTGGTGTACCGGCCCCAGCCGCGGGCTCCCGTCTTCCGGATCCTCCGCACCGACGTCGGCTACCGCGTCGTCGGGCAGCCACCGTCGAACGAGGAGCTCGAGGCCGCTCTGAAGGCGGTGGGCGCCCGCAAGGGCGCGGAGGTGGAGGTCGGTGACGAGGTACTGGTGATCGAGTGATCGGCCTGCTCGGCGGAGCGTTCGATCCGCCGCACAAGGGGCATGTCGCGCTGGCGGACGCGGCCGAGCGGGCGCTCGGCCTGCGCGAGATCGTCGTCGTGGTCGTCGCGGAACCGGGGCACAAGACGACACACGCCCCGGCGGAGGCACGGCTCGCGATGACCCGCGCCGCGTTTCCCTTCCGGAAGGTCGTGCTCGACCATCACGCGCGCACGGTGGACATGCTCCGTGAAGGCTCGTGGGACGACGCGGTGCTCCTGATCGGCGCCGACGAGTTCCTGGACTTCGGGAACTGGAAGGAGCCGGAGACCGTGCTCGAGCTGGCCCGGCTGGGCGTCGCCACGCGCCCCGGGTACGCGGTGGCGAAGGCCGATCCGGACGACCGCGTCCTGTTCTTCGAGGTCACGCCCGTGCCCGTCTCGTCCCGGGAGATCCGCGAGCTGATCGCGGGCGGCGAGCCGATCGACGGCCTCGTCCCGCCCGCCGTCGCGGCCACGATCGAGGACGACGGGCTGTATCGGCGGCTAGACTGACCCTGTTCCCGACCGGAGACCTGACTGACACCACTCGAACAAGCACGTCGCATCGCCGGGCTCGCCCAGGAAAAGCTGGCCGGGGACGTCGTCATCCTGGACATGACGCCGGTGTGCACGTACACCGACTACTTCGTGATCTGCACGGGCCAGAACCCGCGGCACACCAAGTCGATCTACGACGAGGTCTACCGGACGCTGAAGGCTGATTCGCGCACGCTCCCGGCCTCCGCCGACACGGGTGAGACGAGCTGGATCGTCGCCGACTACCTCGACGTGGTGCTCCACGTCTTCACCCCGGAGGCGCGGGCGTTCTATGCGCTCGAGGAGCTGTGGGGCGACGTGCCGTCGGTCTCGGTCGAGGCCGTTTCCGCCTAGACACGGGTTGCATCACCCGTCCGCTGCAGCGCTACACTGACCGGGTCCCGGGGCCGTAGCTCAGCTGGGAGAGCGTTTGGCTGGCAGCCAAAAGGTCAGGGGTTCGATCCCCCTCGGCTCCACTGAAAAGCCGCCTTCTCGGCGGCTTTTTCCGTCTAGCCCGCGCTGAGCACGTCGCCCGGCCTCAGGTGCGCCCGCGCGGCCGCACCCGCCGGCAGCTGGAGCACCGCCGCCTTCGCACCGCGCATTCCGGCGACCTTCCACGGCTCGAGCGCCTCGACCACACGCAGCACGCGCAGCTCCGCGTCGAGGAACACGACGTCGATCGGGAAGCGGATGAACCACGTGTGCGCAGAGCCGGACGGCTGGAGCAGCAGCCCCTCCTCGCTCGAGAGCGCGCGCCTGCCCCGCAGGCCCATCATTCGCCGGATCGGCGACCGCGCGACGGTACAGCGTACGCAGATGCGCTCGCCGGCGCGTGAAAGCTCCGTCATGTGATTCCTGGCTTGCGGCATGGTTGACCCCGAGCGAAGACTCGACTGTCGCACAGGCCCGTCGCCGCCGCCTCCCTCGATCGGAGGAACATGCTGCAGATCCTGCCGATCGAGGGATCGCAGCGCCGGCAGCCGGGTCGCGTACGCTCATCGGCGTGGGAGAGCGGTCACGGACCGAGCGGACGCGCGTCCGGCGCGAGCCCCAGCGTGGGGCGTACGACCGGGCGACGATCGACGCGATTCTCGACGAGGCGCTCGTCTGCCACCTCGGCTTCGTCCACGACGGCCAGCCGTACGTGATCCCGACGCTGTTCGCCCGGCTCGGCGACGAGCTGTTCGTGCACGGGTCGTCGGCAAGTCGGATGCTGCGCACGCTCGACGGCGGCGTCGACGCCTGCCTGACCGTCACGCACGTCGACGGGATCGTCCTCGCGCGGTCGATCTTCAACCACTCGATCAACTACCGCTCTGTGGTCGTGCTCGGGCGCGCGTCCGCCGTCGTGGACGTGGGGGAGAAGGAGCGCGCGCTGGAGGCGTTCAGCGAGCGGCTCCTGCCCGGCCGGTGGGCGGATGTCCGCCCGCCGACGGCGACCGAGCTGAAGGCGACCTCGGTCCTGCGCATGCCGCTCGACGAGGCGTCGGCGAAGGTGCGCAGCGGGCCGCCGAAGGACGACGAGGCCGACTACGACTGGCCGGTCTGGGCGGGCGTGATCCCGCTCGCGCTCACGGCCGGCGAGGCGGAAGCTGACCCCCGGCTCGCGGCCGGGTTCGAGGCGCCGGTCTGGTCGCCGCCGTCCTCCCGTAGAGCCTGACCGGCCGCGTCCGCTCTGGCCTGGGCCGGAACCGCCAATAGTCGCCGCGGCCGCCGCGCGCTATGAACCGCGGGTGTTGCGGTTTCGTCACAAAGCGGACACAGACACGTTGCAGCTTCCTCGCTAGCGTTGCCCTCGATGGCAACACTTCGACCCGCGAGGAGGGAACGCCGTGTTCACCAACACCATGTTCACCGAGCTCAGTGACGACCTGCTCGACCTGTCCGTCCACGAGAAGGGCTACCGCAACGCGCTGTACGCGCAGACCCAGCCCCCCGGCTGCTCGTGCAGCGGTTCGTCGTCCAGCCTGACCTGCACCAAGCTCTGCTGGAACTAGGCGACGTGACCCCGGCGCTCCAGCACCCGTATCTCCCGCCCTGGTACCGGCTCGCGCGAGCGCCGGGGAAGATCGTGCTCGAACATGGGCAGCGGATCGTCTGCCTGGAAGGCGCCGCCGCCGACCGGCTCCTGCCCGCGATGCTCCCGTTGCTCGACGGGACACGGACGGTCGACGAGATCGTCCGCATGCTCGGCGAGCCGGCACGGCCGGCGGTCGAGAACGTGATCGTCGAACTCGACGGCCGCGGCGTGCTGATCGACGGCCCTCCAATCGAAGCCGACGAGCCACGACCCGTCGCCGAGACCGCCCAGTTCCTCGCCGCGCTACGCCCGGGAGGCCCATCACTTGCCGGGACGGTCGCGGCTCTGCGCGGCTGCTCGGTCGGCATCGCGGGCGACGGTGCTTCCGGAGCCGAGGCGGCCCGAACGCTCCGGTCGGTGGGGGTCGACGTTCGGCGCATCGAGGGGCCGGCCGTGGGTGTCGACCTCACCATCTGCGCACCGTCCCCGGTGGAGCTACCAGGGCTGCGTCCATGGAACGACCAGGCTCTCTCTGCCGCCGCAACCTGGCTCCAGCTGTTGCCCTTCGACGGGCTCTACGCGGCGATCGGGCCGCTGTATCTCCCGGGCGACACCTGCTGCTACGAATGCTTCCGCCTGCGCCGCGCGGCGAACATCGACGCGGTCGAGGAGTTGCCGCTGCTCGAGGCGACGCCCGCTCGATATCCGTCCTCGCCGTCGGTCGACACGATCGCGGGCGCGATTGCCGCCCAGTTGGCGATGGGGTGGCTCGTCCATGGAGACCACTACGCGCCGGCGGCGTTCTACGCGCTCCAGCTGATGCCGACCGTGTCTCTGACCCTGCACCACGTCCACCGCGTCCCCCGGTGCCATGCGTGCTCCGGGCTGGCAGACGTCTCTCCGCCGCTGGGCTGGTACAAGGAGGCCGCGCTTGCCCCCGGTGTGTGACCTCCGTCCGGTCGAGCCGACGCCGCTCGAGGTCGCACTCCCTCGCCTCCGGTCATTCGTCTCGCCGTACACGGGTGTGATCCGGAGCCTCGGCGAGACGCTCGCGGCCCCTGACGAGCACCGGCTGATCAGCATCGGCTGCCAGCTCGCCGATGCCGAGCCGACGATCGGCGAGCAGCTGGACTGGTTCACGGGCAGCGAGCACTGGCGGCGCGAACAGGCGGAGGCGGCGGCGATCGGCGAGGCGCTGGAGCGCTACGCCGGCTCGTATGTGCCGGCCGATCGGATCGTCGTCGCTGCCGCGCGCGATCTCGGAGACAGGGTGGTCGATCCCGGCCGGTTCGCGCTCTTCTCCGAACAGCAGTACGCGGCAGACGGCTTCCGATTCAGGCCGTTCACCGCGGAGACCGCCGTCGGGTGGGTCGAGGGCTTCTCGTTGCCTGACGGGGAGCCGGCGTTGTTGCCGGCCCAGCTCGTCTACATGCCGTGGCGCCGCCGGGCGGGGCGCGAGGTGCAGATCGGGCACGCGACGAGCAGCGGTCTCGCGTGCGGCCCGACTCTCGAGGAAGCGATCCTCACCGGCCTCTTCGAGCTGGTCGAGCGTGACGCCTTCATGCTCGTCTGGAACAACCGCCTGTCGCTCCCGCTGCTCGACTGGAGCGCAGACCGGGAGCTGAGCCGCCTCGATCGCCGGTACTTCGCCTGCGCAGGCCTCCGCTACTCGGCCGTCGACCTCGGCGCGTTCTTCGGGATCCCCACCGTGCTCGGCGTGGTGCATGGGCCGGCGGGCAGGCTCGGGGCGCTTGGTGTCGGGGCGGCCAGCGCAGCCACGGTCGGCGTTGCCTGGCGAAAGGCGCTGGCAGAGGCCTTCTCGGTCCAGCGGTGGGTACGGGACATGGCGTTCGAGGAGCCCGGCCGGCTCGGTCAGCCTGCCGACGCGATCGCGACGTTCGACGCCCACACACTCCACTACGCGGATGAGGAGCGCGCCTCCCGCGCCGCCTTCCTCGACGAGTCCGATCGCCGACGGCCGACCGACGAGGTCGCGCCGCTCGAGGGCGCGAACGTGCTCGAGCTGATCCAGGATGTGGCTGCCCGGCTCGAATCCAGAGGTGTTTCGGCATACGCCGCCGACGTGACCAGCCCGGACGTCCTCGAGGGTGGGCTCCGCGTCGTGCACGTCGTCGCGCCCGAGCTGTGCGCGCTCGACGTCGTCGAAGGTGCACGCTTTCTCGGCGGCCGCCGGATGTACGAGGCGGCGTTCGATGCCGGTCTGGTCCCACGTCCGCTCGAGCCTTCCGATCTCAACCCCGACCCGCATCCGTTCCCGTGAGCGCGGCACCGGCCCTCCCCCCGAGGCAGACCGCCCGCTGGGTGGGACTCGTCTACGGCGAGGAACCACCGCTCGACGATCCGGCCGAGACCTATCACGAGGCTTCGAAGATCTCGCCCTTCCGCATCGCGCGGCAGGTCGAGGGTGCGCGGCGGCTCGATTCCAGCCCTGAGCTCCAGCTCAGCTCGACTCGCGCGGTGAAGCGTCTCGGCGGGCCGTTGTCCCCGCTCGCTCCTCCTGCGCCGCTGGAGATGTCCCTCGCCGACGCCATCGACGGCCGGGTGTCGCGACGCACGTTCGGCACCGACCCGCTCCAGAGCGCCTTCCTCGCAGCGCTCCTTCGGGCCGGCTACGGGGTGA
Source organism: uncultured Actinomycetes bacterium (assembly GCA_963791425.1). Classification (GTDB taxonomy): domain Bacteria; phylum Actinomycetota; class Thermoleophilia; order Gaiellales; family Gaiellaceae; genus DATBLE01. The sequence continues at coordinate 239,543 of CAWBSE010000004.1, forward strand.
CGCACACGCTGGAGTCCGAGGCGGGAGAGGCGCTCTTGCCGCTCAGGGCGGTGCCGTCCGGAGGCGCGCTCTACCCGCTCGAGCTCTTCGTGGCCGCGCTGCGGGTGGGCGGCCTCGAGCCCGGCCTGTACCACTTCGATCCGCTCCGATCCTGCCTCGAGTCGGTGCGGACCGGCCTCGACGCGGCCGAGGTGGCGGCGGTCTCGACCTATCCCGAGATCGTGGAGGGCTGCGCCGCGTTTCTCGTGATCGCCGCCGTCTTCGGCCGCACGCGCTTCAAGTACGGGCTCCGCTCCTATCGCTTCGCGCTGCTGGAGGCGGGCCATGTCGGACAGAACATCGTCCTCGCCGCAACCGCCCTCGGATTGGCCGCCGTACCCCTGGGTGGCTTCTACGACCGGCGCACCGACGCGTTCCTCGGGCTCGACGGAGTCAACGAGTCCGCGCTCTACACCATCGCGGTCGGAGTCGCCGATGACGGCTGAACTGCTACGGCTCCGGCTGCTCGTGGCCGGTGCCGCGTTCGCGACGGTCGCCGTCACCGGCCTGCCCGACTTCCGTCCCGTTGCCGGCGGCCCGGCTACCCTCGCCGCCGGCCCCGGGGTGGCCGTCGTGTTGTTCGTCGTCCTCGCCGGGGCGCCTCGGCTTCCCGCCGAGTGGCACCGCGTGCCGCTCGTGGCCGGGTACCTCGCTGCCGGCGCGGCGGTGGAGGAGCTCCTCTGGCGGGGCCTTGGGCTCGCCGCGCTCTCCTCGCTCGTCGGCGCCGTGGCCGCGCTGATGCTCACGTCGATCGGCTTCGCGCTCGCGCACGCGCCCGCACTCGGCCGGAGGTGCTCGGTGCACCTCCTCACCGGAGCCGGCTTCGGTGCGGCGTTCGTGCTGGCCGGGTTGCCTGCGGCCGTCGCGGCGCACGCCGGGTACAACGTTCTTGTCGACCTCGGCGTCCGCGCCGGGCGCGAGCGGGAAGGTGCGCGGTGAGCGTCGCGGCCCTCTATTCGGTGAGCAAGCGGTTCGGCGACGTCGCTGCGCTGGACGGCATCAGCCTCGAGATCGCCGCGGGCGAAGTGGTCGCGCTGCTCGGCCCGAACGGAGCCGGGAAGACGACCGCGCTGGCGATCCTGCTCGGGCTCCGCCGGCCCGACTCCGGACGCGCGGAGCTCTTCGGCGACGATCCGCGCCGACCGTCGGCGCGGTCGGCGATCGGTGTCACGCCGCAGCAGGACGGCTTCCCGCAGACGCTGCGCGTCACCGAGATCATCGATCTTGTTCGCGCGCACTTTCCCCGGGCGGCGGCGCGGGACGACCTCCTCGATCGCTTCCGCCTCGTCGGCATCGCCCGCCGGCAGGCAGGCGGCCTCTCCGGCGGTGAACGGCGTCGACTCGCGCTCGCGCTCGCGTTCGCGGGTCAGCCCCGCGCGGTCTTCCTCGACGAGCCGACGGCCGGGCTCGACGTCGAGGTGAGAAGAGCGGTCTGGCGAGAGCTCGAGCTCTACGCCGGCGACGGCGGCACCGTCCTCCTGACGACGCATCACCTCGAGGAGGCGGAGAAGCTCGCGACACGCATTGTCGTTCTCGCCCGCGGCCGGGTCGCGGCCGAGGGCGACGCCGCCGAGATCGTCGCCCTGGCAGGCGCTCCAGATCTGGAGGACGCATTCCTGGCGCTGACGGAGGACGGCGAATGAGGCTCGTGGCGATCCACGCCCGGGCCGCGATCCTCGAGCTCTTGCGGTACCCGGCGTTCAGCGTGCCGACGCTGGCGTTCCCCGCGTTGTTCTTCCTGCTCTTCGTCGCCCCCGGCAGCGACGCCGATCCGACGCTGCTGCTCGCATCGTTCGCCGGATTCGCCGTCCTCGCGATCGCCTTCTTCCAGTTCGGGGTCGGGATAGCCACCGAGCGCGAGTCACCCTGGGAGCGGTATGTCCGGACGCTTCCGCTCCGGGCGCGCACCCGGTTCGCCGCCCGTGCGATCGCCGCGTGCATCTTCGGCATCGCCTCGGCGGGGCTGGTCGCGGTCGCCGCGATCGCGACCACGGACGCCTCGCTCTCGGCCCCCCGCTGGCTGGCGCTCGTCTGCGCGCTCGCGCTCGGAGGGATTCCGTTCGCGTTCCTCGGGATCGCGCTCGGGTACTGGGCGTCGCCCCGTGGGGCGCTGCCACTCGCGAACATCCTCTACCTCGTGCTTGCGTTCGCCGGCGGACTCTGGACGACGCCCGCGCGCCTGCCGGGGAGCGTGGCCTCCTTCTCGACGCTGGTGCCAACGCGTCCGTTCGGCAACGTGCTGTGGGGTGCGGCGGAGGGCAGGCTCTGGCAGCCCCGGGACTGGCTGCTGCTGCTCGCATGGGGTGCCGTATTCGGGATGCTGGCGGCCTGGGGCTATACCAGGGACGAGGGGAGGCGATATGGCTGAAATTGCCTAGAATGCCCCGCAATGACCTGGGAGATCATCTGGATGCTCATCATCCTCAAGATCCCGGTGATCTACCTCTCCTGCGTCGTCTGGTGGGCGATCCGCTCCGTGCCGGAGCCGCTCGAGCCGGCGCGGAAGACGGCGCCGGTCGACCCGGAGCCGCGGCCCGGCTGGCGGTTCGCGCGGCTGCGCCCGCGCCGTCCCGGCCGGGGCCCGCATGGCACGCCGACGCGCGGGTACCGCGAGAAGACCGCGCAGGCGCAGGCTAAGCTGCCGCAGTGAGCACGCCCGCCGCTTCTGCGAACAGAGAACGGATGGACACGCTCGTCGGGCTGATGGCCGCCGCCGCGATCTTCCTCGGCGTTCTCGGCGCGATGGATCTCCATCTGTCGCTGTCCGGTCAGGACGTCCAGATGCGGCCGGTACGGATCGGCGTCGCCGCGGTCGTCCTCGCGCTGATCGCCGCCGGCATCGGCGGGCGCCATCGGAAGCTCGCCGCGGTCGCGGTCGGAATCGCCGGGGCCGGGTGGTTTCTCGGCATGGTGATCGCCGTCGTCACGCAGAAGCCGCTCTTCTAGCCCCTGGGTAGCGGAACCGGCGCCCGGGTAGGGATGCGCACCTTGCTACAACAGAGAGAGTCATGGACGTCGACGGCCTGAACGCGGGCTACGCCAGCGCGATCCTCGAGCAGTACCTCGAGAACCCCGACTCGGTTCCCTCCGAGTGGCGTGCCCTGTTCGAGTCCGGCGCCGACGACGCACTTGCGGCGCTCCCGGGGCTCGCCCGGCTGCTCGAGCTCGCCCAGCCTGCAGTCGCGAACGGCGGCGGAAACGGCGCCGCGACCGCACCTCCGCCCGCAACGGCCCCGGCACCGGCACCGGCCGCCGCGCCGCCCGACGAGCAGCTCCTCGGCGGCGTCGCCGCGGCGATGGCGCTGGTCAAGGCGTTCCGCATGCACGGGCACCTCGCGGCGCGGCTCGACCCGCTCGGCTCCGAGCCGGTCGGCGACCCCGCGCTCGACCCCGAACGGCTGATCCCGAAGCTGACGCCGGAGCTCCAGGCGCGGATCCCGGCGGCGCTGCTCCGCCTGTACGTCCCGGCCGAGACGCTCGCCGACGCGCTGCCCCGCCTGCAGGAGACCTACTGCGGCACGATCGCCTACGAGATCGAGCACATCTCCGACCACGAGCGCCGCGTCTGGTTGCGCAAGGCGATCGAGTCCGGGAAGTACCGGCGGCCGCTCACCCCGGAGGAGAAGACGCAGCTGCTCGAGCGCCTCACCGAGGTCGACGGGTTCGAGCGCTACCTGCGCCGGGCGTTCCTCGGCCAGAAGCAGTTCTCGATCGAGGGCCTCGACGTGATGGTGCCGATGCTCGACGAGTCGATCGCGCTCGCCGCCGAATCCGGCGCCCACGAGGTCGTGATCGGCATGGCCCACCGCGGCCGGCTGAGCGTCCTCACGCACACGATCGGGCAGCCGTACGAGGCGATCCTCCGCGAGTTCGAGGGCGAGCGGTCGCTCGAGGCGGTCATCACCGACGGTGAGGGCGGCTCCGGCGACGTCAAGTACCACCTCGGCGCCGAAGGGGTGCGCAAGACGCCGTCCGGTGAGATCACCGTCACGCTCTGCGCGAACCCGAGCCACCTCGAGGCGGTCGACCCGGTCGTCGAGGGCCGCACGCGCGCGGAGCAGACCGACCGCTCGACCCGCGCCGGCGTCCACGACCCCGGCGTCGCCCTGCCGATCCTCATCCACGGCGACGCGTCGTTCGCCGGCCAGGGTGTCGTCGCCGAGACCCTCAACATCGAGGGCCTCGCCGGCTACACGACCGGCGGCACGCTGCACCTGATCGCCAACAACCAGATCGGCTACACCACCGACCCGGCCGAGAGCCGCTCGACCCGGTACTCCAGCGACCTCGCCAAGGGCTTCGACATCCCGATCATCCACGTCAACGCCGACGACCCCGAGGCGGCGATCTCGGCGATCCGCCTCGCACTCGCCTTCCGCGCCCGGTTCGGCCACGACGTCGTCGTCGACCTCGTCGGCTACCGCCGCTTCGGCCACAACGAGCAGGACGAGCCGGCGTACACCCAGCCGCTGATGTCGCAGCACATCGCCGCGCACCCGACCGTGCGCGAGCAGTTCGCCGAGCGGCTCGCCGGGGAGGGCGTGATCGGCGCCGACGACGCCGCCGCGCTCGACGCGCGGGTCGACCTGCAGCTCAAGGCCGCGCACGAGCGGCTCAAGGCCACGTTCGGGCAGCCCGAGCCGCACCTGGCCGAGGCGCCGCCGCTCGCCCCGGCCGCCGCCTCGAACGGGATCGTCACGGCCGTCGCCGCCGACCGGCTCCGCGGCCTGCAGACCGAGCTCCTCGCCGTGCCCGAGCACTTCACTGTGCACCCGAAGCTCGCGAAGCAGCTCCAGCGCCGCACGGTCGCACTCGACGAGGGCGGCATCGACTGGGGCCAGGCCGAGTCGCTTGCCTACGGCAGCCTGCTCGTGGAGGGGATTCCCGTCCGGCTGACCGGCCAGGACAGCGAGCGCGGCACGTTCGCGCACCGCCACCTCGTCCTCCACGACGCGAACACCGGCGAGCGCTACGCCCCGATCCAGCACCTCGACGAGGCGACCGCCTCCTTCGAGGTGCACAACTCGCCGCTGTCCGAGTACGCCGCCGTCGGCTTCGAGTACGGCTACTCGGTCGCCGCGCCGGAGGCGCTCGTGCTCTGGGAGGCGCAGTTCGGCGACTTCGTCAACGGCGCGCAGATCATCCTCGACCAGTTCGTCACCGCCGGCCTGTCGAAGTGGGGGGAGACGCTACGGCTGGTGTTCCTGCTGCCGCACGGCTACGAGGGCAACGGCCCCGAGCACTCCAGCGCCCGCCTCGAGCGCTTCCTGCAGTCGACCGCACAGGACAACATCCGCGTCGCCAACCCGTCCACGGCCGCGCAGTTCTTCCATCTGCTCCGCCGCCAGGCGCTCGAGCCGGTCGCCCGCCCGCTCGTCGTGATGACCCCGAAGGGGCTCCTGCGGCTGCGCGAGGCGACCTCGACGCTCACCGATCTCGCCGACGGCTCGTTCAAGCCGGTGATCGACGACGCGCGCACCGACAAGGAGCGCACACGCCGGCTGGTCATCTGCTCGGGCAAGGTCTACTACGACATCACCGGCCACGAGGTGCGTGCCGACGCCGGGTCGGTCGCCGTCGCCCGGGTCGAGCAGCTCTATCCGTTCCCGAAGGCCGAGTTGGCCGCTCTCGTCTCCTCGTATCCGTTCCTGATGGAGGTCGTCTGGGCCCAGGAGGAGCCGCAGAACATGGGGGCGTGGCGGTCGATCAGGCACCGCCTCGAGGAGGCGCTGCCCCGCGGCGTCCCGCTCCGGTACGTCGGCCGCCCGTGGCGCGCGAGCCCGAGCGAGGGCTACCCGACCGCCCACGTGCGCGAGCAGGACCGCATCGCGCGCGAAGCACTGATGTAGCTAGTCCCGGCGCTTCGCGACGGCCTTCGCCGACCGTGCCGCCTGCGCCGCGATCAGCGGCCCGTACCGCTTCGCATGGCCGAGCAACAGCCTGCGCTGGCGCGGCGAAAGGCGCTGCCAGGCGTCGAACGCCGTCAGGGCCAAGCCCAGGGCACCCGCAGAACGTGGCAGTTTCGGCACACCTGCATCCTCACATATGGACCGGTCCATCCGCCGGCGGTCCTACCCTTGGATCAGGCCATACCTTCATAATTCCGTTACAATCCCGCACCGAACACACGTGTCCCCTCCACGGAGGTTCGAATGCCGGTAGAGACGACGACGATTTTCAGCCAGGTCATCCAGGAGCATCTCGAGCTCAAGCGCCAGAACTCGGAGCTCGAAGGCAACATGCCCCTGTCCAGCTACGAGACCGAGGATCCGTTCGACAATCATCCTCTCTTCAAGTCCGAGGAGCAGGCACGCCTCGAGGAGACGATGGACGGAACCGAGCCCGCAGTCGAGATGGCCGCAGCGACGCCGCATCCGTGGCCGGGCGAGGACACCCTCGAGCCCGTCGAGGCCGCCGAGGCCGAAGACAGCCTCTGGGGCCGCTCACGCGACTTCGACTGGGGCGACTGACCGCTCGCGTCAGCAGCCGCGCTTGAGCACTAGCGCGTAGCCCATCTTCAGCGTTTCGATCGGAGCCGCCAGGAGCCGGTCGGTGAACGTGCTCGACCCGGCCGTGCCGATCTCGCCGTCGTAGCAGCGCGCGAACAGCATTCGTGCGCGGACGAGGTGGTAGCGCGAACTGACGACGACGACCGACTTCCAGCCGCGCTGCTTCGCCAGCCGTGCGAACGCCTCCGCCTCGCCGTGGGTCGAGTACGGGTCGGGGTGGGGGCAGACGACCGGGACGGGCGCCGTCCGGCCTGCGCAGAGCCGGTTCGCCTCGGGCCACGTCGGCGACCAGCCGTCCGAGACGACCAGCACCGGTGCGACCCCCTTCCGGACGAGCTCCAGCCCGCGCGACAGCCGCGGGCCGCGGCCGCCGGCCAGCACCACCGCCGCGTCGGCATGGGCGAGCGTGTGCCGGGGAGGCCAGACGAAGAGGACGGCGGCCGCGATCGCCCACCCGAGCACCAGCCCGAGCAGGAGCAGCAGCGCCGGCCTCAGCCGGGCAGCCGCAGCGGTGTCTCGGAGACCGTCGTCGGCCACACGAGTTTCTGGACGGCGTCCTGCCACTGCATCAGGTAGCTCGAGTAGCCGAGCTGGTGGCCGGACGCGTCGATCCGGAACGTGCCGGCTACCGTGTCGCGCTTCATCGTCCCGAGCGCGGAGCGGATCTCCGCCTGGTCGAGCGACCCGGCGGTCCGCACCGCGGCGGCCAGCACCTGCAGCGACGCGTACGCCGCGGCCGAGTGGTACACGGGCGTGCGGCCGAACGTGCACTGGAACGAGGCGACGAAGTCGGCGTTGCCCTTCGTCTTCAGGCTCGGCCACCACGTTGTCGAGCCGACGACGTTCGCGGCGGCCGGCCCGAGCGTCGCGCCGAAGGTCGGGTCGGTCGGCCCGATGCTGAACACCCCGAGCTTCGACTTCACGCCCTGAGCGGCGAGCTCGCGCGCCAGGGAGATGGAGTCGGGCAGGAACGCGCAGCCGGCGAGGACATCCGCACCTGCCGCCTTTGCCTGCGCTGGGTAGCCGGCGAACGCCGTCGTCGCACGCGGATACGTGAGCGGCTTTGCGCCCGTGCCGCCCGCCCCGCCCGCGGTCAGGAGAGCACTCGAGATCAGGGCGGCGAGGACGAGACGGCGCACGCGAAGGAGACTAGCTAGACGTCCTTGATCGAGTCCAGAACGGTCCGGCAGCCCTTCTCGAGCTTCTCGCGGACGTCAGGAGTCGATTGGCAGTTGAAGAAATACTCGACGTCGTTGTCGAACAGCACCACGAACCGCCGCTGTGCTTGCGGAGGCGAGTTGACCGGTGCGACGTATTCGTAGCCCGGAAGGACACCGTAGTCCACCTGCCGACCGCTGATGTTCTTGCCGGCAGCTTCGCGATCACGCCGTCGACGTCCCCTTGAAGTTGCCGAGATTCTCAGAAACGCCGAGCGAGAGCACCGCAAGGCCGAACAGGACGGCGACGCCTCTGCGCATCGCGGGCGAGCCTGGCAATGAGATCGGAAGTCGTTTCACGCACCCTCCTTTGGCATTTCGACGGTTGCCCTATACCTCGAGCCGGTCCTGCCGATGAATGAGAAGTAGTGGCACACCTGAGCAGAAAGCTCCTGACGCTGACCGTGGTCGGCGTGTTCGCCGCCGCGGTGCACACCGCGGCCGCCCCCGCGGCTTCGCCGAGCTTCTTCGTCGGCGCCGACGAGGACGCCCTGCTCTGGGGCAGCTCGCAGCAGACGGCGTCGGTCGCCCGCACGATCGGCCTGAAGTCCATCCGGATCACGCTGCAGTGGAAGCCCGGCCAGACGCAGGTGCCCGCCGCGTACCAGACGGCGCTGAAGCGGCTCGTGCTCGACTCGTTCGGCATCCGCGTCGTGGTCAGCGTCTACGGCGCCGCCAACGACGCGCCTCTCACCGACAGCACCCGCACCCAGTACTGCTCCTTCGTCGCCGACCTGCTCCGCGACAACCCGGAGATCGACGACGTGGCGATCTGGAACGACCCGAACGACGGGACGTTCTGGAACCCGCAGTTCGCGCCCGACGGGTCGAGCCTCGCGCCGGCCGCCTACGAGGCGCTGCTCGCGACCTGCTACGACGCCGCCCACGCCGTTCGCACCAATGCGAACGTGATCTCGGTCGCCGTCTCGAAGAGCTCGGACACACCCGGCGCGTTCACGCTCGCCTGGCATCCGCCCGCGTCCTGGTTCACCAAGCTCGGGGCCGCCTACAAGGCGAGCAGGCGGACGAAGCCGATCTTCGACACGCTCGGCTACATCCCGCACCCCACCAACTCGTCGGAGCGCCCGTGGACGACGCACCTCGGCGCGTCGGCGATCTCGCTCGGCGACTACCCGGTGCTGATGCAGGTGCTGACCACCGCCTTCAAGGGAACGGCCCAGCCGGTACCCGGCCAGGGATCGACCCGGATCTGGTACCTCGCCCAGGGCTACCAGACCGCACCCGACGCGAACCGCACGGGCTTCACCGGCACCGAGACCGATACGCATCCGGTGCCGTCGTGGTCGCCGCAGGAGGCGTCCGACCGCGGCGACGGCCCCGGCCTCGACCAGCCGGTGCAGCTCGAGGACGCGATCCGCGTCGCGTACTGCCAGCCGGCCGTCGGCGCCTACTTCAACTTCCACCTGTACGACGAACGGGACCTCGCGGGCTGGCAGTCCGGCGTGTTCTGGCCCGACGGGCAGCCGAAGGCGTCGTACGCGGCGCTCAAGCAGGTGACCGCCTCGGTGAACGCGCGCTCGATCAACTGCGCAGGCTTCGCCGCCGGCGGCGTCCCGCCGCGCCCGACCGCCGTCTCCATGCCGGCGACGTTGGCGCTGACGATCTCTGACCTCCGCACGACCGGCGTCGCCGCCTTCGGTGCGACCGTCGCCTGGAAGAGCTCGATTCCGGCCAACGTCTCGGTCTCGTACGGGCTCGTCGACTCCGGCGTCCCGACGGTCTGGGCGCCCGTCGGCACCACGAACGACGGCGGGGTCGCGTCGCTGATCGCGCTCGACTCGTCGTCGGCCTACCGCGTCTGGGTGAACGCCGTCTCGGAGGACGGCCAGCGCGCGTCGGCGACCTTCGACTTCCGTACCGCCGGCCCGCCTGCCCACCCGACGCCGGCGATCGGCCGCCCGGTCGGCGCCGTGATGCTCGACGGGATGCCGTACTTCCCGATGATGCTCTACTCGGTCTGCCCGGACGTGTACGCAGACGCCCTCGCCTCCGGGATCAACCTCTTCGCCCTGAACGCCTGTGGCACGTTCCAGGCACAGCTGAACGCGCTCGGCGGAGCCGCCTTCTCGGCCGGCGTGGCCGGTGGCCGCAGCGGCACCGGCAGCGGGGTGATCGGCTGGTTCCACCACGACGAGCCGGACGGCGACAACACGCCGGCCGCGAACCTGCCCGGCCCGCCGCCCGGCGTGCCCAGCCTCTCGTTCCTGACGCTGACGAACCACTTCTACTCGGACGCGGCCCCGCTGCCGTGGAGCAAGGGGCCCGGGTACTACCAGAGCTTCATCGCGAAGGCCGACGTGATCGGGTTCGACCTCTATCCGCTCCAGGAGTGGTGCCAGCCGAACCGGGTGAACGCGGTGTTCTACGCGCAGAAGGAGCTGGTCAAGCTGGCGGGCGAGAAGCCGACGTTCCAGTGGATCGAGGCGGCCGACTGGAAGTGCCACGGCGCCAACCACGTCACGCCCGCGGTCGTCAGGGCCGAATCGTGGCTCGCGATCGCCGGCGGTGCGCACGGCCTCGGGTTCTGGCCGTCGTCGTGGGATCCGAGCATGAACAAGGTGATCTCGGGCGTCGGCCGTGACGTCGCCCGCCTCGGCCCGGCGATCTACATGCCGTCGATGAACGCGAGCGACGACAACCCGCAGATCCAGATCTCCGCGCGCACCTGGGCCGGCGCGGTCTACGTCTTCGCCGTCAACTCCGGCTGGGATGCCACCGACGCGAAGATCACCGTGCCCTCCCTGAACGGGCGCCCGTTGACCGTCATGGGCGAGAGCCGCCGCGTGAACAGCGACGGCGACGTCTTCACCGATCACTTCGCGCCGATGTCGGTGCACATCTACATCGCCGCGCCGGCCGGGCAGTAGAACCCCGAGAGCCAGACCCGCGCATCCGCGGATGAGGCCGGCGGCGCCGTGGTCAATTCTGTTCGTATGCGCCGCAGCGTCGTCCTCGGCTCTTTGATCGGATTCGCCCTGCTCGCGATCCCGCTCGGCACGGCCGCCGCGGCGTCGCCGACGGTGCGGCTGTCGATCGTGCACACGTTGCACGGCTGCCACGTGTGGGTCTCGACCAAGGTGCTCGGCCCGACGACGAAAATCACGGTGAAACCGGGGACGCGGCTCGTGATCAAGCCGAACTGCCCGATGGACTTCGACTTCGCCCAGGTCGGAGGGCCGCCGCTCGTGCTCGGTAACCCGCGAACCGTCCGCGGCAGTTCCCGGACGATCGTTTTCTCGAAGCGCGGCGTCTACCGGATCGCAGTGCGGAACGTCCAGACGCCCGCCGAGGTCGGTCTTCAGACCTTCGGCCCGGACAACGTCCTCACGTTGACGGTCGTCGTCCGCTGATCGAAGTGCGGATCTAGCGCATTCGGACTAGGGGCTTCCTCGTAGTGCGTTCAGGGCAGGTTCTGATGCCGCCCCGGGCCGGGCCGACAAGCATGACCGAAATTGATCACACAAACCCAGGCACAAAGTTCTGAAAGGAGCTCTACGGTGACGAAGGTCAGAATCTCACTTGCGTTGGTCGCGGCGATGGTCGTCGCGGCACTTGCATCCACGGCTGCGATCGGCAGCAGCACGAAGATCATCCCGTTCAAGGCCGCGTTCAAGGGAACGGCCACGACGAAGATCACGGGCGACCGCGTGGACATCACCGCCAAGGGCACCGGCACCGGAGCGGCGATCGGAGTGAGCAAGCTGGCCGGCGTCGGTGTCGGAACGAAGTCAGACGCGGCCTGTGTCCCGTTCACCGGGCCAGCGACGATCGTCACCGCCAAGAAGATGACGATCAAGTTCACCGTTGCGCCCAGCTCGAGCGGCTGTGGCAGTAGCGAGAACAACACCGTGACCGTCACCGGGACCGCGAAGGTCACCGGCGGTACCGGCACGTACAAGCTCGCCCGCGGCACCTGGACCTTCTCGGGCTACTACGACCGCGGTACGGGCGCGTTCACTGTCAAGTTCTCGGGCTCGATCAGGGTCTGACGCCGTGACGGCCCGGACATCGACCACATCCACGAAGGGAGCAACATGAAACGGCTTCTCGCTGCGCTCGTCCTCGTCATCGGGGCCGCCTCGCTGACGTCCGCTGCGGTCGCACAGACACCTCCGACACCGAACCCGTTCCCGGGAGCGAAGCACCAGGTCTTCATCTACGTCGACACCGTCCAGAACTCCCACCCGAAGAACCCTGCGGTCACGCCGACGATCGGCTGCACCCAGACCAACTTCTTCCGGCGCGGGCAGGGCGTGGTCTTCCGCTCCTGGGGCGTTCAGACCGATACCGGCAAGTCCCTGACGCCTGACAACGTCAAGTACTACTACGTCCAGATTCCCGGTCAGAAGCCGCTGAAGATGACCTTCGGCGCACATGGAGCCGGCACGACTGCTCCCTGGTTCTGGACCGTCAACTGGGACATTCCGAACGACTACCCGCTGGGCATCGTGTCGTTCAAGGTGCTCGTCCAGACGAAGGGCGGGGGCAGGACGGCGTTCTCGCAGGAGGGGCTCGCAGGCACCTCCCGCCTGACCATCACTCCGTAGCAACCCGAAAGGAAACGATCATGAGCAGCACCCCATTCACTGCAGCTTCCTGGAGGCGGAAGCTCGCGATCGCCGGTGCGACACTGGCGGGCGCGCTGCTCCTCCTCCCGGCGGTGGCCGTCGCGGATCCGAAGCCGATCCCGCCGCCGGTGATTCCAGGTGTCCCCGCCCTCGCCGGCCCGGTCGCACCTGCATCCGTTCCCGCCGCCACCATGGGCGTTCTCAAGGCAACGCCCGACACGGCGCCGGGCGGCACGAAGTTCGCGCTCGAAGGGAGCGGCCTCGCCGCCGGCAAGGACGTCTCGATCATCTGGTCGACGGCGAACGTCAGCTACGTCCTCGATGCCCGCCCGGACACGGTCGACTACATCGGCCGGTCGGTCAACAAGTTCAACGTGGTGATCGGCAAGGCGACGACCGACGCGAAGGGCGCCTTCAGCCTCAACCTGACGGCACCGAAGGACTTCGGCGGCATCCACGACATCTACGCCGTGATCGACGGCAAGCAGGTCTCGCACGGCGGGTTCCTCGTCTCGAGGACAGTCACCATCTCGCCGTTGAAAGGGCCGATCGGCACGCCGATCACGATCACCGTCACCGGCCTCGGCTCGAGCCAGTACGAGAGCGAGGCGGCGGTGCTCTACGACAACCACTTCACCGGCCTGATCGCGGGCAACACCACGCGCGGCACCGCGACCGTCCACATCCGTGCCGCAGGTGACATGGGCCGGCACGAGATCGAGGTCTACGACGCGAGTCACGTCCTCCCGTACCTGAACATCGAGGAGTCGCCGCTTCCGTGGCTGATCCCGTTCGCGTTCCAGTTCACGCTGACAAAGGGCTCCGCCAGTCTCAAGCCCAGCGTCGAGATGCCCGTGACCGTCCAGCCCACCGTCGACGTGCGCACGACCCTGTCGGCCGGGCTCGTTTCTTCGGCGGGAGCCGCTGCCGCGAAGTTGAGCGTCACGAGCGGCCCGATCCTGACCAAGGTGGGGATCACCGCCAGCGGGCTCACGCCGAGCGTGCCCGTCGACCTCGAGTGGGCGACCGTCGTCGGCAACCGGGTCAACTGCACCGGCACGTGCTGGTCGTCCGTCCAGGTGCCGCTCGGGAAGCCGAGCGCCGCCGCCGACGGGTCGCTGTCAGCGTCGTTCACGGTTCCGGACGGGCTCGGCGGCTGGCACGCCGTCCAGCTCCTCCAGAACGGGAAGGTCGTCGCGCAGGTGCCGTACTTCGTCAATCGCAGCTTCGTCTCGATCTCCAAGACGGTGAAGGCGGGGCAGCGGTTCACGATCCATCTGAAGGGCGTGGGCTGGACGCAGATCGACAACACGCTCGCGGTGGTCTACGACAACAGCCTGATCGGGTACGGCTGCGGGTTCAACAGCCAGGGCGACGTGACGATGAACCTCCTGGCGTCCGGCAAGCCCGGCACGCACCTGGTCGACATCTACCCGATGCTCTACACCCAGCAGCCGGCGTACGCCTACCCGCCTCTCGGGATGATGCCGCTGCTCAGCTTCAACCGGGATGCTCCTGGGCTCGCCCTCGGGTACAACCTCCCGGCGATGCATCTCGCGATCACCGTCGTCAAGTAGGCGATCCGGGAAACCGAGGAAGAGGGGCGCCGCGAGGCGCCCCTCTTCCTCAGTCCCGGCGCATCGGCGGCGCGGGCAGCCACCAGTTCCAGCGGCCGAGGATCGCCATCAGCGACGGGACGAGGACGATCCGCACGAGCGTCGCGTCGAGGAAGACTGCGAGCGCCAGTCCGACGCCGAGCTCCTGCAGCCCCGGCACGCGCCCGACCGCGAAGCCGAGAAACGCGGCGATCATGATCGCCGCGGCCGCGGTGACGATCCGGCCGGTGCGCTCGAGCCCGACCGCCACCGCCCGGGCGTTGTCGCCGCGCGCGTCCCACTCCTCGCGCATCCGCGTGACCATGAAGACCTCGTAGTCCATCGAGAGCCCGAAGAGGACGGCGAACAGGACGATCGGGATCCAGCCTTCGATCTGTCCACGGCGATGGAAGATCAGGTCGAGCAGTCCGTAGACGGCGGCGACCGTCAGCAGGTTGAGGAGTACAGCCTTCAGAGGGAGCAGCACCGAGCGGAACGCCGCGAGGAGCGCGACGAACGTCAGCGCGAGCACGCCGAGGACGAGCCACGGGAAGGCGTCGTATGAGCGCGTGAGGAAATCGACGCCACGCGGCGGGATCCCGCCCGCCTGAACACGCACACCCGCGGGGAATCGTGCGGCCGGAACGATGCGCGTGCGGAGCCGGTGCACGAAGGCCTGCGTGGCCCTGTCGCCGTACTCGTGCCTGCCTGCGACCACCACGCGCGCGTAGCGGCCGGTCGCGTCGACGTACGGCGCGCCGCCGCCGTTCGCGATCACGTAGGCCTCGGGGTCGTCGACCAGGCGGTCGCCGAGCCGCGCGATCGCCCGGCGGACGGTCGGTGCCCGGACGCCGCCGGCCGTACCTGCGTCGACGACGATCTGTGTCGGCGTGATCAGCCCCGGCCCGGCGCGGTCGCGGAGCAGCGTGTAGCCGCGCACGGCCTCCGGGGACGGGGGTAGCGCCGAGATCGAGCCGGGGGTGAGATGAAGAGAGAGCGCGGGGACGGCCGCGGCGACGAGGATCGCCGTCCCGGTCACGAGGTACACGACCGGGTGCCGCATGATCGCCGAGGCGATGCGCGCCCAGGCTCCGTCCTCGCCGACCGGCGCCCGGCTCCCGATCCGGTGCCCGAGCAGGGAGAGGAGCGCCGGCTGCAGCGTCATGCCTGCCGCGATCGCGGCGAGTGGGACGAGGAAGCCGCCGAGGCCAAGGCCACGGATGAACGGGACCGGCATCAGAAAGAGAAGCCCGAGCCCGATCGCCACCGCCAGACCCGAGAAGACCACCGCGCGGCCCGCGGTCGCCATGGTCTCGGTCACTGCCTCGTCCGGCGACCTGCCACGCGCGAGCTCCTCCCGGAACCGCGACACGACGAGGAGCGAGTAGTCGATCGCCAGCCCCAGCCCGATCAGCTCGACCAGGTTCGGGACGAACGCGACCACCGACGTCGTCGCAGCGAGCAGGTAGACGGCGCCGAGCGTGGCCGTGATCGTGCCGGCTGCGACCGCGAAGGGGATCGCGACCGCGATGGAGAGGCCGAAGAAGAGAAGGAGGACGAGCAGCGCCACAGGCAGGGCAAGCGCCTCGCCTCGCCGCAGGTCCGAGGCGAGCAGCGGGTCGAGGTCGTGCTGGATTGCCGGCTCGCCCGTGACGAGCGCGCCGGGCCTACCGCCGCGGAGCGCCTGCCTCAGAGCGGGCGTGTGCCGTTTCGCGTGCTGCAGGTCGAGCGTGGTCTCGATGTCGCCGAACAGAACTCGCGTGCCCTTCTGCAGCTTCGTCGCGCGCCCGGTCGGGATCGAGGCGGCGGCCCGCGCCAGCCGCCGCTGGAGCCGCGCCTGCACCGTGTGGTCGGACGGGTGGGCGACGGGGAAGACGACCGTGAACGTTCCGTCCGGACGGATGCCGAAGTGCTGCTGGAGGATCGCATCCGCTCGTGCCGACTCGGTGCCCGGAACGGCGAACGACGTTTCGAGCCGGTCGTGCAGCCCGACCGCCGACCAGAGGCCGAGGCCGGCGACGACCACCCACGCGGCGACGACCATCCGGCGGTGCCGGAGGACGAAGGCGGTCCAGCGGGCCGGCACGCGGCAAGCCTAACTCCGGACTCCGGCGAATCACTCCATCGGGTGAGTTCGGGATCCGGGGCGGCGGGGAACCACCACACGATGGATCTCGAGCACAAGTGGGATCTGGTCGACGCCGTCGGCCGGTCTCCGCTCCTCGGCCCGCCCCGGATTCCCCGCGGGATCGACCTCGCCGAGCTCGAGCAGCGGCTGCTCGCCGCCGACGATCTCTCGGCGTCCGAGCGCGAGCGGCTGATCGCGTCGGTACGGGAGCTCGCCCAGGTCTCGATCCTGCTGGACGCCTAGCCTCGGCTAGCGCGCGGATCGCAGCTGCACTGCCTCCGGGTGCGCCCGGCGCCGGTCGTCGTTCCAGTGACGCCACGGGCGGGCGAGCGGGACCATCGCCACTGCGATCCCGGCGCCGACGGCGAGCGTCGCGGCGATCGCGACCAGTCGGAAGCCGAGGCCGCGGACGAGCCGCTCCGAGCCGAGCAGGCGCGGGATCCTGCGCGCATAGAAGAGGAAGTGGATCGCGAAGGCGCCCGACCAGATCACGAAGCTCGCCTTGTGGACGCCGAGGACGAGCCCGCCGCGCTGCCCGAACGCGATCAGCGCGACACCCGACGCGAGGATCGCGACCGTCGATACGACCAGCGCCGGCGCGACCACGAAACGCATCACGGGGTGGGGAGGCCCCTTCGCGACGTACTCGCGCCGCCGCTGGTAGTACCGAAAGAAGCGGTAGCCGGTGCTCGCCAGCTTCAGCGCCACCGGCGGGATCAGCAGCAGCCCGACGAAGACGTGGACGGACAGGAGCGGCCGCAGGAACAGGATCGTCACGCCCTCGATCAGCAGCAGCACGGTGAGTACGACGGCGGTGCTCGCGGTCAGCCGCTCGTTGCCCTCCGGGTTGCTGCCGCGCAAACGCACTGTTGAAGGGGATCAGGCCGAGATGAGCGGTTGATGAAGTCACTTCATCCACCGCTCATCGATCGGCGCGAGTATTGGGGCATGCGGGTGTTGGTGGTCGAGGACGAGCCGAAGATGGCCGAGCTCCTGGCGCGTGGGTTGCGCGAGGAGGGGCACGCCGCGGACGTCGCCGGGACGGGGGAGGATGCGCTCTGGATGGCGCGTGCGGTCGCGTACGACGCGATCGTCCTCGACGTGATGCTGCCCGGGCGCGACGGCTTCTCCGTGTGCCGTGAGCTCCGGGGGGCGGAGGTCTGGTCGCCGGTGCTGATGCTGACCGCCCGGGACGCGGTCGACGACCGCATCTCCGGACTCGACGCCGGCGCCGACGACTACCTGACGAAGCCGTTCTCGTTCGGCGAGCTGCTGGCGCGGCTGCGGGCGCTCGTCCGCCGCGCGCCCGGCGAGCGGCCGACAGAGGTCGAGGTCGGCACGCTCCGCCTCGACCCGGCCACGCACCAGGCGTGGCGCGGGGAGACCGAGCTCGACCTGTCGGCGAAAGCGTTCGCGCTGCTCGAGGCGTTCATGCGCAGGCCGGGCGAGGCGCTCTCGCGCGTCCAGCTGCTCGAGGCGGCGTGGGACATCGGATTCGAGAGCACCTCGAATGTCGTCGACGTCTACGTCCGCTACCTGCGCGAGCGGATCGACCGGCCGTTCGGGCTCGAGACGCTCGAGACGGTGCGCGGGGTCGGCTACCGGCTGCGCGCGGACGGCACATGATCGAGCGGATGCCGATCCGGCTGCGGCTGACACTGCCGTTTGCGCTGGTGATGGCGGTGCTGCTCGCCGCCACGGGCTTCTTCATCTATCACCGGGTCGGGAGCACGCTCCTCGGCTCGATCGACCAGGGCCTGCGCGGGCAGGCGGCAGAGGCCCAGGGGCGTCTCGAGAACGGCAAGCCGATGCTCGACCGCGACGCGCCGGGGAGCCCGTCGCTCGGCGAGGTCGTCCGCCCGGACGGAACGGTGACGGGCGCAACGCCGGGAACGCTGGCCGCGCTCCTCTCCGGCCGGCAGCTCGCCACGGTGCTCGGCGGCAGGCCGGTCGTGCGCAGCGGCCAGATCCACGGCCTGACCGGCGACTGGCGCATCCTGGCGGTGCCGGCGACCTCCGGCGGGCAGCGCGTCGCGGTCGTCGTCGCGAGCTCGCTCGAGGCACGCGAGGAGACGCTCGACCGCCTCGTGCGCGAGTTCCTGTTCGGCGGGGCGCTGGCGCTCGCCCTCGCGACGCTGCTCGGCTACGGGCTCGCGGCGGCGGCGCTTCGCCCGGTGGAGGCCATGCGCCGGCGGGCCGCGTCGATCGGAGGGTCGACGCCCGGGACGCGGCTGCCGATGCCGAAGAGCCGCGACGAGGTGTCACGGCTCGCGGAGACCCTGAACGAGATGCTCGCCCGGCTGGAGGCGGCGCTCGACCACGAGCGGCGCTTCGTCGACGATGCGAGCCACGAACTGCGGACGCCGCTCGCCCTGCTCCGCACCGAGCTGGAGGTCGCGCTGCGGCACCCGCGCTCGCGGGACGAGCTCGAGCGGGCGCTCCGGTCGGCCGCCGAGGACGCCGAGCGGCTCAGCCGGCTCGCCGAGGACCTCCTGCTCTTCGCGCGGTCGGACGAGGGGCGGCTGCCGGTGCGCTGTGTCGAGGTCGGCGCGAAGAAGCTGCTCGACGACGTCGCCGCACGGTTCTGGTCGCGGGCGCGCGAGGCCGACCGCGCCCTGCGCGTCGATGTCTCCGGCGATCCGAAGGTGGATGCCGATCCCGCCCGGATCGAGCAGGCGCTCGGCAACCTCGTTGCGAACGCGCTCGCGTACGGAGCGGGGGCCGTCGTCCTCTCCGCCCGGGCCGAAGACGGCCGTGTCGAGTTGCACGTCACCGACGAGGGGCCGGGCGTACCGCCGGACTTCCTGCCACGCGCGTTCGACCGCTTCAGCCGCGCCGACGAGGCGCGCGGCGGTGGCGGCACGGGCCTCGGGCTCGCGATCGTCGACCTGATCGCCCGCGCACACAACGGCCGCGCCGGCCTCGCGAACCGCCCGGGAGCCGGTGCGGACGCGTGGATCAGCCTCCCGGCTACGCGCTGAGAGGTTCCAGGCTCTTATCTGCCTCTCCTGAACCGTTCATCTGCCCCTCATTTGGCCCCGCTTAGCTGGGCATATGCATGAAGACGCTCAGACCACCCGGCGCGCGGTCGCCGGCCGCGACGGTGCGCGCGCACGCGTCCGCCGCGTCACGACCGGCGTCCTGATCGGATCGGTCGCCGTCGCCGGCACGATCGCGAGCTACGTCGCGAACAGCGCGACGCACAAGAAGACGGCGCAGGCGCAGCCCGCACCGGCCGTCGCGGCCCCGGTGAAGCGCACACTCGCGGCGGTGGCGGTGCCCGCCACGCCCGCGGTGCCGTCCGTCCTCGCTCCCGGTGAGTCCGCCGCGGCGCCGATCCAGGCTCAGCCCCAGGCACAGCCCGTGCAGTCATCCCAGCCGCAGGCGGCCGCGCCGGTGCAGGCGCCGGTCGTGACCCAGCAGGCTCCGGTCGCCGTCTCCGGAGGCTCGTGACCGCGTCGCGTTCGTTCCCCGCGCTGGGGACGACGGCACTCGTCGCCGTGACCGACGAGGCCCACCTCGATGCCGCCGCGGAGGCGCTCAGGGGCGACCTCCACGACCTCGACCGCGCCTGCAGCCGCTTTGCCTTCGACTCCGAGCTCTCCGCCGTCAATCGCAGCCCGGACGTGGACATTCCCGTGAGCGACCTGCTGTTCGAGGCCCTGGAGACCGCGCTCGACGTCGCTCGCCGGACCGATGGTCTCGTCGATCCGACCATCGGGCGGACGCTGCGCCTGGCCGGATACGACCGGACGTTCGCCGACGTCCAGCTGCGGGACGGACGCCTCATGCGCGCGTCGTTCGCATCCGTGCCCGGCTGGACCACGGTCGTCCTCGGCCGGCGCCGTCGCACGATTCGCGTCCCGGACGGCGTCGAGCTGGATCTGGGCGCGACTGCGAAAGCGCTCGCCGCCGACCGCTCGGCGGCGAAGATCGCAGGGTTGATCGGCGCCGGCGTGCTCGTCTCCCTCGGCGGCGACGTCGCCGTCGCGGGTACGGCGCCGACGGACGGCTGGGCGGTGCGGATCGCCGACGACCACGCCGATCCGCTCGACGGGCCCGGTCCGACCGTTTCGGTGTCGGCCGGTGGACTCGCGAGCTCGGGCACCCAGGTGCGTCGCTGGACGACCTCCGGCGGCGAGCTCCATCACATCGTCGACCCGCGCACCGCACGCCCGGCGGACACGCCCTGGCGCACGGTCACCGTCGCGGCGGGCTCGTGCGTCGACGCCAACGCCGCGAGCACGGCGTCGGTCGTGCTCGGCGACGCCGCGCCCGCCTGGCTCGCCGAGCGCGGGCTTCCCGCCAGGCTCGCCGCCGCGGACGGCGCCGTCGTCACTGTGAGCGGCTGGCCGGAGGAGACGCCGTGACCGCGCTCTGGTACCTGACCCGCGCCTCCGGCGTCGTTGCGCTCATCCTCCTGACCGCGACGATGCTGCTCGGCGTGCTCAGCGTCAAGCGCTGGCGCAGCGAGCGCTGGCCGCGGTTTGCCGTCGCCGATCTCCACCGCAACCTGACGCTGCTGGCGCTGGTCTTCATCGCGCTCCACGTCGGGACGACGGTCGCGGACAGCTACACGCCGGTCGCCCTCAAGGACGCTTTCATCCCGTTCGTCTCCACGTACCGGCCGATCTACCTCGGCTTCGGCGCACTGGCGCTCGACCTGATGCTGACGCTCGCCGTCACGAGCATGCTCCGCAAGCGGATCGGCTACCGGGCGTGGCGGCTTCTGCACTGGGGCGCGTACGCGATTTGGCCGCTCGCGCTCGCCCACGGGCTCGGGTCCGGCTCCGACGCGCGGGTCGGCTGGATGGCGCTGCTGACGTACTCGTGCCTGGCGCTCGTCGCCGTCGCCGTCGCCGCGCGCCTGCTGAGCACGCGCCCCGGGCCGCAGATCGTCGCCGGGCTCGCGACGGTCGCCGTCGCGGTTGGGTTGGTCGCGTTCTACCGCGCCGGCCCGGCGCAGCACGGCTGGGCCTCCCGGGCGGGCACGCCGTCCTCGCTGCTGAAGACGGCCGCCGCCCCGGCGCCCGCGCGGCAGCTCGCGGCGACGACGGCGACGACCGTGCCACAGCCCTTCACGGGCACGCTGGCCGGCCGGATGTCGTCCTCCGGCCCCGATTCGGCCGGGGACGCAGCCCTCGCAATCGCCCTCGCCGAGCGCAGCAGCACCATGCCAGGCCGGATCGACCTCACGCTGTGGGGCTCGGCCCTCGACGGCGGCGGGCTCGCCATGCGCACCAGCAAGGTCACGTTCCAGCCGGCGGCCGGCGGGGAGGCGTACGCAGGCACGGTTTCCGGCCTCAGCGGCACGCGCGTGACCGTCGACCTCACCGCGCCGTCGGGTGCGAGTCTGCGGATGGCGCTGGCGCTGCGGATCGACTCCAGCGCGGGAACGGTGACCGGCACCGTGCACGGCACGCCCGTCGCCGCCGGGGACACCGAGTGAGCGCCCTGGCCGCACAGCCCAGGCATGCCCCGCCGCGCGGCCTGCCGCGGCTGCTCGACACGGTCGACCGCGAGCGGCGCGGCCCTTCGCTGGACGCGCACCTCGCGCGGTACGGGGCGCACGATGCCCGGCAGATCGGCCGCGGCCTGATCGCCGAGATCGAGGCGAGCGGCCTGCAGGGGCGGGGCGGCGCCGCCTTCCCGGTTGCGGCGAAGATGGCCGCGGTCGCGTCCCGGTCGGGGCGTCCCGTCGTCGTCGTGAACGCCGTCGAGGGTGAGCCGGCGAGCGGCAAGGACCGCGTGCTCGTCCGCCATGTCCCGCATCTCGTCCTCGACGGGGCCGTCTACGCCGCCGAGGCGCTCGGTGCGCGCGAGGCGATCCTCGCCGTCGGCGGCGCCTCGGAGCAGGAGTTGTCCGCGCTCCAGAACGCCATCGACAATCGGGTGCGCCGTGGTCTCGACGGCCGGGTCCGTCTCCGCGCGGTCGCCGCGCCGCGTGCGTTCGTCGCCGGGGAAGAGACGGCGCTCGTTCGGTTCATCAACGGGGGCCCTGCCAAGCCGACCTTCACGCCGCCTCGGCCCTTCGAGCGCGGCGTCGGCGGCGCGCCGACACTGGTGCAGAACGCCGAGACACTGGCTCACGTCGCGCAGATCGCGCGGTTCGGGCCGGCGTGGTTCCGTGAGCTCGGCAGCGACGACGAGCCCGGATCGGCGCTCTTCACGGTCTCCGGTGCGGTCGCGCGCGCCGGCGTCTACGAGGCGCCGCTCGGCGCCCGGCTCGGCCGTCTGATCGAGCATGCCGGGGGCGCCGACAGCCCGCTGCAGGCGTTCGTGATCGGTGGCTACTTCGGCATGTGGGTGGCCGCCGCACCGGCGCTCGACCTGCCCCTCCTCGACTCGGCGCTCGCCCCGCACGGAGCGGCGCTCGGCGGACGGGCGATCATCGCCCTGCCGGCCGACGGCTGCGGCGTGATCGAGACGGCCCGGGTCGCGCGGTACCTCGCGCACGAGAGCGCGGGGCAGTGCGGTCCCTGCGTCCACGGGCTCGACGCGATCGCCGGCGCACTCACCGCACTGGCGCGTAAGGAGCGCGACGGCCGCACGGCGCGCCTCGGACGCTGGCTCGAGCTGGTTCGGGGACGCGGCGCGTGCAAGCACCCCGACGGCGCATCGCGTTTCGTCGCCAGCGCGCTCGACGTCTTCGCCGACGAGGTGGATCTGCACCTGCGCGGACGCTGCTCCGGCAGCGGGCGGCTCGTCCTGGCATTGCCGGAGAAGCGCCGGTGAAGAAGGAGGCCGTCCGCGTCAACCCGATCCTGTGTGAGGCGCACGGCCTCTGCGCAGAGCTGCTCCCCGAGCGGATCACCCTGGACGAGTGGGGCTATCCGATCGTGGACGGCGCGCCGCTGACCGGCGAGCTGCGGAAGCACGCGCGGAAGGCCGTCGCCGCGTGCCCGACGGTGGCGCTGCTCCTTCAGGCCGCCGCCGTACGGAGCTAACCCAGCGCGGTCGCAGGATCGATCGGCGCGCCGCGCAGATGCACCTCGAAGTGCAGGTGCGGCCCGGTCGCGTCGCCGGTCGCACCGACCAGGCCGATGGTGGTTCCGCGGGTGACCCGCTTGCCCGGGTCGACCAGGATCCGTGACAGATGTGCGTACAGCGTGCTCACGCCCTGCTCGTGCTGCACCTCGATCATGTTGCCGTAGCCGGGCAGGACGCCGGCCGTGACGACGATCCCGTCCCGCGCTGCGACCACCGGGGCGCCCAGTTGCGCCGGGTAGTCGATGCCGGTGTGGAAGCGCGCGCCGCGCGGCCCGAACCCGTCGGTACCGGTCGAGTCGATCGGCATCCACACCTTGATCGGCGAGGCCGAGGGAGGCTGGCGCAGGGCGGCGAGTGTCTGCGGCCCGGCGACCGCGATCGGGTCGATGCCGGCCCACTGCTGGAAGGCGAGCAGCGCCGCCTTCGTCCGTGCGCCGAAGCTGCCGTCCATGGTCCCCGACGGGAAGCCGTGCCAGGCGAGCAGGAACTGGAGCGCGGCGACGTCCCAGCCCGACGCGCCGGCGACGAGCGGGCGGCTGCCGAGCGGATGCGAGCCGAAGTCGCCGAGGGCGGCGCGGGTCGCGGACGAGAGCGGGGTGGTCGCGCCCGGCAGGCGGGAGAGGCCGGCCAGAGTCTGCGGCCCTGCGTATCCGTCAACGTCGCCGCCGTAGAGGTTGTGCGCGGTCAGCCCGACCTGGAGCGCCGCGAGGTCGGCGTCGCCCGCGGCCCGGGCTACGGCAGGCGCCGCGAGGGCCAGGACGACGGCGGCGAGACATGCGGTCCAGACACGCATGCCCTCTCTATCGGACGGTGCGGCCTAACTCTTTAGGGGTAACTCATTCGAGGGGTCGTCGCCCGTTCTGCCCCATAGTTGGAGTCGCGTCGTGCGCCCGCGCACCTCGACCTCGTCGATGTACGCGAGCTTTGCCGCCGATTCCGCGCTGAGCTGGTCCTTCGTCGATCCGGCGAGGTAGAGCATGTACGGCGTCCCTTTCGTCATCTGCTCGATCCGGGCGGCGGTGTTGATCGTGTCGCCCATCGCCGTGTACGCGAGCCGCTGGGCCGAGCCGATGTTCCCGGACATGAACGGGCCGCTGTTGATGCCGATGCCCATCCGGAAGCCGGCGGCGAGTCCGGTGGTCTCGAGCCACTCGTTCCAGCGCGGCAGCCGGACGTCGAGCATCTCGCAGGCCGCGTCGAAGGCGCGCTGCGCATGGTCGGCCTGCTCGATCGGCGCGCCGAACACGGCCATGATCCCGTCGCCCGTGTAGCTGACCAGCGTGCCGCCGTGCTCGAGCACGGCATCGGTGATCTCCTCGAGGTGGCGGTTGATCAGGTCGATCGTGTCGCGGGCGGAGAGGTGCTCCGACGCGGACGTGAACCCGCGTAGGTCGGTGAAGAGGATCGTCCCGTCCATCTCGACGCCGCCGAGCCGGAGGTCGTCGTCGGTGCGCGCCAGCACCTGGCTGACCACTGCCTCCGGTACGAACCGCGCGAAGACGTCGCGCACCTGCTCGCGTTCGAAGGCGGTGAGCAGGGTGTAGACGCCGAGGGTGCCCACGGTCGCGAGGGCGAGTGCCGTCAGCGGGTAGACGAACAGGACGATCTGCCCGTGGTCGAACGACAACTGGACGGCGACCGCGAACAGCACGCCTGCGACGAGTGCCGCCGGGATCCAGACCCTCGGGCGGAAGCGGAGCGCCAGCAGCGGCGTCAGGAACGAGAGCAGCAGGACGAGCAGGATGTTCACCGTGAGCAGCGAGCTCCGCAGCGGCAGCCCGCGCAGCACGGTCGCGATCGCGTTGGCCTGCAGCTCGCCGCCCGGCATCAGCGAGTCGACAGGGGTGTCGTGGATGTCCTGCAGCGAGGGCGCCGACGGGCCGATCACCACGATCTTGTCCCGGAACGTCCCGCGCGGAACCATGTTGTTCAACACGTGCGAGTACGAGTAGGTCGTGAACGTCTTCGCCGGCCCGGCATAGTCGATCCACGCACCCGCGTGTCCGAACGGGCCACGCCCGACCGGTTTGCCCGTCGCCCGCTCCGCGGTGGCGACCGCCAGTGTCTTCAGGCCGTTGACGGCGTACTTCACCCTCCGGATCTCGCCCGAGGAGTCCGCCGAGAAGAGACCGCTCCCGGGTCGGGCGCCGATCCCCCGGAGCGTGGCGTTCCCGCCGAAGATGTTGGTCGCGCCGTTGGGTAGGGTCTCCGTCGTCGCGAGCACGACGTTGCCTGCGTTCGCAACGGAGTCGACCAGGGCGTTGTCGTCTTTCGGGTCAGTCTGCTCGGTGAACTGGATGTCGACCGCGATCGCCCTGGGGTGATCGGCGGCGACCAGGAGGAGGGCGAAGCAGGCGGCGAGGACAGGGAGGAAACGCACCTGAGAGACCGGACGATACTGAAGCGGTTACAGTTTTGGCGGCATGCGGATGGTCGGGATCGCGCTCGTCGCCGGAACGCTGGCCCTAGTCGGCGCCGCGCAGGCCGCCCAGGCGCCGATCCGCGTCGTCGGGTTCGCGTCGATCGGGACATTCAAGGTGAGGGGGGGCACCCCGGCGAAGGCACGTGCCGCGTTCGGCACGCCCATCCGGGTGCATGAGCTCTCGGACAGCTGCACGATCACGTGGCCCGGTATCGAGATCGGCTTCTACTCGCTGGTCACGAACAAGCAGTGCCTGAGCACCACCCCGTTCGGCGGCGCCACGATCACGCGGGCATGGATCACCGACCGCGGGCTGCGCCAGGGCGACTCGCTCGCCCGTGCGAAGCAGCTCTACCCCTCCGCGCGGAAGCGCGCGACGAAGGGGTCGAGCGGGAACGTGCCGCTGGTCGTGCGGTTCTCACAGGCGATCGGCGAGTACGGACTGACCGGCGATTACAAGAACGGCAAGATGACCAAGCTCCACATCGACGACCCGCAGGGCGGCGAGTAGCGGCTACGAAGCCGGCGGCCGGAAGTCGCCGTAGATCGCCAGCGGCTTCTTCCCACCGCTGACCTCGAGGCGCCAGTGCACGAGGTCGGTGGCCTGCAGGCAGTTGTTGCCGCGGCCCATCAGGATCAGGCGGTAGTGCGTCCCCGGCCCGGTCGACGAGCCGGTCATCCGGAGCTCCTTGTAGAGCGCCGGGCCGCCCGCGCCGAAGCTCTTGCCGTCGCGGAGGTCGGTGACGAATGTCGTTGCCCGCTTCGGCGAGGCGAACGTCAGGGTGGGGAGGCCGGAGAGCTGGATGCGCCAGACCGCGCCGGAGAGCTTGCCGGTGACCCTGTAGGTGCCGTTCCGGCCGTCCGGCGAGAGCACGTCGCGCGCGAGCGGGGTGAATCTCAGCCGGGCGAGCTCGCTCTTCTCGAACGACTCGAGCGGGTCGGTGCGCTCGTACCACGTGCCCTTCTCCGCACAGCAGGCGCAGGCCATGGCGGCGCCCGATGCTGCGAGCGCGGCTGCCGCGACGGCCGCGAGGACGAGAAGACGGACGGCGCCTGCCATTGGGTGAAACCTCCTAGGGGCTGAGGAGCGGAAGCTTCGGCCACCGCGTCGGGCCGCCGCCGCTCTCGCCGTCGCAGGCGGCCTTGGCCCGCGTGACGACCGGGACGAACCTGCTGCCGTTGAAGCGGAACACCGAGTAGATGCCGCAGTCGCCGATGCCGTTGCCGGTGGTCGTCCCGGGGAGCGGCCCGGCCGCGGCTGCGGACGAGACGGCAACTGCTGCGGCGACGGCCGCGAAGGTGAGAGCCCTGCGCATCTGGGGCGTCAATGTACGGGAAGGGCGGACGGATGGAGGACGGGTACCGCGCCTGCCCAGCCCGACCGGAGGACGTCGACCAGCGTCGGCGGCGTGATCGTGTCGATGCGGCCGGCGGGGGCCGCCACCCGCTCCGAGTACCCCGAGGGCGTCCACCGCAGCAGCTCGCCCCCGGACACGAGCCACGCGCCGCCGTCGCGGGCGACGAACGCGCCGTCCGGTAGTTCCGCGAGCCGCGTGGGGTGGAGGCGCCGGGCGCGCCCGTCCAGCCGCTCGGCGTCCAGGCGCTCGTCGATCTCGTCCGCGCCGCTGGCGTCCACGATCGCGAGGAACCGGTTGTAGTCCTCGCGGCGGCAGAGCGCGCAGGGCCGGTGCCCGGCCGCGAAGGCCGTCGCCTCGTCGACGAAGAACAGCTCGGTGAACTTCCCCGGCTGCAGCAGCGCCTTCCGGTGCCAGCCCTTGAACTCGAGCCGGCAGGAGATCCAGCGCCGGGTCGCCTGCAGCCGCCGGATCCGCCCGGCGTCGTCGTGAAGGCAGCCGCGGTTCCCGTAGACGAGCCCGCGTGCGGGGTGAGCGATCAGCTCGGAGAACGGGGTGACGCGGTTCTGGAGGGCCACTGCGCGAGGATTGCACGACCGAAGGGCAGCTGTCAGGCTAGAGGCAACCGAAGGGGAGGGGTGGGTACGTGGGGCTGTTGATTCTCATCGTTGCGATCGCGGTCGTCGTGATCCTCGCCATGATCCTGGTCAAGAGCTTGAAGTACATCGGGCCGACGGACATCGGGCTGGTGACGAAGCGGTTCGGCAAGCGGCTGTCGGACGGGTCCGTGCTGGCGATGAACGGCGAGGCGGGCTTCCAGCACAGGCTGCTGATGCCGGGCTGGCGGTTCAAGCTGTGGCCTGTCTTCAGGATCGAGGAGTTCCCCTGGGTGCAGGTGCCCGCCGGCGAGATCGGCGTCGTCATCGCCCAGGTCGGCGCGCCCCTTCCGGTCGGCGCCAAGAGCGCGATCTACCACACCGACTTCGGGGACTTCGGCAACGTCGAGACGTTCCTCGCGAACGGCGGCGGCAAGGGCGTCCAGCGGCCGGTATTGCCGCCGGGCACGCTCGCGCCGATCCACCCGGTCGCGTTCATGGTGATCACCCCCCGCCAGGTCTACGGCCTGCCGGTGTCGACCGACCTCGCGACGTTCGGCATGGACGGGAAGCTGACCGACGGCGTGCTCCGGCCGCAGAGCTTTGGCCTCGACCCGAGTCAGCTGAAGGTCGTCCAGATCGGCCCGATCGACAACGTCGACATGGTCGGCATCGTCTACGCGCTCGAGGGACCCCGCCAGGTCTACGGCCTGCCGGTGTCGACCGACCTCGCGACGTTCGGCATGGACGGGAAGCTGACCGACGGCGTGCTCCGGCCGCAGAGCTTCGGGCTCGACCCGAGCCAGCTGAAGGTCGTCCAGATCGGCCCGATCGACGGGTGTGGACATGGTCGGCATCGTCTACGCGCTCGAGGGCGACCCGCTGCAGAAGGGCGACATCGCCGGCCGCCTCGGCGGCTACGAGGACGTCACGGAGATGGAGACGAACGACGCACCGGTCACCGAGGTGATGGAGGTCCTGCTCGGCAACAAGAACAACCTGCACAACAACTACCAGGACTTCCAGGGATTCCTCGACCAGGGCGGACGCATCGGCCTGCAGCACGACCCGCTGCTGCCGGGCGCGTACCTGCTCAACCCGTTCCTGATCCACGTCGACCTCGTGCCGATGACGGTCGTCAACCAGGGCGAGGTCAACGTCGTGATGAGCTACGTCGGCCTGCCGACCCAGGACATGAGCGGGGAGGACTTCAAGTTCGGCTCGATCGTCAAGCCGGGCCACAAGGGGATCTGGGCGGAGCCGCTCCGCACCGGGAAGTACTCGCTCAACCCCCACTGCTACGGGACGATCGTCGTCCCGACCAGCATCCTCACGCTGAACTGGGCGGAGGCGTCGAGCCAGGCGCACGACCTCGACCGGGCGCTGTCGCCGATCGACGGCAAGAGCCGCGAGGGCTTCGAGTTCAGTATCGACCTCCAGGTGCAGATCCACGTGCCGGACGTCAAGGCGCCGAAGGTGATCAGCATGGTCGGTTCGATGCAGAACCTCGTGAACGAGGTGCTGCAGAGCGCGGTCGGCAACCACTTCCGCAACACGCTGCAGAGCCTGCCCGCGGTCACGTTCATCGAGACCCGCGACCAGGTGCAGCACGAGGCCGAGGAGTACATCGTCATGTACCTCAGCCGCTACGACGTCGAGACGCGGGGCGTCTACATCCAGGACGTCGACCTCCCGCCGCAGTTGGTCGAGGTGCTCACGGCGCGCGAGATCGCGAACCAGCAGAAGGCGACGTACGTCCAGGAGCGCCAGGCGCAGGACGAGCGCGTCCAGATGGAGAAGTCGCGCGGCATCGCCGAGCAGCAGGCCCAGCTCGCGGCGTCGCAGGTGGCGATCGACATCGCGGCAAACGGCGCCAGCGCGAAGAAGGCCGAGGGCGAGGGCATCGCCGCCTTCACCGTCGCCACCGGCACGGCCGAGGCCGACGTGATCAAGGCAAAGGGCAACGGCGAGGCCTCGGCGGTCCAGGCGATCGGCCTGGCGCGCGCCGCCGGCTTCAAGGCGCAGGTCGATGCGATCGGCTCGGGTGCGACGGCGATCGTCGCGGTGGCCAATGAGGTCAGCGGCGGCCACGTGAAGATCGTCCCGGACGTCCTCGTCACGGGCGGAGGGGGCAGCTTCGAGGGCCTTGCCGCGACGCTGATGCAGCAGGTCGCGGGCGGCAACGGCATCGGTGGGAGCGGGGCGAAGGCGAAGTCGACGCCCGACCCGGAGCGGAAGCCCGAGGCCAAGGCCCCGCCGGCACCGCACGCCGAGAGCAAGGCGGAGAAGGCGTGACCGACTTCCCCGACTCGCATCGCGACCTGCTCGACTCCGAGGTCGCGACGCTGGCCACGCTCGACCCGAACGTGTGGGCCGTGAACATGCGCGGCTGAGGCGCAGGGTGAGGGACGACGCAGAGCTACAGCTGCTGCGGCGCGCGATCGAGCTGGCCGCGGCCGCACGGGAGCACGGAAACCACCCGTTCGGCTCCGTGCTCGCCGACGGCGACGGCGAGGTCGTCCTCGAGGTGGAGAACACCGTGGTCACCGGGCGCGACGTGACGGCGCACGCGGAGATCGAGCTCGTCCGCGCGGCGAGCGCCCGCTTCGAGCCCGGGACGCTCGGCGCCTGCACGCTGTACACGAGCACCGAGCCGTGCGCGATGTGCGCGGGCGCGATCTTCTGGTCGGGGATCGGCCGGGTCGTGTTCGCCCTGAGCAGCGCCACGCTCGGCTCGATCGTCGAAGACCCGACGGGCGCCTACACACTCGCGATGTCGTGTCGTGACGTCTTCGC
This sequence comes from uncultured Actinomycetes bacterium, assembly GCA_963791425.1. Lineage (GTDB taxonomy): Bacteria > Actinomycetota > Thermoleophilia > Gaiellales > Gaiellaceae > DATBLE01. The sequence continues at coordinate 269,779 of CAWBSE010000004.1, forward strand.
GCGCGGGGGCCGCGCGGTCGACGTCCGCGGCCCGCTGCTCGAGGACGAGGCCCGCGTCGTCCACGAGGGGTTCTGGCAGTAGGCTGCGCAAGCGGTGACGGACCACCTGCTCGCCTCCTGGAACGACACGCCGTCCCGCGCGGCGATCGTCGACTTCGTCGCGCGGGTGACGACCGAGGGCGGGGCGGATTACGTCCCGATCGACGACCGGATCGCGGTCTTCGACAACGACGGGACGCTCTGGTGCGAGAAGCCGATGCCGATCGAGTTCGGGTTCGTCCTCGGGCGACTGGCGGCGATGGCGGAGGCCGACGAGGCGTTGCGCACCCGCCAGCCCTGGCAGGCCGCGTACGAGCAGGACTACGGCTGGTTCGGCAATGCGGTCACGAAGCACTACCACGGCGACGAGGCCGACGCGAAGCTGCTGCTCGGCGGCATGGTGCAGGCGTTCGCCGGCCAGACGGTCGACGAGTACTCGGTCGCCGCGGAGGCGTTCCTGCTCGGCGGGAAGCACCCGACGCTCGGCCGTGGTTTCCACACCTGCGGCTATCTGCCGATGGTCGAGCTCCTGCGCTACCTCGAGGCCAACGGGTTCACCAACTACATCGCCTCGGGCGGCGACCGCGACTTCATGCGCCCGGTCACGGCCGCCATGTACGGCATCCCCGCCGAGCGGGTGATCGGCAGCTCGAACGCGCTCGCCTATGCGGACGACGAGCACGGCGGCAACATCTCCTACCAGGCGGCCATGGAGATCTTCGACGACGGGCCGGTGAAGCCGGCCCGGATCTGGAGCCGCGTCGGCAGGCGGCCGATCGTCGCCGGCGGAAACTCGAACGGCGACATCGCGATGCTTCGCTACGCGGGCGGCAAGGGGCGTCCTGCGCTCCGGCTGCTTCTGCTCCACGACGACGAGGAGCGCGAGTTCGACTACACGACCGGCGCCGAGACCTCGTTGGAGACGGCGGCAGCCCAGGGCTGGACGGTGGTCAGCATCAGCAACGACTGGGCGACCGTGTTCGCCGACGTCGACGGCTGACGGAGCGGTTCGCTAGGCGGAGGCGGGCTCGGCGGTGTCCGCGGCGTTCGGACAGACCTTGCGGTGCTCGGCGAGCAGCGCCTTGCCACGGTGCTTCTCGGTGACCGCGATCCAGCCGCAGGCTTCGCAGGAGACCTCCCGCTCGGCCGCCTTCACGGCCCGCCGGGTGCGCGCCGCCTCGCCCGCCGGGCAGTCGTGCTCCTCGAACTCGCGAAGCGCCCAGCGCAGCTGCGGCCGCTCCCAGCGCAGGCCGCAGACGCCGCAGACGGCAACGCCGGGGTTGTCGAGCGCCTGCTCCGCCTCTTCCTTACGTTTTGCGCTGCCCCAGGCCACCAGTCGACTCTACCGACCGGGCCGGTGCCTTCCGACGCTCGGTGGAAAGATACGGCGATGAGTTCCGCCGGTCTGCCCGCCATTCGTGGGGAGTTGCAGCACGCGATCGCGCGCCTGCGCGGCACGCCGCCCACCTGCACGATCCTGGTCGGCCGGATGACCCTGCTGCGGGGTGGCCTCTTCAACAAGCGCGTTCCCGGCTGGTACATCGGCGCGGCGCAGGACGGAGCGACCCAGATCCATTTCGCGATCGGCACCGACCTCCGCCTCTACCCCGGCACCCGCGTGGACGGGCGCGGTCAGTTCGCGACCCCGGGCGAGTGGGACTACGCCGACACCGCCGCCTACCGCGGGATCGACGAGCGCCTGCTGGTGCTGCTCCGCGGCGTTGATTAGCCGCGTCCCGGCGCCTACCGGGTCGCCGGCAGGTCGATGCGTGCCTCGGGAACCAGCCTGCTCGCTGCTCGCTGCGCTGCCTCCTGGGGCTCGCAGGGCGAGCATCGCTGCGGTTCGCGCAGCAGCCCGGGACGCCAACGGATGAATAGCCGCGATCGATGTTGCCTCGTGCGGGCCGTGTAGTGCGTCGGCACGAGTGGGTGGCGCTTGCGGCGCTCGTCGTTGTCTCGACCGCGCTTCGCGCCTGGGCGGCGCTCGAGGTGCCGGTGCCGTGGATCGCGCCGGACGAGATGGTGTACGGGTTGCTTGGCCGCGGCCTGTGGCTGCATGGCTCGCTCGACATCCTCGGTGGGCCAACCCCGTACTACAGCTTGCTCACGCCGCTGCTTGCGGGCTTTCCGCTGGCGGCGTTCGGGGCGAGCACCGGCTACGACGTGCTGCACGGGCTGCAGGCGTTCGTGATGTCGCTTGCCGCCGTACCCGCATATTTCTGGGCGCGCTCGCTCGTTTCACGTCGCGGCGCGTTCGGAGCGGCTGCGTTGACCGTCGCCACGCCGGTGCTCGCCTACTCCGGCCTCGTGATGACCGAGGTGCTGTTCTATCCGCTGCTCGTGGCCGCCGCGTGGGCGGGCGCTGAGGCGATCGCCCGGCCGACGCGCAAGAACCAGATGCTGCTGCTGGTCGCGTTCGTCGCCGTGTGCGCGACACGCATCCAGGGGATCGTCCTTGTCCCGGCCCTGGTGACGGCGGTCCTGCTCGACGGGGCGATCGGTCGTTCCTGGGGACGGCTGCGACGTCACCTGCTCGCCGCGGCGGGGTTCGGCGTGCTGCTCGGCGCGTGGGTGGCGTGGCGGCTTGCTTCGGGAGAGGCCACGCTCGGCGGCTACGGAGTCACGACGGATGCCTCGTACAGCGTCGGCATGGCAGCGAAGTTCGTCCTCTACCACGGGGCGTCGCTACTTATCCTCTCGGCGCTCTTCCCCGTGATCGCGGTCGTGCTCAAGCTCGTGGAGGCGCTGCGCCGCGGCGAGAATGACGAACGGGTGCGCGCGTACCTGGCGGTTGCGGCGTCGCTCACGGTCTGGGTCGTTGTCGAGGTCGGTGTTTTCGCGTCACGGTACGCCGACCGCCAGATCCTCGAGCGCAACCTGATCCCGCTCGCGCCGCTGCTGTTCGTGGGGCTCGTGCTCTGGCTCGAACGCGGGCCAGATGGCGGCTACATCGAGCGTGGCGTCATCGCGGCGCTGGCGATCGTCGTGCTCGTTCTTCTCCCGGTGAACGCCTGGGTGACCACGGTCTACGACGCGATGACGCTGGTCCCGCTGTACAAGCTGTCAACAGCGACATCGACCTCAACCCTGACCTGGGTCTACCGCGCGGCCGTGGTCGCCGTTCCAGCCAGGCTGGGTGCTCGTCGGGCTCCAGTCCCCGACGCCGACGACCTGCAGGTGCGCAGCGGCGTGGGCCGCCGAGGACTGCGCCTGTCCGAGCCTCGCCGCCGCGCGGACCGCGAGCACGAGGCCCTCGTTCGCCATGTCCAGGAGCTCGTGACCCGATCGGGCATACCGGAGCAGGCGCCGCTCGAGCTCGAGCAGGACGAGGTCGACCGCGGCGAGCAGTTCAGGATTCGGAAGCGAGGAGAGCGTCTGCTCGAAGTCGTACGCCCGGGACTCCGCTCCGCCCAGCTCGTCAGGTGTGTTCGTCACGCTGCCGCCTTCGAGGGTGCGTGCGCGCCGAGCAGGGCGAGCACCGCGTCGGCGCCGGTCACGAGCGGCGAGGCCACGTTCCCTTCGGTATCGATCCGCACCGCGGTGGGCGTGCCGCCGGCGCGGAACGCGCTGCCTGCCTCGAACTCCCCGTCGAGGAGAACGCGCGACGTGAAGCCTTCCTCGGCGGTCGCGTCGGCCTCGCCCGAGGAGACGACGACGAGGGCAGGCGCGCCCGGCGGCGGGTCGGCCTCCCAGGCGAGCACGTCCTCGTGCATCGACCGGCAGAACCCGCACCCCGGGTTCCAGAACAGGAAGACAGTGTCGGCGCGCCGCAGATCGGCGAGCTCCACCTGCCGCCCCTCCAGGTCGGGCAGGGCGAGCTGCGGTGCAGGCTCGCCGATCGGCAGGCCCTCCTCCTCGGGAAGTGCGGTGGCGTTGTCGACGAGGCGCTCGATCCATTCGGAGCCGGAGGCGACCCAGCTCGCGATCTCTCCGTCCGCCGAGACGAGGACGGCGCTGGGCGTTCCGTTCGCCTCGTACGCGCGGTAGACGGCGAGCTTCTCGTCGATCAGCACGCGGACGAGGGCGTGCTGCTCGGCCTCCGCGCGGATGGCATCTTCCTCCCCGTCGCTGACGAGGGCGATCGTGAGCACCTCCGAGTGGTGGCGCTGCCAGTCCGACACCGTCGGCATGAGTGTGCCGCAAGGCCCGCAGCTCGGGCTCGTGAAGAGCAGGAGCAGCGGCCGCCCGGGCTCGAGCAGCCCGTTGAGCGTGACCGCGTCACCGAGAACGTCGCGGAGCGAGAACGCGGGCGCCGGTGCTCCGGGCTCGTGGCCGAGCTCGGGCATCTCCTCCTCCTCATCCAGCGGCACGCCTGCGCGCGAGAGCGCGCGCTCGACCTGCTCGAGGCGGAGGAGCACCCGGCCGTACGCCCGCGTGACGTTGAGCAGCGTCCACCCGCCGACGGCAAGCACGAGCAGCGCGACCGCACCGAGGACGACGGCGAGCAGCTCGGCGCCGCCCAGGTCGCCGAGCCAGGCGAGCGCGCCCGGGCCGGGGTCGCTCCAGCTCGCAACGGCGATGAACGCGGCAAGCCCTGCGAGCAGGCCGTTGCGCGCCAGCGTCTTCCAGCCCGCCGGCTCCGAGTGCAGCTGACCGAAGCAATGGCAATCGGGCGCCTGCCCGCGCGCCATCGCCAGCATGATCGCCCCGCAGAAGACGGTCAGCAGCACGAGCGCGCCGATCGCTCCCCAGAAGGCCGTTCCCGCGGGCAGCAGCAGCACGGCGACGGCGAGCTCGGCGATCGGAAGCGCGACCGCGAGCGGGCCGGCCAGAGCCGGCGGCGCACCAAAGTCGACGGCCGCCTTCCGCGCACCCGCCCGGTCGGCCAGCTTGGCGGCCCCTGCAACCGCGAACACCGCCGCGAGACCCAGCCGGCATGCGAGCAGCACGATCCCCATCAGCCCAGGCCGGTCAGCCGAGACTCATGGCTGGACGCACTTCCCATCGCGGCACACCTGCACGAAGCCCGGCTCGGAGCCGCAGCAGGTGATGCCCTTGCCGGAGCCGCACACCTTGTTCTCCAGGCAGCAGAGCCCTCCGCCTGAAGGAAGCCCGGCACCGACCACGAGCTTGCCGCCGAGCGAGACGGACCCGGGCGGGCAGCACGACTTGGGCTTGCCTCCGAGAACAACGACCCGTTCCTTCGGGCAGCAGACATTGGTCGCGTCTCTCGGAAGGGTGCCGGTTTCGTCTGCGCGCCTGACGCAGACGTTCGGCTCTTTGCAACAGCCCGGGCCATGGGCGGTGTTGCAGCAGCTCGCGCCTTTCTTGGGGCAGCAGATGCTCTTCTCCTCATTGCAGCAGTAACTGGTCGTCGGGCAGCAGGTCTTTCCGCATGCATCGTGACCCTTCGCGCATTTCTCGCAGAGCCCCTTGGCTGCGTTCGCGCAGCGCTCGCGGGGACCGCAGCACTGAGAGCCGCAGGGCGCCCTGCCCTCGGCACAGCAGTGGTAGCGCGAGCCCTTGCCCGCGCATGTCGTCCCCGGCGGGCAGCAGCCGGTCCCGCACTCGGTGAAGCCGCCTTTGCAACGCGGGCAGTTCTGGCAGGCCTTGAAGCCGCGGCCGTCGTCCCCGCACGTGCAACCCGGTTCGCAGCAGGTCGCCGACGCCGGACCCGCGCAGCACGTATACGGCGCCGGGCAGCAGACGTACGGCGTACAGGTGGGCAGGTCGAACTGGCACAACGCCCCCTGGGTCTTGGTGCACTTGCCGGCGCAGTCGGGAGGCGTCGCGCGGGCCCGCGGCGGCCTCAGCGCGGGCACGGTCGCCGCGAGCGCTGCGGCACCCATGATGCGCAGCGCGCGGCGCCGCGAGGTCGGCTGTGCCAGGGAGCGAGCCAGATCATCGAATGCCGACGGGCTCATGCGCCGGATCGTACTCCGCCTCGAGAAATCCCGCGGAAAATCCGAGAAACCCGTCGCCCGGCCCCGGCGGGAGCACCGCGCCGGCCTGCATCGGTATGGAGCGTGCCGGGATCGAACCGGCGACCTCCGGCTTGCAACACATCCCCGGCGTCCGCCGGGAGTCGCCGCTAGTCGCTGATTGCCAGCATTTGAGCCGTTTCTGATCGTTCCGCACCAGCCGTCGTTCGCAGCCTGTCGCCGCCTTTGGTTTCCAGTTCGTTTCCAACTGCGACGCCCCGGGCGCTAACGTCTATGAGAGGACGATGCTCGTTCGCCGTGGCACAGCACGGGCGACCGCCGTGCTTGCGCGCCGCCTCATGTCCAGGAACGGACGGGGCCCGTCGATGGTGCGGGCCCCGTCCTGGAGTGGCTTACCCGTGCGAGACGACCATCGTCATGCCATGACCGAAGACCGTGCCGCCAAAGACCGAGTTCCAGAGCACCGACACGGTGTGCGTGCCCCCGGAAACCGACCCGATCGCAAACGTGGCCGTGTGCGCCTGCGCCAAAGATCCGGTGTCGGCCGTCATCTGGTAGAAGGACGGGCTGGTCGCGGCCGTGCTCCCGTCAACCGAGACGGTCAGGTCCATGACCTCTCCGCCTGCCGCGAACGGCCATCCCGATACGGTGACGATCAGACAGCCCTTCGCCGTCTTCACCGACTTCGTCATGCCGGGCATCGCGACGAACGCGGTCGACGTCGTGCTGGGCGTCGTGTCGTTGGTGATGACGTCCGCCTTCGACGTCTTGCACTTGTCCAGCGAGACCGAGAGAGCCTTCGGAGGGGTGCTCCCTGCCGGGACGCCGCCGTCCGTCGCTTGTCTGCCGGAGCCCTGGACGGCTGCCACGAGCGCCGCCCCGGCGAGGCCCGCGATCGCGGTTGCGACCAGAAGCCGAATGGTGGACTTCCTCATGATCTGCCTCCTTGCCTGTCGTATGCATCGAACGATCGAGGCGTCGGGTAATACACGCGCCTAATAGCGACTTACGCCCCCCGGCCGCGCGGATCGTCTCACCCTTGCGCATACGTGTCAACAAGTACAACTGGCCCGCGTGCCGCTAGGCGCGCCGTGTTAAGAGGAAAGGCCCTGTTTCCAGGGCCTTTCGAGGTGGAGCGTGCCGGGATCGAACCGGCGACCTCCGGCTTGCAAAGCCGGCGCTCTCCCAGCTGAGCTAACGCCCCGAGCACGTCCAGTGTAGCCCCGTAGCGCGATGGCTACGCCGCCGCGACCGACATGGCGGGCGCGGCACGCGACCACTTCTTGTGAAAGCGGTCAGGGAAGGGGGCTCGCGGGGGAAACCGGCCGGTTCCCCCGTGTTACGCGGCGCGGTCGAGGCGCTCTTCGGCGCGGGCGCGCTTGATGATCGCATCGCGTTCGCCCCAGCGGATCTCGGCGTGTGCCATGCGGTGCTCGTCCCAGAGGGACGCGATGCGCTCGTCGAGTTCCTTGTGCTCGACGGCGAGCAGGACGTCGTGGCCCTGCGAGAGCTTGTGCATGACCTCTGCGCGCTGCTCCGTGACCTGCTCGATTTCGATTCTGATCTCTCCGAGAGTTCTCATATCCATGAAAAACGCTCTACCCTTTCCCGCTATTCCTTAACGCCACGGACCGACGAAGAACGCGACGATCACGCCCGCGCCGACGACGGCGGCGGCGATCGCGATCACCTCGAGGGCCGTGGTCATCCATACCCCAATTCGTCCAGGCGCGCCTCGTCGATTCCGAAGTAGTGCGCCAGCTCGTGAAGGACGGTGACCCGGATCTCGTGGGCGAGCTGCTGCGGATCGTCCCCGAAGTCCTCGACCAGCGGCCGCCGGTAGATCGAGACCTTGGCCGGCCCGTACTCGGGCTCGTCGAACAGCCCGTACAGGTCGGGCTCCTCCGCGTTCTGCTCCTCGACGACGACCGCGACGTTCTCCAGGCCGCGCGCCAGCTCCGGCGGAAGGGAGTCCAGCGCGGCGCGGACCTGCTCCTCGAAGCGGGCCGTCATCTAGGGAACGATCAGGGCGAGCAGGGCCTTCTCCGAGTGCAGCCGGTTCTCCGCCTCGTCCCACGCCGCGCACCGGTCGCCGTAGAGGACATCGGCGGTGATCTCCTCGCCGATGTGGGCCGGCAGGCAGTGCAGCACGATCGCCTCGGGAGCGGCGAGGGCGAGCAGATCCGCGTTGATCTGGTGATTCGCGAGGTCGAGCCGGCGCTGCTCGCGCTCGTCCTCCTGACCCATGCTCGTCCACACGTCGGTGCAGAGGACGTTCGCGCCGGCGGCCGCCTCGCGCGGATCCTCGACCACCTCGGGGCTCCCTCCGGCCGCGCGCGCGGCTTCCAGCTCGGAGGGCGACGGCTCGTAGCCGGGAGGAGTGGCGGCGACGAAGCTCATGCCGAGCTTGGCGCACATCACCATCAGCGACGCACAGACGTTGTTGCCGTCGCCCAGCCACGCCACGCGCACGCCGTCGAAGCCGCCGAGCCGCTCGCGGATCGTCATCGCGTCGGCCAGCGCCTGGCACGGGTGGGTGTCGTCGGTGAGGCCGTTGACGAGCGGGATGTACGCGTGCTCGGCGATCTCCTCCACGATCGACTGGTCGAAGGTGCGCATCATCAGCGCATCGAGGTAGCGCGAGAGGACGTAGGCCACATCGCGCGCGGCCTCGCGCTGGCCGAGCCCGATCTCCGGACCGGTCAGGTGGACGGCGTGGGCGCCGAGCTGCTCGACGGCGAGCTCGAACGACACGCGCGTCCGCAACGACGGCTTCTCGAGGAACAACCCGACGCTGCGTCCGGGCAGGAGCGGCTCGTCGATGTACCGCTTGCGCTCGTCCTTCAGCCGGTCGGCGAGGTCGAGCACGGCGAGCAGCTCCTCGCTGCTCCAGTCGGCGACGCGCAGGTAGTCCCGGCCCTTGAGGCTCTCCATGCCCTGATGCTAGTGCGCTTTACGGTGCGTCGAGCTCGAGACCGGATTCGGCGAGCAGCTCGCGCAGTCGGCGTAACCCCGTGAACATCCGCGACTTGATCGTGCCGAGCGGCTGCCCGAGCCGCTCCGCCAGCTCCGACTGTGTGAAGCCGCCGTAGTAGGCGAGCTCGAGCGCCTCGCGCTGGTCGGCCGGAAGCTTGCGCAACGCCTCCTGCACCACCTGCCGCTGCCGGCGCAGCCAGGCCTCCTCGTCGGTCGCCTCTCCGGACGGCTCGGCGAGCTCGTCGATCGGGTCGGCGCGGCGGCGCTCCTCGCGGCGGACGAGGTCGACGGTCCGGCGATGAACCAGCGTCAGGATCCACGTGCTCGGCTTGCCGTGCTCGGCCCGGAACGAGCCGGCCGAGCGCCACACGGCGAGGAAGCCCTCCTGCACCGCGTCCTCGGCCAGCGCACGATCGCGGACGATCCGCAGCGCGAGGCCGTACGCGACCCGGCCGTACCGGTCGTACAGCTCGCCGAGTCCGGCCTCGTCGCCACGCGAGACGAGCGCGAGGAGCGCCTCGTCCGACAGGTGCGCGAGATCACGCCGAGGGCTCGCCTGCGCTCGGGCTTCTCCGCCGATGAATTCCGTCACGTTCGTCATGGAGCCTATGCCGTCTCCGCGCGGATGATGAGCGGTCCGGTCGGCCGGGCCGACCCGCCGGCCGGTTCGACCGAGACGGCGACGGACGCGCCGGGCGGGACGGGCCGGGTCAACGCGGCGCCGGAACCCGTGAACAGCCCCGCGGGGAGCGTGCGGCCGCCGGAGATCACCCAGACCTCGTAGACCTTTCCGGCCGGGGCGGGCGGAAGCCGGCGGACCGACAGTACCGCCTCGCCCGAAGGCCCGACGAGCAGCGTCGCCCGCGCGCCCTGGGCGGTGTACCGCTGCATCCCGCCGATGCCGCCGCCGCTGTGCCACGGCTGGAGCGCGCCGGCCAGCACCGCACACGCTGCGGCGACGGTCGCCAGCGCGAGCAGCTGCGGCCGCCGGCGCCGGTGCAGCGGGATCACCGGTGCGCCGACGTCGAGAACACGCGGGCGGAGCTCGGGCCGCGGTACCGGCAGATCGATCGCAAACGCGAGCGCTGCGGCCGCCGCCTGCAGCCGGGCGAGCTCCTCCTCACAGTCGGGGCAGATCGCGAGGTGACACTCGAACTCGGCCGACTCCTCGAGGTCGAGGGCGTCGAGGGCGAACGCGGCTGTCTGCTCGTGCACCATCAGAACACGTAGGGCGCGATCGCCAGGGCGCCGAGCGCGTACCAGACGCCGAACAGGAGGCTCGCAGCGCCGAGCGCGGGCGCGATCCGGTGGAACGACCGCCGTGCGCGGTCGCTCGACAGCGTCAATCCGAAGCCGGTCGAGAGGAGCGCCATCGACGCGGCGGTGAAGAGGGCGAAGAGCGCGAGCGCGACCACCGCGATCGGCCTGCTGTGGATCGCGGCGAGGAGGAGGATGCCGACGCCCGCGCTCCCGCCCATCCCGTGGACGAGCCCGATCCCGTACGCCTGGAGCGGCGAGCGCGTGCGGACCGAGTGCCGGTGAGCCTTCGCGTGATCGTGGAGGTGGGCGTGCCGCCCACCCTGGTGCGCGTGGGCGTGGAGGTGGAAGGCGCCGCGCCGCCAGCGCACGAGCATCCAGATCGCCAGCGCGACGATCACGAAGCCGACCGTCGCCTCGGCGCCGGTCTGCACCGCCTCGGGGAGGTATGCCTTGAACAGGACGATGGGCAGCCCGAACGCGAACAGCGACGTCCCGTGGCCGAGGCCCCAGGAGAGGCCGAGCCGGGCGGCGGCGCTCTTCGTGCGCTCGCGGCCCGACGCGATCAACGTCGTCACGGCGGCGAGGTGATCCGGGTCGGTCGCGTGGCGCAGGCCGAGGAGGACCGCGATGCCGCAGACGACCAGGAGCGTCGCCCCGTCCGAGAAGTGCGCGATCCAGTCGTCGAGGCCGAACATGGCTATGCGACGTGGGGGAGGGCTCGGGCGGTCATCGCCAGGCCGAGGCCGAGCACGACGACCGCGCTGAACGCGGGCAGGAGGCGGAGCGCGCGGCCGTTGAAGTCGACCCGCTCGAACCGGTTCTTGGCCGTGATGGCGAGGAGGCCGATACCGGTCATCGCCAGGGCCAGGCCGACGCTGAACGCGAGGATCAGGACGAGCCCGTAGCCGACCCGGTGCAGCGAGATCGCGGCGAGCAGGACGACGAGGGCGGTCGGGCAGGGGACGATCCCACCGGAGATGCCGATCCCGAGCAGCCGCTTGTGGCTGAGCGCGTGATCGTGTCCGTGGTCATGGCCGTGGCTGTGCGAGTGGCCGTGGTGATGGCCGTGGCCGACGTCCTTCTTGCGCCACTCGCGCACGCGCCAGCGCAGCACGCTGATGCCGACGCCGACGATCAGCAGCGCCGAGACGAGGTTCAGCCAGGGGTACAGCTGGTCGGGCACGATGAACGCCGACAGGCTGAGCGTGATCAGGCCAAGCGCGAACACCCCGATCGTGTGCGTGACGGTCACCGTCATCCCGAGGTAGACCGCATGCCGTGGCTTGCCGCGTGAGCCGACGAGGTACGCGGCGACGATCGACTTGCCGTGGCCGGGCGAGAACGCGTGCGCGGCGCCCCAGAACATTGCGATCAGCAGCGACAGGAAGACGAACCCGACGCTGAGGTGGTCACGCGCGATCAGGCTCGCGAAGCCGCCGTCGGCGACCGCCCGCACTCCGGCGCGCTGCTCGAGCACGCTTCGAGGGAGGAGGGTGGGCGGTGCGCCGGCGGATGTTCCCGGCTCGACGGCGGCCCGGGCCGAGACGACGTCGAGCGGGCTTTGCAAGAGGTTCTTGGGGTAGGCGAGCAGCTCCGAGCTGATCGACTTCGACGGGGCGCTGGACGAGTCGACGTGCGCGCGGGTGGACGACCTGACGGTGATCTCTTTCCAGCCGATCCGTCCCGGGTAATTCGTGTCGCGATACGTGAGCGTGCTCTGGCCGGCGAGCTGCGGCCCCTGGAAGACAGCCTCGAGCCGGGTCGTGCGCAGCCCGGCCTGGCCGGGCGGGAAGGCGAGCACGTGCTCGACCGGCGTCAGCGTCGCCGGCCGGCCGTTCACCCGCAACTCGAGGTGGCGGCCGATCGACGCGGCGAGCCGGTCGGCGTAGCCGGCCTCGCCCTCGGCGGCCACCAGCGGCTTCGCCTGGAACGTCGGGATCTCGGCCAGGTCGAGGACGTAGAGGACGTACAGGCGGTTCCCGGACGGCTCGATGCGGCTGTATCGGTTGATCGTGAAGTTCCCCAACGGGTGCGCGGAGGCGCTAGCGACGACGGCGAGCGCCGCGGCCGCGACGGCGATGAGAACGAGGAGGCGCTTCATGCCGCGTACCTCTGCGCGACCGGCGCCCAGAGCACCGAGAAGTGCGGGTTGAGCGCGAGCGCGCGACCGAACCAGGCCCGCGCGGCGGCGGTGTGGCCGAGGCAGCGCTCGATCATTCCGCGGTGGAAGAACTTGAGCGCGTCCTGCGTGCCGAGCCGGAGAGCGGCCTTCGAATAGGGGAGCGCGGCCGCGCACTGCCCGTTCCGGGCAAGCGCCCAGCCCAGCACGTCGTCGCCGTCGATCGACGGACGGTCGTGCCGGCCGATCCGCGCGAGCGAGAGCGCATGCCGCATCGCGATGCCGTGGTCGACGTCGAAGAGCGCGATCTCGAGGTCGGTCTTGACGCCGTTCGCCCGCAGCAGCCGCTCGATCGCGCCGATCAGCGTGTACTGCTGCCGGGCGAGCACGGGGTGGCCGGCCGCGCGGTAGAGGTCGCCGAGCAACGCGACGTACTGCGGCAGCGGGATCAGGTCGACCGCGTCCCGCTCGAAGGCGATCGCGCGCGCCGTGTGGCCGAGCGCGGCTTCCGCCTGCGCCTCGGCGTCGAGGCCGTAGGCGTACTCGGGAAAGGTGAAGTTGGCGATGCGCGCTTCCTTCAGCGCGAGCGCGTACCGCCCGTGGTTGAAGTAGAGCTTCCCGAGCTGCACGTGCGTCCAGGCGGTCGGCTCCTTCGCGCCGGTGGCGGCGTCGACGGCCAGCTTCATTGCCCTGATCGCGCCGGCGGTGTTGCCGCGGAGCTCGCGCCCGTAGGAGACGCGCGAGTAGGAGGAGAGATCCGGCCGGAGCTTGTTCATGACGTCGAACTCGTGGAACGCCTCCGGGTAGCGGCCGAGCTCGACGAGTGCGTCGCCGATCACGCCGTAGTTCCGCGCGATCGTCGGCGCGAGGTCGTGTGCCTTCTGGCCGAGGGCGAGCGCCTCGGTGAACCGGTGGCGCGAGAGCGCCAGCGAGCCGAGGCCGCTGTAGGCGAAGGGATCCTTCGGGTCGAGCGCGAGTGCGCGCTGAAGGGAGCCCTGGGACTTGGTGTAGTAGGTCGGATCGCCGGTCTCGCGGGCGCGCTGCTGGTACGCGAGGCCGAGCAGGAGCCAGGCGTGCTCGTCCTTGGCGTTCACGCCGAGCTTCGCCTGCAGCGCCTGGACGAACGCGGCGGTCGAGGCGTTCAGCTTGAAGCCGGCCTGGAAGTCTTCGACCTGCTGCTCTGCCTGGGCGATCTCGGCCGAGGCGGCATTGGGGGTCTCGCGGAACACTCCGCCGAACAGGGCACCGCCGACGATGGCGCCGAGGATGCCGATTGCGATGAGGATGCGGTTCTTCATTGGCCCGTGTGGTGAAGAGGGAGGAGGGAGGCCCGCCGCAGCAGGCCCCCTCCCACGCCTCGTCCCTACTTCGTTGCCTTCGCGTTCTCGTAGCCCGAGTGCGGGGCAGCGGCGTAGGGGAAGTGGCCGAGGTACGCCACGTCGTTCGCGTCGACGCCGTCGCCCAGGGGCACCTTCTTGCCCTGGAGGAAGCCGGCGACCGCCTGCTCCTCGATGTCGACGACGTCGTCGCCCAGCCGGCGGCCGTTCGGGAAGCCGGCGTTGTCGCCGCCGAGCACGCCCATGCGGCTGACCTTGCCCGCTGCCGTGACCGGGATGGCGACGTTGATGCGGAGCTCGTCGGCGAAGGTGTTGCCCGTGAAGGTCACCTTCGGGATGCCCGTGCCGAGCACGGCGACGAGGTCGTCAGCGGCCCGTCTCCGGGACGCCGAGCTTGTACAGCTTGTTCAGCACGGCGGCGAGGATCGGGGTCTCGTAGTACTTCTTGAACTGCGCGTCCTGCGCAGGGGTCGTGCGGTTCCAGAGGTCCTTCAGCCCGGTCGGGATGACGACCTCGTTGATCAGCGGCTCGCCGAGGCGGGACACCTGCGTCCAGCCGGGGCGGACCTTGCCGTTGACGGTGACGTTCTGGCGGTCGGTGGACGACCAGACGCCGAGCGTGTGGCTGTTCGTGTCGACCTGCGAGATCGGAATCTGCAGGGCGATCGTGTGGACGTTGTAGCCGGACAGGAAGTCCTTGCCGCCGCCCATGTTGCCCGTCGTGCCCGCCTTGCGGATCGCGACGAGGTCGAAGATCGCGCCGACGTCCGCGAAGAACGGGTCGTCACGCTGGCCGGCGAAGATGCTGACGCGGTTCTTCGTGACGATCGTCTTCTCGGCAGCGGCCTCGTAGTCGTTGACGCCGACGAACCCGTTGAAGCGCGGGCCGACGTTGTCGATCGGGGTCTTGCCGGACGCGAACGCCTTGCCGTTCTTCGTCGCGACCCACGACTGCTGGGTGTTGCCGAGGAAGTACGGGCCGGTCGGCGTCTTGAAGCGGAAGCTGTACGTCTGATCCGGCTTCCCGTCGCCGTTGCGGTCGATGTAGATGTTGTACTTGGCGCTCTGGGAGAACGTGTAGTAGTTCGGCCCAGCGGCGGGGTCCTCACCGGGGACCCAGTTGGAGACGATGGTGAGCGTGTTCGGCTTGTCCGGGCTGCGGAACGCGTACAGGTCCGTGTTGTCCGCGGTCGGATCCTCGGAGATCAGAGGGGCCTCGCGGTGGCTGGACGCATTGCTCGAGCCGGGGCCGATGCGGGCGACGAACAGAGCGGCGAGAACAGCTCCGACGACCGCCAGCAGAATGAATGCCCATGACTTGCGCATTCTTTGTGGCTCCTTTCTGACGGCCGGTCGGTTGGGTTGGACTACTTGGTCGTGGCCGTCGTACGGGGGCTGATTCGCACAAGTCGCCGGACCGGTTCGATCTGTGGACGAGATGTTCCAGAAACGTTTCAACCCCGGTCTCAGAGACCCGGGGGTGAAACGTCACGAAGCTGTGACAGGCCGGATCAGGACCGGTCCGGTTTGTCCTCCTTCTCCTGCTCGCGCTCCTTCTTCGCCGAGCGGCGGATGAAGTAGCCGAAGATCCCGAGCGCGACGAAGACGCTGCCGGTCTCGCCGATCAGGCCGGGGATCCCCCCGTGGGCCAGGATCAGGCTCAGCCCTGCGAGAGCACCCACAGGCCACCGACCGTGAAGAGCACCATCAGCACGAGCATCGGGTACTGCGTCCAGAGCGCCATCCGCGGCGTCTTGAAGAGCCCGACGGCGCGGTCGTGGGCGACGGCGAGCCCGGCGACGTGGCCGGCGACCAGCGCCACGACCTGGACGTACCAGATCGTGTGCGGGGTCAGGAATGTGAAGTTCGGCTCGAAGCCGTGCGTGCCGAAGAGATCCCAGCCGCGGCCCCACGGGTCGGAGAGGAGCTTGATCCCGACCTCGCCCTGGTAGAGGAGCAGGGAGAAGTAGTGGGCGATGATGTAGACGAACGCGATCGGGATCAGGCTGTCGATGAACTCCTGCGACAACGGCCGCTTTTCGGCGATCGACTCCGTCCCCGCCACTGCGAGTCGGAACGCAAAGCCGACGAAGGCGACGGCGAGCAGCATCCCGCCGAGGTTCATCAGTTGGCCGACCAGGTCGGCGAGGCTCGGCCGGTCGATCAGGTCGACCTGGACGTTGTAGTAGCGGTTCTGCCAGATGCTCGTGCGGCTGAACCCGTCGAAGAACGTCGAGCCGAGCATCACCGCGACCATCGCGATCATTCCCGGCGTCGCATCGCTCATCGATAGGCCGGAGAGCGGCGTTCGCACGACCAGCGTCCCGTCGTCCCGCCGCCCGAACGCACTGATCCGCGCGAGCAGCATGAAGTCGACGGAGAACCCGTCGCCGTTCCTGAACCACGCCTCCGACCCGAACGCCGCGGCTCCGGCCCACGTGACCACGCTGTAGATCGCGATCGCCAGCGCCAGCGCGTGCGGGTCCGACGGGTTCGAGTAGCTCAGCTCCATCGTCACGAACGAGAGGAGCATCACCGCCGCCGGCCAACGCCCCAGCCGCGCCGGGTATTCGAACGGCGCATCGCCCCACAGCCCGAACCGTTTCAGCGTCCACCCGAGCCCGTTCGCGGCCGCCTTCCACGGGCTCAGCACCGACCAGACGTCGCCGAGGACGACGACCAGGATCGGCATGAAGATCCAGAAGTAGACGTAGACGAAGGTCGGCGTGAAGTTGACGCCGCTGTCGTTCTTGCCGACGAGCGCCCCGAGCCAGAGGAAGACCAGCAGCGCGAACGAGAGCGCCCCGAGGACGACGCGGAGCGGGGTGGAGAGCAGCACGCGCTGCAGCAGCGGCGGCAGTGGCCGCCCGTTGCGCCGCTCCGCGAGGACGGGCCGCTTCCAGAGCAGGGCGAGCCCGACGAACGAGACGACGAGCACGGCGGCCGCGCCGTAGTAGAAGACGTACCGCGGGACCGGGAGGTCGCGAATCCCCCCGATCCCGTGGGCAAGCAGCCAGGTCATTTGACCGTGAGCTGGACGATCTGGAGCGCGCGGCTCTCGAGTTCGGCCTCGAACACGCCCGGCGATCGTCGCCGGGAACACGATCCGGACGGTGCCGCCGGCGGTGACGTCCTTGTGCAGGTCGTAGCCGTGGACGTGCACCTCGTCGGCGACGTCGGAGTGGACGACGATCGCGACCGTGTCGCCCTTCTTGACGGTGGCGCGCTGGATGCCGCCGACCGGCTTGCCGCCCTTGACGACCACGTTGATCGTGTTCGGCCCGGTGGTGACGGTGGTCGTGCCGGAGCTGCTCTTCGAGCCGCCGCAGCCGGCGAGCGTGACGACGCCCGCCACGAGCAGGGATGCGATCAGGTACCGCATTGGAACCTCCTTCGGAAAATGATTGCCGAGACGCTGGACGTGCGCTCAGCGAGGAGGTGCGCGGCCGCGAGGCTCGAAGGCGAGCCGCGCCGGGTGGAGCGTCGGTACCGCCGCGCCGGGCGGGCAGCGCCGCCGGGCGAAGCGTGAAGGCCTGGCGTGGGACGAGCGCGAGGGCCGTCTCGTCGGCGGCATGCAGCAGTGCGCGAGCAACGAGGAAGCCGGCCAGAGCGATCGGCAGCTGCGCGGCGAGCCCGACGTAGACGGCGGGCTCGAGCACGGCGTGTGCCGGGAGGCCGGCGACCAGCCGCTCGATCAGCTCCTGCGCGAGGAAGGCGAGCGGCGGGACGACCGCGAACGGCCACGCCGCCGGATGTCCCTGCAGGCGGCCCGACACCCGCAGTAGCAGCGACGCGGCGACGAGCGCAAGGCAGACCGCGAGAAACTGAGGCGCGTAGCCGAGGTAGCCGTGGACGAGCGCGTCCGTCCGGGAGGTTCCGACGAGCGCGTAGCCCGCCGCGTGGCCCGCCAGCGTGCCGACCGCGGCGAGCGGCAACGAGAAGGCGAGCAGTGCGCGCGTCCTCACGCCGGGAGCGTACGCGAATCAGTCGTCGAGCACCTCGGCGTGCGTCGCGGCTGCCGCGAGCCGGCGGTCGGCGGTGACCAGCACCGCACCGGTCGCCTCCGCGAGCGCGAGGTACATCGCGTCGTAGCCTGAGACTCCCCTCCCGATCGTTGCGTCGAGCGCGTCGGCGGCTAGGTGCGCGCACGGCGTGGATTCGAGCGGCAGGTCGAGCACGTACGCGAGAAGCTTCGACGCCTCGACAGGCGTGATCTCGCCGACGCGGACGTAGCCACGCAGGGCGTTCACGACCTCCGCGTAGACGAGGTCGGGAGCCAACCCCCGCGTGCGACCCTCGGCGATCTCCTCGATGCGGTGCAGGGCGGCCGCGCGCCCCATCAGCGCGCGGACGACCGTGCTCGCATCAATAACGACGGCCGTGATCGGAGTCCCGATCTTCGCGGATCAGATCTTCGGGCAGGGGGGCATCCGGAGAAAAATGGATGGTGGCCCTGATCTCGCGCAGCCTTGCGTCGAGCTCCTGGGGCGTGGGCCGGGCGAGATCCCGCTCGACGATGCGGAGCAACTCTTTGTTGACCGAGCGCCCCGCGTTCCTGGCGCGCCGCTGCAGCCGTTCGTAGACCGGCTCGGGGATGTCGCGCAGGTGGAAGTTCGCCACCGCGGAATGATATCAAAATGGTCCTAATCGGACAGGGCCTCGCCGGCACCGTTCCGGGACTAGAGTTGTGGGCATGGGACGCTTCCACGACGCAGTCAACGAGCAAGTCGGCCATGAGTTCGCGGCGTCGCAGCAGTACGCGGCGATCGCGGTCTGGTTCGACGCCGAGACGCTGCCGCACCTGGCCGCGCACTTCTACCGCCAGTCGGTCGAGGAGCGGAACCACGCGATGATGCTCGTCCAGTTCCTGCTCGACGCCGACCAGCCGGTGACGATCCCGGCCGTCACGGCGCCGAAGACCACGTTCGGGAGCGCCGCCGAGCCGGTCGCGCTGGCACTCGACCAGGAGAAGCGCGTCACCGAGCAGATCGCCAACCTCCTGAAGCTCGCCCGCGACGAGGGCGACTTCGTCGGCGAGGAGGCGATGCACTGGTTCCTCAAGGAGCAGCGCGAGGAGGTCTCCTCGATGAGCGACATCCTCAAGCTGGTCGAGCGCGCGCTCGAGTCGAACATCCTGCTCGCCGAGGACTCGCTCGCCCGCGCACCGATCGGCGACCAGGGCGTCGACGCGTCGGCACCGCCCGCCGCGGGCGGGGCGCTCTAGACCGAGCTCAGGAGATCGTCCAGGTGAAGGACGCCGGGGTCGGGTCGACGTTCCCGGCTGCGTCGCGCGCCTCGGCCTCGAACGTGTGGCTCGTGTGGGCGAGTGCGATGCAAGGACGCAGGGAGTGCCAATAGCAGCGCTGTTGGCGTGACTGAGGACGCGGCAGCGTGCCGTCCAGCGCAGCCGGACGGCACGTGCGTCATTCGGCTAGAGCTTCCTAGGTGTAGTTCCTAAGCGCGTTGGTTCATCCGGGCCTCCTTGGAGGCTGAGCGCTGACGAAGGCAGCTCAGTCCCAAGGAGGCGATCCGGATGAGGCTTCACGGTAACGCGGCTCTCAGTTGGAGCGGCCGGCGGTTGCTCGCTCGGCGTGTGTTGGAGCAGAGGTGGACGCTGAGCGCGGCGGCCGAGGCCGCCGGGGTCAGCGTGCGCTGTGCTCGTAAGTGGGTTGGTCGGTATCGGGTCGAGGGGGAGCGTGGTCTTCTTGATCGCTCGTCGGCTCCCAGGCGGGTCGCGAATCGAACGCCGGCCGATCGTGTGGCGGCGATCGTGGCGTTGCGCAGGTTGCGGATGACCGCGGCAGAGATCGCCGAGACGCTTGCGATGCCGCTCTCGACCGTTTCGGCGGTGTTGACCAGAAGCGGGATGGGCAGGCTGGGTCGGATCGGGCTCGAGCAGCCGGTCCGCTACGAGCACACACGCCCGGGTGAGCTCGTCCATATCGACGTCAAGCGTCTCGGTCGGATCGAGGGCGGTGCCGGCAAGCGCGCCTTCCAGAGCGGCCGCCGGCAGCGACACAACCCACGCCGCAAAGACATGAACGGCATCCCCCGTCTCCAGGTCGGCTACGAGTGCGTCCACGTCTGCGTCGACGACTACAGCCGCCTCGCCTACGCCGAGGTGCTCCCCGACGAGAAAGCCTCAACCGCAGTCGGCTTCCTCAAACGAGCAGTCGCTCACTACAAGCGCCACGGGATCCAGGTCGAGCGAGTCCTCACCGACAACGGCTCCGCCTACCGCTCCGCGATCCACGCGCTCGCCTGCCGCCGCCTCGGCATCCGCCACAGCCGCACACGCCCGTACCGCCCTCAGACAAACGGCAAAGCCGAGCGCTTCATCCGCACGATGCTCCACGGCTGAGCCTACGGCGCGATCTACCGCTCAAGCCACGAACGCACCCAAGCCCTTGACGGCTGGCTCTGGCACTACAACCATCGAAGACGACACTCAGCCCTCGGCCACCAACCCCCGGCCAGCAGAACCAACCTGCTTGGGTCCTACACCTAGGCGGCGGCGAGCGAGTCGCGCACGTACTCGGCCACGCCCTCGAGCTCGATCTCGGCCGACGTCAGCTCCTTGAGCAGCTCGTCGGCGGTCGGGCGCTGGCCCTCCGACCACAGCTCGCGCAGCAACGACCCGGCATCACGGCGCGTGAACCAGGTCGAGCCGAACTTCTCGCGGAAGAAGCGCTTCAGCTGCGCCTCGAACGCCCACGCACGCACGTACTCGGTGGAGTAGAAGCCCGGGTCTACGTCGCCGAGGTAGTCGGTCTGGCTCGGCTCGATCTTCAGCGCGTCGCCGAGGATCTCGACGTACCGCTTCTGCATCGTGCGCGGATCCGGGGCGGCGTGCAGCTCGAGCTCGTACAGCACCTTCGCGCAGTAGCGGCGGACGAGGTAGAGGAGGCCGGTCGCGCTCTCGGCGACGAACTCGCTCGGCCGCGGGACGTCGAGGCGGCGGTTCAGCCACGCCGCGTCCTGGACGAGGTGCTCCATCAGCATCGCCCAGCCCTCGGTGACGGCGAAGTCGCCGAGGCGCCGCTCCTCGACCGGGAGGTCGGCGCGCGTGTGGGCAAAGTGCTCGGTGTGGCCGGCCTCGTGGAAGAGCGCGCGCCAGTCGTCGACGCCCCCGATCGGCTGGATGACCAGCACGACGCGGCCGGGCACCTCGATCGGCGAGCAGAAGGCCCGCGGCGACTTCTTCTCGCGCTGCTCGACGTCGAGCTCGACGTTCTCCTGGCCGTAGAGGTCGACGCCGAGATCGGCGAGCGTCGCCTCGAGCGCGGGCAGCATGCGGTCGCCCGGGAACGAGCTGTCCCACTCGGGCGCACGGAACAGCCGCGACACGTCGTACCGCTGCGCCTCGGCGAGGCCGACCCCGACCCGATTCCGGAACAGCCTGTCGCCTGCGTCCTCCCACATCCGCTCGGTGGAGTCGAGAAACGCCCGGCACTGCTCGCCCATCTCGTCGAGCCGGAAGCCGAACCGCCGATGCAGCTCGACGTAGTCGGGTGCGCCGAGGGCATTGACGGCGTCGGTGGTGACCTGGGCCGCCTCGAGCTGGAGCGGCAGCAGATGCTCCTCGGTGAGCGCGTTGCGGGCGTGCTCGAGCCGCTCCCGCTTGGTGCGGTCGGGCTCGTTCGCGGTTGTCGGGCGCAGCATCCGGTAGGGAATCACGTCGCCGTCGACGGTCGCGGTCAGCTCTGCCTCGAGCCGCGCGGTCTTTTCCTCGAAGTCGCGTGTCAGGTTCCCGAGGTACCCCTGGCAGGCGAACTTCCAGAGCTCGCGGATCCTGCGGTCGCCGTCGACGGCCGACCCGACCCGGTTCGCCTGCTCGAGGCTGGTCAGCTCGCCGAACCGCTCGTAGATCGCGACCAGATCGAGCGAATCCTTGTGGCCGGCGAAGTGGAGGTAGTACTCCTCGTCGATCGCCGCGATGAACCGGTCCGCCTGCTCGCGGTAGTCGTCCAGCTCGCGGGGGGTGGGCACGGCAGCCATCAGCGGTGGCCTAGGATACCCGCGTGCAGCGGATCAGCATCTCGACCGAGCGCAAGACGCAGCTCGTCGACATCACGCAGCAGGTGCAGGAGGCGCTCGGGGACGCGAACGGCGCCGCCGCGGCGCTCGTCTACGTGCCGCACACGACCGCCGGTGTGACGATCAACGAGGGCGCCGACCCGCTCGTCGCCCGCGACCTCGAGGCTGCCCTCCAGAAGATCGTCGACGACGGCTGGCCGTGGCTGCACGTCGACGACCCGGACGGCCCGAACGCGCCGTCGCACGTGCGCGGCTCGCTGATCGGGCCGCATGTGCTCGTCCCGATCGACGAGGGCAAGCTCGGCCTCGGCACGTGGCAGGGGATCTTCTTCTGCGAGTTCGACGGGCCGCGCGAGCGGAACGTCTTCGTCACGACCCTCAGGTAGCGCCGTGAGACGACGGCTCGCGGCTGCGCTGGTCGGGGCTGCGGCGTTGCTGCTCCTCGCGGGATTCGGGGCGACGCCGGCGCAGCGGGTCGCGTGGCTGAAGCCGTGGTCGGCGTGGACGACCGACCTGGAGAACGACCTCGACGCGGCCGCGACCTTCCCGAAGAAGACGGCGGGCGCGAGCGCGCTCTTCACACGCCTGGCCGGCTGCGAGAACGCGGCGAGGCGGGTGCCGGCGGCGCCGCGGGACTTTGCGGCGATCGAGCGCCTGGACGCGGACGTCTGCGCGAAGGCGATGCGCGCCGCCCGTGACGGGCGCGCCGCGCTCGCAGGTGACGGAGCGGCCGCGGACCGCTACCCCGACTCGCTCGGCGAGGCCTCGGACGCGTACAGCGAGCTCCTCGACGTCGCCTGGAAGGCGCTCTTCTTCAACCGGCCGATCCCGACCCAGCGGCGGGTGACGGGTGCGAGCCGGATCGAGCCGACGCTCAGCCGGGTCGCCGCCCGGGTCTACGAGCTGACGCAGCCGGTCGAGGTGCGCTGCTGGAGCAAGCGCGACTGGCCGCAGGCCGTCGCCGAGTCCGACGCCTGGTACGGCGACAAGGACACGCCCGACCTGCTCGACGGGTTCGCCGAGCCGGACGACCGGCGCATCCATCTCCCGCAGGCCGACTGCGGGCCGCTGACGGTGTACCTCTACGGCGACCCGACGAGCATCGGCCGCTACACGCTCGCGTACACGGTCGGCACGCTCGTCCACGAGGCGGCGCACATCGCGCACCCGGACGCGTCCGAGGCGGTGACCGAGTGTCACGGGCTCCAGCACGTCGCCGCCGGCGCGCGGGCCCTCGGTGTCCCGGCGGCCGATGCGGCGTCGCTCGCGCGGCTCTACTGGAAGACGATCTACCCCGACGAGCCGGACGAGTACATCACGCCCCGGTGCCGTGCCGGCGGCCCGCTGGACGAGACGCCGAACGACGGCGTCTGGCCATGAACGGGTGAAGCTCTGGGCCGTCCTGGTCGTCGCCGCCGCGATCGCAGTGGCGGCGGTTGCCGGCACGCGGGCGTACCACAGCGGCGGCCCGTCGAAGAGCGAGGCCGCGTGGGTCGAGGACTGGGGCGTGTGGCACAACGACGCGCTCGGCGTCCTCGCACGGGCGGAGGAGGCGGAGCTCGGGCCTCCCGCAGTGTTCCGGGCGACCTTCCCGGCCCTGCGCTCGTGCGCGCACTTCGACTCCCGCGTTCCCGCCGCGCCGGTGCGCTACCGGCCCGCGCGACAGGCCGCCGAGCGGGCCTGCACCGTGATCCGGTCGTCGGCAACGCTCGGTGATCGCCTGCTCGCCGGTGACGATCCCGCCTCGGTCGCGTTCGGCGACGCGATCCAGCAGGGGACGACGCTGCTGGAGGAGGCGTCCGAGGCGTTGCGGGTCAGGCTCAGCTTCAACCGGCGGCTGCCGGTGCTCGGCGGCGCCGCGCAGGTGAGCCGGGTGGAGCCGCGGCTCAGCCGCGTCGCCTCCGCGATCGCCGGCCGGCCGACCGACGCGCGCTGCTGGTCGCCGTCCGACTGGAACACCGTCGTCCGCGAGGAGCATGCGTTCTACGGCGAACGCTCCGGCGTCGACCTCGCGGGCTTCGCCCAGCCCGGCGTGACAGGCCGCTCGGTGATCCACCTCGCGCCGGAGATCTGCGCCGGCCTCGGCGGCCTGCTGTACGGAAAGGCGCCCGTCCGGATCGACCTCGCCGAGGATGTCCTCGTCCTCACGCACGAGGCCGAGCACATCACCAGCCCGCCGTCGTCCGAGTTCGTCACCGAGTGCTACGCCGTCCAGCACATGGCGCGGGCCGGCCGGCTGCTCGGATTGCCTGCGGCGCGGTCGCAGGAGCTCGCCAGCGCCTACTGGCGCTACCTGTATCCGGACGATCCGCCGGGGTACAAGGCGCCGGCGTGTGGGCCCGGGCGGCCGCTGGACGAGACGCCCGGCGACGGCGTCTGGCCCTGACCCCGGTACGCTGGCGGCCATGGCCGCCCCTGTCAGGAACGGAGACGAGCTCGAGCTCACGATCGACTCCCTCGCCTACGGCGGGAACGGCGTCGCGCGGCTGAACGGCTTCGTCGTCTTCGTCCGGCGCGGCCTGCCCGGCGACACCGTGCGCGCGACCGTGACGAAGGTGAAGCGAGGCTTCGCCGAGGCGACCGCCGATGAGGTGCTCGTCGCCGGCGCGCAGCGGGTCGATCCGTCCTGTGCCCACTTCGGCGAGCTGCGGCGGCTGCCGCTTCCAGGATCTCGCCTACGAGGCGCAGATCGCCGCCAAGCACGACCAGGTGCGCGACGCGCTCGTCCGGCTCGGCCGGATCGCCGACCCGCCGCTCGAGGACATCCTCCCCGCGGTCGAGCAGTACCACTACCGCAACAAGCTCGAGTACTCGTTCACCGACACGCCGCGGGGAGCGGCGCTCGGGTTCCACCGGGCCGGCCGCTGGGACGAGGTGCTGGAGGTCGACAAGTGCTGGCTGACCAGCGAGGTCGGCAACACGATCCGCGAGACCGTCCGCGAGTGGGCGCAGGAGGAGGGCCTGCCGGCGTTCGACCAGGAGACGCACACCGGGTATCTCCGGCACCTCGTCGTCCGCGAGGGACGCAACACCGGCCAGGCGCTCGTCGAGCTCGTCACCGCGCCCGGCGACCTCCAGGGCGCCGACCACCTCGTCGAGATGCTCCGGGCGATTCCCGAGGTGCGCTCGATCCACTGGGCGGTGAACGACTCGAAGGCCGAGGTGACGAACCTGCCGACGAACCTGCTCTGGGGCGAGGAGGCGATCGAGGAGGAGATCCTCGGCCTCCGCTACCGCGTCCGCCCGAACGCATTCCTGCAGACGAACACGGCGATGGCCGAGAAGCTGTACGAGCTGGCGATCGAGTACGCCGGCCTGACCGGCAGCGAGACGGTGTACGACCTCTACTGCGGCACCGGGACGATCGGCCTGTCGATGGCGTCGCAGGCGCTGACGGTGTGGGGCGTGGAGGCGAACGAGGAGTCGGTCGCCTGCGCGATCGAGAACGCCGGCTTGAACGGGATCTCGAACGCCGCGTTCTTCGCGGGTGAGGTCGGGCGGTCGCTCGAGGATCTCGCCGAGCGGGCGGGGCCGCCGGGCGTGGCCGTCGTCGATCCGCCGCGGGCCGGCCTGTCCGGCAAGGCCCTGCGCGCGCTGGCCCGGCTCGAGGCGCCGACGATCGTGTACGTCTCGTGCAACCCGACCACGCTCGCCGGCAACGTCAAGGATCTCGTCAACGACTGGGGCTACACGCTCCGCCGCGTCCGGCCCGTGGACATGTTCCCGCACACGCCGCACGTCGAGTCGGTCTCCCTGCTGACGCGGTGAGGCTCGTCCTCATGATCGAGGGCCAGGAGGGCGTCTCCTGGGACGAGTGGGTGGCGCTCGCCCGCGCGTGCGAGGAGCACGGCCTCGAAGGCCTCTTCCGCTCCGACCACTACCAGTCGGTGTTCGACATCTCGGGCCGCGGCTCGCTCGACGCCTGGGCGACCCTTGCCGGGCTCGCCGCGATCACCGAGCGGATCCGCCTCGGCACGATGGTCTCGCCCGCGACCTTCCGCCGGCCTTCCGTCGTCTCGCGGATGGTCGCCACCGTCGACCACATCTCCGGCGGCCGCGTCGAGCTCGGCCTCGGCGCCGGCTGGAACGCCGCCGAGCACGAGTCGGCCGGGTTTCCGTTCCCCGAGCTGGGCGAGCGGATGGACATCCTCGAGGAGCAGCTGGAGATCATCCACCGGCAGTGGACACAGGACGAGTTCTCGTTCGAGGGGCGGCACTACCAGCTCGAGCAGAGCCGGGCCGAGCCGAAGCCGCTCCAGACGCCGCACCCGCCGATCGTGCTGGGCGGCCAGGCCGGGCCGCGCGCGGCGCGCCTCGCGGCGCGCTGGGCGGACGAGTACAACGCGCCGTTCGCGTCCGTCGACGAGTGCCGCGAGCGGCGGGCACGCATCGTCGAGGCGTGCGAGCGAGAGGGACGGAAGCCGATCCCGTTCTCGCTGATGGCGCCGTGCTGCGTCGGCCGCGACGACGCCGAGGCGCTCCACCGGGCGCGTCGCCGGCTGGAGCGAAGCGGGCGGCCGGACGACGACCCGTCGGCGCTGCTCGAAGAGGAGAACGTCCTCGTCGGGACGGTCGACCAGGTCGTCGCGCGGCTCCAGGCGTACGCAGGAGGCCGGCGTCGAGCGGGCATTCCTCCAGCATCTCGACCACACCGACCTCGACATGGTGCGCCTGATCGGCGAGCAGATCGTCCCCGCAGTCGGCTGAGAACCCCTAATCCTGGGGTCGGGCGCCCAAACATGCGGGGTTGCCCGTCTTGCATCCGCGGCCCCGCTTGCATAGGCTCGGGTCGCTCACTGCAAGCTTGTAAACCGAAGGAGCCCAATGCGTCGTAAGACGATTCTCGCCCTGGGTCTGACCCTGCTGGCGATGCTGATGCTCGTCGCCGCCGGGTGTGGCGGGGGCGGCAGCAAGAACACGGCGGCGACCACCGAGGCAGCGACCACGGAGGCCGTGACGACCGAAGCCGCAACGACGGAGGCAGCGACAACCGAGGCCGCCACCACCACGGCGACCACGACGCCCGATCTCTCGGGTATCGCCTCCGCGGGGAACTGCAAGGAACTCGCTGATCTCAGCTCGAAGCTCTCGAGCGCGTTCAGCGGCAGCGCCACGCCGGACGACATCAAGAAGGAAGCGGCCGTCCTGAACGAGATCGCCGACAAGGCACCGTCGGAGATCAAGGCCGACTTCAAGACGATGGCCGCGTTCGTGGCCAAGGTTGCCGACATCTACGAGCGGCCTCACGCCCGGCCAGGTGCCGGATGCGGCGACGCTGCAGAAGCTTCAGGGCCTGCAGACCGACGCCGCCAAGGTGACCACGGCGTCGCAGAACATCGCGACCTGGGCCGCCAAGAACTGCCACGCCTAACAGCGGATCGGCGGGGACAGCCTCCTAGGGGACTGTCCCCGCTCCGCCTGCGCAGCTGCTTCCAGATCAGGTCCGCGTTCGGGATCAGGAAGCCGATCGAGAGCGCGGGGAGCGCGGGGAGTCCGGCCACGTCGGCCCAGACGGTGATCGCGATCGTCCCGCCGAGGGCGGCGACCATCGCGAGCCACGTCCAGCCTGGCCGCAGGTGGAAGCGGACCGCCGCCGCGAGGAAGAGCCCGAAGAACAGGATGTCGGGGATCCCGAGACGCGGGTCGTTCGGTTCGTGCGGTAGCGCCCAGTAGACCGAGAAGTACGAGAAGACATTCGAGTGGTGCTCGACGATGTTGCCGGTCGGGCCGCGGAACACCGAGTAGGCGTCCACGAACGGGACGATCAGCGCGACGACGACCAGCAGCACCAGCTCCTCGAACAGGTTGAGGAACCAGAACGCGAAGAAGGTGACGGCCGCGAGCTTCGTGACGTTCGCCAGCACCTCGAGGTCGCCGAGCTCGGCGAGCAGCGCCAGCACGGCAAGCGCGGCGGCGACGGGGAGGAGGCCGCGCGCGCGGGCGAGCGGCAGCACGATCCAGTCGAACGCGAAGACGGCCGGCATCAGCACGAACGCCAGCAGCGCGACCTCCCACCAGACGGAGTGGATTCGCGGAACCGTGTCGACCGCGTAGTACCAGGCAGCGCCGGCCGCCAGCCAGGCGACGAGGGCGAGGGTGCGCGGCCGGCTCAGTACGGGGGAAGCTCTGCCCACCAGGAGCCGAGCACCTTGAACGCGTTCCAGAACGCGGTCTTCGCGGGGGCCTCGTCGAGCGAGGTGTCGATGTCCGGGACGACGAGCGCCTCGACCGTCGGCGTGAACCGCCGGAGCTCGCCCTGCTCCGGGCCGACCTTCTCGGCGAGCGGGAACTCGAGGTCGTTGAGGAAGGCCAGCGCGTCCTCGCCCATCGCGACCACGACCTTCGGCTGGACGATGTGCAGCTCGCGGGTGAGCCAGCCGCGCGCCTCCTCGTCGTCGGCGCCCTCGGCCAGCTTCACGCAGTTCGTCCCGTAGACGGCCATCGGGTCGACGCGGAGGCGCTGCATCGACTTGAGGACGGCCTGGCCGGCGCGGCCGAAGAACGCGACGCCCTCCTGGATCTCGCTCGCCTGCGGCCGGTGCTTCAGCAGGAAGATGTCGGCGAGGGGGTGCCCCGAGCCGAGCACCGGCACCGAGACGCCGCCCGCAGCGCGCGCGATCTCGTCTCCGAGTTCGTTGATCTCGGAGATCGCTTTCTGCAGGTACTTCTCGTGGATCTCGTCAGCGGGCACGGCGGTCACTTTGGGCAGGACCACAGTTCTCCTCTAGCGGACCCTTTCCTTGGCTTGCGCCGCCCATTTCTGGACCTGCTGCACGATCAGCGATTTGGGGCGGCGCAGGATCTCGGCGCCACGCATGCTGACCAGGAACTCCTCGGGGCCGTTGAACGCGCGCATCTTGACCGCGCCGGCGCCCACTCCGAGCAGCACGTGGGCGTCGGATCCGGCCCCCATCGTCAGGTCGTACTTGCGCGCGAAACGCAGCGCCTCGTCGTTGAAGCTCTCGCGGATCAGCCGCGCGTTGTAGACCTCGAAGACGTCGATGTCGGCCAGGTGCCGGTGCAGCGTGCGGGCGTCGGGGATCGCGTGCATGCGGTCGAAGGGGTGGGGGAGGTAGACGAGGCCGTCCTGCGCGCGGATCGCCGCGATCGTGTCGGCGAACGACAGTCCGCGCGGGATCTCCTCCCTGAGGAACAGGCCGATCACCTCGCCCTGGCCGTCGGTCTTCACCTCCTCGCCCGGGATGACCGTGAGCTTGCGGTGGCGGGCGAGCTCGGCCGCCTCCCGCGCGCCGCCGAACTTGTTGTGATCCGTCACGGCGATCGCGCCGAGGCCGATCGACTCGGCGTGGTCCAGCAGATCCTCCACCGGGATCGAGCAGTCGTGCGAGTACGACGTGTGCATGTGCAGGTCGCAGGTGATCCACGGGCGCCCGGCGAGCGGGTCGCCGTCGCGGCGGGCCGCGCGCCGGCGGCGGGCGAGCTCGCGGTAGAGGCGGTCGAGGTCGGCGGCGACGTTCGCGAAGCTCTGGCGCTCCGCCGTCGCTCTCGCCCCGGCGCCGAGCGTGGCACGCAGGTCGCCGCTGTCGGCGAGCCGCGCGACGGCCGCGGCTGCGAGCTCGGGCTGGGCCTCGACGCCCGGCGGCTCGGCCGTGGCGAGGGCGCACGCGTCGGCCTCGAGCCGGACGCGCCGGCTGCCGTCGATCGCGGGGACGAAGATCGAGGCGTCGCGAAGGATCGCCGCGCGCTCGGCGGCGTCGCGCCCCAGACGCGAGCGGACCCGGCCCACGAGCCGGCGCGGCACGTACGGCCGTCCGGACATCGGGCGTGTCCGCATCAGCACGAGCTCCCAGTCGGGCAGCTCGTCGAGCATCCGGATCACGCCGCGGGCGACGGGCCGCTCGAGGCCGCGCCACTCGAGCACGATCTGCTTGCGCTTGCGTCCGGGCCGGAACGCCGAGCTGTCGACCCCGGGGGAGATGACGCGGTAGTCGCCGGGGAACCGCTCGTTGGCGGCCGCCGCCGTCGTCTCCGATGCTGCGACGAGTGCGTCGATCCGACCGAGCAGCCGCGCACGCTGGGCCTTGCCCGGCGGGTACCCGAGCCGTTCCGTCGAGAAGAAGCTCGCCACGGAGATCGTCTGCGCCGAGCGGAGCGCCAGGTACGAGAGGCTCGGCAGCCCGGGCTCGAACCCGTGGACGACGTCGAACCGCCCACGCGAGAGCGCGAACGTGAGGTTGGCGCGGCCGCCGACCGGGACGCCCATGCTGCTGCGCCGCGAGATCGGCACCGCCGGCCCGACGGCGATCACCTCGGCGTCGGCGGGATCGCCGAGCAGCGCGCGCCGGCCGTCGCGCAGGTCGGCCCCCCGGTTCGACGGCGCGAGCACGGTGACCGAGTGGCCGAGCTTCCGGAGCTCGTCGGCGACGCCCGCGACGTGATCGTTGACCTCGTGCGGCGCCGACCACGCGAACGGCGTGACCAGGCAGAGCCTCATCACCCCAGAGAGTAGTCACGGTTCGCGTAGGGACAGACCCCGAGGGGTCTGTCCCTACAGGCCGAACCGCGCTGCGGCTACGCCTTTGACGGCGACCTTGGTGGTCTTGCGCGTGTGCTGCTCGATGAAGCGCTCGGTGTTCTCGCGCGCGTCGTCGTCGCGGATCTGCACCGGCGGCGACTTCATCAGGTACGAGCTGGGCGCCTCGAGCGCGCCGGCGACGTTGTTGTTCATCGCCAGCTTGGCGAGGCGGACGGCGTCGATGACGATGCCGGCCGAGTTCGGGGAGTCCCAGACCTCGAGCTTCAGCTCCAGGTTCAGCGGGACGTCGCCGAACGACTTGCCCTCCATGCGGATGTACGCCCACTTCCGGTCGGTCAGCCACGGGACGTAGTCGGACGGGCCGACGTGCACGTTCCCCGGCGCCGAGGTCGTAGTCGAGCATCGACGTGACCGCGTTCGTCTTCGAGATCTTCTTCGACTCGAGGCGGTCGCGCTCCAGCATGTTCAGGAAGTCGGAGTTGCCGCCGACGTTCAGCTGCATCGTCCGGTCGAGATGAACGCCCCGGTCGCGGAACAGCGTGGTCAGGACGCGGTGGGAGATCGTCGCGCCGACCTGCGACTTGATGTCGTCGCCGATGATCGGGACACCGGCCTCCTCGAAGCGGCGCTGCCAGTACGGCTCGCGCGCGATGAACACCGGCATGCAGTTCACCATCGCGCAGCCGGCGCTGAGGATCTGCTCGACGTACCACTTGGTCGCGTCCTCGGAGCCGACGGGGAGGTAGTTGATCACGACGTCGACCTTGCGCTCCTTGAGGATCCCGACGACGTCGTCGGTCTCGCCCGGCGCCTTCTCGACGACCTCGGAGAGGTACTTGCCGATGCCGTCGAGGGTCATGCCGCGGGAGACGGTGACGCCGGTCTTCGGCACCTCGGCGAACTTGATCGTGTCGTTCGGGTGCGCCCAGATCGCCTCGGAGAGGTCGACCCCGACCTTGCCCTTGACGACGTCGAAGGCGGCGACGAACTCGATGTCGTCGATGTGGTACCCACCGAGGTCGACGTGCATGAGCCCCGGGACGAAGTCGTCCGGGTTCGCGTTCTTGTAGTACTCGACGCCCTGGAGCAGCGAGTTCGCGCAGTTGCCGACGCCGATGATCGCGACGCGGACCTTGTCCTTCGACGGAGCCTTGCCGTTCGACTTTCCGTTGGTGGAAGCCATTGGTTCCTTTCCATTGAGGCCGAGCCGCTCGGACAGCGTCCCGACGATGAGCTCGTTCACGTTCTGCCTGCGCTCGGCCGCGCGCCGGGAGAGCTTGTCCTTCAGCTCGGGAGGCATGCGCAGCAGCACCGATCCGCCGTCGCGGGGAGGGGAGCCCGTCCGGCCGCTCGGCTCGAACGGGACGGCGTAGCTCGCCGCAAGGTGACCGACCGTGACGTCGTTGAAGTTGCGCCCGGTCTCGCGGACTTCGTCGCCGAGCCGGCGCTTGAGCGCGGTCGGCATGCGGACGAAGACATTCTTACGGCGCGGTGCTAGCACAGCAGTGATAGCACTTTAACACGGAGTGCTAGCAGTTGTGAAGGCTCACTCCGGCGCAACGTTCCCGCCACACCGCTCGAGCGGGAAGTACTGGACCGTTTCGTCCTGGAGCAACGCGACGCAGTCGTTGTCGAGGTAGTCGTCGAGGAACCCGCCGCTGTGCACGATGCAGTGGTACATCCTCGACCGGCCGAGGTGGAAGGACGTCTTCTTGCAATCGACCTGGCCCGCCGTGACGCCCTTGTCCTGGGCCACCACACGTTCCAGATGAGACGGCGCCCAGGGGCTCGTGAGGAGCCAGGCGGTCAGCCCTGCGAGCCCCAACCCGACGAGCGCCCACGCCGCGGCCGGCCGGAGCGCGTAGGCCGTTCCCACCGTGGCGAGTGCCAGTGGGACGCCGAGCACGATGATCCAGAACGCCATGCGCTCGGCAGAGCCTGACGCGAAGTGGCCGGTCGCGACGTGGCGCGATGGGTCACTCGAGCGTCAGGCAGAGCCCTTGGCGCGCAACTGCTGCCGAACCGACCAGACGCGCTGTCCCACCGTGATCCACGCCGTCGCCGCGAGCAGGTAGATCGCCCACTGCAGCCCGCCCCACGGCGCGAGCACGAGCCCGGCGGTGATCACGACCACCCGCTCGGCGCGGGAGCCGATGCCGACGTCGCCCTTCAGCCCGAGCGTCTCCGCCTTGGACCTCGTGTACGAGACGAGGAACGATCCGGCCAGCGCCGCGAAGGTGAAGAGGAACGCGGTCTCGTTGGCGTCGCGATAGAAGACGACGGCGATCGCGCCGAGCATGAACGCCTCGCCGATCCGGTCGGTGGTTGAGTCGAGGAACGCGCCGAACGTCGACGCCTTCCCGCCGGCGCGGGCGAGAGCGCCGTCCAGGATGTCCAGCACCGACCCGAGGACGAAGATCACCGCGCCGGCCCAGAAGTACAGCCACTCGTTGCGGTACTCGAAGTACACGACGACCGAGGCGAGGATGCACAGCGACACGCCGGCCGCGGTCAGCATCGACGGCGTCACGCGCGTCCGCGCGAGGCCGGTCATCGAGCGGGATGCGATCCGGCGCGCCCCGTCGGTGTAGGTGGACTTGACGTCCACGCGCGAAGGCGTCAGCCCGCTGCCGGGCTCGGGCTCGGACGCAGCAGCCGCAGGATCGACCGGCGGTAGATGACGAGCGCGGCGATCAGCGCGACGACGATCCCGGCGAGGATGTCGAGCCAGAAGTGGTTGCCGGTCGCCATCACCGCGAACCAGACCCAGAGCGGCCAGAGGAGCCACAGCGCCTTCGCCCACCAGTGGCGGCAGACAAGCGCCATCGACACGCCGACGATCAGCGCGTCGGCGGCGTGCAGGCTGGGCATCGCCGCGTACGGGTTCGCGGCGAGCTGGATGAGGCCGCTGCCGTGGTTGAGCGTCGCCATGTTCGAGAGCGTGTCCGGGAATCCGAACGTCGGGAACATCCGCGGCGGCGCGGTCGGGACGACCACGTAGCCGACGAGCCCGAGCAGGTTCGCGAGCAGGATCCAGTTCCGGAAGCGGGAGAACGCCGCGTGGCGCCGCAGGTAGACCCAGAGCAGCGCGAGCCCGACCACGGTGAACTCGGAGTTCCAGTACGTCCAGTTCACGAGCAGCACCAGGAAGTGCGACCCGGAGACGAGATTCGCCGCGGTCAGCTCGAACAGGTCGCCGACGTGCTCCTCGATCCGGATGACGCCGAGGCCGTTCTCGAATGCCTGCGTCGGGTTCCGGTCGGCGAATCCGCGCGCCACCTGGTAGAGGGCGAGGAAGCCGAACCAGATCGCCAGCTGCAGACCAAGGTCTGCCCATCCTCTGGGCAGATGACGGCGTCCGGCTGCGACTAGGGTGGTCATAAGGCGTGCTCCCGCGCGGGCATGCGGATACTAACGTGCGGGCCCCCCGGAGTCATCCCCGGATTCAACCGCCGATGTAGGACATCTCGACCTTGGGCAGGTCGACGGTGTTCTCCGAGCGGATCTCCGAGTAGCGGTCGGTTCGTCGTCCCCAGACCCGGCCGATCTCCGCGCCGAGCTCCTCGTCCGAGGCGCCGCCGCGCACCACGGCGCGCAGATCGTGGCCGCGGACGCCGAACAGGCACGTGTACAGGCGGCCCTCCGCCGACAGCCGCGCCCGCGTGCAGTCGCCGCAGAACGGCTCCGTCACCGACGCGATCACGCCGATCTCGCCGCTCCCGTCGCGGTAGCGCCACCGGCGCGCGACCTCGCCGCGGTAGTTCTCGTCGGCGGCCTCGAGCGGGAGCTCCTCGCCGACGAGCGCGACGATCTCCGCGGCCGGCACGACGTCGTCGAGCCGCCAGCCGTTCGAGTGCCCGACGTCCATGTACTCGATGAACCGCAGGATGTGGCCGCGTTCGCGGAACAGCCGCGCCATCGGCAGCACGCTGTGCTCGTTCACGCCGCGCTTGACGACCATGTTCACCTTCACCGGCAGCCCGGCCGCGGCGGCCGCGTCGATCCCCTCGAGCACCCGCTGCACCGGGAAGTCGACGTCGTTCATCGACGTGAAGACGTCGTCGTCGAGCGAATCCAGGCTGACCGTCACGCGCCCGAGGCCCGCGTCGCGGAGCGCCTGCGCCTTCGCCGGCAGCAGCGCCCCGTTCGTGGTCAGCGTCAGGTCGAGCCCGTCGATCGCAGCCAGCTTCTCGATCAGGCGCTCGAGGTCGCGCCGGACGAGCGGCTCGCCGCCCGTGATCCGGATCTTCTCGACGCCCTGCTCGACGAACGCGTAGGCCAGCCGCTCGATCTCCTCGAACGTCAGGAGCTCGCGCCGGTCGAGGAAGCGGTAGTCGCGGCCGAAGACCTCCTTCGGCATGCAGTAGACGCAGCGGAAGTTGCAGCGGTCGGTGACCGACACGCGCAGATCGCGCAGCGGCCGTCCGAGAGTGTCGACGACGCTCACCCCCTCAGAGTAACGAGGAGGGAACCGATGGTGCTCGACTCGAAGGGGCGCATCGTCGCGGCCGGATCGGCCTGGAACGGCGCGTCGTACGACATCGCCCTCTACCGGTGGCTCCCATAGTCAGGTGTTCGACGGCGGAGACGACGACGTCGCGGTTCACGCTACGTGCCGTAGCTAGGGTCGGTGGGTGCCCGGGCTCGACGACTGGCTCCCGCAGTACGACCACCGCGAGTACCACGAGCGACTCGTTCCAGGCTCGCCGGGCGACGCGCTCGCGCGTGCACTCGCGTCGCCGGCGGCGCCCGACCGGCTCACCCGGACGCTGTTCCGGCTGCGAGGGCTCGACGATCGCGGACGATCGCTCGAGCAGCTCTTCTCGCCGCCCTGGGCCGAGCAGGTCGAGCGCACCGAGACGACGTTCGTCGCGCGGCTGAGCGAGACGCGGGTGCGGATCGTCTTCGACCTGCGCGCGCGGGCCGCCGAGGGCGGCTCCGTGCTCTCGACCGAGACGCGCGTCGCCGGCGGCGGGTGGCGGTTCCGCCTCTACTGGCTCGGCGTGCGGCCGTTCTCCGGGCTGATCCGCAGGCGCTGGCTGATCGCCGCGGCGAAGCGCCCGGCGGCTCCTTCCCCGTAGGCGAGGTACAGCGAGGGCTCAGCGATCTCGAGCTCGAGGATCGCGTCGCCCATCAGGTCGACGCGGCCGTACAGCAAGCCGGCGGGAGCGCACGCGAGCGCCGCCTCGGCGATCCGGCGCTCCCCCGGCGTTGCGTCGGCCGGGCCGAGCTCCTCGTCGAGGAAGAAGACGTCACGGTCGCCCGCGGCGGGGAGGGGCACGTGCCGACGGACGGCGTGGGAGTACGCACCGTCGATGTAGACGAGCGCCTTCTCCTCGAGGTCGCCGAGGTACGGCTGCACCATCGCGGTGCGGCCCTCGGCGTGGATCCGGGCGGTGAGCGTTCGGGCGGCGTCGAGCTCGCCGGCCTCGAAGCGCGCCGAGCTGCGCCCGCCGGCCGAGACCGCGGGCTTGACGACGAACGGCCCCGGCGGCGGCTCGAGCTCGCCCCCCGGCTCGACGAACGCCGTCGGTACGATCGGCACCCCGGCGGCCGCGAGGTCGGTCAGGTACCGCTGCTTGTCGGTGTTCCAGTCGAGCACCTCGAGCGGGTTGAGCACGCGTGGCACGGACGCGGCCCAGGTGAGGAACGTGCCGCGCCGCTCGGCGTAGTCCCAGGTCGACCGCGGAAGGACAAGGTCGAAGCGCGACCAATCGACCGCCGGGTCGTCCCAGACCGCCGGCCCGGCGCCGACCCCGAGCGCGCCGAGCGCCGCGACCAGCGGCGCACAATCCTCGTCGCCATCCGGGATCTCGGAGGAGGTGGCGAGCGCGACGCGCCGCCTCATCGGGACATGTCAGGGGTCTGACCCCTGCGGTGTCGATTGTGCGCCACTTCATCCACAACTTGGCTCAACCATGCCGCGCATCGTCCGGTTCGGACATGGCAGGGGTCTGACCCCTGTCATGTCTAGATGAGCCAGGTTCCGTTCTTCTGGACGGTCTCGCCGTCCAGTTCGATGCGTCCGTCCTGTCGCAAGTCCTTGACCAGGTCCCAGTGCAGCGAGCTGACGTTCGTGCCGCCGACCTTCGGGTAGCTGGCGCCGACGGCGAGGTGGATCGGTGCCGGCCATCTTCTCGTCGTACAGGGTGTTCCGCATCGGCTGCGTGATCCCGGTGTTGCAGCCGATCCCGAACTCGCCGAGGAAGCGCGCGCCGTCGTCGATGTCGAGGGCGGCCAGGAGCTCCGCTTCGCCCTGCTCGGCCGACGCCTCCTCGACGCGGCCCTTGCGGAACGTCAACCGGATCCCGGACACGGGCACGCTGTCGAGCTCGGTCGGGACGTCGAACAGGATGGTGCCCTCGGCCGAGTCCTCGATCGGCGAGAAGAAGAACTCGCCGCCGGGCATGTTCACGTGGCCGTCGTCGACCTCGCCCGTGCGGCCCTTCAGCGACAGGGTCAGGTCGGTCTCCGCGCCGACGATGCGCACCTGCTCGGCGGAGTCGAAGCGGGCGAGGTACGCGTGCATCGCCTCCGACTCGGTGTCCCAGTCGCGCAGGCAGGCGCCGTAGAAGTAGTCCTCGAACGCATCGAGCGGCAGCCCGGCCTCCTGGGCGAGCGCGTTCGTGGGGAACTGGCAGCCGACCCACGGGATCTCGTCGGCCATCGTCCGCCGGAAGAACGGCGCGGCCGCCTTCTTCATCAGCGCCCGCCGGTCGGCGCTCACCTCGGCCTGGCCGCGGGTGTTGTCGGGCGCTTCGACCGTGATCCGCGCGTCCATGTGGTCGGCGGCGTACCGGTCGATCGGGGCCATCTCGCCGACCAGCTCGAGCGGCGCCTCGGACGCCCAGACCTCGTCGTTCGGGTAGAGCCCGAAGTTCATGCGCAGCAGCGGAAACGCGCCGCGCGCCGCGATCAGCCGGATCAGCTCCTCGGCCACGGGTCGCGCGTCCGGCTGGGTCCGGATCAGCACCTGCCAGCCGGGCTGGACGTCGAGCGAGCGCTCGACCAGCAGCCGCGCGTACTCGGTGACGCGCGGGTCTAGAGCGCCCATGTCCCGTTCTCCTGGACGACCTGGCCGTCGAGCTCCAGCCGTCCGTCCGCGCGCAGGTCCTTGACCATGTCCCAGTGGACTGAGCTCCGGTTGACGCCGCCGACGAAGGCGAGCCCGGCGCCGACCGCCAGGTGGATCGTCCCGTCCATCTTCTCGTCGAAGAGGGTGTTGCGGGTGTGCTGCTGGATGCCGGGGTTGCAGCCGATCCCGAGCTCGCCGAGCCGGCGGGCGCCCTCGTCGGTGTCGAGTGCGGCGATCAGGAAGTTCTCGTTCTTGGTCGCGGACGCCTCGACGACCTTGCCGCCCTGGAACCGGAGCCGCACGCCCTCACAGATCCCGCCCTGGTAGACGGCCGGGAACTCGGAGAACTCGACCACGCCCTCCGCGGAGTCCTCGATCGGCGAGTAGAAGAACTCGCCGCCGGGCATGTTGTAGTGCGCGTCGTCGACGAGGCCCTGCCGGCCGGCGATCGACATCGTCAGGTCGGTGCCCGCACCGACGATCCGTACCTCCTCCGCCGCGTCGAACCTGGCTGCGTACTGCGCCATCCGCGCCCGCTCTGCCTCCCAGTCGAGCAAGCAGGCGCCGTAGACGAAATCGGAGTAGTCGCCGAGCGTCATCCCGGCGTCCTGGGCGAGCGCCTCGGTCGGATACAGGCAGCCGACCCAGGGGAAGCCGGGGGCGAGGCGCCGCCGGCCGAAGTCGACGTACGCCTGGCGGAGCTTCTGCCGCCGGTCGGGCCGCAGGATCGTCCCGCCGCGCGTGTTCTCCGAGCCGAAGATCAGCATCCACGCGTCGAGCTCGTCGCGGGTCCGCGCCTCGCTCGGCGCCATTGTCCCGAGCAGTTCCTCGGGCGCCTCGGTCGCCCAGAGGCTGTCGAACGGCACCTGCTCCTGGTCGATGAACGAGAGCCGAACGAGCGGCCAGGCGCCCTTGCGGGCGATCTGGCGGACGAGCTCCTCGACGAGCGGGCGGGCGAGCGGCGACGCCACGATCATCACCTGCCAGCCGGGCTGGACGTCGAGCGACCGGTCGACGAGCAGCCGCGCGTACTGCTCGACGCGGGGGTCTACGACAGCGCCCATACGCCGTTCTCCTGGACGACCTTGCCGTCGAGCTCGATGCGGCCGCCGTTCCGGAGCTCCTTGACCATGTCCCAGTGGATGCCGCTCGTGTTCAGGCCGCCGAGCTGGGGGAAGCCGGTGCCGACCGCGAGGTGGATCGTGCCTTCCATCTTCTCGTCGAACAGGGTGTTCCGCATGTGCCGCTGGATCCCCGGGTTGCAGCCGATTCCGAACTCGCCGAGCCGCCGCGCGCCCTCGTCGGTGTCGAGCGACCCGAGCAGGAACGCCTCGTCGGTCTCCGCCGTTGCTTCGACGATCGTGCCGCCCTCGAACTGCAGCCGGACGCCGCCGACCTCGTGGCCGAGGTAGCAGGCCGGATACTCCGAGTAGGTGATGACCCCTTCGGCCGAGTCCTCGATGGGCGAGTAGAAGATCTCGCCGCCCGGCATGTTCGCGCCGAGCGCGTCGACCTTGCCCTCCCGGCCGGCCAGGCTGAACGTGAGGTCGGTCTCCGGGCCGACGATCCGCACCGTCTCGGCCCGGTCGAAGTGCTCGGCGATCCGCTCCATCTTCTCGCGCAGCTCCTGCCAGTCGATCAGGACGGCGCCGTACAGGAAGTCCTCGAAGGCGGGGAGGGAAAGGCCGGCGTCCTGGGCGGCGGCGCTGGTCGGGTAGTAGCAGCCGACCCACGGCTTGATGTCCTGCAGATACGGCATGTGCGGCTCGCGGAGCGACGCCATCCGTGCGCCGAGCCGTTCGGCCGGGATGTTCGGACGCGGCGCGCGTGTTGTCGGGCGCGACGATCGCCACGTAGGCGTCGGCGCTCTCGATCTCGTTGCGCTCGATGTCGGGGACGACCGAGAGCAGCTCCATCGACGCGTGCCGCACGAACGGGCCGCCGGCGGAGTCGAACCCGAGCCGGACGAGCGCGCGCACGCCGCGGCGCGCCAGCTCTCGGGTGACCTCCTCGATCAGCGGCCGGCCCGGCGGCTGCGACCGGACGAGCACCTGCCACCCGGGCTCGGGGTGGATGCAGTCGACCAGCACGCGCGCGTAGGCCGCGACCCGGGGATCCATCGCGAGGATCGTATGCCGGTTCGGCTCTACGTCGGACGCCGGAGCCGAAGGCGGCTCTGCGGAGCGCCCCGTCAGGTGCGCCCCGACGACCGCGTCGGCGGCGCGTGCGCTCGGCGGGTGGCCGGTGACCGCGTCCAGGAACTCCTCCCGGTCATGACCCGGAGGCGGGACTCCGTCTCGGCGACGACGGTCGCCGTGCGGGGGACGTCTCGCAGCAGCGCGATCTCGCCGAAGAACCCGCCGGCACCGAGCTCGCTCGTCGGCGCGCCGTCGACGGCGACGCGCAGGCGGCCGGACTCGACGATGTAGAAGTTGTCACCGGCCTCACCCTGCCGGATGACCTCGGCTCCGGCGGGCACGACCAGCGTCCCCAGTTGCGACGCCAACCGCTCGAGCGACGGCGCGGGGAGCGGTGAGAAGAAGGGGATCGGCTCGAGCAGCTTCAGTTCCTCGGTCGGCGCGTGCGATTCGGCGTCGATCCTCATCAGCTGACGCCACGTCAGCGCTGCGAGCGCAGGCAAGAAGGCGCCGGTCGCGACCAGCGCCCAACGGATGCCGACCACGTGGATCAGGACGGGCGCCAGCGCCGCCCCGAGACCGATCGTGCCGACGAGGATCATCTCGAGCACACCGAACACCCGGCCGATCACGTCGGGCGGCGCCGTGCGCTGGAGCAGTGTCAGCCCGGCGACGTCGACGAGGGTGTTGCCCAGGCCGAGCACGCCCAGCGCGATCAGCGCGACCGCGGTGTTCGGCCAGATCCCGATCGCCGCCAGGGGCGCGCCCCAGAGCACGATCCCGAGCCCGAAGTCGGAGGCGAGCCGCTTGCGCCCGATCAACGCGAACGCCGCGACGGCGCCGATCACGCCGCCGACGCCGGAGGCCGCGTTCAGCAGGCCGACGGCGGAGCCCCCGCGGTGGAGCAGGTCGAACGCGGTGACGACGACGAGCACGCCGAGGGCGCCGGCGAGCATCGTCTGCGCCGCGTAGAGGCCGATCACGACGCGCAGCCGGCGCTCGGCGGCGATCGTCTTGAAGCCGACGCTGACCTCGCGGAGGAAGCCCGAGCGCTCCGCCTCCTCCGTCTCCGCCCGCTTCCGGACGCCCCCGCGCCGGATCATCGAGACGAGCACCGCGCTCCACAGGAACGTCGCCGCGGTGACGAGAAAGACGACGCCCGAGCTCGTGACCGCCAGCAGGATGCCCCCGATCGCCGGCCCGGCGAAGCTGCCGATGCTGTCGATCGTGCTGCGGGTGACGTTGGCGGCGGTCAGTTCCTCGGGCGTCCGCGCGAGGTCGGGGAGCAGGGACGACTCGGCCGGCAGGAAGGCGGTGCCGAGGATGGAGGTCAGGCCCGCGAGCGCGTAGACGACCCACGTCGGGCCGTGGGCGAGGATCACGGCCCCGGCCGCGCCGATCGTCACCATCCGGCCGAGGCTGGCCGAGACCATCACGGTGATGCGCGAGATCCGGTCGGCGAGCGTCGACGTGAACGGTGCTGCGATCGCGGACGGAATCGTCCGGATCAGGGCGACGATCCCGACCGCCTTCGCGCCGCCGGCGTCGTAGGCGTAGACGGCGAGCGCGACGCTGTAGGCCCACTGGCCCATCACCGAGCCCATGCCCGCGAGCTGCAGCCGGCGCAGCAGGGGGTTCGAGAAGTTGCCCCGGAAGGCCGCCGCCGACTCCTCGAAACGCCTGCGCAGAAGTCTCATCCGCCGAGCATCTCACCCCGCGCTGTCAATCCGCAGAGAAACGTGGGAAGATTCCTGCCACGTACCCGGTCTAGTTAGGCAGAACCGCGGGATCGCGGAAACGACTCAGAAGGGGG
Source organism: uncultured Actinomycetes bacterium (assembly GCA_963791425.1). Classification (GTDB taxonomy): domain Bacteria; phylum Actinomycetota; class Thermoleophilia; order Gaiellales; family Gaiellaceae; genus DATBLE01. The sequence goes on from CAWBSE010000004.1 coordinate 310,952, forward strand.
CACCACCGTGTCGGACGAGATCAAGGACGAGCAGGACGTCGAGGCGCACAAGAATGCTCTTCCGGCCACCGACGAGGCCGAGACCGACGAGAACGACGTCGAGGCACACCGCAACGACGTCGGCCGCAACGACGTCGGCCGCAACGACGTCGGCCGCAACGACGTCGGCCGGAACGACATCGGTCGTACCGACGCCGGTTAACCGAGGCGTTCAACCACTTCGCGAACGAGCCCGGGATCCGGGCTCGTTCGCTTTTCCCCCTTGGGTCAGGAAGCCGGCAGGATCTCCTCGAGCGCCGCGAGCAGTCGCATCGCGGCCGGTCTGTTCTCCTCGCCGAGCCGTTCCAGCCCCGCGGCCAGCCGGGCGACCACGGAGAGCTCTCCGGCTCCGGCCAGCGCGGCCTCGGCTTCGCGGGCGCGCTGCAGCAGGTCGAGCGCGATCGAGGCCTGTGACGCGAAGAGGCCGAGCAGTTCCATCTCGGCAAGCGTGAAGCTCGACTGGCGGTCGAGCACCTCCAGCACCCCGAGCGCCCGCTCGTCGTGGAGAAGCGGCACGGCCATCAGCCCCTGCGGCACGTAGCCGGTGTCCTCGGCGACGTCCTTGGCGAAGCGCGGGTCGCGCGCAACGTCTTCGATCACGAGGGGCGTGCGGGTTGCGAGCACCCATCCGGCGACGCCGGTGCCCGCGGGGAAGCGCTTGCCGAGCAGCCCCTCCTCGCCTTCGCCGACGACGGCCTCGAACACGAGCTCGTTCGACTCCTCGTCGAGCAGCAGGATGGATGAGGCCTTCGCGGCGAAGATCGCGCGCGCGACATCGACGATCGAGCGGAGCAGCTCACGAAAGCGCTCCTCCGAGCCGAGGACTCCGGCGGCAACCGCCGCGTTCAGATCGCTCATCTCGAGCCTCCCACGTTCGCCGCGGTCTGGTGGAGCACGCTCTTCAGCTGGAACGGTGTCAGCTCGGGGTGCTTCGAGCGGACGAGTGCGCAGATCGCGGAGACGTGGGGGGTGGCGAAGCTGTTCCCCGAGCAGCGGAGAACCTCGCCGCCCATCCAGGCCACGTCGACGTTCACGCCGCGGGCGAAGAACTCGACCGGCGGGTTCGGGTTGTAGTAGAGGGTCATCGAATCCTCCTCCTCGTGGCTGCCGACGGAGATCACCGACGAGAAGCGCCAGGGGTAGCTCTCGACGGGCATGTTGTGTGCGGAGGCAACGAGCACCGTCCGCTGAAAGTAGGCGGAGTCCGCCAGCTCGTGCAGGACCGAGGCGTAATCCTTCTTCGTCGTCGAGAGGCTCATGTTGACGATGTCGAAGCCCTGCTCGATCGCGTAGCGGAGGCCGACGAGCAGAATGTTCCCGCCGCCGGTGAATCCCGGGCCGAGCACGCGGACGCTGTGGATCTCGGCCTCCGGCGCAATGGAGCGGACGATTCCGGCGCACGCTGTGCCGTGGCCGCAGACGTCGCCCTCGAGGTCGGTGGCGACGAACGCCACACCGTCCTGGTTCTTGCCGACCGCGACGGCGCTCTCGACGTGCCCGACGAGCGGGTGCGAGGCGTCGACTCCGCTGTCGAGGATGCAGACCCGGACGCCCTTGCCCGTCGCGCCGCCCCAGGCCCAATCCTGCGTGACCTCCGTGGGCCAGGGACTGTCGAGCGCAATCCGCCCTTCCGCGCCGGCGGGGAGACTCCAGGCGGGGAGCTCGCTCACCTCGCCGATGCTACTGCGGCGCGAGCCTGGTGCGAAGCTCGGCGAGGAGGGCGGAGTTGCGCTCGACTCCTTCGGCGGCCAGAGCGGCCTCGAGATCGTTGAGGATGCGCCTGCGCACCTCCGCGTCCGCCTCCGCCCGCGCGACGAGCTCGTCCAGCGCGGCCCGGGCGGCGGGAAGCTCCTGCGCCGCCTGGACCCAGCCTTCGGGCGCAGGCGGGAGCTTGCGCAGCAGCTCTCCCAGTCTCTCCTCGTCGTAGCCCATCAACTAGCTAGACGATGGAGTCGGCTGATTTCTTCCCGCACGGCATCATCGAGGGAAAGCGCACGGCCTGCCGCCCGGCCGGTCTCGAACCCCGGGCCACCCGATGCCGTTACCGCAGCGGCGTACTCGGCGCGAAACTGCTCCCAGTTGCCGAGAGGCGCGCGAGACTCCTCGGCCTCGATCGCACCCCAGAGACGGCCTGCTCGCGCGGCGGCGCCCTGCGCGGCGGCGAGCGAGGCGAGCAAGGCCATCGCGTACACCATGCTCCGGCGATCGACGAGTTGCCTCGACAGCTCGAGCGCCTCGACCGCCCGCTCCCGGGCGGCCTCTGTCCGGCCGAGTTCCTGCAGGAGCTCGGCCATGCTGAGGAGCGTGCCAGCCTGGACCCAGACGTAGCCGACCTGCTCACAAAGCCTCGCGGCCTCCTCGTAGAGCTCGAGGGCCTGCTCGCGGTTCCCTTCTCCTTGCTCGGCCCAGCCGAGCATGCGCACGACATCGGCCTCGAGCTTGGGATTCGGCAGGCGGCGGCAGATCGCGAGGCTCGCCTCGAGGAGGCGGCGCCCGCGCTCGAAGTCCCGAGCCGTGATCGCACCGACCGAAACGCGATGGAGGAGAACGGCGACTGCTTGCTCGTCGCCCAGCCGTTCGAACTCGGCGAGCGCCTCTTCCTGCCGCGAGGTGCCCTGCTCGAGGTCGCCCGCGATCCAGTTTGCCTCCCCGAGCACGCGCAACGCGCGCGCGTGCAGCACGGGTGCGATGTCCGGGCCGCGCTCGAGCAGCAGGCCCATTCTGCGGACCCCCTCCGACGCGTCGTTCATCACCCAGAACTGCTCCATCGTGATCGCCAGGCGGAACGCGAGCTCGAGATCGGCATCGACGGCCCAGTCGATCGCAGCACGGATGTTGTCCAGTTCCGGCCGGACGATCTCCGGGTCTTCCCTGCCCATGTCCTCGCTCGAGAGATTGGCGGACTCGGCCAGTGCGAGAAAGTGAACGGCGTGATGCCGCCGCAGTGCGTCATCACTTCCGAGCCGCTCGAGCGCATACTCGCGGATCGTCTCAAGCATCCAGAACCGGCCATCTGTATGGCGGAGAAGGCTCTTCTCCACCAGCGCCTGGATCGTGTCGACGTCTGCGCCGGCGACGGCCTCGGCCGCTTCGAGCGTCGCGCCGCCGCCGAAAACGCCGAGGCGCGCGAAGAGCGCCGCTTCCTCGGGCGAGAGCAGGTCGTACGACCACTCGATCGTCGCGCGCAACGTCTTCTGCCGGTCCTCGGCGTCACGGCCGCCCTGGAACAGATCCAGCCGCTGGCCCAGTCGCTCGAGGATCTGCTCCGGTGTGAGCGCCTTCGTCCGGGCGGCGGCGAGCTCCAGTGCGAGCGGCATGTTGTCGAGCCGGCGGCAGAGCTCCTCGACAGCGGGTGTGATGTCGAGCCCGGAGCGGAGGCTGAAGAGCTCGACACCGTCGGGATCGGCGAGCGGAAGCACCTCGTACTCGATCTCGCCGCGGACGCGGAGCAGTTCGCGCGACGTGACGAGCAGCTGCAGGTTGGGACACGCCTCGACGAGTGTCGCGAGCTCAGGGGCGCTTTCCACGACGTGTTCGAGGTTGTCGAGCACGAGCAGGGTCTCGCGTTCGCCGAGGTGCGCAGCGAGGTCGCCCTGCGCCCCGATCGTCCGGGCGATCGTCGGGAGAATGGTCGCCGGATCGCGAATGGTCGCGAGACCGACCCAGAACACGCCGTTCTTGAACTCGCCGACGACCTCTCCGGCCGCCTCGATCGAGAGCCGCGTCTTTCCCGAGCCGCCCGGCCCGGTGAGGGTGACCAGCCGCGACCCCCGGATCAGCTCCACGACCTCGCCCGTCTCGCGCTGACGGCCGACGAACGCGGACGCGGGGTGGGGGAGGTTCGTGTTCGAGATGGTTCTGAGCGGGGGGAAGGGCTCGTCGCCGAGCTGGTAGATCCAGACGGGCTCGTCGATGTCCTTGACCCGGTGCTCCCCGAGGTCGCGGGCGGTCTCACGGTCGAGCGCCTCGCGCGTCGCTTTCGTCACCACGACCTGGCCGCCGTGTGCGCTCGCCGCCACCCGCGCGCCGATGTTGACGTCGCGGCCGAAGTAGCCCTCGTCGGTTCGGAACGGCGTGCCCGTGTGGAGCCCCATCCGGACACGGACGCGGCCGGTCCTCAGCGCCGCCTGCCCGGCGGCCGCGGCGGCGGCCGCCTCGGCCGCGTCGGGGAATGCGAAGAAGAACGCGTCGCCCTGGTTGTCCACTTCAACGCCGCCGTGCCCGCCGAACGCCTCCCGCAGCGCCGCGCGATGCGCGGTCAGCGCTTCGCCGTATCCCTCGCCGAGCTCCTCGAGCAACCGGGTCGAGCCCTCGATGTCAGTGAAGAGGAAGGTGACGACGCCGGCAGGGAGCTCACGCACCGAACTGCTCCCGCAGCTTGCCGAGGCAACGGGAAATCCGACTCGCGATCGTGCCCGCCGGGATCCCGAGCTCGTCGCCGATCGTGCGGTAGCTCTCGTCGCGGCAGAAGAAGCGGTCGAGCACCTCCTGGCATTCGCCCGAAAGCTCGCCCAGGGCCTCGCGCACGGCGAACGCCTCGTCCAGCTCGTCGACCGCGTCCCCGACGCCCTCGGGCTCGAGCTCGCTCGGCTCTTCTCGCTTGCCCGCCGACAGGCGGTCGAGGCAGACGCGTCGGGTCAGCTGCGCGATCCAGGGGCGCAGCGCGTCCGGGTTGCGCAGCGAGCCGAGCCGGTCGTGGACCCGCAGGAAGACCTCCTGGAAGGCGTCCTCGGCGTCCGCGTCCTGGAGCCGGAAGCCCTGCGAGGCGATCGCGTAGACGTAGCGGGAGTACTCGAGGACGAGCTCGTCCCACGCGGCCCGGTCGCCGGCAAGGCAGCGTCCGACGAGTTCCGCGTCGTGCGACATGCGTCGATCAAACACCACTCATGGGCCGGCGTCGAGAGCCCGGTCCGCCGAGTAGCGGGCATCGTCGGCGGCGCGGAACGCCTGGCTGACGCGCTCGTCGTCGGGCGCGACGACGAGGTTCGCCCGCACGAGTTGCGCCGCGGCGAGCGCCGCACCCGCCGCGAGCGCAGCCGCGCCGGCGGCGTCGGCTCGCCGGAGCCCGTCGCAGCGCTCAGCGACGAGCCGTGCGGCCTCGGCGACATCCGCGGCCGCCTGCGCGATCTCGAGCGGGACGTGGGCGGCCGCGTCCATCCGGGCGGCGAGGTCGCGTGAGGTCGTCGCCAGCGCCTCGAGCGCCGCCTCGAAGACGGCCGCGTCGTCCTCGGCGAGCCGGGCCAGGCGTGCGGCCAGCGATTCCGCCTGCGCCGCGGTGCCGGCGGCGCCGCTCCAGGATCCGCCCGTCTCGCGCGCGACTGCGGCCACGATCGCGGCGGCGTTGCCTGCGGTCTCGGCTGCGGCGGATCCCACGCCCTGTCTCGATTGGTCTGCCAGACGGCCACTGTAGACCGCTGTGACTTGACAGAAAGACACTTAGATTTTATCCTGTAGTGATTCTTAGATCACAAAAGGAGATGGATTCACTATGGCGAAAGTAATTGGCATCGACCTCGGCACGACCAACTCGTGTATGGCCGTGATCGAGGGGGGAGAGCCGACGGTGATCCCGAACGCCGAGGGCGGGCGGACGACTCCGTCCGTCGTCGCGTTCACCAAGGACGACCAGCGGCTCGTCGGCGCACCGGCGAAGCGGCAGCAGGTCACCAACCCGCAGAACACGATCTCGTCGATCAAGCGCTTCATGGGGCGCAAGTTCGACGAGGTCTCCGAGGAGATGAAGATCGTCCCGTACGAGGTCGTGCAGGGCCCGAACGACGACGTCCGCGTCAAGGCGGCCGACACGGACTACGCGCCGCCGGAGGTGAGCGCGATGATCCTGCAGAAGCTGAAGACCGACGCCGAGTCGTATCTCGGCGAGCAGGTCACCGACGCGGTGATCACCGTCCCTGCGTACTTCAACAACGCACAGCGCGAGGCGACCAAGGACGCCGGCACGATCGCGGGGCTGAACGTCCTGCGGATCGTGAACGAGCCGACCGCGGCCGCACTCGCCTACGGGCTCGACAAGGAAGGCGCCGACCAGACGATCCTGGTCTTCGACCTCGGCGGCGGCACGTTCGACGTGTCGATCCTCGAGCTCGGCGAGGGCGTCTTCGAGGTCAAGGCGACCTCGGGCGACAACCACCTCGGCGGCGACAACTTCGACAAGGCGATCGTCGACTGGATGGTCGCGGAGTTCAAGAAGGACAAGGGGATCGACCTCTCCGCCGACCGGATGGCGCTCCAGCGCCTGTACGAGGCGGCCGAGAAGGCGAAGATCGAGCTGTCCTCGACGATGACGACGCAGATCAACCTGCCGTTCGTCACCGCGACGCCGGAAGGCCCGCAGCACCTCGACCTGCAGCTGACACGCGCGAAGCTGAACGAGCTCGCCCACGATCTGCTCGAGCGGACGGTCGGCCCGACGAAGCGCGTGCTCGAGGACGCGGGGCTCAGCCCCTCGCAGATCGACCACGTCGTCCTCGTCGGCGGCATGACGCGCATGCCCGCCGTGCAGGACAAGGTCAAGGAGATCGTCGGCAAGGACCCGCACAAGGGCGTCAACCCGGACGAGGTCGTCGCCGTCGGCGCCGCGATCCAGGCCGGCGTGCTCAAGGGCGAGGTCAAGGACGTGCTCCTGCTCGACGTCACCCCGCTGTCGCTCGGCATCGAGACGAAGGGCGGCGTGTTCACCAAGCTGATCGACCGGAACACGACGATCCCGACGCGCAAGTCGGAGATCTTCTCGACAGCTGAGGACAACCAGCCGTCGGTCGAGGTGCACGTGCTCCAGGGCGAGTCGGAGATGGCCGCCTACAACAAGACGCTCGGCAAGTTCCAGCTCGTCGGCATCCCGCCGGCGCCGCGGGGCATGCCGCAGGTCGAGGTGGCGTTCGACATCGACGCGAACGGGATCATCCACGTCACGGCCAAGGATCTCGGCACTCAGAACGAGCAGCAGATCAAGATCGAGGGCGGCTCGGGCCTGAAGGCCGATGAGGTCGAGCAGATGATCAAGAACGCCGAGACCCACGCCGGCGAGGCGCACGCAGCTGCGCGAGCTCGCCGACGCGAAGAACGCGGCCGAGGCGCTCGCCTACGCGACCGAGAAGAGCCTCAAGGAGCATCGCGAGGCGATCGGTGAGGAGGACGCGGGCACGATCGAGGGCCGCGTGATGGAGCTGAGAACCGCGCTCGAGGGCGACGACATCGCCGACATCCGGGCAAAGACCGAGACGCTCCAGGAGGCCTCGCACAAGCTGGCCGAGGCCGTGTACGCACAGGCGACCGCCGCGCAGTCGGCGCCCGCCGGCGGCAACGGCGCCGAGCCGTCCGACGACGAGGTGATCGAGGACGCCGAGGTCGTCGACGAGGAGGCTCCGACCACCTGATGAGGGAGAACGAACACGTCTCCGAAGGCCGTGTCCCAGGGACAGTCCCTGGGACCGGTCCCGAGGAGCCAGTGGCCGGAGAGGACGACCGGATCGCAGAGGTGGCGCGTGAGCGTGACGAGTACCTCGACGCGCTCCAGCGCCTGAAGGCCGAGTTCGACAACTTCCGGAAGCGGACGGAGAGCGAGCGTGCGGCCCAGGCCGTCCGCGCGAGCGAGGCGCTCGTCAAGGAGCTCCTGCCCGTGCTCGACGACCTCGAGCGGGCGCTCGTCGCCGCGGAGGACCACGAGGAGGCGAAGCTGGAGGACGGCGTCCGGCTCGTCCACCGGTCGCTCGCCGACCTGCTCGCGCGCGTCGGCCTGACGGAGATCGACACCGACGGCGCGTTCGACCCGCACGTCCACGAGGCGCTGCTCGCGCAGCCGGTCGACGGGGCCGAGCCCGGCTCGGTCGTGCAGGTGCTCCAGAAGGGCTACCTGCTCGGCGACCGCGTCCTGCGCCCGGCCCGGGTGGTCGTCGCACAATGAGCGTAGGCTCGACGGAGCTCATCAATGAGCGGAGGTGCCGGCTTTGCCGGCGCCGGAGCGGGGAACAGTGACGAAGTCCCCGTACGAGGTCCTCGGCGTCGCCAAGAACGCGTCGGCGGACGAGGTCAAGAAGGCGTACCGCAAGCTCGCGCGCCGGCACCACCCGGACGCGAACGCCGGCGACAAGGACTCCGAGGAGCGCTTCAAGGAGGTCCAGAACGCCTACGACGTCCTCTCGAACCCGGAGAAGCGCAAGCAGTACGACTCGTTCGGCTCCACCAACGGCCGTCCCGGCGGCCCGGGCGGTGGCTTCAACTGGAACGCGACCGAGGGCTTCGACTTCGCCGACCTCGGCGATCTCTTCGGCGGGATGTTCGGCGGCGCCGCACGCGGTGGCGGCCGGCCCGAGCCGCGCGGACAGCGCGGCAACGACGTCGAGGTGCAGGTCAGCCTCTCGTTCGAGGATGCCCTGCAGGGCGCCGAGGTGAAGATTCCCGTGACGCTCGACGTCGCCTGCCACACGTGCCACGGCTCGGGAGCGAAGCCCGGCACCGCGCCGACGGTCTGCCCGCAGTGCGGCGGCCGCGGCGTGGTCGCAGAGAGCCAGGGGTTCTTCGCGATCTCCCAGCCGTGCCCGCGCTGCCGCGGCAACGGCACCGTGATCGAGGATCCCTGCGCGACGTGCCGCGGCAGCGGCCGCGAGCGGCGCACGAAGCGCTACACCGTGAAGGTTCCCGCGGGCGTGAAGGACGGCTCGCGGATCCGCCTGAAGGGCAAGGGCGAGGCCGGCTGGGGTGGGGCGCCCGCCGGCGACCTCTTCGTGATCACGCGCGTCGAGCCGTCGAAGGTGTTCACCCGGCGCGGCGACGACCTGATCGTCGACGTCCCCGTGTCGTTTGCGGACGCTGCGCTCGGGACGAAAGCGTCTGTGCCGACCCCTGACGGGCCGGTCTCCGTGAAGGTGTCGGCGGGCTCCCAGGACGGGAAGCTCCTCCGTGTGAAGGGCAAGGGCGCTCCGAGGCTGAAGGGCTCCGGCCGCGGCGATGTGCTCGCCCGGCTGAAGATCGAGGTGCCGAAGAAGCTCTCGAAGCGGGAGCGCGAGCTGCTCGAAGAGCTGCAGAAAGCGGGCAAGTGATGGCCAAGCACGACGACCTCCTCGACCACGGGCCGAAGGAAGCGCCCGAGCCCGAGACCGCGGAGCAGCGCACCAAGCGCACCGGGTGGGGCGCCGCCGGCGGTGGGGTTGTCGGCGGTGGAATCGTGCTGGCCAAGTTCGGCGGCCTCGCGAAGGTCTTCATCTGGCTGTTCGCGTTCCACGCGATCGGCAATGCCTGGCGCATCGGCAGCTGGATCGGGGTCGCGGTCGTCGTGGCCGTGATCGCCGCGGTCGTCGTGTTCCATGCCCGGAAGGAGTCCTGATGGGCACCCAGGACTACGAGCGCCCGCGCTACATGATCTCCGTCGCCGCCGACCTCGTCGGCATGCACCCGCAGACGCTGCGGATCTACGAGTCGAAGGGCCTCGTCCGGCCCGGGCGGACGCCCGGCGGGACGCGGCTCTACTCCGAGCACGACCTCGACCGGCTGCGGCTGATCCAGCGGCTGACGACCGAGCTCGGGCTCAACCTCGCCGGCGTCGCCCGCGTGATCGCGCTCGAGGACGAGCTCGCGCTGATGCGCGCCCGCTTCGACCGGCTCGAGGCCGAGATGCGCGCGGCGATCGAGCCAGGTCCACCGCCAGTACCGGCGCGACCTCGTGGTCTACCGCGAGTCGCCCCAATTCCCAGCAAGGAGGCAGCAGTAATGGACTTCAACACCCTGACGATCAAGTCGCAGGAGGCGATCGCCGCCGCGCAGGAGCGCGCGCGCCGCCTCGGCAACCCCGAGCTCTACCCCGAGCACCTGCTGCTCGCGCTGCTCGACCAGGAGCTGCCGCGTGCGCTCGTCGCGTCGGCCGACGAGCTGCGCTCCTCGGCCGAGGAGAGGCTCGCGACCAGGCCGCGGATCGAAGGCGCGACGCAACAGCCCACCATGTCGTCCGCCCTCGCGAAGGTGCTCGACCGTGCCGCCGACGAGGCGAAGAAGCTCGAGGACGACTACGTCTCGACCGAGCACCTGCTGCTCGCGCTCGACGTCGTCCCGCGCGACGAGCTGCTCGCGAAGATCAAGGAGGTGCGCGGCGGCCAGCGGGTCACCTCGCAGGATCCCGAGGGCACCTACCAGGCGCTGGAGAAGTTCGGCCGCGACCTGACCGAGGCGGCCGAGAGCGGCAAGCTCGACCCGGTGATCGGCCGCGACGAGGAGATCCGCCGCGTGATCCAGGTGCTCTCCCGGCGCACGAAGAACAACCCCGTGCTGATCGGCGACCCCGGCGTCGGCAAGACCGCGATCGTCGAGGGGCTCGCGCAGCGGATCGTCGCCGGCGACGTCCCCGAGGGGCTGAAGGGCAAGCGCGTCTGGGCGCTCGACCTCGGCTCGCTGCTCGCCGGCTCGAAGTACCGCGGCGAGTTCGAGGAGCGGCTCAAGGCCGTCCTCACCGAGATCGAGTCGGCGGCCGGCGAGATCATCCTCTTCATCGACGAGCTGCACACGATCGTCGGCGCCGGCGCGGCGGAGGGCGCCGTCGACGCGGCGAACATGCTCAAGCCGATGCTCGCGCGCGGCGAGCTGCGCTGCGTCGGCGCGACGACGCTCGACGAGTACCGCAAGCACATCGAGAAGGACGCGGCGCTCGAGCGGCGCTTCCAGCCGGTGTTCGTCGGCGAGCCGTCGGTGTCGGACACGATCGCGATCCTGCGCGGGCTGAAGGAGCGCTACGAGGCGCACCACGGCGTCGCGATCCGCGACGCGGCGCTCGTCGCGGCCGCGGTGCTCTCCGACCGGTACATCTCCGACCGGCAGCTGCCCGACAAGGCGATCGACCTGATCGACGAGGCCGCGTCCCGGCTGCGCATGGAGATCGACTCCTCGCCGCTCGAGCTCGACGAGGCCGACCGCCGCGTCCGCCAGCTCGAGATCGAGCTGGCCGCGATGGCGAAGGAGAAGAAGGAGGTGCGCGAGCCGCTCGAGCGCGAGCTGCGCCGAGGCGAAGGCCCGCCGCGACGAGCTCGCCGCCCGCTGGTCGAAGGAGAAGGAGGGGCTCCAGCGGATCGCCGAGATCAAGCGCCGCATCGACGAGCTGAGCGTGGAGGCCGAGCGGGCCGAGCGGAACGGCGATCTCGCAGCGCGTCGCCGAGATCCGTTACGGAGAGCTGCCCCGACTCGAGCAGGAGCTGACAGCCAGGGCGCAGCCGGAGGCCGAGCCCATGGTGAAGGAGGAGGTCGACGAGGACGACGTCGCCGCGGTCGTCGCGCGCTGGACCGGCGTCCCGACCGAGCGGCTGCTCGAGGGCGAGACCGAGAAGCTGATCCACATGGAGGCGCGGCTCCACGCGCGCGTCGTCGGCCAGGACGAGGCGGTGTTCGCGGTCGCCAACGCCCTCCGCCGCGCGCGCACAGGCCTGCAGGATCCGGACCGGCCGATCGGCTCGTTCATCTTCCTCGGCCCGACCGGCGTGGGGAAGACCGAGCTCGCCCGCGCGCTCGCCGAGTTCATGTTCGACGACGAGCGGGCGATGGTCCGCCTCGACATGTCCGAGTACCAGGAGCGGCATACGGTCGCGCGCCTCGTCGGCGCGCCGCCCGGCTACGTCGGCTACGAGGAGGGCGGCCAGCTGACCGAGGCCGTCCGCCGCCGCCCGTACTCGGTCGTGCTGCTCGACGAGATCGAGAAGGCGAACGCCGAGGTCTTCGACGTGCTCCTCCAGATCCTCGACGACGGCCGGCTGACCGACGGGCAGGGCCGCACGGTCGACTTCCGCAACGCGGTGATCGTGATGACCTCGAACGTCCGCTCGTCCGAGGCGCTCCGCGAGTTCTTCCGGCCCGAGTTCCTGAACCGCGTCGACGAGGTGGTCGAGTTCCACGCGCTCAGCCGCGACCAGATCGGCGAGATCGTCGAGCTCCAGCTCCGGCGGCTGCGCGACCGGCTGGCGGAGCGGGGCCTGAACCTGGAACTGACCGACGACGCGAAGGAGGCGGTCGCCGAGGCCGGGTGGGACCCGACCTACGGCGCGAGGCCGCTGAAGCGCGCGCTCCAGCGCCTGGTCGAGAATCCGCTGGCGCATGCGGCTGCTCGAGGGCGAGTTCGAGGAGGGCGACACGGTGCGCGTCGACGCGCAGAACGGCGAGCTCGTGTTCGAGAAGGCCGGCGTCGCCGCGGCGGCGTAGAGCTACGGCGTCCGGGAAGAAGTCGGCGCCGCCCTGCTCGGCCGGGGCGCCGTAGATGAAGACGACGACCTCGTCGGCGCCGTCGTTCCGGAGCTGCAGCGCCGTTCCCGGGTCGACCGCGACGACGCTGCCCGGCGCGAGCTCGACCCGCTCGGCCGGGTCGCCGAGGTGCATCGTCAGCGTGCCGGAGAGGACGACGAAGACCTCCTCCTGCACCTTGTCCGCGTGCCGGCGGCCGCGCGAGCCGGGCGGGTAGCGCCACATCCGCGCGCGCGACTGCTGGAGCGCGGCGGCGGTCGTGATGTCGGACGCGTGCCGGGGCGGGTCGCCCTCGCGGCCCGTCCGGCGGCGTCCGCTCGACCCATTCCTGGTCGGCGGCGTGAACGACGTGGTACCCCATCCGCCGGATCATCGCAGTTAGGCTCGACGCCGTGCTCTTCGCGAGGATCGACACCCTCAGCCCCGTCCAGTTCGTCTTCGCCGTCGTGCTCGCGGCGGTGCTCTCCATGTGGGTCTACTGGCACGCCAGCCGCCACGGGAGCAAGCGCGCGACCGCCTGGGGCGTCTGCACGTTCCTGGCCGTCGGCATCGTTCTGCCGATCTACTTCATCCACTACTTCCTGACCAGGCGGCGCTTCTAGTGGCCCGCAAGGCCCGTCGCGCCCCCCGCCAGCCACAGCCGCTACCGCCTCCGCTTCCGCCCGAGCGGCGCTCGGTCGGGCAACTGGTCGCGGAGACGATCCGCTTCTACCAGCACCACTTCTTCCAGACGGTGCCGCTCGGGCTCTCGGTCGCGGCGCTCTCCCAGCTCACCGTCGCCTTCGGCCACCGCCAGTCCGAGCCGTCCGGGCATCCGCCGCCGCAGGCCTACCACCCGCCGACGTCGATCCTCGGGGGTGGAGTGGAGGTGACGATCCTGGTCGGCTGCGCTGCTCCTGACGGCGTCGTACATCGTCGCGATCGTCCTCGTCAGCGGGGCGCGGCCGGACGGACGCAGCGATCGCAGCCGCCTACGGTCTCGGCGTGCTCGTATTCCTGCCGGTGCCGCTGCTGGCGCAGCTGCTCGTCCTGCCGGCCGTCCTGTATCTCGCGTTCCTCGGCTGGGTCGTCCCGGCGGCACTCCTCGAGGGGACGGGCTTCGCCGCGAGCTTCCGCCGCTCGTTCACGCTGGGCCGCGTCGACTTCGCCCACGCCGCGGGCGGGCTGGCCACGCTCGTGATCGTGTTCTACGTCGTGCGGCTGATGATGGCGCTCCTCCTGCGCGGCGGCAGCGAGGTCACCGAGCGGTCGGCCGCGCTCCTCGCCGACCTCGTCCTCTCGCCGATGCTGTTCGTCGGGTCGGCGATCCTCTACCTCGACCAGGCGGCCCGGATCAGGGTGAAGGCGGAGAAGGCTGCGTGATCGTCTTCCTCGCGCGCCACGCCGAGTCGGTGCTGAACTCCGAGCACCGCGTGAACGGCGACCCGAGCGTCCCCGTTCCGTTGACGGAGCAGGGCCGAGAGGAGGCCAGGCTGCTCGGTGCGCAGCTCGCCCACGTCGAGCTCGATCTGTGCGTCCACACGCGATTCCCGCGGACCCGGGAGACGGCAGAGATCGCGCTCGCCGGGCGCGCGGTGCCGATGGAGGTCGAGCCGCTTCTCGACGACATCAGGATCGGCGCGGCGCTCGAGGGCGCCGACATCTCGAAGCTACCACGTCGTCAAGCGCGAGGTCGGCCGGAAGCTGCCGTTCCCGGGTGGGGAGAGCCTCGACGACGCCGCGCGCCGCTACGCCGAGGCGTTCGCGAAGCTGTGCGACCGCGGGATGGAGCGCGTCCTGGTCGTCTGCCACGAGATCCCGGTGCGCTACGCGCTCAACGCCGCCGCCGGCTCCGAGGAGCTCGACGGGCCGCCGTTCCACAACCTGCCGAACGCCGTGCCGTTCCTCTTCGAGGGCGACTCCCTCGCCCGGACGGCCGCGCGTATCGGGGAGCTGGTGGCGTAGGAGTACCATCGGCGCGTGGACGACGTGCGGCGTGCCAAGCGGTTCCGGACGTTCCTGCTCGGCGGGCTCGTCGGCGCATCGGCGGTCGCCGCGGCGGCGCGCAGGCGACGCCGGCAGACCAGGCGCACACCGGCCGGGCTCGCGGCGTTCGAGGACGCTCCGTGTTACGGGGAGACGCTCGAGCGCGAACGGACGACCACGCGCGCCTGAGCGCGCCTGATCGTCGCGTAGTTGATGTCGGCGTCGCCCATGTCGAGCGACTTGCCGATCAGCTCCGCTTTGCGGGCGTCGTCGAGGTACCGCGAGATGGTGCCGGTCGGCTTCCGCGTGCGGATCACCAGGTACGGCCCGTACGTCCGCGCCTCGAACTCGCTGTGCGGGAACGGCAGCCGGAGCTGGACCTTGATGCGCTTCACGTAGTTGTTGTTGTCGCCGGCATCGAAGACCCAGACGCCGCGGCCGAGCGGTTTCGCCTGGTCGTCGAGCGTCTGCAGCGCCAGCTTCGCGTCGGCGCGCGGGATGACCGTGTTCGACACGGCCGAACGGTGCAGCTCCCACGCGGCGAGGTAGAGCGGCTCGTACCCGAAGAGGATGTCGTCCGTCCGCGAGGTGGCCGCGAGCCAGACAGCCGCCTCGTGCCGGGCCGAGACGCGCACCGGGGCCTCGCGCTTGAACAGCGCGGGCGTCTGGTGATACGCCCACGCGATCTCCGCCGGAACCAGCGTCAGCACGACCGCTGCGGCGAGCAGCGGCCCGTAGCGCCCGGCGGCGCGCGAGGTGGCGACGATCCCGCTCGCGGTCGCGAGGGCGAAGAACGGCAGCACGAAGATCAGATGTCGTGACTGGGGTGCGGAGCTCCCGCCGAACCGGCCGACCAGGAAGAACAGCACGGGCGTGATCAGGACGCACACGGTCAGCACCGCCGACTTCGGGCGTGTCCGCGCCTGCCAGACGATCCCGAGCACGCCGAAGAGGAACACGATCACCAGGACGCCGGCGTAGCCGGCCGACGAGTCGCCCGCTACGTGCCAGAGGTACGTGAACACCTGCCGGGGCGTGCGCAGGCCGCCGCCGTTGCCCGAACCGACCTCGAGCCGGTTCGCCAGCACCAGGCTGCTCCGCCAGAGCGGGATCGCCAGCAGGAACACGGCGACGAACGCGGGGATCGCCTGCCGCAGCCGGGTGCGCGTGACCAGGACGTACAGGCCCTGCGCGCCGAGGACGAGGGCGCCGTACTGGTGCGAGCCGATCGTCAGGAGCATCGCGACCGCCCAAAGGATCCACGCCCGCGCGCCGCCGCGCTCGGCCGCCCGGAGGAGGGCGAGGAACGACAGGTCGAGACGAACAGGAAGAGGCTGTACATGCGCGCGTACACCCCGTGGAAGAGGAAGACCCAGCTCGCAGCCGCCAGCACGCTCGCCGCCAGCGCAGGCCCGCGACCGGCGAGGCGGTTCCCGAGGATCGCGATCGCCGGGATGCTCGCAACCGCGAAGAGCGCCGAGAAGAAGCGCATCGTGTGCAGCCCGCCCCCGGCGTGGGCGACCGCCCACGCGATCATGAAATGCAGCGGCGCGCCGCCTCGTCTGCCGAGCACGATGTCGAACAGGCCGCCGATCCCGTGCCGGCCCACGAACAACGGCAGGGTCTCGTCCTCGTGCGGCGGCCAGCCCGACAGCTGGACGAGCAGGAACACGGCGGCCGCGGCGGTGGTCAGCGCGACGCCGCCGATGAACAGCCCTCCGGTCGAGTTCGCCGGTCGTCTCCCGGAACCGCAGTGAGGTGGTGGCCGCGGGGGCGGTGATCGTCGTCGCGGTCTCGTTCATGAACCGGCCGAACTGTACGCGCGAGAAAGGGCCGGGGACGGCCCTGCTAGCCTAGTTCGACCGTGCCGATCTACGAGTTCCGCTGTCCGAAGGGGCATCTCTTCGAGGTATTCCACCGGATGAGCGACCCGGATCCGACGGTCTGCGAGGTCTGCGGCGCCAAGCCGCTGGTGAAGGTGCTCCACCCGGTTCCGATCCACTTCAAGGGCTCCGGGTTCTACTCGACGGACTACGGCCGCGGCGGGCGCAAGCGCGACTCGTCGGATTCGTCGCCGGCCGACGGTGGCAAGAAGGACGAATCGGTGAAGAAGGTCGAGAAGTCGGACAAATCCAAGTCCGACAAGAAGTCGGCGGCGAAAGAGTCCTGAGCGGCGCGGCCGCGAAGTTCCACTTCCGGCACGACCGCGTGACGGACACGTCACGAATCTCGCGGTAGGCTCGTTCGCAGGGGAACAGGGGTCTTTCTCCCCCACCCAGGGCGGGGGTGTGGTCCCACCGGCGGCCGTTGCTACCGGACGCCCAGCGTCCGATTTCCGGTGACGCAGCCCGGCCCGAACGCTCCCGATCCCGGCACCGGCGGCTGCGGGGCCGAATCGCCCGGTGACCATCGTGATGACGCTGCGGTTCTCCTCGACCGACCGGATCTCGCCGCCGCTCGCCTCGCCGCCCAGACGGCAGTGCAGCGTCGAGCTGCCGCTCGCCCGGAACTTCGCCCAGCCGAGCGACAGGAACGTGCCCGTCGACATGTCCGTCGCGACCGGCGCGAGCAGGTCGCTGCCGACGAAGGGCAGCTTCAGGAGGGTGCCGAAGCCTGTCAGCTTGCCGGCCACCGCCTGGAGCACCTGCTGGTTGTGCTCGGCGCGCGAGAAGTCGGTGTCGGCCGGGTTGAGCTTGTTCTTCCGGACGCGCGAGTAGATCAGCGCGCGGTGCCCGTCCATGTGCTGCTTGCCCTTGGCGAAGCGCCACCCGTCCCAGCGTGCGCACCGCTCCTCCGTCGGGTACGGGCAGTCGAACTTGGACACGATCCGCTCCGGGACGACGATGTCGATCCCACCGAGCTTGTCGATCAGCTGCTGGAACTGGCTGAAGTCGACGACGACCACGTGGTTGATCGGCAGATCGGTGAACTGCTTCACCGTCGCCGCGGTCAGCGCGGGGCCGCCGAGCTGCATCGCGGCGTTGATCTTCTGGGTGCCGTGCCCGGGAATGTCGACGACGAGGTCGCGGGGGATCGACAGGTAGGCGATCCGGTGCTTGCTGGTGTCGACGCGGACGAGAGTGATCGAGTCCGAGCGGTTCGCAGACTCGCGGCCCGCGAGCTGCGCGTGGTCGGTCCCGAGCAGCAGGATGTCGGTCGCGCTCCCGTGCTGCGGGTCGAGCGACTGGGCCACGTGCCGGTCGAGCCGCTTGTTCGCCGCGGAGACCCCGTCGCGGAACTGGAAGTAGCTCGCCAGCGCCCAGACGATCACCAGGATCAGGAACACCGCGAGGAGCGCGGGGATGACCTTCCACCAGCTGCGGCCCGGCTTGATCCGCAGGCTGCGCCGCCCCGGCCCGCCGCGCTCGGGCTTGGGGCTCGGCACCTTCCCCTTGGCTCGGCCCCCCCGGTAGACCCGGTACGGCTTCTCTTCGGAGGGCATCCGGCGGTGAATGGTAGCCCCAGCCTCCGGCGTTCCCCGGGGCAACCGCTTTGGCCGGCCGGCGGCGCGATAGGGTAGCCGCGCCCGTGGAGCCCAATGTGATCGGAGTCGACGTCGGCGGAACGAAGATTCTCGCCGGGGTCGTCGGCAGCGACGGTGCGATCGTCGCGCGCCGCGAGTACCCGACGCCGCTCGACTCCGAGCAGGAGCTGCTCGACGGCCTCGAAGCGGCAGTCCGCGAGCTGCTCGACGACTCGGTGGTCGCGGTCGGCTTCGGCATCCCTTCCCGGATCGACCAGCGCACGGGGACGGCGATCGGCTCGGTCAACATCCCGCTCGTCGACGTGCCGTTCCGGGACGTGATGGGGAAGCGGCTCGGGCTGCCGGTCGCGCTCGACAACGACGCGAACGCCGCCGGGATCGCCGAGTGGCGGGTCGGAGCCGGTCAGGGCGTCGACGACATGATCATGCTCACGCTCGGAACCGGGGTGGGCGGCGGGCTGATCCTCGGCGGCCGCCCGTATCGCGGCTCCATCGGCGCCGGCGCCGAGCTCGGGCACGTCGTGATCGTCCACGACGGCGTCCGGTGCAGCTGCGGCGGCTACGGGCATCTCGAGTCGTACGTGTCCGGAAAGGCCGCCGACGAGATCGCCCGTGAGGCGTTCGGCCCGGCGGCGGACGCGCACCGGCTCGTCCGGCTGGCGAACGAGGGGGATGCGACCGCGCTCGATCTCCTCACCGAGATCGGGCGGAAGCTCGGCTCGGGCCTCGGCAGCCTCGTGAACGCGTACGACCCGGAGCTGATCGTGATCGGCGGGGGGTTCGCAGCCGCCGGCGAGTTGCTGCTGGCGCCGGCCCGTGACGTGCTGAAGCGCGAGGCGCTGAAGCCGATGCGCGAGGGGATGCGCGTCGTGCGCGCGGAGCTCGGCACCGCCGCCGGCATGATCGGCGCCGCGCTCGTCGCGCTCGAGGCGGCCGACGCCGCCGTCGGCTGATGCCGCTCGCGGTCTGCGCAACGCCGATCGGGAACCTCGAGGACGTGACGCTGCGCGTGCTGCGCGAACTCGCGGAGGCCGAGCTCGTCCTCTGCGAGGACACACGGCGGACGCGGATCCTGCTCGACCGGCACGGGATCTCGGCGCGGCTGGTCAGCTACCACGAGCACAACGAGGCGGCGCGCGTCGGCGAGATCGTCCCGAAGCTGCTCGCGGGCGTCCGTGTCGCGCTGGTCAGCGATGCCGGCCTGCCCGGGGTCAACGACCCGGGAGCACGCCTGATCGCCGCCGCCCTCGAGGCCGGTGTGCCCGTCTCCGTCCTTCCCGGCGCCTCGGCCGTCGAGACGGCGCTAGTGGCGAGCGGGTTCGCGGACGAGCGGTACCAGTTCCTCGGCTATCTACCGCGCGGCGCGTCGGCCCTCGAAGCGGTGTGGGAGGAGCTCGGCCGCTGGCCGTGGCCCGCGGTCGCCTTCGAGTCGCCGCGCCGCCTTCCGGCGACGCTGAGCTCGCTCGCGGAGGCGCTGCCGGTGCGGCCGGTCGCGGTCTGCCGCGAGCTGACCAAGCAGTTCGAGGAGGTCGTGCGCGGTGCGGCCGCGGACGTCGCCCTCCGGTTCTCCGAGCCGCCGAAGGGGGAGATCACGCTCGTGATCGGCGGGGCGGCCGTGGAGAGCGGAACGGACGAAGGCCCAGCCGTGGAGGCCGTGGCCGAGCTGGTCGCCGCCGGCGTCCCGCGTCGGCAGGCGGCCGACCTCGTCGCGCGGCTCACCGGTATCCGTCGCAACACGCTCTATCGGGGCTCTTTGTGACAAAACTGTAACCAGATTTGACAACGGCGGCGACGGCTCTCTACCATCGTCGCCATGTTGCCTTCCCTGCGAACAACGCTCGTCGCGGCGGTCGTGTTCCTCGTGCTCGCGCCCACCGCGCAGGCATGGACGTGGCCCGCGTCAGGGCCCGTCCTCCAGGAGTTCCGGCTCGGCGGCGACCCGTATGCCGCCGGACAGCACAGGGGAATCGACATCGGCGGAACGGCCGGTGCCCCCGTGGCGGCCCCTCGAACGGGAGTCGTGTCCTTCGCGGGCAGCCTTCCGACCAACGGGCTCACCCTCACGATCGAGACGGCCGACGGCTACTCGGTCACGCTCGTCCACCTCGGGTCGATCGCGGTCGCGCGCGGCGCCCACGTCCTGGAAGGCGCGGCCGTCGGCACGATCGGCTCGACCGGGTCCGCCGAGCAGCCTGTGCCGTACGTGCACCTGGGCGTGCGGACGACGGCTGACCCGAACGGCTACCTCGATCCGCTCTCCTTCCTTCCCGGTCGCGCAGGGCAGCCGGCAGGCGGCGGCTCGCCGACGGTCACCTCCACCGGAGCGGCGGCGCCGAAGCCGCCCAAGGTCGCCCTGCCGTCACCACCCTCGACGCTGCCCACCGGCGATCCGCCTGCCGGCGATGCCGTGTCACCTCAGCCCGAGGCCGCTCCGGTTCAGGCTGATGCCGCCCCCGCGCCGGCGGCCGTCGATCCGACGCCGGGTCAACCGGTCGAGATCGCTCCGCCCGGAGTGACGGTCCGGCGCGTCCATCGCGGGCACGCCGCCGCTGGGCGCAGCACCGCCCGGCTGCAGACCGTCCCGATCCACCAGACCGCCCTGCGCACCGCTTCCGGTCATGCGGCTGTCGAGCGTGTCGCCGCGCCGGTCCCCGCCGGGCGGGCACCGGTCGTCGCACGGGCACCGGTCGGCGTCCGCGCGTCGATCCGGCCGGCCGTCGCTCCCCGGGCCGGTGCCGGCCCAGCGGCGGCCGACACCCATCGTGCAGTCGTCCCGACCGTCAGTGTCGCCCCGCGAGGCCGTCCGGCCGGCGATCCGACCGCCGCCGACCATTGGCAGTCGACCCTGCCCGCGCCCGGGCAATCACACCCCGGGCCTGCGTCCGACATGCCCGCCGCCTGGCTCGTCGCGTTCCCGGCCACACTCGTCCTGCTGGCGGCGCTCGCCGTCGCAGCGGCCCGGCGCCGTCCCCCGGCCGCCGGCGTCCGGGCGGTCCGCGAGACGCCACCTATCATTTCGGGAGATGCGCTTCTACCTGACCACACCGATCTACTACGTGAACTCGACCCCGCACATCGGGCACGCGTACACGACCATCGCCGCGGACATCCTGGTCCGGCATCACCGTCAGCGCGGCGACGAGACCTACTTCCTGACCGGAGTGGACGAGCATGCGGACAAGGTCGCCCGAGTCGCCGCGGAGCAAGGGCTCTCACCGCGCGAGTACACCGACCAGATCGTCGTCGCCTGGCAGGACCTGCCGCGGCGGGTCAACGCGACCAACGACTTCTTCATCCGGACCAGCGATGACGGGCACAAGGCCTTCGTCCAGGACTTCCTCCAGCGGATCAAGGACAACGGCCGCGACGACATCTACCAGGACGTTTACGCGGGGCTGTACTGCGTCGGCTGCGAGGCCTTCAAGACCGAGGAGGAACTCGTCGACGGCAAATGCCCCGACCACGGCACCGTGCCTGAGTGGATCGAGGAGCGCAACTGGTTCTTCCGGCTGTCCGCGTACCAGGACGAGTTGCTGCAGATCTACGACGGGCAGCCCGACTTCGTCCTGCCGGGCTTTCGCTACAACGAGGCCCGAAGCTTCATCGAGGGCGGGCTGCGCGACTTCTCGATCAGCCGCGCGACACAGACGTGGGGGGTGCCGATCCCCTGGGATCCGGACCAGGTCGCCTACGTCTGGGCCGACGCGCTCGTCAACTACCTGAGTGCGCTGCACTACGCGCCCGGCGAGGATCTCGAGCGCTTCTGGCCGGCGGTGCACTTCCTGGCCAAGGACATTCTTCGGTTCCACTGCGTCTACTGGCCTGCGCTGCTGCTCGCTGCTGGCTACCAGCGCCCGAAGCAGCTGTTCGTGCACGGCTACCTGAACGTCGACCAGCAGAAGATCTCGAAATCGCAGGGGAACGTGATCAGCCCGCTCGACCTGATCGACGTCTACGGCGTCGACGCCGTGCGGTTCTGGTGCGCCCGCCAGGTGTCGTTCGGCCAGGACGGAAACGTCGCGCTGGAGACCTTCCGAGAGCGATACGACAACGAGCTCGCGAACGACCTCGGCAACCTCGTCTCACGGACGACCGCGATGATCTCCCGCTACCGCGGCGGCCGGCTCACGCGGTCGCCCGGCCCGGGCGCCTTCGACGCCGATGCACTACGCGAATCGATCGTCGAGCAGCTCGACCGGTACGACATCACCGGCGCGCTCGAGTCGATCTGGCAGGCGGTGCGCGCGCTGAACCAGCACGTCGAATCGAACGCACCGTGGGCGCTCGCCAAGGACGAGTCGAAGGCGGCCGAGCTCGACACGGTCCTCTACGACCTCGCCGACGGGATCGTCGCGGTCACGGTCGCCCTCTCGCCGTACCTCACCGAGACCGCGCCGAGGATCCTCGAGGCACTCCGGCAGTCGGGCGACCTGTCGCTCGACCGAGTCGCGGCGGGCGTCGCGGCGGAAACGGATGGGATCGAGCCCGCGGCTCCGTTGTTCCCGCGCGTCGACCCACCGGCGCCTACTGCGTGATCGACACGCACGCGCATCTCGACGCGCTCGACGATCCCGACGGGGCGGTCGGACGCGCGCAGGAAGCAGGCGTCACCCGAATCCTCACCGTCGGCACGACCGTCGACGGGTGCCGCGCCGCCCTGGAGCTCGCCGATCGGCATGACGGCGTGTTCGCGATCCTCGGGCTCCACCCGCACGAGGCGGGCACCGCCGACGAGGCCGCCGTCGGCGACGTCGCGGCGCTGCTCGCGCACCCGCGCGCGGTCGCCGTGGGGGAAACCGGCCTCGACTGGTTCCGCGACTACGCACCCCCCGACCGGCAGCGGTGGCTGTTCGAGCAGATGCTCGGAGTCGCCGCCGACAGCGGCAAGCCGGTCGTCGTCCACACGCGGGCGGCCGACGAGGACACGCTCGCAGTGCTGGCCCGCTTCGACGGCGATGTCGTCCTCCACTGCTTCTCGTCGTCGGGACTCCTGCCGGCGGCGCTCGAACGGGGGTACTACGCCTCCTTCGCCGGGAACGTCACCTACCCGAAGGCCCCGGAGCTGCGGATCGCAGCTGCCGGGATCCCGGCCGACCGGATCCTCGCCGAGACCGACTGCCCGTACCTCGCGCCGCAGCCGGTGCGCGGCCGCCCGAACGAGCCGGCAAACGTCGTGCACACCCTCGCCATGCTCGCCGAGGTGCGGGGTGAGGAAGTCGCCGCGCTCGAGGCGCGCATCGACGGGAACGCGACCGCCGTTTTCGGGCTGCCGTGAGCGTGAGGCCGAAGAAGGAGCTCGGCCAGCACTTCCTCGTCGACGAAAACATCCTCGTCGTCATCGGCCGGCTCGCAGAGCTCGATCCCGCTGACATCGTGCTCGAGATCGGCCCGGGGCTCGGCGTCCTGACGCGCTACCTGACCGAGCGGGTCGCGCTCGTCCACGCGATCGAGATCGACCGCAGCCTCGTCCAGCGGCTGCCGCAGCTGCCGAACCTCCGCGTCGAGGTCGGTGACGCACTCCGGCTCGACCTCGCGAGCCTCGAGCCGGCGCCCGGCAAGCTCGTCTCCAACCTCCCCTACAACGTGGCCACGCCGATCGTCGTCGAGAGCCTCGACGGCCTGCCGTCGATCGACCGCTGGTGCGTGATGGTCCAGCGCGAGGTCGCCGACCGCTTCTTCGCCGTGCCGGGAACGAAGGCGTACGGCGCGGTCTCCGTGCTCGTCGGCCTCGCGGCCGAACGTACGGGCTTCCACCCGGTCTCGCGCGAGGTCTTCAGGCCGCGGCCGAACGTCGAGTCGGCGCTCGTCGCGTTTCGCCGCCGCGAGCTTCCGGCCCGCTTCGCCGAGATCAAGCGCGTGGTCGAGGGAGCCTTCTCCCACCGCCGCAAGACCCTGCCCAACTCGCTGCAACTGGCGGGGGTGGCGGAGCGCGGGCGGTCGTCCGAGGCGCTCGCCGCTCTCGGCAGGCCGCCGGCGACCAGGGCGGAGGCGCTGGCGCCGGACGAGTTCGTCGAGCTGGAGCGGCTGCTCCAGTGAGCGAGCGCCTCGCTCACGCGAAGATCAACCTCGCCCTCGTCGTCGGCCCGCTCATGGCAGGGGGCAAGCACGAGGTGACGACGGTGCTGGTCCGGGTCGGGCTCACCGACCGGATCGAGCTCGAGCACGCACCGGCGCTCGCCGTCGAGGGCTTCGGAGGCGACACCCTCGTCCGGCGCGCCCTGGAGCTCGTCGCAGGGGAAGCCGGCGTCCTGCCGGCCTGGCGTGTGCGGATCGAGAAGGAAATCCCGGTCGCCGCCGGCCTCGGTGGCGGAAGCTCCGATGCAGCCGCGGCGCTCGTCCTCGCCAACGAGACACTCGGCCGTCCCGTTTCCGCCGCTCGCCTCCACGGCCTGGCCGCCGAGCTCGGTGCAGACGTGCCGTTCTTCCTCACCGAAGGCGCGCAGCTGGGCGAGGGCGACGGGACGACGCTGACCGACCTCGACCTGCCTCGCGGATACACCGTCGTCCTGCTGCTTCCCGACGGCGAGACGAAGGGCTCGACCGCCTCCGTGTACGCCGCGTTCGACGAGCGGGACGGTGCGGCCGGGTACGACCGGCGCCGCGGCCGCCTGCTCCAGGCGCTGGCCGAGGGCGAGCTCGCGGGGCTTCCGGAGAACGACCTCGCCTCCTCGCCGTTGGCCGCGATACTCCGCTCGCTCGGGGCCGTTCGCGCGGACGTCAGCGGCGCCGGGCCGGCCGTCTACGGGCTGTTCGAGGACGGCGCCGCAGCAGAGCGCGCGGCCCGTGAGATCGAGGTGCGGGGCCGGGTCTGGATCGTCTCGTCAGCGTGGTAGGTTGATCGCGTGAGTGAGAGTCACGCCGAGCCACGGTCGGAGCACGGCCGGTGGTTCTACGCCCGCCGTCTGAAGATCGCGCTCGGAATCGCGGTCGTCGAGGGCATCTTCGTCGCGGTCGCGAGCGACATCTCCCGCTGGACGGTGATCATCATCTCCGTCCCGATCATCCTCTTCTACATCTTCGCCGGCCGGACGCTGAACTCCGACACCGGCCGCCAGATCGCCTGGATCGCGGCAGCCTCGCAGGCCTTCACCGTCCTGCTCTGCGTGATCGCGAAGCTGATCGGGCCGTTCACACTCATCATCGCCGGCGTCTTCGCGGTGGTCGCCCTCGTCCTGCTGATCGGCGAAAAGCCGAGCAAGAAGCGCTGAGGCACAATCCCATTGATGGGGCGTAGCCAAGCGGTAAGGCAGCGGGTTTTGGTCCCGCGATCCCAGGTTCGAATCCTGGCGCCCCAGCCATCGCTCACGTGACCGATCGCAGCGACCTCGCAGCAGTGGTGATGGCCGGCGGGCTCGGCACCCGCATGCGCTCGTCGCTGGCCAAACACCTGCACCCGCTGCTCGGCCGGCGCGTCGTCGACTGGGTGATCGCGTCGGCCCGTGACGCCGGCGCGGTGAAGGTCGTCGTCGTGGCGTCGCCCGACACGAAGGACGCCTACGAGGACACCGACGTCGACGTCGCCGTGCAGGGGCAGCCGCGCGGGACGGGCGACGCCGTCGCCTCCGCGGGTGCCGCGCTCGAGGCATTCGACGGCCGCGTCCTCGTGCTCGACGCCGCCGCGCCGCTCCTCACCGCGGAGCAACTCGGCACACTGGCCGCGGAGCACGAGCGGCACGGGGCTGCGGTCACGATCCTCACGCTCGAGCCGCAGGAGCGTCTTCCCTACGGACGCATCGTCCGCGACGCCGATGGCTGGGTGACGGCGATCGTCGAGGAGCGGGACGCCTCCGAGGAGCAGCGGGCGATCCGCGAGCTGAACTCCTCGATCTACGTGTTCGAGTCGGGCCCGCTGTGGGATGCGCTCGACAAGATCGACGCGCACAACGCGCAGGGCGAGCTCTACCTGACCGACACGGTCGCGCACATCGTCGCCGCCGGCGGCCGTGCCGCGGCGTGGGTCGTTCCCGAGCCGATCGCCGCCCTCGGCATCAACACGCGCGCCGAGCTGGCGGTCGCGGCCGCCGTGCTCCGCGACCGGATCAACGAGCAGCACATGCTCGCCGGGGTGACGATCGTCGACCCGTCGAGCACCTGGATCGACGTCACCGTCGGCCTCGAGACCGACGCGACCGTGCATCCGTTCACGGTGCTCCGGGGCGGGACGACGGTCGCCGCCGGCGCCGAGATCGGGCCGCACGCCGTCGCCGTCGACGCGACCGTCGGGGAGGGTGCGACGGTGGGGCCGTTCTGTTACCTTCGCCCAGGAACCGTTCTCGAGGCGGGGGCGAAGGCGGGCACGTTCGTGGAGATCAAGAACTCGCGAATCGGCGCCCGGACGAAGGTGCCCCACCTCTCCTACATCGGCGACGCCGACATCGGCGAGGATACGAACATCGCAGCCGCAAACGTGACCGCGAACCTCTCCCACGACCCCGCGAAGGGCAAGCGAAGGACGACCATCGGCAGGAACGTCAGGACCGGCGTGGACAATACGTTCGTTGCTCCGGTCACGGTTGGGGACGATGCGTGGGTTTCGTCGGGAACGGTCGTCACGGACGACGTCCCGCCAGGGTCGCTTGCGGGCTTTGCGCCGCGGCAGGAGACGAAGGAAGGATGGGTCTACAAACGTGGAGAGCGGGACGAACGTGGCGACGACTGAGCTTGCGCTCCCGGGGCTCGAGGGCGTGACCGACCACTCGGATCCGCTGCCGGCGCCCGGGCACTTCATCGAGCGCGGCCCGCAGAAGCGGCTGATGGTCTTCTCCGGGCGCTCGCACATCGACCTCGCCCAGGCGATCGCCGGCAAGCTCGGCGTCGAGCTCGGCGGGATCGAGCTGAGCACGTTCGCGAACGACGAGACGTACTGCCGCTTCAACGAGTCGATCCGCGGTGCCGACGTCTTCCTCGTCCAGACCGGCTGCACGCCGGTGGACAAGAACCTGATGGAGCTGCTCGTGATGATCCAGGGCGCCAAGCTCGCGTCGGCCAAGCGGATCACCGCGGTCGTGCCGCTCTTCCCGTATGCGCGGCAGGACCGCAAGGCGAAGCCGCGCGAGCCGATCACCGCGCGCCTCGTCGCCGACATGCTCCAGCTCGCCGGCGCCGACCGCGTGCTGACGATGGACCTGCACGCGGGTCAGATCCAGGGCTTCTTCACGATCCCGGTCGACCACATGACCGCGCTCCCGCTGTTCGCCAACCACTTCCGCGACCTCGGCCTCACCGGCCCCGACGTCGTGTCGGTCGCCCCTGACGCCGGCCGCGCGAAGATGGCGCAGCGTTTCGCCGAGATGATCGAGGGTGACCTGGCGATCATGCACAAGACCCGCCCCGCCCACGACGAGGTCGCCGTCACCGAGATCGCCGGCCGCGTCCGCGACAAGATCGCGATCGTCGGCGACGACGTGATCATGACCGGCGGCACGCTGCTCAAGAACGTCGAGGTGCTGAAGGAGCAGGGCGCGAGGGATGTGTGGGTCTTCGCCACGCACGGCCTGTTCTGCGGCGACGCCCTCGAGCGGTTCAAGGACGCGGACATCGCCGGGATCGTCGTCACCGACACTGTCCCGATCGACCTGCTGAAGAAGCCGGACAACCTGCAGGTGCTCTCCGTCGGCGAGTTGCTCGCGGACACGATCATGAACGTGTTCGCCGACGATTCGGTCTCGGCGATCTTCGGCGGCGAGAACCAGCTCTTCTAGCTCGGAGGACACAACCAGGTCGGTTGTGACCCTCTTTTGCGTTGCCGAAGCAGGCGAATTAAGCCGGAGTGTCCGTAGCGGTCTCCCGCGCCCCAACGGTGTGCGTCGAGGATCGATCCCCCTGGCCCACGCTTGTTCCGATCGCGGCGGCCGGACTCGCGGTCTTCATTACCGCCACGATCGCGCTCGCGGCTGTTCGACGGGACGTGCACAGCCACGTTCTGCGAGTCCACCATGGCAGGTCGGGCTGGCTGGAGCCGTCGCCTGCGCGTTCGTTGCATTCGGCTTCCTGACACTCCTGTGGCTGCAGCCGCTATGCGATTGAATCGCCGGCCCGACGCGCCACCGCTTGACGGCGTAATGTCGAGGAGAGCCGACCGGCTTCAGACCCTCCACGTTCTTCTGAACCGAAAGGAGCACCAATGCTCTTCCACGTGATCTGGGAGTTCATCGACACGACCGAGGACGGCAGCCGGCGCAGCCTCTCGGTCTTCCAGAAGTGGCAGCCCGAGGGAGTCGAGTTCAAGGGCTTCTACGGGTTCTCCGACGGAACCGGCGGCGTTGCTCTGATCGAGGCCGACAGCGCGGCTGCACTCTTCAAGACGACCGCTCCGTGGACGCCATGGCTCCGCTTCACGGTGACGCCGATCCTCCCGATCGAGGAGAGCACCGCCCTCGCGCTCGAGGCACAGGCGTTCCGCGACTCGGTGAGCTAGCTACACTTCTCCGCCGGTATGGCCGGCGAACGCATACGCCTGGAAGTGAAGGAACGCGAGCAGAGCGGCTCGCGCGACGCGAAGCGTCTCCGCAAGGCGGGGCTGATCCCCGGCGTCCTCTACGGGAGCGGGCACAAGCCCCACGCGATCTGCGTTCCCGAGCGCGAGTTGCGCCGCGTCCTGACCGGCTCGGCCGGCCTGCACGCGATTCTCGACGTCGTGCTCGAGGGCCAGAAGTCCACGCATTCGTCGATCCTCAAGGACTACCAGGTGGATCCGATCCGCGGCCACATCGACCATTTCGACCTGCAGGAAGTGCGGCTCGACCAGCCGATCCAGTCGTCGGTCGTCGTCGAGCTCGTCGGCGAGTCGGCGGGTGTGAAGGTCGGCGGTGTGCTCTCCCAGGTCAACCGCGAACTACGCGTCGAGGCGCTCCCGCTCGAGATGCCCGAGCGGCTCGAGCTCGACATCAGCGCGATGGAGATCGGCGACTCGCTCCGCCTCTCGGACATGCCCGCCCGCGAGGGCGCCACCTACCTCGACGACCCGGAGATGGTGCTCGCGACGGTGACCATGCCGACGCGCGTCGAGGAGCCCGAGCCGGTCGAGGGCGAAGAGGGTGCAGAGGGCGAGGAGGGTGCAGAGCCGGCCGAGGGCGAGGCTGCACCCGAGGGCGAGGCGTCCGAGGAGTCGGCCGACGCCGACGCCGGCGGCGAGCGCGAAGCCTCCGAGAGCTAGATGCGCCTCTTCCGTCGGGGCGAAGAATCCGCCTCGACACTCGATCTGCTCGTGGCGGGGCTCGGCAACCCGGGCCGCGAGTACGCATCCACGCGGCACAACGCCGGCTGGATGGTCCTGGACGAGCTCGCGCGGCGACATGACGGATCGTGGCGCTCGAAGTTCTCGGGGCAGCTCGCCGAGATCCGCGTCGACGGCGCGAAGCTGGCGCTGCTCGAGCCCGAGACGTACATGAACGACTCCGGGAAGTCCCTCTCCGCGGCGGTGCGGTTCTTCAAGACGCCGGTCGAGTCGGTGCTCGTCGTCCACGACGACGTCGACCTGGATGAGGGCAGGCTCCAGGCCCGGCCGGGCGGAGGTCTCGGCGGCCACAACGGCCTTCGCTCGATCTCGCAGGCGCTCGGTTCCCAGGACTTCCTGCGGCTGCGCGTCGGAGTGGGACGGCCGGGACACGGCGACCGCCGCTCGGTCGCCGACTTCGTGCTCGCCCCGTTCGCCCCGGAAACCGACGTCGGTGCGCTCGTCACCCGTGCGGCGGACGCGGTCGAGACGATCGTGCGCGACGGGCTCGCCATAGCGCAGCAGCGCTTCAACTAGCAGAGCGCAGCTGCGCTTCAACTAGCTAGAAGGTCGTCGCGACGGGCTTACGGCCGAGCGTGCCGGTCAGGCGGTTCGCGGAGAGCTTCACGGTTCCACGGGCGGCGCCCGATCCGCTCACGGCCAGCGTCCCGGAGGCGGCGGTCAGGGGCACGACCGGGTTGCCGTACGGGTCCATCTTCAGGGTGATCGTTCCGGTGACCGCGAGGCCGCCGACGCTGGTGTAGCCCGCCAGGCGGATGAAGCCCTTCGGATCGGGTGTGACGCGGCCGCCGACGAGCCCCGTCGTCGGCTCCTGCGAAGTGCGCGTCAGCAGCCAGACGTCCTCGGCGTCGTGGAGCGTCTGGACGAGCGCGTTCAGCGTCCGGCCCGTCGGCCCCGGGAGCTTCGCCGGGGCCGGGGTCGTCGCGACCGACCGGCGCCACGTCCCCACCGGCGGCACGTACAGGGAGAAGCGCGTGCAGACGGCAGGCGGCACGGCGCCGCCCAGCCAGGTGCGCACCGCGGTCGCCGCGCACGCCGAATGGTTCAGCACCGAGTGGCCCGCGCCGGGGACGAGGACCACGTGCCCCTGCGGGAACCGGGCCGCGATCGCGGACGCACCGGCCGAGGGGGTGCGGATGTCGCGATCGCCGGCGAGGGCGAGCACCGGCACGTCCGGGAGCGGCCCCGAGCCGAGCACCGCTCCGCCGGCGGGAGCGGGCCAGTCGACGCACGTCCAGGCGAAGAGGCTGTTGAACGCCCACGCTCCGAATGAGCCGGACGAGCCCGGGGGGAACGCGGCGATCGCGGCGTTCACCGCCGCCTTCCGCGCGTCCGGGGTGTCGTTCGGCTGCCACGGGAACGGGCTGTCGCCGCAGTCGGTCGCCAGGAAGAGCGGCACGTTGATGTCGCGGCTTCCCGAGCTGCTCAGGACATCCAGGAAGAACAGCCGCTCGAGCGGCACCGGGTTGCCGGCGACCGCGGCATCGATCGCCGCCGGCAGCTGGGACGAGATGCCGGAGCTGAGATCGCTCTCGTAGGCGAGCGAGATCATCGCCTCGCCGTCGATCAGCAGCGGGTACGGGGCCAGCGTGGGTGCGAAGTGGAGTGACACCTGGAGCGGGTGGGCCTCGAACTGGTTCGCCAGCGTTGCGAAGCGGTCGCCGACGCCGGGCGCGATGCCCGGGCAGACGTTGTCCGTGCAGATCCGCGAAACCGACGTCGGCATCGTCCGCAGCGAGCTCGTATCGAGCGTGTCGCGATCTGGCAGCACCTCGGAGTCGAGCAGGAGGCGCTCGACGTGGGTGGGATGCGCCAGCGCGTACGCCACGGCGTGCTTCGTCCCGTACGAGACACCGAAGATCCCGAGCTTGTCGACACCGAGGGCGGTGCGTACCGACTCGATGTCCTCCGCGTGGTCGCGCGTCGTGTAGAAGGCGCGGGTCGGCACGGCGGTGCCGCACTGGGCGGCGGTCCGTGCGTACGGGCACGTCAGCGGCCCCGAGTTGCCGGTGCCGCGGTCGTCGTACGCGACGAGGGTGTAGCCGGGGAAGAAGGCGCGCCAGTACGCGGCCTGCGGGCCGAGCTTGAACGTGCCGGCCGACGCCTGCCCGGGGCCGCCGGCGAGCATGACCATCACTCCGCGCGGCGTTCCGGTAGCCGGCAGCACCTCGACGTAGAGCGGAACCTGGCCCGCGGTCGCGCCCGAGTAGTCGAGGGGCACGCTGAGCGTCGCGCAGTCGAGCCCGTTCGGCCCGCAGGGCGTGAACGGCGGCGCGGCCGATCCGGCCGGCGCCGCGACCAGCGTGGCCAGAACGGACAGGAAAGCGACGACCCCGCGTCTCACGGCCGCTCAGACTAGCCATCGTCGCCGTCCGAGTACACTCGAGGGGGCGGAACCCGGCGGTTTCGCCGTTCGTCGTGGACCGTCCAAGCCTTCATCCACTCGCCCGCGAGCTCGCCGATTCCGAGCGCCTCGCCGCCTTCGCGGACGACCTCCGCGGTGCGAGCGCGCGTGTGTCCGAGGCGGGAATGCCGCTCGTGCTGTCCGCGCTCCACCTGAGGCTCGAGCGGCCGCTGCTGGTGCTGCTCGCGGAGGACGCCGACGCGCGGGACGCGGCCGAGGCCGCCTCC
This sequence comes from uncultured Actinomycetes bacterium, assembly GCA_963791425.1. Lineage (GTDB taxonomy): Bacteria > Actinomycetota > Thermoleophilia > Gaiellales > Gaiellaceae > DATBLE01. Next base: position 342,535 of record CAWBSE010000004.1, read on the forward strand.
TGGTACCTCGGCGAGGAGCAGGTGGCGCTGTTCCCGAGCCGTGGTGTGCGCTGGGAGTCGGGGCTCGAGCCGCCGCCGCACCTCGTCGGCGAACGTGCCCGCGCGCTCGACGTGCTAGCCGCGGGCGGGCTCGTCTGCGCCTCGGCCACCGCCCTCGCCGAGCCGATGCCGCCGCACGAGGACCGGCCGGAGCGGCTGGAGCTGAGGGTCGGCGCGGAGCCGGGCATCGACGGGATTGCCGAGCATCTGGCGCTCGCCGGCTACGAGCGGGTCGAGCGCGTCGAGGAGCGCGGGCAGTTCGCCGTCCGCGGCGGGATCGTCGATGTCTTCCCGACCACGGGCCGCGACCCGCTCCGCATCGAGCTGTTCGGCGACGAGATCGAGGCCGTGCGGGCGTTCTCGCCGTTCACCCAGCGCGCGCTCAGGCCGGTCGACGACGCGGTCGTCTACCCTGCGGCGGAGCGGCGGCTCGATCTCGTCGAGCCCGAGTTGCGCGACGACGAGAAGCTGCCCGAGCTCCCCGGCGATCTCGTGCCGCCGTTCGACTGCGACCCCGACATCGTCTTCGAGCCGGAGGCGGTCGAACGCGTCTGGGCGGAGGAGCGGCTCGACCCGGTGCCGTACAGCGCCGCGGCCCTGCTCGACCCGTTCCCGCGCGGCCAGGCTGCGTCGTTCGACGCTCAGCGGCCGGCGGTGGCCGCACGCGGGCTCGCCGAGGCAGAACAGGAGCTCTCCTCGTTCGTGCGTGCCGGGCAGCGGGTGATCGTCGCGTTCCCGCATCGCGGCGACGCGCTCCGCACCGCGAACATGATCAAGAAGCTCGCGGTCGGCTGGCTGGAGGAGGAAGGCGAGCTCCCCACCGGGGAGGGGCTCTACTTCACCGTCTCGGCCGCGCGGCGCGGCTTCGTCTGGCGCGACCTCGGGCTCGTGCTGCTGCCCGACACGCAGATCTTCCGGAAGCGGGCACCCCGCGGCGATGCCAGGCTCGGCCGGGCGCTCCAGTCGTTCGCCGACCTGCGCACCGGCGACTACGTCGTCCACGAGGACCACGGCGTCGGGAAGCTGCTCGGCTTCGAGACCAAGGAGGTCGCCGGCGTCACGCGCGACTACCTCTTCCTCGCGTTCCGCGGCGAGGACCGCCTCTACGTCCCGCACGAGCAGATCGGCAAGGTTTCGCGCTACATCGGCGCCGACGCCAAGGCCCCGGCGCTGTCGAAGCTCGGCGGCAAGGCCTGGCTGCTGCTCAAGAGCCGCGCCAGGGAGTCGGTGCAGGAGCTCGCCGGAGAGCTGATCGCGCTCTACGCCCGGCGGCAGACGTCGCCCGGCATCGCGTACGACCTGTCGAGTGACTGGCTCGAGCGGCTCGAGACCGAGTTCCCGTACCGTGAAACCGAGGACCAGCGGCGCGCGATCGAGGCGGTCAAGGAGGACCTGGAGGCGCCGTCGCCGATGGACCGGCTCGTGTGCGGCGACGTCGGGTTCGGTAAGACGGAGGTCGCCGTCCGCGCCGCCTTCGCGGTCGCGCTGAACAACCGGCAGACGCTGATGCTCGTGCCGACGACGGTGCTCGCCCAGCAGCACTGGAACACGTTCCGCGAGCGGTACCGCGACTTCCCTGTCCGGGTCGAGATGGTCTCGCGCTTCCGTAAGCCCGCCGACGCGAAGGCGGTGCTCAAGGACTTCACCGAGGGCAAGGTCGACGTCCTGATCGGGACGCACCGCGTGCTCTCGCGCGACGTGATCCCGAAGAACCTCGGACTCGTGATCGTCGACGAGGAACAGCGGTTCGGTGTGCAGCAGAAGGAGTTGCTCCGCTCGCTCCGGCTCGAGGTGGACGTGCTGGCGCTGACCGCGACGCCGATCCCGCGCACGCTGCACATGTCGCTCTCCGGCCTGCGCGACATCTCGGTGATCGAGACGCCGCCCGAGGGCCGCCGGCCGATCCGCACGCACGTCGGCGAGTACGACGAGGAGCAGGTCAAGCTCGCCCTCGAGCGGGAGCACGAGCGGCAGGGGCAGTCCTTCTACCTGCACAACCGGGTCGAGACGATCGAGGCGGCGGCGACGCGGCTCCAGGAGCTCGTGCCCGGCCTCCGCGTGATCGTCGGGCACGGCCAGATGAAGGAGCGCGAGCTCGAGCAGAAGATGATGACGTTCCTCGCCGGCGACGCCGACGTGCTCGTCTCGACGACGATCATCGAATCGGGGCTCGACATCCCGCAGGCGAACACCCTGATCGTCGAGCGGGCGGACATGCTCGGGCTGGCCCAGCTGTACCAGATCCGTGGTCGCGTCGGCCGCTCGGACGTGACCGCCTTCGCGCACCTCTTCTACCCGGACGCGTCCGAGCTGACGGCCGAGGCGCGCGCGCGGTTGGCCACGCTCGCCGATCACACGGAGCTCGGCGCCGGCTTCGCGATCGCCATGCGCGACCTCGAGATCCGCGGGGCAGGCGATCTGCTCGGCGGAGAGCAGTCGGGGCACGTCGCCGCCGTCGGCTTCGAGCTGTACGTCGAGCTGCTGAACGAGGCGGTCGCGGAGCTCTCGGGCCAGAAGCGCGTCGCCGCGAGGCCCGTGCGGATGGACGCCCGCGTCGACGCCTACGTCCCGGCGTCGTACATCGGCTCCGAGGCGCTGAAGATCGACCTGCACCGGCGGCTCGCGCTCGTCGAGGACGAGGACGAGCTCCGCGAGCTGCGGGCCGGCGTCGAGGACCGCTACGGCGAGCTGCCCGACCCGGTCGACAACCTGTTCGCGATCCAGGAGGCGAAGCTGAAGATCGCCAGGTTCGGCGCCGAGTACCTCGTCTTCCGCGGCGGGCGCCTGACCGTCGGGCCGATCGTGCTCGGCTCCGAGGAGCTCGGCGAACTGCGCGACCGTGTCCCCACCGCCGTCTACACCACCGGCAAGCACGAGGTGGCGATCCGCCAGGAGGACTTCCGCGTGGCGCTCGGGCTCGTCGATGCGCTGGTAGAGGCGCGCGAGGCGGCGTAGGCCGTGCGGCCGATCGTCGTGCTGCTCGTGGTCGTCTGCGCGGTCGCCGGCTGCGGCGCGAGCTCGACGACGGTGCCGGCCTCGGCAGTTGCGCTCGTGGGCGGCCGGCCCGTCCCGCTCGCCGCGGTCGACGCACAGCTGGCCCAGGCGCGACGCGCATACAGGGCCAGAGGCCAGGTGTTCCCCGCGCGAGGCACGCCGGCCTACGCGCACCTGCAGGCGCTCGCGGTCCAGCTCGTCGTCGAGCGGGCGCAGTTCGAGCTGGAGGCCGAGGACGCCGGCATTCGGATCACCCCGGCCGCTGTCGACCGGCGGCTCCGGCAAGTCAAGCGCGCGACGTTCGGAGGGAGCGAGCGGCGGTACCAGGAGGGGCTTCGGCGAGAGGGTCTGACCGACGCGGACATCCGCGCCGACATCCGCAGCCAGCTCCTCGCCGACGCCGTGAAGCGCGTCATGGGGGACACGCTCATCCCGAAGGTCGTCTACGCGAAGGGGTTCGCTCCCGGTCCCGCCGTCTGAGGGTCGCTGCTACCCTGGCAGCGGCTCATGCGGCGCTTTTTTTTGGTCCTGTTCGTGCTTCCGCTCGTGCTGCTCGCATCCGCGTGCGGCGGGGGCGGTGGCGGCGGTTCGAAGGTGTCGGGTGACGACGCCGCCGTCGTCAACGGCGAGCACATCACGCAGACGGAGCTCGACCGGCGCGTCAACGAGGCGAAGTGCAGCTACACGCTCCAGAAGCGCGCCTTCCCGAAGGCCGGATCGCAGGAGTACCAGACGATCCAGAGCCAGATCCTGCAGAACCTCGTCCAGCGGGCCCAGATCGCGCAGAAGGCGCCGGGCCTGAACGTCTCGATCAGCGACAAGCAGGTCGAGGACAATCTGAAGAAGCTGAAGACGCAGTACTTCGGGGGCAGCGAGAAGAAGTACCTGGCCGAGCTCAAGCGGCAGTGTGTCACCGACGCCGAGGTGCGCCAGGACCTGCGCGCGAACCTGCTCTCGAACGAGGTCTTCAAGAAGGTGACCGCGTCGGCGGTGATCTCGGACGCCGAGATCAAGACGTACTACGACGGCAACCGCGAGGTGTACACGACGCCGCAGACGCGCACCGTCAGCCACATCCTGGTCAAGGACAAGGCGCTCGCCGACAAGATCTACGCCGAGCTGAAGGCGGGCGCCGACTTCGCCACGCTGGCGAAGAAGTACTCGACCGATCCGGGCTCGAAGTCGCAGGGAGGCCAGCTGACGATCACCCGCGGCCAGACCGTCCCGGCGTTCGACAAGACCGCCTTCGCGCTCGCCACCGGAGCCCTGTCCAAGCCGATCCACACCCAGTTCGGCTGGCACATCATCCACGCCGACAAGGCCGCGAAGCCGCGCCGGTCGACGCCGTTCGCGCAGGTGAAGGAGTCGATCCGCCAGAAGCTCCTGCAGGACAAGCGCAACGGCACCCTGCAGAAGTGGCTCGACGCCATGAAGAAGGAGTACGCGGGCAAGATCGCGTACGCCAACGGGCTCGCCCCCGTCGAGACGACCACCTCGGCGACCACCACCGGCTGAGCCCCCCTTGAGCCTCGACCAGGCTCTGCTCGACCTCCAGGAGCTGACCGAGCGCCTCCGGCGCGACTGCCCGTGGGACCGCGAGCAGACGGTGCAGACGATCGTCCCGCACACGGTCGAGGAGGCGTACGAGGTCGCGGACGCGGCGCTCGCCGGCGAGCCGGCGAAGCTGCTCGACGAGCTCGGCGACCTGCTCTTCCAGGTCTACTTTCTCGCGCTGCTGCTCGAGGAGGAGGGCCATGGGAGTCTCGAGGACGTCGCCCGCGGGGTCCACGAGAAGCTCGTCCGGCGCCACCCGCACGTGTTCGCCGACGGCCAGGCCGACACTCCGGGTGCGGTGCGCAAGCGCTGGGAGGAGATCAAGACGGAACAGGAAGGCCGCGAGGGCGTCTTCCACGACGTCCCCGAGACGCTGCCGGCGCTGCTCCAGGCGCGCAAGGTGCAGCGCCGGGCTGCGACGGTCGGCTTCGAGTACCCGGATGTCGACGGGGCACTCGCCGACCTCGAGGACGAGCTCGCCGAGCTGAAGGCCGAGCTTCCGGGCGGCACGGACGAACGCCGCGGCGACGAGCTCGGCGACCTGCTCTTCGCGTGCGTCAACGTCGCCCGTCGCCTGAACGTCGACCCGGAGCTGGAGCTGCGCCAGGCCACCGGGCGCTTCGTCGCCCGCGTCGAGGGGGCCGAGCGCCTCGCCGCCGCCGACGGCCTCACCTGGACGGAACTCGACCTGAACGACCAGGATCGCTACTTCGACCTCGCCAAGGAGAATGAATGACCGCCATCGCATCGGTTCACGCACGCCAGATCTTCGACTCGCGCGGCAATCCCACCGTCGAGGTGGACGTCCGCCTCGAGTCGGGCGCCCTCGGCCGCGCCGCCGTCCCCTCGGGCGCCTCGACCGGAGTGCACGAGGCGGTCGAGCTCAGGGACGGGGGAGACGCCTACGGCGGCAAGGGCGTGACCCGCGCCGTCGCGAACGTCGAGGGTGAGATCGCAGCCGCGGTCCAGGGCCGCGACGCAGGCGACCAGGCGGCGCTCGACGGGCTGCTGATCGAGCTCGACGGGACGCCGAACAAGGGGCGGCTGGGCGCGAACGCGGTGCTCGGCGTGTCGCTGGCGGCCGCGAAGGCGACCGCGGCCGAGGCCGGGGTCTCGTTGTTTCGCTACCTCGGCGGCGAGGACGCCCGGATCCTGCCGGTGCCCATGATGAACGTGATCAACGGCGGCGCGCACGCCGACAACTCGATCGACCTGCAGGAGTTCATGGTCGTCCCCGCCGGCGCGTCGTCGTTTGCCGAGGCGATGCGGATCGGGACGGAGACGTACCACTCGCTGAAGGCGGTGCTCCACGAGCGCGGCCTGTCGACCGCCGTCGGCGACGAGGGCGGGTTCGCGCCCGACCTCGGCTCGAGCGACGAGGCGATCGAGGCGATCCTCGAGGCGGCCGAGCGGGCCGGGCACCGCGAGCACGTGGCGATCGCGCTCGACCCGGCGTCCACCGAGTTCTTCTCGGACGGCCTCTACCGCTTCGAGGGCCGGGAGGCCGACGGCACAGCGATGGCCGACTTCTACGCTGGCCTGGCCGACCGCTACCCGGTCGTCTCGGTCGAGGACGGCCTCGCAGAGGACGACTGGGACGGATGGCGCACCATCACCGAGCGGCTGGGCGACCGGGTTCAGTTGGTCGGCGACGACCTGTTCGTCACCAACGTCGAGCGGCTCCAGCGCGGCATCGACGAGGGGATCGCGAACGCGATCCTCGTCAAGGTCAACCAGATCGGCACCCTGACCGAGACGCTCGACACGATCGGGCTTGCGCGCTCGGCCGGCTACCGGGCCGTGATCTCGCACCGGTCGGGCGAGACCGAGGACACGACGATCGCCGATCTCGCGGTGGCGACCGGCGCAGGGCAGATCAAGACGGGCGCTCCCGCACGCACGGACCGCGTCGCGAAGTTCAACCAGCTCCTCCGGATCGAGGAGGAACTCGGCGCCCGCGCCGAGTACCCCGGCTGGTCGGCGTTCTCACGGGTCTCGTAGATACGCTGGATCGATGGCCGCTCCAGCACCAAGGCGAACCAAGATCCTGGCAACGATCGGGCCGGCGAGCGGTACTCCCGACAAGCTCGCCGAGCTGGTCGCGGCCGGCATGGACGGCGTTCGGCTGAACTTCTCGCACGGCGCGCACGAGCAGCACAGCACGCGTGCCGAGGCCGCGCGCGCCGCCGCCGACGACGCCGGCCATCCGCTCGCACTGGTCGCCGACCTCCAAGGCCCGAAGATCCGACTCGGCAACCTGCCGGCGCCGAGAATGCTGACGAGGGGCGAGGAGATCGTGATCGCCCCCGAGGCGTCGGCGGCAGACGGGGAGCTCCCGGTCTCGCCGGCCGTGATCGGCGAGGTGTTGGAGCCCGGGAACGACGTCCTGATCGACGACGGGCTCGTGCGCCTGCGCGTCGAGGAGGTCGACGGCGGGAAAGCGCGCTGCGTGGTCGTGATCGGGGGCGCGGTCAGCGCGCACAAGGGCGTGAATCTGCCTGGTGTGCCGCTGCCCATCCCGTCACTGACGCCGAAGGACATCGATGACCTCCGGCACGCGCTGTCGCTCGACGTCGACTACGTCGCGCTCTCGTTCGTGCGCTCGGCGGCCGACGTCCGCGAGTTGCGCAGCCTGATCGAGCAGGCCGGCTCCCGCGCCGAGGTGATCGCCAAGATCGAGAAGGCGGAGGCGGTCGAGGTGCTCGACGAGATCCTGGTCGAGACCGACGCGATCATGGTCGCGCGCGGCGACCTCGGCGTCGAGATCGGGCCGGCGTCGGTTCCGTTGCTGCAGAAGCGCATCATCCTCCGCGCGCTCGAGGCGGGGAAGCCGGTGATCACGGCGACGCAGATGCTGGAGTCGATGATCGAGCACGCCGAACCGACGAGGGCAGAGGCGAGCGACGTCGCAAACGCGGTGCTCGACGGGTCGTCGGCGCTGATGCTCTCCGGCGAGACCGCTGTCGGGGCGTACCCGGTCGAGTCGGTCGCCTACATGGACCGGATCGCGCGGGCGGTCGAGCCGAGCCTCGGCTACCGCCACGAGATGCCGGAGCCGGACGAGGATCCCGGCGTCGGCCGGGCGATGTCGAACGCCGCCTGCGACATCGCCGAGACGCTCGGGGCAGCTGCGATCCTCGTCCCGACCGCGAGCGGCCGCACGGCCTCCGCCGTCGCCAGGCTGCGCCCCCGGCGCCCCATCGTCGCGCTGACGCACAACCGGTACGCGGTCCGGCAGATGGCGCTGGAGTGGGGCGTGATCCCTCTGCTGGTCTCCGAGGCCGACGACGTCCAGGACCTCTGGGGGCTCTCGATCGGCGCCGCCCGCGACGCCGGCCTGATCGAAGCGGGCGACCGGATAGTGATGACGGCGGGGACGTCGGTGAACATCCCCGGCACGACCAACGTGATCAAGGTCGACGTCGCGTAGCAGGAACCGCGTCCCGGGGCGTCGAACCGGGATACCCGTGCTTCGCCCCAGAAGACGCAAGAGATGGATGCGCCTCGTCGCCGTCGGCGTCGTCGCGTTGCTCGCGCTTCTCTACTACCGGCCGGTGCGCACGTACGTGAACACGAAGCACACGCTCCAGGCCCGCTCTGCCGAGGTTCATGCGCTGAGCCAGCGCAAGAAGCAGCTCGAGCAGCGGCTGTCCGAGATCGAGCGGGGATCGTCGCTCGTCCGCGGCGCCAGGCGGCTCGGCCTGGTCAAGCCGGGCGAGCACCTGTTCATCGTGCAGGGCATCCCCGAGTGGCGCCGCGCCAACTCGCGCCGCTAGTCGCTAGCCTCGGGACAATGGACGACCGCGACGTCGTCGCCCTGCAGATCGGCCGCGAGCCGCGCGCCTTCCATCGCGTCGCCGTGCGCTGCCCCTTCGGCCGGCCCGCGGTCACGGAGCAGGCCCCGTACGACACCGCCGGCGATCCGTTCCCGACGACCTACTACCTGACCTGCCCGCAGCTGGTTGCCGCCGTGTCGCGGCTCGAGGCGGCAGGCGGGGTCGACCGCTGGTCGCAGGCGGTCGCTGCCCACGACGAGCTCGCTGCGAGCCTCACGCGCGCGAACGAGGAGCAGCGCGATGTCCGGCGGTCGCTCGCGGACGGACGGCAGGGCGCCGACGCGGGCGCCTCGCTCGACCTCGGGATCGGCGGGGCGGGACGGCACGGCAGCCTGAAGTGCCTCCACGCGCACGTCGCCTACGCGCTCGCGCGGCCGGGCTACGAGCTGGGCGACCGGATCCTCGCCGAGGTGGAGCCACTCTGGCCGCCGGACCGCTGCTGCATGTCGTGACGCCGGAGGTGTCACGTAGCATCGGCCCGATGTCGACGACCACCGATCTCGTCCGCCACGAATGGTCCGATGGATACCGCCGGGTCGAGGCCCAGCGCGACACGCCGGCGAACTACCGCGCGCTGCACGCCCAGCTCGACGCGATCGCCGAGGAGCTCCGACGCCGTGTCGGCAGCGTGTTCACGCTGTCCGAGCTCGCCGACGAGTACCGGAAGGCCGATCCGTGGACGCACGCGCTGTTCCAGGAGCTGCCGAAGTCGGCGCGCTGGGCGCCGGGGCTGTCGATCGCCACCGACGCGGCGTTCCACCTCTACGCCCGCGGCGCACAGGACTACGAGCCCTGAGCACGCCGGGCACCACCAGGCCCGACCGGAAGAAGCCCAGACGGCGTGGCCTGCTGCGCTACTGGATCGCCGCGCTCGTCGTGATCGGCGTGTTCGCGGCCGGCCTCGCCCTCGGCCAGGCGCTGCACGACAACCCCAGGGGGGGCGACACGCAGACACTCGTCCGCACGCTGAAGCCGCTCGAGGTGCCGCCGGCCCCCGAGACGGTGACCGTCACCGTCAGCAAGTAGGGGCGCGCGGCGCTACAGGTCTTCGCCGGCGCGGAGCAGGCCGGCGACGATCACTGCGACCCCGGAGACGAGTCCGATCCAGAGGCCGATCGAACGGCCGCTCGTCCCGGCGAAGGTGTCCGGGATCGAGATCAGCCGGATGAGGACGAGCACGGTGCCCAGGGAGCCGATCGCGATCGTGACCAGGCTCTCCGGCACCGACGGCGGCAGCTCGATCCCCACCTCGCGCAGGATCGCCAGCACGACGAGCGCAAGCCCGAGGAAGAAGACGATCTTCCCGATCGTCCCGGTGTGCCAGCCGATCACCGACAGCGTCGGCCCCTCGACGGAACTGCCCGAGTACCACGACATGAACGACGAGAGCATCAGGACGAGGCCGGCGACCCAGGCGATGCGCGTGCCCGCCGACCAGATTCCGCTGCTGGGCCGGAGCCGCGCGACCGGCGCCCTCTCCGGCCGCTCGGGCGGCGGAGCGGGGTCGTCCAGCTCGGGATCGTCGAAGTCGAAGAGGTCAGGGGTTTCCACGGCGCGCCGTAGTCTAGGTGGCTAGATGCCGAAGAGGCGCGCGATCTCGCCCCACACGGTCACGGCGACGACGGCGCAGGCCAGGAAGAGCAGCCCGAGGAACGACCAGAAGCGGACGCGTGCCATCCGCGTGGCGCGCCGGTGCTCGATCTTCGCGTGTCGTTGCGCGCGGTAGAAGTGGTAGGCGCGGTCGATCGCGTGCGGGTCGACCGGCGGCGACTCGGGCCTGGGACGCTGGCTCTGGGCAGGCTCCGCCATTACACAAAGTCTAGATCGGCAGGCGGTACGTTTCTCGGGTGAACCTTCGTGCCGGCACGAGGCCGTTCCGTGTCGGCCACAAGGGCGCAGCTGCCCTCGAGCCCGAAAACACGCTCCGATCGCTCGCGCGGGCGGTCGACCTGGGCTGCGATCTCGTCGAATTCGACGTGCTCGACCTGCACGACGGCACGATCGTGCTCGCGCACTCGGACGACCTGCTCGAGGTCAGTCACGGCGCCGCGGGCGGCAGCGTGCGGGCGCTCGGCCTCGCGGCGCTGCGCGAGGTCGCACCCGAACTGCCGACGTTCGACGAGGCGCTGGAGCTGCTCGCCGGCTCGGGCGGCGTCGGCGTCCACGTCGATCTGAAGGGCGAAGGGTTCGAGAGGAACATCGCCGACGCAATCCGGAAGCACGCGCTCGTCGAACGAACGGTGGTGAGCACCTTCCACGTGCCGAGCCTCCTGCGCCTTGCCGAGGCGGAGCCTGCGATCGCGCGCGGCCTGACGTACCCGGTCGACCGCCGCGGGGTCGCCCAGCGCCGGTTCACCGCGCCGGTCGCCGCAGCCGCCGCCGCGACGTTCAGGCAGGCGCTGCCGCGCCGGATCGCCGGCATGCTCGACCGGGCACGGGCCTCCGCGGCGATGCTGCACTTCTCGGTCGTGTCCGCTGCGGCGGTCGCCCGCGCGCACGACCACGGGGCGGCGGTGTTCACGTGGACGGTCGACGACGGGGCGCTCCTCGACCGGATGGTGGCCGCCGGGGTCGACGGCGTCATCACCAACGACCCTCGCATATTCCGGCCGTCTGACTACACTCAGGAGCCGTGAAGCGCACTCTCATCATCGCCGTCTGCGCCCTCGCGCTCGCCGCTGCGGGCGTCCTCGCTGCGCTCGTTCCCGCGGGCTCGGCACAGTCGCCGCCGCCGACCACGACGACCGACGCGACGACGACCACCGCGCCGACGACGACCGACGACCGACGACCACGACCGCCGACGACCACGACCGCGCCGACGACCACCGCGCCGAAGCCGAAGCCCAAGCCGATGCCGAAGGTGCTGCCGCACGGCGTGACGATCGGCGGCATCCACGTCGGCGGCCTCGCCCCGCGTGCGGCGTACGCGGTCGTCCGCGCGGCGTTCAACTCGCCGCTCGTGCTCACCGCCGGCGCACACAAAGTCGAGATCGCACCGAGCAAGCTCGGCGCGGTCGCCTACGCCAAGAACGCGGTCTCGAAAGCGCGCTTCGCCAAGCCGGGCACCTCGATCCCGCTCGGCGTGAACATCGAGGGCGCGCGCGTGCGCAAGCTCGTCCGCGCCCTAGGCGCGAAGTACGACCGTGCGGCGATCGACTCGACGCTCGTGCTCCGCAACCTCAAGCCGTTCATCACCGAGGGCACGCCGGGGAAGAAGCTCGACGCGAAGGGCGCCGTCACCGCGATCCTCGTCGCGCTGCGCGAGAACCGCCGCACCGGGGTCAAGCTGCCGTACTCCGACGTGGCACAGAAGATCAGCCGCTCGTCGTTCGGGTCGATCATCGTCATCCACCGCAACTCGAACCATCTCTACCTGTACAAGGGCATGAAGCCGGTGCGGACGTTCACCGTCGCGACCGGCCAGGCGATCTACCCGACGCCGCTCGGCCGCTTCGAGATCGTGGTCAAGTGGAAGGACCCGTGGTGGTACCCGCCCAACTCGCCGTGGGCGAAGGGCGCGAAGCCGATCCCGCCCGGGCCGGGCAACCCGCTCGGCACGCGCTGGATGGGCCTGTCGGCGCCCGGCGTGGGCATCCACGGCACGCCCGACCCGTCGTCGCTCGGCTATTCCGCCTCGCACGGATGCATCCGGATGTACATCCCGTACGCCGAATGGCTGTTCGACCACGTCGACGTCGGCACACCGGTCTACATCGTCCCGGCATAGTTAGCGCGTGCCCGCGCGGCTGAAGCTCGGCCTGCAGGGGGTGACGGTGTGCGTCGTCGCCGGTCTGCTCGGCCTTTTGATCTGGAAGGTCGCCCATCAGGACAAGGGCGTGAAGCTCGGCGGCGGCAAGACGCCGCCGGCGCCGGCGTTCGCGCTGTCGCGGCTGGACGCGCCCGGGAAGCTGGCGCTCGGCTCGCTGCGCGGCAAGGTGGTCGTGCTCAACTTCTGGGCGTCGTGGTGCGCACCGTGCAAGTCGGAGGCGCCCCGGCTGGAGGCCGCGTGGCAGCAGTACCGCGGGAAGGGCGTCGTCGTGGTCGGCGTGGACGCGCAGGACTTCTCGGGCGACGCGAAGCGCTTCGTGCGCAAGTACAAGCTCACCTACCCGAACGTGCACGACGGCCCCGGCAACGTCCTGCCGAAGTACGGCGTCACCGGCTTCCCGGAGACCTATTTCGTCGACCGGCGCGGGCGGCTCGTCGGCGATCGCGTCGAGGGCGAGGTCACGGACGCGAAGCTGACCGCGGGCATCCGGCGCGCCCTGCAGTCGTGAGGCTCGTCCTCGTCCTGCTGGTGCTCGCCCTGGTGCTGGCGGCGCCGGCTGCGGCGAGCGAGCGCCACCCGACCCTCGGCGACCTCGAGGGCGAGGTGATGTGCCCCACCTGCAAGACGACGCTCGACCAGTCGACCGCGCCGATCGCGAACCGCATCCGGCAGTTCATCACCGCGCGGATCGCGGCCGGCGACACGAAGAGCCAGATCAAGGCCAAGCTCGTCGCCCAGTTCGGGCCGGCGATTCTCGCGGAGCCGTCGAAGCACGGGTTCAACCTGCTCGCGTGGGTGCTGCCGTTTCTGGCGCTCGGGCTCGGCGCTGCGGTCCTCGCCTGGCTCGTCTGGCGGTGGTCGCGGCGGCGCGAGTCGGTCGTCGTGGCCGCGGGCGGAGCGCCGGTCGACCCGGAGCTCGAGCGCCGGCTCGACGACGAGCTCGCCCGCTTCGATGCTTGAGTTCGTCTGGGCGTTCGTCGCCGGTCTGCTCTCCGTGGCAACGCCGTGCGTGCTGCCGCTCGTGCCCGGTTATCTCTCCGCGATCTCCGCGGTCGAGGCGAACCGGCTGGACGAGCCGGGTGTCGCCCGGCGCGTCGTCGTCGCCAGCCTGCCGTTCGTCCTCGGCTTCACGGTCGTCTTCGTCGTGCTCGGTGCGGGGGCGGCGGCGCTGGGGAGCGTCCTCGACAAGCGGACGCAGACCGAGTTCGCCGGGTTCCTGCTGATCGTGATCGGGCTCGGCTTCGTCGGTTTGCTGCCGATACCGGACCGTCCCGTCGGCACCGGCCTGCTCGCCCGCGCGCGCGGCTCGAGCATCCTGCTCGGCGCGGCGTTCGCGGTCTGCGCCGCGCCCTGCATCGGTGCCGTGCTCGCGTCGATCCTGGTGCTCGCGGGCAGCGCCGGGTCGATCGCGAGAGGCGTGCTTCTGCTCACGACGTATTCGCTCGGTCTCGGCGCGGCGTTCATCCTGGCCGGGATCGCGTTCACGAAGGCGATGTCGACGTTCCGCTGGTTCCGCGACCGCTACCGGATCATCCAGATCGTCGGCGGCGTCACGTTGATCGCGTTGGGTGCGCTGCTCTTCTCCGGGCACTACTGGTGGCTTCAGGTCGAGATGAACCGCCTGTTGGAGTCAGTGGGGCTCGACCGGATCTAGCGCGAGGTCGCCGGCGCCGACGCGTGCGGCAGCCGCGGCGACCTGGGCGAGCAGATCGGCGACGTCGAGCCCCCGATGGGCCGGCGAATACGGCCCGAGACGCCGGGCCGCCTTCTCCAGCTGCCGCGAGCAGCCGACACGGTTCCCGCGGCCCGCCTGGTACCAGGCGACCGTGACGTGGACGAGCCCCTGGAGGAAGTCACGCTCGGGCGGCTCGGCCGCACGCCACGCGGTCTCCAGCTCCTCGTGCGCTTCGAAGTACTCCCCTGAGCGGATCAGCTCCAGACCGCGCTCGTAGCTCACCCGGTGAGGGTATTGGAGTCGGCCGGGCAAGGTGCTAGTGTCACGAACCGTGGCGACGATCCTGCTCGTCGGGGTCGACCTCTTCTTCCGGGGCAAACTCGACGTGCTCTTGCCGGGGCACCATTTCGTCACCGCGGACACGCTCGCGGAGCCCGAGCTCGTCATCGTCGACATCTCGCGGGTCGAGCCCGAGGAGGTCGCCGACACCTATCCGGACATCCCGATCGTGGGGTTTGCGAGCCACACCGACACCGCCGGGCTGCGCCGCGCGCACGCCGCGGGCTTCGACCAGGTGCTCGCGAAATCGGCGCTCCAGGAGCGTGCACCAGAGGTGATCGGGGAGTTGCTCGCCCCGATAGAGTAGGTCTCCGAGCCAGCTTTCATCAGTCGGAGGACGAGTTGACCTACATCATCGCCGAGCCCTGCATCGACATCAAAGACCGCTCCTGCGTCGACGTGTGCCCCGTCGACTGCATCCACGAGTTCGAGCGGATCCTCGTGATCGATCCCGAGGAGTGCATCGATTGCGGTGCGTGCGAACCGGAGTGCCCCGTCGAGGCGATCTTCCCCGAGGACGCGCTCCCGGAGAAGTGGTCGCCGTTCGTGAAGATCAACTACGCGTACGACAACGCCGAGGAGATCAACAAGCTGACGAACGAGTACGCGACCGAGCACAACGTCCAGAATCCACCGCTCGAATAGGTCCGAACCGTTTTCCGGTCCCGGGCGAATGCTCCCGAAGGGCTTGGAATGACGAACGATCAACTCCACGATCTGATTGCCTCCTACGCGCTCGACGCGTTGGATCCGGACGAGCGCCGGGCGTACGAGGGGCATCTCGCCGGCTGCGAGCAGTGCCGGGCCGACCTTGCCGAGCTGCAGGGGACGGTGGGCGCGCTCGCCCGCGCGGCTGGGGGGCCGGCGCCGCCGGACGAGCTCCGCGGCCGCATCCTCGGTGCGGCGCGCGAGGAGGGCCCCTCCAACGTCGTCGCGATCGGCTCGTCGCGCAGGCGGTTCTACGCGGTCGGCGCCGCGGTCGCCGCGGTCGCGGCCGGGATTGCGATCGCGGTGTACGCGGTCTCCGGCGGCACCGCCTCGCCCAGGGCGGCCGTTGCCGTCGACAACGGCGTCGCGCAGCTGACCGTCACCCATCTCGGGGCGGCCCCGTCGGGGAAGGCCTGGGAGATCTGGGTGATCGACGGGAAGAAGGCACCGCAGCCGGCGGGGCTCTTCACCGGCGGCGGCAAGCAGATCGTGACGCTGACGCGGCCGGCCCCGAACGGCTCGACCGTCGCGATCACGCTCGAGCGCGCTAGCGGGGCGACCACGCCCACGCTGCCCATCCGCGTCTCGACGACCGTCTCCGCCTAGGTCTCGAATCCGCACCTCGTGGGTAAGCTGGCCGGGTGGAGCCGACCAGTCTCGACCACGTCGCCCTGTGGGTCGCCGACCGCGATTCGATCGCCGACTTTGCGACCACGTACCTGGGCATGCACGTCATCGAGCGCACCGAGCGCTTCACGCTCGTCGGCTCCGATGCCCGCCGCGGCAAGCTGACCTTCTTCGCCGAGGAGGGGCCGCGCGAGCAGGGCGCCCTGGCCCGGATCGGTCTGCGGGTCTCCAACCTGGCCGCCGCGCGCGCGGCGCTGCCGGACGGCACCCCCGAGGTGTTCGACGTCGGCGAGGGCCTGATGCTCACACTGGTCGAGGGCGAGACTGACGTCGAGTACGACCTCGACCACGTCGCGCTCTTCTCTCCCGATCCCGAGGCCGCCGCGCAGGCATGGCTGCCCTACGGCTTCTCGGCGACCGGCGATCCCCGCCGGGTCGAGGTCGGCGGCGCCTACCTCGAGCTGATCGACGGCGATCCGGGCAGCCCCGAGCGGCCGATCCTGAACCACCTCGGTGTGCTGGTCGACGCCGCCGCGCCGGCGCAGGAGCTGGGGGTCGAGGTCGCGGACGTCGTAGACGCCGCCAACACGCTCGCCGTGTTCGTCTGGGGTCCGGACCGGGTCAAGCTCGAGTACGTCGAGCACAAGGCGAGCTTCTCCCTGCGCTAGTTGAGTTCCCTCCGCGACGAGCACGGGTCGCCTGGCCGCGCTAGCCGGCGCGTCGCACTCGGCCATCGCACCCAGTCGACGAGTGATCGTCGCGGAGTGAACTCCTGATCACCGTCGTCGGAGCCGGCATGTCGGGGCTTGTCGCAGCCGCGCGCTTGCGGGAGCTCGGCGCCGACGTGACCGTGCTGGAGAAGGGCGATCGGCCGGGCGGCTCGATGTTGCTCTCCAGCGGCGTCGTCTGGCGCTACGGCGACTTCGACGACTACCGGTGTCAGTGCCCGGGCGGGGACGAGGCGCTGCAGCGGCTCGTGTGGGAGCGGCTCGACGACGCGCTCGAGTGGCTTGGCCGGCTCGGGGCGGAGAGCGCGCCGCACACGGCGAACCCGTTGACCACCGGGCGGCGGTTCGACCCGGCCGGTCTCACCGAAGCGCTCGTCCGTGCGGCCGGCGAGGTGCGGTTCGGTACAGCCGAGCCGGGGGAGGGGCCACTCGTGGTCGCCACCGGCGGCTACCCGGTTCGTCTCGCACACGAGCGCGGGCTCCTCGTCCGTTCCAACCCATGGTCGGACGGGGGCGGCGTCGACATCGCGCTCGCGCTCGGCGCCGAGGAGGCGCCGAGCCCCGAGTTCTACGGCCGCGCGATGCCTGGCCCCGTCCCGGAGGAGCACTTCGTCGCCGCCTCCCAGCTGTACGGCCGCTTCGCCCGCCGCGTGAACGACGACGGCGAGGAGTTCTTCCCCGGCGAGCCGTCGTGGTCGGAGAACGACCTGGCGCAGGCGATCGCCGCCCAGCCCGGCGGCCGCGCCTGGTACGAGCTGGACGCCGCGGCTCTGGAGCGTCCCGAGGTGGCCGAGAAGCTCCCGTACGCCCAGGAGACGCGAGCCGCTTCCGGGCGGCGGGCTGCGTGTGCGCGTCTACGCGGCCGTCACGCACACGTACGGCGGAGTGAAGGTCGACACGCGTGCCCGGGCCGCCGACGGCGTCTGGGTGGCCGGAGTGGACGCAGGCGGCCTCTCGAACGGCGGCTACGGCAGCGGCCTGGCGCAGGCGCTCGTCCTCGGCCTCGTCGCCGCCGAGAACGCCGCCGGTTAGGCGCGCGCTGCCGAGTCCGGCCCGGCGCCGCCCTCGACCGGCACGTGCGGCAGCCGGGACAGCCGCCGCGGGAGGTACCAGTTCCACTCGCCGAGCAGCTTCATCGTCGCCGGCAGGAGCACGCCGCGGATCACGGTCGCGTCGATCGCGATCGCGATCGCCAGGCCGACGCCCATCTGCTTGACGTCGATCTCGCGGAGGCCCGCGAAGATCGAGAACACCGCGACCATGACGATCGCCGCAGCGGTCACGGTGCCCGCGGTGCCGAGGATCCCGCGCTCGACCGCCTGCTCGGTCGGCAGCCCGCGGTCGTGGAGCTCCTTGATCCGGCTGATGATGAACACGTGGTAGTCCATCGAGAGGCCGAAGAGGATCACGAACAGGAAGAGCGGCAGCCAGGCGGTGATCGCGTGGTTCGACCGGAAGCCGAGCAGGCCCTCCAGATGGCCCCACTGGAAGATCGAGATCAGGATCCCGTACGCCGCGCCGACGGAGAGCAGGTTGAGGGCGATCGCGGTCAGCGGGATGACGATCGAGCGGAACGTGAACAGCAGCAGCAGGAAGGCGAGCGCCAGCACGAACGCCGATCACGAGCGGCGCCCGGGCCTTCATCATCGCGTTGAAGTCGTGGGTTCCCGCGGTCTGGCCGGTGACCGCGACCGTCGCGTCCGGCAGGTTGTCGGCGATCTGCGAGATCACGACGGAGCGCAGGGTGTGGAGGGCCGCGTACGACGTCCTGTCGTCGCCCGTCCCGGCAATCGAGAGCTCGATACGCGCCACCGTCCGGTCGGGATTGACGAACACGTGGAACGGCTCGTAGAGGACGCCGGTGGTGACGGCGAGGCCGCGGAAGCGGTCGTAGGCGGCGCGATACTCCGGCGCCGTGACGTCGTCGGCCTGCACGACGACCTCGACGGGCGTCTGCGAGCCCGGGAACGCCTGCTGGATGTGCTGGTAGGTGCGGACGATCGCGAGGCTGTGAGGCAGGTCGGTGAAGCTCGGCAGCTTTGTGTGCATCCCGAGCACCGGCAAGGCGGCGATCATCAGCGCGCCGCCGGCTGTGACGACCGCCACGGTCGGGTGGCGAAGCACGGGGCGCAACACCGCTCCCCAGGCGCGCGACTCGCCGGCCGGGCGGCGCAGCTTCCTCAGGAACGGAACCTGGCCCTTCTCGACCCGGTCGCCGAGCTTGTGGAGCAGCGCCGGCAGCACGGTGAGCGACCCGATCATCGCGACGAAGACGACGATCATCGTCCCGAGCGCGATCGACGTGAAGATGCGGTTGCCCGCGAGGAACATCCCGGCCATCGCGATCAGCACCGTCCCGCCGGAGATCAGCACCGCCTGTCCCGACGTGGCGGCCGCCCGGGCGAGCGCCGCGTCCGGCTCGGCGCCCTTCGCGCGCTCCTCGCGCTCACGACGGAGGTAGAACAGCGAGTAGTCGACGCCCACGGCCATGCCGACGAGGAGGATCACGGACTGGGTCGCGCCGGCGACAGGAACTACATGGCTGACGAGCTCGTTCAGCCCGATCGCGGCGAGCACCGCCGAGAAGGCGAGCAGCACGGGAATGCCCGCGGCGACGAAGGCGCCGAACGCGAGCAGGAGCACGAGCAGCGTCAGCGGCAGCGACAGCTTCTCCGCGCGCGAGAAGTCGTCGTTGTAGACCTTCGACAGGACGTGGTTGGAGCTCGCGTAGCCGAACTGCTCGATCAGGAAGTTCGGGTTCGCGCGCTGCACCGCGGCGACCGAGTCCATGATCGGCTGCACCTTCGCCTCGGCCAGGTCGCGCTTCCCCCTGATGTCGAACTGGACGAGCGCCGAGTGCCGGTCGCGCGAGATCTGGGTCGACGGCGAGAGCAGCGGATTGCGGACGTTGATCACGTTCGGGTCGCGGGACACCATCTGGACGACGCCGGCGATCGCGCTCTGGAACGCGGGATCGGAGGCGCGGACGTCGGCGCTCTGGACGAGCACGCTCTCGGTCGCGGGGGTGCGGAAGCCGGCGCCGGCGAGGATGTGCTCGGCCACCGCCGCCTCACCCGATGCCGCGTCCCCGTCGGCCATCTCGTGGGCCCCGACCCAGCCGCCCAGCAGGACGGCGACGACCGTGAACGCGAGCCAGCCGAACGTCGCTCGCTTCCAGTGGCGGGCGCTCCAGCCTCCGGCTCGGGCCGCGAGATTGCGGCTCCTCTGCTGGGCCATCCTTCGACCGAAGGTAGTGCGCGAGCGCACGTGCGCCTGAGCAGGATCGATCAGTAGCGGTCGAGCTCGTGCAGGCGCTCGTCCGAGATCCCGAAGTGGTGGGCGATCTCGTGCAGGACGACGCGCCGCACCTGTGCGCGCAGCCGGTCGGGGTCGCCGCCGTCATCCGCTCGAGTGGGCCGCGGTAGATCGTGATCCGGTCCGGCGGCACCGCGGAGTACGAGCTCGTGCGCCGGGTGAGCGGGACGCCCTGGTAGAGGCCCAGCAGCGGCATCCCGGGCGGCGGCTCGTCCTCGACGAACACCGCGACGTTCGACATGAACTCGCGGAGGTCGTCCGGGAGGGAGGCGATCGCCTCCTCGATCAGCTGCTCGAAGTCGTCCACGGCTACAGTGTCGCCATGGGACGCGGTTCACGGCCGATCAGGCGCTGGAAGAACGACCGCCAGCGGGCGAAGAAGGCGCGCGAGAACAAGGGCGCGCCCGCTCCGAAGCCGACCAAGAAAAGCTAGACCGGCTGCACGTACGCGCAGCGGCGGTCGTCGCGCGGCAGCGGCGATGCGGCCACCTTCGTGACGGTCATGCGGACGTCGTCCGCCTCGACCTCGTCGCCGACGGCCGGGACGTCGCCGTCGCGCTCGCGCAGCTCGTAGCCGCTCGGCTTCCAGACGAACATGAGGTAGCCCATCGGCGCGGATCCTAGCGTGCCGCGTACCCGGGAAGCACGACCGTGACGGTCGTTCCCGTCTCGCTGCGGTCGACCTGCACCGTCCCACTCAGCGGGCTCGCGCGCTCCTCGAACGCCTCGGTCGGGTCGCGCCGCTCGAGGTGGCCGTCGTCGGCGATCGTCAGCACGGCCGAGCCGTCGTCGGCGTCGGCGACGGTGATCGAGATGCGCGTCGGCTTGCGGGCGGCGGCCTGGTCGAGCGCCGCGCGGATCAGCTGGTAGAAGGTCACCTGGGCACGCTCGGCGAGCGCCTCGGCCGGGTCGACCTCGACGTCCATCCGCACCTCGCGGGCGAGCCCGACCTGCTCGGCGAGCTCGCGCACCGCCGGCTCGAAGCCCTGGTCGCGCAGCGCGACCGGCTCGATGTTGAACGAGAGGTCGCGCAGCGACTGGATCGTCGCCCGGTGCTGCTTCAGCGCGCTCGCGAGCACGCGCCGGGCGTCGTCGGTCCGCCCGTCGGCGATCGCGTGGTCGACGGCGTCGAGCATCAGCGCGATCCCGGCGAGCGCCTGCACGGCCCCGTCGTGGAGGACCAGCGCGAGCCGCCGCCGTTCGTCCTGCTCGGCCGCGATCCGCTGCTCGAACTGGCGGAAGCGGTCGCGTTCCTCCTGGCGCCGCTCGCCCTGCCGCCGCTCGTGCGGAGGCTCGCTCAATCGATGATCGAGTCGCGCAGCGCGATCGCGACTGCGTGCGTGCGCGTGTCGGCCTCGAGCTTCGTGAGGATGTGCCGCACGTGGCTCTTCACGGTCTCCTGGCTGATGAAGAGCTTGGCCGCGACGTCGGCGTTCGACATCCCGTCGGCGAGCAGCTGGAGGATCTCCCGCTCGCGCGGGGTGAGCATGTCGGTGCCTTCCTTGCCGCTCAGGAACGCCGGCATCAGCGCCGGGTCGATGTAGCTCTCGCCGGCGGCGAGCTTGTCGATCGCCTTGAGCAGCGTCTCGTGCGGCGCCTCCTTGAGGATGTAGCCCCTCGCGCCCGACTCGAGCCCGCGCGCGAGCAGGGAGCGCTCGCTGAACGCGGTGAAGATCAGGACGGCGGTCTCGGGTGTCTGCGCGGTGATCAGCTTCGTCGCCTCGAGCCCGTCCATGCCCGGCATGCGGACGTCCATGATCACGACGTCGGGCTTGCGCCGCTCGACCAGCGCGACCGCCTGCTCGCCGTCGGGCGCCTCGCCGATCACACGGATGTGCGGGGCGCGGGACAACGACAGCCTGAGCCCTTCGCGGACGACCTCGTGGTCGTCGACGATCAGGCAGGTGATCTCCGTGGGCTGCTCGGTCATGCGGTGCGATCATAGAAGGGCCGTAGGCGGTCAGAGAGCCAGCGCGAGCTGCTCGACCGGCGGAGGAGGCTCGAGGCGGACGGTGCGGCGGTCGCGGATCGCGTACTGCCGCCGTAGATCGGCGACGGCCCGGCGGACCGGCTCGACCTGCGCCTTCGGCAGGTACGAGCGCGAGGCGTACAGCCGCTCGTACCGGTCGAGCTCGTCGGGCCAGTCCTGCGCGAGCGCCTCGAGGAAGTGCTCACGCGTGCCCGGCCTGAGGTAGAGCACGTTCGCCCAGACGCCGGTCGCGCCCGCCTCGCGGGCGGCACGCACGACCTGCTCGAGCTGCTCAGGCGAGTCGGAGATCCCGGGCAGGATCGGCGCCATCCCGACGCTCGCGTTCACGCCCGCCTCGACCAGCCGGGTGAGGGCTTCGAGCCGGCGGCGCGGGGGAGGGGTGCCGGGCTCGGTGCGCCGCCAGACCTCCTCGTCGAGCGTCGGTACCGAGAAGACGACGCCGACCTGCGCGCGCGACGACGCCTCGGCGAGGACGTCGATGTCGCGCACGATCATCGGGCTGCGGGTGATCAGGCTGATCGGGTTGGACGCGTCGCGCAGCACCTCGAGACAGCGGCGGGTGAGCTCGTAGCGGCCCTCGGCGGGCTGGTACGGATCGGTGGCCGCCCCGATCGCGACGGTGTCGCCCTGCCACGAGGCTCGCGCGAGCTCGGCGCGCAGCACGTCGGCGACGTTGATCTTCACGCGGATCGACCGCCCGTACCGGTCGTCGGAGGGCCGGTCGGCACGTAGCTCGTACGCCCGGACGTAACAGAACGTGCAGCGGTGGGCGCAGCCCATGTAGGGGTTCAGCGACCATCCGAAGTACATCCCCTTCACGCGGTTCAGCGCGCTCCGGCAGGGCTCTTCGCGATACTCGACCCTCATCGCATGATGATAGAACATACGTTCGCCCCTGTCGACCTCCGCCGACGGCATCGTCCGCTTGACCTACCCGATGCCGATGAAGCCCGGGTCACGTCCACGGCTACCTCGTGCCGACCGACGACGGATACCTGCTCGTCGACACCGGCCTCGGCTTGCCCGACATGGTCGAGCACTGGGCCGAGCTGGTGCCGCTGCTCGACCGGCCGATCGCGGCGATCCTCGTCACGCACTTCCATCCCGACCACGTGGGCGGCACCGCCGACGTCGTCGAGGTGACCGGCGCACCGGTCCTCCAGGGGGCGATCGACCACTACCAGTGCGAGAAGGTCTGGGGCAGCGACGCGTGGGTGCCGCAGCTGGCCGCGTGGTTCGCGCAGCAGGGGATCCCGCCGGAGGAGGCCGCCGAGCTGCTCGAGGTCGGGAGCATCTACCGCCAGTTCGTCCACTTCGTCCCCGACGCCCGGCTGCTGCGCGAGGGCGACGAGGTCGCCGGCTGGCGCGTCGCCGAGTTTCCCGGTCACGCCGACGGGCACATCTGCCTCCTGAAGGACGACGTCATGATCGCGGGCGATCATCTGCTTCCCCGGATCACGCCGGCGGTCGGTCTCTACCCCGACTCGCGCCCCGACCCGCTCGGCGACTTCATGTCGTCGCTGGAGCGGGTCGCCGAGCTCGCGCCGGCTCTGGCGCTGCCCGGCCACGGCGACCCGATCGACGATCCGGCCGGCCGCGCCCGCGAGATCGTCGATCACCACCGCGAGCGGCTCGACGCGACCGAGCAGGCGCTCGCCGACGGGCCGAAGAGCGGGTACGCGCTGTCGTGGGTGCTCTTCCCCGGCGATCTCGGCGCGGCCCAGCGGCGCTTCGCCGTCGCCGAGGCGCTGTCCCACGCCGAACGGCTCGTGGTCGAGGGCCGGGCCGCGCGCGGGGATGACGACGGATGTCTCACCTATACTCGCCCGTAGTTCCTTTGGAGAACGACCTCCTTCCTAGTACGTGGGCCCCGGTGAGCGGGGCATGACGCTGGCTCTCGAGCTCGTCGCCGTCGCGGCGCTCATCCTGCTGAACGGGTTTTTCGTCGGGGCCGAGTACGCGCTCGTCACCGTGCGGCGCACGCGCCTCCAGGAGATGGCCGAGGAGGGCCACCGCCGCGCCAAGCAGGTGCTCGGCCTGACCGCCGTGCCGGCGCGGTTCATCGCCGCGATGCAACTCGGCGTCACCGTCACGTCCCTCGCGATCGGCGCCCTCGGCGAGCACGCGCTGACCAAGATCTTCGACCCGGTGATGGCCACCGTGCTGGCCGTCGCGCTCTCGCTGCTCCTCCTGACGTTCTTCCACGTCGTCATCGGCGAGCTCGTTCCGAAGGCAGTGTCGCTGCAGTACTCCGAGCAGACCGCGCTGCTCGTCGCGACGCCCGTGCGCGCGTTCTTCTTCGTGCTGAAGCCGCTGATCTGGTTCCTGCAGCGCTCGAGCGAGGTGACGCTGCACATGCTCGGGCTCGAGGCGCCGAGCGGCGACGGCGCCGTCTACTCGGAGGCCGAGCTGAAGCTCCTCCTGGAGCGCTCGACGGTCGAGGGCGAGCTCGAGGAAGAGGAGCAGGAGATGCTCTACAAGGTCTTCGACTTCGCCGACAAGGAGGCGTCCGACGTGATGGTGCCGCGGCCCGAGGTGGTCGTCGTCGCCGCGGACATGCCGCCGGAGGAGTGCCTGCGCAAGGTGCTCGACTCGCCGTACACGCGGTTCCCGGTCTACCGGGAGTCGCCCGAGCACATCATCGGCGTCCTGCACCTGCGCGACCTGCTGAAGGCGATGAACGAGCGTGGCATCGCCGAGGTCTCGGTCGAGGAGATCCTGCGGCAGCCGTACATCGTCCCGGAGACCAAGGACATCGCCGCGCTCCTGACCGAGTTCCGGCGGACGAGCCAGCACATGGCGATCGTCGTCGACGAGTACGGCGACATGGAGGGGATCGTCACGCTCGAGGACGTGATCGAGGAGATCGTCGGCGAGATCGAGGACGAGTTCGACCTGCCCGACGAGTCGATCGAGCGCTTCGACGACGGGCGCATCCGCATCGACGGCACCTTCCCGATCGACGACTTCAACGAGCAGTTCGACGTCGAGCTGCCGATCGAGGACTACCACACGATGGGCGGCTACATCTTCGGGCTGCTCGGGCGCCAGCCGGAGGCGGGCGACGAACTCGTCGACGGCGCGCTCCACTTCACGGTGGTCGACGTGGAGGGCTCACGGATCGAGCGGCTCGAGGTCGAGTTCCTGCCGAAGTCCGCGCACGACGAGCCGCGCGCCGCCGACGGTTAGAACGTTCCGTAGCGCTCGTAGGCTGCGAGCGGTAGCTCCCCGCCGCGTACGGCCGAGCGGATCTCGTTCTCGACCGCCGCCTTCGCCTCCGCCTCGTCGAGCACCGCGCCGACGAGATCTGCGGGGACGACGACGATCCCGTCGGCGTCGGCGACGACCCAGTCGCCCGGCGCGACGGCCACGTCGCCGATCGTCACGGTGACGTCGCCGTGGCCGGTCAGCTCCCAGCGCGGCACCGAGTCCTGGGGCGTCGTGTAGCGGGCGAAGACGGGGAAGCCCTCCGCGACGATGAAGTCGACGTCGCGGCAGCCGCCGTCCAGCACGACGCCGGCGCAGCCGTGGGCCTTCAGCGAGCTGACCGACAGCTCGCCCAGCTGGGCCGACTCGCGGTCGTTCGTCTGGTAGACGGCGACGCTGCCCGCCGGCACCGAGCCGAGCATCGCGAGGAACTTCCGGATCGAGGCGTCGTAGTGGTGACCGGTGTGCGGGTGTCCTTCCACGGGGTACGCGGGCCCGGCCAACCGCATGCCGGGGCTGAGCGGCGCGAGCTCGGCCGGCAGCGTCTGGTGGAGCAGCCCGCGCCGGTCGAGGATGTCGGCGATCGCCGCGGTGTAGATCGCCCCGAAGCGGGTGGCCGTAGCGGAGGGAGCCGGCGGCATCGCCCTGCGTAGACTAGGCCCGTGAAGGCGGTCGTGATAGAGCGCCCGCACGAGGTCGTGTACGGGGAGGTGGAGACCCCGACCTGCGGGCCGGGGGACGTGCTCGTGCGCAGCCGGTTTGCGGGGTTGTGCCGCACCGACGTCGAGGTGCTCGACGGTGAGCTCGACCTGCGCTGGGTGCGCTATCCGTGCATTCCGGGCCACGAGTGGAGCGGCGTGGTCGAGGCGGTCGGCGAGGGCGTGACCGGTGTCGGGCCCGGCGACCGCGTGGTCTGCGAAGGCTTTTGCTACTGCGGCGCGTGCCGCCGCTGCCGCGCCGGCGACACGCATCTCTGCGAGACGTACGACCAGCTCGGGTTCACGCGCGGTGGGGGCTACGGCGAGCTGGTGGTCGCGCCGCGGCGGGTCGTCCACCGGCTGCCCGACTCGGTCGAGCTGGACTCGGCGGTGCTGATCGAGCCCGCGTCGGTCGTGCTGCAGGGGCTGAAGCGCGCGCGGCCTATGCCGGGCGAGACGATCGGCGTGATCGGCGTCGGGACGCTCGGCGCGCTCGCGATCGTGCTCGCGCGCCTGTTCTCGCCGGCCGCGATCGTCGCCTACGGCGTGCGCGAGGCCGAGCTCGATCTCGCGCGGCGGCTCGGCGCGAGCGAGACGGTCGACGTCTCCGGCGGCTCGGCGGCCCACGAGGGCGAGCTCGACCTCGTCGTCGAGACCGCGGGTGCCGTCCCGGCGATCGAGCTCGCGACCCGGCTGCCGCGGATGGGCGGCCGTCTGGTCGCGCTCGGGATCGCCGGCGCAGGACGGCCGTTGTCGATCCCGGCGGACACGTTCGTCCTGCGCGACCTGTCGCTGATCGGCAGCGTCGGGTACACCACGGCCGTCTGGTCGCGGGTCGTAGAGCTGCTCGGCGCCGGGCTCGTCGACCTCGCCCCGGTCGTCGCCCGCCGCTTCCCGGCCGACCGGTTCGAGGACGCCTTCGGGCTGATGGCCGAGCGCGACGGCGTCGTCGGGCGGATCCTCCTGGAGCATCCGGCGGCATGACCGATCGTGCGGACTTCCTCAGGCGCGCCGGTATCGGAGCGGCGGGCCTCTCGGTCGCGCAGCTGCTCGGGCCGGCGGCGGCGCTCGCCGGCGGCGGCGGCGGCGACTTCCCGGCGCACCCGCGCTGGAAGTTCGTGTTCGTCAGCCACGACACGCTCGACCCGCTGCTCGTCGCCACGCAGTTCGGCGCCCAGGACGCGGCCGTGCTCGTGAAGTGCTCGATGCAGTGGACGGGCTCGCCGCGCGGTGACGTGAAGGAGACCGTCAAGGCGCTCCGGTCGGCGATCGCGCACAAGGCCGACGGGATTGCCGTGTCGATCCTCGACCAGGCCACGTTCGTGCCGGAGGTCGACCTCGCGACGAAGGCCGGCATCCCGCTGGTCGCGTTCAACGTCGACTCGGGGTCGAGTGCGCGGCGGTTCGCCTACGTCGGCGAGAACCCCCGCGCGTCCGGGGCAAACGTCGGCGCGGAGATCGCGCGGCTCACACCACGGAGCTCGGTGATCCTGTTCGCTCCCAGGAACCCGAAGGTGTGGCAGGAGCGCCGCCTGCAGGGGATGTTCGCCGGCCTGGCAGGCGCGTCGAAGGCGCCGGCCGCGATCGTCGTCCGGCTCTCCGGCGACGTTCGCTCGCAGCAGAACGCGGTCGAGGCGGCGTATCAGAGCCAGAAGAACATCCGCGGGCTGTTCGCGGTCGACGGCGTCGGCACGCTCGCGTGCGGCAAGGCGATCCAGCGGCTCGGCCTGCGCACGAAGGGCGTCAAGGGCGGCGGCTACGACCTGCTGCCCGACGACCTCGCGCTGGTCGCCGACGGCACGCTCGACTTCGTCGTCGACCAGCAGCCGTACGTCCAGGGCTTCGTGCCGGTGATCCAGCTCTTCCTCGCGCGTATCTCGCAGGGGACGGTGATCCCGTGGGACACCGAGACGTCGGTGCTGCTGCGCAAGGAGGACGTGAAGACGTTCCTCGCGACGAAGAGCCGGTTCGAGGGTAGCTCGAGCCGCCACGAGTACCCGCTGCGCAAGGCGTAGACCCATGGAGCGGCGCTGGCTCGTCCTCGGCGTCGGCACCTTCGCGCAGACCTCGCAGGCGGCCGTCGCGTTCGGCCTGGCCGTACTGGCGCCCGGCCTGCGCGACCGGTACGGCCTCAGCCTCACCGAGGTGGGCGTGCTTCTGGGGATCGCCGCGGTCGGGGCTGTCCTCACGATCCTGCCGTGGGGGCTGGCGGCCGACTACGTCGGCGAGCGGGTGACGGGCACGGCCGGGCTGCTCGGTGCGGGGATCGCGCTCGGCGCGGCGGCGTACGCGCCGGAGTTCGCCTCGCTCGCGCTGCTGCTCGCGATCTCGGGCGCCTTCGGCGCGAGCATCAACACGGCGACCGGACGTGCCGTGACGAGCTGGTTCACGCGCGAGACGAGGGGGTTCGCGCTCGGGATCCGGCAGACGTCCGTGCCGATCGGCGGCTTCGCCGCCGCGCTCGGCATCCCGGTGATCGCCGACCAGTGGGGCACGCGGGCGGCGCTGCTCGTGCTCGCCGCGTTCTCGCTCGTCTCCGCCGCGCTCGCCGCCGTATGGCTCGTCGAGGGGCCGGTGCGTGGAGACGGGGAGGACCCGGCCGACGCGCTTCGCCATCCGGTGCGCGACGGACGGATCTGGCGCCTGTCGTTCGGCAGTTCCGCGTTGATCTGCACGCAGGTCGCGGTCACGGGATTCGTCGTCATCTTCCTCGAGTCGCAGCGGGGCTTCACGGCGATGGAGGCGGGGCTCGTGCTCGCCGCGATCAACGTGTGGGGCGCAGCCGGGCGGCTGATGTCCGGGCGCCGGTCGGACCGCCGCCGGGGCGGGCGTGTCCGGCTGATCCGGGTCATCGGCGCGGCCACGACGGTCGCAGTGGCCGCGGCGGGGGTGCTCACCGGATCGACGGTGTGGCTGCTCGTTCCCGCTCTCGTGGTCGGCGGCGGGCTGTCGATGTCGTGGAACGCGCTGGCGGTCGCGGCTGCGGTCGAGACGGCTGGGCCGAGCAGGAGCGGGGCGGCGCTCGGGGTGCAGCAGACGCTGATCGCCGTTGCCGTCGCCGTGACGCCTTTCCTGTTCGCGCCGCTCGTCGAGTCGACGTCGTGGCGCGCCGGCTTTCTCGTCGCCGCGGCGGTGCCGCTGGTCGCCGTCGTGGTGCTGCGCCCGTTGCGCGCGTGAGCGATACTTCGCCCGTGGCCGATCGCGTGCTGATCCTTGCCGGCGATGCCGTCGAGGACCTCGAGCTCTTCTACATCCTCTACCGGCTGCGCGAGGCCGGCTACGGGGTGGACGTCGCGGCGCCGTCGCGGCGGACGATGCGGACGGTCGTCCACGACTTCGAGCCCGACTCGGACGCGTACGTCGAGAAGCCGGGCCGCCGCGTCGAGCCGGATCTCGCGTTCTCGGAGGTCGAGCCGGAGCGCTACGCGGGCGTCGTCATCCCCGGCGGCCGTGCGCCCGAGTACATCCGCGTCGACCCGGACGTGAAGCGGATCGTCGCGCATTTCTTCGACAACGACCTGCCGGTCGGCACGCTCTGCCACGGCCCGCAGGTCCCGGCCGCGCTCGGCTACCTCCAGGGGCGCACGAGCTCCGGCTTCCCGCCGCTCGGCCCCGACATCGAGGCCGCCGGCGGCACGTACGTCGAGGGCGCCGACGTCGTCGACGGCAACATGGTCTCGTGCCGCGGCTGGGGCGATCTCGCCGAGTGGTCGAAGGCGTTCGTCGCCACGCTCGACCGCTCGGCCGTTCCCGCCTAGATCCGCACGACGTCGCCGGGCTTCGTCCGGTGAGCCGGGCGGCCGCGAGCACCCCGGTGGACAACTCGTTCCCCCCGGTCTCAGAGACGGGGGCGAAAGACGTCACGAAGTTCTAGTCCGCAGAGGACAGCGCCGCGCGGAGTGCCTCGCGGCCCTTCTCGAGCACGGGCTCGCCGTGCGCGACGAGGACGCGCTCGACCGGCAGGTCGAGCAGCGACCGGAGCGCGGCCATGACCTCGTCGTAGCGCTCGCCCAGCCAGGGACGGTCCACCCACAGCCCGCCGTCGCGGCCGAGCAGGATGTCGCCGAATACGACGGCGCGGTGTCCGGGGATCCAGAAGACGAGTTCGTCGAACGGTTCGGCCGCCACCTCCACGCCGCCCGCGCCCTCGCCGACCGTGGCGTCGTAGCGCTCGGCCAGCTCGGCCGTGCTGCGCCGGTGCGCCTCGACCGTCATGAGGATGCGCACGGGTCGTCCGAGGCGCTCGACGTCGCGGTCGAGCGCCGCGTAGAACCGGTCGCGGTCCTCCGGCGGGACGAGCGGGTCGATGAGCACGATCGCGTCCGGCCCCTCGTAGAAATAGCAGGAGACCTCCTGCTCCCAGCCCTCGGGGCCGCCGTCGGCGGGCGTCCAGGCCGGGTGGAGTCCCGTCCACCGCCACAGCCCGGTTGCAATCTCCTGGACACGCACCGCGTCTCTATCCTGGCAGGGAAGGGGACATCACCCGGAAGGAGCTCCATGAAACGATTTCGCATGCTCACGCTGATCGCCGCCCTCGCGGGGACACTTGTCGTCGCCTCCGCCTCGAACGCCAGGCCGACCGTGACCAAGCTGGTCGGAACGGTTGGGCCGGGCTTCACGATCACGCTGAAGAAGAACGGCAAGGCGTTCAAGACGCTGGATGACGGCATGTACTCGATCACCGTCACGGACAAGTCGAACATCCACAACTTCCACCTGCGCGGCCCCGGGGTCAACAAGGAGATCACGAAGATCGGCTTCGTCGGCAAGAAGACGGTCGTCGTCAAGCTCGCGAAGGGCAGGTACAAGTTCGTCTGTGACCCGCACCTCACGACGATGAAGGGCAGCTTCACCGTCTCCTAAATCCGCTGCTGCGTTCGCGGCGTACTGTTCTCCCATGAAGCTCATCTGCACACTCCTCGCCGCCGGCTCGGTCGCGTTGCTCGCGACTGTGACCGTGACCGCGGCGCCCATGTCACCGCCGAAGCTGGTCGGGGCGGTCGGCCCCGGCTTCACGATCTCGTTGAAGCAGAACGGCAAGGCGGTCAAGACGCTGAAGGCCGGCGCCTACACGTTCGTCGTCTCCGACAAAGCGAACATCCACAACTTCCAACTCCAGGGCAACGGGCTGAACCGCGCGCTCACGAGCGTCCCGTTCGTGGGGACGAAGACCGTGATCATCACGCTCAAGAAGGGCACGTACAAGTACTTCTGTGTGCCCCACCAGAGCTCGATTCACGGCACTTTCAAGGTCGCGTAGCCCGCGGAACGACTACGACAGCGGGAGCGGCTCGGCCGCTCCCGCTGTGATCGTCCATGCGAGCAGCTCGCCGGTCGGCCGCGAGAGGATCAGGTACGGCCGGCCTTCCCACTGGCCGATGTTCGCGATGTCCGTCCGCGACGGCTTCGCCGAGTCGGTCGGGTGCGAGTGGAAGACGGCGAGCTCGTATCCGTCGTCCTCGAGATAGAAGTCCATCGGGTCGCGCGGCCGCAGCTCGAACCGGTACGGGCTCGCCGCGGCGTTGTCGGCGGCGAGGTAGCGCTCGGCGACGCCGTCGCGGAAGGCGATCAACCCGCACGCCTCGTTCGGCGCCTCCTCGTCCGCGTGCCGCGCGAGCTCCAGGCGAAGCTCGGCCGGGACTACCACCAGTGGCCGTGCTCCATCGCCGCACCGGCATCGGGTGCGTCCCAGAAGTCGGCGGAGAGGTACTTCCAGCCGCCGTCGGCGAGGATGCAGACGACGACGCCCTCGTCGAGCTCCTCGGCCATTCGGCGTGCGACGTGGACGACCGCACCGGACGAGACGCCGGCAAAGATCGCTTCCTGCTCGATCAGCGCCCGCAGGCCGGCGAGCGACTCGGCGTTCGAGACGAGCAATTTCCGGTCGAGCCTGGCGACGTCGAGGATCGGCGGGACGTAGCCGTCCTCCAGCGAGCGGAGTCCCATCACGGGGTCGCCCGGCAGCGGCTCGGCCGCGGCGACGACGACGTCGGGGAAGGTCTCGCGGACGCGCTCGCCGGCGCCCATCAGCGTCCCGCCGGTGCCGAGCCCGGCGACGAGCACGTCGACGCGGTCGAGCGCCTCGGCGATCTCCGCGCCCGTGCCCTCGTAGTGGGCGCGCGGGTTCGCCTCGTTCGCGTACTGGAACGGCATGAACAGCCGCGAGTCGCGCTCGGCCAGCTCGAGCGCGAGACGGACGGCGCCGTTCGAGCCCTCCTCCGCCGGTGACTCGACGACCCCCGCGCCGTAGATCTGCAGCAGCCGGCGGCGCTCCTCGGTCGCGTTCGCGGGCATCACGCACGTGAGCGGGTAGCCCTTCAGCTTCGCGACCATCGCGAGCGCGATTCCGGTGTTGCCGCTGGTCGGCTCGATCAGCGTGCGCCCGGGCTCCAGCTCGCCGGAGGCCTCGGCCGCCTCGATCATCGCCAGCGCGACGCGGTCCTTGATCGACCCGGTCGGGTTGGCGCCCTCGAGCTTCGCGTAGATCTGGACGCCCGACTTCGGTGCGAGGCGTGTCAGCTCGACGAGCGGCGTGTCGCCGATCAGGTCGAGCAGGCCGGGGGCGAGGCGGCTCGCGCCGCCGGCCATCGCCGGCAGCAGGATCACCGTCGCGCCCTCCGGGACCGGCGTCTCGAGCTCCTCGAGCGTGCGGATGTCCTCGCCGTCGACGTAGACGTTCGCGTACTGCAGCTGTCCCTCGAGCCCGGGGAAGCGGGCGGTGAGGTCGTCCAGGATCTCGCCGACGGTGTTGCCGACGCCGGGCACCTCGCGCTCGCCGCCGGTGGCGGTGCGCAGCGTGGGTGGGATCCGCACCTTCGTCATGCGTGCGCTCTCGGGCCTGCACAGAACTCGACGTAGTCGATGTACTCGGTGATCGTCGGGTGCTCGCCGCAGACCGGGCAGGCCGGATCCTTGCGGAGCGAGACCTCCGTGAACGAGGCGGCGAGCGCGTCGTAGAGGAGCAACCGGCCGACGAGCGGGTCGCCCATGCCGAGCGCGACCTTCAGCGCCTCGGTCGCCTGGATCGAGCCGATGACGCCCGGGAGCACGCCCAGCACGCCGCCCTCGGCGCAGCTCGGCGCGAGCTCGGGCGGCGGCGGAGACGGGAACAGGCAGCGGTAGCACGGGCCCTCATGCGGCTTGAAGACGGTGACCTGGCCCTCGAAGCGGTAGATCGAGCCGTGGACGACCGGAATCTTGTGCCACACCGATGCGTCGTTCAGCAGGTACCGCGTCGGGAAGTTGTCGGCACCGTCGACGATCACGTCCCAGCCCTCGCCGAGGATCCGGTCGACGTTCTCGGACGTGAGCCGCTCCTGGAATGTCTTGACGGTGACGTCGGGGTTGAGCGCCTCGATCGTGCGCTTCGCCGACTCGGCCTTCGAGTCGCCGAGCCGCTCGGTCGAGTGGACGATCTGCCGCTGGAGGTTGGAAGCGTCGACGACGTCGTCGTCGACGATCCCGAGCGTGCCGACGCCGGCGGCGGCGAGATAGAGGGAAGCGGGGGAGCCGAGGCCCCCGGCGCCGATCAGAAGGATCCGCGACTCGAGCAGCTTCAGCTGGCCCGCCTCGCCGACTTCCGGGATCAGCAGGTGGCGGCTGTACCGGCGGCGCTGCTCCTCGCCGAGCGACTTCGGCAGCTCGGTGGGGAAGCCGCCGCGCTTCCACTCGGTGTAGCCGCCCGCGAGATTGACGACGTCGCCGTAGCCGAGCTCCTCGAGCGTTTTCGCGGAGAAGGCCGACCGGGAACCGACGGCGCAGTAGACGACGATGCGCGCGTCGTGGTCGGGGACGGCGTTCTCGATCCGCGACTCGAGGTTGCCGCGCGGCACGTGGATCGCGCCGGGGATGTGGCCCTCGTCCCACTCGTTCACCTCGCGGACGTCGAGCCAGACGGTCGTTCCGTCGCCGAGCGCAGGCGCGGCCGCCTGGGCGTCGACCTCCTCGATCTCGGCCTTGACCTGGTTCAGGAGTTCGCGATAGGTGGTCATTGGTTCAAAAAAGATAGCGGTTCCGAGCAGGGATGAAAACGCCGGAGGCCCTGAGGTATTCCCGGCGCCGGTAACGTCGATGCTCGTGAGTTCCCGCGCGCGCCTCTATGCAATCGTCGCGGCCTGCGCCGTCGCCGCCGCCGGGCTGACCGTCGGCGTCACGCTCGCGACCCGCACGCCGACGCCGAAACGACCGGCCGGCCAGGCCGGTTCGCCGCCGCTCGTCCTCGATCTCGGGGTGCGCACCGACCCCGAGGCGGTCGCGCTCCGGCGCGCGTCGAACCTCTACAACGGAGGGAAGCTCGCCCAGGCGGCGCCGATCTTCGCCCGGTACGGCTCGCTCGAGGCGCAGGTGGGGACGGCGCTCGCGAACTGGCCGCGCGGCTTCGGGACGCTGACCGAGCTCGCCCAGACGCACCCGCGCAGCTCGCTTGCGCTGCTGCACCAGGGCCTCGGGCTGTACTGGAACGGCGACCTGCCGGCGGCGAAGGCCGCGTGGCGGAAGGCGCGCACGGCCCAGCCGGACACGTCGTACTCGCTGCGCGCGGAAGACCTCCTACACCCGAGGTTCCCGCGCAGCCTGCCGACCTTCGTGCCGAGCTTCCCCTCGCCGGCGGTGCTCGACCGGCTCTCGCCGCCGCAGCAGCTCGCCTACCTGGAGCACCACGCCGGAACGGAGCGGGGGAAGCTGCTCTACGGCGTCGCGATGCAGCGGCTGGGCCGCCAGGTCTCGGCCGTGCGCGAGTTCGACGCCGCGTCGAAGCTCGCGCCGGACGACGCCGAGGCGCAGGTCGCGGCCGCCGTCGGGCGCTTCGACAAGGCCGACCCGTCGCTGACGTTCTCGCGGCTTGGCCCGCTGGCGCAGCGCTTTCCGAAGAACCAGAGCGTCCGCTTCCACCTCGGGCTGTGCCTGCTGTGGCTCGGCAGCGTGA
Organism: uncultured Actinomycetes bacterium; assembly: GCA_963791425.1. Classification (GTDB taxonomy): domain Bacteria; phylum Actinomycetota; class Thermoleophilia; order Gaiellales; family Gaiellaceae; genus DATBLE01. Next base: position 376,940 of record CAWBSE010000004.1, read on the forward strand.
AGCAGGCGCGGCAGGAACTGCGGCTCGCACGCAATCTCGGACCGAAGACGCCGCTAGGCCTGCAGTCGAGCCGGTTTCTGACCACGCTCGCAGGAATCAAGACCGGCTGACGCGAAGATAGGTCGTTCGGCCCATGGCGGTCGTCCGCTGCTTCAGGCACACTGCCGCCTTCTTGAACGGGGCGTTTGACGGGACACCAGGTGACGGCTAGCTTGTCGGCCTTGACGGGAGGGGTTGCACAATGAGCGCTACCGAGACGGTCGTGGTCGAGGTTCGTGTCGCCGTACTAGAGACGGACGAGGCGAAAACGCTGTTGGAGGCCGGCAAGGAGTCCGGCTCGCTGACCGCGGATGAAATCACCCTGGCGCTCGACGAGCTCGATCTCGACGCCGGCCAGATCGACGACTTCTACCAGGCCCTCGACGAGCTGCAGATCGAGGTCGTGGCCGTCGAGGAAGAGGAAGCGGTCGCGGAGGAAGTCGAGGCCCAGGAGGTCTCCACTGACTCGCTCCAGCTCTTCCTGAAGGACGTCGGCCGGGTCGACCTGCTCACCGCCGCCCAAGAAGTCGAGCTGGCGAAGCGCATCGAGCGCGGCGACCATCGCGCGAAGCAGGAGATGGTCGAGGCGAACCTTCGCCTGGTCGTCTCGATCGCGAAGCGCTACCGCAACCAGGGCCTGCCCTTCCTCGATCTGATCCAGGAAGGCACGATCGGCCTCGTTCGCGCCGCGGAGAAGTTCGACTACCGCAAGGGCTTCAAATTCTCGACGTACGCGACGTGGTGGATCCGCCAGGCGGTCGCCCGCGCGCTTGCCGACAAGGCCCGGACGATCCGGATGCCGGTGCACGTCGTCGAGAAGCTGAACAAGATCGTCCGCTCCGAGCGGAAGCTGCGCGCCGAGCTCGGCCGCGAGCCGCTCGCCGTCGAGATCGCCCGCGATCTCGACCTGACACCGGACGAGGTCGACCAGATCCGCCGCACCGCCCAGTCGCCGGTCTCGCTCGAGAAGCCGGTCGGTGACGAGGAGGAGTCGGAGTTCGGGCACTTCATCACCGACGAGACCGCACCGCTGCCGGACGAGGCCGCCGAGGTCACGCTCCGCAAGGAGACCCTCGAGAAGATCCTCGGGCAGCTCTCGCAGCGCGAGCGGCGCGTCCTCGAGCTCCGCTACGGGCTGAACGGCGAGCACCCGCGGACGCTCGACGAGGTCGGCCGCGCGTTCAACGTCACCCGCGAGCGCATCCGGCAGATCGAGAACCAATCGCTGAAGAAGCTGCGGGCGCTGTCCGACAGCCAGAAACTCCGCGACGTCGCCTAAACGCTCACCGCGGCCTTCGGCCGCGAGTTCGCTCGCACGGGGGAAACAGCCGGTTTCCCCCGTGCGCCCCCTTCCCTAAGCAGCTCGCACCTCAGCCGCCGGAGTGGGCCGCGCCCGCCATGTCGGTCGCGGCGGCGATTGGTGCCGCGTCAGGGCGCGGGCGCAGCGAAGATGAGCTCGATCCCGTTCCTGAGTCGAACGCGCAGGGCTTCTCCAGCATGGACGTAGTCGGCGCTGACGAACGCGTCCTCTGAAAGCCAAGCGGAGAGACGGTCCGGACCAGGAGCGGGGAGCGTCTTGGCTCGGCTCCAAGGAAGTTTCGGGATCACCGGCGGTTCGAGGATCGCAACGTGGAACGAAGCCAGGGTCGCGCCGTCGACGACGACGGAAACCCGTGTCTCCTCACCGATCATGCGCCAAAGGGCCTTCAACGTCTCTGCGTAGGTCAAGCTGGCCGAAGAGGCTACAGCTAGGTTTCTGCGGTCGTGACCGGGCATCGCATCTCGAAAGAGCAGGTCGTCTGGTCGTTCGGCCCCGACCTCCAGCCTGTGCTCGAGATCGATCCCGGCGAGACGGTCACGTTCGAGACGAACGACTGTTTCACGGGACAGATCACGAGCGAGGACGACCTCGTCACCTCGATCGACCTGACACGGATCAACAGCGCGACCGGGCCGGTGGCGGTGCGTGGCGCCGAGCCCGGCGACTCGCTCGTCGTCGAGATCCTCGACGTGCGACCTGTCCAGTGGGGAGTGGCGACGCTCATTCCGGGATTCGGGCAGCTCACCCATCACATCCCGGGGCCGGTCACGCGGATGTTCGAGGTCAAGGACGGCGAGGTGCGGATGAACGACCGCGTCCGGTTCCCGGCGAAGCCGATGGTCGGCGTCGTCGGCGTCGCCACCGGCGGCGAGGAGACGCCGACCGGCCACGCCGGGGTGCACGGCGGCAACCTCGACGACCACTTCCACGGCGCCGGGTCTCGGATCTACTTCCCGGTGCGGCAGCCGGGCGGCATGTTCGCCGTCGGCGACATGCACGCCGCGATGGGCGACGGCGAGATCTGCTTCACCGGCGTCGAGATCGCCGGCGAGGTCGACATCCGGTTCGGCCTGCTGAAGAGCAAGCAGGCGACGTGGCCGGTGACCGAGCTCGCCGACCGCTGGCTCCCACACGCAACCGCGCCCGACTACGCAGAGGCGCTCCAGCTCGTCTCCGAGGAGGCGGCGCGGATGCTCGTCGATGAGCACGGATTCACGGTCGAGGACGCGTTCATCTTCCTGTCCGTGGCGTGCGACGCGGGCGTGGCGCAGGCGTGCAAGCCGGCCGAGGGTTTCGGCACGATCGGGCGCTTCTCGATCCCGAAGATCGCCGCCTGCCCGGCGCCGTTCGCGGTGTAGCTAGATTTCGCGACCGTGGCCGCGCTCGACCCCGCCTGGTTCGACGAGCTCTCCGAGTGGCTGCGCATCCCCAGCATCAGCGCCGACCCGGCGCATCAGGACGACGTCCGCGCCGCCGGCGAGTGGCTCGCGGCGTTCGTGCGGAACGCGGGCGGCGAGTGTGAGCTGATCGACTTCGACGGCCGCCCGCTCGCGATCGGCGAGCTGCGCGCGTCGGTGAACGCCGACAGCGCGCCGACCGTGCTCGTCTACGGACATTTCGACGTCCAGCCGCCCGATCCGCTCGATCTCTGGGAGTCGCCGCCGTTCGAGCCGACGATCCGGGACGAGTGGCTCTACGCGCGCGGGGTCGCCGACGACAAGGGGCAGCTGTACCTCCAGCTCAAGGCAGCGACGCGACTCGCCGCCGAGGGGGCGCTGCCGGTGAACGTCCGCTTCGCCTGCGACGGCGAGGAGGAGATCGGCGGCCACACGATCGTCGACTGGATCGCGCAGGACGAACGCGGCGCCGACGCGGCCGTGATCTTCGACGCGGGCATGCCGAAGCGCGGGCAGCCGGCGTTCTACATCGCCACGCGCGGCGTCTGCTACTTCCACATCAAGATCAGGACGGGCGATCGCGATCTGCATTCCGGGTCGTTCGGCGGTGGGGCGCTCTCCGGGACGCACGCGCTGATCAGGACGCTCTCCGGCGTGCTGGCGGGGCCCGACGGGCGCCTGCCCGAGCCGCTGCGCAAGGGGCTGATCCCACCGACCGCGGAGGAGCTGGCCGACTGGGCATCGCAGCAGCCCGGCGCCGAGGTGCTGTCCGACCAGGGCGCGCAGCCGATGGACGCGACCGCGGCCGAGGAGTTCTACGTGCGCACGTGGGGCGAGCCCTCGCTCGACGTCAACGGCGTCGAGGGCGGATCGCCGCAGCTCCAGAAGACGGTGATCCCGGTCGGAGCGGAGGCCAACCTGTCGATCCGGCTCGCCGCCGGCCAGAAGGTGGAGGAGATCGTCCCCGAGGTGGAGCGGCTGTTGCGCGAGGCCGCGCCGGAGGGCGCGGAGCTCGAGGTCGACCTGTGGTCGGCCGCACCGGCCGGGCTGGTGTCGCCCGACTCGGCCGTGATCCGCCTCGGCCAGGATGCGTTCGAGCGCGCGCTGGGCGTCCGGCCGCTGCTGCTGCGGTCGGGCGGGACGCTCCCTATCGTGCCGGCGCTCGCCGACAGGGGCATCCCCACGATCGTCAGCGGGTTCGACCTCCCCGAGGGAAACCTGCACTCGCCGAACGAGCGGCTGCTGGTCGAGCACTTCGCGCTCGGGGTCGCCGCGGCGCGCGAGCTCTTTACGGCGTTCGCCGGCCTGGCCTAGATGGTTGATCTAGTGCGTGTGGTCCGGGTCCTGGACGAGCCAGTCGTGGCCGAACTGCCGCATCGCCTCGACCACGGGCAGCAGGCCGAGGCCCTTCGGGGTCAGCTCGTACTCGACCCGCGGCGGCGTCTCCGCATAGCTGTGCCGGGTGACGACGCCTTCCTCCTCCAGCCAGCGCAGCCGCTCGGACAGCGTCCGCGGGCTGATGCCGGGACAGGAGTGCTCCAGCTCGGAGAAGCGCCGCGGCCCTTCGGACATGTCGTGCACCAGCAGCGCCGTCCATTTCGACCCGACGATGTCGGCCGAGCAGGCGACCGCGCAGGTCGCATCGTGGACGGGCTTCATGGTCCGACTGGCCATGTTCAGAGTGTAGAGCCATGATCGACCTGCATTCACACATTCTGCGCGGGATCGACGACGGCGCCCGCACCCTCGAGGACAGCCTCGACATCGCGCGCTCCGCCGTCGCCGACGGAATCACCGTGATTTCGGGAACACCGCACGTCCGCGACGACTGGCCCACGGACGCAGGCGTGATGGAATACCGCGTCGCCGAGCTGCGGGCCGAACTCCAGTCGGCCGGCATCGCGCTCGACATCCGGACGGGCGGCGAGATCGCCGTCGAGTGGCTGACGAAGCTCCCGGTGGAGGAGCTCCGGCGCTTCGGGCTGGGCGGCTCGCGCTACCTGCTGGTCGAGATGCCGTACTACGGCTGGCCGCTCGGACTGCCGGACGTGCTCTTCTCGATGCGCGCCCAGGGGTTCGCGCCCGTGCTCGCGCACCCCGAGCGGAACGCGGAGGTGCAGGCCCACCCGGAGCGGCTCGTCCAGCTGGTCGAGTCGGGCGTGCTCGTCCAGATCACCGCCGCGTCGGTCGACGGCCGGATCGGCAAACGCGCGCAGGAGTGCGGGCTGCGCCTGATCCAGGGCGGGCTCGCGCACCTGCTCGCCAGCGATGCCCACCACGCGTCGGTCCGGGCGGTCGGGATGGCGGCGGCGGCGAAGGCGGTCGGCGGCGGTGCGCTCGGCCGCTGGCTGACCTGGGACGTGCCGGCGGCGATCCTCGGCGACTCCGAGATCCCGCCCCGTCCGGCCGGCGGCAAGAGCGGCAGCTTCCTCGGGCGGCTGTTCGGCGCCTGACCGCTACAGCGACTCGATCAGCGCCTGGACTTCCGCGACCCCGGCGCTCCACACGCGGAACGCATCCTCGTCCGGCACGGCGTACCGGCCCCCGTACGAGCCGTCGCCGATCGCCGCCCGCACCGCCGCGGGTTCCAGCTCGCGGAGCGCCTCGCGGTCGGTGATCATCGGCTTCTCGGCGGCAGGCATCTCCACGCCTTGGAGCCGCGTCCACGGGAAGTTCTCGAACCACGATGCATGCGTCGCATCGCCGGGACACACCTCCGCAGCCACTTCGCGGACCGCGGGCGAGTCCCACCAGTCGTGCCACCGCGCGCCCCGGGTCTCGACCGCCTCCCTCGCCGGTGTGTTCCCGCCGTGGCCGTTGACCAGGAGGAACCGCCGGAACCCCTGGCCGCGCAGGGTCTCGAGCACCTCGGTGAGCACCGCGACGAGCGTCTCCGGCCGCAGCGAGACCGTCCCCGGGAACGCCGCGAAGCCCGGCGCGATCCCGAACGGCATCGCCGGGAGCACGAGCACGCCGAGCGGCTCGGCCGCCTCGACCGAGATCCGCTCGGCCAGGATCGAGTCGGTGGCGAGCGAGAGGTAGGCGTGCTGCTCGGTCGACCCGACCGGGAGCACGACCCGGTCGTCGTGGGCCAGGTACTCCTCGACCTGCTGCCAGTTGCGGTCGGCGACCCTCACCACGGCGGGGCGTTGTAAGTCCAGCGGCCGCCGGTCATCGTCGCCACGACCTGCACCTCGGGCAACTCGTCCGCCGGGATGGCGAGCGGGTCGCGGTCGAGCACGACCAGGTCGGCCAGGTAGCCGGGCAGGAGCTTGCCGCGGCGGCGCTCGTCCCCGGTCAGCCAGGCCGGTGTGACGGTCGTGGCGTGCAGCGCCTGCTCCACCGTCACCGCCTGCTCCGGCCTCCAGGTACGGAGCACACCGGCGCAGATCCCCGCCCACGGGTCGAGCTCCTCGATCGGCGCGTCCGAGCCGTTGGCGACCACCGCGCCCGAGTCGATCAGGCTGCGGAAGGCATAGGCGGCGTCGAGCCGGCCGGCCCAGAAGCGCTCTGCGAGATCGGCGTCCGACGGCGCGTGCGAGAACTGAACCGACACCGCCACTCCGAGCTCGGCGAACCGCGGCAGATCGTCCGGCGCCAGGCACTGGGCGTGCTCGATCCGGTGGCGCAGGCCGAGCGGCGCCCACTCGTCGCGCGTCTCGGCGAACGCGTCGAGCGCGTTGCGGTTCGCGCGGTCGCCGATCGCGTGCACCGCGACCGGCCAGCCGGCGCGCGCGCCGCGCCTGACGATGTCGGCGAGCTCCTCGCGGGTCGTGATCTCGACGCCCGTGCCGTCGAGCATCAGCGCCGTCTGCGAGCCGAGGGTGCCGTCCATGAACGCCTTCAGGTAGCCGAGCCGGAGGCGATCGCCGCCCAGTCCGGCGGTGATCCCGAGGGCCGCGAGGTCGTCGAGCCGGTCGTGCGGCACCGACTGCCAGACCCGCAGGGTCAGCTGCCCCTCGGCGTCGAGCTCCTGCCAGAGGCGCGGGCTCGAGGGGAGCCAGCCGTCCTTGTCGTGCACCGACGTCACGCCCCGCGACGCAGCGATCTTCAATCCCTCGCGCATCGCCTCGAGGTACTCGGCGTCGGTCGTGTCGACGTAGCGCTCCTTGAACTTCCAGCACGATTCCTCACGCAGGACGCCCGTCGGCTCGCCCCTGTCGTCGACCTCGACGACGCCGCCCGGCACGGCGAGATCGTCGCTCGCCCGCTCCAGCGCGGCGGAGTTGAGCCAGAGCGAGTGGTAGTCCTTCGCGAGCAGCGCCGTCGGCACGTCCCCAGTGACGGCGTCGAGCGCCTCCTTCGTCGGCGGCTCTGCCCAGTCGGCGTCGCGCCATCCCTGGCCGCGCAGCCACCGGCCGGGCTGGACGGCGGCGAGACCCTCGCGCACGCGCCCGAGCGCCTCGTCCAGCGACGCCGCTCCCTCGAGCCGGACCTGCCGCCGGGCGACCGCCCAACTCGGGAAATGGACGTGCGAATCGGTGAAGCCGGGCAGCACGCAGCGGCCGCCGAGGTCGACCACTTCCGGGCTGGCGAGGGCGATCTCGTGGGTGCCGACGCCGCCCGCGAGCCGGTCGCCGGCGATCGCCAGCGCGCGCGTCAGCGGCAGCGACGCGTCCATCGTGCGGATCGCTCCGTTCTCGAGAATCACCCGTTTGAGACTCTATGCCTCATTGACTTCACGACCCCTCCGCATATTTCGCGCTGTCGTCGAACCCGCCGTCGCTGATCGTCAAGCCTGGGTCGTTCAAGACCTTCTCGGTGCGGGCGACCGCCGCGAACGGGACGGGAGCTCCGGTTCCGGGCATCGATCTGAAGCTCGCGGGGCTGTCGCAGGGCATGACTGCCGTCGTGACGCAGGTCTCCGCCGCGGTCTGGACGGTCAGGCTCGATGCGGCCCTGAACGCACCGCGGTTCGTCACCACCTACCTGACACTGACCGGGAAGCTCGGCACGTTCACGCGCACCACCCAGGTCGTCGTCACGGTCTTGTAGTCACCTCTAGACTCAGGACGTGCCCTGGGACGTGCTGAGCGACGAGCAGCGCGAGCTGCGTGAGCTCGTTCGCTCGCTGGCGCGGGATCGCATCGCGCCGCGTGCGGCCGAGATCGACGAGAGCCACGAGTTCCCGTGGGATGTCGTCGAGCTGTTCCGCCAGCACGAGGTGTTCGGCCTGCTCTTCGACGAGGAGTGGGGCGGGACCGGCACCGGGATGCTGATGGCGCTCGTCACGATCGAGGAGGTCTCGAAGGTCTGCGCGACGAGCGGGTTGATCCTTGCCGTCCAGGAGCTCGGCTCGCTCGGGCTGAAGCTGGCAGGGTCAGCCGAGCAGCAGGCGCGCTACCTGCCGAAGCTGGCGTCGGGCGAGTGGCTGTGCGCGTATGCGTTGACGGAGGCGGGCTCCGGCTCCGACTCCGCGGCGATGCGGACGACCGCCCGGCTCGAGGGCGACGAGTACGTGCTCGACGGCGGCAAGCGCTTCATCACGAACGCGGGTGTCGCGAACCTGTACGTCGTCTTCGCGAAGACCGATCCAGAGGCGGGTCACTCCGGGATCTCCGCGTTTCTCGTCGAGTCGGATGTGCCCGGTTTCGAGGTTTCTCGGCTCGAGCCGAAGATGGGGATCTCGGGGTCGACCACGGGCGAGCTCGTCTTCGACAGCTGCCGCGTGCCGGCGGCGAACCGGCTCGGCGCCGAGGGCGAAGGCTTCCGGATCGCGATGCGGATCCTCGACCGCTCCCGGGCGGGCATCGCGGCGCAGGGCCTCGGGATCGCGCAAGGGGCGACCGACTACGCGCTCGAGTACGCCAAGACGCGCGAGACGATGGGCAAGCCGATCGCGCAGCACCAGCTGATCGCGGCCAAGCTCGCCGACATGGAGACGAAGTGCGAGGCGGCCCGAGGGCTGCTGTACCGCTTCGGCCGCATGGTCGACGAGGGCGTTCCCGACGAGGAGCTGACGAAGGCCTCGGCGATGGCGAAGCTCTACTGCACCGACGTCGCCATGGAGGTGACGACCGAGGCCGTCCAGGTGCTCGGCGGGTACGGGTACATCAAGGAGTACCCGGTCGAGCGCATGATGCGCGACGCGAAGATCACCCAGCTCTACGAGGGCACGAACGAGATCCAGCGACTCGTGATCGCCCGCGAGATGGTCAAGGAACAGCGCGCGTTCCTGCTCGACGGCGTCGCCTAGATTCGCCTAGCGAATGAAGTAGGACGCGCCCGGCCCGTCGGCCGCGGCCGCGTCTCCGGGGTTGAGCAGGGCGCAGGTGCGCAGCGACAGGCAGCCGCAGCCGATGCACGTCGTCAGCCGGCCGCGGATCGACTCGAGCGTCCGGATCCGGGAGTCGAGCTCTGCGCGCCACGTCAGGGAGAGTCGCTCCCAGTCGCGCTTCGTCGGCGTCCGCCCGGCCGGGAGCGTGCGCAACGCGGAGTGGATGCGCTCGAGCGGGATCCCCGCGGCCTTCCCGGCCTGGATCAGCGCGACCCGGCGCAACGTCACGGCGGTGTAGCGGCGCTGGTTGCCGTCGGTGCGGCGCGACTCGATCAGGCCCCGGCGCTCGTAGAAGCGGAGAGCGGAGGCGGAGACGCCGCTGCGCGCCGCGAGCTCGCCGATCGTCAGATCAAGTGCCACTTGACTTAAACAATAGTTGAAGTTCTACGATCCGACCGATGACGACTTCGACCGCCTCCGGGTACGACGATCTGCCGGCGCTCCTCACCCTGCTGACCGGTGACGAGAAGCACGACGCGAGCTCGTTCTCGACGCTGGATGTCTTGTGGGTGCTCTACGACCGCGTGCTGCGGATCGATCCGGCCGACCTCGACGACCCGGCGCGCGACCGTTTCTTGCTCTCCAAGGGCCACGGCCCGGCTGCGTACTACGCGGTGCTCGCGGCGAAAGGGTTCATTCCGGCCGATTCGCTCGCCGGCTTCGGCAGCGCCGAGTCACGGCTCGGCTATCACCCCGACCGCATGCTCTTGCCGGGGGTCGAGCTCTCGAGCGGCTCGCTCGGGCACGGCCTCCCGATCGCCGTCGGCGTCGCGCTGGCGCTCGAGGCACGGGAGGTCGCCGGCCCGCGCGTCGTCTGCCTGGTCGGTGACGCCGAGCTGGAGGAGGGGAGCAACTTCGAGGCGGTGCAGCTGGCCGGACGCCTCGGTGTGGGCCGGCTGACGGTGGCGGTGGTCGACAACGGCTCATCCACGTACGGCTGGCCGGGCGGCGTCGAGACCCGCTTCGCGCTCGAGGGCTGGAGCGCGGCCCGGGTCGACGGCCGCGACCACGACGCGCTGGAGCGCGGGTTCGCGGCCGCCGACGGTTTTCGCCCGCACGTCGTCGTGGCGGAGGTGCTCCGGTGATCACGATGCGGCAGCGGTTCTACGAGGTTGCCGCGGAGCTCCTCGACCAGGATCCGCGCGTCGCCGTCGTCCTCGCAGAGATCGGCGCGGGCGAGCTGCGCCCGCACCCGCGGCTGTTCAACGTCGGCATCCGCGAGCAGCTGATGATCGGCGTCGCCGGCGGGCTCGCGCTGGAGGGGCTCCGCCCGATCGTCCACTCGTATGCGCCGTTCCTCGTCGAGCGGCCGTTCGAGCAGGTCAAGCTCGATCTCGCCCACCAGGGCGTCGGCGCCGTGCTGGTCAGCACCGGCGCGTCGTACGACGGCGCCCGCGCAGGCCGCACTCATCAGGCGCCCGCCGACGTCGCGCTGCTGCGCGCGCTGCCGGGCTGGACGATCCACGTGCCGGGACACCCCGACGAGGTCGAGCGGTTCGTCCGCCGGGCGGCCGCGGGCAGCGACAACGTCTACGTCCGGATGTCGGAGGAAGTGAACGCGGCGCCGGTCGAGGGCGACGGCCTCGTCGTGGTGCGTCGCGGAGGAGACGACGCCCCGATCGTGGTCGCGGTCGGGCCGACGCTCGGCGAGGCGCTGGCCGCAACCGCCGATCTCGACGCGACCGTCGCATACGTCGCGACCGTCCGCCCGTTCGACGGCGTCGGGCTCCGCGCCGCGTTGCGCGGCACCGACGTGGTCCTCGTCGAGCCCTACCTCGTCGGAACGTCGTCGGCCGAGGTCTCGGCGGCACTGGCCGACCGCCCGCACCGCCTGCTCGCGCTCGGCGTCGCCAACGAGGAGGTGCGCCGCTACGGCACCGGCCCGGAGCACCGCGCCCTGCACGGCCTCGACGCCGCGGGGATCCGCGCGTCGATCGCCGCGTTCTCCGCGCTCAGCCCCCACCCTGGGTGGGGGAGTTCCCCTGACCCTCTACCGGCGACGATACCGGCGTAAGTCGTACGCGTCTGTGCCGTCTCTGCGCCGATCTGGCGCAGCAGAGTTAAGCATGGTTAAACTTCGGGGCGGGATGGAGCTCTCCGCGTCGATCGAGGACTACGCAAAGGCGATCTACGCGCTCGAGGAGCGCCACGGGGTCGCCTCGACCACGGCGCTCGCGGAGCGGCTCGGCGTCAGTGCGCCGGCGGTGTCCGCGATGGTGAAGAAGCTCGCGTCGCTCGGCTACGTCAGCCATGTCCCATACCGCGGCGTGAAGCTCACCGACGAGGGGCGGAAGGTCGCGCTCGAGGTGCTCCGCCATCACCGGCTGCTCGAGACCTACCTCGTCGAGGAGCTCGGCGTGCCCTGGGACCGCGTGCACGCGGAGGCCGAGGTACTCGAGCACGTCCTCTCCGAGGGACTCGAGGAGCGAATCGCCGCCAAGCTCGGCGAGCCGACGCACGATCCGCACGGCGACCCGATCCCCGCGGTGGACGGCACCGTCGTCGAGCCGGCCACCGTCGCGCTGGCCGCGCTGAGCACCGGTGACCGCGGCCGGTTCGTGCGCGTCTCCGACAGCGACCCGAAGCTGCTGCGCGAGCTCGCCACCCTGGGGATCCGCCCCGGAATCGACGTGGAGATCGTGCCCGGCGGCGTCCGCGCAGGGTCGGTCACCCACCGCCTCCGGCCGAAGCTCGCGCGCGTGATGCGCGTCGAGGTCGCCTCGTGAACGCCGGCGGCCCGTTCAACGCGGCGCGCGACCTGCTCGGGCGCGTTCTCCCGGGCGAGGCGGCGACGATGAAGGCGGCGCAGGAGGCCCTGGACGGCGAGCGCCACGGTCTGCGCGCGCTGTGGCCGTTCATCGGCCCGGCGTTCATCGCGTCCGTTGCGTATCTCGACCCGGGCAACTTCGCCACCGACGTTGCCGGCGGCGCGAAGTTCGGCTACCTGCTGCTCTGGGCGGTGCTGGGCGCGAACCTGATGGCGATGCTCGTCCAGACGCTCTCGGCGAAGCTGGGGATCGCGACGGGCCACAACCTCGCCGAGGTCTGCCGCGAGCAGTTCTCCCGCCGCGTCTCGTTCGCCCTGTGGCTGCAGGCGGAGGTGATCGCGATGGCGACCGACCTGGCCGAGGTGCTGGGCGCGGCGCTCGGGCTCAGCCTCCTGTTCGGGATCCCGCTCGGCTGGGGCGCGGTGATCGCCGTCATCGCCGCGTTCACGATCCTCTTGCTGCAGACCTCCGGCTTCCGGCAGCTGGAGGCGGTGATCGCCGTGTTCGTCGGCGTGATCGTCGCGGCGTTCTCGCTCGAGCTGTTCCAGGTCACGCCGGACCCGGGCAAGATGGCCGACGACCTGTTCTCCCCGACCTTCAGCGGGGAGGCGCTGCTGCTGGCCGTGGGGATCATCGGCGCGACGGTCATGCCACACGTCATCTACCTGCACTCCGCGCTGACGCAGTCGCGCGTGCGCGGCGACACGGAGGACGAGCTGAAGCGCATCCAGCGGTTCGAGCGGATCGACGTGATCATCGCGATGTCGATCGCCGGCCTGGTCAATCTGGCGATGCTCGCGGTCTTCGCTGCCCGCTTCTACGGGACGGACGCGAACTCGATCGAGGACGCGTACCACGGCCTGACCGCGGATCCGGGCAGGTGGGCGGCCACGCTGCTCGGCATCGCGCTGCTGGCGTCGGGACTCTCGTCGTCGTCGATCGGCACGCTTGCGGGACAGGTCGTGATGCAGGGCTTCATCCGCCGCCAGATCCCGATCTTCGCGCGGCGTGCGATCACCGCCGCGCCCGCGCTGCTCGTAGCGCTGATCGGCGTCGACCCGACCAGGGCGCTGATTCTCAGCCAGGTCGTGCTCTCGTTCGGCATCCCGTTCGCCCTGGTGCCCCTCGTGCTGTTCACGAGCAATCGAAACGTGATGGGCGGGCTCGTCAACAACCGGGCGACCACCGTCGCTGCCTGGGCGATCGCGGTCGTGATCAGCGCACTGAACGCCTTCCTGCTCGTGCAGACGGTCCGGGCTTAGCCCACGAGCTAGGGGTGGATCGAGGCGGGGTCGACGACCTCGAAGTCGGAGCCCTTCACCTGCCCGAGCGTGTGCAGCGCATCGTTGTTCCAGCCCGGGTTCGGAGCGCCGCTGATGTACCAGTTCGACCCGTTGTCGGCGACCATCATCCCGTACTTCTCGAGCGCGTCGAGGATCACGCGCGCCTGGGCCGGGAAGCCGCTCGTGTCGAAGCTCCCCTTCAGCCGGAGCCGCAGGCCCATCGGCGGCAGGTTCGGGTCGGTCAGCGAACTGGCGTCGTGGCGCGCGGGGTACACGTGCGCCTTCCGGGAATGCTGGACGGTGAAGCGCAGGGCATGGTCGATCGATCCGGCGGCGACCTCGTCGTAGCGGGCGAGGCCGGGGAGGATCGGCAGGCCGGCGGCGTCGGCCGACGTCCACCCGTCCGGCCGCAGCGCATTCGAGTTCAGGCTCCAGATCGCGCCCGAGCCGGCCTTCTTCCCCTTGAGCGCGTAGAGCTCGTAGAGCTTGCACGTGCTCGAGTCCACGATCAGCGCGTGGTGGTCGCTGCCGTGCTCGATGTGCACCTTCTTGGGGATCGGATACGGGCCGGGATCGCTCTCGCCGGCGTACTGGAACTTGATCGTGACCTTCTTGACCGTCGCGTCGACGACGTCGTACGGGATGCCGATCGGGCCGCCGGCCCACTTGCCCGAGCCGAAGTCGGGGTGGAGGCCCGTGCCGCTGCCGATCGTCGCGATCACGGCGTCCGAGTTCGCCGCAGGGGGCAGCGCGTCGACGCGCATGTTCCATGGATTGTCCGCCGGGAACAACGCGCATCCGGCCAGCCGCGGGCGGTGGGCCGAACCGCCGAGCAGGAGCGCCGCGGCGATCGCCCCGGCGACGAACTTCACGCCGAGCGCCGTCACGACAGCTCCTCCAGAATCGGGTCGCGGCGGTCGAACAGGTCGAGGTCGGGTCTCACCGGCTCCCAACGGTAGAGAAAGACGAGGCCGGCGTCGTCACCCTTTCCGTGGACTTCGTGCGCCCACGTATCGGGCAGATCGCCCGTCGAGCGCACCTCGAACGCGTGGTTCTCGTACTTCGCAGGCCAGGTCGGGCGGCCCAGCTCGCGGACGACAACCGCATCCTCGATTCCGCTCTCCTCGTGGAGCTCGCGCCGGAGGGTCTGCTCGAGCGTCTCGCCCGGGTCTGCGCGACCGGCCGGAACCTGGACGCCCGCGGTCGGGTGGTCGCGATGTTCGAAGACGAGCAGCTCCGTCGCGCCGTCACGTTCGCGCGTGACGTACGCGACGACACGCTTTCTCACTTCTTCAGCGACGCCTTGTAGGCGCGCTTCGCCGCCTGGTACTCGGCGAGCGCCTCCGCCGAGTCGACGTCGCCGAGTGTGGGGTGGGGCGGCACGAGCCCGTCGGCGGCCTTCACGCCGAAGCGCTTCGCGAGCACCGACCCGAGGGCCTTGACCTTCATCTCGCCGAAGCCGGGCAGCTCCTCGATCCGGCCGCGGAGCTCGTCCGAGTCGGCCGCGGTCGTCCACAGGCGCTCCGCCTGCCCGTCGTAGCGCTCGTCGACGAACGCCGCGAGGTCCTGGACGCGGGTCGCCATCGTGCCCGGAAAGCGGTGGATCGCCGGCTTCTCGCGGAACGCGGCCTCGAGCTTCGCCGGGTCGGTCTTGGCGATGCGGCCGGCGTCGAGAGTACCCAGCCGCTGCTTCAGCTTGAGCGGGCCGGCGAACGCGGTCGGGACGGGGACCTGCTGGTCGAGCGCGAACCCGATCAGCAGCGCCATCGGATCGGCCGCGAGCAGGGTGTCGGCTTCGTCGTTCCCGGTGAAGTAGAGCCGGTCGGGCGCGCTCACTGCGAGAATAGCGTCGGCTTCAGCCCGTGGCCGCTGACCTTGCGGACGATCGGAAGATTCAGACCCTTGCCGACGCGGAGGAGGTAGGCGGTCTCGTGCGTCCCGTTGACGACGTCGACGGCGATCTCGGAGCGCTGCAGGCCGTCACGCGTGCCGGCGCGGAGCCAGCGAACCTGCGACCCGGGCAGCTCGTGCAGCTTGACGATCTGCGGCGGGTTGAAGCGCGAGTCGACGACGTTGACCGTGACCGTGTGCGACGTCGTGTCGCGGTTGACGACGATCCCCTCGGCGGGCGGCGTGCCGAGCACGTCGGCGAGCCGGTAGGTCACGTACGGCCCCTGGACGGCCCGGTTGATCCAGGCCGGCACCGGCGGCGGAGCGATCGCGGCGGCGCTGATGAGAACGGCGAAAGGCAGCATGCGGGGATCATAGAAAAAGCCCTAAGCGAACACTTGTTCGTATCGGAGCAACGCGGTACGCTGACGCGATGACCGACGGCGTCAGCGTGCTCGACCTGTTCAGTCCGGTCACACGGGAGTGGTTCGAGCGCGCCTTCGACGCGCCCACGCCGGCGCAGGAGGCCGGCTGGCCGGCGATCGCCTCGGGCGAGCACACGTTGATCCAGGCGCCGACCGGGTCGGGCAAGACGCTCGCCGCGTTCCTGTACGGGATCGACCGGCTGAACGAGGCGCCGGGGGAGGGTCTCCGGCTGCTGTACGTCTCTCCGCTGAAGGCGCTGAACTACGACGTCGAGCGCAATCTGCGCGGGCCGCTCGCCGGGATCCAGTCGGAGTTGACCGTCGCCGTCCGCACCGGCGACACGCCGCAGAAGGAGCGCGCGGCGATGCTGCGCAAGCCGCCGGACATCCTGATCACCACGCCCGAGTCGCTCTATCTGCTGCTCACCTCGCAGGGGCGGGAGATGCTCAGGAGCGTCCGCACGCTGATCCTCGACGAGGTCCATGCCGTCGCCGGCACCAAGCGTGGCGCGCACCTCGCGGTGTCGGTCGAGCGGCTCGACCGTCTCGTCGGCGAGCCGGTGCAGCGCGTCGGGCTCTCGGCCACGCAGCGCCCGATCGAGGAGATCGGCCGGTTCGTGTCGGGCGCGCGGCCGATCCGCATCGTCGACGCGGGCACACGCAAGGAGCTCGACCTCAGGGTCGTCGTCCCGGTCGAGGACATGCGCGAGCTGGGCTCGCTCGGCGAGCTCACCCACCCGGTCGTCCAGGACGGCGTGGAGATGGACATCGGCACCGAGGTCGGCGCGAGGTCGATCTGGCCGTCGATCTACCCGGCGCTGCTCGAGCTCGTCCGGGAGCACCGCTCGACGATCGTCTTCGTCAACAACCGCCGCCTCGCGGAACGGCTTGCGCTGCGGCTGAACGAGCTCGCGGCCGACTCTGAAGCCGGCACTGCAGAGATCGCCCGCGCCCATCACGGATCGCTCGCGCGGGAGCAGCGCGTCGAGGTCGAGGAGCTGCTCAAGCGCGGCGAGATTCCGTGCCTGGTCGCCACTTCGTCGCTCGAGCTCGGCATCGACATGGGCGCCGTCGACCTCGTCATCCAGGTCGAGTCGCCGAAATCGGTCGCGCGCGGCCTGCAGCGCATCGGCCGCGCCGGCCATGAGCTCGGCGCGACCTCGAAGGGCCGGATCTTCCCGAAGTTCCGCGCCGACCTCCTCGAGTCGGCGGTCGTCGCCGAACGGATGCTCGCGGGCGAGATCGAGGAGACGGTGATCCCGAAGAACCCGCTCGACGTGCTCGCGCAGCAGATCGTCGCGGTGTGCGCCGACGAGGAGGTCGAGGTCGGTCGAGCTCCACGACCTCGTCCGCGGCGCCTATCCGTTCGCCGACCTGTCGCGCGTGCAGCTCGAGAACGTGCTCGACATGCTCTCCGGTCGCTATCCGTCCGACGAGTTCGCCGACCTGAAGCCGCGCATCGTCTGGGACCGCACGGGCGGCACGATCCGCGGTCGCGAGGGCGCGCGGCGGCTGGCCGTCACCAACGCGGGCACGATCCCCGACCGCGGCCTTTTCGGCGTGCACCTCGTCAACGGCGGCGGGCGGGTCGGCGAGCTCGACGAGGAGATGGTCTACGAGGCGAGAGCCGGTCAGACGTTCCTGCTCGGCGCGTCGACGTGGCGCATCGAGGAGATCACCCGCGACCAGGTGATCGTCTCGCCGGCTCCGGGCGTACCGGGCGCCGTTCCGTTCTGGAAGGGCGAGGGTGTGGGGCGCCCCTACGAGCTGGGCGAGCAGATCGGCCGCGCGTCCCGCGAGCTGTCCGCGCTCTCCGACGACCAGGCGATCGAACGGCTGACCACCCGGCACACGCTCGACGACCGCGCGGCGCGCAACCTGCTCACGTTCCTGCGCGAGCAGGAGGCGGCGACCCGCGCCGTCCCATCCGACCGGACGATCGTGGTCGAGCGCTTCCGCGACGAGATCGGCGACTGGCGGGTCTGCATCCTCACGCCGTTCGGCGCCCGGGTGCACGCGCCGTGGGCGATGGCGGCCGGAGCGCGGTTGCGCGACGCCCTCGGGATCGAGGCGCAGTCGATCTGGTCGGACGACGGGATCGCCTTCCATCTCCCCGATGCCGACGTCCCTCCGCCGACCGAGGAGCTGATCCCCGATCCGGACGAGCTCGAGGATCTGGTCGTCGCCGAGGTGGGGCAGACCGCGCTCTTCGGCTCGCGCTTCCGCGAGAACGCCGGCCGGGCGCTGCTGATCCCGCGCCGTCGCCCCGGCGAGCGCACGCCGCTCTGGCAGCAGCGTCTGAAGGCCCAGTCGCTGCTCCAGGTCGCGCGCCGCTACCCGGCCTTCCCGATCATCCTCGAGACCTACCGCGAGTGCCTCCAGGACGTCTTCGATCTGCCCGCGCTGAAGCAACTGCTCCAGGGCCTGCGCGCGCGGACGATCGACGTCGTCGACGTCGAGACCGCCTCCGCGTCGCCCTATTCGGCCTCGCTCCTCTTCGACTACGTCGCGACGTACATGTACGAGGACGACACGCCGCCGGCCGAGCGCCGCGCGCAGGCCCTCTCGCTCGACCGCGACCTGCTCCGCGAGCTGCTCGGGCAGGAGGAGCTGCGCGACCTGATCGACCCCGGGGCGCTCGAGGAGGTCGAAGGGTACTTGCGCGGGGATCCACGTACGCCTGATCAATTGCATGACGTGCTAAGAAGACGAGGAGATTTGCGAGAAGACGAATTTGCTAGTGATCTTGCAGACAGCCTTGATACGCGATCGTCGAGCTGTGCTTGTTCGAATAGCGTCGGAGCAGCGCCTGATCGCAGCCGAGGATGCAGGGCGGTACCGGGACGCGCTCGGCGCGATGCCGCCCTCCGGCCTCCCCGACGTGTTCCTGGAGAGCGAGCCCGAGCCGCTGCAGTCGTTGGTCAAGCGCTTTGCCCGTTCGCGCGGCCCGTTCACGACCGGCGAGGCCAACGAGCGGTTCGGCCGCGACGTCGAGCCGGAGCTGCGCACGCTCGAGCGCGAGGAGAAGCTCGTCCGCGGCGAGCTGCGTCCCGGCGGCACCGAGCGCGAGTGGTGCGATCCCGATGTTCTCCGGCGCCTCCGCCGAGCGTCGCTCGCCGCCCTGCGCAAGGAGGTGGAGCCCGCCGAGCAGGCGACGCTCGGGCGCTTCCTCCCGAGCTGGCACGGCATCGACCGGCGCGCGACGCTGCGCGAAGCACTCGTGCCGCTCCAGGGGCTCTCACTCCCGGTCGCGCTCTGGGAGTCCGACGTCCTGCCACGACGCGTCCCGAACTACCGCCCGGAGCTGCTCGACCAGCTCTGCGCCACCGGAGAGGTCGTGTGGGTCGGCGCGGGCCTCGACCGGGTCGCGCTCTTCTTCCGCGAGGATGCGGGCGTGCTCGGCCGCCCGGGCGCCGCGCCCGCGCCCGAGGGCGGCGCGCACGACCGTATCCGGGAGACCCTGGGAACCGGCGCCGAGTTCTGGTTCGACCTGCTCGCGAAGACCGGCCTGGAGCCCGAGACGGCGCTGCCCGCGCTCTGGGATCTCGTCTGGGCGGGCGAGGTGACCAACGACGCCTGGCAGCCGCTGCGCGCCGGTCGCAGGTACGGGGTGCCGAAGCCGGAGCGCCGTCCCCGCCGGTTCTCACGCACGCGCCAGACGGCGGCGACCGCGACGCAGGGCCGCTGGTCGCCCGCCGACCCGCTGTTCGGCGCGGAGCAGGATCGCCGCGCGCTCGCCGAGCTCCTGCTCGAGCGGCAGGGGATCGTCACCCGCGACGGTGTCCGCGGCGAGGGAATCGCCGGCGGCTACGGCGCGGTCTACGGCGAGCTGAAGGCGCTCGAGACACTCGGCCTCTGCCGCCGCGGCTACTTCGTCGAGGGCCTCGGCGGCGCACAGTTCGCCCTGGGCGGCGCGGTCGAACGGCTGCGCGAGCTGCGCCCGCGCGACGACGACGAGGAGCAGGAGCCGCTCGTGCTCGCCGCCGCCGACCCGGCTCAGCCGTACGGATCCGTCCTGCCGTGGCCCAAGCGCGCCGGTGCCCGGGCCGCCCGCGTCGCCGGCGCCTACGTCGTCCTGCTCGGAGGCCGGCCCGGGTTGTTCGTCGAACGTGGCGGCAAGTCGATGGTGCCGCTCCGCGACCCCGAGCCCGAGTGGCTGCGGGTCGCGCTCGCCGCGGTCGTCGACCACGCCCGCCGGTGCTCGCGCAAGCGCCTCGCGGTCGAGCGCTTCGACGGCGAGCCGGTCTCCGAGAGCGACGCGCTGCCGCTCCTGGTCGAGGCCGGCTTCCTCGCCGGGCCGCGCCGGGCCGTCCTGAGGCCCTAGCCGCCGAGCTGGCCGACGAGCAGCACGTATCCGTCCGGGTCGTACGTCCTGAACTCGCCCGCGGGCATGTAGAACGGGTGCTCGATCTCGCCGACCTCCACGCCGGCGGCGGCCAGTTCGTGGTGGAGGGCGCGGACGTCGGGCGTCCAGCAATAGAACAGGACCGCCTGGTTGGAGGCGACGACCGGCCCGTCCGCGAGCGCCAGCATCAGCCGGGCTCCCGCGGTCGTCGCGTCGTCCGCCGGATTCGCCAGAAAGGCCCAGACCAGCCTGCCGTGCACCTCGTGGGTGTTGCGGACGTCGAGTCCGAGCCGCTCGTAGAAGCCGATCGAGTGCTGGACGTCGGCGACGTGGGCATACGCGGTGAGCCCGCTTATCGGCACGGCGGGATCCTTCCAGACGCGGCGATCCCTGTGTAAGACTCGCGGCCGCGCAACGACGACGAGCGAACGGAGCATCGATGAGCGGGTACACGGTGGCGCACCTCGACGAGATCGACGAGATCAGCGACGGCCGCTGCCCATGGCGGCCGATCCGCTTTCACCTGGACATCTCGGCCTTCGGCGTGAACGCGTTCACGGCCCCTGCCGCGGGCGACCGGCTGATCAACGAGCACGACGAATCGGACGACGGGAACGAGGAGCTCTACCTCGTCATGGAGGGGCACGCCGTGTTCGAGCTCGACGGCGAACGGGTCGATGCGCCCACCGGCACCCTGGTCTTCGCCCGCCCCGGCGTCAAGCGAACGGCGTTCGCCGAGGAGGCGGGGACCACGCTGATCGCGCTCGGCGCCGTCCCGGGCAAGGCGTACGAGGCGCACGGGTGGGAGCTCTGGGCTCCGCTGAAGCCGCTCTACGACGCAGGCGACTACGCCGGAGTGGCCGACCGTGGCAAGCCGCTGGCCGACGCGTATCCCCAGTACGCCGACTTCATCTACAACGTGGCCTGCTGCGAGAGCCTCGCCGGCCGGCCGGCCGACGCGATCGACCACCTCCGCCACGCGATCGACGTCGACGAGAAGTGGCGCGGCTACGCGAAGTCCGATTCCGACTTTGATGCGATCCGCGACGATCCGGCGTTCGAGGAGCTGATCGGGAGCTAGTGCGCCACGGCCTCTGTGTCGCCAGTACCGGCACCTACTCCGATCCCCGGAACGTGGTCGCGCTCGCCGAGGAGGCCGAGGCGGCCGGCTGGGAGGCGCTCTTCTACTGGGACCATCTCGCGTTCGTCTGGGGCTCGCCGTCTGCCGACCCCTGGGTGACGCTGGCGGCAGTGGCCGCACGAACCTCGTCGATCCTCGTCGGGACGAACGTGACGCCGCTCCCGCGCCGCCGCGTCCATGTCCTGGCGCACCAGGTCGCGACGCTCGACGTGCTCAGCGGCGGCCGGACGGTCTTCGGCGCTGCGATCGGCGGCATCCCAGCGGAGTTCACCGCGTTCGGCGAGTCGGAGGACGCCCGCGTGCGCGCGGCGATGCTCGACGAGGGGCTCGACGTCCTGCGTGGACTCTGGGCCGGCGAGCGCGTCGACCATCACGGGCTGCACTACACCGTCGACGGGATCACCCTGGCCCCGCGTCCGCTGCAGGAGCGGCTGCCGATCTGGATCGGCGGGAACAGCGCGCCGGCGGTCAGGCGGGCGGCGCGCTACGACGGCTGGTCGGCCGACACGACCGGCATGGAGGGCATGACGCGGTCGGCCGATGACGTCGCCGAGTCGGTCGAGACGATCCGGAGCCTGCGCGGCGGCCTCGACGGCTTCGACGTCGCGGTGATGGGCCATGTCGAGGTGGGCGATACGGATACGCCCGCCGCATACGCCCGGGCGGGGGCGACCTGGTGGCTCGAGAACGTCCACGACGGCCGAGGCGACCTCGACGCGATGCGCGCGCGGGTCAGGAGCGGCCCACCGGACCCGTTCCGGGCGATTTCGTGACAGATCCGACAACAAAACGGCTCAGCACTTACACTCGCCGCGGCAGGAGGTTCGAACCGAGAGTCGTCGGTCGACAGGAGGAGGCGTAACGATGTCGCAGACCGTTGCCGATGCCGCCCGCCAGGAGCTGGGCGGAACCTTCCAGGGTGAGCTGATCGGGCCCGATTCCCCGGGCTACGACGAGGCTCGCACGCTCTTCAACGCCATGATCGACAAGAAGCCGGCGTTGATCGCCCGTTGTACGTCGGGCGACGACGTCGCGAAGGCGATCGCCTTTGCCCGCAGCCACGACATGCCGCTCGCCGTGCGCGGCGGCGGCCACAACGGCGGCGGACTGGGCAGCGTCGACGACGGCGTCGTCGCGGACCTCTCACCGCTCAACTCCGTCGCGGTCGACGCCGGCACGAGCACGGTTCGCGTCGGCGGCGGCGCCACGTGGGGCGAGGTCGATGCGGCCACGAACCCGCACGGGCTCGCCGTACCGTGCGGGGTGATCTCGACCACCGGCGTCGGCGGGCTCACGCTCGGCGGCGGAATCGGCCATCTGACCCGCGGCTGCGGCCTGACGATCGACAACCTGCTCTCCGCGCAGGTCGTGCTCGCCGGCGGCGAGCAGGTCACCGCCGACGCAGATCAGAACGCGGAGCTCTTCTGGGCGATCCGTGGGGGCGGCGGCAACTTCGGCGTCGTCACGGAGTTCACGTTTCGCGCGCACCCCGTCTCCGACGTCGTCGGCGGCCCGACCTTCTGGCCGATCGAACAGACGGAGGAGGTGCTCTCTGCCTACCGGGAGTTCCTGCCGACGCTCCCGAACAACGCCTCCGGCTTCTTCTGCTTCCACACCGTGCCGCCCGGGCCGCCGTTCCCGGAGGAGATCCACCTGCGCAAGGTGTGCGGGATCGTCTGGTGCATCGTCGCCTCGGACGACGAGGCGGAGAAGCTGATGGCGCCCATGCTCGCCGTCGGTACGCCCCTCATGCACGGAGCCGGCCGGGCGCCGCTGCCCGGCCTGAACAGCGCATTCGACGGCCTCTACTCGCCCGGCGACCAGTGGTACTGGCGCGCCGACTTCGTCGACGAGATCCCGGGCGAAGCGATTGCCCGCAACGAGGAGTGGAACGCGAAGATGCCGACCTGGAAGTCGGGATCGCACCTCTACCCGATCGACGGGGTCGCCCACGACGTCGCCGCGGACGCGACCCCGTGGGCGTACCGCGACACGCGGTTCGCGCAGGTGATCATCGGCGTCGATCCCGACCCCGCCGGCGCGGGTGCCCTCCGCGACTGGACTGTCGGCTACTGGGAGGCGATCCACCCGTACTCGGCGGGCGGGGCCTACGTCAACTTCATGATGGACGAGGGCCAGGACCGGGTGAAGGCGACCTACGGCGCCAACTACGACCGGCTGGCGAAGGCGAAGAAGGAGTACGACCCGGAGAACGTCTTCCGGGTCAACCAGAACATCGTTCCCGCCTAACTGTCGGCGATCGGTCGTCCGACCACCAGTGCGTCCCGGAGTGCAGGCTCCAGTTCCTGGTAGCCCGCATCCGGCTGGACGCCGAGCCCGTCGAGCGTCTTCGAGAAGAAGCAGCGTGCGGCCGCCGCGAGTATCACGTCCATGATCTCGGTTTCGGTGAGGCCGAGGTCACGGAGCGGCCGGAGGTCGGCGTCGCCGATCGAGGAGGCGTCGTCGACGACGCGCTCGGCCAGGTCCATGACCGCCACGTCGATCTCGTCCAGCCCGGCGGTCCGCCGGTCGGTCGCGATCTCGACGACCGGCTCGCCGAAGGTCTGCTGCAGCACCGTCCCGTGGGCGAGCGAGCAGTAGCTCGACCGCAGCCGCCGCGCGGCCGCGAGCGTCGCGAGCTCGTAGCGGCGCAGGTCCATCCCGGCCTTGATCGACGTGTTCAACTGCACCCACGCCGCGTAGACGTCGGGCCGCTCGGCAAATGCACGCTCGTAGTTGGTCGGCATGGTGGGATTCTGCTCCACCTCAGGCGAGCTTGCCGAGCACCCAGCCGAACAGCGCGTGCCGCCAGCACGCCTGCGCAAACGCAGGGCCGTTCTTCGCCAGCGGCGGCAGGCCCGGCTCGCCGCGCGCCGGGTGGTACCGGTCGGCGAGCGCCGTCAGCGGCCACAGCGCCGCGTTCTCGGCGAGCGCCATGCCGATCGCCAGGTTCGCCGGCCTCACGGGAACGCGGCGCCGGGCGATGTCGAACGCCACCCCGAATGCCGCGCCGTTGAGCGCATGGATCGCCAGCCCCACCGGCAGCCAGTGTCGCCGCGACACGGCCTTGCCGAGCAGCGCGACGTCGGAGTAGTCGCAACCGAACACGCGCGCGTCGAGCCGCTCGGTCGCCGCCCAGACCAGCGCCGCCGTCGCACCCGCCGCTGCCGCCCGCCTCTTCATGCTCCCTATTCTGAGGATCCGATGCCCGAAGGCGACGCACTCCACCGCGCGGCCCGTCGGCTGCAGCCGCTGGTCGGCGAGATCGTCGAGGTGGAGACGCCGAACCCGCGCGCGCAGGTCGGGCGACTCGCGGAACGGCTCGACGGGCGGAAGCTTCTCTCGATCGAGGCCGTCGGCAAGAACCTGCTGCTGACTTTCGAGGGCGGGTACGTGCTGCACAGCCATCTGCGGATGAACGGCCGTTGGACGCTGGTCGCGCGTGGCTCGACGCGCCGTGGTCTCCCGTGGCTCGTGCTTCGCGGGGCGCGCTACGAGGGCGTCCAGTGGAACGGGCCGGTGCTCGAGCTCCATGCCCGCTCGATCCGCCGCCTCGGCCCGGACATTCTCGCCGCCGAGCCCGATCTCCCCCGGATGCTCGCCAACCTTCGAGCGGGCGACCAGGGCCGCGCCGTCGGCGACGCGATCCTCGACCAGCGGCTCGTCGCCGGGATCGGCAACAAGTGGAAGGCGGAGGCGCTCTGGGCGGCGGAGCTGTCGCCCTGGCGGCCCCTCGCCCAGACGTCAGAAGCCGAGCTCCTCGCGGCGCTGGAGGCGGCCGCGCGCCAGATGCGGGGCTCCCTCGACGGCCGCCGTCACGCGAACCGCGTCTACCGCCTGGTCGGCCGCCCGTGCCCGCGCTGTGGCGAGAAGATCCGCTCCCGCGGTCAGGGCGACGCCAACCGGACGGCGTACTGGTGTCCGGGCTGCCAGAAGTGAGCACCCCGCCTGTCCGGTCCCGCCGTGTCACAGCTTCGTGACGTTTCCAATCCTGTCCCTGAGACCAGGGGGTGTGACAAATGAGTGACGATTCGTCCACAGGCGTTCTCCCGCCCGTCTGGCGCGGCGACTTCCGATGGTCCCGCTAGAACGACAAGGTGCAGGTACGGTCGCCTCAGCTCTATGACGCAGTGCGGTCGTTCTGCCTGGCCGCCTTCGCCGCACTCGGCCCCGAGGTCGAGGAGCGCGGTGAGATCCCGTTCGTGGTCGAGGAGCACGGCGGCCTGTACGAGTACCGGCCGCTCCTGCGCGACCATGTCGAGGCGCGCTCCTACGTTCTCTCGCAGCTCGAGGACGCCCGCTTCGCGCTCGACGAGCTGACCCGCGAGCCGGCCGCCGCGATCTTTGCGCGCGGCCACTCGGGCGAGGACGCGACCGCCGACCGCGCGCTCTACCGCACGATCCTGCTGCCGACGCTCGCCCGCACCGCCGAGGCCTGCGGCGGCTTCGACTGGGAGGACGGCGCGTTCAACCGCGTCTACGGCGAGCTGGAGCAGTCGCTGTTCGGCACTACGCGCTTGTACCGGGCTGCCGCGCCGCTGGTCGGCCTCTCGATCGGCATCACGATCGAGCTCGCCCGGGGGATCCAGGTTCGCGCGACGACGCTCACCGAGCTCACCGCGCGGTGGCCGGAGGCGGAGAACCTGCTCCCGCCCGGCTTCGGCAGCGAGCCCGAGCGCTCGTGCGCGCTCGCCCTCTCGCGCGAGCTGCCGGCCGGGGAGACCACGCCGCCCGACGCGCCCGCCGAGCTCGCCGACGCCGTCACCGCGCTTCGGCTGGCCACCGGCGCTCCGGTTGCGGCCGGGCCTGTCGTGTTCGAGCAGCTCGACCGCCACCCGTTCGAGGCGCGGCCGATGATCGGGATCGCCGCGACCGAGCCGGGCGGCGAGCCGACCCGGCTCGACCCGTGGCGCGGCAAGCTCGCCGCCGATCTGCTCGCCAAGCTCGGCGAGTCCGAGGACGACACCGCCCTCGACGACGCGCTCGAACGCTGGGAGCTCGCGCTGTTCGAATCGGAGCCGCTGCGGTCGGAGCGCCTCCGCGAATCGCTCGCCGCGCTGCTCGGCGGCTCGGACGGTCTCTGGGCCGCCGCGATGCGAGCCTCGCTGCTCGTCGGCGAGACCAGCCACGATCGAGCGCGCCTGATCGAGGGCCTGCGCATGCTCGCGCGCGGGGAGGACGGCGACGCCGAGACGGGCGACACGGTCCGGCGCGCGATCGTCGAGGCCGTGCTGTGCGACGACCGTGAACATTTGCTCGCCGGCCTCGACGATGCGCTCCTCGGCCTGCGGGCGCGTCCGGCCGGCTATTTCGGCACGCGCGCAATTCGCGACAGTTCAGGCACAGCGGCGTGATGTTTCGCCCGGCACGATGGCCGGATGGAGGAGGCGCGGCGCGTGCTGGCCCGGTTGGAGCGGATCGAGACGCTCGACCGCGAGCGCGCGCTGCCGGGTGCGTTGCTCGACGAGGTGCGGGCACTGCTGGCGGAGGCGGAGGCATGGGCTCGCGCCGAGCGGACCGTGCCCGACGCGACGCTCGACGCGGTGGCGCAATGCAGGGAAAAACTCGGGAATTCAAAGAGGACTCTGCTAGCCTGAAACGAACAACGGCCCGGCAACATGTCGGCCCTACAGCACATCGCGCGCCCGCAATCTCCGGCGCCCACCTCTAAAGGAGCAACCGTGGGAAGGGTCATCGCGCTCGCCAACCAGAAGGGCGGAGTGGCGAAGACGACCTCGAGCTTGAACCTTGCCGTCGCGTTCGCGGAGATGGGCAAGAAGGTGCTGGCGGTCGACCTCGACCCGCAGGGCAACCTGACGATGAGTCAGGGGCTGAACCCGGACACGATCGAGCGCTCGATGTACGACGTGCTCGTCCACAAGCTTCCGATCGAGCAGATCGTCCACGAGGGCGAGATCGACCTCGCCGTCGCCTCGATCGACCTCGCCGGCGCCGAGCTCGCGCTGTCGGCCATGATCGGCCGTGAGCGCGCCCTCGAGAAGGCGCTCGCGCCGGTGCTGCCGAACTACGACTTCGTCATCATCGACACGCCGCCGTCGCTCGGCCTGCTGACGATCAACGCGCTCGTCGCCTCGAGCGGCGTGATCGTGCCGGTGCAGTGCGAGTACCTGTCGTTGCGCGGCCTCGTCCAGCTCGAGAACACCCTGAGCATGATCCGCGAGAACCTCAACCCGAACGTCGGGATCGAGGGGATCCTGCCTACCATGTACGACAGCCGCACGCTGCACTCGCGTGAGGCGCTCGAGATCCTGGAGGAGAACTTCGGCAATCTCGTGTTCAAGACCCGTATCCGCAAGACGATCCGCTACGCCGAGGCGCCCGTGAAGGGGACGTCGGTGCTCAAGTACGAGCCCACCGGCAGCGCAGCCCAGGCGTACCGCGACCTGGCGAAGGAGGTGCTCAATGGCTCGAAAGCGCGCAAGCATGCGTGAAGGTCCGCTCGCGGAGCTGTTCCGCGCCACCGAGGCCGCCCAGCGCCAGACGCCCGAGGGCCAGCAGCCCGCCGAGGCAACGCCCGAGCCCGAGCCCCAGCAGCCCGAGCCCGAGCTGCCGCCCGCGGCCGTCGCGCCCGCGCCGCCGCCGGTGGCCGAGGAGCCGCCCGTCGTCGCCGAGCCGGAACCGGAGCCCGAGGCCCCGGCCTGGGAGCCCGCGCCCGCGCCTGTCCAGGCCGCGCCGCCTCCGCCGCCTCCAGCCCCCGTGCAGGAGCCGGTCGTGATCGACCAGCCGCCCGCCTCCCGCTGGGCCGAGCCCCTGCCCGAGCAGCCGCCGCGCCTGTGGCGCGCGCCCCGCGCCGACTCGTCCGCCTATCTCGCGGTGATCCGCGTCGTCGGCGTCGGCGGTGCCGGACTGAACGCGCTGGACCGGATGATCGACGCCGGGCTCACGGGCGTCGAGTTCGTCGCGGTCAACACCGACATCCAGCAGCTGCAGATGAACGACGCGCCGCTGAAGATCCACATCGGCCGCGAACTGACCGAGGGACTCGGCTCCGGCGCCGACCCCGACATCGGCCGCGCCGCGGCCGAGGAGGCGTACGACCAGATCAAGCGCGCGCTCAGAGGCTCCGACATGGTGTTCGTCGCCGCCGGAGAAGGCGGCGGCACGGGATCCGGCGCCGCCCCGGTCGTCGCGAAGATCGCACGCGAGCTCGGCGCACTGGCAGTCGGGATCGTCACCACGCCCTTCCGCTTCGAGGGCACGCGCCGCAAGGCGGCCGCCGAGGCCGGGGTGGACGCGCTCCGTGACGCCTGCGACACCGTGATCGTCATCCCGAACGACCGCCTGCTCGAGGTGCTCGAGAAGAACACCGCGATGCTCGACGCGTTCCGGATCGCCGACGACGTCCTCCGCCAGGGTGTCCAGGGCATCACCGACCTGATCACGATGCCCGGCCTGATCAACCTCGACTTCGCCGACGTCCGCACCGTGATGTCGGACGGCGGGAACGCGCTGATGGGGATCGGCTTCGCAACCGGCGAGAACCGGGCCCGTGAGGCCGCCGAGCGCGCCCTGAAGTCGCCGCTGATCGACACGGAGCTCGCCGGTGCACGCGGCATCCTGCTCTCGATCGCCGGCGGCGAAGACCTCTCGCTGTTCGAGGTGAACGAGGCGGCCGAGGTCGTCCGCCAGGGCGCCGTCGACGACACGAACCTGATCTTCGGCGCGACGATCGACGAGCGGCTCGACGGCCAGATCTGGGTGACGGTGGTCGCCACCGGGCTCGGCGGGGAACGGCGCTCACGCCGGCCCTTCGTCGTCCACCCGCGCGACACCTCGAGCGACGACACGCTCGAGCCGCCGAGCTTCTTGCGCGACGCCTAGCACTAGTGTTGTGCCCCGATGAGGGGCGCAATCGCAGCAGGCCACCCGCTCACCGCCGAGGCCGGCGCGCGGATCCTCGCCGACGGTGGGAACGCCGTCGACGCCTGCATCGGCGCGGCGCTCGCCTCATGGGTGGCGGAGAGCCCCCTGACCGGCCCGGGCGCGGGCGGCTTCATGCTCGTCCATCGGGCGCGTGACCGCACCGACCGGCTGCTCGACTTCTTCGTGGCGGTGCCCGGTCTCGGCGCGCGGCCGCCCGCGCGCCCCGACATGACCTCGATCGACATCGACTTCGACGGCGACACGACCCAGGTCTTCCGGATCGGCGCACCCTCGTGCGCGGTCCCCGGCGCCGCTGCCGGCCTGGAGGCCGCGTACCGCGCCTACGGCTCGCTCCCGTGGAAGCAGCTGTTCGAGCCGGCGCTCGAGCTCGCTCGGGACGGCGTCGTGCTGACGCGTCCGCAGGCGTACCTGCACGCGATCCTCGACCTGATCCTGCGGCACACCCCCGAGGGGCGGCGCATCTACGGCCGCCGGTCACGCCTGGTTGCGGGCGACCGGCTCGTGCTCACCGATCTCGCAACGACCCTCGACGAGCTCTCGCGGAAGGGCGCCGTCGCGATCTACGGCGGCTCGCTCGGGCGCGAGATCGTCCGGCACCTGCGGGCCGAGGGAGGCACGGTGACGGCGGCCGACCTCGCGGCGTACCGGGTCGTGCGCCGCAGGCCGGTGCGGTCGCGTTTCCGAGGCCACGAGTTCGTCTCCAACCCGCCTCCGTCGTCGGGCGGTGTGCTGATCGGCTACGGGCTCCGGCTGCTCGACGCGCTCGGCCCGAGCGCCGCCGCCGGGAGCGCCGACG
Organism: uncultured Actinomycetes bacterium; assembly: GCA_963791425.1. Lineage (GTDB taxonomy): Bacteria > Actinomycetota > Thermoleophilia > Gaiellales > Gaiellaceae > DATBLE01. Next base: position 406,527 of record CAWBSE010000004.1, read on the forward strand.
CGATCGCCGTGCTGGCGGAGGTGATGCGCGAGCAGGGGCGCGCCCGCGATGGCGGCTTCGCGCGCGAGCTGTACCGGGGCGGCCTCGCCGGACGGTTGTACTCACCGGACAGCATCCGTTCCGCCCTCCGGCGCGTCCGCGCCGGGCTCGACGGCGTCCCCGAGACGGGTGAACGCGGCACGACGCACATCTCCGTCGTCGATTCGCAGGGAAACGCCGCGTCGATGACCGCCTCCACGGGCTCGGGGTCGGGCGTGATCGTGCCCGGTACCGGGATCCAGATGAACAACATGCTCGGGGAGTACGACCTCAACCCGGCCGGCGGAGACGCAAGGCCCGGCACGCGTCTGACCAGCATGATGGCCCCGTCGATCGTGCTGCGGCGAGGCCGGCCGCGGCTGGTGGTGGGCAGCGCCGGCTCCGTGCGCCTGCGCGGCGCGATCATGCAGGCGGTCGTCAACGTGGTCGAGCACGGGCTCGGAGTGGAGGAGGCGATCGACGCGCCGCGCGCGCACTGGGAGGAACCGCATCTGCACTGCGAGGGTGGGGCGGATGCCGGCGAGATCGACCGGCTCGAGGCCCGCGGGTACGACGTCGTCCGCTGGCGCCGCCGCAACCTCTACTTCGGGGGCGCGGCCGGGGTCGAGGTCGGTGCCGGCGGCACGCTCGCCGCGGCCGGAGATCCCCGGCGCGGAGGGCATGGAATCGTGGTCGAGTGAGAGTGCGCGCCGGGCAGCCTGGCGACGCGGCGGCGCTCGTCGAGCTCGCGGAGGCGGTGGGATCCGAGCCGGAGGGCTGGCTGATCTCGGAGAGCCGCTGGCGCTCCGTCGCCGACGAGCGGCGCTACCTGAAGGCGGTACGCCGTCATCCGGACGCGGCCGTCTTCGTCGCCGAGACCGACGACCGGATCGTCGGGCGGCTCTCGATCTCGCGCGACCCGCATCCCGCGAGCCGCCACGTCGCCGACCTCGGCCTGATGGTCGCCGCCGGCGCTCGCCGGCAGGGCGTCGGGCGAGCCCTGCTCGAGGCGGCGGTCGAGTGGGCGCGCGGCGCCGGCGTCCGCAAGGTCGAGCTGCACGTCTTCCCGCACAACGAGCCGGCGATCCGGCTGTACGAGGCGTTCGGCTTCGTCCAGGAGGGCTACCGCCGCGGGCAGTACCGGCGAGGCGGCGGGTACGTCGACGCGATCCTGATGGCGTACGAGACTCGGGCCTGATCGTGCAGCTCTACTCTCGCGTGACCTTGCCGTTCCCCGAGGCGCGGTCACGGACCTCACGCTCCCGCGACAGCGCCTCCGCAGCCTGAGCGAGCAGGTCGACGAGCCGGTCGAGCCGCGACCGCTCCGAGCGCAGCTCGAGCAGCTCCTGCTTGAGCACCGGCCCGAAGTCGACCCGGGAGGCGAGCTGGAACGACAGCGGCGTCGCGTCGTCCTCCGGGATATCGACCTCGTCGGCCTCGGCGACCTCGATCAGCCGGCGGAACGCCTCGAGCGTCAACTGGGTCTCGGCGTCGGTCGGCTCCTCGTCGTCGTCCGCGAGCGGCTCGACCTCGGCGGTTCGGTACGCGCGGCCGTCGGTCAGCTCCACCACCCGGAACCGGCTGCGGCCCTCGACCAGGATGTTCATCCGGCCGTCGTCGAAGGTTTGCACCAGCTCGATCACGCCGGTGCTCGTCCCGACCTGCCTGAGCCCGTCGGCGTCCTCGAGGATCAGGCCGAACTCGGTGCCGTCGGCGAGGCACTCGCCGACCAGCTCGCGGTAGCGGTCCTCGAAGATGTGCAGCGGAACGCGCTCGCTTGGCATCAGGACGAGATCGAGCGGGAAGAGGCCGATTTCCGGCACGGCCGAACCTTAAGCGCCGATACAGTCCAGGCGTGGCCGCCTCTGTCGACGAGAGCTTCTTCCGGCCCTCTGTCCAGAGCCTCGTCCCGTACGAGCCGGGCAGGCCGGTCGAGGAGGTGCAGCGGGAACTCGGGCTCGCCCGGTGCGTCAAGCTCGCCTCGAACGAGGGCCCGTTCGGACCGTTTCCCGCCGCTCTGGAGGCGCTTGCCCGCTGTGTCGCCGACCTGAACCGCTATCCGGACGGCGGCGCCTGGCGGCTGCGCACAGCTCTCGCCGAGCGGCTCGGCGTGAGCTACGACGAGGTTGCCGTCGGTGCGGGCGCGGATGGGCTGATCGACTGCCTCTCGCAGGCGGCACTCGATCCCGGCGAGGAGATCGTCTGTGGCTGGCCGTCGTTCGCGAGCTACGTGATCGATGCCGCCAAGCAGGGCGCCACCGCGATCAAGGTTCCGCTTCGCGACGACCGGTACGACCTCGACGCCATGCTCGAGGCGATCACGCCGCGCACCAACCTGGTGTTCGTCTGCCATCCGAACAACCCGACGGGCACGATCAACTCGCGCGCCGAGCTGGCGTCGTTCCTCGACCGCGTGCCCGACCACGTGCTCGTCGTCATGGACCAGGCATACCGCGAGTACGTCGACGATCCGGACTACGCCGACTCGATCGAGGAGCACTACAAGGCCGGTCGCCGGGTCGCGGTGCTCCGGACGTTCTCGAAGATCTACGGCCTCGCCGGCCTCCGTGTCGGCTACATGGTAGCCGCGCCCTCCGTGGTCGCGGCAGCGAACAAGGTGAAGCGCGCGTTCGACGTCTCGATCGCCGCGCAGGAGGCCGCACTCGCGAGCCTCGGCGCCGACGGCGACGCCGAGGTCGCCCGCCGCCGGGGGGTGAACACCGAGTCGCGCGAGCAGCTTCTGGGCATTCTCACTGCGGCCGGCTTCACGCCCGCCGCCCCCGCGGTCGCGAACTTCCTGTACGTCGACACCGGCGAGGACGCCCGCCCGCTCTTCGAGGCGCTCATGTCCGAAGGAGTCATTGTCCGTCCGTTGCACGGATTCGGATCCCCGACGGCGATCCGGGTGACGTGCGGCACCGCCGACGAGAACGCGTTCTTCGCGGACGCGCTCGCCCGCGTGCGCGCCGACGCCCCGACCCGCTAACGTCGGCCCTCGTGCCGGCGTTCCTCGCCCGTCAGCGGGATGTTCTCCGTGCCTCGCGGAGCTTCGGACTGCTCTTCACGTCGACCCTGATCTCGGGATTGGGGACGTGGGTCGCCGTGATCGCGCTCAGCCTCGACGTGTATGCCCGCACGGACGGGTCCGGCCGGTGGATCGCGGCGCTTCTGATCGCGGACTTCCTGCCGGCTGTGGCGATCGGCCTGCTGCTGGGGCCGCTCGTCGACCGACTCTCGCGGAAGCGCCTGCTGGTCGGCGCCGACGTGGTGCGGCTCGCCGTGTTCGTGCTGCTGATGTTCGTGGTGAACGAGGGGCAGATCGTCGCCCTCGCGTTCGTCGCCGGCGTCGCCTCGGGCTTCTCGCGCCCCGCCGCCTACGCCGGCCTCCCGAACCTCGCGCCGGCCAAGTCGCTGCCTCAGGCGAACTCGCTGCTCCGTACCGCCGACCAGCTGACGATCATGTTCGGAACGCTGATCGGCGGTGTCATCGTCGGCGTCTGGAGCCCGGATGTCGCCTACGGGATCAACGCGGTCAGCTTCCTCGTCTCGGCTGTTCTGCTTCTGCAGATTCCGGGACGGCTGCTCCAGGAGGGTCATGTCGAGAGCAAGGGTCACTGGGCCGATCTCGCCGAAGGGTTCGATGTCGTGCGGAAGTCGCGTGCGCTGCTGACGGTGCTCGTCTCCTGGAACCTGGCGATGATGGCAATCGCATTCGTCAACGTCGGCGAGGTCTTCCTCGCCCGGAAGTCGTACGGCACCGGGAGCTTCGGCTTCGGCCTGATGTGGACGGCGAGCGGGGCAGGGGCGGTGATCGGGGCGTTGTTCGCGTCGTCGTTCCTGGCACGGCGGACGATGATGGCGGTCTACACGGCGGCGCTCGGCCTGATGGCGTTCGGTGACTTCGCCGCGGCGCTCGCGCCGACCGTCTGGGTGGGGATCTGGTTCATTCTGATCCAGGGGATTGGCAACTCGACCGCGATCGTGTGCAACTCGCTGCTCGTCCAGCGCGGGGCGCCGGACGCGGTGCGGGGACGTGCCTTCACGCTGATCATGGGCTCGAACTTCGCCGTGCTCGGGATCGGCATGGCGATCGCGGGCTCGGTCGTCGACGCGATCGGCGCGCGCTGGACGTGGGGGATCGCCGCCGGCCTTCTCGTGGTCGCCGCGATCTGCGGCTACGCGATGCTGCGGCGAGAGCCGGCCGCAGTCGTCCCCGAGCCGGTGCCTTCGTGAACAAGCGCCGCGACTGGACGCGCGAGACGCTCGGGGCGGGCGTCCGCGCGGGCGACCGCCGGGCGCTCGCCCGCGCGATCACGCTCGTCGAGCGCTCCGACCCGCTCGCGCTCGAGCTCGTCCACGACCTCTACCCGGAGACCGGAAACGCGTACGCCGTCGGGATCACCGGCCCGCCCGGCGTCGGCAAGTCGAGCCTGATCGGCGCACTGCTCGGCCACGTGCGCGAGCAGCAACGGACGGTCGGCGTCGTCTCCGTCGATCCCTCGAGCCCGTTCTCGCACGGGGCGCTGCTCGGCGACCGCATCCGCCTGACCGACCACTTCCTCGACCCCGGCGTGTTCATTCGCTCGATGGGGACGCGCGGGCACCTCGGCGGGCTGGCCGAGGCGACGCTGCAGGCACTGTTGATCCTGGACGCGTCCGGCAAGGATCTCGTCTTCCTCGAGACCGTCGGCACGGGGCAAAGCGAGATCGAGGTGATCGGAGTCGCCGACACGGTCGTGCTTGTCCTGATGCCCGGCTCCGGCGACTCGATCCAGGCGCTGAAGGCCGGAATCATGGAGATCCCTGACGTCATCGCGATCAACAAGATGGATCATCCGGCGTCGAAGACGATGTTGACCGAGGTTCGCTCAGTGCTGTCGCTCGACAAGGACCGCGCCTGGAAGGTGCCGATCGTCCTCACCGAGGCGCACCGCGGCGAGAACGTCCCCGAGCTCTGGGAGAAGGTCGAGGAGCACCGGAGCTTCCTCGAGCGCGAGGGGCTGCTCGAGGAGCGGCGCCGGCGCAATCTCGCCGGGGAGGTCTACGCAGTCGCCTCGGCGCGTGCTCGTGCGCATCTGCAGCAGACGGTGGAGGCCGATCCGGAGCTCCGTGCCGTGATCGACGAGGTGCAGGCGCGCCGGCTCGACCCGCTCTCCGCGGTTTCCGTGATCATGTCCAGGGTGTTCAGGATCGAGAGCGACGATGCCGGCACTCGCTGAGATCGAGCGGGCGCGCGAGCGCCTGGCCGGTGTGACGCGGGTCACGCCCGTCTACCGCTCCGAGACGTTCTCCCGGCTGGCGGGCCGTGAGGTCTACCTGAAGGCCGAGAACCTCCAGCGCACCGGGTCGTTCAAGATCCGCGGGGCGGTCACGAAGCTGTCCACGCTCGGGGATGCCGAGCGCGCCGCAGGGGTTGTCACCGCCAGCGCCGGCAACCACGCCCAGGCCGTCGCCTGGGCGGCGCGCGAGGTCGGCGTGCGCGCGACGATCTACGTGCCGCAGGACGCAGCGATGGCGAAAGTGGAGGCCGCGAAGGGCTACGGCGCCGACGTACGCATGGGCGGCGAGGCGCTCGAGGACGCGATGGCAGCAGCTCACAGAGCCGCCGAGGAGACCGGTGCGACCTTCGTCCATCCGTTCGAGGACACGGCGGTGATCAACGGCCAGGGCACGATCGGCCTCGAGCTCGCCGAGCAGGTGCCCGACGCCGAGATCGTGATCGTCCCGATCGGCGGCGGCGGGCTCGCGTCGGGGATCGGGCTCGCGATGCGGTCGGCGCGGCCCGGCACGAAGATCATCGGGGTTCGCTCCGCGCCGGACGGGTTCGCGATCGCGGACGGCATCGCGATCAAACGGCCGGGCACGATCACCAGCCCTCTGCTCGACGAGCTGCTCACCGACGTCGTCGAGGTGTCGGGTGTCGACATCGCTCAGGCGATCGTGCTGCTGCTCGAGCGCACGAAGCTCGTCGTCGAGGGCGCCGGCGCGGTCGGGATCGCGGCGTTGCTCGAGCGGAAGATCCCGGGCAACGGTCCGGTCGTCGCTGTCCTGTCCGGCGGCAACATCGACGCGAGCACGCTGATCACGGTCATGCGGTACGGGGTGACGGTCGCCGGCCGCCATCTGGTCGTCCGCACGTGGGTGCCCGACCGGCCCGGGGAGCTGCTGCGCCTGCTGCAGCTCGTCGCCGAGGAACGGGTGAACGTCCTCTCGGTCGAGCACCGGCGCGAGGGGGTCGACATCCCGCTCGGCGCGACCGGAATCGACCTCACGCTGCTCACGCGCGACGAAGCTCACTGCGAAACGCTGCTCGAACAGATGCGCGGATGGGGCTACGAGGTCGAGCGACTTCGGTAGCGCTGGCCGCGCTCGCGCTCGCCGGTTGCGGCGGGAGCAGTAACTCGTCAGGCGCTCCGACGACCACGGCGGCCGCCAACGCCCGGCCGCTGTTCGCGTACGACGCGTCGCGGCCGCTCGCCTTCCGTGACGCCGGCCGGGCGAACGGTCCGTATCCGGTCGCCGTCCGCAACGTCTCGTACGCGACGCCGGGCGGCCGCGTGCCCGCCTACCTCGCCGTGCCGGTCAAGGGGACGAAGCTGCCGGCGGTCATCTACCTCCACGGCTCGGGCGAGAGCCGTGACCGCTTCCTGCTCCCGGCGGTCTGGGTCGCGGGCCGCGGCGCGGTCGGCATGACGCTGACCCTCCCGTCGAGCGCATCGGGCGCGCAGCCCGCCGGCCTGACGCCGAGTCAGCGGCTGGCCCACGACCGCGCCGTGTTCGCCTCGGACGTGATCGCGGTGCGCCGCGCGGTCGACCTGCTCAGCGCCAACCCGCGTGTCGACCCGAATCGCATCGGGCTGGTCGGCTGGAGTCTCGGCGCCCGCGTCGGAGCTGTTCTCGCCGGCGTCGAGCCGCGGCTGCACACGGTCGTGCTGATGTCGGGCGGCTCGCTGCCGGTGTCGTCCTACGTCGCGCAGACACCGGTCGCGTTGCAGAAGGAGGTGCGGCAATCGCTGACACAGATCGACCCGCTGCGCTGGATCGCGAAAGCGAAGCCGGGGACGATCATGCTGCAGGACGGGAAGAAGGACGAGATCGTTCCGCGCAACGCGCTCGTCGCGCTGTCGCGGGCCGCGCCGAAGGGGACGGTCCTCCGCTGGTATCCCGCCGGACACGAGCTGAACGCGCAGGCGTACAAGGACCAGCTCGCGTTCCTCACGAAGAAGCTCCCGATCACCGGGCCGCCGGTGAAGGGCGCTCAGACCGGCCCGTAGCTACGAGCCGCAGCGTCGGAACTCGACGGTGTGCCCGCCGCCGAGGCACCAGTCGCTGACGCCGCCGTGGATCACGGGGCGGGCGTCGACGCCGGCGGCGGCGAGCACGCTGGCGGCGATCCCGGCGCGCGGGCCGCTCTCGCAGATCGTCACCACGGGCTTGCCGTCGGCGACCGTCGCCCCGTAGGCGCGCAGCAGCCGGTACGGGATGTGCTTGCTGCCCGGGATGAATCCCGAGTCGCGCTCGTCGAGCTCGCGCACGTCGATCACGTCCACCTCGCCGCTGCGCAGGAGCTCCGCGAGATCGGCCACCTCGACCGGCTGGGTCGTCTCGAGCTCCCGGGGCCCGTCGAGGTAGCCCTCCAGCTCCAGGAGCCCGACAGCGCGCAGCCGCCGGGCGGCGAGCGTGGCCTCCTCCGGCGACGAGGCGTGCAGGACGATCCGCTCGCCACGCCTCAGCACGAAGCCGGCCTTTGTCCCGAAGCCGCCGCCGGAGACGGGGACGTTGAGTGCGCCGTGCACGTGGCCCTCGGCGTACGCGTCGGCGGTTCGGACGTCGAGGACGGTGGCGCCGTCCGCGGACGCGACGGGCTCGGGTGCGGGGGAGGCGCCGAGGAACGGCCCGCGGTTGAGGTCGACGATCCGCTCCATGTTCGGCGGGCGCGGGGTGGCGGTGCCAGCGGTCTCGTCGATGAAGTCGTGGACGGTCGCGATCGCGAGCAGGGCGTTGCCGCGCCGCTCGGCGCCGATCGTCGTCGACGGGTCGGAGCTCATCCCCGCGCCGCACAGCGACCCGGCCAGGTGCCCGGGGAAGACGACGACGTCGTCCGGCAGCTCGAGCAGGCGGTGCAGGCTGTGGTAGAGGCCCTCGGCGCCGTCCCGCGCCTCGACCGCGAGGTCGGGCCGCGCGACCGCGCCGACGAACAGCGAGTCGCCGGTGAAGAGACAGCCGTCCGTGAGGAAGCAGCAGTGCTCGGGCCGGTGGCCGGGAGTGTGGATGCAGCGCACGGAGATGGAGCCCGCGGCGACCAGGTCACCGTCGGCGAGCGGGTCGTTCGGGTACTCCGCCTCGGCCGCGCGGTGCACCGAGACGGGCACCTCGTGCTCGAGCGCCAGCCGGCCGTGGCCGGAGACGTGGTCGGCGTGCGTGTGCGTCTCGAGCACGCGGACGATGCGCACACCGTGCCGCTCGGCCTCGTCGAGGTACTGCTCGATCGCGTAGGCCGGGTCGATCAGGATCGCCTCGCCCGCAGCCTCGTCGCCGACGAGGTAGGAGGCGCAGCCGAGGTCCTCGTCGACGAACTGGCGAAGCAGCATTCCGAGATGTGACGCTAGCAGTGCGTCCCGCTGTCTTTCCGAAAGTGACCCCTCGTCCAGACCGGACATGACAAGGGTCTGACCCCTGTCATGTCCCAAACGGTCAGCTCGGGGGGAGGCCGAGGTGGCGGGCGATGACCATCCGCTGCACCTCGTTCGTTCCCTCGCCGATCTCGAGGATCTTCTGGTCGCGGTAGAGCCGCGAGATCGGGAACTCGTCCATGAAGCCGTAGCCGCCGTGGATCTGGAGGGCGATGTTCGCGGCGCGGTTGGACAGCAGGCCCGTGTAGAGCTTGGCCTGCGCGGCGGCGAGGGCGAACGGGCGGCCCTGGTCCTTCAGCCACGCGGCCCGGTAGACGAGCGCGCGGCCCGCCTCGATGTCGGTCGCCAGATCGGCGAGCTGGAACTGCACGGCCTGGAAAGCGGCGATCGGCTTGCCGAACTGCTTGCGCTCCAGCGAATACGCGTACGCGAGGTCGTACGCGCCCTGCGCAAGCCCGACGCCCATCGACGCGACCGAGATGCGCCCGCCGTCGAGGATCTCGAGGAACTGCTTGAACCCCTCGCCGCGCGGGCCGAGCAGGTTGCCGTCGGGCACGGCGCACCCGGCGAACGACAGCTCCCGCGTGTCCGACGCGTGCCAGCCGAGCTTGTGCATCGGCCCCGAGATCTCGTAGCCCGGGGTGCCGTTCGGGACGATCAGGTTCGACACCTCGCCATCGCCCGTGCGCGCCGTGATCGTCACGCAGGCGCTGATGTCCGTACCGGCGTTGGTGATGAACATCTTCGCGCCGTCGATCACCCATTGTCCGTCGCGGAGCTCAGCGGTGGTGCTCGTCGACCCCGCGTCGGAGCCTGCTCCCGGCTCGGTCAACCCGAACGCCGCCAGCCGGCGGCCGGAAGCCAGATCGGGCAGCCACTCGGCCTTCTGCTCCTCGGTGCCGAACAGGTAGATCGGCATCGTCCCGAGCGAGGTGTGGGCGGCGACCGTGATCGCCACCGACGAGTCGATCCGCGTCAGCTCCTCGATCGCGATCGCGTACGAGAGCGTGTCGCCTCCGCCTCCGCCGTACTGCTCCGGGATCGGGATCCCCATCAGCCCCAGCTCGGCCATCTCCGACACGAGCTCGTACGGGAAGCGGCTCTCGCGGTCGAGTTCCTCGGCGACCGGCGCGACCTTCTCGACCGCGAACGCGCGAACGGTGTCGCGGATCAGCTGCTGTTCGGGCGAGAGGTCGAAGTTCATTCGGCGAGACGACCGGCCAGTTCGGCTATCAGCCGTACACCGTAGCCGGTGCCCCCCTGCTGCGACAGGTAGTCCCCGCGCGAGCGCCGGATGAACGCCGGGCCGGCGAGGTCGATGTGCGCCCAGGGGCCGTCGCCCGTGAACTCGCGCAGGAACTCCGCGGCGAGCGACGGCGAGCCTTCGCGGAGGATCGAGTGGTTCTTGATGTCGGCGAAGTTCGAGTTGACGTACCGCCGGTAGCGGCGGTGCAGCGGCATCGGCCAGAGGTGGTCGCCGGCCGCGTTCGCCGCGTCGAGGATTCGGCGGGACCAGCCGTCGTCGTTGGAGTACACGCCGGCGTAGAGGTCGCCCATCGCGAGCACGATCGCCCCGGTCAGGGTCGCCATATCGATGAGATGCGTGGCACCCTGCCCGCGCGCGTACGACAGCGCGTCGGCGAGCACGAGCCTGCCCTCGCAGTCGGTGTTGATCACCTCGATCGTCTTGCCGTTCATCGCGGTGAGGATGTCGCCGGGCCGGAACGCGCCGCCGCCGGGCATGTTCTCGGTCGACGCGACGACGGCCAGCACCCGGATCGGAAGTCCCAGCTCGGCGATCGCGCCCATGCCTTCGATCACGGCAGCGCCGCCGGCCATATCGGCCTTCATATCCTCGAGATAGTCGGAGGGCTTGATCGAGAGGCCGCCGCTGTCGAAGGTGATCGCCTTGCCGACCAGCCCGAGGACGAAGTCGTCGCGTGCACCCGGAGGGTCGTAGCGGAGGACGATCAGCCGCGGCTCGTTGTGCGAGCCCTGTGCGACCGCGGCGAACGCGCCCATCCCCATCGCCTCGATCTGCGCGCGGTCGAACGCCTCGTAGGAAAGCGCGGGCGAGCCCTCGGCGATCTCGGCGGCGCGGTCGGCGAGACGCTCCGGGGTGAGGTCGTTCGGCGGCCGGTTGGCGAGATTCCGGGCGCGGGCTGCCCACTGCGCAACGCGTTCCGTGCGTTGCGCCAGCTGTAGCGTCTCGTCGTCTGCTCCCACCAGGATCAGGCGCTCGATCTGCTTCGGGCTTCGGCACGTTCGTCTTCCAGGCGCCAGGGTCGTAGCCGCCGAAGACGAGCCCGTCCACCACTGCGCGCGCCTGCTCGGCGGCGCTCAGCCCGAGCGAGTCGTCGAGCACCCACGCGACCGTCCCCCCGAGCCCGAGGCGGGCCACGCCGCCCGCCGCATCGCGGATCGAGTCGGAGTCGAGCTGGTCGCGGCGCCCGCCTCCGGCGGCGACGATGCGGCCCCGGTCGCCGTGCAGGACGCAGGTCGCGCCGGCGGTGCCTTTGATCTCGCCCCACTCGACGAGCTCCGCCAGCCGGGGATCGAGATCCGGCAGCCCCTCGACGGGGTCGAGGACCGTGAACGCCGTAAGGTCGGCTTCGACGTTCGCGGCGCTGGCGGCGATCTCCATGGCGGGGCGATGCTATCCCGATACGCTGCGAGCGTGCGCGAGCAGATCGACAGGCGTGCGATGACGCTGCTCTCGACCGGTCACGCGTCCGTCGATTTCTCGGGCGGCGCGCTGCCTGCTCTGCTCCCGTTCCTGAAGACCGAGTTCCACCTCTCGTACACGCTCGTCGCAGTCCTGATCCTGGCGTCGACGCTGTCGTCGTCGATCGTCCAGCCGCTTTTCGGACTGTGGTCCGACGCCCGCGGGGCGATCTGGCTTCTGCCGGTCGGCGTCGCCATCGCCGGGATCGGTATGGCGATCGCCGCCGACGCGCCGCAGTACTGGATCGTCGTCGTGTTCGTGGTCATCTCGGGTCTCGGAATTGCGGCCTACCACCCGGAGGGCTCGAAGTTCGCGGCCTATACGAGCGGACGAAAGCGGGCGAGCGGGATGTCGCTGTTCTCGGTCGGCGGGAACGTGGGGTACGGGCTCGGCGCACTGTTGGTGACGCCGATCGTGGTTGCGTTCGGCCTCCGCGGAGGCTGGCTGCTGATCGTCCCCGCCCTCGCGATCGCAGCTCTCCTCCTCGTCGGTACGCGCTACCTCCTGAGCTTCGTCCCCGCGGGCGAGGCCCGGGTCGCGAAGGCCGGTGAGAACGACCTGCGGTCGCTCGGCATCCTGCTGGCGGTGATCACGTTTCGGAGTCTCGCCTGGTTCGGCCTGATCACGTTCGTCCCGCTCTACGAGGTGTCGCTCGGCCACTCGAAGTCGTACGGCAACTACGTCTTTGCCGGGATGCTGCTGGTCGGCGCGATCGGCACCCTGGTCGCCGGCCCACTCGCCGACCGGGTCGGGCTGCGTACCGTGCTGATGGGCAGTCTCGCGGTCTGCACACCTCTGATCCTCGTCTTCCTGCTGGTCGGCGGCATCCTCGGTGCGGTCGCCCTCGCGGGAGTCGGTGCAGCCGTCGTCGGTTCGTTCGGGATCACGATGGTGATGGCGCAGCAGTATCTCCCCGGAAATATCGGCATGGCGTCCGGTCTCGCGGTCGGCTTCGCGATCGGCCTGGGTGGCGTCGCAGCCGTCATCCTGGGCGCCGTGGCGGACTCGATCGACCTTCGAACGTCGTTGTTCGTCTCCGCCGGGGCGCCGCTCGTCGGGCTCGCGCTGGCGACGATGCTGCCCGCAACCGCGGAGCGCCGCCGCCTCGAGGCCGAGGTGGCGGTTTCGTAGTCAGATAGGCTCGACCGGCAAACCGAAAAGGAGCTTCCAGTGGCAGTCAGCGAATTCTTCGAGCAGCTTCCCGCCAAGGTCGACCCCGCCAAGACCGCGGGGATGAACAACTCCTACGTCTTCGACATCGAGGGCGCGGGCGTGTGGACGGTCAAGGTCGCCGACGGCGGCGTCACGGTCGAGGACGGCGATACCGGCGGCGACTGCACGATCTCGACCTCCTCCGAGGTGTTCGAGAAGATCCAGGCGGGCGAGCAGAACCCGACCGCCGCCTACATGTCCGGCAAGCTGAAGATCAAGGGCGACATGGGCGCGGCCATGAAGCTCCAGAAGCTGTTCTAGCCCGGCACGAACTCCACCATCGCCGACTCGGCGACCCGCACGTACCCGATGCGCTCGTAGATCGCGTTCGACGTCGGGTTCGCGAGATCGGTGTAGAGGAAGACGAATGTGCGTCCTCCGTCGAGGAGGGTCTGCGAGAGCTCGGCGACGAGCGCGGTGGCGTAGCCGCGCCCTCGAGCCTCCGGGGGCGTGTAGACCGGCCCGACCCGAATCCCATTCGGGGTCGGCCCGCCCCATCCGGAAACCGACACGATCTCGCCGCCGTCCTCCCAGAGCAGGAAGCCGCCGTCGTCGCCGCCGAGCCGGTGCTCGACCATCGCGCGCGCCTCGGTCCGGCCTGGGTCGTTCTCCTCGAGGACCTCGACTCCGAACGCGTCCATCCAGTCGAGCAGCAGCTGCTCGTCGTCCTTCGTCCCCGCCCGGGAGACCCCCGGGGCAGGAGGAACCGGCTGGACGTGCTCGAGCGCGTAGACGCCCATGCCGCGCAAGATGTTCGGCTCGACGGCGTGCGCTGCCGACCACAACCGCGTGAACGTGTCCACCTCCGGACGCACGCCGGTGATGCCGGGCAGTTCGCCGTCGATGCCGGTGGCAAGCGCTTCGAGTGCCGCGTCGTCGCGGGGGCGCGCGAGAATCAGGTTGTACGGCGGCGTCTGCATCGCCGCCGCGACCACCTCGCCGCCGTCGACGGCGAGCCAGAAGCGTTTCTCGCCGTACCGTGTGGGCGACGCGTGGATCGTCCCCGCCACGCCGAAGATCAGGTTGTGGCGCGCCTCGTCGGCGAGCAGCATTGGGCCGGCCTCCGCGAGGAACACGCCGGCGTCGTCGAGCAGCCGTACCTCGATCACTCTTCGAGCTCCACGACGACGGTGCCGCCGGCGACGCGGTCACCTTCGGCGACATGGACCGCGAGCACCACGCCCGCGTAGGGGGAGACGAGCGGCGTCTCCATCTTCATCGCCTCGAGCACGACGAGCGGTTCCCGCTGCTCGACCTGGTCGCCCGCCGAGACGAGCACCCGCAGGACGGTGCCGGGCATCGGCGCGGTGATCGAGCTGTGCTCGGCGCCGGGCCCGTGCGCGTGCGCGGCCGCGTTCTCGTCGGGCGGCGAATGCGGGGGCGGCGCGGGCAGGTTGAGCCGGAACCCGCCGCGCCAGGGCGCGGGCGTGGGGCGGCGGGGCTCGGACATCGGCGGGTGCTCGGCGAGGAACGCGGTCGTCGTCTCGCCCGCGCGCAGCGCCGGATGCGCGACCAGCCAGCGCAGGAACGGCAGGTTGGTCGTCACGCCCCGGACATCGGTCTCGGCGAGGGCGACCGCGAGGCGGTCGAGCGCCCCGTCCCGCGTCCCGCCGTGGGCGACGAGCTTGGCGATCATCGGGTCGTAGGCGATCCCGACCTCGTCGCCCTCCTCGACGCCGGCGTCCACGCGGACGCCCTCCGGGAGCCGCAGCCGGTCGATCCGGCCCGTCTGGGGGAGGAACGTGCGCGGGTCCTCCGCGTACAGCCGCACCTCGACGGCGTGCCCGCGCAGCGTGGGCGGGTCGGGAAGGGCGCCGCCGTCGGCCAGCTCGAGCTGCGCCGCGACGAGGTCGAGGCCCGTGACCAGCTCCGTCACCGGATGCTCGACCTGGATCCGGCCGTTCAGCTCGAGGAAGAAGAAGTCGCGGCCGTCGAGCACGAACTCGGCCGTGCCCGCGCTGCGGTACGAGATCGCGCGCGCGAACGCGACCGCGGCATCGCTCATCGCCGTTCGCAACGCAGGGTCGAGGGCGGGGGAGGGCGATTCCTCCAGCACCTTCTGGTGGCGGCGCTGCACCGAGCACTCGCGCTCGCCCAGCGCGATCGCCCCGCCGCGGCCGTCGCCGAGCAGCTGGATCTCGACGTGGCGGGGGCGCTCGAGGAAGCGCTCGCAGAAGACCGTGTCGTCGCCGAAGGCCGCCTTCGCCTCTCGGCGGGCGGCGTCGAGCGCGTCGTCGAGCTCGGCCGCGGAGCGCACGACCCGCATGCCGCGGCCGCCGCCTCCTGCGGCGGCCTTGACGAGCAGCGGGAAGCCGAGCTCGGCCGGTTCGCCCGCCTCGAGCACCGGCACGCCCGCCGCGCGCGCTGCGCGCTTCGCGGCGAGCTTGTCGCCGCCGGCGCGGAGTGCCTCCGGCGACGGCCCGACGAACGTGAGCCCGGCCGCCTCGACCGCCTCCGCGAAGTCGGCATTCTCCGCAAGGAAGCCGTAGCCGGGGTGGATCGCGTCGGCGCCCGCCTGCCTCGCGGCGCGGATGTGCTCCTCGGAGTGGAGGTACGACGCGATCGGGACGGTCTCGCCCGCGACCCGCGTGTGCAGCGCCCCGGCATCGTCGGGTGCCGCAACTGCGACCGTGGTGATCCCGAGGTCGCGGCATGTGCGGAAGATCCGGACGGCGATCTCGCCCCGGTTCGCCACGAGCAGCTTCGAAACGGCCACCGCGGAACTGTACGCTCGTTGCATGGGCGGGCCGCTCAGAGGGCTCGAGAGCGAGGAGCTCAACGCGACACTGCTCGAGTGGGGGCCGGGTGAGGGGCCGGCCGAGATGGTCAACTCGGAGCGTGATGTCCTGCTCTTCGTCCACGAGGGCTCGTTGACGCTGACGCTCGACGGCGTCGAGCGCGAGCTCACCCCGGGCGACGTCGTGATCGTCGAGAAGGGGATGCGCCGGCGCTTCGTCGCCGGCCCGGGCGGCGTCCGCTACCTGACCGCCCACCGGCGGCGCGGCGGCCTACAGATCGCAAGCCGACCGAAAGACTCCTAGAGCCAGGAAGCGGGGCGCTTCTCGAGGAACGCCCGGAGCCCGTCCTGGCCTTCCTCGCCTGCCCGCCGCGTCGCCGCGCGCGCGAGCAGATCCTCGTCGTCGCCCGGCTCCAGCACGAGGCGCTTCGCCTCGCGCACGGCGGTCGGGCCGCCGGCGAGGATGTCGGCGACGACCCGCTCGACCGCAGCGTCGAGATCGGCAGCGACCTCGTCGACCAGGCCGATCCGGAACGCGGTGGAAGCGTCGAAGCGTTCGCCGGTGAGGAAGTAGCGGCGTGCGTGGTTCGGCCCGATCTTCGCCAGCACCATCGGCGAGATCACCGCCGGGATGATCCCGAGCCGCACCTCCGAGAACCCGAACACCGCGTCCTCGCCGGCGATCGCGATGTCCGTGCAGGCCGTCAGCCCGGAGCCGCCGCCGAGCGCGTACCCCTGGATGCGTGCGACCACCGGGGCGGGGCAGCGGAAGATCGATTCCAGCATCCGGTACAGGCGCCGGTAGTCCTCGACGTTCTCGTCGTAGCTCAGCTCGACCGACGAGCGCTGCCACTCGACGTCGGCGCCGGCGCAGAAGCTCTGCCCCTCGCCCGCGAGCACGACGACGCGGGCGTCGCCGACGTCGGCGAACGCCTCGGCGAGCTCGCCGATCAGCGAGGCGTCGAACGCGTTCCGCCGCTCCGGCCGCGCGAGCGTGACGCGGAGAACCGCGCCGTCACGCTCGACTCGCAACGCGGTCATGCGCCGCGGAGCTTCTCGATCAGCGCCTTGACCTCGCGCAGGACGTCGGCCTCTTCGTGGCCGAAGTCGTCGAGGTAGGCGTGCAGCGCGTTCTGGAGCAGCTGGAGTTCTTCGTCGGTGAGTTCGATGGTGTGCATGGGCGGAACTCTACGCCGCGACGGCTGGATCGGGGCCCGCCGTGCAGCAGGCCCGTCTGGCGATCAGCAGAAGACCGGCGACGATAGAACGGCGCGTCCGTCGAACGCCGGTCGCTGCTCTGGGTGATCACGCGCACCTCCACCGTTGACTGCGGCAGCTGACCCTCGGTGATCGTCCGCCTGCCGAGGGAGAGCGCCGTGGTCGGGCCGCCGAGCGGTCGCCTGGTAGCTGCAGCCGGTCACGTCCTGGTTGAAGACCACCTGGTAGGTACCGGTCGCGATCTTCTGCGCGGACGCGGCGCCCTTGTTGCGCACAGGGTGCCGTTCTGGTCGACGACGCCCACAGGGCGGTCGCCGCCGCGCCTGCGGCGCCGGCCGGGCCTGCGGGGCCTGCGGGTCCTGCCGGGCCTGCGGAACCTGCGGGGCCTGCAGGGCCAGCCGGGCCTTTCGGTGGCGTCTTGAAGTCGATCGGCAGCAGCGAATGGTTGATCACTGCGTTCGTGCCGACGCTGTTCCTTGGGGCCAAAACCTTGACTGCGGCGATGCTCGTGCCGCCGAGCGCCAGTGTGAGCGCGGTGCACGCGATGATCATCGCGGGCGACGGACGCGGAATTCTTCTCATGACTAGTACCTCCTCCTTGATGGAGAGCCGATCGTAACGCTCGGACCACTTCGGTGCGGGTTGTTTTCGAGAATTCCCCCGTTTGTGCCCCGTAGCTACATCCGGAAAACGCCGAAGGTCGTCTCCGGAATCGGAGCGTTCAGCGCAGCCGAAATCCCGAGCGCGAGCACGCGTCGCGTGTCGAGCGGATCGATGATCCCGTCGTCCCAGATTCGCGCGGTCGAGTAGTACGGATTCCCCTCCGCCTCGTACTTCGCGGTGATCTCGTCCGGATCCGCGTCGCCGACCATCGTCAGGACAGTCGCGGCCTGCTCGCCGCCCATCACCGAGATCCGCGCGTTCGGCCACATCCACAGCTGCCGCGGCGAATAGGCCCGCCCGCACATGCCGTAGTTGCCGGCGCCGAACGACCCGCCCGTGACCACCGTGAACTTCGGCACCTCTGCGCAGGCGACCGCCGTGACGAGCTTGGCCCCGTCGCGGGCGATCCCGCCGGCCTCGTACTCCTTGCCGACCATGAACCCGGTGATGTTCTGGAGGAAGACGAGCGGGATCCGGCGCTTGCAGGCGAGCTCGATGAAGTGGGCGCCCTTCTGCGACGACTCGGCGAAGAGGACGCCGTTGTTGGCGAGGATCCCGACCGGGATGCCCTCGATGCGGGCGAACCCGCAGACGAGTGTCTCGCCGTACAGCGCCTTGAACTCGTGGAAGCGGCTGCCGTCGACGAGCCGGGCGATGATCTCGCGCACGTCGACCTGCTCGCGGAACGTTTCCGGGATCAGGCCGTACAGGTCGGCGGGGTCGACCGCGGGCGACTCCGGCGAGCCGACGTCCCACGGCGGCACGGGCTTCGACGGGCCGAGGTTGCGGACGATCGACCGGGCGATCGCGAGCGCATGCTCATCGCTCGTCGCGTAGTGGTCGGCGACGCCCGACTGCCGCGTGTGCACGTCGGCGCCGCCCAGCTCCTCCGGCGTGACGTCCTGCCCCGTTGCGGCCTTCACCAGCGGCGGCCCGCCGATGAAGATCGTCCCGGTGCCGCGCACGATCACGGTCTCGTCGCTCATCGCCGGCACGTACGCGCCGCCGGCGGTGCACGAGCCCATCACGACCGCGATCTGCGCGATCCCCTTCGCCGACATGCGCGCCTGGTTGTAGAAGATCCGACCGAAGTGCTCGCGGTCGGGGAAGACGTCGGCCTGCAGCGGCAGGAACGCGCCGCCCGAATCGACCAGGTAGATGCACGGCAGGCGGTTCTGCTCGGCGATCTCCTGGGCGCGCAGGTGCTTCTTCACCGTCAGCGGGAAGTACGTGCCGCCCTTCACGGTCGCGTCGTTCGCGACTATCACGCACTCGCGCCCCTCGACCATCCCGATGCCCGTGACGATCCCGGCCCCGGGCGCGACCCCGTCGTACATGTCCCAGGCGGCCAGCGCCGAGAACTCGAGGAAGGCGCTGTCCGGGTCGACGAGCAGGTCGATGCGCTCCCGGGGCGGAAGCTTCCCGCGCGAGCGGTGGCGCTCGACCGACTTCTCGCCGCCGCCGGCGGCCACGAGGGCCGAGCGCTCGCGCAACTCGGCGACGAGGCCCGTCATCCGGTCGCGCCGGCGCTCGAACAGCGCGCCGTCCCGCTCGACCTGAGAGGTCAGCAGCATTCCGGACAGCCTAGTACTGCCGCCCGCCGACGCTCAGGTTCCAGACGGATCTGCCGATAGAAAGGTGCCGGTGCGGCCCCGCTGGGAGAGGCAAAAAGCAGGACCGCACCGGCGTGCTTACGGTCCGCACACCGGCAAGCCGATGCGTCCTCGCGGCCGTAGCAGGGCTAGCGTAACGCGCCGGGCAACCCGATGCACCTCCCGCGACTAGCATCACGCGTCAATGTCGCGCCGCCCCCTGTCCGAGGTCACGCGGGAGTTGACCGCGGTCTGCATGGGAAGGACGCCCGCCGACGTCGTCGTCCGCGGCGGGCGGCTCGTGAACGTGCACACGCGGGAGGTGCTCGACGGCCAGGACGTGGCGGTCGCGCACGGCCGCGTGGCCATGTTCGGCGACGTCTCCCACACGATCGGCCCGGAGACCGAGCTGATCGACGCCGGCGGCGCGTACCTCGTCCCCGGCCTGATCGACACCCACCTCCACGTCGAGTCGGTGATGGTCACCGTCACGCGGTTCGCCGAGGCGGTGCTCCCGCGGGGGACGACGACCGCGTTCATCGACAACCACGAGATGGCCAACGTCTTCGGCCTCGAGGGCATGCGCTGGATGCTCGACGAGGGCCGCGGCCTGCCGCTGAAGGTGTTCCTGGCCGTTCCGTCGTGCGTGCCTGCGCTCCCCGGGTTCGAGGATGCCGGCGCGACGCTCGGCCCCGACGAGATCCGCGAGGCCCTCGGGTGGGAGGGAGTCGCCGGGCTCGGCGAGATGATGAACATGCCCGGCGTCATCGAGGGGAACGAGAGCATCCACGCGGAGATCGCGGCGACGCTCGAGCGCGGCAAACCGGTCACGGGCCACTGGAGCCTCGCCGGCGTGCGCGACCATCGCCTCCAGGCGTACATCGCCGCCGGGATCGACTCCTGCCACGAGACCACGTCGCGCGAGGACGCGCTCGCGAAGCTGCGCGCCGGGATGTGGGTGCAGTTCCGGGAGGGCTCGACCTTCCAGGACGTCGCCCAGCTCGCCGCGGTGCTCACCGAGGACGGCGTCGACTCGCGCCACTGCCTGCTCGTCACCGACGACGTCCTGCCCGACACGATCGCCGCCGATGGGCACATGGACCGGGTTCTCCGGCGGGCGATCGAGGAGGGAATCGAGCCGCTCGTCGCAATCCAGATGGCGACCGTGAACGGCGCCGAGTACTTCGGCATGCGCCACGACCTCGGCTCGATCGCCCCCGGGCGGCTGGCCGACATCCTCTTCGTCGATGATCTGGCCGACTTCCGGCCGCACCGCGTGCTGGCCGACGGCGCCGAGGTGGGGGAGCTGCCGGCGTACGCGTATCCGCCCGAGGCGTACGACTCGATTCGGCTCGCCCGGCCGCTGACGACGGCCGACCTGCGGATCGGCGCGCCCGGCCAGACCGCGCACGTGCGGGCGATCGGCATCGCGTCGGGCAGCGTCACGACGGAGCACCTCACCGTCGAGCTGCCGGTCGAGGACGGAGAGGTGCGCTCCTCGACCGACGCGGACGTCGCCAAGCTCGCGAGCGTCGAGCGTCACGGCGGCCCCGGCACGATCGGGCTCGGCTTCGTCAAGGGGCTCGGTCTGCGGCGCGGCGCGGTGGCGAGCTCGATCGCGCACGACAACCACAACCTGCTCGTCGCGGGGATGTCCGACGAGGACATGCTCTTCGCCGTCGAGCGCCTGGCGGCCGTGGGCGGCGGCATGATCGCCGTCGCCGACGGGGAGGTGCTCGCCCTCGTCGAGCTGCCGATCGCGGGGCTGATGACGGACGAGCCCGTCCCCGAGCTCGCCCGCAAGACGCTCGCGCTGACCGACGCCTACCGCGCCCTCGGCTCCGAGGTGAAGAGCCCCGAGATGATCTTCTCGTTCCTGTCCCTGGGCGTGATCCCGGCCCTGCGGCTGACCAACCGCGGGCTGGTCGACGGCGTCACCTTCGAGCTGGTCTCACCGCTCGTATGAGCCTCTGGTTCGCCGTCGGGGTGATCGTCGCCTCCGTGGTGTTCATGGTCGTGATGATGCTGCTCGTCCGCGCGCGGCTCGCGCCCGACGGCGGCCACTTCAAGGACTCCGACCGCGCCAGCGGCGTCTTCGGGTTCGTCGGCGCCGGGTTCGCGATCCTCCTCGGGTTCGTCGTCCTCCTCTCGTTCGAGGGCTACTCCAGCGCGAAGTCGCACGCCGAGGAGGAGGCGACCGCCGTCTTCGACCAGTACGAGGTGGCCGCCCTGTTCCAGCCGACCACCCGGCGGGACGCCCTGCGCGGCGATCTCGTCTGTTACGCGCGTGCGGTCGTGACGGACGAGTGGGCGCAGATGAAGCACGGCGGCCGCAGCGCACTGGTCTCCGCCTGGCTCGACAGGCTCGAGGAGAAGGTGCCGAGCTCGGAGATCGCGACGAGCTCGGAGAGCCTCGCCTACCAGCAGTGGTTCGAGAAGGCCAGCGAACGCGACAACTCGCGCCGCCAGCGGCTGCTCGAGGCCGGCGGAACCCTGCCCGCGCTGCTCTGGGTGATGCTGATCATCGGGGCCGTGGCGGTGGTCGGCTTCGTCCTGCTGTACGCCGATCCGGCCGAGCGGGCACTCGGGCAGGGGTTCTTCATGGGCGGCGTGACGGCGGTGGTGGTGACGAGCCTGCTCGCCGTGGCCCTGCTCGCCTCGCCGTTCCAGGGCGGCAACGGCAGTGTCAAACCGAAGGGGATGCTCTACACGCTCCGGCTGATCGAGTCGGAGGCGGCGTACCTGAAGCACCCGCTGGCGCCTCCGTGCGACGCCGGCGGGCGGCCTATTTAGTCCGGCGCTTCTGCTGCGGCGCGGGCATGCGGCCCTTCTGCATGCGCTCCATCGCGCGCCGCTGGGCACGGTTGATCGGCTGCTGGTCGGTCGCGCCCTGCTGGCCGGCCGCCTCCATCCACGCCTTGCGCTCGTCGGTGGTCAGCGTGCTCAGCGCGCGCTGCGCCTGGTTCGGATCGCGGTCGGCGCCGGCCCGCTTGAGCTTCTTCATCGCCGAGCCGAGCTCGGGGTTGTAGCGCTCGATCGCTGCCTGCGACATCTTCTCGATCATCCGCTTGAGCACCGGCACCTTCGACGCGAAGGCGATGATCGGGCGCAGGTACTTGCCGCCGCGGAAGCGCGAGAGCAGGATGAGCAGCCCGAAGGCGACGAGGATGCCGCCGAGGATGAAGACCGGGGTCAGGTACAGCCACATGCCGGGAATGGTATCCGGCGCGCCGGTCCGGCAAGCTGGCGACGTGCAAACCTTCGACCGCCGGGAGCTCCTGGCAGCCGCGGCGGGAGCGGTCGTGGCCGGCAGCGCGCTCGGCCGGCTCGCCGACGCGGCGTTCGCGGCCGGGCCGGATCCGCGCGTCACCGAGCTGGCCGGCCTCGTCCGCGGCCAGGTGATCGCGCCGGGCTCGAGCGCGTACGACACCGCGCGCCTCGTCTACAACGAGCGCTTCGACGCGGCGCGCCCGCTCGCGGTCGTGAAGGTCAAGGACGTGAAGGACGTCCAGGCGGTGATCGGCTGGGCGCAGCGGCGCGGCGTGTCGGTCGTCCCGCGCGCGGGCGGCCACAGCTACGGCGGCTGGTCGACCGGCAGCGGCGTCGTCGTCGACCTCGCGGCGCTCCGTGGCATCCGAGTCGACGGCGACACGACGACGATCGGGGCGGGGCGGAGGCTGATCGACGTCTACGCCGCGCTCGCGACCAAGAACGCGACGATTCCGGGCGGCTCGTGCGCGACCGTCGCCCTCGGAGGCCTCGCGTTGGGCGGGGGCGTCGGCCTCGCCTCGCGGAAGCTGGGGACGACCTCGGACGCCGTCGAGTCGCTGCGGATCGTCACCGCCGACGGGAAGCTGCTCACCTGCGACGAGAAGCAGAACGCCGACCTGTTCTGGGCGTGCCGCGGCGGCGGCGGCCGCAACTTCGGGATCGTCACCGACTTCCGGCTGAAGATGTCGCCCGCGACGACCGGCTCGTACTTCTTCGCCACCTGGCCGTGGTCGGCCGGCCCGGCGATCGTGCCGGCCTGGCAACGCTTTGCCCCGAACGCGACCGACGACCTGATGACGCTGTGCCGCCTCTCCACGGGCGTGGACAGCCCGAACCTGCAGATCTTCGGGCAGTACTTCGGCCCGGAGAAGCAACTGCCGAAGCTGCTCGCGCCGCTGACCAAGGCGTCGCCTCCGGTTCGCTACTCGAGCGGGACATCCACCTACCTCGACCTGATGCTCCGCTGGGCCGGATGTCTCGGGCAGTCCCAGGCTGCCTGCCACCTCGTCACCGAGAAGGGCACGCTGCAACGGGCGAGCTTCGTGGGCAAGTCGGACTACGTCCAGAAGCCGTTCACGGCGGCGGCGGTACGGACGCTGCAGCGCGGGCTCGAGACGCGTCAGACCGCCGGGCACGGCTCGGGCTCGGTGATCATGGACGCGTACGGCGGCGCGATCGGCCGGGTCGCGCCGGACGCGACCGCGTTCGTCCACCGCAGGCCGCTCCACTCGATGCAGTACCTCGCCTACTGGGGCGCGCCGGCGCACGAGAAAGCCTCGCTCGCGTGGATTCGCGCCTACCACGACTCGATGCACCCGTACGTGACCGGGGCGGCGTACCAGAACTACATCGACCCCGACCTGAAGCACTGGCGGCAGGCGTACTACGGCTCCAACTACGCTCGGCTCGTGAGCGTGAAGAAGCGGTACGACCCCGACGAGCTGTTCCGGTTCCCGCAGGCGATCGGCTCGTGACCGGCGCTCCACGACGACTTCCAGCGCGACGGCGTGGTCTGTGTGCGCGGCGCGTTCTCGCCGGACGACGTGGCGCTGGTCGAGCGCGGGATCGAGCGCAACCTGGCGGAGCCGAGCGAGCGGGCCGCGGTCGCCAGCCGCCCGACGACCCGGGGCGCTTCTTCGAGGACTTCTGCAACTGGCAGCGGATACCCGAGTTCGAGGACGACCAGGCGAAGTGGTTTCCGGAGGGGAGCCTCCAGGAGCTGCCCGACATCGAAGGCGACCGGGACGCGTTCTAGATCCTCGCCAGGGAGCTCGAGCCGGGCGACGCCCTCTTCTTCCACATGCTCACGCTGCATGCCTCGGGCGGTGCGACCAGCCGCCGCCGGGCGTTCTCGGTGCGGTTCCTCGGCGACGACGCGACGCTCTTCCCCGTCCTCTCGTAGTCCCTCGCGAGAGGGATTGCCCGGCGGGCCGCGTCTGAACAGGGTGCGTGGGAGAGGGGGATGTTCAGACGCTGGTCGTGACGAAGGCGACGAAGATCGTCGTCCGCGGCAAGATCCACGACGGCGACTCGGGCACGGTGAGGATCCAAGCCGCACCGATCGTCCCGTCGCTGCTCGCACCGGTCACGGTGCTCACCGATCTGGGCTGAGCGGAGTTCCCGGTTGACCGTCTTGCAAATTGCTGAAACACTGTCGCGCGATGGGTCGCAGGACAGTGGTACGGGGTCTGGTTCAACTTTGCGTCTGCGTCGCCGTGGTCGGGGCGCTGGCCGGCTCGGCGACCGGCAACGGGGAGCCGCACGGCGAGATCGCAGGCATCGTGCCGCTCGTACGCGCCCGCGGCAAGTCCGACCCGTCCGCGTCTGCGCCGGCCCGAGCAACCCGGACTGCGGGCTGCTGCACTACCACGGCGGGCCGGTCATGCACACGACGACGACGTACGCCATCTACTGGCTGCCGACCGGGTACACGTCGTGGGACGGCCAGCCGGCGTACGGCACCAATTACCAGAGCGTGATCGACCAGTACTTCACCGATCTGCCGCGGCGAGCGGTCTCCTGTCCAACGTCTACGGGGCCGCGACGCAGTTCTGCAACGGCGCGCGAACGACGCGACAACTGCACCGGCTCTCGGGCGCCACCATCACGACGAACCAGGTGTACGGCGGGCTCGTACGTGGACACGCGACGGCGTTCCCGTCGAACGGGTGCACCGATCCGCTCGGGCATGCGTCGCACTGTCTCATCGACAGCGCAGCTCGATCACCGAGATCAACCACGTGATGACCCGGCGACAGGGCTGGACGAAGCGTCGGCCACGCACATGTTCTTCATCTACACGCCGCGGGGCGTTCGAGAGCTGTTACAGCGCCGGACTGTGCGCGTACAACTACTACTGCGCCTACCACTCGCAACGTCGGGACCGGCAGCACACGCGTTGATCTACGCGAACTAGCCGTATCCGATGTTCGGCACCTCCGGCTCGGCGCGACGTCTGGCGTGACCGAACAACATCCAGCAGCCGAACGGCGACATCGCCGACGCCGTGCTCAGCACGACCTCGCACGAGCACAACGAGGCGATCACCGATCCCGAGCCGAGCTCAGGCGTGGTACGACGAGAACGATTTCACCACCGGCGGCGAGAACGGCGACAAGTGCGCCTACTACTACGGCGCCCGGCCGGGCTCGAGCGGCGCGAAGTACAACCAGACGATCAACGGCCACCACTACTACCTGCAGCTCGAGTGGAGCAACTCCGACGTCAACTGCGTGGCGGCGTCGCACTCATCTCCACATTCCCGTCATCACGATCATGTCGCCGACAGGCGGAGTAGGCGGGACGAAGGTCACGCTCAAGGGCACCAACTTCGGCGGGACCACGGCGGTCAAGTTCAACGGCACGAATGCGTCGAGCTTCACGGTGAAGGGCACGACCCAGATCAGCGCGGTGGTGCCGCCGACCGCGACCACCGGCGTGGTTGTCGTGACGAACGCCGGCGGTGACAGCACGACGGGTGGGACGTTCACGATCCTTCCGCCGCAGATCACCAAGATCAATCCGTCCCACGGCCCGATCGGCCAGCCGGTCACCTTCTCCGGCAAGAACCTCGTCGGGGTCAGCGCTGTCGCGTTCAACGCGACGGCCGCGTCCGAGTTCCACTTCAAGGGCAAGACACTGATCGCGACGGTCGGGGCAGGCACGACGAGCGGCGCAGTCCATGTGACCACTCCGGGCGGCAGCGCGAACGGGCCCACCGGTGTTCACGGTCGACCCATCGCCGGTGCCGACGATCAAGTCGTTCAAGCCGACCAGCGGCCATGTCGGAGCGACCGTGACGATCAGCGGGACCGGCTTCTACGGGACGTCGTCGGTGACGATCAACGGCACGGCCTGCGGGTCGGTCGTCATCCTCGCGTCGACCAAGCTCACGTGCGTGGTCGGCGGGCGGCACGACGACCGGGACGATCACGGTGACGACGCCGGGCGGTCCGGCGACGAGCACCGGAAGCTTCACGGTTCTTCCGTAGCCCCTCTGGACAACGCGGTCGTGCTGCCTACGCTGACGACGAACACGGGTACGCGGGTCGCAACCCAGATCGTCGTCACGAACCACGACAACGGCCCGCCGCTCTCGCCGACCACACCGGCTCCGTAGACCCGAGACCGCCGCTCACCGCCGATACACTGACCGCCTGCACGAAGGGGCGTAGCTCAGTTGGTAGAGCGGCGGTCTCCAAAACCGTAGGTCGCAGGTTCGAGTCCTGTCGCCCCTGATCCCGGCCCAGCCGACCGTCTAGCATCCGCTCCGTGCGGGGCTCAGGACAGCGGTGGGCCCTCGGCGGATTGTTCGCCGCTCTGGCCTTTGCGTTCGCCGGAATCGCCGTCGCTGCGGGCGCTGCGGGCCAGTGGGTGATCCTCGCAGCTGCCGCCGCGATCGGTCTCTGGCTGGCAGGATTGGCGATCCGTGCCGTCCGGCACTGAGGAATCCGCCGGGCCGCACCGTATTCTCTAGCGGACCCCCTTGGCCGACGACACCAAGCAGCTCTGGCGCGAGTTCAGGAAGACGGGCGACCGTGGTCTTCGCGACCGCCTGATTCTGACCTACGCGCCCCTCGTCAAGTTCGTCGCAGGACGGCTCGGCAGCGGCCTGCCCGCGCACGTCGACGAGGGCGACCTCGTCTCGTACGGGCTGCTCGGGCTGATCGGCGCGATCGAGCGGTACGACCCCGACCGCGACGTGAAGTTCGAGACGTACGCGATCTCGCGGATCAAGGGCGCGATCATCGACGAGCTCCGCGCGATGGACTGGGTGCCCCGCTCGGTCCGTGCCCGCGCGCGCGACATCGAGCGCGCGATCGCTGCGCTCGAGGCGAAGCTGCACCGTGCGCCCACCGACGAGGAGATCGCCGAGAAGCTCGGAATCACCACCGACGAGCTCGACGACAGCCTCACCGACATCGGCCGCTCGTCGATCGCCGCGCTCGACGAGCTCTGGTCGGTCTCGTCCGGGAGCGGCGACCAGGTTTCGCTGATCGACACGCTCGAGGACACGTCAGGCCCTCAGCCGGCCCAGGCGCTCGACGCGACCGAGCTCCGTGAGGCGCTCGGGGAGGCGATCGCGCGGCTGCCCGAGCGCGAGAAGCTCGTGATCACCCTCTACTACTACGAGGAGCTCACCCTCCGCGAGATCGGCGAGGTGCTCGGTGTCACCGAGTCCCGCGTCTCGCAGCTCCACACGAAGGCGATCCTCCGTTTGAAGGCGCGCCTGGCCGGCACCGCCGCCGCACGCGCGACCGCCGAAGACTGAGCCTCCGCAGCCCGATACGATCGGGGTGACAGCTACCGAGGAGTCACGCGCGCATGCCTGCTCAGGAACCCGGAAAGATCCGCAACGTCGCGGTCGTCGGCCACCGAGGGACAGGGAAGACGTCCCTGGTGGAGGCGCTGCTCTTCCAGTCCGGCGCCGTCAACCGGCTCGGCACCGTCGAGGCGGGGTCGACCGTCTCCGACTGGGACGAGGACGAACAGCGGCGGCAGATGTCCCTGTCCGCCTCGCTCTGCAACACCGAGTGGCAAGGCCGGAAGATCAACCTGATCGACGCGCCCGGCGACGCCGGCTTCCAGGGCGACACGATCGCCGCGCTGCGCGTGGTCGAGGGCGAGCTCGTCGTCGTCAGCGCCGTCATGGGCGTCGAGGTCGGCACGGGGCGGAACTGGCACCGCGGCGAGGACGGGCACGTCGCCCGCGTCGTCGTCGTGAACATGCTCGACCGGGAGCGCGCCGACTTCTTCCGGGCACTCGAGGGAGTCCGCTCCCAGCTCTCGGCGAACTGCGTCGCCGTGCACATCCCGATCGGGGCCGAGCACGAGCTGACCGGGATCGTCGACGTCCTGCACATGTGCGCGTACATGAGCCCCGAGGGCGCCCGTGAGGGCGGCCGCACCGCGATCCCCGCCGAGGCGGCCGACCTCGCCGCCGAGTACCGCGAGAAGCTGCTCGACGCCGTCGTCGAGACCGACGAGGCGCTGATGGAGCGCTACCTCGACGGCCAGGAGCTCTCCGACGAGGAAGTGGCCAAGGCGCTGAAGGACGCCGTCACCCGCGGCGAGGTGTTCCCCGTCGCCGCGTCGGTCGCGACCCAGAACCTCGGCACCACCGCGCTCCTCGACCTCCTGGTCGAGGGTGTCCCCAGCCCGCAGAAGAAGGGCGCACCGATCGAGATCGAGGGCGCCGCCACCGCCGCGTTCGTGTTCAAGACGATCGCCGACCCGTTCGCGGGCCGCATCAACGTCTTCCGCGTCCTCAAGGGGACGATCACCACCGACACGACCCTGATGGACACGCGCGAGCACGCGAAGGAGCGCATGGGGACGCTGATGACGATGCAGGGCAAGGATCACGCCGCTGCCGACGCGTTCGGCGAGGGCGACATCGGCGCGGCCGCGAAGCTGAAGGACGTGATGACCGGCGACCTGCTCCTCGACAAGGAGGTCGCGGTCGACATCCCGCGCTTCGACTTCCCCGAGCCGGTGATGAGCTTCGCGATCACGCCGAAGGCGAAGGGCGAGGAGGAGAAGCTCGGCCAGGCGCTACGCCGGCTCACCGAGGAGGATCCGACGCTGGTCATGCGCCGCGACCAGCAGACCGGAGAGCAGCTCCTCGCCGGCCTCTCGCAGATGCACGTCG
The DNA here is from genome assembly GCA_963791425.1 of uncultured Actinomycetes bacterium. Taxonomy (GTDB): domain Bacteria; phylum Actinomycetota; class Thermoleophilia; order Gaiellales; family Gaiellaceae; genus DATBLE01. Next base: position 435,247 of record CAWBSE010000004.1, read on the forward strand.
AGGTGGCGGTCGACCGGCTCAAGCGGCGCTTCGGCGTCGAGGTCGAGCTGCACCAGCCGCGCGTCCCGTACCTGGAGACGATCCGGGCCGAGTCGCGCGCGCAGGGCAAGTACAAGAAGCAGACCGGCGGCCGCGGCCAGTACGGCGACTGCCACATCGTCATCGAGCCGCTGGAGGAGGGCGTCGGCTACGAGTTCGTGGACAAGATCGTCGGGGGCGTCATCCCGCAGAGCTTCCGGCCGGCGGTGGACAAGGGGATCCAGGAGGCGATGCAGCACGGCGAGCTCGCCGGCGCGCCGGTCCAGGGCGTCCGCGTCAAGCTCGTGGACGGCTCGTACCACAACGTCGACTCGTCGGAGATGGCGTTCAAGATCGCCGGCTCGATGGCGTGGAAGGCCGCCTACGAGAAGGCGAACCCGGTGCTGCTCGAGCCGATCATGGTGCTCGACGTGACCGTTCCCGACGACGCCGTCGGCGCGGTCAACGGCGACCTCAACTCGCGCCGGGGCCGGCTGCAGGGGATGGAGCCGGCGGGCGGGATGACTGTGATCAAGGCCGAGGTGCCGATGGCCGAGATCCTGACGTACTCGCAGGCGCTGACCTCGCTCACGGGCGGCCGGGGCGACTACCACATGCAATTCCTGCGCTACGACGAGGTGCCCACGCACATCGCCCAGAAGATCATCGAAGAGACCAAAAAGGCACGCGAGGCAGAGAAGGTCTAGGGAAATTCCCTGGATTTCCCTATAGTTCTCGGGCCGTGAGAACTATTCGGACCATGGAGACGAAACAGTGCGGGATCTGCGAGCGCACGCTGCTCGTCGGCGAGCTGCCCGCTGCGGTTCGCCCCGGACGGGATGGACGAGTACGTCGACGTCTGCGTCCTCTGCCAGGAGACCGCGCTCGACCACGGCTGGGTGCGCGAGGGCAGCCCGATCGGGCCGGCCATCCGCCACGCGCGGCGGAGGCGCCCGCTCAGCCTGGCCGCGATCTTCGGCAACGGCGGCAAGCGCCCGGCCGCCGAGCAGATGGTCTCCGAGCCGATTCTTCGCCGGCTGACGTCCGACGAGCAGGCGCAGCTCGAGGCGGCGGGGCGCTTCAACGGCAGCGACGCCGTGCGCACTATCGACGGGATCTCGCGCAGCCTGGGCGACCCGAAGGTCAGCATCGTCGTGCTCCCCGGGACCAATGCCGAAGTCGTGATCACGATGGCCTGGGAGATCTCCTGGTACCAGTACCGGGTCGGTCTCGAGTCCTCGCAGCCCATCCGCCTGGCCGAGCGCGGCCTCGAGCTGGACGAGCTCGATCCGATGTTCACCGCCTGGAACGCGCATTTCGAGGCGGGGACAGGGGTTTTGCCGGAAATCGAGAATCCGCTGTAACTTCTACTGGCGTCCGACCGATCGACTCTTATACTGAGATCGTGGGGATGAGGCGGGAATGATTTATTGCGTGATTCCGCGGGAGCTCGTGAGTGAGCTCTTCGAGCGTATGGTCACGTACTACCGGGACAACCCGAACGTGACCGTGATCGTGGATCGCCGTGCGGGTCCCGACCGGCGCCGCGGCAAGGCGTACGGCGGGATGCGTGAGCTGCGCGACCGCCGCCGGCTCCGCGCGGCCGGCACGTTCCCCAGCGTTGACGTTGCGTAGCTCGTAGGCGCCGCTAGACTCGCTTCCGGTGTCGACCGGGACGAAAACCTTTCAGAACTTCATCGGCGGCGAGTGGGTCGATGCCGCGTCCGGTGAGACCTTCGAGAGCACGAGCCCCGCGACCGGCGAGCTGATCGGGACGTTCCCGCTCTCCGCCGGCGAGGACGTCGACCGGGCGGTCGAGGCGGCGAAGGCCGCGTACGAGGAGTGGCGGCTCACACCGGCGCCCGCGCGCGGCGAGATCCTCTACCGCTTCGGCGCGCTCGTCCGGGAGCACAAGGACGAGTTCGCGCTGCTGATGTCGCAGGAGATGGGGAAGGTGCTGGCGGAGGCCGGCGGCGACGTCCAGGAAGCGATCGACATGAGCTTCTACATGGCCGGCGAGGGACGGCGCATGTTCGGCCAGACCACGCCGTCGGAGCTGCGCGACAAGTTCAACATGAGCGTGCGGATGCCGATCGGCGTGATCGGCGTGATCACGCCGTGGAACTTCCCGATCGCGATCCCCTCGTGGAAGATCGCGCCCGCCCTCGTCTGCGGCAACACCGTCGTCTTCAAGCCCGCGACCGACACGCCGGCGCTCGGCGAGCGGTTCGTCGAGCTGCTCACCGAGGCGGGCGTGCCGCCGGGCGTCGTCAACGTCGTCCACGGCGGGGGCGGGGCGGTGGGCGAGCGGCTCGTCCAGCACCCTGACGTCCCGGTGATCACGCTGACCGGCTCCCGCGAGACGGGCATCGCCGTGCTGAAGGCAGCCGCCGACAATCTCAAGCACGTGCACCTCGAGCTGGGCGGCAAGAACGCGATCATCGTGCTCGACGACGCCGACATCGACCTCGCCGCCGACGGGATCATCTGGTCGGCGTTCGGGACGTCAGGGCAGCGGTGCACCGCGGCGAGCCGCGTGATCGTCCACGAGAAGGTCTACGGCGCGCTCCAGTCGAAGCTGGTCGCGGCCGCCGAGAAGCTTCGGCTCGGCCCCGGCTGGGAGGCCGACACCGACGTCGGCCCGGTGATCAACCAGCGCTCACTCGACAAGATCCACTCGTACACGGAGATCGGGCAGGCCGAGGGCGCGACGCTGCTGACGGGCGGCGAGGTCGCGACCGGCAACGGGCTCGATCAGGGCTTCTTCTACCGCCCGACGATCTTCGGGGACGTCAAGGCGGACATGCGGGTCGCGCAGGAGGAGATCTTCGGCCCGACCACCGCACTGATTCCGGTCAAGGACACCGACGAGGCGATCCGCGTCGCGAACGGCGTGCGGTTCGGACTCTCGTCGTCGATATTCACCCGCGACGTGAACACGGCGTTCCGCGCGATGCGCGACCTCGTCACCGGTATCACCTACGTCAACGCCGGCACGATCGGTGCCGAGGTGCACCTACCGTTCGGCGGGATGAAGGAGACCGGCAACGGCCACCGCGAGGCGGGTCAGGCCGCTCTCGACGTCTTCACCGAGTGGAAGTCGATCTACGTCGACTACTCGGGGAAGCTGCAGCGCGCCCAGATCGACAACGCCTAGCGCGTTACGAGTACTCGCGGGCGAGCGCGCGGTGCAGTACGACCTGGTCGACGACGACCAGGCTCAGCGCGCCGCCGACCAGCGACTGAAGGTCGTCGCAGGCGCCCACGTCCGTGGGATCTGCGACACCGACCAGCAGGCGGCCGTCTTCGAGAAAGCGGATCGGGATTGCACCTCGATTGCGCGCTTCCTTGGCGGAGAGCCGCGCGACGGCAGCCGGATCGATCTCGGCGGCGTCGAGGTCGAAGAAATCCATGTCGTACTGCTCGGCGAGGGCGCGCGAGATCGCGGGCGCCTCGACCCACCCCCACTGGACGAGGAGCTCGCCCAGGCGGAGACCTGTGCCCTGCTGGTCCATCAGCGCGAGCTCGAGCTGCTCGTTCGTGATCAGACCCTCGCGTACCAGCAGTGCGCCCAGAGGGAGCCAGGCGGGCTTGTGTGCATGCAGCATCACCTGCTCTATCGGCTGGAGGCCCTCCGGCCTTGAACCCGACGAACGAGGGATGTTGTCCTGGCGCGTCACGACGATCTCTAGAGACATGAGCGTCGCTCCCCAGAGCGCAGATCCGGCTCGCCAGCAGCGGGCACTCGACCGGCTCGCGGCACACTGCGAGCTGAGCGCGAGGCGCTCCGCCATGATCGAGGAACGCCGCGCCCAGGTGCGCGCGCTGCTCGAGCTCGAGCTCGGCCCGGAGCTCGCACGTACGCTCCTCACCGGCCTCGCCCCGGTCGCCTAGCTACGCTCGGCGCGTGAAAGCGCGTCTCTTCACCGACGGCGGCGCCCGCGGCAACCCAGGCCCGGCGGCGTCCGCCTACGTGCTCGAGGGCGAGGACGGCACCGTCCTCGATTCGTGTGGCACCGCGATCGGCGTGGCGACGAACAACGTCGCCGAGTACCAGGCGCTCGTCGACGGCCTGCGACGGGCCGGCGAGCTCGGCATCGACGAGCTGGAGGTCGTCTCCGACTCGGAGCTGATGGTCAAGCAGATGCGCGGCGAGTACCGCGTGAAGAACGAGGCGCTGCAGGGCCTCAACCGCGAGGCAGCCGGCCTCGCCCGGCGGATCGGCAGCGTCACGTACACCGCCGTCCGCCGCGAACACAACGAGCTCGCCGACCGCCTCGTCAACGAGGCGCTCGACCGGGCCCAATCGGGAGGCTGAGTCCGCCGATATACTTCCGGCGCTCGCGGATGTAGCTCAGTTGGCTAGAGCGTCTGCTTGCCATGCAGAAGGTCGTGGGTTCGAGTCCCATCATCCGCTTCGCACAACCAAGCCGTTCCGGAAACAAAGAGGGTCTCTTACGAGGCCCTCTTTCGTGTCATGTCAACGGAAATGTCAACTGGACACGGCGAGTAAGTGACCGAAGCCTGCCGCGAGCTTGTCCCGGGCCCGTCCGCCCGGCCAGATTCTCCCCTGGCTGCTGCGCACTGTAGCCGGGCCTTGTCGAAACCCGGTGGGGCCGGGTGACTAGTCGCGGCGCTTGTGGCGCCAGGGCCCGGGAATGATGTCCAGGATCAGGTCCACGACCCAGACGATCAGCGTCGCCAGCACGAGCGTGGAGAAGCCGTGGATCTGGAAGCTGTCGACGATCAGGGCGGTGAGCGCGAGCATCAGCATCGAGACGCCGAACCAGACGAGCTTGAGCGTGACGACCGCGAACGGCAGCGTGGCGAAGCGCAGGAGCGGCTTCAGGAACGTGTTCAGCAGCCCGAAGATGATCGCTGCGACGAGCAGATCCTTCGTGCCGCCGATCGTGACCTTCGGGAGCACGGCGATCACGACGAGCAGCGTGATCGCGTTCGCGGCCCAGGACAGCAGAAGTGATGTGACGTGCTTGATGGCGCGATTGAATCAGGCCAGGGCCAGCCGTGCCCGGGGCTACCGGCGGCCGGGCTTCAGAGCGCGTGCGCCGCGCCGTGATCCCGGGCGACCAGGGCGGCTGCAGTCGTTCCGTGCTCGAGCGCGGTGCGGAGGTCGCCGGTCTCCGCGAAGCCAACGAGGAAGCCGCCGCAGAACGCGTCGCCGCAGCCGGTCGGGTCGACTGGACGCGCGGTGGCGGGCGGCAGGCGGACGATCTCGCCGTCCTGGATCCCGATCGAGCCCTCGGTCCCGAGCTTGATCGCGGCCATCGGCGCGGAAAGCGCCCGTACCGCGTCCTCCGGCCCCTGCCAGCCGCCGAGCAGAGCCTCCACCTCGGCCTTGCTCGGAAGGAATGCGTCGATCTCCGCGAGCACGGGTGCCCAGTCGCGGTGCATGTGCTCGTAGTGCGGGTCGACCGTGACGATGCGTGCGCGGGAGCGAGCCCACTCGAGCAGGGGGATCATCTGGTCGAACGGCACCGGGGCGATATGAACGGCGTCGAGGCATTCGACGAGGACGGCAGGGATCTCCTCCGGCGCCGGCGTGGCGTCGACGTAGTTGCCGGACTGGAACGTGTACCGGGTGCCGTCCTCGATCCCCATCTCGATCCAGAAGCGGATCGTCTCGTGCTCGGAGGGGATCATCCCCGCGCCGAGGCCCACCGCCGCGAGCTCGGCGGCTAGCGTGTCGGGGAAACCGCGACCGCGGCGAACCACCATCTGGACGTCGTCGGCGAACGCGCGCGCTCCGATCGCCGCATAGACGGCGTCGCCGCCGAGCCGTTCCAGCGCGCGGCTCCCGTCGCGGAGCACGACGTCCTCGACGAGTAGGTGCCCGACCGTCAGGTACCGCGCCATCTACTCGCCGAAGATCTGGTGGTAGTTCAGCGAGCGGCGAGACTCGTCGTCGAAGCCCAGCATCGTCAGCCCGCGCGTCGACGCGTAGTGGTAGGCGAGCAGCTCGAGCGGCACGCAGTAGGTGAGCGGCGAGAGCTCCTCCGGCGTGCCGGCGGCCACGGGCAGGACGAGCCGGGCGGCACCGGCGGCGGGAGCGTCGTCCGGGCAGACGGCGACCGTGTCGGCCCCGACCTTGCCGGCAGCCTCGAGTTGCTCGACCGCGCGGTCGTCGGAGGCGCCGGGGGGCGCGATCACGACGGTCGTGACACTGGGCGCGGTGCAGAAGAACTCCTCATGCGCCCACTCCTCGAGCTCGTGCGCCCCGCCCGGCGAGTGCGCCGATTCGATGAACTTGGCGCGGGCGAAGAACGCGGTCGCGAGGCTCGGCCCGCCGCCGAGGAAGTCGATCGTCGCGCCGTCCGGAAGCGACTGCGCGAGCGCCTGCGTCGCCGGCGCGGCACGCTCGACCGTCTCCGCGGTCGCTTCGGCCTGGAAATCGGGTTCGATGGTTCGTCCGGCCAGCTCGGCCGCGCGCACCGCGAGCGCGTACAGCGCCCCGAGCGACGCGATGTAGGAGATCGTCCCCGGCCCGAACCCCGGATCGTCGTACCGGAAGGCGAGCGTGTGCTCGGCCGTCTCCGCCAGGCGGCTCGCGGCGTCGTAGGTCACGCCGATCGAGACGAGGCCGCGTCTGCGCGCCTCCGCGGCCGCCTCGACGGTGCGGACGACGCGGCCCGAGTTCGACACGCAAACCGCCCACGAACCGGCGGGGGCGAGCTCCAGCTCGTACCGCGAGAGCTCGAGCGACTCGACCGCCTGCGTCGGGATCCCGCTCCAGCGCTCGAAGGCGAGCCGTGCGCCGATCCCGGCGAAGTGGGAGTCGCCGCAGCCGGTCAGGTAGATGCGGGGCGGGGGAGGGCCGTCGAGCAGGCGCCGCGCCTCCTCGAGCAGCTCGTGCGGGCCGTGGCGCAGCCAGTCCGCCTGCATGTGGATGCCCGTCAGCATCGACTCCCAGCGCAGATCGCTCTCGTGGCCGGTGCGCATCTACGCCAGCGCCTTCGCGGCTTTCGCCTGGACGATCTCGATCGATGTGGCCGCCTCGTACAGCGGCTCGCCGCAGCCGGGGATGCACTCGATCACGGCGTCTGCGCGCGGGTCGTTGAAGAAGACGATCGACTGGCGGCGGCTGCGCTGCGCGCCGTCGGCCGGCGGCACCGCCACCCGGTGGAGCGTCGCCTGCCAGCGGTGGTTCGTCCAGCGGGCCATCATGTCGCCGAGGTTGATCACGAACGAGCCGGGGACGGCGTGGACGTCGAGCCACTCGCCGGCCCGGTTCTGCACCTGCAGGCCGCCCGGCGCGTCCTCGGTGCGCAGGATCGTCATGCAGCCGTAGTCGGTGTGGGCGCCGGCGCGGAGCTGCCCGGGCTCCACATCGCCCTCCGGCGCCGGGTAGTTGATCACGCGCATGCTCGACGAGTGGCCGCGGAACGCGTCCTCGAACCAGCCTCGGGCAGGTCGAGCGCGAGCGCGAACAGGCGGCGCAGCCGCTCGCCGAGCCCGGAGACGGCGGCGAAGTACTCCTCGAACGCGGCGCGCAGCTCGGGGGAGGGCCAGCCGTGGCCGGGAACCGCCGGGCCCCAGTCGAGCGACTCCTTCAGGTCGCCGGGCGTCCTGTGGCCGAGGCTGGCGGCCAGGCTCTCGCTGCGCAGCGGCCGGTACGCGGGGAGCCCGGGCGTCGGATCGCCCTCTGCGAAGGCGTGCTTGTCGGCGTCGGGCCGGTCGAAGAACGCCCGCGCGACCGCCGCCGTCCGCTCGACCAGATCCTCCGAGACGCCGTGCCCGACAACGGTCAGGAAGCCGATCTCCCGGCACGCCTCGCCGATCTTGGTCGCGACCCGCTGGGGGTCGCCGGAGACGTCGATCACGGGAACGCTCATGGCATACATCTTTCCAGCTTCCTAACGCCGGCGCTCAGGTCGGTCTCAGGTTCGGGTGTTGGAATGCACCCCATGCGCCGGGCACTCCTCGTCCTCGTGATCACCGCGGTCGCCGTGCCTGGGGGCGTCGGCGCCGCCGAGGCGCGCCCGGCCGCGATTTCCACCTACTCCTACGGCGCGCGGAGCAACTCCGCGGCCGTCGCCGCCCGGCTCGCGCAGGCGCCTGCCGGGTTCACCGGCGGCCTCGTCACGGCTGCGGACGGCGAGCAGGTCAACGTCTACGTCCAGAGCGAGCTGGCCGCGACCGATCCGACCATGGGGCAGCGGTGGGCGGACATGCTCGCGAGCCTCGTGCACGGCCCGGAGATCACCAAGCTCGACGTCTATGTCGCCACGCTCGCGCGGGTGCAACAGACGTGCGGCAAGGACGCGCTCGGCTGCTACGGCAGCAACCGGCTGATCACGATGGCGACCGACCTCGACGGCATCACCGCCCGCGCCGTTCTGACGCACGAGTACGGACATCACGTCGCGCAGAGCAGCGACAACACGCCCTGGCAGGCGGTCGACTACGGCCCGAAGCGCTGGGCGACGGTCGTCGGAGTCTGCGCGCGCACGGCAACGGGCGAGCTCGCCCCCGGTGACGAGAGCTCCCGGTACACCCTGAACCCGGGCGAGGCGTGGGCCGAGGACTACCGCGTGCTGAACGAGCGCCGCGCCGGCCTGCCCGAGACGTTCTGGGGCGTCGTCGACCAGCGCTTCTATCCCGACCAGGCAACACTCGACGCGGTCGCGCTCGACGCGACGACCCCGTGGACAGGCCCGACGGTGAACACGCTCCGCTCGACGTTCACCGCCCGGTCGACCGGCCACGGCTTCCGGGTCGCCACGCCGCTCGACGGCACGTTCAGGGTCACGCTCACGTCACCGGCGCAAGAGCCGGTTCACGCTCCGCCTGCTCGACCCGCCACCGGCAAGGAGCTCGGCTCGTCCACCGGCACCGACCGGGTCAAGGCGGTCGAGACGAGCGTGTGCGGCCAGCGGACGTTGCAGGTGCAGGTGAAGCGCGTGTCCGGCGCCGGCGCCTTCTCGCTCGCCATCTCGAAGCCCTAGCTCCACACGCCGATACCATGGCGTCCGCCGGGCGCCTTGGCCGAGTGGTTAGGCAGAGGCCTGCAAAGCCTCGTACGGCGGTTCGAATCCGCCAGGCGCCTTTTGGCCGCGCGAAGTCCGGCTCCGGCTGCGCCGGAGCCATGACGACTTCGCACGGGATGGGAACGAGTGGCTCGGCCTGATCTGTGTCACCGGGCTCGAGCTGGAGTCGCTGCACGGCGGGGTCGCCGGCGAGCCGTTCACCGACGAGAGCTCCGAGTACGTGTTCGTCGTCCGGCGCTAGGAGACGACGATCGCCGCAGCGGCCGCCGACGCCTCGGCCTCGGCTTCCGCCTCGGTGTCCGGCGGCCTGCGGCGGCGGATCGCGATCACGGCGACCGCGCCGACGACCAGGTACGCGCAGAGCACGAGCAGCGGCCCGGTGATCGCGTTGCCGTCGAAATAGATCGTGTTGCGCACGGCGGTCGTGCCGGCCCCGGCGGGGAGGTACGGGCCGAAGGTGCGCCAGAGAGTCGGCAGGTACGGCGACGGAACCGTGCCGCCCGATGCGGGAGCGCCGAAGATCACGAACACGACGACCACGATCAGCGTCCCGATCGGGCCGAACAGCGCTTGCAGGGCAGCCGCGATGAAGGCGACGCCCATCATCACGAGGATGAACAGGCCCCAGAGCACGAAGAACTTCGATGTCGGGATCGCGCCGAGGCCCAGACCGGCGACGACGTCGGTCATCAGCGCCCCGATCACCGCGACCACCGCCAGCGCGGCGAGTCGCCCGCGGCGCGGCATCGTACCGCCGAACGCGGTCGCGATCGTCGATGACAGGTAGCCGCCGACGATCAGCGCCATGACGACGAGGAACGACACGCTCCCAGCGGCGTCGCTCGCGGGCAGCGGGTGCACTGGGACGACCTGGAGCTTCACGTGGGCGGCGGCCGCCGCCGCGCCGAATGCGCCGGTGAGCGCGTTCGCGCCCGCGTTGCCGGCCGCGGGGACGACGATCAGCGTCGAGCCGGCCGGACCCGAGACGAACGCACCGTCGATCTTCCGGTGATCGAGCGCCGACCGGACGTCCGCCTCGCTTGGATACGAGCGGAGACTCAGCGAGAACTGCGAGGCGACGGCGGCCGGGAGCGGCGACGTGCCGACGACACCGAACCGGACGTCGTGCGGCTTCGGGTGGTGCAGAGCGCCGATGTACGAGGTCACGAACAGCGCCTGCACGACGAGGACGACGCCGAGCGCAATGCCCAGCAGCGGGAGCCCGGTGAGCCGCTTCGGCCCCGCGTCCGGCCCGGCTTGGTTCGGAAAGGCCATCTGCGGCGAGCTTCGCGCGGCGTGCGCCGCGGGTCGTCGTCCCGATGGGGTGAACTGCCACCCGCCGCGTAGGGGACAATCGGTCCATGAACCTCTGGCTGACCGCCCTGATCGTGATCGGCGCGACCGCCGTCGGCGTCGCGTTGTTCATGTGGCACCGGCGTCACGCGCCCGAGGGCGGGTACTTCAGCGACGGCGACAGGGCCGCCGGGGTCTTCGGCGTGCTCACCACCGGCTTCGCCATCCTGCTCGGGTTTGTCATCTATCTCGCCTTCATCAGCTACGACACGGCGCGCGCGGGTGCTCGTCAGGAGGCGACCACCGTGATCCAGCTCTACCAGGTCGCGCAGCTCCTGCCGGAGCCGGGCGCATCCAGGCTCTCCGGGCTGCTGGTGTGCTACGGGCGGGCGGTCGTCGGCCAGGAATGGCCGCAGCTCCGGGCGGGGCACAAGCCGGAGTTCAACCCGTGGGGGATCGCGCTGTTCCAGGCGTTCAAACAGGTGCAGCCGAAGACGCCGGCGCAGCAGAACGGCTCCTATCCGAAGTGGCTCGACCTGACCACCGACCGGGAGCAGGCGCGCCTCGACCGCACCCAGGCGGGGAGCCAGGTGATCCCGGCACCCCTGTGGGTGATCCTGTTCGTGACCGCCATCCTCGTGCTCGTCTTCGCCTACCTGTTCGCCGACCCCGGCGAGCGGGCGATCGCGCAGGCGACGATCGCCGCCACGCTCGTGGCGATGTTCGTGACCAGCCTGCTCGTGATCCAGTTCCTCAATCACCCGTACTCGAGGGGGAGCGGCGGGCTGAAGCCGACGGACATGGTGCGAGTGCTAGGTCAGATCGACGCCGCGTCGAAGGTGCTGCACGTGCACCCGCGCGTGCCGTGCGACGCCGCCGGACGGCCTCTCTGATCTAGTCCTCGGCGAGGACGATGATGCGGTCGCCGGGAGCGACCGTGAACGTGTCGCTCTTGCGCGGGCTCATCTTTACGCCGAAGTTCTGCGCGGGATCGCTCTCGCCGTCGAAGGTGCGGTAGTCGATGGCCGTCTCGTTGCGGCGCCGCCGCGGCCGACGGGGCGATCGCCGCCTCGTTCACCGTGCCGACGCACGCCTGGGCGATGACGAGCACCGAGTCGTCCTCGGCGATCGCAATCAGCTCGTCACCCTCGCGGATCGGCGTATCGGGCAGCGGGTTGAGCTTCGTCGCCCCGCCCGAGATCAGGCCGATCACGCAGCAGTCCTCGTACGCGGAGAGCGCGTCGCCGTGAGGTCTTGCCGATCAGCGCCGGGTCGATGCGCGCGTAGATCTCGGGTGAACTTCCTCTTGCGGACGCGCAAGGATAGTCCGGCGCGGGGTCGGCCGCGGCCCCTTACGTAGCGGCGTGCCGGCGCCGGTAGGCGCGCGTCTTCGTCCGGTTCCCGCAGAGCTGCATCGAGCACCAGCTCGCCGAGCGGTTCCGCGAGTAGTCGTAGAACGCCCAGCGGCAGCCGTGGTTGCGGCACGCCTTCAGGCGCGCCCAGGTGCCGTCGACCATCGCGCCGTAGACGACGGCGAGGACCCGACCGAGGAGGCCGTCGACGCCGGGCGCGTCCGGCGCGAGCGCCGGCGCTTCGAGGTCGAGCGTGAAGCGGGCCTGCTCGGCCGCACGGCGCAGGATCTCGTGTGGGTCGCCCTCGATCCGCTGCCGGTTGTTCGCGTAGAGGAGCTCGCGGATCGCCTCGCGTGTCTCGCGGGCACGCTCGAGCTCGGCCTGCGTGGCGTGCACGCCCTCCTCGGCGAGCAATTCGTCGAGCCAGTCGCGGTCACGCTCGAAGTCGACGGTGTTGACGAGGCGCTGCACGAGCCGGAGCGGCTCGGGCGCGTGGTTCGGCAGGTCGTAGCGCGGCACGACACCAGTGTAAACCGGTGACCGGTTGCATGACTGTGCGGTTAGGGTTGGAACGTGGCTGCGACGAAGATCGACGGGGCCGCGCTCGCCGCGCGGATCAGGACGGAGGTGGCGGCCGAGGTCGCCGCGCTCGGCTCCCTCGGCCTGGCGACGGTGCTGGTCGGCGAGGACCCGGCGTCCCAGATCTACATCGGCAAGAAGCACGAGGCCGCGCGCGAGGCCGGCATCACGCCGCACGACCACCATCTGCCGGCGGAGACGTCCGAGACCGACCTGCTCGCGCTCGTCGGCGAGTTGAACGCCGACGACTCGGTCGACGGAATCCTCGTCCAGTTGCCGCTTCCGGATCACATCGACGAGAGCCGCGTTCTGCGCGCCGTTTCGCCGATGAAGGACGTCGACGGCTTCCATCCCGCGAGCGCCGGCCAGCTCTACCTCGACGAGCCGACCTTCGTGCCCGCGACGCCGCTCGGGATCATGGCCATGCTCGCCGAGTACGACGTGCCACTCGAGGGGAAGCGCGCGGTCGTGATCGGGCGGAGCACGATCGTCGGCAAGCCCGCAGCGCTGCTCCTGCTCCGCGCGAACGCCACCGTGACGATCTGCCACTCGCGCACGGCCGACCTCGCCGCCCACGTCGCCGCAGCGGATGTGCTCGTCGCCGCCGTGGGCAAGGCGGGCGTGGTTTCGAAGGACATGGTCAAGCCGGGCTCGACGGTGATCGACGTCGGAATGAACCGCACGGAGGCCGGGCTCCGCGGCGACGTCGACCCCGACGCGGCCGAGGTTGCGGGCCTGATGACGCCCGTCCCGGGCGGCGTCGGTCCGATGACGATCGCGATGTTGTTACGGAATACGGTCAAGGCTGCCAACTATCGCGCCGGGAACCTTGCGTTCCCAGGGGCCGAACGCTAACGTTCGGCCCGCTCAACCCTGGTCGGCGGCTCTGCCCGGGCCGTCGTTGTTTTTGCAGTAAGAAGGAGGAACGGCTTTGGCAGAGGGCACCGTGAAGTGGTTTTCGAACGAGAAGGGCTACGGATTCATCGAGCGGAGTGAAGGCGAGGATGTCTTCGTCCACTTCAGCGCGATCCAGTCCGACGGGTACAAGACGCTGACCGAGGGTCAGAAGGTCGAGTTCGAAGTCGTGCAGGGCCAGAAGGGCCTGCAGGCGGCGAACGTCGTTCCGCTCTAGAGCTTCCCTTTCGGAACCTGTTGTAAGAGGCCCCCGGAAGGGGGCCTCTGCTTTTGCGAGGATGGTGGTTCGTGGAGATCAGCAGAGACGAGGTGCTGCACGTCGCGAAGCTCGCGCGGTTGGCGCTCACCGACGACGAGGTCGAGCGCTTCCGCGAGCAGCTGAGCGCGATCCTCGAGGCGGTCGGCAAGGTGTCCGAGCTCGACCTCGAGGGCGTCCCGCCGACCTCGCACCCGCTCGACCTGGTCAACGTGCTCGCCGACGACGAGCCGCGGCCGTCGCTGACGCGCGACGACGCGCTCGCGAACGCGCCCGATCCGGAGGACGGCTTCTTCGGAGTGCCGGCGGTATGACGATCGACACGCTTCGGTTGACCGCCGAGGAGGCGTGGCGCCTGATCGACGCGCGCGAGATCTCGGGCGCCGAGCTCTTCGCCGCCTACCGCGCCGCGATCGACGAGCGCGACCCGGAGCTGCACTGCTACCTGCGTACATGCGACGACCCGGGCGGCGACGGCCTCCCGATCGCGCTGAAGGACGTGATCGGGACGCTGGGCGTAGAGACGACCGCCGGCTCGAAGATCCTCGCAGGCTACGTCCCGGTCTACGACTCGACCGTCGCCGCGCGCTGCAAGGAGCACGGCCTGCGGCTGCTCGGCAAGACGAACACCGACGAGTTCGCAATGGGCTCGTCCACCGAGAACTCGGCCTACGGGCCTTCGCGGAACCCCTGGGACCCGACGCGGGTGCCGGGCGGCTCCGGCGGCGGCTCGGCGGCGGCGGTGTCGGCCGGGCTCGCGCCGTGGGCGCTCGGCTCCGACACGGGCGGATCGATCAAGCAGCCGGCGGCGCTCTGCGGGAACGTGGGGCTGCGGCCGACCTACGGCACGGTGTCCCGCTACGGGATCGTCGCGTTCGCGTCGTCGCTCGACCAGGTCGGGCCGGTGACGAAGACGGTCCGCGACAGCGCGTTCCTCTACTCGATCATCTCGGGCTGCGACCCGGCCGACTCGACCACGGTCGAGGTGCCGAAGGTCGAGTTGCCCGAGGCGGAGGACCTGAAGGGGTTGAGGGTCGGCGTGCCGGTGGAGATGCGCGACGTCGCAGGGATCGAACCCGGTGTGGCAGAGGCCGTCGCCCGCGCCGTCGCCCTCTGCGAGGAGTTGGGCGCCACTGTCGTGGAGTGCTCGCTCCCGCGGTCGGTCGAGTACGGGCTGCCCTGCTACTACCTGATCGCCCCCGCCGAGGCGTCCTCGAATCTCGCGCGGTACGACGGCGTCCGCTACGGCTACCGCGCCGACGGAGACGATCTGACGGAGGTCTACGAGCGCACGCGCGATGAAGGTTTCGGCGACGAGCCGAAGCGGCGGATCATGCTCGGCACCTACGCGCTCTCGGCCGGCTATTACGACGCGTACTACGGCAAGGCGCAGCAGGTGCGGACGATGATCATCCGCGAGCACGCCGCCGTCTTCGAGAACGTCGACCTGATCGTCTCGGCGACGTCGCCGTCGGTCGCGTTCCCGATCGGCGACCGCGCGGCCGATCCGCTGGCGATGTACGCGTGCGACCTGCTGACGATCCCGTCCTGCGTCGCCGGGCTTCCCGGGTTGTCGATCCCGTGTGGGATGTCCGAGGGGCTGCCGGTCGGGTTGCAGCTCGTCGGGCCGCAGCTCTCGGAGAACACGCTGTTCCGGGCGGGCTACGCGCTCGAGCGCGCGCTGGAGTTCGACTACGTGCCGGAGCGCTTGCGATGACTGCCTGGGAGACGGTCGTCGGGCTCGAGATCCACGTCCACCTGAAGACGCGGACGAAGATGTTCTGTCGCTGCGAGACGGGCTTCGGCGCCGCGCCGAACACGAACGTCTGCCCGGTGTGCCTGGCGTACCCGGGAGCGCTGCCGGTCACGAACCGCACCGCGGTCGAGTGGACGATCAAGCTCGGCCTCGCGCTCGGCTCCGAGATCGCCGACCAGGCGGTCTTCTCGCGGAAGAACTACTTCTACCCGGACAACCCGAAGGGGTACCAGATCTCCCAGTACGACAAGCCGCTCTGCGTCGGCGGCGCGCTGGCCGTGCCCGGCACCGAGGCGTTCGAGGTCGGCCTCGTCCGCGCGCACCTCGAGGAGGACGCGGCGAAGACGGTGCATCTGGGCGGCGGCACCGGCCGGAAGATCGGCGCGGACCGGTCGCTGATCGACTTCAATCGCGGCGGCACGCCGCTGGTCGAGATCGTCACGCAGCCCGACATCCACACGTCCGAGCAGGCGGAGCGGTTCCTCCAGTTGCTGCGGCAGACGATCGTCGCGCTCGACATCTCCGAGGCGCGGATGGAGGAGGGCACGCTCCGCGTTGACGCCAACGTCTCCGTCCGTCCGGCCGGCACGGACGAGCTGCGCACGCGCTGGGAGCTGAAGAACATGAACTCGTTCCGCTTCATCGGGCGTGGGATCGAGGCGGCGGTGCGGGAGCAGGTCGCGTTGTACGAGAGCGGCGGGCAGGTCGAGCAGCACACGTACGACTACGAGCCCGACACCGACAAGCTCACGCCGCACCGCTCGAAGGAGGAGGCGGACGACTACCGGTACTTCCCGGAGCCCGACCTCGTGCCGGTCGAGCCTGCGGCCGAGCTGGTCGAGCGGTTGCGCGGCGAGCTGCCCGAGCTGCCGGCCGACCTGATCCGCGCGCGCGCCGAGCTACTGGGCGTCGAGGACGCCTGGGCGCTAGTCACGACCGACCGCGATCACGCGTACGCGGGCTCGTCGACGACGGACGTCGGACGAGCGCGAGGCGTTCAACTTCGCGATGAACGAGACCATTCCGGACGGGGCGAACCTCGCCGAGCTCGCGAAGGTGCTGGCGGTGGCCAAGGATTTGACACGCGAGGCGTCGCAGGCTGCGGTTGCCGCGAGCGCGATCGCCGGATTCAGCGCCGGCGAGTACCTCGCGCAGACGGATCGCGATCGTCGACACGTTCCGAGCTCGAGCCGCTCATCGACGCTGTGATCGCCGCCAACCCCGGCCAGGTCGAGCAGTACCGCGGTGGCAAGGAGGGCCTGCTCGGCTTCTTCGTCGGCCAGGTGATGAAGGAGACCGGCGGCAAGGCGAACCCGAAGGTCGTCAACGACCTGCTCCGTGAGAAGCTGAAAGCGTGATCGACGAGGCGAACGAGATCCTGCGCGGCAAGGGCTACTCGGCCGCGCACCTGAACGCGATGGCCGCGCCGCTGCCCGGGAAGGTGCTCCTCAAGGGGACGAAGATCATCAGCCCGTTCTCCGATTCGGCCGAGACCGTGCTGCGCGTCTCGCGCGATTTCGTCCCGACGGCGGACGACCTCGGCCGGCGCACGCTGACCCCGCACGAGATCCGCGACTGGCTCGGGTCATCGTGATCACCGAGGCCCCCTTGCTCCGCGAGCAGGCGTGGCTGAACGGCGAGTGGGTCGACGCGGACTCCGGCGAGACGTTCGCGGTCACGAACCCCGCGACCGGTGACGAGCTTGCCCGCGTGCCGCGGATGGGCGCAGCCGAGACCCGGCGGGCGCTCGAGGCGGCCGAGGCGGCGTTCCCCGCCTGGCGCTCGCGCACCGCCGCCGACCGTGCGCGGATCATGCGCCGCTGGGCCGACCTGATGCTCGAGCACCTCGACGACCTGGCGATGCTCCTCACCCTCGAGCAGGGCAAGCCGCTGGCCGAGGCCGCGGCGGAGATCCGGTACGCCGCGTCGTTCCTCGAATGGTTCGGCGAGGAGGGGAAGCGCGTCTACGGCGACACGATCCCGTCGCCGCTCCCCGACCGGCGGATCATCGTGCTCAAGCAACCCGTCGGCGT
Organism: uncultured Actinomycetes bacterium; assembly: GCA_963791425.1. GTDB lineage: Bacteria > Actinomycetota > Thermoleophilia > Gaiellales > Gaiellaceae > DATBLE01. The sequence continues at coordinate 452,454 of CAWBSE010000004.1, forward strand.
GAGCGCCGGGATCACGCCGTGGAACTTCCCGTCGGCGATGCCCACTCGCAAGGCGGCGCCGGCGCTCGCGGCCGGCTGCACGATGGTGCTGAAGCCGGCCGAGCAGACGCCGCTCTCCGCCCTCGCGGTCGCCGTGCTCGCGGAGGAGGCGGGACTGCCGCCGGGCGTGCTCTCCGTCGTGACGGGCGACGCCGAGGACGCGCCCGCGATCGGCGGCGAGATGACGTCGAGCCCGCTCGTCCGCAAGGTCGGGTTCACGGGGTCGAACGAGGTCGGGAAGCTCCTGATGGCGCAGTGCGCGACGGGGCTGAAGAAGATCTCGCTCGAGCTCGGCGGGAACGCGCCGTTCATCGTCTTCGACGACGCCGACCTCGACGAGGCGGTCGCCGGCACGCTGCTGAACAAGTACCGCAACTCCGGCCAGACCTGCATCACGGCGAACCGGATCCTCGTCCAGGACGGCGTCTACGACGAGTACCTCGAGCGCGTCGTCGCCGGCGTGACCGCGCTGAAGGTCGGCGCGGGCGTCGAGCCCGAGGTGAAGGTCGGCCCGCTGATCGACGCGGCCGCGATCGAGAAGGTCGAGCGCCACGTCGCCGACGCGCTCGACCGCGGTGCGGAGCTGCACCTCGGCGGCGAGCGTCACGAGCTGGGCCAGACGTTCTTCCAGCCGACCGTGCTGACCGGCCTGACCCCCGAGATGGCGATGAGCTCCGAGGAGACCTTCGGCCCGGTCGCCGGTATCGCGCGGTTCTCGACCGAGGAGGAGGCCGTCCGCATCGCCAACGACACGCCGTACGGCCTCTCCGCGTACTTCTACGCCCGCGACGTGGGCCGCGTGTGGCGCGTCTCCGAGGCGCTCGACTACGGGATCGTCGGGATCAACACCGGCTTCGTCTCCACCGAGGTCGCCCCGTTCGGCGGCATGAAGGAGTCCGGCATGGGCCGCGAGGGCTCCAAGTACGGCATCGACGACTGGCTTGAACTGAAGTACCTCGCCCTCGCCGGCCTGTAGCCGTCACACTCTCGGCGCCCATTTGGCGCCGTTCGGTGCGTAAAAGGGTCAGACCCCTGCCATGTCCGAAACGGCCACCTCGGGCCGCGGCGTCAGCTCCAGCTTTGCATCCGCTTGCTCGATCACGACGGCGTCGTGTGTCGCGCACACCACCGCCGTTCCATGTTCGTGCGCCAGCTTCGCGAGCAGCTCCGCCACCGCGCGGGCGTTCGACTGGTCGAGGCGCGCTGTCGGCTCGTCGGCGAGCAGGAGCACCGGCTGGGCGGCCAGTGCGCGGGCGATCGCGACTCGTTGACGCTCGCCGGCGGAGAGACGGTCGGCACGGTGGTCGAGGCGCGCTCCGAGGCCGACTTCCGTCAGCGCGGCGGCGGGGTCGCCCTCCAGGCCACGCACGAGGAGGCCGAGCTCGACGTTCTCCCGCGCGGACAGATGGGGGACGAGCCCCGGCTCCTGCGTGATCAGCGCGACGTGGGCGCGGCGCACCGCCGCCGAGTCGGCGCGGCTCATCGCCTCGATCTCACGGCCCTGGACGAGGACCCGGCCCTCGGTGGGACGGTCGAGGCCTGCGAGGAGGTGGAGGAGCGTCGTCTTGCCGCTGCCCGACCGGCCGATCACGGCGGTGAGCGTCCCACCCGCGAACGACGCGGACACGCCGGGCAGCACCGGCTTCGCCGCCCCCGGGAAGCGCTTGACCACCGCGCGCAGCTCGGCGACGACCTCACCGGGCTGGGCTGCGTGCTCGTGGAACATCGCGGCGGCCGGAGTGTCGAGATCGCGGTCGAGGTCGTCGTTCGAGAGCACCAGGCCCTCGCCGCGCCCCTCCGCGTGCAGCCGAGTCGGCGAACCGAGCGCCTCGAGCAGCGGGTCGGGGAGCCGCACCCAGCCCGGCTCGGTCACCACCAGCGACGTACGCCGCCCGGGCCGCCCCTCCTCGACGACGCGGCCGTCACGGACGTAGACAAGCCGGTCGGCGATCGACGCCGCCGCCTCGTCGTGGCTGACGACGAGTGCCGTCGTGCCCTGTTCGCGGGCGAGCTCCGCGATCAGCTCGTACACCATCTTCGCGTTCTCGGCGTCGAGCTCGCCCGCCGGCTCGTCGGCCAGCAACAACCGCGGGCGGTGCGCCAGCGCCGCGCAGAGCGCCACCCGCTGCTGCTCGCCGCCGGAGAGCGACCCGGGGCGCGCATCGAGCCGGTCGCCGAGGCCCACCCGCTCGAGCAGCGCCGCGGCTGTGGCCCTCGCTTCGCGCTTCGACGTCCCCAGCAGCTCGAGCCCGAGGCCGACGGTGTGGACGCACGTGAGGTCGGGCGAGAGCGCCCGCGCGTAGTGCTGGTCGAGCAGCCCGAGGTTCTGCGCCCGAAACCGTGCGATCGCACCCTGGCTCAATGCGCCGACGTCCACGCCCAGGACGCGCGCGACCCCGGCGGAGAGCGTGTCGAAGCCTCCGACCGTGCGCAGCAGTGTCGTCTTCCCGGAGCCGCTCGGCCCGAGCACGACGACGATCTCGCCCTCCTCGACGGCCAGCGTCAGCCCCTGCAGCGCAACGGAGGTCGCACCGCTGAGCCGGTGAATGCGAAATGCCTCCCGGACGTCGATCGCGAGGCTCACTCGAGGCTCCAGGACGCGCGTTCGGGCCGCGACCCGCGGAAGGCCGCCAGAGAGGCGCCCTCCGCGACCAGGAGCGCGGCGAGCATCACCGCGGCAACGCCGAGCCCGCCCACCAACCAGTCGGGATCGAGACGCAGCGGCGGCTCGGGCACGCCGGTCGTCCCCGAGACGCGGATCAGCGACACCACCAGGCGCGAGAGCAGCACCGCCAGCGCCAGCCCGCCGAGGAAGCCGAGCACGAGCAGGATCACGCCCCGCATGCGCAGCTGCCTGCGCATGTCCGCCGGCGCCAGCCCCTGCGCCTCGAGATCGAAGAAGTCGCTCTTCTCGTCGTGCAGCTCGCTGACGACGCCGACCCAGAACCCGAGCACGGCGAGCAGCAGCGCGACCAGGCCGGCGGCGCCGAGCGCGACCGCGGTCGCGTGCGCGAGCGGGTCGCCTGCCAGCGCGCGCTCGCCGGCGACGCGTGAGTCGACGACCAGGTTTGCGAACGGCGGACGGCTCAGGGCCTGACCGGCGCCCGATCCCGAGATCCAGACCTCGCGCGGCGTCCCCTCGCCCGGCGCGTTCGCGTCGATCGCGGTCGAGAGCCACGGCCCGTCGGCCAGCACGAACGGGCCGGTGTCGGCGGGAACCGTCGGCAGCCGCGACGCGACGCCGACGATCCGCGCTGCGATCTGGGTGTCCTGGAAGTCGAGCACCGTGGTTCCGCCGATGCCGCCCGCCGCGCTCGCGATGTCGGGTGAGACGACGACCGGCATGACCTGCCCGTCGGTCTGCTGCGCCGGCCGGAAGACGAGGCGGAGCCCCGTGTCGGGGAAGGAGAACCGGACGGTCGCGCCGTTCGCACGGCGAAGGACGTCGCCCCCCGTGGACAGCGTCCAGTCGTGCCAGTCGGTGAGCACCCGGTTGCCCGCGACGAGCGGGCCGACGTCGACCTCGCCCGACGGCGCAACCGAGACCGCGCCCTCGGCCTCGTCGTGGGCGAGCATGAACGCCTCGCTCTCGGGCAGCGCCAACTGGATGCCGAGGACACGCAGCGGCCCGGCCTGCTTCACCCGGGTCGTGAGCGTGGCCGTCTGCTTCGGGACGCGCCCGAGCGGCAGCAGGGAGATCCGGCCGCGCGCGTCCGCGACGACGACCCAGGCGAGCACATCGGCGCCGCGCAGCCGGGCGCGAACCGAGAGCTCCTTCGTGCCGGCCGGGAGCGCGACGCCGTGGATGCGCGGCTCACCCCCCGCCGAGAGCTTCCGCGCGATCGTCCCGATCGGCAGCGACGAGAAGTCGGAGCGCCAGCGCATCGTCGAGATCGCCTCGCGCGGCAGCCCGAGGACGGTCGGCGAGAGCACCGCTGCACCCGCACCCGGCGTCGTCGCGCCGACGCGCACCACCGGGTAGGCGCGCGCCCCGGGCGCGGTCTGCGCGTAGGCGCGCAGCGGCGCCACGTCGAGCGGCAACACCAGCTTCGACCCCTCGCTGACGGTGTAGTCGAGCGGCACCTGGAACGACGCCTGGTCGGACGCGCCGCGGGCGAGCGTCGCGCGGTACGCGACGGCAAACAGCGCCAGGCCGAGCGCGACCGTGATGAACGCGCAGCTGACGACCGTCCGCGACGGCGCCCGCGCCAGTGCCAGGACGCCCAGCCGCAGCGAGAGGGAACGGCCGCGCGTCAGCCGCTCGGTCGCGCGCATCGCCGGCCCGAGCAGCCGCGCCAGCACCACGGCGACGACGAAGCAGACGAGCGCGGGGAGGATCAGCAGCAGCACGGTGCTCCCACCCGAGACAGACCCGGGGTCGAGCGCACCGCGGCTGAGCCCGACGGCGATCGTCAGCGCCGCGCCGACCGCGGCGACGTCGTAGAGGCGGATCCGGCGGCGGTTTTCCTCGTCGTCACGCGTCAGCGTGGTCGCCGCCAGGACGAGGGTGACGCCGATCACGCCGCCGACCAGCGCGGCGAGCGTCCAGGCCGACAGGAGGGTGTGCGCGAGGATTGCGCCGGCCGGCTGCGACGCGGCACCCGCGATCGCGGCGACGACCGCGCTCCCCGCGGCGATCCCGAGCAACGCGCCCGCCAGCGTCATCGCGCCGACCTCGGCGGCAAGCGTGAGCCAGGCTTGCCAGCGCCGGGCGCCGCGCGCGAGCAGCCGCCGCCGCTCCGCGCCGAGGCCGCGCCTGAGCCCGATCGCCGCGATGATCGCGAACCCGAGCAGGAGCGCGCTCGTCTCGCCGCCGACGAGCATCAGCCGGCGGGCGGCGATCGTGCCGCGCCGGTTCGCGTCGAGCAGCTGGTCGTCGGGGCTGCTCAGCCGGAACGCCGAGTCGGCCGCATACAGGGCGTTCTGCCCCCGCGACTCCGCCGCGAGCGTCCGCTTGATGTCCCAGGTGTGCAGGCTGTCGGCCCGCAAGGGGGAGAGCCACGAGTAGACGCGATAGAACGGCCGCAGCGACGGAAGGTGCTCGAGCGCCGAGATCCCGGGGCCGAGCACGAGGGCAGGCGGAGCCGTGGGGCTCGATGCCGCGGCCGAGACGTAGCCGAACATGTTCGGGTCGCGGAGCTCGGCGATTCCGACGCGGTCGAGCTTCACGACGCCCTCGTGGAACTGCGCCTGTCCGTTCGTGCCGATCTGCAACACCTCGCAGCGCGACGGTGTGCACGTTCGCGGCAGGCGGCCGGATCGCAGCTTCACGATCTCCGAGAGCCGGTCGACCGCGGTCACCTCGACGAGGCGCCCGGCGATCCGCAGCTGGCGGAAGAAGACGATGCGCCGCGGCACGCCGGCCGAGAGCGTGCCGAGCACCCGCTGCACGGCTTGGTCCTCACGCGCGTAGGTGCGGTCGCTCAGGGGCGTGCCGAACCGGTCGACCCGGAAACCCTGCGAGCTGTCGGGGACGTCGGCGATCGCCCGGTGGAGCGCCTGCTGGCGAGCGACGAGACTGCCGCCGACGATCGCGACGGTCATCGCAAACGCGAGCCCGACGCCGAAGACCACGAGCAGGGGCCGGAGCGGCTGCGCCCGCAGTCTGGCGGCCGAAACGCCCAACGCCGCCCGTGCCGCGCCGCCCATCACCACCGAACAGCCTACACCGGTGTCGTGGCGCGGCCGAGCACGTAGGGCCGCACGATCTTCGGCCCGGAGGGCATCACGCCCTGCTCCAGCTCGTCCACCGCGAAGGCCGACTCGATCCTCGGCAACGTCTCCCGGTTCGGGTGACAGCCCATCGCGACCTTGCCCCAGAGCCCTTCATACCTGTCCTGGCTGTGCGCGATCTTCGGGTCGGTCGACCGCACGTGCTCGAGGAAGAGATACCGGCCTCCCGGCCTGAGCACTCGGCGGATCTCGGCCAGCGCCCGGCTCTGGTCGTCCACCGAGCAGAGCAGCAGCGACGCGACGACCGTGTCGAACGAGCCGTCCTCGAACGGAAGCTCGTCGACAGACGCCTTCGTTGCCGTCACGTGCCGGCCGGTGTTCGCGGCGCGCCTCTCGGCGCGGCGCAGCATCCCGTCCATCGCGTCCGTGATCGTCAGGTCGTGGATCGCCGCGGGGTAGTGGGGAAGGTTGAAGCCCGTGCCGGCGCCGACCTCGAGCACTCGCCCGTCGGCGGCGGCGAGCAGCTTGCGCCGCTGCTCACGGATCAGCGGCTTCTTCTCGATCGGCCCTCCGAGGAGGTCGTAGATGGCCGGCCCGAACCGTTCGCTGAAGGACATGCTCGGGGCGCATCATAGAATTGTCCGTGTGATCGTCGAGCAGCGTGATTACCACGTCTACACCGGCAAGTTGCCCCAGCTGGTGGGGCTGTACGAGACCGAGGGCATCGAGATCCAGCTGCGTATCCTCGGCCGGCTGATCGGTGCGTTCACGACCGACATCGGGAAGCTCTCGACCTACAGCCACATCTGGGCGTACGACAGCTTTGACGATCGCGAGCAGCGGCGCGCGGCCCTCGCGACCGACGAGGCGTGGAAGGTGTTCCTGCCGAAGATCCAGCCTCTGATCCACACGCAGGAAAACCGGATCCTGCTGCCGACCTCCTTCTCGCCGCTGAAGTGACCCGCCTGGACGGCAAGATCGCGCTCGTCACCGGCGGCGCGCAGGGCATCGGCGCCGCGATCGCCGAGGGCCTCGCCGCCGACGGCGCGACCGTTGTGATCGCCGATCTCAACCCGCCCGACGGCGGCATCCGGGCGGACGTCGCCGACGAGGCCGACGTCCAGGCGATGGTCGACGAGGTCGTCACGCGCCACGGCCGCCTCGACATCCTGATCAACAACGCCGGACTCTACGCCTCGCTCGCGATGCGGCCGTTCACCGAGATCCCGCTCGAGGAGTGGCGTCAGGTGATGGACGTGAACGTCGCGTCGATGTTCCTGACCTGCCGCGCCGCGGTGCCGGTGATGCGCGCGCAGGGCGGCGGCAAGATCGTGAACATCTCGTCGGGGACGCCGTTCCGCGGCGTGCCGTTCCTGCTCCACTACGTAACGTCGAAGGGCGCGATCGTCGCGCTCACGCGCGCACTGGCGAAGGAGCTGGGCAAGGACTCGATCCACGTGAACTGCGTTGCGCCCGGGTTCACGATGAGCGCCGGCGTCGAGGCGCACCCCGAGGTGGTCGAGAAGCTCCGCGACGTCTCGGTCGCGAGCCGGACGATCCAGCGCGACCAGGTGCCGGAGGACGTCGTCGGCGCGGTCGTCTTCCTCTGCACGCCGGCCGCCGACTTCGTCACGGGGCAGACGATGGTGATCGACGGCGGGCAGTACTTCCATTGATCCTCGTACTTTCCCGGCGGCCGCACGACGCCCAGAACGCGGTCGTCCACGAGCTCGACAACGGGACGACGCTCGTCTGGGAGCTGCTCGACGCCGGGCCCGACGACGCGCTCCTGGCGGCGCCGGTGGACGTGCGGCCCGGCTGGGTGATGCGCCACGACCGGATCGACTTCCCTCCGGGCGGGATCGCCTACCGGCACACGCACCCCGGGCCGGGGATCCGGTACCTGCTGTCCGGGTCGATCCGCATCGATTCGGGCGGCGAGGTCCACGACTACGGCCCCGATGATCCCTGGTTCGAGAGCGGCCCGGAGCCGGTGCTCGCGACCGCGTCCACGACCGAGGAGAGCGCGTTCGTGCGGGTCCTGCTGCTCCCGGGGGAGTGGGCGGGCAAGCGCACGATCACGTACGTGGATCCGGCGGACGAGGACCGGCCCAAGCTCCAGCGCCCGACCGTCTACGGCGAGTATCCGATCGCGTTCTGATGCGCACGGCGGCGCGCATCCTCGTCGACCAGCTGGTCGTCCACGGCGTGGACACCGCGTACTGCGTGCCGGGCGAGAGCTACCTCGACGTCCTCGACGCCCTCGGCGACACGGACATCCACCTGATCACGACCCGGCACGAGGCGGCCGCAGCGAACATGGCGGAGGCGTACGGCAAGCTCACCGGCCGCCCGGGGATCTGCCTCGTCACCCGCGCGCCGGGCGCCACCCACGCGTCGGTCGGCGTCCACACCGCGTACCAGGACTCGACGCCGATGATCCTCCTCGTCGGCCAGGTGCCGCGCACCCACCGGGGCCGCGAGGCGTTCCAGGAGCTCGACTACACGCGGATGTTCGGCGAGATGGCGAAGTGGGTGACCGAGCTCGACGACGCGGCGGGCGTGCCGGAGCTCGTCGCGCGTGCCTTCCACACCGCCACGTCGGGCCGCCCGGGCCCGGTCGTGATCGCGCTGCCGGAGGACGCCCAGAAGGACAAGGCGGACGTCCCGGACGCGTCGCCGTACCACGCCGCGCAGGCGTCGCCGTCCGCGGAGGACGTCGACCGCGCGCTCGAGCTGCTCGAGCGCTCTGAGCGGCCGGTGGTGATCGTCGGCGGCGGCGGCTGGAGCGAGCGGACCGGCCGGGATGTGCTCGCGTTCGCGGAGGCGTCGAACGTCCCGGTCGTCGCGTCGTTCCGACGGCAGGACTACGTCGACAACGGCTCGCCGGCCTACGCGGGGATGTTGACGCTCGGCCTCGACCCGAAGCTGGCCGCGCGGGTGCGCGACGCCGACGTGATCCTCGCGCTCGGCACCCGGCTCGGCGAGATCGCCACCCAGGACTACACGCTGCTCGAGCCTCCGCGGCCGGCGCAGACCCTGATCCACGTGCACGCCGACCCCGACGAGCTCGGGCGCGTCTACGAGGCCGACCTGCAGATCGTCTCGGGCTCGCCGCAGTTCGCGGCGATGCTCCGCCCGGTCGACGGCGCCGGCCGGGCCGCCCAGGCCGAGCAGGCGCGCGCGGACTACCTCGCCAACCTGCAGCACGACCCGACGCCCGGCCACGTCCAGCTCGGCGACGTGATGGCGTATCTGCGCGAGCGGCTGCCCGACGACGCGGTGATCACGAACGGCGCCGGCAACTACTCGGTCTGGGCGCACCGCTTCTACGAGTTCCGCCGGTACGGGACGCAGCTCGCCCCGTGCGCGGGCGCGATGGGCTACGGCGTCCCGGCCGCGGTCGCGGCGAAGCTGATGTACCCCGAGCGCGTCGTGGTCTGTGTCGCCGGCGACGGCGACTTCCTGATGAGCGGCCAGGAGCTCGCGACCGCACACCAGTACGGCGCGGCGATCATCGTCGTGGTCGTCAACAACGGCATGCTCGGGACGATCCGCATGCACCAGGAGCGCCACTACCCGGGGCGGGCGGTCGCGACCGACCTGACGAACCCCGACTTCGTCGCGTTCGCGCGCGCGTTCGGCGCGTTCGGCGCGCTGGTCGAGCGCACGGAGGACTTCGCCGCCGCCTTCGACGCCGCGCTCGCCGAGGGGCGGCCCGCGCTGATCGAGCTGCGTGTCGACCCGGAGGCGATCACGCCCCGCGCGACGCTCTCGCAGATCCGCGGGTCGTGACGGACGCTGTCCGCGAGGCGCTCGCCGCCGTCGAGCGGCGGAACTCCGAGCTGAACGCGGTCGTCACGCGCTTCGACGACGTCGAGGAGCGGGCGGCGCAGGCGCCCGCCGGCCCGCTGCACGGCGTGCCGTTCACGATCAAGGACACGTTCGACACGGCCGGTGTCCGGACGACGCGCGGCTCGGCGCTCTTCTCCGATCACGTCCCGAGCCGCGACGCAGCCGCGGTGGCCCGGCTGCTCGCCGCGGGCGCGGTGCCGATCGGCAAGACGAACACGCCCGAGTTCGCGCTGTGGTGGGAGACGTCGAACCTGGTGTTCGGGCGGACGGTCAACCCGCACGATCCCGGCCGCACCGCCGGCGGGTCGAGCGGCGGCGAGGCGGCTGCGGTCGCGTCGGGGATGAGCGCGGTCGGTCTCGGCAGCGACCTGGGCGGCTCGATCCGTTTGCCGGCGCACTACTGCGGGGTGGTCGGGCTGAAGCCGACGCACGGATCGGTGCCGCTCGACGGCCACTGGCCCGAGACGCTCCTCGACTACTGGCACGTCGGCCCGCTCGCTCGCACGGTCGACGAGGCCGCGGCCGCGTTTTCGGTGCTCGCGGGGCCGGTCGGTGAGGCGGCGCCGAGCCCGCGCATCGCCTGGACGACCGCCGCGCTGGGGCCGGTGACGCGCGAGACCGCCGGGGCGGTCGAGCGTGCCGCCGCCGCTCTCGGGGCCGAGGAGGTCGACCTTCCCTGGCTCGCCGGGCTCGATTGCAACGAGCTGACGCTCGCGATCTACGGCGCCGAGAGCCGCGCGTACTTCGAGGACGTCGTCGGCGGCCGCAGCGACGAGCTCCACCCGCGGATGCGCGCACGCCTCGCGCTGCCCGCGCCGTCGGCCGCAGACCTCGAGGCGGCGAAGGCGGAGGTGGGGAAGCTGCGCCGGCGCGTGGCCGATCTGTTCGCCGGCTACGACCTCCTGCTCTGCCAGACCGCCCCGACCCCGGCGCACCCGCACGACGCCGACGAGCTCCTCGTCGACGGCGTCCCACACCACCCGCGCACGGCGATGCGGGCGACGATCCCGTGGGATCTCACCGGGTCACCCGCCGTGACGGTGCCGTTCGCGACGAGCACGGACGGCCTCCCGATCGGCGTGCAGCTCGTCGGCCGCCACCACGGTGAGGCGACGCTCCTCGCCGCCGCGCGCGGGCTCGAGTCGCACCGGTAATTTCTCGCCATGCGCGAGTTGCTCCACGAGACGGCCGATCTCGCCGCCGACTTCCTCGAGACCCTGCCCGGAGCGGCCGGTCTATCCGCGTGTCGAGGTCGAGGAGTTGCGCAGCCGGCTGGGCGGCCCGGTGCCCGAAGCGCCGACGGATGCGTCCGAGGTCGTGCGAGAGCTCGCGGCGGTCGGCGACGCGGGTGCCGTCGCGATTCCGGGCGGGCGCTACTTCGGCTTCGTGATCGGCGGCGCCCTGCCCGCGGCGCTTGCCGCCGACTGGCTGACGTCGACCTGGGACCAGAACGCGGGCCTGTACGTCGCCGGCCCCGCCGCTGCGGTCGTCGAGGAGGTCGTCGGCGCCTGGCTGGCCGACCTGCTCGGCCTGCCGCGCGCCGTCTCGTACTCGTTCGTCACCGGCACGCAGATGGCGCACGCGACCGCGATGGCCGCCGCCCGCAATCACGTGCTCGCCGAGGTGGGCTGGGACGTCGAGGAGAAGGGCCTGACCGGCGCGCCGCAGATCCGCGTGTTCGCGGGGGAGAAGGCGCACTCCACGTTCCCGAGAGCGCTGCGGCTGATCGGCCTGGGTACCGGCTCGATCGTCCGCATCGCCGCCGACGGGCAGGGACGCATGGAGGCCGACGCGCTGCGGGACGCGCTCGCCGCCAACGACGGCCCCGCGATCGTCTGCGCGAAGGCGGGCGAGGTGAACACCGGCTCGTTCGACCCGTTCGAGGAGATCGCCGATGCGTCGGAAGAAGCCGGTGCGTGGCTGCACATCGACGGCGCCTACGGCCTCTGGGCAGCCGCCAGCCCCCGCTTCGCGCACCTGATGGCAGGCGCCGAGCGCGCCGACTCGTGGGCGACCGACGGCCACAAGTGGCTGAACGTCCCGTACGACTCGGGGATCGTCCTCTGCGCACGCCCCGAGCCGCACCGGCGCGCGATGTCGGTGTATGCCGACTACCTGATCCATGCCGAAGAGGGCGGACCGCGCGATCAGATGGACTGGACGCCCGAGTTCTCGCGCCGCGCCCGCGGCTTCGCCCTCTATGCGGCGATCCGCCAGCTCGGCCGCAGCGGCATCGCCGACCTCGTCGACCGCTGCTGCGACCACGCCCAGCGCTTCGCCGCAGGGATCGCCGAGCTGCCCGGCGTCGAGATGCTCAACGAGGTCGTGATCAACCAGGTGCTGTTCCGCTTCGAGACCGACGAGCGCACCCTCGCGGCGCTGAAGGCAGTGCAGGCGAGCGGCGAGGCGTGGATGAGCGGCTCGATGTTCCAGGGGCGCCAGGCGATCCGGATCTCGGTCAGCAACTGGCAGACGACCGAGGCGGATATAGACCGCACGGTCGCGGCGTTCGCCGCCGCGCTCTAGTTGACCGACGGATCGTCGGGCATCATCGCCACGACCCGGTACACGCCGCCCTTGTCGCGCAGCACCGTCCCCCAGAGATCCTCGTCCGGTTCGGGGAAGAACTCGGGCTCGGGCGACGCCTCGACGATCCACGACGACTCGTCGAGCTCCGCCTCGAGCTGGCCGGGGCCCCAGCCGGCGTAGCCGGCGAACACCCGCACGCGCCGGGTCGCCGACGCGAGCAGGTCGAAGTCCCCGTCCCCGGGGACGAAGCCGATGTCGCCGACGATCAGCAGCGCCGCGTCGTCGGGGTCGTCGAACTCGGCGAGGACGAGCACCGCGGACTCCTGCACCGGCCCGCCGACGTACACACGCTCCTCGTCGCCGACCAGCGGGACGAGCTCGGGGACTGCGTCGACGACCGAGGTCTCGGACGGCCGGTTCAGCACGAGCCCGGCCGCACCCTCGTCGTTGTGCTCGGTGACGAGGACGACCGCTCGGCGGAAGTTCGGGTCGAAGAGCGCCGGCGAGGCGAGCAGGAGCTGTCCCTTCAGCGAGTCCAACGTCGGCCGCTACTCGTACTGCAACGCCTCGAGGACGTTGAGGCGCGCGGCCCGCCGGGCCGGGAAGATCGCTGCGATCACCCCGACGACGATCGTCGCGAGGGCGAAGATGATCAGCTGTCCGAGCGGCAGCGAGAAGTCGATCTCCTTGACCCGGACGATCAGCAGCGCACCGAGGACGATCCCGAGCAGGATCCCGATCACGCCGCCCATCAGCGCCGTGATCACGCTCTCGTACCGGATCATCCGCCGTGTCTGCCGGCGGGTCATGCCGACCGCGCGCAGCATCCCGAGCTCGCGCGTCCGCTCGTACACCGTCAGCACGAGCGTGTTCACGATGCCGAAGAGGCTGATCACGATCGACAGCGCGAGCAGGACGAAGAGGACGTTGAGGATGTTGTTCAGCGGCCCGATCTGGTTGTCGATGAACTCCTGCTTCGTCTGCACCTTGGCATTCGGGAAGCCGGCGAGCTGCTTCTCGAGCGCGGCCTTGTTCGCGTCCGTCTCGCCGCCCTTCATCCGGACGAACGAGAACAGGTTCTCGGGCTGGTCGTAGATCTTGTCCCACGCCGACGTCGAGATCGTCACCCGGCCGAACGGAGAGCCGCCGGTGGGTGGATCGAAGATCCCCTTGATCACGAGGTCGACGCTCTTTCCGTTCGGCGAGGTCAGCACGATCGGAGAGCCGAGCGTGAGGAGCCGCTTCTTCGCGTAGTCCTTGTCGACGATCGCCCCGTCGGCACCGAGCCGGGCGAACGCCTGCTCCGAGCCGGCGATCCACTTCATGTTGAAGATGCCGACCGCCTCCGGGTTGACCGCGCTCGCCTGGATCACCTGGCCGAGCACCTTGGCGTCGCCGGCGCGCACGTTGGCGATCGCCTCGACGCCGGGCGTCTTCGCGGCCGCATCGCCGGCCGCGATCGGGATCGGCGAGAAGTTGTTCTGGGCGGTGACCGCGTAGCCGCTGATCCAGAGGTCGTTCACCGCGCCGCGGAACGTCGTCGTGATCCCCGCGGCCAGCACCGAGACGAGCGTCACCAGGGCCAGCCCGATCATCAGGGCGGACGCGGTCGACGCCGTCCGCTGAGGATTGCGACGCGCGTTGTCGCGCGCGAGCACGCCCGGCGCTCCGCCGAACTTCGCGGGCGGCCAGCCCAGCGCCCACGCGAACGGCCGCGCGATCCGGGCCGACAGCAGGGCGACGCCGAAGAAGATCAGCAGCGTCCCGAGCCCCATGTACAGGAGCACCTGCGTCGTCCCGAGGCCGCTGCCGAAGAGCCCGTACGCGAGCGCCGCGAAGCCCAGCGCGGTGAGCGTGATCGCCCACGGCGTGCGAAAGCGGTGGAGCCGCCCCGGCGGCAGCGTCGCGCCCTCGCGGACCGCGGAGATCGGCGGGACGCGGGTCGCGCGGATCGCAGGCCGGAGGCTTGCGAGCAGCGTGACGAGGACGCCGACGAGCATCGCGACGACGACCGTGCGCGGCTGCAGCACGAGCCCGTTGTTCGGCAGCGTGAAGCCGACCGCGTCGAAGAGCTTGAACAGGCCGGTTCCGAGCGCGAGCCCGACGAGGATCCCGGCGATCGAGGCGAGGATCCCGATCGCGAGCGCCTCGACGAAGATCGAGCCGAGCACCTGCCTGCGCGAGGCGCCGAGCGTCCGCAGGGTCGCCAGCTCCCGCGTGCGCTGCGTGATCGTGATCGACAGCGAGTTGGCGATCACGAACGCGCCGACGAAGAGCGCGATCCCGCCGAAGGCGAGCAGGAACCCCTGGAGGAAGCTGAGGAAGCTCTCGGTGTCCTTCGCGTCCTCCTTGGCCTGCGCCGTTCCCGTGCGCACCTGTGTTCCGGGTGGGAGGATCGACTCGATCTGGCCGGCGAGGCGCTCGGGCGACACGCCCGGCTTGGCCTTCGCGCGGATCTGGTCGAGCTTGCCGCGCTTCTGGAACAGCACCTGCGCGGTCGGCAGGTCGAAGCCGGCGAGGGTCGCACCGCCGAGGCTGGCCGCTCCACCGAACTTGACGAGGCCCGAGACCCGCATGCGGATCGACGGCCCGTTGGCCTGCACGGCGATCACGTCTCCGACCTTCAGATCCTTCTTGTGCGCCGTCGACCCGTCGACGACGACCTCGTCGGTCTTCGGCCAGTTGCCCTCCGACAGGGTCAGCGAGCTGAGATCGGGGTTGTTCGGGTCGACGCTGAATCCGAGATTCGGCGCGCCGCCGAAGACGATCACCTTGCCGTTCTTGCCGATCAGATGCGCCTCGCCGCCGACCCCGCCCACCGCCTGGTCGACGTCCGGGAGCTTCCGGACCTCGCCCAGGAGCGACTCGTCGAAGGGCGGCGCAACCGTGTTGCCGTTGTTCGAGAGATCGAACGCCGACTGGCCCGTGATCGTCGCGTCCGTGCCCTTGTAGACCTCTGTGAAGATCCCGTTGAAGGCGCCCTTGATCGAGTCGGTGAGGATGTACGTGCCGGTGACGAGCGCGACCCCGAGGACGATCGCGATCGCCGTCAGGGTGGTGCGCAGCTTCCGGGTGGCGAGGCCCTTGATCGCGAAGCGGATCACGTGCTGCTGATCTCCTCCATCGCGGCGATCACTTCGCGCGGCTCGGAGCGGGGGAGATCCTTGACGATGTTCCCGTCCGCGAGGAACAGGATCCGGTCGGCGATCGACGCCGAGCGCGGGTCGTGGGTGACCATCACGGTCGTCTGGCCCGTCTCCTGCACCGCGTGCCGGAGCAGCTCGAGGATCTCGGCGCCGGTCTTCGAGTCGAGGTTGCCGGTCGGCTCGTCGGCGAACACCACGGTCGGCTTCGAGACGAGCGCGCGTGCGATCGCGACGCGCTGCTGCTGGCCGCCGGAGAGCTCCGACGGGCGGTGCGACGTCCGGTCCTTCAGCCCCACGGAGACGATCAGCTGCTCGAGCCACGCCTTGTCGGGCTTCTCGCCGGCGATCGTCAGCGGCAGCGTGATGTTCTCCTCGGCCGTGAGCATCGGCAGCAGGTTGAAGAACTGGAAGATGAAGCCGATGTGCTCGCGCCGGAGCTTCGTCAGGTCGCTGTCGTTGAGGTTCGTGATCTCCGTGCCGTCGATCGTCACGGTGCCCGACGTGGGCTTGTCCAGCCCGGCCAGGATGTGCATGAGCGTCGACTTCCCCGACCCCGACGGGCCCATCACGGTGGTCAGCTGACCGCGGGAGACCTCCAGGTCGACCCCGCTCAACGCGTCGACCGCCGTATCGCCTTCGCCGAAGCGCCGTGCGATATCGGCGGCAATGACGACAGCTCCGTTCGCCTGCATCACCCTCCTCCTTCCGTCCGGACGACGCAAACCCTAACGATCACGGCCACCTCTGGCGGTAGTCTCAGAGCGATGGCGGAGAAGCGCTACCTGTTCACGCCCGGTCCGACGCCCGTGCCGCCGGAGGTGCTGGCCGCGCTCGCCGAGCCGGTCGTCCACCACCGCGGCCCCGACTACCGCGAGCTGTTCGGCGAGTGCCTCGAGCGCCTGCGTGCCGTCTACCGCACGGAGCGCGACGTGCTCGTGTTCACCTCCTCGGGGACGGGCGCGATGGAGTCGGCCGTGGCGAACCTGTGCTCGCCCGGCGACCGCGTGGTCGTCGTGTCGGCAGGGGCGTTCGGCGAGCGCTGGCGCAACCTGGCGAACGCGTACGGCGCCGACGTCCAGGCGGTCGAGTACGAGTGGGGCGAGACGCCCCGTGTCGAGGATCTCAGCGCGCGGCTGGACGAGCTCGGCGGAGCCAAGGCGGTCTTCCTCACTCATTCCGAGACGTCGACCGGCGTCGTTGCAGACGTCCAGGCGCTCGGCGCCGCGGCGAAGGCGGCCGGTGCGATCGTCGTCGTCGACGGCGTCTCGTCACTCGGCGCGGTGCCGCTCGAGACCGACGCCTGGAACCTCGACGTCGTCGCCTCCGGCTCGCAAAAGGCGCTGATGTGCCCGCCCGGGCTCGGCCTCGTGTCGGTCTCGGAGGCGGCGCTCGCCGCGCTCGGGACGTCGCCGCGCTTCTACTTCGACTGGGAGAAGACACGCTCCGGCCAGGCGAAGCTCGACAGCGCGTTCACGCCGGCCGTGTCGCTCGTCCGCGCGCTGAACGTCGCGCTCGGCCTGCTGCTCGACGAGGGGCTCGACAACGCGTTCGACCGGCATGTCCGCCTCGGCCGCGCCTGCCGCGAGGGCGCAAAGGCGATGGGCCTCGAGCTGTTCTCGCCCGACGAGGACCGCTCGGCGGTCGTCACCGCGATCCTGACGCCGGAGGGAATCGACGCGCAGGAGCTGCGGCTCGCGCTGCGCGACCGCTGGGGCGTCACCGTCGCCGGCGGCCACGGCGACCTGAAGAACCGCCTCTTCCGGATCGGCCACATCGGCTACTACGACGTCTTCGACATCACCAGCGCGCTCGCCGCCGTCGAGCTCGCGCTCGTCGAGACGGGGGCCGACATCGAGCGCGGTGCCGGCGTCGCCCGCGCACTCGAGGCGTTCGCAGCTCCCGCGCCCGCGTGACCCTGCGCGTCCTCGTCCGCGAGCCGATCGCCGACGCAGGCATCGAGCTCCTCCGCGAGCACTTCGACGTCGACGTCGACGGTGAGTCCGACCTCGGCGACGGTGATCGGCGAGCTACGACGCGATCGTCATCCGCTCGGCGACGAAGCTGACCGCCGACCTGATCGCGCGCGCCGACCGGCTGAAGGTGATCGGCCGGGCAGGCGTGGGGGTCGACAACGTCGACGTCGAGGCGGCCACGCACCGCGGCATCGTCGTCGCGAACGCGCCCGACTCGACGGTCGTGTCGGCGGCCGAGCAGACGATCGGCCTGCTCGTTGCCCTCGCGCGCAACATCCCGCAGGCCCACGCCGCGCTGAAGCAGGGCGCGTGGGAGCGGTCGAAGTGGGGCGGCATCGAGCTCGCCGGGAAGACGCTCGGCGTCCTCGGCTTCGGTCGCATCGGCCAGCAGGTCGCGCGCCGCGCGGTCGGGCTCGGCATGCGCGTCGTCGGCTACGACCCGTTCGTCGGCGAGGACCGCTTCCGCGAGGCGGGTATCGACCGCGAGGAGACGATGGACGCGGTGCTGGCCGTGGCCGACTTCGTCACGCTGCACCTGCCGCTCACCGACGAGACGAGAGGCGTGATCGACGCCGTCGCGATCGCGAAGATGAAGGACGGCGCCCGGCTGATCAACGCCGCGCGCGGTGCGCTCGTCGACGAGGCCGCACTCGTCGACGCGATCCAGTCGGGCAAGCTCGCCGGGCGCGGCGCTCGACGTGTTCTCGGCGGAGCCGTACACCGGCCCGCTGCTCGAGCTCGACAACGTCGTCGTTACGCCGCACCTCGCCGCGTCCACCGACGAGGCGCAGGACCGCGCCGGTGTGATCGTCGCCGAGCAGATCGTCGCCGCACTCGAGGGCGGCGTGGTTACGAACGCGGTGAACATCCCGGTCGTCGACGCCGCCGACCTGGAGATGCTCGGCCCGTTCATCCCGCTCGCGGCGAAGCTCGGGCGGCTGGCGGTCGAGCTCGAGGGCGGCTGGCCGAAGCGGATCGTCGTCGCCGCACACGGGCCGCTCTCCGAATACGACACGCGCCTGCTCACGGTCGCCGCCCTGAACGGGATCTTCCAGGGCCGCGTCGACCACGTCGTCAACTACGTGAACGCGTCGGTGATCGCCGCCGAGCGCGGAATCGTCGTGTCGGAGGAGCGCTTCCGCTCGTCGCGCGACTACATGAACCTCGTCGAGGTGCGCACCGACGGCATCACCGTCTCGGGCACGACGATCGGGCCCGAGCCGCGGCTGTTCCTCGCCGGCGCGCTCGGCTACTCGATCGACATCGAGATCACCCCGAATCTCGTCTTCCTCCGCTACAGCGACATGCCCGGTGTGATCGGCCGCGTGGGGACGATGTTCGGCGAGCACGGCGTGAACATCGCCAACATGGCCGTCTCGCGGACCCACGAGGCGGGCAATGCGCTGATGGCGTTCGCGATCGACGCGCCCGCGCCGCCCGAGCTCGTCGACCGCATCCACGCCGAGGGCTTCGACGATGCCTGGTTCATCTCCCTGGCCTGAGCCCGTCGAGCGCGTGAGCGCGGCGTTCCGAGCCGGGGGCGCCGAGGTGCGCATCGAGGAGTTCCCGGCCGGCGCCCACACTGCGGAGGACGCGGCGGCCGCCATCGGCTGCGAGCTGCGGCACATCGTCAAGTCGCTGCTGTTCGACTGCGACGGATCGTGGGTGCTCGTCCTGCTCCCCGGCGACCGGCGGGCCGACCCCGAGAAGGTCGCCCGGGCGACCTCGGCGAACCGCGCCCGGGTGGCCGGCGCCGACCAGGTGCGCGACGCCACCGGCTTCGAGCCGGGTGCCGTCGCACCCGTCGGGCTCGCCAAGGTGCGGCGCATCCTGCTCGACAGGAACATCCCCACGGAAGGCATCCTGTGGGTGGGCGCCGGGTCGTCCACGCACCTCGCCGGACTGCCCGCTGCCGAGCTCGCCCGATTGACCAGAGCTGAGCTGGTCGACGTGGCGGAGGACACGTAACATTCGAAGGAGAGCGCGATGCAGGAGACCGAGAAGATCTGGATGAACGGCGAGCTGGTGGACTGGGCGGACGCCCGGATCCACGTCGGCGCGCACGGCCTGCACTACGGCAGCGGAGTCTTCGAAGGGATCCGCTGCTACGAGACCGAGCAGGGCCCCGCCGTCTTCCGGCTGACCGAGCACATGAAGCGCCTCGAGGTCTCGGCGAACCTCCTGTACATGGAGCTCCCGTACACCGTCGAGGAGCTCCGGGCCGCCTGCCTCGAGACCCTCTCGGTGAACGGGCTCGAGGAGGCCTACATCCGGCCGATCGCCTTCGTCGGCTACGGCGAGCTCGGCGTCCACACGGGCGACAACCCGATCGACGTCGCGATCCTCACGTTCCCGTGGGGCGCGTACCTCGGCGAGGACAGCCAGACGAAGGGGATCAGCGCGATGGTCTCGTCCTGGCGCCGGGTCGGGCCGAACACGATCCCGCACGCCGCCAAGGCGACGGGGGTCTACCTGAATTCGATGCTCGCCACCCACGAGGCCCGGCGGTGCGGTTACAACGAGGCGATCCTCCTCACCGAGGGCGGCAACATCGCCGACGGCCCGGGCGAGACGATCTTCGTGGTCAAGGACGGCACGGTCTTCACGCCCGACCTGAGCGCGTCGATCCTGCCCGGCATCACCCGCGACACGATCATCCAGATCGCCCAGGACATCGGCCACACCGTCGTCGAGAAGCCGCTGATCCGCACGGATCTCTACACCGCCGACGAGGTCTTCTTCACCGGCACCGCCGTCGAGGTGACGCCGGTGCGTGCAGTCGACGACCATGAGATCGGTGTCGGGCCGGTCACGCTGGAGCTCCAGAAGGCGTACAGCGACACGGTTCGCGGGCGCAGCGAGCGCTGGGCCCACTGGCTCGACTATGGCGCGCCGACGCGCGCCGCAAGCTAACCGGCGGAGCGGAGGATCTCGACGACGCGCTGCTGGTCGGCGTCTGTCAGCGCGGACCCGCTCGGCAGGCAGAGCCCCCGCTCGAACAGCCGGGCAGAGACCTCGCCGCCGACCATCGGCGCGTCGCGGAAGATCGGCTGGAGGTGCATCGGCTTCCAGAGTGGGCGCGACTCGATGTCCTCGGCCTCGAGCGCCTGCCTGATCGTCTCGCGATCCGTGCCCGCGGCGGCCGGGTCGACCAGGATGCACGTCAGCCAGCAGTTGCTCTCGCCGTAGGCGGCCTCCGGCATGAACTCGATCCCGGGCGCGCCGGCGAGCAGCTCGCGGTAGCGCCGGTTGATCCGCCGCCGGGCGGCGACGCGGTCGGGGAGCACCTCCAGCTGCGCTCTGCCCACTGCGGCCAGGAGGTTGCTGAGCCGGTAGTTGAAGCCGATCTCCGTGTGCTCGTAGTGCGGCGCGATCTCGCGCGCCTGCGTGGACAGCTTCCTCGCGTGCTCGATCCAGTCCCGGTTCCGCGAGACGAGCATCCCGCCGCCGCTGGTGGTGATCACCTTGTTGCCGTTGAAGGAGAAGACGGCGAGGTCGCCCTGCCCGCCGGACGGCGCGCCACGGTACGTCGCGCCGAGCGACTCGGCCGCGTCCTGCACGAGCGCCACGCCGTGCGCGTCGCAGAGCTCCCGGATCGGGTCGTAGTCGCAGCACTGGCCGTAGAGGTCGACGGCGATGACGGCCTTGATCGTCGGCCGGTCGGCGAGGGTTTGCTCGAGGAGCGCGGGATCCAGCGTCCACGTGTCCGCGTCGGCGTCGACGAAGACCGGCGTCGCCCCCGAGTAGACGATCGGGTTCGCACTCGCGGAGAACGTCAGCGACGAGCAGGCGACCTCGTCGCCGGGCCCGATCGCGAGCACGACGAGCGCGAGGTGGAGCGCGGAGGTGCCGCTCGAGAGCGCGACCGCGTTGGGGACGTCCACGAGCGCGCAGAGCTCCGCCTCGAACGCGTCGACGTGCGGCCCGAGCGGCGCCACCCAGTTCGAGTCGATCGCGTCGGTGACGTACTCGAGCTCACGGCCGGACAGGTGCGGAGGGGACAGGTAGATGCGCGGCATTGCGCGCGAGCCTATCGACGGTGCATGATCACCTGGTGGCGGACGGCTCGACCAGGATGATCTTCCTCGGGTTCGGCAAGTACGCCCGCGCCGACAAGATCTACGCGCTCGAGCCGCTCGACGCGGCCGACCGTGGCAACGGCCGCCGCACGCGCGTCTGGGTCGAGGGCGTGACCGACCCGATCGTCGCCTCGCGCACCGAGCGGACGATCCTGCACGAGATGGGCCAGGATCACGGCGCCGGCTCGGCGATCATCGACGAGGCGCTCGCCCTCGCCGAGAAGCTGTCCGAGGCGGCCCAGGAGGGCAAGGTCGACCTCGCCGACCTCGGCCGGCGCGCGAACCGGCTGCTCGAGAAGACGGCGAAGCCCGCCGCCGACGAAAAGCTTTTCTAGTCTCCCCGGGCTCTGAGCGACTTCGACGAACTTCCCCCGCCCCTCGAGGAGGGGCTGCCGACCACCGACCGCCCCGGGCGGCTCGCCCGGCTGCGCTCGCTGGCGATCGACACGCGCCCGTTGCACGTGCGCGACTTCCGCCTGCTCTGGTGCGGCCAGGCGATCTCGTACCTCGGGAACATGGTCACGTTCGTCGCCGTCCCGTACCAGCTGTACTCGTTGACCGGGTCACCGTTGCAGGTCGGCCTGCTCTCGATCTGCGACGCCGTGCCGCTGCTGCTGCTCTCGGTGATCGGCGGGACGATCGCCGACCGGCTCGACCGCCGGAAGCTCACCTTCTGCTCGGAGATCGGCCTGATGGGCGTGTCGGCGCTGCTCGCCGTGAACGCGTTCTCGGGCAATCCGCAGGTGTGGGCGCTGTACGTGCTGGCGGCGGTGGCGACCTCGCTGTGGGCGCTCGGCGCGCCGGCCCTGCGCGCGATGATGCCGGGCCTCGTCCCGGAGGACCAGCTCGCAGCCTCCCAGGCGCTGCAGTCGATCTACTCGAGCACGGCGGCGATCATCGGGCCGGCGTTCGGCGGCCTGCTGATCGCGGCGGCCGGGGTGGGAACGACGTACGCGATCGACGTGATCACGTTCGTCCCGTCGCTGATCGCCGTGCTGCTCGTCGCCCCGGCGCCGCCGAAGGAGGCGATCGCCCAGCAGACGCTCGAGTCGCTGCGCGAGGGCTGGCACTTCGTCGTCCGCCAGAAGGTGATTCTCGGGACGTTCGTGCTCGACACGAACGCGATGGTCTTCGGCATGCCGCAGGCGCTGTTCCCTGCCGTCGCCGCGCAGCACTTCGACGCGGGCGCGGGCGTCGTCGGCCTGCTCTACGGCGCACCGGCGATCGGCTCGCTCGTCGCGGCGTTGACGTCGGGCTGGGTGGGAGGGGTGCGCCGCCAGGGCGTCGCGGTCGCCGCCGCGATCGTCCTCTGGGGCGCGGCGATCGCGGGCTTCGGCCTCGCCACGGCGCTCTGGGTCGCCGTCGGGATGCTGGCGATCGCCGGTCTCGCCGACGAGTACAGCGCCATCCTCCGCTCGACGATCCTCTTCTCCGGCACCCCCGACCGGATGCGCGGCCGGATGCAGGGCTTCGAGCTCGCCCAGGTCGCCAGCACCCCGTCGATCGGCAACGTCGAGGCCGGCCTCGTCGCCTCACTCACCAGCCTCCGCTTCTCGATCGTCAGCGGCGGAGTCGCCTGCATGGTCGGCGCAGTGGCGATCCTGGCCGCGATCCCGAGCCTGTTCCGCTACGACGCGAAGGCCCAGACGGGCCCGCCGTGATCGAGCGTGCCTTCTTCGACCGGAGCGTCCACGAGATCGCGCCGGATCTGATCGGCGTCACGCTGCTCGTGGACGGCGTCGGCGGGCCGATCGTCGAGGTCGAGGCGTACCACCCGACCGAACCGGCGAGTCACGCGTACCGCGGGCCGACGCCGCGGAACGCCGCGATGTTCGGGCCGCCCGGGCACGCCTACGTCTACCGCTCGTACGGAATCCACTGGTGCCTGAACTTCGTCTGCGAAGAGGAGGGCGTCGCGGCCGCGGTGCTGATCCGGGCGCTCGAACCCACCGTCGGTATCGAGCGGATGGAGGAGCGCCGCCGCACGATCGAACCGCGGCTCCTCGCGGCGGGGCCCGGCCGCCTCTGTGAGGCGCTCGGAGTGACCGGCGCGCACGACGGTCTCCCGCTCGACGTGCCGCCGTTCGAGCTGCGCCCACGCACCTTCGAGCCCGAGATCGCCACCGCCCCGAGGATCGGGATCACGCGCGCCGCCGAGCTCCCGTGGCGCTACGTGCTGGCCGGCTCGCGGTTCCTCAGCCGCGGCGTACCCAGAGCGTGACCGGAAGCCCGGCCGCGGCCGCGAGCCCGGCCTTCGGGTGCTGGCGGACGATCGTGCCACCCGATCCGCGCACCACCGGCGCCAGCTTGAGGCGCTCGAGCTTCGCGCGTCCCTTCGCCAGCGGCATGCCGACCACGGAGGGAATCACCCCGTGCAGCGGTTTCGCGAACACGAGCGTCACCTTGTCGAACGACGAGAGCCGCCCCTTCGGGGGGAACTGCTTGACGACGACGTGGAGCGCCTGTCCGCCGGACGCCGGTTTGTAGATGACGACCGGCGTGAGCGGCTGCGCCGCGAGCCGCGCCCGCGCGACGTCGTAGGTGTCGCCGACGACGTTCGGGATCTCGACCTCATTCGGCTTGCAGTTCGCCGTCTTCGCCGGTGAGCGCCCGTCGAAGTACGCGACCTGGATCGTGTTGCGGCACTGGCCGTTGTCGAGCTGGAATGTCCCGTCGCGCAGCACCAGCCGCCGCTCGGACGCTCCGGGGATGTTCGGCGCGGCGAAGTTCTCCGGGTCGTCGTGGAGATAGGGCAGCGCCGACTCCATGAACGACTTCCAGATCAGGGCCGGGAACGTGCCGCCGGCGACCGGCTTGCCCTGGTACTCACGCAGCATCGGCACGAGCTTGTTCGGGTATCCGACCCAAACCGCGACCACGAGTTGCGGCGTGTAGCCGACGAACCACGCGTCGCCGTAGTTCTCCGTCGTGCCGGTCTTGCCGGCGACCGCCCGCCCGTCCGCCAACTGCGCCTTCTTACCGGTGCCCGACTGGACGACCCCCTGGAGGATCTGCGTGACGATCCGAGCATTGGTCTCGCTGACCGCCGGCTTCGCGATCGGGGCGTTCGTCCCGCCGCACCTCCCCTTTGCCCCGTTCGCGGAGAGCACCACCCGCGGGCGGTTGCCGAATGCCTTGTTGTCGATCCGCTTGCCGTCGTTCGCGATCGTTGCGTAGGCCCGCGCCATCTCCAGGGGGCTGACCGGGTCGGCGCCGAGGCCGATCGCGAAGAACGGGTTGAGGTGCCGGACGATCCCGAGTTTGCGCGCCGTCTCGGCGACGTTCTTCGGCCCGACGATGTGCGTCAACTGGGCGTACACCGTGTTGTCCGAGTACACCGTCGCGGTGTTCAGGTCGATCGAGCCGAGGTTCGAGCCCTCGTAGTTGTGGACGTACCAGTTCTTGTCGCCGAGGAAGATCGTCACGGGCTTCGACTCGAGCACGGTCGACGGCGAGATCCCCTGCTCGAGCGCGGTCGCGAGCACGAACGGCTTGAACGACGACCCCGCCTGCCGTTCGCCCTGGACCGCCAGGTTGAACTGGCTCTGGCGGTAGTTGTCGCCGCCGACCATCGCGAGCACGCGCCCGTCACGCGGATCGATCGCGACCAGCGCCGCGGCAGGCCCGTTCGGATCGGTGAGCGACTTCGAGATCGCCTTCCGCGCGAGATCCTGGAGGTGGAGGTCGATCGTCGTCTTCACCTTCAACCCGCCGCCGAAGACCGTGGACGAGCCGCCCTTGCAGCTGTCGATCAGCTGCTGCTTCACGTAGTCGACGAAGTACTGCGCAGGCCCGCGCGTGCCGGGGAGGTGGATGTTCTCGGCCTTCGGCAGCAGCGTCCGGTTGGCGACGCGGAACTCGTTGTAGGTGATGTCGTGCTGCTTGAGCATCGCGTCCAGCACCTCACGCCGCCGCCTGTGCGTCGTCTTCGGGTTCGTGACCGGGTTGTAGAGGCTCGGGTCCTGCGGGATCCCGGCGAGCAGCGCGGCCTCGGGGAGCGTCAGCGTCGAGGCGCCGTGCCCGAAGTACACGCGCGAGGCCTGCTCGACTCCGTATGCGCCGTTCCCGAAATAGATCGTGTTCAGGTACTGGGTGAGGATCTTGTCCTTCGACCACACCTGCTCGAGCTGCCACGCGAGCGCGGCCTCCTTCAGCTTGCGGCTGATCGACCGGCTGCTCTGGACGTAGGTGTTCTTGACGAACTGCTGCGTGATCGTCGAGCCGCCCTGGACGACCTGTTTGCTCCGGACGTCCTGCCAGACGGCGCGGATGATGCCGCGCAGGTCGACCCCGCGATGCTCGAAGAACCGCTGGTCCTCGATCGCGACGATCGCCTGCTTCATCACCGGCGAGATGTCCTTCGAGTCGACGATCACCCGAGACTCGGAGCCGCGCAGGACGGCGAGGACCCGCTTGCCCGACGAGTCGAAGATCTGCCCGTCGCGCTCGAGCCGCTGGCTCTTCTGCACCTCGAGCTGCGGGATGTCGGAGCGGATCCCGAGCACCATCCCGTAGGCGAACGAGACGAAGCAGAACAGACCCACCAGGATGAGGAGGGTGAAAAGGCGAAGCTTGCGGATCCGGCGAGGGCGCTTGCCGTTCGCCTCGGGGGCCTTCTTTCTGCGCAACAGAACAGGGTGATTCTAGCGGCGGCCTGCCTCTAGACTCGTGGGATGGGTATCGCCGAGCTGACCCGCAACGCGGTGGACGTGCTTCCGAAGGGCGAGCTCGAGCGCAAGCTGGCGCTCGGCCGGCCGCTGCGCGTGAAGCTCGGCATCGACGTCACGTCTCCCGACATCCACGTCGGCCGTGCGATTCCGCTCCAGCGGATGCGCGCATTCCAGGACGAGGGGCACACCGGCGTGCTGATCGTCGGCGACTACACGACCCGGATCGGCGACCCGTCCGGCCGGTCGGCCGAGCGGCCGATCCTGTCCGACGAGGAGATCGACCGGAACGCGAAGACCTACGTCGAGCAGGCGATGATCGTGCTCGACCCCGACCGGACAGAGGTGCGCTACAACGGCGAGTGGCTGAGCAAGCTCTCCTACGCCGAGGTGGTGCGGCTGGCGCGCACGATCACCGTGGCCCGGATCCTCGAGCGCGACGACTTCGCCAAGCGGATGGCGGCGCAGGAGCCGATCTCGGTCTCCGAGCTCCTCTACCCGCTGATGCAGGCGTACGACTCGGTCGCGATCGAGGCCGACGTCGAGCTCGGCGGCACCGACCAGCTCTACAACCTGCTCGCCGGCCGCGATGTCATGGAGGCATACGGCCTCGAGCCGCAGCTCGTCCTGACCACTCCGCTGCTCCTCTCGTGGGACGGCGAGAAGATGTCGTCGTCGGTCGGCAACAACATCCCGCTGACCGCGGCGCCGGAGGAGCAGTTCGGCCGGGCGATGCGGATCTCCGACGACCAGCTCGAGGAGTGGTACCGGCTCGTGCTCGAGGAGCCGGCGCCGACGGGCGACCCGCTGGAGGCCAAGCTGCGGCTGGCGAGGTTCATCGCCGCCCGCTCGCACGGGGAGGAGGCGGCCGCAGCGGCCGAGGCGCACTTCACGCGGGTCGTGCGCGAAGGAAAGGCGCCGGAGGACGTCCCCGAGGCGCCGCTTCCCGCAGGCGATCCCGTCCATCTGCCCGCCGTGCTCGCCTCCGCCTTCGGACTCTCGACCAGCGAGGCGCGCCGGATGATCGCCCAGGGCGGCGTCCAGGTGAACGGCGAGGTCGTCACCGAACTCGACTTGCCCCGCTCAGAGGCCGAAAACGCGCTCGTTCAGGCCGGCAAGCGTCGCTTCATCCGCTTGACACCCCCCTGACCCTTGCTATCATCCCCCGGCTGCCCAAAAGGCGGCGTGGAAACGTCCCGACGACCAGGAGTTCCAGACCAAGCGATCCGAGACGGAAGTCGAAGGTAGCGAAGTGGTGGGCCTCCGGATGGTGAGTTGGGGGCCTTTTTCACGCCTCCTGGCAAGTGGCACGGTCTTTGAAAACTCAGCAGCGTGCGTTTACGTCGAGTCCCCCTCGCGCCGGCTCTGCCTGTTTTTAGGGCGCGGCCTGCAAGAGGGGATACAAGACCCGTCGACCACAGATCATCGTGGGAGACACTTTGAGCTCCAAGCTCGAAGCGAAGCTTGCCGGCCGCTCTGGTTTACCAGGGTGGATCGGCAAACCAACTTCACGGAGAGTTTGATCCTGGCTCAGGACGAACGCTGGCGGCGCGCTTAACACATGCAAGTCGAGCGAGAACCTTTCCTTCGGGATTGGGGACAGCGGCGAACGGGTGAGTAACACGTGGGTAATCTGCCCTTGACATCGGGATAGCCCGGGGAAACCCGGATTAATACCGAATAGCCTCCGGAGCCTTCGGGCGCCGGAGAAAAGGTAGCTTCGGCCTCTGGTCAAGGATGAGCCCGCGGTGGATTAGCTTGTTGGCGGGGTAATGGCCCACCAAGGCGACGATCCATAGCTGGTCTGAGAGGACGATCAGCCACACTGGGACTGAGACACGGCCCAGACTCCTACGGGAGGCAGCAGTGGGGAATCTTGCGCAAATGCGGGAAACCGTGACGCAGCGACGCCGCGTGGGGGAAGAAGGCCTTCGGGTTGTAAACCTCTTTCAGGAGGGACGAAGCTACTCGGGTTAATAGCCCAGAGGGTGACGGTACCTTCAGAAGAAGCCCCGGCTAACTACGTGCCAGCAGCCGCGGTAATACGTAGGGGGCAAGCGTTGTCCGGATTTATTGGGCGTAAAGAGCGTGTAGGCGGCCAGACAAGTCTGCTGTGAAAACTCGAGGCTCAACCTCGAGCTGTCGGCGGAAACTGTTTGGCTAGAGTCCGGAAGAGGAGAGTGGAATTCCTGGTGTAGCGGTGAAATGCGCAGATATCAGGAAGAACACCTATGGCGAAGGCAGCTCTCTGGGACGGTACTGACGCTGAGACGCGAAAGCGTGGGGAGCGAACAGGATTAGATACCCTGGTAGTCCACGCCGTAAACGATGGGTGCTAGGTGTGGGCGGTGTCGACTCCGTCCGTGCCGAAGCTAACGCATTAAGCACCCCGCCTGGGGAGTACGGCCGCAAGGCTAAAACTCAAAGGAATTGACGGGGGCCCGCACAAGCAGCGGAGCATGTGGTTTAATTCGACGCGACGCGAAGAACCTTACCAAGGCTTGACATGACCAGGAATGTCGTGGAAACATGGCAGCCCTTCGGGGCCTGGCCACAGGTGGTGCATGGCTGTCGTCAGCTCGTGTCGTGAGATGTTGGGTTAAGTCCCGCAACGAGCGCAACCCCTGTCCTATGTTGCCAGCGAGTAATGTCGGGGACTCATAGGAGACTGCCGGTGACAAATCGGAGGAAGGTGGGGATGACGTCAAGTCATCATGCCCCTTATGTCTTGGGCTACACACGTGCTACATTGGCCGGTACAAAGGGCTGCAAACCCGCGAGGGGGAGCGAATCCCAAAAAGCCGGTCCCGGTTCGGATTGGAGGCTGAAACTCGCCTCCATGAAGGCGGAGTTGCTAGTAATCGCGGATCAGCAATGCCGCGGTGAATACGTTCTCGGGCCTTGTACACACCGCCCGTCACACCACGGAAGCCGGCAACACCCGAAGTCGGTGTGCTAACCCGCAAGGGAGGCAGCCGCCGAAGGTGGGGTTGGTGACTGGGGTGAAGTCGTAACAAGGTAGCCGTAGCGGAAGCTGCGGCTGGATCACCTCCTTTCTAGGGATACCGGGGCTATTACCTCGGTTGGCTACTCGACTGTGATGGCGGTTCTATCGCCGTCCGGATCCGAGCTCGCCTGGAAATTACGTCGACCTCGACGTTTGCAATCCGTACGCTGCTGAGTTTTGAAGGACCGTGTCGTGCTGGCTTGAACCCAGCGCAGCGCGGTTCCATCTGCACCTTGAAAACTCCATAGCGGCAAATTAGGTGTTCTTCATGATCAAGAGAACAAGGGCACACGGTGAATGCCTTGGCGCCAAGAGCCGAAGAAGGACGTGGGCGGCTGCGATAAGCCCGGGGGAGGTGCTGACCAACCTTCGATCCCGGGATTTCCGAATGGGGAAACCCACACGTGGTAATGCGCGTGTATCCCTGCCTGAATAAAATAGGGCGGGAGATGGCAAGCCGGTGAACTGAAACATCTTAGTAACCGGAGGAAAGGAAAGAAACCTCGATTCCCTTAGTAGTGGCGAGCGAAAGGGGAAGAGCCCAAACTCTGACGACGTGATAGACGGCAGTCGTTTTCGTTGGAGGGTTGTAGGGCCTGGCTTGATCCGTCTGCCGGCGGGTCGGGAAGTTACAAATCTGTGCGTTAGCCGAAGCGAATGGAAAGTCGCACCGTAGGAGGTAACAGTCCTGTAGGCGAAAACGTACAGACTTCCTTGACAGGTACCTGAGTACGGCCGGGCACGGGAAACCCGGTCGGAACCCGCGGGGACCACCCCGCAAGGCTAAGTACTCCTTGGCGACCGATAGTGAACTAGTACCGTGAGGGAAAGGTGAAAAGTACCCCGGAAGGGGAGTGAAATAGTACCTGAAACCGTGTGCTTACAAGCGGTCGGAGCGGACTTGTTCCGTGACGGCGTGCCTTTTGCATAATGAGCCAGCGAGTTACTCTTCGACGGCAAGGTTAAGGAAACGGAGCCGAAGCGAAAGCGAGTCCGAATAGGGCGTCTAGTCGTCGGAGGTAGACCCGAAACTGAGTGATCTACCCATGGGCAGGTTGAAGCGGGGGTAAGACCCCGTGGAGGACCGAACCCACGTCGGTTGAAAACGGCGGGGATGACCTGTGGGTCGGAGTGAAAGGCTAATCAAACTCAGAGATATCTGGTTCTCCCCGAAATATATTTAGGTATAGCGTCGTGCGTTCATTACCGGTTGTAGAGCACTGTTTGGGCTAGGGGGCCTACCAGCTTACCGAACTCAGGCAAACTCCGAATGCCGGTAATCCAGAGCACGGCAGTCAGAGTGCGGGGGATAAGCTTCGTGCTCAAAAGGGAAACAGCCCAGACCGTCGGCTAAGGTCCCTAATTCCATGCTAAGTGGGAAACGATGTCCGATTGCAGAGACAACCAGGATGTTGGCTTAGAAGCAGCCACCATTCAAAGAGTGCGTAACAGCTCACTGGTCAAGTGATCGGGCGCGGACAATGTAACGGGGCTCAAGCATGGAACCGAAGCCACGGACTCGAGCTTTGCTCGAGTGGTAGGGGAGCGTTCCCATGCCGGCGAAGCGGCGGCGGCAAGCCAGCCGTGGAGGCATGGGAAGTGAGAATGCTGGCACGAGTAACGAAAGAGGAGTGAGAAACTCCTCCGCCGAATGCCCAAGGGTTCCTGAGTAAAGCTAATCTGCTCAGGGTTAGTCGGGACCTAAGCCGAGGCCGACAGGCGTAGGCGATGGACAACAGGTTGATATTCCTGTACCACGTATCCACCGTTATGACCAATGGCGGGACGGGGTAGGCTATGGGATCCCAGGCGATGGTCGTCCTGGGGTAACCGCGTAGGGTGGGTGATAGGTAAATCCGTCACCCGTTAAGCCTGAGACGGGATGCCGAGCGCCGTGAGGCGCGAAGTTCCAAAAGCCATGCCTCCTAGAAAAGCGTCTAGGCAGGTGGAGCGTGCCCGTACCAAAACCGACACAGGTGGGCAGGTAGAGAATACTAAGGCGATCGGAAGAACCCTCGAAAAGGAACTCGGCAAAATGGCCCCGTAACTTCGGGAGAAGGGGCGCCCCGGTAGAGTGAAAGCACTTCGCGTGCCTAGCTCGAGGGGGCCGCAGTGAAACGGCCCAAGCGACTGTTTACCAAAAACACAGGTCTCTGCGAAGTCGAAAGACGACGTATAGGGGCTGACGCCTGCCCGGTGCCGGAAGGTCAAGCGGAGAGGTTAGTCTTCGGACGAAGCTTTGAAGCCAAGCCCCGGTAAACGGCGGCGGTAACTATAACCGTCCTAAGGTAGCGAAATTCCTTGTCGGGTAAGTTCCGACCTGCACGAATGGCGCAACGACTTGGGCGCTGTCTCTTCGAGGGATCCGGTGAAACTGTAGTCTCGGTGAAGATGCCGAGTACCCGTGGTTGGACGGAAAGACCCCGTGAACCTTTACTGCAGCTTGACATTGGAGTTCGGTATACGTTGTCCAGGATAGGTGGGAGGCTGTGAACCGGGAGCGCTAGCTCTCGGGGAGCCAACCTTGGGATACCACCCTTCGTGTTCTGGGCTTCTAACCCGTTTCCCTGATCGGGGGCGGGAACAGTGTCAGGTGGGCAGTTTGACTGGGGCGGTCGCCTCCTAAAATGTAACGGAGGCGCACAAAGGTTCCCTCAGCACGGTTGGAAATCGTGCGTAGAGCGCAAAGGCATAAGGGAGCTTGACTGCGAGACAGACAGGTCGAGCAGGGACGAAAGTCGGTCTTAGTGATCCGGCGGTAACGAGTGGAAGTGCCGTCGCTCAACGGATAAAAGGTACTCCGGGGATAACAGGCTTATCCTTCCCAAGAGTCCACATCGACGGAAGGGTTTGGCACCTCGATGTCGGCTCGTCGCATCCTGGGGCTGGAGTAGGTCCCAAGGGTTGGGCTGTTCGCCCATTAAAGCGGTACGCGAGCTGGGTTCAGAACGTCGTGAGACAGTTCGGTCCCTATCCACCATGGGCGCTGGAAGCTTGAGAGGAGTCGTCTCTAGTACGAGAGGACCGAGACGAACAGACCTCTGGTGTATCAGTCGTCGTGCCAACGGCGCTGCTGATTAGCCACGTCTGGATGGGATAACCGCTGAAAGCATCTAAGCGGGAAGCCCACCTCGAGATGAGGCTTCCCATCCTCTAGAAGGAGTAAGGGCCGTGGGAGACCACCACGTTGATAGGCGGGACGTGCAAGCACAGCAATGTGTTCAGCGGACCCGTACTAATTGCCCGAGGTCTTGATTTTTGAACACCGAAATGTCGCTATGGAGTTTTGAGGGTGCGGTGGAGCCGCATATCCCTTCACAACTTCCGGTGGTCATAGCGACGGGGGTACACCTCTTCCCATTCCGAACAGAGCAGTTAAGCCCGTCAGCGCCGATGGTACTCGGGGAGCAATCCCCCGGGAGAGTAGGACGCCGCCGGATTATCTTCCGAAAGGCCGCCGCAAGCGGCCTTTCGTCGTTCTAGACGGTCTAGGCGGCGCGCAGCTTCTCGCGCCAGTCCGGGTCGAGCTCGCGCAGCCGGCGGACGCGCTCGCCGACCGGCGGATGCGTCACGAACAGCTTCGCGAGGCCCTCGTTGGCAAACGGGTTGATCGTGTACAGCGGCTCCGTCGCCGGGCTGGCCTCGAACGCGACGAGCTCGCTCGCCTGGTCGAGGCGGACGAGCGCATCCGCAAGTCCGTGCGGCGACTCGCACAGCTCCGCCGCCAGCCGGTCGGCATCGAACTCGCGCCCCGGCGACAGCAGGAGATGCGTGAACGACGCCGCGATCGGGCCCAGCACGTACAGCAGGGCACGCGAGAACCAGCCGCCGATCCGCGAGAACTCGACGAGCGAGCCTGCGAGCACGACCACGGTCGTTTGGACGAGGGCGTCACGGTTCCGGATGTGCGCGATCTCGTGGGCGACGATTCCTTCCAGCTCCGCCGGCGACGGTGATCCCAGCAGGCCCGTGCTGAACGCGACCGACGAGCTGCCCGGGCTCCGGCCGACCGAGAAGGCGCGCGGGAACCCGTCCGGGATCACGTAGAGCCGCGGTTTCACCACGCGCGCCCGCAGCGAGAGCTGCTCGACCATCGCCTGCACCGGCGCGGCCTCGGCAGACGTCAGCTCGCGCGCGCCGACCATCCCGAGCACGATGCGGTCGGAGTACCAGTACGAGCCGAAGCCGACGAGCAGACCGCCGAAGCCGAAGACCAGCGCGACGCGCAGCCCACCGATCCACCACCCGAGCGCACCCAAGGCCGCGCACAGGCCCAGGAGCAGCGCCCACGCCTTCAGGACATTGCGAACCGCCGGCCAGGCGCTCCGCAAGACCTAGCTCTCGTCGTCCCGCTCGTCCTCGGCGAGCCCGCGCGGGGGCCAATCCGGCTCCGGCGCGTCGCAACGGCTCGAGCAGTGGAGGGAGGCCACGTTCTGGAGCGGGATCAGGATGTGCCCGTTCAGCTCGACGTGCGCGACGTCGTCGATCGCGCAGTAGGAGGTGAGCACGCCGTCCTGGTAGTCGCCGTTCATCAGCGCCACCTCGACCTGCTCCCCCTTGTACTTGCTCGTGTAGTCCTCCACGCGGCTCAGTCTACTCCGCGGAGTCGGCCGTCCACGACGTCGATCCGGACGACGTGGCAGTTGTCGATCCTGCCGTCTGCGTCGACGCCGCAGTGCCTGAGCACGGCCCGCAGCGGGCCGCCGTGCGAGACGACGAGCACGCGCTGCTGTGCGTGCGTCGCCGCGATGCGATGCAAGGCGCCGAGCACCCGCTCGGACATCTCATCCTGTGTCTCGGCGTCGCCCCACTCGCGCCCGTAGGGCTCACGCACCTCGGGGAACTTCTGGTGGATCTCGACATCGGTCAGCCCCTCCCAGGTGCCGAAGTTCCGCTCGCGCAGACCGCGGATCGCGGTCACACCGAGTCCCCGCGGTTCGGCGACGATCCGCGCCGTCTCGTGCGCGCGCATCAGGTCGCTCGAATAGACCGCGTCGATCTGCTCACCCCCGAGCTCCTCGCCGAGCGCGCGCGCCTGCGCACGGCCGGTGTCGTTCAGCGGCGTATCGGAGTGGCCCTGGATCCGCCGGTTGAGATTCCAGTCGGTCTCACCGTGCCTGGCGAGGAGAATCGTCGTCACGCCCGATACGCTAGCGGCCGATGGATCTCGGACTCCGCGACCGCGTGTGCGTCGTCACCGGCTCGACCGCCGGCATCGGCCTCGAGACGGCGAGGCTGCTCGTGGCCGAGGGCGCGCGGGTCGTCACGTCCGGCCGCGGCGGCGCGCCGGGGGTCGGCGAGACGCTGCACGTCGAGGCCGATCTCGCCCGGCCGGGAGAGCCGGAGCGCCTCGTCGAGGCGGCCGTCGCCGAGCTCGGCGGGCTCCACTGCCTCGTCAACAACGTCGGCGCCGCGCGCCAGGCGAAGTTCGAGGAGGTGCCGGACGCCGAGTGGGACGAGTACTGGCAGCTGAACCTGATGAGCCACGTCCGCGCGATCCGCGCCGCACTTCCGGTGATGCGCGAACGCGGCGGCGGCTCCATTGTCAACATCTCCTCGACCGCCGCGAAACGCCCGTCGACCGGAATGCCGCACTACTCGGTGACGAAGGCGGCCATGCTCTCGCTGTCCCGGCTCGTCGCCGACCTGTACGCGAAGGACGGGATCCGCTGCAACGCCGTCACGCCCGGCCCGACCGCGACCGACGCGTGGCTCGGCGACGGCGGGCTTGCCGACCAGCAGGGCGGCGATCGCGACGAGGTGCTGGCCAGGGTCGGCGCCGGCCGTCCGCTCGGCCGGCTCGCGCGACCCGAGGAGATCGCCGCCGTGGTCGTCTTCCTGTGCTCCGACCGTGCCTCCTACGTGACCGGCGCCGCCTGGAGCGCGGACGGCGGCACGGTGCCGATCATCATCTGAGTTCGGCGCTCGGGCTTGACCGGATCCGGGTCGCGGTCACGACCGCCGCGTACGGCGATCTCGTTCCCGAGTCCGCCTGCTCCTGACGTCGCGCTCACGCCCGGCGCGAATCGGCGCAGATCCGGCACAGACGGGCGCGCACTCGAGCGGTATCGTCGGTTGTGAGGGTGGCGGGACGGCTCCCCACCCTGGGTGGGGGGTGTGGGCGGAGAGCGCGGCGAAATCGATCTCGCCGCCCCAGCGACTACCCTGAAAGCGATGCCCGAGCTGGCCGGGAGAGTAGGTGACGCGTTCGCCGCTGCGATCCGTGAGCGCGAGGAGGTCTGGCTGTCGCCGCTCGCGGTGCGCTCGTACGACACGCGTGGGCGTGAGCGCGACGAGGAGCCGTGCCCGGTGCGGACGCCCTTCCAGCGCGACCGCGACCGGATCGTCCACTCGAAGCCGTTCCGCCGGCTGAAGGGCAAGACGCAGGTCTTTATCGACCCGCAGGGCGACCACTACCGCACCCGGATCACGCACACGCTGGAGACGACGGCGATCTCGCGGGTGGTCGCCCGGGCGCTCCGGCTGAACGAGGATCTGACCGAGGCGATCGGGCTCGGCCACGACCTCGGTCACACCCCGTTCGGCCACGCCGGAGAGGACGCACTCGACCGGGCGCTCCGCGACCGGTTCGGCGGGAGCTTCCGGCACAACGAGCAGTCGTACCGGATCGCCCGCCGCCTCAACCTGACGCACGAGGTCTGCGAGGGGATCCTCACGCACACCGGCGACATCGAGCCGGACACGCAGGAGGGGCGCATCGTCCGCCTCGTCGACCGCGTCGCGTACATCAACCACGACATCGACGACGCGCTCCGCTACGGGCTCCTCGAGGAGGCCGACCTCCCGCAGGAGGAGATCGAACTGCTCGGCCCCACCGGCGGGAAGCGGATCGACCGGCTCGTCCACGACCTGGTCGAGACGTCCGCAGCCGCGGGTGACATCCGGCAGAGCGAGGAGATCGGCGGCGCGATGCACCGGGTGCGCGACTTCATGTTCGAGCGCGTCTACCTGGCGGAGCACGCCCTGGCCGAGCAGCGCCGCGCGCACGCGACGATCGAGAAGATCGTCGCGCACCTCGTCGAGCGTGGCGACTCGCCCGACGAGATCGTCGAGTATGTCGCCGGGATGACCGACCGGTTCGCGCTCACATACGCTGACGCTCTCTAGTGGCGCGGATCAAGGACACGTCGGTCGAGGCGGTCAAGGCGGCGACCGACATCGTCACGCTCGTCGAGGGGTACACCCGCCTGCGCAAGGGCGGCCGCAGCCTCAAGGGCCTGTGCCCGTTCCACAACGAGAAGACGCCGAGCTTCGTGGTCACGCCCGACCGGGGCACGTTCAAATGCTTCGGCTGCGGCGAGGGCGGCGACGGGATCACGTTCGTCGAGAAGAAGGAGAACCTCGACTTCGTCGGCGCGATCGAGTGGCTCGCCGACCGGTTCGGCGTCCAGCTCGAGTACGAGGAGACCTCGCCCGAGCAGGACCGCCTGCGCAAGCGCCGCGAGCGGCTGTTCCAGCTGCTCGACCGCGCCGCCACGTTCTACGAGCGCTGCCTCTGGGAGTCGGAGGCCGGTGCGTTCGCGCGCGACTACCTCGCCTCCCGGAACTTCGGCGAGGAGGTCTGCCGCGAGTTCCGGCTCGGTCTCGCGCCCGGGGGAGCGGCGCTGACCCGCGGCGCGGCCGAGCAGGGTTTCACGCCGGACGAGCTTTCCGGCGCCGGCCTGACCAACCGCCGCGGCAACGACTACTTCACCCGGCGGCTGCTGTTCCCGCTCGCCGACGCGCGCGGCCGTGTCCGCGGCTTCCAGGCGCGGCAGCTCTTCGACGACGACCCGCTGCGCGCGAAGTACGTCAACTCGCCCGAGGGCGACCTCTTCCGCAAGGGCGACCTCCTGTACGGCCTCGACCTCGCCCGCGCGGCGATCGCGAAGGCCGACCACGCCGTGATCGTCGAGGGAAACACCGACGTGATCGCGCTCCGCCAGGCGGGCTTCGAGCCGGTCGTCGCCGCGATGGGGACGGCGCTCACCGACGCGCAACTCCGCGAGCTCACCCGCCTGACCAAGACGCTGTCGCTGTGCTTCGACGCCGACGCAGCCGGGCAGGACGCGACGCTCCGGGGCATGGAGCTGGCCAACGCGCAGGGGTTCGACATCCGCGTGATCTCGCTCACGCCGGGAACCGACCCGGCCGACGATCCCGCTGCCTTCGAGGCGCAGCTCGGGCAAGCCGAGGACTACCTCCCGTACCGCGTCCGCATCGAGATCGAACGGGCCATGCCCGACCGGCAGCGCGCCTTCGACCGCGTGCGCGAGGTGCTCGGGCCGTTTCCGGAGTCGCCACACCGCCAGGACGCCGTCCGGCTCGCAGCCGACCGCCTCGGCCTCCCGGTCGAGCTTCAGGCCGGCCTCGCGCCCGCCGCCCGCTCGCGCGCGGGCGCGGTCACGACCAAGGTGCTCGAGGCCGGCGTCCGCCAGGAGCGCGACGCGCTCGCGGGCGTCCTCGCACACGCCGAGCTCAAGTCGTGGCTCGCCGAGCTGACGCCCGAGCACTTCGACGTCGAGCTCCACCGCCGTGTGCGCCAGTACCTGCTCGAGCCCGCGCCGACCGCCGACCGTGACCTCGTCGGCGTGCTCGCCGACCTCGACGCCCGCGCCGCAGACGAGGAAATCGACGAGGGCACCGCCAAGGAGCTGCTGCTCCGCCTGCGCGAGCGGGGCATCCGCCGGGAACTCGCCCGCTCCGACGACCTCGAGCGCACCAAAGAGCTCCAGGCCGCACTGGCCAGGATTCGCGAGGCCGTCGGCGGCTTGACCTAGATACGCTGGTTCCAATGACAACAGACCCGCTCGTCATCGCCGGCCGCGAGCTCCGGTCGCGCCTGATCACCGGTACGGGCAAGTACCCGTCGCCCGAGGCGATGCGCGATGCCGTGATCGCGTCGGAGTGCGAGCTCGTCACCGTCGCCGTCGGGCGGATCGACCTCGACACCGTCGAGGAGGCGATCACCGACTACCTGCCCGAGAGCGTCACGCTGCTTCCGAACACGGCGGGTTCCGCCACGGCGGAGGAGGCCGTGCGGATCGCGCGGCTCGCCCGGGCGGGGGGCCTGCCCGACTGGATCAAGCTCGAGGTGATCCCCGACCCCCGCTGGCTGCTGCCCGACCCGGTCGGCACGCTCGAGGCCGCCGAGCAGTTGGTCGCAGAGGGCTTCACCGTCCTGCCGTACGTGTTCCCCGACCCGGTGCTCCAGAAGCGGCTCGAGGCGGTCGGCTGCGCGGCGGTGATGCCGCTCGCCTCACCGATCGGCAGCGGCAGCGGACTGAAACTGCGCCACGCGATCGAGATCATGATCGAGCAGGCCGAGGTGCCCGTCGTGGTCGACGCCGGCCTTGCCTCACCGTCGCAGGCGGCGGAGGCGATGGAGCTCGGCGCCGACGCCGTGCTCGTCAACACCGCGATCGCGCGCGCCGACGACCCCGCCGCCATGGCGCGGGCGTTCCGGCTGGGCGTCGAAGCCGGCCGCTCCGCGCGTCTCGCCGGGCTGATCGAGGAGCGCGAGGGCGGCTGCCGCCTCGAGCCTCGGCGCAGGTCTCGCGACACCGCAGGCATGACCGTCACCGTCAACGGCCGCACGACGGAGCTCGGGCCGGGGGAGACGGTCGAGATGCTGCTCGACCAGCTCGGCCTGGCCGCTCCGTACGCGCTGGTCGAACGGAACGGCCACCCCGTCGAGCGCGACCGCTACGGCGACACCACGCTGGAGGACGGCGACACCCTCGTCGTGGCCCGGCCCATCGCAGGTGGATAGCCGCCTCTACCTGATCACCGGAGCGCGCCCGGACCTGGCGTCCTTCCTCGAGGCCGCGGTAAAGGGCGGGGTGGACATCGTCCAGATCCGCGAGAAGGCGCTCGCAGACGGCGAGCTGCTCGCCGCGCTCGAGGAGGCCCGCGAGATCACCCTTCGCCTCGGCGTGCCGCTGGTCGTCAACGACCGCCCCGATCTCGCCCGGCTCGCCGAGGCCGAC
Source organism: uncultured Actinomycetes bacterium (assembly GCA_963791425.1). Classification (GTDB taxonomy): domain Bacteria; phylum Actinomycetota; class Thermoleophilia; order Gaiellales; family Gaiellaceae; genus DATBLE01. The sequence goes on from CAWBSE010000004.1 coordinate 491,411, forward strand.
TACGTCCACGTCGGGCAGGACGACCTCCCGGTCGAGGCCGCCCGCACGTTCGGCGTCAGGGTCGGCCAGTCGACCCACGCCCCCGTGGAGCTCGACGCCGTGGAGGCCGACTACGCCGGCGTCGGGCCTGTCTACGCGACGCCGACGAAGGAGGGCCGGCCCGCGGTCGGGCTCGACTACGTGCGCTACGCCGCCGGCCACGCACGCGTCCCCTGGTTCGCGATCGGCGGCATCGACGAGACGAATGTCGCCGGGATCGTCGCCGCCGGCGCGACGAGGATCGCGGTCGTCCGCGCGATCGGCGAAGCGTCGGATCCCGAAGCCGCCGCGGCGGCACTGCGCGACGCTCTTCCCTGATCCCTAAAGCCGCTTCGCTACCATGCCGAAGCCAGTTTTTGCGGCCGATCCCCGGTAGCTCAATTGGCAGAGCATCCGGCTGTTAACCGGAGGGTTGTTGGTTCGAGTCCAACCCGGGGAGTAGAGGAAAGCCCTGCACCCAGGACGTTTCGGCGTACTCGGTAGGGTCGTCGGAGTCGGATTTGGTACCGGAATTTAGTACCGAATCGTCGACAGCGGAGAAGATGCGATCCTCAGCGCGGTCGGTATACGCAGAAATAGCCGCGCCGAGCGCCCGATAGCTCCGCTACCCTCAGACTCACGGCGCGGCGCAGGCAGCGCCGGAACCTCACCGTGATCCGCCTCCACCGCCATCGACTCGGCCCGCGCATCTACGTGCTCGGCCTCCGGATCCACGAGTGGCACATCGGGCTCGTGCTCGTCGCCGGGATCGCGATCGGCCGGACGGCCGGGCTCTGGCACTTCTCGCCGATCCCGGCGGTGATCGGCGGCGTCGGAATCTGGCTCATCGCCAAGGACTGGCACGACATCGTTCCCTCCCGGCGCGACACCGCCGCCTGGCGCCTCGGCCTGCACCGGCGCACGGCGCCGCTGCGGGCGATCCGCCGGGCCGAGGGGCTGCCCACCGTCGCCGCGGCGGTCGCGTTTGCCGTGGGGCTCGTCAACCTCGCTTCCGCACTGACTCCGAGCGTCGCCTGGCGGCACCACGTGCTGCTCCAGCTCGAGCCGGTGGAGGTCGTGCCGGTGTTCCACACGCTCGCTGTCCCGCTCAGCGTCGCGCTGGTCGTCGTCGCCTTCTATTTGCGCGCGCGCAGGCACCGCGCCTGGCAGATCGCGCTCGGACTCACCGTCGTCCTCGGTGCGGTCGCGCTGCTCAAAGGCCTCGACTTCGAGGAGGCAGCGCTGAGCTGGGCCGCCGCGGCGCTCCTCTGGTGGGGCCGCGACTCGTTCTACGTACGACAGCGGCCGATCGGGCCGACGTCTCCGGTTCTCCTGGGGCTCGCCGTCGTCGCCATCGGCTCGGCGAGCCTGCTCGCCTGGGACACCTCGTCGATCGAGATCCACGACGAGCTCGCGTGGGCGCCGTTCGCGCTCGGCGTCCTGGGTGTGCTGGCCGTCGTCGTGATCACGTACCTCCTGTTCCGGCCGCTCGGCCCGCCGCGCGACCTGCCCGGCTCACGGGACCGGCAGGCGGCGACCGAGCTCGTCCACACACACGGACACGACACGCTCGCGTTCTTCAAGCTCCGGCAGGACGCCCACTACTACTTCAACGAGGACCGCAGCGCCTTCCTCGGCTACCGCGTCGCGAACGGCGTGATGCTGATCTCCGGAGACCCGGTCGGATCGCAGGCGGTCGTTCCGGAGCTCGTCGGCGACGCATGCATGTTCGCGGAGATGCGCGGCCTGCGGGTTGCGGCGCTTGGGGCGAGCGGGAGCCTGCTGCCCGTGTACGGCGAGGCCGGCCTTCGGTCGCTCTACCTCGGCGACGAAGCGATCGTCGACACGCGGGAGTTCTCGCTCGAGGGGCGGGGAATCAGGAAGGTGCGCCAGTCCGTGAGCCGGCTCGACGCCGCCGGGTACACCGCGGACGCGCGCGACTACGAGGATCTGGACGAGCCGACGCTGGACGAGCTCGAGCACGTCTCCGCACAATGGCGCCAGGGTGCGGCCGAACGCGGGTTCACGATGGCGATGGATTCGCTCCGCGGCACCCATCACGCGGGGAGCGTCATCGTCTCCGCGCGTGACGCCGAGGGCCGGATCCGCGCGTTCATCCACTTCGTCCCGAGCTACGGCCGGCCCGCGATGTCACTGTCGTTCATGCGCCGTGACCACGACACTCCGAACGGGCTGATGGAGTTCCTCGTCGTCCGCGCAATCGAGTTGCTGCGCGACCGGGGTGTGGAGGAGTTGTCGCTCAACTTCGCCGCGTTCGCCCGCTGGCTCGAGCGCCCCGCCGATGCGATCGAGCGGACGCTCGGGAAGGCGATCTCGCTCGCGAACCCGTTCTTCCAGATCGAGAGCCTCCACAGCTTCAACGCGAAGTTCGGGCCGCGGTGGGAGCCGCGGTACCTGGTCTTCGAGCACCGGCGCGGCCTTCCGCGGATCGGCCTGGCCGCCATGCGGATCGAAGGGCAGCTCCCCAAGCTGCGGTCGTGAGGCGCTGGGCGGGCGCGCTGTTCGCCGTTGTCGGCGTCGGCCTCTTACCCTGGGCGCTCTGGCTCGGTTACTCGCTCCCGGCACGGGAAGTCGTCCACCACTGGGATCTCGCCTGGGCCGGGTTCGACGTCGCTCTCGGGGCGGGCCTGCTCGCCACGGCGTTCGCGCTCATCCGCGGCCGGCCCGTAGGGCGAAGCCTCGCCGCCGCGACCGGGGCACTCCTGCTCACGGACGCGTGGTTCGACGTCGTCACCTCCGGCCCCGGGGGCGAACGGTGGCTGGCGATCCTGTTCGCAGTCTTCGGCGAGATCCCGCTGGCGATCCTGTGCTTCGTGTTGGCTCGTCAGCAGCCACGGCGCTAGGATCGGCGCATGTTGCGGAAGCAGAGGCTGCGGCCGTTGACCGAGGCGGAGGCGTACGCCCGCTGCCACGGCATGCACGATTCCGAGGTGCGGATCGTCAAGCTCGAGCCGCGCCGGCCGCGGTACGACCTCGAGGTCTCTGGCGAGGACCTGCGCCAGTCGTTCGAGGCCAAGCTTGCCCACCGTGAGGTCGAGGACGAGCCGGTCGGTGGCACCGCCTAGCCCGCTAGCAGCTGCAGACGCGCTCGCCGAGCTGCTCGCGCTCGTACTTCAGCCCGCAGCGGGCGCACGTGGGGGCGAGCACCTGCGCACGCTACCAGGAACGCCCGAACGAGGGCGATGAAGAACAGCAGGTACGGCGCGACCAGCCACGTCGTCATGGTTCCGATATCGGCGGCGCACCGGCCCGAGTTGAGACCCGTCTAGAATCACGAGGGTGAGCTGGCTCTTCATCGCCTTGCTCGCGGCGGCGGTGGTCGTGCTCGTGGCCGCGGAGTGGCCCCGGCTGTCCGAGCATGCCGGCGGCCGGGCGCGGCAGAAGCGTGCTCGCGCGCGGCAGAAGGCGCAGATGCGGCTGCTCCAGAACGAGAGCGACGAGTTCGCGGCCAGCGTGCAGCGCGACCTCGAGGCGCTCCCCACGATCGAGGAGCACGACCCGAAGCGCTAGATCAGCGGACGCGGAACGTGGCGGTGAACGTGCGGGTGTTCGGGAGGATCCGCGGGACGTTCTCCATGTTCTTCAGCTCCTGGTAGTCCGCCGCCTCGACGACGACCCGGTGGGTTCCGCGGCCGGCGGTGGTCAGACCGATCACGACGCGCCCGGCCCGGTACACGGCGTTCGCGGGCTTGCCGTCGATCTTCGCCACGATCGACAGCGGATCGACGCCGGAGCCTGCGTCTGCGACCGCGAGATCGACGTTGCCGTGCACCTTTGCGACGGGCGTCAGCAGCCGGATGCTCGGCGGGGTGATGTCGTTCACCCAGAAGCGGAACGTGAACGGGCCGGGCGTCGTGCCGCCCGGAGTGTCGAAGACGACGTCGAATGAGCCGGCACCGGGGCGGACCGCCGCCGCGACCGGTCGCGTCTCGCCGAACGAGTCGATATACGGGTTGATCACCAGCGGCAGCCCTGCGTATCCGGCCAGGCGATCCTCGTTCCCCGAGTAGACGACCCTCGGCGACGGCCGGACGCCGGCGGGCGAGGAGACCACGGCGACGCCGAAGTTCGCCACCGGCCGCGCGAGCGTCACGCGGAAGACCTGCTCGGGCCCGGTCGCGCTGGGGACGGCGTGGACGTCGGCCGGATACCGATATGAGCTGACGATCGACTGCTTGCCGGTGGTCTGGCCCTTGAACGTGCCCGTGGCGCCGAGGACGCCGTGCGGCTCGGTGCCGAGCTTCGGGTCGGCGACGCGGAACCAGAAGGGGATACGCCGGGTCGCGGTGCCGAGCGTCAGCGTCACGAAGCCGGTGACGTCGGCCTCCGGTGCGGAACCGGCGACGGTGGCGGTCACGTCGAGCCGCCCGGGGACAGACACGGTCGGCGGCGCGACGATCGTCACGCCGGAAGCGCCGCCCTGGACGACCGATGCGACCGTCCACTGGCCCGCGCCGCCGCCGGCGTCGGTGAGCGTGGTCGACCGCGTCACGCCGGTGCCGGTGTGGACGAGCCCGAACGAGAGGTCGGCGGGCGCTGCGAAGACGAGCGGGTTGTTCGCGGCCGGAACCTGGATCAGACCGCCGCCCGTGCGCGTTGTCGGGTACTCCGTCTGCGCAGAGGGAACGGGCTTGCCGGTGAGGACGAGCGCCGACTTCACCTGTGCCACCGTCCAGTCCGGGTGCCGCTGCAGGAGGAGGGCGGCCGCGCCGGCGACATGCGGCGAGGCCATGCTCGTGCCGCTGAACGACGCCCACGTGCCTTCGCGTGCCGGCACCGACGACGTGATGTCGAGGCCCGGGGCGGCGACGTCGGGCTTCATCTCGAGGGAGATGGGCGTCGGCCCGCTGCTCGAGAACGATGCGATCGTCAGCGACTTCGAGACCGCGCCGACGGTGATGGCGTCGATCGCGCTGCCGGGCGAGGAGACGCTGCCGCGCCCGAACTCGTCGAAGTCGTTGCCGGCGGCGATCACCGGAACGACGCCCGCGTCGGCGGCGCCGTTGATCGCGGCCACGACCAGGTCGCGGGCCGGCTCGATCTCGGCCTCGCCGAGCGACAGGTTGATCACGTCCATCCCGTCCTTGACCGCCGCCTCGACGCCCGCGGCGATCTCCGGTGCGTTCCCGTTCAGGCCGAAGTTCTCGGTCGGGTAGGTGAGTACCTTGTAGTTGCCCAGGTAGGCGCGCGGCGCGACGCCCGAGAGGGGCCCGCGACCGGCGATCGCGTTCGTCGTGAAGTCGCCGGCGGCGATGCCGGCCACGTGCGTCGCGTGCTCGGACTGCTGCGGGTCGAACGGCACCTTCGCGTATCGCCACGTCGTGTCGGGTGACGCGAACGCGCGTGCGACGATCACCTTCGCGGTCGTGTACTGGGTCTGGCCCTTCGGGAAGCCGGGCGGCATCGTGAAGCCGGCCGGGCTGAAGAACAGGTGCGACTGGTCGACCCCGTCGTCGACGATCCCGATCTTGATCCCGTTGCCCGCGGTGCTGAAGTCGGAGCCCCACATCAGCGGCGCGCCGATCAGGCCCGGGCTGCGGTCGAGCAGCGGCCGGTAGGCGACGTTCGGCCAGACCCTCGCCACGCCCGGGGTCGCGGCAAGGCGGCCGAGCTCGGAGCGCGGGAGGAAGACCGCGATGCCGTTCAGGACGACGCTGTAGTGCCACGTCACCCGCGATTCCGGGATCGCCGTCGTGATCCGCATGGCCAGGGCGCGCTGGGCGGTGGCGAGCGAGGCGAGATAGCCGCGGCTCATCGGAGCGCGGAGGTCGAGCCGCTGCGCCTTCGCAGTGGAGGTGAGGACGCGGCTCTTGCTGATCGCCTCGGCCAGCGGAGGCGCGTCGAGCGTGACGACCACCTCGACGGGGCCGTCGCCCCGCGCGGACTGGGCCGCGGGGGCTACGAGAAGCGCCGCAAGCGCTGCGGCTGCAATGACGACCCCGCGCTTCACGACACGAACGGTAGCTGCGGCTCAGCGCAGGACGTCGAGGACCTGCGCGGCGTGGTCGTCGGGCTTCACGCGCCGGAAGACCTTCTTGACCGTGCCGTCGGCGTCGATCACGACGGTCGAGCGCTCGACGCCCATGTACGTCTTGCCGTAGTTCTTCTTTTCGACCCAGAACCCGTACCGTTCGGTCAGCTCATGGTCAGGGTCGGCGAGGAGGGTGAACGGCAGGCCGTACTTCTCCTTGAACTTCACGTGCGACGCCTCGCCGTCCGGGCTGACCCCGAAGACCGCGGCGCCGGTCGCGCGGAAGTCGTTCCACGTGTCCCTGATCCCGCACGCCTGCTTCGTGCAGCCGGGCGTGTCGTCCTTTGGGTAGAAGTAGAGGACGACGGGCGTGCCGCGCAGATCCGACAGCCGGACCGTCTCGCCCGCGTCGCTCTGCACCTCGAAATCGGGGGCCGGCGTTCCCTCGGAGACCATGGCCGAAGACTACCGAGGGTGACAACGGACAAGGAGGCGGCATGAGCAAGGTTCGGTTCAGCATCGGAATGTCGATCGACGGGTACCTGGCCGGCCCGAACCCGACCCTGGACGATCCGCTCGGCGAGGGTGGCATGCAACTCCACGAGTGGGTGTTCCCGCTCGAGGCGTTCCGGCGGGAGCACGGGATGGAGGGCGGCACCGCCAACGAGAGCACGCCCGTGGTGGAGGCTTCGCAGACCGGCATCGGCGCGTTTCTGATGGGCCGCAACATGTTCGGCGGCGGGCCCGGTCCGTGGGACGGCGCCTGGAACGGCTGGTGGGGCGACGACCCGCCGTACCACAGGCCGGTGTTCGTCGTCACGCACCATCCGCGCGAGGCGGTCGCGCTGGAGGGCGGCACGACGTTCCACTTCGTCACCGACGGGGTCGAGGCGGCGCTCGAGCAGGCGCGTGCGGCCGCGGGCGACGAGGACGTCCTCATCTGCGGTGGCGCGAGCGTCGTCCAGCAGTGCTTCGCCGCAGACGCGATCGACGAGTTCACCGTCTCGGTCGCACCGGTGCTGCTCGGCGGCGGGACGCGGCTGTTCGGCGATCTCACGGGCAGCGCGAAACTCGAGCCGATCCGCGTGATCGAGGCGCCGAGCGTGGCGCATCTGACCTATCGCGTCGTCCGCTGAGGCCCTCGCCGGGCGGGCTACACTGTCGGCCCGCGCGGATGTGGCGGAATTGGTAGACGCGCACGGTTCAGGTCCGTGTGGGCTTCGGCTCGTGGAGGTTCAAGTCCTCTCATCCGCATTTTCGAGTTCGCTCAGCTTGCTCCCGTGTTCGGCCGATGAATAGCCGACGGGTAACTCGGGCAACCGTGTGCTGACGCAGAGCGGCTGGACCGGCTACGCGCCGGCAGCAAGCCGAGTTGTGCGCAGTTGATCCTTCCTAGCGCTAGCCTGACGCCATGGGTGAGACGCACCGGACGCTTCGTAGCTTCGCGATCCTCGTCCTGATCGCGATCGCCGTCACCGCGCTCCAGCTCGTCGTCGCGGTGTACCTGCTGACGTGGATCCTGGTCATGGTCGGGACGGCGTTCATCCTGTACATGCTCTACCGCGAGAACCGGGCCGAGATCGGTACGTGGCCGACGCGGGCGCGTGCGGTCTTCTACGGCGCGGCGATCCTGATCCTGGTCGACGTCGCCGCGATCTGGCTCCTGAACCACACCGGGCTCGACGCCGTCGCGTTCCTCGCAGTGCTCGCCGCCGCCGGATTCGCCATGTGGCGAACCTGGCGCGACCAGCACACGTACGTCTAGCGGCTACGCGCGGACGTTCGCCGACGCGCCGTCCAGCGCTGCCAGCGCGGAGCGGATGTCAGTCAGCTGCCCGACGAAGATCGGCGTGTCGCGCTCGGTGTAGGCGCTCGCCTCGCTGTCGCGCAGCCGCAGCATCAGGTGCATGAAGTCGGCCGGCTCGTCGCACTCGAATGCGGTCATGAACTCCTGGTCGTCGATCCCGAACGAGTACGTCGTGTGGTTGTGGATGCCGGGGAACTCCTCGCGGCCGATGCGGATGTGCTCGTCCATGGCGCGCTGGCGGTCCGCCTCCTCGAGCGAGTACCAGGGCCGTACCTTCACGAACGGGTAGACGACGAGGTACGGCTGGTCGTGCGGCGTGATCTTCCGCGGCTTGCGCGCGTTCGTGTACTGCGACGCCTTGGTGGTCGCGAGGTACGAGTACGGGGTCTCGAGCCAGCCGGCGAGCGGCGTCCCGTTCAGCTCCGCGCCGAGCTCGCCGAGATCCTCGTAGCGCTCGGTGATCTTCCAGAGGAAGAAGTCGCAATCGGGCCGGACGCCGGTGCAGGTGTAGGCGCGCAACCCCGACATGCGGTCGGCCCACGACTCGACCACGTCCGCGAACGCGTCCTTTCCGGCTGTCCGCTCGTCGACCGGAAGCCGCCGCCAGGCGGGGTCGACGCGGAAGAACGTGTAGGCGACGTACTGGCCGGAATCCACGCGTTAAGGCTAGCCGCAGGACTTGACCAGCGTGCCGGTGCGTGCCGCCTCGGCGGCCGTGCTCACGACCGGCAGATCCGACTTCGGCGTGTCGTCGGCGTAGTAGACACCCGACTGCCAGCGGTCGAGGTCGGCCTCGTCGGAGACATGGAAGAAGAGGAGGCCGACGACGTTGGGCTGGCACGCGGCCAGCGCCAGCGCCTGCGTGTAGTACCGCCCCTGCGTCGCCTCGTCGACCGCGTCGATCCCCGACGGGACGGTGAGGTTGGCGTACAGCTGCCGCTTGTCGTCGGGCGCCTTCGTCTGCACGCCGTACTCGTCGTAGATGATCGGCAGGGTCGAGCCGGGCTGGGCGGTGCCGTCGAAGGCGCGGCCGAGGAGCCGGACGAGCCGGTCGTAGTCTCCGAGGCCGATCGCCCGGCCCGTCCGGTGCACGGCCGTGGGCGGTACGCGGGAACTGATCGCGTACGGGTGGAACGAGAACCAGTCCATCACCGGCTTCGTGCGGCCGCTGCGCCGGTACGCCTCACCGAGATCGCGGATGAACCGAACCGGCGAGTGGGTGGGGCGCGCGGCCGTCGGGTTGTCTCCGCCGCGTGGCGCAAGCGACCCACCGATCACGATCGTGTTCGGTGCGGCCTCCTTGATCGCGTCGTAGGTCTGGGCGAGCAGCCCGAGGTAGGACGCCGCGGCGGCGTCGAGGCCGGTCTTCGTGAACTGCGGCATCCAGAAGCGGTTCAGGTTCGGCTCGTTGCCGACGATCACGTGGTCGATCTCCGGCACGAGGCGCGGGATCGACGCCGCGTACGACGCGAACTGCGCCCGGGGCGTCGCGTACAGCGGTGTCGTGCTCGCACCGACGGGATAGACCGAGACGACCACCCGGATCCCGTTGAGCGCGGCGGCATCGGCCGCTGTCCGCAGCGCGAGGAGCTCGCCGTCGCTCACCGTGCGCTGCCCGGGGTGCCAGATCGACGTGATCCGGATCGTGTCGAAGCCGGCCAGGCGCGCGAGGCTCATCTTCGAGTCGGCTCCGATCGCGCCGCCGTCCCTGGCAGCGTCCTCCGCCGCCCCGACCATCAGCATCTTCGGGTTCGTCGGGGCCGTAGGCGCCGCGGCGGCGCCGGTTGCGGCCACGAGCACGGCGATGGAGATCAGGGGGATCGATGCGCGCATAGGGCTGTCCGGCCCGAGCCGGTGGCTCGCCCCCCTAGCGTGAAAGGCCTACCGGACGGTGAGGGCTTTGCTCGCCAGCGACAGCGGCTCGCCGTGGTTCACCGGCGCGGTGAGGCGCAGCGTGAAGCGGTACTGGCCGGGCGCCAGCCGTATCCGGCGGAACGGGACCAGCGTCCGGTCGTTCGCCTTTGCGCTCGAGCGAACGACGAGGGTGGTGGAGTGCTTCGGCAGCTTCTCCAGCCGCGCGTAGATCGTGCAGTCGATGTCGCACGTCACACCGATCGCGGCGGTGCCGGCGGCGATCGCGCTCACCTTCGGGTACGCGACCTTCGCGCCCGGAGTCAGCTCCAGGCCCTCGCACTTCGCGATCACGCCGCCGTGGACGTCCCTGGCCGCATCGTGGACGGCCGGCAGGCTCGACTTCGCCGTCTGGTCGGGGTAGTAGAGCCCCGACTGGAAGCGGTCGAGCGCCGTCTCGTCGAACGCGTGGAAGATCAGCAGGCCGACGACGTTCGGCTGGCAGAACGACATCGCCATCGCCTGCCGGTAGAACGACGCCTGGGTCGACTCGGGGACGGGCTTGATCGTGGGCGCCTCGGTGCCGGTGTACAGCTTCGCCTTCGCCGCGGGGATCTGGGTCTCGATCCCGTATTCGGCGTAGAGGATCGGCAGGTTCGCGCCGGGCTGAGCGGTCCCCTCGAAGGCCTTGGTGAGCAGGCCGACGAGCTTCGCGTAGTCGGCGATGCCGATCGGCGTCGTGTTCGGGTGTGCGAGCGTCGGCGCGATGCTCGAGTTCTCCGGGTACGGATGGATCGCGAGGCCGTCCATCACCGGGCCGGTCGCGCCGCTCGCGCGGTAGGCCGTGCCGAGGTCCTGGATGAAGACGGTCGGCGAGTGGGTGTCACGGCCGGTGCCCGGCCGGTCGATCCCGCGCGGTGACAGCGCGCCGCCGAACACCTTGACGGTCGGGTCGACCGCCTTCACCGCGGCGTACGTCCGGCTCAGCAGCGAGAGGTACGCCGGAGCGGCCGCGTCGGTGCCGTCGGCGTTGAACTGCGGAAGCCAGAAGCGGTTCAGGTTCGGCTCGTTGCCGACGATCACGTTCTGCAGGTCGGGGACGTTGCGCACCAGGTCGGCCGCGCGCCCGGCGAAGCTCGCCTGGTCGGCGTCGGAGAGCGGTGTTGTCTTGCTTCCGAAGTTGTAGACCGACGCGTAGACGTCGATGCCGTCGAGCTTGCCGGCGGCGGTCAGGTTGTTCAGCACCGTCAGCTCGGAGGCGGCGATGTTCGGGCTCGCGGGATCCCAGATCGACGTGACGCGCACGGCGTCGAGCCCGGCGAGCCGCAGGAGGTCGAGCTTCGCCTTCGCCTCGCTCAGCGTTGTGGCTCTGACGTCGTCCTCAGCGGCGCCGACGACCAGCCCAGGGCCGCCCGCGTGGGCGACAGGTGCAACCAGTAGAAGCGCCGCGGCGGTGGCCGCGACGAACAGGCCTCTCATCGCCGCCACGATAGCCTGACTCCCGGGTGGACGAACGCATCGAACAACAGCTGAAGCGGCTTCCGGCGAAGCCCGGTGTCTACCTGTTCCGCGAGGCCGACGGCCGCGTCCTCTACATCGGCAAGGCGAAGTCGCTGCGTTCGCGCGTTCGCTCCTACTTCCAGCGCGGCGGCGACGGCCGGGCGCAGATCGGCCGGCTGCCCGGGATGGTCGCCGACATCGAGGTGATCGTCACCGGCACGGAGGCCGAGGCGCTCCACGTCGAGCAGAACCTCGTCAAGCGTCACCGGCCGCCCTTCAACATCCGCCTCCGCGACGACAAGTCGTTCCCGTACATCGCGGTCACGGTCGAGGACGACTACCCGCGCGTGATGTTCACACGAGAGCGCCACCGCCGCGGCGTCGTCTACTTCGGGCCGTACGCCAATGCCAAGAAGGTGCGCGAGACGCTCGACGTCCTGAATCGCGTCTTCCAGTATCGCCCGTGCGAGGGGCCGAAACCGGGGCGCCATTCGGGGATACCGTGCCTCGATTACCACATCGAGCGCTGCACGGCGCCCTGCGTCGGCTACATCGACAAGGACGCGTACCGGGCGCTGATCGAGCGGGTGATCGAGTTCCTGTCGGGCGAGACGCGCCCAATCCTGCGCGACCTGGAGGGGCAGATGCAGGCGGCGGCTGCGGAAGAGCGGTTCGAGGACGCCGCCCGCTACCGCAACCGCCTGTTTGCGATCAAGCACCTCGCCGAGCGGCAGGCCGCCGATCGGCCCGCGGTCGGCACGGTCGACGTGATCGGGATCGCCGCGGCGGGTGACCGCGCCGCCGTCCAGATCTTCCCGCTGCGCGACGGCCGGCTCGTCGACCGCTACGCCTTCCATCTCGAGAACGTGGAGGGGCAGGACACGGCCGCCGTGCTCGAGGCCTTCTGCCTCGAGTACTACGGCTCCGCGCCGAGCATCCCCCCGCAGATCGTCGTCCCGCCTGACGCGGGGGAAACGGCCGCGCTGGCGGAGTTTCTCTCCGACCGGCGCGGCGCACGTGTCGAAGTGCGCACCCCCGCCCGCGGCGAGAAGCGTCGTCTCCAGGAGCTCGCCGACCAGAACGCCCGCTTCGCGCTCGAGTCGGACGCGATCCAGTCGGAACAGCGTCGCCTGCGGCGCGTCGAGGCGCTCGAGGAGCTCCGGGAAGCGCTCAACCTCGAGAGCCTCCCGCTGCGGATCGAGTGCTACGACATCTCGAACATCCAGGCAGAGTCGCCCGTCGGTTCGATGGTGGTGTTTCAGGACGCGGTGGCCAAAAAGGCCCATTACCGCAAGTTCGGAGTTCAGGGGCTGGTGGATGGCCCCGACGACTTCGCGGCGATGGCCCAGGTCGTGTCGCGCCGCTTCGCCCGGCTCGGCGACCAGACCGCCGCCGACTACGACGAGTCGTTCGCGTCGGTTCCGAACCTCGTCGTGATCGACGGCGGCAAGGGGCAGCTCTCGGCGGCGCTCTCCGCGATGCAGGCGTTCGACCTCCCGCGGGTCGCCGTCATCTCCCTGGCGAAGAAGGAGGAGGAAGTTTTTGTCCCTGGCCGCGCTGAACCGATAGTCCTCGGTCGCGACTCGGCGGGGCTGCAGCTCCTCCAGCGGATCCGCGACGAGGCGCATCGGTTCGCGCTCGGCTTCCACCGGCAGCGGCGCGAGGCGAAGGCGCGGGGCTCGATCTTCGACGACCTCCAGGGCATCGGCCCAGTGCGCCGGCGCGCGCTGCTCCAGCACTTCGGCTCGGCCGAGCGGCTGCTCGAGGCGACCCAGGAGGAGCTGGAGGGCGTGCCGGGCCTGCCCGCGAAGACGGCCCGGGCGATCTACGCGCAGCTGCACAAGGCCGGCCGCGCCTAACATTCGACGGTGCGTCGCGCAGCCCTGATCGCTCTGGTCATCGTGCTCGCCGGTTGCGGCGGCGGGAGCAAGAGCGCCCGGACGACGGCGCCGGTGACGACCGCGCCGGTCACGACCACCTCGGGTGACCCCGGCAAGGCCGCCGCCGACGCGTTCCTCGCGGCCGCGGCCGCCGGGAATGTCGAGGCGATCTGGGGCATGCTCTCCGTGGCCTCGCAGCGGCGGCTCGGTCCGACCCTCGGCGAGTTCAAGAGCGGCGCCGGCGGGGAGCTCGCCGACAGCGTCGGCTCGTTCCGCGGCACGAAGGTGATCGTCTCGGAGCGGATCACGCCCGAGTTCGGCGTCGTCGCGATCGACGGACGCCAGAACGGGAAACCTGCCGTCTACGCCGTCCCGCTGCGCCTGGAGGGCACGAAGTGGAGGCTCGAGCTCGGCAGCCCCGTCAAGGTCAGGCCGATCGGGCCTGACCCCGGAGCGCACGAGCAGATCGTCGCCCAGGTCGCCGCCGCCGTCTCCGGGCCGGGCGGATCCGGCACCGCCGTCATGTACCTCGACGGTCATACCGAGAACCCGAAGGTCGCGGGCACGGCGAGCAACTCGACGCTGTACGCGAACTTCGAGCCCGCGCTCGATCCCGGCCGCCACACGGTCGTCGTCTTTGCGAGCGACGGGCAGAACGCGGGCGCGACGGCCTGGGATTTCACCGCGGCGAAGTAGCGGTTAGAAGCCCTTGGGGACCACGAGCACGAGAATCGTGAGCCACCCGGCGGCGAGAGCGAGGATACGCATGTCTCGACCCTAGGGGTCGAGTGTTAGCGCACGATGAAAACGTGTTAGGGCGCGGTTAAAAGGCAGTAAGTCTTCTACCGGGGCTTCTGCGCGGCCTGCCAGGAGCGGTACCAGGCGGTCGCAAACCGGGCGCCCAGGACACGGTAGCCCGGCACGGTGTAGTGATTGCCCTCGGTCGGCAGGTCGAGGCTGCGTACGAGGCGCGTGTGCGGCAGTTTCGCGGCGACCGCGGCCTGCTGCGCACGGATGCTCGCCTGGGCGTCCTCCAGGCCGGCGAATGTGCCGATCTGCCCGAGCATGAACGGCACGGTCTCGCCGAAGTCGGCGCGGAACGCGTGGAACACCGGCAGGAAGCCGGCCGTCCAGCCCGCCGCCTGCTCGACACCGGCGCCGCGCTCGCCCTGGAGGAAGAGGATGCCGGCGACGGTGCCGCCCGCGGCCTTCACCGTCTTGACGCAGGACCGATAGACCGGCCTGTCGGGCGCCCAGTCCTCGATCCGGGTGGATCCCTTCGCACACATCACGAGCCCGATCCGCCAGGTGGGCTGCCGCTTCAGCACCTGGAGGCCGAACGTCATCCCCGGGCCGATCCCGCTGCTGGGGTCACTCGGCGGGCCGAGCGGGTCGGAGGCCGTCTGCCACGCGCCGTCGCGCCAGTTCAGGAGGCGTGGGTTCGTCGGTGACCCGAGGGAGAGCGGGAGGCCACGGCCGACCATGTTCGACTGCCCGGCCAGGACGAACACGCGGATCGGCTGCGCGGCGGCGTCAGCGTCGGCGTCGGGCAGGAGCGCGGAGCCGGCCACGGCGAGGGCGGCGAGGGCGGTCAGTCCGAGGCGGAGCCGTCGCCGTCCGGCGCCATGAACGGGTAGCGGTGATCCCGCGGCGGGACGAACGTCTCCTTGACCGTCCGCGGCGAGACCCAGCGGATCAGGTTCCACATCGACCCTGCCTTGTCGTTTGTCCCCGACGCGCGTGCGCCGCCGAACGGCTGTTGCCCGACGACTGCGCCCGTGGGCTTGTCGTTCACGTAGAAGTTGCCGGCCGCGTACTGGAGCTTCTCGTCGGCCAGTTCGATCGCCGAGCGGTCGCGCGCGAAGATCGCGCCGGTGAGTCCGTACGGCGCCGAGCGGTCGACGAGGTCGAGCGTCTCCGCGTACTCGCCCTCCGGGTAGACGTAGGTCGTGACGACCGGGCCGAACAGCTCGTCGCGCAGCAGCCGGAACCCCGGGTCGCGCGTCTCGATCACGGTCGGCCTGACGAAGAAGCCCTCGCTGTCGTCGACGTCGCCGCCGACCACGATGTCGGTGTCGGCGTGTGCGCGCGCCTCCTCGATCGCCTCCTTCTGCGTCGCGAACGAGCCGGAGTCGATCACGGCGCCCATGAAGTTCCCGAAGTCGGACACGTCGCCGACCTGGAGCGACGCGACCTGCTCGGCCAGCCGCTCGCGCAGCTCCGGCCACAGGTTCGACGGCGCGTACACCCGGGACGCGGCCGAGCACTTCTGGCCCTGGTACTCGAACGACCCGCGGACGATCGCGGTCGCGAGCGACTCGACGTCGGCGGAGGGGTGGGCGACGATGAAGTCCTTGCCGCCGGTCTCGCCGACGATGCGCGGGTAGTTGCGGTACGTGTCGATGTTCGCGCCGACGGTCTTCCACATGTCGTGGAACACCGCCGTCGAGCCGGTGAAGTGGATCCCGGCGAGGTCGGGGCTGGCGAGCACCGGGTTGCCGACCGACGCGCCCCGCCCGTAGACGAGGTTGATCACACCGTCGGGGAGGCCGGCCTCCTGGAGAATGCGCATGGTGTAGTAGGCGGACAGTGCCGCGGTCGAGGCCGGCTTCCACAGCACCGCGTTGCCCATCAGCGCGGGCGAACCGGTGAGGTTGCCGCCGATCGCGGTGAAGTTGAACGGGCTGACCGCGAAGACGAAGCCCTCGAGCGGGCGGTACTCGAGCCGGTTCCACATGCCGGGCGACGAGATCGGCTGCTCCGAGTAGACCCGCGTCATGAACTCGACGTTGAAGCGCCAGAAGTCGATCAACTCGCACGCGGCGTCGATCTCCGCCTGATGCGCCGTCTTCGACTGGTTCAGCATCGTCGCGGCGACCAGCGTCGTGCGCCACGGGCCGGCGAGCAGCTCGGCGGCGCGGAGCAGGACGGCCGCGCGCTCCTCCCACGGGGTCCGCGACCAGTCGTGCCACGCGTCGGCGGCGGCCTTGATCGCGCGCTCGACCTCGGCGGGGCCTGCCTGGTGCACGTCGGCGAGGACGTGCGCCTTGCGATGCGGCATGACCGCCTGGATCGTGTCGCCGGTGCGGACGTCCTCACCGCCGATCACGCACGGAATGTCGAGCCGCTCGGCCTCCATCTCGGCGAGCCGCTTCTTCAGCTCCGCGCGCTCGGGCGAGCCGGGCGCGTAGTCCCTGATCGTCTCGTTGACCGGTGTCGGCGGGCGGAAGATGCCGTGAGCGCTCACGACTGGCCATTGTATGGTGATGGCCAATGCAGGTCGTGCGCTACGCCGCCGGTGACTGGGGCGTGGGGGAGGTCTGGTTCGACGCGGACGGGCTCCCCGTGTGGCACGAGCTGCCGACGCGGGTGCTCGAGTTCGCTCCCAGCGCAGCCCCCGGCGGGGGGGCCGCGGGCCCCCCGACGATCACGCTATCGAGCTCCGGCGCACGCGTTCGCAACGGATCCGTGCCGGAACTCGCACGCCGGATCGCCGCCTACTTCGAGGGTGAGCGCGTGGCCTTCGACGACGTCGAGGTCGACCTCGAGTGGGCGACGCCGCTGCAGCGGGCGATCGGCGAGGCGCTGCGCGGCGTGCCGTACGCCGAGACCGTCACCTACGGCGAGCTGGCCGCGCTCGCCGGCCGGCCGCAGGCGCCGCGCGCCGGCGGGTCGTTCTGCGCGCACAACCGCCTGCCGCTGATCTTCCCCTGCCATCGCGTCGTCGCCGCCGGCGGGATCGGCGGCTACGGCTCGCTCGGCGTCGAGTACAAGCGCCGTCTCCTGGAGCTCGAAGGTGCCACTCTCTGACGAGGTCCGGCGCGAGCTCGCCGCGATCGAGCCGCGGCGCGACTGCGACCGGCTCGCCGAGCTCTCCGGGCTCTTCCACACAGCCGGGAGCCTGCACCTGCGCGGGCACGGCGAGTTCTCCGTCCACCTGGACGTCGCCGAGGCGGCGGTCGCCCGGCGGGCGTTCGGGCTGCTACGCACGTTCGGGGTCGAGGCCGAGATCCGCACCTACACGCAGCACGCGTTCGACCGGCCGACCCGGTACCAGATCCACGTGCCGGGCGGTACGCGGTCGCTCGACGTGCTCGAGCGGGCAGGCGTGCTCTCGGCCACGCACGCGCCGCTCGAGGCGCCCCCGAAGCGGGTGGTCGGACGCGCCTGCTGCCGCCACGCCTACGTGCGGGGAGCGTTCCTCGGCGGTGGGTCGGTGAGCGGCCCGCGCTCGCCGCATCTGGAGATCCGGACCTCGAGCCGGGCGGGAGCGGATCTCCTGGTCACCGTGGCTGCGCAGGAAGACGTCACGTTGCGCATCCACGACCGTGGGCGGTATGCGGCCGCCTATGCAAAGGGCGCCGAGGCGATCGCCGACGTGCTCGCGCTCGCCGGCGCGGGTGACGCCGCGCTGGCGCTCGACGAGCACGCGGTCGTCGGCGAGGCGAGGGCGCGTGCGAACCGCGTCGCCAACGCCGACCACGCCAATCTCGTGCGGTCGAGCCGCGCTGCGCACCGGCAGATCACGGCCATCCGGGAGCTCGAGGCCGACGGGCGGCTCGAGCGCCTCGCGCCCCCACTGCGCGAGATCGCGGAGCTGCGGCAGCGCTATCCGTCCGCGTCGCTGCGCGAGTTGGCGGCCAAATGCCGGCCCCCCTCGACGAAGGCTGCAGCGCACCGTCGCCTGGGCAGGATCGTTGCCCTCACGGGCGACGGCGGGACGTAGCTTTTGACCCTCGGATGGGTCATACTCGGCGCGGCGGGTCTGCGCTCGTCCGCCGGCGGATTCAGACCCCGTCTGCCGGCTAGGTCCTGAGCGCGGTGCAACCGGAGAGGAGGGTCGTCCTCGGAGCTTCCTCTCCGGCCCGCCGTTTTTTGTGGCTGACTACTGAATGCCCGCGGCGCTCGCAGGGCTAAACTCGAACCGATAAACCGGACAACCGACGGGGGAATCGAGATGGCAAAGGTACGGGTGGGCATCAACGGATTCGGGCGCATCGGGCGCAACTTCTTCCGTGCGCACATGCAGCGCGGCGGCGAGTTCGAGATCGTCGCGGCGAACGACCTCGGCGACGCGAACACGATGGGGCACCTGCTCCAGTACGACTCGGTGCTCGGACCGCTCGGCGAGGACGTGCAGGCGCAGGACGGCACGCTCAAGGCGGGCGACTTCGAGATCAAGATGTTCGCCGAGCGTGACCCGGCGGCGCTGCCGTGGGGCGACCTCGGCGTGGATGTCGTGCTCGAGTCGACCGGTTTCTTCACGAAGCGTGAGGACGCGCTGAAGCACATCGAGGCGGGCGCGAAGAAGGTCGTGATCTCGGCCCCGGCGACGGAGCCCGACGTCACCCTTGTGCTCGGCGTCAACGACGACATGTACGACCCGGCGGCGCATCACATCGTGTCGAACGCCTCCTGCACGACCAACTGCCTCGGCCCGCTGGCGAAGGTGATCAATGACTCGTTCGGGATCGAGCAGGGCTTCATGACCACGATCCACGCGTACACGAACGACCAGAACATTCTCGACCTGCCGCACAAGGACCTGCGGCGCGCCCGCGCGGCGGGGATCAACCTGATCCCGACGTCGACCGGCGCGGCCAAGGCGATCGGCCTCGTGCTGCCGGAGCTCCAGGGCAAGCTCGACGGCGTCGCGGTCCGGGCGCCTGTCCCGACCGGCTCGGTCGTGGATCTCGCCCTGCTGCTGTCGCAGGAGGTCACACGCGACGAGGTGATCGAGGCCTATCGCACGGCGGCCGGCGGCCCGCTCGGGAAGTACCTGCAGTTCTCCGACGACCCGCTCGTCTCCACCGACATCGTTCGCTCGCCGTACTCGTGCATCTTCGACAGCGAGCTGACGATGGCGAACGGGAAGATGGCCAAGGTCTTCGGCTGGTACGACAACGAGTGGGGCTACAGCTGCCGGCTCGTCGACCTGATCGCGATGATCGGTGCGACGCTCCCGGTCGCCGCAGCCGTCTGACATGCACGTCCCGCGCTCCGTCCGCGACGCCGACGTCGGCGGCAAGCGCGTGCTGGTCCGCGCCGACCTGAACTGCCCGCTTTCGGACGGGCAGGTCGCGGACGACACGCGGATTCGGGCGTCGCTGCCGACCCTGCAGCTGCTGCTGGAGCGGGGTGCCGCCGAGGTGATCGTCTGCTCGCACCTGGGTCGCCCGAAGGGGCCGGACCCGGCGTTCGAGATCGCCCCGGTCGCCGCCCGGCTTCGCGAGTTGCTCGGCGACGACGATCGCGTGCGGGTGCTCGAGAACACGCGCTTCGACCCGCGCGAGACCGCAAACGATCCCGAGCTGGCGAAGGAGCTGGCCGCGCAGGCGGACGTGTACGTCAACGACGCGTTCGGCTCGGCGCACCGTGCGCACGCGTCGACCGAGGGCGTCGCCCATCTCCTGCCGGCCTACGCGGGCCTCCTGCTGGAGCGCGAGCTCCAGGAGCTCGGGAAGCTGCTGGAAAGCCCGGCGCGCCCGTTCGTGGCGATCGTCGGCGGCGCCAAGGTCGAGGACAAGATCGGCGTGCTGCGCAGCCTCGCCGAGCGGGCCGACGTCGTGCTCGTCGGCGGAAAGATGGCCGAGGAGATCCGGGTGAGCCCCATCGACGTGCCGGTGAAGCTGCCGTCCGACGTCGTCGCCGCCGCGGCCTTCGAGGCCGACGCGGAGTCGAAGGTCGTCCCGGCGGATTCGGTGCCCGACGGCTGGCTCGGCCTCGACATCGGCCCGGAAACCTCGGCGGGCTACGCGAAGCGGATCGCGATGGCGAAGACGGTGTTCTGGAACGGCCCGATGGGCGTGTTCGAGTGGCCGCGGTTCGCCGAGGGCACCCTCACTGTCGCCCGCGCGGTCGCCGAGGCCGACGCGCACACGGTCGTCGGCGGCGGCGACTCCGTCCGCGCGATCGAGGAGGCGGGCCTCGCCGACAGGATCAGCTGGGTCTCCACGGGAGGCGGCGCCTCGCTGGAGCTGCTCGAGGGCAAGGAACTCCCCGGCGTGACCGCGATCCCGGCAGCGTGATCCTTTGCAGATCGTCCAGTACGCTATAGACGTGAATTGCAGCGACTTCGAGCCTTTTCCTGGCTCCTTTGGTCACGTCCTGTGCCTGGCACCGGACGTGACCGCTCGGGCCACGTCCCCGTCTCTCTAGGATCCCGGGACGATGCTCATCGCCGGCAACTGGAAGATGTACAAGGGCCCCGAGGAGACCCACCACTTCTGCCGCGAGTTGCGCGACCAGTTGGAGTGGGTGGACGGCGTCGACGTGGCGGTCTGCCCGCCGTTCCTCTCGCTCAGCGCGGCCGTCCAGGCGCTGGCAGGAACCGACATCGCCGTGGCCGCGCAGAACGTCCACTGGGAGGTCGAGGGCGCGTACACCGGCGAGGTCTCCGCGCCGTCGCTGTTCGAGCTCGGCGTCTACGGCGCGATCGTCGGCCACTCCGAGCGGCGGCAGCTGTTCGGCGAGACCGACGAGGGCGTCGGCAAGCGCGCCACCGCGGCGCTCGAGGCCGGCCTCTGGGTGATCGCCTGCGTCGGCGAGACCGAGGCCGAGCGCGACGCGGGGCAGATGGAGGACGTGCTCCGCCGCCAGCTCTCCGTGCTCCAGGCGCACGAGCAGCTCGTCGTCGCCTACGAGCCCGTCTGGGCGATCGGCACCGGCCAGACCGCCACGCCCGACCAGGCGCAGGAAGCACACGCATTCATCCATGGACTGATCGACGTGCCGATCCTCTACGGCGGCTCCGTCAAGCCCGACAACGCCGCCGAACTGATGGCCCAACCGGACGTCGACGGCGCACTCGTCGGCGGCGCGTCGCTCGAGGTCGACTCGTTCGCGGCGATTTGCAAAGCAGCGGCCCCGTCCTCCTAGTGATCCTGGACGGGTGGGGGATCGCCCCGCCCGGCCCCGGCAACGCCGTCGAGCTGGCCGACACGCCCGTGTTCGACCGCCTGTGGGCGGAGTTCCCGCACACGACGCTGGAGGCCTCGGGCGAGGCGGTCGGTCTGCCGCCCGGCCAGATGGGCAACTCCGAGGTCGGCCACCTGACGATCGGCTCGGGCCGGATCCTCTACCAGGACCTGATGCGCGTGAACAAGGCGATCGAGGACGGCTCGCTCTTCGAGAACCCCGCGCTGCGCGGCGCGTTCGAGCGCGGCCGTAACGTCCACCTGCTCGGCCTCGTCTCGTACGGCGGCGTGCACTCGCACATCGACCACCTCCGTGCGCTGCTCCGCTTCGCACCGGAGAAGACGTGGATCCACGCGTTCACCGACGGGCGCGACGTCTCGCCGCACGCGGCCGTCCACGACCTCGCCGAGCTGCCGCAGGACCGGATCGCCTCCGTCTCGGGCCGTTACTACGCGATGGACCGCGACCAGCGCTGGGACCGCACGGAGCGCGCCTTCGACGCCGTCGTCCGTTCGACCCCTCTCACCACGACCGGCCCCGTCGCCTACGTCCAGCAGCAGTACGACGCGGGGATCACCGACGAGTTCGTCGATCCAGTGCACTTCGAGGGGCGTCCCGGGATCGAGCCGGGCGACACCGTGATCTTCTTCAACTTCCGCCCCGACCGCGCACGCCAGCTCTCGCAGAAGCTGCTCGCGGCCGGGGTCGACCTGACGACGATGACCCACTACCGCGACGACCTGGACTGCCCGGTCGTCTTCTCGGAGCAGGACGTCCCGAACACGCTGGCCGAGGTGCTCGCCGCGGCCGGCGCGCGCCAGCTGCACTGCGCCGAGACCGAGAAGTACGCCCACGTCACCTACTTCTTCAACGGAGGGCGCGAGGAGACATGGCCGGGAGAGCAGCGTGTCCTCGTCCCCTCCCCGCGTGACGTCGGCACCTACGACCAGAAGCCGGAGATGTCCGCTGCCGAGGTCGCCGCGGACATCGCCGTCGCGATCGGCGACGGCTATCGCTTCGGCATCGTCAACTTCGCCAACCCGGACATGGTCGGTCACACGGGCTCGATCCCGGCGGCCGTCGCCGCGGTCGAGACGACCGACCGCTGCCTCGGCGAGGTGCTCGCCGCGGTCGAGCAGGCGGGCGGCGTCGCCCTCGTCACCGCCGACCACGGGAACGCCGAAGTGATGATCGCCCAGGACGGCAGCCCGCAGACGGCGCACACCACGAACCCGGTTCCACTGGTCGTCACGAAGGCCGGAATTCGGCTTCGCGAGGGCGGTGAGCTGTCCGATCTCGCCCCGACCTGCCTCGCCCTGCTCGGCATTCCGCAGCCGCCGGAGATGACCGGCCGCAGCCTGCTGGCTGAACGCCGGATATGAGCTGCGTAAAGCTTCCGTAAGCGAGGCAGCAACCGCTGAAAGCGGGGCTATACTCCGGCCACCTTGTCACTCGAGCAACCTGATCTTGCGATTCTTCGCAAAGCGCAGCGGGGTGACGAGCGGGCATTTTCCATCATCGTCCGGGCATACGAGACGCCGGTCTTCAACTACGTGCTCCGGCTCGTGGGCGACCGCTCCCTCGCCGAGGACCTGACCCAGGAGGTCTTCCTCCGCGTCTTCCAGGGGCTGCCCAAGTTCTCGCTGCGCTGCAAGTTCACGACCTGGCTCTTCCAGGTGACCAAGAACCGCGTCCTGGACGAGCTGCGGGCGAGCGAGCGCCGGCCGCGCCATCTGGTCGCGCTCGACGACATCGCGCCGCTCGAGGTCATGGACGCGCCCTACGAGCGCGGCGAGACCGTCGACGCCCTCTGGCGCGCGATCGAGGCGCTCAACCCCGATCTGAAAATGGCCCTGCTCCTCCGCGACGTCGCAGGCCTCTCGTACACGGAGATCGCCGACGCGCTCGAGATCACACTCGCCACGGTCAAGTGGCGGATCTACAAGGGCCGTGAGGACGTCGCGGCCGCCCTCGCGCAGGAGGGCATCACGTTCGGCACCGAGTCGGTTCGGCCGTCTCGGCTCAGGGCCGAAGGGCGCTAGCGAACCTGCAGACGTTCGCGTCTGCGACCACCCGCTCCTGAAGCCCCGGCGGCACCTCGTGGGCGTTGACGGCTGCGATCGCGGCCTCGACGAGCCCGCGGCAGTCGTGCCGGTCGGCCAGCGTCGCCAGCCGGAGGGCGGTCAGCACCGGCAGTCGCTCGCCGCTCCCACCGCAGCCGGCGAGCAGCACGGCGGCGCTACACGCCGTGACCGAGACGCTCCGCCAGCGCATCCGGGAGGCCCTCCGCGCGGATCGCCTTCTGCGTCCGCTCAACGTCGTAGGTGACCCGGCGAAACGACGCGCGCCGCCTGCCGAGGTCGAGCAGCAGCCAGGCCGCCCGGGGGTCGCCGTCGCGCGGCTGCCCCACCGAGCCGGGATTGAGCAGCCAGCGGGCGCCGGAGAGGTCGATCTCGCTGCCTCCCTCCATGTGGCCGCCGGCGCCGTCCCCGTCGGGGATCGCCAGCGGCACGTGGCTGTGGCCGACCAGTGTCACGTCCGTCCCGGAGTCGCGGATCGCGTCGCGGGCCGCCTCCCAGGAGAGCACGTACTCCCACACCGGGTCGCGCGGGCTGCCGTGGTAGAGGCCGACGCCCTCGGCCTGCGCGCTCGTCGTCAGCCCCGACAGGTACGCGTGCGCGTCGGTGCCGAGCACCGACTGCGCCCACCGCGCGGCAACCGCAGCATCGCCTGCGAAGTCGTCGAGGTCGATCGTGCCGAGCACGCCGAAATCGTGGTTGCCGACGAGGCAGACCGAGGCTTCCGCCGCCACCAACGCGCAACACTCGTTGGGCGAGGGGCCGTAGCCGACGAGATCGCCGAGACACCAGACGGCGTCGGGCGCCTCGCGCTCGATCGCCTCTGCCGTCGACTCGAGCGCGGGCAGGTTAGCGTGGATGTCGGAGATGACGGCGACGCGCATGGGGCACCCGCTGCGGCTCGCAACCTTAGCGGTGCTCGCAGCCGTCTGGGCCGCGGCCGCCTACCTGCTGTGGGCCTCGACCAAGGTGCCGGACGGGCTGAAACTCACGGGCGTCTCGAAGCACACGCTGTTCGGCGCGGCGTTCCTGCACCGGGTGGAGCACTACGAGTCGTTCTTCTACTGGCTGGTGCTGGGCCAGACCATCGTCACGGTCGTCGTCTTCGCGCTGTACGCCTGGCGGGGAGCCCGCTTCGCGAAGGAGTCCGCGGCCGGCCCGATCGGCACCGGGATGATGCTCGCGATGCTCGGGTTCGGGCTCGTCTGGCTCGTCTCCGTTCCCTTCCAGCTGCTCGCCCTGTGGTGGCAGCGGCGCTACGACCAGTCGCACGAGAGCTACCAGACCGTCATTTTCGGCGGGTGGGCCGTGCTCGGAGTCGAGTTCCTCGCTCCTGTGTGTGGCCGTCCTGATCGCGATGGGACTGGCGAAGTGGATGCCGCGCCTCTGGTGGATCCCGGCGGCGGCGGTCTTCATCGCGCTGCAGCTGCTGCTGCTCTTCACCAGCCCGTACCTCGTGCCCGGACCACCCGCTCCACGACGCGAAGCTGAAGGCGGCCGCGGCCCGCATCGCCGACAAGGAAGGCGTCCACGGCGTCCCGATCGGGGTCGAGGACGTCTCGACCGACGATCCGAACGCGTTCACGACCGGCTTCGGGCCTTCACGGAAGGTGTTCATCTGGAGCTCGATGCTCGACGGCCGCTTCACCGAGCGGCAGCTCGAGGCCGTCGTCGCGCACGAGTACGGCCACCAGGCCCGCAACCACCTGCTGAAAGGGATCGCCTGGTACGCGCTCGTCACGATTCCGCTCGCGTACCTGATCGCGGTCGTGGCGCGCAGGCGCGGCGGGATGAGCAACCCGGCGGCGATCCCGCTCGTGCTGCTCGTCTTCGTCGGTCTTCAAGCTGGTCGCCATGCCGTTCGAGGCGGCGATCTCGCGGCACATGGAGGCGGAGGCCGACTGGATGGCGCTGCAGACGACGCGCGACCCGCAGGCGGTCGAGACGCTGTTCCAGCGGTTCGGCACGACCGGCCTCGGCGACCCGAGCCCGCCGACCGCCCCGTACCTCGTGTTCTACGACCACCCGACCCTGACGCAGCGGATCGCGATGGCGCGCGCCTGGGCTAGCCGGGAGGCGGCGAAGAAGACGACGAGCCCGGCTCTGCCTCCGGCAGGTTCCTGATCCCCTCGCGGGCCGACCACTTCGACCACGAGTCCTGCATCGCGTCGAGCAGCTCCTTCATGAACCGGGGGGACATGTTCACGCGTGACACGACGACGCCGGGGATGTCGCCCTCCTCGACCTCGTGGTCGATCCGCGCGTACGTGATCGTGAACTCGTAGTCGGAGAAGCTGATGTTGGCGAAGTTCGAGTAGACGCCGCCCAGGAATGTCGGGTCGACGTGGATGTTGAGCTGGCGCTCCTGGCTCTCGTCTTCCACCGGCACGGATACTACCCCTGTGAACACGCCGTACACCCTTCGCCACTTCAGATGGGCGCTGACCGCGTTCTTCGGCGCGCTCGCCGCCGGGACGGTGCTGTTCGCCGTCTTCCTGCACGAGAGCGCGTTCCAGTCGTTCTACCGCTCGACGGTGACGGTCTCGCTGACGGGCATCGACACCAAGCCGACGAATGTGAGCGGTGAGGTGATCACCATCCTGCTGATCTTCGCGGGAATGGCAATCTACGGGTACCTCGCGAGCGCGATCGTGGAGCTGATCGCCCACGGTGTGCTCACGGGGACAGTCAGCGAACGGAGGAGACACCGCGTGATCGAGGGGATCAGCGACCACTACATCGTGTGCGGATTCGGCCGCGTCGGCCGCGAGGTGATCGAGGAGTTCCGCGACGCGGGCTCCCCGTTCGTCGTGCTCGACTTCAACCCCGAGGTGCTCGAGATCGCCCGCCAGCAGGGCGTCCCGTACGTCGAGGGAAGCGGGACGAAGGATGAGGATCTCGCCGCCGCCGGCCTCGACCGCGCCCGCGGAGTGGTCGCGTGCTCCGACTCCGACGTCGACAACCTGTACATCTGCGTCTCGGCCAAGTCGTCGCGTCCGGATGTGCAGATCGTCGCGCGGGCATCGACCGAGGACGCGGCGTCGAAGATGCTCCGGGCCGGCGCCGACCGGGTCGTGCAGCCGTACTCCGCGGCGGGCCAGGAGATGGCGAAGCTGATGCTGAAGCCGTGGGTCTCGGCGTTCCTCGACATCGTCTCGCGGCACGGCGGCCCCGATCTGCGCTTCGAGGAGCTGGAGATCACGAGCGAGTGCGCCCAGGCGGGGCGGTCGATCCGGGACGTGCGCGTCCGGCACGAGACGGGTGCGCTGATCGTCGCGCTGCGCAAGGCGGACGGCAGCTTCGACACGACCCCGGACCCCGACGTCACCCTGGATGCGGGCGACGTGCTGATCGCCGTCGGCACCCAGAGCGAGCTGCGTTCCCTGGAGGAGCTCTTCGCGCCGGGACAAGCCGTTGCCGGCTAGGGCGATCGAGGAGCTCGCCGCGGCGCTCGGCGAGGCCGCCGGCGCGGAGGTCGCGCTCGAGCGGCCCGGCGACCCCGAGCACGGCGACTACGCGACGAACGTCGCGCTCCGGCTCGCGCCGACGCGTCAACGGGCGCCGCGCGAGCTCGCGGAGGAGCTGGCCACGGCGGCCGCCGCGCTGCCGGACGTCGAACGCGCCGAGGTCGCCGGCCCCGGCTTCGTCAACCTCTTCCTCGACGACGCCTGGTTCGGTCGGGCGCTGGGGGAGATCCTCGACGCGGGTACCGCGTACGGGTCCGGCTTCGCCGAGCCGCGGCAGCGCGTGCAGGTGGAGATGGTTTCCGCCAATCCCACCGGTCCGATCGTCGTCTCGGCCGCACGGAACGGCGCGATCGGCGATGCGCTCGCCCGGCTGCTGGAGTTCGCGGGCGACGAGGTCGAGCGCGAGTACTACTACAACGACGCCGGAGCGCAGATGGAGCGCTTCCGCGCGTCGGTCGACGCGATCCGGCGCGGGGAGGACCCGCCCGAGGACGGGTACCAGGGCGACTACGTCCGCGAGCTGGCGAAGGTGCCGGGCGACCCGGTGCCGGCGATGCTCGAGCGGATGGAGGCGACCCTCGAGCGGTTCCGCATCCACTTCGACTCGTGGGCGCTGCAGAGCACGCTCGAGGAGCGCCTGCCCGAGCTGTTGCCCCGGCTGGACACGTACGAGAACGACGGCGCGCTGTGGGCACGGTCGTCGGAGTACGGCGACGACCAGGATCGCGTCCTGCTCCGCTCCGAGACGCGTGAGCCGACGTACCGGGCCGCCGACGTCGTCTACCTCGTCGACAAGCTCGACCGCGGGTTCGACCGCGCGGTCTACGTCCTCGGCGCCGACCATCACGGCACGCGCAACTGGTACGCGGCGGTCGCGCGAATGCTCGGCTCCGACCCGGAGCGAGTGGAGGTGCTGCTCTACCAGCTCGTCCACCTGACCCGCGGCGGGGAGCAGGCGAAGATGTCGAAACGCCGCGGCGACGTTGTCTTTCTCGACGAGTTCCTGGACGAGATCGGCGTGGACGCCGCGCGGTGGTACCTCGTCAACCGCAGCCCCGACCAGTCGATCGAGATCGACGTCGACCTGGCGGCGGAGCGCTCCGAGAAGAACCCGGTCTACTACGTCCAGTACGCCCACGCCCGGATCGCCGGGATCCTGCGGCAACGCCGGCGACGCGCCCGCATCCGCGGAGCCCGTCGGTGCGCTCGCGCCGGAGGAGCGGGATCTCGTCAAGCGCCTGGCGGAGTTCCCCGAGGTCGTCTCGGAGGCGGTCGAGCGCCGCGGCCCGCACGGGGTCACGACCTACGCGATCCGCGTCGCCGACGAGTTCCACCGCTTCTACCACCACTGCCGCGTGCTCGACACCGACGAGCAGGCGTTCCGGCTGGGGCTGTGCCGGGCGACGCAGACGGTGATCGCCTCCTGCCTCGCGCTGGTCGGCGTCGACGCGCCCGACCGGATGTAGCTCAGCGGGACGCGCGGAGCGCGTGCACGAGGAACGAGTTCGCGGAGAGCGA
The DNA here is from genome assembly GCA_963791425.1 of uncultured Actinomycetes bacterium. GTDB lineage: Bacteria > Actinomycetota > Thermoleophilia > Gaiellales > Gaiellaceae > DATBLE01. Next base: position 519,439 of record CAWBSE010000004.1, read on the forward strand.
GGGACGAAGCGGTCGTGCGCGGCCGTGGCGAGGTGCACGTTCGCCTGGAGCTGCGACGCGCCGACTCGCGGAGACAGGTGCTCGAGCGACGCGTCGACCGAGGCGGGGAGGTCCGCGTAGAGCGAGTCGAACGTCGGCGCATGCGTGTTGGCGAGCAGGTGAACCACCGCCGCGGCGTCGGTGGAGGTGGCGGCTTTCTGCGGGACGCGGTCCATTGTCTGCCCGTTGGCGGTCACAGCCTCTCTATAGGCGGTTCGAGCCTTCCGGCATAGGATTCCCCGCATGAGCCAGACGCCCGACAGGAACCTCGCGCTGGAGCTCGTCCGGGTGACCGAGGCGGCGGCGATGGGCGCGGGGCGCTGGGTCGGCCGCGGCGACAAGATCGCCGCCGACCAGGCCGCCGTGGACGCGATGCGCTTGATGCTCGACACGGTCTCGATGAGCGGCGTCGTCGTGATCGGTGAGGGCGAGAAGGACGAGGCGCCGATGCTCTACAACGGCGAGGAGGTCGGCAACGGCCACGGGCCGGGCGTCGACGTAGCCGTCGATCCGCTGGAGGGGACGCGCCTGGCCGCGCTCGGCATGCCCAACGCGATCGCGGTGATCGCGCTGGCCGAGCGGGGCACGATGTTCTTCCCGGGCGCCGCCGTCTACATGGACAAGATCGCGGTCGGGCCGGAGGCGGCCGACGCGATCGACATCGAGGCGTCGGCGGCCGACAACGTGCGCGCCGTCGCGAAGGCCAAGGGCATGCACCCGGAGGACGTCAGCGTGGTCGTCCTCGACCGCCCCCGGCACGAGGCGCTGATCGCAGGAGCTGCGGGCGGCCGGGGCGAAGGTGCGGCTGATCACCGACGGTGACGTCGCCCCGTCGATCGCCGCCTCGCGTCCCGGCACGGGCGTCGACATGCTGATGGGCATCGGCGGCACGCCGGAGGGCGTGATCGCGGCGGCGGCGATCAAGTGCGTCGGCGGCGCGATCCAGGGCAAGCTCTGGCCGCGCGACGATGACGAGCGGCAGGCGTTGCTCGACGCGGGCTACGACCTCGAGCGGGTCCTGAAGACCGACGACCTGGTCGCCGGCGAGGACGTGTTCGTCGCGGCCACCGGCGTCACCGACGGCGCACTGATGCGACGGCGTCCGCTACACGGGCTCCGGCGCCGAGACCGCGTCGATCGTCATGCGCTCCCGCTCCGGCACGGTGCGGCTGATCGAGGCGTCACACCGCTGGGGCAAGCTCGAGCAGATCGCCGGCGAGCGCTACTCGTAGCCTGAGGTGTAGGCTCGCCGGCATGGCTGATTCGTTCGTTCGCATCACGCTGCAGGACGGCTCGACCCACACGGTCGTCGTCGGCGACGCCGACCCCGCCGCGATGCTCGACGCCGCGGCCAGGGGTCAGCGCTGGGCCGACGACACCGACTGGATCGAGGTCGAGGGCGGGGGAGCAGTCACGCGGCGGCTCGTCGCCGCCGCGCAGGTCGTCCAGATCGAACTGTTCGAGCGGGCCTAAGCCGCGACCGTCTCCAGGTCGGGCGAGTAGCTCCCCATCCGGGCGAGGCTGTTCAGCTTCGCGCGGTGCAGGTACGCGGCCTGGCCGGCGGGGACATTCGCCTCCTCACCGCGCCATGCGTTCAGCGACGGCGCCTGGAGCGCGCGGCCGTACGAGAACGACAGCTCCCACGGGTGCGGCCCCATCGCGTTCATCGCGTTGAGATGGGCGGTCGCGTCCTCGTCGGTCTGACCGCCGGAGAGGAACGCGATCCCGGGCACCGCCGCCGGCACGTGACGCCGGAAGCAGCGGACGGTCGACTCGGCGACCTCCTGGATGCCGGCCCTCCCGGAGCCGTCGTACCCCGACAGCACCATGTTCGGCTTCAGGATCATCTGCTCGAAGTGGACGCGCTGGTCGCGCAGCTCGGTGAAGACCGCGTGCAGGGCGCGTGAGGTGACCTCGAAGCTCGTCTCGATCGAGTGGTCGCCGTCCATCAGCACCTCCGGCTCGACGATCGGGACGATCCCGGCCTCCTGGCTGAGCGCCGCGTACCGGGCGAGCGCGTGGGCGTTCGTCCAGAGGCAGTACTCGCTGGGGATGCCGTCGCCGATCGTGATCACCGCGCGCCACTTCGCGAAGCGCGCGCCGAGCTCGAAGTACTCCGCGAACCGCTCGCGGAGGCCGTCGAGACCCTCCGTGACCTTCTCGCCGGGCGCGTGCGCGAGGTCTTTCGCGCCCATGTCCACCTTGATGCCCGGGATGACGCCCTGGCTCTCGAGCAGCTTCGGGAACGGCGTCCCGTCGAGGGCGGACTGGCGGATCGTCTCGTCGTAGAGGATCACGCCGCTGACGTAGTCGGCTGCGCCCTCGGTCGTGAACAGCATGTCGCGGTACGCGCGTCGGGTGTCCTCGGTCGACTCGATGCCGATCGAGTCGAAGCGCTTCTTGATCGTGCCGCCGCTCTCGTCGGCGGCGAGAATCCCCTTGCCGGGCGCAACGAGCGCGCGGGCGATCTGCTCCAGGTCGTTCATCTCGCTGTCTCCTCTTCGATAGGTCTCTCTCGCCTGGATTATTGCGCCGGTCCGCTCCCCGCCGAGCGGTTAATACGGTGTAGGTCCCGACTCCGGCCCGGGGTGATCTTCCACTTCACGGGATTCCCTCCCTGGTCGGATGAATCAGCCGACCCTACTCAGCCCGTAAGCATTCTGTTTGGAGTTGCTTGGGAGTCGGATTCGTAGGGAAGACTCTCGGCGATGAAGAAGATCGCCGGAGCGGTCGTACTGGTCGCGCTCCTCGTGGGCGGATCGGCGCAGGGGGCGAGCAAGGCTGCGCCCGTGAACACCTCGCCGCCGACGATCTCCGGCACCGAGCGCGCGGGCGAGACCCTGAACGCGTCGAGCGGGTCGTGGTCGAACTCGCCGACGTCGTTCTCGTACCGCTGGCAGCGCTGCGACAAGAACGGCAACAACTGCAACAACCTCGCCGGGGCGACGAACCAGACCTACACGCTCGTGAAGGGCGACTCCGGGCACCGGATCCGTGTCTCGGTGACCGCGAAGAACTCCGACGGCTCGGCGAACGCCGTGTCGTCGCCGACCGGCATCATTGCCGACGGGCTCCAGCCCGAGAACACGGCGATTCCGGTGATCTCCGGTACGGCGAAGGCCGGGAGCACGCTGTCGACGTCGAACGGCTCGTGGAAGAACAACCCGACCTCGTACGAGTACCAGTGGCGCCGCTGCGACACGTCCGGCAACAACTGCCACGGCGTCGGGCCCAACAAGAGCACGTACGCGCTGGACAACGGCGACGTCGGCTCGACGATCCGCGTGACCGTCCGCGCGGGGAACCCGTTCGGCTCGAACCCGGCGACCTCCGCGCAGACCGCGGTCGTCGCGGCCGCCGGCCCGGCGCCCGCGAACACCGCGCTGCCCGTGATCGGCGGCGTTCCGCGCGACGGGCAGATCCTCGTCACCAACACCGGGAACTGGGCGAACAGCCCGAACCACTACGACTACCAGTGGCTCCGCTGCGACGCCGCCGGCAACAACTGCGGCAACTTCGGGGCCAACTCGTCGACGCAGCGGCTCGCGCCGTCCGAGGTCGGTCACACGATTCGCGTCGCCGTCTCGGCCCGGAACGCGTTCGGGACGACGAGAGCCGTCTCGGCCCAGACCGCCGGTCGTCGGCTCGTCGGCCGGGCCGGCGTCGATCCCGGTCGACCAGGTCTCGCTCCCGAACCAGCTCGTGTTCAGCGCCGTGCAGTTCATTCCGAAGCGGCTCAACTCCCGTGCTGCGTTCATCGGGCGCTTCCGGGTCTCCGACACGCGCGGCAACCTCGTCAGGGGCGCGCTCGTGTACGCGATCGGTCTGCCGTACGGCTGGGTCCGCGCCGCGCCTGAGGTCGTCTCCGGCTCCGACGGCTGGGCGACCATCCAATTCTTCCCGACGCGCCTGATGCCGGTGCACCGTGCCGCACTCGTGTTCTTCGTCCGCGGTCGCAAGCCGGGCGAAAAGCTGCTGACCGGCGTGTCGACGCGCCGCCTGGTCCAGATCTCGATCGGTTAGCCGGCGCCGCTATCCTTCGCGGAGCGCGGGGGTAGCTCAGTTGGTAGAGCATCAGCTTCCCAAGCTGAGGGTCGCGAGTTCGAGCCTCGTCCCCCGCTTAGACGAAAGCCCCGGTAATCGGGGGACGAAGATGAGCATCCAGAAGGAGCTGAGTGCGATGACCGAGTAGCCGATGCCGAGCTGTTGGGCCCAGTAGCGCAGCATGGTCGGAGCCGGCCCGTAGGCACCCAGGTTCTCCAGGGCACCGCGCTGCCACCGGAGTCGCTGGGTCCACAGGTTGCGCAACGTGGGCATGACCTCGGTGACCACCCGGCAACCATTCGGGGAGACCATCAGTCCCCCGAGCGACTTGATGGCCAGCGTCAGCTCGTTGTCCTCGGTGAGGGCCGCCGTGTCGTAGACATCACCGTGCACCCCCGGTAGAAGCCCACCTCGGTTCTCGGCGATTGTTCGCAGTGCTCGCGCGCGAAACATCGACGCGGTGCCGGTCAGCACGAAAACGCGGCCGCGCCGCCGCCGGATCTCCCTTGAGTAGCGGACATACTCGTTTCGTTGGATCTGGCCGAGGAGACCGTGGCCGGATTCGCCGTAGAAGAGCCCACCAATCGCCATGAGCGCGCGATCGCTCGTGAAGCGCTGGATGCCCGCGGCGAGGAAGCCGTCGTCGAGCACGGTGTCGGCGTCCATGCACATGACGACATCGTTGTCTCCCATTCCGTCGATGAGACCGCGCAGTGCCTGGTTGAGTGCTCCCGCCTTCTTGTGGTTGTTGCCCACGGTGACGAGCACCTCCGCCCCGTGCGTTCGCGCGATGGACGCGGTCGCGTCGGTGCAGTTGTCGGCCACGACGATGATGCGGTTTGGCGCCGGGTCCTGGGCGCTGAGGGAGTCGAGCGTCGCGCCGATGGAGGCCGCCTCGTTGTGGGCGGGGATGAGGACGCTTACCATCACGGGTCCGCCGAACACGCCGCGGGTCTCGGCCATCACGAGCTTGGGTGCGAGCAACTTCACCCTGGCGTCGGACGAGCGCCGGGATCGGTCCATGACGACCCGCTCGACGATGGCCACGCTGGCCGCGAACAGCAGACCGAGACCAACGGCACCGATCACGACGTTGAGGCCGGGCGTCTGGGTGTCGTAAAAGACCCGCCAGAAGCCGAACAGTGCTCCCGACCGCTGCGATTGCTCGACCGAGGGCGAGCGCGCCGACACGACAAACCACAGCAGGAGTGCGCCACCGATGGAGGTGCCGGCGATGACGAGACCGACGTAGCGGCCGAGCCAACCGCTGGCGTGACGACGCGAGGTTGCCCGGTCATCGTCGTGGCCGGCGCCAGGGCCTGCCGGACGTTCGTCTCCGAGGACGCCTTCAGAAGCAGTGGTGTCCGGTCTGGGCGCGGTAGAGCTTCCAGCGTTGGCCTTCACGATCTACGTATCGGTCGGCTCGGCTGATCACCTGAGGCAAAGGCGAACGAATCTCCCGCCCCATGGGCAACGAGCCAAGGGGCTCAGTCGTAGACATTTGCCCGAAGGTCTGAGGCTCGCAGTCGTGGGCGCATCCACCTCCCGACGACCGGAAGCCGCAACCCGACACTGACAGTCAGGACACTGGCGCGGCGTACCACCATGCATCTCGTCAACAATGGGTCTTAAGCGCCCAATGACACGTCCAGACGACCCGCACCCTCGCAAGCACAACATCATCAACGAACGAATTGGCATCGTCGGCGGGGGCATCATCGGCCTCGCCGTCGCACGGCGCGTACTTCAGCTGAGACCGGACGCACGTCTCACACTGCTAGAGAAGGAATCTGCCGTCGCCACGCACCAAACGAGCCACAACAGCGGGGTCGCGCACGCCGGCGTCTACTACACGCCCGGATCGCTCAAGGCACAGCTCTGCAGGCGCGGCATCGCAATGCTCAAGGACTACTGCGCCGAGCGACAGCTTCCCTACGAGGAATGCGGAAAGATCGTCGTCGCGACAACGGACGCCGAGGTAGCCGTCCTGCGAGACCTCGAAGCTCGCGCACGAGCAAACGGAGTTTCAGCACTGCGCTGGCTCTCCGCTTCAGCCCTCCACGAAATCGAGCCGCACGCAGTCGGAAAAGCCGCTCTTCACTCGCCATCGACCGCCATTGTCGACTACGCCGCCATCGCCGCGGCGCTGCGCGACGAGATCGAACGCGGGGGCGCTGCCGTGTGCCTCCACCACAACGTCACCCAGCTCAGCCAGGGCCGGCAAGGCGTAACCCTCTCCTTCCGAGCAGCCGAAGACCTACAGTTCGACCGGCTCATCCTCTGCGCCGGCCTACATTCTGATCGTCTCGCACGCTTGGCCGGAGACACACCCGGGCCGGCCATTATCCCCTTCAGAGGCGAGTACTACCGGCTCGTCCCCGACAAGGAGCAGCTCGTTCGAGGACTCATATACCCCGTCCCAGACCCGAGGTATCCCTTCCTGGGGATCCACCTAACCCGCCGGGTCGGGGGCGGAGTCGAGATCGGACCCAACGCGATCCTCGCCCTTGCGCGAGAAGGCTACCGCCGCCGCGACGTCCGAATCAAAGACATCATCGAAACGATGAGATGGGCCGGGTTTCGAAAGATGGCCCGCAGCCACTGGAAAACAGGACTGCACGAAATCGCCGGATCCCTATCCCGACGAACCTACGTCTCCCGCGCGCAACGATACGTCCCCGACCTCTCGGCGAACGACGTTATCCCAGGCCCAGCTGGCGTCAGAGCTCAGGCCATCGACATCGACGGCACCTTGGTCGACGACTTCAGGATCAGCCACCTACGACGCGTCACAGCAGTCAGGAACGCCCCCTCCCCGGGGGCAACCTCCGCCCTGGCAATCGCCGAGCACATAGCCGAATCGGCCTTCCCCACATAGCCGCCGCCGCGAGGCGGCCGAGGATCTCGCGCGGCAGCGGCTCGTGGCGGTCGGCGCCTGCCTCGCCACAGGAGAACCCGAGCAGGTCGAGGTCAGAGAACGACGTACGTCCGGGCTTGCAGTGGGTTCAGGCTCGGCGCCTGGGACGCCTCGCCGATCGCGGGAGCCGGGTCGTGCGAGCGGGTCGACCGTCACAACGGCTTCTCGTCGCGGTCGCGCGGCTTCGGCAGCGGCGGCAGCTCCTTCTTCTTGCCGCCGTCCTTCCTTCTGACGCGATAGTCGCCCAGCCACTGGCGGCTGAAGACGAGTATCGGGACGATCACGATCAGCGAGAGCAGGCCCAGCGGGATCAGGAGCCAGATCGCGCCCAGCCGGCCGCGCGAGCCGCCGACCACGTGCTCGGTCACGGTCGGCGTCGTCGGCGCGGCGGAGGTCGTGGTCGTCGGCGGTCCGCCGCCGCCGTGCTGGCCCTCCTGGTAGATGCTGTCGACGAGCCAGTCCTGACCGATCTTCTTCACGTTGACGACGAACGACCCCACGGGGTCGCTCGCGCGTTTCGGCTCGAGCGTCAACTCGACGCTGACGAGCTTCGGGTACGAGTAGAACGGCCGCCAGCCGTGGAACGTCGTCCCTGCCGGGTCGAACGGCGGCACCGGGATCGTTCCGGCACGCCACTGGGCGCGAGTCGCCTGCGCACGGAGGTTGGGCGTGACCAGCGCGCGAGCCGCCTCGGGGTCGCGGCGCGCGATCGCCGCAGGGACGAACCGGTCGAAGAGCTCGTTCAGTGCAGTCCGCGTCTGCACGCTCACCGGCACCTGCTTCGGGTGGGCAACGGTTTGCACCGTTCCGGTCTGCGGCGTCGACGATGTGATCCCGCCCTTGTGGTTGGGGACCAGCAGGTAGACGAGCACGGCGGCCGCGCCGGCTGCGACGACCAGCCCGCCGATCTTGAGCACGCGGCGGCGCGCCCGCGCCGATCCGGGAACGAGAGTGGGCACGCCTGAATGATCACAGGTCCGCCCGCGTCAGCGATGATGGGGCCGTGAAGCTCGGCGTCGTCTTCCCACAGACCGAGATCGGGGCGGATCCCGGCGGCGTCCGTGCGTTCGCCCAGGCGGTCGAGGAGCTCGGGTACGACCATCTGCTCGCGTACGACCACGTGCTCGGCGCCGACGTCTCCGCCCGGCCGGACTGGCCCGGCCCGTACACCTCCGAGCACCAGTTCCACGAGATCTTCGTCCTCTTCGGCTACCTCGCAGCGATCGTTCCGTCGCTCGAGTTGGTCACGGGCGTGCTCGTCCTGCCGTTGCGCCAGACTGCGCTGGTCGCCAAGCAGGCGGCCGAGATCGACATTCTCACCGGCGGGCGGTTCCGGCTCGGCATCGGCATGGGGTGGAACTACGTCGAGTTCGAGGCGCTCGGCCAGGACTTCACGAACCGCGGCCGCCGCGCCGAGGAGCAGATCGAGGTGCTCCGACGCCTCTGGACGGAGCCGGTCGTCGACTTCGACGGCGAGTGGCACCGGATTCCGGCCGCGGGCATCAGCCCGCTGCCGGTGCAGCGGCCGATCCCGATCTGGATCGGCGGCTCGGCCGAGGCTGCGATCCGCCGCGCCGCCCGCACGGCCGACGGCTTCTTTCCGCAGCGTCCGCTCGACGGCGGCTGGCCGGCGACGATGGAGCAGTTCCGCGCCTGGGCGCAGGAGGCGGGCCGCGACCCGGATGCGATCGGGATCGAGCAGCGCATCGACGTGTCCGAGGGCACGCCCGACGACTGGCGCGCCGCCGCCGACGAATGGCGGGCGCTCGGCGCGACGCACCTCTCCGTGACGACGATGCGCGGCGGCCTCGACGGGCCGGACGGCCACATCGAGCGCATCCGCGAAGCGTTCGACGCGCTGGCATAGACTCGCCCGGTGGCAAAGGCAAAGACCCCAAAGAAGGACTTCGAGACGACGATCGCCGAGGCCTACAAGGCCCAGGGCGCGACGCTCGAGCTCGGCAAGGGAGTGCTGGATGGCACGGTCGCGCAGACCGCCGTCGTCCAGGTGCCGCTTCGGATGATGACCCGGCACGGCCTGATCGCCGGCGCAACCGGCACGGGCAAGACCAAGGGCCTGCAGGCGATGGCCGAGCAGCTGTCGGACGCAGGGGTGCCCGTGTTCGGCGCCGACATGAAGGGCGACCTCTCCGGCCTGTCGATGCCCGGCGACGCGACCGGGATCGCCGCCGACCGCTGGAAGGACCTCGGCGAAGCCTTCTCGCCCGCCGCCTATCCGGTCGAGTTCCTCGCGCTCGGCGGGATCGGCCCCGGCATCCCCGTGCGCGCGACCGTCTCCGACTTCGGGCCGCTACTGCTCGGCAAGGTGCTGCAGGCGAACGAGACGCAGGAGCAGAGCCTGTCGCTGCTCTTCCGCTACTCCGACCAGAAGGGCCTGCCGCTCCTCGACCTGTCCGACCTTCGCTCGCTCCTGACGTTCCTCGCCTCCGAGGACGGGAAGGCAGAGCTGACCGGGATCGGCGGCGTCGCCTCGTCGACCATCGGGGTGCTGCTCCGCCAGCTCGTCCAGCTCGAGGACGGCGGCGGCAACGAGTTTTTCGGCGAGCCGCAACTCGACATCGCCGACCTGATGCGGACCGCGGCCGACGGGCGCGGGATCATCTCGTGCCTCGAGCTACCCGCAGTGCAGGACAAGCCGATGCTCTTCTCGACCGCGCTGATGTGGCTCCTCGCCGAGCTGTTCGAGGAGCTGCCGGAGATCGGCGACCAGGACAAGCCGAAGCTCGTCTTCTTCTTCGACGAGGCCCACCTGCTCTTCGACGGCGCGACGAAGTCGTTCCTGGAGTCGATCGTCCAGACCGTGCGCCTGATCCGCTCGAAGGGCGTCGGCGTCTTCTTCTGCACGCAGCAGCCGAAGGACGTGCCCACGGACGTGCTCGCCCAGCTCGGGAATCGGGTGCAGTACGCGCTCCGTGCGTTCACGCCCGACGATGCGAAGGCGCTGAAGGCGACCGTCTCGACCTTCCCGAGGTCCGACTTCTACGACCTCGAGGAGCTGCTGACGCAGCTGGCGATCGGCGAGGCGGTCGTGACGATCCTCAGCGAGAGCGGCGTCCCGACGCCCGTCGTGCACACCAGGATCCGCGCGCCGCGCTCGAAGATGGCGGCAGCCGACAACGTCGACGCCACCTCGAAGGCGTCGCTGCTCTACGCCAAGTACGGCACGCGCGTCGACGCGCAGAGCGCCAGGGAGATGCTCGCCGCCCGGATTGCACAGCCGCAGCCCGCGGCGGCGGCCCCCGCGTCGGCCCCTGCTCCGGCTCCGGTGCCGACCGAGCAGCACAAGAAAGCGGCGAAGGCCGCCGGCGGCGGCGCGGGGGCGGTCGGCGACTTCCTCAAGTCGACGACCGGCCGTCAGGTGGAACGCGAGGTCGTCCGCGGCCTCTTCGGGCTGCTCTCGAAGTCCCTCAAGTAGGCCAGTTCGAGGCGAGCTTCGAGCGGGTCTCCGAGAGGTGCTCGGGCAGCACCTTCACGTCCGCGAGCACCGGCATGAAGTTCGTGTCGCCCGACCAGCGCGGCACGACGTGCAGGTGCACGTGGTCGACGATCCCGGCGCCCGCGATCCGGCCGAGGTTCCAGCCGGCGTTGTAGCCCTGCGGCGCGAACGTCGCGGCGAGCGCGGCCATCCCCTGGGCGGCGAGCCGGTGCGCCTCGAGCGCCTCGGCGTCGGTCAGGCTGCCGAAATCGTCCGCATGGCGGTACGGCGCGACCAGCAGGTGGCCCGACGCGTACGGGAACTTGTTCAGGAGGACGAAGGCGCTTTCGCCCCGGTGCACGACGAGCAGCTCATCGTCGGGCCCCTCGGCTGCGCGGCAGAAGACGCAGCCGTCCTGCTCGTCGGCCTGCTGGATGTACTCGAGCCGCCAGGGCGCCCAGAGCTGGCGCGTCATCAGAGCCAGCGCTTGTAGCGGAAGAACCCGACCAGGCCGGCCGCGACGGCGATCATCGCGACGATGATCACCCAGAACGCGGCCTGCGTCTCGAAGCCGGGGAAGCGGACGTTCATCCCGAAGATGCCCGAGAGGAGCGTCAGCGGTAGCAGCACGACGCTGAACACGGTCAGGACGCGCAGCACGTCGTTCTGGCGATGCGAGATCACCGACTCGTTCGTCTGCTCGAGCCCCTCGACCACTTCCTTGTAGTTGTCGAGCATGTCCCAGACGCGCTCGGCGGCGTCGACGATGTCGTCGAAGTAGAGGTCGAGCTCCTGGGGGAGGAAGCGCTGCACGCGGCCGTCGAGCACGCGCAGGGTGGAGCGCTCGGGCTTGATGATCTTGCGGTACGAGATGATCTCCTGCTTCACGTTGGAGAGGTCGCGGACGACGTCCTCGGCGCGGCCCTCGAACATCTCGTCCTCGATCGAGTCCAGCTTGTGCCCGATCTTGTCGAGGATCGGGAAGCAGTAGTCGAACAGGTCGTCGAGCACGTGGTACAGCAGGTACCCGGAGCCCTGCGAGAACAGCGACTCGCGCAGCTCGTCGTCCTCCTGGCAGCGCGCGAACAGCCGCGTCACCGGCAGCAGTTCGACGGTCGGCAGGGTGATCAGGAAGTCGGGGCCGAGGAAGACGTCGAGCTCGGCCGTGTTCAGCCGCTGGATCGCCTTGTCGTAGGCGGGGAAGTGCAGCACCGAGAAGATGTACTCGGGGTACTCGTCGACCTTCGGCCGCTGGCGCTTCGAGAGGACGTCCTCGAGGTCGAGCGGATGCCAGCCGAAGCGCTCGGCGAGCTGCGAGGCCTCGTCGGCGCTGGGCGTGTCGAGGTGAGCCCAGGTCAGGTCGTGAGCGTTGAGCTCAGCGAGCCGCGGCTCGCGCGGGCCGACGGCCTCTGCTGCAGCGCCCGGGCGCTGCCGCTTGATGCGGGGCAGACTCGGCACGTGGACTGAGGGGGTCGTCGGTCAGGAGCATGGCCGACGCATTTTAGCTGGAAGCGGCCGAGAAACGCCTGCCGGGGATCAGATCGCGAGCTCGGCCTCGGCCGGCAGCACGTCGACCGCGGCGGCGGGCTCGAGCGATTCCCTGACGCGCGCGTCGAGGTAGACGTAGGTGGTCGTCAGCGCGACAAACGGCATGGCGAGTGCGTACACGACGCCTGCGACCACGTTGAGGAGCGCGAGCGGCGCGTCCGTGACGAAGATCAGGAGGACGCCGATCGTCGGGCCGGCGGCGAGTGCGAGCAGGCCTCCGACGCCCACGATCGACGCGACACGGAGCCAGCGACCACGAACGAGGACGGAGCTGCGGCGCAGGCCGTCGACCGCCCCGCACTCCTCGAGCTCCACGGCCTGCGCGAGCAGCAGCCACCGTACGGCGAGCCAGATCGCGACGGGGGTAAGGATGCCCGTCGCCTCCAGCACCAGGACCGCCGCCACTGCGAGCGCGAGCCCGCCGGCCAGCGGGCGCAGCCGTCCCAGGGCGCTGCGGTAGGCCCGGACCGGCCCGATCGGGCGGCCGGCATCCAGCTCGACCAGGGCGAACGCCGTCGCCGCCTGGACGAGCGCGAACCCGAGCAGCGCGAGAGTCGTGCCGAGCGCGACGACGAGTAACACGAGCTCGCCCGCGGACTGTCCGGTCGAGTGGACTCCGACGAGCCCGAACCCTCCCAGGAGGAGCGCCTGCGCAGCGGAGATCACGACACCCAGCGGAATCAGGACGACGCCGATCCCGAGGAAGAGGATCGGCCGTTCGAGGTACATCCGCCCTGCCGAGGAGAGGATCTGACCCCATGACCGCCGGCGGTTGACGCGCAACGGGGCGGCGGGACGCCAGGTCGTCCGGGTCGCCGCGAACACCAGCAGCGCGGCCAGGAGCGCCAGGACGCCAAGTGTCAGCCCGGGGTTCCGGAGCAGCCCGACGAGGCCACGGGATCCCTTTTCGACCGCCGAGCAGAAGAAATCCGTGGCGCGCGTCCCGACGACGCCGCCCGCCGGGACGGCGTAGCTGCGGTCGCGCCAGCCCTTCGACCACTCGATCGGAGCGTTCCATTGCCCCTTCATGTTCGGGCCTGTCGGGCCGTTGAAGAACGCCTTCTGCAGCTCGCCCCAGCGCCCCTCGAACGTGATCCACGGGAAGGCCCGTGCGGCCGCCGCCGGATCGCTCGGGATCGTCTTCACGACCGGGCGCAGCTCCACGTGCGGGCCGCGTGTGTCGTCGCAGCCGACCCCGGCCGAGGCCGAGGCACCGAGATACAGCGCCTCGGTGTACTTGTTCGCGTGCGAGCCGGCCGCGGGATAGACGACCGGATGCGTGCCGTCGACCAGCTCGAGCTTGTCGTCGCCCCACGCGGCCCGCTCCGCGCCTTCGTGCGAGCTGTAGCCGACCTCGGTCGGCTTCGTCGTGAGCGCCTCGTGGGCGTTCGCCGCGTCGAAGTCGAGCTGGATCATCTCCCAGTCGCCCTCGTGCAGGTTGTTGAAGTCGTTGAAGACGTAGAAGAGCCAGTACTGCAGGGAGACCTTGCCCGGGTAGGCCGGGTCGCGCGCGACGTGGGCGTAGACCGTCGGCCGGTCACCGGCCGACACCATTCGCGCCCAGCGCTCGTAGCTGCAGCCGGGATCGAGCGCGTTCCCGGGGAAGTCGAGGTGGTAGTCGTACAGGCCGGCGATGTCCCGGGCGGTCGGGCCGATCTTGACGAGATCCGACTGGGTCCACGGGCCGCGGAGCGCGACCGTCGGCTGGTCGAAGATCGCGTTGACGTCGATCGGCTCGTACGGCTCGCCCGGCCCGCACTCGTGGGGCTGCTCGACCAGACGGACGACCGGGGCGTAGCGCTCGGCCAGCGCCTGCTCGTCGCCCAGGCCGGCTGCGGCCGGCGCCGGAACGCCGAGCGCGGCCGCGAGCGCTGCCACGCCGAACACGATCCACGCCGATGCCTTCATCGCGCGATTCTTACCCGCCGGCGGGCGCGACCGCCGAGCGGGGCGCCTGCTCGTGGACGGGAGAGCGCCTTGCGTCCCGCGGTATCGACCGCTCCAGCGCCAGCGACAGGAAGCCGGCCAGCAGGCACAGCCCGCCGGCGAGCAGCCAGACGCCGTTCGGCATCGCCGCGAGCAGGAAGCCCCCCGCGGCAGGGCTGATCGTGAATCCGACCTGCCACGAGAACGCCGACAGCGCCATGTACCGGCCGATCAGGGCCGGAACGGCCAGGTCGGAGACGAGCGGCGCCTGGACGGTGCCGTGCAGGCACTCGCCGATCGCGAAGATCCCCGCGACCACCGCGAACATCACGGTCGCCGCCGCGCCGTCGAGCAGGTTCCCGACCACCGGCACGAGGCCCTGCGAGGTCGCCCAGACGACGCCGAGCGCGAAGAGCAGCGCCATCCGGCGGTGGCCCTCGCCGAGGCGCGCGATCGGCAGCTGGGCGATGACGATCACGATCGTGTTCACGAAGAAAACGAGGCCGACGCCGCGCTCGCTGACGCCGGCGTGGTTCTTCATGTAGACGGGGAGAAGCTCGAGCAGGGCGAAGCCGGCGGTGATGAACAGGGTGTTCAGCGCGATCACGTACATGAATGTCCGGTGGCGCAGGACGTCGCGGTAGCTGCCCTGGGCGGCCGCCCGTTCGACGGCTGCCGACGGCTCGGGCACGTACGCGAGCACGACCAGCAGGTACGCGATGAAGGTGGCGCCGTCGATCAGGAAGAGCGCGCGGAAGCTCCAGGCCGAATCGGTCGAGGCGACCAGGCCTCCGACGAGCCCGCCGATGCCGATGCCGAGGTTCATCACCACGCGCTGCATCGCGAACGCGGCCGGCCGGCGGTCACGCGGCGTCAGCCCGGTGATCAGCACCGACTGGGCCGGCCAGAACGCGCCGTTGCCGATGCCGGCAAGAACGCTGGTCGCGAACGCTCCCTCCACCGACGTCACCGCCGCGTAGCCACCGAACCCGACCGCGAGGAACACCAGCGAGCCGACGAGCGTCCAGCGGCCGCCGATCCGGTCGATCACCGGTCCCGAGAGCGGCCCGACGACAAGGCTGACCGCGCCGTTCGCCGCCAGCACCAGGCCGACCGTGCCCAGGCCGAAGCCGCGCACGTTGTGCAGGTAGATGAACAGGAACGGGAAGACGATCCCGTTTCCGAACGCGTTCGCGAGGCCGCCGAGCTGGAGGAGCTGCACCGGCCGCGGCAGTTGCGGGTTCAGGCCGGCGATATATGCGCGGGCTCCGGCCACCGGATGAGACAGTACCGCCGTGCCGCTCCGCGACCAGTTCCTGCTCGATCCGGACGTGACCTACCTCACGCACGGCACATTCGGCGCCTGCCCGCGGCCCGTGCTCGAGGACTACCAGCGGTGGCAGCGAGAGCTGGAACGCGAGCCCGTCCAGTTCCTCGACCGGCGCCTGGACGGACTCCTCCTGGAGGTGCGCGAGGCGCTGGGCGCGTACCTGGGTGCCCGTGCCGGCGATCTTGCGTTCGTCCCGAACGCGACCACCGGGATGAACACGGTCGCGCGCTCGCTCGGGCTCGGCCCCGACGACGAGGTGCTGACCACCGACCACGAGTACGGCGCGGTCACGTACGCGTGGGAGGCGACGGGCGCAAGGGTGGTGCAGGCGCCGCTCGAGTCGCCCTGGGAGCACGCGACTGCGCGGACGCGCGTCCTCTCGATCTCGCACATCACCTCGGCCACCGCGGTCGTCATCCCGGTCGAGGAGCACTGCCGCCGCGCGCGGGAGCTGGGGATCCTGTCGGTCGTCGACGGCGCCCACGCGCCCGGCCAGGTTCCGGTCGATCTCGCGGCGATCGGCGCCGACGCCTACGCGGGCAACTGCCACAAGTGGCTGTGCGCGCCGAAAGGCGCGGGGTTCCTCTGGGTGCGGCCGGAGCTGCAGGAGCGGATCCGCCCGCTCGTCGTCAGCTGGGGCTGGCCCGAGGACGACTTCGTCGCACGCCACGCCTGGCAGGGCACGCGCGACCCGGCTGCGTGGCTCGCGATCCCGGCCGCGATCGAGTTCCAGCGCGAGTGGGGGTGGGACGAGGTGCGTGCGCGCTGCCGGGCGCTGGTCGAGCGCTTCGTCGAGGCGAGCGGCCTCGAGCCCGTCGGGCGGCCGTTCGCCCAGATGGCGTCGGTCGAGCTGCCTTCATGCGACCCCGTCGAGGTGCAACGGCGCCTGTGGGACGACCACCGGATCGAGGTGCCGTCCTTCGACTGGCAGGGCAGGCCGCTGCTGCGGATCTCGGTGCAGGGCTACAACGACGAGGCGGACGTCGATCGGCTTGTCGGGGCGCTGGCCGCGCTCTTCCCGGGCGCCTGACGGCGCAACGGGCCGAGGCGCGGCAATCGGCCCGCGGGGGCGAGCAGCAGGAGCAGGGGAGCGAGCACGACGAGGGCGAGAATCGGGGCCAGCGGGTACTCACGGCGGTCGTATCCCACGGCTGCAGCCGGGCCGGATCCGATCGCCGATCTGACCGTGCGAAGGGCTGCACCGAAATCGGCCTCGGAGTAGGCCGGCCAGCCCGCGGTCCGGAGCGCGCCGAGGGCGCCGGGTCTCGTCGCGCGGTACCCCCCGACGGCACGGCCGCGGCGGTAGATGCGCTCGTCCGGCTGCCAGAAGCGAACGACGACGGGCGTCGTCCCGGCGCGCCTGAGATTGCGGAGCACGCTGCGCGCAGCGAAGTCGCGCGTTTCCCCGTCCGAGAGGACGACCAGCACCCGCCTCCGTACCGCCGGTGAGAAGAAATGCCGGACGGCGACCTCGTTCAGCGGCTCGAACGTCGTCACCCACGGCTCGGCGGTCAATGCCGGGGGAGGGCGCTCGATCCCGTAGGCCTCGTCGAGGACGAGGTTGTACGCGCCGGAGTCGCTCGTCGGGAAGAGGTAGGGCAAGACACGGTTCGTCAGAGAGCTCAGGCCGGCCGGCACGTCGGGCAGCGCTGCGCGGAGGCGATGGGCGAATGCGACTGCGCGCAGATAGCGCGCAGGCCTGTTCGGGCCTTCCGAGGCGAGCATCGAGCGTGAGCTGTCCAGGACGACGACGATCTCCGCATCGCTGCGCGCCACCCGCGTGTGCTCGAGGCGAACCGCCGGCTGTGCTGCCGCGAGCCCGAGCAGGCCGAAGACGCAGGCCAGGGCGGCCGGCCGCGCGAGCCGCGCCGCCGCGGGCGGTGCGGCAAGACCCAGCTCGCGCTGCACGCGGCGGTCGGCGCGCATCCGGAACAGCGCCACGGCGATCGGGACGAGGCCGATCAGGGCGGCGAGCGCGGCCGTCGGCGCGGCGAGCGTGAGGCTCATCAGTAGCCGCTGCCCGTCGCGTAGACCCCTGCGTCGTTGATCTGGCTCTGGGTCAGCGGGACCTTCCTCTGACGCTTTCCACCGGCCGGGGGAGGCTTGGACGTCGGCTTCCGTGACGCCGGGCCCGTGCCCGGGCGGCCCGGGCTCTGCTGCCTGAGGAGGAGCTCGAGGTCGTACTTCGCCTGCTCGTTCTCGCCGTCGGCCGCGACGGCGGCCCGAAACTCGTCTGCCGCCTGGGCGAGGAGAGCCTTCGCGCCGGGCGAGTCACTGATCTGCGTGACGCCGAGGCCGTCGCCCGCGCCGAGGGCGAGGAGGGTTCCGGCCATCACGTACGCCTGCGCGCGCTCCTGCGGCGAGCGGAGCCTCGGGATCAGATTGCCGACTCGAACCGACCACGTCGGCTGCGCGGCCATCGCCGGCAGCGCGGTCACTTCCCGGTACGTCCGGACGATCTCCGTGAACGGCCCGGCACGCCCGGCGCCGAGCAGATGCCAGGCGGCGCGGTCGGCGAGCGACCGGTGGGGCGTCCCGATGTGAACGTCTGCCGGCAGCACGGCCGCCTCCCGGGCGACCGCGGCCGGGGTCGCGAGTGCCGCCCGGCCCAGGAGTGCCAGCGGGATCGAGAGGACGAGTGCGGCGGCGCCCACGGCGACGATCAGGAGCCTGCGCGTCACGGCCGTGCCCGCCACGAGAACGGGTGGAGCACGAGCTCGTACACCGCCGCGAGCAGGCCGAGCGCACCCAGCAGCACGAAGAGCGGCGTGAGGTCGGCCGTCGTCCGCGGAAGGTTGTCCGAGCGGATCGTTCGCGTCGCCGCTTTCTCGACGAAGCTCGCGTTCGCCTCCTGGAGAAAGCTCGTCGGCGTATTTGCGGTCCCGCTCGTCTTCGTCGCCACGTCGATCACGCTGAGCCGGATCCCCTCACGCTGATACTGGGCGACGATCGACTGCAGGTTCGGGAGATCGGACGGCCCGTCGACGAGGTCGCTGACCAGGAGGACCTGCCCACCTGCCACGCCGTCTGCCCGGAGGATCCGGCGGGCGGTGACGAGGCCGCTCGAGATCCACGTCCCTCCGCTGAAGGAGGGCGTCCACGGGTAGCTCCGGGCCGGGTCGTGGGCGAAGAGCTGGAGCCAGTCGCGGAGGCTCTCGACGGGTGTCGAGGGCGGGAGAGCCTCGTAGGCCGTGTCCGAGAAGACGACGAGACCGAGCCTTCGCCCGTGGCTTGCGAGCCCGAGCAGTGCCGCCCCGATCTTCTTCGAGGAGGCGCGCGTGCTGCTCGAGAGGTCGATGACGATCACGCCGTTGGTGCCGCGCGGGAGGATGGAGGCGCTTGCTGGCCGGACGTCCGCCCGCAGGACGAAGGCCGCGAGCACCGCGACGAGGGCAGCGGCAAGGCCACCCCAGAGCAGCCACGTTCGCCTCGTCTCCGCGCCCAGTGCGGCGGCGTCGGTCACGGGCAGCAACGCCGCGCAGCGGCGCCCACGCACGACCAGCAGGACGACCGCACCGGCGACGATCCCGGCGGCCACCGCCCAGAGGAGCGCGGTCACCCGCCCACCGCCGTGCGCACTCGTCCCGTCAGATCGGCGATCGTCTCGGGCTGTGGATCCTGCGGCGACCAGGCGAGCACGCGGCTCTCCGCGCTCAGCGACTCGTCGAGCGGCTCGAGCTCGCGTGCGAGCTGCTCGAGGGCCTTGCGGCGGCGGCCCGAGTCGCCGTTCGAGGAGGCGGCGGCCAGTTCCTGGAGCACCGCGTCGAGCGGCCGGAGGCTCGCGTGACGACGCGGAGCCCCGGCGAGCGCGCCGCGACCGACCAGCAGTGCGCCCGCGAGGGCGAGCAGCGTGGCGAACGCGAGCAGCACATAGCCCGTCGCTCTCGGCGGCAGCCGGTAGTGCGTCGGCGAACGCTGCGCGGGACCAGCGCGGAAGAACGGGCGCTGGAGGTCGGCGGGCGCGATGCGCGTGTGGACGCGTACCGCCGGCCAGGCGCTCCTGAAGGTGACAGCCCGGCCGTCACGCTCGTAGGCCGTGAGCAGGGAGCCGAGGGGAGTCGCGGTCGGCTCGCCGCCGTGCGCGCACACGGTCTCGAGGCAGCGGAGCCGGTACCGGAGGCTGACCACCGTGACGTTCCCGGTGCGCCGCACGTCTCGCGTGCTCGAGACGACGCGGTACGGCGCGAAGCTGCTCCGAACCCGGACCGACGCCGGGTCCACCCGCCGGGAGTCGATCGAGACATCGGCCGTGGCGGTCACCGTGTCGCCGAACTGCGGGTCCCGGGGCGACACCGTCTTCTGGACGGCAACGGGTCGCCCGGCCAGCCCGACCGGGGTCTCCCGCGGCGGCCGGAGCGCCGCGACCGCGAACACGGCCGCCAGCGCGACGGCCGCGAGCACGGCGACGACGGCGGAGACCCGAACGCGGGGGCTCACCGCTGCCTCATGCGCTCGCGGCGCCGGTCGTGCCACCGGACGAACGAGGCGAGGATCTCTCCCGGCTCGTCGCTGGAGAGCAACACCGGGTCGAGGCGGAGCTCGGCGAAGTCCTGGAGCAGACACGCGAGGCGCTGTTCGTTCGCGGCCCGGCGGCCGGCGGTCTCGCTGCGGGTGAGACGAACCGGCCGGAGCTCGCATCGGCCGGGAAGGGCAAGCGGGACCGCCACGCCGGAGATGTCCGGGAACGACTGCTCCCAGTGTGGGTCCTGCACGATCACGGGCACGACGTCCCAGCCGAGCGCGGCGGCCGTCCGCCAGGCTGCACGCGGCGGCTGCTCGATGAAGTCCGAGAGGACGAACACGAACGAACCGACGGGAATGTCCCGGCGTGCGGCGGCCAGATGCCGCAGACCCTGCGAGAGGTTGTCTGCGGGAGCGGTGTACGCGATCCGCGGCAGCTCCCGGTCGCGGATGGCCACTGCGTTGGCGCTGTCCCGCGGCGGCAGCCAGCGGGGCGAGCGTGGATCGGCGAGATCGAGGTAGCCGGGGAGCCCGTGTGCCTCGAGCGCGCTGTCCACGATCAGCCGACCTGCCGAGGCGACGGCCCCCGGCTTGTGCAGCCAGGGAAGGTCTGCAGGGTAGAGCGACATCGCGGGACGCCGGTCGGCGAAGACGACGACGCGCGGCGAGTCCTCCGAGAAGTGCTCTCTGACGATGAAGTCGTCCGTCCAGCGCGCGCTCGACAGTCGCGCCGAGGCCTTCCAGTCGATCGAGCGGACGCTGTCGCCCGGCCGGTACGGGCGGGAGCTGGCGATCTCGTACCCGCCGCCGCGGAACGTGCTCGTGCGCGTCCGCCCCGTCACGCCGGTCCCGCGCAGGCGGCTGAGGAGGGGGATCG
Source organism: uncultured Actinomycetes bacterium (assembly GCA_963791425.1). GTDB lineage: Bacteria > Actinomycetota > Thermoleophilia > Gaiellales > Gaiellaceae > DATBLE01. The sequence goes on from CAWBSE010000004.1 coordinate 540,017, forward strand.
TCGGCCCTGCGGTCGTCAGAGGTCTCGGCCGGACAGCTCGAGGCCGGGACGTGGTGCTTGCTCGAGGCAGCTCCGGAGAAGGTCGACGCCGCCGGGATGATCATCGGTGCCTGCTGTCTCGAGCCGGTAAGGGTCGGTGAGCACGCGGTGCGAGACGATGGGCTCGAAGAGGGCCTCGACGTCGTCGGGCTCGACGAACGGCCGTCCGTCGAGCAGGGCGCGCGCGCGCGTCGCCTGCTCGAGCGCGAGCGACCCACGCACGGATGCGCCGACGCGGACGACGTCGAGATTGCGCGTGGCGCGGACGAGCTCGATCAGCCACTGCTGGATGATCGGGTCGATGTAGACCTGCTCGACCGCGGCCTGGATCGCGCGCAGCGCATCGACGTCGATCACCGGGCCGAGCCCTTCGAGCGGGTGGGCGTGCCGCTGGACCTGGACGACGCGCAGTTCGTCCTCGAGGCTGGGGTAGCCGAGGGTCGCCTTCAGGAAGAAGCGATCGAGCTGCGCCTCCGGGAGGGGAAAGGTTCCTTCATGGTCGAGCGGGTTCTGCGTCGCCAGGATGAGGAACGGGTCCGGCAGCGGCCGGGAGGCGCCGTCGACGGTGGCCTGCCGCTCCGCCATCGCTTCGAGCAGCGCGGACTGCGTGCGGGGCATCGCCCGGTTGATCTCGTCGACGAGCAGGATGTTCGCGAACACCGGCCCGGGCCGGAACTCGAATTCGCGCTCCCGCTGGTTGTAGACCGAGAGCCCCGTGACGTCGGTCGGCTGGAGGTCCGGCGTGCACTGGATGCGGGATGCCCGCGCGCCCTCGATCGACTGTGCGATCGCTCGCGCGAGCACGGTCTTTGCCGTCCCGGGGACGTCCTCGAACAGGACGTGGCCACGGCAGAAGAGCGCGCAGAGCACGAGCTTGATCTCGTCGTGCTTCCCGCGAACGACGCTCTCGATGTTGTCGAGCAGGCGCTGCGCGAGCTCGGACGCCGCCGTGAACTCGGCGCTCGTCTCGACGTGCCTGCGAACGGTCTCGCTCTTCACTGCCGCCTCCGAGCCGGTGGGGGGTCACCACGGTAGCGTTTCGCCGTGGCGACCGTTTTCGCTCCACTACAGGGGTGGCGGGGCCGCCTCGAGACGGCCCCGCCGGCGGGTCGACGCGGTGGACCGATCAACCGATCCAGCCGACTCGTTCGCCGACCCCGGCGCGCGCTGCGCCAAGATGAAATCGCGATACCACTGGAAGCTCTCCTTCGGGATGCGCTCCTGCGTCGGGAAGTCGACGTAGACGATCCCGAAGCGCTTGGCGTATCCGTCGGCCCATTCGAAGTTGTCGAGGAACGACCAGACGAAGTACCCCTTGACCGGGGCGCCGTCTGCGATTGCGCGCCCGACCGCGGCGATGTGGCTCTCGATGTAGGCGCGGCGTTCCGGATCCCGGACGCTGCCGTCGTGCTCGCGGACGTCCCCGAAAGACGAGCCGTTCTCCATCACGAAGAGCGCCGCCGGGGCGTAGTCCCGGTCGAGCCGGACGAGGAGATCGTACAGGCCCGCCGGGTAGACCTCCCAGCCCTTCTCGGTGTGCTGCGCATGCTCGACGTACACGCGGACCGGCAGGCCGTCGGGGCCTGCCCGCACCACCTGCCGCGTGTAGTTGTTCACGCCCAGGAAGTCGAGCGGCCGCGAGATCAGGGCAAAGTCGCCCTCCTCGACCGGCGGCGCGTCGGCGCCGTAGTGCTCGAGCATGTCCGCCGGGTACGAGCCGCGGAACAGCGGGTCGAGGAACCAGCGGTTGAGGAAGCCGTCGGCGTGGTGAACCGCCTCGCGGTCGGCCGGCGTGTCCGACGCCGCGTCGATGTGGTCGAGATTGAGCACGATGCCGACCTCGGCCCCCGGCGCCTCGCGGCGGATCACGTCCGCGGCCAGGCCGTGCGAGAGCAGCAGGTTGTGCGCGGCGAGGAGAGCCTCCCGCTGCGAGGTGTGCCCGGGAGCGTGGACGCCGAGGCCGTAGGCGACCCAGGACGCGCACCACGGCTCGTTGTGCGTCACCCAGCGCCCGACGCGGTCGCCCAGCCGCCTCACGACATGCCCGGTGTACTCCGCGAACGCCTCGGCGGTCTCGCGGACGAGCCACCCGCCGCGATCGTCGAGCACCTGGGGCATGTCCCAGTGGTAGAGCGTGGGGTAGGGGGTGATTCCGTTCGCGAGCAGCTCGTCGACGAGGCGGTCGTAGAAGTCCAGGCCGGCCTCGTTCGCGCGCCCCCGTCCCTCCGGCACGATCCGCGGCCAGGCGACCGAGAACCGGAAGCCATCGATCCCGAGCTCCCGCATCAGGGCGACGTCCTCCGGGTAGCGGTGGTAGAAGTCGCACGCGATTGCGCCGTCGTGGCCGTTCCAGACCTTGCCCGGCGTCGCGCAGAAGCGGTCCCAGATCGACTCGCTGCGCCCATCCTCGTCTCTCGCCCCCTCGATCTGGTACGAGGCAGTCGCAGCGCCCCAGACGAAGTCCGGCGGGAAGCTCACGAGTGCTCCACGGCGAAGCGGACGAGATCCTCGACGTGGGCGAAGGCGAGCCCGGTGACGGTGTCCGCGGCCCCGTAGTAGATCGCCAGGCGGCCCGTATCGGCGTCGCAGAGCGTCGCGCACGGGAAGACGACGTTCGGCACGTCACCGACGCACTCGTACAGCGTCTGCGGAGCGAGCACATACGGCGTTGCCCGCGCGAGCACGCGCCAGGGCTCGTCCAGATCGAGGAGCGCGACGCCCACGCTGTAGACGAAGCCGTTGCAGGACGTGAGCACGCCGTGGTAGAGGAGCAGCCAGCCCTCGGAGGTCTCGATCGGGACCGGGCCGCCGCCGATCTTCGTCGACTGCCACGTCCAGGGGATCGGGCTCATCACGTGCCGGTGCCGGCCCCAGAACGTGAGGTCGGGGCTCTCGCTGTAGAAGATGTCGCCGAAGGGCGTGTGCCCGCTGTCCGAGGGGCGCGAGAGCATCGCGAAGCGACCGTCGATCCTCCGCGGGAACAGCACTCCGTTGCGGTTGAACGGTAGGAACGCGTTTTCGAGCTGGTGGAACGTCTCGAAGTCATCCGTCCAGCCCACGCCGATCGTGGGGCCGTGGTAGCCGTTGCACCAGGTCACGTACCAGCGGTCGTCGACCCAGACGACGCGGGGGTCGTAGCCGTAGACGAAGGCCCCGATCCCGGCGTCGTCGCACTCGAACCGGATCCGTTCGGGATCGAGCTGCCAGCTCACGCCGTCCTTGCTGAATCCACGGTGGAGCTGCATCTGTCGCGTCCAGTCGTCGCAGCGGAAGACGCCGGCGAAGCCGTCGTCGAACGGGACCACGGCGCTGTTGAAGATGCTGTTGGAGGTGGGGAGCAGATCCCGGGGGATCACGGGGTTCTGCGAGTAGCGCCACACGGGCCGGTCCGATCCGGCCGGCCGATCCTCCCAAGGGAGGTTCGGCAGCGACGACCCGCCCAGGACGCGCACCGTCATTCCGGCCTCCCGATCGCGGCGATGTGATCCTCGTCGACGAGCACGAGCGGCGCCTCTTCGCGATCCGCCTCTTCGAGCCGGCGCGTCCGCTCGTCCGGCGGCGTCGGCTTCCACTTGCTGGTCAGGTGCGGGACGGAGTCGAGCAACATCTTCGTGTACGGGTGCTGCGGGTTGCCGAACACCTTGTCGGCCTTGCCCGCCTCGACGACGGCGCCGTGGCGCAGGATGATCGTCCGTTCGCTGATGTAGTTGCCGAGCGAGAGATCGTGGGTGATGAAGAGGATCCCGAGGCCGCGGCTCTTCAGGTCGCCCAGCAGGTTGAGCACGTCGATCCGGGTGGAGGCGTCGAGCATGCTGATGATCTCGTCCGCGACGAGCAGCTTGATGTCGAGGAGCAGCGCCCGGGCGATCAGCAGGCGCTGCAGCTGTCCGCCGCTCAGCTGGTGCGGGTACTTGTGCAGCACGTCGGCGGGGTTGAGGCCGACCCCCTCGAGCGCGCCCGCCACCTTGTGGTCCCACTCCTCGTCGCCGACGTCGTGGAAGTAGGCGTCCCTGATCAGCTTGAAGACGCGGTCGGCCTTGAAGATCGGGTTGTAGGACGTGAACGGATCCTGGAAGACCCCCTGGACGCGACGGTAGTACTCCTTCAGCTTCCCGCGTTTGAAGTTGGCGATGTCCTCGCCCTCGAACGTGATCGTCCCGCTGGTCACCGCGGACAGCCGGAGGATCATCTTCCCGATCGTCGACTTCCCGCTCCCGCTCTCGCCGATCAGGGAGACGACCTCCCCGGGGCCCAGATCGAAGCTGACGTTGCGCACCGCGCTCAGCTTCTTCGAGCCGAACGCGCCGACCTTGTACTCCTTGAAGCACGAGTCGAGCTTCAGGAGCTCGGTGGCGGCTTCGTCTCTCATGCGGCGAGGTTCCAGCAGGCGGCCGAATGCCCCGGCTCGAGCTCGACGAAGGGGGGCTCCTCACGACACTTGTCGGTCGCGAGCGGGCACCGGTCGCGGAACCGGCAGCCGCTCGGTGGGTCGAGGAGCCCCGGCGGCTGCCCGGGGATCCCCTTCAGCTTTTCCTTCTCGTACCGCACGCCGACCTCGGGCAGGGACGAGATCAGCATCTGCGTGTACGGGTGCAGCGGCTTGTGGATGATCGCCTCTGCCGACGCCTTCTCGGCCAGCTTCCCGGCGTACATGACCAGGATCGTGTCCGCGATCTGGTAGAGCACGGTCAGGTCGTGCGTGATCACGATCGTGCTCTTGACGAAGCCGCGCTCGCGGAACTCGACGAGCATCTCGGCGACGGCCTTCTGCGTCGAGACGTCCAGCGCCGAGGTGATCTCGTCCGCGATGAGGAGCGACGGGTCGAGGAGGGTGGAGAGGACCATCACCATCCGTTGCTTCATGCCGCCCGAGAGCTCGATCGGGAACATGCCGAGCACGGCGTGGTCGAGGCCGACCAGGTCGAGACGGCGCTCCAGTTCGGGCCACACGGTCTCGTGTTTGACCCCTCGCGACTCGAGCAGCTCCCGCGTCATCTGTCCGATCTTCCGGATCGGGTTCATGGCGCTCATCGAGTACTGCGGGACGAGCGACACCTCCTTGAACCGGAACGGGTTCATGGCCTCGGTGTCCGAGATCGGGAGCTCGCGGCCGTCGAGCTCGACGCTGCCCTCGACGTACCGCATCCGTCCGTCGAGGCGGATCAGGCTCTTGCCGAGCGTCGACTTGCCGCAGCCGGACTCGCCGGCGAGCCCCATGATCTCGCCGTCGCCGATCCCGAAGGTGACGCCGTCGAGCGCCTTCACGTCGCCCGCCAGCGTCCGGTAGTAGACCTTGAGGTTGTCGACCTGCAGGGTCACCGGCTCACATCTCCCTGAGCTTCGGGTTGAAGACCTCGTCGAGGCCGACGTTCAGCACGTAGAGAGAACCGACGATCGTCATGATCGCGAGCCCCGGCGGCAGGAACCACCACCAGAGGTGGAGTTGCAGCGCCGCGTTCTGCACCGAGAGCTGCATCATCATCCCGAGGGAGATCGTGTTCGACGGCCCGAGGCCGATGAAGTCGAGGGTGGCCGCGATCAGGATCGCGCCTCCGAACAGGAGGATGAACATCATGAAGAGGTACGAGCTCATGTTCGGGGCGATTTCCCTGAAGATGATCCTCGAGCTGCGCACGCCGCTCAGCCGTGCCAGGCTGACGAACTCTCGCGAGGTGAGCGAGAAGGTCTGTGCCCGGATCGCGCGGGCGGCCCACGGCCACGACGTGAGGCCGATGAAGACCGCCTCCGTCATGATCCCGCGGACCTGCAGGTAGGCGGCGATGACGAGCAGGAGCGCGAACGTCGGGATGACGAGGACGACGTTCGTGAGCATGTTCAGAACCTCGTCGACGGCGCCGCCGCGGTAGCCGGCGGTGAAGCCGACCAGCATCGCGATGATCGCCGCAATGCCGCCGCCTAGGGCCCCGACGATGAACGCCAGCCGCAGCCCGGTGGCGAACTGGGCGAAGACGTCCTGGCCGAGCAGGGTCGTGCCGAACCAGTAGCCGTCCTTCAGGGTCGGCGCGACCGAGAGTTGGCCTCCGTACTCGAGCGGGGGGTGCTGTGCGAGAAAGGGGCCGATGATCGCGACCAGCAGCATGGCCAGCGTGATGCTGCCGCCGACGACGAACTTCTTGTTCCTGACCGCGAAGTGCAGCGACTCTTCCAGGCCGCTCATCCGGCGCTTGCCGGGGGCGGCGGGCTTCTCCACGGCCCCGCCGGGCGGCCGTGCGGCGAGCCGCTCGGTCTCGGCGAGCCGTGCCTGGTCGGCCGCGCTCACGCTTGCCCGCCTTGCATCCCGATGCGGGTCCGCGGATCGACGATCACGTACACGATGTCGATGATGAAGTTGGCGATCAGGACGCCGACGATGATGAAGAGGAAGATGCCCTGGATCACGAAGTAGTCCTCGTTCGTGATCGCCCGGTAGATCTGGAATCCGAGCCCGGGGTACGAGAAGACGATCTCGGTGACGAGCGCGCCGGCCACGACCGCGCCGAGAACGAGAGCGAGCCCGGTGATCTGTGGCAGGAGCGCATTGCGGAACGCGTACTTGCGAACGAGCTTCTGCGGTGCCCCGAGCGCCTCGAGGTAATGGGCGTAGTCGGACTCCAGCTCGTAGATGATCATGTTCCGCATCCCGATCGCCCATCCACCCACGCCGACGAGGAAGAGCGACAGGAACGGCAGGACCCAGTGGCGGGCGAGGTCGAGCCCGAAGCTGAGCGTCCAGCCCTTGTTCGCTGTCGGGGAGTACGCGAAGCCGACGGGAAAGACCTGCCAGGTGACGGCGAAGACCCACGCGAGCATGATCGCGAGCCACATGTACGGCGTCGCCGTCAGCGCGTAGGCGACGGGCAGCGCGGAGTTGTCCAGCACCTTCCTGCGCGCCGCGAGCGCCCCGACCTTGTTGCCCACCCACCAGCTCAGCAGGACTGCCGGAATCAGCAGCCCGAGCGTGTACGGGATCGCGTTGACGATGATCGAGGTGACGGACGAGGGGTACTGCAGGATGCTCGTCCCGAGATCGCCGTGGAAGAGCGAGACCCAGAAGTAGAGGTACTGCTTCCACAGCGGGAGATCGAGGTTGAAGGAGCGCATGTAGGTGTCGAAGGTGTGCTGCGCGACCACTTCGTTGCGGATCTGGAGCCGTCCCATCAGGGTCAGGACGGGGTTGCCGGGCATCAGGTGCGGGATCGCCCAGTCGATGGTCACGGCCGCCACAAATGTGAGGCCGTAGATGAAGAGCTTTCTCAGGAAGTAGCGAACCACCGGGTCTCCTGACTGTCGCGGCGCCCGAGACGGGCCACCGCCCCTCCTCGCATGCGTTGCCGAGAGGAGGGGCGGTGGTCGGTCACTGTGTTGCTACCGAATCAGCGGTTCTGCCGGGCTAGCCGGCCTTCGTGATGTGCGTGATCGTGTCGATCCCCGTCATCTGGAGATACCCACGCCACATCACCGGTACGTACTGGCGGCTCGTCCCGGCCGTCGGCCAGTTCGTCCAGTACTTGGTCGTCATCTGCGCCCAGACGCCGTTGTACCAGAGCGGAATCAGCGGCAGGTCCTTCATCAGGATCGTCTGCAGCTGGTTGTTGAGCGCCTTGACCTGCGCCGTGTTCGACGGCGGGGTCTTGTCGAGCTTCTGGCTCAGTGCCCAGGCGGTCGCGTTCTGGTACCGCTCGAAGTTCGCGAACGTCTGACCCGTTCCGGTGGTGACGACGGGAAGGTGGAAGATGCCGTTCCAGTACGTCCACGGGTTGTCGCTGAGCTGGTAGTTGTTGTCGATCACGAGGTCGAACTTCCCCGTGTTGCGATCGCTCTGCCACGCGTTGAAGTCGCCGACCTTCGGCGTGATCCGGATGCCGGCAGCCTTCGCGGAGGCGACGATCATGTCACGTGCAGCCTCCCAGTCGGACCAGCCCTGGGGCACCTGAATGGTCAGGTCGATCTTCGACCCGTCCTTGTTCTGGAACATCCCGGAGCTGTCCTTGGAGTAGCCGGCCTTCGTCAGCATCGACGCAGCCTGCGACGTGCTGAACGAGAACCCGTACTGCTTCACCGCGGGAGGACTGATCCACTTCTTCCAGGTCGGCAGCAGCCCGCTCGGGCTCGCCGGCAGGACGAGGTGGCCGTAGTCGTCGGTGACGATCTTGTTCACGTCGATGCTCGTCGCCAGCGCCTTGCGGAACGCCGGATCGTTGAGCGGCTGGTGTGTGGTGTTCGGCTCCAGCCATGCCGTGTTCGCGGAGAGCATGTACGGCGCCTTCGGGAAGTACGTGTGCACCTTCCCGCTGTCGACCAGCTTGCTGACGCCGGGCAGGTAGTTGTTGTTCAGGTCCTCGATGCCCGAGAGGACACCGGAGAGCGCGTTCGTGTTGCTCGTGTTGACCAGGTCGACGATGTACTTCGGCTTGGGGGACGGGGACAGGTGCTTGTCGGCCGCCCACCAGTGCGCCTTCTTCACCCAGACGACCCTGGTCGTCGGGTCGTAGCCCGACGGGTCGAGCTGGTACGCGCCGGTCCCGAGCGGGTCTTTCGGGCTGTACGTCGTCAGGTCGGCGGCAGTCGTGATCGCGCCCCGTGCCTGTGCCGGGCTGATCATCGGCAGGTTCCACATCAGGTTCATCCACTGGACGTAGTTCGGCGTCGACTTGAAGTTGAAGACGACGGTCTGCCCGTGCACCTTGATGGGCTGCTTCAGATTCACCCAGAGGTTGTTCCAGAACGCGGTGTTGTAGCGCCCCAGGTTGAAGTTGAAGGCGACGTCCGATCCGGTGAACGCCTTGCCGTCGGCCCACTTGACGCCGGGCCGGGCGACCAGGGTGAACTGGTTCGCGCCCGTCCACTTGGCGGATGACGCCAACCAGTTGATGTAGACGTCCTTCAGCGGGTCGTAGCGGAGCAGGGTCTCGTTGACCAGCCCCACCATGCCCGTGGCGTAGTTGCCGACATAGGGGTTCATGCCGGCGATGTTGCCCCACTGCGAACCGCTGGTGATCAGCGTGTCTGAGCGTTGGTACGCCTTCGCTTTCCACGAGGCACCTGCTCCGCCCGCCAGCGACGCAGTGAGTGCCACTGCGATGACGGCGACGAGCCCGAGGCCCACCACCGTTTCCCTTCTGCGAATCGCCATGATGCTGTTTCCCTCCCTTGATGCGTTCGATCGCGTTGTGTGGTGATTCGATCGCTCTAGCGGCCGGAGTCCTGCTGCGGGCCGGCCCCGGGACTTCCCGCTCGTGCGCCCTGCTGCGCCCCCTTCGCGTCGTTTGTTCCCGTATTCGCGGGAAGTTACCGGGAACGTTTAACAGATCTCCCGGGAACACGCAAGGGCAGGTTTCAGCTTCAACTAGCCAGTTTTGGCTAGCGGTTGCCCATGAATGACCCTTTGACAGCGTTGCGGTGCGAGGCTACAGTCCCGAAAGTACCGGAAACAGTTCCGGTGTTAACCTGGAGCCACAACGAATGTCTGCCAACGGACGCAGGGATACTCAGAGGGGACGCGCGACGATCCGCGACGTGGCCGAGGCGGCAGGCGTCTCGGTCGCGACGGTCTCCCGCGTCATCAACGGGCGCCCGGACGTCTCGCCGGCGACGCGCGACGCCGTCCTCCGCGTGGCGCGCGCCCACAACTTCACGACGAACCGGAGCGCGCGGGCGCTCACGGTCGGCCGGACCGGCCTCATCGGCCTCACGCTCCCGTACGTGGACGAGAACTACTTCACCGCGATCCTCTCCGGCGCGTCCGAGGCGCTGTACGAGCAGGACCAGCGGATCCTGCTGTGCCCCACGCACCACGAGCACGACCGCGAGGTGACACTCCTCGAGCGCCTGATGAACGGGACGACGGACGGCGCGATCATCCTCCTCCCCGAGGAGTCGAGCGATGAGCTGCGCAAGCTCCAGGATGCCGGCTACCCCTTCGTGGTCGCCGACCCCCGGCAGCCGCTCGACGAGGGGATCCCGGCAGTCTCGGCCACGCATTCGACCGGCGCCCGGGTGGCGACCGACCACCTGCTGCGGCTCGGGCACCGGCGTATCGGGTTGATCACGGGAACGTCCGGCTGGATGGCCGCGGACGAGCGCCTGGAGGGGTACACGACCGCCCTGGCCACGGCCGGGGTTCCGTTCCGCTCCGACCTCGTCATCGACGGGCGTTTCACGTTGGAGAGCGGCCACGCGGCCGCACGGCGGTTCCTGGATCGTGACGATCCTCCGACCGCGATCTTCGCCTCGAACGACAACATGGCGGTCGGTGCGATGCGGGCCGTGCTCGAGCGCGGTCTGCGCGTCCCCGAGGACGTCTCCATCGTCGGCTTCGACGACACGGAGGTCGCGCGCAGCGTCTATCCCCGGCTGACGACGGTCAGGCAGCCGCTCGCAGAGCTCGGCCGTACCGCCGTGAGCCTGCTCAACCGTCTGATCGACGGGCAGACCATCGAGGCCCTGCGGGTCGAGCTCGCCACGAGGCTGATCGTGCGCGAGTCGTCAGGGCCGGCGCCGGCGTAGCCGCCGGGAAAGGGGCTCCGACGCGGTTCGGCCATTTCGACGACGCCGCCCGCGAGTACGTGATCGCGAGGCCGGACACACCCCTGCCCTGGATCAACTACCTCGGGAGCGAGGACTACGTCGGGATCATCTCGAACACGGCAGGCGGCTATTCGTTCGTCCGCGATGCCCGGCTGCGCCGGATCACGCGCTACCGCTACGACAACGCGCCGCTCGACCTGGGTGGCCGCTACCTCTACGTTCGCGACGACGACGTCGGCGACTACTGGTCGCCGTCCTGGCAGCCGACGCGCTCGGACCTCGAGGACTACCGTTGCCGCCACGGGCTCGGCTATACGGCGATCGGCTCCCGCCGGGCGGGCATCGAGGCGGAGACGCTCTACTTCGTCCCGCTCGGGGAGACGCTCGAGATCTGGCGGACGCGGATCACCAACCGGCGGGACGACGTCGCCAGGCTCTCGCTCTTCAGCGCCGTCGAGTTCTGCCTCTGGGACGCATGGGAGGACGCGACCAACTTCCAGCGCACGCTCTCGACCGCCGAGGTCGAGGTCGAGGACGGCGTGATCTACCACAAGACCGAGTACCGCGAGCGGCGCGATCACTTCGCCTTCTTCGCCTGCTCGGCCGCGCTCGCGGGCTTCGACACGCAGCGTGACGCGTTCCTCGGTCCCTACCGCGGCTGGGACCGGCCGGTGGTCGTCGAGGACGGCCGCTCCCGTGACTCGATCGCCCACGGCTGGGCGCCGTGCGGATCGCACCACGTGGAGCTCGAGCTCGAGCCCGGCGACACCCGCGAGGTGGTGTTCGTGCTCGGCTACGCAGAGAACCCCGCAGACGCGAAGTTCGACCCACCCGGGTCGGAGACGATCGACAAGCGGGGTGCCCGCGCGGTGATCGAGCGCTACCTCGATCCGCTCGAGGTCGAGGCGGCGTTCGCCCGGCTCGGCAACCGGTGGTCGGATCTTCTCGGCGGCCTGCAGATCTCGACGCCGAGCGAGCATGCGGACCGGATGGTCAACGTCTGGAACACGTACCAGTGCATGACCACGTTCAATCTGTCGCGGTCGGCATCGCTGTTCGAATCCGGCATCGGGAGGGGGATGGGGTTCCGCGACTCGAACCAGGACCTGCTGGGATTCGTGCACCTCGTCCCGGATCGCGCCAGGACGCGCATCCTCGATCTGGCCGCCACACAGCTCCCTTCGGGCGGGGCCTACCACCAGTACCAGCCGCTGACCAAGCGCGGCAACGACACAATCGGCTCCGGCTTCAACGACGACCCGCTCTGGCTGGTTCTCGCCGTCGCCGCCTACCTCAAGGAGACGGGTGACTTCTCGATCCTCCAGGAGCCGGCGCAATACGACAACGAGCCCGGATCGGAGGCACCGCTCTACGAGCACCTCGGGCGCTCGCTCGGCTACACGCTCGATCGCCTCGGCCCGCACGGGCTGCCGCTGATCGGGCGGGCCGACTGGAACGACTGCCTGAACCTGAACAGCTTCACCTCGACGGCGGGCGAGTCGTTCCAGACGGCGCCCCAGCGCGAGGGCGGGGTCGCCGAGTCCGTGTTCATCGCGGGCCTCTTCGTGCTCGCCGCCGAGGAGCTCGCGGCGATCGCCGAGCGCGTCGGGGATCCTGACGCGGCGGCTGCGCACCGCGAGGCGAGGGAGCGCATGGCGGACGCGGTTCGGCTGCACGGCTGGGACGGCGAGTGGTTCCGTCGCGCGTACGACTTCGCGGGCGCTCCCGTCGGCTCGGCCTCGAACGACGAGGGGCGCATCTTCGTCGAGCCGCAGGGCATCTGCTCGATGGCGGGCATCGGGCTCGGCCACGGGCTGCCCGAGCGGGCCCTTGCCTCCGTGCGGGAGCACCTGGCGACTCCGCACGGGATCGTGCTCCTGCAGCCCGCGTACACGCGCTACCGGCTCGAGCTCGGCGAGATCACGTCGTATCCGCCCGGCTACAAGGAGAACGCCGGCGTGTTCTGTCATACGAACCCGTGGATCATGATCGCCGAGACGCTCGCGGGGGACGGAGACGCGGCATTCGACTACTACCTGCGCATCAACCCGTCCGCTCGCGAGGGGATCAGCGAGATCCACCGCTGCGAGCCGTACGTGTACGCACAGATGATCGCGGGCCGCGACGCGCCGACGCACGGAGAGGCGAAGAACTCGTGGCTCACGGGCACGGCAGCCTGGAATCTCGTCGCGATCACGCAGTGGATCCTGGGCATCCGCCCGGAGCACGACGGCCTGCGGATCGATCCGTGCCTGCCGGCGGACTGGGAGGGCTTCACCGCCGAGCGCCGCTTCCGCGGAGCGACCTACCGGATCGCCGTTCACAAGCAGCCCGGCGTGCGCGGCCGCGTCACGTCGCTCGTCGTCGACGGGGAGCGGGTGGAGGGAAGCCTCATCCCGCCGGCGGCCGGCGGCGCGACGGTCGAGGTCGCCGCAGCGATCGAGCCGTAGGACCTCTGTCCGCCGCCGCGACCGACATGGCGGTCGCGGCCACACCGATAACTGAGGTACGAGGTGCTCTTGGGGAAGGGAGCGTATGCGCCTGGCAGGATTCGAACCTGCGACCTCGCGCTCCGGAGGCGCGCGCTCTATCCCCTGAGCTACAGGCGCTAGGGGTCGTAGTGTACCGGCGTGGACTTGAGTGCCCGGATCGTCTCCCTGGAGCTGGCCGAGACGTTCACGATCGCGCGCGGGTCGCAGGACACCGCGGACGTCGTCGAGGTCGAGATCCGGCACGGCGACGTGTCCGGGTTCGGCGAGGCGGCGCCGATCGAGCGGTACGAGGAGTCGGCCGGGTCGGCGCTCGCGTATATCGAGGGCGTCGCCGGCGAGCTGGGCGACGACCCGTTCGCGCTCGAGGAGGTGCTCGGCCGGCTGCCGAAGGAGCAGTACGCGGCGCGGGCGGCGATCGACGGCGCCTTCCACGACCTCTCGGGGAAGCTGCTCGGCGAGCCGGTGTGGCGTGCGCTTGGGCTGGAGCGGCTGGGGCCGCCGACCTCGTGGACGATCGGCCTTGCCGCGCCCGACGAGATGGGCGCGAAGGCGGCGAAGGCGCATGCGACCGGGCGCTTCAAGCGGTTGAAGCTGAAGCTCGGCGGCGGCGACGGCCTCGACGTCGACCGCGTCCGCGCGGTGCGAGAGTCGACCGACGTCCCGCTCCAGGTCGACGTGAACGAGTGGTGGTCGATCGACGAGGCGCTCGACGCGCTGCCGCAGCTCGACGAGCTCGGCGTCGAGTACTGCGAGCAGCCGCTCCCGGCCGGCGACCCGGGTGGTGCGGCGCTGAAGAAGGCGTCGCCGATCCCGATCTACGTCGACGAGGACTGCCACATCCTGGCCGACGTCCCCATCTGCGCTCCGATCGCGCACGGGATCAACATCAAGCTGGCGAAGTCGGGCGGGATCCTGGAGGGCGTCCGGATGGCCCACGCGGCCCGCGCGCTCGGCCTCGGCGTGATGCTCGGCTGCATGGTCGAGACCGGCCTCGGGATCGCGGCCGGCGCGGCGATGGCCAGCCTCTGCGACCACGTCGACCTCGACGGGAACCTGCTGATCAAGCACGACCCGTGGCCCGGCGTCGTGCTGGTCGACGGGATCCAGACGCCGTCGGAGGATCCGGGCCTGGGCGTGCGGCGGGCGCCCTGACAGTGCCTGGCACTGGTAAGACGCTGCTGATCCTCGCCGAGGGCAAGAGCGGCGACGCGCACTACGGCAAGACGATGCGCGGGGTCGTGAAGTACGGCCCCGACCCGACCGTGGCGATCGTCGACTCCGAGCGCCCGGGCGAGAGCTACGAGGGCATCCCGGTCGTCGGCACGGTCGAGGACGGCCTCGCCTTCGGCCCGACGACGGCGCTCGTCGGCGTCGCCACCCAGGGCGGCCGCTTCCCGCCCGCCTGGCGCGAGCTGCTGAAGCAGTGCGTCGCAGGAGGGCTGGACGTCGAGAACGGCCTGCACGAGTACCTGGAGGACGACGCCGAGCTGGTCGAGCTCGCCGCGCGCCGCGGTGTCGAGCTGCGCGACCTGCGCAAGCCGCCCGACGGTCTGAACGTCCCGACCGGCGCGAACCTCGAGCTCGACGCGCGGATCATCCTCACCGTCGGCTCCGACTGCGCGATCGGGAAGATGACCGTCTCGCTGGAGCTCGACCGCGAGGCGCAGCGCCGCGGCCTCGATTCTGTGTTCGTGCCGACCGGCCAGACCGGGATCGCGATCGCCGGCTGGGGGATCTCCGTCGACGCGGTCGTCTCGGACTTCACGGCCGGCGCCGCCGAGCAGCTCGTCGTCGAGGGCGCCTCCCGCGGGGGAAGGGTGCTGTGGGTCGAGGGGCAGGGTGCGCTCCTGCACCCCGCGTACTCCGGTGTCACGCTCGGCCTGATCCACGGCTCGGCGCCGCACGCGTTCGTGCTCTGCCATCTCGCCGGGTCGACCGAGATCGAGGGCTACCCCGGCCACGCGCTGCGGACGCTCCCCGAGCTCGTCGAGCTCCACGAGCGGATCGCGCTTCCCGCGCGGCCTGCGAAGGTCGGGGCGATCGCGCTGAATACGCGGCATCTGGACGACGGTGCGGCGGGCGTGGCGATCGCCGCCGCGGAGGCCGAGACCGGACTGCCGGCCGACGACCCCGTCCGCTTTGGGGCGGGGAAGCTCGCAGACGCGCTGCTCTGACGACCCTTGACACGAACAGATGTTCGCTCTATCATCGAACACATGTTCGTGAGGCTCATCGTGATCATCGCCATCTTCGCCGTCGCGGTCGCCTGGGGCGCCCGCCGGTCGGACAGCGCCGCACGCGAGCAGGTCTACGTCGTGCAGGCGGGCGACACGCTCTGGACGATCGCCGCGTCGCACTACGGCGGGGATCCGCGCGAGGCGGTGTACCGGCTCGAGGACCGCAACCGCCTCGCCGGCTCGCTCGTGCAGCCGGGTCAGCGTTTGCGGCTTCCCTAACCGACCTAGACACTGTCGGGGATGGACCTCGACGTCGTCTTTCTCGGCACCGCGGGCTCGATGCCCACGGCCGACCGCTCCCCGACCGCGCTGCTCGTCCGCCGCGGCGGCGAACGCCTGCTCTTCGACTGCGCGGAGGGCACCCAGCGGCAGATGCTCCGCTCGTCGCTCGGCCTGATCGACCTGCACGAGGTCTTCCTCACCCACTACCACGCCGACCACTACCTCGGTCTGCCGGGGATGCTGAAGACGTTCGCGCTGCGCGGCCGCGAGGCACCGATCACGATCTACGGGCCACCGGGACTCGCCGAGCTGTTCACGTCGCTGCGCAGGATCTTCGGGAAGCTGACCTATCCGTACGAGCTCGAGGAACTGCAGGCGGGCGACGTGCTCGAGCGCGGCGACTACCGCCTCGTCACCTTCCCGGTCGAGCACCGCGTGTCGTCGGTCGGCTACGCGCTGGTCGAGGACGACCGCCCCGGGCAATTCGACGTCGAGACCGCCGACCGGCTCGGCGTCCCATTCGGCCCTGAGCGCGGACGCCTGCAGCGCGGCGAGGCGATCACGCTCGCCGACGGCACGACCGTCACGCCCGACCAGGTGCTGGGCGAGTCACGGCCCGGCCGCACCGTCGTGATCGCCGGTGACACCGCGCCCACACGTTCGGTGCTCGAGGCGGCGAAGGACGCAGACCTGCTCGTCCACGAGGCGACCTTCCTCGAGGACGAGCGGGAGCGCGCGATCGAGACCGCGCACTCGACCGCGGTCGACGCCGCGCAGCTCGGGCTTGCCGCCGGCGTCAAGATGCTCGCCCTGACCCATCTCTCGACGCGCTACTTCGGCCCGGAGGCGGCCCGCGAGGCGCGGGCGGTCTTCCCCGAGACGGTGGTTCCCAGGGACTTCGATATCATCGAAGTACGATTCCAGGAGCGGGGTGGGCCGCACCTGATCAAGGGCGGCGCGCTCCAGCCCCGAGGAGAACAGAGCCCCCCGGAGAACCCGACCGCGATGCCCCAGGAGGCCGCCCGATGACCAGACTCGTGCAGGTCGTCCTCGCCGAGGACGTCACCGAAGCAGAAGAGATCCAGGCGCTTCTCCAGGCCGCCGGCATCGACTCGGAGCTCGAGACCGCCGTCGACCACCACCCGACCGGCACCGAGGACGCACCACAGAAGGTGCTGGTCGCGGAGTCGTCGCTCGAGGCCGCGCGCGACGCGATCGAGTCGCTGACGGAGCCGGACGAGTTGACCGCCGGGACGTAGATGAAGCGGCTGCTGCTGTTCTCATTCCTGCTCCTGGTGGGTGCCGCGCCCGCGGGCGCCGCCACCGGCGAGTACTCGACCGGGAACATCGACGTCCCGATCGGGGCGAGTCTCGACTACCCGGTCAACGTCCCCGACCGCGGGCCGGTGTCGTTCGTCCGCGTCTCGTTCCGCGTCACGACGCCGGCCACGTCGGCGCTGGCGATCTCGCTCGTCAGCCCGCAGGGCACCGAGATCCCGCTCGTCACCAACCGCGGCACCGGTGCGGACTTCGGTAGCGACAAGGGGTGCACCGGCATCGTCACCGTCGTCGACTCCGACATGGACACGAACCCGATCGCCTCGGGCAAGTCCCCGTTCACCGACAACCCGTACCGCCCCGAAGGGAACCTGGCGTCGTTGTACGGGCAGGAGGCGAAGGGGAAGTGGACACTGCGCGTCACGAACTCCGGGAAGCCCGCACGGCTCGGCTGCCTCACGCTCGACATCTCCCGCGCCGTCCCGCAGACCTTCACGAGCCACGCCGGCCCGGTCACGGCGTCGGTCAGCTACACCGAGCGCAACTACTTCTACGAGAAGCTCCGCCTGAAGGTCGTGCGCTCCGGCAAGACGGTCGTCGACGCGCCCCTGCAGAAGCTCGGCTGCCCCGACTGCGCCCAGAGCCGCCCGGTCGACGTCAAGGTGCGCGACCTCGACGGCGGCGAGCCGGAGGTGATCGTCGACCTGTTCACCGGCGGCGCCCACTGCTGCTCGGTCTCCCTCATCCTGCGCAGGGATCCGGCGGCACACCGCTACAGGTCGAGCTTCGCCTATTGGGGCAACTACGGCAGGCGCATCGCGGACCTCGACCACGACGGCGTGCCCGAGTTCGTCGCCTACGACGAGCGGTTCATCTACACGTACACGGCATACGTGTTCTCGTACGCCCCGCCGCAGATCTCCGACTACCGGCAGGGGAAGCTCGTCGACGTCACCCGCAAGTTCCCCCGGGAGATCGAGAAGAACGCGGCCTACGCGCTCAAGCAGTTCGCCCGGTTGAAGGGGCCGTCGAACGACTTCGACCCGCGCGCGTTCGTCGCCGCGTACGTCGCGGACCAGTACCTCCTCGGCCGCCCCGACGCGGCGAAGAAGGCGCTCGACGACGCCCTCCGCAAGGGAGTCCTCTACACGGGGAAGCAGTATCTCGGCTACCCGGCCGGCAAGGCCTACGTCGCACAGCTCATGAAGGACCTGAAGAAGTGGGGCTACATCCGTTCCTGAGCGGCCCGTCGAAGCGCTGCTCGCCGACGCCCGCGCCGGGCTCGAGCGGCTGACGCCGGAGCAGGCGCTCGCGGCCCAGCAGGCCGGCGCGCTGATCGTCGACACGCGCTCGCCCGACGAGCAGCGCGAGCAGCGGGGCGTCGTCCCCGGCGCGCTGCACCACCCGTTGTCGGTCGTGCTCTGGCGGCTCGACGAGCTGTCGCGCGAGACCCGCGTGATCCTGATCTGCCGCCACGGCTACTCGTCGAGCCTGGCCGCCGCGCAGCTGCAGGAGCTCGGCTTCGCCGGCGCGACGGATGTCGACGGCGGCTTCGAGGCCTGGCGGGCCGCCGGGCTACCGGTGCAGCCCGCCGAGTAGGCGGTCGAGCCGCCCCCAGAACGCCCGCTTCGCCGCCGGGGTGACCTGCATCGCCGAGAAGTGGTCGGCGTGGAACGAACCCACCGACTTCACCACCTCGGCTTGGACGTTCTCGGGCGGGAAGCCGTCGTCTCGGAGGCGGATGAGGAGGTCGTGCACGCCGTCTGCGGAGTCCTCCGCGCCCGCGAGCAGCAACACGTGCGCGGAGTGGGGCAGCCGCTTGAGGTTCACGACCTCCTCGACGACCGGGTTGAGCTGGCTGGGGAAGATGCTCATCACCGCGGCGGGCACGACCCGGAACCGCCAGGCTGACCCCGCCAGCTCCATCGCCAGCCTGCCCCCGCGCGAGTAGCCGACGAACACGACCGGGATGCGGGGACGGCCGAGCGTGATGATCCCGGCGACGACGGCCTTGGCCGAGTGCAGCAGCGCGGGCCCGCGTCCGGGTGAATTCTCGTAGCGCGGGTAGATCACGTCGTTCCCCGTGCGGACGAGGTGCTCGATCCACGGCAGGTGGTTCGCCGGGTACAGCTCGCTCTGGTCGAGGCCGTGCATGAAGACGATCACGGACTTCGGATGCGGCGCCCGCCAGACCCAGTACAGATCGGCGCCCTGCAGGAACGGCCCCTCCATCTTCGGCGGGGCGGCCGCCGGGCCGGCGAGGGCGCCCGGCGCCAGGAGGGCGAAGAGCAAAGCGACGAGTGCGGCGCGCCTCATGAAAACGTATGACGTCGGCAGGAGTCGCTAGTCTGTCGCCCGTCACGTCCTTTAACCCGGTCCAGTGAGGCCGAAAAGGAGTCGAGTTGAGTGCACACGCACCCGCCCAGGGGCGGGTTCTTCTAGACGCAGACGCGCTCGGCCGCACCCTTCAGCGGATCGCTCACGAGATCATCGAGGGCAACACCGATCTCGGCAGCGTCGCACTGATCGGCATCCATACCCGCGGCGTCCCGCTCGCGCACCGCCTGCGCCGGCTGGTCGAGGAGTTCAGCGGCGTCACGGTCGACCTCGGGACGATCGACATCACCTTCCACCGCGACGATGTCCACGTGCGCGGCAGCGAGGCGCCCCTGCACGCGCAGCCGCTCGTCCGCGAGTCGAAGCTCGACTTCGCGCTCGAGGGTCGCACCTGCATCCTCGTCGACGACGTCCTCTACACCGGCCGCACGATCCGCGCCGCGATCGAGGCGCTGTTCGCCTACGGCCGCCCGGCCCGCGTCCAGCTCGCCGTCGTCGCCGACCGCGGCCACCGCGAGCTTCCGATCCGCCCCGACTACGTCGGTAAGAACCTGCCCACCGCCCGGCACGAGCGCGTCCAGGTGCAACTCGTCGAGATCGACGAGATCGACCAGGTCCTGCTCGTCTCACAGGAGGAGACCCAGTGACCGTCCAGCTGGTGCGCGACGACCTGCTCCCGCCGTCCGACCCGCCGCCGCGGCGGCATCTGATCTCGATCGGCGATCTCACCCGCGACGACGTCGGGCGGCTGCTCGCGACCGCGAACACCTTCGAGCGCTCGCTCGAGCGCGAGATGAAGAAGCTGCCGACGCTGCGCGGCCGCACGGTCGTGAACCTCTTCTTCGAGTCGTCCACGCGCACGTCGGCCAGCTTCGAGCTCGCCGCGAAGCGCCTCTCCGCCGACGTGATGTCGATCAAGTCGACCGGCTCGTCGGTGGACAAGGGCGAGTCGCTGAAGGACACGGCGCTGACCCTGAACGCCTACGACCCGGACGTGATCGTCATCCGGCACGAGCAGATCGGCGCGCCCGACCTCGTCGCGCGGGTGACGGGCGCGCACGTCGTCAACGCCGGGGACGGGAAGCACCAGCACCCGACCCAGGCGCTGCTCGACCTGTACACGATCGAGCAGAACGTCGGCCCGATCGAAGGGCTGCACGTCGCGATCGTCGGCGACGTGCTCCACTCGCGGGTCGCCCGCTCGAATATCCAGGCGCTCACGCTGATGGGCGCGCGCGTCACGGTCGTCGGGCCGCCGCCGCTGATCCCGCGCGGCATCGAGGCGATGGGCTGCGAGGTCTCCACCGACATCGCAGCGATCGGCTCCGCCGACGTCGTCTACGTCCTGCGCATGCAGCGCGAGCGGATGGAGTCCGGCGAGAACTTCGTGCCGAGCCTGCGCGAGTACAGCGCGCGCTGGGGCGTCACGCCGGCGCGGCTGCGGCCGGGCCAGAAGGTGATGCACCCCGGCCCGATGAACCGCGGCGTCGAGATCGACCCGGTCGTCGCCGACTCGGTCGACGCCCTGATCGAGACCCAGGTGCGTGCCGGGCTCGTCGTGCGGATGGCGGTGCTCTACGACCTGCTCACGCACGGCCCCGTCGAGGTCAAGCCCGAGGTCCGCGAGGAGGTGGCCTAGATGACGATGCTCCACGGCAGGGAGGGCCACGACGACCTCGTCATTCGCAGCGCCCGCGTGATCGACCCTGCCGAGGGGATCGACGAGGTCCTCGACGTCCGGGTGGACAAGGGTGAGATCGTCGACATCGGCCTGAACGTGTCGCCCAACGGCCACCGAGTGGTCGAGGGGCGCGGGCTCGTGCTCGCCCCCGGGTTCGTCGACCCGCACGTGCACCTGCGCACGCCGGGCCGCGAGGACGAGGAGACGATCGCCTCCGGCACCGCCGCCGCCGCCGCCGGCGGCTTCTGCGCGATCCTGGCGATGCCGAACACCGAGCCGGTCGTCGACTCGGCCGCCGTGCTCGGCTCGCTGATCGAGACCGCACGCGACGAAGCCGAAGTGCCGGTCGGGTTCCTGGCCGCGATCACGAAGGGCCAGCGTGGGGAGGAGCTGACCGAGATGGCGGAGCTCGCCGACGCCGGTGCCGCCGGCTTCTCGGACGACGGCCGCCCGGTCGTCGCGCCCGGCCTGATGCGGCGGGCACTCCAGTACCACGGGATCACCGGCCTCCGCGTCGCCGTCCACTGCGAGGAGCCGACGCTCTCGCGTACCGGCCAGATGCACGAGGGGTCCGTGTCGGCCGAGCTCGGCTTCGCCGGCTACCCGTCGGTCGCCGAGAGCGTGATGGTCGGCCGCGACCTCGCCCTCGCCGCGTACGAGGGGCAGCCGATCCACCTGCTGCACCTCTCGGCTCGCGAGTCGGTCGACGAGCTGCGCCGCTGGCGCGCCCAGGGGCTCGCCGCCACCGGCGAGGCGACGCCGCACCATCTCGTCCTCACCGACGAGGCGGTTCGCTCACTCGACGCGAACATGAAGATGAACCCGCCGCTGCGGTCGGCCGACGACCGCTCGGCCCTGATCGACGCGGTGCGCGATGGCACGATCTCGGTCATCGCCACCGACCACGCACCGCACGCAGCGCACGAGAAGGACGTCCCGTTCGAGGAGGCGCCGTTCGGCGTCACGGGCCTCGAGACCGCTTTCGCCTCGCTGAACACACACCTGGTCGAGACCGGCCTGCTGACGCTGCCGGTGCTGATCGAGCGGATGTCGACCGGGCCCGCCCGCGCGTACGGGCTGGAGGCGCCCCGGATCGCGAAGGGCGCGCGGGCGAACCTGGTGCTGCTCGACCCTGGGGCCGCCTGGCGGGTCGGCGACGGCGGCTTCCGGTCGCGGTCGTCGAACTCGTGGCTGATCGGCGAGACCCTGCGCGGGAAGGTGCGGCTGACCGTCGCCGCCGGCCGCGTCGCGTACGAGGCTTCGTGAGCTTCCTGGTCCTCGAGGACGGGACGGTCTTCCCGGGCGAGTCCGTCGCCGCGGACGGCCGCGCGTTCGGTGAGGCGGTGTTCACGACCTCGATGAGCGGCTACCAGGAGACCGTCACCGACCCGAGCTACGTCGGGCAGATCGTCTGCTTCACCGCGCCGATGATCGGCAACTACGGCATCGCCGACGAGCGCTCGCAGTCGACCGGCGTGCACGCGACCGCGGTGATCATGCGCGAGACGCGGCGGGACGGACTGGACCGACTGGCTGCGTGAGCGCGGCGTCGTCGGGCTGCGCGGGATCGACACCCGCTCGCTGGTACTCCACCTCCGCGACCGGGGCGCGATGCGCGCTGCGGCGGTTGCCGGCGACGCCTCCGTCGACGAGGTGCTGGCCGAGGTGCGCGCGCAGCCCTCGATGGAGGGGGCGGCGCTCGTCGCCGGTGTCTCCCCGGCGGAGATGTCCACGTTCGCGACGGAAGGCGACGTCCGCGTCGCGGTCGTCGACTACGGCGTCAAGCGCTCGATCCTGCGGCTGCTGACCGACGCGGGGGCGGCCGTCGACGTCTTCCCACACGACGTCGACGCCGACACGCTGGCCGCCTACGACGGCGTGCTGCTCGGCAACGGCCCCGGCGACCCGGCGCCGCTCGTCGCCGAGACGCAGACCGTTCGCGACTTGCTCGGGCGCACGCCCGTGCTCGGCGTGTGCCTCGGCCACCAGTTGCTCGCGCTCGCGACCGACCACGAGACCTTCAAGCTCCCGTTCGGCCATCGCGGCGCGAACCACCCCGTCGTCGACCACGCCACGCGCCGCGTCCTCGTCACCTCGCAGAACCACGGCTTCGCCGTCGCGCCCGGCACCGGCGAGGGCGTCAGCCACACGTCGCTCTACGACGGCACGGTCGAGGGGCTCCACTACCCGAAGCTGCGCGCGCGCTCGGCGCAGTTCCACCCGGAGGCGAGCCCCGGCCCGCACGACGGGGCGCCGATCATCGCGGAGTGGGTCGAGGAGCTGCGCGCCGTTGCCTAGGCGCACCGACATCGAGTCGATCTGCCTGATCGGCTCCGGGCCGATCGTGATCGGCCAGGCGTGCGAGTTCGACTACGCCGGCTGCCAGGCGCTGAAGGTGCTGCGCGAGGACGGGTTCCGGACGATCGTCGTCAACTCGAACCCGGCGACGATCATGACCGACCCCGGTTTCGCCGACCGCACGTACCTCGAGCCGCTCGACCTGCGCGGCGTCACCGACGTGCTCGAGCGCGAGCGGCCGGACGCGCTCCTGCCGACGATGGGCGGCCAGACGGCGCTCAACCTCTCGATCGAGCTGGTCGAGGCGGGCGTGCTCGAGACGCTCGGCGTCGAGCTGATCGGCGCAGGCCTCGACGCGATCATGCGCGCCGAGGACCGCGAGCTCTTCCGCGAGGCCGTCCGCAGCGTCGGCCTGCGCGTGCCGACCTCGAAGATCGTCACCTCGATCAACGACCTCGCCGGCGTCTCGCTCCCGGCCGTCATCCGCCCGGCGTTCACGCTCGGCGGCCACGGCGGCGGCTTCGCCTACACCCACGAGGAGCTGGTCACGCAGGTCGAGACCGGCCTGCGTGAGAGCCCGATCGGCCAGGTGCTGGTCGAGGAGTCGGTGCGCGGCTGGGACGAGTTCGAGCTCGAGGTCGTGCGCGACAAGCGCGACAACGTCGTGATCGTCTGCTCGATCGAGAACCTCGACCCGATGGGCGTCCACACGGGCGACTCGGTCACGGTCGCGCCGCAGATGACCCTGTCCGACGAGGCGTACCAGGAGCTCCGCGACGCGGCCGCCGCCGTCATCCGCGCGGTCGGCGTCGAGACGGGCGGCTCGAACATCCAGTTCGCGCGCGACCGCGAGACCGGCGACCTGCGCGTGATCGAGATGAACCCGCGCGTGTCGCGCTCGTCGGCGCTGGCGTCGAAGGCGACCGGCTACCCGATCGCCAAGGTCGCCGCGAAGCTCGCCGTCGGCTACACGCTCGACGAGATCCCGAACGACCTGACGAAGACGACGCCGGCGTCGTTCGAGCCGACGCTCGACTACGTGGTCGTCAAGTTCCCGCGCTTCGCGTTCGAGAAGTTCCCGGGCGCCGACCGCACGCTCGGCACGCAGATGAAGTCGGTCGGCGAGGCGATGGGCATCGGCCGGACGTTCCGCGAGGCGTTCTGGAAGGCGTTCCGCTCGCGCGAGCTCGACGCGGGCGCGGTCACACCGTGGGAGAGCCTCGACGACCTGCCGGAGGACATCCACCCGTGGTTCCGCGCCGAGCTCGAGCAGCTCGCGGCCGACGGCCCGCCGACCGGGAAGCGCGTCTACCGCCGCGTCGACTCGTGCGCCGGCGAGGTCGCGGCCGAGTCGAACTACTACTACTCGACGTTCGGCGAGGCCGACGAGCTGCCGCCGTTCACCGACAAGGCGCGCGTCGTGATCATCGGCTCCGGCCCGAACCGGATCGGGCAGGGGATCGAGTTCGACTACTGCTGCGTCCACGCCGCGCAGAGCTTCCGGGCGCTCGGCTACGAGGCGATCATGGTCAACTGCAACCCCGAGACCGTCTCGACCGACTACGACACGTCCGACCGCCTCTACTTCGAGCCGCTCGGGATCGAGGAGGTGCTCGCCGTCTGCGAGCGCGAGCAGCCGGAGGGCGTCGTGATCCAGTTCGGCGGGCAGACGCCGCTGAAGCTCGCCCGCGCGATCGAGGCCGCCGGCTTCCGCATCCTCGGCACGCCGTACGACGCGATCGACCTCGCCGAGGACCGCGAGCGCTTCGGCGAGCTGCTCTCCGGGCTCGGGATCCGCTGCCCGGAGTGGGGGATCGCCGAGAGCGGCCGCGAGGCGGCGGAGATCGCGCACCGGATCGGCTACCCCGTGCTCGTGCGGCCGTCGTACGTCCTCGGCGGGCGCGCAATGCGGGTCTGCTACCGCGGCAACGAGGTCGTCCAGGCGTTCCACAAGGATCTGAGCGGCAAGGTGCTGGTCGACCGCTTCGTCGAGAACGCGATCGAGATCGACGTCGACGCGCTCTGCGACGGCGAGCACACGTACGTCGCCGCCGTGATGCAGCACGTCGAGGAGGCGGGCGTCCACTCGGGCGACTCGGCCTGCGTGCTGCCCGCGCCGTCGCTCGACAGCGGCCACCGCGCGCGAGGTCGAGAGCGTCGTCCGGCGGCTCGCGCCTGCGCTCGGCACCGTCGGCCTGATCAACGTCCAGCTCGCCGTCGCCGAGGACACCGTCTACGTGCTCGAGGCAAACCCGCGCGCGTCGCGGACGGTCCCGTTCGCGTCGAAGGCGACCGGGCTCAATCTGGTCGAGGCGGCGTGCAAGCTCGGCGCCGGCGCGACGATCGCCGACCTCGCACTGCCGCCCGAGCGTCCCCCGGCGCAGGTCAGCGTCAAGGCGGCCGTCCTCCCGTTCGCGCGCTTCCCCGGCAGCGATCCCGGTGCTCGGGCCGGAGATGCGCTCCACCGGCGAGGTGATGGCGTCCGCCTCCGACCTGCCCACCGCGTTCGCGAAGGCGGAGCGGGCGGCGGGGCGGCCGCTGCCGACGAGCGGCACGGCGTTCCTCTCGGTGCGCGACGCCGACAAGCCCGCGGTCGTGCCCGTCGCCGCTGCGCTCGCCGGGCTCGGGTTCAAGCTCGTCGCCACCGGCGGGACGGCGCGGACGCTCCAGGCCGCGGGTCTCGAGGTCGAGATCGTCGCGAAGATCGCGGAGGGGGCAGAGGCGTCGGTGGTCGACCTCGTCCGCCGCGGCCGCTGCGACCTGGTCGTGAACACCCCGGTCGGCGGCTCGCTGCAGCGCACCGACGGCTACCGGATCCGCGAGGCGGCGCTCGTCGCGCGCATCCCGTGCATCACCACGATCTCCGGCGCGGCCGCGGCCGTGCACGCGATCGCCAACGCGCGCACCGAGCTGGCGCTGTCGCTGCAGGAGCGGATCGATGTCGAGACGCGAACCGTTAACGGTCACTGACACCGAGCAGGTCGGCCCGTACACGCTGCTCCGCGTGGAGCGCGGTGGGCTCGACACGGGCGTGCCAGGGCAGTTCTTCATGCTCGAGGCGCCGGGGCGGCTGCTGCCGCGGCCGATGAGCCTCTGCCTGGCGCCGCCGAGGGAGCTCGCGTTCCTGATCGACCCGATCGGGCCCGGCACGCAGGCGCTCGCCGCGCTCGAGCCCGGCGACTCGATCCACGTGTTCGGCCCGCTGGGGAACGGCTTCCGGCTGGACGTCGAGCGCCCGCTGCTCGTCGGCGGCGGGATCGGGATCGCGCCGCTGCCGTTCCTCTCGCAGCGGCTGGGCGGGCCGCCGGCCGTGCTCGGCTTCCGCTCCGAATGGCACGCGGCCGCCGCGGCGCTCGTGCCGAACGCCGAGGTCGCAATCGACCCGACGCTCGTCACCGAACTGATCGAGGCGGGCTTCGACGTACTCGCGTGCGGGCCCGAGCCGATGCTCGAGGCGGTGCGGGCGATCGCGCCGGCAGCGCAGCTCGCCTGGGAAGCGCCCATGGCCTGCGGCTACGGCGCCTGCTACGGCTGCGCGGTCGAGATCGACGGCGGGTGGAAGCGGCTGTGCGTCGAAGGGCCGGTCTGTCCGGAACAGACATGACAGGGGTCAGACCCCTGCCATGTCCGAATGAGGCAGCGGCGTGAGTCTGCCAGCGAGTTTGCGTTTCGAGCCACGGCCGCGTTGGACGTGTGCAGGGGTCAGACCCCTGTCATGGCCGGAGCAGGCATGCTGCTGAACGCCTCCGGCTGCCTCGACGCGCTGACCGCTCCGGAGGCGGCCCGGTCGCTCGACGCCTTCGTGACGAAGACGGTGACGCCGCTCCCGCGCGGAGGGAACCCGCCGGTGCGGATCGCCGAGACCGACGTCGGGATGCTCAACTCGATCGGCCTGGCCAACCCCGGCCGCGACCGCTTCCTCGCCGAGTCGCTGCCGCGGCTGCGCGAGCTCGGCGTTCCGCTCTGGGTGTCGGTCGGCGGCTTCACCGCGCAGGAGTACGCCGACACGTGCGCGCTGCTCGAGGACGTGACGATCGAGCTGAACCTGTCCTGCCCGAACGTCGACGAGGCACCGGAGTCGGCCGCCGAGATCGTCGCGGCCTGCCGTGCGGCGACCACGCTGCCGATCTACGCGAAGCTCTCGCCGGCCAGCTGGGACATCGCCGGGGTCGCCAGAGCGGTGGAGGCAGCCGGCGCCGACGGGCTCTCGCTCGTGAACACGATGCGCGGCATGAAGCTCGACACGGGGCTTCGCCCGGTCCTCGGCACCGGCACCGGGGGGCTGTCGGGCCCGGCGCTGAAGCCGGTCGCCCTCGCCGCCGTCCACGCGTGCTTCAAGGCGACCTCGCTGCCGATCGTCGGGATGGGCGGTGTTGCCTCCGGACGCGACGCCCTCGAGCTCTTCGCGGCCGGGGCACGGGCGGTCGCGATCGGCACCATCCTCTTCTCGGACCCGTTCGCTCCGGCCCGCATCCGGGAGGAATTGTCGGCAGAACTGGCAACAGCAGGCCTCTCGTCGGCCGAGGAAGCGTGCGGGATTTCGCACGGAGAAGCGTTGCCTGAGAGAAAACACCTCGATCTAGGGTCGAGAGTTCCGTAAAAATCCCTGCAAACGAGCGTGTTCGACCACGGTTGACCGCGGGTTCCAAGCTGTTAGACTCGCTCCCCTGTATGGCGACGAAGACCCAGGCAATGGCGCCGGTTCGCTCTCTCGATCAGCGCATGGAGGCTCTCGCGAGGGCCAACGACATCCGCGTCCGCCGGGCGCAGCTGAAGAAGGACCTCAAGAACGGCAGAGTCCAGATCGAGAAGATCCTCGACAACCCGCCCGAGTACGTCTCGACGGCGAAGGTGTTCGACATGCTGATGGCGGTTCCGAAGTTCGGCCGCGTGAAGGCCGCCCGCTTCCTGAACCAGTGCCGCATCAGCCAGTCGAAAACCGTCGGTGGGCTGTCCGACCGTCAACGCGCCGAGCTCATTGGGCTCTTCCACCGGAACGGCTGACGGCTCGCCCGTCTTCGTGATCACCGGCCCCTCCGGGGCCGGGAAGGGGACGCTGATCAAGGCGCTGCTCGAGCGGGTGCCCGACCTCGAGGTGGCGATCTCCGCGACGACGCGGCACCGCCGGCCCGGCGAGGAGGACGGACGCGAGTACTGGTTCCTCACCGATGCCGAGTTCGCGCGTCGCGTCCACGAGGGCGACATTTCTCGAGCACGTCACGTACGTCTCCGGTAAGCGCTACGGGACGCTGCGCTCCGAGGTCGACCGGATCGCGGGCGACGGGAAGATCCCCGTGCTCGAGCTCGAGACCGGAGGGCGCACTGAACGTCAAGGACAGCGTCGCCGGTGCTGTGACGATCTTCGTCACTGCGCCGATCCCCGAGCTCGAGCGGCGGCTGCGCGAGCGGGCGAGCGAGAGCGAGGGCGAGATCGGCGAGCGGATCGGCCTGGCGCGTGAACAGCTGACCCAGGCGGACGAGTTCGATCATGTGGTCCTGAACGACGATCTGAACCGTGCCGTCGACGAGCTCGCGGGCGTCGTCCGGCGAGAGATCGCGGCTGCAGCTACCATGAGCCGACCGTGATTCATCCTCGCATCGATGAGCTGCTCGACCAGGTCGACTCGCGCTATGCGCTGGTCATCGTCGCCGCGAAGCGCGCCCGCCAGATCAACAACTACCACCATCAGCTTGGTGAGGGCACCTTCGACGAGTTTCCGCCGCTGGTCGAGTCCCGCTCGAAGAACTACTTGACCATGGCCCTCGAGGAAACAGCCGAGGGCAAGATCAAGTACACGTACAAGAACTAGGGCGCCTCTGCCATGGCCCGTCGGGTCCTTCTCGGGGTGACCGGTGGCATCGCCGCCTACAAGGCGTGCGAGCTCTGCCGACTCCTGGTGAAGGCCGGCTACGAGGTCACGCCCGTCCTCACGCCCGAAGCCGAGGGGTTCGTCGCCGCTCGCACGTTCGAGGCGCTCGCCCGCCGGGAGCAGCCGCGGGAGCTCTATCCCCATCTGGTCGAGGCCGACGCGCTCGTGATCGCGCCGCTGTCGGCGAACACCCTCGCGAAGCTCGCGGCCGGTCTGGCCGACAACGTCCTCACGCAGCTGGCACTCGCCTACAGAGGCCCGGCGCTGGTCGCGCCCGCGATGAACGTCCGCATGTGGGATCACCCGGCGACCCAGGCGAACGTCGCCACGTTGCACGGGCGCGGCGTCGAGACGATCGGCCCCGACGAGGGAGATCTCGCCGAGGGCGAGACGGGCGCAGGTCGGATGAGCGAGCCCGAGGCGATCTTTGCGCGGGTCCGCGAGTTGCTCGGCGAGACCAACGCGCTGGCCGGAAAGACCGTGCTCGTCACCGCAGGCGGGACCCGGGAACCGCTCGACTCGGTGCGCTACATCGGCAACCGCTCCTCGGGGCGGATGGGCGTGGCGCTGGCGGAGGAAGCGCGCCGCCGCGGGGCCGACGTGACCCTCCTGGCGGCGAACCTGGCCGTTCCGCCACCGGCAGGCGTCGAGATGGTCGAGACGCCGACCGCCGCCGACCTCGCGCGGGAGGCGAAGGCGCGGTCCGGCGTCGACATCGTGCTGATGGCCGCCGCCGTCGCCGACTACGCGCCCGAGCCGGTCGAGGGCAAGCGCCCGAAGTCGGGCGAGCGCTGGGAGATCAGCCTGAGTCCGACCGAGGACATCCTCGCGGGCTTCGGGGAGAGCAAGAACGGGACGCTGCTCGTCGGCTTCGGCGCCGAGGAGGGCGAGGCGGGCCTCGAGCGCAAGCGGAAGATGCTCGCCGAGAAGCACCTCGACCTGGTCGTGTTCAACGACGTCTCGCGCGCCGACATCGGGTTCGACGCGTCCGACAACGAGGTCGTGCTGGTCACGGCGGCGGGCGAGCGAACGGTGCCGAAGGCGGCGAAGGAACGCATCGCCGCCGAGATCCTCGACGAGGTCGAGACCCTACTCGGGCGGTAGCTTGAACCCGCCCGACTCCTCGAGGGCGGCGATGCGCGCCTCGAGCGGCGGGTGGGTGTCGAACAGGCCCTTGAACGCCGTGCCGATTCCGGTCGCCTGGTTCTGCGGGTTCTCGATGTAGAGGTGCGCGACCGCGCGGCTCGCGTGCCGCGTCGGGGTGGTGTCGTCGAGCAGCTTGCGCAGGGCGAGAGCGAGCCCCTCACCGTCGCCGGTGATCTCCGCCCCGGAGGCGTCCGCCAGGTACTCACGCTTCCGCGAGATGCAGAGCTGGATGAGCACTGCGGCGAGCGGCGCCAACAGGAGCGCCGCAATGCCGAGCGCGAAGGTGATCAGCCCTGCGCTCCCACCGCTCTTGCGGCCGCCGCCGAAGAACGAGATCCGCAGCAGGAAGTCCGAGACGAGCGCGACCACGCCCACGAGGACCGCGACGAGGGTCATCAGGCGGACGTCGCGGTTGCGGACGTGGGACATCTCGTGCGCGATCACGCCTTCGAGCTCGCGCTCGCTCATCAGGTTCAGCAGGCCGGTGGTGACGCAGATGTACGCCTTGTCCATGCTCCGGCCGGCGGCGAAGGCGTTGGGGGCCGGGTCGTCGACCACGTAGATCGGCGGCACCTGGGTGAGGCCTGCAGCGATCGCGACGGTCTCGACGACGTGGTAGAGGCGCGGGTACTCGGCCTTGTCCGCCGGGCGGGCGCCGGTCGCGCCGGCGACGATCTTGCCGGCGGTCAGCCAGCTGAAGATCCCGTAGACGATCCCGACGACGCCGACGACGATCAGGAGGCTGGGCTGGAACACGAAGCCCAGCACCGCGCCGAGAACCCCGATCAGCAGCGCGAAGAGGAGCAGCAGCCAGAGCGTCCGCCAGCGGTTCGCGCGGATCTGCTCCTGGAGGGTCACTTCTGGTCGAACGAGAGGACGGGAGCGTCGCGTCCCTCGTCCGTGCCGAAGAACTCGCGCTCCTTGAAGCCGAACGGCCCGGCGATCAGCACGGCCGGGAAGCTCTGCTTGACCGTGTGGTACCGGTACACGGTCTGGTTGTAGTAGCGGCGCGCGGCTGCGAGCTTGTCCTCGATGTCGGCCAGCTCCTGCTGGAGGGCGAGGAAGTTCTCTGAGGCGCGGAGCTCCGGGTAGGCCTCGGAGACGGCCATCAGTTTGGTGATCGCGCCGCCGAGCTGGTCGTTCGCCTGGGCGGCGGCCGCCGGCCCACCAGCCTGCTGCGCGGACGTGCGCAGCTGCGTGACCGAGTCAAAGGTCGCGCGCTCGTGCGCGGCGTAGCCCTTGACCGCCTCGACGAGGTTCGGGACGAGGTCGTAGCGGCGGCGGAGCTGGACGTCGATGTTCGCCCAGCCGGTCTGCGTCTCGTTTCGCAGCCGGACGAGCTTGTTGTACGTGAGTACGAGGAAGAGCACGAGGACGACGACAACAGCGCCGACGGCGATCGCGATCCACACGCTCACCGATACTAGTGACGATGCAGGCCGTCGTCATGGCAGCAGGCGTGGGGAGCAGGCTGCGGCCGCTGAGCGAGCGCTATGCGAAGCCGGTGCTGCCGATCGACGGCCGGCCGGTGATCGTGACGCTGCTGAACGAGTTGCGCGCCGCGAGGGTCGAGCGCGTGGCGGTCGTCGTCGGGCACCTGGGCGGTCAGATCCGGGCGTTGCTCGACGGGTTCCCGCTCGAGCTGCGGTTCGTCGAGCAGCCCGAGGCGCTGGGGTCGGGCGACGCGGTCGCGCGTGCCGAGGCGGAGCCGCCGTACCTGGTCACCGGCGCGGACACGGTCTTCACGGCCGGAGACGTGGCGCGCTTCCTGGCCGCGGCCGGAGAGGACGGCGCGATCGCGGTCAGGCGCATCCCGTCCGACCCGACGCACCGGCACGGCATCGGCGTGGAGGACGGCCGGGTGACGCGCTTCCACGCGGAGGGCAGCCCGTTCTCGGGCGCGCCGTTGTGGCTGGTCGGGGCGGCCGTCCACGATCTGGTGATGCAGCGGCCGGGGAGCCCGCCGTGGGAGCTGGCGACCGCGTTCCAGCAGGCGCTGGAGGCGGGAGTCGCCGTCCGTGCCGTCGAGATCGGCCCGACGCGTGACTTGACGCATCCGCTTGACTGTTTGGAGCAGAACTTTCCGTATTTGGAGGCGTTATGAGTGAGGCGTACGACTATTTCCAGCAGGGCCGCCGGCACCTGAGGAAGGGCATGGCGGCACAGGCGACCGTGCCGCTCGAGAAGGCGAAGCGGCGGGAGCCGGACAAGGCGTCGATCCGCGAGTCGCTCGGGATCGCGTACTTCCGCATCGCCCGGTACGACGAGGCTGCCGACGAGTTCCGGGCGATCCTCGAGCTCTCGCCGGCGGACGACTACGCGCACTACGCGCTCGGGCGCTGCCTGGAGAAGCAGGGCGACGTCGCGCGCGCCAACGGGCACTACAAGCTCGCGCGCTCGCTGCGGCCGCAGAGCAAGCAGTACGCGGCGCGCGTGATGGAACTCGACTGAGAGCGGTCGTCCAGCGCGTCACTCGTGCGCGGGTCACGCCGGGCGGCGAGATCGGCCCGGGCCTCTGCGTTCTGCTCGGCGTCGCCGTTGGTGATTCGACGGCCGACGCCGAGCGGCTCGCCGGCAAGGTCGCACGGCTCCGGATCTTCGAGAACGACGAGGGGAAGTTCGACCGCTCGCTCCTCGACACCGGTGGCGCGGCGCTCGTCGTTTCACAGTTCACGCTGATCGCCGATACCGCGAAGGGCAACCGCCCGAGCTTCTCAGGAGCAGCGCCGCCGGAGGCGGCGGAGCCGATCTACGAGGCGTTCTGCGCGGCGTTGCGTGAGCACGGCGTTGAGGTGGCGACGGGTGTGTTCGGCGCGCGGATGGGGGTCGAGCTGGTCAACGACGGACCCGTAACCGTCGTCCTCGGGTGAGCCGGCCGATCCACAGGCTCGAGGTCTTGCGCTACACCGGGCTCGATCCAGGAGAACGACTCGTCTCCGAGCACGCGGCCGGGCTCTATTTCAAGGGCCTGCGAGGTCGATGGGGAGGCCCGTGTGACTCCGGGACGGCCGCACGCTGGTCATCTGCGCGCCCAATCGCCCGCAAGCATTCGGGCTTGCCGAGGATCTGGAGGAGGTGGTGCGGCTCTGCCCTCGGCCGACCGATGAGTTTCCGCGGCGACCGGAGTCTGATTAGCTGACGGAGATCTCTCGACCCGGAGGTGTGGGCATGTCACGGACGGTGCTGCTGGTGGGAACCCGCAAGGGGGCATTTCTGCTGGAGAGCGACGAAGGACGGAGCGACTGGGCAGTGCGCGGCCCGTTCTGCGAGAACTGGCCGGTCTACCACGCGATCTACGACCACTCGAGCGGGACGATCTTCGCCGCGGCGGCCAGCGAGTGGCACGGCTCGTCGGTCTGGCGGAGCGCCGACCTCGGCGAGACCTGGGCGCAGTCCAGCGAGGGGCTCGCCTACGAAGCCGAGGGCGAGAAGAAGATGTCCAAAGTCTCGAACCTGGCCGCCCGCAACGGGCGCCTCCTCGCCGGGGTCGAGATGCCGGGGATCTTCGAGTCGACCGACGGCGGCATCAACTGGTCGCTGTTCTCCACGCTCGCCGGCGTGCCCGGCAGCACCGAGTGGGACGACCCGGGCAACCAGCCGCCCGGCCACCTCGGCGTCTCCGCGCTGATGTTCGACACCGAGGACGACGCGCGCTTCTGGGCGATCGTCCAGGGCATGAGCCTGTTCGAGACGACCGACAACGGGAAGAGCTGGACGCCGCGGAACGTTGGGCTCCGCGCCGACTGGCCGCGGCCGATCGACGAGGTCGGCTTCTGCGTCCACAAGGTCGTGCGCTCGCCGGTCGAACCCGACCGCATGTATCAGCAGAACCACGTCGGCATGCACCGAAGCGACGACTGCGGGCAGACCTGGACGGAGATCACCGAGGGCCTACCGACCGAGTTCGGCTTCGCCGCGGCGACGCACCCTCACGACAAGGACACGTTCTACGTGATCCCGCTCGACCCGGGCCACGGTCGGACGATGCCCGACGGCGAGGCGGCCGTCTGGCGGACGCAGGACGCGGGGGAGAGCTGGCACGCGCTGCGCAACGGCCTCCCGCAGAAGGACGCGTTCATCGGCGTCCTGCGCGAGGGGATGGCGATCGACACGCACGAGTCACCCGGCCTGTACTTCGGGACGAGCACCGGCCAGGTGTTCGCGAGCGCCGATGCAGGCGACACGTGGGCGGAGATCGCGAGCTACCTGCCCGCGATCTCCTCGGTCGAGGTCGCGATCATCGACTAGCGATGGCCGAGGTCTACCTCCCGTCGACGCTGCCGCCGCTCTTCCCCGGGCTGCCGCGGCGCGTGGAGTTGGACGCCGCGACGGTGGACGAGCTCGTCGACCAACTGAACGCGTCGTGGCCGGGCCTGCGCGACCGCCTGTGCGAGCCCGGCGCGGCGATCCGGCCGC
This sequence comes from uncultured Actinomycetes bacterium, assembly GCA_963791425.1. Lineage (GTDB taxonomy): Bacteria > Actinomycetota > Thermoleophilia > Gaiellales > Gaiellaceae > DATBLE01. The sequence continues at coordinate 574,560 of CAWBSE010000004.1, forward strand.
ACATCCACTTCTACGTCGACCGGGAGCGGGCGGCGCTCGACACGCCGCTCGAGTCCCGGTCGCGCGTGGACGTGATCGCCGCGATCAGCGGCGGCTGATCTCGTTTCACTTCTGTATCACATCTGTGATACATTCCCGCTAGGATGAACGGCAAGATGGTCTCGCTGCGACTCGACGCCGAGGCGGCCGGCGCTCTGGATCAGCTCACGAGCGACGGGATGTCGCGCTCCGATGCGATCCGGGACGCGATTCTCGAGACGGCACGCCGCCGGCGGTCGGAGACGCTGCGTGCAGCGGCAGAGGCGGCCGCGGCCGATCCCGCCGACCGGGCGGAGGCGAAGGCCGTGCTGGAGTTCATGGAGTCGCTCGATGAACCGTGGTGAGGTGTTTCGCTTCAAAGGGCCGACGAAGCCGCGCGGACACGAGCAGGCAGGGACGCGGTTCGCGGTGGTCATCCAGTCGGACGAGCTCGCTCCCCTGTCGACCGTGATCATCGCGCCGACGTCCGCGGCGGCGCCACCGCGCCCGTTTCGGCCCGAAATCGAAGTGGGAGGGCGTCGTACGAGGCTGCTTCTCGAGCAGATCCGCGCGGTTGATCACTCCCGCCTCGGTGCGATCGTCGGCTCGCTCAGCCGACGGGAGATCGAGGAGGTCGACGTCGCCCTCCGGGGCGTGCTCGGGCTCACCTAGCGAAGCCCTGCTATCCTGCAAACACCACATTTCAGGTTGGTTGAAATGGGCGCGCGGCGCCCATTTGTTTTGTAAGGAGTGAAATTTGGCGCAGGTTCACGAGAGGGAGCGACAGCTGACCAGAGAGGTTTCGCAGACGGTGGAGCAAGGCCTTCCGGGCGTGGAAGTGCTCGCCGTCGAGCTGTCCGGGCCCGAGCGGTTCACGGTCTTCATCGACCATGCCGGCGGTGTGGACCACGCCCTCTGCGAGCGCGTCACGAACCTGCTGCGCGGCTACCTCGACCGGTACGCGATCGACGTGTCGTCGCCGGGCATCGAGCGGCCGCTGCGCACGCAAGCCCATTTTCGGAACGCGGTCGGCAGCACCGTTGCGGTGCGCACGGAGCACGACCTGAACGGCAGGAAGAAGTTCCGCGGCACGGTGGTCGCGGCCGACAACGGAGACCTGGCGCTCGACGTCACGAACGGCGAGCGCGTGAAGATCCCGTACGCGGAGATCGTGCGGGGCAACCTCGTCGACGAAGGGCACTGACATGAGCAAAGAGATCATCGAAGCGGTCAAGACGATCGAGCGCGAGAAGGGGATCGAGGAAGACACCCTCATCCACGCGCTCGAGGACGCGCTCCTCGCCGCCTACAAGAAGACTCCGGGCGCCTCACGCCACGCAACGGTCGAGCTCGACCCCGAAAGCGGCGACTTCCGCGTCTTCGCGGTCGAGCTCCCGAAGGACATCGAGGAGCGCCTGATCGAGGAGGCCCGCGAGCGGGCGATCACCGAGCTCGAGGAGCAGGAGGTGGAGACGGGCGAGCACTCGCACGTCCTCGTCTCCGACGACGACCTCCAGATCGACTGGTCAGACGTCGACCCGGCCGTGGTCCAGCGCACCGACGTCACCCCGGACAACTTCGGGCGCATCGCCGCGCAGACCGCGAAGCAGGTGATCCTCCAGCGGATCCGCGAGGCGGAGCGCGAGATGATGTACGACGAGTACATCGACCGCGTCGGCGAGGTCGTCACCGGCATCGTCCAGCAGGCCGGCGACCGCAACAACGTCCTGGTCGACCTCGGCAAGGTCGAGGCGCTGCTGCCCCGTTCGGAGCAGGTCGACGGCGAGCGCTACGAGCAGGGCTCGCGCATCAAGGCAGTCATCACCGAGGTGCGCTCCGGGACCAAGGGGCCGCAGGTGATCCTCTCGCGGCGCGACCCGGAGCTGATCCGGACGCTGTTCGAGCTCGAGGTGCCCGAGATCGCCGACGGCCTCGTCGACATCAAGGGTGTCGCCCGCGAGCCCGGCTACCGCTCGAAGATCGCGGTCGAGTCGCACGCCCAGGGCGTCGACCCGGTCGGCGCCTGCGTCGGCCCCCGCGGCTCGCGCGTGCGCATGGTCGTCTCCGAGCTCCGCGGCGAGAAGATCGACATCATCCCGTGGAACAACGAGCCCGCGCGCTTCGTCGCGAAGGCACTGTCGCCGGCCCGCGTCCGCGAGGTCTACATCGACGACGAGACCAAGGAGGCGACGGTCGTCGTCCCCGACGACCAGCTGGCGCTCGCGATCGGCAAGGAAGGGCTCAACGCCCGCCTGGCCGCCCGCCTGACCGGGTGGAAGGTCGACATCCAGTCCGACACCGAGTTCGCCCAGGCCGAGGCCGAGGCCGCCTTCTCCGGCGCCGAGGGCGACGACTTCACCGGCCGCTGCGTCGCGATCCTCTCGACCGGCAAGCGCTGTCCGAACGCAGCCCTGCCGGGCATGCGGTTCTGCGGCGTGCAGGCCCACCAGGAGCTCGCCGTGCGCGACGCCGCCGGCGAGGAGCTCGGCGACCTGATCGTCCAGCCCGGCGCGCCCGAGCCCGAGGAGGGCGACGACGTCGCCGACGCCGTCGAGGCGGAGGTCGACGCCGAGGTGGTCGAGGAGCTCATCGAGGAGATCGAGGCCGATCTCGCCGAGGACGAACCCGCCGCAGAGGCTCCCGAGCCGGTGGCAGTGGCGGAGCCGGTGACCGAGCCGGCCGCTTCCGCGGATCAGACCGAGGACACCCCCGCTGCGTGAGCGCCCCGATACGGACCTGCGCCGGCTGCGGGCGGAAAGCGCCTCAGCCGGAGCTCCAGCGCTACGTCTCGAAGGACGGAGTGTTGACGCCCGGCAGGCACGAGCCGGGGCGCGGCGTCTACACGTGCCGGCGGCTTGCCTGCTTCGAGCGGGCGTCCGCGAACCGCTCGTTCGCTCGTGTCCTGCGGCGCGCCGTGCGCGTCGAACCGTCCCTGGCGGCTCTCTACACTGACCCGAATGGCTGAAGGCCCGAAAAGACCAATCAGACCGCGCCAGGGCGGAGGCCCGGGACGCCGGCGCCGTGTCGTGATCGACACCGGTGCGGCCCGTCCGCGCCCCGACGACCGCCGTTCGCGCGACCAGCGCGGCCTCGCGCCCACGAAAGTGCCGCGCGAGATCGTCCAGCCGACCGGCCCGGTCAGCCTCGAGTCCGGCATCACGGTGCGCGACTTCTCCCAGGCGCTGGGCGTCGGGATGCAGGACATCATCAAGATCCTGATGGCCCTGGGCACGATGAAGACCGCGACCCAGTCGCTCACCGACGACGAGGTCGAGCTGCTCGCGACCGAGCTCAAGCGCGAGGTGACAATCAAGCACGCCGACGATGACGACGAGGAGCCGGAGGCGTTCGACGACGACCCGGCCGACCTGGCCGCCCGGCCGCCCGTGGTCACGATCATGGGGCACGTCGACCACGGCAAGACGACGCTGCTCGACGCGATCCGCAACGCCAAGGTCGTCGAGAGTGAGGCCGGCGGGATCACGCAGCACATCGGCGCCTACCAGGTCGACGTCGACGGGCGGAGGGTCACGTTCCTCGACACGCCCGGCCACGAGGCGTTCACGGCCATGCGCGCCCGCGGCGCGAAGGTGACCGACATCGCGGTGCTCGTCGTTGCCGCCGACGACGGCGTCATGCCGCAAACCAGGGAATCGATCTCGCACGCCCGCGCAGCGCAGGTGCCGATCGTCGTCGCCGTGAACAAGGTCGACCTGCCCGACGCGAACATCGACCGCGTGCTGGGCGATCTCGCCACCGAGGGGCTTCAGCCCGAGGAGTGGGGAGGCGACACGCAGATCGCCCGCGTCTCGGCGCGCCAGCAGACCGGCCTCGACGAGCTGCTCGAGAAGGTGTTGCTCGTCGCCGACGCCGAGCTCGAGCTCACGGCGAACCCGAACACCGACGCCTCCGGGCCGATCATCGAGTCGCGGCTGGACGTCGGACGCGGGCCCGTCGCGACCATGCTCGTTCAGCGCGGGACGCTCCGCGTCGGAGACGCTGTCGTCGCCGGAGACGCCTGGGGCAAGGTGCGCGCGCTCCACAACTACAAGGGCGAGAAGCAGAACGACGCGCAGCCCGGCGACCCGGTCGAGATCCTCGGCTTCGACAAGCCGCCGCCCGCCGGCGAGCTCTGCCGCGTCGTCGAGAACGACCGTGACGCCCGCGACTTCGCGCACAAGCGCGCCGAGCGTCTCCGCCGCGAGCACTTCGCCGTCCGGCCCCAGTCGAGCGTGTCGCTCGAGAACCTGTTCGAAGCGCTCCAGGCCGGCGAGGTCAAGGACCTCAACATCGTCGTCAAGGGCGACGTGCAGGGCTCCGTCGAGGCGATCATCAGCGAGCTCGGCAAGATCCAGCACGCCGAGGTCCGGACGAACGTGATTCACAGCGGTGTCGGCGGCATCACCGAGAACGACGTCATGCTCGCCGCCGCGTCAGGAGGGATGGTGGTCGGCTTCAACGTGCGGCCGAACGCCGAGACGCGGGCGCTGGCCGAGCGCGAGGGCGTCGAGATCCGCACCTACAACGTGATCTACAAGCTGACCGAGGACATCCAGCAGGCGCTCGTCGGCATGCTCACCGCCGTCAAGACGGAGGAGACGATCGGCGAGGTCGAGGTTCGCAATACCTTCCGCGCCTCACGCGTCGGCACGATCGCAGGCTGCATGGTCACGAGCGGCGTTGTCCGCCGCGGCTCCAACGTCCGCGTCATTCGCGACAGCACCGTCATCTACACGACCACGGTCGACTCGCTCAAGCGCTTCGCGGACGACGCCCGCGAGGTGAGCGAGGGATTCGAGTGCGGTCTCCACCTCCAGAACTACGACGACGTCAAGGTCGGCGACGTGCTCGAGGTGTTCGAGACGCGCGAGATCGAGCGCACCTCGCTCGACGAGCCCGCCTCCTAAGCGGCAGGCGCGGCGGTCGACCCGCCGACCCGCAGACGCGGGCGGTACTGCACGTCGGGCATCGCGCCGTTCTGGCCGCTGATCAGCGTGCGGAGCGTCGCCACCGCCGTGCGCGCGATGTCGAGGATCGGCTGCTCCACCGTCGTCAGCGGCGGATCGATCCACGATCCAGCCTCGATCCCGTCGAAGCCGACGATCGACATGTCGTCCGGCACGCGGAGCCCGCGTGCGTTGGTCTCGCGCAGCGCGCCGATCGCCATCAGGTCGCTCGAGCAGATCACCGCGGTCGGCGGATCCTTCTTCTCGAGCAATGTCCGCATCGCCGCGCGGCCGCCGTCGACGCCGAACTCCGCGTGGGCGATCAGTCCGTTCGGCGAGATGCCCGCGGAGTCGAGCGCGACCTCCCGGCCGATCGCTTTCTCGCGCGTGGGGCGGAAGCGGTCGGGGCCGGCGACGAAGCCGATCCGGCGGTGTCCGAGCTCGATCAGGTGCTGGGTTGCTATCTGACCGGCCGCTCGTTCGTCTACACCTACGTGAGGTACATCGAGCGTCTCGACCGCGCCGTTCACGAACACCAGGTGCGCGCCCTGTCCAAGCAGGCGGGCGTAGTGCCCGTGGTCGGCACGGAGATCGGCGGCCTCGCTGGAGATGAAGATCATCCCGTCCACCCGCCGCTCGAGGAGCATTTGCATGTACTCGGCCTCGGCGACGGTGGAGCCGCGGATGTTGCAGAGGATGGTGGCCAGCCCGGCCTTCGTCGCCTGCGTCTCCATCGCCTGGGCCAGCGCCGGGAAGATCGGGTTGGCCAGCTCGGGGACCAGCAGTCCGATCGCACCGGTCCTCACCGCACCAGGCGGCACGTAGAGAAGCTCGCGCATCGCGCGCTCGACACGCTCGCGTGTCTCGCCGCGGACGCGGGCGGAGCCGGTGATCACGCGCGACGCGGTCGCGCTGCTCACGCCGGCGCGTTCGGCGACGTCTCTTAGCGTCGCCATTTCATAATGATCGGAGGACATGCACGCTGATGAAACACGCTTACCGAGAGTTTCGCAAGCCCGATACGTTGAATTTGACCCATTTCTCAATGCGGGTAAATCCGCTTGACACATGCGGGCCTACGTCGTAGGGTCGCTCTGTTTCAAGATGATGAAAACCGTTTCAAGCAGACTTCGGGCGCGGCCGCGCCCGGAAGAAGGAGGGACTCCTCTCATGAAGGTCAACAAATGGCGCACTGCCGCCCTGGCGCTGCTCTCGGCGGCGCTCGTCGCCGGCGCCGCGCTCTCGACGGCTTCCGCGTCGACACACGCTTCGAAGGCGACCAACATCCTCATCTGGACGGACGCGAACCGCGCTCCGGCCGTGACGAAGATCGCCGGCGACTGGGCCGCGGCCAACGGCGCGACCGTCAAGGTCGTCTCGAAGGACTTCGGCTCGATTCGCTCGAACCTCGCGACGGTCGCAGTCGCCGACGCTCCTGACGTCGTCCTCGCCGCCCATGACTGGACGGGCGAGCTCGCCGCCAACGGCCTGCTCGAGCCGCTGTACCCGTCGGCTGCGATCAAGGCGCAGTTCCCGAAGTACACGCTCGACTCGTTCTCGTACGGCACCGCCGTCAAGAAGCTCTACGGCATCCCGGTGCAGGTCGAGAACATCGCGCTGCTCGTGAACACGAAGATCGCCAAGGTCCCGACGACCTTCGCGCAGCTCGAGGCCACGGCACTCGCGGCCAAGAAGAAGAACCATCTCGCCTTCGGCATCTGCGTCCAGCAGGGCTCGGGCGGCGACGCGTACCACATGTATCCCTTCTTCTCGGGTCTCGGTGGGTACGTCTTCGGCGTGAACAAGGCCGGCAACCTCGACCCGTCGGACATCGGCGTGGCGAACCCTGTCTTCCTGAAGAACTCGAAGCTGATCGACAAGTGGAACAAGGAAGGCCTGATCAACTCGAAGACGGACTACGCGACGTGCAACACGAACTTCACGAAGAACCTGGCTCCGTTCTGGATCACCGGCCCGTGGGCCGTCTCCGACATCGAGAAGGCCGGCGTGAGCTTCAAGGCCGTTCAGGTGCCGGCGATCACCAAGGCGTCGGTTCCGTTCCTCGGCGTCAACGGCGTGGCCGTGACGAAGTACGCCTCGGCGCACAACGTCGACTCGGCCGCGAAGGACCTCGTCGTGAACTTCTTCTCGACCCCGGCGGCGCAGACGGCGCTGTCCGCGGCGGGTGGACGTGCCCCGGCGAACATCAAGGCGAAGGCGACCGACCCGATCCTGGCCCAGTTCGGTGCGGCCAGCAAGGGCGGCGTCCCGATGCCGAACATCCCGCAGATGGGCAGCGTCTGGAGCGATCTCGGCCAGGCGTGGGTCCGCTCGACGAAGGGCACCGGCGCGATGCCGGCACGGCGCTCCTTCACCGGTGCGGCACGCTCGATCGCTGCGAAGATCGGCTAGGACCACAGCACTGACGGAGCGGGCGCCCACGGTGGGCGCCCGCTCCACCATTCGACGACCTCAAACCACACGTGAGCTCCGTCCCCTCGCCGCCCGCCACGCCCAGCCCGCGCCCGATGGTCTTCAAGCAGGGCCTGATGTCGCGGGCGATCGCCGCCTTCTCGGGGCGTACGGGCTACACGGTCAAGATCGTCCTCCTCTGCATCTCGAACGCGCTCGCCGCCTGGGCCGCGTACGTCCTCGTCTCGCACCATCGCTGGCCCGCCGTCGTGGTGATGCTCGCCGCGACCGCGTTCATCGACTTCGTCTACCTGGTGCCGCGGAAGTGGACACTGCCGGCGAAGTTCCTGATCCCCGGCACCGTCTTCCTGATCGGCTTCCAGGTGATCCCGATCGTCTACACGATCAACGTCGCCTTCTCGAACTACTCGACCGGGCACATCCTCACGAAGAACCAGGCGATCGAGTCGATCAAGATCAACTCGCTGGACCAGCTCCCGGACAGCCGCCAGTTCGACATGGCCGTCGCGCGCACCTCGTCGGGCAAGCTCGTGCTGATCCTTCACGACCAGGGCAAGGGCGGACAGGTCTACATCGGGACGACCAAGGGCCTGACGCCGCTCGCGAAGGGCGAGTACACGCTCAGCGACGTCGGGGTGCCGACCTCGGCGAAGGGCCTCACGCTGATCAAGGGTGCAGCACTGTTCGAGCTCGACCAGCAGCTGCGTGAGTTGAAGGTGCCCACGACCGGCGTGAGCGCGATCCAGCCGCAGGGCACCTCGAACGCCGTCGAGCTCGCGCCGACGCTGCGCTACGACGCGAAGAACAACACGTTCGTGGACCTGGCGAGTGGCAAGGTCTACCGGGACAACGGCCGCGGGTCGTTCGTCGCCCCGGGGAAGCCGGGGCAGCAGGACGCAGAGCTGCAACCGGGGTGGAAGACGTACGTCGGCTTCCGCAACTTCGGGAAGATGATCAACGACCCGCTGATCCGAGGGCCGTTCCTCTCGGTGTTCGCGTGGACGTTCGTCTTCGCGGGATCGGTCGTGCTGTTCTCGTTCGCGATCGGCCTGTTCCTCGCGATCACGCTCGACAAGAAGGGCCTCCGCTTCCAGCGGTTCTACCGCTCGGCCCTGATCATCCCGTGGGCGATCCCCGGCTTCCTGGCGCTGCTCGTCTGGGCAGGTCTCCTCAACGACGACTTCGGAGTGGTCAACCGCCTGCTCGGCAAGGTGGGGATCCACATACCGTGGCTCTTCGGCGGCAATGTCGTCTCCTGGCTGCCGTTCATCTCCTGGCCGCGGATCGCCGTGATCATGGTCAGCGTCTGGCTGACCGTCCCGTACTTCTTCCTGGTCTCGCTCGGTGCGCTCCAGGCGATTCCCGAGGAGCTGACCGAGGCGGCGCGCGTCGACGGCGGCAACCCCTGGCAGATCTTCCGGCGCGTGACGCTGCCGCTGCTGCTCGTCGCCGTGTCGCCGCTCCTGATCGCCTCGTTCGCCTTCAACTTCAACAACTTCAACAACGTGTTCCTGTTAACCCACGGAGGGCCCTATACGGGCGCGTCCTCGATCGCCGGGAACACGGACATCCTGATCAGCTACACGTACAAGGTCGCCATCGCCACGGGCACGGGCGGCAACTACGCGCTGGCGAGCGCCTTCGCGATCGTCATCTTCTTCGTCGTCGCGACGATCTCCGGCGTCTCGTTCTGGCGCACCAAGTCGTTCGACACCGTCAAATGAGCGAGCTGACCACACCCGCCACCGTCGCCGGAGCGCCCGCAGTGGCCGAGGCACGGACGGCCGTCCGCAAGCCCGGGGGCCGTCCCCCGCTCAAGGACGTCTGGTGGCGCCACGTCGTCGGCGTGATCGGCGTCGTCGTCGCGCTCTTCCCGGTCGTCTACATCGTCTCGTCGGCCTTCAACGCGCAGAACAACCTCCAGTCAGCGCAGGTCATCCCGTCGCAGCTCACGCTCAACAACTTCTCCGACCTGCTCCACAACAAGATCAAGGGGAACACCGGGGCGGTTCAGGATGCGCCGTACCTGCACTGGTTCCTGAACTCGATCATCGTCGCCGGGTCGACGGCGCTCTTCACGACGATCCTCGGCGCGCTCGCCGCCTACGCGTTCAGCCGCTTCCGCTTCACCGGCCGGCGGCTGGGGATGCTGCTGCTCCTGCTGATCCAGATGTTCCCGCAGCTGATCGCGGTCGCGGCGATCTACCTGATCGTCCACAACATCGGCGGGGTGTTCCCCCAGATCGGGCTCGACAAGCAGGCCGCGGTCGTGATCGTCTTCCTCGGCGGCGCGATGGGGGTGCAGGCCTGGCTGATGAAGGGCTTCTTCGACACGATCCCGATGGAGCTCGACGAGTCGGCGCGCGTCGACGGTGCGACGCCGTCGCAGATCTTCTGGGGCGTCGTCATACCCCTCGCCGCGCCCGTCCTCGCGGTCGTCGCCCTGATCTCGTTCGTGTTCACGCTCAACGAGTTCGTGATCGCGTCGGCGCTGCTGCAGACGACGAAGAACTTCACGCTCCCGGTCGGCATGAACGCGCTGGTCAACAACCAGTACGACCAGGTCTGGGGGCCGTTCACCGCGGGCGCGCTCCTGGCGGCCATCCCGGTCGTGATCCTCTTCCTGTTCCTCCAGCGCTGGATCATCGGCGGCCTCACCCAGGGCGCGGTCAAGGGATGAGAGACGAAGCCGAATACAAAGGCGACAGCGAAGCTGTCGGCCTTGGTGTGCGGCGACGTCGTGACGCCGCAGGCGTCAAGGCGCAGCTCAGGCCGCCGCGGCAGGCGAGCCTGCTCTCCGAGCCGCACCACGACGGCTCCGGCCTCTACGTCTCCGGCGGGACGGCGCCGGGCGAGTCGGCGACGGTGCGGATCCGGGTTCCGCACGGTGCGGCCGACCGGGTGATGCTCCGGACGGTGCACGACGGCGAGGCGGGGGCGACCGAGGCGGTCGTCGACGCCGAGACCGAGACGGAAACCTGGTGGCGTGCCGAGCTCGACGTGCAGAGCCCGTTGACGCGGTACCGCTGGCTGCTCTGGGGCGGCGACGCCGGCACCACCTGGGTGAACGGCCGCGGCCGGGTCGGCCACGAGGTTCCCGACGCCGACGACTTCGTCCACGCCCCCGCTGCGGGCGGGCCGGACTGGCATCTCGAGTCGGTCGTCTACGAAATCTTCCCCGACCGGTTCGCGACGAGCGGCCTCGAGGTCGAGGCGCCCGGCTGGGCCGTGCGCCGTGACTGGGACGCGCTGCCCCAGGGCCGCAGCACGAACACCCAGTTCGAGCTCTTCGGCGGAGACCTGCGCGGCGTCGAGGAGCACCTCGACCACATCGAGCGCCTGGGCGCGAACGTCGTCTACCTGACGCCGTTCTTCCCGGCAGGATCCACGCACCGGTACGACGCCGACACGTTCGACCGGGTCGATCCGCTGCTCGGCGGCGACGACGCTCTCGCGTCGCTGACACGGGCAGCCCATGCGCGCGGTATCCGCGTGATCGGCGACCTCACCCTCAACCACACGGGCAACAGGCACGAGTGGTTCCTCGCGGCGCAGGCCGACCCGTCCGCCGTCGAGCGCGACTTCTACTACTTCGACGACTCCCTTCCGCACGGGTACGCCTCCTGGTGGGGGATTCGGACACTGCCGAAGCTGAACCACGCGTCGGCCGAGCTCGAGACGCGGCTGCGGGCGGTCACGCGCCGCTGGCTGGAGTCGCCGTTCGACCTCGACGGCTGGCGGATCGACGTGGCCAACATGGCCGGTCGCTACCGCGGAGCCGATCACAGCCACGAGCTCGCCCGCGCGACCCGCGCCGCGCTCGACCAGGCGAGACCGGATGCGCTGCTCATCGCAGAACACGGCTACGACTATCGCGACGACCTCCGCGGCGACGGGTGGCACGGCGCGATGAACTACGCGGGCTTCCTGCGTCCGGTCTGCTACTGGCTCCACGGCGACCTGCCCGAGGAGCTCCAACGCAGCTACTGGGGCTATCCCGTCGGGATGGCGACGCTCGACGGGCCCGACGCGGTGGGCGCGATGGGCGCCTTCGCCGCCGGGACTCCGTGGGCCTCGATCCTGCACTCGTGGACGTTGCTCGACAGCCACGACAGCGCACGGTTCGCGACGGTGGCCGGCTCACGGGAGCGCCACCTCGTCGGAATCGGGATGCAGATGACGCTCCCCGGCGTCCCGATGGTCTTCGCCGGAGACGAGATCGGGCTCGAGGGCGCGTGGGGGGAGGACGCCCGGCGGACCATGCCCTGGGGCCGGCCCGAGAGCTGGGACGCGGCGCTCCTCGAGGTGTACCAGTGCCTGATCGCGCTGCGGCGTGGATCGGCCGCTCTCTCCCGCGGCGGGCTCCGGTACGCGGCGGTTGCCGACGAGGCGATCGCCTGGCTGCGCGAGCACGACGACGAGCGCCTCCTGTGCTTGGCGGCCCGGTCATCGCACGACCCGATCCGCCTGCCGTTGGCCGCGCTCGGTTACGCCGGGCTCGAGACCCTGTACGGCGGCGACGTGTCGGTCGCCGGAGGCGAGGTAACCCTGCCGGGCGACGGCCCTGCATTCCACATCTGGAGATTGGAGAACTGATGGCCGGCGTCACGTTCGAGCATGTCGACAAGATCTACGCGAACGGCGTTCAGGCCGTCTTCGACCTGTCACTGGAGATCAACGACGGCGAGTTCCTCGTGCTGGTCGGGCCGTCCGGCTGCGGCAAGACGACGGCGCTGCGGATGGTGGCCGGTCTGGAGGAGATCTCGGGCGGCATCGTCTCGATCGGCGGCCGCGTCGTCAACGACGTCACGCCGAAGGAGCGCGACATCGCGATGGTCTTCCAGAACTACGCCCTGTACCCGCATCTGTCCGTCGCCGAGAACATCGCGTTCGGGCTGCGTCTGCGCAAGGAGTCGAAGGAGATCATCAACGAGCGGGTCGACTGGGCGGGCAAGCTGCTCGACCTGACGCCGTACCTGGACCGCAAGCCGAAGGAGCTCTCCGGCGGGCAGCGACAGCGGGTGGCGATGGGCCGCGCGATCGTGCGCAAACCGCAGGTCTTCCTGATGGACGAGCCGCTCTCGAACCTCGACGCGAAGCTGCGTGTCCAGATGCGCGCCGACATCGCCCACCTGCAGAAGGACCTGGGCACGACGACGATCTACGTCACCCACGATCAGGTCGAGGCGATGACGATGGGCGACCGGGTCGCCGTGATGAGCAAGGGCATCCTCCAGCAGGTGGACGCACCGCAGCGCCTCTACGACCGGCCCGAGAACCTGTTCGTCGCCGGCTTCATCGGCACCCCGCCGATGAACCTGCTCGAGTGCACCGTGTCGGTCAACGGCGGCGTCTCGATCGACCTCGGCGGCAATACGGTGGCGATCGACGACAGGGCACTCGCCAACTATCCGGGCGTACGCGCATGCGACGGCAAGCAGGTGATCGTCGGGCTCCGAGCAGGCGACCTGCATCCGGGGCAGGATCACGGCGAGTTGCCGACCGTCACGGCGAGGGTGCAGCTGGTCGAGTCGCTCGGGGGCGAGTCGATGGCGTACTTCAAGGTCAACGCGCGCAGCCTGAAGGCCGAGGCCACGGAGGAAGAGGAGATTCTCGAGTCCGACACCGGCGAGACCGTCGTCGGCGCCAGACCGAACCTCGTCGCGTCGTTCCCGCCGCACATCCAGCTCCAGCTCGCCACCGACGTCCCGGTCGCGGTCGACACGAAGAACCTCCACTTCTTCGACGAAGCATCGGGTGCGCCGCTTCGGTAGCGCAACTGCCGCTGCAGTCTTGCTGGGGGTGTTCCTGGCGGGCAGCGGCGCGTCGGCTCCGGCGGCACCCCCGGCGGCTCCGGAGCAGGCCGCGTTGGCGAAGCCCGGCGTCGCGAGCTCACTCGCCTCGCAGCGGATCTACTTCGTCATGCCGGACCGGTACGCGAACGGCGACACGTCGAACGACAAGGGCGGCCTGACCGGTTCGGCCAACGTCACCGGCTACGACCCGGCCGACATCGGCTACTTCCACGGCGGCGACCTCCAGGGACTGACCGCTCACCTTCAGCGAATCAGGGATCTCGGCTTTACGGCACTCTGGATCACGCCGGTACTGAAGCAGCAGACGGTTCTGGGCGGGAGCGCCGGGTACCACGGCTACTGGGGGCTCGACTTCACGTCCGTCGACCCGCACCTCGGCATCGATGAGGACTTCTCGGCGATGGTCGCCCGGGCGCATGTGCTGGGTCTGAAGGTCTACCTCGACGTCGTCGTCAACCACACCGGCGACGTGGTCACGCTCTCGAACGGTGGGACGTACTCCGACATTCCGTTCCGCGACTGCCAGGGCCACTTCTTCAAGGCGGCGAACTACGTGACCGCCAAGCGTTTTCCATGCCTCGCGGCGCGGTACATGCCCGAGGTGCCGTACGTGGCGCCGGGCGACCGACACCTGAAGAAGCCGGAGTGGCTGAACGACCCGCTCAACTACCACGATCGCGGCAACATCGACTTCGGCTCGTGCAGCACACAGTGCTTCGAGCAGGGGGACTTCTTCGGCCTTGACGACCTCTTCACCGAGAAGCCGAACGTGATGAAGGGTCTGGCGCAGATCTACGCGTCGTGGGTGACGCGATTCCGCGTCGACGGCTTCCGGGTCGACACCGCCAAGCACGTGAACGCGGCGTTCTTCAAGCTCTGGGTGCCGAGAATCAGGGCGGCGGCAAAGGCGGTTCGCCTTCCGGGCGACTTCCCGATCTTCGGCGAGGTGACGCTGAACGACGCTGTCGACCTCTCGGAGTACGTCCGCAACCGCGGTGTGCCGCAGGTGCTGGACTTCCCGTTCCAGCAGGTCGCGTCCGCGTACGCGGCCGGATTCTCCGGCGCCAAGGGGATCGCCCATCGCCTCGAGGACGACGACTACTTCCGCCTGCCGGACGGCTCCGACCCGGCGTTTCCGACCTTCCTCGGAAACCACGACATGGGTCGTGCGGCGCAGCAGATCCTCTCGCAGGCGCCGGGTCTGGGCCCGGACGCGTTGGTGAAGCACGTCGAGCTCGGCTACGACCTGCTCTACCTGTTGCGCGGCGCGCCGGTGGTGATGTACGGCGACGAGGTCGGAATGATCGGCCCGGGCGGCGACAAGGCAGCCCGGCAGGACATGTTCCCGACGCAGGTGACCGCGTGGCAGAAGGAGACCCGGGTCGGCTCACCACCGATCGGGAAGGGCTCGTCGTTCGACGTCACCGGGAATCCGATCGCCGCGCAGATCACGACGCTTTCGGGCCTCCGCGACCGGTACCCGGCGCTCTCCACCGGTGCCTCGGTCGTGCGCTATGCGAACGGCCCCGTCCTCGTCGTCTCCCGGATCGACACGTCCACCGGCACCGAGCTCGCTCACGGCGTTCAACAACGGCGGCAGTGTCGCGAGGGTGACCGTGACGACCGCCACACCCGGCACGACCTGGAGCACTGTCTTCGGCACCGGCACGGCGACGGCTTCCGGCGGTGCGAAGGTGGCGCTGACGATCCCGCCGGTGTCGGCTGTTCTGGCCAAGTCGGAGTCGGCGATTCCCGCTGCAGCACCTCCTGCGCCCGTGCTCAAGGCGGGGCCCGACTCCATCTCCTCGTACTACTCGCTGAGCGCGACCGTCGCAGGCCCACCCGTCACCGTCGCGTTCGCCACACGCGCTCCGGGCCGGCCGTGGGCACGCGTCGACGTCGACGACTCCGCGCCGTACCGCGCCTTCCTCGATCCACTGCGGTTCAAGAAGGGGCAGCGCATCCAGGTGGTCGCGATCGCCCGCGGTTTCAACGGCGCGACGTCCGTGTCCAGGGTGCTCACCGTCTCACCGCATGGCTAACGTGGACGCGGCCATGCGCCGAGAGGCACCCCTGTCACGCCGCGGAAGCGGCGTTCTGCTGCACGTCACCTCGTTGCCGGGAGGACGGCTCGGCCGCGAGGCCTACGAATTCGTCGACTGGCTCGAGGAGGCAGGGCAGTCCTGGTGGCAGGTCCTGCCGCTCAACCCGCCCGACGCGTTCGGCTCGCCGTACACGTCGTCGTCGGCGTTCGCCGGCTGGCGGGGCCTGCTGGCCGACCCCGACGCCGACGTCAGCCTCTCCGAGATCCGCGACTTCCGCGCGAGGCACGCGTACTGGGCGGAGGGCTGGGAGCGGTACGCCGGTTCCGGGGCGCTCGCCGACCAGGTGCGGTTCCAGCGCGAATGGAGTGCCTTGCGCACCTATGCGGCGGACCGCGGCGTCTCGCTGATCGGCGACATCCCGATCTACGTCGCCGAGGAGAGCGCCGAGGTGACCGATCACCCCGAGCTGTTCTCCCGCGACCTCGTCGCCGGCGCGGCACCCGACGTGTCGCACCCGGAGGGTCAGCTGTGGGGCCAGCCCGTGTACGACTGGAGCGCAATGCGGCGCGAGGGCTACCGCTGGTGGATCGAGCGCTTTCGCCGCTCGCTCGAGCTCGTGGACGTCGGCCGGGTCGACCACTTCCGCGGCTTCGTCGCGTACTGGGCGGTTCCGCGGGGCGCGAAGAGCCCACTCGAGGGGCGCTGGCACCGCGGCCCCGGTGCAGCCCTGTTCGAGGCGGTCGAGCGCGACCTCGGCCACGTGCCGCTGATCGCCGAGGATCTCGGGATCATCACGCGGCAGTCGACCGGCTGCGCGCGCAGCGCGGCATGCTCGGCATGCGGATCGTCGGGCGGGGCTTCGTCGGGCGCCACCGGCACCGCCACGCGGTTGCCGCGCATGTGGAGGATGCCGTCGTCTACACGGGCACCCACGACCACCCGACGATGGCCGGCTGGCTCGCCGGCGCCTCGGAGGCGGATCTCGCGCTCGTCCACAGGGATCTCGAGGCCGCGGCGATCGACGACGACGACCTCGAGTGGGCGCTCGTCCGCCTGACCCTGTCGTCACGCGCGCGGATCGCGATCCTGCCGATGCAGGACGTCCTCGGGCTCGGCGAGGAAGCCCGCATGAATCACCCCGGCACGGTCGGAAACGGCAACTGGCAGTGGCGCCTCGAGCCGGGACAGCTCTCCGCCGGCGTTGCCACCCGGCTGCGCGAGGCGACGGCCGAGAGCCGGCGGCTGGCGCCGGTCCGGCTGCTCGCCACCGCGTAGGGCGGCGTGGCCGGCTACGTCGGCATCCTCTCGGTCGAGCTGCACTTCCCTGAGGCGGGCTCGCTGAAGGGCAAGCGCAAGCACGTGCTCTCGGCGAAGGCGCAGCTGCAGAACCGCTTCGGGGCGTCGGTCGCCGAGGTCGACTACCACGACAAGTGGCAGCGCTGTGGCCTTGCGATGGCGTGCACGGCCCGTGATGTCGGGGGCTTGCACGCGCTGCTCGACGACGCCGAGCGTTGGCTGCACGGTCAGGACTGGGTCGTCGCCCGGGTCGACCGCCGGATCGTGTCGCTGGAGGATTGAGCGGTACCTTGAGGACATGAGCGATCGCATGCGCAGGATCAACGAGTCGGTCAGGCAGGTGCTGTCGGAGGCGATCCCGGAGTTGAAGGACCCCCGGATCGGCTTCGTCACGATCACCGGGGTGAACACGACGCCCGACCTCCAGGAGGCGCGCGTCTTCGTCAGCGTGTTCGGTTCGGCGAGGAAGCAGCAGGAGACGCTCTACGGTCTCACCGCCGCCCGCGGTGTCCTCCAGTCGCGCCTAGGCCGCGAGCTCCGAATGAAGCGAACCCCGCAGCTGACCTTCGAATACGATCGCTCGGTGGAGGAGGGGGTTCGCATGAGCAAGCTGATCGACGGGCTCGCGCCGGATGGCGAGTGACCTGACCGCGGTCGCGGACGCGGTCCGCGCCAACGACCGCTTCCTCCTCGTCACGCACGAGAACCCCGACGGCGACGCGTTCGGGTCGCTGCTGGCAATGAAGCACGCCCTGGACGCCCTCGGCAAGGACGCCGTCATGTACGTCGGCGGCGAGATGGAGTTCCCGCCCGACTACGACTTCCTGCCGCTGCGCGACGTCCGCCGAACCCTTCCGGACGACATGGCCGGGCGGGTCGTCCTTGCGCTCGACGCGGCGACAGCGCCTCGAACGCGCATTCCGCCCGAGGTGCTGGCGGCCACGCCGCTCGTCGTCG
This sequence comes from uncultured Actinomycetes bacterium, assembly GCA_963791425.1. GTDB lineage: Bacteria > Actinomycetota > Thermoleophilia > Gaiellales > Gaiellaceae > DATBLE01. The sequence continues at coordinate 592,071 of CAWBSE010000004.1, forward strand.
ACGTCGACCACCACCACGACAACACGAGGTACGGCGCGATCAACCTGATCGTCGCCGATGCCTCGTCGACGGGGGAGATCGTCCGCGACCTGCTTCTCGAGCTCGACGTGCCGCTCACCCCGGCGCTTGCACAGTTGATCTACATCGCGCTCGACACCGACACCGGCCGGTTCCAGTACTCGAACACGACGCCGAAGGCCCACGAGCTCGCCGCGGAGCTGCTTCGCAGCGGCGTCGACGCGCAGGAGGTCTTCAGCCTGATCTACGAGTCGGTGCCGTTCGCCACGGCCAAGTTGAAGGGCCGGGCGCTCGAGCGGGCGCAGCTGTACGTGGACGGGCGGATGATCGCGAGCTATCTGCTGCGCGCCGACTTCGAGGAGCTCGGTGTGGGTGAGGAGTACGCCGAGGGCGTGATCGACGAGCTGCGTGCGGTCAAGGGCGTCGAGTTCGCGATGACCGTCCGCGAGCCGCCCGTGCCGGACGGACCGGCGCGCAGGATCTCGATGCGGTCGTCGATCGAGGAGTTCGACGTGTCTGCGGTCGCGCGGCAGCGCGGCGGCGGCGGGCACATGCGCGCCGCCGGCTTCTCGACTGACGAGTCGATCGAGGAGATCATCGAGTTCGTGCGCAGCGAGTTCGCCGATGCCACCGCGCGCGCTTAAGCCGAGCGGCCTGATCCTCGTCGACAAGCCGGCGGGCCCCTCGTCGTTCCAGGTCATGGCCGAGGTGCGGCGGCGGACACGGGCGCGCACCGGTCACGCCGGGACGCTCGACCCGTTCGCCACCGGGCTGTTGCTCGTGCTCTCGGGCGCGGCGACGCGGCTCGCGCCCTGGCTGGTCGGCCTCGACAAGCGCTACGTGACCGACGTCGACCTCTCGAGCCGCACCTCGACGGGCGATCCGGAAGGCGAGATGGTCGAGGAGACGGACGTGCCCGACCGCGGCGAGCTCGAGGAGCGCCTCGACGGCCTGCGCGGCGAGGTCGACCTGCCGATCCCCGCCGCGTCGGCGGTGAAGATCGACGGCGAGCGCGCCTACAAGCTCCACCGGCGCGGGGAGGTGGTGGAGATGCCCGTCCGCCGTTCGACGGTCTCCGTGCTCGAGCTGCTCGGGTACGACGGGGGCGTCGCGCGGCTCGATCTGCGCGTCGGCTCCGGCACGTACATCCGCTCGATCGCCGACGCGCTCGGCGGCCACTGCCTGACGCTCCGCCGGCTCGAGGTCGGGCCGTTCTCGGTCGACGACGCGGACGACGAGCGGATCCTGCCGGCCGCGGACGCGCTGCCGTTCCTGCCCGTCGGTCGAGGTCGACGCGGACGAGGCGGCGGCGATCCGCTCGGGGCGGCGGCGGGCCGAGGCCGACACCCGCACCGTCTGCGGCGGCGAGCTGGTGGCGGTCGGCAAGGTCGTGATGCCGGCGTGAGGGTCGCGCGGTCGGTCTCGGAGCTGGAACGCACGCCGCGGGCGGTCGCGCTCGGCACCTTCGACGGCGTCCACCGCGGGCACCGGCAGGTGATCGCCGAGGCCGTCGCCGGTGGCGGCGTGTCGACGGTCGTCACCTTCGACCCGCACCCGAGGCGGATCATGGGCTACCAGGTCGAGCAGCTCGCCACCCTCGAGCGGCGGCTGGAGCTGTTCGCCGAGCTCGGCGTGGAGGAGACGCTGGTGATCGAGTTCACGCTCGAGACGCAGCGCATCGAGGCCGGCGAGTTCGCGGAGCAGTACCTGCGTGCGATCGGCGCCGAGGTGGTCGTCGCCGGCGAGGACTTCCGGTTCGCCCATCGCCGCAGCGGCGACCTCGCGCTGCTCGCCGAGCTCGGCTTCGACGTCCGCCCGGTGCCGCTGCTCGAGGGCGTGTCGTCGTCGGAGATCCGGCGGCTGCTGCATGACGGCGAGGTGACGGCCGCCGCGGGCCTGCTCGGCCGCCCACCCGAGGTGGAGGGGATCGTCGTCGAAGGCGACGCCCGCGGCGGCACGCTCGGCTTCCCGACGGCGAATGTGGCCGCCGAGCCGGGCCTGCTGGTGCCGCTGCACGGGATCTACGCCGGCTTCGCAGCGGGTCACCGCGCGGCCGATCTCGATCGGCACGAACCCGCACTACGGCGGCGACGAGCTGCGCATCGAGGCGTTCCTGCTCGGCTTCGCCGGCGACCTGTACGGCAAGCGCCTGATCGTCGAGCTGTGGCAGCGCCTCCGCGACGAGATGGTCTTCGACAGCGAGCAGGCACTGATCGACCAGATCGCCCTCGACGTCGAGGCGACCGAGCAGTCCCGGCGGCCGTAAGGGACAGACCCCGAGGGGTCTGTCCCTACAGGGAACGCGCGAGCCCGCTGCGGCGCGGGTCGGCAGCCGCACCACCGCGTCCGACCAGGCTGACGCCGCCGAAGTAGTGGTGCCGGTTGGCCCAGCGGCGCACGGTCAGGCCGCGGCGTTCGATCTCGGCCAGCGCGGCCTCATCCACGCCGGGCTCCGCGTTGACGACGTCGCCGGTCCGGTGGGCCCGGGGGCGGTCGACCGCCTCTTGCGGCGCCAGGCCTTCGTCGAGAACCGCCGCGGCGACTCCCACGAGCGCCGTCCGCAGACGCGTTCCGCCGGCCGCGCCGATCGCCAGCGCGAGGCCGTCGGCGTCGAGCGCGATGCTCGGGGCCATCATGCTCTGCATCCGGAGGCCCGGCTCCAGGGCGCCGACGAGCAGGTCGGTCTCGCCGAGCATGCTGTTCAGGTGCAGGTCGAGGCCGGGCAGCCAGTCGCCCGACCCGAGGCCGAGGCTGGTGGTGAGGACGCACGCGCTGCCGTCGGCGTCGACGGTGACGAGGTTGGTGGTGTGCCCGCCGCCGGGGCCGGCCTCCAGCGCGTCGAGCACGGCGAGCGTGCGCGCCGTCTCGTCGAGCCCGCGCAGGGAGGGGAGCCGCTCGAGCGCGGGGACGACGCCCGCGAGACCGCCGCGCGTCAGGAGCCGCGTGCCGGCGTACTCCGTCTCGACCGGATCGGCCCAGTGTGGGGAGTAGGCCTCGAGATCGGCTCGTGTGACGACGCCGTCGCGTTCCGCCACGAGCGCGAGGAGTGACTCGGCGATCGTGCCCCGGTAGACGCTCGAGGCGCCCTCCTCGGCGAGCAACTCGACCGCGCGCACCAGTCCCGGCTGCTCGAGCAGCTCGCCCGGCCGGAGCAGCCGGCCGTCCGGCGCGTAGATCCGGGCGCCCTCGCGCATGGTCATCACCGGCGCGAGCATCTCCAGACACGCGACGTGGGCCGGGGGCATGGGCACGCCTGCACGCGCGAGCCGCAGCGCCGGCGCGCAGAGGTCGGCCCAGGGAAGGCGCCCGTACTCGCGCCAGAGCGCGTCGAGGCCCGCCGGTACGCCCGGCACCGCGCACGAGGCCGCGCCGACCGCGTAGTGAACGCTCTCCTCGCCGAAGGGAACGTCGAGCTCGAGCAGCGGAGCGCCGGTTCCGCCGGGGACGGTGCAGAAGCAGTCGAGGTTCCGTGTGGTGCCGGAGGCAGCGTCCCGGTAGATCGCGTGCCCGCCTCCGAGCAGCCCCGTCATCACCGTCTCTGCCACGCAGGAAGCAAGGCAGGCGGCGACGGCGGCGTCTGCCGCAGAGCCGCCCGACTCGAGGATCTCGAGCCCGGCGGCGGTCGTGGCCGGATGGCCCGCGGCGACAGCTGCGGGAAGCATCCTTGCTAGCCTATGGCCAGACCCGACCCCGGCCGTACGTCTGCTTCCGACGGCGTGCTGGGATCGCGGAGACGTCTACCTGGAGGTTGCATGAGTCTTACGAAGGAAGCCAAGCTGGACATCGTCGGCAAACACGGCCGGCACGGGACCGACACGGGTTCCCCGGAGGTGCAGATCGCCCTCCTGACCACCCGCATCAACGAGCTCACCGAGCATCTCCGCGCGCACTCGAAGGATCACACTTCGCGCCGCGGCCTGCTCAAGCTCGTCGGCCAGCGCCGCCGGTTGCTCAACTATCTCCAGCGCGAGAATCTGGAGGGCTACCGCGCCCTGATCAAGGAGCTCGGCCTCCGGCGCTAAAGGAGTTCTGGGAACAACGGAGTTCTAACGACATCGGGGAGTGGAAGTTTGAGCGAGCGCAATCGAAGCGCTGACTCAAACTCCCACTCTCCACAAGCTGAGTGGAGGAATACGCATGAGTGTTGCCATGGGCAACAAGACCACGGTCTCTCTCACCGTCGGTGAGCAGGAGATCTCTTTCGAGACGGGCAAGCTGGCCAAACAGGCCGACGGCGCCGTCGTCGTTCGCTCCGGCGAGACGATGGTGCTCGCGACCGCGCAGGGAAGGATGGAGGCCCGTGAGGGCGCCGACTTCTTCCCGCTGACGGTCGACGTCGAGGAGAAGATGTACGCCGCCGGCAAGATCCCGGGCGGCTTCTTCAAGCGCGAGGGCCGCGCCACCGAGCGCGCGACCCTGACCGCACGGATGATCGACCGGCCGATCCGGCCGCTGTGGCCGAAGGGCTTCCGCAACGAGGTGCAGGTCATCTGCACCACGCTCTCGGTCGACCTGGTCACGCCGCACGACATCCTGTGCATCAACGGTGCGTCTGCGGCGCTGATGATCTCGCCGCTTCCGTTCTTCGGCCCCGTCGGGGCCGTGCGGATGGGGATGATCGACGGCCATCTCGTCGTCAATCCGACGCTGATCGAGATCGAGGAGGAGTCGACGCTCGATCTGATCGTCGTCGGCACGATGGACGGCCTGACGATGGTCGAGGCGGGCGCGGCCGAGGTGCGCGAAGACACGCTCCTCGAGGCTCTCGAGCTGGCCCACACCGAGATCAAGCGGCTCTGCGAGGCGCAGCTCGACCTGCAGCGGCAGGTCGGCAAGCCGAAGTGGCTCGACGTGTCGCTGACCGAGGAGCTCAAGGGCTCCCACGGCGACAAGATCCGCGCCGCGATCGCCGAGCGCGGGCTCCGCGAGGCGTCCGCTGCCGTCGACGCGATCTCCGTGGAGCTCTCCCCCGAGCTGACGATGGAGTCGACGGAGGAGGACATCACCCGCCAGGTGCAGGTCCGCCAGAGCCTGAACTCGCTCACCGAGTCGCTACGGCTCGAGGCGGTCGAAGGCCCGGTGCGTTCCCAGTTCGAGACCGAGCTGCGTGCGCTGACCGACGCCGAGCAGGACTCGAAGGAGCTGAAGTCCGCGAAGCGGTCGCTGCTCTTCGACCGGATCAACGAGAACGTCGAGCTGCCGTTCCCGGTCGGCTCACCGCCGGCCGAGGGCGAGCCCGCCGTCAAGGACACGATGACGAAGCAGTTCGTCAAGCGTGCCGCCGAGGCGATCTACAAGGACCTCGTCCGCAAGAAGATCGCGGTCGAGAAGCGGCGCCCTGACGGCCGCGGCACCGACGAGATCCGCGCGATCGAGACCGAGGTCGGAGTCTCGCCGCGCACGCACGGCTCGGCGCTCTTCCAGCGGGGCCAGACGCAGATCATGACGCTGCTCACCCTCGGCACCGCCAAGGAAGGCCAGCGGATCGACGACCTGTCGCTCGAGAACGACCGCCGGTACATGCACCACTACAACTTCCCGCCGTTCTCGGTCGGGGAGACCGGGTTCATGCGCGGGCCGAAGCGCCGCGACATCGGTCACGGTGCGCTCGCGCAGCGGGCACTCGTGCCGATGATCCCGAGCACGGAGGAGTTCCCGTACACGATCCGCCTCGTCTCCGAGACGCTCGAGTCGAACGGCTCGTCGTCGATGGGGTCGGTCTGCGGCTCGACGCTCGCCCTGATGGACGCGGGTGTCCCGATCAAGGCGCCGGTCTCCGGCATCGCGATGGGCCTCGTCAAGGAGGGCGACGACTACGTGATCCTGACCGACATCCAGGGTGCGGAGGACCACCTCGGTGACATGGACTTCAAGGTCGCCGGCACGCGTGACGGCGTGACCGCGCTCCAGATGGACATCAAGATCACCGGCGTCACGCAGCAGATCATGCGGGAGGCGCTCGCCCAGGCGAAGCAGGCCCGCGAGTTCATCCTCGACAAGATGGCCGAGACGATCGCCGAGACCCGCACGGAGCTGTCCGACAACGCTCCCCGGATCTCGTCCGTGAAGATCGACCCGGAGAAGATCGGCATGGTGATCGGCAAGGGCGGCGAGACGATCCGCGCGCTCGAGTCCGAGAACGACGTGCAGATCGACATCGAGGAGGACGGCACGATCCTGATCTACGCGACCGACGGCGTGAAGGCCGCACAGGCCATCGCAGCGGTCGAGGCGATCACGAAGGAGCCCGAGGTCGGCGACGAGTACACCGGCAAGGTCGTCAAGACGACCCAGTTCGGCGCCTTCGTCGAGCTGAAGAAGGGCACCGACGGCCTGCTCCACGTCTCGAACGTCGGCCCCGGCCGTGTCGCGCACATCGAGGACGTGATGGAGCGCGGCGACGTGCTCGACGTCATCGTCCAGGAGGTCGACAAGGCCCGCGGCCGGATCGGCCTGAAGCTGGTCGCCAAGCACGAGAACGGGACGCTCGTCCAGCCCGAAGAGCTGATCGAGCGCGCCAAGGACGCTCCGCCCCGGCCGCCCGAGGAGGACCGCCCCCGTGGCGGCGATCGCGGCCGCGGCGGCGGGCGCGGCGGACCGCGTCGCTAGGTAACACCACTGAGCGTGTGACGGAGGCCCCGAGACTCTCGGCGGCCTCCGTCCGCGCGCTCGGTGTCGGCATCGTCCGCGTCGTGCTCGGCGTGGCGTTCGTCCTCGGCGCCGTCCCGCGCGGCCTGCACGGCGGGTCGGCGGTGCTGGCGGCGGTCGGCGGCGCCCTGATCCTCGTTCTGATCGTTCAGGGGCAACGCGGGCGGAGCGGCCCGACCGACTTCTCGGCGGCGCTGCCGGTGCCGGACGCCGCACAGTTCGATCCGCGCTGGATGGGCGTGCTCCTCGCGTGCATCCCGAGCACGATCGGCGTGACGGCGATGGCCCTGATCTCGATCGTCTTCACGCCGGCGCTCGCAGCCGTCCTGGGCGGCGTCCTGATCGCCCTCGGCGTGCTCGCCCTCTGGTCGTGGATGCAACTGGTCTACCGCGAACGTGCGGAAGAGAAGCGGTACTGGCTCGAGCGCGGGCCGCGCCCGCGGCTGTTCGTGACGCGGTAGCTACGCGGCCGAGCGGCGGTCGACGAGGCTCGGCTTGCCCTGGTACATGTCGTCGTCCGCGGCCCGCCAGGCATCGCGAAGGGACGCCGTGGGCGGCGTCGCCGCATACCCGACCGAGGCTGCGAGCGGGTAGCCGGCGAAGCCGGGATGGTCGACCAGCGCGCCGTTCATCCGCCGCGCGACGGCACGACAGACCATCTCGTCGGCGTCGGGAAGCAGGATCGCGAACTCGTCGCCGCCGATCCGCGCGAGAAAGCTGTCCCCGCGCAAGCTGGAGGCCATCGTCTGCGCAACGACCTGGAGGTACTCGTCGCCGACGTGGTGGCCGCGCTCGTCGTTGACGGTCTTCAGCTTGTCGACGTCGATCACGACCACGCCGGCGCGGTGCCCGGCGAAGCTGTCGACCGCCTCTTCCCAGGCCCGCCGGTTCGGGAGCATGGTCAGCGCATCCATGCGGGCGTCACGGCCGACCCGGTCGAGCTGGAGCTCGAGGTCGTGCAGCTTGAGCGCCGAGCGCAGTAGTGGCTCGGCCGACTCGGCCAGCCGCAGCCCGACCTCGCGGCAGAGGAGCGTGAAGCCGCGGGGCCGCGCCTCGGTGTGCATGAGCACGAGCACCCCGAACGGCGGACTGCCGACGGGCAGCATGTAGTGCGAGGTGACGCTGTGGGAGCGGAACGGAGCGGGGGGAGGGTCGGCCGCGGAATTCTGGATGCAGGCGGGGAGATTGACCGCCTCGGCAAACAACTGGCGCATGGCGGGGACGAAGGCCGAGGCGTCGACGCCGGAAGGCTCGTGCTCTGCCGCCTCGACCTCGTCGAGCTCGGCGACGTAGATCACGCCGAGATCGCACGAGAGCGCGGCGATCGCCGACTCGACCACGTGCTTCATCACCTCGTGGACGCGGACGGCGTCGGTCTGGGCAAGGCTCTGGACGGCGTGCAGCAGCTCCAGCTCGTCGGCGAGGCGCTTTGCCGACGACACCTGCGCGATCGCGGCGGCGGCAGCGTCGGCTGCGCCGCGTGAGCGCCTCGGAGTCGCGGTCGCTGCCCTCGAAGTTCCCGAAGACCACCAGCAGGTCGGCGGAGAGCGGCACGAAGACGGCGTTGCGCTGGTAGTAGGGGCCGAAGACCCTCACCGGCTCGTCGGCATCGATCACGATCAGCTCGGCAGAGGTGATCGCCTGGCGCGCGCGTTCGTCCTCGCCGAGGATCAGGTCGACGTTGCCGGCCCAGCCCTCGCCCCGGCCGAGGCCGCCGACGTGCACGAAGCGGTCGGCGGTGACACGCCGGAAGACGAATACGTCGGACGCGCCGACGGATGCGGCGGCCTCGGCGACGCGGTTCGGGTCGCCGGAGGCACGCTCGGTCGCTCCGGTGCCGTTCTGCACTCTCCACGTATCGGCCAATCCGCGGCGACCTTGATGCCTCTGCTGGGATTTCCTTGAGCCGTCCGAAGGCGGGTACCATCGGCGAGTGCAGGAATACGTCCTCTCGGAGCTCGATTCGGGCGAGCGGCTGATCACCGAGCGCGTGCCGAGCGTACGTTCGGTCTCGCTCGGCTTCTGGATCGGCGCCGGTTCGCGAGACGAGCCCGACGGGCGCGCGGGGGTCTCGCACTTCATCGAGCACCTGCTGTTCAAGGGCACGCGGGCGTACGAGGCCCGGCAGATCGCCGAGATCTTCGACGAGATGGGTGGCGAGCTGAACGCGGCGACGTCGCGCGAGCACACCGTCGTGTACGCGCGCGTCCCCGACCGCCACCTCGAGGACGCGCTCGACGTGATGGCGGACATGGTTTTCTCGCCGTCGTTCTCGGATCTCGACTCGGAGCGCGAGGTCGTGCTCGAGGAGATCGCGATGGTCGAGGACGCGCCGCAGGATCTCGTTCACGATCTGCTCTCCGACGCGGTGTTCTCCGGCCACCCGCTCGGTAGACCCGTGATCGGTCAGGCCGAGGTGATCTCGTCGGTCAGCCGCCGCGCGCTGCTCGCGTACCACCGGCGTGCCTACTGCGCGGGCAACATCGTGCTCGCTGCGGCCGGCAATCTCGAGCACGACCGGCTGCTCGAGCTGCTCCAGCGCTCCGCGCGCCAGCGCGTCGAGCCGCCGGCGCAGAAGACCCGCGTGCGCTCGCCGCTCGTGCGCCAGCCCGGCCCGAGCATGCGCTTTCAGCAGAAGGACACCGAGCAGTTTCACGTCTGTGTCGGCGCGCCCGGGATCTCACGGTCCGACCGGCGGCGGTTCGCGGCGTCGCTGCTCGACGCGATCCTCGGCGGCTCGGCGTCGTCGCGGCTGTTCCAGGAGATCCGCGAGAAGCGCGGGATGGCGTACACCGTCTACAGCTTCGGCTCGCAGTACACCGACACCGGGCTCGTCGGGATCTACGTGGGGACGCGCGAGGAGAACCTCGAGGAGTGCTTCCAGATCGTCGCCGAGCAGATCGCCGACATCGCCGCCGGCAACCTGCGCGAGCGGGAGTTGCACCGCGCGAAGGAGAACCTGAAGGGCCGGATCGCGCTCTCGATGGAGTCCACGTCGAACCGAATGAGCAGGCTCGGACGCTCGCTGATCACCGACACCGAGTTGCTGTCGCTCGACCGCGTGATCGCCGAGATCGACGCCGTCGAGCCCGTCGCGCTCGCCGAGCTCGCCGGCGTGCTGCTCGACCCGTCCCGGATCTCGGCGGCCGGCATCGGCCCGAACGAGGAGCGGTTCCGCGCTGCGGTCGAGCGCATCCATCCGGGGTTGGCGGACGCCGCATGAAGGTCATCGTCTTCGGATACGAGGGGAAGACGGGCGCCGCGATCGCGGCGGGACTCGCCGGCGCCGGCCACGAGGTGCTCGGCGTCGAGATCGGCGACGCGATGCCGGAGGGAGCCGACGCCGCGGTCGACTTCACGCAGCCCGACTCGGCGGTCGGCAACATCGAGCGCTGCCTCGAGCTCGGCGTGCCCGTCGTCGTCGGAACGACCGGCTGGGAGGGCGAGCGCGGGCGCGTGGACGCTGCGGCGCGCGAGCGTGGGGTGGCCGTCTTCGTCGCCCCGAACTTCTCGATCGGGGCGGTGCTGATGATGCGTTTCGCGGCGGAGGCGGCGAAGCACCTGCCGCGCGCCGAGATCGTCGAGTTGCACAACGAGGCGAAGAAGGACGCGCCGTCGGGGACTGCCAGGGCGACCGCGGAGGCGATGGGGGGAGATCCGGTGATCCACTCGGTGCGGCTCCCCGGGTTGGTCGCGCACCAGGAGGTGCTGCTCGCCGGCGACGGCCAGCTGCTGACGATCCGCCACGACACGCTGTCGCGCGACTCGTTCGTCCAGGGCGTCCTGCTCGTGCTGGACCGGCTCTCGGAGTTGTCTCCGGGGCTGACGGTTGGCCTCGACGCCCTCCTCTGAGTACCCTTACGGGGTGTTCGGCGAGATCCTGACGGCGATCGTGACGCCGTTCCGGGAGGACGGCTCGGTCGACGTCGACAAGTTCCGCGAGCTCGCGGTGTACCTGGTCGACAACGGCTCGGACGGGGTCGTCGTCACCGGCACCACGGGCGAGTCGCCGACGCTCACCGATGACGAGCGGTTCGCGCTGTACGCGGCGGCGGTCGACGCCGTCGGCGACCGCGCGACCGTGATCGCCGGCACCGGCACGTACTCGACCGCGCACTCGGTGCACCTCACCGGGCGTGCACACGAGCTCGGCGTCCACGGGTTCCTCGTCGTCACGCCCTACTACAGCAAGCCGCCGCCCCGGGGGATCGTCGAGCACTTCCGCGCGATCGGCGAGGTCAGCGACCGGCCGATCGTCGTCTACAACATCCCCGGCCGCGTCGTGATCAACATCGAGCCCGAGACGATGGCCGAGCTGGCCGAGCTGCCGACCGTCACCGCGGTCAAGCAGGCGTACGACGACCTCGACCAGGCGCGGCGGATCGTCGAGCTCGGATTGACCCTGTACGCCGGCGACGACAATCTGATCTTCCCCTTCCTGCGGCTCGGCGGCGCCGGCGGGATCTGCGTGCACACCCACGTCGTCGGCCCGCTGGTGAAGCGGATGGTCGAGGTGTTCCGGAGCGGCGACGAGGCGGGTGCGCGGCGGATCGACGAGGAGACGGAGCCCGCCTACGAGCTGCTCAAGGTCGCGCCGAACCCGATCGCGATCAAGGCGGCGCTGAACCTGCTCGGCCACGAGGTCGGCGGCCACCGACTGCCGCTCGTGCCCGCCACGGACGACGAGGTCGCGCGCGTGCGCGACTGCCTCGAGCGTGCCGGGCTGAAGATCCCTGCAGCCGCCTAGGCTGCGGCTTCGCCGCACCGACCACTGTCGGCTCGTCTCGGTAGAGCGCCTCGATCACCTGCGGGCAGAACTGCGTCCCGGCTGGGCGCGCAGCTCCTCCATCGCCGCGGCGACCGTGCGGCCGGAGCGGTAGGCGCGGTCGCCGGTCAACGCGTCGAACGCGTCTGCGACGAGGACGATCCGTGCCGGTATCGGGATCGCGTCGCCGGCGAGGCCGTCGGGATACCCCTGCCCGTCGATGCGCTCGTGGCTCGAGCGGGCGATCTGGAGCACGATCGGGTCGAGGAGGGAATGCTGAACAGGAGTGCCGAGGCCAGAACGACCAGAAGCGAGACCGACAGCGTGCGACGCGTGAAGAAGCGCATGGGCACGTTTGGGTCGAAAACCCCTGCGTAGCCTCACCTCAAAGGGTGAACTCACTCGATCTCACCCGTTCGGGTGAGAGGGCGTGAACCGGGCGGGCGACGGGGCCGGGGCTACACTCAACGGGTGGCAGAGGCATCGCTCCGCGTGATCCCGCTCGGCGGGCTCGGTGAGGTCGGCAAGAACATGACCGTCTTCGAGCACGAACAGGGCATCCTCGTCGTCGACGCAGGGCTCGCCTTTCCGAAGGATGAGCACCTCGGCGTCGACCTCGTGCTGCCCGACATCTCGTACCTGCAGGAGCGCCAGGACCAGGTGCGCGCGGTCGTTCTCACGCATGCGCACGAGGATCACGTCGGCGGGCTTCCGTACCTGCTGCGCGAGGTGAAGGTGCCGGAGGTCTGGGCGACCAGGCTCACGCTGGGCCTGGTCAAGTCGAAGCTCGACGAGCACGGGCTGCTGAACGCGGCCGAGCTCCGCGAGATCAACCCTGAGGGCGACCCCATCCAGATCGGGCCGTTCCGGCTCGAGTTCGTGCGCATGGCTCACTCGGTGCCGGACAACGTCGCGATCGTGATCGAGACCGACGCGGGCCGGATCCTGCACACCAGCGACTGGAAGCTCGACCACACGCCGGTCGACGGCTTCCGCACGGACGTCGGCAAGCTCGCCGAGCTCGGCAATCGCGGCGTCGACCTGCTGCTCTGCGACTCCACGAACGCCGAACGGCCCGGGTTCACCGGGTCGGAGCGGCTCGTCGGGGAGGCGTTCCGCCAGATCATCCCGCACCGGCAGGGGCGCGTCCTGGTCGCGTCGTTCGCGTCGAACGTCCACCGGATGCAGCAGGCGATCGACGTCGCAGTCCAGATCGGGCCGCAAGGTGGCGGTGGTCGGACGCTCGATGCGCAAGAACCTCAACATTGCCGGCAACCTCGGGTACCTGGAGGTGCCAGACGGAACGGTGATCCAGCCGAAGAACCTCGGCGAGTACGAGCCCCACGAGGTGCTGATCCTCTGCACCGGCAGCCAGGGGGAGCCGATGTCCGCGCTGACGCGGATCGCCTACAACGACCATCAGACGGTCTCGGTCGAGCGCGGCGACACGGTGATCCTCTCCGCGCGCCCGGTTCCGGGGAACGAGCTGCGCGTCCACGACACGATCAACCAGCTCTCCAAGGCCGGGGCGGAGGTGCTGCACGAGGAGAACGCGCAGGTGCATGTCTCCGGGCACGCGAATCAGGAGGAGATCCGCACGCTGTACGGCCTCGTGCGTCCGAAGGCGGTGATGCCGATCCACGGCGAGTACCGCATGCAGGCGGCGAACGCGCGGATGGCGCAGGAAGCGGGCGTGCAGGCGTCGTCGATCGTGCTCGCCGAGAACGGCTCCGTGGTCGAGCTGACGAAGCGCGGCGCCGCGATCATCGACCGGATCGAGTCCGGAGTGACCTTCGTCGACGGCCTGGGGGTCGGAGACATCGGCGACGTCGCGCTGCGCGACCGGCGCCACATGTCGGAGGACGGCGTGCTGATCGTGGTCGCGACGCTGGCCGGGGTGAACGGCGCGCTCTCTGCGGCGGCCGAGGTGATCGCCCGCGGCTTCGCCGAGACCGCGCCGCTGCTCGACGAGATGCGCGCCGAGGCCGAGGAGGTGCTGCGCGAGTGCATCGACGACGGGATCGTCGAGATCAAGCTGCTGCAGGAGCACCTGCACGACGGCATCGGACAGCTGGTCTACGACCGCACACGCCGCCGGCCGATGATCCTCCCCGTGGTGGTCGAGGTCTGAGCACGGTCCTGGACGGCTGGGCCGGGGTGCTGGCCGACAACGCGGCGGATGACGTGACCGCGCGGCGCCTGATCGAACAGCTCTCCGCGTGCGAGGTGGCGGCGCTGTCGTTCTGCCGGCTGCTGGAGCGGTGGGCGCGCGGCGACGCCGATCCGTCCACGCCCGGGAAGCGCCAGGCGGCGCTGCGGCGTGCGGCCGAACGAGCGGAGACGGCGCTCTCGGGCCTCGAGCGGCCGCTCGGCCGCTATCTGCTCGAGCTGCAGCCGGAGCTGGCCGAGGGCCGCTCCTGGTACGGCGAGCCCGGTGCCGGCGAGCTCCGCGACTGGCAGGACGTCCTCGAACGCGCCGGTGTCAGCGTGTCGCCCGTGCGCATCGCTCAGGCGTACCTCGAGCTGGCGGTGCTCGTGCGTGCGCTGGAGGGGCTGCGCTCGGCCGCGGACATCGGCTCGGAGCCCGACCGCTCGTCCCTGTGGGCCGGGTTGTTCGACCTCCGCGAGAACCTACTGGGCCGCACGCTCGAAGACCTGCGCGCAATCGCGGCGTAGCGCCGCCCCGGACGTCTGCGGCCGTCCGAGCCGCGTCTGAAAACGCTTGTAACACGGTGTTACTTGTCCTGAAACCGCTCTGGCAGGGCGGTTTCGGAGCTTGTAACACTGTGTTACTAGCTCCTGGGCTCTCGGAGACCGCCAAGATTGGACGATGGCTCCCGTCCGCATCGCCGTCGTCGGCTCGATCAACCTCGACCTCGTCGCCCGCTGCGCTCGGCTGCCGAGGCCGGGGGAGACGCTGACCGATGCGACGTTCGAGCGCGTCCCGGGCGGGAAGGGCGCGAACCAGGCGCTCGCGGCTGCGCGGCTCGGGGCCGAGGTCTCGATGATCGGCGCAGTCGGGAGCGACCCGTTCGCCGTCGAGGCGCTGGCGCTGCTCGAGCAGGGCGGCGTCGGCCTGGACGGCGTGCGGCGCGTCGATGCACCGACCGGTGTCGCACTCATCGTCGTCGGCGACGACGGGGAGAACCAGATCGTGGTCGCACCGGGCGCGAACGGCTCCGCCGAGGTGACGAGCGGGCTGGAGGAGGCCGATGCGGTGCTCTGCCAGCTGGAGATTCCGGTCGCGGTGGTCGCGGAGGCGGCGCAGCAGGCAGGGTTCATGTGTCTGAACGCCGCTCCGGCGAGGCCGCTGCCGGACGGCCTGCTCGACCACGTCGACCTCCTGGTGGTCAACCGCTACGAGCTGGAGGAGATCGGCCGCTTCGACGGACTCACGGCCCTGACCCTCGGAGCGGAAGGCGCGGTGCTGCTGGAAGGCGGGGAGGAGGTCGCGCGCGCCGCGCCGCCGCCCGTCGACGCGGTCGACGGGACCGCCGCCGGCGATGCCTTCACCGCGTGCCTGCTCGTGTCGCTGCTGGAAGGCCGCACGCGCGAGGACGCGCTGACCCGCGCCTGCTCCGCGGGGGCGATCGCCGCATCGCGGCCGGGGGCACAACCGTCGCTGCCCACCGCGGCAGAGGTAGACGAGATACTGCGGCCATGAAGATCCTTCTCGACTGCGACCCGGGCCACGACGACGCGATCGCGCTGCTGCTCGCGCTCGCCAGCCCGGAGGTCGACCTCGTCGGCATCACCACCGTCCACGGCAACCAGACGCTCGACAAGACGACGGTCAACGCTCTGAAGCTGCTCGAGTTCGTCGGCCGCACCGACGTCCCCGTCGCCGCGGGCGCCGCCGTGCCCTTCGTCCGTGAGCCGTTCGTCGCCGAGTACGTCCACGGCGAGAGCGGGATGGACGGCCCGGCGCTGCCGCAGCCGACCACCGCGCCGGTCGACGAGCACGCGGTCGACTTCATCGCGCGCGTCGTGACCGAGTCGGCCGAGCCGGTCACGCTCGTCCCGACCGGCCCGCTGACCAACATCGGCCTCTTCCTCGCGCGGCACCCCGACGCGGCCGCGAAGGTCGAGCGGATCGTGCTGATGGGCGGCGCGATCGGCGAGGGCAACGTCACGCCGGCGGCCGAGTTCAACATCTGGGTCGACCCCGAGGCGGCCGAGCGCGTGTTCCGGAGCGGGCTGGACGTGACGATGATCGGCCTCGACGTCACGCACCAGGCGATCTTCGGGCCGGGGCCGACCGCCGAGCTGAAGGCGGCGGGCCGGGTCGGCGCGATGGTCGCCGAGCTGCTCGAGTTCTACGGGCGCTTCCACAAGCAGTCGTACGGCTGGGACGGCTCGCCGATCCACGACGCGGTCGCGATGGCACACGCCTTCAGGCCCGGGATCGTCGAGACGGTCCACACCGGCGTCCGCGTCGACTGCGGTGAGGAGCTCGGCCGCGGCCGCACCAACGTCGATCTGCGCGGCCGCGTCGGCTGGGAGCCGAACGCCCACGTCGCGGTCGGCATCGACGCCGACGCGTTCGTCGCCCTGCTCGTCGAGCGGATCTCGTCGCTCGGGTGAAGCTGGGCGTCATCACGCTCCAGAACGCTCCCTGGCCGGAGCTGGTGGAGCGCTGGCAGCGGCTGGAGGAGCTCGGCGTCGAGACGATCTGGGTCGCCGACCACCTCGGCGGGAAGTGGCTCGAGCCGGGCGCGCCCTGGTTCGAGGCATGGAGCTGCATCACCGCGCTCAGCTACGAGACGTCGAAGCCGAGGATCGGGCCGCTCGTCAGCCCGATGACGTTCCGCAACCCTGCCGTCCTGGCGCGAACGGCGGCCTCGGTGGCCGAGATCTCGGGCGGGCGTCTGGAGCTGGGGATCGGCTCCGGCGCGTCCGAATGGGATCACGACATCACCGGCGTTCCGATGTGGAATCCGAAGGAGCGCGCCGCCGCTTTCGTCACATGGACGGAGCGCCTGGTCGAGCTGCTGGCCGACGAGCGCTTCCACACCGAGCACGAGATTCCGCTGACGTTTGCGGGCCGCGGCAAGACGATGCTCGGCCTCGCCGCGCGGTACGGCGACCGCTGGAACACGTTCGGCGGTTTCGGGATCACGGCCGAAGACGCGCTCCGCACCGCGCGCGCCGACAACATGTGGCTCGACGAGCTGTGCGCGAAGACCGGGCGCACCGTCGTCAGGTCGGCGCTCCTCGGCTACCACGCGTTCGTCAGCGAGACTCCGTGGCAGTCCGACGAGGCGTTCGCCGACCTCGTCGATCGCTGGGGCGACGCCGGGTTCGACGAGCTCGTCTTCTACTACCCGCCCGACACGGACATGCCGGACGGGACGGTCACGCCCGGGGTGTTCGAGCGGGCTCTTCAAGAGGGTTAGCCCCGGCGCCGTCGAAGTCGCGTGCCATGGCGCGCAAGAAGCGTCCGTCTCGGGTTCGCCCGAAGACCCCGTCGCGGGTCAAGAAGCGCACACCGCGCAAGACCCCTCGCGCCCGGACACACCATCATCCCGAGCTGATCGGCCTCGGCCTCGTCGCAGCGGGCCTGTTCATGAGCGCCGTGCTCTACGCGGGCTGGAACGGCGGCTACGTCGGCGGCGCAATCGGCGACGGGCTGATCAAGCTGGTCGGCGGCATCGCCTACGTCCTGCCGATCGCGGCGCTCGTGATCGGCGGCCTGATGGTGGCGAAGAGCGACCTGCCGCGGTTCGGCCCGTTCCGGACCGGCCTGGTGGTGACCACGATCGGCCTCGCCATGGTGCTCGGCACGGCACACGGCGGCTATCTCGGCCGGGCGCTCGAGGGTGGCCTCGGCCGCCTGATCGGCACCACCGGCACCCAGATTCTCGGCGTCTTCCTGCTGCTCGCCGGCGTGCTCCTGCTCACAGGGGCGTCCGCCGGGGCGATCGTCCGCCGCTCGGGCCGCGCCGTGCGCAGCGCTGCACGCCGTCCGGCTGCGCGCCGGCGGGCGACCGCCGCACCTGTCCCGGCCGCCGCAGCTGCGGCGGCCCCGTCACTCACGCTCGCGCCTTCTCCGGCGCCGATCGACGGCGTCGAGGAGTTCCCGGACATCGTCTCGCCTGCGCCGCTGCTCGTGTTCGACTCGGCCGAGCCGATGCTCGCGGCGGAGCCGAAGGACGACGCGCAGACCTCGCTCTTCGACGTCACCGACACCGGCGGCGACGACGACACCGTGTACACGCTGCCCGACGTCGCACTGCTGCGCCGCTCGAAGGCGGCCCCGGCCGGCACCGCCGCGTCGAACGGCCGCATCGCCGGCGTGCTCGTCCAGGCGCTCGCCAACTTCGGTGTCGACGCGACGGTCATCGGCGAGATCGCCGGCCCGCGCGTCACGCGCTTCGAGCTCCAGCTCGCGCCCGGGACGAAGGTGTCGAAGGTCGCCGGCCTGAAGGACGACCTCTCCTACGCGCTCGCGACCACCGAGATCCGCATCCTGGCGCCGATTCCGGGCAAGCAGGCGGTCGGTGTCGAGGTGCCCAACAACTCGCCGAACCTCGTCACGCTCGGCGACATCTACGACGACCTGCCCGCGACCTCGAGCCCCCTGTCGGTGTGGCTCGGCAAGGACATCTCCGGCAACGCCGTCTGGACCGACCTCGCCCGCATGCCGCACCTGCTGATCGCCGGCACGACCGGCTCCGGCAAGTCCGGCTGCATCAACACGATCCTCACGTCGATCCTGCTGCGCGCCACACCGGACGAGGTTCGGATGATCCTGATCGACCCGAAGCGGATCGAGCTGAACTTCTACGAGTCGATCCCGCACCTGCTCACGCCTGTCGTCTCGTCGCCGAAGACGGCGGCGGCCGCGCTGGCGAATGTCGTGGGGGAGATGGAGCGGCGTTACGAGCAGATGAGCAAGGTGCGCGCACGCAGCCTGCCGGAGATGAACCGCACACTTCGCGGCCGGGGCGAGAAGCCGCTTCCGTACCTGCTCGTCGTGATCGACGAGCTCGCCGACCTGATGATGATCTCGCCGCAGGATGTGGAGGACGCGATCATCCGGCTCGCGCAGAAGTCTCGCGCGGTCGGCATCCACCTCGTGCTGGCGACGCAGCGGCCGTCGGTGGACGTGATCACCGGGATGATCAAGGCGAACGTGCCGTCCCGGATCGCCTTTGCCGTCTCGAGCCAGACCGACTCGCGCGTGATCCTCGACGGGGCGGGCGCCGAGAGCCTGCTCGGTCAGGGCGACATGCTGTTCAAGCCGCTCGGTACCTCCCGGCTACAGCGTCTCCAGGGCGCGTACGTCAGCGAGGAGGAGGTCGCGCTCGTCGTCGAGCAGTGCCGAGCGCAGCGCGAGCAGGAGCTGGACGAGTCGCTGCTGGAGGCGCCCGAGAAGGACGTTCCGCTGGACGACGCCGACGACGGCGAGTTCGACCCGGACGAGGATCCGCTGCTCGAGAAGGCGATCGAGGTCGTCACGCAGGCTCAAACAGCCTCGGTTTCGTTGCTCCAGCGGCGCCTGCGCGTCGGTTACACGCGGGCCGGCCGCCTGATCGACATGCTGGAGCGCCGCGGGATCATCTCGCCGTACGAGGGCTCCAAGCCCCGGCGCGTGCTGGTCGGAGAGACCGAGACCCTCGCCTCGTAGTCGCGGCCGTAAGATCGGCGCATGACGCGGATCGCGGTCGTCGGCAGCTACGGCGTGGGCCTGACCTTCGGGGTCGACCGCGCCCCCGCGCGCGGCGAGACGCTGATCGGCTCGCTGTTCCGTCACGACCACGGCGGCAAGGGCTCAAACCAGGCGGTCGGCGCCGCCCGGCTCGGCGCGGACGTCGCGCTGTTGACGGCGGTCGGCACCGACGCGTTCGGCGAGGCTGCGCTCGGGCTGTGGGCGGAGGAGGGGGTCGACGCGGGCGCGGTCGTCAGGCCGCCGCTGCCGACGATGACCGCGGCGATCCTGGTCGAGGCCGGCGGCGACAACCGGATCGTGATCGTCCCAGGCGCGCTCTCCGCGCTGGCGCCCGTGCACGTGGACTCGTTCGCGTCGCGGATCGCGGAGGCGGACGTCCTGCTCGTGCAGCTCGAGATCCCGCTGGAGACGGCGCTGTACGCGCTGGAGGTCGCGCGGGCCGAGGGAGTGCGCGCGATTCTGAACCCGGCGCCTGCTCCCCGCGAGCCCCTCGTCTTGGCGTGCGACTACGTCGTGCCGAACGAGACCGAGGCTGCGGCCGTCGAGGGCGTCAGGGCGATGCATGTCGTCACGCTGGGCGACGAGGGCGCGACGCTCGACGGGGACATCCTCCCGGCGTTTCCGGCCCGGCCGGTCGACACGACGGGCGCGGGAGACGCGTTCTGCGCAGCCTTCGCTGTCGCCCTGGCGGAAGGCTCGTCCGATGCCGAGGCGGTGCGCTGGGGCTGCGCCGCCGGCGCGCACATGGTCGAGCGCGAGGGCGTGATCCCCGGCCTCGCGACGCGCTCCGAGCTCGAGAAGAGGCTGGCCACGTGACCCGCCTGATCATCGACACCGACACGGCCGGCGACGACGTCTTCTCGCTGCTGATCGGCCTGCGCGACCCGCGCGCCGGGCTCGAGGCGATCACCGTCTGCTGCGGGAACGTCGCGTTCGAGCAGGAGGTCGAGAACGCGCTCTACACCGTGGAGGCGGCCGGCCGCGGCGGCGAGGTCCCCGTCTACGCGGGCTGCGCCGAGCCGCTGATCGCGGAGTGGGTGGGGGCCGAGTACGTGCACGGGCAGGACGGCATGGGCGATTCGTTCTTCCCGCGGGCAACACAGCGGCCGGAGGCCGAGCATGCCGTCGACGAGCTCGTCCGGCGCATCAACTCCGCCCCCGGCGTGCTGACGATCCTCGCGCAGGCGCCGCTGACCAACATCGCGGCGGCGGTCGTGCGCGACCCATCGATCGCCGGGAAGGTCGCACAGCTGTACGTCATGGGCGGCGGCGAGGGGAACATCACGCCGGCGGCCGAGTACAACTTCTACGTCGATCCCGAGGCGGCGAAGATCGTCCTGAACGCCGGCTTTCCGCTGACGCTGTTCACGTGGTCGCTGACGCGCACGCACGGGGTCTTCGACGACGCGAGGCTGGCGCAGATCGATGCGCTCGGGACGCCGCTGTCGGCGTTCTTCGGCCAGGTGAACCGGAAGGCGCGCGAGTTCGACGACAAGGTCAACCACCTGGGCGGCTCGACCCATCCCGACTCGATGGTCTGCGCCGCGATCGTCGAGCCGTCGCTCGTGCTCGCGACGGAGGAGGCGGTCGTCGACGTCGAGACGGCCGGCGAGCTGACCCGCGGCTGGAACTTGATCGACACGCTCGGCCGGGTCGATCGCGAGCCGAACGCGACCGTCGTCACCGACTACGACACCGACGGCTTCTTCGAGCTGCTGCTTGAGGTGCTCGGCTGACGTACTTGCCGCCGACCCGCGAGCTCCGCGTCCGGTTCGACACCGCCCAGGCACTGACCCGGCTGTTCTACCGCGAGGAGGCGGTCGTCCTCGCCTGCGGGGGCTGGATCGCCCGGGTGGCGTCGCTCGAGGACAAGGCCGAGCTCGCGCGGACGGCGTGGGAGTCGGCGCTGGCCGCGGACGCGATGCGGGAGCGCGTCTTCGAGCTGCGCTACCCGGTGCGGTTCCTCGACGAGCAGGCCGAGGAGCTCGCCGTCGGGACGCCGGACGACCTGCGCGCGCTCGTCGCGCGTCTGCGGGGCGACTACGTCGCCTACCTCGAGGCCGCCGACGAGCTCGCCGACGGTCCGTCGATCCGGATCGTCGATCCGGCCCTGCGCGACAAGGAGCGGCAGGTCGAGTCGCTCGCGGGCGTCGCGCTCGCCGCGAGTGATCCCGCGCGCGATCCGCGCTACTTCGACTCGAGCTTCTACTGGCCCGACGTCCTGGACCCGGAGTACCCGTACGGCGAGGGCATCGCTCTCCAGATCCGCTCCGCGGTCAGTCACCTGAACGAGGTCTGGGCGGTCGACACCGCCGGTCTGATCCTCCGCGACCTCTCGCCTGAGCTGGGCTGGGAGTTCACGAGCAACGCGGCGCGCTGGCTGTACGACGAGAGCCGGCACATGCTGATGGGCAAGGAGCGCCTCAGCGGCTGGGGTCTCGAGCCCGTGCAGATCCCGCTCGGCGGCTACATCTACGAGGCCTGCGCCGGCCAGGATCCGCTGTACCGGCTGGGCATGCTCGGCTACTTCGAGACGAAGAACATCGGCCGCAAGCGCGAGCGAGCGCAGACGTTCCACGACATGGGCGACGCGACCAGCGAGACCGACATGGAGTTCGACTGGGCCGACGAGACGCTGCACGCCGAGTACGGCCGCCGCTGGCTCCGCCGCCTGCTGGAGGTGCGCGGGCAGGACCCGGAGTCGTGGCCGTCGGTGCTGGAGCGCTGCGAGCAACTCGTCCACGAGCGAATCGCCCGGGCGACTCCCGACGACCTCGAGCGGATCCGCGGGTGCGCGGACGCGCTCGTCGCCGCAGCCCACTCGTAACGGTGCCAGGCACGGTTAAGACGCGCGGGCTCGTCCTGGACGCGCTGGGTGAGCGGCCCCGCCTCCAGAAGCTGACCGTCGACCCGCCCGGGCCCGGGGAGGTGCGCGTTCGGATGCTGGCGGCTGGGCTCTGCCACACCGACGTCTCGCAGACCCGCGATGCGCGGTTCACGCCGATCCTGCTCGGGCACGAGGGTGCGGGGGAGATCGAGTCGGTCGGGGACGGCGTCGAGGGGCTCGCGCCGGGCGATCCCGTGCTCGTCTGCTGGAAGGTGCCGTGCGGGCGCTGCCGCCGCTGCCTGCGCGACGGGCCGCACCTCTGCGAGTCGGTCGTCGGGCTTGCCGGGCCGCGCACGTTCCGTGACGGCGAGCCGGTCGGGGCGATGCTGAACGCCGGCTGCTTCTGCGAGTACATCGTCCTGCCGTCGGCGGGTGCGATCCCGAGCCGGGCCGACGTTCCGCCCGAGGAGGCGGCGCTCGTCGGGTGCGCGGTCGTCACCGGCGTCGGCGCCGCGCTGTGGACCGCCTGCGTCCGCGAGGGCGACTCCGTCGCGGTGTTCGGGGCCGGCGGGGTGGGGCTGAACGTCGTCGTCGGCGCCCGGCTGGCAGGTGCGGCACGGATCGTCGCGGTCGACCCCGACCCGGCCAGACGCGACCTCGCCGTCGCGCGCGGCGCAACCGAGGCGCTCGCCCCGGGCGACCCGATCGATCCCGTCGACTACGCCTTCGAGGTCGTCGGTGAGCCGTCCGTGATGGAGCACGCCGTCGCCGCACTTGCCCCGGCGGGCGAACTGGTGCTCGTCGGCGCGACCGCCCGCGACGCGACGATGTCGTTCCATCCACGATCGTTCCTCTCGCGCCAGCAGCGGATCACCGGCTGCATCTACGGCTCGGCCCGGCCCGCCGAGCACCTGCCGTGGCTGCTCGACCGGGTCGCAGACGGAACGATTCCGGTTGCCGACCTGATCGGCCGGCGCGTCACCCTCGACGAGCTCGAGGACGCCTTCGACGAGCCCGCCGGCGACGGCGTGCGCACGGTCGTGACGTTCCCGTGATCCACCGCCTCGAGGAGCTCGACCCCGCGGGGCTCGAGGCGCGCCTCGCCGCGACCCCGGCGCTCGTCCTCGCGCTGGGGACGATCGAATGGCACAGCCATCATCTACCGCTTGGCCTCGACCTGCTCAAGGCGCAGGCGATCGCCGAACGAGCAGCCGAGCGCAGCGGCGCCGTCCTCGCGCCGCCCGCCTGGTGGGCCGCCGGCGGCGTGCCGCAGCCGCACACGCTGCGGCTCCCGCCCGCCGTCACCGAGCCCGTGCTCGCCGCCGTCCTCCAGGGCCTCGCCGGAATGGGGTTCCGGGCGATCTGCGTCGTCAACGGCCACTACGGCCTGGAGAACTCGATCGCAGTCCGCCGCGCGGCGCTGGCGTGCACCCATGCGACCGTCGTCCCGCTCGCCGACTACGAGCTGCTCACCGACCTCGGCGCAACGGGCGACCACGCGGGCGTCTTCGAGACGGCTCTGCTGCTGCCGGACCGCCCTGACCTCGTCGACCTGGACGTTGTGGGCGACCTTCCCGGCGTGATCGGCGACGACCCGCGCGGACGGGCCACCCCCGAGCTCGGCGAGCAGGCCCTCGAGCTCGCCGCACAACGTGCCGCGGCCACCGTCGAACGCGCGTTGTCGCAACCGAGAGCGCCGATCGCCGGCGCGCTCCGCGCGGCCACGGCTGCGCTCGAGGCCCTCTGGAACCTGCGGCAGGAGCTCCCGCGTGACCAGGTTCCGCCGGTCGTGACACCGGCGTGGATCCGCCACCTCGAGTGCATCCGAGACGGCGACTGGGCGGGCGCGACGGAGGCCGCAGAGGTCAAGCTCGCCGACCCCGGACGGTAGTCGTCTATCGAACTCCGCAACGCGACGTCCTATCCTGTTGACCCCGGGTGTGAGGGAGTAGGATCAGGCGTCCCCGCACCGGGGTATCGAGTGAACATCAGCATCGAGGGAGGATTTGCGTGACAAAGAAACGCTTTTTGCCGGTGGCGCTCGCCGTCCCGGCGATCGTTCTTGCGGTCGCACTGCTCGCCGGAACCGGCGGCGCAGCGCGGCAGGCGACGTTCCATGCCGGTCTCGTCAGTGACGTCGGCCGCTTCAACGACAAGGGCTTCAACCAGAACCAGCTCACCGGTCTGAAGATGGCCCAGGCCAAGCTCGGCGTCGCGACCCGGGCGGTCGAGTCGCACTCGGCCGGCGACTACATCCCGAACCTCGCTTCGCTGGCGCGTCAGAACTACGACGCCGTCATCGCCGCGGGCTTCCTGCTCGCCGACGCGGAGGCGACGGTCGCGAAGAAGTTCCCGCACACCCAGTTCGCGATCACCGACTATCCGGTCGAGATCCCGCCGTTCTCCGACAAGAAGGGCAAGCTCCTCGTCCCGAACATCACGGGGATCACCTTCAAGTCCGAGCAGCAGAGCTACCTGGTCGGCTGCCTCTCCGCCCTGATGGCGAAGAAGGCCGGCGGCAACACGATCAGCGCGACGGGCGGCGTCAAGATCCCGCCGGTCGACTCGTTCATCGCCGGGTATCGCGCCGGCGCGGCGAAGTGCGTCCCCGGCACCAAGGTGCTCGTCGGGTACTCGCAGGACTTCATCGCGCAGGACAAGTGCAAGGCGGTTGCCGACAACCAGATCTCCGCGGGCTCCAAGGTCGTCTTCGCGGTCGCCGGCCCCTGTGGCTTCGGCGCCCTCGCAGCCGCCAAGGAGGCCGGTGTCTGGGGCGACGGCGTCGACGTCGACCAGTCGTACCTCGGCCCGCACATCCTGACGAGCGCGGTGAAGCGCGTCGATCTCGGCGTGTTCCGCTTCGTCCAGGCAGTTCAGGCCGGCACGCTCACGCCCGGCCACGACTTCGTCTTCGATCTCAAGAACGGCGGAGTCGCGCTCGGCAAGGTCAGCCCGAAGGTGCCCAAGGCGTACCTCGCCAAGGTGAACGCGCTTTCGCTGCAGATCCAGAGCGGCAAGATCAAGCCTCCGTCCTCCTTCTAGAGGTCGGAACGAATCGCACTGCAGAGGGCGGGCCCAGAGGCCCGCCCTCTGCGTGAGAGAATCGCCCCTCATGTCCGACGGAACAGTCCTCGCGCTCTCCGGAATCACCAAGCGGTTCCCCGGGGTGCTGGCCAACGACCACGTCGACTTCGACCTCCGCGAGGGCGAGGTGCACGCGCTGCTCGGCGAGAACGGCGCCGGCAAGTCGACGCTGATGAACATCCTCTACGGGCTGTACCACCCGGACTCGGGCGAGATCCATGCTCAAGGGCAAGAAGGTCTCGTTCGCCTCGGCCAAGGACGCGATCGACGCCGGGATCGGGATGGTGCACCAGCACTTCATGCTCATCCCCGTGATGACGGTCGCCGAGAACATCGTCCTCGCGCAGGAGCCGACGTACGCGGGCGTCATGCTCGACATCGGCGAGGCCCGGAAGCGCGTCCGCGAGCTCTCCGACCGGTACGGGCTCGCCGTCGACCCCGACGCGACGATCCAGGACATCACGGTCGCCCAGCAGCAGCGCGTCGAGATCCTCAAGGCGCTCTACCGCGGGGCGGAGATCCTCGTGCTCGACGAGCCGACCGCGGTCCTGACGCCGCAGGAGGCGAAGGAGCTCTTCGCGATCATCGGCGAGCTGAAGGCGCAGGGGAAGTCGATCATCTTCATCTCGCACAAGCTGCACGAGGTGCTGGAGGTCGCCGACCGGATCACCGTGCTCCGGCGCGGCAAGACGATCGACACGGTCCCGGCAGACGGGCGCGACCGAGGAGAGCCTGGCGAAGATGATGGTCGGTCGCGAGGTGCTCCTGCGCGTGGACAAGGCGCCGTCGACCCCGGGCGACGCGGCGCTGGAGGTGTCCGACCTGCACGTCTTCGACGACCGCGGGCTGGAGAAGGTGCGCGGCGTCTCGTTCGACGTGCGCGCGCACGAGATCGTCGGCGATCGCCGGGGTGGACGGGAACGGCCAGACCGAGCTGATCGACGCGCTCACGGGTCTGATGCGGCCGGCCTCGGGCACGGTCACGGTCGCGGGGCAGCGGGCCGACGGCAACTCCACCGCGCGCGAGATGCTCGACCTCGGGGTCGGGCACATCCCGGAGGACCGCCAGCGCCGCGGGCTCGTGCTGGAGTTCTCGATCGCCGAGAACATCGCGCTCCACGACTACTGCTTCCCGCCCGCGTCCAGGGCCGGCTGGCTCTACCCGAACCGGCTGGTCACGCGCGCCGCGCAGCTGATCAAGGACTTCGACGTGCGCGGCGGCGGCCCGAAGACGCCCGGCGGTGCGCTCTCCGGCGGCAACCAGCAGAAGGTCGTGGTCGCCCGCGAGGTGGCCCGCAACCCGAAGGTGCTGATCGCGGCGCAGCCGACGCGCGGGCTCGACGTCGGCGCGATCGAGTACGTCCACCGCCGTCTCGTCGCCGAGCGCGACGCAGGCCGCGCGGTGCTGCTCGTCTCGCTCGAGCTGGACGAGGTGCTCTCGCTCGCCGACCGGATCCTCGTCATCTTCGAGGGCGAGATCGTCGGCGAGTACGGCCCCGATGTGACCGAGGAGGAGCTCGGCATCGCGATGACCGGCGGACGCCGGAAGGAGTCGACCGCGGCATGAGCGACGGCCCGCATCGACCCGCGCGACGAGGAGCGCCTCGAGGGCGAGGAGGAGCAGCTCCTCGAGCAGCCCGGCGGCGGCCACGGCGGCGACTACGCGCCGAGCGTGGCGGCGCGGATGGCCGTGCTGCAGCGCGCGGGCGGGGCGGTCATGCCGATCGTCACGACGCTGTTCGCCTTTGCGATGGCGATGGTCGTGATCGCCGCCACGGGGCACAACCCCTTCAAGGCGTTCAAGGGGATCTTCGACGGCACGGGTCTGAACTGGCTGTTCCCGTGGGTGACGGGCGCCGACCGGGTCGATGCCGCCTTCAACCTGCAGCAGACCCTGGTGCTCACGACCGGGCTGATCCTGACCGGCTTCGCGGTGTCGTTCGCGTTCAAGTGCGGCCTCTTCAACATCGGCGGCCAGGGGCAGTACATCGTCGGCGCGTTCATCGGCGTGTGGGTCGGTTCCTCGTGGGCGAACATGGCCTCGGGGCTGCACATCTTCCTGGCGATCTTCCTCGCCGCCCTCGCCGGAGCTGCCTGGGCGGCGATCGCGGGGTTCCTGAAGGCGACCGTCGGGGTGCACGAGGTCATATCCACGATCATGCTCAACTGGATCGCGTACTGGGTGATCCAGGCCCTGATCGGCCAGGGTGGCCAGCTTCAGAACACCTCGAACCCGTCGGTGCCGATCTCGTCGGACATCGTCGACAAGGCCCACCTGCCGGTGTTCTGGGGCGACCCGGTGCTCCAGGGTCTGCACGTCGGTTTCTTCATCGCGCTCGGCGCGCCGCTCGTCTACTGGCTGCTGCTCAACCGGACGACCCTCGGCTACTCGGTGCGGGCGACCGGGTTCAACCCTGAGGCGGCGCGCTACGGCGGCGTCAACGTCCGGCGCAGCTACGTGATGGCGATGGCGATCTCCGGGACGTTCGCGGGCCTCGCCGGGGCGATCGACATCCTCGGCTGGCAGTTCCGCCTCGGCGTGATCGACGTCCAGGTCTCGCAGATCGGCTTCATCGGGATCGCGGTGGCGCTGCTCGGCCGGAACTCGGCGATCGGCGTGCCGCTGGCCGCGCTGATGTTCGGCGCGCTCCTGCAGGGCACCTCGACGCGGAACCCGGCGATCCAGGACGTAATCAAGCCCGAGTTGGCCGGCAATCTCACGCTGATCATCCAGGGGCTCGTGCTGCTGTTCATCGGCGCGGACGTGTTCTTCCTGTGGATCTGGCAGCTGCGCAGGAAGGCGACCCGCCGCAAGCCGGTCACGGCCAACCCACACCCGGGCGGGTTCATCGAATGAGTGCGCTCTCGCCTGCCGTCCAGGGAGCGATTCGCTCCGAGGCGACCGCCAGGTACGTCGCCTGGACCGGTATCGGCCTCTCCGCGCTGGGTCTCTGGATCGCCTTGCCGCCGGTCGAGCTCCGCTCGCCGGTCACTCCGTTCATCCTCACGGGCATCGCAGC
Source organism: uncultured Actinomycetes bacterium (assembly GCA_963791425.1). Classification (GTDB taxonomy): domain Bacteria; phylum Actinomycetota; class Thermoleophilia; order Gaiellales; family Gaiellaceae; genus DATBLE01. The sequence continues at coordinate 620,105 of CAWBSE010000004.1, forward strand.
GGCGCTCGGCGCCTGGGCGGCCGCGCGCGGCGAACAGAAGCTGGGCTGGGTGACGGTCGGGGTGGCAGGCCTGTGCGCGCTGCTGGCCTACGGCGCGACCGTGTCGAGCGTCGCCCATCTCGACGGCGCCTTCACGTCGACCTCCGGCCCCGGCGTCGTCGACTGGGGCGTCCTCACCTACAACATGTTCATCTTCGCGACGCCGCTTGCGTTCGCGGCGATCGGCGGCATGTTCGCCGAGCGGAGCGGGGTCGTGAACATCGGCCTCGAGGGGATGATGCTGTCCGGCTGCTTCTTCGGGATTCTCGGCGCCGACAAGTTCAACTCGTGGGAGCTCGGCATCCTCACCGCCATGATCTCCGGCGCGGTGCTCGGCCTGATCCACGCGTTCTTCTCGATTCACATGCGCTCCGACCAGATCGTCGGCGGCACGGCGATCAACTTCCTCGCCGTCGGCATCACGGGCTACTTCTACATCCAGATCTACGGGCTGAACGGGACGCCGGGTACAGGCGTGCCGTACATCCCGGACGTCAAGCTGAACTTCCTGAACCACATCCCGCCGAAGGACGCCGACCGGCCGAGCTTCTGGTACCAGGCGTTCGGGCATCTGAACCTGATGATCTGGGTGCTGTTCCTCCTGGTCGTCGTCGCGTATTTCGCGCTGTTCCGGACGTCGATCGGCCTGCGGCTTCGCTCCGTCGGCGAGCACCCGAGGGCGGCCGACACGGTCGGGATCGACGTGTACAAGATGCGCTACGGCGCCGTGATCCTCTCCGGGACGATCGCGTCGCTGGGCGGCGCCTACCTGGCGGTCGGCTACGTCCACTCGTTCACCGAGAACATGACCGCGGGGCGAGGGTTCATCGGGCTGGCGGCGCTCATCGCCGGAGGCTGGCGACCGAGAGGCGCCTTCGCGTTCGCACTCCTGTTCGGCTTCTTCGGCGGCCTGGCGACCCGTGTCCAGGGCTACGGCTACGAGAGCCAGGTGCTCGTCCAGTCACTGCCGTACGTGATCACGCTGATCGTGGTCATCGGCGTCATCGGCAGATCGATCCCGCCGGCCTCGGTTGGGCGGCCGTACGTCAAGCAGTAGCCCGTCGGGGCGCGGGAATCCGCGCGCATGGTGGTCGCTCGTGTGCGGGATCCTCGCGATCGCGGCGATCCCGGCCGGCACCGTCCTCGCCCGCGAGCTGAAGTCGGTGACGCTGGTCGACTCGTCCGGCTCGGTCGCGGTCGCGGCCCTGCTCGGCTGGGCGGCGATCATCCTTGCGCGGCGCGCCCGTGAGCGCGTGCAGATCACGCTCGGCCGCGCGGGTGGGGCGACGGCCGCCCGCGTGGGGCGGATCCTCGGGATCATCGGACTGCTGGTTGCGGGAACGGCGGCGCTCGCGCTCGCCTTCTGGGGCCTGCTCGCGCTCTTCGCCCAGTAGCCGTTTCCCGGCCACTCGCCGGGATAGCGCCTACAATCCGCCGACATGTTCGAGATCGGCAACAGCCTCCGCGAGGCGCGCACCCGCAAGGGCCTCGACTTCCCCGAGCTGGAGCAGGGGACGAAGATCCGCGCGAAGTACCTGCGTGCGCTCGAGGACGAGACGTTCGAGACGCTGCCTTCCGCGACGTACGTGAAGGGCTTCCTGCGGACGTACGCGGACTACCTCGGCCTCGACGGCCAGCTGTACGTGGACGAGTACAACGTGCGCTACGGCGCCGGCGAGGAGGTGCTCGAGCGGCGGGTGCGCGGGACGGCCAGCAGCACGCGGCGGCCGCACGTTCGGAAGCGGCGTCGGCTCGAGTCGAGGCTCGTCTGGCTGACGCTGATGGGCATCGGTGTCGTCACGGCGCTCGTGATCGCCGCGTGGAAGTTCGGGGGCGACTCGCACCAGCGCCTGCCGCTGAGCAACCCCGCCACGCAGCCGGCCCCGCGGGCAAAGCCCGGTCTCTTCATCCGCGCGGTCGGGGGCAACACGCTCCTGATCGTCCGCTCGGGCTCGGAGAGCGGCCGCCAGGTGTGGAACGGAACCCTGACCAGCGGCGACGCGCAGCGGTTCGGCACCGGCCACCGGCTGTGGGTCTACCTGGGCTCGCCCGAGAACGTCCAGATGCGCCTGAACGGCACGCCGGTCACGGTCGGCGGCGCCAAGCCGCGCAGCCTGATGGTCACTGCGAACAACGTCGTCCCTGCCGGGCCCGGGACCTGAGTCGCCGCGGCCGCGGGCCGCGATCGTCGTCACCGGCAGCGAGCTCGTCCGGGGCGAGCGCACGGACCTGAACGGCCCGTTCCTGGCTGCCCAGGCACTCGCGCTCGGACTCGAGCCGGCCCGCATCACGATCGTCGGCGACCGGCCGGACGAGATGGAATCGGCGCTCGCCGAAGGCTTCCGCGCAGATCTCTGCCTGGTCTCCGGTGGGCTCGGGCCGACGCACGACGACCGCACGGTCGAGCTGGTCGCGCGGGTCGCCGGCCGCGAGCTCGTGCTCGACGCCGGGCTGCTCGAGGAGATCGGCGGCGTGTCGCGCATGGTCGCCGAGCGGCTGAAGCGTCCGTACGCCGACTTCGAGCCGGGGGTGCGCAAGCAGGCGACGCTTCCGGCCGGGGCGATCTCGCTCGGGCTGGCCGGCACGGCGCCCGGGATGGTGCTCGACACCGGCCACGGTGCCGTCGTCGTGCTGCCAGGCCCTCCGTCCGAGCTGCAGCGGCTCTGGCCGCGCGCGCTCGAGACCGAGCCGCTGCGGCGGGTGCTGGAGCGCGCGCAGCCGACGGGACACCGTGTACTGCGGTTCTACGGAGCGAGCGAGTCGGCCGTGGCCAAGGCGCTCGCCGACGCCGGCGGGGACGGAGGCGGGGTGGAGGTGACGATCTGCGCGCGGGAGTTCGAGATCCACGTCGACCTCTTCGTCGATCCAGCCGCCGAGGGACGCGGGGAGGAGCTGGAGCGTGCGCTCGCCGAGCCGCTGGCGCAGTACCTGTTCGCGCGCGACGAGCGGCCCGTCGAGGCGATGCTCCTCGATCTCTGCCGTGCGCGCGGTCTGACGCTCGGCACGGCCGAGTCGTGCACCGGCGGGCTGGTCTCGGCGCGGCTGACGTCGGTTGCCGGTTCGAGCGATGTCTTCCAGGGGGGAGTGGTGGCGTACGCCAATGCGGTCAAGGAGTCCGGGCTCGGCGTGCCGACCGCGGTGCTGGCGGAGTACGGCGCGGTCTCGCCCGAGGCGGCGGCGGCGATGGCCGCCGGGGTGCGCGAACGGCTCGGAGTGGACGTCGGGGTTGCGGTCACGGGCATCGCGGGGCCGGGCGGCGGCACCGAGGAGAAGCCCGTCGGGCTCGTGTACCTGCACGCCGAAACCCCCGACGAGAGCCGTGGCCTCGAGTTCAGCTTCCCGTCGGACCGGGGCACGATCCGCTCCCGGGCGACGGTCGCCGCCCTGCATCTCACCCGGCGTCTTCTGTCACATGACCGTGACATTCGCGTGTGATTTCGCCTGCTAGCGTCGGCGGGGATGGTTCGCTCCGGCTCTTCTGCGCACTCACGCTCCCCGCTGAGGTGCTGGACCGGCTGGTGGAATGGCAGGCCGGCCTCCCTGCGGGGAGCTATCGCCCGGTGCCGCGGGAGAACCTGCACATCACGCTGGCGTTCCTGGGGTCCCGCCCCGCGGCCGAGCTCGACGCGATCGCGGGGGAGCTGTCTGCCGCCTCCGGCGCCGCTGCGCCGATCGATCTGCTCGCGACGCGGTACCGCGAGACCCGCAGCGTCGGCATGGTCGCCTTCGACGACGTGGACGGAGCCGCCGGGACGCTCGCGCGTGACGTCCACGCGCGGCTGCACCGGCTGGGCGTCTACGAGCCCGAGTCACGGCCGTGGCTCCCGCACGTCACGGTGGTGCGCTTCCGGGAGCGGCCACGGCTCGAACCGCCGCTCCCCGTCCTCGGCGGGGTCGCTCCGTCCGGGGCGGCTGTTTACATGTCTCACCTGCGGCCGAACGGGGCCCAGTACGTCGTTGTCGCATCATTCGGCTTAGGAGGGTGAAGGTGGATCGCGAGCAAGCACTCGACGCGGCGCTCGGACAGATCGAGCGGGCATTCGGCAAGGGATCGGTCATGAAGATGAGCGACCGGCCACAGGTTTCGGTGGGCGCCGTCTCGACCGGCTCGCTCTCACTCGACCTCGCGCTCGGCATCGGCGGGCTTCCGCGGGGCCGTGTCGTCGAGATCTTCGGCCCGGAGTCCTCGGGCAAGACGACCCTCGTCTACCACGTGATCGCCGAGGCCCAGCGCCGCGGCGGCATCTGTGCCTTCATCGACGCCGAGCATGCGATGGATCCGTTCTACGCGAAGCGGATCGGCGTCAACATCGACGACCTGCTCGTCTCCCAGCCCGACACCGGCGAGCAGGCGCTCGAGATCTGCGAGTTGCTGATCCGCAGCGGCGCCCTCGACGTCGTCGCGATCGACTCCGTTGCTGCACTGACTCCCAAAGCCGAGCTCGAAGGGGAGATGGGCGACAGCCACGTCGGCCTTCAGGCCCGGATGATGAGCCAGGCGATGCGCAAGCTCGCCGGCACGCTCAACCGCACCGACACGATCTGCATCTTCACGAACCAGCTCCGCGAGAAGATCGGCGTCATGTTCGGCAGCCCCGAGGTGACGCCGGGCGGCCGTGCGCTGAAGTTCTACGCCTCGGTGCGCCTGGACATCCGCCGGATCGAGACGCTGAAAGAAGGCGTCGAGGCGATCGGCAACCGGGTACGCGTCAAGGTCGCGAAGAACAAGGTCGCGCCCCCGTTCAAGCAGGCCGAGTTCGACATCATGTACGGCCAGGGGATCTCCTGGGAAGGCACCGTGCTGGACTCGGGGCTCGAGCGGAAGGTCGTGCAGAAGTCCGGCTCGTACTTCAGCTTCGAGGACGAACGGCTCGGCCAGGGCCGCTTGAACGCTGCGGCGTTCCTGCGCGAGCACCCGGACGTGACCCAGACGATCCTCCAGCGCATCCAGGTTCAACTCGGAGACGACCAGATCGCCTCCGCGAGGCTCCTCCCGATCGCCGACGAGGCTGATCAAACCACTGCGGCCAAGAAGAAGGCGGCGGCAGCCGCGGCAGCCGCGGGTGAGGTGCCGGAGGAGATCGAAGTCGTGGTCGAGGTCGAGGAGCCGGTCGAGGCGTAAGCGGTGCCGTCTGAAGAGGCGGTGTCGGCCGAAGAGCGTGAGCGCCAGAAGGCGCTCGACCGTGCCGTCCGCGCGCTTGCGCGGCGTGACCACTCCGCCGCGGAACTGCGGGCGAAACTCGACCGGGCCGGGATCTCCGAGGACGCGCAGACCGACGCCGTCGGGACGCTCGAGCGCGTCGGCTACGTCGACGACGCAAGGTACGCGCGCGACCGCGCCGCGCACCTTGCCGGGCGAGGCTACGGCGACGAGTGGATCCGCGCCGACCTCGAGGCGAACGGGGTCGACCGCGAGACGGCCGAGCCCGCGCTGACGACGCTGGAGCCCGAAGTCGAACGGGCCGGCAGGGAGGCGACGAAGGCGGGCGGGGGCACGCGCGCGGTCCGGACATTGGCCCGCCGGGGCTTCTCGGAGGACACCCTCGAGAGCCTGCTCGCGGGGGGCATTGCAGACGACCTGCCGGAGGGAGTAGGATAGAAACGCTCCATCTGACGTTTTGCCTGCATACGACGTATTTCCGAATCGAACGTGAACCCGAGAGTCACTGAAACCGAGTTGATCCTCATGCAATCCACGGCTGCGCGGAGGGCCTGGACCTAGGTTCGTACCCGAGCGACCCTGGCGGTCGCCGTGTGCTTGTTTCGATTCGCGGGATGCGTCCGCGCCGGCTGGGCGGTGGATGGGGACTTGCGGCACCCGCCGCAGGACCGTCGACCCGGGGGCAGCATGGCGATCGGCATCGGCATCATCATCGGTCTCGTCGTCGGTGCCGCGCTCGCGTTCGGCCTGCTGGTGCTCACGGGCGGCTCCAGGCTCGCAGCGGCCCGCAGGACACGGCAGCTGCTCCTGCAGGAGGCACGCCGTGAGGCCGATTCGCTTCGCCGCGAGGCCCAGCTGGAGGCCAAGGAGGAGTCCGCGCGTGTGCGCGACGAGCTCGAGCGCGACGTCAAGACACGGCAGGCCGATGCCGTGCGCGCCCAGGAGCGGCTGACGTCGAAAGAGGGTGATTTCGACCGGCGCGTCACCGAGCTCGACCGCCGTGAGCAGGGGATCGCCGACCGCGAGGTGCATGCCCGCCAGCTCCAGGAGGAGCTGAAGACGGCGAAGGATCGGGAAGTGGTCGAGCTGGAGCGCGTCTCCGGCATGACCGTGAACGAGGCTCAGGCGGAGATCCTCGAGCGCTCCGAGGCGCAGGTCCGCCACGAGCTTGCCCGGCGCGTCCGGCAGATGGAGGAGGAGGCGCAGTCGGAGGCCCGCCGCCGCGCCCGCAACCTCGTCGCCGATGCCCTCCAGCGTGTGGCCGCGAGCCACGCCGCGGAGACGACCGTGTCGCTCGTCGAGCTCCCGTCCGACGACATGAAGGGCCGCATCATCGGCCGGGAGGGCCGCAACATTCGCGCCCTCGAGCATCTCACCGGCGTGGACATCATCATCGACGACACTCCCGGCGCCGTCGTCCTCTCGTCGTTCGACGGCATCCGGCGCGAGGTGGCGAAGATCACCCTGATCAAGCTGATCGAGGACGGACGCATCCACCCGGCCCGGATCGAGGAGATGTACTACCAGTCGAAGGCGGAGCTGGACGACCACATCCGCCAGGCCGGCGAGCAGGCCGTCTTCGAGGCGAACTGCGGCGAGTTCCCCGAGGAGATCGTCAAGATCCTCGGTCGGCTGCGCTACCGGACGAGTTACGGCCAGAACGTGCTCAAGCACACGCTCGAGGTCGTTCAGCTCGTCGGAATCATGGCCGCCGAGCTCGACGCAAGCGTCAAGACCGCCAAGCGCGCCGCGCTCCTCCACGACCTCGGCAAGGCCCTGACGCACGAGGTCGAGGGCTCGCACGCCGTGATCTCCGCCCAGTACGCCCGCCGGTACGGCGAGAGCCAGGGCGTCGTCCACGCGATCGAGGCCCACCACTACGAGGTTCAGCCGCAGACGGTCGAGGCTGTCCTGCTGATCGCCGCCGACGCGATCTCGGCCTCCAGGCCCGGCGCACGCGGCGAGAGCCTCGAGGGCTACATCAAGCGCCTGGAATCCCTCGAGGAACTGGCCGGGCAGATGAAAGGCGTCGACAAGGTCTACGCACTCCACGCCGGCCGGGAGATCCGCGTCATCGTCAAGCCGGAGGAGATCGACGACGACGCAGCGGTGCTGCTCTCACACGAGATCGCCCGCGAGATCGAGGGACAGCTCGAGTACCCGGGGCAGATCAAGGTGACGGTCATCCGGGAATCCCGGGCCGTCGAATTCGCGAAGTAACTGCAAGAAACCGGGGCTCCCGGGGCACCCCATCCCACCACCCACTGCCGATCGTAACGACGAAGACGTCACGTGTCTGTGCCGTCTTCGAGTCGGAAGCGTGAAGACACCCGCGTACACTGTCGGGCCGTGAAGCGGTACTTCGTCACCACCTTCGGCTGCCAGATGAACGCCCACGACTCGGAGCGGATCAAAGGCATGCTCGAGTCCGCCGGGCTGGGCGAGGCGGTCAGCCAGGACGAGGCGGACGTCCTCGTCTTCAACACCTGCACGATCCGGGAGAAGCCCGACCAGCGGCTCGCCGCACACCTCGCGCAGGCGAAGGCGCTCAAGGACCGCGACCCGGAACGGGTGATCGCGGTCGGCGGGTGTTACGCCGAGGCGCAGCGGGACCGGATCTTCGAGCGCTACCCGTTCGTCGACGTGGCGTTCGGGCCGGGCTCGATCGCGCACCTCGGTGACTGGCTCGACGGCGTCGCACCGCGAAGCGCGTTCGGGACCGGGGAGGAGCGCCGCTTCTCGGCGATGCTGCCGCTCCACCGCGAGCGCCGGTTCCAGGCGTGGGTTCAGGTCTCGATGGGCTGCAACTCGAAGTGCGCGTACTGCATCGTCCCGGCCGTACGCGGCCGCGAGCAGTCGCGGCGCCCGGGAGACGTCCTCGCCGAGGTGACGGCCCTCGCCGCCGAGGGCGTGCGTGAGATCACCCTGCTCGGCCAGAACGTCAACTCGTACGGTCGTGACCTCGTCCCCGACATCGACACGGGTTTCGCCGAGCTGCTGCGCGCCTGCGACGCGGTCGACGGGATCGAGCGTGTCCGGTTCACCAGCCCGCACCCGAAGGACTTCCGGCCGGACGTGATCGAGGCGATGGCCGAGTGTGCCGCCGTGTGCGAGCACGCGCACCTCCCGCTCCAGTCGGGCTCGACCCGGCTGCTCAAGCAGATGCGCCGCACGTACTCGCGCGAGCGGTTCCTCTCACTCGTCGCCGAGATGCGCTCCGCGATCCCCGACCTCGCCCTCACCACCGACCTGATCGTCGGGTTTCCCGGCGAGACGGAGGACGACTTCCAGCAGACGGTGTCTGCAGTGGAGGAGATCGGCTTCGACGGCGCCTTCACCTTCGTGTTCTCGCCGCGGAACGGCACCGAGGCGGCGGACATGACGGATCAGGTCGGCGAGGACGTCAAGCTCGACCGGATCGAGCGGCTGATCGATGTCGCCCAGCGGTCGGCCGCCGCCCGCAACGCCGAGCGCGTCGGGCGCGTGGAGGACGTGCTCGTCGAGGGGCCGAGCCGCACCGACCCGAGCGTGCTTCGCGGCCGCACGCGCCGGAACACGACCGTGAACTTCACAGGGGTCGCGGAACCGGGCGATTTCGTGCCGGTCCACATCGCAGGGAGCACGTCGACCACGCTTCGCGGCGACCAGGTCGTGCTCGCAGCCGTGTAGTGGCGCCGCCGACCCTCGACTGGGAAGGGCTCCACAACGTCCGTGACCTCGGCGGCCACACGACGACGGCCGGAGGCACGACGCGGTTCGGCGCCTATGTGCGAGCCGACAATCTCGACCGGCTCAGCGAGGTGGGCTGGCGGTCGCTCGTCGACTACGGCGTGCACACGGTCGTCGACCTGCGGCTCGCCGAGGAGCGCCAGATCGACCCGCCGGCCGGCCTTCCGCTCGTCTCGCTGCACCAGCCGCTGCTGCCCGACTTCGGCCATCACGACTGGGACGAGATCAACGGCCTGGCGCTCGGCGCGGGGGTGCCCGAGGCGACGGAGCTCGTCTACATCGAGTTTCTCGAGCGCTATCGCGAGCGGTTCGGACTCGCCGTCACCACGATCGCGTCGGCCGACGACGCCGGGGCGGTGGTGTTCCACTGCATGGGCGGCAAGGATCGAACCGGTCTGATCGCCGCGTTGCTCCTGTCGATCGCGGACGTCGAGCCCCACGCGATCGCCGCCGACTACGCGCTCTCCGGAGAGAACCTCCGCGGCTTGCTGGATGCGTGGATCGCGGCGGCCGAGGACGACGACGACCGCGCGCTGCGCACCCGCATCAGCGCCACGCCGGCCGAGGCGATGCTCGGCGTGCTCGGCATGCTCGACGAGCGATACGGCGGGTCGGCGGAATACCTGCGGGGTGCAGGCGTCGCCGACGAGCTGCTCGACCACGTCCGCCGGCAGCTGCTCGGATGAGCGGCGTGCTCGCGATCTTCGGCCCGACCGCGAGCGGCAAGAGCTCGGTCGCCGAGTCGATCGCACGCCGGATCCCGGCGGAGCTCGTAGCCGCCGACTCGGCGCAGCTCTACCGCGGCCTGCCGATTCTCACCAACCAGTCACCGGCCGTACTCGTCGGCGTCTGGCCGCTCGACCACGAGGCCTCGGTGGCGGAGTTTCAGGTGCTCGCCCACCAGGCGATCGACGCCGCGCTCGCCGCCGGGCGCACCCCGGTCGTCGTCGGCGGCACGGGCCTGTACCTGCGTTCCGCGCTCGCCGAGCTCGACCTTCCGCCCGCGCCGTCCCCCGGCGCCCGCGACCGCTGGGGTGCCGTCTACGACGAACAGGGGGCCGAGCAGGCCCACGCACTGCTGGCCGAACGGGATCCCGAGGCGGCCGTGGCCGTCCACCCGAACGATCGCCGCCGCGTGATCCGCGCGCTGGAGCTGGCCGAAGCCGGCCGTACCCTGCGCGGCGACCGCCTCTGGGCGTCAGACACGCGACACCCGACGTTCATCGCAGGCCTCGACGTTCCCTCGGAGGAGCTGAGCCGCCGGATCGAAGACCGGACACGGGCGATGTTCGACGCCGGTGTCGAGGAGGAGGTACGCCGGGCCCTCGAAGGGCCGCTCTCGTCCACGGCGCGCAAGATCATGGGCCTGCGCGAGATCGCCGAGTTGCCACGGCAGGAGGCAGAGGCGGAGCTGGTCGCCAGGACGCGCCGCCTCGCCGCGTACCAGCGGAAGTGGATGCGCCGCATCCCCGGTCTCGTTAGCGTGCAGGCCGACCGTTCCCCCGACGAGGTGGCCGATGAGATTCTCGCGCTGGCAAGCGGCGGGCAACGAATACCTGCTGGTCGAACGAGCTGAGCTCGGCGAGCCGATGACGCCCGAGCGGGTCCGCGCCGAGGTCGGCGGCTCCGACGGCATCCTCGAAGTCGTCTCGGCAGAGGGCGGCGAGGCGGAGATCGTGATCTGGAACCCCGACGGCTCGGTGGCCGAGATGTCCGGCAACGGCACGCGGATCGCCGCGCGGTGGTTGGCCGAGCGAAGCGGCGAGGACGAGGTCGTCGTCCGCGTCGGCCCCCGGGACGTGGCCGCCCGCCTGCTGCCGGACGGAGGAATCGAGCAGGACATGGGCCCGTTCGAGGTCTACGAGCAGGAGCGGATCGCCGGGCTCGAGGTCATTGCGGTCTCGGTCGGAAACCCGCACGCGGTCGTCGTCGGCGACCCCGGGGATATCGCGCTTATCGGCCCGCTGCTCGAGACTCACCCGCGCTTCCCAGACCGCACGAATGTCCAGGTGGCGAGGATCGAGGCCCCCGGCCGGGTGACTGCCCGTGTGTGGGAGCGCGGTGTGGGGGAGACGCTCTCCTCCGGTACGAGCGCGGTTGCGGTCGCGGCCGCGACCCACGGGCGAGGGCGCGGTCGTCGTCTCGTTCCCCGGCGGCGATCTCCGGGTGTGGCTCGGAGGCGGCCGGGCACGGCTGACCGGGCCGGCCGATCAGGTCGGGTAGCAAATCGGAAGGAACCGCGGATACTCCGGGTGCCGATCTCGTTGACCGGTGCGGCACGGCAAGGAGACAAAGCTGCGGAGCGTCAAGAACTGCGACCTCTCGCCCTGCTCCGGCACGTGGAAGGAGAGCACGGCGATCACCGACGCCTTCCAGGCCGTCCTGACGCGGGGGACAGGGAGCGCATTCAAGATCGTCGCGAAATCCCGGATCATCAAGGTCTCCTGGAAGTCGGTCGCACCGCCCCCACCGCCCCCACCGCCCCCGGCTCCGCCCGCCGCGACGCCCGGGCACTACACGGGCAAGACCGCCGACAATGAGCTCTTCGCCTTCGACATCGGCGCCGACGGCCTGAGCTTGTCGAGCCTTCAGACGGGTCAGATGAACGAGTCGTGCAACCCGCCTGGCTCGCTCTCGGGCGGGAACATCCGTGCTGCCGGACCGTTTCCTGTTGCGAAGGATGGGAGCTTCACGCTGACCGGGTCGTTCGTCAGCGTGGTCGGCAGCTCAGCATCCCAGAACACGATCACGATCACGGGGCACGTGTCCGCCGGGATCGCGTCCGGGACATACAAAGAGGACACCCTCTTCGCCGCGAACGGCGTGAACTTCAGCTGCACCACCGGCCAGCAGTCCTGGACAGCCTCCAAGGTCTAGAGGCCTCCGGGCGCGGGTTTCCTAACCGCCGATGCCGTACTCGCGCAGCGCGTCGTTCAGGCTGACCTTCAGATCGGTCGCAGCGTCCCGCCGGCCGATGATCAGCGCACACGCGAGCTGGAAGGTCCCCGCTGGGAACTCCTTCGGGCGGGTCCCGGGCACGACGATCGACCCCGGCGGGACGTAGCCGCGGTGCTCGACCGGCTCCGGGCCGGTCACGTCGATGATCGGCACCGATGCCGTCAGCGAGACGTTCGGACCGAGCACCGCGCCCGCGCCGATCCTGACGCCCTCGGTGAGGATGCATCGCGAGCCGATGAAGGCGCCGTCCTCGACGATCACCGGCCGCGCGTTCACCGGCTCGAGAACACCGCCGATGCCGACGCCTCCCGCGAGGTGGACGTCCGCGCCGATCTGGGCGCACGAGCCGACGGTCGCCCACGTGTCGATCATCGTCCGCGGGCCGACCCACGCGCCGATGTTCACGTAGCTCGGCATCATCACGACGCCCTCCGAGAGGAAGGAGCCGTACCGGGCGACAGCGGGCGGGACGACGCGGACGCCGAGCGAGGCGTAGTCGTGCTTGAGCGGGATCTTGTCGTGGTACTCGAAGGGGCCGATCTCGATCGGCTCCATGGTGCGCTCGCGGAAGTAGTCGAGAATCGCCGCCTTCGCGGTCTCGTTCACCACCCAGTCGCCGCCCGAGGGCTCGGCGACGCGGATCTGCCCCCGGTCGAGCGCGGCGATGACGTCGGCGGTGCTCACAGCACATCCTCGAGGATCGCCGCGGCCCGCTCGCACTCCTCGAGCGTGGGCACCAGCGCCAGGCGGATGTAGCCCTCGCCGGAGTCGCCGAGGTAGGAGCCGGGCGCGACCACGACGCCGTGGCGCAACAGCCGCTCGGCGCACGCCTCCGACGTCTCCTCGGCGCCGACCTCGACCCAGAGGTACATCGTCGCCGTGCTCGCCGCCACGCGCCAACCTTTCCGGTCCAGCAGAGGCAGGAAGACGTCACGCTTGCGCCGGTACGCGTCCCGCGTCCGTTCGACGTGCGCCTCGTCGCCCCAGGCGACCACCGACGCGCGCTGGACGAACTCCTGCGGTGCGGCCCCGGTCGAAGGCCGGTACGTCTTCAGCGCGGCGACGATCTCCGGAGAGGCGGCGACGAAGCCGGAGCGGTACCCGGTCATCGAGGAGCGCTTCGAGAGCGTCTGGAACACGGCGACGTTGGAGCGGTCGCCGAGCTCGAGCGCCGACCGTGGCGGCTCGTCGAACCACAGCTCGCTGTACGCCTCGTCGGAACAGAGGATGAAGTCGTGCTCCCTGGCGAGCGCCGCCAGCCGCTCGTAGAACGCGAGCGGGGCGAGCGCGCCGGTCGGGTTGTTCGGGTAGTTCACCCAGAAGAGCGCGATGCGGTCCCAGTCGTCGACCTCGTCGAGGTCGGGGAGGAATCCGTTGCGCTCGAGCAGCGGCAGCGTCTCGACGCGAGCGCCGGCGAAAGCGGCCCCGCGCCCAGGCACGGGGTAGCCGGGCTCGGTGACGACGACGGTGTCCTTCGGGCCGTTCGGATCGACGATCAGCTGCGCGAAGCTGAAGATCGCTTCCTTGCTCCCGTAGGTGGGGATCACCTCGGTGCCGGGATCGAGCGCGACGCCGAACCGCCGCTCGCACCAGTCGGCGATCGCGGCGCGCAGTTCGGGCAACCCCTCGGCCTTCGGATACCCCATCTGCTCCTGGAGCCCGTCGACGAGCGCCTGCCGGATCAGCGGGTCGGTGGGCTCGCGCGGATCGCCCTGGCCGAAGTCGAGGATCTCGATGCCGGCGTCCGAAGCCTCGCGCTTCGCCTGCTCGATCCGCACGAACGGATATGTGCCCTGTGACGAGAGAACCGGGGAGACCTGCACGAACCGAACGCTAGATGATTGGTTCCCGAGGCGGGCGCAATGCGCCGCGTGCAGGCCCCCAGTCGGGGCGCGTGACTCGGGAATCAGTCATCTAGCTTGACGCGAAGCGCCGCAGCGTCTCGAACGTCCGCTCGAGCTCGGCGATCTCGACCCGTTCGTCGCGCTTGTGCGCGTACCGCGTCGCTCCGGGGCCGAGGTTGACGGCGTCGAGACCTTGCCCGGCGAACTCGGCCACCGGCGTCCAGGCCTGCTTGGGCTCGACGGCCAGGTCGCCCGCCGCCCGGAGCCGGTCGACCAGCGGAGAGTCGGTCGCGACGCGCGCCGGGGGTGAGTTCGACGTGATCTCCAGCTCGGAGTCGCCGACGAGCTCACGCAGCCGCGCCTCTGCCTCCTCGCGTGTCCGGCCGGGGGCGTACCGGTAGTTCAGCCGCACCTCGACGCGGTCGGGAATGACGTTGTCGGCGATTCCGCCCGCGATCCTCGTCGCGCTCAGAACCTCGACGAACGTCAGCCCGCCGACCTCGACCTCGAGCGGCGCGGCCGCCACGACCGGCGCGAGGCCCGCCACTGCGACGTCGATCGCGTTCACCCCCTGCCACGGGCGCGCCGAGTGTGCGCTCTCGCCGTGAAAAACGACGGTCGCGTTCAGGTTGCCCAGGCAGCCCGCATGTACCGCGTTGTCGGTGGGCTCGAGCATCACGACCAGATCCGACTCGAGCACCTGCGGCGCCTCGTCGAACACGCGCGGCAGCGCACTCTCCTCCGTCGGCAGCTCCTCCCGGACGAAGAACAGAAACGCCAGGTCGCACGAGAGCTCATCCGGCACCTCCGCCGCCCAGGCGGCGAGCTCGATCATCACGGCGACCCCGCCCTTCATGTCGCTGGCACCGAGACCGATGACGCAGCCGTCCTCGATGCGCCCGGGGAAGTTGTCCTGCGCGGGAACCGTGTCCAGGTGGCCCGCCAGCAGCACGAGCGGCCGGCCGTCCCTGCGTGGGGTGGTGAACAGCAGCGCCTCATCCGTCCCGTAGGTGAGCGGAAGGGCCACCGTGTGGCGGACGTGGTCGAGCAGGGCCGCCTCCTCGCGGCTCGGGGACGCGATGTTCACCAGCTCCAACGTGCGTGCAGCGAGATCGTGGGCCACCGGCGCAGGTTAACCGCGTGCGAGGGACTTGTAAGCGTCTTGGCAACGGCGGTTTTGCGCAGGCCCGACGGGGAATCGACGTCCCGCAAGGCAACAGGAGCTCACGAAAGGGGAACGACATGCGCACGACGCACGGGAAGCGCACCGCCGCGATCGGAGCGGCGTTCGGCGCCGGGGTGGCCGCGGTTGTCGTGGCCGGCCTCGCCGCCTTCGCCGGGAACGGCCAGGCGGCCGGCACGGCGAAACCGGTCAACCAGGATCCTCCGATCATCACGGGGACGCCCCAGGAGGGGCAGACCCTGCACGGCACCCAGGGGAACTGGAGCAACAGCCCGACCGACTACAACTACTACTGGCTGCGCTGCGACACGAACGCCGGCAACTGCTCGAACATCAACGGCGCCGGCGGCTCGCGCAACTACAAGCTGACGTCGGTCGACGTCGGAAACCGGATCAAGTTCCGCGTTCAGGCGAGGAACTCGGACGGGCCGACGAACGCGACCTCGGCGCCGACCACGGTGATCAAGGCCGCGACGGCACCGCCGCCTCCGCCGCCCGCGACCGGGTGCCCCCCGAAGAACGGGAGCAACCCCGATCAGGCCTCGGCGATCACGCCGCCGGCCCGCCTGCTCGTCGACACGATGCAGAGCGACCCGCAGGTCGTGACGTCGAGCGTCGGCACGCTGGTCGTGCGGTTCCACGTCACGTCGTCGTGCGGGGGCCCGGTCCAGGGCGCGCTCGTCTACGCGACCGCGACGCCGTACAACCAGTTCACGATCCCGCCGGAGGTTCCCACCGGTGCCGACGGCTGGGCCGAGCTGCGGTTCCAGCGCATGTCGGGCTTCCCGGTCAGCTCGAAGCAGCAGCTGATCGCGCTGTTCGTCCGCGCGCGCAAGCCGGGCGAGAACCTGCTCGGCGGCATCTCGACCCGCCGGCTCGTCTCGCTCCGGGCCAACCTGCACGGGTAGGTAACCGGGTAGGCAACAGGCACAGGGGCCGTCCTCCGGGGCGGCCCCTCGTCTGCCCGGAGCCGCCGACGTGGGATACTTCCCTGTGTGACCCACCGCCAGCCCGATCCCGCCCCCGGGGCGGATCCGGAGCGTGGGTTCGTCGTCGCCGTCTTGCCCAAGGGAGCCGATCCCGGTGAGGAACTCGCCGAGATCTGCGAGCTGGCGCGAACGGCAGGCGTCGATCCCATCGCGACGCTCGTCCAGTCCCGCCCGCGCCCGGATACGGCGACATACGTCGGCAAGGGCAAGCTCGAGGAGCTGAAGGTCGCCTTCGCCGAGGCCGAGGCCGAGTCGCTGCTCGTCGACGGGGAGTTGACTCCAAGCCAGCAGCGGCGCCTCGAGAACCTGCTGGAGGTTCGGGTCGTCGACCGCACGGCGCTGATCCTCGACATCTTCGCCCAGCACGCGCGCAGCGCCGAGGGCCAGCTCCAGGTCGAGCTGGCGCAGCTCGAGTACAACCTCCCGCGGATGCGGGGGATGTGGCAGCACCTCGAGCGGCTCGGCGGCGGAGTGGGCACGCGCGGCCCGGGCGAGTCGCAGCTGGAGACCGACCGCCGCCTGGCCCGGCGCCGTGTCTCGCTGCTGAAGGAGCGCCTCGAGCAGCTGGCCAAGCAGCGCGACACCCGGCGGAAGGCCCGCCGCCGCTCGCAGACGCCGACGATCGCGCTCGCCGGCTACACCAACGTCGGGAAGTCCACGCTCCTGAACGCGCTCACCGGCGCCGATGCGAGCGTCGACAACCGCCTCTTCGAGACGCTCGACCCGACGACCCGCTCGTTCGAGCACGACGGCCGCCGCTATCTGGTCACCGACACGGTCGGCTTCATCCGCCGCCTCCCGCATCAGCTGGTCGAGGGCTTCGCGGCGACGCTCGAGGAGACGCTCGTCGCCGACCTCGTCCTGCACGTCGCCGATGCGTCGGCGTCGGAGGACCGGCTCGTGGAGCAGATGGCCGCCGTCAACGGCGTCCTCGACGAGATCGGCGCGTCGGAGATGCCGATCGAGCTCGTGCTGAACAAGATCGACGCGGTCGACGCGCTGCATCGCACGCGGCTGGGGAACCGCTTCCCCGACGCGCTGCAGGTGTCGGCGAGGACGGGGGAGGGGCTGGAGGAGCTCCGGGCCCGGGTGGCAGAGCGCTTCGAGCACCTGTTCGAGCTCGTCGAGCTGCTCGTCCCGTACTCCGAGGGTGGAAGCCTCGCCGAGCTGTACGCGCTCGGGCCGCCGATCGAGTCGCGCACCGACCGCGAGGACGGGGTCCTGATCCGCGCACGCCTTCCCGAACGGGACGTGCGGCGCTTCGCCCGCTTCCTCGTCTCGGCCGCGTGATCGACATCCCCGTCACCCGACTCCGCGACGACGCCACCCTCCCGACCAGGGCGTACCCGGGGGACGCGGGCCTCGACCTCGTCGCCTGCGAGCGTCACGAGCTCGCCCCGGGTGAGCGCGCGATGGTCGGCACGGGCATCGCCGTCGCCATTCCCGACGGTCACGCGGGGCTCGTCACACCGCGGTCGGGCCTGGCGGCCAAGCACGGGATCACGATCGTGAACACGCCCGGCCTGGTCGACTCCGGCTATCGGGGCGAGCTTCGTGTGATCCTGCACAACACCGACACCACCGAGCCGTTCGTCGTCGAGCCCGGCATGCGGATCGCGCAGCTCGTGGTCATCGCCGTGCCCGAGGCGACACTCCGCGAGGTCGACGCGCTTCCCGACAGCGAACGCGGCGAGGGCGGCTTCGGGTCGTCCGGGCACCGTTGAAATGGTCAGCGAGCCCCGCATCCGCGTCTCGGCGCTGCTCCTCTGGAAGGACCGGATCCTGCTCTGCCGCCACGAGAAGCCCGGCAAGGAGTACTGGCTGCTCCCCGGCGGCGGGGTGAACTCCGGCGAGTCGCTCGTCGACGCCCTCCGGCGTGAGCTGGCCGAGGAGGTCGGCATCCAGGACCGGCTGCCGATGGAGGGGCCGATCGCGATCGTCGACTCGATCTCGCCGGCGCGCGCCCAGGCGACGAAGCACGTCGTCCACATCATCTTCTCCGCCGACCTCGGGGGCCGGTCGCTCGAGGCGGTCACGTCCGCCGATGCGGCGGTGCGCGGCCACCGGCTGTTCGGGCTCGCCGAGCTGAACGAGATCGTGCTGCACCCGCCGATCCAGCGCTTCCTGGCCCGATGGCAGCCCGGCGACCCGACGGTCTATCTCGGCCCGTTGTGGGCCCCGTAGCGCCCCCAGACGCCCGCGCCCGCATGCTCGACCTCGTCGACCGGCGCGGCGTCAGCCCGCTGTCGTTCCTGCTCCGCTATGACGCGCCGTGGCGGGCGTACTTCCAGGGTGATGCGGCGGTGGGCTACCTGGCGTCGCGGCGCGCTGCCGTCGCGTGGGCGGATCCTCTCTGTGACGAGGCCGATCTGGCCGAGGTCGTCCGCGGTTTCGACCGTGCAATGCGGGCCGAGCGTCGCGGCGTCTGCCTGGTCGCGATCTCGGGTGCGACCGCCCGGGCCGCGCTCGGCGCCGGGTTCTCCGTCCTCAAGATCGGGGAGGAGCCGTGGTTCGACCTCTCGCGGTGGGCCCAGCCGCGCGGCGATCGCGGCAAGAAGCTCCGCTGGCTGCTCAACCATGCGGCTCGAGGCGGGGTGGAGGTGTCCGAGGAGGCCTCCGCCGGGGAGATCGAGCACGTCGTCGAGCGCTGGCGCGCGTCGCTCGGCCGACCGGAGTCGAACTCGTTCATGCGCACCGCTCCGCTCGAGCTGCCGGAGCTGAAGCGCCTGTTCATCGCCCGCCGAAACGGCGTCGCCGAGGCCGTGCTCGCCTGTGCGTACCTGCCTGCGACGGGCGCCTGGTACTTCGAGGATCTCGCGCGCACCCCCGACGCAGTCAACGGCGCGACGGAGCTCCTGATCGTCACGGCGCTGGAACGGCTGCGGGTCGACGGCGCCCCCGGTGCGGCGTTCGGAATGGCGCCGATGCGCGGAATGCGCGACCAGATCGACCCGCGGGCACGCTGGCTCGGCTGGGTGCTCGAGGGCGTCATCCGCCGCATGGACAAGCGGTACGGCTTCCGGGCGATCGCCCGCTACGAGTCCCGCTTCGCGCCCTCCGAATGGCGGCCACGGTACATCGCCTTCAGGCCCGCGCTACCGCGGCCGGCGGTCGTCCGTGCCGCCGTCCGCGTCCTCGGCGCCTAGTACTTCCCGCCGCGGGCACGCGCGCGGGCGGCGGAGACGGCTTGCGCTTCGGCCTCGAGCACGTCGTCGAGCGGCTCGAAGACGGGTGGATCGCCGCCGGTCGCGTGCCCGGTCGCCTGCGCCAGGAGCCAGTCCGCCAGCCAGGGGTTGCGGGGCAGCAGCGGCCCGTGGAGATAGGTCCCGACCACACGGCCCACCCTGCAGCCCTCGTATCCGCTCGCGCCGTCGTTGCCGAAGCCCGCGACCACGCGGCCCAGCGGCTCGGCGCCGTCGTCGAGGATCGTCCGCCCGGCGTGGTTCTCGAACCCGGCGAGCGTCCGGTGGCCGCCCGGCTCGAATTCGCAGTCCAGCAGGACGTCCCCGATCATCCTCCGGTCGCCCGCGACGGTGTGGAGCGGCAGAAGCCCCGCCCCCGGAAGCTCGTTGCCGTAGCGATCGCGGTAATGCCGGCCGAGCAGCTGATAGCCGCCGCAGACGGCGAGGATCACGGCGCCGCCCTCGGCCGCCTCGGACAGCGCAGGCCCCTTGGCCGCGATGTCGGGCGCGATCAGCGCCTGCTCGCGGTCCTGCCCGCCGCCGACGTAGAAGAGGTCGTACGCGCCGGGCGCGGGTGTCTCGCCGAGGCCGATCGCCGTGACGTCGAGCTCGAGGCCGCGCAGCACCGCCCGGCGCGTCAGAACTGCGATGTTGCCACGGTCGGCATAGATGTTCAGATACTCGGGATAGAGATGACCGACGCGGATCCTCACGCTGCCTGCTCCCAGTACTGGCCGACGTGGCCACGGCCGGCGACGATCTTGCGCAGCGCGAGCATCGCCGTGTAGGTGGGGAGGACGGTCAGCTCGCCGCCCTCGGGCGTCAGGGCGAGACCGCGATCCAGCGCCTGACCGAGATCGGGAAGGATCTCGATCGCGTCCCGTGACATCCCGGCGTACACGCAGCGCAGCGCAAGCTCGGCGGCGCGGTCTCCGCTGAGCACGAGCCGGTCGACTGCCTCGAGGAGGGGCTCGAAGTCCACGTCCCAGATCCACGAGACGTCGCGGCCGTCGGCAATCGCGTCGTTGAGCGCGATCACGGCCAGTTTCGGGGCGCCGGCGGCGACGACCGTGCGCACGACCTCGTTCGCGCCGGCCGGGTTCTTGATCAGGAGCAGCAGCAGGCTCCGGCCGTCGATGTCGATCCGCTCCGACCGGCCGAACGCGGGCTGTGTGGCCGCCAGCCCGGCGGCAATCTCGTCCGGGGATGCGCCGAGCGACCGCGCCAGCGCGGCGGCCGCCAGGGCGTTGTAGACGTTGTAGAGCCCCGGCAGCGCCACCCGCACCCGCTGCGTGCCCTCCGGGGCGACCAGGTCGAACGAGACCGCCTCGAGCCCGTGCAACTCCACCGCACGCGCGGCGAGGTCGAGCGGTGGGCGGGAGTGGCCGCAGGCAGGGCAGCGGTAGTCGCCGAGGTGCCCCACGTACGCCGCGGCGTACACGTAGGGCGTGCCGCAGCGCAGGCAGTACTTCGAGTCGGCCGCGTGCTGCAGCGACCCGCGGGCCCGGGAGGGGTCGTCGAGCCCGAACACGACGCTTCCGGGCCGTTCCGACGCGAGATCGCCGACCTGCGGGTCGTCGCCGTTGACGATCAGCGTCGTCGAGCCCGGGAGCTCCTGGGCGGCCGCACGCCAGCGCTCGGCGATCGACTCGAGCTCGCCGTAGCGGTCGAGCTGGTCCCGGAACAGGTTGCCCAGGAGCACCGCCCGCGGCCGAATCCGGCGTGCGACGTCGGGAAACGCCCCCTCGTCCACCTCGAACAGGCCGAGCTCGGCATCGCGGGTCTCCAGCAGCGTCGAGGCGACACCCGAGACCAGGTTGGCGCCCGAGCCGTTGTGCGCAAGCCGGATCCGGGGCGAGAGGATGCCCGCGACGAGCGCCGCAGTCGTCGTCTTCCCGTTCGTAGCAGAGATCACCGCCGTGCCCTGCGGCAACCGTGCCGCCAGCGTGGAGATCGCACCCGGGTCGATCGTGGCCAGGATCTTGCCGGGCAGCGTCGTCCCGCCGCCGCGGCCGGCCAGGCGCGAAAGGCGGCCCACCAGCCGGGCAAGAGCCACCTCCAGCGCAAGACGCATCGCGGGCCAGTCTAGATGTGCGCCAGGAGTGTCCCTCGTTGGAGTGAACAGGGAGCACCTACCCGTTTATGGCGCCGACAACCCCGTGGCCGCCATGGTCAGTGCGGTCACGTCTCGGCAGCAGAACGCGTTCAAGGGCGCGATGCAGAAGGCAAGCGACGCCGGCCGCCGCAGCACCGCTCGTGCGCAGGCCGCACACAGCGCGCCAACGACCTCCTCGCGTGGGCGAACCGCACCGGCCGCGCGTCCGACAGGGCTCAGGCCGTTGCCGAGGGCCTGATGGGCGAGGGAGATCCCGCTCGGCGCCCGCATCATTCACGTCGCCGACGCGCTCGACTCCATTCGTATCTCGCGCATCTACCGCGACGCCCTGGCCGATGACGAAGCGCCTGCCGAGCTCCGCGCCGGCGCCGGCGCCCAGTTCTGCCCGAAGTGCGTCCGCGCGCTCGAGACGGTGCTGTTCGCCGAGGCCGACGCGCGGCCGCTGCTCGCAGTCTGAGCCGACCGAATTTGCAAGTTGTTCAGCGTGCTCTGGTTCGCTTTACGCAGGTCTTTGCAAAACAGTCAAAACGCTCTATCCTGTTTGCCTACCCATGCCGCGGAAACGCCCCTACCGCGCGATCACCAGCATCGATCCCGCCGAGCTCGCCGCATTCCAGGCCGAGATCAGGCGGCGGTACTCGGACGAGGAGATCCTCGAGCAGCTGCGCGCGTGCGCGAAACGCCTCGGCAAGTCGCCGACGATGAAAGAGTTCGGCGACGACCCGGGGACGACGGTGCACCCGCAGACGGTGATCGAGCACTTCGGCAGCTGGAACAAGGCGAAGCGCGCAGCCGGGCTCGTTCCGCGCCGCTTCGCGACCCGGGAGGAGCTGCTCGGACTGCTGCAGGAGCTCGGGAAGCGGTTGGGCCGTGTCCCGACGGCGAAGGACGTGGACGCGAATCGCGGCTGGATGCCGTCGAAGTCGCTGTACTGGCACACGTTCGGGTCGCTGACCAACGCGCTGAAGGAAGCCGGGTTCGACGTGCCGGTGGGGGAGGAGCGGCTGGAACGTGCGATCGAGCAGGGCGCGGCGCTCGCCCGGCGGCTCGGCCGGCTGCCGAAGTTCAACGACTGGGCAGACGCGCGCCGCGAGGACACGACGCTGCTGACCGAATGGCAGGTCTACCGCATGTTCGACGCGCGCCGTGGTGCCTGGTCGACGTTCCAGTACCTCGTGCGCGAGCGGCTGCGAGAGGAGAACGTGACGGTCGAGCGGGACGGGACGCTCGGGCTAGGCGGCAGCGAGAGCGGCTAGGCGCTCGAGGCACCACGCGCCCTCGTGCGGGGCGCGGACGGCGGGCAGCGGGTCGGGCTCGTACGTGGGATCCGGCGTGAAGTGCTCGACGCGAACGGCACGGGCGCCCTTGACCGCCGCGACGACGCCCTCGCCGACCTCGCGCTTGCGCAGATGGAGCCCCGTGTAGTGCTCGGCGATCTCGAGCGCACGCTCGGTCGAGGCGAAAAACAGCTCGCGGCGGGTGCTGCCGACCCAGATCGGCCGACCGACGCCGCGGGCGAGGTAGAGCAGGTCCGGCTCGCGCTCGTCGAGCCAGGCGGCCGCCATCGAGCCGCGGAACTCCTCGAAGTCGCGGGCGCGGCTGCCGGTCGCCTCGGCGATGGCGAAGATCACCTCGGAGTCGACGGTCATCTGCGGCGCGGCGCGCTCGAACCCGTGCCGAGCCATCAGCTCGTCGTCGTTGTAGATCTTGCCGTTGTGGATGCCGACGACGGCGCCGTGACGGACGGGGTGGTTGTTGGCGGAGATCCGGGGGTGGCCCTTCGTGTAGTCGCGGACGTGGAGCAGCACCTGGCGCGTGTCGGCCGGGATCGCGATCGTGTCCAGCAGCTCGCTCGCACCGGTCCGCTGCTTGTGGACGGAGACGGCCCCTCCGGGAGAGCGGTGGGCGTATCCGACGGCATCGGCGCCGCGCTCGGCGATCGCGGCGAGCAGAGCCTGCGCCACCCGTGTCCGGTCGACGCTGCTAGCTGGGCTGAGGCTGTACCCCGCGATTCCACACATAAGACGTTCTTCTGATCGTAGTGACCGGCCCGGAGGTTCCCGGTGACGGTCGTAGACACTCAGACGATCGGAGAGGCATGCCGGTTTGCAGGGCCTGCTCCCTCGAACGAGGGGTAGCTGCCGGGGACACTGTGTGCCGATACCACCTGCGTGATGGATCAGCATCCTGCCGCCGAGCCTGCCGCCGACGAGGATCAGCCCAAGCTCGAGCTCGTCCCGGCGCTCGACTCGCTGGATGCGGAGGCCCCCTCCAAGGACGAGTTCGACGTGGCGGGGCCGACGCAGGATCCGCTCACGCTCTACGTCCGCCAGATCGGCGACGGGCGGCTGCTGACGGCGGCCGAGGAGCGCGAGCTCGCCCAGCGCAAGGACGCGGGCGACGAGGAAGCGAAGAAGCGCCTCATCGAGGCGAACCTGCGCCTCGTCATGTCGATCACGCGCAACTACACGAAGGCCAGCGTCCCGCTGCTCGACCTGATCCAGGAGGGCAATCTCGGCCTGATCCGCGCCGTCGAGAAGTTCGACTGGCGGATGGGCTACAAGCTTTCGACCTACGCGACCTGGTGGATTCGCCAGGCGGTCACCCGTGCGCTCGCCGACCAGGGGCGGACGATCCGTCTCCCCGTCCACGTCGCCGAGCAGGTGCGCTGCGTCATGCGCACCCGCCGGATCCTGACCCAGAAGCTCAATCGCGAGCCGGTGCTACGCGAGATCGCGAAGGAGAGCGGCTTCACGGAGGCAAAGGTGCGCGACCTGCTCGAGCTGATCGAGGACCCGATCTCGCTGGAGACGCCCGTCGGCGACGGCGAGAGCGTGTACAGCGACCTGATCGAGGACGTGAACGCCGATCTGCCGGAGGAGTCGACGGCCGAGGGCATGCGCTCCAAGGAGCTCGCCGTCGCGCTCGAACACCTGAACCCGCGGATGAGGCTCGTGATCACACGGCGGTTCGGCCTCGACGGCCAGGCGCCGCAGACGCAGGAAGTGGTCGGCCAGGAGCTGGGCATCACGCGCGAGCGCGTGCGCCAACTGGAGGCCCGGGCATTGCGCGAGCTGCGCACCCAGGCGCCTCAGCTGTACCTGTATCTCCGTACGGCCTAGGGCCCTAGAGAGCTACGGCCTGCATCTCGCGGAGCGTCGCGAGCCGGCGGAGCGACTCGACCTCGATCTGACGCACGCGTTCCCGGGTGAGCCCGAGCTTCCGGCCGATCTCCTCGAGCGTCTTCGGCTCGTGGTCGGCGAGGCCGTAGCGGAGCACGAGCACCTCGCGCTCCCGGTCGGCGAGCGCTCCGAGCGCCGACGCCAGCGCCTGGCTGCGCAGCGAGAGCTCGACCTGCTCCTCCGGCAGGAGGCCCTCACCCGCGACGAAGTCGCCGAGGACCGCGTCCTCCTGGTCGCCGACGGGTTGGTCCAGGCTGGTCGCGGCGCGCGCAGCGGCTTTCACATCCCGGGCCTGCTGGAGCGGCAGGCTCGCCTCCTCGGCGATCTCCTCGAGCGTCGGCTCGCGCCCGAGCTGCGTCCAGAGGTAGCGCTCGGCGCGGTTCATCTTCTGGAGCCGCTCGACGATGTGCACCGGCATGCGGATCGTGCGCGCCTTGTCGGCGAGCGCCCGGGCGACCGCCTGCCGGATCCACCAGGTCGCGTAGGTCGAGAACTTGTAGCCGCGGCGCCAGTCGAACTTCTCGACCGCGCGGATCAGCCCGAGCGTGCCCTCCTGGATCAGATCGAGAAACGGCAGCCCCTGGTTGCGGTAGTTCTTGGCGATCGAGATGACGAGGCGAAGGTTCGACTGGATCATCCGCTGCTTCGCCTCGACGTCGCCGCGCTCGATCTTCTTGGCGAGCTCGACCTCCTGCGCCGCGGTCAGCAGCGGGTGTCGGCCGGTCTCGCGGAGGAAGAGCTGGAGCGCGTCGGTGGTCGTCTCGAACGACGCGGCCGGCGAGGGTGGGGGAGCCGGCGCGTTCTCGCGCTCCTCCGCGTTCACCTCGAGCAGCTCGACCCCGCGCTCCTCGAAGATCCGGTAGACCGAATCGATCTCGAGCGCGTTGAGTGCGAACGGCTCGAGGATCTCCAGGATCTCGGGTGCGCGAACGTGGCCCGCGGTCTCGGCGGACTCGAGCAGCTGGAGCAGCTCCTCGGATTGGACGATGCTGTCGATCGCGGCTGTCGGTGCTTCCAACACGTGTCGGGCACATCAGTACCCGCCCTCTTCGGCGATTCAAACAGTTTCACCCCGGAAAGTCGAGTGTTCCGTCCGGCACGAACCGCGTCCTCGACCGACCCCGTGGTTCCCTGATTCCGCGCCGTCGTGTCAGTGCACGAGAGTCGACGTTATGTCAAGTCACGACTTGGCCACAGCCGATTGCGCAAATTGCGAGGATTTCGTGGGGCCTCCCTCTTGATCGAGCCGGGTGGAGTTTGTAGGTTCCTTCTTGCGCCGAGCACGGAGCGCAAGTAGGTCGAAACTGAGTCGGGCGGCAGTATCCGCAAGGGCAAGGTCGGCGGACTCAGTGGACGAAAGCGTCACCGGCTCGGCGAATTTTTTTGGTCCAACACAGATGACTTCCGGCCCAGGACGTTAGGATCACGCCGATGCATCTCCCGCGCTCGCCCAGCAAGGATCACGGCGTCGTCTCGTTCATCTGGGCGGTCGTGATCGCCGTCCTCATCTGGGCGTTCCTGATGGCGATCGGCTTCACCAAGGCCGACTCGTTCATCATCTCCGCCGTCGCCGCCTGCGGGGTCTTCTGGTACGTCCGCGTCTACGGCGAGGACGAGCCGCGCCGGAAAACGCCCCGCTGAGCGGGCGACAGGGCCGCGACCAATCTCCGCGCCAGTTCACCGCCGAGTTCGGCGCGAAGCCGTTCGTCCACCGGCGGGCGCACGAGCAGCGCGCAGTGCGCCAGGAGGAGGTCGGTGCCCCGACGGGGCAGCGCTGAGGCGAACGTGCTCATCAGCGCATGTATCGCCCCGACCCGGGGTGTTCGCTATCCCTGACCGGAGGGAACGCGCTCGGGCGCGTCCACCGTCGTGAGTGCCTCGGACGGCTCCGAGGCCTCCACGGGCTCCACCGGCGCCGCAACGGGCTCCTCCAGGGGCGCTGAGGCCTCCCAGACCGGCTCACCGTGCTGCTTCGGCCCCGCGGTATCGAATGTGAAGCCGAAGACCAGCCCCACTCCGAACGCCAGTACGGGCAACATGGTGCGCGCGTCGTCGACGAGCCCATCGACCGAGAGCGAGCCCGACCACGAGGTTGTGTGCTGCTGGAACCAGTTCGCGTCGGGCTGGCCGGCCAGCAGAATCCAGCCGGCGACGAACAGAACGGGCAGGAAGCCGATCAGGAAGACGCCGGCGGAGATGCGCGGCACCCCCCACTTCGTCCAGCCGCCGAACAGCTGCGCGAGCGCCATCGTCAGGCCGGCGCCCGCCAGGACGCCCATCGCCTCCCAGTAGCCGCTCGTCGTGCCCTGTCCAATCTGCGTCGACAGCCAGATCAGCGCACCGGCGGCGCCGGCGCCGATCAGCGTGGACGTTCCGCGCACCGTTCCGAACATCTTCATCACCCCCGTGTACCCGGTCGGGCGGAACCCTAAGCCCTACAGGAGGAGCCTGCGCGCGTCGAAGCCCGCGGAGTACAGCTCGCCCTCGAACTCCTCGATCGTGCGCAGGGCGTCGCCGGCGAACAGGTGCTCGACCACCCCGACCGCGTCGTCGTTGTGGAACGGCAGGTCGACGTGCTCGTGGGAGACGAGGTTGACGGAGACGCCGCCGCATGCCGGGCAGCGCACCGCCACCCCGACCGCGTGCCGACGCTCGCCGGGCGCGAGGAGGAAGAACGACGACGGGAACACGGGCCGCGGCCGCTGCTCCGGCCAGCAGAAGAAGCTCCACGGCCACTCCCCCGCCCCGATCCGCCGGGCGGCGAGATCGCCGAGTTCGGTCTCGACGGCCTCGGTCCGCGCCGTCATCAGATTGACGAACGACCCCGCCCTCATGCCGAGCGGCGCCCAGTCGAGCTCGTCGTGCGCGACCAGGCCGGGATGCTCGTCACCGCAGGGGCAGTCGAACTCGATCCGGTAGATCACGGGATGCGCCGCGCCCTCGAGCCGCTCGAGACGGCGGAACGCCGACAGCGGCACAGATGTCTCTCCCCGGGTCGGACACCCGAATGTGTACCGCGCTGTCAGCGCGTCGTACATCGGTCAATATTGCAGGAGCGAGAAGACGTCGTAGCCTTCGAGCCGGTTGCGGCCGTTCAGGAACTCGAGCTCGATGATGAACGGCAGGCCGACGACAATGCCGCCGAGCTGCTCGACGAGCGCGATCGTCGCGTTGGCGGTGCCGCCGGTCGCGAGGACGTCGTCGTGCACGAGCACGCGCTGGCCCTCCGTGATCGCGTCGGCGTGCACTTCGAGCGAGTCGAATCCGTACTCGAGCGCGTACTTGGCGGTGACGGTGCGCCACGGCAGCTTGCCGGGCTTGCGGGCCGCGACGAAACCGCAGCCGAGCCGGCAGGCGAGCGCGCCGCCCGTGATGTAGCCGCGGGCCTCGGCGCCGAGCACGAGATCCGGGGTGCGCGGCTCGGCCCACTCGGCGATCGCGTCGACGGCCGTGCGCAGCGCTTCCGGGTCGGCGAGCAACGGCATGATGTCTTTGAAGACGATGCCGGGCTTCGGAAAGTCAGGGACGTCCCGGATCTTCGAGCCGAGATCGACCGTCACGGCGTCACCCGCGTGCGGAGCGCCCGCCAGAACAGCAGCTGGTTCAGCTCCTGGGCGAGCTCGGCGAGCCCGTGCAGGTCTTCGACGGCGCCCTGGCGCGCCTCGGGGTTCCGCGCGCGGAGCTTGGGCACGAGTGCCTCGAGCAGGTCGGCCTGGTTCCCCGCCGCGGTCGCGAACTTGCGGAGGTGGCGCACATCGGCGCCGGCGGCGACGAGCCGCGCGCAGACGGCGGCGGTGTCGATGTCCGCTTCGGTCAGCGGGGCGTCGAGCAGGCCGTAGTCGACGAGCTCGCGGCCCTGCGCGGACGTGATCCCTGCGCGCTGGCAGAGCTCCTCGGCGCCGATCACGGCATCATGGGCGGCGAGCCCGGCCCGGTGGCGGCGGCGCTCGTTCGAGGTCGGGGACGCCAGTTCCTGGCGAATCACGCGTAGCGGCAGGAACTCGTCGCGCTGGAGGCGCAGGATCGTCTCCAGGCGCTCGACGTCCTCCTCGCTGAACAGGCGGTAGCCCCCACGCGTGCGCTTGGGCGACAGCAGGCCCTGATCCTCGAGGTAGCGGATCTTCGAGATCGAGATGTCCGGGAAGTCGCCCTGCAGCCGGCGGCAGACAGAGCCGATCGTGTGGAGCCTGGGTGCGGTTGCCTGTGCTGTTGTCGTCATCGCTCGAGAAAGATGAGCCGGTATTTGCCGATCTGGACCTCGGCGCCGTGCTCGAGTTCGCCGCGTTCGATCCGGGATCGGTTCAAGAAGGTTCCGTTCAGGCTGCCCAAGTCCTCGATCGTGAATCCTGTATCGACCTTCGTGACCGCCGCATGACGCCTCGAAACGGTGACGTCGTCGAGGAAGATGTCGCAGTCGGGCGAGCGCCCGATCGTCGTCTGGGCGCGCTCGATCGCGAACGCCTCGCCCGTGCGGCCCCCGCCGGAGCGGATGACGAGCGCCGGACCTTCGATCCCGAGCTCCTCGAGCAGGTCGGCGTGCTCGTCCTGCACCTCGTCGGCCGAGATGGTCATGGTCGTCTCGTCCGGGTCGCTCTCGACCACGAGCAGCGCGCCGCAGCGCGAGCAGTAGTGCGCGGACTCCATGTTCTGGAAGCCGCACTCGGGGCAGTAGATGTGGCTCACTCCGTGGGCGGGGCGGCCTTGCCGGCGAGGATGTCCGTCAATCGGTCGAGGTCGACCTGGCCGAGCTCGCCCTCCCCCCTCTGCTGGAGCCGCGCAATCAGCTCAGCGCGGAGGATGTCGAGCTTTCCGTGCAGCATCCGGCGCTGGAACGAGATCTCGTTCTCCTGCGCCTCGAGCTGCTTGATCAGGTCCTTCAGCTCGGAGTCGGGAAGACTCGCGAGGTCCGGAAGCGCTTCCATCTCATCCCTTCTGTCGTCAAACGGCCGGCCCACGCATTGAAGCAGGCACCGGGCAAAGGTTCAACCTCAACTTGAGATTTGCGCCGCGGCGGCGGATTCCTGCCCGGCCATCGCCTCATCGACGAGGGCGTGCAGCTCGGCCTCCAGCTCCGCGGACGCCTCCTCGCTCTCGCCCTCTGCGTAGATGTGCACGAGCGGCTCGTCGGGGTCGGGCAACACCTCGGCCCAGCCGCGCTCGTCGATCATCTTGATCCCGTCGGTCAGATCGAGCTCGCGGCCCTTCAGCTGCTCGGTGAGCACGCGCATGACCAGGCCCTTCAGCGCCCACGGGCAGGCGATCTGCCGGTGGATGACGTGCGACGCGGGCAGCTCGGCGACGAGCTCGGAGAGCGGCCGGTCGACCCGCGCGAGCAGCTGGAGCAGCGTGCAGAGGCTCGAGACCGCGTCGTAGCCGGGCAGGAACTTCGGGAAGACGTAGACGCCGCCCGGCGCGCCCGCGAACACGATGTCGTCGTCGATCGCGGCCTTGGTCAGCTCGGCCGGCGCCGCCGGCGTGCGGACGACCTCGAGCCCGTACGGCTCCGCGATCTCCTCGACGCGGCCGGTGACGGTCACCGGCACGGCGATCTTGCCGGTCCACCCCGCCTCGCCGATCAGCCGGACGAACAGCAGCAGCGTCTGCTCGGTGGGGATCTCCTTGCCCTGCTCGTCGACGACGACCAGCCGCTCGCCCGCCCGGTCGAACACCGCGCCGAGCTCGGCGCCGATCGCGCCGACGAGCCGTTTCGCCTGGGCGACCGACTCGCGGAGCGATGCCGCCGTTGCCGCCGTCTCCGACGTGAACCCGTGAGCCGACACCGCTTCGAGGTGCAGCGGCCCGAGCACCAGCGGGAGCACGAACGACGAGGCCGAGTGGCCGTAGTCGACGACGATCCGGAAGTTGCGGCCGCGGATCGCCTTCACGTCGAGCGTCGAGAGCAGGTCCTGGGCGTACTCCTCGCGGATCCGCGCCGGGTACGTGACGTTGCCGATGTCGCCGAACGGCACCCGCCGGAACTCGCGGCGGTTGAAGTGCTTGGCGACCTCCTTCTCCATGGTCGGCGTCATCTGGATGCCGGGCTGCTCGAAGAACCGGACGTGGATACGCTCGGGGTCGCTCTGGCTGACGCCGACGTGGATGCCGGCGTCGTAGCCCTGCGTCTTCATCATGTGGCGGCTGACCGCCGGCGGCAGGACGCGCAGGTCGGCCACGTCCACCCCGGCCGCGTTCAGGCCGGTGATCATCGCCCGCTTGATCGTGCGGCAGGCGCGCGGCGACTCGCGGCTGGCGACGACGCGCGCGCCGCGCTTCAGCGCGGTGCCGAGAGCGGCGGCCAGGCGGACGGCCGCGTCCGGGGTGAGGTCGACGTCGATCAGGCCGGTGACGCCGTCCTTGCCGAACAGCGCCGAGGTGGCGCGCGACTCCCAGATCAGGCTCTCGTGGATGTGTGCGCCGGACTCGACCTCCTTGTGCGGGTAGATCCGCACGCCCGGGAACACCTGGCTCTGCGCGCCGAGCACGACCTCGTCCCCGATCGCGGAGCCCTCCTGGATGCGGACGTGCGAGCGGATGTCGCAGCCGCGGCCGATGATCGCCCCCTCGACGAGGGAGCTGCGGCCGACGTGCGTGCTCGCGTCGATCACGGAGCGGACGGTGCGGGCGCGTTCACGCAGCGTGACGCTGGCCGAGAGCACCGAGTACGGGCCGATCGATGCCTGGGGCGAGATCCGGCAGTAGTTGCCGATGAACGCCGGCCCCTGGACGTCTTCGAGGTCGTCGATCTCGACGCCCTCGCCGATCCAGATGTTCCCGCGCAGGCGCAGGCCGGGGATGTTCAGGGCGACGTGGCCGTCGAGGGCGTCGAAGTTCGCCTGCCGGTAGTCGTCGAGGTTGCCGATGTCCTGCCAGTAGCCGTCGCAGACCTTCCCGTACAGCGGCCGTCCCATCTCGAGCAGCAGCGGGAAGAGCTCCTTCGAGAAGTCGTAGGGCCGGTCGGTGGGCACGTGCTTCAGCACCTCGGGCTCGATCACGTAGATCCCGGTGTTGATCGTGTCGGAGAACACCTGGCCCCACGAGGGCTTCTCGAGGAAGCGCTCGATGCGGCCGTCCTCGTCGGTGACGACGATCCCGAACTCGAGCGGGTTCTCGACCGACTTGAGGCCGATCGTCACCGCCGCCTCCTTTTCGCGGTGGAAGGCGAGCAGCTCGCCGAGGTCGATGTCGCAGAGCGCGTCGCCGGAGATGACGAGGACGGTGTCGTCGAGCTTTCCGGAGGCGAGCCGGACCGATCCGGCGGTGCCGAGCGGCGACTCCTCGACCGAGTACTCGATGTTCAGGCCGAGCGACTCGCCGTCGCCGAAGTAGCTGCGGATCGACTGGGGCATGAACGCGAGCGTGATGATCACGTCGTCGAACCCGTGGCGGCCGAGCAATTCGAGGATGTGCTCCATGCACGGCTTGCCGACGATCGGCACCATCGGCTTCGGCTGGTTCGAGGTGAGCGGGCGGAGCCGCGTCCCCTCGCCGCCGGCCATGACGACTGCTTTCACGCTGCGTTCTCCTTCCTGATCGCGCCGCGGGCCGCCCACATGTACAGCGCGGCCGCGACGACGGCCATCCCGAGCCCGATCCAGAACAGCCACAGCGGCCAGTCCGTACCCGGAACGGTGACGAGCAGAAACCCGATGCCCGCGTAGAGCAGCCAGGTGGCGCACTTGCCGAGGAAGCTGACCGAGAACTGGTATCCGCGCGGCACGACGACCTTCGCGCCGACGATCAGGAAGAGGTCGCGCGCGAGGATGATCGCCAGCGCCGGCCACGGCAGCCGGTCGGCGAGCACGAGCATGATCACGGCGGCGTCGATCATCAGCCGGTCGGCGAGCGGGTCGGCGTACTTGCCGAACTCCGACTCGACGTGCCAGCGCCGGGCGAGCCAGCCGTCCACCTGGTCGGTGACGCCCGCGACGCCGAAGATGATGCCCGCCGCCCAGCTGTGCCCGTTGTCGGCGCTCGCGTAGACGACGATGAACGCCGGGATCAGCAGGAACCGCAGGATCGTCAGGCCGTTGGGCAGCCAGGCGAGCGCGGGAACGGGTGCGGACGTGGAGGCCACGTCACGCAAAGGATAGTGCGCCGGTGGGGCCCGGCCAGTCCCGGGCCCCACCTGGCGTCGGTGTCTTACGGCGGACGGTGAACTTCACCTTCGCCGGACTCATGCCGTACGGCCCGTGACGGTGATGAGGCCCGTGATCGGCGTGCCCGGGACGGTCGCCGTGATCTCGAGTCGTTGACGACGGTGAACGACGTCGTTGCGGAGCCGTTGGAAGCTACACGTCGGTCGCCCGGCTCAGGTTGCCCCGTGATGGTGACGACCGTCCCGATCGGCCCCTTCTTCGGCTTGTCCTTGCTCACCGACGGCGGCAGGTCGCGATAGGTGTCCCAGATCGGCTGGAGCGCGACGCCGTCTGCCCGGCGGTGAACTGGGTCATGCACGGGTCGTCCGTGTAGTTCATGTAGTTGTGGATCGGATCCGATCCGGCCGCCGGGCACGTGTCGGCCGCCGTGCAGTCGAACTCGACGATGTGACGCCGGCGTGTCGGCGACCTGGTCGTTCTTCGGGCTACAGCCGCCCTGGAACGTGTGGTACAGCCCGAGCCAGTGGCCCGGCCTCGTGCGTGAGCGTGTCACCCTCGTTGTACTTCGCGTCCGGCCCGAAGTCGCCACTTGCCGCCCGGGAGCGACTCGTGGTAGATGACCACGCCGTCCTGGCTGCGTCGAGCCCCGTCCCCTTCTTGACGGGGAAGGTCGCCCAGCCGAGCAGGCCGTCGCCGAGGTCGGCGGTGTACACGTTCAGGTCGAAGTAGCCGCCCTTGCGCAGGGCCTTCTTCATGGCCTTCTCGTTCTTGCCCGGGAACCATGCCCGTTGAACCAGAGTCGGGTTGTTCGTCCGGTCGGTGCCGGCCAGACTGGAAGCGGATGCCGGTGTCGACCCCGCCCTCACCGCCCGAGTAGGCGTTGTTCAGCTGCGTGATCTGGTCGGTGATCCATTGCGCCGGGATGTCGCCGTGTGCGTCGTCGTTGTCGGCGGCGCTCGTGGATCACGTGGAAGTACACCTGGACGGTGACGTTCGGCCGAGAAGAACGGCGATACGCCGTCCCTCGGGCGTCGGTAGGTCGTACTCGTTCGTGACCAGGTCGCGCACCCGGCCGCTCGCGGCCTTCAGCGCCGCGACCGGCTCGTAGTTCGCCGGTGACAGACAGAGCGGCGTCGCCGTCCGCACCTTCGTTGCCCCTGCTGACCCCTCTGCGACGCTCGCGCCGAACGCGATTGCCGCAATCGCCGCAAGCGCTACAACTGCGCCTGCAATGCTGCGTTTCGTCATCGAATGCCTCCCTCTCCGATACGGCGGCCGGCCCTTCCGGAGACCCCGTCCGCCCTACGTTGCCTGCCAGACCAAGTCGGCACTCTAGGCGAAAGCCCGGTCGTCCGCCAAGATCCGTCTAGGCCATGAGCGACCGCCTCGCACTGCCCGGATTCGTCACCGCGCACTCGCACGCGTTCCAGCGCGCGCTCCGTGGCGGCGGCGAGGGCGGCGACTTCTGGGAGTGGCGCGAGGCGATGCTGCGCGAGGCCGAGCGGCAGACGCCCGAGAGCGTCCGCCGGGAGTACGCCGCGACCTACCGCGAGA
Organism: uncultured Actinomycetes bacterium; assembly: GCA_963791425.1. Lineage (GTDB taxonomy): Bacteria > Actinomycetota > Thermoleophilia > Gaiellales > Gaiellaceae > DATBLE01. The sequence goes on from CAWBSE010000004.1 coordinate 654,138, forward strand.
TGCTGGCCGCCGGCTACACGGCGGTGGGCGAGTTCCACTACCTGGGGCTCCAGGAGGCGCTGGCAGCCCTCGACGCGGCCGCCGAGGCCGGGATCACCCTGGTGCTGCTGCTCGCGGCGTACGGGCGCGGAGGGCTGCCGCGCTTCCGGCAGGAATCGGCCGCCGAGTTCCTCGGCCAGGTCGAGTCGCTGCGCGCCGCGGGCGCCCGCGTGGGTGTCGCCCCCCACTCCGTGCGCGCCTGCCCGGCCGGCTGGCTCGCGGAGATCGGCACGTACGCCGCCGCGGAGGGGCTGCCACTGCACGTCCACGCCGACGAGCAGCCACGCGAGATCGAGGAGTGCGTCGCCGAGCACGGCGTCCGGCCGATCGAGCTCCTCGCCGGCGCCGGCTGCCTCGGCCCGAACACCACCGTCGTGCACGCGACACATGCCGACGCGCACGAGCTCGACCTGCTGGCGGAGGCGGGCGCGCGGGTCTGCATCTGTCCGACGACCGAGGCGAACCTCGGCGACGGCTACGCGCCGGTCGAGGCGCTGCGCGACCGCGGCATTGGCATCTGTATCGGCTCGGACTCGAACGTCCGCATCGACCCGCTCGAGGAGCTCCGCGAGCTGGAGGGGATCGCCCGCCGAGCGAGCGGCCGGCGCAACGTCGTGCCGGTCGACGCATTGCTGGCGATCGGCTCGTCCGAGGGTGCCGCGGCGCTCGGCCTCGAGTCGTGGCCGGAGGCGTCGGTCGATCTCGGGCACCCGTCGCTGGCCGGAGTCGAACCCGCCGACATCCCGGCCGCGCTCGTGCTCGGCTGCTCGGCCGAGGTGCTTACTGCCCGCGGATCCGGGCCCGCAGCGCCAGCATGAACGTCTGCGACCAGTAGGTCGTGCGCTCGAGGTATGCGCGCTCGGACGCGCGGCCGGTCAGCCCGTAGGCGCCGTCGTAGCTCAGGTAGTTCGACGTGGCGGCAGAGCCGCCGGGCCGCGAGCGCGCCGGCTCGATCTGCGTGCCCTCGTGCCACTCGTTGTAGCTCGTGATCGTCACGCCGTCGGCGCCCGACTTGATCGCGGAGCGCCACATCCGGTCGTAGGTGGCGCCGTTCTGGCGCGGCTTGACCCGCAGGTCGGCGGTGGCATGGCTGGCGTCGTAGCCGGGCCCGACCGACGGCAGGCACTGGAGGCCGACGTGGTGCGCCTGCGCGCACATCCGCGGGAACGAATCGGCGCCCCAGAGGAGGACGTCGTACGTGTACATGCCGTCGAACTTCCCGGCTGCCGCTTTCCCGGCCAGGCTCGTCTGGGCGAAGAGCTGGATGTCGGGCTCCTTCGCGCGGAGATCGGCCCAGTCGGACACGGGCAGGTCGAACGGCCGGTAGACGTAGATGCGCGTGATCCCCATCGTCCGCAGGTGGTCGATGTCGGCCTGGATGCTGTCGATCGTCCGGTCGGGATACGGCTCGAGGTGGACGGCGACGGAGAGCCCGACCGCGTTCGCCTCTTTGACGACCATCGGGAGGCGGAGATCCTCGGGCGAGCCCCAGCCCCACCACGACGAGACGACTTCCTGGACGCCGGCTGCGGCGATCTCCTGCATCTGCGCGTGGACGATCGCCCGGTTCGAGCTGGAGTACAGCCCGCGCGCCGGGTAGAAGCTCGACGCGACGTCGGCGGTTCCCGTCCCGGGCATCAGCCAGTGCTCCCAGCCGCCGTCGCGGGCGGGGTTGCCGTACCACGGGTAGTAGAAGATCGAGACGTGGGGCGCGGCCTGCGCCGCCGCCGGGAAGGCGAGGAGCGCCAGTACGACCACGATCAGGCGGAGCATTCTCAAGGCGGGGGTCTCCGTCCGGATGATTGCACGGTTGCCGGAAGGAGCAAAGGAACTTCGGTCACCCATGTCAGGGACACCTGATGGGGTGTGAAGGTGGTCAGACGGCTCACGAGCGTGGCGCTGGTCGCCGTTGCCGCTGCAGCCTGGACCGCGACCGGCATCCCGAACCCGGCGCCGCCCGTGGCGCTCGTCGACTAACGGTCGAACGCGTCGCGGTTGCAGCGCGGCACGTAGCGGCCGTGGTGCCGTGCCTGAGGTGTCCACCGCCAGCTCGCAGCACGCGTCCGGGCCGGCATCGGGATGACTTCCATCATCCCTTCCCAGTCCGGCTCGTCCTGCAGCACGGCCTCGAGCGCCCGTTCGGCCTGTTCACGCGAGCCGTACAGCTCGATCACCTCGTCGACGAAGCGGTCAGCGAGTGCCCATTGCATCCCTGTCTCCCCTCATACCCGTTCCTCAGCGTAGGGATTCTCGAGCCCGGCGGAAACCACTCGATCGAGGGATCTGGTTCTCTGCGGCCGCTAGGGCTTCTTTTTCGGCTTGGGCTTCGGTTTCGGCTTCGGCTTGATCGTCTGCACTGCGCCGATGGCGGTGCCGACTCCGTTGATCGTGTGGGAGACGCATCCGGCCGTTCCGGCGGGCGGCGTCGTGCTGCCGGTGCAGTCCGGCCCCCAGTAGTGGTTGACGAAGCCGGTCGCGTACCGTGGCGCGGTGGCGAGCCGGGTGGTGTAGGTGTACCGGCCGGCGCTGTCCGTGACGGCGTAGCCGGCCTCGTGCATCGTCAGCGGGTTCGAGGTCTGGCCGACGTAGATGTGGACGTTGATCGCGCCGCGCGGCGCACCCTTTGCCTGGAGGGTGCCCGTGACGGTGAAGATCTTGGTCGCGGTGGCGTACTTCGCGGTCGCCGTCAGCGTCTGCGGCAGGTCGTCGTAGCCGCGGATCTCGTAGCCGGCCGTCGGGTTCGGGAGCCCGTCGGCCCCGTACGGTGTGACGACGGCGTTGAAGACGTAGCGACCGGTCGTGGTCGCGTTCGTGAACACGCCGTCGGCGTCGAGGTAGATCTCCGCCGGCATCAGCTTGAACGCGCTCAGCGCATCGAGGCACGCCGTCAGCGTGTAGGTGCCGTTGGCGGCCGCGTCGACGGCCACCGCGATATTGAGCGGCCTGTCGTCGTCGTCGGCCATGTGCATCTGCCAGGTGCCGGCATGTGCGCCGGGAGCGCAGGCCTGGGCCGCCGGGTCCGCTGCGTAGGCCGCGGGATCCATCACCGTGAGATCGCCGTCGAACTCGACGTCGTTGGTGCTCCCCGCCGCCGGCACCGCGTCGATGTACGCCTCGCCGAGGGAGTCGCCGACGTGCGTGGGCAGCGTGAAGGCGAAGCCCACCGCGGTGCCGAACGCGATGCGTTCGACCGGCGCCACGGCGTCGAGGTGGTACGCGTCGAGATAGACGTACGAGGGAGCGCCGAGCGCGTGGCTCGACCCGCCGACGTCGAGAAGCGGAGTCGTGTCGTAGTCGGCGGCGCCCGCAGCCGGGACAGCCACGACGGCCAGGACGACGAGCGCCCCGAGCACGCCAAGCAGCCTCCGTCCTGTTCCCGCCTGCCCTCTCCCCACGGGGCCATTCTAGGCGTGTCCCGGCCAAGTGCCAACTTCACCGGATCGAGGTGAACTGCACCTCTACTCGACCTGCTCGTCGGCATCTCGACGCGGCGACTCGTGTCGGTTCGCGCCGACCTGAAGCGCTCGGCAAGACCTGGCTAGGGCTGCGTGGCTGATCTTCGGCGCGCAGCCCTCGTACCCGCCCTTCCGGGCATCGCGGCGGGGAGCAAAAGCCGTCAGGGTCGGGAGCGGACCAGCAGTCTCAGGCGGATTGTGGCGTACGCGAGGACTGCGGCGACCGCCGCCACGGCGGCTCCGCCGAGCAGGAGGCCGGCCAAGCCGGCGCTGACGACAATTGCCCACCGCATGGAAGAACCAATCGGCTGAATCCGCCCGGTTCTTGATCGGCAGATGAGGCTGGCCCCCCGAAAGGGCGTTAGTATGGGGCCGGGAGAAATGGTCACTGTTGTCGGCGTAACGGTCAGTGGGGTGACAGGCGGTGCGTGAGCACTGGCGCGACTTCGACTACTGGCTCTGGCTGTGGCGGCAGCGGGTGCCGCCTCAGGCGAAGTTCGGGATCGTCGCGCTGCTCCTCGCCATACTGCTGGGCGGCGGTTGGCTAACGGCCGACCGGCTCACTGCTGCGAATGCGAGCAGCAGCACCGATACCTTCGTTTTCGAGACGACCGTGAACAAGGTGATCACCGTGCGTGAGAAGGGAAAGCTGGTCACGAAGGTGATCCCGGTCGTCCACAGGGTCGTCCGCGTGCGCGCGAAGACGGAGACGGCCTACGGTACGCAGCTACGCTATGCGACCCGCGTCGTGACCACCCCGGGGGGAGTTCGCGTCGTTCGTCGGGTCGTGACCACTATGGTGCCGGTCGTGAAGACGAAAGTCGTCACGGTGAACGGAAAGACCCGCACCGTCGCCGTGACCTCGTTCGTTCCTACGACCCGGACCGAGACACAGGTGCAGGCGACGACGGAGACCCGCCAGCAGACAGTCACGAACACGCAGACCCAACCGCCGGGCACCATCACGCAAACGAACACGCACACGACCACGCAGACACAGACCGAGACGCAGACGCAGACCGTGACCCAGACGCAGACGCAGACGCAGACCCAGACTGTGGTTCAGACCGTCACCGACACGCAGACGGTCACGCTGCCGCCGATCACGATCACCGAAACGGTGACGACGACGGTTCCGAGCGGCCCCTAGCCGGGCTTGGCCCGCGCCGGGCCCAAAAAGAAAAGGCCCCGTTTCCAGGGCCTTTCTCGTTCGGGGCGCCGAGATTCGAACTCGGGACCTCTAGTCTCGGTCGCCGCACCAGAGGGAAACCGCTTGAACATAGGAAAATCCTGCAAACCAGGGCATTGTCCTGGTCTGAGTTTTCCCGGTTTGTTCAGGGACTTTCGGGTCTAGCGGGGCATGGTCTGTACCGGTTGTGTACCGCGGTGCTTGTCGAGTCCGGGCACCCGTGGAGCGTACGTCCCCGGTTACCGCGAACTAGTGCAGCTACCGCACCCAGAGGGCGCCGCCGAGCGCTCGCCGCCGCGATCGTCCGGCGCCTGGCGAGCATCTAGCCGACCGCAGGGTCGTACAGCAGCACCCGCGTGAGCGACCCCCTGACCGCGAGCGAGGCGGCGTACCCGTGCAGCGGCACGTCGACGAGCGTCCAGGCGTCCGCCCGGCCGAGCTCAGGTGGAGCCGCGACGACACCGGTGCCGTCGATCTCGACGAGCCGGGGGTCGAGCGCGAGCCCGAGTCCGGCCGCCTTCAGCACTGCCTCCTTTCGCGTCCAGATACGGAGAAAGGCTTCGGACCGCTCCGAGGGCGGAAGCGTCCGCAGACGAGCCCGCTCCCGTTCCGTCAGGGCATGGTCGACCAGGGCCCAACCGCCCGCGTCCGTTCGGAGGCGCTCGAGGTCGATGCCGGCGTCGCCCTCCTGCGTCACCACGACGAGCGCCGTGTCCCCGCTGTGGGCGAGGCTGACGGCGAACGGCGCCCCGTCGAGCTCCGGCTTACCCATCTCCAACCGCTCGATGACCACGGATTGGGACGTCGACCCGAGGTAGCGGGAGACGACGACCTCGATCGGCTTCTCCGTGGCCGCCGGAAGCCGCCAGACCGCCGCCTCGCCCTGGTCAACCGTCGGCGCGACCGGTGGAGCGGACCAGCCGACGACCGAGATCACGGCGTGGTGCGACCGGCCGCCTGGTCGAGAGCGGCGCGAACCTCCGCCGCGACCGCGTCGACGTTCGGGGGAAGCATCAGCCGGCGGTGCAGGCCCGGCAGCCGTGTCCAGCGCCACGGTCGCCTGACGATCTCCTCGAGGTACCACCGTGGCAGGATCTCCCGGCAAAACTCCTCCGACACCACCACGGTCGCGGAGCGGTCGAACGGCTGGACGTCGTAGTCCTCGCGAATCTGCTCGATCTGCTGGGCGAACCCGGTCGGAGTGAGACCCCGTGCCGCCGCGTTCGGGGTGATCCGGCGGCCGATCGCCCGGAGCAGCTCCCGCTCGCGGGCGTGGCGAACCAACCGCCGAGCGCGAGCGCGCGGCGGTGCCCGCCACGCCCGGTAGCGAAAGCCCCTCGGCGCCCGGAAGCGCGGATCGAGCAGGATGACCATCGGCACCTCCTCGCCGGCCGACTCCAGCTGCAGCGCCATCTCCGCGACGACCGGGGCGCCCATGCAGAAGCCCCCGAGCAGGTAGGGGCCGCGCGGCTGCACCTGCCGAACCGCATCGACGTAGTCGGCCGCCATCTGGACGAGGGACGCCTGCAGCGGCGCGCCGTCGTCGATGCCACGGGCGCGCAGGGCATGGACCGGCTGATCGGATCCGAGACGCCTGGCCAGCGCGCCGAAGGCGATGACGTCGCCGTCGGCGGGGTGGACGAGAAAGAGCGGCGTGCGATCGCCCGACGGTTGTAATGGAATCGTCCCCCACGTTCCGGTGCCGACGCAGTCGAAGATCTCGCCTGCCATCGCCGCCGGCGTCGGGGCACGCACGATCGAGACGAGGGGCAGGTCGGGGTCGCCGACGAGGTCACGGACGCGGGCAACCGCCTCGGCGCCCAGGATCGAGTCCCCGCCGAGCGCGAAGAAGTCGTCGTTCACCCCGACGTCGGGAATCTCGAGCACCGACCGCCAGATCGCGACCAGGTCTTCCTCGAGGAAGCGCTGCGGCTGGCGGTCGTCCTCCCTGCCCACGGCAGTTTTGGCTCCAAGACGTTCGGCCATGCCGATGCGCTGGACCTTGCCCGTCGGGCCTTTCGGGATCTCGTCGACCACGAGGATCCGGCGCGGCACCTTGAACGGGGCGAGCTGCAACGCCACGAAGTCCTGGAGCTCACGCTCGTCCGGGTCCGCACCGGACACGGCGACAACCGCCGCGGCCACCTCTTCTCCGAGCCGGGAATCGTCGATCGGGAACGTCACCGCCTGTTCCACCGACCCGTGGCGGAGGAGCGCCTCGTCGACCTCGAGCGGAGAGATCTTCTCGCCGCCCCGGTTGATGATCTCCTTGATTCGGCCCTTCAACGTCAGGTAGCCCGCACCGTCGAGCGAGCCTTCGTCACCGGTTCGGAACCAGCCGTCGGTGAAGGACGCCTCGTTCGCCTCGGGGTTCGCCTCGTAGCCGCCGATGACGGATGGCCCGCTGATCGCCACCTCGCCGACCTCACCCACGCCGAGGAGGTTTCCCGCGTGATCGAGAATCGCGATCTCGAGGCCGGTGGCGCGACCGACGGTGCCCGCCTTGCGGACACCGGGCGGGAGCGGGTTCGACGCGATCTGGTGTGCGGCTTCGGTCATGCCGTAGGCCTCCACCACCGGCACGCCGAAAATGGCTTCGAGGCCCTCCAGGACGTGGACGGGGAGCGAGGCCGACGACGACCGCGCGAGGCGCAGCCGATGGCGCGAGAGCCGCCGACCCTGCTCCGGCGCCCGTGCAAGCACCGCCGCATGCATGGTCGGGACGGCCGTGTACCACGTCGGGCCGAGCTCGTCGAGCCACTCGAAGAACCGCAGCTGGTGGAAGCCGGGGCTGCAGGCGACGGCGGCGCCGGCGTTGAGCGAGCCGAGCAGCGCCGCAACGAGGCCGTGGATGTGGAAGAGCGGCATGACGTTAAGGCATCGGTCGTCACCGGTGAGCTCGAGTGCCTCGGCCACGTTGCGGGCCGAGGCACAGAGCATGCGGTGCGTCAGAGGCACGAGCTTGGGGCGGGACGTCGTTCCGGAGGTGTGCAGGAGGAGCGCGACGCCGTCCGGATCGGGCGCAGCCTCGTTCCCGGCACCCGCGCGAGCCCCGGCGAGGCTGAAGACACCGGCGGGGTCGCTCGCATCGACGTTCAGCTCCAGGACATCGATGCCCCGCTCGGCGGCGACTGCCCGCGCGGGGGAGTCGAGCGCGGCGCCGATCACGAGCGCGTCCGCTCGGAGATCGTCGAGATAGAACGCGAGCTCCTGTGCCCGGTACGCCGGGTTGAGCGGAGCGACCGCGGCGGTCCGCGCAATCGAGAGGAACGCGCTCGCCGCCTCGGGGCCATTCTCGACCAGCAGGGCGACCCGGCTTGCAGGCCCGAGACCGTGCGCCCGGAGCTGGGCGGCGATCGCGGACGTGACCTCGCCCAGGCCGTCGTAGGCGAGGGTGGGCCGGCCGGGCGCAAGAAGCGCCGGATCCCCGGATGCCCGCCTGCACGCCGACTCGACTACCTGTCCGATCGTCTCCACGGTCTCAGTGTGCGCGATGACCGACACAGTTGGCCGTCCCCTGCGCGATTTGCGCATCTCGGTCACCGACCGCTGCAACTTCCGCTGCGTCTATTGCATGCCGAAGGAGGTCTTCGGCCGTGACTACCGTTTCCTCGATCGGCGCGAGCTGCTGACGTTCGAGGAGATCGAGCGGCTGGCGCACGCGTTCGTTGCGAACGGCATCGAGAAGATCCGGACCTGCCCGACGGAGGGGCCCGCCCGCTCCCTCGCTGCGTGGGGGTGGCCAGGGGGCTGGGACTCAGGCGGGGCTCAAGTGGCCTGCTAGCCGCTCAACGAGTTCGAGCAGGACACGTGCCGCTGTCTCGGGACTCGTGCGCAACGCCATGAGGGCCGACAGCGCGATCTGGGCATCGAGCAGCGACGGCCCCGTCTCCGCTGTGAAGCGGCTATGCCAGCGAATCGCCGCTCGCTCGTACTTCTCGGGCACCTCCGCCTCGGCGTAGAGCAGCACAAGATCCAGCGCATCCGCCAGGGTAGGTCAGCCGGCCAATCTCCCGCGCGGCCAGCTCCGCGTGGAAGATCCATCTGCCCCCGATCGCTCGACTGAACCGTGTACGGGCTGACCCCTGAGCCGTCACGAACAGATGTTCTCATAGACGAGGCGTGCCTAGCCGGCCTCCGTACCGCTGCATCCTCATTGCTCCCGTCTGCGGACACCATGTCCCGCGCACACGTCGGGCGCAACCGCCTATCCGAGGGGAAACCGCGCGTCGACAGCGCCGTGACGGTACACACTCGGGTACACAAGGCCGCTCGTAGGGGGAGTTGGTAGGCCTCGTTGCGCCGGTTTACGATCCGGTTATGCCGCGACGATGCTCTACGCGAAGACTTGCCGAACGTGGAACCGCCATCCTCATTACCTCCCTGCGTACGAGAAACGGTCTGGAATGACACGCCGGGAGCACGGTGTGTACCCGTTTCTGTACCGGCAGGCGGTTATGGCAGAGATCAGGCCAGCAAAAAGCCCGCATATAGCGGGCTTTTTGATCGGGGCGCCGAGATTCGAACTCGGGACCTCTAGTCCCCCAGACTAGCGCGCTAACCAGGCTGCGCCACGCCCCGTGGCCCGACGAGGATAGCTGGCTCGGCTACTTCTTCAGCTGCTTGTACAGGCGGTCGATCATCGCCGGCATCTGCTCGAGCCGGTCGGTGATCACCCGCAGGCGATACTCGCGGAAATGCTCCGGCTCGACGCTCAGCGCGTCGGCCACGCGGTCGATCACGTCGTTGGAAGGCACGGGCCGGTTGCCGTGCACCAGGTGGTTGAGGTATCCCGCCGACAGGCCCGTCTTGCCGGCCAGTCCCCGATAGGTCACCCCCACCTCCTCCATCAGCCGCTCGATCGTCGGGCCGAACGGCTCCTCGCTGAACTTGCGTTTCCGTGGCACTAGACGGTCACCTCCTGCACGGGGACGCGGTGCTCCTCGCCCGTCGCGCGGTCGCGGACGTCCACCATCCCGTCCTCGAGGGTTTTCTTGCCGACCGTGATCCGGACCGGGCATCCGATCAGGTCGGCATCCGCGAACTTCTCGCCCGGCCGGCGGTCGCGGTCGTCCAGGAGCACGGATGCGCCGCCCGCCTCCAGCGCGGAAACGACGGCCTCAGCCTGCTCCTCGAGGCCGGGCAGGACGACAACGTGGGCGTCGTACGGCGCGATCTCCTTCGGCCAGCCCGCGATGCCGTTCTCGTCATGGCGTTGTTCGATCACCGCAGCGATGATGCGTCCGGGGCCGATTCCATAGCTTCCTCCCACAAGAAGCTTCTCTACCCCGTCTTCGTCGAGAAAACTCGCGCCGAGGCCCGCGCTGTACTTGTCGCCGAAGTTGAAGATGTGCCCGATCTCGATCGCGGTCTGAAACGTGAGCGCGCCGCCGCACTCCGGGCAGCGGTCGCCGTCGATGGGTTCGCGCAGGTCGGCGAAGCGCGGCTCGTAGTCGCGACCGGCCTCGACGCCGCGCAGGTGGAAGCCGTCCTTGTTCGCACCGGCGACGAACTCGCCCTCGCGCAGCGTCAGGTCGGCGACGACCTCGCCCTCGAAGCCGACGGGGCCGAGCGAGCCGCCGGATGCGCCGAAAGCGGCGCGGATCTCCTCGTCGGTCGACGGGCGCGAGCCCACCTTCAGGGCCGAGAGGAGCTTGGACTCGCTCAGGCGATCGTCGCCGCGCACGAGGGCGAGCACCACGGCGCCGTCGTCGGTCGTCACCGGCATCGCCTTCGACGTGGCGGCGATGTCGATTCCCAGGAACTCGGCCAGCGCCTCGCAGGTGACCACTCCGGGCGTCTCGACCTCGTCGGGCTTGCCCAGCGACGTCGGGAACTCCGGGACTCGCGGAACCCCCTGCGCGATCTCCGCGTCGGCCGCGTAGTCGCCGCGCTCGCAGCGGACGAGCGTGTTCTCGCCGGATCCCGACGGCGCGAGGAAGTCGATCGTCAGCTCCCCTCCCATGATCCCGCTCTCGGCCTGGACCGCGTGCGCCTCGACGCCGCACCGCTCGAAGATGCGGTGGTACGCGACCCGGTTCTTCTCGAAGCTCACCTCGGAGCTCTCCTGGTCGCGGTCGAAGGAGTAGGCGTCCTTCATGATGAACTCGCGGACGCGCAGGAGGCCGCCCCGGGGCCGCGGCTCGTCGCGATCCTTGGTCTGGAAGTGGTACCAGAGCTGCGGTAGCTCCTTGTACGAGCGGAGCTCGCGCGCGTGGAAGGTGAACGTCTCCTCGTGCGTCAGCGGCAGCACGAACGGCCGGCCGCTGCGGTCGGTCACGTGGAAGATCTCCGGAATCGTGTCGCGTCCCGTCGCCTGCCACAGCTCGAGCGGCGTCAGCACCGGCGCGAGGAACTCCTGGCCGCCGATCGCGTCCATCTCCTCGCGGATGATCTGCTCGACCTTCCGGTGGATCCGCCAGCCGAGCGGCAGGTAGCTCCACAGGCCCGCGCCGACCTGGCGCACGAACCCGCCGCGGACAAGCAGCTTGTGGCTGACCGCCTCCGCGTCTGCGGGGTCCTCCCGCAGGGTCGGCAAGAACAGTTGTGATGCCCGCGCGGCCAACGCCTGCAGACTAGTCGTTGAGCGGGATCAGGGAGGCTTCGGCCATGGCCAGCGCCGCCGGCTTGGCCATCTTCAGGCGCTTCGGGCGCTTCATGCCGTCGGCGATCCACCGGTCGATCTCGACGAAGAGCTCGTCGATCAGGAGGTCCGACTCGACCTTCTTCAGCACGCGGCCGTGCGCGTAGACGAACCCGACGTCGCGGCCGCCGGCGATCCCGAAGTCGGCGTCGCCTGCCTCCCCCGGTCCGTTCACCGCGCAGCCGAGCACCGCGACCTCGAAGTGCTCCGGATACGCGCGCAGGCGCTCCTCGACCTCCTCGGCGAGCGTCTGCACGCCGACGTTGTCGCGGCCGCACGACGGGCAGGCGATCATGATCGGCCCCTTCTCGCGCAGGCCGAGCGCCTTCAGGATCTCGAACGCCGTCTTGATCTCCTCGACCGGGTCGGCGGTGAGCGAGACGCGCATCGTGTCGCCGATGCCGTCCACGAGCAGCGCGCCCATGCCGACCGCGCTCTTGATCGAGCCGGCGAACGGCGTCCCGGCCTCGGTCACGCCGAGATGGATGCGGATACGGCACCCGGTCGGAGAGCATCCGGTAGGCGCGGATCATCGTCGGCACGTGGCTCGACTTCACCGAGATCTTGAAGTCGTGGTAGTCGAGCCTTTCGAGCAGCTCGACCTCCTCGACCGCCGCGAGGACGAGCGCCTCGGCCTGGTCGCGCTGGGCGACGTGGTCGAGGTGGCGCGGGAGCGAGCCGGAGTTGGCGCCGATCCGCATCGGGATCCCCGCCTTCTTCGCCGCCTTCACGACCATCTCGACCTTGTCGGGGCCGCCGATGTTCCCGGGGTTGATGCGGACTGCGGCCACACCACCTTCGATCGCCTTCAGCGCCAGCGAGGCGTTGAAGTGGATGTCGGCGATCACCGGGATCGGCGAGAGGCGGACGATCCTGGGCAGCGCGTCGGCGTCCTCCGACTTCGGGACGGCGACGCGGACGATCTCGCAGCCGGCGGAGGCGAGCGCGGCGATCTGCGCCGTCGTCGCCTCGACGTCGTGGGTCTTCGTCAGCGTCATCGACTGGACGACGACGGGCGCGCCGCCGCCGATCAGGACCCCGCCGACCGAGATTTGCCTGGTGCTGGCCACTTCCCGGCGGAGTTTATCCGCCCCCGGCTCTGTGACTTTTGCCAGGGGCTACCCGCCCCCGAGGCGGCCCACGTCGTTGGAAATCCCGATCACGAACAGGAAGAGCACCAGTGCGATCCCGACCACCGAGACCCGCTCGTACACCTCGCGGGCGACCGCCTTGCCGCGGATCCCCTCGATGATCGAGAAGGCGATGTGACCGCCGTCGAGCGGGAGCAACGGGAGCATGTTCATCAACGCCAGCGACAGGCTGATCAGGCCGAGCACCCAGAGGTATTGCTGAACGCCCTGCCGCGAGCTCTGCGCGAGCGTCTGCGAGATTCCGACGGGACTGGAGATGTCCTTACGCCCCTGGCCGTGCGCCAGCCGGCCGAGCGACTTGCCGATCTCCTTCGTGACGACCCCGGTCAGCTTGAGCGACTGCCAGCCCGACGCCACGATGCCGAGCTGCTCGCCGCGAAGGACGAACCCGAGGCGGTAGGCACCCTCGATCTTCTCGGGCTGGATCGGCCCCAGAGTGACGTACCGCGGACCGCGCTGAACCATCACGGTCACCGGCTGCCCCTTCGACCCTGAGATCGCCGGCGAGATGTCGTTCGGGCCGACGCGGACACGGTTGATCGTGACGATCTGGTCGCCGGGCTTGAGGCCGATCGCCGCCGCCGGCTTCCCGGGGAGCACGCTGTCGACCGTGGTCGTCGCCTTTCCGCCACCCGTGAGGAAGAGCGCAGCGAAGATCATCACGGCGAGGAAGAAGTTCGTCGCCGGGCCGGCGAGGATCACGAAGATCCGCCGCCACGTGTCCTGACGCCAGTACGCCTGCGGCGAGAGACCGTCCAGCATCTCCTGGAGCCCCTTCGAGAAGCCCTCCGGCGCCGGATCCCCCGCCGTGCGAATGAGCTCGTCGAGCGCGCGGTCGGCGGCCGCGAGGTCGTCGGACGCAAGCGCCCGCTTGAGCCGCTGAAGCGGGCCGGCCAGCTCGGGCCGCTGCTGCAGCGCCCGCCCGAACTGCACGTCGGCGTCGGACGGCGCCGGCCGGTGCATCCCGGGGATCTTCACGTACCCGCCGAGCGGAATCACGCCGATCCCGTACTCGATGCCGTTCCGGTTCTTCTTGATCATCGCCGGCGGAAAGCCGAGGTAGAACTTCCGCGGCCTCATGCCGACCGACAGCGCGGCGAAGAAGTGGCCCGCCTCGTGGATGAGGATCAGGAACGTGAGCCCGATGATCGCGATCAGGACGCTCATGCGACCGCCGCCCTGCGTTCGGTGAGTCTGCGCGCGTCGGCGTCGGCCTCGACCAGCTCGTCGAGATCGGCGGCGGGAGCGCCGTCGACCGCGTCCAGCGTCTCCTCGACGGCATCGGCGATCCCGAGGAACGGCAGCCGCCCGTCGAGGAACGCGGCGACCGCGACCTCGTTCGCGGCGTTGAACGCGCACGGGTAGGTGCCACCCCGCTCGCCGGCCTCGCGGGCGAGGCGGAGCAGCGGGAACGTCTCGGTGTCCGGCGCGTGGAACTCCAGCGTCAGGCCCGCGGCGAAGTCGAGCGGCGGAACCGGTGTTGCGGCGCGGTCGGGATACGTGAGCGCGTAGGAGATCGGCACGCGCATGTCCGGGTAGCCGAGGTGCGCGAGCGACGCGCCGTCGCGGAACCGCACCAGCGCGTGGACGACCGACGTCGGATGGACGACGACCTCGATCTGCTCGTACGGCAGGCCGAAGAGGAAGTGCGCCTCGATCAGCTCCAGTCCCTTGTTGGCGAGCGTCGCCGAGTCGATCGTGATCTTCGGGCCCATGTTCCAGGTCGGATGGACGAGCGCATCCTTCGCGGTCACGTCGGTGAGCTCGTCGCGGGTGCGGCCGCGGAACGGGCCGCCGGAGGCGGTGAGCACCAGCGAGTCGACCTGGTCGGGCGTGCGGCCCTCCAGGCACTGGAAGGCGGCGGAGTGCTCGCTGTCGACCGGCAGCAGCCTCCCCCCTCCCCGCTCGAGTGCCGCGAGCGCCAGCTCGCCGGCCGCGACGAGGCTCTCCTTGTTCGCCAGCGCGAGATCGACTCCGTGCTCGAGCGCCCACAGCGTCACCGGGAGGCCGGCGAAGCCGACGACGGCGTTGAGCACGACGTCGGGGTCGGCGCGGTCGAGCAGCTCGGTCAGATCGCCGCCGACCTGGGTCAGCGGAGCCAGCCCGTCGACGGGCGTCGAGCCGGATGCGGCGGCTACGAGCTCGAGCTCGGGATGCGCGTCGACGATCTCGATCGCCTGTCTGCCGATCGAGCCGGTCGCGCCGATGAGGGCGACCCTTTTTGTCACGGGAACAGTATGACCTCGGACACGATTTTCACTCTTTCGTCATCTTCGCGATTCCCCTGCGTGCGGTTTTCCATCAGAACGGGTTGATCGCGAGGATGAAGTAGAAGCCCGCGACCGCTGCGAACAACTGCGCGTCGATGCGGTCGAGGACGCCGCCGTGGCCGCCCAGGAGCGCACCGCTGTCCTTCACCCCCATGTCGCGCTTGAGCAGCGACTCGAACAGGTCGCCGAGCGGAGCGGCGACCGCCAGCACCAGCCCAAGCAGAAGCGCCTGGCCGATGGAAAGGAACTGGTCGCGATCCTTGTAGAGCACGATGAACGTGACGAAGACCGTCGCGAACGTCCCGCCGACGAACCCCTCCCACGTCTTGCCGGGCGAGATCTTCGGCGCGAGCTTGTGGCGGCCGAGCGTCCGCCCGGTGACATACGCGAAGACGTCGCCGGCCCACACCGCGAGCAGCACCGTGTACGCGGCGAGGCAGCCGTGCTCGGGCAGCGCCCGCAGCGCGAGCAGCGCGACCAGTCCGAGGCCGATCCAGATCACGCCGAGCAGCGTCCCCCCCACGGCGACCGTCGCCGACTGCTTCGTGTCGGCGAAGCCCTTGAGGAGGAATGCGAGCAGGACGGTCGCGAACAGCGCGCCGGCGACCCATGCGAACCCGCCCGCCTGCGCGGCGACGAGCGTCAGCACGAGCCCGAGGTAGCCGGCGATCACGATCGGCCGCAGCGCGCGCGTCATCCCGTAGAACTCGTGCAGCGCGACCACCCCGACGACGGCGGCGAGCGCGCACAGCCACCACCCGCCCTTCCAGACGATCAGCAGCACGATCGGCAGCCCGATCAGCGCGACGAGGACCCGCGATGCGAGGTTGCTCACGTCACCTGCCGCCGAACCGGCGGCGCCGTCGTGCATACGCCTCGAGCGCGTCCTTGAGCTGGCGTGGCCCGAAGTCCGGCCAGAGGGTGTCCACGAACACGAGCTCCGAGTAGGCGAGCTGCCAGAGCAGGAAGTTCGAGATTCGCAGCTCACCGGACGTGCGGATCAGGAGGTCAGGGTCGGGCATCGCCGGCGCGTAGAGCTGGGCGGCGAAGGTGTTCTCGTCGACGTCCTCCGGCGCCATCCCCGACGCGACCAGCCGGCGCGCGGCCTCGACCAGCTCCGCGCGCCCGCCGTAGTCGAACGCGATCCACAAGCTCATCCGGTCGTTCCGCTTCGTCTCCCGCTCGAGCCGGGACATCCGCTCCTGCAGCTCGTCGGGCGCCCGGTCGCGACGCCCGATGAACCGCACCCGCACACCCTGCGCGACGAGATCGGGAAGCTCCCGCTCGATCGTCTCGGCGAACGTGTCCATCAGCGCGCCGATCTCGTCGTCCGACCGCGTCCAGTTCTCGGTCGAGAACGCGTAGACGGCGAGCGACTCGAGGCCGAGGTCGATCGACGTCTCCACGATCGGCCGGAGCGCCCGCGACCCCGCGCGGTGGCCCTCGGCGACGCCGACGCCGTGCTTCGTCGCCCAGCGCCCGTTGCCGTCCATGATGATCGCGACGGAACGGGCGACGTCAGGGACGTCGCCGGTGTCGGCGTCGCGAGGCGCGCGCAGGGTGCGGAAGCGGTCGAGCAGGTTCACCCGGCTAGACCTTGACCCACGTCCCGAGGGAGGTGCAGGCCCACAGGGTGACCTTCTTGCCCTTCTGCTGCATGACGAGCCGGCCGACGAACGTCGTGTTGTTGCAGTCGATCGCGGGCGGCGTCTTGGTTGCCGTCCCGTACGCCGTATCGAGCGCGCCCGCGTATGCGGCGGCGGCGATAGCCAAGGCGCCGAGCGCCGTTACGACCAGGATCCGTATGCGACTCCTGCCCCTCACTTGCTCCTCCTTCGTGCGGCCGGCGGCGCCGGCGCGTTGGCTCAGACCTCGAGGATCTCGGTCTCTTTGCGCTTCAACAGCTCGTCGATCTTGTGGATGTGCTCGTCGGTGAGCTTCTGGACGCGCTCCTCCGCCCGGCGCTCGTCGTCGTCGCCGACGTCGCCGTTCTTGACGAGCTCCTCGAGATGCTTCATCACGTCGCGGCGCACGTTCCGGACGGCGATCCGCCCGTCCTCGGCCCGCTGCTTGACGACCTTCACGAGATCCTTACGCCGCTCCTCGGTCAGCTGCGGGATCGGGAGGCGGATGACCTTCCCGTCGTTCGACGGGGTGAGCCCGAGGTCGGACTCCATGATCGCCTTCTCGATCGCCTTCACCGAGCTCGGATCGAACGGCTGGATCGTGAGCATGCGCGGCTCGGGGACGTTGATCGTCGCCAGCTGGTTCAGCGGCGTCGCCGTCCCGTAGTAGTCGACGGCGACGTGGTCGAGCAGCGCGGACGACGCGCGGCCGGTGCGGATGCTGTTGAACTCGTGCTGCGTGGTCTCGACGGACTTGTCCATGCGGCGGACGGCGTCCTGGATCAGGTCGTCAATCATTCGGTGGCTCCCTCTCTGGGGCTGCTGATGAGCGTGCCCACGCGCTCCCCGCTGACGATGCGCTGGATGTTGCCGTCGGCGAGCTCGAAGACGTGGATCGGCAGGTTGTTGTCCATGCAGAGCGACAGGGCGGTCGTGTCCATCACCTTCAGGCCCCGCTCGATCGCCTGGAGGTGGGTGAGCTCGGGCAGGAACTCGGCGTTCGGATCCTCCCGCGGGTCACCGTCGTACACGCCCTTGACCCCGTTCTTCGCCATCAGGATCGCCTCGGCGGAGATCTCCAGCGACCGCAGCGCGGCCGCCGTGTCGGTGGTGAAGTACGGGTTGCCGGTGCCGGCGGCGAAGATGACGATGCGGCCCTTCTCGAGGTGGCGGATCGCCCGCCTGCGGATGTACGGCTCCGCGACCTCGGCGACCGTGATCGCCGACAGGACGCGCGTCTGCGCGCCGTGGCGCTCGAGCGCGTCCTGCACGGTCACCGAGTTGAGCACGGTGGCGAGCATCCCGGCGTAGTCGGCGCTCGCGCGGTCCATGCCGGCCGCCGCCGCCTCCATCCCGCGGACGATGTTCCCTGCTCCGATCACGAGCGCGATCTCGAGACCCTGCTGGTGGACGGCGACGATCTCCTGCGCGAGCGACTCGATCCGCGCCTGGTCGATCCCGTACGGGCGGTCGCCCATCAGCGCCTCGCCGGACAGCTTCAGGAGGACCCGACGGAACGGCGCGGCCTCCTGGATGGGGCGGGTGACGCTCGCCATCGGTCCTACTCTGACAGGGCGAAGCGGCGGAAGTCGATCAGCTCGAAGCCGGCCTCCTGCAACGCCTGGCCGACCTTCTTGCCGGAGTCGTGGATCCACTCCTGGTCGGCGAGCACCATCCCCGACAGCCACTTCTGGATGCGGCCGTCGACGATCTTGCCGCGAACCTCTTCCGGCTTCTCCACGACGTCCGGCTGCTTCGCGAGGATCTCGCGCTCGGCGTTGATCTCCGCCTCCGGAACCTCTTCGCGTGTCTTGTAGAGCGGCGCCGCGAACGAGATGTGCATGGCCAGCGGCCGCGCGATGTCGGCGTTGCCGCGCCCGTGGACGAGCACGCCGATCTTGTTCGCCGGCGGGTGCACGTACCCCGCGAGCACGTCGCCCTCGGCGGCCTCGTAGCGCACCGCCCCGCGGACGACGATGTTCTCGCCGAGCTTCGCGACGAGCTCGACACGCTCGCCCTCCAGTTCGTCCACCGCGGCCTCACCCTTCTGCTCGACCGCGTCGAGAACGCGCTGGACGAAGACGATGAAGTCCTCGCTGTTCGAGACCGGCTCGGTCTCGCAGCCGACCGCGACCATCGAGCCCGCCGCATCGCCGAGCTCGGTCGCGACCTTGCCCTCGGTCGTCTCGCGGTCGGAGCGCTTGGCGGCCATGGCGAAGCCCTTCTCGCGGAGGTACTTCTGGGACGCCTCGAGATCGCCGTCGTTCTCGACCAGGGCGCGCTTGCAGTCCATCATCCCGGCGCCGGTTGCCTCCCGGAGCTGGCGGACCAGATCGGCAGTGATGTCCGCCATTACGCCTCGCTCCCCTCGGCCACGGGCTCTGCGGGTGCCTCGACAGCGGGCGAAGCCTCTTCCGCTGCAGCTGCAGGTGCCTCGGCGGCCGGGGCCTCCTCCGCGGGTGCCTCAGCCGCGGCCGGAGCCTCCTCAGCGACAGGTGCCTCGGCGGCAGGTGCTGCCTCGACGGGCGGTGCGGCATCTGCCGGTGCGGCCTCGACAGCGGGCTCGGGCTCACGCGGAGCGGCCATCTCGGCCGCAGACACCTTCTGCTTGCCCTCGGCGATCGCGTCGGCGATCACGCGGGTGATCAGCGAGCACGAGCGGATCGCGTCGTCGTTGCCGGGGATGATGTACTCGGCCTCGTCCGGGTCGCAGTTCGTGTCGACGAGGGCGATGATCGGCATTCCGAGCCGGCGCCCCTCGCGGACGGCGAGCTGCTCCTTCTTGAGGTCGAGGACGAACATGGCGTCCGGCTGGCGCTTCATGTCGGCGACGCCGCCGAGGTTCGCCTCGAGCTTCTCGAGCTCGGCGAGCATGGCGATGCGCTCCTTCGGCGGGAGCAGCCCGAGCTGGTCGTCGTCGCGGAGCCGGCGCAGGTCGTGCAGCCGGTCGATCCGGTCGGAGATCGTCCGCCAGTTGGTCAGCAGGCCGCCGAGCCACCGGTGGTTGACGTAGGGCATGCCGACGCGCTTGGCCTGCTCCTCGACCGCGTCCTGCGCCTGCTTCTTCGTGCCGACGAACAGCACGGAGCCGCCGCGCGCGGACAGATCCTTCACGAATGCGTATGCCTCCTCGACCAGCTGGGCGGTCTGCTGGAGGTCGATGATGTAGATCCCGCCGCGCTCGGTGAAGATGAACCTGCGCATCTTCGGGTTCCAGCGGCGTGTCTGGTGGCCGAAGTGAACCCCGGCCTCCAGAAGCTCTCGCATGGAGACGACAGCCACGATGTGCTCCCCTTTCGGTTCGATTGGTGCTTGCGCCGGTGGGCCTGGGCGGAACCTTCCGCAGAGGAAGGCACCGCCGCCCGGGTTGTTCCACCGGGTCGGTGGGTCTGGACGGCTACATGGTAGCGGCGGCTGCCCGGTACCGCTCCTTGGCTTCGGCGGCCTCTGCGGCCAGGTCGATCATCGGCTCCGGGTAGCCGTCACCCTCCCAGCGCGCGCAGTAGACACCGTCCGGGTCGAACCGCTCCCGCTGGCGCTCCGGGTTGAAGATCCGGAACCACGGCTGCGCATCGACGCCGGTGCCGGCCACCCATTGCCAGTTGCCCTCGTTCTGCGCCGCGTCGTAGTCGGCGAGCACCTCGGCGAACCACGCCTCGCCGACGCGCCAGTCGACGTGCAGGTGCTTCACCAGGAAGCTCGCGGTGACCATGCGCGCCCGGTTGTGCATCCAGCCGGTCGCGCGCAGCTCACGCATGCCGGCATCGACCATGCGAAAGCCGGTCTGGCCGTCACGCCAGCGGTCGAACCGCTCCCCGGGTGGATCCCAGCGCGGTTCCAGCCGCGGCGCGTCGAGCCCGCTCGCCTTCACGTGCTCGAACCACTCGTGCCAGCAGAGCTCGTCGAGCCACTTCTCGCGGCCGCTGCTCGGCGGCGCGGCGAGCGTAGCGGCGGCGCAGTCGGCGATCGTCACCTCGCCCGAGGCGATCAGCGGCGAGAGGCGCGACGTACCGTCCAGCCCGGGGGCGTCGCGGTCGTCGGCGTACCGCGCCAGCTTCGTCGCCACGAACTCGTCGACGGCCGGATGCGGGTCGCCCTCGCGCGGGGGCTCCCACCGACGCCGGAACGCGGCGAACGTCTTCACCGCACCCGGCCGAGGGCCGCCTCGAGGTCTCCCGGGAGCGGCGAGCTCACGTCCACCTGCTCACCGGTCACCGGATGGGGAAACGCGAGCCGCGCCGCGTGCAGGAACTGGCGCTGGAGGCCGGGCTCGGATGTCCCGTACACCGGGTCGCCGGCCACCGGGAGCCCGATCGCGGCGAGGTGGACGCGGATCTGGTGGGTGCGGCCGGTCTCGAGCCGCACCCGCAGAAGCGCGTGCGCGTCGAGCATCTCGACCACCTCGAAGTGCGTGACCGCGTCCTTCGGCGAGTCGGTGTCGAGCGAGCGGCGGGTCGGGTCGCGGCGGTCGCGGCCGATCGGTGCCTCGATCCGTCCCGTGCGGGACCGCGGACGGCCGCGGACGAGCGCCAGGTACTCCCGCTCGAGCCCGTGGCTCTTCACCAGCGCCTGCAGCCCCTCGAACGCCTCCTCGGTGCGGGCGACGACGAGCAGCCCCGACGTGTCGCGGTCGAGCCGGTGGACGATCCCCTTGCGCTCCGGGTCTCCGCCGGTGGCGCCGAGGGCGGCGACGCCGTGTGCGAGCGTCCCCGACCCGTGCCCCGCCCCCGGGTGCACGACCAGCCCGGCCGGCTTGTCGACGACGAGCAGGTCGTCGTCCTCGTAGGCGACCCGGACGTCGGGCGCCGGCTCGGCCGGAGCGGCCGGCACGGCATCGAGATCGACGACGACCTCCTCCCCGCCCTCGAGCCGGTGGCTCTTCGGCCGGGCGACGCCGTCGACGAGCACCGCGCCCGCGGTCAGCAGGCGCTCGGCGGCGGCGCGGGAGCCGACTCCGGGCAGTGACGCGACGAAGCGGTCGAGCCGCTCCCCCGCGGCCGCGTCAGGAACGGCGTGCGGCGTCGGCACGCGGCCGGCGGGGCGCGCGGTCGGCTGCGACGAGGGCGCCGAGCAGGATCGTGACCCCGATCACGATGAAGCTGTCGGCGAGGTTGAACGACGGCCAGTAGCGCAGGTCGAGGAAGTCGGTCACGTAGCCCAGGCGGACGCGGTCGGTGAGGTTGGACAGGCTCCCGCCGATCAGCAGGCCGACGGCGACCGGGAGCAGCGGGTGCCGGGCGCCCGAGCGGTAGAAGTAGACGACCATCCAGCCGACCGCGACCAGCGTCAGCACGATCACGATGCTGGTCGACTGCGAGAACAGGCCGAACGCGATCCCCGAGTTCTGCACGTGGTGGATCGAGAACGGGCCGAGCACCTTGACGTTCTCGTCCAGCCAGAGCTTGCTGGCTACGACGTGCTTCGTCAGCTGGTCGGCGACGACGGCGGCGGCGGCGATCGCGCCGAGCGCGGCCCAGTGGCGCGGGCGTGCGGCCAGCGAGCGGGCGGCGACAGAGATCGGCGCCAGTCCGTCGGTCCGCGAGCCCGGCCGGTACTCCGGTTTCCGGGCCTGATCGATCAGGACTGCTCCTGCTTGCGCCGGTCCTCGATGCAGAGCGTCGCCCACGGGAGCGCCTCGAGGCGCTCCGGGTCGATCGGCTTCCCGCAGACGCTGCAGACTCCGAACGTGCCGGCGTCGATGCGCGAGAGCGCCGCGTCGATCTCGCCGAGCACGAACGTCGAGTTGTCCTCGAGCGTCTCGGCCATCTCGCGGTCGAAGGTGACCGTGGCGACGTCGCCCATGTGGGTGGGCTGGAACTGCGTGTTGTCGGTCTCGTCGCCGAGCGAGCCGGGGTTCTCGGCGTGGAGATTGTCGATCGCGGCGACGACGCGCTCCCGCTCTTCGAGCAGGCGTGTGCGGAAGTGCTCGGTGTCCACCTGGGTCATGACTCCTCCAGCCTGCGCTCGGCCTCGGCGGCATCCAGGCCGTGCAGTTCGACGACTTTGTCGCGGCTCGCGCTGCCCGCGACCACTGAAACCGAGCCCCGCGGCATGCGCAGGCGCGCTTCGAGCAGGCGGACGACGGCGTCGTTCGCGCGTCCGCGCTCGGGCGCGACGTTGACCCGCACCTTCCAGGCATCGCCGTACCGGCCGGCGAGCTCGGTTCGAGCCGCACCGGGCGAGACGCGCAGACGCAGACGTGTCGACGGCTCGGCCATCCCGCCCAAGTATAGGTCGGGGCTTTTACGCGGCCTTGGTCTCCCTTGCGGGTGCTTCCGGCGGCCTGCTCGACCTCGGGCTCGAGCTCCTCTTCGTCCGCCTCGTCGAGTGCGTCGAGCGCGGCGTGGAGCAGCAGGCGCATGCGGCGCGCCTCGGTCGCGAGCGTCTCGCGCTCGCTGCGAGCTTTGCGGGTGATCGTCCGCGCCTCGGCCGTGGCCTCGGACACGATCGAATCGGCCTCGCGCTTGGCGTGGTCGCGCAGCTCGTGCGCGGCCCGCTCGGCCGACACGAGGGTCGTGCGCAGCAGCGCCTCGAGCTCGCGGTAGCGCTTCAGCTCGCCTTCGAGCAGCTCGATGCGGTCCGAGTGGTCGGCCCGGTCGCGCCAGACCGTCTCGAAGCTCTCGGTGATCTCCTCGAGCAGGCTGTCGACCGGCCCTCGGCGATAGCCGAGGATGCCGCGTCTGAGCTTGACGTGGCGGATCTCGACTGGTGTGTACGACATGGCTTCTCCTTCCGTTCTCTAGTGAGCGTGACCCAACAGGCGGACGACGAGCTGCTCGGCCACGATCAGGACGAGCACGGCGACCATCGGGGACAGGTCGATCGGGCCGAGCGGCGGCAGGATGCGCCTGAAGAGCCGCAGGTACGGCTCGCAGACGTCATAGAGAAACCGCAGGACAGGGTCCAACGAACCGGGCATGCGGACCAGGGACGACAGCACGTACGCGAAAATGACGAGCACGTAGACCGCGACGAAGACGACGACGAAGCTCTGGATCGTCGAGACCGCGTCCGCGAGTAGCCCGAATGTGGCGATAGCTACGCCCACCGGGACGGAGTTCGTTCTCGACCGCCCGGTTCCTACGAACGCGCCTCCCGTGCTACAAGCTGGGGCCGTGGACGTCGTCGACGATCTCCTCGCCAACAACCGCTCGTTCGCGGCCCGCTACGACCGCGGGCACCTGGACGTGCGGCCGTCGCTGCACCTCGCGATCGTCACGTGCATGGACTCGCGGCTCGACGTCTTCGCCGCGCTCGGCCTCCAGGACGGCCAGGCGCACATCCTGCGCAACGCCGGCGGCGTGATCACCGACGACGTGATCCGCTCGCTCGCGATCTCGCAGCGGCGCCTCGGCACGAAGGAGGTCACGCTGATCCATCACACCGACTGCGGTCTGCAGCTGATCACCGACGACGGGTTCCGCGCCGAGCTGCAGGAGGCGACCGGGATGGCCCCGTCGTTCGCGATCGAGTCGTTCACGGACGTCGACGCCGACGTGCGGCAGTCGATCGCCCGCGTGCGGCACTCGCCGTTCCTGCTCCACCGCGACCGTGTTCGCGGCCTCGTGTACGACGTCGACACGGGCGTCCTGCGCGAGGTCGAGCTGGACTAGCGCTCAGGGAATCGAGCGGTAGAGCCGTAGAAACGAGCGGCGGAACCCGCGGGCCGGCCAGAAGCGCGAGGAGAGCAGGTTCGTCTCCCGCCAGTCGGTGACCATCGTCTCGTAGCCCTGCTCGTGCGCCCAGGCGAAGGCCGCCTCCGTCAGGGCGACACCGGCGCCCGAGCCGCGGACGTCCGGCCGGCTCGCCGCGAAGCCGAGGCACGCGGCGCGGTCGGGCGCCGCGAGGCCGCGGTGCGCGCGAGACCATCTCGGCCGGGGCGAGCTCGAAGCTGGCGACGATTCGCCCGTCCACGCTCGTACACGAGCTCGCCGACCTCGTCGTTCACGATCTCGGCGGCCAGAACCCTGAGCAGATCGTCCGGATCCTCGTTCCATTCGAGGCCGCTGAAGACGGGAGCGAGCGTCTGGTGCTCCCAGATCACCGGCGCGAGCTCGGCCATCGCATCGACGTCGCCGGGCTCGGCGAGCCGCGCCCCGGGCGGCCACACCCCGGCGGCCACCTCCTTGACGCCGTGTGCATGCTGCGCGCCGAAGCTGAGCCGGAACCACGCGTCGACCTGGTCGTCCAGGTACGGCACCAGCGCGTAGTGGCGCGTGCGGCCCTCGTCGACCCACCGCTGCGACGCGAAGGCGTAGAGATCGCGGACGACCTCCGGCTCGACGGCCGCGTAGCCGGCCGCCTCGACCCAGACGTTCGCCCCCCACATGTCGTCCTGTTTGCGCGTCCCGAGAAGGAAGCCGGCCGTCTGCCCGTCGCGGAGCGCGACCGCGCCCGACGCGTGCTCCTCTCCCCAGAGCGCGGCCACCTCTGCGCGGGCGGCGTCGGAGTCCTCATAGCGCGCCGACAGCAGCGGCTCGGCCGCGCGGTGCGCGCGGTGCCGGGCGGCCAGCAGCGCCCCCGCGCCGTCGAGGTCATCCTCCGAAAACGCCCGAAGCTCGAGCCGGCTCACGCGGGCGACGATAGCTGTCTCGAAACCCTTGCTCGGCTGGGCGAGTTGTTAGGGTGACAGCGCAGGCATCGTCGTGCCACCCATCGGAGGTAGAGGGACTATGGGACGGGTTGCTTCGCTGGTCGTGGTTTTCGCACTCGGGCTGGTCGTGTTCGTGCCCCCGGCCGCGGCCGTACCGGCCCCGAGAACCTTCGGCTACACGGGAGCCGAGCAGTCCTATGCCGTTCCACACGGTGTGACGCTTCTGACGGTCACGGCGGCCGGGGGACACGGTGGTCCAACCGTGAACATCGGCCAGTCGGGCCTCACCCTGACGGCGTATCTGCCCGTCAGACCCGGTGAGATCCTCTTCACCGAGGTCGGTCAATCAGGCTCGTATCAAGGCGGTCCGGGATTCGGTGGTGGAGGCGCGGCGGGGAAAGACATCCGCTCGAACATCGTGGACGCCGGTTCGGGCGGAGGCGCGACGGACGTGCGAACCTGCTCGGAGCGCGCGTCGAAGTGCGCCGGCGGGGGTAGCTCGGTCGGGTCACGTTTGATCGTTGCGGGTGGCGGCGGCGGGTCGGGCGGCGCCGGCGGCGGCTCGGGCAACCTGTGCGGCAGCAGCGGCGGTGGAGGCTCCGCCGGCGCAAGTGCCGGTGGCGGTAGCCAGGGTGGGCAGGCCGTCGTCGGGGCTACCGGCACGGTCATCCTCGCGAGTCACGGCCAGAGTGCGGCGCCTTCGACGCCGGCCGGCGGCGGCTCGGCAACCTCGGCCGGCAGCGGGGGAAGCATGGCGAACTGCGCAGCCGGCACCGGCAACACCCTCACCGGGAGCGCGCCGGGCTCACCGGGAGCCGGCTCGACGGGCGGCGCCGGCGCGAACGCCGTTGGCACCACCGGTGGTGGTGGCGGAGGCGCCGGCGGCTACTTCGGCGGCGGCGGCGGCGCGTCGGGATGGCAGGTCTGTAACGCCAACGGCTGCTCTGGGTCCGGCGGCGGTGCCGGTGGCGGCGGCGGTTCGAGCTTCGTCACCGCGCGGGCCATCCTGGTCCCTGGCTTCGGCCCCACCAACGCGCCGCCGTCGGTGACCTATACGCCTCAGGTCGAGATCGACACGCCGGCCAACGGCGCGATCTACAAAGCGGGCCAGGTCGTCCGTGCCCGCTGGTCGTGCGTCAACACCATCACCTGCAAGGGCTCGGTCGCCTCCGGCAGCCCGATCGCGACGACCCCGGGCAGACACACGTTCGTCGTCAGCTCCCTCGTCTCGGGAAAGACGGTGCGGTCGACCGTCACCTACACCGTGAGGCACAAGGCGTAGGAGCTGTCTACGCCTGGTTGAAGAAGCCGCCGCGCTCGAGCAGCCGTGCGCGCTCCTCGGCGGAGACCTCGACGTTGCGCGGCGTGAGCAGGAAGACCTTGTCGGCGACGCGCTGCATGCCGCCGTTCAGCGCGTACGTCAGCCCGCTGGCGAAGTCGATCAGGCGCTTGGAGAGCTCCTGGTCGGTCGCTTGCAGGTTGAGGATCACCGGGACGTGCTCCTTGAACTTGTCCGCGATCTGCTGCGCGTCGTTGAAGCTCCGGGGCAGGACGAGGTGGACCTTCACGTTCGGGCTCGGGGCGGCCTCGAGGCGCCTCGGCCGCTGGGGCGGCGCGGAGTCGCGCCCTGCACGCGGCTGCGCCGTGGCGACCTCGGTCTGTGCGGCGGCCGCGTCCGAGTCGGTCCAGTCGTCGTAGCTCTCACGCTTGCGGCGTGGGAGCCGGCGGACGTTGGGGCGGTCGTTGTAGTTGCGCTCGAGCGTGTCGTTCGTGACGTAGCCGTCCTCGTCCCAGTATTCGTCTTCCTCGGCGATGCCGAAGTAGACGAGCGTGCGGCTCCAGAGGTCTGCGAAACCCATGCAGATCCAGATGGTAACGCGCCGAACGGAGCGATCAGGCCAAGAGCACGGAACCGACGCGGATCAGCGTCGCCCCCTCCTCCGCGGCGATGCGGTAATCCTGGCTCGTTCCCATCGACAGCTCGGCCAGCCCGTGGGCGTCCGCGAGCTCCTTCAGCCGCCGAAAATACGGGCGCGACGCCTCCGGATCGTCCGCGAGCGGCGGCATCGTCATCAGGCCGCGGACGTCGCCGTACAGGCTGAGAAACGCCTCGAGGTCGTCGGGTGCGACGCCCGACTTCGTGGGCTCGCCGGACAGGTTCACCTCGACCAGCGCGGGCACCGTCAGCTTCCCCGCCGCCGACTCGGAGTCGAGCGAATGGACGAGCTCGCAGATCCCGCTGACGAGCTTTGCCTTCCTGCTCTGCAGGTGGCCGATGAAGTGCCAGCGGAACGCGTCGCCGTAGACGGCGTGCTTCGCCTCCATGTCCTGGGCGCGGTTCTCCCCTACCACCTCGATGCCGGCCTCGGCCAGGACGGCCATGTCGTCCGCCGACACGTACTTCGTCGCGGCGACGATGGTCACAGCGGGGCCGATCTCCTCCCGGATCTGCGCGTAGCGGGCGCGGATCGACTCAGGTGACATACGCGATCATCCCCTGGCGGCCGGTGCGGCCGGCATCGCGACGGTGCGAGAAGAACAGCTCGGGATTGCACGCCGTGCAGAGGTCCGTGCGATGGACCTCCACTACCCCCGCAGCCTCGAGCGACCGCGCGGCTGCGGTCCAGAGGTCGAGCCGGCCGTCGCGAACGACGTCGTCACCGAACCGATCGCGGAACGGCGCGGCCACCTCGTCGCCGACCTGGTAACAACACGGTCCGATTCCCGGCCCGATCACCGCCGCCAGACCCGGGCCGAGGGTTGCGGCGGCGCCGCGGACGATGCCGGCGAGCAGCCCCCGCCAGCCGACGTGAAGCGCCGCCACCGCCGGCGTCTCGACGTCCATGCGGGCGATCGCGATCGGCAGGCAGTCGGCGGTGAACACGAGCAGCGGCTCGCCCGGGCGGTCGGTCCACAGGCCGTCGCCGGGCTCCCCCTGGCTCCCAGCCCGCCGGACAACCGCACCGTGTACCTGCTTGCCGTAGGAGAGGAGCTCGGGCTCCGTGCCGAGCTCATGGCACAGGCGCTCCCGGTTCTCGGCCACGTGGTTCGGGTCGTCGTCCGTGAGGCGGCCGAGGTTGAGCGTGTCGAACGGCGCCTCGCTCACCCCGCCCCTGCGGGTCGAGAAGGCGACCGCGTACGGCCCGGGCGCGTCCCAGCGGATCAGCGTGACCTCACTCATCGGCGATCAGCTCCCGTGCGGCGGCGAGCTCGGCGTCGCGTCCGTCCAGCTCCCCGCGCAGCTTCCGGCGGCGCAGCGCCTCGAGCACCTCCCCCACCCGCGGCGACTCCGGCAAGCCCAGCCCGGCCAGGTCGGCGCCGGTGATCTCCAGGCGTACGTCGCGCAGCCGGGTGAACCAGTCGCGTAGCGCGGGCGAGTCGTGCTCCGCCAGGGCGAGCAGCGCCGCGTCGGGCGCGCGGCCGGCGAGGTCGGCGATCTCGACCGGGTCGGAGGCGGCGGCGAGCCGCGGCGCCAGCTCGATCGCGTCGGCGACGGCCCTCGCGTCCTCGCGACGGAGTGCCAGCTGCTCCAGCAGGCCGTGTGCAGCCCGTGCGATGACCTCGAGCCTGAGCCGCCAGGCCGGAGCGCCGGGGTCGAGCTCGGCGCGCAGGGCGTCGAGACGCTCGACGAGCGCGACATCGACGGTCGGGATCACCGCGAGGTCGTCGAGCCGTTCGAGCGTGTGGGCGATCTCGTCCTCGGAGAGGAGCGCGACCAGCTCCTCGCGCAGCCGGTGACCGGAGAGGAGTCCGATGCCGATGATCGCGTCGCGGGCCTGTCGTTCCGTGTCGGGATCCATCCGGAAGCCGAGCCGGTTCTCGTAGCGGATGGCCCGGAAGATCCGCGTCGGGTCGTCGACGAACGACTCGTCGTGCAGGACGCGGATCGTCCGCGACTCGAGATCGGCCCGGCCGCCGTGCGGATCGACCAGGCGGCCGAAGTCGTCGCCGAGCGACGCAGCAATTGCGTTGACGGTGAAGTCGCGGCGGGCGAGGTCGTCCTCGATCGTGCCCGCCTCGACGTCGGGGAGCGCCGCCGGCGCCGCATAGGTCTCGCGGCGGGCCGTCACGACATCGACGTGGCGGCCGTCCGGGAAGCGCACGACCGCTGTCCCGAACCGGCCGTGCGCCGTCACCTCGCCGCCGAGGCCCTCGGCAAAGGTAACGGCGTCCCCTTCCACCGCGATGTCCACGTCGTAGCTCGCGGCCCCGAGCAGGATGTCCCGCACGGTCCCGCCGACGAGATAGACGCCCGCGCCGCGGGGCAGATCGAGCGTCAGCAGCTCGCCGGCGATCGAGTCAGGCGAGGGCAATCGCGTCGATCTCGACCAGCGCACCCGACGGGAGGCCGGCCACCTCGAGCGTCGCCCGCGCGGGCGGGACGTCGCCGACATGCGTCCGGTAGACCTCGTTCATCTCCTGAAAGTCGTCCAGGCTCGCCAGGTAGACCGTGGTTTTGACGACCCGGTCGAGGCTGGTGCCCGCGGCCTCGAGGATCGTCCGCAGATTCTTGAACACCTGCTCGGTCTGCTCGGCGATGCCCTCCCCGACCATCTGGGCGCCGGGCGTGAGCGCCAGCTGGCCGGAGACGAACACGAGCCCGCCGGCCCTGATCGCCTGCGAGTACGGAGCGCCCTGGAACGGCGCGGGGGCTTCCTCGGTGCGAACTGCTTCCTTCTCGGCCACTGGTGTCTCCTCTCAGATGCGGCGGCAGGCGTGCATCAGTGCAACGCCGAGCGCCTTGAACATCGCTTCGAGCACGTGCTGTGCGTCGTCGCCGGCGATCAGCCGGACGTGCAGCGTGACACCGGCGCCCTCGGCGAAGCGGCGCAGGAAGTCGGTGATCAGGTCGGTGCCGACCCCGCCGACACGCGCGTCGGACAGGTCGACATTCGACGCGAGCAGCGGCCGTTCGGAAACCTCGAGCACGATGTGCGCGAGCGCCTCGTGGACGGGGAGCACGCCCGACCCGTAGCCGCGCACGCCGGGCGCGCGCAGGTGGCCGGACAGCGCCTCGCCGAGCGCCAGCGCCGCGTCGACGGCGTCGGCCGACGTCTCGCCCGCGGCGAGCGCGACCACGACGTCGAACCGCGAGTACTCGGCCAGGAGCGTGAGCAGGCGGTCGAGCACCGGGAAGCCCGTGTCGACGTTCGCGCGGCCCGTTCCCGACAGGGTCACGTCCACGCGCAGACGGTCGGTGCTGCTGCTCGTCGCCATCCCTCGACTCAGGGTACCGCAGCGTCCCAAGCGGGCCGCGTCCGCCTTCACGATCGCCGTGATCGACACCGGCGTCGATCTCACCGCACCCGACATCGGTGTCGAGAGCCCGGTCACGTACAGCGTGATCAGCAACACGCGGGACGTCCGCGACGGCGTCGGCCACGGGACGTTCGTGTCGGCTCTCGCCGCCGGCTCGGACACGAACGGCGACGGCATGGCGGGGTTCGGCGGCAGAGCGAAGCTGATGGTCATCCAGGCCAGCCGCACGCTCAAGTCGTTCACCGACGTCGATGAGGCGACCGGGATCGTGTGGGCCGTCGACCACGGCGCGCGGATCCTGAACCTCAGCCTCGGCGGGCCGGACACGTCCACGATCGAGCGCTCGGCGATCGCCTACGCGGCGAAGAAGGGTGCTCTCGTCGTCACCGCAGTCGGAAACGGCGGCGACGGGGCGAACGAGGTCGAGTACCCGGCTGCGCTGGTGCAACCCGTCGGGTCGAACGGCCGCGGCGGCACCGGCCTGTCGGTCGGCGCGTCCGACGAGACGGGCGCCCGCTCGTCGTTCTCCGACACCGGCTCGCACCTCTCGCTGCTCGCGCCGGGGACGAGCGTGCTGAGCGCGACTTCCTCGACCGCGCCCGACGCCGGCTACGTCAAGGTGCCGGTGCCCGGAGCCACCGCCGGCGTGTACGCGTTCGGTAGCGGGACGTCGTTCGCCTCGCCGGAGGTCGCGGGCATCGCCGCCCTCGTCTGGGCCGCCAACCCGCACCTGACCGCGAAGCAGGTCGCGCAGATCCTCAAGCAGAGCGCGTCGAATCACGGCGCCTGGAACCAGGACACCGGCTACGGCCTCATCGACGCGGCGGCGGCCGTGCAGGCGGCGCAGCGGCTCGTCGCGACCCGCGCCGTCACCGCTCCTGCCGCGGCCGGGCTCACGCTGACCGCGTCCGCTGTTCAGGGAACCGCGCCGCTCGACCTCGGCATGCAGGCGTCACTGACGTCCGCGGGCCGGCCCGCGACCGGCCGCACGATCGCACTCGAGGCGTACGACGGCGGCGCCTGGCGCGCATCAGGCACGACGGGCAAGACGAACGCGTCGGGCAAGACGGCGTGGCAGTTCACCCTCGTAGCCGGCACGTACCGCGTGCGCGCACGCTTCGCCGGCGACAAGACCCTCCGTGCCGCGGTCAGCAACACCGTCGCCGTGACCGTCGACTAGAGCGCCGGCCTTCGCAAACACTGGCGCGCGGGCGCCTTGCTAGGTGTCGACGCGCTCGATGCGGGCGCCGAGTGCGCGCAGGCGCTCGTCGATCCGCTCGTAGCCCTTGTCGATCTGGTGGGCCGCGCCGATCGTCGACTGGCCCTCCGCGCAGAGGCCGGCGAGCAGCATCGCCATCCCGGCGCGGATGTCGGGGCTCTCCATGCGCTGGCCGACGAGCGTCGCCGGGCCGGTGACGACCGCGCGGTGGGGATCGCAGAGGATGATCCTGGCGCCCATCCCGACGAGTTTGTCGACGAAGAACAGGCGGCTCTCGAACATCTTTTCGAAGATCAGCACGGTGCCGAACGCCTGCGTGGCGACCGTGACGGCGATCGACGTGAGGTCGGCCGGGAAGGCGGGCCACGGACCGTCCTCGATCTTCGGGATGTGACCGCCGAGGTCGTCCTCGACGAAGAGTTGCTGCTGCGCCGGGACGTGGATCGTCGTGCCGTCGATCTCGGTGCGCACGCCGAGACGGGCGAACGCGGGCAGGATCGAGATCAGATCCTTCGGCTCGGTGTCCTCGATCACGATGTCGCTGGCGGTCATCGCCGCGAGGCCGATGAAGCTCGCCACCTCGATGTGGTCGGGGCCGATGCGCCATTCGCCGCCCGAGAGCGTCCGCACGCCGCTGACCCGAAGCACGTTCGACTCGATCCCGTCGATCTGGGCTCCGAGCGATACGAGGAAGCGGCAGAGATCCTGGACGTGCGGCTCGCAGGCGGCGTTGCCGATCACCGTCTCCCCCGGTGCGAGAACGGCGGCCATGATCGTGTTCTCGGTCGCCATCACGCTCGCCTCGTCGAGGAAGATGCGGTCGCCGCGCAGCCCGTCGGGCGCGCTCATCTCGTAGCGGCCGCGGATGTCGACGGCGGCGCCGAGCCGGGCAAAGGCGTGGACGTGCGGGTCGAGCCGGCGCCGGCCGATCAGATCGCCGCCGGGCGGCGGCACGATCGCCTCGCCGAAGCGGGCGAGCAGCGGGCCGGCGAGCAGGAACGACGCGCGCATGCGCCCGCACAGCTCGGGATCGAGCTCGTGCTTGGTGACATCGGCCGTGTGGACACGCACCTCGTTCGTGCCCGTCCAGGCAACATCGAGCGCCGAGGTCGGCGAGCAGGTCGAGCATGGTGTCGACGTCCCGGATCCGCGGCACGTTCGACAGCGTCACGGGCTCCTGCGCGAGCAGTGTCGCCGCCAGGATCGGCAGAACACCGTTCTTGTTCCCGGCGGCCTTGATCGTCCCGGAGAGGCGCTGACCACCCTCGATCACGAAGGCCTGCATCAGCTCTGACAGGACGCCGCTGGACACCCGGGTAGGCTAGCGGACATGCCGAATCCGACCCGTGAGCAGGCCTGGGACACGCTTACTCGTTACACGACGAGCCAGGCGCTCCTGCGTCACGCGCTCGCCGTCGAGGCGTCCGTGCGCTGGTACGCGCGCCATTTCGGCGACGACGAGGAGCTCTGGGGCGTGACCGCGCTGCTCCACGACTTCGACTACGAGATCCACCCCACGCTCGACAAGCACCCGCAGGACGGCGCGCCGATCCTGCGCGACGAGGGCTACCCGGAGGTCGTGATCGAGGGCGTGCTGTCGCACGCCGAGCACCTTGCGATCCCCCGGGACACGCCGATGAAGAAGACGCTGTTCGCCTGCGACGAGCTCTCGGGCTTCGTCCACGCGTGCGGGCTCGTCCGTCCGGAGGGCCTCTCGACGCTCGAGCCGAGGTCGGTGATCAAGAAGCTCAAGCAGCCGTCGTTCGCCGCGGGCGTCCACCGCGACGAGGTCTACGCGGGCGCCGAGCTTCTTGGTCTCGAGCTCGATCGGCACATCGCCAACGTGATCGAGGCGCTCCGCCCGATCGCGGGCGAGCTCGGGCTTCCGCCGGCTAGGCCCGGAGCCTGACGCTGGTCGTCTTCGACGCCTTGCGGGTGTCGGAGGTGACGGTCCAGACGACGCGGTAGCTGCCCGGCCGCCTGATCGTGGTCGGCAGCCGCAGCTTCACGATCGACGTCCCCGAGGCGAGGATGAAGTTCCAGCGCATAGCCTTCTTCAGCCCGGTGCCGGTCATCGTCGCCCTGACGCTCGCGCGGTGGGTGGAGGTGACTCTGGCCGCGACGTACCGCGCCTTCGCCTTCACGACGACGAGGCTCGGCGCCCCGAACACGAGGCGGTTGGCGCGCGAGTCGATCGTCAGGCTGAGGGCGCTCGAGTTTCCGGCCTTGTCGAAGGCACGAACGTTCAGATGGGTCATCGCCTGCACCGTGAAGCCCCTCGTGTACTCGTAGCCGCTGTCGGCCTTCGGGTCGGTGCCGTTGGTCGTCCACCGGATCGTGTCGATGCCCGAGCCTCCGGAATCCTTCGCCGAGAGCGTCACCGTGACGGCCTTGGGGTAGGGCGTCTTCTTGCAGGCCCCGCCGTTGCAGTGGACGACGAGTGTCGGAGGGGTCGAGTCCGGCACAAGCGTGAACGACGCGCTGCCCGAGCTCAGGCCGGCGGCGTTCGTCGCCGTGATGGCATGCGGGCCTGCCGGCGCCACACCGACGTTGGTGAACGTGTAGGTGCGGGATGGACCGGAGCCACTCGCCGTGAACCCCGCCATGGTCGGGAAGGAATAGGAGGCAATTCCGGACTCGCGATCGGAGGCCGCCGCCGTGACCGTGAACGAGCCGGTCCCGCCCGGCCTGAAATAGACGACGGTCCCGGAGGCCGCCGAGTTCACGAGCCCGGTGAAGAGCAGCGTCGGAGTCGCCGGCGCCGTCCTGTCGATCTTCGCGTCTGCCGAAGGGGTCGACGCGGCAGAGACGTTGCCGACATTGTCGGTCGCCTTGTACTGGTATCGGAAGCAACTGCCGGAGGCGACACCGGTGTCGGCGCCTCCCGTCAGGCTCACCGCCGCAAAGGCGCCGAACGTCCCGCAGACGCCGTTGGTCAGGGTGGCGACGGCCCGTTCGACGACGGCACGGCTCGAGTCCACGCCGGAACCGAGATCAGTTCCCGCCACGACGGTCAAAGGAACCGAGCTCGAGAACCACGGGCCCCCGTTCAGGCTGATCGCCTGGCCCGTCGGCCCCCCCGAGTCGGCGCTGATCGCGACAGTGTCGCTCCCGGTCACGCCGGTGCCGTTCGTCGCGGTCACCTGCTTCGCGCCGGGAGCCGTCGCGCCTGCCGCCCAGGTATAGGCGGCCGGGGAGGAGTAGGGCGCGGCAGTATCGACTCCGCCCGTCGAGCCAGACCAACCGGCCACGGCGGACACGTCGGGGAAAGCGACCTGCGCGATGCCGGTGGAAGCGTCGGTTGCCGTCGCGTTGAGCGTGAACGAGCCCGCTCCGGCCGGGCGGAACCAGAGCGTGTCGGTCGCCGCGTTCCAGAACTGGTCACCCGCGCCGCTCGTCTCCGTCGGCGCCGTGTCGGTGACGATCGGCCCGACAGCGCTGACGCGCGCGTCCCCGGACGGTGCAGAAGGCGCAGACGCGTTGCCGACGAGATCCGAGATCGTGTAGCGGTAGCGGTAGCAGTTGCCGCTCGCCACGGTCGTGTCCGCGCCGCCGACGAGCGTCACGGGCGCATACGCGCCGAACGTGCCGCAGGTTCCGCCGGCGAGCGTCGAGGACGCGCGCTCGACGACGGCGGAACTGAGGTCGACACCTGCTCCGCCGTCGGTTCCGCTGCCGAGCGTGAGGGGGACGGAGAGCGTGCTGTAGCTCGGCCCAGCGGTGAGCGCAACGGTCTGGCCGCTCGGCGGCGTCGTGTCGAGGGTGACATTGAACGTCCCACTGTTGGTGCTCGGGTCGCTGTCGTGCACGGTGACGTTGTACGCACTGGATGGGGTGGTCGACGACGGCGTCCAGCCGTAGGTGGTCTGGTACGGCCCCGGGGAAGAGACGCTGCCGCCGCCTGACATGAGGGGAATCGACGGGAAGCCGACGCTGGTGAGGCTCGAGGTCGTCGACGCGGTCGTAGTCACGGTGAAGCTGCCGTTGTTCGAACCCGTGGGGGCGTAGTAGAGCGTCGAGCCCGACACGTACTCGTACGGCGATGACTCGCCCAAGGTCACGACGATGTTGCTGACGGTCGCCTGGGAGTTGCCCACGCCGACGACGACCAGGGCGATGAGAGCGAGCAGGGCGGCGCGAAGCTTCACGCTGCAAGAATCGGCCGGAAGCGCCTCCTCCTTGAGCGACTTCACCTATAAGGCGTCGAGGAGGCGTGCGAGGTCGCCGTCGCTCGTCCACCAGCCGCACGAAACGCGCAGCCACCCGGTTCCCGGCATGTCCCTGATCAGGACGCCCTGCCCGTACAACCGCGCCGCGATCTCGGCGGGGTCGCCGTCAGGCGCGAACGAGACCAGGTTCGCCTGTCCGGGCGCTGTCACCACCGTGAACCGTTCGGAGAGCCGCGTCCAGCAGCGGGCGGAGATCTCCGACGCGTGATGGGTCGCCCAGTGCGGGATCGTGCCCAGCGCTGTGTGCAGCCCGGCGAGCGACGCGATCGGGATCCAACCCCCGTCGAAACGGGCCGCCCCGGCTTTCGGGGTGTACTCGCCGCTCGGCCGGTACCCGTCCTGGGAGAAGTAGGTCGGCAGGGCGACGTCGAGCTGCTCCGGGTCGCGGACGTAGAGGCCGCCGGTCGCGTCCGGGCCGCACAGCCACTTCTGGCCGGAGACGGTGTAGAAGTCGTACCGGGCGGCGTCGACCGTGACGGCGCCGGCCGACTGCGCGCCGTCGACGAGCAGCGGAACCTCGGTGGCTTCCGCGAGCTCCTCGACCGGGAGCAGGTTGCCCGTCTGCCACGAGACGTGCGAGAGCGCGATCAGGCGCGTCTTCGGCGTCACCTCGGCCAGGATCGCGTCCAGGGCGTGCTCCGGAGGGATCATCCGTACCGCGGCGACCCTGACGGTCGCACCCGACGCATGGATGGGGCCGAGCAGCCCGAAGTGCTCAGTGTCGGTGGTGACGATCTCGTCCTCGGGGCCGAGGCGCAGCCCGGCGACGACGATGTTGCAGCCCTCCGTGGTCGACGCGGTCAGCGCGACGTTGTCGGGCGGCACGGCGATCGTCGCGGCAAGCCCCTCGCGCACCTGCCGGCGGAGGGCAAGCATCGTCTCGAAGTAGGGCATGCCACCCCGGCCGCTCTCCAGATCGGCGCGCTCGCGGGCTGCCATCGCCTCGACGGTCGGGCGAGCGAGCGGCCCCATCGAGCCGGCGTTCAGATACGCGATCTCGTCGAGAACGGGGAACTGGGCGCGGGCTTCGTCGAACGTGGTCACAAGTCGAGGTCGAGCTCGATCGGTGCGTGGTCAGACAGGAGCATGCCCGTTCGGTTCCGGTCGGCGTCGGGCCAGATGCGCAGCGGCGAGGCGGCCGCGCCGCGGACGACGATGTGGTCGATCCCCGGGCCCGGCTCCGAGTACCCGAGCAGCGCCGCCTCCGGCGCCTCGACGTTGAAGTCGCCCGCGATCACGACGGTGTCACCGTCCTGGGCGAGGGCCTCCGCGAACGCTGTCGCGCGGCGAAGCTCGGCCGCGGGCAGCCGGCGGTCGGGCGAGCTGGTCGCGTGCAGGTTGGCGACGACGAGCCGCTGCGCGACACGCACGACCTGGCAGATCCGGCGCTCCTTCTCCCACGCGAGCCGCGTGATCAGGTCCAGGCCGAGGGCGCGCGCCTGCCCGCGGCGGAACGCCGCATCGTTCAGCGTCAGCACCTCGTGCGCGGCGACCGTGAGGCCGTCACCCAGCAGAATCGCGTTTCCCTGGCCTGCGAAGGCCGACCGCAGCAGGCCCGGATTGATCGCCGTCAGCCTGCGGCCGAGCTCCGTCGGGATCGGCGCGGGCCCGATGCGCGGCCGCTGTGCGACGTCGCCGACGGCCGACATGCCGCTCCAGCCTTCTAGACGGCCGAGCGCCCACGCGGGGATCTCCTGCAGGACGAGCACGTCCGGCCGGTCGGCGCTCGCGAGGCGCACCATCTCCTCGAGCCGCGATTCGCGGCCGGGCGGGTCGGTGTTGCCGTGGAAGAGGTTCCAGCTGCGGATCAGCACGCGGTCTACTGTACGACCGCCTTGCGCGTCGTCCTCGCCGATCCGGCGGCGTTCACGCCGCAGTACGACCACGAGCTCGCGGCGGGGCTCGCGCGTGCCGGCGCGGAGGTCGAGCTGGTCACCGCGCGGTTTCGGTTCGGCGAGACGCCCGAGCCCGACGGCTACGTGCGCACGGAGGCGTTCTACCGGCTCTCGTCACGGCTGTTCCGGCGCTCCCGGCTGCGCCTGCCGCTGAAGGCGCTCGAGCACCCGGTCGGAATGCGCCGGCTGGCCTCGGCCGATCGGGACGTCCTCCACGTGCAGTGGCTGGCCGCGCCGCAGATCGACCGGTGGGCGGCCAGGCTGCGTCCGCCGCTCGTCTTCACCGCCCACGACCTGCTCCCCCGCCGGACGGCGAAGCGCGAGGACCTCTGGCGCACGCTGCTCGCGCGGTTCGACCGCGTGGTCGTGCACAGCGAGCGCGGGCTCGAGACGCTCACGCGGCTCGGCGTGCCGCCCGATCGTCTGCGCGTCATCCCCCACCCCGCCTTCCGCAGCGACCCGCAGCGCACCGACGACGGGCACACGGTGCTCTGCCTCGGCGCGATCCGGCCGTACAAGGGTCTCGGCGATGCGATCGAGGCGGTCTCGCACGTGGACGGCGCCCGGCTGCTGGTGGCGGGCGATCCGGTCGAGCCGGTCGATGCGTACCGCGAGGCGGCGGGCGATCGCGCGGAGTGGCGGCTCGGGTATCTGCCGGAGGCCGAGCTCGACGTGGCGCTCGGCGACGCGACGATCGCGGTGTTCCCCTACCGGGCGGAGCTCGACCAGTCGGGGGCGCTGCTGCGCGCGCTCGGGGCGGGTGTGCCGGCGGTCGTGTACGACGTCGGCGGGCTGGCGGAGCCGGTGCGCACGTTCGGCGCCGGGCTGGTCGTCCCCGCCGGGGACGCCGGCGCACTGGCTGAGGCGATCCGGGGCCTGCTCGGCGACGGCGCCGCGCTTGCGGAGGCGCGCGCGGGCGCCCTGCGGGCGCGTGACGCGCTGACGTGGGACGCCAGCGCGGCCGCTCACCTCGAGCTGTATCGGGAGCTCGTGTGAGCCGGTTCTCGGATCTGATCGGGCGGCAGCTCGGGTTCTTCCGTGAGGACAACGCGGAGCTGATCGCGCGGTGCGACGCCGCCGAGCGGGCGTACGACCGGGCCGGCCGGGACGAGGCCGAGGCGAAGTACTCCGAGTACCTCGACCTGATCGAGCTGGGCGTGGACGCCCTCGCGGAGATCCGCGACGCCTACGCGTCGACGCTCGACGAGGATGCGGCGGAGGAGTACGAGCGCGCGTTCGACGCCGCCGTGCGGCGCAACCTCCCCCGCTTCGGCCTCGGCCTGTAGGCGAATCGGCACGCGTTTGTTGCACTTCCGACACTAAAAGGGTCAGACCCCTGTCATGTCCGAAAAGGACTAGCGGTGCCCGAAGTGGTGGGCGCGCGGGAGCGCCGACTGCACCTCCGCGAGCCCGGCGACCTCGCGGGCGAGCGGGCCGAGCGTCTCGAGCTCACGCACGAGCACGTTCAGGTTGCGGCCCGAGCGCTCGAGGTGGCCGCGCGCCAGCAGCAGCGGCTCGCCGCGGACGAGCGACCGGTACTGCTCGTACACCGCCGGTGGGACGATCAGGTTCACCTGGCCGGTCTCGTCCTCGAGAAGCATGAACACGACGCCGTTCGCGGTCGCGGGGCGCTGGCGCGTGATCGCCATGCCGGCGACCGCCACGTTCCCGCCGGGATGCCCGGGTAGCTCCGCGTTGCTCACCGTTCCGGCCGGCAGGTGCGGGCGGAGGAGCTCGAGCGGGTGCGGGCCGACGGAGAGGCTCGTCATCCCGTAGTCGGCGAGCATCCGCTCCCAGTCGGTCTGGACCGGAAGCTCGGGGATGGGCGCGGTCGGCTCGAGCGGCAGCGTCAGCTGGCTGTTGCCGCCCGCGACCGTGTGCGGCCGGGCGACGACACCCGCACGCCAGAGCAGCTCGCGGCGCGGGCCGAACCGGTCGCACGCCCCCGAGGCGACCAGCGCATCGAGGGCTGCCCTGCTCACCGGCGCCCGCCGCGCGAGGTCGGCGACGTCGTCGTACGGCCGGCCGGCGGCGACCGCCTCGGCCTCCGCCTCGCCGACCGAGCGGACGTACCCGAGCCCGACGCGAACGGCGCCGTCCTGGTTCTCGCACTTCGCTCCACTCAGGTTCACATCGGGCGGCAGCACCTCCACGCCCCGTCGCTGGCCGTCACGAACCAGACTGGCCGGCGGATAGAAGCCCATCGGCTGCGCGTTCAGCAGCGCGCAGAGGAACTCGGCCGGAAAGTGGTGGCGCAGCCACGCCGACTGGTAGGCAAGCAGCGCGAACGCGGCCGAGTGCGACTTCGGGAAGCCGAAGCCGGAGAACCCGGCGAGCTTGTCGTAGGTGCGATTGGCCAGTTCGGCGTCGACGCCCTGCGCGAGCGCACCGGCGACGAAGCGCGAGCGGAGCGCCTCGATCGCCTCGGCGCTGCGCTTGCGGCTCATCGCCCGACGCAGCCCCTCGGCCTCGCCGACGGTGAAGCCGGCGAGCGCCATCGCCACTTCCAGCACCTGGTCCTGGAAGACGACGACGCCGAGCGTCTCGCGGAGCGGCTCGGCGAGCGACGGATGGTCGACCGGCGGGACGAACGACGGGTCCTCGCGCAGCTTCTGGCGGCGCTCGATATACGGGTGGACCGCGCCGCCCTGGATCGGCCCCGGCCGGACGAGCGCAACCTGGATCGTCAGGTCGTCGAGGTTCTCGGGGCGCGTGCGCAGCAGGCTCTGCATCTGCGCCCGGCTCTCGATCTGGAAGTCACCGACGGTGTCGGCGCGCTGGATCTCGGCGTAGACGTCCTGGTCGTCGAGCGGAATCCGCGAGAGGTCGATCGTGCGGCCGCGGAGGCGGGCGATCTGGTCGACGCAGTCTTCGACCGCGGAGAGCATCCCCAGTCCGAGCAGGTCGATCTTCAGGAAGCCTGCGTCCGCGCACGAGTCCTTGTCCCACTGGCAGATCTGGCGGCCTTGCATCGCCGCCGGTTGCACGGGGACGAGCTCTACGAGCGGGCGGCTGGAGATGATCATCCCGCCCGGATGCTGGGAGATGTGCCGCGGCAGGCCGCCGATCTCGTGGGCGAGCGACCCGAGCGCCTGCCAGCGGGGAGAGGCGTGGTCGCCGGGGAGCCGCGCGACCTCCTCGGCGACCCGCTGCGGGTTGCCCTCGGTGACGCGTGCGAGCCGCTCGAGCTCGGCGGCGGGCAGGCCGAGCGCCTTGCCGAGGTCGCGGATCGCGCCGCGCGAGTGGTACGTCGAGAACGTGGCGACGAGCGCGGCGTGCTCGCGGCCGTACTGCTCGGTGACGCGGACGATCAGCTTCTCGCGGATGTCCCGCGGGAAGTCGAGGTCGATGTCGGGGACCGAGGCGAGCTCGCGGTTGAGGAACCGGCCGATCGAGAGGTCGGCCTCGATCGGGTCGACGTGGGAGAGGCCGGTCAGGTAGCAGACGATCGAGCCGACCGAGCTGCCGCGGCCGCGGCCCGGCGGGAGCGCGTGACGGGGAGAGCCAGGGCCGCGCACCTCGACTGCGATCTCGCGGGCCAGCTCGAGCACCTCCCAGTGCAGCAGGAAGAAGCCGGCCAGCTTGAGCTCCGAGATCAGTTCGAGCTCTTCTCGCAATCGTGCTTTCGCGCGATTGCGATAGCGAGAGCCTCTGTAGCGATCCTCGAACGCTTTCAGGCAGACCTCTCGGAGTTGCCCGTCTGGGGTCTCGAAGCCGTCGGAGAAGTCGGGGTAGCGGTAGCCGAGCTCCTCGGTCAGGTCGAAGGTCAGGCCCGCGGCGATCTCGGCCGTGCGGAGAACCGCGTCGCGGTCGCCGGGGAACCGGTCGATCGCCTCCTCCGGCGCGAGCAGGACGGCCTCGTGGTTGCCCCGCCGCTCCGGCTCGCAGCCGTCGAGCGAGGTGCGGCAGCGGATCGCGACGAGGGCGTCCTGCAGGGTGCTGCGCCGTTCGTGGTGGACGTGGACGTCGCCGGTGGCGACGGTGGCGACGCCGAGGTCACGGGCGAGCTCGCGCAGGGCGGCGTTGCGGCGGGTGTCGCCGCGCTCGTACGGGCGCTGGAGCTCGACGTAGAAGTGATCTCTGCCGAACGCTGCGGCGGCGCGGGCGGTCTCGTTGGGACTGCGCGTGCCGAGCCCGTGGCGGGCGCAGCCGGAGAGGCAGACGAGGCCGTCGGTCGCCTGCAGAAGCGAGTCCAGCGGGAGCGCCGGCGGCACCAGCTCCGTGACCTTCGGCCGGGTGCCGGCGTGCGCCTCGGTCAGCAGGCGGCAGAGGTTCGCGTATCCTTTCGGCGTCTCGACGAGCACGGTGACGTGGGCGCCTCCGGCGAGCGTGATCTCCGCACCGGTGATCGGTCTGACGCCGAACGCCTTGGCGGCGTGGGCGAACTCGAGCGAGCCGTAGACCCCGTCGTGGTCGGTGAGCGCGAGCGCGGTGTGGCCGAGGTCGGCCGCTTGCGCGGCGAGCTCGTCGGGGAGCGACGCCCCGTCCAGGAACGAGTACGCGGAGTGGCAGTGCAGCTCGACATAGCTCATCATCCGCCCCGATGGCGAACGCATTCGTGACCGAGCCGAGCGCATGCGAGGCGATCACGGACAAACCGAATCGCGAGTTGCGCGTTCTCTGCGACCACGATCTGCTGAGCGTGAGCTGGTTCCGGTACGCGGCCGGAGAACGCGGCGCCGATCCGCACATCCATCGCGATCACGTCGACGCGTTCTACGTGCTCGCAGGCGATCTGGCGCTGCGGGTCGGCTCTGATCTCGAGCCGCTGAGCGTGCCGGCGGGAACGCTGGTCCTCGTGCCGCCGGAGCTCGTGCACGCCTTCAACAACGACGGCCCCGGCGAGCTGCGGTTTCTGAACTTCCATGCGCCGGACTCGGGCTTCGTGGAGTACCTGCGCGGACGAGGCGACTTCGACCAGCACGAGCCGCCGGAGGACGGTGGGCGACCTGTCTCCGACGCCATCGTCACGCTTCCGGGCGGCGGCGAGCGGTTCGAGCGCGATGACCGCACGATCACGATCCTCGGCGAGCTGCCGCAGATCTTCGCGCTGCTCCTCGAGGTCGAACCCGGATGGCCGGGCATCGGCGTCCACGAGCACGGCGACCATGTGGACACGTTCTTCGTGCTGGAGGGTGAGGCGGGGATCGTCGCCGGCGACGACGTCGTCCCCGCGGGCGCCGGCTCGTTCGCAGCCGCCGTGCCGGGCGCCCGCCACGGGGTCACGAACGAGCCGGGCGGGCGTATCGCCTTCCTCAACGTGCACGGGCCCGATGCCGGCTTTGCCGAGAGCGTTCGAGACCTCTAGATGGACGCGCGCGCCCGCTACGACGACATTTGTGACGATCTGGTCGCGCAGAACCCCGACGTCGTTCTCACCCAGATGATGGGCATGTCCGCGGTGAAGGCCGACGGGAAGCTGGTGTGCGGCTGGACCCGCTCCGACGAGGCGATGGTCTTCAAGCTCCCGGTCGCGGCGGAGCATGCAGCTGCGCTCGCGCTCGACGGCGCGCACCTCTTCGATCCGGGCGGCAACGGCCGGCCGTTCAAGGAATGGGTCGTCGTGCCGGCGGCTCACGCCGCGGAGTGGCCCCGGCTCGCCGAGCAGGCGCTCGCGGCTCGCACTACTTGAACGTCCAGTGCTCGGGGTGCGCGCGGACTGCCGCACGCGCGAAGACGATCCGCGCGATTGCGTGAACGTGGATCGCGACCTCGCCGAGGTCGGACGGGTGGGCCTGCGGGAGCTCCTTGAACGCCAGGTAGACGCGACCGGCGAGCTTCGCCACCTCCACCTCGTCCGGCGTGAGGCCGCGCACGTCCATGTTCGCCAGCTCGGCCAGCTCATGCCCCTTGCTGCGAGAACCAGCAGCTCTGCTGCTCGTCGCGGAAGACGACGACGTTCTGGCCGGTCTCGAGCACGACCTCGAAGTACCGCCGGCTGACGGGCTCCCCCGTCCACCAGCGGTCGAGCACCCGCCATTCCTCGCGGACGACCGCGACTTCCTGGCGATTCACGAGCCGCGGTGTCCCGTCGAAGCGTTCCTCGACGAGTGCCGCACGCGGCTCTAGGAGTCGCGCGGTACGAGCAGTGCCCGCTGCTCGGGGATCCGCGACCACGGCGCCACCTCGACGACAGTTGCGACCGCCCCGGTTCCGGCGCTGGCGCGTACCTGGCGCAGGCCTTCCGAGAGGCGGGTCTGGAGCTCTTCGCCTTGGGGCTGGATCAGGGCGAGCTGGCGGCCCTCGGACTCGACGAGTGTGAGCAGCTCGATGCCGAGACTGAGCACCGGTGCGGGGAGCTCTGCGAGCTTCGGCCCGAGCGCCGCCCGCAGTGTCCCCCGCTCCGCGCTCGGCTCACGGAGCGTCAGCGTGCGACGCCACGAGCCCCCGCCGACAAGTCGCGCCGAGAGCGCGACTTTCCGGATTTCCTTGCCGCCTCGCTCGGGACGGTCGAGGATCCGGTCGAGCAGTGCCGTCAGTGCCCTCCGAAGGGTCAGTTCGTTGCCGACCGCTTCGGGGAAGTCGAGCCGCTCCACGAGGTCGGTCGCGGGTGGACGGGCGGTGACATGCGTGCCGTCCTCACCTCTCGCCAGGCTCCAGGCGCGCCGGCCGACCGGCCCCAATCGTTCGGCGACGGCGCCACCCGGTAGCCCGGCAAGCTGTCCGATCTTCTTGATGCCAAGGCGCTCGAGATCCTCCCGCGGTGTGTCCTCCATGGGCAGCAGCGTCAGCGGCAGCGGCGCGAGGAACTCCTTCGTGCGCGCGTCGTCGACGACCACGGCCTGGCCCGGCCGCGCGATCGCA
Source organism: uncultured Actinomycetes bacterium (assembly GCA_963791425.1). Lineage (GTDB taxonomy): Bacteria > Actinomycetota > Thermoleophilia > Gaiellales > Gaiellaceae > DATBLE01. The sequence continues at coordinate 698,509 of CAWBSE010000004.1, forward strand.
GCCGCGGCGAGCGCGGCGAACCGCCGGTCGGCGGCACCCGCGCAGACGTTCCAGGAGGCGCCGACCGAGGCGAGCGCCCGCTTCAGCGCAGGTGTGACACCTCCGTAGAGCCGTTCCACCCCGCGTGTCTCGAAGTAGAGGCAGCCCGGCTCGACCGACTCGACGGCGAAGCCGTTGTCCTCGAGGCGACGGATGATCTGTTCCCATTCGCTTTCGACCCCGGCCGGATCGCGCTCGACGAGCGCGATCGATGGACAGAGCGCCAGCGCCTCGCCGAGGCGCATGCCCGGCGTGACACCGACGGCCTCGGCGGCCGCGGTGACGGGCCCGAGCAGCGGCTCGGCGCCCGGCAGCGGCGCCAGCGCCGCTGCCCGTAGGCAGAGCCGAGGCCGATCACGCAGTGCGGCCTGGAGCTCGAATGCCGGGAGAAGGATGCAGGCGATCATGCGAACACATGTTCTATACGAACACACGTTCTCCTGTCAAGCGCCGCCGACAAATTTGGAGCTAGCCCACCCCGTGCTCGAGCTGGTCGCGCCCCATCCCGCGGGAGCCTATGCTGCACCGACATGGACGCGAACCGCATCCGGCACACCGTCGCCTTCACCCTCGTCCATCCCCCGGGATCGGACGCGGAGCGCGACTTCCTCCAGGCGGCGGAACGGCTCGCGGCGATCCCCGGCGTCGAGGCGTTCGAGCTCCTTGCCGAGGTCAGCCCGAAGAACGACTACCGCTTCGGGATCTCGATGGAGTTCGCCGATCAGGCCGCGTACGAGGGGTATAACGGCCACCCGGACCATGTCCGCTTCGTGCAGGACCGCTGGCTGTCCGAGGTCGGCGACTTCCTGGAGATCGACTACACGGCGCGGTAGTCGCCCGGATCGCCGGTACCCTCGATGGGTGCCCGAGCGCTCAGATATCCGCAACGTCGCCATCGTCGCCCACGTCGATCACGGCAAGACGACGCTCGTCGACGCGATGCTCTGGCAGTCCGGAGCGTTCCGCGAGAACCAGGATCTCGGCGAGCGCATCATGGACACCGGCGACCTGGAGCGCGAGAAGGGGATCACGATCCTCGCCAAGAACACGGCCGTGGGCTACCGCGGGACGAAGATCAACATCATCGACACGCCGGGCCATGCGGACTTCGGCGGCGAGGTCGAGCGCGGCCTGACGATGGTCGACGGCGTCCTCCTGCTGGTGGACGCCAGCGAAGGCCCTCTCCCCCAGACCCGGTTCGTGTTGCGCAAGGCGCTCGAGTCGCAGCTCCCCGTCATCCTGGTCGTCAACAAGGTCGACCGGCCGGACGCGCGGATCGCCGAGGTCGTCAACGAGGTGTACGAGCTCTTCCTCGACCTCGACGCCGACGAGAGCCAGATCGAGTTTCCGATCGTCTACAGCAACGCGCGCGCGGGCCACGCCGGCCTCGACGCCGACGCGCTCGCCGACGATCTCCAGCCGCTCTTCGACGTGATCATCTCGCACATTCCCGCTCCCACCTATGACGAAGGCCATCCCCTGCAGGCGCTCGTCACCAACCTCGACGCGTCGCCGTACGTGGGCCGCCTCGCGCTCTGCCGGGTCGTGCAGGGGACGATCAAGCGCGCACAACAGGTCGCGTGGTGCCGCGCCGACGGGACGATCGAGAAGGCGAAGGTGACCGAGCTGTACATCACCGAGGCGCTCGACCGCGTCGAGGCGGAGGAAGCCGGCCCGGGCGAGATCATCGCCGTCGCCGGGATCCCCGAGGTGACGATCGGCGAGACGCTCGCCGACCCGGACGACCCGCGCCCGCTGCCGGTGTTCACGGTGGACGAGCCGTCGCTGTCGATGACGGTCGGGATCAACACGTCGCCGCTCGCCGGCCGCGAGGGCGAAAAGGTGACCGCGAGCAGCGTCGAGGCGCGGCTTCGCGCCGAGCTCGTCGGCAACGTCGCGCTGCGGGTGGAGCCGACCGAGCGGCCGGACACGTGGGAGGTGCAGGGCCGCGGCGAGTTGCAGCTCGAGGTGCTGGTCGAGCAGATGCGCCGCGAGGGATTCGAGCTGACGATCGGCAAGCCGCAGGTCGTCACGCGGATCGTCGACGGCAAGGTGCACGAGCCGGTCGAGCGCGTGTCGGTGGACGTGCCGGAGGAGTACCTCGGCGTCGTCACGCAGCTCTTCGCGCTGCGCAAGGGCCGCACCGAGGCGCTGGTCAACCACGGCACCGGCTGGGTGCGGATGGAGGTGCTCGTCCCGGCGCGTGGGCTGATCGGCTTCCGCACCGAGTTCGTCACCGAGACGCGCGGAACCGGCATCCTCCATCACGTCTTCGACCGGTTGGAGCCGTGGCACGGCGAGCTGCGCACGCGGCCGACCGGCGGGCTCGTCGCCGACCGTTCCGGCAAGACGACTGCCTTTGCGCTGTTCAACCTCCAGGAGCGCGGCTCGATGTTCGTCGGGCCGGGCGTGGACGTGTACGAGGGGATGATCGTGGGCGAGAACGCGCGCGCCGACGACCTCGACGTGAACGCGACGAAGGAGAAGAAGCTGACGAACATGCGCTCCTCCACCTCGGACGAGCTCGTCCGGCTCGTCCCGCCGCGCCCGCTGCCGCTGGACCAGGCGCTCGAGTTCATCCGCGACGACGAGTGCGTCGAGGTCACGCCGAAGAGCGTGCGCCTGCGCAAGACCGTGCTTTCGGCCCAGAAGCGCCAGTCCGCGACGAGCCGCAAGGCTCGCGGGCTCGCGCCCGCCTGATCGGCTACGCTCGGGCCTTCGTGGGAGAGCACATGACCCAGGACCAGCACGACCAGCTCGCGACCGAGCTCGCCGAGCTCGAAGGCCCGCGGCGCAAGAAGCTGGTCGAGGCGATCGCGACGGCACGCGAGGAGGGCGACCTCTCCGAGAACTTCGAGTACCACGCGGCCAAGAACGAGCAGGGGCTGCTGGAGCGCAAGATCACGATCCTGCGCGCCCGGCTCGAGGACGCGGAGATCGTCACGGGCGGCGATCCGGACGTGGTCTCGGTCGGCTCGACGGTCGTGATCAAAGACGGAGACGGCGGCGAGATGGAGGTCGAGATCTCGGGTCTCGGCGGTAACGGCACGACTTCCCCCAGCTCACCGCTCGGGGCGGCGCTGCTCGGCAAGCGGGTCGGTGAGACCGTCGCCGTCAAGGCGCCGAAGAGCACCTGGCAGGCGACGGTCGTCAAGATCCGCGCCGCGTAGCGGTCTGGTCTAGACCGCCGAGTCGAGCAGCTCGGCGTGCTCGTGCTCGGGCGGGTAGCCGTACGCGTAGACGACGAGATCCTCGTCGCCGTGATTCACGGTCTGGAGCGGCGTGCCCGGGTCGATGTGGATCAGCCCGCCGGCCGGCACGTCCTGACGCTCCGGTGGGTCGCCGAGGTACATGGTCAGCGTCCCGGACAGGACGACGAACGTCTCCTCCTGGATCGGATGCCGGTGGCGGCGCCCCTTCGCGCCCCGGTCGTAGCGCCAGATGTTCCCGCGGGTGTGCGCGAAGGCGGCGGTCTCGCTCAGCTCGGCCACGTGCCGGGCCGGCTCGCCGGGCTCGTGCGGGCGCGTGATCCACTCGAGCCCGTCGGGACGGACGACGCGAAAGCCCACGATCAGATCCGCTCGAGCTCTTCGACGGTCCGCTCGCCGCGCACGTTTCCGGTGTTCAGCGTCGTCTTCGGCTCGATCAGGACGACGTGGGTCTCCTCCTCCGCGACAGGCCGGTGCTCGACCCCCTTCGGCACGACGAGCAGCTCACCCGGCTCGAGGATCACGTTGCCGTCGCGCAGCTCCATCCTGAGGCGCCCGGAGACCACCAGGAACAGCTCGTCCTCGTCGTCGTGGTGGTGCCAGACGAACTCGCCTTCGAGCTTCACGACCTTGACGTACGAGTCGTTCAGCTCGGCGACGATCTTCGGGCTCCAGTGCTCCTCGAACGCTCCGAACTTCTCCGCCAGAGTGACCTTCTCGACCATGGCCAGACCGTACACGTCCGGTGCCAGGCACCAGACGTGGCCGCTCTGGACACCGCTCCGCGAGAATCAGCCGTTTCGACCGCCGTGGGACCACGGCTGTAGTCCTGTCCACGGTGATGGGGAAGCGTGATCGGGCGCTCTCTACGTTTCTCCACCTTGATTGCGTGCTTGCCTCCTGTCGCCATTGGCTGAGCAAGTCCGCCACTTCGACGACCGTAGCCACGGCAGGCAACGGAGAACGCCGAGCGGACTCGGTTGGCACAGATTCGGCTCACATTCCGCCGGCGTAGCCATCCTTGCGGGGGTCGGAGCCGCCGACCAGGGCATCGCCGGAGACCAGGATTGCCTGGCCGCCGCCGAAGCCGTACGTGTCCGTCTCACGCACGGTCTGGTAGCCGAGGCGCTGCAGGTCGGCCTCGTGGTCCCACAGGCCCTCCTCGAGCAGGACGCGCTCACCGTCGACGCGGAAGCGCGGGCGGTCGATGGCGGCCTGCGGATCGAGGCCGTCGTCGACGATCGAAGAGACGAGCTGCATGTGCGCCTGGGCCTGGATGAAGCCGCCCATCACGCCGAACGGCCCGAGCAGCTCGCCGTCGCGCACCAGCATCCCGGGGATGATCGTGTGGTACGGACGGCGGCCCGGCTCGACCGCGCCCGACACCGCGAAGCACGCGCCGCGGTTCTGGAGGACGACGCCCGTCCCGGGGGCGACGATCCCGGAGCCGAAGCTCTCGTAGAGGCTCTGGATGAACGAGACCGCCATCCGGTCGCGGTCGACGGCGCAGAGGTAGACGGTCCCCCCGGGCGGCTCGCTCACGGCCGGCCGGCCCCGGCGCGCGTCCAGGTACGCCGGCGTGACCAGCTCGCTCACGTCGGCCCCGTCACGAACCCGGGCGAGCGAGTCCTCGAGCGCCAGCTGGACGCACCGGATCTTCCCGGCCAGCCCGGGCGACGAGCGCTCCAGCAGCCCCAGGGCCTCGAGCGCGCATACGCCCTGCGTCGGCGGGGGCAGCTCGCACACCTCGACGCCCTTGTACGTCAGCCGCAGCGGCGCGACCCAGCGCGGCGCGAACCCGGCGAGATCGGACTCCTCCAGCCACGACGCCGAGCAGATCGCCTCCGCCACCGGACCCGAGTAGAACGCGGACGGCCCATCCGATGCGATCCGCCGCAGCGTCGCACCCAACTCGGGCAGGCGCACCACGTCACCGACCGACGGCGGCGGCCCGAACGGCCCACCCGTCTCGCGCCAGCGCGCCGCCGTGATCGGCGCAACGGCGTACCCGTTCTCCGCCACGTCGATGGCGTCCGCCAGACACGCGTCCAACCCGAGCGACCCGTACCGCTCCGACAGCGCGGCCCACCCCCCGACGGCGCCCGGCACCGTCACCGAGCGCGGCCCGGTCGCCTCCACGGGCAGCGGAGCCGCCGACGAGGGCGCGGGCCCGGCCGAGTCGAGCCCCTCGAGCCGGCCGTCGCGCCAGACCTGCGCGAAGCAGTCGCCTCCGATCCCCGTCATCGCGGGCTCGGTCACACACAGCATCGCTGCCGCGGCCAGCGCGGCATCCGCGGCGTTCCCGCCGCGCTCCAACGCGCGAAGCCCGGCCCGCGTGGCCAGCGGCTGGCTCGTCGCGACCATCCCGTTTGCCGAGACCGCAGGCGGCCGCCCGAAGGCGAAGCGGTACGTCACGCCACGATCTCGGCCGCCACGCCGTGCATCCCGGCGAGCCGAGGCACGATCTGCAGCGTGCTCTCGCGCGAGCAGAAGAGGATGTCCTCCTCGAGCCCGGGCGGCCCGTACGTCCGCGCGAGCAGTGCCGTGTGCGCGTCCGGAAACGACGCGGCGACCAGCTCCGCAGCGATCGCGGCATCCGACCGCTCCGCTCCGAGCAGCGCGACGATCCGCCCGGCGCAGTACGCGTCGTCGAGGGCGAACGAGCCCTTGAAACCGGCGCAGATGACGGCGACGTCCTCCCCGCGCTCGCGCACCTCCTCCACCAGCGCGCTCAGGTTGAGCAGCGACCCGAGCAGCACGAGCCCACACCGCTCGGCCGCGTCGAGGATCGTCCGCGTGCCGTTCGTCGTGGACATGATCAGCGTGTCGGCGCCCGCCTCGAAGAACTCCCGCGGCGACGCTCCCACGTCGAATCCGTCGATCTTCTTCCCGTCGCGCTCCCCGCCGACGAGCGACCCTTCGATCTCTGCCCGCAGCCGCCGGGCATCCTCGATCTCGGCGCAGCACAGGACGCGTCGGTACCCGGAGGAGAGCGCCTGCGGGATCGTCGAGGTCGCCCGCACGACGTCGACGACGATGCCGACGGAGGCCGAGGCCTCTTCGGCCGGAGTGAAGGCGACGTGTACATGCATGGCCACCGGTACGCTAGCGGCGCTGTGGCGACCTGCTACCGCCATCCCGACAGGGAGACCGGCCTTTCCTGTTCCGAGTGCGGTCGCCCGATCTGCACCGATTGCGTGACCTTTGCCCCGGTCGGGCTTCGCTGTCCGGACCATTCCGCCGCCGGGACGGCCCCGAAGGTGCAGAAGCAGATGCAGCGCGTCGCACGCAGCGGCTTCGCCGCGACGCACGCCATCGTCACGAAGATCCTCGTCGCGCTGAACGTGGTCGTCTACCTGATCACCGTCGCGCAGGGGGCCGGCCTGAACGACCCCGGCGGCAAGCTCTTCTACAAGTGGGCGCTCTACGGGCCGGCGGTCGACAACGGCGACTGGTGGCGCCTGATCACCTCCGCGTTCCTGCACGGGGGCATGATCCACATCGCGTTCAACATGCTCGCGCTCTGGTGGCTCGGCGCGCCCGTCGAGATGGCGCTCGGCCGCCTCCGCTACATCGGCCTGTACCTGGTCTCCGGGCTCGCCGGCTCAGCGGGGGCGCTGATCGCGAACCCCCACACCGTCACCGTCGGCGCGTCGGGCGCGATCTTCGGCCTGCTCGGCGCCGGGCTGATCCTCGAGTGGCGGGCGACCGGCTCGCTCGCCGGGAACTACCTGACGCTGATCCTGATCAACCTCGCGATCAGCTTCGCCGTCCCCGGCATCTCCTACGGCGGGCACATCGGCGGGCTGCTCGGCGGAATCGCGGTCACGCTCGCCTTCACCCACTCCGGGCGCCGCCGGGCGGCATTCGGCGGCCTCACCGCCGTCCACGCCGGCGCGCTGATCGCGGTCGGCCTCGGCAGCGTCCTGATCGCGTACCTGCGCGTCCGCGGGATGGCCTAGAGCCGCCCGCCGGCGGCCCTGAAACGTCAGCCCTCGATGACCCGGTAGACCTCGGCGATGTCGGGCTGACCGACGTCGACTCCGAGCTCGGCGAGGATCGGCATCAGCGTCGTGCCGAACGCCTCGAACTGCTCCATCGACTCCCAGACGTCGAAGACGTGCAGGTTCTCGCCCGCCCTGAACGCGACGTGGTAGCTCCGCCCGGCCGGAGCGGCCTGACCCGCGGCCTCCAGCTTCCGCTGCACCTCGTCGTACGCGCCCGGGGTCATGGTCTCGATCGGGAAGTACACGCAGATCGCCACTCGTTCCTCCTTGATAGGTCGCCCGGCTTACCCGCCGGCGACCGCAGCCTCGACACCGGACTCGGCGAGCGCCGCCTGCGCGGCCGCGAGTCGTGCGAGGGGGACACGGAACGGCGAGCATGACACGTAGTCGAGGCCGATGCGGTGGCAGAAGGCGACGGAGCGGGGCTCGCCGCCGTGCTCGCCGCAGATGCCCATCTTCAGGTCGTCCTTCACCGAACGCCCGCGCTCGACCGCGATCCGCATCAGGTCGCCGACGCCCTCCTCGTCGAGCACCTCGAACGGGTTGCGTTCGAGCACGCCGTCCTCGAGGTACCGGGTGAGGAACTTGCCCTCCGCGTCGTCGCGGGAGAAACCGAGCGCCGTCTGGGTCAGGTCATTGGTGCCGAACGAGCAGAAGTCGGCGAACTCCGCGATCTCGTCGGCGCGGATACAGGCCCGCGGAAGCTCGATCATCGTTCCGACGAGGTAGTCGAGCTCGCCCTCCTCGGTCGCGACCTCGATCGTCAGCTCACGCAGCCGCTTGAGCTCCTCGCGGAAGCCGACGAGCGGATGCATGATCTCGACGAGCGGTGCGTCGCCCGTGCGCTCACGCACCGCGATCGCCGCGCGGCAGATCGCGCGCACCTGCATCTCGTAGATCTCGGGATACATCAGCCCGAGCCGGCAGCCGCGGGAGCCGAGCATCGGGTTCGCCTCCTGCAACGCGCGGATCCGGGCGCGCATGCGCTCGTCGTGGGCCTCCTCGAGCGACGGGAGGAACTCGTGCAGCGGCGGGTCGAGCAGCCGGATCGTCACCGGCAGCCCCGCCATCGCCTCGAAGATCCCCTCGAAGTCGGACTGCTGGTGCGGCAGCAGCCGGTCGAGCGCCGCCCGGCGCTCGGTCTCGGACGAGGCGAGGATCATCTCCTGGACGAGCGGCAGCCGCTCGTCGCCGAAGAACATGTGCTCGGTGCGGCAGAGGCCGATGCCCTGGGCGCCGAACTCCCGTGCCCGGGTGGCGTCCTCCGGGTTGTCGGCGTTCGCGCGCACGTTCAGCCGGCGCATGCCGTCGGCCCACTCGAGGATCGTCTGGAAGTCCTCGTTGATCTGGGGAGGGACGAGCGCGACCTCGCCGATCATCACGGTGCCGCTGCCTCCGTCGATCGTGATCACGTCGCCCTCGGAAAGATCGTGGTCGCCGATGCGCGCGGTCTTCGCCCCCGCGTCGAGCGTCAGCCCGTCGCAGCCGGCCACGCACGGCTTGCCCATCCCGCGCGCGACCACGGCCGCATGCGAGGTCATCCCGCCGTGGGCGGTGAGGATGCCCTGCGCGAAGATCATCCCGTTGATGTCGTCCGGGGTCGTCTCCCAGCGGACGAGGATCACACTCTCGCCGGCGCGGCCCTTGTCCTCGGCCACGTCGGCGTCGAAGACGATCGCCCCCACCGCCGCGCCCGGCGACGCGTTCAGCCCCTTGGCGGCGACGGCGAGCGACGCGCTCGGGTCGATCATCGGGTGGAGCAGCTGGTCGAGCTGGGCCGGGTCGATGCGCACGACCGCCTCCTCGCGGGAGATCAGCCCCTCGTCGACCATGTCCACCGCGGCCTTCAGCGCGGCGGCCGCGGTCCGCTTCGCCGTGCGGGTCTGGAGCAGGTAGAGCGTCCCCTCCTCGACCGTGAACTCCGTGTCCTGCATGTCGCGGTAGTGCTCCTCGAGCCGCTTGATCGTCTCGATGTACTGGTCGAGCGCCTCCGGGAGGACGTCCGCCATCCGCGCGAGCGGCTCCGGTGTGCGGATCCCCGCGACGACATCCTCGCCCTGCGCGTTGATCAGGAACTCGCCGAACACGCCCGGCGCGCCCGTGGACGGGTCGCGTGTGAACGCGACGCCGGTCGCCGAGCGCTCACCTCGGTTTCCGAAGACCATCTGGACGACGTTCACCGCGGTGCCGAGGTCGTCGGGGATCTCGTGCGCGCGGCGGTAGACCTGCGCCCGCGGCGTCTCCCACGACTGGAAGACTGCCTCGACCGCGCGGCTGAGCTGCTCGCGCGCGTCCTGGGCGAACGGGCGGCCGGTCCCCTCCTCGTAGATCTGCTTGAAGCGGGCAACCAGCTCGACGAGGTCCTCGTCGGTCAGGTCGACGTCCTGGTCGACCCCGCGCTCGTGCTTCAGCTGCGAAAGGTCTTCCTCGAACCGGTGGCCGTCGATCCCGTCGACCGTCTCGCCGTACATCTGGATCAGCCGGCGGTACGAGTCGTACGCGAAGCGGCGGTTGCCCGTCGTCTTCGCCAGGCCCTCGACCGACTCGTCGTCGAGCCCTACGTTGAGGATCGTGTCCATCATCCCCGGCATCGACACCGCCGCGCCGGAGCGGACGGAGACGAGCAGCGGCTCGTTCCGGTCGCCGAAGCGCTTGCCCGACTTCTGCTCGAGCGCAGCCACGTGCGCGGACACCTCGTCGTCCAGCCCGTCGGGAATACGATCCCCCGCACGCATGTACTCACGGCACGCCTCGGTCGTGATCGTGAAGCCGGAGGGAACAGGCACGCCGAGCTGCGTCATCTCGGCCAGGCCGATCCCCTTGCCGCCGAGGAGCTCCCGCCCGCCCTCACACGGCTCGTCGAAGTCATAGACGAAGCGCATCGAGGCGCGAATCTTGTCACGTCCCGCCGGGGACGTCGTCGTTGCAACCGACATGTGAACCTCCTCGTCGACTGCTTCATTGTCCGGGGCCGCCTCTCCGGGGCCATCGGCGGTGCGCCTGAATATCGCTGCGGGCAACTACGCTTGGCCGTATGGGAGACCGGCACATCGTCGCGATGGGCGGAGGCGGCACCTCCGACGCCGTCCTGGACGCGACCCTCGCGCTGGCGGGTCGCGAGCTGCCGCGCGTCCTGTACGTCGGCACCGCCAGCGCCGAGCATGCCGAGTCCACGCTCGCCTGGTACGACCGCCTCCGGGGCCGCGCCGAGCTCACGCACCTCGAGTTCTTCCCCTGGCCGCCCGAGAATCTCCGCGGGCTGACACTCGGCCACGACGTGATCTTCGTCGGCGGCGGCAACACGGCGAACATGCTCGCGATCTGGCGCGTGCACGGGTTCGACCGGATCCTGCGCGAGGCGTGGGAGCAGGGCGTCGTCCTCTCCGGCGGCAGTGCCGGGATGATCTGCTGGTTCGAGGCGGGCGTCACCGACTCGTTCGGCCCGCAGCTCGACGGGATGCGCGACGGGCTCGGCTTCCTTCCCGGCAGCGCCTGCCCGCACTGGGACGACGAGGAGCTCAGGCAGCCGATGTACCGGCGGCTGATCGACGAGGAGGGCTTCCCGCCCGGCTACGCCGCCGACAGCGGCGTCGCGCTGCACTTCGCCGGCACCGAGCTGATCGAGGTGCTCAGCGACGACGACGCGAAGAGCGGTTACCGGGTCGAGCCGGGCTCGGAGACGCGGCTCGAGCCGCGGCTCGTCTAGCTCTAGCCCCGCCGCACCCGCTCCACCGCTTCTGCGCGTTCCAGCCCGAGCGCTCGCAGAAGATCGGTTGCAGTCGAGCGCACCTGGCCGACCAGGTGCGCGGCGCTCAACGACGGATCGGCCTCGAGCGCCGCATCGGCGAGCGCTGTCGCCTCCAGCGCGGTGGCGATCGCCTGCGACCGGTCGCGATCCTCGAGCGCCGGCCCCACCGCGTGCACGGCGTCGCCCAGACGACGCACGGCCGCCGGAAGCTCCGGGGGCAGGTTCGGGTCGAGCTCGACCGCCCTCACGGCCGACCGGCCGAGGACACGCGTGTTGCGGACGGCCAGCTCGAGCTGGTCGGCGGCCGTCGTGTACCCCGCCAGCCGGCTGCGGTCGTGCCAGTACAGCGGGGCGAGCAGCGTCGTCTCGCGGCCGGCGGCGAGCGCCTGACGCCAGCGCACGACCGCACCCTCGGTGGCCCGTGCGCGGGCGAGCCCCTGACGGACCGCGGCGACGTCCCGCGCCTCCAGCGCCGGCCGCGATGTCGTCCAGCGACGCCGCGAGCTCGGAGAACACGATCTCGGACGACCGCCTCGCCTCGCGCAGGGGATTGACCGGGACGACGACCAGCACGGCCAGCCCGACAGCGCCGCCCACCAGCGCGTCGACGAAGCGAGACGCGTTGTGGGCGCCGACCAGTGTGGCGACGAGCACCGCCGACGACGCCGCCTGTGCGACGAAGAGCGGCCCGCCGCCGATCAGCACCGCGGCGACCATCGCGAGGGCGACGATCAGCCCGAGCTGCCACGTGCCCGAGCCGATCCCCCAGATCAGGACGTCGCCGACGCCGATGCCGACCGCGACGCCGAAGGTCAGCTCGACGACCCGCCGGGGCCGGTTCGCGACGCCGACGCCGAGCGCGATCAACGCCGCGATCGGCGCGAAGAACGCCCGCGAGTGGCCGATCACGTCGTGTGCGAGGTACCAGGCCAGTCCCGCCGCGATCGCCGACTGCAGGATCGGCACCGCCAGCGTCCGCAGCGCCGTCAGACGGGCGTGTGCGAACGCTACCGTCGGCGCCGCGCCTGGAACTCCGCGACCCATGCAAGCCCTCTCAGCCCGATCCAGATCGGCGTCAGCAGGACGTAGAAGAGGAACATCCCGATCGCGAGCAGGAACCACCAGAGGGTCCAGCGCGCGATCGAGACCGGCGGCTTCGGTTTGAGCTCCATTACCCGCGCGCCCGTTTCCGCTCCTCGACGAGCTTGATCACACGTGAGGCGGTCTCCTCGATCGACAGCTCGGTGATGTCGAGCACCGGACAGCCGATCCGGCGATGGATCAGGTCGGCGTGCTCGAGCTCGCCGTAGATGTCGACCAGCTCCGCGTATGCGCGCGGGCTCGCGCGCATCTGGCGGACGCGCTCCTGGCGGATCTCGGCGAGCCGTCCGGCCTCGATCGTCAGCCCGACGACCTTGGCGGGGTCGAGCTCGAACAGCTCGCGCGGCGGGTCGATCCCCTGCACGACCGGGATGTTGGCGGTCTTGAAGCCCATGAAGCCGAGGTACATAGAGAGCGGGGTCTTCGACGTCCGTGAGACGCCGACGAGGACGATGTCGGCCGCTGCGAGGCCGCCGCCGATGCCGTCGTCGAACTTGACCGCGAACTCGATCGCGGCGATCCGGCGAAAGTACGCGGAGTCGAGCGGGTGACGGACGCCCGGCGCCATCTGGGCCGCCTGGCCGGAGATCTTCGCGATCGCCGCCAGCGGCGGGCCGAGGATGTCGCAGTAGTGGAGCTTCGCCCGGCGGCAGAAGTCGCGCATCGCGCCGCGCAGCTCCGGCTTCACGATCGTGTAGACGACGACCGCGGCCCGGCCCTTCGCACGGTCGACGACGAGGCGCAGGTCGTCCACCGTCTCCACGCGCGGATGCCGGACCTCCTCGAACGGCTGCTCCGGGAACTGGGCCTCGAGCGCCGCGACCAGCCGCGTTGCCGTCTCGCCGGTGGCGTCGGAGACGATGTGGAGCTCGACTGTCGGTTGCGTCATCTCAGGATGCTTTCAGGTGCATACGCGACACTCTGCGCATGCGCATTCTCGTTGTGGACGACGAACGGGCGGTCCGTGAGGCGCTCGAGCGGGCTCTCAGGCTCGAAGGCTACGAGGTCGAGCTCGCCCCGGACGGCCAGCAGGCACTGATCTCGATCGCCGGGAGGAGCGTCGACGCGGTCGTGCTCGACGTGCTCATGCCGGTGATGGACGGGCTGGAGGCCTGCCGCGCGCTGCGCCGGATGGGGAACCGAACACCCGTCCTGATGCTGACCGCGCGCCACGACGTCGACGACCGCGTCGCCGGCCTCGACGCCGGCGCCGACGACTACCTGGTCAAGCCCTTCGCGCTCGAGGAGCTGCTCGCGCGCCTGCGGGCGCTCCTACGGCGGACGACCGGCGACGAGGGGCCGCTGTCGTTCGCCGACCTGACACTCGACCCCGGCACCCACGAGGTGCACCGCGGCGACCGCTCGATCGAGCTCACCCGCACCGAGTTCCTGCTGCTCGAGCTCTTCCTCCGGAACCCGCGGCAGGTGCTGACCCGCGACGTGATCTTCGACCGGGTGTGGGGCTACGACTTCGGCCCGACGTCGAACTCGCTCGAGGTGTACGTCGGCTACCTCCGCCGCAAGACCGAGGCGGAGGGCGAGCCGCGCCTGATCCAGACGGTGCGCGGCGTCGGGTACGCGCTCCGCGAGCCCGCCTGAGACGTGAGCTTCCGCCTTCGCGTCACCCTTCTCGCCGCCGCCGCCGTCGCCATCGCGGTCGCGGTCGCCTCGGCGACCGTCTACGTCATCGTCCGGCACCAGCTCCTCGGCGAGGTGGACAAGAGCCTCGTCAGCCGTGCGCACGACTTCACCGAGCATCCCGGGCCGAACTTCGCCCCCGGCGTCATCCCGCTCGGGCCCCGCTCCAACCTCGGCGGGCCGCCCACCTACCTCCAGCTGATCGGCTCGGACGGTGCCGGCGCCGCCGTCAACCTCCCCGGTCTGGAGCACGCCGAGCGACTCGCCGCCGACGGCGGCCGGCCGTTCTTCACCAGCGGGCAGGTGCAGAACGTCCACGTCCGCGTGTATGCCGAGAACGTCGGCGACGGCCTGGCGGTTCAGGTCGCGCGGTCGCTGGCCGAAGTCGACCACACGCTGCACCGGCTCGGGCTGTTCATGCTGTTCATCGGGCTTGGCGGCATCGGGCTGGCCGCGGCGATGGGCCTCGTCGTCAGCAAGGCGGCGCTCCGGCCCGTGACGCAGCTGACCGGCGTCGCCGAGGAGGTGACCGCGACGCGTGACCTGTCGCGGCGGATCGACGTCGAGTCGAACGACGAGCTCGGCCGGCTCGCCTCCGCGTTCAACGAGATGCTCGGCGCCCTCGACACCTCCGTGAAGGCGCAGCGGCGACTGGTCGCCGACGCGTCGCACGAGCTGCGCACCCCGCTCGCCAGCCTGCGCACGAACATCGAGGTGCTGATGGGCGGCAAGGAGCTACCCGCCGGCGAGCGCCAGAAGCTGCTCGCCGACGTGATCGGACAGGTCGAGGAGCTGAGCGCCCTCGTCGGCGACCTCGTCGAGATCGACCGCGACCGGCCGGCAGAGATGGAGGACATCCGTCTCGACCACCTCGTCGAGGGAGCGATCGCCCGCGCGAAGGTGCGGACGCCCAAGGTGCTGTTCCGGGCCGAGCTGGAGGAGTCGATGGTGCGCGGCGCGCCGGCCCAGCTCGACCGTGCGGTGTCGAACCTGCTCGACAACGCCGCGAAGTTCAGCACCTCGGTCGACGTCCGCGTCTCGGGCACCGAGGTGACGGTGCGCGATCACGGCCCGGGGATCTCCGAGGACGACCTCCCCTACGTCTTCGACCGCTTCTACCGCGCCACGAGCGCCCGCAACCTGCCCGGCTCCGGGCTTGGGCTCGCGATCGTCCGCCAGGTGGCACTGACGCACGGAGGCGAGGCTACGGCCGAGAACGCCCCGGACGGCGGCGCGATCTTCCGGATCCGGCTGCCCGCAGGTTCTTAGCGCGCGTTCAGGAACGCGTGCCAGGATCCGGTCCGTGAGCAAGTCCGCTCTCATCGCCGCGATCGCCGGCTGCGTCCTTGCAGTGGGTGCCTTCGCGGCCCTGACCGCAACCGTCATCGTCGACGACGAGAGCGGCGGCACCCGCGTGGTGCGCCTGGAATCCGGCCCCGTGCCCGGGCCCGGCACGCAACAGCAGCAGCCGGGCCCGGGTAGCGGACCAAGTCAGTCCGGTCCAGGGCAGATGCCCGGCAAGGGCCAGGACTTCGGGCAGCGGCTCCCGCAGCTGAAGGCGTGCCTCCAGAAGCACGGGCTCACCCCGTCGCAGCAGTCCATGCCCGATCCCACGCAGATGCGGAAGGCGATGCAGGACTGCATGCCGACGACCCTCGGCCTGCACTGATCTCGTAGACCGCTGCAGCTGCCGATAACGTGTCGGCCCATGCCCGACACGGTCACCATGGACAAGATCGTCTCGCTGTGCCGCCGGCGCGGCTTCGTCTTCCCTTCGTCGGAGATCTACGGCGGCCTCGGCTCGGCCTACGACTACGGCCACTACGGCGTCCTGCTCAAGAACAACGTCAAGGCGCGCTGGCTCGAGGCGATGACGCAGGAGCGCGACGACATCGTCGCGCTCGACTCGGCGATCGTGCTGCACCCGAAGGTCTGGGAGGCGTCGGGCCACGTCGGCGGATTCAGCGATCCGCTGGTCGACTGCCGCACGTGCAAACTGCGCTTCCGCGCCGACCATCTCGCCGATCCGGAGCACGACGAGATCCGCTGCGGCAAGCGGCCGAGCAAACGCCCGGGCGAGACGTCCGACTGCGACCTGACCGAGGCGCGCCAGTTCAACCTGATGCTCTCCACCCACCTCGGTGCCGTCGAGGAGACCGCGTCGCTCGCCTACCTCCGGCCCGAGACCGCGCAGGGCATCTTCCTCAACTTCAAGAACGTCGCCCAGCTCGCGCGGCGCAAGCCGCCGTTCGGGATCGCGCAGATCGGCAAGTCGTTCCGCAACGAGATCACGCCGGGGAACTTCCTCTTCCGGACGCGGGAGTTCGAGCAGATGGAGATGGAGTTCTTCGTCCCGCCCGACGAGTCCGAGCAGTGGTACCGCTACTGGATCGACGAGCGCCTCGGCTGGTACCGGCGCTACGGGCTGCGCAACAGCCACCTGCGCCTCCGCCCGCACGACGCGGACGAGCTCTCGCACTACTCGAGCGGGACGAGCGACATCGAGTACCTGTTCCCGATCGGTTGGTCGGAGCTCGAGGGGATCGCGAACCGCGGCGACTACGACCTGCGTCAGCACGCCGAGTTCTCGGGCACGAAGCTGGAGTGGGTCGACCCCGGGACCGGCGAGCGGTTCGTCCCGCACGTGATCGAGCCGGCCGGCGGCGTCGACCGGTCACTCCTGGCGTTCCTGGTCGATGCCTACGACGAGGAGGTCGTGGGCGAGCGCGAGCGGACGGTGTTGCGGCTCCACCCGCGCCTCGCGCCTGTGAAGGCCGCGGTGCTGCCCCTGATCGCCAAGGACTCGACCATGGTCGAGAAGGCGCGTGGGCTGTACGAGGAGCTGCGCGAGGGGCTGTCGGTCGAGTACGACGACGCCGGCGCGATCGGCCGCCGCTACCGCCGCCACGACGAGATCGGGACGCCCTTCGCGTTCACGGTCGACGAGCAGACGCTCGAGGACGACACGGTCACGATCCGCGAGCGCGACTCGCTCGCGCAGGAGCGGCTCGCGATCGCACAGGTCGGCGCCCGGCTCGCGGACGAGCTCCGCAAGCCCTGGGTGACGCCGAAACCCGAGTAGCGCTACTCCGTCGCGCCCAGGAAGTAGTTCAGCGGCGCGCCGACGACGACCTCGAGGATGTGGCCGATCACGAAGCCGGCCACGCCGCGGTGCTCGGTGTCCTTGAACGCCTGCTCGAACCCGGATTTGAGCGCGTCGTCGATCGTCTTGCGGTCCCAGCGCACGCGCTTCGTTCCGGCGGCGGGGACGAACGAGAGGACGAGCTCCTCGCGGGTCGTGTGCAGCTTGCAGGCCGCGCCGTTCAGGCCGCTGAGCGCGAACTTCTGGATCTCCCCGTCGATGCCGCCCCCCGAGAACGCCGGCTTCGACGTGCACGGGTCGGCGAGCTTCAGCTCGCCGAAGTGCACGGCGCCGAGCGAGATCTCGAGGATGAGGAACGCGGCCGCGGCCGCAAGCAGCACGGCCAGCGCCTTCATTCGGTCCTCCGCAGCCGCAGCGCCGGGATCAGGGCGAGCAGCGCGAACAACGCCGCCAGCATGAATGCCGACCTGAACCCGCGGGTCAGCTCCGACTTCAGGGTCGTCACCAGCGAATCGCGGGCGTGGCGCACGTCGCCGTTGGTCTTGGCGCCCGCGTCGTCGAACGGCTTGCCGAGGTCAGGCACCTCGCCCTTCTGCGCCGACTGAAGCGCGTCACGGAGCGCGAGCGCGATCGGCACCTTCTTCCGCAGCGGAACCTTCGCGTCGAGGATCGCCTTCGTTCCGCCGAGCAGCGCCTTCTCCCCGGCGCGGTCGAGCGAGCTGGTCAGCAGCGGCGCGACCAGCGCGAGCGCGAGCACGAGCCCGGCGTGACGGGCGGCGACGGTGATCGCGCCGCTGCGGATGAGCCCCGCGTCCTGGTGCAGCGCCACCTTCGTCAGCACCGGCACCGCCAGCCCGATGCCGAGGCCGCAGAACGCCAGCGAGATCGCGACGAACAGGTTCGACACGCGCGGCAGGAGCGCGAGGGCCAGCAACCCCGCCGCGAGGAGGACCACCCCGCCCCAGATCGCGGCGAACGGCCGCAGCCCCCTCACCACCGGCCGGGCGGCGAGCGTCGCGGCCGGCAGCGCGCTGACGACGAGTGCGCCGACGATCGGCTCGAGCCCCCAGACGGTGATGACGAGCAGCACGGCGAGGAACAGCGCCCCGACGAGCGCGGCGAAGACGAATGCGAGCGCTGCGTCGGCGGCGAGCGCACCGTGGCCGCGCCGGCGCGGATGCTCCTTCGGCAGCGCGACCGCCCCGGCGAGGGTCGCGAGCAGCGCGACGCCGGCGATCGGGGCCTGCACGACGAAGATCGCGCGCCAATCGAACAGCTGGGTGAGGACGCCGCCGAGCACCGGCCCCAGCGCCGCCCCGAGCACCGCGACACTTGTCCACAGGCTGATGCCCTTCTCACGCGAGCCGAGCAGCCCGCCGAGCAGCGTGATCGACGTCGTCAGCACGAAGGCGGCGCCGAGCCCCTGGACGCAGCGGAAGACGATCAGCATCGCCAGGTTCACCGAGACCGCGCAGCCGATCGAGGCAGCCGTGAACAGGACGAGTCCGACCTGCGCCCATCGCCGCGGATCGAGGTGGGCGGACACCATTGCGATCACCACGGCCGCGATCGCGACGACGAGGTTGTACGAGGTGATCACCCACGACACGCCGACGATCGAGGTGTTGAACGCGCCGTAGAGATCCGGGAGCGCGAGGACGACGATCGACGAGTCGGCGAACGCGACCCCGACGGACGCGGCGACTGCGATCGTCAGCAGCTTGCGGCGGTCAGGCACGCGGCCGCTCCATCACGCGGTCGCTGGGCGGGCCGAAGCCGAAGCGGCGGTAGAGGTCGTGGGCGTCGCGCGTGTGCAGGATCCAGCGCAGGTGGGCGTACGGGCCGTTGTCGACCATCTCGCGGACGAGCTCCTCCCCCAGCTTGCGGCCGCGATGCTCGGGGAGCACGTAGACGTCGGCGAGGTACGCGAGGCCGACCCGGTCGGTCACGACCCGGCAGAACCCGACCTGGGCGCCATCGGCGGCGTACAGGCCGACGACGCGGTCGGCCTCCCGGACGAGCTGCTCCACCGTCTCGCGCGGTCGGCCCTCAGCCCAGTACGACCGGGTCAGGAACGCGTGGACGGCGTCCACGTCGACCCTGGACGGGTCGTCGTCGACCTCGTAGCCGCCGTCGAGCGTCCGGATCATCAGGCGCGCAGGGTCCGCAGCCGGAAGCCGCCGTGCTCCTCGTACGACGAGGTGATCACCGTGAGCACCTCGCGCGCGCCCCGCTCGGTGAGGCCAGAGGTGGCCGCGTCGGCGAGCGGGCTGCGCAACAGCGCATCCATGCCGACGAGGCCGTCGGCGGAGAGCATCAACGCGCCCGCGCTGCACGTCGCGCACACCGTCCCGCCCGCGCGCGCGGAGTAGCCGGCGAGCGGCCCCGGCGAGCCGCACTCGGCGCAGCTGCCGATGTGCGGCAGGTAGCCGGACACCCAGAGGAGCTTCAGCTGGAACGACAGCCCGAGCGGGTCGAGCTCCGGCCGCAGACCGCGGGGCGTCTCGTCCAGGAGGTCGAGGAACCGTGTGACCGCCGTGAATGCGCGCTCGTTCGCCTCCTGCTCGGTGAACAGCCGCAGCATCGCCTCGGCGCCGATCAACCCCACCGAGAGCCGGTACGAGTCGCCGCGCGTGGCGCTGTGCGGGCGGATCAGCTCGACGCCCGTGACGGTGTGCAGCTCGCCGCCGCCCTGGTGCAGCATCAGCTCGACGTGCCCGAGCGGCTCGAGCCGTCCGCCGACGCGCGAGGTCGTCTTGCGGATCCCCTTCGCGATCGCACCGACTCGCCCGCGGTCGGAGGTGTACAGGTGGAGGATGCGGTCCGCCTCGGCGTAGCGAATCGAGCGGAGCACGACCGCCTGCGTCTTGTAGGTGCGCCCCACGCTGTCGAGTTTAGATGGCTGATCGGCAATTCACGTGGCCGCGGCTGAGGGCCCGCACGCGGCGCATTGCGCCCGTCCAGACGGCCGTCATGGCCCATCCGGTTGACGATGTTCCCCGACACGGTGCCGCCGGTGTTCGGCCCGTCGTAGAGGGCCCCGCTCTCGGCGTACGTTCCGGCGTTGACGACGATCGTGTCACCCGCGACCGCGAGTTGCACTGCCTTGGTGTTGCCGGCAACCTCGTCGACCGTCCAGGTCGTCGCGGCCCCTGCCTGAGCTGCAACTCTCCCTTGGTAGACCCGGCGCAATTGTCCCTCTTTCGAGGGACTTCCGCAACCGCCGCGCCATCCCTTGATCGAGGGATTCGCGGCGGTCAGATCTGGCAGCCGGGGCAGTACCAGGTGCCGCGGCCGCCCGCCCGGGTCTTCTCCAGCGACGTCCCGCAGCGGTGGCAGGGCTCCCCGGCACGGCCGTACGCCCGGAACTCGTCCTGCATCCGTCCGCCGGCGTAGGCGCCGTCGCCGAGATCGGCGCCCTGGCGCCGAATGCCGAGCCGGAGCGCCTTGCGGATCCCTTCGCGCAGCCGGGCGATCTCGTCGGGGGAGAGCGTCCCGGCCGGACGCAGCGGGTGGATCCCCGAGTGCCAGAGCGCCTCGTCGGCGTAGATGTTCCCGAGGCCCGCGACCGTGCGCTGGTCGAGAACGGCCGCCTTGACGGGCGCCGTGCGGTCGGAGAGCCGATCGGCGAGGAAGGCGGCCGTGAACCCGCGGCCGAGCGGCTCCGGGCCGAGCCTCGCCGCCAGGTGCGCGGCGGCGTCGTCGAGCTCGAGCAGCTGCCACGTCCCGAACCGGCGCAGGTCGCGGTAGGCGATCCGCGCCCCGTCGTCGAGCTCGAGCACGGCGCGCTCGTGGCTTGCCGTCTCGTACCGGAACCCGCCGGTCATGCGCAGGTGGACGAGCAGCGCCTGACCGTCGTCGAGCCGCACGACGATGTACTTGCCGCGCCGCTCGACCGCCTCGACCCGCCGACCGGTGAGGCGCGCGGCGATCCAGGTGGGATCGTCGGGGCGGGTGAGGCGGGCGTCGTCGATGCGGGCCGCCACGATGCGCCGGCCCTCGATCCGTTCGGCCAGCCGGCCGCGCTCGGTCTCGACCTCCGGGAGCTCGGGCACTAGATGAGTGGTTCCTGACTGGCGTGCCCGCGGGGAGGGCATGCACCAAGCAGTGTGGCTGACTCGACCGGTGGCAAGGCTGTCAAGCCTTGGCGCCGGGCGAGGCGGACGCAATGCGCCGCGTGCAGGCCCCCATCCGCGGGTGCGATCAGTCGGGAACCGATCATCTACAGGGTGTCGAGGACGATCCGGCGGGCCGGCGGCGCCTCGGGGCCCAGCTCGTACGCTGCGATGACCTCTGCCGCGGCCTCGGCCGCCGACGCCTCGTCCCGGGCGTGCACCTCGGCGAGGACGTCTCCGGCGGCAGACCTCGTCCCCGCGCTTGGCGCGGCAGACGACGCCGACCGACGTGTCGATCGCGTCCTCCTTCGTGCGGCGCCCGGCGCCCAGGTGCAACGCCGCGTGACCGATCTGGATCGCACCGAGACGGCGGACGAAGCCGCCGGCGGCCGCCGCCACCTCGTGGACGACGGGGGCCGCGGTGAGCGCGCCCACGTCGGGATCGCCGCCCTGCGCCCGGATCCAGCGCTCGTAGGCCGCCAGCGCCGAGCCGTCGGCGACCGCATCCTCCGCGCGCTTGCGCCCTTCGAACTCGTCGATGCCGAGATCCGAGAGCGCCAGCAGGTGGGCGACCGAGGCGAGCACCAGCTCCTGGAAGTCGGGCGGACCCTCGCCTCTGATCGTGTCGACCGCCTCACGGATCTCGAGCGAGTTCCCGACCGCCTGCCCGAGCGGCTGGTCCATGTCGGTGAGCATGCAGACGACCCGCCGGCCCGCCCGTTCGCCCAGTTCGATCATCGTCTCGGCCAGGACGCGGGCGTCTTCGATCGTCTTCATGAATGCGCCGTCGCCGACCTTCACGTCGAGAACGATCGCGTCGGCGCCCCCCGGCGAGCTTCTTCGACATGATGCTCGCCGCGATCAGCGAGACGTTGTCGACGGTCGCGGTCACGTCGCGGAGCGCGTACAGCCGCTTGTCGGCGGGAACGAGATTCGCGCTCTGGCCGATGATCGCGATCCCGATCTCTCGCACCTGCGCGACGAACTCCTCGGTGGTCAGCTCGACGCGGTAGCCGGGGATCGCCTCGAGCTTGTCGACCGTCCCGCCCGTGTGCCCGAGGCCGCGCCCGCTCATCTTCCCGAACGGCACGCCGCAGGCGGCGACGATCGGGCCGACCGCGATCGACGTCTTGTCGCCGACGCCGCCCGTCGAGTGCTTGTCGACGCACTTCCGCCCGAGCGCGGCGCCGAGGTCGATCGTGTCGCCGCTGGCGATCATCGCGTCGGTCAGCGCGAAGGTCTCGGCGCCGTTCAGGCCCTTGAAGTAGACGGCCATCAGGAACGCCGCCACCTGGTACTCCGGGATCTCGTCGCGGGTGTAGCCGAGCACGAGCTCACGGATCTCGTCGGCAGTCAGTTGCCCACCGTCGCGCTTGCGCTCGATCAGCTCAGCCGGGCGGATCACGGCTCGCACACGAAGACGACGACGTGGCGGGAGCAGACCAGCGGGCCGTCGAAGAACGGCAGGTTGTCGGCCAGCTCGGCGAACCGGGGCGACGCCGACACGTACCGGTGCGCGGCCTCGCGGTCGGCGAACGTCACGGTGCCGCGGACGTCGCGGCGCTCGATGATCGTGAAATACCGCAGGAGCGCGCCCTGGCCGTTCTCGGCGGCGAAGCCCTCGGAGCGCTGTCCCGCGGCCCCGACGAGGCTCCAGAGCTCCGAGAGGCTGTCCCAGCTGTTCGTGACGGCGACCAGACGGCCGTCGTAGCGGAGCACGCGCCGCAGCTCGCGCAGCGCGCCGTGCAGGTCGGGCACGTGGTAGAGCATCCAGGCGGCAACCGCGCAGTCGAAGGTCTGGTCGGCGAACGGAAGCGCCTGGACGTCGCCGACGTAGGCCTCGACGCCGCGTTGTCGTGTGAGCTCGACCATCCGCTCCGACTGGTCGACCGCGATCACGTGCACGCCGAGCTCCTTGGCCATCCGATCGGCCAGCTCGCCCCTCCCCGGCCCCACCTCGAGCACGACGCGCGGCGATGCCTCGGCAACGGCGTCGAACGCGACCTGCCGCGGGTCGGGGCCGGTCGCGGACTGCTGCGCGGCGATCCGCGCGGAGAGCCCGGTCTCGTCCGCGTACTCCTCCGCGACGAGCGCGGGGTCGTTCAGGGCGCGCTGCATTACGACTCGAGGATCGGCTGCCCGGGCAGGCGCTTGCCGGGAGCCTTGCCGCCCAGCCAGGCGTTCACCGTCGCCCCGACGTCGGCGAACTCGCCGTCGTGGCGCTGCCCGTTCGCGTTCTTGCCGTGGGCGTAAGCGAGCAGCAGCGCGTGCTCACGTGAGTGGTCGGTGCCGGGGGTGGTCGGGTCGCAGCCGTGATCGGAGGTGACGATCAGGAGGTCGCCGGGCCGCAGCGCGTCGAGCAGGTCGGGCAGCCGACGGTCGAAGTCCTGGAGGCAGCGGTGGAAGTTGACCGGGTCGTTTCGGTGGCCCCAGAGCATGTCGGTCTCGACGAGGTTGACGAAGACGAAGCCCGACTCGAGCGTCTGGAGCAGCTCCTCGGTCTTGGTGATCCCCTCGACATTCGACTTCGTCGGATGGCTCTCGTCGATGTCCACGCCGGCGAAGGTGTCACCGATCTTGCCGACGCCGTGGACGGTGACGCCCGCCTCGCGGAGCAGGGTCAGGTAGTTGGGCGTACGCGGCTCGAGCGAGAAGTCGTGGCGGTTCGGCGTGCGCTCGTAGTTGCCGGGCTCGCCGATGAACGGGCGGGCGATCACGCGGCCGACGGCGTGCTTGCCGGTGAGGATCTCGCGCGCGTTGCGGCACGCCTCGTACAGCTCCTCGAGCGGGATCGTCTCCTCGTGCGCGGCGATCTGGAAGACCGAGTCGGCCGACGTGTAGACGATCCACTTGCCGGTCTTCTGGTGCTCCTCGCCGAGCTCCTGGATGATCTCGGTGCCGCTCGCGGGCTTGTTGCCGATCACGCCGCGGGCGGTGCGGTGCATGAACGGGTCGATCACGTCGTGCGGGAAGCCGTGCGGGTAGGTCGGCAGCGCCTGCGGCGTGACGATCCCCATCAGCTCCCAATGGCCGAGCGTCGTGTCCTTGCCTTTCGAGCGCTCGATCAGGCGGCCGGCGACCGCGGGTGCCCCGGTCTGGGGCGGGCAGCCCTCCAGCGCTTCGACGTTGCCCAGGCCGAGCGCCTCGAGATTGGGCAGGTCGAGGCCGCCGACGGCACGGGCGACGTTCCCGAGCGTGTCCGAGCCTTCGTCTCCGAACTCGGCCGCATCTGGCAACGCTCCCGCGCCTACGGCATCCAGCACGATCACGCAGGCTCTGGGCACTCGACTATTCTACGAGCGCAGTGAAAGTCGTCCTCGAGTTCCTCGGCCTTGCCTTCTACATCTGCCTGGTGATCGGGCTGGCCGCCGGCATCACCTGGCTCGTCGTGCGCATCTCGCCGACGAAGGACAAGAGCGCCGCCAAGCAGCAGTCCGGCTAGGCGAGGACTCCGAACAGCGGCTCGTACGGGAGGCCGTGCGCCTCGGCGACCGCCTCGTACGTGATCTTCCCTCCGAGCACGTTCACGCCGGGTGCGAGGCCCGGGTCGCGCGCGACCGCCTCGCTCAGCCCGTGGTCGGCGATCGACTCGATGTACGGCAGCGTCGCGTTCGTCAGCGCCTTCGTCGAGGTGATCGGCACGGCGCCGGGCATGTTCGCGACGCAGTAGTGCGTGACGCCGTCGACGACGTAGACCGGGTCGGTGTGCGTCGTCGGCTTCGACGTCTCCGCGCAGCCGCCCTGGTCGATCGCGACGTCGCAGAAGACCGCGCCCGTCTTCATCGTCCCGAGCATCGGGCGCGTGATCAGCTTCGGCGCCTTCGCGCCGGGGATCAGCACCGCACCGATGACGACGTCGGCCTCCTTGACGGACTCCTCGAGCTGGAGCGTGGACGACATCACCAGGCTGACCCGGCCGGAGAGCACCTCGTCCAGATGTCGCATCCGGTCGATCGAGCGCTCGAGGATGGTCACGTTCGCGCCGAGGCCGATCGCGATCACCGCTGCGTTGTAGCCGACGATCCCGCCTCCGATCACGAGCACTCGGCCGGGTGCGACGCCTGCGACGCCGGCGAGCAGCAGGCCGCGGCCGCCGAGCGGCTTCTCGAGGAAGTACGCGCCCGCCTGGGCGGCGAGCCGGCCGGCGATCTCGCTCATCGGCGCCAGCAGCGGCAGCGCGCCGCCTGCGGTCTCGACCGTCTCGTAGGCGACGCAGGTGGCGCCGCTGGCGACGAGCGCCTCGGTCAGCTCCTTGCTCGCCGCGAGGTGGAGGTACGTGAAGAGGATCTGGCCCTCCCGCAGCCGCGGGTACTCGGCCGGGAGCGGCTCCTTGACCTTGAGCACCATCTCCGTGGCGGCCCAGACGTCGTCGACGGATCCGAGCGTCGCGCCCATGGCGGCGTACTGCGCGTCGGGGAACGAGCTGCCCTCCCCCGCGCCGGCCTCGACCATCACCTCGTGGCCGTGCCGGACGAGCTCGCGCGCGCCCGCGGGCGTCAGCGCGACGCGGTACTCGTCGACCTTGATCTCCTTGACGACTCCGATCTTCACGGGCGCGCGGACTCTAGCTTCTCGCGGGCAGCCCGGCCCGCTGCATAGGCGGTCTGGAAGAAGATCGGGTCGTCCTCCGGCCCGCGGCCCATGTGGGAGAGCGGCAGTCCGGCGCACGCTTCCTCCCAGCCAATGCCGCCTTCGCCGACCTCCACTCCGTCGGTGCAGACGTCGAGCACCGCCCGGGTGTGGTGCGAGAGGCCCTGATGGCGCCCCCGCGGATCGGCTTCCGACACGCGGGCGGCGAGGATCGCGCGGCCCCCCAGCGCGATCGCGGCGTTCGCCGCAGACGCGGCGGCCATGCCCCCGTGGCCGAGTGCGGATCCCGTGCCGACGATGCCGGGACCGATCGCGCAGACGGCGACGTCTGCTCCCCACGCCCGCGCCCAGGCCAGCGCGGACCAGGTCGAGACGCATTCGGCGTCGCCCCCGAAGCACGCTCCGACGGTGGCAACGGCATCGATCAGCGCGCGTTCCTTCAACACGCGCACCGTGTCGGACAGGGCGACCGGCAGGGCGCCTCCTTCGAGCTGGACGTAGACGACCCGGACGCCGGCAAGGGCAGCGCAGACGGGTGACAGCTGGCTGTGCAGCGAACAGCACACCACCGGCATTCCGTCGAGCGATTCCTCGAGCGGGCCGTGCTCCTCGGCATGCCGCACGGCGAACTGCCCCGGTGCGTACGGCAGCTTCATCACGTGCGCGCCCTCCTCCGCGGCGAGGCCGAGCCCGCGGGTCAGGTTCGCGTAGAGAACGTCGAAGCCGCCCGACCCGAGCTCGAGGTCGCGCGCCTGGGTGTTCACGATCACCTCGTCGCCCAGCGCCACCGGCCCGGTCAGCGCCGGGTATGCGACGCACGGCGTGCCGTCCACCTCGATCCGCGCCAGCCCCTCGTGGCGCTCCCGGACGGCGGTCACGGATCCGCGCCGGAGGCTAAGCGCCACGCGCCTCCTCGAGCAGCGCGAGCGTGACGTCCACCATCCCTTCGAGGTCGGCGACGGCGATGTGCTCCTGCGGCGTGTGGATCTCGGCCATCCCGTTCGCCAGGTTGAGGCAGGCCAGGCCGCGCAGGTTGAAGACGTTCGCGTCGGCGCCGCCGCCGGAGAGGGTGTATTCGGGCGTGTAACCGCTGCGCTCGAGCGCGGCATGCGCGAGCCGGACGGGCTCGTCCTCCTTCCGGAACCGGTAGCCGAGGTACGACTTCTCGACCTTCGTCTCGAGCTCGCAGCCGGTCAGCGTGGCCGCGAAGGCGCAGGCGTCGAGCATCTCCTGGAGCATCTCGGCGAGCTTCGTCTCGTCGTGCGAGCGCGCCTCGGCCTTCAGGTCGCAGCGGTCGGGAATGATGTTGCGCGCGACGCCGCCGTGGATCATCCCGACGTTGGCGGAGGTCTCCTCGTCGATCCGGCCGAGGCGCATGTCGGCGATCGCGCGTGCGGCGGCGGCGATCGCGGAGCGGCCCTCTTCCGGCGCCATCCCTGCGTGCGCGGACTGGCCCAGGAACGAGATCTCGAGCGCCACGGCGTGCGGCGCGCCGAGCACGACCTCGCCGATCGGCCCGGCCTGGTCGTAGACGTAGCCGACGCGGGCGGCGAGGCGGCTGCAGTCGAACGCCTCCGCGCCGCGGAGGCCGACCTCCTCCTTCGGCGTGAAGACGAGCTCGATGCCTGCGTGCGGGAGCTTCCCCTCGACGACGCGGCGTGTCGCCTCGACCATCGCGACGACCGCGGACTTGTTGTCGGCGCCGAGGATCGTGCCCGCGGAGTTGCGGACGACCCCGTCCTCGACCACCGGCTCGATCGGCCCGACCGGCTGCACAGTGTCCATGTGCGCGCACAGGAAGAGCGGCGTGCCCTCGGCGGTCGGCTCGAGCCGCGTGTAGAGGTTCCCGGTGTTCCCGTCGACGACGGCGCCGGCGCCGTCCTCGTCGACGTAGAGCCCGAGCCCGCGGAGCTCCTCCGTGACGCGGTCGGCGACGGGCCGCTCCTCGCCCGGCGGGCTGGAGATCGCAGCGAGGTCGAGGAAGAGGTCGAGCGCACCCATGCAGGCGCGATCTTAGGCACCGCGAACCCCGGCGGGCGGTGCCCAGAACGGCCAGGCCCCTTCGAGCCACGTCCGGAACGCCGTGCTAGCCGGTGGCGGCGGTGACGCCCTGCCGTGCTCGTGCACGGTCGTGGGCGGCGCCGACGAACTCGCGGAAGAGCGGCGCGGGGCGCGTCGGGCGCGACTTGAACTCGGGATGGAACTGGCTGGCGACGAACCACGGATGGTCGGGCAGCTCGATGATCTCGACGAGGCGGCCCTCCTGGAACGTGCCCGAGACGACGAGGCCCGCGTCGGCGATCTGCTGGCGGTAGTGGTTGTTCACCTCGTAGCGGTGGCGGTGCCGCTCGTGGATCACGGGCTCGTCGTACGTGGCGTAGGTGCGGGTGCCCTCGAGGATCTCGACCGCCTGCGCGCCGAGGCGCATCGTGCCGCCGAGGTCTTCGACCTCTTTCTGCTCGGGCAGCAGGTCGATCACGGGGAACGGCGTCTCGGGATCCATCTCGGTGGAGTTGGCGCCCTCGAGCCCGACCACGTGGCGGGCGAACTCGGAGACTGCGACGTGCATCCCGAGGCAGATGCCGAGGTACGGGATCTGCGCCTCGCGCGCGACGCGGCAGGCGAGGATCTTGCCCTCCCAGCCGCGCGAGCCGAAGCCACCCGGAACCAGCACGCCGTCGACCTTGGCGAGCTCGACCTGCGCCTCCTCGAGCGACATGCCCTCGGCGTCGACCCACTCGACCTTGACGTGGCAGCCGTGGTGGATGCCGGCGTGCTTGAGCGCCTCGTGCACCGAGAGGTACGCGTCATGGAGCTTCACGTACTTGCCGACGAGGCCGATCGTGACCGTCAGGTCGCGCTGGCCGATCCGCTCGGTCAGGTCGTTCCATTCGCCGAGCTCCGCGCGCCCCTCGGGGAGGCCGAGCTTCTGGCAGACGAGGTCGTCCATGCCCTGCTCCTGCAGCGCGGCCGGGACGAGGTAGACGTCGGCGACGTCCTCGTTCGCGATCACTTCCTCGGGCTCGACGTCGGCGAACAGCGCGATCTTGTCGCGAACGTCGGGCGAGATCCCGTCGCGCGAGCGGCAGACCACGATGTCGGGATGGATACCGATGCGCCGCAGCTCATTGACCGAGTGCTGGGTGGGCTTCGTCTTCAGCTCACCGGCGGAGTCGACGTACGGGACGAGCGTGACGTGGATGTAGAGCACGTTCTGCGCGCCGGCCTCGCGGCGGAACTGGCGGATCGCCTCGAGGAACGGCAGCGACTCGATGTCACCGACCGTGCCGCCGATCTCGCTGATCACGACGTCACTGTCGCTCTGCTCGGCCGAGCGGCGGATGCGGTCCTTGATCTCGTCGGTGATGTGCGGGATCACCTGGACGGTCTTGCCCAGATAGTCGCCCTTGCGCTCGCGGCGCAGGACGCGGTCCCAGATGCCGCCCTGCGTGTGGTTCGCGTTGCGCGAGAGGTTCTGGTCGAGGAAGCGCTCGTAGTGGCCGATGTCGAGATCGGTCTCGGCGCCGTCCTCGGTGACGAAGACCTCGCCGTGCTGGAACGGGCTCATCGTCCCGGGGTCGACGTTCAGGTACGGGTCGAACTTCTGGACGTCGACCTTCAGCCCGCGCGCCTTCAGCAGCCGGCCGAGCGACGCCGCGGTGATGCCCTTGCCGAGCGACGAGACGACGCCGCCGGTGACGAAGACGTACTTGGTCGGCTCGCTCACTCGGGCCGCCCCGCGGCGTCGAGATCGCGGAGCACCGGCGTGCGTTCGATCGCGTCACCGAGTGACGTCAACTCGCCGACGAGGTTGAGCCCGGCGAGCGCGCCGATCGCCAGCCACCGGCTCTTTCCCGTGAACCTCTCCACGGAACTCAACCCTAGCATGGCGCCGAGCGCGTTCGACCCCGAGTCCCCGAGCATCGCCATCTCCCGGAGATCGTAGGGAGCGAGCATGACGGCGGGCATCAGCGGCGCGCGTAGCGGGATCGCGGCGAGCGCGTACGCCTTCAGCGCGCGGCCCGGTTTCGTGTCGAGCTGGTTCAGCGCGTTGGCTGCCAGGGCAACGAGCAGCGCGCCCGAGATCTTGCCGGGTGGCGAGGAGGCCGAAGAGCGGGATCCCGACGAGCTTGAGGACGCCGGTGGTGTCCCCCGCGCGGAGGTGCGCGGCGATCCCGCGCTCCGGTCCCGAGTAGAGGTCGTCGGCGAGACCGATCGCCGCGACCGGCGCGACCCGCGGGTCGAGGGCGCCGACGACCCAGCCCACCTTCGGCAGGCGCAGTCCACGGTGGTTCACAGCCTGCGGCCCGAACGCCAGCACGACGTCGCGGAGCTGGCGGGCGCGGTGCGCGAATCCGCGAAGGTCGCGGCCGGTCGCCCGGTGGCCGAGCGGGAGCTCGATCTCTTCGACGCTGAGCCCTGCAGCGGCCGCGTCGTGGGTCATGCGCACCTCGCACCCGAAGCCGGCGGCGACCGGGAAGGTCGCACGACGCGCGGTGGGCGACAGCGCCCGCTGGCCGGAGAGCGGCTCGCGCAGCTCCCGCCCGGTGCTCAGGCGGAGCAGCTCGCGGGCGGTGCGCTTGACGATCCCGAACCCCCCGCCCTGCCGCTCGGCGAAGGCGGCGACCGCGAGGTCGGCCTCGGCGTCGAGCAGCGCGCCGAGGTCGCCGGTCAGGTCGGCGTCGCAGAGCAGCAGCGGGCCGGGGCCCGCCGCGCGCTCGCCGAGGGTCAGCGCCTGCCCCTTGCCGCGCCGCGGCAGCCGCAGGACGCGGGCGCCTGCCGCCTCGGCGACGACGTGCCGTGTCGTCGCGCGACCCGTCGTCGGCGACGATCACCTCCGCGTCCGGAAACCGTTCGCGGAGCGCGGCCACGGTCGCGCCGATCCGCTCCTCCTCGTCCCTGGCGGCGACGAGGACGGTCAGCCGGTCAGCCACCGGCCGGGGCGGCGGCCGGGATCTGCGGGAGGACGCCGTCGTGCGCGCTCTTCTTCACCCCGTACTGCCCGGGGTCGGCGCCGGCCAGGAGCAGCGCCAGCGCCAGCCGCCCCGCCTGCGAGTCGACGTCGTCCACCGTGGCGAGATCCTGCTTGGCGAACGGCTCGACCGCCGACTTCCCGCCCGGCCGCGTCATCTCGACACCGACCGCCGGCACGCCCTGCGAGCCCAGCCCGGCGTAGAAGCCGGCCAGGAACCGCGCGGTAGCGCCGCTCTGCGGGGGCACGCTGCGCCCGATCACGACGCCGTCCAGGGGCGGCTTGTCGTTGCCGGAGCGCTCCTCGACGAGCTGCGCGGACAGGAGCTGCCACAGCGGGCTGTCGCCGCCGGCGACCATCTCGGCGCCGAGCCGGCGGCCGAGGTCACCGATCCGTTTCTGGGTGGCGAGCGCCGCGAGCGCCGGGTGCCCGGCGAGCGCGCGGCGAAGCGTCGGCGGGTCGATCGGCAGCTTCAGCGCCCGGACGCGCACCGGCGGCCCGGCGCCCGCGTCGCTGAGCGCCTGCTCGACCTGCGAGCGGACACGCCCGTCGATCGGCCCGGCGAACACGATGCCGCTGTTCGTCCCCTTGCAGGCGCCCGGCCATCAGCGCCGGATACGCGTCCTGCACGAACGCCTGCGCGGCCCGCTGCTCGCGCACGAGGTCGGTGTCGCGTTTGGTCGCCGAGTCGAGACGGCTCTTCAGGTCGGCGATCCGCTCGTTGAACAGCGAGCGCTCGCTGTCCGAGACGAAGCCCTTCCCGGAGATGCCCACGCCGACGACGATCCCGATGATCAGGGCGATGAAGACGGCCGCCAGCGAGGCGACGTGGTAGCGGAGATCGAACATGGCGTGGTGTCAGAGCGACGCCGCAGTCTGGCACAGGCTGTACAGACGGCTCGCGGCTCTCCTCGCCAGCGTCCGGCGGTACATGACCAGCCACGGGCCCTCGACCGTGATCGTCGCGCGCGTGCGGTCAGCCGCGGTCGCCTCGAGGTCGACGCGGACGTCGAGCTTTTCCCCGGTGAGATGGAACGCGAAGAGCGACGGTGGCGCAGACGCCGTGACGACCAGCGTGCCGGTCGCCTCGGGGCGGCGGAACAGCGTCGGCTCCTTGCTCGCCGTCACGTGTCCAGCGCGCCCCCGCCGCGGCTCCGCGCCGGTCGGGCTGGACGCCCGCCAGGCCCGGCCACCAGTCGGGCAGATGGAACGGCTCGCCCACGACCGCCCAGACGTCGGGCCGGGACGCGAGCAAGCTCCCTCGACGCGGTCATCTTCATTCGCATCGGTGTGACGCCTTCGGCACAGTCGCGTGTCCCACACGTGGCGATTTTCACGATTACGATCGCCGCGGGGAGGAGGCCGGGAACGCCTTGGTGGCGGTCCATTCGGGCCAGGGCCGTTTCAGCCAGGTTCAGCCGAGGCCGAGCCAGTCGCGGACCCGCAGCACGAGCAGCTGGACGAGGTGCTCCACTCCCGGCGACGCGACGACTGCGACCACGATCGCGCCCAGGCCCGCCAGGCTCAGCACGACCAGCGGCCACAGGCCGACACGCCGCGAGACGAGCCTCGACACGCCTTTCGCGTCGACGAGGATCTCCCCCACGCGCAGCCGGGTCAGGAACGTCGACGACATCCCGGCGCGGTTGCGCTCCAGGAACTCGATCAGGTTGAAGTGCGTCCCGACCGCGACGATCAGCTCGGCGCCCTTCTCGTGCGCGAGCAGGAGCGCGACGTCCTCGCTGATCCCCATCGCCGGCACGACCACGTACGGCACGCCGAGCTCCTCGGCCCGGCCCGCGCCCGGGGCGGCGCCCGGCGCGTCACCGTTGCCGCGGTACGCGTGGACGAGCACCTCCGCCCCGCTCTTCAGCGCCGCGTCGGAGACGGAGTCCATGTCGCCGACGATCACGTCGGGCTTGTAGCCGGCCTCGATCAGCGCGTCGGCGCCGCCGTCGACACCGACCAGCACCGGCTTGAAGTCGCGGACGTACGGCTTGACGATCCGGAGGTCGCGCTTGTGCCCCGGCCCGCGGGCGACGACCAGCGCGTGCCGGTCGCGGAAGCGGGTCTTCAGCACGGGGAAGTCGATGCCCTCCGCGAGCAGCGATCCCTCCGCCTTCAGATGCTGGAGCGTGTTCTCGGCGAACTCCGACAGCGACTCGGTCACGCGGCTGCGCTGCTCGGCCAGCGCCAGCTCGAGCTCGCGCTCGCCGCGCGCGCGGCCGCGCGCGAGGCACGTGCCGTTCCGGAAGACGCTCGCGCCGCGCACGGTCAGCGACTCGCCGTCGGTGACCTCGTCGAACAGCTTCGCGCCGGGCGCATCGATCAGCGTCACGCCGCCGCGTACGAGCAGCAGCGGCCCCGGATTGGGGAAACGCCCGGAGAGCGACTCCGACACGTTGACGACGACCCGCACGCCGGTCTCGAGCAGCTCCTCCGCGGTGACGCGGTCGAGGTCGGTGTGGTCGACGATCGCCACGTCGTCCTGGCCGAGCCGGTGGACGAGGCGCTTCGTCCGCCGGTCGAGCCGTGCGGGGCCGGTGAACTCGACGAGGCTAGCCATCGTCTCTCTCCGAGACGGTCGCGAGAAACTCGCGGCCGCCGAGCATGCGCTCGATCTCGTCCTTGCGCTCGTCCGGCGTGAGCTCCGTGATGCGCGTGTGGGTCGGGTTGCCCGGAACCTTCTCCACCCGAAAGTGCCGTTCCGCCCTGCTCGCGATCTGCGGCAGGTGCGTGATCGTGATCACCTGGGCGCGGTCGGCGAGGCGCGCGAGCGTCTCGGCGACGCCGTGGGCGGTCGTGCCGCCGATGCCGGCGTCGATCTCGTCGAAGACCATCGTCTCGCCGCCGGCGACCGCGGCGATCGCCAGCGCGACGCGGGAGAGCTCGCCGCCCGAGGCGGTCTCGGCGACCGGCGCGAACGGCAGCCCGGCGTTCGGGCGGATCAGGAACGCCGTCTCGTCCGTTCCGGTCGCCCCGGGGTCGCGCTCCCGTAGCTCGACCGCGAACTCGCCGTCGCCCATGCCCATGCCGTGCAGCTCCGCCGCGACCGCCTCCGCGAACGGCCCGGTGGCGGCCTCACGTGCCGTGTGCAGCCCGGCGGCGACCGCCGCGACGCGTGCCTCGGCCTGCGCGAGCGTCTCCTCCGCTGCGGCGACGGGGTCGCGTCCCTCGTCGAGCGCGGCCAGCTCGGTCTTCGCCTCGGCCGCACGGGCGAGCAGCTCCTCGAACGACTGGCAGTTGAACCGCCGCCGAGCGTCGGCGATGCGGTCGAGCTCCGACTCGACCTCCTCGACCCGGCCGGGATCGGCCTCGAGCGCGGTCAGAAACGACCGGAGCGCGCTCGCCGCCTCGCGCAGGCGGAGCTCGGCATCGCGCAGCTCGTCGCCGGCCTTCTGCAGCTCGGGCGCGAGCCGCTCGACCGGCGCGAGCGCACGCTCCGCGGCGGCCGTCAGTCCTGCCGCGCCGTCACCTTCCTCGGGGTCGAGCGCCTCAGCGGCGGCGGCGGTGCCCTCGACCAGCTCGGTCAGGTGCCGCAGCCGCTCCCGCTCCTCCCGGAGGGCGTCCTCCTGCCCCGGCTCCAGGCCGTCGGTGTCCTCGACGAGCGCGCGGAGCTCGGCCACCCGCGCCTCTCCTGCAGCCGCATCCCGTGTCAGCTCCTCGTGGCGCTTCCGCGCCGCCGCGAGCTCGCGCCAGGCGGCCCGGGCGTCGGCCCGCCGACGGAGCTGGTCGTCGCCGCAGAAGGTGTCGAGCACGGACAGCTGGTACGCCGGGCGCGCGAGCCGGCGCTGCTCGAACTGGCCGGACATCGCGAGCAGCCGCTCCCCCAGCCCCGCGACGTCCTCCCGCGCGGCGCTCCGGCCCCACGCGTAGGCGCGCGTGCGGCCCTCGCCCGTGATCCGCCGCGCCAGCACCACGCCCTCCTCGTCGTCGGGCCGCAGGTCGCGGAGCGCGTCGAACGCGTCCTCGTCGAGCAGCCCCGCCGGCAGGTCGAACTCGGCCTCGACGTACGACTCGGCGCCTCCGGCGCCGACGTACGCGGCATCGCCCTTCGCGCCGAGCAGGAGCCCGATCGCTTGCGCGAGGATCGTCTTCCCCGCGCCCGTCTCGCCGGTGATCACGTTGAGCCCGGGCGCGAACGGCAGCTCCGCGTCGCGGATCAGGACGAGGTTCTCGATGCGGAGGCTACGAAGCAAAAGTCTCGCGGTACCGGTGGAAGAAGGTCATCTCCGGGAGGAGCGCGAGCAGCGAGCGGCGGTGGCCCAGCCGGACCGTCGCCTGCTTTCCGGACGGGAGCTGGCCGATCTCCATCCCGTCGGCGATCACCTTCGCGGCGGCGCCCTCCCGGCCGGCGTTCGTCTCGTTGCGGACGACGAGGTCGAGCCCGCGCGGAACGACCAGCGGCCGCGCGTGGAGCGAGTGCGGGGAGACGAACGTGACGGCCATCGCGTCGAGCCCCCAGACCAGCACCGGGCCGCCGCTCGACAGGTTGTACGCCGTCGATCCCGTCGAGCTCGCGCAGATCACGCCGTCGCAGGGCTGGACGCCGAGATCCTCGCCGCCGACCGCCCAGGCGAGCTCGACCATGCGGCCGATCGCGGAGGTCGCGACGACCATGTCGTTGATCGCGACCGCCTCCAGCCCGTCGACGTCGATGTCGAGCGTGGGCAGCTCGACGATCCGCCGCTCACCTGCGATCGCACGGGCGAGCCCCACGTCCATCCCGTCCGGCGTCATCGCGGACAGGAACCCGACGCGGCCGAAGTTGACGCCGATCACCGGCACCGCCGTGTCGAGGAACCGGTGCAGCGCGCGGAGCGTCGTCCCGTCGCCGCCGAGGACGACCGCGAGATCGACGTCGTCGCCGTCGACGACCTCGGCACCGGCCGCCTTGACGATCGCCTCGACGCGGGCGCGCGCGTCCGCGATCACCTTCGGGTCGCCGTGGGAGACGACCGCGACCCGCCGGACGCCTTCAGACGACGGCGGCATCGATCCAGGCGTCGAGCTCGCGCGGGAGGCGGGCTCCTGTTCGGTGGACGAGGTGGAGGAAGAGCTCACGGTTTCCTTTCGGGCCGGGCAAGCCCGAGTCTACGACGCCGACGACCTCCGCATCCCAATCGAGGGCCGCTTCGGCGACCTCTCGTGCCACTCTCGTTCGTGTCTCGCGCGAAGTGACGACGCCCCCCTTGCCCACGTCCTCGCGTCCCGCCTCGAACTGCGGCTTGATCAGAACGACAGCCACCCACCCCGGGTTGGACAAACGCAGGGCCGGTGGCAACGCCGTCCGCA
Source organism: uncultured Actinomycetes bacterium (assembly GCA_963791425.1). GTDB lineage: Bacteria > Actinomycetota > Thermoleophilia > Gaiellales > Gaiellaceae > DATBLE01. The sequence goes on from CAWBSE010000004.1 coordinate 734,326, forward strand.
CCGAGATGAACGACACGTCGCACACGACGAGCGCAGGCGCGTAGGTCAACTCCGTGAGCTCGCGGGCATTCAGGCGCTCGAGCACCGTCACGCGCGGGTCGCCGCGCAGCTTCGGGTGCAGCTGCCCGTAGCCGACGTCCAGGGCGATCACGTGCGCGGCGCCGCGCTGCAGGAGCACGTCGGTGAACCCGCCCGTGGACGCGCCGACGTCGAGACAGTCCAGGCCGGCCGGGTCGACGCCGAACGCGTCGAGCGCGTGGTCGAGCTTCTCGCCTCCGCGCGAGACGAACCGCGGGCCGCGCTCGACCTCCAGCTCGGCGGCCTCGTCGACCTGCTCGCCCGCCTTCGAGTGCCCGGGGACGAGCCCGGCGAGGATCAGTGCCTGCGCCTGGGCACGCGACTCCGCGAGCCCACGCTCGACGAGGAGGACGTCCAGGCGCTTCTTCACGACCTCTAAACGGTACGCACTGCGAGCCCGGCGACGATGTCCGCGAGCACGGACGTGTCGGCGTCGATCCGGCCGAGCTGCGCATGCGCCCGCTCGGCGGCGTCGTTCGCGCGCACGCGGGCGGCGTCGATGCCCTCGGTGAGCACGAACCCGTCCGAGTCGAGGATGTCGTCGACGACCTGGAAGAGCATCCCGAGCTCGGCCGCGAATGCCCGCCACGGCGTCTGGTCGGGCTCGGGCAGCTCGACCGCCCAGAGCGCCAGCGTTACCGATGCGTAGAAGAGGCAGCCGGTCTTGAGGCGGTGGACGGTTTCGAGGTCGGTGCCCGGCTCCATCGTGTCGAGGTACTGGCCGCCGATCATCCCGAGCGTCATCTCTGCGAGCTCCCGCGCGACCTGCGAGGTCGGGTACGTACAGGCGAGCCGGAACGCCTCGGCGAGGAGCGCGTCCCCGGCGAGCACCGCCTTGCCCTCTCCGTACGCGGCCCAGACGCTCGGCTTGCCACGCCGCTCACTGTCGTTGTCGAGCGGCGGCAGGTCGTCGTGGACGAGCGAGAAGTTGTGCACGAGCTCGACTGCCAGCCCCGCCGCCATCACCTGCTCCGGGGGCGCACCGAGCGCCTCGCCGACCGCCAGCGAGAGCACCGGGCGAACCCGCTTGCCGCCCATTTCCAGCGCGTAGCGCGCCGACTCGGCCTGGCCGTGGAGGTCGGGCCAGAGCTCGAGCTCCTCGATCGCCGTCTCGACGAGCTCCTTCAGCTCCTCAGGACGGTGCATCAGCCTCCCGCTTCGCCCGGTCGATCTCCTCGATCAGTTCCTTCGCGATCGTGTCGATCTCCGCCAGCAGGTCGACCGCCTCCTCCAGCGACCCGCACGACTCCATCTGCCGGCGCAGCTCCTCGAGCCGCTCGACCTTCGCCTGCATATCGCTCATGCCCGCTCCGGCGCCTCGCGAGAGATCGTCCCGAGAATGCCGTTCACGAGGCGTCCCGCGTCCTCGGACGCGTAGCGCTTCGCCAGGGTGACCGCCTCGTCGATCGCCACTTCGAGCGGGACCGTACCTTCATCGAGCTCGTAGATGCCGATCCGGAGGATGTTCCGCTCGAGCGTGCCGAGCTGCCCGGCGGGCCAGTCGCCCGAGACGGCCGAGATCCGGGCGTCGAGCTCCTCGGCGCGCGCGGCGACCGACTCGGCCAGCGTGCGGGCGAACTCGTCGATCTCGCCCTCGTAGTTCGTGCCCAGCGGCTGGCCGGTCAGGTCCCACTGGTAGAGCAGGAACAGCGCGGTGCGCCGGCGGCCCGGCGGGAGAGCGTCATCAGGTCGAGCTCGTCGATGTACGAGGTCGTAGTAGTCGCCGCTCGTGAACGCCTCGCTGCGCAGCACGCCCCGCGCGAAGTCACGCGTGGTCGCGATCCCCTCGATCTCGAGCTCGCCGAGGGCGCGCAGGGCGCGTGCGATCGCGGCCGGGCGGTCGTTGTCCCAGACGATCAGCTTGGCGATCAGCGAGTCGTACGTCGGCGGGATCGTGCTGCCCGTCTCGACGTGGGTGTCGAGCCGCACACCTGGGCCGTTCGGCGCGCGCATCCGCGTAATCGTGCCCGGCGACGGCGCGAAGTCGCGCTCGGGGTCCTCCGCGTTGATCCGGATCTCGATCGCGTGGCCCGAGCGCGGCGCGCGGCCCGTCATGGAGAGCGGCTCCCCGGCGGCGATCCGCAGCTGCTCGCGCACGATGTCGATGCCGGTGACGAGCTCGCTGACGGGGTGCTCGACCTGGAGCCGGGCGTTGAGCTCGATGAACGAGAACGCGCCGTCGGGGCCGAGCAGGAACTCCAGGGTCCCGGCGTTGGTGTAGCCGGTCTCGATGCAGGCGCGCTCGGCGGACGCCTCCATCTCCTCGCGGAGCTCGGGCGTGAGCGCCGGCGACGGCGACTCCTCGATCAGCTTCTGATGGCGGCGCTGGATCGAGCACTCGCGCTCGCCGAGCGTCAGCACGCCGCCCTTGCCGTCGGCGAGCACCTGGATCTCGACGTGCCGCGCGGGGACGAGCGCCTTCTCGACGTAGAGGCTGCCGTCGCCGAACGCCGCGTCGGCCTCGGCGGACGCGGTCGCGTAGGCATTGTCGAGCTCGTCGGCCGACGTGACGAGCCGCATGCCGCGGCCGCCGCCGCCCGCGGCCGCCTTGAGCAGCAACGGGAACCCGATCTGCGGGGCGAGCTCGCGCGTCTGCGCCAGCGTCGTCGCGCCCTCGGTGCCGGGGACCAGCGGGACGCCCGCCTCGCGCATCGCGATCTTCGCCTGCACCTTGTCGCCCATCCGCGCCATCACGTCCGCGTCCGGGCCGATGAACACCAGGTCGTTGTCCACGCAGGCACGCACGAACTCCGGGCGCTCGGCGAGGAATCCGTAGCCGGGGTGGACTGCCTGGCAGCCGGTCGTCTCGCCGGCGGCGACGACCGACGGGATGTTCAGGTAGCTCGCGGCCGGCGGCGGCGGACCGATGCAGACCGCGCGGTCGGCGAGCTTCACGTGCAGCGCGTCGGCGTCGGCGGTCGAGTAGATCGCGACGGCCTCGACCCCCAGCTCGTGCAGGGCGCGGATGATGCGGACGGCGATCTCGCCGCGGTTGGCGACCAGGACGCGCGTGAACACGGCCTAGAGCCCGGGCGGGCGGCCGTTGACGGGCTCGAGCTCGAACAGGAGCTGGCCGTACTCGACCGGCGCGGCGTTCTCCGGGTGGATGCGCCGGACGATGCCCTCCTGCTCCGCCTTCACCTCGTTCATCAGCTTCATCGCCTCGAGGATGCAGAGCGTCTGGCCGGCGCCGACCGCGTCGCCCTCCTGGACGAACGGCGGCGAGCCGGGCGACGACGCGCGGTAGAACGTGCCGACCATCGGCGCCTCGACCCGGATCATCCCCGGGTCGACCGGCGGCGCGGCGGGCGCGGCGGCCGTCGTCTCCTCCTCGGGGCGCAGCCCCGCGGCCGCTGGTGCGGCGGCGGCGGGCATGTCGGCGAGGTCGGGCGTGCGGCGAACGGTCACGCGCAGCCCGGCGTCCTCGATCGTCACCTCGCCGACGCCGGAGTCCTGGACGATCCGGACGATCTCGCGGATCCGCTCGGCCCGGGTCGCGTCCACACCACTGCCCTCGAGCGAGTCCTGTGTGCCGCGGCCGCGGATCGTCCGCAGCAGCGGCTCGGCGTCGTCGCCGAAGAGCGCGAGCAGGATCAGCTCCTCCTCGCTCGCCGCCAGACCCTTGTGCTCCTTGCGCAGCTCCTCGACGTCGATCGGCTCTTCCTCCGGGAGCTCTCCGCCCGAGAGCAGGGCGACCGCGCGCTGCACCGCCGGCGAGATCTCCGCGGGCGTGGTGCCGTAACGGCCGGCGAGCAGGGCGCGGAGCTCGTCGACGACGGTCTGGTAGCGCTCGGCGGCGAGCACGTGCAGGAGCGCCTGCGAGGCGAGCACCTGGCCGATCGGCGCGGCGAGCGGCGGCCAGCCGACCTCGGCGCGGATCGTCTCCAGCTCGGCGATCACCTCGTCGAGGCGGTCGCCGGCGCCGTGCGTGCGCAGGTGGACGTCGATCGCGGCGATCAGGCCGGCGGGCAGGCTGTGCTCGGCGGCGCGGGTCGCGATGCGCGGGGCGAGCGGCGCGACCGGCTGGTCGCCGATGTGCTCGTCGACGAGGTCAGAGGCCTGCCACAGCTTGTCGACCGTCGACGCCCGTTCCGAGCCCGAGACCCTCGAGCGCGTCGGCGGCCGCCTCGCCCGAGGCGCGGTGCAGAACGAGCGCGACCGGGTAGACCGCGCACGCGATCAGGTCGACCCCGGCACGGGCGGCCTCGATCGCGGCGGCGAGCGCGCCGCCGCCGGCGCCCTGGCAGTAGAAGCCGACGGGCAGGCTGCTCGCCTCCCGGATCGCCTCGACCAGCTCGCGGACGCGGTGCGGCTCGAGCGAGCCGGACGGATCGTGGAGCAGCACGCGCGCCGCGCCGAGCTCGGGCAGGCGCTGCGCCTGGGCGACGAGCGCGTCGGTGTCGCCCGACGGGCCGGGGCTGTAGACGAGGCCGGCGTCGAACTCGCGCTCGGCGGCCGTGATCGCCTCGCTCGCCTCCCGCAGGTTCGAGACGTCGTTCAGCGGGTCGTGGAGGCGGAAGACGTCGATGCCGCTCTCCGCAGCCGACGCGACGAAGCGGCGGACGAAGTCGCCCCCGACGGGCCGCGAGCCGACGAGGAAGCGGCCGCGCAACGCGAGCGCGAGCGGCGTCTTCGTCCGGGCGCGGATCGCCCGGATCCGCTCCCACGGGCTCTCCACGCCGCGCTTGACCGCGGAGTCGAAGCAGCCGCCGCCGGAGACCTCCAGGTACGCGAAGCCCGCCCCGTCGAGAATCTCGGCGAGGTCGAGCTGCGCGGACGTGGGCATCACCGCAGCAAGCGGTTCCTGCCCGAGCAGCCGAAGGGTCGTGTCGACGAGTGCCGGCACCGGAGGGAGCCTACCGCCGTCCGGCCACGGCGAGGGCTCTCCACCGCCTGTGCGCGAAATGTTCCACTCTCGTCACACCCCTGGTCTCAGAGACAGGGGTGGAAACGCGGGAAGCTCGCGGCGGCCCGGCGTGGCAGGCGGCGATCAGGCGCGGCTGATGTAGCGCTTCTCGCGCGGGTCGACCTTGAGGCGGTCGCCCACGTTGACGAACAGCGGCACCTGGACGACAGCGCCGGTCTCCAGCGTCGCCGGCTTCGTCACGTTCGAGACGGTGTCGCCGCGGATGCCGGGCTCGGTCTCGGTGACGGTCAGCTCGACCGAGGAGGGCATCTGGACGCCCGCGGGCTTGCCGTCGACCATCAGCAGCTGGACTGAGCTGGACGGCTGCATGAACTCGAGCGCATCCTCCACCGACGCGTGCGTCAGGTGCATCTGCTCGTAGTTCTCCTCGTCCATGAAGACGACGTCGTCGCCCGAGTCGTAGAGGTACTGGACGTTCTTGACCTCGGTGTGGACCGCGGTTGAACTTCTCGCCCGCGCGGAACGTGCGGTCGACGACGGAGCCCGACTCGAGCGCCTTCAGCTTCGTCCGGACGAACGCGCCGCCCTTGCCCGGCTTGACGTGCTGGAAGTCGACGATGCGCCACGGCTCACCGTCGACCTCGATGTGCATGCCGTTCTTGAACTGGTTGGTGGAGACGACGTCGGCCATCGGCGGGGCAGTGTACCGGGCTACAGCGGGTAGACCTCGGCGACCCAGACCGGGCCGGCGAAGCGGTGCGCGACGATCGCGGTGTCCCCGTCCTGGCGGGCGAGCAGGTCACCGATCCCGCGCCGGGAGCGCAGCGTCCTCCCCGTCGACCAGTCCCGAGGTCTCGCCGCCGACGCGGCTGGCCTCGACCTCGTCGCCGGTCGCGTCCGGCATCTCGAGCACCTCGGCGGCGGTGCCCGCGGCCGTCCACTCGTCACCTTCGTCCGGCACGGCGATCGCCCAGAACGGCGCCTCGAGGTGGTGAGCGATCGCGCGGACGAGCGGCTCCAGCGCCTCCGCGGACGCGTCGCCGCCGGAGATCGTGCGGCCGTCCGCCGTGACCGCGAACCGAACCTCGTCGCCGGCCAGGCCCGGCGCCGACGCCTTGACGACCGTGTCCCAGGGGTCGTCGAGCGGGAGACCCGCGGCGAGCCCGGGGATGTTGAGCGGCGATCCGCCCTCCCAGCCCTCCGGCACCTGGACGAACGGCAGGGCCGCGACCGCGGCGGCGAGCTTCTCGGGGACGCTCGCCATCAGCCGACCGTAACCAGTTCTTTGGTGAAGGACGTGAGCACTTCCGGCCCATTCTCTCCGATGATCACGAGGTCCTCGATTCTGATCCCTCCAAGGCCCGGGTGATAGATGCCCGGCTCGACAGTGACGACGCCGTCCGCGACGAGGACATCGTCCGATTCCGGCCGCAGGCGCGGCTGCTCGTGCACTTCCAGGCCGAGGCCGTGACCCAGCCCGTGGCCGAAGAGCTCGCCGAGACCCTCCGCCGCGATCAGGTCGCGCGCAACGGCGTCGACATCGCGGCCGTTCGCGCCGACGACGGTCGCCGCCAGGCTCGTCTCCTGGGCGCGCAGGCAGATCTCGTAGGAGCGCGCCAGCTCCTCGGGGAGCTCACCGGTGGCGAAGGTGCGCGTGCAGTCCGAGTTGTAGCCGGCGAGCCGCGCGGCGGCGTCGACGACGACCGTCTGGCCGGGCTGGATCACCTCGCGGCTCGTCGTCGCGTGCGGCGTCGCGCCGTTCGCGCCGGCGGCGACGATCACGTCGAACGCCGGCCCGTCGGCCCCGAGCTCGTGCATCGTCGACTCGATCCACCAGGCCAGGTCGCGCTCGGTTCGGCCGACGAACTGCTGCTCGGCGAGCCGGTGGAAGACCTCGTCGGTGATCGCGGCGGCCGCGCGGATCGCGTCGAGCTCGGCCGGCTCCTTGACGCACCGCACGGTCTCGAGCAGCTCGTGGCGCGGGACGAGCTCGATCCCGCCGCGGTCGAGCACCGCCCAGGCGGCGTAGGTCAGGTCCTCGGCCTCGAACTCGACGCGCTTCGGCAGGTGCTCGGCCATGCCGGAGAACAGGTTGCGCGAGACCGGCGTGACCTCCAGCCCGAGCAGTCGCGCCTTCTCGACGTACCGGAAGTCGGTGAACACACGCACGCTGTCGGGCTCGACGAGCAGCGCGGCGTTCGAGCTGTTCGAGGCCGGTCAGGTAGCCGACGTTGACCGGCTTCGTGACGAGCAGCGGCGCCTCGATCTCGGCGCGGAGGCGTTCGACGCGCGGGTTCACGAGGCGGCCGCCAGGAACTCGAGCGCCTCGCGGTAGCCGTCCGGCCCCTTGCCGATCACGCGCTTGGCGGCGAAGTCGGCGATCAGCGACACCTTGCGCCAGTCCTCGCGCTCCTCGACGTTCGACAGGTGCACCTCGACGACCGGCACGGTGAAGAGCTCGACCGCGTCGCGGATCGCGTAGCTGTAGTGCGTCCAGGCGGCCGGGTTCAGGACGACCCCCTCGGCGGCGTCGAGCGCCTCGTGGCACCAGTCGACGTACTGGCCCTCGTGGTTCGTCTGGCGGCAGCGGACGCGCAGGTCGAGCTCCTTCCCCCACTCGTAGATGCGCGTCTCGAGCTCCTGGATCCCGAGCCCGCCGTACGTGGCCGGGTCGCGCCGCCCGAGCACGTCGAGGTTCACGCCGTTGAGCACGTCGACATTCACGGCGTGAGCCTAGCCGTCGATCAACTCGTCGAGCGCAGCCCGAACGTCGGCCTCCGGCAGCTCCTCCTCGTAGGCGCCGTCGTCGCCGAGGAGGACGATCCGCAGCCGGCCCTTCTTGTCGCGCAGGAGCGCCTCCCAGGCGCGGTCGCGGTCGACCCGCACGCGCTCCGGATGGAGCACCTCCTCGACCGCCTTCGTGTCGCGGCCGGAGAGGCGGAGCGCGGCGAGCAGACCCAGCGCGACCGCGCGCCCGTGCGGCAGCTCGTAGCCAGAGGCCGCCTCGACCGCGTGCCCGAAGGTGTGGCCCAGGTTCAGCGCGTGGCGCGGGCCGCGGTCGTGCGGGTCGCGGATGCAGAGCGCCGACTTGTACGCCGCGCAGCGGCGCACGAGCTCGTCGTCGGCGAGCTCCCAAAGCGGCTCGCCCGCGAGCAGGCCCGTCTTCACCACCTCGGCCATCCCGTTCAGCCGCTCGGCCTCCGGAAGGGTCGCGAGCAGCGCCGGGTCGATCACGGTGCGCGCCGGCCAGTGGAACGAGCCGACGAGGTTCTTGCCCTCGGGCAGGTCGGCGGCCGTCTTGCCGCCGATCGCCGCGTCGACCTGGCCGACCAGCGACGTCGGTACCGCGACCCAGTCCACGCCGCGCAGGTACGTGGCTGCGGCGAAGCCGGCGAGGTCGGTGGTCGTGCCGCCGCCGAGCGCGACGATCGTCCCGCCGCGGTCGAGCCGGAGCGAACGCCAGAGCCGGTCGAGGTCGTCGGTCCCCTTGCCGTGCACCTCGTGGGTCGACGCGAGCCGCGGGCCGAGCGCGAGCTGCGCGTCCATGCCGTGGATGCCGGAGACGTGCGCGTCGGCGACGAGCGAGACCGGCCCGTCGCCGGGGACGAGCTCGCCGAGCAGCTCGAGCGAGCCGACCGCGACGTGCACGCCCGCGGCGGCCAGCACGATGTCGTCGATGTCGGTCGCGACCGCGTCGGCGACCTCGCGGTACAGCGGCAGCCGCTCCTCGTACAGCGCCCGGAACGCGACCTCCTCCTGCGCCAGGGGCCTCCCCTGGCCGCGCACCCGCTGCCACGCCAGCGTCGGATCGACTTCGACGTAGACCGTCAAAGCGTTATCGCGCAAGGCCTCCCGGATCCCCGGGCTCGTCACCGCTCCCCCGCCGAGCGCGACCACGGCCGGCTTACCCCCGTGCAGGACCTCGAGCGCGGCCGCCTGCTCGAGGACGCGGAACTCGACCTCGCCGCGCTGCGCGAAGATCTCCGGGATCGTCGCGCGGGCGCTGTCGGCGATCTGACGGTCGAGATCGAGGAACCTCCGCCCGAGCCGCTCGGCGACCTGGAGGCCGAGCGTCGTCTTGCCGGCGCCCATGAAGCCGACGAGCGCGAGGTGCTTCGTCAGCGCGCTTGCCAATCGATGCGCCCGAGGTAGGCCTGGTAGGCGCCGGTGAAATCGCCGATCGCGTCGCCGCCGAACTTCTCGCGGGCGGCGCGGGCGAGCTCGAACGCGACCGACGCCTCGGCGACGACCGCGAGCGCCTCGACGGCCGCAGTGTCGCTGCGCTCGACGAGCGCCTCCGCCGGCTCGCCGGTGGCGAGATCGACCGACTCGAGCGGCTGCATCAACGTCGGCAACGGCTTCATCGCCGCACGGACGACGATCTGCTCGCCGTTCGAGATACCGGCCTCGATCCCGCCGGCGTGGTTCGTGTCGCGGTACAGACCCCGGTCGTCGCGGTGGATCTCGTCGTGCGCCTCCGAGCCACGCATCCCGGCCAGCGCGAAGCCGTCGCCGATCTCGACGCCCTTCACGGCCTGGATGCCCATCAGCGCGGCGGCGAGCCGTGCGTCGAGGCGGTCGTCGCGTGACGCGTACGAGCCGAGCCCGGGCGGCACGCCGGTGGCGCGCACCTCGACGACGCCGCCGACGGTGTCGCGCGCCGCTCTCGCCTCGTCCACGCGCGCCTCGAGGTCGTCGCCGACGACCGAGCCGGTGACCTCGACCCGATCTCGCGCAGCAGCGCCTTCGCGACCGCGCCCGCGGCGACGATCACCGCCGTGTGCCGGGCGCTCGCGCGCTCGAGCGCATCGCGGACGTCGTCGAGCCCGTACTTGAGGACACCTGCGAGGTCGGCGTGGCCGGGGCGCGGAAGCGTGACCGGCTCCTTGCCCTTGCCGGTCGGCTCGCCCTCGGGCGGGAACGGGCTCATCCCCCACGTCCAGTTCTTGTGGTCGCGGTTGAAGACGACGAGCGCGAGCGGCGTCCCGAGCGTGCGCCCGTGCCGCAGGCCCGCGTAGACCTCGACCTCGTCGGTCTCGATCTGCTGCCGCGGGCTGCGCCCGTAGCCCTGCTGGCGCCGGCGGAGGTCCTCGTCGATCGCCGCCTTGTCGAGCATCAGCCCGGCGGGCAGACCGCTGACGATCGCGACCAGCGCGGGGCCGTGCGACTCGCCGGCGGTGACGAGATCGAGCTTCATGCCGACAAGCCTACGGCGGCGCGCATGACATCGACGGGCGCGGGCATGCCCGTCCAGATCTCGAACGACGCCGCGCCCTGTGCGACCAGCACGTCGAGGCCGGAGATCACGGTCGCGCCGGCCTCGCGCGCGGCGCGCCCTGTTGCCGTTTCTGGATACGGGAGGTCGATCAGTGTCTGCCCCGGCGCCACGGCGAAGAGGACGTCGTCCCGCTCGGACGTGGCGTGGACGACCACGTCGGCGTCGGACACCTCCGGGGGCCAGTCCCCCCGCCGCGAGAAGACGCGCGCGCCCGGCAGCGCAGCCCGGAACGCCGCCGCCGAGCCGCCGGAGCCGACGATCGCGGGCCGCTCGGCCGTGATCCCGTCGAGTATGGCGGCGTCGGTCGAGAGCCCCTCCATGCGGCCGTCACGGACGACCAGCACGTTGACCGAGTCGAGTTCCGTGTCGCACGCGGCGGCGGCGGCGGCCTTGTGCGGCGCCGTGACGTTCGCACCCGCGAAGCCGAGCGCCACGAGCCCGCGGACGGCGTCCTCGACCCGACCTTCGTCGACGGGCAGCGGCAGGTACGCCCAGTCGAGCCCCCGCGCGGCGAACGCGGCGTTCTGCATCGCCGGCGAGCGGGAGTGCTCGACAGGGTTGCCGATCAGGCCGACCAGGCGTGTCGCGCCGCCGATCATCCGTACCCGTGCGCCGCCTTGTACGCGTTGAAGTCGTCGAAGCTGGCCGTGAAGTAGTGGTGGCGCTTGTCGGGCTTGGCGACGAAGTAGAGGTAGTCGACCTTCGCCGGATGCGCCGCCGCCTGCATCGACTTGAGGCCGGGATTGGAGATCGGCGTCGGCGGCAGTCCCTTGTACAGCCGGGAGTTGTACGGCGTCGGGTTGCGCAAGTCGGCGTTCGTCAGGGACTGCGTGCCGGGGACGCCGAGCGCGTAGCGGATCGTCGCGTCGATCCCGAGCGGGATGTGCGCGTGCAGGCGGTTGTAGATGACCGCGGCGATCAGCGGCCGCTCGGAGTCGACCACCGCCTCCTTCTCGATCATCGACGCGATGGTCAGGACGTCGTACGGCGTCAGGTTCTTCGAGCGCGCGTAGCCGAGCTTGACCTTCCCCCAGTTCTGGGTGAACGCGGCGAGCTGCTTCTTCACGAGCCGCGGCGCGTGGTCGTTGTCGTAGATGTCGTACGTGGCCGGGAAGAGGAATCCCTCGAGGTTGCGGCGCTTGCCGTCGCCCGCGAACTTCCCGGGCAGCGCCGACGCGTCGGTCGCCTTCAGGTACTGGACGGCGCTGATCGCGGGGCTGACGGCGTGCGCCTGCGCCGCCATCTCCGCGCGGGTGTACCCCTCGGGGAAGAGCACCTTGAGGATCGTCGGCGCGACAACCGTGGTCGGCGGCGGCGCGGTCTTGCGGTGGCCCTGGAGCAGCGCGACGCCGGCCCACGCGCAGACGGCGAGCACCGCGAGCACGACGACCAGGGCCACCAGCCGCCGCCGGTAGACCTGCTCGCGGCGCGGCCGCTTCAGCTCCGGTGGCTCGACCACTCGAGGTAGCTCGACAGCAGGTGCGCGGCGGCGCGGGCGTCGTCGCCGTCGCCCGGCCCCGCGAGGGTGGTGGTGAAGCGCTCGTCGTACGTCTCGACGGGGACGTCGAGCAGCGTTCGGAGCTCCTCGACGAAGGCCGCGGTCTCGTCGGCCTGCGCCCCGTGCTCGCCGCGCAGGGTCAGCGGGAGGCCGACGACGACGCACTCGGCCTCCTCCTCGCGGACGAGCTCCCGGAGACGGGCGAGCCCGTGGTCGGTGGCGGCGCGCTCGACGGTGCAGAGCGGCCGGGCGACCGTGCCGGTCGGGTCGGAGACGGCGACGCCTGTGCGGGCCGATCCGTAGTCCAGGGCGAGCACTTTCAAAGCTGTGCCAGCAGGGCGTCCTTCGCCGCGTCGAGGGCGTCACCGAGCCCGTCCGGCTGTTTGCCGCCCGCCTCGGCGAGCGTCGGGCGGCCGCCCCCGCCCCCGTGGATGTGCTTCGCCGCGTCACGGACGAGCGCGACGGCGTCGATGCCGCGGTCGGCGAGCGACTTGTCGAGGTTGAAGACGAGGAACGCCCGCCCGTCGTCGGTCGCCCCGGCGAGCACGGCGGTCGCGCGCTCCTGCTGCCGGATGCGGTCGGTCAGGTCGCGCAGGTCACCGCCGCTGACGCCCTTGGCCTCGACGACGACCACGTCGCGGTCGCGCGAGCGGATCTCGAACTCGGCCTCCGCCTGCTTCGCCGGCTTCTTCGCCTCCTTGCGGACGCGCTCGAGCTCGCCGCGCAGCTCCTCGGCCTCGTCGGCCCGCGCGCGCAGGAGCGCGAACGCCTCGCCGGCGGTGACCGCCTCGATCCGGCGCGACCCCGAGCCGACGGAGCCCTCGGAGAGGATCACGAACGGGCCGATCTCGGCGGTGCTGCGCACGTGCGTGCCCCCGCAGAGCTCGCGCGACACGCCGTCGACCTCGACGACGCGCACCTCGTCCCCGTACTTCTCGCCGAACAGCATCGTCGCGCCGAGCGTCCGCGCCTCGTCGATCGGGACGACGAACGTGCGAACGGGATGGTTCTGGAAGACGGCCTCGTTGACGCGCCGTTCGACCGCCGTCCGCTCCTCCGGGCTGAGGGCCTGCGGGTGGCTGAAGTCGAAGCGGAGCTTGTCGGGCCGGACGGCCGAGCCGGCCTGGTGGACGTGGTCGCCGAGCACCTCGCGCAGCGCCTCGTGGAGGAGGTGCGTCGCGGTGTGGTTCGCCGTCGTCGGGAAGCGGACACTCCACGGGACCGTCGCCCTCACCCGGTCGCCGGCCGCGAAGCCCTCCCCTTCGAAGAGCAGCACCTGGTCGTCCTCGATCCGGTACGCGGCGCGCAGCGTCGCGCGCGACCCGCCGTCATTTTCGAGCTCGCCCGCGTCGGTCACCTGGCCGCCGCCCTCGGCGTAGAACGGCGACTCGCGCAGCTTGGCGAGGAAAAGCCCCTCGCCGAGCTCCTCGAGCGCCCCGATCTGCGTCAGCACCTCGGTCTTCTCCCAGCCGACGAACTCTGTCGTGAACCCGGCGCCGCGCGAGAAGTCGGCCGCCTGCTGCACTTCGCCCTTCCCCCCGCCGGCGCGGGAGATCTCGCGGTGCTGGTCCATCTCGGTCGTGTACGCGTCCTCGTCCACGTTGATGCCGCGCTCGCGGGCGAGCTCCAGCGTCAGCTCGATCGGGAAGCCGTAGGTCGCCTGGAGCGCGAACGCATCCCGCCCCGAGATCGCGCCCGCGGAGGCGGCGTCCTCGAACAGCTTCATCCCGCGCTCGAGCGTCTCGGCGAAGCGCTCCTCCTCGGCCTGCAGCACGCGCCCGATCTGGTCGCGGTGCTCGGCGAGCTCCGGGTACGCCCCGGCCATCTGGTCGATCACCGTGTGGCTGAGGCCGGCGATGAACGGCGCCTCCATCCCGATCCGCAGCCCGTGCTGGATCGCGCGGCGCACGACCCGCCGGAGGACGTAGCCCCGGCCCTCGTTCGAGGGCGTGATCCCCTCGCCGACGAGGAAGGTCATCCCGCGCCCGTGGTCGGCGAGCACGCGGTGCGCCTTGGTCGCGTCGACCGAGTCTCCGTATGCGACGCCGGACGACTGGGCGATCCAGCCCATGATCTGCTGGTAGCCGTCGGTGTCGTAGACGGACGGCACGTTCTGGACGATCCGGGCCATGCGCTCGAGGCCCATGCCCGTGTCGATGTTCTGCTTCGGCAGCGGCGTCAGCGTGCGGTCGGGGTGAAGCTCGTAGGACATGAAGACGAGGTTCCAGAACTCGAGGAAGCGCTCGCAGCGCGAGCAGCCGGGCAGGCAGCCTTCCGCACAGCCGATCTCCGCGCCCCAGTCGTAGTAGATCTCCGAGTCGGGCCCGCACGGGCCGGGGCCGCCCACCGACCAGAAGTTCTCGGAGCTCGGGAGCGGGACGATCCGCTCGGGCGGCATGCCGATCTGCTTCCAGAGGTCGATCGCGTCCTGGTCGGGGCCGAGCTCGAGCTCCGGGTCGCCGGCGTGGACGCTGACCCAGATCCGGTCCCAGTCGAGCTGCAGGCGGTCGCGCATGAACTCGGTCGCGAACTCGATCGCGCCCTCCTTGAAGTACTGCCCGAACGAGAAGTTTCCGAGCATCTCGAAGAACGTCAGGTGGTAGGTATCGAGCCCGACCTCGTCGATGTCCGGCGTGCGGAACACCTTCTGGCAGGTCGTGGTCAGCAGCGCCGGAGGCGGCTCGCGGCCGAGGAAGAACGGCATCTGCGGCTGCATCCCGGCGCTCGTCAGCAGCGTCGAGTGGTCGTCGGCGCGCGGGATCAGCGACGCGGACGGGCAGCGCAGGTGGCCCTTCTCCTCGAAGTACGAGAGGTAGCCCTCTCTCAGCTCGGCGGTGGTCTTCACGGGATTGATTCTAGGGAGGGCCTGTGCCGTCGCCCGTGGACGAACCGACGCAGAGTCGGTCAGGCCGCTGAGTCGGGCGGATTCTCGGGCCCCATGTCCTCGGCGAGGTCATGTTCGCGCCTCGCCGCTTCCTCGCGGCCGGTCTTCACGGCCTCCTGCCAGCCTGCGCCCGCGCGCACCGACGACGCCGTGTGCCGCGCCCCGCCGAACAGCCCCGCGAGAGTCTGCACCGGCCGGGTCATCGCGCCGGTGACCAGCCGCACGCTGGCGTCGACGCTCGACACGGCATCGACCGCGCTGTCGGTGATCACGTCGACCTTGTCGAGCTGGGTGTTGACGCGATCGAGCGTCCCGCCGAGCTTGTGGATCACCGGCAGCAGCTCGGTCTCCGTCCCCTCGATCAGCGACGACGCCCGGCCGAGCGTGCTGCCCAGCCTGATCGCGCCGTAGACGACCGCGAGCCCCGCGAGCACGAGGAACAGCGCGAGCGCGCCGTAGGCGACATCACTCCAGTGGACGGACGCGAGCATTGCCTGATCTTAGGCGGGCGCCAGGCTGCCTGCGCCGACGACGACGTCGTCCTCGTACAGCACGGCGGTCTGGCCCGCGGCGACGCCGTAGGCCGGGGTGTCGAGCTCGAGCCGGAAGCCGTGGGCGGTCGCCTCGACCGTCGCGGCCACCGCCGGCGAGCGGTAGCGCACCTTCACCTCGGCCCGGTCGACCGGTGCGTAGAGCTGTCCGACGGCGCTCAGCGACGTGCGGGCGAGCGCCTCGCGCGGGCCGACAACGACGGTGTTCGCCGCCGCGTCGGTGCGGATCGCGAACAGCGGCTGCTCGGCAGAGACCCCGAGGCCCCGGCGCTGGCCGGGCGTGAAGCGCCAGTGCCCGTCGTGCGTGCCGAGCTGCCGGCCGCTCGTGTCGACGATCGGCCCGGTCGCCGGCTCGAGCCCCCGCCGCTGCAGGAACAGGCGGTAGTCGTCGCCGGCCAGGAAGCACGCCTCCTGGCTCTCCGGCCGCTCCGCCGCGGCGAGCCCGGCGGCGGCCGCCTCGGCCCGCGTCTCCTCCTTCCGCCGCTCACCGAGCGGGAACCACACGCGATCGAGCAGGCGCGGATCGACCCGGGCGAGCATGTACGACTGATCCTTGGCCTCGTCGAGCCCGCGCGCGATCAGGGTGCGGCCGCGGTGCTCGACGATGCGCGCGTAGTGGCCGGTCGCGAGCCGCGCCGCTCCCGCGCGCCGCGCGAACGCGATGAGCTCTGCGAAACGGAACTCGCCGTTGCAGCGGGTGCATGGGTTCGGCGTCTCGCCGCGGGCGTATCCCTGGACGAACGGATCGACGACGGCGCGCCGAAACTCCTCGCGCAGGTCGAGCGTGACGTGCGGGAGGCCGAGCGAATGGCAGGCGTCCCGCGCGGCGATCACCGACGCGGGCGAGCAGCAGGCGCGCTCCGAGTCGGAGCCTTCGGGGTCGGTCCACAGGCGAAGCGTCACGCCGATCGCCTCGGGGCCGGCGCGCAGCAGCGCGACCGCCGAGTCGACCCCGCCGCTCATCGCCACCGCGACCCGCGACGGGGAGGGTGCAGCGCTGAACACGGGCCCGATCGCGTTGGCCAGCGCGTCAACCGCGAGCGTCTCCCCCCCGACCGCCGCCGCCTCGAGCAGACTCAGCCCGCGCAGGTCCGAATCGAGCCCCTCTGCATCGGCATCCACGATGCGATCGCCGTCCAGCCGCAGGCGGACGAGCGTCCAGCACCCGTCGCGCGATGAGTCTCCGGCGAGCTCGATCATCGAACCAGGATGGCATACGCCGCGTCGCGCCCGGGCGTGGCGGCCGCTGGCGCACTCCATTCCCCCGCCCCTGGTGGGGGAATGCCCCTGACCCCTGCGTCGAGCCTACCCGGGAAACCGTGACCGGAGGCGCGGGCGGGTGTGCCGATTTTGGAACAACCGCTCAGCCGAAAAGGAGTGTGCCCCGACCCTGCCGATGTCTCCGCCCCATAGCGAACCTGGACGAACCAGGTGGGTGCCGTGCGGGCGGCTTGTCTCCCGACTCACCAGACCCAACTCGGGCTCCCTCGCTTTGGCTGTTGGTTCTACATAGGAAAGCGGAGCCACGAACAGGGTCGGGCACCGGGCCACTGTAGCTTCCGGGCGTGATCAGGCCGCGCGGGCGAAGCTCCACCTGATCGTCTGCGTTCCGCTGAGCCCCATCAGGTCGGCGAGGGCCGGAGTGACCTCGAAGTCGGGCTTCGGCGTGAACGGGCCCCGGTCGACGACCGTGGTCAGCACGGTCCTCCCACCGTACGAGAGGAAGATCTTCGCGCCGCAGGGCAGCACCGGGTGGTCGACGCCCAGCGTCTTCGGCGTCAGCAGCGTCCCGCAGCCCGAGACGCGCCCGGTGAGCGGCCGGGCACGCACGCCCGCCAGCGCCGTGTACCAGCCGCTCACACTGGAGACGGCCGGCTGCGGAAGCGACGAGCGCGCCTTCAGCACCGTGCTGTCGCGCGCCCCGACCGCGAGCGCGATCACGACACCGAGGACGCCCGCAGCCAGCACCGCCAACTGCCGTTCGACCAGAACGGGGCTCATGTCGGCAGGAGCTCCGGGAACGACTCACGGACGAGCGTGTCGAACTCCTCGTGCAGGTCGCCGCCGATGTCGGCGAACTCGCGCAGGTAGAGCAGGAGGAACGACAACTCCTCGTCCCGCGCCGGATCCCGGCCGGCGATCGCGCGCGCCCGGTTCTGGAGGTCGAAGACGTTCCAGCGCTGCCGGGCGCTGATGGGCGGGGCTACCGGCCGAGGCGGCGGCGGTGGCGCCGGAGGGGGCGGCGGAGGTGCTGGTGGCGGGGGCGGCGCGCGGAGCGTCGACGGTCCGCCTGCGCTCGACGGAGTCGGCGTGCGGCGCCGGGGCATCGGACGAGGCTCTCGAGTCGCGGCACCGGCAGCTGCAGCCGTCGCCGTCGCCTTGGGGGCAGGCGTCGAGTCGCGCGTCAGCAGCCACTCGATCAGCACGACCAGACCGAACGCCCCTGCCATTGCGAGCACGATCGCGAGCGGAGAGAGGTGCATCGACGCGGCGATCGCGGCGACGACGATCAGGAACCCTGCCTGCAGCAGGAACCGCGGGATGCTCCGTGTCAGCACGGTCCTATTCTGCGGCTTCGGAGGGTGGATCGTCCTCCGCGCTGCCGCCGAGGATGCGCGTGTACGCCTCGACCTCCTCGGACGGGGCGTCGCCGGCGCCGGCGCGCAGCGGGTACTCGGTGTCGTCGAGCACGACCGGCGGCTCCTCGTCGATCACCGGCGCGGGCTCCTCTTCGGCGGGCGCCGGCTGAGGAACGTATGCGGCGACCGGGCGGCTCTGCGACCGCCAGACCATCAGCTCGATCATGGCGACGATCAGCCATCCGCCCCCGACGAGCGCGATGATCACCGGCGTTCGCAGGTTGGCGTATCCGGCTCCGACCCCGAGCAGGATCAGAAAGCCGGCTTCGACTGCAAATCTCGGCGCGAAACCCCCCGGCATGCGGGGAGTCTAGAGCGCCTAGCTCGCCTGATCGGGCGGCTCGGGGCTCACCGGCGGCTCGGTCGGCTCGTCGGCGGACGCCTCGGGCTCCGGTGCAGCCTCGACGACCGGGGGTGCCGGCTGGGCCGCTGCGGGCGCTGCGGGCGGCGCGCGCCTCGGCCTCGCGCAGCTCCTGGTTCGATTCGCGCTCGGCGTTCGACGTGATCTCGCGCGCCTCCGCCTTCGCCTGGTTCACGAGGTCGGCCCGCTGGCGGTCGGACTCCTGGCGGAAACGCCTCGCGGACACCCGGCTCGGCGAATGCCAGCCCTCGGGTTTTCGGTAGATCTTCGACGCGCGGCAGCGACGTCAGCGTCGGTGCGTGGACCTGTCCCGCCGGTTCCTGTGTCGACATTCCTCTGATCTCCTCCCACCGCAAGTATGCGCGGCCCACCCGCCGGCGCGTTCTTCGGCGATCTAGCGCGGTTCCTCTTGCGGGAGCGCCTCGACGCCGAGCTCGCGCAGCACCGAAGCAGGCATCGCGGTCGGCGCGCCGGTCAGCGGATCAGAGCCGCTGGAGACCTTCGGGAACGCGACGACCTGTCGGATATCCGGCTCGCCGGCCATCAGCGCGACGAACCGCTCGAGGCCCATCGCGAAACCCCCGTGCGGCGGCGCGCCCATCTCCAGCGCCTCGAGCAGGAAGCCGAACTTCCCGTTCGCCTCCTCGTCGCTCATCCCCATCACGCGGAAGACGGCGGCCTGCATCTCGGAGCGATGGATCCGGATCGAGCCGGAGCCGAGCTCCCAGCCGTTCCAGATCAGGTCGTAGTGCTGGCTCTTCGCGGCGCCCGGGTCGCCCTCGAAGTCCTCGTCGCCGGCGATCGGCGCCGTGAACGGATGGTGCAGGAACGTCCAGTTGCCGCTGTCCTCGTCGCGCTCGAACAGCGGGAAGTCGATCACCCAGTGGAAGACGTCGCGCGCCCGACGCGAGGCCGAGCTCGCGCGCGATGTGGAGACGCATGCCGCCGAGCACGCGGGCGACGGACGCCGGGTCGCCGGCGCCGAACAGCAGCGTCGAGCCGGGCGGCGCGGCGAACGCGGCGAGCTCCTGCTCCGACAGGAACTTCGCGATCGGCGAGCGCACCTCGCCGTCGGCGCCGTGGACGATGTACGCGAGGCCCTTCGCCCCCCACTCCTTCGCGACCTCCTCGAGCCTGGCGAGCTCGGCGCGCGAGAACTCCTGCGGGACGACGATGAATCGCACGGTCTCCGCGCCGCCGAAGACGCCGAACTCCGAGCCCCGCGTCACCTCGGTCGCGTCCTGGATCTCGACGCCGAAGCGCAGGTCCGGCTTGTCGGTGCCGTACTTCGCGATCGCCTCGTCGTAGGCGATCCGCGGGAACGGCCGGGCCGGCGCCTCGCGGCCGAGCGCCGCGAACGCGTTCACGACCGCCTCCTCGAGCACGTCGAGCACGTCCTCGCGCTCGACGAACGCCATCTCCAGGTCGAGCTGCCGGAACTCGAACTGCCGGTCGGCGCGGAGATCCTCGTCCCGCCAGCAGGTGGCGATCTGGTAGTAGCGGTCGATCCCGCCGATCATGCAGAGCTGCTTGAACAGCTGCGGGCTCTGCGCCAGCGCGAAGAACTTGCCGGGCTGGAGCCGCACCGGCACGAGGAAGTCGCGGGCGCCCTCGGGCGTGCCGCGGGTCATGCTCGGCGTCCAGACGTCGACGAACTCGCGGTCGTCCATCGTCTTGCGGATCGACTGGACGACGGTGTGCGAGAGACGCAGGTTGCGCTGCATCTGGCCGCGGCGCATGTCCAGCCAGCGGTAGCGGAGACGGATCGTCTCGTCGACGTTCTCCTCGTCGAGCTGGAACGGCAGCGGCGTCGAGCGCGAGAGGATCTCGAGCGTCTCGACCTGCAGCTCCACCCCACCCGTCGGCAGATTCGGGTTGACCGCCTCCGGGGCGCGTGCGACGACCTCGCCGGTCGCGCGGACGACGAACTCGTTGCGGAGCGCGTGCGCGTCGGGCGCCGACTCCGGCCGGATCACGAGCTGGCAGAGGCCGGTGTGGTCGCGGAGGTCGACGAAGACGAGCCCGCCGTGGTCGCGGCGCGTGTCGACCCAGCCCGCGAGCGTCAGCTTCTGGCCGACGTGTTCGGGCCGAACGAGGCCGGCGTGAAGATCGCGCCAGCTCACAGAGCGGTCCCCGCCTCGACGACGACGACTTCCTTCGCGCGCAACCGCGATGCCTGCGTGTGCTGCCCCTTGACCGACCGGCCGGCGAAGTCGGTGTCCGCCCTGACGCCGGACGCGCGTAGCTCCGCCACCTTCGCGAGCACGGCGGCGCGGTCGGCACCCTCGGCGCAGACGTAGAACACGTCGATTCCTTCGTCCTCGGGCTCCGGGGTTCCTTCGAGCGCGATCACCAGCCGCTCGATGCCGGCCCCGAACCCGACGCCCGGGACGTGCATTCCGCCGAGTGCCTCCGCCAGCCCGTCGTAGCGGCCGCCGCCGGAGAGCACGCTCTGCGAGCCCCCATCCGGGCCGACGAACTCCCAGGTGGTGCGCGTGTAGTAGTCGAGCCCGCGGACGAGGGTCGGCACCACCTCGTACCTGACGCCGGTGACGTCGAGATAGCGGCGCACGTCCGCGAAGTGCTCACGGCATGCGTCGCAGAGGGAGTCGCCGATTGCCGGCGCCTGCCGCAGCAGCTCCTGCACCTCGGGCGGCTTCGCCGAGATGTTGTCGAGCGCGCGCAGCGGGTTCGCGGTCGCCTGGGCGCGCGTCGCCTCGTCGAGGTCGCCGTCGTGGTCGGCCAGCCACGGCTCGAGGCGCTCCTCGAGATACGCGGGCCGGCAGGCCGGATCGCCGATCGAATTGATTTCGAGGTGGTACTCCGTGATCCCGAGACGGCCGAGGAGGGCGTCGTACAGCTGGATCACCTCGGCGTCGCAGGCGGGGTCGTCGGAGCCGATCGCCTCGAGGTCGAGCTGCCAGAACTCGCGGAAGCGGCCCTTCTGGGGCCGGCCGTAGCGGTAGAAGGTCTCGATCGCGTAGAGCTTCTGCGGCTGCGGCTCGCGGTGCAGTCCGTGCTCGAGGTAGGCGCGGACGATCGGGGCCGTTGCCTCCGGGCGCAACGTCAGCGAGCGGTCGCCGCGATCGGTGAACGTGTACATCTCCTTCGTGACGATGTCCGAACCGTCGCCCGAGGTGCGTGCGAAGAGCTCGGTGTCTTCGAAGGCGGGTGTGTCGATGCGGCGGTAGCCGTAGAGCTCGCAGAGGCGCTCGAACTCCCCCTTCACCTGCCGCCAGCGGGCCTGCTCGGACGGGAGGATGTCGTGGGTTCCGCGCGGAGCTTCGAACGTCACGCGCGCAGCTCGGTCAGGAACGGGTTGCGCGCGAGCTCGGCGCCGAGAGTGGTCGGCGGGCCGTGGCCGGAATACACGACGGTCTCGGGCGGGAAGCGGTCGAGCAGCGCGCGGATCGACTCGACGAGCACGTCCCAGCTCGCCATCGGCAGGTCGGTCCGTCCGACCGAGCCGGCGAAGAGCACGTCGCCGGAGAAGAGGTTCTGCTCCGAGTAGAAGGCGATGTGGCCGGGCGAATGGCCGGGAACCTGGACGGTCTCGAAGGAAATGCCCGCGAGGTCGATCGTCTCGTCGCCGGCGAGCTCGACCTCGGCGTTCCATGGTCGGATCTGGTGGCCGGGGTAGTAGTCGGACGGGCTCGCGAGCACGGGCGCCTCGACGGCGGAGATGTAGACCGGCGCGCCGGTGGCCTCGGCGAGCTCGGCGACCGCGCCGATGTGGTCGTAGTGCGTGTGCGTGATCAGGATCCCGGCGACGGTGACACCCAGCTGCGCGATCTCTGTCCGCAGGTTCGCGGCCTCGTCACCCGGGTCGATCACGACCGCCTCGGAGGCGCCGCGCCCGGCCCGGACGACGTAGCAGTTCGTCCCGATCGGGCCGAGCTCATAGCGGTCGACGGCGAGGGTCATCCTGCGGTTGAGTGTAACGAGGGGTTCTCGGACGATCAGCGCTTGGGCCGCTTGTCCTTCGGCGGCGGCGCAAGGCCCTGCTGCTTCAGCCAGCGGTTCCGCATCATGCGGTCGGTCATGTACATCAGCGGCACGAACAGCGCCCCGTAGAGGATCGCGATCGAGACGCGCTGGGCCGGCGGGCCGCTCTTCAGCACGAAGACGACGAGGGCGAAGATGCCGATCTGCCACGGGATCGCGCGCTTGACGCTGCGCGACCACGAGGGCTCGGGCGGCTCGCGCAGCAGGCGGGAGGCGCCCTTCGCGTTCGGCTTCGGCTTCGCGGCGCCGGGACGCTGCCCCTTGGCGGGCGCCGCGGAAGCGCTCTGCTTGGCAGAGCCGGATTCGTCGACCTCGACCTCCTGGCCGCTGTCGTCGACGTAGACGTACTCGTAGTCGTGCCGGCGTTCCTTCGCCAGGCGGCGCTTCTGCTTGCGAGTCGGCATCGGAGCTAGGTTAGCTCGCCCCCGACGATCACCTCGTCGACATGGTCGTGGCCGAGGTGGTACGCGAGGTAGCGCCAGTCGGGCGTGTCGAGCAGGACGAGGTCGGCGTCGTACCCGGGCGCGATGCGCCCCTTCCGGCCGGCTCGGCCGAGGACGTGGGCGGCGTTGACCGTGCACGCGGCGAGCGCCTCCGCCGGGGCGAGCTTCAGCTGCGTCGCGGCCAGCGAGCAGACGAGCGGCATGCTCTCGCAGAAGGCGCTGCCCGGGTTGAAGTCGGTCGCGAGCGCGACGGCGGCGCCCGCCTCGACGAGCGCGCGGGCCGGAGGCATCGGCCGTCCGAGGAACAGCGCGCTCGCCGGGAGCAGCACGCCGGTGACGTCGGAGGCGGCGAGCGCGCGGACGCCGTCCTCCCCGGTCGCTTCCAGATGATCCACGGAGCGGGCGCCGAGCTCGATCGCGAGCGGGATCGCTCCCTGCTCGGTGAACTGGTCACCGTGCAGTCGGAGCGCGAGGCCCGCGTCGCGGCAGGCGGTGAGGTAGCGCCGGGCCTGCGCCGCGTCGAACGCTCCTCGCTCGAGGAAGACGTCGGCGGCCTCGGCGAGAAGCGCGGCGTCGGGAAGGACTTCGGTCAGCGCGAAGTCGAGGTAGGCGTCGGCGTCGGCGAACTCCGGCGGGACGGAGTGCGCCCCGAGCCACGTGGGCGCACCGCCGACCTCGGAGATCGCGTGGAGCTGGGCGAGCTCGGTGTCGTGGTCGAGCCCGTAGCCGGATTTCGCCTCGAACGTCGTCGTACCGGCACGACGCATCCAGTCTCGGTGGCGCTGCGTTGCGTCGATCAGCTCAGCCCGGGATGCGGCGCGTGTGGCCCGGACGGTCGAGAGGATCCCGCCGCCGGCCGCATGCAGCTCCTCGTACGTGGCCCCGGCGGCACGCAGCGAGAACTCGTCGATGCGGTCGCCGGCAAAGCAGGCGTGCGTGTGGCAGTCGACCAGGCCGGGAACCGCGGAGCGGCCGCGGCCGTCCACCTCCTCGACGTCGCCGTCGATCGGGCCGAGATCGCGCATGCGCCCGGCCGCCGTGATCCGCCCGTCCTCGCAGAGGACGTACGCGTCCTCGACGACATCGACATCGCCGAGCGCCCCGCCGCGAAGCGGCGCGGCCGTTCCCGCCGGCGTGGCGAGCTGGGCGAGGTCGCGGACGAGGAGCGCTGTCACCCGGGCAGCGAGCCGTCCGGCATCTGCCCGACGCCGCCACGGTCGAACGGCGCGTATGCCTCCTTCGGCACGCCCGTCTCCTCCTCGACGCCGGCGCCGTACTTCTGCGCGAGCTCCGAGACCGGGTAGACGATGGTGCCCGGCGCCCGCGAGCCGGCCATGACGATCACGCACGGCCCGTCGCCCGCGCCGACGAAGATGTGGTCCGTCCCCGCCGGGCAGTGCACGAAGTCCCACGCCTTCAGCGACTGCTCCTCCCCGTCGATCAGCACGGTGCACTCGCCCGAGACGACGAGGAAGTCCTCCTGCACGCTCTCCCGGTGATAGAGCCCGTTCGGCTGCCCCGGCTCGAGGACGTGGATGTTCATCCCGTACTCGGGGAACTCCGGCTCGCCCTCGAACGACGTCGAGGTGCCGAAGTAGCCGCTCGTCCACCACGGCGCGTCTTTTGCGTTCAGGACGAACCAGCCGTCGCCCGACGGGACGAGACCGTTGTCGGTCTGCTCGAGACGTGCTTTCTCGACCATCAGCCCTCCATGCTCTGTTGGTTGACGCTGGGCAGGTCGAGGCCGCGCTCGCCCGCATGTTCGATGGCATCGGCATAGCCGGCGTCGGCGTGGCGCATGACGCCGGTGCCGGGGTCGGCGGTCAGCACGCGCTCGAGGCGCTCGTCGGCGTCCGCGGAGCCGTCGGCCAGGACGACCATGCCGGCGTGGATCGAGTTGCCGATCCCCACCCCGCCGCCGTGATGGACGCTCACCCACGTGGCGCCCGCGGCGACGTTCAGCAGGGCGTTGAGAATCGGCCAGTCGGCGATCGCGTCGGAGCCGTCGGCCATCGCCTCGGTCTCGCGGTAGGGCGACGCGACCGAGCCCGAGTCGAGGTGATCCCGCCCGATCACCACCGGTGCCTTGACGCGCCCGGTCCGGACGAGCTCGTTCATCGCCAGACCCGCCTTCGCACGGTCGCCGTAGCCGAGCCAGCAGATCCGCGCGGGCAGCCCCTGGAATGCGACCCGCCCGGGCGCCAGCTCGAGCCACCGCTGCAGGACGCTGTCCTCCGGGAACAGCTCGCGCAGGGTCGCGTCGATGACGGCGATGTCCTCGGGGTCGCCCGAGAGGGCAGCCCAGCGGAACGGCCCGACGCCGCGGCAGAAGAGCGGCCGGATATAGGCCGGGACGAAGCCCGGGTATGTGAACGCATCGGCGACGCCCGCTTCTAAGGCCTCACCTCGCAGGTTGTTGCCATAATCGAAAACGTAGCTGCCGGCGCGGACGAACTCGAGCATCCCGCGGACATGTGTTGCAATCGATTCACGGGCTCGTTCCAGATACGTCACAGGATCGGCCTCGCGGAGGGCTGCGGCCGCGTCGACGTCGAGCCCCACCGGGACGTAGCCGGTGAGCGGGTCGTGCGCCGCCGTCTGGTCGGTGACGAGGTCGAACGCCTCTCCGCGGCGCGCCAGCTCCGGGACGATCTCGGCGGCGTTCCCGAGCAGGCCCACCGACAGGCCCCGCCCCTCGCGCTGCGCCGCCCGCACCCGCGCCAGCGCGTCGTCGAGCGACTCGGCCGCCTCGTCGAGGTAACGGTGCTCGAGCCGCCGCTCGATCCGGGAGGGATCGACCTCGATGCACAGCGTCGCCGCGTTCAGCATCGACCCCGCAAGCGGCTGGGCGCCGCCCATCCCGCCCAGCCCGGCGGTGAGGATCGACTTGCCGGCGAGGTCGGCCGCACCCCAGTGCTTCTCCGCCGCGGCGGCGAACGTCTGGTACGTCCCCTGCAGGATCCCCTGGGTGCCGATGTAGATCCAGCTCCCGGCCGTCATCTGCCCGAACATCGTCAGGCCGAGCGCCTCGAGCCGGCGGAACTCGTCCCAGGTTGCCCAGCGCGGCACGAGCAGCGAGTTGGCGATCAGCACGCGCGGCGCACCGGGATGCGTCCGGAAGACGCCGACCGGCTTGCCGCTCTGGACGAGCAGCGTCTCGTCGTCGCCGAGCCGGAGGAGCGTGCCGACGATCGCGCGCAGCGCGTCGTGGCTCCGTGCCGCCCGCCCGGAGCCGCCGTAGACGACGAGCGTCTCCGGGTGCTCCGCGACCTCGGGGTCGAGGTTGTTCAGCAGCATGCGCAGCGGCGCCTCGGTCGCCCACGACCGCGCGTTCAGCTCGGTTCCACGCGGCGCGCTGATGTTCGACAGGTCGCCGCAGAGCGCCTCCACGGTCGCGGCGAGCGACTCGGTCGCGCTCATTCGTCCTCTGCCTCCTCGCGCTCGCGCTGCTGCCAGCGCCACCAGCTGTAGCCGGTGGCGACCACGAACAGGATCGGCGCGATGATCAGCGCCGCACGCATGTTGCCGTCGGTGAGGGCGGTCACGCCGACGACGATGCCTGCCAGCACCGCGTACGTGATCGCGCTGTCGCGATAGGGGTGCCTGGGCGTGATCCGCGAAGAGCCGTCCCAGCGCAGCTTCCGCTTCGGCTTCTTCTCCGGCTGCCCGGTCACCGCAGGCTCCCGACCTCGTCCTCGACGGCAGCGACGAGCGAGCCGTCTCGGATCGCAGCCGCGATCGCGTCCATGTCTCCCCCGAGCTGGCGGTCCTCGGTCACGCGCGGTGAGATCGCACGGACGAACCGGTGCGCCGCAGCGAGGCCGCGGCCGGGCTCGAGCGGCGCGAGGAACTCGACCGCTTGCGCACCGGCGAGCAACTCGATCGCCAGCACCCATTCGACGTTGGCGAGCACCTGCCACGCCTTCAGCCCCGCGGTGTTGCCCATCGAGACGTGATCCTCCTGCCCGGCGCTCGTCGGGATCGAGTCGACGCTCGCCGGGTGAGCGAGCACCTTGTTCTCGCTGACGAGCGACGCGGCCACGTACTGCGGGATCATGAAACCCGAGTTGAGGCCGCCGTCGACGGTCAGGAACGGCGGCAGCCCGCCCGACAGATTCGGGTTGACGAGCCGCTCGACCCGCCGCTCCGAGATGTTCGCGAGCTCGGCGGTCCCCATCGCCAGCACGTCCAGCGCGAACGCGAGCGGCTGGCCGTGGAAGTTCCCGTTCGAGACGAGCAGGTCCTGCTCGACAAGGACGAGCGGGTTGTCGGTCGCAGAGTTGAGCTCGACCGACACCGTGTAGTCGATGTAGTCGAGGAGGTCGCGGGTTGCTCCGTGCACCTGCGGGGCGCAGCGAAGCGAGTAGGCGTCCTGCACCTTGTCGCACCAGCGGTGCGACTCGTTGATCGCCGAGCCCTCCAGCAGCGTGAGCACGTTCGCGGCCGAGTGCTGCTGCCCGCGCAACGGTCGGAGCGCGTGCACCTCGGGGATGAAGCTCGTGCGGGAGCCCTGCAGCGCCTCGAGCGAGAGGGCGCAGGCGATGTCCGCGGTCTTCGCCAGCCGCCGCGCCCGCACGAGCCCGAGCGCGGCCATCGACGCCATGAACTGTGTGCCGTTGACAAGGGAGAGGCCCTCCTTCGCGAGCAACGTCTGCGGCTCGAGCCCGGCGCGCGCGAGCGCGTCCCCGCCGGGCAGCCGTTCGCCGTCGAACCATGCCTCCCCCTCGCCGACGAGCGGCAGCGCCAGGTGGGCGAGCGGTGCGAGGTCACCGCTGGCGCCGACCGACCCGCGGCTCGGAACGACGGGCAGCACCCCGCGGTCGAGGCACGCCAGCAGAAGTTCGACGAGCTCCGGCCGCGCGCCCGACCGGCCCTTCGCGAGTGCGTTTGCGCGCAGAAGCATCGCGGCGCGGACGACCTCGTCCGGGTACGGGTCGCCGACCCCGCACGCGTGGCTGCGCAGCAGCCGGAGCTGGAGCTCCTCGGTCAATTCCTCCGGGATCGACTGCGACACGAACCGGCCGAACCCGGTGTTGACGCCGTAGGTGTGCTCGCTCTTGCCGTGCGCGGCCCGGTCGACGACGGCGCACGCGTCGATCATCCGTCCGCGCGCCGCGTCCGAGAGCGATGTGGGCGTGCGTTCGACCGCGATCGCCCAGACATCGTCGACCACGAGATCCTCACCGGTGAGCGCGATCGCCGTGCCCGGGGCCACGCACGCGAGTCTACTTCGTGCTCCACGACCGTCTCTGACGCCGTCGGCCCGACGACGTCGAGAACTCGGCGCACAATCGGCTCTGCCGCGTGTGAGACACGTGCGCTGTTCGTCGATATCGTCGATCCCGTGGGTGGCGGGCGGCATCCCCACCCTTTGGGCGGGGGTGCGGGCTCAGTCGTCGAGCAGGCGCAGTTCGAGCACGCGCGAGCCGTCGAAGCCGTCGATCCGGAGCATCGCGCCCGCCGCGGCGGCGGCAGCGCCCGCCGGCATCAGGCCGACGAGCTCCGAGCCGGCGACCTCCACCCCACGGGCGGACGCCTCCGCGGCGACCCGAGCGACGATCTCGTGGAGCGGGGCCGACTTCCAGTCCTCGATGTTCATGCTCACCTGGACAACCCCGGCGCTCGGCAGCGACAGGCCCAGTGCCCGCACGCCCGGGAAGCCGCCGTCGCGCTCCCGCACGATCGCGGCGATCGCCCGCGCGACCTCAACGTCGTCGGACCGCAGGTCGACGTTGAACGCGACCAGCGGTCGCCGCGCGCCGACGAGCACCGCGCCCGCGCGGGGGTCGAGCTGCGTAGGCCCGAAGTCCGGCGCCAGCTCGCCTGCGTCGACCCGGCCGTGGAGCTCCTCCGGTCCGCCGCGCCGGAAGAACGCCGGCCCGCGACCCCGGCCGCCGTACAGGAACACCGGAAGCCCGAGAGCACCGAGCCGTTCCCCCACCTCCAGCGACGCGGCACGCGCACGCTCCATGTCCTCCGGGCGGATCGGCACAAGCGGGACGACGTCGGCCACACCGACACGCGGATGGGCGCCCACGTGCGACCGCAGGTCGATCAGCGACCGCGCGCACTCGACGCCCGCGACCAGCCCATCGACGAGCTCAGCCTCCGAACCGACCAGCGTGAACACCGAGCGGTTGTGGTCGGCGTCGGCGTGGACGTCGAGCAGCCGCGCGCCGGCGCCGGACAGCGCCCGTCCGATCGCGTCGATCGTGCCGCGGTCGCGCCCCTCGGAGAAGTTCGGAACCGACTCGAGCGGCAGCACGTTGCGTACCCTAGACGGCAGATTGATAATTCACGTGGTCGCGGGGAGGGCACACACCGAGCAGTGTGGTCGCGAGGCGGCCGCAATGCGCAGCGTGCAGGCCCCCATCCGCGGCTGCGAGGAATTGTCAATCTGCCGTCTGGAAGGCCAATGAAGGCCTACTACCAGGCCAGGGCCCGCGAGTACGACGACTGGTGGCTCGGCCGCAACCTCTACGCCGACAAGCACCGGCCCGGCTGGGATGAGGAACGCGCGCAGCTCGAAGGCTGGATCGCCGCCCTACCGCCGAGGCGGACGCTCGACATCGCGTGCGGCACAGGCTTCATGACCCGCCGCCTCCGCGGCGACGTCACCGGGCTCGACCAGAGCGACGCGATGCTCGACGTGGCGCGCGAGCAGGTCCCCGGGGCGACGTTCGTCCAGGGCGACGCCCTCGACCTGCCCTTCGAGGACGGCGCGTTCGAGCGCGTGTTCTCGAGCTACTTCTACTGCCACCTCGAAGAGGACGACCGCGCCCGCTATCTCGCCGAGGTGCGGCGGGTCGCGCCGGAGCTCGTGATCGTCGGCAGCCGCGCCCAGCCCGGCGAACAGCAGGAGCGCTGGGACGAACGGCTCCTGAAGGACGGCACGCGCTGGCAGGTCTTCAAGCGCGTCTTCGACCCGGACGCGCTCGCCGCCGAGCTCGGCGGCCGCGTCCTGCACGAGAGCCACTACTTCGTGATGGTCGCCTCTCCGTGAGCACCCCGCGCTGGGATCCGGACGAGCGCGGCCGCGGCATCGCCGACGCGACCGCCCTCGCCCCCGGCGTCCGGGAGCTCGCCGACACGCTGACCGTGCAGGACTGGGTCGCCGAGGAGCCCGAGGCACACCTCCTCCCCCACATCGAACGTGCCTGCGCCGACTCCGGGCTCGAGCTGCTCGGCCACGAGGTCGACGGCGCCGTCTTCGTCGTCCGTGTCGGCTGGACCCGGGAACGCCGCCCCGCCGAGGCGAGATCGGCGGCCTTCCGGATCGTCGGCTCGTTCGCCGAGGCCGCGACCAGCGTCCGTGTCCGCGACGACAGCCTCACGTACGAGGTCGTCACCGGCATGCTCGACGGCGACTCGCCGTTCGCGCCGCACGGTCACATGGTGCGGATCGAGCTCGTCCCGCAGGGGTGACCACCCGTCGCGCGACCTACCGCTCGCTCGCGTCGCTGCAGCGCGACAACCGCCTCTGCCGCGCTTGCGCAGAGGCGGGTTTTCCGATCGAGTCGCTTCCCGTCGCCGAGTCACAGCCCCATCGGCAGGCGTACCTGTACGGCCAGGCGCCCGGGATCGTCGAGGGCGTGGAGCGCCGCCCCTGGCGCGGCCGCGCAGGTAAGGCCCTCCGGCGCTGGCTCGAGCTGGACGAGGACACGTTCTACGCGACGTTCTACTGCGCCGCGGTCACGCGCTGCTACCCGGGCCGTGCGCCGTCGGGCCGCGGCGACCGCACGCCCACCCCGGCCGAGCAAAAGCTCTGCTCGTTCTGGCGCGAGTGGGAGCTCCGCCTGCTCCGACCGCGGCTGATCGTCACCGTCGGCGGCCTGGCCGCGAACCGCATCCTCGGGCCGGGCCCGCTCACCCCGCGGATCGGCGCAACGTTCGAGCGCGACGGCGCGACGGTCGTTCCCCTCCCCCACCCGTCCGGCGCGAGCAGCTGGCCGAACGTCCCGGCGAACCGGGTGCGGCTCGACGAGGCCCTCGACCTCGTCCGCCGCGAGCTCGCGAAGCTCTAGGCGCAGCCCTCGTCGTAGGTGACCGCCCGGCCACCGAACGCGATTCCGGTCACCTTGCCCTTCGGGCTCACGTCGAAGCGCACCTTCCACTTGCCGCCGACGTACGCGTTCTTTGCCTTCGGCGTGTACCTGTCGCCCTGGACCACGAGTTTCGAGCCGTAGGCGGACCGCACCGCCGCGAACGGCGAGCCGATGCCGATTCCGGTGTCGGTCTTCATGCCGGCCGAGAAGAAGACGGCACCGAACCGCTTGCCCTCGAAGATCGCGTACCCGCGCACGGGGCCCTTCACGATCTTCGCCACCTGACACGTCGAGCCGGGATCTGCGGCAGCGAGGACGACCTTCGTCCCCCACGCGCGCGACACCTGTGCGGGCGTCATCCCGGGCGTCACACCACCCACGCCGGTCGGCGTGACCGGCGCCGGAAGCGCCGCCAGCACGATCGCGATCAACAGGCCCACGGCGGAAATGTAGACATAGGGGCGGCGGCTAAGGTGAGACGGTGACGGAGCCGGTTCCCAATCGCCAGACGTTCTTCCGCCTGGTCGGCTTTCTCAAGCCGTACAAGCGCTCTCTGATCGTGTCGATCGTGCTCGCCTGCGGCTCGCAGGCGGCGCAGATCGCGATCGTCTGGGTGGTCGGCGGCGTGATCAACAACGCGATCCAGCCGAAGGACTCCTCGCTGCTGCGGACATACATCATCGTCATCGTCGCCCTCGGCGTGATCAAGGCCGGGCTGATGGTCGCCCGCCGCCTGATCTCCGGCCGGCAGGCGCTCGGCGTCGAGATGGACATGCGCACCGCGCTGTACGAACGGCTCGTGAAGCTCTCGTTCCGCTTCTACGACACGCACCAGACCGGCCAGCTCATGTCGCGCGCGACGGTCGACCTTCAGGGCGTCCGCTTCTTCCTCGGCTACGGCCTGATCTTCTTCTTCCAGAACATCCTCGTCGTCGTCTCAGTCACGTTCATCCTCTTCTTCGTGCAGTGGGAGCTCGCGCTGCTCGCGCTGGCGATGATCCCGTTCCTCACCGTCATCGCCTACCGGTACAGCCGCATCTCCCACCCGACCCTCCGCGACGTCCAGCAGAAGCTGGCCGACGTGTCGACCGTCGCGCAGGAGAGCATCGTCGGCGCCCACGTCGTCAAGGCATTCGCCCAGGAGCCCGCCGAGGAGGCGAAGTTCCGGAACCGCTCCGAGGCCGTCTTCGAACAGACGATCAGGGCAAACCGCCAGCGGGCGTTCTACGTGCCGCTGATCTCGTTCGTGCCCATGGTCGCGCAGGCGGGAGTGCTGCTGTTCGGCGCGACGATGGTGCAGAACGGGACCCTGTCGACGGGAAGCTTCTTCAGGTTCAACCTCTACCTCGCCATGCTGGTGCTGCCGCTGCGCTCGCTCGGCATGTGGATCGGCCAGGCGCAGCGCGCGACCGCGTCGGGCGAGCGGATCTTCGAGGTGATCGACGAGCCCCAGAACGTCGCGGACTCGGACGATGCGATCGAGCTCCCGCCCGGCCCCGGCAACGTACGCTTCGAGGGCGTGTCGTTCGAGTACATGGACGGCCGCGCGGTGCTCAGCGACATCGATCTCGACGTTCCCGCCGGCCGCACGGTCGCGCTGATCGGCCACACCGGCTCCGGCAAGACGACGCTGACCTCGCTCGTCCCACGCTTCTACGACGCCGGCGCGGGCCGGATCACGATCGACGGGCACGACGTGCGCGATGTGACGATGGGTTCTCTTCGCCGCACGGTCGGCGTGATCTCGCAGGACCCCTTCCTGTTCTCGACGACCGTCCGCGAGAACATCGCGTTCGGGGTCGGCGACCTGCCGCAGGAGACCGTCGAGGAGTACGCCCGCGCGGCGCAGGCGCACGAGTTCATCGAGCGGTTGCCTCAGGGGTACGACACCGTGATCGGCGAGCGCGGCATCACACTCTCGGGCGGACAGCGGCAGCGGCTGGCGATCGCGCGGGCGCTTGCGGTCGACCCGCGGATCCTGATCCTCGACGACGCGACGGCCTCGGTCGACGCCTCCACCGAGGCGGCAATCCGCGTCGGCCTGCGCGGCGCGATGGCAGGACGGACGACGTTCATCATCGCGCACCGCCTCTCGACCATTGCGCTCGCCGACGAGGTCGTCGTGCTCGACCAGGGCCGCATCGCCGCCCGCGGCACGCACGACGAGCTGATCAAGACGAGCCTGGTCTACCGCGAGATCTACGAGCACGGACTGCTCGAGCGGCAGTTCGCCGACGCGGTCGAGGCCCGCGCCGAGATCGAGGAAGTCGCATGAAGATCTACCAGGCCGGCAGCCACCTGACCGAGGAGCGCGGGGTGAGCGTGCGCGACTGGTCGTGGCGGCAGACGCGCCGGCGGTTCAGAACGCTGGGGCAGCTGGTCGCCCCGTACCGCGGCCGCGCGATCCTCTCGGTGCTGACGCTCCTGCTCGCGACCGTGATCGCCCTCGCACCGCCGCTGCTCGCCAAGACCGCGCTCAACGACGCGCTCAACGGCGGCGGACACCTGTATCTGATCGTCGGGCTGTTCCTCGTCGCAGGCCTCCTGAACTGGGGCATGACCTACGCGCAGACGTACCTGACCGGTTGGGTCGGCGAACGGATGCTGGCCGACCTGCGCACGAAGCTCTTCGAGCACCTGCAGCGGCTGTCGCTCGGCTTCTACGAGCGCAACCGCGCCGGGGTCGTGATCAGCCGCCTGACGAACGACGTCGAAGCGCTCGACCAGCTCGTCACCGACGGCGTCTCGACCCTCGTCCAGAGCACGTTGACCCTGATCGGCACCGCGATCCTGCTCTTCTTCCTCGACTGGCAGCTCGCGATCGCGACGCTCCTCGTGATCCCGGTGATGAGCGTCGGGACCTTCTTCTACCGGAGGTACTCGACGCGTGCGTACCGAGCCGTCCGCGAGCGTCTCGGGATGGTGACGGCGACGCTCGCCGAGGACATCGCCGGGATGCGCGTCGTCCAGGCGTTCGCGCGCGAGGAGACCAATGTCCGCAACTTCCGCGAGGTCAGCGAGCGCTACCGGCAGTCGAACCAGCAGACGGTCGTGCTGAGCGGCTGGTATTTCCCGTACGTCGACCTGCTCTCCACGGTGGCGCTCGCGGTCGTCCTCGGCTACGGCGGGCACCTCTACTTCCAGGGGGCCGTGAGCATCCCGACACTCCTGGCGTTCACGCTCTACATCCAGAACTTCTTCGACCCCGTTCAGGCGCTGTCGCAGCTGTACGGGACGTTCCTCTCGGCCACCGCCGCGCTGGACAAGATCAACGGGCTCCTCGACGAGCAGGTCGAGATCGTCGACCAGGCGGACGCACGCGAGCTCGGACATCTCGAGGGACGCGTGAAGTTCGACGGCGTCCGCTTCACCTACAGCCGCGGCGACGAGGTGCTGCACGGGATCGACCTCGACGTCGCCGCCGGGACGACCGTTGCCCTGGTTGGACACACCGGCGCCGGCAAGTCGACGATCGCGAAGCTGCTCGCGCGCTTCTACGACCCGACGCACGGGCGGATCACGCTCGACGGCGCCGATCTCCGCCACGTCACCCAGGCGTCGCTCCGGCGGCAGCTCGGGGTCGTGCCGCAGGAGGGCTTCCTGTTCGCCGGGACGGTGCGCGACAACATCGCGTTCGGCCGGCCCGACGCGACCACGGCCGAGGTGCTCGCCGCCGCCGGAGCCGTCGGCGCGCACGACTTCATCGCCGACCTCGAGGACGGCTACGAGACCGAGCTCGGCGAGCGCGGCTCACGACTCTCGCTCGGGCAGCGCCAGCTGGTCGCGTTCGCGCGTGCGCTGCTCGCCGACCCGCGCATCCTCGTCCTCGACGAGGCGACGTCGTCGGTCGACATCGGCACCGAGCGCCGGATCGAGGTCGCGCTGCAGAAGCTCCTCGCCGGCCGGACGGCGTTCATCATCGCGCACCGGCTGTCCACG
Source organism: uncultured Actinomycetes bacterium (assembly GCA_963791425.1). Classification (GTDB taxonomy): domain Bacteria; phylum Actinomycetota; class Thermoleophilia; order Gaiellales; family Gaiellaceae; genus DATBLE01. The sequence goes on from CAWBSE010000004.1 coordinate 768,914, forward strand.
ATCCGCGAGGCCGACCTGATCGTCGTCCTCGAGCACGGCCGCGTCGTCGAGCAGGGCACGCACGACGAGCTGATGGCCCGCCGCGGGCTCTACACCAGCCTGTACGGCGACTGGGCCGCCGACGTAGCGTAGGCACCGTGGTCGAGTCGGCATCGGCTCCGCCCTGAGCGACGCCTGGCAGGTCTACAAGCTGCTTTTCCGGCGGTCGATCGTCATCGCGGCTGCCGTGCACATCGTGATCGAGAGCCTGAGCCTCGTCAGCGCCTCGACGCGTACGGAGCGACGGAGCGACGTCCGGCAGCGTAGCGGAGGATGCAGCTAGGCCTCCGGCGTAGCTGCCCTCGATGTCGTCGAGCTTGCACACGCTGTAAACCGCCATTGCGATTCCTTTCCGTGGAGTGCGACGACTCTATAGTCCCTCGAAATGGCCCTCGACAAGGACACCAAGGCACGGATCGAACAGCCGGTGTCGGAGCAGGCCGAGAAGGAAACGCGGCTCGCGCCGGCCCAGGCCGTCGACCAGATGCGGATCCGAGCGCCCGAGCGCTCGAACAAGAAGCTCCGCACCCTGATCGAGCGCGTCAACGACGACAAGCGCCTGAAGGGCTGGTGGCACGTCGCGAACGTCAACGCGACCGTGCGGATGGAGATCAACGACCACTCGTGGGTGCACATCCAGATCGTCACGAACATCGCCCTCAAGCTCCTGCGCCAGCTGACGAAGCACCACGTCGAGCCGTCGGTCGTCCGCGACTTCGGCATGACCAACGACGACGCCGAGATCGTGGTCGCGCTCGGTGCGCTGATGCACGACGTCGGCATGTCGATCCACCGTGAGGGCCACGAGGAGTTCAGCCTCTTCCTGGTCGAGCCGGAGATCCGGCGGCTGCTCGACGGGATCTACCAGGAGCCGGAAGTGACCGTGATCACGTCGGAGGTGCTGCAGTCGATCATCTCCCACCGCGCCGGCGGCGAGCCGTTCTCGCTCGAGGCGGGCGTCGTCCGCGTCGCCGACGCGCTGGACATGGCGCAGGGCCGCTCGCGGATCCCGTTCGAGAAGGGCCGCGTCTCGATGCACTCGCTGTCGGCGGCCGCGGTCGAGGACGTGATCATCTCCGACGGTGAGGAGCGGCCGATCAAGATCGACATCCTGATGAACAACTCGTCGGGCCTCTACCAGGTGGACGGGCTGCTCAAGGCGAAGCTCAAGGGGTCGGGCCTGGAGCCGTACGTCGAGGTGATCGCGCACATCGACACCGAGGCGGAGAAGAGCCTCGTACCGATCTACAAGCTCGAGATCTGAGCCTCCGGGGAAAGGCGCGCGACCCGGCTACAATTTCCGCCGGCCCGTTGCGGGGTCGTCTAATGGTAGGACGCTCGGCTCTGGACCGAGAAGTTGGGGTTCGAATCCCTGCCCCGCAGCCTCGCACTCACGCCGCGGCCGGAGCGGGTGTCGCCTCGCCGGCCCCCTTCGCCTCCTCGGTCGCGCGCGTGATCGCCACGGCGGCGACCAGCGCCAGCCCGAGCCCGGCGTAGGCGACGACCCTGTGCCAGGTCGGGGGCGCGAGCCGCTCGTCGAGGAGCAGCGTTCCGATCACGATGCAGACGATCGGGTTCACGACCGACGTCATCGCAACCGACGGCGCCAGGCGCCCGGTCGCGAGCGAGACCTGCTGGACGAGGAAGGCGAGGATCCCGGCCACCGCGAACGCCCAGAACTCCCAACTCGAGAGCATCCCGCCGAGGCCGTCCTGCTCGAGCGTCGTCCCGGTCGGCTTCCAGAGCGCGGCCGAGAGCCCGTACAGGAGGCCGGCACACGCGCCGTAGAGCGCGGCCTTCCGGGCGAGCGAGGCGCGCCCGCCGGCGACCAGCAGCGCAGCCGACGCAGCCCCGAGGACGACGATCGCGATCGCCCACTGCCAGCCCGGAGCGTTGTCGTTCCCGGAGGCGGCGTCGCCAACGACGGTGAAGACCGCCAGCCCGGCGACGACGAGCGCGGCGGCGACGATCGCGGTCTGCCCGACCGGCTGGTTCGTCAGGAAGTAGCCGAGCGGCAGCGCGAAGACGATCGTCGTGACCAGGAGCGGCTGGATCACGGCCAGCCTGCCGTGGTCGAGCGCGACGGCCTGGCAGACGTACCCGCCGAGCAGCGCGACCGTCCCGAGCAGCCACCAGGTCTGCTTTGCGAGCTGGACGAACGACGCGGGCGACCGCAGCGACACCTCCCCCATGCCGAGCGCGCCCTTCTGCTGCAGCGTCGCCGCGAGCGCGAAGAGGAAGGCCGCAACGAGGGCGAGAACCTCTGCCACGGCCGGGATCTTACGAGGCTTGCGGCTACGTGGAAAGGCCGCCGAGCACCGCGAACGGGCTCGGCTTCACTGCCTGCCAGACGAGCGCGCCGCTCGCCTCGATCTTCAGCTCGGCGCCCGCGGGCAGCTGCGGCTGGATCTTCTCGACGATCTCGTTCGCCTGGTCCTCGTTGTCGACGCCGATCAGCAGGTACTTCCAGTGGCGGACCACGGTGATCGTCATGCCGGCCAGGAGCTCGTCGGCCTCGTCCTCGAGCCGATCGGCCAGCGCGGAGGCGTCGTGGTGCGAGTCGAGCTCGATCCGCACCTCCCAGAGCGCCGCGCCGAGCTCGTCGGATTCCTCGATCTCGTCCTCTTCGAGCTGCTCGTGCTCGGCCGCATGCTCCGCGTCGGTCGCCGGCAGCGCCTCGCTCTCCGGCTCCCAGCGCTCCTCCTCGGGATGCCAGCGGTGGATCTCGATATCGGGCTGGACGTCGTGGTCGGCGAGAATCCCGCGCACGACCTTCTCCGCGCCCTGGGCCGCTTCGAGCGAGCCGGCGTACAGGTAGACCACACCGGCGTCGTCGCCGCCCCCGACGATCACCCGGTCGCCGAGGATGTTCCGAACGTCCTCCTCGACCTCGACCTCGGCCAACGACTCGACGAGCTTCCCGGAGTGCTCCTCCGGGGGAAGGATGACGGTCACGCGCCAGTCGTCCTGAGCCATGCGGTGAACGCTATCCGCTCGGGCTACGCTCCGTTCCCGTGGGCAAGATCATCGACGCCGCCGGGACGTTCTTCCACCACCTGGCCGACGTCCACTGGATCCCGCTCGCGATCGCGCTCGGGTTCAACGCGTTGCGCCTGTTCGCGCGCATCCCTGCCTGGCGGAACATCATCTCTGCCTCGTACCCCGAGCTCAACGTACCTCGCCGGACGGTCGCCGGCGCGTACCTGTCGGGGGTCGGCGTCAACGCGATCGTCCCTGCCCGCGCCGGGGACGTGCTCAAGCTCTACCTCGTCCACGACCGGGTCGAGGGGACGACCTACCCGACGCTCGGCTCGACGCTGATCGTCGAGACCCTCCTGGACATGCTCGTCGCCGCCGCGATCCTCGCCTGGGCGCTGGCGATCGGCGTTCTGCCGGGGCTCGACGTCCTCCCCCACCTCCCGCAGGTCGACTGGAGCTGGCCGCTCAACCACAAGCGCGAGTTCGCGATCATCGCCGCCGTCTGGATCGCCGTGCTGATCCTGTTCGCGGCGATCGGGATCCGGCGGGCGCGCCAATTCAAAGAGCGCGTCCGGCAGGGTTTCGCGATCTTCAACACGCGGTGGGCGTTCCTGACGAAGGTCTGCAGCTGGCAGCTGCTCTCGTGGGCCTGCCGCTTCGCCGCGGTCTACTTCTTCCTGAAGGCGTTCCAGGTGCCGGCGACGCTGCACAACGCCCTGCTGGTCCTCGTCGTGCAGAGCCTGTCGACCCTGTTCCCGTTCACACCGGGCGGCGTCGGCACCCAGCAGGGCCTTCTCGTCTACGTCTTCGACCGCGCCGGCACCGGCATCGCCGGGACGCTGCTGCTCAGTTTCAGCGTCGGCATGTACATCGCGATCACGATCGAGAACATCGTCATCGGGTTCGTCGCGCTCTTCCTCATGATCGGCACCGTCCGCTGGAAGCGGGTGGTAGTGCCCGAGGAGGAAGAGGTCTATTCTCGGAGTCCGTGAGCGCGCAGCCCCATCCGGTCCGCATCACCTGCACCGACGACCTTCAGCGCTCGCGGCTGACCGTCTTCTTCAGGCTCCTGCTCGGGATCCCGCACTTCTTCTGGGCGGCGCTGCTCGGCTCGGCGGTGATCGTCATCGTCTTCATCAACTGGTTCATCCTGATGTTCACCCGGAAGACGCCGGACGGCTTCCACGACTTCGTCGCCGGGTACATCCGCTACGTCGCCCACCTCGAGGCGTACGTCCTGCTCGCCGCCAATCCGTTCCCGCCGTTCTATCTGGGAACCAGGGCGCCGTACCCGGTCGACCTCGAGATCGACCCGCCGCAGGAGCAGAGCCGGTGGAAGACCTTCTTCCGCCTCTTCCTGATGATCCCCGCCGGGTTGATCGCGAGCACATTGCTGTGGGGCGGCCCGTCCCGCGGGAGCTACGCCGCGGGCGGCCTCGCGACCCTGGTCTCGTTCTTTCTGTGGTGGGTGGGCGTGATCCGCGGACGGGCGCCGCGCGGGATGCGCGACCTGGTCGTGTACGCCGTCGGATATGCGGCGCAGACGTCGGCGTACATCTTCCTGCTCACCGACCGATACCCGTTCAGCAGCCCGAGCTTCTTCGTCTCGCAGCGGGAGACGGCCCCGGCGGTGGCCGAGCTTCCCGCCGCCCCGCCGCCCGCAGTGGAGGGCGAGCCGGTTGCGCTCACGCCTGCCGCCGCGCCGACGGCCGAGCCGGTCGTCGTCGAGCCGCCGCACCCGGTCTCGATGTCGGTGACCGGCGAGCTGCGCCGCTCCCGCGTCCTCGTCTTCTTCCGGCTGCCGCTTGCGATCCCGCACCTGATCTGGCTGACGCTGTGGGCGATCCTCGCGCTCCTCGTTGCGTTCCTGACCTGGATCTGTGCGATCTTCATCGGCCGGCCGCCGCGCCCGTTCCATCGGTTCCTGTCGCGGTTCGTCCGTTACAGCGTCCATGTGTACGCGTTCCTGATGCTCGTCGGGAACCCGTTCCCGGGCTTCGTCGGCAAGCCGGGCTCGTACCCGGTCGATCTGGAGCTCCCGCCGCTCGAGCACCAGAGCCGCTGGGTCACCTTCTTCCGCGGGCTGCTCGGCTTCCCCGCGCTGATGATCGCCGGCGGACTGGGCGCATGCCTCTTCGCCGCAGCATTCCTCGGCTGGTTCGTCGGCCTCTTCTGCGGCCGGATGCCGCAGGGCCTGCGCGACCTGGGCGCCTACAGCCTCCGCTACACCGGGCAGTTCTATGCGTACCTGTACTTCGTCACGGCGAAGTACCCCGACTCGGGCCCTCGGCCCGACCCGTCGTCCCCGTAGAAGTTCCCCTACGCCGCGCCTTAGCTGTTCCGCCACGGGGTCGATGACCACCCGAATCCTGTCCGGAAGCTCCTCGCCCGTGCTGCGCGCCGGCGAGGAGATCGCGCGAGGTCATCACGAGTGGTGGGACGGGACCGGGTATCCGACAGGTCTTCGCGGTGAGGAGATCCCGCTGTTCGCCCGAGTCGTTGCGGTTGCGGACGTGTTCGATGCACTGACACACGCCCGGCCGTACAAGCGAGCGTGGCCGGTGGCGAAGGCCGTGGCGGAGATCCGCAAGCTGAGCGGCGCGCAGTTCGACCCCAAGATCGTCGATGCGTTCGAACAGATCGACCCGTACCGGCTCGCGCCGAGCACCGGGCAAGCACACCCGGGCCGCGTGGGCAGCCCCGCCGTCTCGTTCGAGGGAAACGCGAAGCGGGAAAGGCGCATACGGGATTCGAACCCGTGCCGCCGCCGTGAGAGGGCGGTGTCCTAGGCCACTAGACGAATGCGCCGCGGCGCCCAGTGTAGCGACCGGGCACGGGCGGCGGCCTGGGCCTGCCTCTCGTCGGATCTGTGAGTGACGGGGTAGCGACGCGACTCCCGAGGTAGGCTCGCGCGGTGGTGTTCTTCGCGCTGAACAACTGGCAGCTCGCACTCGTGCTCGTGGGCATCGCGATCGGGTCCGTGGTCCTCGGGCTGGTTGCAGGGCGGTCGCTGAGACACAAGTCGGAGGCGTTGAGCCAGCCGCTCGGGGTCGCTCACGCGGCGCTGTTCACGCTCGTCGCACTCGTGCTCGCGTTCGGTCTCGCGATGGCCGTGACCCGGTACGAGGCGCGCCGGGCGGCCGTCGTCGACGACGCCAACACGATCGGCACCGCCTACCTCCGCGCGCAGACGCTGCAGGAGCCGGTGCGGAGCCGGTCACTCCCGCTGTACGTGCGGTACACCGACGCCAGTCTTCGGCTGTCCCACACCCGCCCGGGAAGCGCCGCCGCGAGGCGCGCGATCGCCGCGGAGTCGGCGATCCAGCGACAGCTCTGGCATCTGGCCGGCCAGGCTCTGAGCTCGCAACCGACGGAGTCGGCACCTCGCCTCTACGTGGAGAGCCTCAACGACATGATCGACCAGCAGACGACCCGGGTGTCCGCTCTGAACAACCGCGTCCCGTCGTCGATCCTCCTGATCGAGGTCGTCGGCGTCGCGATCGCACTCTTTCTCCTGTCCCTGTACCTGGCGCTCCTCGCGCGAGGGACGGTCACGGTGATCCTCGCCGCGGGACTGCTCACGATCCTGCTGTTCGTCAACTTCGACCTCGATCGACCGACCCGCGGCTTCATCACCATCCCGACGGCACCGCTTCTCGCACTGCGCGCGTCGATGGCGTTGCCCCCGGCCGCGGACGCGCCGCACGGCTAGTCCGACAGGTCAGCGGCGCGCAGGCTCGACCACCGTAACCGGGATCGTGTATCTCGACCGGGCGGCGTCGACGATTCCCTCCTCGAACCAGTTGGCATCACCGTCTCCGTGCACGGCGAACACGATCTCGTCGGCGGGGAACTCGCGGAGCCCGTCGTCGGCGGCCTGGAGCGGGTCGTGCGAGCCGATATGGCCGCGGGCTTCGATGCCTCGCTCGGCAAACGCCTGCAGCGTGGCGTCGAGGCGCTCCTGCGCGTCGCGGTAGGCCTGCTCGTCACCCGTCCAGCGAGCCGTTCGGGAGCCGAGGGCGGGCGCGACCACGAACACCGCGTTCCGGCCGTTGCCGGTGACCGTCGAGCCAAGGACGCCGGGATCGCACGCAGCGTCAGCGACGAGCAGCACCCGGTGCGTGTCGTCGTCCATGGCCTTTCCTTTCCGCACCGGGACGGGTTTCGAAACCTCCGGCGTGTCTACGGCAGCGTCTCCCACCTCCGGAACGCCACCGTCGTGCACTCGTAGACGAACGCGCAGATCAGGGCCGCGCCGACCAGGCCGACGAGCCCCCCGACGAGCAGAATCCACGCCCAGACAGGCATGACACTCCCTTCGGTCGGATCATGAAGGGCGAAGTATCGTTCCGCACGAAGCCCCGCGCATCGGCAAAAACGATCAATCGACAAGCCGTTACGCTCACCCCATGAGCCTCGAATCGGTCGAAGTCGTCGTTCGCGGATACCGCGCGTTCATCGACGGGGACTTCGAGGCGATCGCCGAACTGCTCGACGATGACGTCGAGTGGTACCCGCTCGACGCCGGGCCGCAGTCGTTCGTCGACCACGCCGAGGCGCTCGGGGTCGTCGCCGAGCGCTACCGCGAGCAGTACCGCGTCGAGCTCGAGCGCTGCGTCGGCGTCGGCGACCAGGTCGTCGTCGGCTTCCGTGCCTCGAAGGAGGAACGCGACGCGCACGACACCCGGCCGCTCCAGTCACGGCGCAAGTTCAGCGTCGAGCGCTACTCGGCGATCGTGACGATCCGCGACGGGCGCGTCGTCAAGGTCCAGGACTTCGTGCACCTCGACGAGGCGTTCGCGGCGGCCGGGATCGACCCCGAGCCCAGCTGACGATCAGCCGCGCTTGAACAACGACGAGAAGAAGCCGCGCTGCGGCTCCGCGGCGGCCGGCTCCGGCTCGATCTCGGGCTCCGGCTCCGGCTCCGGCTCGGGTTCCGGCTCGGGCACGACCTCGAGCACGGGCTCGGGCTCCGGTTCGCGCTCCGGCACAGCCTCGAGCACGAGCGGCGCGGGCTCGACCGCTGCCTCGGCCTCCGCCTCGGGCTCCGGGGCTCTCCACGGATCGGCGTCGCGCCGGGCGCGGCTGCGCTCCAGATCGCCGCGGATCGCCGCGCGCATGTCGTCGAGTTGACTCTGATCTCTCATGCCCGCGGAGTTCTCCCCGGGCGGCCGATCTCCTACCGAGCGCCCAATTCGTGCAGCAGCGGCCCGGTGTCGAGCGGGTCATACCCCAGGCGCATCGCGATCTCCTCGCTCGAGGGCTTCGTGCCCTCGAAGAAGAGCGCGCGCAGGCGGTCGCCCGTCTCGGGGCTCCGCCACCAGTCCTCGCCGACTTCCTCGACCAGCCGCGCGCGCAGCTGCGACGAGCGGATCCAGGCGCGGAGATAGTCGGCCGAGTAGAAGCCCGCGTCCATGTCGGAGATGAACCCGTCGCGACGGTAGCGGACACCCGTGGCGGCGGTCAGCTTCTCGGCGTAGCCGTCGGACGTCCCGCCGTCCGTCGCGAACCGCGTCCAGAAGTCGAGCTCGAACTCCAGCTTCGCGGCGTAGCGCCGGTACAGCAGCGCCTCGAGGAACGTCGTCGCCTCGGCGTTCTGCACGGCCTCCTCGTCGGACAGCCCGAAGTGGAGCGCGTGCCAACCCGGCTCGCGTGAGATCGCCTCGACGATGTACGAGTAGATCTCGGTGAGTGCGTGGTCGCGCGAGAGGCGGCGGAAGGTGTACGGCAGCGAGGGGTCGCAGCCCGCGTAGTGGAGCGCGTGGCCGGCCTCGTGCAGGAACGCCTGGTAGTCGTGCAGACCGCCCTGCGCGCGGGTGATCAGGTGGACGACGGTCGGCGGGTCGGACGCGATCACGCAGGCCCGCGGCGCCTTCTGCGGCCGGTCGTCCAGGTCGGGCCGGATGTTCGGGTCGCCGGCGAGGTCGAAACCGAGCTCCTTCAGCGTTGCCAGGCAGACCTCGGTTGCGCGCTCCTTCGTGTACGTGGACTCGAGCGGCGAGAGCCGGCGCATGTACGCCATGTGGTACGAGCGCGGCTCGTCGTCGCGGTCCGGGCCGAGGACGCGCTCGAACCAGGTCTCGCGCATGCGCAGGTACGCCTCGGTGGACGCGGCGGCCGTCTCGGCCAGCGCCGACGCCAGCGTGCGCAGCGAGATGCCCTTTTCCTCTTCGTTGCGGGCGACCGGGTCGGGCTCGCCGGACAGGTCGGCCGAGAGCTCCTCCCCCGCACGCGCCAGGTCGAGCCGGTCGTCGTTGAAGCTTGCGTTCAGCTCGGCGTAGACGTCGCCCAGCTCCTCGCGGTCGGCATACCCGTCGACCACCGCGAGCTTCGCCTGGGCGGTGCGCAGTGGCATCTCCTCGCCCTGGAACGTCAGGCGCGCCGCCAGCTGGCGGTTCTCCAGCTCGTCCTCGCGCTCGACCAGCTCGGCGGAGACGATGCCGCCCTCGCAGACCTTGCGCAGCCGGTAGAGCTGCTCGCGGTCGTCGCCCTGCGCCCCGCTCTCGGCCTCGTGCAGCGCCTGGAGCTGGTCGCGGGTGAACAGGTCGGCGTAGCGGGCGACGATCTCGGCCTGCTCCGACGTCTCTTTCTCGCCGACGCGCACGGCGCGACCCTCCTCCGAGCTCTCGAAGAGGAACTGCTTGAGCCGCGACTCGTAGTCGAGCGGCGTGTACACGCCCGTGGCCGTCACGGGGCGGAATCTACCTGCACGAGCCGCTCGACCGTCGCCGCCAACTGGTCGATCTCGAAGGGCTTCGGGATCACCGCATCCGCCAGCCCGTCGAGCGCGTCGGCAGGCTCCGTCCCGGTGAACAGCGCGGCCGGAGGGCGGCCCGGCCCGAGCTCCCGGAGGAGGTCGCGGCCGTCGCCGTCACCGAGGTGGACGTCGACGAGCAACGCGTCCACGTGCTCACGCGCGAGCAGGTCGCGGGCCTCCCCCGCTGAGGCGGCCTCGAGGACGCGGTAGCCGTCGAGCTCGAGGTTGACGCGGCAGAGCAGCCGCAGCGACGTATCGTCGTCGACGACCAGCACCGTTGCGGAATCCCCATCCCCCAAGCAGCAAGAGTGTAGTGGGGCGATATGATCGACCCGGGTTGCGGGAGACAACCGGTACCAGCGCCGCCCGGCAGTACGCGGGCACGATGGCCGGCTTCTGGAGCGGGCTGTCGGGGACGCTGCGCGCGCTCGATGCGATCGCAGCCGACTCGCAACGCCTCGACGAGGACGCGATCGGCCCGCTGCGGACACTCCAGTACCGGCTGCACCGGTCGAGTGAGCTGCTCGAGGGCGTGCACCCGCCGGCCGGAGCCCGGGGCGCGCACGACGAGCTCCGCGAGGCGCTGGTCGACGCACGCGACGCGACCGCCGACATGGTCGAGGCGATCGACGTCGGCGGTCCCGACCTCGCCCGCGAGCTGCTGTTCGAGTGGCGCGGCGCGCTCTTCCGCGTCCAGCTCGCTCGCATGCGGCTCGGCGTGAAGCCGGAGCCGGCGCCCGTGCAACCGCCGCAGGCCTACTCGGCCGCCGCGGCGAGCGGGCTGGCCGTGCTCGGCGCGGTCGCGTTCGTCGCCGGTGCGGCGCTGATCCTCTGGCCGCTCTGGGCGGCCGGGCTCGCGCTCGTCGCCGGCGGGCTACTGGTTCAGCGCGGCTGATCGTGCGTCCCTGATCCGCGCGAGCGTCTCGTCGCGGCCGAGCAGCTCGATGCTCTCGAACAGGCCCGGCGAGATCGTCGAACCGGTGACGGCGACTCGGATCGACTGGAACGCCTGCCGTGGCTTCTGGCCGACGCCGTCGGCGAGGTCGCGCAGCGCCTGCTCGATCGCCTCGACGGTGAACGGCTCGACCGTCGCGAGCGCCTCCTCGGCGGCGGCGAGCACGGTCTGATCGAGTGCCGCTGCGTCGTACCCGTTATTCCGCTCGAAGAAGAAGCCGGCGTACTCCGGGTACTGGCCGAGCCGCTCGATCTTCTCCTGGACGAGCGGACCGGTCGCGCGGATCTCGGCCTCCGGCCAGGTCGTGCCCCTGTTCGCGCAGGTACGCGACCAGTGCGTCTGCGTAGGCGTCCTGGTCGAGCGCGCGCAGGTATGCGCCGTTCATCCAGTCGAGCTTCTCGTAGTCGAGCGTCGCCGGGCTGCCGCCGACCCGCTCGAGCGTGAACCGGCGGACGAGCTCGTCGCGATCCATGATCGTCGTCTCGCCGTCGGGCGCCCAGCCGAGAAGCGCGAGGAAGTTCATCAACGCCGGCGGGATGTACCCGGCCTCACGGAGCTCGTCCACCGACGTGGCGCCGTGCCGCTTCGAGAGCTTCTTCCCGTCGTCGCCGAGCACGTCGGGGACGTGCGCGTACACAGGCGCCTCGTGACCGAGCGCGGCGAGGATCTGCAGTTGCTTCGGAGTGTTCGACACGTGGTCGCGGCCGCGGATCACGTGGGTGATCGCGTCGTCCATGTCCTCGACCGGGTTCGCGAAGTTGTAGGTCGGTCGCCCGTCGCCGCGGACGAGCACGAGATCCTCGAGCTGGTCGTTCGGCACCTCGATCCGCCCAAGGACGGCGTCGTCCCAGCCGGTGACGCCCTCGTCGGGCATCCGGAAGCGGATCGCGCCCTCGTCCTCGTACGCCCTGCCGTCGGCGAGCAGCTGCCGGGCGAGCTCGCGGCAACGGTCCATCGCGTCGAGCTGGAAGGTCACCTCGCCGTCCCAGTCGATCCCGAGCCACTGCAGCGAGCGCTGGATCTGCTCGGTCGCCTCGGCGACCTCGCGGCTGGTGTCGGTGTTCTCGATGCGCAGCAGGCACTCGCCGCCGCGTCCGCGCGCGAACAGCCAGTTGAAGAGGAACGTGCGGACGCCGCCGATGTGGAGGAACCCGGTCGGGCTCGGGGCCATTCTCACGCGCACACTCATGCAGTGATCGTAGTCGGGGTCGCGTGACGGCCGATCTTCCAGACCGACGGGATCAGCAGCATGCTCGAGTTCAGGACGAGGATCGCGCCCGCGGCGAGCCAGGCGGTGTTCGACACGCCGATCCCGGCGGCGAGCAGGCCTGCCCCTACCAGCCCCAGCGGCGTGAGCACGAACGAGCCGAGCGAGTCGTACGAGCTGACCCGCGACTGCGTCTGCTCCGGCACCTCGCGCTGGAAGATCGTGAACCACAGCGTCAGATGGATCGCGATCCCGAGCCCGGCGCAGAACGCCGCGGCGGCGATCACGTACGTCGGCGCGTGGAGGGCGAGTGCAACGAGTTGGCCGACGACGGGCAGCGGCCAGAGGATGCACGCGACCAGCGGGAGCTTCGGCCGGTAGCGCAGCGCGAAGAACCCGCCGACGACCGCACCGATCCCGTTCGCGACGAGGATCTTCGCCCACGCGCCTGCGCCGCCGAGGTGCTCTTTCGCGACGATCGGGCCGAGCACGGGCCAGAACATGAAGAAGAAGTTCCCGATTCCGAAGACCACCACGGTCGACCAGAGCCAGGTGCGGGAGGTGAACTCGTCCCAGCCCTCGCGCAGTTCGCGGAGGAAGTGCGGATGCTCCGTGGGCGCTGCGCGCGCGGGGATGTGGATCTGCGTGAGCAGGAGCGCCGCGCCCGCGAACGAGGCGGCGTCGATCGCGAGGGCGATCCCCGGGCTGCCGGCGACGACGATGATCCCGCCGATCGCAGGCCCGACCACGAAGATCAGGTTCCGCATCATCCCGCGCAGCGCGTTCGCCTCCTGCAGCCGCGCGTCGCTGACCGTCTGCGGCACCAGGCCCGTCTCGGCGGGGATCACGAACGCGTCGGCCGCGCCGTAGACGACCTGGAGCACGACGAGCAGCACGAGCGTCGCGTGGCCGGAGAGGACGACGGCCGCGGTCGCCGCCTGCGCCGCGCCCTGACCGATCGCCGCCCCGACCAGGATCCGGTTGCGCGGCAGCCGGTCGGAGAGCACGCCGCCGTACAGGACGAGCGCTCCGTTGGCGAGCTGCCGGCCGGCGAAGACGATCGCCAGGTAGACCGGCTTCGGCGATCCGGTCAGGTCGAGGACGGCGAACGCCAGCGCGATGCCGGCGACCGAGTCGCCGAGCGTCGAGATCGTCGACGCCGAGAAGAAGAGACGGTACGGCCGCTCGCGCAGCGGCGCGAGCCGTGCGGGGAGGGAGACCGACGGCACGGCGGGTAGCGTACGTCCCGTGCTGTACGGCGCTCACTGCTCGGGCGGGGTCAAGAAGGCGCTCGACCGCGCGGCCGAGCTCGAGGCCGGGTCGCTCCAGCTCTTCGTCCAGAGCCCGCGGATGTGGCGGTTCCCCGCCCACGATCCGAAGGACATCGCCGCCTTCCGCGCGCGGCGCGAGGAGCTCGGGATCGGTGCGGTTGTCGTCCACGGGCTCTACCTGGTCAACCTCGCCAGCCCGAACGACGAGTTCTACGAGAAGAGCATCGCGACGATGAGCGCGACGATGGACGCGTCGTCGGCGATCGGCGCGGACGGCGTGATCTTCCACGTCGGGTCGCACCTCGGCACCGGGTTCGATGCGGGCCTCGAGAGGGTCGTCCCGGCGATGGAGCAGATCCTCGAGCACAGCTCCGAGACGACGTGGCTGCTGATGGAGAACTCTGCGGGCGCCGGCGGCACGATCGGGCGCTCACCCGACGAGCTCGTCGCGCTGTACGAGGCGTGCGGCAAGCACGATCGGCTCGGCATCTGCCTCGACTCGTGCCACCTCTGGGTCTCGGGCTACGACGTCACCGACAAGGCCGCGCTCGACGCGCTGCTCGGCGACCTCGACAAGCGCATCGGCCTCGACCGGCTCCGCGCGCTGCACGTCAACGACGCGAAGGCGCCCCTCGGCTCGAACAAGGACCGCCACGAGAACCTGCTCGACGGCCTGATGGGCGAAGGCCTCGGCACGTTCCTCGCCCACCCCGCCGTCCAGGGACTCCCCGCGGTGATGGAGGTACCGGGCGACGACGGCCACGGCCCCGGCGCGGCCGACATGAAGAAGCTCGCCGAGCTGCACGAGCGCGGGCTCGCCGCCTGAACCCAGACCGTCCTCGAAGGACACGTCCCTTGACCCCCGAGCCGCTTTCCGGTTCGGACACGTCCTGTGCCTGGCACCGGACGTGGCCGTTTGGGCCATGGCGACCGGGTGTGTGGCGGACTGGTCCGGTTCAGACGACGAGCGGCCCGCGGTAGACGGTTCTCAGCGAACCTGCGCGAAGACGCGGAAGGTCGGCCGGCCGACCGGAAGCTCGGAGAACTCGGGGTTCTGGCAGCCGAGGTCGTCGGTGCGGCCGCGGTAGGTCTCCTCGACCTCGACCTTGCACATCGGCAGCGGCTGCCTCCGCGAGCGCACCGCGCCGAACCCGCCCCGGAGCGCCTCAGCCTCGCGCAGGAGGTCGGCGTCGATCTCGACCTCGTAGATCTTCTGCATGCACCCGATGTACGTGTGACCGAACTCCTCGTACGCGTAGACGAACGGGCAGGCGCGGTCGATGCAGGCGGCCGGGTAGACGATCTTGTCGCAGTGCACCTCGCAGCGCCGGCACTCGACCTCGTCCTGAGGCCTGAGCGGCAGCGACTGGGCTGCTGTGCGTGCGAGCTCCACGGGGTGATTCTGCGGACTCGCTTCGACGCTGCGCAAGTCTTGACAAACAGGTGCCGTTCAGGCATGGGTCGGCGCCGGCGGGCCGGTAGGCTTGGCCCTCGTGGCGCGCAGGCTTCTCTGGGCATCGCTCGGTCTCGCGCCGTTCACGATCCTCGTCAAGTTCGTCTTCCACCCGAGCGACGTGCTGCTGTTCGTGCTCGCCGCGATCTCGCTGATCCCGCTGGCGTGGCTGATCGGCGAGGCGACCGAGCATGCCGCGAAGAAGACCGGCCCCGGGATCGGCGGCTTCCTCAACGCGACGTTCGGGAACGCCCCGGAGCTGATCATCGCTCTCTTCGCCGTGAACGACGGCCTGAACGAGGTCGTCCGCGGCTCGCTGACGGGAAGCGTCGTCGGCAATCTCCTGCTCGTGCTCGGCGTCTCGCTCGCCGTCGGACCGACGAGGGAGATCGACCGGCGCTCCGAGCCTGATCTCGGTGGCGCTCGTGCTCGGGGCGACGTGCCTCTTCTCGATCGTCGCGATCACCGACTGGGTGGGCGGCACCAGCCGGCACACGCTGCAGCAGCTCTCGATCCCGGTGTCGGTCGCGCTGCTGCTCGTCTACGTCGGCGTGACCGCCTGGCAACTGCATCGCCATCGCCTGCTCCACTCCGGCGCGGACATCGACACCGCCGCGTGGCCGCTGCGGACGAACACTGCTCGTCCTCACGGTCGCAACCGCCGTGACCGCCGTCGTCGCCGAGATCCTCGTCGGCTCGATCCAGGTCTTCGCCGAGCAGATTCACGTCAGCGACTTCTTCGTCGCCGCAGTGATCGTCGCCATCGTCGGCAACGCCGCGGAGCACGGCGGCGCGGTGGTCGTCGCGCGCCGCGGTCAGGTGAAGCTCGCCACCGAGATCGCGCTCTCCTCGAGCGCACAGGTGGCGGTCTTCCTGATCCCGATGGTCGCCGTGATCTCGTGGGCGATCAACCCGCTGTCGTTCGCCTTCCGCCAGGTCGAGATCGGCACGATGGCGGGCGCGGCAATCCTGGCCGCGGCGCATGCTCTGGCAGGGCCGCTCGAACAGCTGGCGCGGATGGGTGCTCATCGGCCGGCTACGTCGTCGCCGCCGGGATCTTCTACAAGGCCGGCGGTCGCTAGGCGAACGTGGACGGCTCGCGGGTGACCGGGTAGGTCGCCCAGTAGAGCTTCTCGATGCCGCCGTCGGCGTCGCGCACGACGCGTAGTTGCTCGCCCCGCTCGAGGCCCTCGGCGACGCGGAACGCGTCCTTGCCGTCGGGGGCGAAGATCGACACGGCTCGCTCCTTGTCGCTCTCCGTCGGCCGGGAACGGAGCTTGCCGCCCTCCCACCAGAACACGAACGGCGTCCCCTCCATCCACCAGATGCCCGAGCAGCTCGGCGACCTCCGGCGGCGGCTCCGCCTCGGGGCGCCACGGCTCCGGCTCGGCCGGGTACAGCTCGAGCGCTTTCTCGGCGAGCTCGAGGGTGATCTCCTGGACTGCGGACGACGGCGTCGAGGCGTTCGTGAGCAGCGCGGCGCCGATGCCTTCCTTGCGCCGGCCGAGCAGCATGGCGAGGAACCCCGGCATCGCGCCGCCGTGCCCGAAGAACACGCGGTCGTTCTTGCGCGCGAGCTGGAGCCCGAGGCCGTGCCCGAGCGTCCAGGCGTCGAGATCGTCCATGACCTGCACCTGGTGCATCCTCTCCTGGGCGGCGAGGTGGCCGGCCCAGCGGCACAGGTCAGACGGGGTGCTCCAGAGGCTGCCGACCGCCTCGACACCTTCGCCCTCGAGTCGCGGCTCGTGGCGGAGCGTGCGGGCGTACGGGTCGACGTAGTAGCCGAGCGCGGCGGGATCGGTGGACTGCCACGTGGTGCGGGTCAGCGCCATCGGGCCGATCAGGCGCTCGTCGACGAACGCTGCGAACGGCGCCCCCGTGACCCGGGCGACGACCTCGCCGAGCAGCGCGTACGCCAGGTTCGAGTAGTGCCAGCGCTCGCCGGGCGGGAGCACGAGCTCGGCGTCGGCGAGCCGTGCGATCAGCGCGTCGCCCTTCGGGAACTCGAGCGTCTCCCATACCTCGCCGGGTGGCTCGCGCTGCAGGCCGGAGCTGTGCGCGAGCAGGCGGCGGAGTGTCAGGTCGCCGTAGCGGGCGTCCGGGACGTACCGGTCGAGCGGGTCGTCCAGTGTGAGCTTGCCCTCCTCGCGGAGGAGCATCACCGCGGCGGCCGTGAATGTCTTGGTGATCGAGCCGATCCGGTACTGCGTGTCGGGCGTCGCCTCCCGGCCGTCCTCCTCGGCGATCCCGACCGCCTCGGCCCAGACGACCTCGCCGCCGCGATAGACGGCCGCGGACACGCTCGGCAGCCGGTACCGCGCCTGGCCGCGCCGAAGGATCTCGCTCAGCTGCTCAGGCGGCAGCAAGAACACCGAGGCCCCGCGGGATGAGCTCGATCGCCTGGTCGACGTCGTCGTCGGTCACTCCCATGTGCGTGGCGACGCGCAGGACGCCCGGGCGCAGCCGGCCGACGAGCACGCCCTGCTCCGCGATCCGCTGCTGGGCCTCGCCGACATCGACTCCGGTCGAGGCGACGTCGATCCCGATGAAGTTCGTCTCGGTCGCGTCGACGTCGACCGGGAGGCCGGCGTCCGCGAGTCCCACGGCGAGGCGCTTCGCGCGTGCATGATCGTCGGCGAGCCGCTCGATGTTGTGATCGAGCGCGTACAGCATCGCGGCGGCGACGACGCCCGCCTGGCGGAGCGCGCCGCCGAACAGGAACTTCAGGCGCCACGCCTCCTCCATCCGCTCGTCCGAGCCGGCGAGGATCGCGCCCATCGCGCAGCCGAGGCCTTTCGAGAAGCAGATCTGCACCATGTCGGCGCGCCCGCCGTACTCGTGGGCGGGGACGCCCGCGGCGACCGAGGCGTTCAGCAGCCGGGCCCCGTCCAGGTGGACGGGCAGGCCGAGCTCGTGCGCGGCGTCGATCGACGCGGCGAGCTCGTCGAGGGGCCACACGCGACCGCCGGCGCTGCGGTGGGTCTGCTCGAGGACGACGATCCGCGCGGGCTGGAGCCAGTCGGCGGTGGCCGCCGCCTCACGGATCTGTTCGGGCGTGATGCGGCCGGCGTTTCCGGTGAGCGGCCGCGCGATCAGCCCGGAGTGCACGGCAGGCCCGCCGGCCTCGAAGATCAGGATGTGGGTGCGCTCCTCGGCGATCAGCTGACCGCCGGGCCGCGTCAGCACGCGCAGGGCGATCTGGTTGGCCATCGTCGCGGTCGGCAGGAAGAGCGCGCGCTCGTGCCCGAGCAGCTCGGCGGCGCGACGCTGGAGCTCGTTGACGGTCGGGTCTTCCTGCTCCTGCTCGTCACCGAGCTCGGCCGCGGCCATCGCCGCGAGCATCTCGGCGCTCGGCTTCGTCGCGGTGTCGGAACGGAGGTCGATCATCGCCGTGAGCCTATCGCCGGGCGCCCGGCGTTCGCGCGCTCCACACACCACGCCCCCACCCGGGTGGGGAAGAAGCCCGCCGCCCTCGGGGGCGACGCTATCGAGAGCGCTGTGACCGCGCTGGAACCGGACCGTGACGATTCTGCACCGATCGATCCACCGGCCCGACGTGCCGGGCTGTCCCGTCCGCCCGCCGTCGACCCCACCGCCGCTACCGTGACCGCGTGGATCTCGCGCTGCTCTCCGAACTGCTCGCCGACCGCGGCCAGCCCGCGTACCGCGCGCGCCAGGTCTGGGACTGGGCCGCAGGCGGTGCGACGGGGTACGACGCGATGACCAACATCCCGGCCGCGCTGCGTACCGACCTCGCGGCCGGCCTCCCCTTCTCCACGCTCACGGTCGAGCGCGAGGCCGTGTCCAAGGACGGCACGGTCAAGGCGCTCTTCCGCACCGCCGACGACCGCCCCGTCGAGGCCGTCCTGATGCGCTACCGCGACGGCCGTCGCTCGATCTGCGTCTCGTCGCAGTCGGGCTGCCCGCTCACGTGCACGTTCTGCGCGACCGGCCAGATGCAGTTCGGGCGCAACCTGACCGCGTCCGAGATCCTCGACCAGGCGCTGCACTTCCGCCGGATCGAGGCGATCGACCACTGCGTCTTCATGGGCATGGGTGAGCCGATGCTGAACCTCGACGCGGTGCTCGAGGCCGCGCGCCGCCTGCCCGACCTCGGGATCACACACCGGCGCACGACGATCTCGACCGTCGGCTGGCTGCCCGAGCTCACGAGGTTCATCGACGAGGTGGAGGAGCCGATCCGGCTCGCCCTGTCGATCCACGCGGCCGACCCGGCCCTCCGCTCGCGGCTGATGCCGGTGAACGACCGCTATCCGCTGGCCGACGTCATCGCGGAGTGTCGTCGCTACGTCGAGTTGCGGCGCCGGAAGGTCTTCGTCGAGTACGTGATGCTCGCCGGCGTGAACGACAGCGTCGCCCAGGCAGGGCAGCTTGCGGCTCTTCTCGACCGGCGGGCGTTCAAGGTCAACCTCATCCCGTACAACCCGACCGGCGCGTACGGCGGCTCCTCACCGGACGCGATCGCCGCGTTCAAGTCCGCCCTCCACCGCGCCGGCATCCCGGCCACCGTGCGGCTGACCCGCGGGCGCGACATCGACGCAGCCTGCGGGCAACTCGCGGCGCGCGCGATCGCGGCCGCTTGACCGGGCGCTACGCCGCCTTCCGGCCGCGCCCGCGGGGCGGGAACAGCCGGAGCACCCACTCGGCGTCGAGCGGCTCGACGCGGTAGGACCTCCCGCCGACGAGCACGAAGTCGCCGGTGCGCGGGTTCATCGGCAGCTTCGCCTCGACCGGGTACCAGCGGTTGTGCTTCTCGATCAGGTCGTTAACGGCGTAGAAGTTCCAGCGCTCGGCGGCCTGGCGCCAGCGGCGGGCCTGCGCGTTCGGATCGGGCTCCCCCTGCCGAAGCTCGTCCCACGCGAGACGGAGCCGCTCCTCGTGGGCGGCGATCTCGTCCTCGATCATCCGCAGGCGCTGCGCGTACGCGGGCGGGCCGGCGATCGAGAGCGCGTAGCCCTCGACGCTCGGCGAGAAGTTCCGCAGCCGCCGCGGGAGCGGCTCCCCCGTGACCGGACTGCCCTCCAGGTCGGCGACGAGCCGCTCGGCCTCGCGCTGCTCGCGGTCGGTCATCTCCCGCGGCGCGTGCTCGCCCATGATCCGCTCCCGCTCGCGGCGGTCCATGCTCAGCCGGTCGGCGCCCCGGCGGCTGCAGGCTCGTCGGCCAGGTTCGGATGCTCCTCGAACCCGTACCGGACGACCGCGCGCTTGGCCGCCTTCACCTCGTCGAGGCGGCCGACCGGCCGCGAGTGCGGTGCACCGTGGACGACATCCGGATCGGTCGCGGCCTCGTTCGCGATCGCGAGCATCGCCTCGCAGAAGTCGTCCAGCCGCTCCTTCGGCTCGGTCTCGGTCGGCTCGATCATCAGCGCCTCGGGGACGATCAGCGGGAAGTAGATCGTCGGCGGGTGGAAGTCGTAGTCCATCAGCCGCTTGGCGACGTCGAGGGCAGAGACGCCGTACTCCTTCTTCAGCGTCCGCGCCGACAGCACGAACTCGTGCATGCAGAGCCGGTCGAAGGGCAGGTCGTACGCATCCTTCAGCCGGGCGAGCAGGTAGTTCGCGTTCAGCACGGCGACCTCGGACATCTCGCGGAGGCCGGGCCCGTACGCGCGGATGTACGCGTACGAGCGGACGAAGACGCCGAACGGCCCCGTGAACCCGCGCACCTTCCCGATCGACTTCGGCCGGTCGAAGTCGACGCCGAAGGTCCCGTCGTCGCGACGGATCACCGCCGGCACCGGCAGGAACGGCTCGAGCGCCGCGGACACCGCGATCGGCCCGCCGCCCGGCCCGCCGCCGCCGTGCGGCTGCGAGAACGTCTTGTGCAGGTTGATGTGGACGACGTCGAAGCCCATGTCTCCGGGCCGCGAGATCCCGCAGACGGCGTTCAGGTTCGCGCCGTCGTAGTACATGAGCGCGCCGGCGCCGTGGAAGATCCCCTCGATCTCCTCGATGTTCTCGTCGAACAGGCCGAGCGTGGACGGGTTCGTCACCATCAGCCCGGCCGTCTGCGGGCCGACCTTGCCGCGCAGGTCCTCGACGTCGATGTTCCCGCGCGGGTCGGTCTTGACGCCGACGAGCTCGAAGCCGGCCATCGTCACGCTGGCGGGGTTCGTGCCGTGCGCGGTGTCGGGGACAACGATCTCGCGCCGCTGCTCGCGCTCGCCGCGGTCGACGAAGTACGCGTTGAACAGCATCAGCCCGGTGAGCTCGCCCTGCGAGCCGGCCGCGGGCTGGAGCGAGACGGCCGGCAGGCCGCTCACCTCGGCCAGGATCTCCTGCAGCCGCCACATCAGCTCGAGCGCGCCCTGGGCCCCGTCCTCCTCCTGCAGCGGGTGCAGGTCGCGGAAGCCGGGGATGCCGACCACGCGCTCGTTCACGCGCGGGTTGTGCTTCATCGTGCAGGAGCCGAGCGGGTAGAAGCCCGTGTCGATCCCGAAGTTGCGCGTCGAGAGCTCGGTGAAGTGGCGGACGAGCTCGGGCTCGGCGACCTCCGGGAGCCGCGGCGCCTGCGCGCGGGCGAGCCCGGCCGGGACATCGACGGCGGGGAGGTCGTACTGCGGCAGCGACGACGCGCGGCGCCCGGCCTGCGAGCGTTCGTAGATCAGCTTCGTCACCGGGTCACCTCCGCGAGAACGGCCGCGAGGCGGTCGATGTCGGCGGGCGTGCGCTTCTCGGTGACGGCGACGAGGAGGGCGTCGTCGAAGCCCGCGTAGTCGCGGCCGAGCGCGTACCCGGGGTGCACGCCGTGTGCGCGGGCGTCGCGGATGACGTCTCGCCCGTTCCGTCCGACGCGGACCGCAAACTCCTTGAACGTTGCCTTATCGGGAAACAGCAGCTCTACGCCGGCGGCTGCGAGCCGCTCCTTCGCATGCCCGGCGAGCGCCATGCAGGTCTCCCCCACCTCCCTGAGGCCCTGAGGCCCGAGCCAGGTCAGGTGCACCAGGCCCGCGAGGGCCAGGAGCGTCTGGTTCGTCGTGATGTTGGACGTGGCCTTCTCACGACGGATGTGCTGCTCGCGGGTCTGCAGGGTGAGCACGAAGCCGCGCTTGCCCGCGGTGTCCGTGGTCTCGCCGACGATCCGTCCCGGCATCCGGCGCGTGTAGTCGGCGCGGGCGGCGAGGAAGCCGTAGTGCGGGCCGCCGTACGACTGGAAGTTGCCGGCGCTCTGCCCCTCGCCGATCGCGATCGCGCACCCGTAGTTGCCGGGGGCCTCCAGCACGCCGAGCGAGACCGGGTCGACGTGTGCGACCGGGAGCGCCTCGGCGTCGTTGGCGGCGGCGGCCAGATCGGGCGCCGGCTCCAGGCAGCCGAAGAAGTTCGGCTGCTGGAAGATCGCGCAGGCGGCGTCCGTGGCGGCGGCGCCGAACTCCTCCGGGTCGGTCGTCCCGCCGCGGTGGGGCACCTCGACGACCTCGAGCCCGAAGCCCGGTGCGTAGGTCTTCACGACCTGGCGCACCTGCGGGTTGACGGTCTCGGCGATCACGACCTTCGTCCGGCCGGTCGCGTGCTTGGCGATGAAGCACGCGTCGGCGGCGACCGTCGTCCCGTCGTACCCGGACGCGTTCGAGATGTCCATGCCGGTCAGCTCGCAGATCGCGGTCTGGTACTCGAAGATCGTCTGCAGCACGCCCTGGCTCATCTCCGGCTGGTACGGCGTGTACGCGGTCAGGAACTCGCCGCGCTGGAGCACCGCGTCGACGACGGCCGGCACGTAGTGGTCGTAGACGCCCGCGCCCAGGAACGAGAGCTCGGCGCCGGTGTGGACGTTGCGCGAGGCGAGCTCCTCGAGGTGGGCGACGAGCTCGGGCTCGGAGAGCGCCGGCTCGAGGTTCGAGCTCACCCTGAAAGCGAACGCCGGCAGGGATGTCCGCGAACAGGTCATCGATGGAGGAGACCCCGATCGCGGCAAGCATCTCCTCGCGGTCGGCGTCGGTCAGCGACAGATGGCTCATAGGGAAGCCAGGTGGCTCTTGTAGACGTCGGCTTCCATCAGCGCGTCCGTCTCGGCGGGATCGGCGACGCGGATCTTGACGAGCCAGCCCTCGCCGTACGGATCCTCGTTGACGGTCTCGGGCGCGTCGACGACCTTGTCGTTCACCTCGAGCACCTCGCCGGAGAGCGGGGCGATCAGGTCGGAGACGGCCTTCACCGACTCGACCTCGCCGTACGCGCCGTCCTTCGAGAGGGTGGCACCGACGTCCGGCGGCTCGTAGTGGACGAGCTCGCCGAGCGCGTCCTGGCCGTACCAGGTGATGCCCAGCGTGGCGGTGTCGCCCTCGATCCGGGCCCAGTCGTGCTCGGGGTGGTACTTCAGCTCGTCGGGATAGCTCTCGGCCGACACGTGTTACTCCTCTCGCTTGTAGATCGGCTTCTTCACGGTGCGCGCCCGCCGGTGCTTGCCGCGAACGTCGATGGTCAGTTCGGTTCCGGGCTCGGCGAGCGCCGCGGGCACGTAGCCCATGCCGATGCCCACGTCGAGCATCGGGGAATGCGTGCCGGATGTGACCTCGCCGCCCTCGAGGATCGGCATGTGCTGCCGCGGGACGGCCCGCTCCTCCATCACGAACGCGGCGAGACGCTGTCTCGGGGCCCTGCTCCTTGATCCGGCGCAGCTCCCCGGCGCCGGTGAAGTCCTTGTCGAGCGAGCACGTCCAGGCGAGACCGGCGGAGATCGCGTCGGTGTCCGGCCCGATGTCGTTGCCGTGCAGCGGGTAGCAGACCTCCAGCCGGAGGCTGTCGCGCGCACCGAGCCCGCAGGGCGTGACCCCGCGCTCGAGCACCGCATCCCAGAGCGCGCCGGTCTCGTCGGCCATCGCCATCAGCTCGACACCCTGCTCGCCGGTGTAACCGGTGCGGTTGACCATGCAGGTGACGCCGCCGACCTCGCCCTCGGCGAACGTGAACGCGGGCGCGTCCGACAGGCCGAGCCGCTCGAGCGCGCGGGGCCCCTGGACGGCGATCAGCCCGTACTCGTCGGAGACGTCGCGCACGTCGGAGCCAGGCACCTCGCGCTCCTTCAGCCACGCGTAGTCGGCCTCGCGGTTCGACGCGTTGACGATCAGCATGTACCGGAACGGATCGAGCTGGTACGCGATCAGGTCGTCGATCATCCCGCCGCGCTCGTTCGTCAGGAGCGTGTACTGCGCCTGGCCGGGCTCGATCCGCTCGAGGTCGTTCGAGAGCAGCGACTGGAGCAGCTCGCGTGCGCGTGGCCCCTCGACCTCGATCTCACCCATGTGCGACACGTCGAAGACGCCGGAGTCGGTGCGGACAGCCCGGTGCTCCTGGATGACGCCTTCGTACTGCACCGGCATGTCCCAGCCGGCGAACGGCACCATCCGCGCGCCGAGGGCGACGTGGCGGTCGTGCAGCGGCGTGCGGCGGAGCGTCTCCTGCACCGGCGGTGATGCTACTCCACCCTGGTCGGCTTACTCCGGCAACCGGCCGAACCCGCGCCCACGAACCCGGCGCGGGCCCGGGTCGTGCTCGTTCAGGAGCTCCGCGACGCGCTGCGCGAGCGGCTCCGATGTCGTGGACGCGATGCTCCCCGTGCCGTACAGCGCGCCGCGGTCGGCTGCATCGACGAGCCAGCGTCCGCCGCTCCCCGCGCTCGCCGAGTATCGCGGGACCGGAGCCCGATCGTCGACCACGACGCCGGCCAGTTCCTCTCCGTTCAGCAGCCGCCCGAGATCGACCGCCAGGCGTGGAGATCGCGCGAGCAGCACGATCTCCCCACCCGATGTGATCCGTCCTCGGAGAACGCCGATCCGTCCCGGGAGCCCGGGACGCCGCTCACCGACGTACGACGTCTAGTTGTCCCGCAGGAACGAGGGAACGTCGAGCCCCTGCGCGGGCATGTCGAAGCCCTGATCAGCCTCGCGCGGCGAGATCGGCGCCTCCTGCACAGCGACGCGCTGCCGCTCCTGGCGGCCGCTGCTCCGGCGACGCTGCTGGCCGAAGCCGGTCGCGATCACGGTCACGCGGACCTCCGCGCCCATCGACGGGTCGATCACGGCGCCGAAGATGACGTTCGCGTTCGCGTCGGCCGCGGCGGTGACGACCTCGGCCGCCTCGTTGACCTCGAAGAGGCCGACGTCGGCGCCCGCGGTGATGTTGAGCAGGATGCCGGTCGCGCCCTCGATCGACGACTCGAGCAGCGGCGACGACACGGCGATGCGTGCTGCCTCGGCCGCCCGGTTCTCGCCGGACGCGGCGCCGATGCCCATCAGTGCCGATCCCGCGTCACGCATGATCGTGCGCACGTCGGCGAAGTCGAGGTTGACGAGCCCGGGCACGGTGATCAGGTCGGTGATGCCCTGGACGCCCTGGCGGAGCACGTCGTCCGCGAGCCGGAACGACTCGAGCACAGACGTGTTCTTCTCGATCACCTGGAGCAGCCGGTCATTCTCGATCACGATCAGCGTGTCGACGACCTCGCGCAACTCGCCGATGCCGGTCTCGGCCCGCTCGGAGCGCACACGCCCCTCGAAGGCGAACGGCTTCGTGACGACGCCGACGGTCAGCGCGCCGATCTCCTGGCCGAGCGCCGCAACCGTGGGAGCCGCACCGGTGCCGGTGCCGCCGCCCTCGCCTGCGGTGACGAAGATCATGTCCGCGCCCTTGAGCGCGTCCTTCAACTCGTCGCGTGATTCCTGCGCGGCCGCGCCGCCGACCGCGGGGTCGGCACCGGCGCCCAGACCACGGGTGGCCTTCGCGCCGATGTGGATCTTCACGTCGGCGTCGCTCATCAGCAGCGCCTGCGCGTCCGTGTTCACCGCGATGAACTCGACGCCGGTCAGGCCGGCCTCGATCATGCGGTTGACGGCGTTCGTCCCGCCGCCGCCGACGCCGATCACCTTGATGACGGCGAGGTAACTCCCGGATTGATCTCTCATGCTCATGGCGATGTCCAGTGTCTCACTCTCGATGTCTACTTCAGGATAGGGGCAGAAAAACCTTCTTGGCCTCCGCAGGGTAGGGTCCCCTCCTCGGCCTGTCAATGCGATTCGCTGGCAGGAACTCTCAACCTCAACCTCCGACTTGAGGGTTGTATCCGGCAACGGGGCGCTCGGGAACGCTGACGTCCACGTACGTCGCGCCGGCGGTCAGGGGCAGGATCTGCTTGGCGATCGCGAGCTTCAACCGCAGATCGCCGCTGTCGCCCAGGCGCAGCTCCGCACCCGACGAGAGCATCAGGGTCAGCTCGCCCTCGCCGACGAGCACCTGTCTGACGTCGGCGGCGAGGTGCAGCGCGCGGAGCGGCGCCACCGCCGCGACGCCCATCGCGCCGGCGCCGCCCAGCGTCGAGTTCACCGAGATCCCCGTCGAGGCGGGCAGCCAGATCCGAGGCAGCCGCGGGTACGGGCGCTTCTCCAGCTGCTGCAGCACCCGGGCGGTCGACGACACCACCCATGCGTCCGCACCCCGGCGCAGGACGGCCACCGGACGCTCGAGGTGGACGCGCACCTTCAGCGTGTGCGGGAAGTCGCGGTCGAACCGCGCATCGGCGATCTCGGAGACCGACGCAAGCCGGCGGGCCGCGTCGTGCCGGTCGAAGCGGACGAGGCTCACGCCCACGTACGGCCGGAGTGCGGCTCTGATCCTCGCGGCGGTCGCAGGAGGCGCGCCCGCCACCTCGATCCGGTCGAGCGCGAAAACTCCCGTCTGGCGGGCGCCGATGTAGGCGCCGACGCCGGAGCCGACGAGGACGAGTACGACGAGGACGGCCAGAAGCGGCCGGAAGACCCGGGTGGTCGGACGGCTGCTCGGGCGGCTCGCGGCCATCGGCTTGACTCGGTTCGCCGTGGGCGGCTGCGGTCCTGCGCCGCGGCGGGCTAGCCGAGCTCGCCGGCGGGCGGCAGTTCGAGGTCGCCGAGGAGCTCGACCTCGCGCTCGAGCACGACGCCGAACTGCTCCAGCGCACGCCGCCGCGCTTCCGTCATCAGCGCGATCGCGTCGCGGGCAGTCGCGTCGCCGGCGTTCTCGATGAAGTTCGCGTGGCGGGGCGAGATCAGCGCTCCGCCGATCCGGTGGCCCTTCAGGCCGCACTGCTCGATCATCCGGCCGGCGCCGAGCTCGTGCTCCGGGTTCTTGAAGACGCTCCCGAACGTGCGCTTGTTCGTCGGCTGGGTGTCCTTCCGCTGCGCCTGCATCGCTGCGATCGTCTCCTTGATCTCCGCGGACGGACGCGGCGCCAGCCGGAACTCGACCTGCGCGACGACCTGGCCGGGGGCGAGCGCGGAATGCCGGTACGAAAGATCGAGCTCGTCGTTGTCGTGCCAGCGGGCGCTGCCGGCGTCGACGACGAGCGCGCGCTCGAGAATCGCCTTCCAGTCGCTCCCGTAGGCGCCGGCATTCATCCGGACGCCGCCGCCCGCCGTGCCTGGGATAGCGCACGCGAACTCGAAGCCGCCGAGCCCCGCGGCCCGTGCCCTGTGCAGGCAGACCGCGTTCGGCGCGCCGCCGCCCGCGACGAGCAGCTCGCCGCGCACCTCGGCGACGGCGAGGTCGCCCTCGAGCCGGACGACGAGCGCGTCGACGCCCTCGTCGGCGGCGAGCAGGTTCGACCCGAGCCCGATCGGCCGCACCTCCAGACCGCGCTCGGCGCCCCAGGCGAGCGCCGACTCGAGCTCGGGAAGCGTCGAGGGCCGCGCGAGCGCGCGGGCCGGCCCACCGATCCCGACCGTGGTCATCCGGGCGAGCGGGATGCCTTCCTCGATCTTCACGACAGCTCCGCGAGCATCAACGCAGCGGCGCGGTCAACGTCGCCGGCGCCGACGGTCAGCACGAGATCACCGGGCCGGACGCGCCGCGCGAGAAACCGCGCGCCGTCCTCGATCCGCGGCGTCCAGCCGGGCGCGAACCCCGGGCGCGCGTCGCACAGCGCGTCGACAACGAGCTTGCCGGTCACTCCCTCGAGGGGCTGCTCCCGCGCCGGGTAGACGTCTGTGACGGCGACGACGTCGGCTGGGGCGAGCGCCCGGCCGAGCTCCACCGCCGAATGGCGCGTGCGCGAATAGAGATGCGGCTGGAAGAGCACGGCGACGCGTCCGCTGCCCGCACGCTCCCGCGCGCTCGCGAGCACGGCCCGGACCTTCTCCGGGTTGTGCGCATAGTCGTCGTAGACTTTCACCCCGCCGGCCTCGCCGACGAGCTCGAACCGGCGACCGACCCCACCGAACGACGCGAGCGCGGCGACCGCCTCCTCCCGCGGGACGCCGACCAGCTCGAGCGCCGCCGCGGCAGCGGCGGCGTTCTGCCGGTTGTGCCCACCGGGCACGGCCAGCTCGACGTCGAGCGGTGCGAGCTCCCGGCCGCGCACGACCTCGGGCACCTCCGCCAGCCACGCGTCGAACAGCGCCTCGACCTCCGCGCGCGAACCGAACTCGGTGTGATGGTCGAGGTCGACGTTGAGGAGCACCGCGACCCGAGGCCGCAGGGCTGCAACCGACCGGTCGGACTCGTCGCCCTCGACGACGAGCCAGCCGTCCCCCGCGCCGGCGTTCGCGCCGAGCTGCGGCACCTCACCGCCGACGATCCAGCTCGGATCGCGGCCGGTCTCGCGCAGGGCGTACGCGATCATCGCCGCCGTCGTCGTCTTCCCGTGTGCGCCCGCGACGACGATCGCCGGGCCTGCGGCGACGAGCTCGGCGAGGAGCTCCGCCCGCGGCCGCCCCGCGACACCCGGATAGGCCGACGAGACGAACACCTCCCAGCCTTCGGGAGCGTCGGGCTCGGGCGACACCCGCACCTCGATCCCCGCGTCACGCAGCGGCGCGAGATACGGCGTCTCGTTCCGGTCCCACCCGCCGACCTCGGCCCCCCACGCCTGCGCGAGCAGCCCGTAGGCCGACAGGCCGGCGCCGCCGATCCCGACCAGCCAGATGCGCCGGCCCTCAAGCGGATGCAAGGGAGACCAACTCCTCGGCGATCACGTCGGCCGCATCGGGCTTCGCGGCCGCGCGCATGGCCTCGCCCATCGTCGCGAGCCGGGCGCCGTCGGCGAGCACCCCCCGCACCACCTCGGGCACGCGCGCGATCTCCGGCTCCGGCACGACGACCGCACCGCCCGCGGCCGCGAAGTACCGCGCGTTCTTCGTCTGGTGGTCGGCCGTGACATTCGGCGACGGGACGAGCACCGCCGGCTTCCCGGCGGCCGCCACCTCCCACACCGAGCCGCCGGCCCGCGCGAGCGCGAGGTCGCAGGCGTCGAGCGCCGCGCCGAAATCGTCCGTCCACGGGAGCAGCCGGTACCCCGGCCGCGACACCCGCCCGGACAGCCCGTCGAGGTAGCGCTCGCCACAGAGGTGGAGCACGGCCGGCCCGTCCTCTCCGAACCCGGAGACGGCGATTTCGTTCAGCGCTGCCGCGCCCTGGCTGCCGCCGAAGACGAGCAGCACCGGCCCGTCGGCGGGGAGCCCGAACTGTCCGCGCGCCTCCTCTCGCGGAACCGGCACACGCGCCGGAACCGGCCGGCCGACGACGCGGTACCGCGACCCCGTCCGCCCGGCAACCGGGTACGCGAGGAACACCCGCCGCGCGAACGGCGCCGCCAGCCGGTTCGCGAGCCCGAGGTGCGCGTCCGCCTCGGTGAGCGCGGCCGGGATCTTCTTGCGCCAGGCCGCGTACACCATCGGCCCCGCAACGTATCCGCCGCCGCCGAGAACCACGTCCGGCCGGCGGGCCGCGAGGATCGCCGCGCACGCCCGCGGCGCCTTGCCGGCGAGCAGCACCGCGCGCAGCTGCGCCGCGCCCGGCTTCCGCGGCAGCCCGCTGATCCGGAACGCGTCGAACTCGAAGCCCGCCTCGGGAACGAGTGTCGCCTCGATGCGGTCAGGCGAGCCGGCGAAGGTCACGCTCACGCCGCGTGCGCGGAGCGCCTGCGCGACGGCGAGGGACGGCATCACGTGGCCGGCTGTCCCTCCGGCTGCGATCACGCACGACAACTGCTTTCTCGGCTGCATCGTTCCGAGCGATGTTAAGGAGGATGCCGACCGACGCGAGCATCACCACGAGGCTGGTGCCCCCATACGACACCAGGGGGAGCGGGATTCCGGTGAGCGGCGCGACTCCGACGACGGCCGCGAGATTGAGCACGGCCTGCCCGCAGAACAGCGTCGTGATCCCCGCCGCGAGCGACTTGCCGAACGGGTCGCGCGCGCGAAGCGCGATCCGTAGCCCCGCCCACGCGAACGCCCCGTAGGCGGCGATCAGGAGCGTCGCACCGATCAACCCGAGCTCCTCGCCGATGATCGCGAAGATCATGTCCGTGTGCGCCTCGGGCAGGTAGAAGACCTTGCCCACGCTCTGACCCAGGCCCTTCCCGAAGATCCCGCCGGAGCCGATACCGATCTGCGACTGCACCTGCTGGTAGCCGGCGCCCTGGGCGTCGCGCCACGGGTCGATGAAGCTGAAGAAGCGTGTGCGGCGGTACGGCTCGAACCAGATCGCGACGACGGTGGCCGCGCTGACGACCCCCGCCGACAGCACGAGTAGACGCACCGGCGCGCCCGCGACGAGCAGCATCGCCCCGACCATCACGCAGATCGCGATCACGGTGCCGAGGTCGGGCTCGGCAAGCACGAGTCCGCAGAACACCGCGAGCATCAACCCGATCGGCTTCGTCAGCTCGCCGACCGTCGTCGGCACGGGGCGCTTGGAGAGATACAGCGCGACCCAGACCACCACCGCGAGCTTCGCCAGCTCGGACGGCTGGAAGGTCGCCGGGCCGACGCTGATCCACCTGCTGGCTCCGTTGATGTTCTGGCCGCCGACCAGCGTGAACAGCAGGAGACCGATGCTGCCGAGCACGAGGACCGGCGCGGCGTGCCGCAGCGACCGGTAGTTCCACCGGCGCGCGACCACGAGCAGGACGAGCCCGATCACGGCGAAGATCGCCTGCCGCTTCAGGTAGTACATCGGGTTGCCGCCGCCGATCGCGGCCGACGCCGACGTCGCGCTGTACACCATCACCATCCCGAAAGCGACGAGTGCGAGCGTGACGAGGACGAGGACGTTTGCCTCCAGCTGTCCGCGCTTCACCTGGAAAGGTTCTGCACCAGCCTCCTGAAGTCCTCGCCCCGGTCTTCGAAGTTGTGGAACTGGTCGTAGCTCGCGCAGGCCGGCGAGAGCAGCACCACGTCGCCTGGTTGCGCCGATTCGGCGGCCGCAGCGACCGCCGCTGCGAGGTCGCCGCACTGCACGTACGGCACGCCGGCCCGGTCGAGCGCGCCCGCGATCTCGCCGGCGGTCTCACCGATCAGGTACGCGTGGCCGCGGAGCTCGCCGGCGAGCTCGTCGAAGCTCTCACCCTTCCGTGAGCCGCCGAGGATCACGTGCAGCGGCGCGTCGTACGCCACGAGAGCCCGGCGGGCGGCGGCGGTGTTGGTCGCCTTCGAGTCGTTGACGAAGCGGACGCCGTCGATCTCGGCGACGAGCTCCAACCGGTGGGCGACGCCCGGGAAGCTCTGCAGCGCGTCCGCGATCGCCGCGTCGGAGATCCCGGCGGCGCGTGCGGCGGCGGTCGCCGCGGCGGCGTTCTCGCGGTTGTGCCGTCCGGGCAGGCCGGGCTCGGCCGGGAGGTCGTCGTCGGCCGAGAACTCGACGCGGCGGGCGGCGCCCGGCACCGGCTCGAACCCGCGCGGCACGACCGCCGTGTCGTCGGCGACCTGGTTCTCGAAGATCCGCAACTTCGCGTCGCGGTACGCCTCGAACGTCTTGTGGCGGTCGAGGTGGTCGGGCTCGAGGTTGACGAGCACCGCGACCCGCGGGCGGAACTCGTGGATGTCCTCGAGCTGGAAGCTCGAGAGCTCACAGACGATCCACGTGTCCGCCGGTGCCTCCACGCCGGTGAGCGCTCGGCCGACGTTGCCCGCTACGGCAACGTCCCGCCCGGCGACGCGGAAGATCGCGCCGAGCCACTCGGTCGTGGTCGTCTTCCCGTTCGTCCCGGTGACGCCGAGGATCGGGTTCGGCAGCAACCGGTAGCCCAGCTCGACCTCGCTCCAGATCGGGATCCGCGCCGAGGCCACGAGCGGGTTCTCGCGCGGGACGCCCGGGCTCTTCACGAGCACGTCGGCGCCGTCGAGCAGCGTGAGGTCGTCGTCGTTGCCGAGGTCGCGGCCCGCCATGACCACCTCCACCCCGTTCCGCTCGAGCAGGGCGGCCGCAGCCGTGCCCGAACGTTCCGTCCCGAGGACGACCGCGCGCTTCACGAGCGGAGAACGCGGCGCAGCTCCTGCTCGGAGCAATCGCCCAGCACACGATCCACTGACGAGTCGGGCAGCGGCACGACGTTTCCGTCGCCGACGAGCCATGTGATCCGCGGGTCCGGGTACCGCTCCTCGAGCTCCTCCAGCCGGTCGGCCGAGAGATCCAGGACGATCAGGAGCTCGCCGTCGCCGAGTGCGGCGAGTGCCTCGCCCACCAGATCGCCGTCGAGAACGAGGATCGTCATCCGCCGCGGAAGAACCGGAAGTAGTAGCGGTAGTAGAGCGCGAACCCGCAGGCGCAGAGGATGGCGGTGAGGATCCAGAAGCGCACCATGATCTTCGTCTCCGACCAGGCCTTCATCTCGAAGTGATGGTGGATCGGGGTCATCAGGAACAGCCGTCGCCCGAAGTACTTGAACGACGTCACCTGCATCATCACCGAGAGCGCCTCGATCAGGAAGATGCCGCCGACGAACAGCAGCAGCAGCTCGGTCTTGGTCATGATCGCGAACCCGGCGAGCGCGCCGCCGATCGCCATCGATCCCGTGTCGCCCATGAAGATCTCCGCAGGGAAGGCGTTGTACCAGAGGAATCCGACGAGGGCCCCGATCAGTGCCGCCCCCACGATCGACAGGTCGAGGAGGCGGATCTCGCGGTGGCCGGGGGCGCCCGAGCGGATGAACGCGATCACGGTCATCGCCGTGAACGTGAAGATCGCGATGATCCCGGTCCCGGCGGCGAGGCCGTCGATGCCGTCGGTCAGGTTCACGCCGTTGGCGGCGCCGGCGATGATCACGAACAGGAACGGGTACCAGGCCCAGGAGAGCGGGATCTTGAACCCGGGCAGGTAGAGGTCGGTGGAGAAGTCGCGGTGATACGTGACCCACACGACGACCAGAGTGATCAGCGCGATCCCGAGCAGCTTCCAGCGGCCGTTCAGGCCGAGCGAGCGCTTGTGCGTGAGCTTGATGAAGTCGTCGAGGAAGCCGATCGCGCCGCAGCCGACGGTGATGAAGCAGACGGTCAGCGCCGGCGTCGAGTAGTTGCTCAGGATCAGGTACGGGACGGCGGCCGAGAACAGGATCAGCAGCCCGCCCATCGTCGGGGTGCCCTGCTTTTCGAAATGCCGCGCGGGGCCGTCCTCGCGGATCGGCTGCCCGTACTCGCGCAGGCGCAGGAAGCTGATGAAGCGCGGGCCGGCGACGATCGAGATCACCATCCCGACGATGCCGGCGATCAGGACGTCGACCACTTACGCGGCTACCTCTGTGAGCGTCTCGGCGACGCGCTCGAGCCCCATCGCGCGGGCCGCCTTCACGAGCACGCAGTCGCCAGGCTCGAGCATCCCGTCGAGCACGGCCAGCGCCTCGTCGACCGTGTCGACGTGGGTTCCTCCGTACGCGACCGCCTGCGGGCCGATCGCGATCACCACGTCGATGCCGAGCTCCTCGATCGCACGCCCGACCTCGCGGTGCCCCTCGTCGCTGTACGTGCCGAGCTCGGCCATGTCACCGAGCACCGCGATCGTCCGGCGACCGCCGGCGAGCTGGACGAGGTGCTCCAGCCCGGCGCGCATCGAGACGGGGTTCGCGTTCCACGCGTCGTTGACGAGCACGCCGCCGCCGGGCAGCGGCAGCTCCTGGTTGCGCCACTCGGTGAAGGCGACGTGCAGCTCGCGCGGCGGGTCGATCCCGACCGCGCGGGCAGCGGCAAGCGCGGTCAGCGCGTTCTGCGCCAGGTGCCGCGCGGTGAAGTCGACCTCGACGGAGCCGAGCGAGGTGCGCAGCACCGGCGGCTCGAACGAGTCGAGCGTGACGTCGACGCCGACGCGGACGACCTCGAGGTCGTCGCGCGCGACGGGGAAATCGGCCGGGACGACTGCGGTGCCGCCCGGCGGGAGCGCGGCGATCAGCTCGCTCTTGGCGCGGACGACGCCGTCGATGTCGTCGACCTTCTCGAGGTGCACGGGGCCGACGTTGGTGATCACGCCGACGTCGGGCCGGGCGAACTCGCACAGCTCGGCGATCTGGCCGAAGCCGCGCATCGCCATCTCGAGGATGCAGAGCTCGGTGTCCGGCTCGACCCGGCCGATCGTCAGGGGCACGCCGATCTCGGCGTTGTAGCTCCGCTCCGCGGCGATCGTGCGGCGCTGCGGGGCGCAGATCGCGGCGAGGATGTCCTTCGTCGAGGTCTTCCCCATCGAGCCGGTGATCGCGACGAACCGCGCGTCGCTCCGCCCGCGCACACGACCCGCGAGCGCGGCCAGCGCGGCGAAGGTGTTGTCGGGCACGAGCGTCGCCGCAGCCCCGCGGGCGAAGGCGTGCTTGACGAAGTCGGCGCCGCCGGCGATCGCGACGAAGAGGTCGCCCTCCTCCACACGGCGCGAGTCGGCCTGCAGGCCAGTCACCTCGGTCGCCCACGGAGCCGTCTCGAGGCGCCCCGCGGCCAACTCGCGGACCTCGTCCAGCGAGAGGGGAATCATGCGGTGGTTTTCAGCGCGCGCAGCGCTTCGCCTGCCACTTCCGTGTCGTCGAACGGGGTGATCATGCCGGCGATCTCCTGGCCGCGCTCGTGGCCCTTGCCCGCGATCACGACGACGTCGCCCGGCCCGGCCTGCTCGATCGCGCGTCCGATCGCCGCGGCGCGATCCGGCACGATGTCGGGCGCCGCGTCCATCCCGGCGACGATCTCGTCGATGATCGCGAGCGGATCCTCGCTGCGCGGGTTGTCGGAGGTGACGATCGCGACGTCGGCGAGCTCGGAGACGATCCGGCCCATGATCGGGCGCTTGCCCCGGTCGCGGTCACCGCCGCAGCCGAACACGCAGATCAGCCGCCCGGTCGTCAGCCCACGCGCGGTCTGAAGAACGTTCTCGAGCGCGCCGGGCTTGTGCGCGTAGTCGACGATCACCACGAACTCCTGGCCCGCGTCCAGCGACTGGAAGCGGCCCGGGACGCCCGCGACCGACGCCACCCCCCGGCGAATCGCGTCGTCGTCGATGCCGAGCAGGCGCCCGGCCGCGAAGGTGCCGAGCACGTTCTCGAGATTGAAGCGCCCCCGCAGCCGGGTCTCGACTTCGACCGTGTCGGGGCGGATCTCGGCGTCGTCCGTCAGGCCGTAGGTCAGGAGCGGCGTGCCGTTCGCCCGGAGCTCGTCGGCGAGGCGGCGGCCGTACAGATCGCCGACGTTGACCGCGGCGGGCGGTGCGTCGTCGCCGAGGAACAGGCGCCGCTTCGCGTCGAAGTAGTCCTCCATGTCGCGGTGGAAGTCGAGGTGATCCTGGTCGAGGTTCGTGAAGACCAGGACGCCGAAGCGGACGCGGTCGAGCCGCTTCAGCACGGATCCGTGTGACGTTGCTTCCATCGCGCAGCTGTGGTCGCCGGCCTCGAGCATCTCGCGGAACAGCCGCTGGAGGTCGATCGCCTCGGCGGTCGTGCGCGTCGCCGGGCGGCGCTCGCCGTTCACCCGCGTCTCGATCGTCCCGAGGAGCCCCGGCCGCCGGCCGGACGCCGCGAGCACCGCGTAGAGGAGAAAGGCGGTCGTCGTCTTGCCCGCCGTGCCGGTCACTCCGGCGACGGTCAGCTCCTCGGTGGGCCGCCCGAAGAACTCGTCGGCGGCGACCGCCATCGCCGTGCGCGCGTCGGCGACGACGAGTTGCGGCACGGGCAGGTCGAGGGGCCGCTGGACGACCAGCGCGACCGCGCCGTTGGCGACCGCCCCGGGAGCGAAGTCGTGCCCGTCGGCCCGCTCGCCCGGGACGCAGAAGAAGAGCGTTCCCGGCTCCGCGCGGCGGGCGTCGTAGGCGAGATCGTGAATCTCCGCCGCTGCCCGCCCCACGACCTCCGCCGGCGCGAGCACGGCGATCAGCCGCTCCAGGTCCACGACGAGCGAGTCTAACAGCGCCGTCCGCGGCCGCCCGGCGCCGTAATCGTCACCGAAGTGTCGCAAATGCGGGACTTTTCCCGAATGGACACTGGCGGTCGTCGCCGCAACTTCTTATGATCGCCGTGGGGAGGAGGTTGGGCTAGCCAGGGAGAGCGGGCCCTTTATCCGAGAGGCGCTCCGTTCGCGGCCTTGAGCGACGCGGGATCGTCCGGGGGCACGTCGAGGTACTGCAGCGCGAACCGCGCGATGTCGCGGAACGCCGGGGCAGCGACGACGCCGCCGAAGATCTGGCCCTGCGGCTGGTCGATCGACACGAGGATGACCAGGCGCGGGGCGCTCGCCGGGACGATGCCGACGAACGACGCGACGTAGTTGGTGTCCGAGTAGCCGCCGCTCGGGTCGGGCTTCGCGGCGGTGCCGGTCTTGCCCGCGGTCAGGTACCCGGGCACGGCCGCCGCGCCGCCCGTTCCGCCTGCCGCGACGACGCCCTGGAGCATGCCCATCAGCTCCTCGGCGACGGCCGTCGTGATGACGCGACGGTGCTCGATCCGCGCCGGGCGCCGGCCGCGTACGTGGTCGACCAGGTGCGGCGCCAGCCAGACTCCGCGGTTCGCGAGGGCGCCGTACGCGGCCGCCATCTGGATCGGCGTGACCGCGATGCCCTGGCCGATCGGCACGTTGCCGATCGTCGATCCCGACCACTTGTCGACGGGGAGCGCGATGCCGGGGCTCTCGCCGGGAAAGTCGATACCGGTCACCCGGCCGAAGCCGAAGCGGGTGATCCACTTCGCCAGCCGCGTCTGGCCGAGCAGCTCGGCGAGCGTGATCGTCCCGACGTTCGACGAGCGGGCGAGCATCTCGGCGACCGACATGGTCTCGGTGGGGCGCGGCTCCGCCTCGTCGATCGTCCGGTCGGCGACCTTGATCGACGGCTGGAGCGAGAACCGCGAGTTCGGCGTCACCACGCGGTCGGTCAGCGCGGCGGCGTACGTGACGACCTTGAAGGTCGAGCCGGGCTCGTACGTGTCCGTGACAGCGCGGTTGCGCTGGTAGATGCTCGGCACCTGGCCGAAGTTGTTCGCGTCGAAACCGGGGGCGGTCGCCATCGCCAGGACGCCGCCGGTGGACGGGTCGAGCACGATCGCGGTGCCGTCGGTCGCGTGCCACCTCGAGACCGTCGAGCGCAGCACCGACTCGACCTTCGCCTGCAGCGTGTGGTCGATCGTGAGGAAGACGTCCCGGCCGGGTTGCTCCGGCGTCGAGCTGATCACGTCGATCGTGCGCCCGAACGGGTCGCGGACGACCGTGTCCTTGCCCGGCTTGCCGGCGAGGTACTTCTCCAACCCGAGCTCGAGCCCGGCGATGCCGGTGTTGTCGACGCCCGCGTACCCCAGCACCTGCGCCCCCACCGTGTGCTGCGGGTACGTCCGCCGCTCCTCGGGGTAGAAGTCGAGCCCGGCGAGGCCGCGATGCTGGAGCGCGGCAGCGCGTTCCGGGTCTGCCTGCCGGTCGACGTAGACGAAGCTCTGCTTCTTGTTCAGCAGCTGCGGATAGATCTTGTTCGGGTCGATCGCAAGCGCATGGCCCGCCTCGACCGCGACCCTCTGCGGGTTGCGCACCTGGCGCGGATCGGCGTAGACGGTGGTCGCCTCCTCGCCGATGGCGAGCGGTGCCCCCATCCGGTCGTAGATCGTGCCGCGGCCGGCCGGCGTGGTGATCGTCTCGTGGTGCTGCTGGGCTGCCAGCCGCTCGAGCGCCGGCGCACGCACGACCTGCAGCCAGAACGCGCGGCCGAACGTGATCGCGAAGGCGAATGCGAGAACGAAGAGGAGGAGGCGAATCCGGCGGTTCGCCAGGCGGGGGCTCATTCGCTAGGGCTTCAACCGGACGTACGTGGTTTCCTGCGCGAGGGCCGGCTGGACGCCGAGCTCCTTGCGCGCGAGCGCCTGGATCCGCGCCGCCGCCTGCGCGCTGGACAGCTGCGAGGCGAGCTGAGCGGTGTCGGCGCGCAGCCGCGTCCGGTCGCGGCCGAGCTGGTCGAGCCTGATGTTCAGGCGGAGGACGGCGACGTTCATGAACACGACACCTGCGAGCAGCGCCCCGATCACGAAGATCCAGGCGACGCCGCCGGCCATGTGCGGGCGCCGTTCGGCACGGGGCCGCGGGCGCGGCGCGGACTCGGGAGCGTCGACCGCAACCGGTGCCTTCGTCGGAGTCTCGGCGGGCCGTTTCCTGGGCGCCTTGGGAGGCCGCTCGGGCGACCTCTGCGGAGCGACAGCCGCCACTAGACCTTCTCCGCGACGCGAAGCCGGGCCGATGCGGAGCGAGGGTTCATCGCCGCCTCGCGGGCGGTCGGCCGCACCGGCCGCGGCGTGAGGACGCGCAACACGGGCTCGTGGCCACAGACGCAGATCGGGAAGTCGGGCGGGCAGGTGCACCCGCGGGCCTCCTCGCGGAACCAGTGCTTGACGATCCTGTCCTCCAGGGAATGGAAGGCGATCACGGCGATGCGGCCACCCGGCCGAAGCATCTCGACGGCTGCTGGCAGCGCGTCCTCGAGCGCGTCGAGCTCTTCGTTCACGGCGATGCGAAGCGCCTGGAAGACGCGCCTGGCCGGGTGACCCTCGCCGAACCTGGCGGGAGCAGGAATGGCTGCCTTGATCGTGTCGACCAGCTCGCCGGTGCGCTCGAACGGCTCCTTGCGCCGGCGGCGGCCGATTGCGCGGGCGATCTGTCGCGCGAAGCGCTCCTCCCCGTACCGGCGGAAGATCCGCTCGAGGTCGCGCTCGGACGCCTCGTTGACGAGCTCCCTGGCCGAGTACTCCGCGGAAGGATCCATGCGCATGTCGAGCGGCGCGTCGGCCGCGTACGAGAAGCCACGCTCGGGCCGGTCGAGCTGCATGCTCGACACGCCGAGGTCGAGCAGGATCGCGTCGGCGCGAACACCGTTCTCGGCAAGCTGGGTGAGCACGATCGAGAAGTCGCCGCGCAGGAAGCGCGCGGACACGCCGGTTGTCCGGCGGAAGCGCTCGAAGTATGGGCGCACGGTCGGGTCGCGGTCGATGGCGATCACCTTCCCGTTGCCCTGGAGATCGCGCGCGAGCAGCGTCGCGTGGCCTCCTGCGCCGAAGGTGCCGTCGACGAGCGTGTGCCCGGGCTCGAGCGCGAGCAACGCGCGTACCTCGTCCGCGAGAACCGGGACGTGGTCAGTCGTGTTGGGCTGCAAGACGTTCGGCAACATGCTCTGCACTTCCCATGACCTCCTCGATCTGCGCACGCCAGGCGGCGCGATCCCAGATCTCGATTCGCCCGCGCATGCCGACGACGGCGACCTCGCGATCGAGCTTCGCGTGCTCGATCAGTGTCGGCGGCAGCATCACGCGGCCCTGTTTGTCGGGTTGCGCCTCGACTGCGCCCGTGTAGTAGAAGCGCTCGAGGACGCGGGTCTCATGCCGGAGCGGGTCGAGGCCGGCGAGTCGCTCCTCGACCAGCGCCGTCCAGTCGTCCGCGGGGTAGGCCTCGATGCAGGAGTCGAGCCCACGCGTGAGAACAACGCCTCCTGCCATGGCCGTGCGGAACCGCGCCGGCAGGGTGAGGCGGTTCTTGTCGTCCAGGGTGTGGTCGTATTCGCCGAGTAGCATCGGGGCTCCACGTGGCCCCACTTTACCCCACACTCCCCCACAATTCAACCCCGATCTCCCAAAATGCCCCGGAAGGGTGAATACGGCGCGACCCGGTGGTGCGATGAGTCCGGGCGGATGCGAGAGTCTCGATCTCCGAACGCGGCCACTCGGGCCGTCTGACCAGAGGAGTCGAGCCACGATGCGCGAGCTGATCGTCACCGAATTCGTTTCCCTCGACGGCGTGATGGAGGCGCCCGGCGGCGAGCCGGGGTATGCCCACGCCGGGTGGGTCAGCGGTTTCTTCACGCCGGAGTTGGGCGAGTACAAGTTTGCCGAGCAGCTCGCCGCGGGCGTGCTGCTGCTCGGGCGGAAGACGTACGACGGCTTCTACGCGGCGTGGCCGGAGCGCGACGGACCGATGGCCGAGAAGATCAACACGATGCGCAAGCTCGTCGTGTCCTCCACACTCGACCGGAGCGACTGGCACGACACGACGATCGTCTCCGGGGATATCGCGGCGCGTATCGCAGAGGTCAAGGAGGAGGAAGGCGAGCCGATCCTCGTCGCCGGGAGCCGCTCGGTCGTGCACCTGCTGCTCGCAGCCGGTCTCGTCGACGAGCTTCACCTCCAGGTGTTCCCGCTCATCCTCGGCTCCGGGATGCGGGTCTGGCCGGACTCGCCGGACGCGCTGCCGCTCCAGCTCGTCTCGTCGACGCCGCTGGAGAGCGGAGTCGTGCTCCAGAGCTACCGGCCGGCGCCCTGAGGCCCGTCAGGCCAGTCTCACATTTTGCAGGGCCTGCGCGTTTCCCTCGATGATGGACGCCACCGTGACCACTCCACCGTTCGAGCGCTTCTACGCCGAGCACCGCGACGAGGTGTTCGGCGTGCTCGTCCGCCGGGTCGGGAGACAACGCGCCGAGGACGCCTTCCAGGAGACGTTCCTCCGCGCACTGCGCGCCTATCCGGCGCTCCGGCACGGCGACTACCTCCGCGCATGGGTGCTGACGATCGCGCGCAACGTCGCGATCGACGCATTCCGCCGTGAGAAGCCGACTGTCCAGCTCGAAGAGCAGGCCGAGCTGCCCCGGCGGCCTGCCTACGCCGAGCTCGAACACCTGACCGGCGATCTCCCGCCCACCGAGCGCGCGGCCGTCGTCCTCCGTTACGCCTACGACATGCCCTACGCGGCCATCGGCGCAGCCCTCGGATCGTCCGAGGAGGCTGCGCGCCAGGCCGCGTCCGCCGGCGTCCGCCGGCTCCGCACGAAGGAGACCACATGACCGTGCCCACCGATCTCGATCGCCGGTTCCGCGACGCCGCCGACCGCGAGGGTCTCGTCGACGTCGCCTACGACCTGACCGACTCGCCCGTCGGCGAGCTCCTCGTCGCCACGACCGACCGTGGTGTCTGCCGGATCGCCTACCGGCCCGACGATGCGCTCGACGAGCTGGCCGGCGACTTCGGCGCGCGCGTCCTCCGCATCCCGCACCGGCTCGACCTCGTCCGCCGCGAGCTCGACGAGTACTTCGAGGGCCGGCGGCGCGAGTTCGACCTCGAGCTCGACCTCTCCCCCGTCGGCTCCTTCCACCTCGAGGCGCTGCACGAGCTCGCCCGTGTCCCGTACGGGCAGGTGACCACGTACGGCGCGCTGGCGAAGAAGGTCGGCCACCCCCACGCCGCCCGCGCGATCGGCGGCGCGATGAACCGCAACCCGATCCCGATCGTGCTCCCGTGCCACCGCGTGGTCGGCTCGACCGGGAAGCTCGTCGGCTACGCCGGCGGCCTCGACCGCAAAGAGCTCCTGCTCAAGCTCGAGGGCGCGATGCTTGACACGCTCTTTCCGTAAGTTCACACTTACGGTAAGTCATGGGTTACGCAACGGCAATGGATGCGCTGGGCGACGCGACCCGACGGGAGATCATGGAGCGGCTCCGCGGAGGCCCTCGCCCGGTGGGCGAGCTCGCCGCGGGGCTGCCGATCTCCCGGCCCGCGGTCTCGCAGCACCTGCGCGTCCTGAAGGAGGCGGGGCTCGTCACCGAACGGAAAGACGGGACGCGCAGGATCTACAGCGTCGAGCAACAGGCGATCGCCGACCTGCGCGCGTACTTCGACAGTTTCTGGGAGCAGGCCCTCGCCGGGTTCCGGGCGGCGGCCGAGAGCGAAGGGAGACGGCGGTGAGCAACACACAGGCTGCGATCGAGCCGGTGCACAAGACCGTGGTCGTCAGGTGCAGCCCCGAGCGGGCGTTCGAGGTGTTCACGCGGGAGATCGGCACGTGGTGGCCGCTCGGGTCGTACTCGATCGGCGGCGAGGCGATCACCGAGGTCGTGTTCGAGGAGCAGGTCGGCGGGCGCATCTTCGAGCGCCACTCCGACGGCGGCGAGGGCGAGTGGGGACGCGTGCTCGCCTGGGATCCCCCGGCCCGGTTCGCCATGACCTGGTACCCGGGCAGCGACGCATCGAAGGCGACGGAGCTGGAGGTGCGCTTCGCCGCCGAGGGCGACGGCACCCGCGTCGACCTCGTCCACAGCGGCTGGGAGATCCTCGCCGAGCGCGCCCAGGAGTCGAGAGGCGGGTACGACAACGGTTGGGCGGAAGTGCTCAGCCATTACACTCGGCACTTCGAGGACTGATGGGCTACACCGTCAAGAACATCGCGGACATCGAGGGCGCCGGCCCCGGCGGGGCCGTGCGCTTCGTCCGGCGCGAGCTCGGCCTCGAGGCGTTCGGGATCAACTGGTTTGAACTGCCCCCGGGCGCCCCCGGCATCGAGCACGACGAGACCGACACCGGCCAGGAAGAGGTCAACGTCGTGATCGCCGGCTCCGGCGTCTGGCGCGTCGACGGTGAGGAGGTGCCGGTCACCGTCGGCACCTTCGTCCGCTTCGACCCGGAGACGACCCGCCAGCCGGTCGCCGGGCCCGACGGGATGACGTTCATCGGCGTCGGTGCGCGGCGCGGCAGCTACGAGCCGCACGGCCCGTTCTAGCGACGGCGGTAGAGGTCGGCGCGGTGGCCGATCGCAACGATCGTGACCGCTCGAGCGCGATCGTCGATCGTGTACAGCACGCGGTAAGGCCCTCGGCGGGCGACGTACTGCCCTTCGAGCTCGAACCTGAGCGGGCGACCGACGCGGTACGGGTCTTGCCTGATCGCAACGAGCGTCTCGGCAACTGCAGACGCCGCCTTCTCCGGCAGACGGTCGAGACCACGCAGAGCCGGCCCTGGCACGAGGAGCCGCCACGCGCGGGGCGTCACTTCTCGGGCAGGTAGCGGTGCTTGACGTCCTCCCAGTCGACGACGTCGCCTCGGGCGGCTGCAGCTTGGCTCTCCCGGATCTGCTCCATCAGCTTCGGGTCGGACATGATCGCGAGCGTCTCCTCGAGGCTTTCGAGATCGTCAGCGCTGATGAGCACCGCAGCCGGCTTCCCGTTCCGTGTGACGAGGATGCGCTCCTCCTGCTTCTGAACGCGGGCGACGAGCTCGGAGAAGCGGGCTTTGACCGTGGCGAGCGGCAAGCTCTCCATAGTGATCTGAATTGTAGTCATCAGTCCGGAAGCATCAACCGGTAGCCCACCCCCCACACGTTGACCACGTACGGCGTCGAGGTCAGCTCGGCGATCCGGCGGCGGACGCGGGACGCATGCGAGTCCAGGGTCCGCGTCCGCCCCATCGCGCGGAAGCCCCACACGTCGCGCAGCAACTCCTCTTTCT
This sequence comes from uncultured Actinomycetes bacterium, assembly GCA_963791425.1. Taxonomy (GTDB): domain Bacteria; phylum Actinomycetota; class Thermoleophilia; order Gaiellales; family Gaiellaceae; genus DATBLE01. The sequence continues at coordinate 812,031 of CAWBSE010000004.1, forward strand.
CGAACACCCTCGTCGGCTGCTCGGCCAGCTTGGTGAGCAGCTCGAACTCCTTCGCCGGGAGGAACAGGCGGCGCCCGGCGACGCACACGCAGCGGGTGGGCCGGTCGATCCGGATCTCCCCCGCTTCGAGCACGTCGCCGGCCCTTGGCGCCGTCCGCCGCAGCACGGCCCGGATGCGCGCGCGCAACTCCTCGTACGCGAACGGGCGGTCGACGTAGTCGTCGGCGCCGCGCTCGAGCGCACGCACTCGGTCGATCGTCCCCGCCTCCTCGCGGCCGAGCAGGATCACGGGGACATCGCGGTTCCACGACCGGCCGGGTGCTCCGGTGCGGAGCCGGGTGCAGAGGTCGAGCTCCGCGACCAGCACGAGATCGGGCCGAACGCGCTCCGCCAGGTCGAAGACCGCGTCCGCGTGGCTCGCGCCGAGGACGTCGAACCCGTCGTCGGCCAGCTGCCGCTCGAGGAAACCGCGGGTCTCGGTCTCGGGCTCTGCGACGATCAGCGCGGCTGACATTCGCCCGACGGTAGCGCCCGCGGGGCCGCGCGACTAGATGTCCATTCGCGCGAGTATGCGCCGAGCTTTCTACAACCGCCTCTAGCGGATCGGCCAGGCAGGCCGAGACGGATCGAGCCGGTCCAGCCCGCTCCAGTCGGCACGTCCCGGCACGAAGACCTCGACGACGACCGCGCCCTCCGGGCCTGTCCGCACCGCGTGCGGGACGTTCGGCGGCACGCACCACGTCCCGCCGATCTCCAGGTCCTGCTCGTCGTCACCGATCCGGAACGACAGCGATCCCGACACGAGCACGCCGACCTGCTCGTTGTCGTGCTGGTGCTCCGGCACGACGGTGTCCGGCGCGAGCTCGATCACGGTCAGGGTCGTCCGCTCGCCCTCGACGGCGCGCGCGACGACGCCGTCCCAGACGGCGTGCGGAGAGATCGAGGCGAGGTCGTCGAATCCGGCCACGACGTAACCCTAGACTTGCCTGCGCGTGGACGTCGCTGCCTACCTCGCCCGGATCGGAGCCCCACGCCCGGCGGAGCCGACGCTCGACGCCCTCGGCGACCTCATCCTCGCGCACCTCTACTCAGTCCCCTTCGAGAACCTCGACATCGCAGCCGGCCGCCGCCTGTCCGTCGAGCCGGAGCGAATCCACGACAAGGTCGTCACCCGGCGGCGCGGCGGGTTCTGTTACGAGCTGAACGGGCTCTTCTCGTGGCTGTTGCGCGACCTCGGCTACGACGTCACGCTCCTCGCGGGCCAGACGGTCGACCCTGACACCGGCGCGCCCGGACTGCCGCGCGCCCACCTCGTCCTGCTGGTCGAGCTCGACGGCCCGTGGCTCGTCGACGTCGGCTGGGGCGAGGCCTACCGCGCGCCGTTCGCGCTGGGCGCCGGCAACGAGCACACCGACCCGCGGATCGCCTCCTACCGGCTCGAGCCGCACGAGGGCCGCTGGCAGCTGGTCGAGCGTCACGACGACAGCCTGGAGACGAACCTGAAGCAGAACGCCGGCTGGCGCGTCGCCTACCGGTTCGACCTGACGCCGTACGAGCTGCCCGACTTCGCCGAGACGTGCGTCTGGCAGGAGACCGAGTCGCCGTTCTTCACCGGGCACCGCTTCGCGACGCTCGCGACGCCGGACGGGCGCCGGACGCTGATGGACGACCGCTTGATCGTGCGCGCGGCCGGCGCGCGCACGGAGCGGATGGTGACGGAGGACGAGCTGCCGGAACTGCTCGAGGAGCTGTTCGGCGTCAGAGACGCCCTGATTTGATCACGCCGATCAGGAGCCACACGCCGAGCACCGCGGACAGCGCAAAGCCGATCAGCGAGATCACGTGCAGGCCGAGCACGTGCGGCCCGCCGGTCGCAAAGATCCCGATCAGGCTCGAGCCGATCAGGCCGCCGGCGACGACGAGCGCGATCACCAGCCGGTTGAAGACGACGTCGAGCTTGTGGGTCAGGTCGTCGAGCCCCTTGTGCACGAACCCGATCTGCAGCTGGCCGTGCCGGGCCTGCTCCATCAGGTCGTGCCACTGGTACGGCGTTTCGCGCAGGATGCCGGCGAGCGACGCGCGCCTCCTTGCGCGCGCGGGTCGCCATCCGCCGCGGCGTGTACCGCGCCAGCATCAGGTCGCGGGCGTACGGCTTCGCCACCTCGAAGACGTTGAAGTCCGGGTAGAGCTCGACCCCGACCGCGCCGATCGTCGCGATCGCCTTGTCGAGCAGCACGAACCGCGTCGGCAGCCGCAGGTTCTGCGAGTAGATCAGTCCGAACGCCTCCTTGATCACCTGCAGCGGGTCGACCTCGGAGAGCCGCGCGCCGTAGTACTTGTAGTAGAGCTCGCGGATCTCCCCGGTCAGCTCGGCCTCGCGGGATCGCTCGTAGCGCACGCCGAGATCGCCGAGCCGCCGCGCAAGCGCGTCGACGTTCTCCTCGGCCGCATCGATGAACAGCGCGGTCAGCTTCGACATGTCGTCGTCGGACAGCTTCCCCGCCTGCCCGAAGTCGACGAGGCCGATCTGGTCGTCGGCGAGCACGAGGATGTTCGCCGGGTGCGGGTCGGCGTGGAAGAACCCGTGCTTGAAGATCATCGTCATCCACGCCTCGGTGACCAGGTACGCGAGGTCGCGGCGCTCGTCGAGCGTGTACCCCTCGCAGCTCGACGTCGGCAAGCTGCTGCCCGTTGAGCAGCTCCAGCGTGAGCACGCGCTGGCGGGAGTAGCTCCAGTAGACGTGCGGGATGCGCACGTGCGGATGGCCGGCGAAGTTGCGGTGGAACGCCTGGGCGTTCCTCGCCTCCTGCCGGTAGTCGAGCTCGTGCCGGATCGAGCGCGCGAACTCGTCGACCAGCTCGGTCGCGTCGATGAAGTCGAGCGACCGCACACGGTCTTTCGCGATCTTCGCCGCCTGGTAGAGCAGCGACAGGTCGGCCTCGATCTGCCTCGGCGCGTCGGGGCGCTGCACCTTGACCGCGACCCGCTTGCCGTTCGGGAGCACCGCCCGGTGCACCTGGCCGATCGACGCCGCCGCCAGCGGCTTCTCCTCGAAGGACGTGAACAGTTTCTCGATCGGGAGCTCCAGCTCCTCGCGGATGACACGCTCGACCTCGGAGAACGGGAACGGCGTGACGTCGTCCTGCAGCCCACGGAGCTCGGCGATGATGTCCGGCGGCACGATGTCCGGCCGCGTCGAGAGCAGCTGGCCGAACTTGACGAACGTCGGGCCGAGCTCGTCGAGCATCTCGCGCAGGTGCCGGCCGCGCTGCGTGGGCGACGCCTCGGCCTCCAGCGCCGCGGGCGTCCGCGGCCACGGGAGCAGGTCGGTCAGCTTGTGGGTCTCGAGCCAGTAGCCGAACCCGTGCCGGACCGCGACCTGGGCGATCTCGGACATGCGCCCGAGGTTGCGCTGGGCAGGCTGCGCCATGCGCTCAGTGTTGCACGATTTGCAGCGAAAACCTGCACCGGCACGTCCATTCTGGACATGGCAAGGGTCTGACCCTTTTCGTGACCGAAGTGCAACAAACGTGTGACGCTTGCCGCGCCCACGCCCGACGCTAGATCGCTCGCGGGCGCTCGACCAGCCGCAGCCGGTGCTCGAGCTGCGCGACGCGGAGCTCGAGCTCCTCCATCTCGTCGCGCGTGACCAGGCCGATCTGACGCGCCACACCGGAGAGGCTCTCGCCCGCCCGCTCGCCGAACCGGGTCGCGTCGCCGCGCCAGCGGGTGACCGCATCCTCGAGCAGCTGCCGCGCCTCGTCGCGCCGCATGCCGCCGCGCTCGGTCAGGTCGGTGACGAGCTCCTCGAGACGCTCGGCCGTGAGCGTGACGACTCCGACGGCCGCCAGCGCGAGCCGCTCGACCACGTCGCGCTGCGTGCTATCTGGCTCTGCCATGCGGTCTGGTCCGGCGCCGCTGCCGGCGCTGCTCGCGCTTCGCCTGCGACTTCGAGACGGGCGGGTCGCCGGCTCCCGCCGCTACCGGCTCGCCGTCGCCTCCGGACTCGTCGTCGATCGGCGCGAGCATGTCGAGCGGTGTCGCCGGGTTAACCTCAGCGGCCAGTGCCGCCTCGGACTTCTCCATCGCCAGTTCGATCTGCCCGACCCCTCCGCCGCGCACGTCATCGGAGCCGACGAGACGGCGGTACTCGGGCTCGCGCTCCTTCCACATCGCCAGGAGCGGCGCCGCGATGAAGATCGACGAGTAGGCACCGGAGGTGATCCCGACGATCAGCGCGAGCGCGAACGTCTGCAGCGTGGCGCCGCCGAAGAAGTACAGCGACAGCACCGGCAGCAGCGTGATGAACGTCGTTGCCAGCGAGCGGCGGATCGTCTCCCACAGCGACACGTTCGTGATCGTCGCGATCGACGAGCCGCGCATCAGCGGCACGTTCTCGCGCACGCGGTCGAAGATGATGATCGTGTCGTAGATCGAGTAGCCGAGCACCGTCAGTACCGCAGCGACCGTTGCGGTCGTCACCTCGCTCCCGGTCAGGGCGTAGATCCCGATCGTGATCAACAGGTCGTGGAGCAGCGCGATGATCACCGGCACGGCGTACTTGATGTCGAACCTGATCGCGATGTAGACGATGATCAGGAGCAACGAGACGATGATCGCGAGGATCGCCAGCCTGGCTATCTGCCGGCCGAAGCTGGACGAGACGTTCTGGATGCCGATCGATTTCGCTCCCAGCTTGGTCTGGAGGTCGCCCGAAAGGTTGTCCTGTGCCGTCGGCGTTAGCGACTTCGTCCGGATCTGGAACGACTTGTACGCGTCGCCATGCGAGCTCCCGCGGCCCTGGATGACGGCGTCGCTCTGGCCGATCGCCGACGCCTGGTCGCGCACCTTGCTCAGCGAGACGTAGTCGGGCGTCTTGAACTGGAGCTGCGTGCCACCCTTGAAGTCGATGCCGAGGTTCAGCCCGCGAACGGCGAGCGCTCCGATGCCGAGCGCGATGATCACGCCGGAGATCGCGAACCAGGTGTACCGGCGCTTCATGAAGTCGATCTGGAGCCAGCGGCCCTTCTGTGTCCCGCTCGCGCCCATGAACGCCGGGTTGTCGAACCAGCGGAAGCCGGCGAGCAGGCCGAGCATCGCGCGCGTCGCGGCGACGGCGGTGAGCAGCGACATCACGGTGCCGATCAGCAGCATCAGCGCGAAGCCCTTCACGCCCGCGGTCGCGACCGCGAACAGGACGAGCGCGGTGATCGCCGTGACGACGTTCGCGTCGACGATCGTGTGGAAGCCCTTCGAGTAGCCGGCGCTGATCGCGGCGCGCACGGACTTCCCGGCGCGCACCTCTTCCTTGATGCGCTCGAACACCACGACGTTCGCGTCGGCGGCCACGCCTATGGTCAGGATCAGTCCCGCGAAGCCCGGCAGGGTGAGCGTCACGTGCAGGAGCAGGATCACGCCGTACATGAAGGCGCAGTAGATGCCGAGCCCGATCACCGCGACGAGGCCGAGGAAGCGATAGAGCAGGAGCAGGAAGAACGCGACGACGAGCAGGCCGATCGCGGCCGCCAGCTTCGCCTGGTTCAGCGAGTCCTTGCCGAGCGTCGCCGAGATCTGCGACTGCTCGAGCTGGTTGAAGACGTACGGCAGGGCGCCGGTCTGGAGCACGATCGCCAGGTCCTTCGCCTCACTGAACTTCCCGATGTTGGTGATCTGGCCGCCGCCGGCGATGCCGTTCGACAGGCTCGAGTCGGTCGGGTCGATCTGCGGCCACGACTTGATGTCGCGGTCGAGGACGATCGCGAACTGCTGCGGCGTCTTCCAGAGCCGGCCGCGCTGGTACAGGGTCTTCGTGATCCGCTGGAAGATCCGGTCGCCCTTGCCCGTGAAGGCGAGGCGGACGACCGGCTGGCCGGTCTGCGGGTCGACGTCCGCCTGGGTGCCCGTCGACTTCAGCTCCGACCCCGTCATCTCCGGGACCCGCTTCTCCTCGTTCGGGTTCGTCGGGTCGTACTTGAAGAGGTAGTAGTAGGTCTGACCGATCGCGCCGCCGCTCTGATCCGTTCCCGGGCACCCATTGCCCGGCGTCGGCGTGCAGGTGATCACGACGGTGCCCTCGGGCACCGCAAACACCTTGCCGCCCTTTGGCACCTTCTTGGTCGTTCCGCTGAACAGGCCGTCGCGGGTCTCCGAGGGGCCGGCGATGATCTTCTTGTTCTTCCCGAACAGGTAGTAGCCGGTCGGCGTGCCCTGCTTCGCCTTCGCCTGCTGGCCGGCGAGCATGTTGAACAGGCTCGCCGCGGCAACCGGATACCGGACGAAGCCCGACGTGCCCACCGACGGGCCGGTGACGTCGGCCTGCAGGTCGAAGAACTCGAGCTGGGCGGTCTTGCCGATCAGCGACGCGGCCTGCGCGGCGTTCTTCACGCCGGGCAGCTCGATCACGATCTGGTCGTTGCCCTGCTTGCGGATCTCGGGCTCGGCGACGCCGAGTTTGTCGACGCGGTTCCGCATGATCGTCACCGCGTTGTCGAGGCCCTGCTGCGTGATCTTCTGGCCCTTCGGCGGCACTGCCTTGAGCACGACCTCGAGGCCACCCTGGAGGTCGAGGCCGAGGCGCGTCTTCTTGTGAATCGGCGATCCGGGCACGCCGAGCAGCGCCACCCCGACCACGGCGGCCATGATGATGGAGACGAGGATCAGGTGGTTCCGGCGCGTGTGCACGGGAAAAAGAGCTTAGCTGGGGCTCTGGCCGACCGACTCGGCGGCGTCCGCCTCCGCCGGAGCCTCGGAAGTCTCGGGAACCTCGTCCTCGTCGGGCATGACGGCGGCGATCGCGCGCTTGGACAGGCGCGCCTCGGAGCCGGGCGACAGCTCGACGGTGACCTCGTCGTCCGTGATGGCCGTGACCGTGGCGAAGAAGCCGCCGGCGGTGAGCACCTCGTCGCCGATCTTGAGGCGGTCGATCATCGCCCACTGGTTGACCTGACGCCGCCGCTGCGGCCGCACGAGCATCAGCCAGACCAGGAAAAGCACGAGGATCACGAGGATGAAGATCGCCCCCGCGCTCATTCCTCTCCTGCCATTCGTTGCCGCATTGTCTGGATGAAGTCTGCCAGCCGCTCGTTTTCGATCGCCTGACGTGCTCCTAGTGTGACGTCGAGAAGGAAGCGGATGTTGTGGAGACTGAGCAGCCGGATGCCCAGGACCTCCTGCTGGTTGACCAGGTGGCGGATGTAGGCGCGTGAGAAACGCGTGCAGGCCGGGCAGCCGCACCGCGGGTCGAGCGGCCCCGGATCCCGCGCGAAGCGCGCGTTGCGCAGGTTCAGCCGGCCCTCCGAGGTCATCGCCGTCCCCATCCGCCCGATCCGCGTCGGCAGGACGCAGTCGAACATGTCGATCCCGCGGGCGATCACGTCCAGGATCCCATCGGGGTCGCCGATGCCCATGAAGTAGCGCGGCCGGTCGGCCGGGAGCATCGGCGCCGCCCACTCGACCGCGTCGACCATCTCCGGCCGCGGCTCGCCGACGGACAGCCCGCCGAGCGCGTACCCGTCGAATCCGAGCGCGGTGATCTCCTCGACCGAGCGGGCGCGCAGCTCGCGGTCCGAGCCGCCCTGGGTGATCCCGAACACGAGCTGCCCGGGTGCGCGGGGTGCCTCGCGCTGGCGCGTCGCCCAGGCCGTGGTCAGGCGGACGGCCTCGTCCAGCTCGCGCCGCTCCACCCCTGCGGCCGGGCAGACGTCGAGGCACATCGCGATGTCCGAGCCGAGCTTCGCCTGGATCTCCGCCACGAGCTCCGGGGTCAACCGGGCCTCGTCGCCGTCGTAGACGGAGCGGAACGTGACGCCGTCGTCGTCGACGGACAGCAGCGTGTCGCGCAGCGAGAAGACCTGGAAGCCGCCCGAGTCGGTGAGGATCGGGCCGTCCCAGCCCATGAACGCGTGCAGGCCGCCGAGCTCGGCGATCAGATCCTCGCCCGGCCGGAAGTGCAGGTGGTAGGTGTTGCCGAGCAGGATGCTCGCGCCGGCGTCGCGCACCTCGTCGGGATGGAGCGTCTTGACCGTCGCCTTCGTCCCGACCGGCATGAAGACCGGAGTCGGAATGTCGCCGTGGGCGGTATGAAGAACGCCGGCGCGCGCGGCGCCGTCGGTCGCGGTGACCTCGAAGTGCACGCCGTCAGGTTACGAGCATCGCGTCGCCGAACGAGTAGAAGCGGTACCGCTCTGCGATCGCGAGCCGGTACAGCTCGCGCGTCTCCTCCACTCCGGCGAACGCCATGACGAGCGCGAGCAGCGTCGAGCGCGGCAGGTGGAAGTTCGTCAGCAGCGCGTCTACCCGCCGGAACTCGAACCCGGGCGTGATGAACAGGTCGGTGCGGCCCGCGAGCGGCCCGCCGCGGGCGAGCGTCTCGAGCACGCGCACCGTGGTCGTCCCGACGGCGAGCACGCGTGGCGCTGCCTGGATCCGCTTCCATGCCTCGGTCGCCACCTCGTAGCGCTCGCCGTGGAGGCGATGCCCCGCGAGATCGTCGACCGCGACCGGCCGGAACGTGTCGAGCCCGACGTGCAGTGTCACGCGCTCGACGTCGAGGCGCGCGAGCAGCTCGGGCGTGAAGTGCAGTCCCGCAGTGGGAGCCGCCGCCGACCCTGCGTCCCGCGCATAGACGGTCTGGTACCTCTCCGGGTCGGCGAGCGGCTCGGTGATGTACGGCGGCAAGGGCGTCTCGCCCGCCGGCTCGCCGTCGAGCCGGACGCGCCAGCGGCCCTCGCCGAGATGCTCGAGCAGCTCGACCCGCCCGAACCGCCGGCCGGCGCGCAGGCGCCTCGTCGGCCGCGCGAGCGCCTCCCAGACGCCCTCGCCGACCGCCTCCAGCAGCAGCACCTCCCCCTTCGGCTGCTCGATCGGGATGCGCGCGGGAACGACCCGGGTGTCGTTGACGACGACGAGGGCGTCGCCGATTTCCCCTGCAAGATCCACGAATTTACAGTGCCTGGCACGGTGCGAAGCGCGGTCCCAGTGGAGCAGGCGCGAGCCGTCCCGGCGGACGGCCGGATGCTGCGCGATCAGCTCCGGCGGAAGGTCGTAGTCCAGCTCGGATGACTTCATCCGGCGAACACGCTATCGTCGCCCCCGTGGACCAGGACGCTCTCGACCGCGCACGTGAACGGCTCAGTGACGCCGCGGAGGGCCGCGCCAATCCCGCCGACGTCGAGGCGGCGCTCGACCGGGCCCGCGCCCAGGTCGAGGCGCTTGCGGCGACCGCGGCCGAGCTCGAGTCCACCCTGCCCGATCGTGTCGGCGAGGCGGTCCGCGACGGGATCCGCAACGAGGCGCGTCCGGTCTCGCGGCAGCTTGCCGAAGTCCGCGGCCTCGCCAACCAGACGATCCGCCGGCTGGAGCGGATCGAGACGGAACTGCTCGCCGAGCGCAACTCGCGCGTCGACGACCTCGGCCTGCTCGTCGACCTGATCGAGTCGGGCTGGCGCGCCGTCGACGACCGCCTGCAACGCATCGAGGAAGCGGCGCGCGACCAGGGCGCGACCGTTTACCGCATCGGCGAAGCGTCCTAACCGCTCCCTCGGAAGAATGAAGGCCAGCAGTGAGGCATATTCAAGATCAACGCGACGGGCGCCGAAGAGCTCCAGCACGCTGACGTTCGCCGCGTCGAGCGGCGTGGTCGCCAAGACCGCCACCGCCGCCGTCACGATCTCCTAGGTCACGGCCAGGATCACGGCGCTGGTCGCCGCCCAGGCGGCCAGCGTGATCAGGATCGGCACATCGGTGAGCAGCACGTTCTCGGGCTCCTCGCCGAGGTTCTGGCGGTGGAGCAGCAGCAGGTAGCGGAAGACGCCGTAGACCACGAACGGGACGGTCGCCATCATCGCCTTCGAGTCGCGGGCGCCGAACGTGTACAGCCCGTACGCGATCACGGTGCAGGCGGCGACGATCGAGACGAGCTGGTCGACCAGTGCCAGCGAGTAGCCCTCCAGCACGGGCCGGCCGGGCGTCTGGTCGGCGCCGACGAGCACGAGCTCGGCGCGGCGTTTCGCGAGCGCGAGGAAGAGCGCGAGCAGGCCCGTGCAGATCAGCAGCCACGGCGAGATCCGCACGTTCACGGCCTCCGCTCCGGCGCTCGCCCGCAGGACGAACAGCGCGGCGATCACCATCACGTCGATCAGCACGAGGTGCTTCAGCCCGGCCGAGTACGCGACCTGTAACCCCAAGAACGCCGCCATGAACGCGACCGACCACGGCCCGAGCCATGCGGTCAACGCGAACGCCGCCACCGCCAGCACCGCCGACAGCGTCAGCGCCACCCGGACGGGCAGCTCGCCGCTGGCCACCGGCCGCAGCCGCTTCACGGGATGCTCCCGGTCGTGCGGCGCATCCCGAACGTCGTTGCCGAGATAGGACGCGCTCGAGGCCGCGCAGTACGCGACGAACGCGACGCACGCGTCCAGCCACAGACTCTTGTCGCCGAGCTTGCCCGCGAACAACAGCCCCGCGAACAACAGCAGGTTCTTCGTCCACTGGCGCGGGCGCAGCCCGATCAGGGCGGCGCGCGCGACCGAGCGCGGTGCGGCGACGGCGGTCACGGCCATGGCCTGAGGATCGTAGATCAGTTGGGCGGGTTCGCCGGAAGCTTGAGGTCGAACCGGCTGCCCTCGCCGACCTCGCTATCCAGTTCGATCCGGCCGCCGAGCGCCACCGCCAGCTCGCGGGCGATCGCGAGGCCGAGCCCCGTCCCGCCGCCGTCGCGCGACCAGAACGGCCGGAAGATCCGCTCGCGGTCGGACGGCTTGATCCCCGGGCCCGAGTCGGCCACCGACACGGAGACGGTGCCGTTGGCGGTTGCGAGGGCCACCTCGACCCGCCCGCCGTCGGGCGTCCAGCGGAAGGCGTTCGAGAGCAGGTTCGAGACGATCTGGAAGACGCGGTCCCCGTCGGACACGATCACCGGCCCACCGTTCGACCGGCAGCGGTAGTCGATCTCACGCCGGCGCGCCTCCTCGCCGAACACCGCGTACACCTCGTCGACGAGGCGGCCCATGTCGACCTCCTCGTGCAGCACGGTGAAGCGGTGCGCGTCGAGCTTGGCGAGATCCAGGACGTCGCCGACCAGCCGCTCGAGCCGCTCTGCCTCGGCGGCGACGACCGTCAGCGACTCGGCCTCCGCGTCGGGATCCTCGAGCAGGCCTTCCCGGAGCGCCTCGACGTGGCCGCGGATCGCGGTCAGCGGCGTGCGCAGCTCGTGCGAGACCGACATCAGGAAGTTGCGCTCCTGCTCCTCCGCCTCCGACAGCCGCGCGGCCATCTCGCGGAACCGGTCGGACAGGTGGCTGACCTCCCCGGTCCCCGGCACGTTCGGCAGGTCGATGTCGTAGTCGCCCTCGGCGATCTGATCGGCCGCGTGTGAGAGCGCGAGCACCGGTGTCGCGATCCGCCGGGACAGGTACCAGGCGAGCAGGGCGGCGACGAGGAGGCCGACGCCGAGCGCGACCAGCAGCAACTCGACCAGCGAGAACCACCCCTGGGTGAGGTCGGTCTTCTTCCGCGAGACGACGAGGGCGCCGAAGTTCTGGCCCTCGAGTACGAGCGGCTGGCCGACGGCCAGATACGTCCTGCTCTCGCCCGGCGGCGTGAACTCGAACGTGACCACCTTCTTGCCGTCGATCAGGACCTGCCACTCGCTGCCGACCTCGGCGCGCGACAGCGTGCGCAGGCCGGACGCGCTGCGGAAGAACACGGGCGCGCCGACGTAGTAGAGGCGGGCGCCGGTCGCCTTCTCGAGCTGCGGGCCTGCGAAGTCCGGTGCCGACCGGCCCTCGTCGATCGACCGGATCGCCTGCTGGGCGTAGAGGTCGGAGAGGCCGATCGCCTCGCGCTTCAGCTCGGCGAGGGACTGGGAGCGGACGTGGTCCTGGAAGAGCTGGACCGCGATCGCGGTCGTGATGATGCCGACGAGCGCGACCCCTGCCAGATAGAACGCCGGCAGGCGGAAGCGCAGCGACCTGAACATGGCCGGACTAGACGGGCGCCGCATCCTTCGCGGGCGCAACCTTGTACCCGACCCCCCAGACGGTCACGATCGGCGACGCGTCGCCGAGCTTGCGGCGCAGCTGCCGGACGTGGACGTCGACGGTGCGGGTGTCGCCGGCGAAGGTGTAGCCCCAGACGCGCTCGAGCAGCTGGTCGCGCGTCAGGACGAGGCCGCGATGGTCGAGCAGCTCCCAGAGGAGGTCGAACTCCTTCGGGGCGAGCTGGATCTCCTCTTCGCCGACCTTGACCTCGCGCCGGCCGGCGTCGATGTGCAGCTGCCCGTGGTGGAGCTGCTTGCTCTCGATCTGGCGGCGCTCCGGCGAGGCACGGCGGAGGATCGACTTCACCCGGGCGACGAGCTCGCGCGGGTTGAACGGCTTGGTCAGATAGTCGTCGGCGCCGACCTCGAGGCCGATGATCTTGTCCACGTCCTCGTCGCGCGCGGTCAGCATCAGGATCGGGACGTCGGAAGTCTTGCGGATGCGCCGGCAGACCTCGATGCCGTCGATGTCGGGCAGCATCAGGTCGAGAATGATCAGCGCAGGCGGCGACGCCTGGAACTGGGCGAGCGCCTCGTTTCCGGTGGCGGCGGTGCGAACGGTGTAGCCCGCGTTCTTGAGGTAGAGCGCGACAAAGGACGCGATCGAGGTCTCGTCCTCGACGACCAGAACGGACTGCATGTTCCGGCTGCTCACTTTCCGAACGGCGGGGTGGGTGGCACCTGACCGAGCGTATACGCGGTCGGGTGACCCGGGAGCGGCTGGTACGTGCCGCCGTTGATCGAGAAGCGGCCGGGCAGGTCGGTGAAGCCCGTCGCGTCGAGTGTGACCGTGCCGCGTCCGACGGCGCTCACGTCGATCCCCACGGCGAGGATCTGCACCTTGTACAGGCCGCCGATCATCCGGAAGCGAACGTCCTCGCCGATGTACAGCGTCTTGTTGCCGCCGAGATCGCGGATCCGCTCGGCTCCGTAGACGACCGGCCCGCTGCCGTCGCCCGCGACCGGGTCCTCGACGATCAGCCGGCCCGAGTCGAACCGGCCGAGAATTCCGCCCCGCGCGCGGATGACGACGCTGCCGCGGCCGTTGTCGACTACGAGCGTCCCGTCTCCGGGAGCAAGCTCGGCTGCCCACACCGCCTCAGCAGCGAACGCTGCCACGGGCAGGGTGAGTGCCAGAACAAGGACAAGCAAGGTGAAGCGCCGCATCGCCACTCTCAGTATCGCCACCCCTGTTGTGATCCGTCTAATCGAGATGTAAGAAGAGTGTAAGAGCGAATCCCGCGCATCAACAGTGCGTATCGACCAATTTGGCCGCCGGCCCGAGCGGAACGTGGTACCGGCGGGCCAGTACGGCCAGCCGCCGGCGGTACACGTCCATGTCGGGCTTGACCCAATCGCCGTGGGTCTGGCAGCGCCAGGCGGCGTACAGCTCGTGGTGGTACGGGCTGGTCAGGCTCTCGTTGTGGCCGATCACGTTGCGCAGCTGGATGTGGTACTGGGCCATCAGCCAGGCGGTCAGCCGCAGCGACGCGCCCAGCTGGCGCGGGTTGCCGAGGATCGCGGCGTCGCTCGTCCCGACGTGCTCGATCCCGATCGCCGTGTAGTTGAGCCCGACCGTGTGCCGGCACATGACCGTCAGCGGCACGAGCTGGTAGATCGTGCCGTCCTTGTCGACGATGAAGTGCGCACAGACGCCGGGCAGCTCGTGGAGCTCGCTGTCGGGCGTGTCCGAGTAGAAGGTGTTGTAGGCCGAGGAGAACGTGTCGGAGGCGGTGTAGTGCTCGACGATCACCTTCGGGTCGGTCAGCCGCCAGGTGTTCACGTTGTAGTGGCGCTTCGCGTAGGCGGCCATCTCGGCCTTGCGCTGCGCGCCGAACGGGATCGGCTTCGAGACGATCGCCGGCTTCGGAGGCGAGGCGGACGGCGCGAGCAGCGCCAGGATGATGACGAGAAGCGCCTTCACGGGCGCCCACGGTAGCTACCCCAGGTGCTGGAGGCGGCGGAGCATGGCCCTGGCGGTGCGCCCGGCGAGCACGTCGGAGGCGACGCCGACGCCGCTTCCGTACGTCATCACCGCGGCGACGAACACCCCGCCCGGCCAGTAGACCAGCCCCGCGTCGTGGCGCCCGTCGGAGATCCAGCCGGCCTTGTGCATCAGCGTGTACGGCCCGCCCGCGATGTACCGGCCGAGCTTGCCGCGGTCGGGGACGTGAGCGAGCAGATAGAGCAGGTAGCGCGCGTCCGACGGGGTGAAGGCGGTGCCGTACCGGGCGAAGAGCGGCCCACGTCCCCCGGCGGCGAGGTGCAGGTACGCGAACAGGCGGGCCAGGTCGAAGGCGGTCGTGTACTTGCAGCAGGGGAACGACGGCTGGCTGTTCACCCGCACGGGAATCGGCGGCAGCACGGGCGTTCCGTGCAGATAGCCGCCGCCCATCCACGTGTCGCCGATACCGAGGCCGCGGAGCAGGTCGTCGACTGCGCTGCCGCCGCCGAAGGTCGACTCGGTCGCGTTGGCGGCGTCGTTGTCGGAGACGAGCAGCATCTGGCGCAGCAGCGAGTCGAGGTACGAGCCGGGCTCGGGCTTCCCGCTGTGGGCGCGGAGCGCCTCGATCGCGATCGCCACCTTCAGGGTCGAGGCGGCCGGGAACCGCGCCTTCGCGTTCCAGGCCCCACCGTGGCCGGAGACGAGATCCTCGACGTAGAGAGCGCTCGTGCCCGGGAACGACCGTGCGAGCTCTCCGACGACCCGCGAGAGCCCGTCGTCCTTCGTTCCCCGGACCGCGTGCGGCTCGGCGGAGCGCGGCAGCCCGAAGACGTGCTGCACGGATGCACGCTCGGTCGCCTGCCCCGGCGCGTAGGCGGCGACCCGGACGGTCTCGTCGTGCCGCGGGAGCGACACCGCGAAGTCGAAGCTGCCGCCGTTCACCCTGCGCACGGCGATCGTCTTGTCACCGACCCGGACGACGATCGCCCAGGCGCCGTGCGGGACGCGGCCGGCGATCCGCCCGAACGACACCTCGCGCTCGGCAGGCGCCACCAGCACCAGCGGCGGCGGGGGTGCGGCGACGATCACCCGCCGAGCGCTTCGCGGGTGTACACGCCCTCGGGGTTCCAGAGCATGTACCCGCGGGCGTGCTGCCTGCGGACGGCGGCGACCTGGTCGGTCACCTCGACCAGGCCGTACTGGTGGGCGAGCGAGAAGTCCTGCAGCCAGGGGATCAGAACCGCCTTCCCCTTCACCTGGCGGCGGAAGTCGAGGAGGGCACGCGCGACGGTCCGGCCCGGGTAGGCGTCGGGATCGGCGATCCCGTACTCACCCGAGGAGAAGTGCGACGGGTAGACCATCGGGTAGATCGCGTCGAGGTACCCGGCGATCTTCTTCGGAACCTGGCCGATGCCGAGGTCGTGCGTGGCCGCCAGCCCGAAGACGTCGGCCGAGACGCGCACGCCGAGCGGGTGCAGCGCGGATGACGCGTACTCGAGGAACCGGGCGATCGTCGCTCCCTTGGGCTCGGCGACCCTGTGCCGGTAGACGATCTGCGAGAGGTCGCCGTCGCTCGGGAAGCGGACGTAGTCGAACTGGATCTCGTCGAACCCGGCCTTCGCCGCAGCGACGCCGACGCCGACCGCGTACCGCCAGACGCGCTTGTCGTACGGGTTGACCCAGCCCAGACCGCCGTTGTTCAGCCAGCGCGAGCCGTCGGGCCGGAGCACCGCAAGCCCGGGCCGCGCGGCGGAGAGCGTCGGATCCTCGAAGACCACGACCCGGCCGATCAGGTACATCCCGGCGGCGTGCACCTTCTCGACCACCGACTCGACCTCGTAGTAGGGCCGCGCGGCGCCGGTCCGGCGCGCGAGCGCGGGCACCTGCGGCGTGACGAAGCCGACGTACCCGTTCTCGTCCTTGACGTCGAGCTCGATCGTGTTCAGCCCGTACGCGTCGAGTGCGGTGTAGTCGTCGATCTTCCCCGGAAGCCCGGCCAGCGGCGCGGTGACGTGGATCCCGCGCACCTCGCGTGGATACGGGCGCGGCGTCAGCGGCTTGTCGACGCGGATCGGCGGCCGTGAGGCCGGGACCGTGCCGTTGCCGTGCGTGCTGGAGATCTGGGTCGCGCCCAGGCCGATGCCCGCGCCGAGGGCGAGCAGGATCGCCGCTGCCGCGATGCGCCTCCGCCTGCGCTTGATCAGCGCCTGACGGCGGCGCTCTCTGAAGCGCTCGTTGGCTTCAGCGCGCGGATGGATATACCTGGGCAACGAACCCCTAAGGGTAAGTGCGGGCGGTTATCCCTGCAACCAGCGGAAACCGACAGGTGCCGCCGAGGCGGGCAACGGGCTCGTCGGCAGGCCCGGCGGCGTGGGCACGAGGTTGTACTCCCCCGGCGCCACGTCGTTTGCGGCATGGGGGTGGAACAGCGACGCGAGGTACTGGATCTGGCCGCGGCCGGGGCCGAGCTCGAACTGCCCTCCGCCGTACAGCGCGATCCCGCGCTCGGCACAGGTGTCGTAGAAGTGGAACAGGCCTCTGGCCGAGCCGAAGCGCGACGGCTTCGAGTTGAGGATCTTCGGCGCGAAGGGCAGCGCGTCGACGTCGGCGACCGAATGGATCGGCGCGTCCCACGTGATCCGGTCGTGGTGCGGCGCGAGGATCGCGGCCTTCTCCGGGTCGGTGACGTCCGGGTCCTCGATCAGGACGTCCGGCAACGCGTCGATCAGCATCCGGTAGAGGCTCGGCGGCGGCGTGCGAGTGGCGTCGCGCCAGTCGTAGGTCTCCTTGAAGTCGATCACGTCGACCGTGCCGAGACGGGCCAGCTCCTCGACGAGCTCCCGGCCCCAGCTCGCCTCGGGGTCGAGCTTGAAGCGCATCCCGGGCAGCGAGTGCAGGCGCGCCGGGGTGCCGTCGGGGAGCGAGGTGGAGACGACGAAGGTGACCGGCTGCGGCTCGCGCCCGAGCACCTCGCGCAGGCTCCCCCCGGCCTGGCGCAGCGCGAGGTCGAGCGCGGCGCTCTCGAAGCCCCAGCGCCGGAGATCGGGCAGGCCCTCGAACCGGGCCGAGAGCGAGTCGAGCGTGTGCGTACCCGCGAGGTCGAGCACGGGGCCGGCGGCCTGGTGCCGGAGCTGGTCGTCGGCGTCGTAGACGACGTCCTCGCCGACGCCCTCCTCCCCGGCTCCGGCCAGGTGCACGACGGTCGTCCGCCGGACGAAGTCGGACGAGACGGCCTGCTCCAGCCCCTCGAGTTCGTACGAGTCGACGACGACCGGGAGGCCGGCGATCAGGGAGTACGTGCTCACCGCCTGCGAGAGTACCGACCGTGAGCGAGCTCACCGATTTCGGTCTCGTCGTCCTCGTCGTGGCGGGCGCGTTCGCGTTCGGCCTCGGCGTGTACAAGCTGACGGAGCGCTTCCCGGTTCCGGCGCCGGCGCTCTTCCTGCTCGCGGCCGCGATCGCCTCCGACATCTGGCCCGGCCTGGAACGGCTCTCCACGGTCGACGTCGAGCGGTTCGCGGTCGTCGCGCTGGTCGTGATCCTGTTCGACGGCGGCATGCAGGTCGGGTGGCGCCGCTTCAAGGCTGCGGCGTTGCCGATCACCACCCTCGGCGTGTTCGGCACGTTCGGCACCGCCGCGCTGATGGCGGTGTTCGCGCACTCGCTCTTCGGGTTCAGCTGGACGACCGCGGGCATCCTCGGCGCGGCGATCGCCCCGACCGATCCCGCGGTGATGTTCTCCGTGCTCGGCCGCCGCGAGATCGCCGGCCGGGCGGGGACGATCCTCGAGGGCGAGTCCGGCGCGAACGACCCGGTCGGGATCGCCCTGATGATCGGGATGCTCAACTTCGCCACGCACGACAACGCGACCTTCTGGACGGTCGTCCGCGAGTTCACCGTCGAGATGTCGGTCGGGCTGGCGATCGGGATCGCCGGCGCGATGATCGCGCTGCCGCTGATCCGGATGTCGCTCCCGAGCGAGGCGCTGTACCCGCTGCGCACGCTGGCGATCGCCGGCGTCATCTACGGCGTCGCGGCCGTGGCCCACGGCTCGGGGTTCCTCGCCGTTTTCGTCGCCGGCGTCCTGATCGGCGGGGCGGGCATCCCGCACAAGCGGCAGATCGAGCACTTCCACACGTCGCTCGCCAGCCTGGCCGAGATCGTCGTCTTCGCAGCTCTGGGGCTGACCATCCACCTCGGCAGCCTCGACGGCAGGACGGTCTGGCTCGACGGGATTCTCCTCGCGCTGCTGGTCGCCTTCGTCGCGCGGCCGCTGGTCGCCTGGCCGCTGCTGCTCCCCGTCCACCTCAGGCGGGGCGAGCGCATCTTCATCGTGTGGGGCGGCCTGAAGGGGGCGGTGCCGATCCTGCTCGCCGCGTTCGCGGTGATCGCCGGGGCGAAGGACGCCGACCGGATCTACGGGCTGGTGTTCGTCATCGTGCTCTTCTCGGTGCTCGTCCAGGGGACGTCGCTCCCGCTCGTCGCGGGGCGGCTGGGCGTGCCGATGCGGATGCGCGAGCCCGAAGAGACCTAGGCGACCTTGCGGGCGTGCCAGGTCGGGCCGACCGTCGTCCGCCGCTCCGGCGGCCGGTCGATCCGCACCCACCCGAGCCGTTCGGCCTGCGCCTCGCACAGCCGGCAGACCGTCTGCTCGCTGCCCGCCCCGTCCTCGCGCCAGTGGCCAAACGCTTCGCCGAGGAGCATGTTGCGCCCGCAGAGGGCACACGTGATCATGATCTCAAGGGTACGACGCCGGGCTGACGGAACCTCTATTCAGGCCTGCGCGCCAGCACCCAGAGGAACGTCACATCGCCCTCGGGCTCGCGGATCGTCTCCAGCTCGTCACGGACGATCTCGAGGCCGGCGTCGCGGACCAGGCCAAGCGTGACCGGCGGGTCGTAGCCGCTGAAGAACGTCTCCAGACCGCCGATCGCCTCGCCGTACCAGCCGGGCAGATCGGACGCGCCGAAGCTCGCCGTCAGGTGGCCGCCGGGCCGCAGCCAGCGTGCGATCCGCCCGAGCAGCGGGCCGAGCTCCTCGCGCGGGACGTGGTTGAAGACATAGAGCGCGACGACCGCGTCGAACGACGCCGGCTCGAACTCGATCTGCGTGAAGTCCGCGTGGACGAACCGGGCGCCCGGCACGCGCTCGCGCGCACGGCGCACCTGCTCGGCCGAGATGTCGACGCCGGTCAGCCGCGCGCGCTCGGCGAGGACGCGGGTCGAGCGAACGCCCGCTCCCGAGCCGAGCTCGAGGATCTCCGGCTGCTCGGGCAGGAGCGCGAGCAGCTCGTCGATCCGCTCCAGGCGGTTCGAGCCGTCGATCCGGCGCTGCCAGGCGGCGAACGCGTCGGCGCCGGCGTCGTAGCCGCGGGCGACGACGTCCTGAGGACGTTCGGTCAGAGCCGTTCGAGGACGGCGGCGATCGCCTGGCCCTGGCCGATGCACATCGTCGCGATGCCGTACTTCGCGTCGCGACGGTCGAGCTCGTTGAGCAGGGTCGCCGTGATCCGGGCGCCGGTCGCGCCGAGCGGGTGGCCCAGCGAGATGCCGCCGCCGTTCGGATTGACGTCGTCCATCCGCTCGCCGAGGTTGGTGTCCTTCACGAACTGGAGGACGACCGATGCGAACGCCTCGTTCACCTCGATCACCGCCATGTCGTCCCACGAGAGCCCGGCGTGTGCCAGGGCCTGCTCGCAGGCCTGCGGGTTGCCGTGCAGCATCCGGTACGGGTCGACGCCGGCCAGCCCGAACGAGACGAACCGCGCGCGCGGCTCGAGGCCGAGCGCGGTCGCACGCTCCTCACTGGCGACGAGCATCGCGGCCGAGCCGTCGACGATCGCGCTCGAGTTGCCGGCGGTGACCACCCCGTCCTCCTTGAACGCCGGCGGCAGCGACGCCATCTTCTCCATCGTCGTCTCGCGGCGCGGCGTCTCGTCGACCGCGAACGAAGTGCCCTCGGCGAGCTCGATCGGCACGATCTCGTTCTCGAAGCGCCCCTCGTCGATCGCGCGCACCGCGCGCATGTGCGACTCGTACGAGTACTCGTCGAGCGCCTCGCGCGACAGCCCCCACTCCTCGGCGATCACCTCGGCGGAAATGCCCTGCGGCACGATCTGCCACTTCTCGAACAGCTTGTCCGAGAAGCCCGACCAGCCGGCCTCGCCGAGGTTCGAGCCCATCGGGACGCGCGACATGTTCTCGATCCCGGCGGCGACGACGAGGTCGAGGTGCCCCGCCTGGATCGCGGAGGCGGCGTTCATCGCCGCCTGCATCGACGACCCGCACTGGCGGTCGACCGTCGTCGCGCAGACCGTCTCGGGGAATCCGGCGATCAGCGAGGCGACCCGGCCGACGTTCAGCGCCTGCTCGCCGACCTGCGAGACACAGCCCATCTGGATGTCCTCGACCGCGCCCGGGTCGATGCCGACCCGCTCGACGAGCGACGTCAGCACCTGTGCGGCGAGCTCGTCGGCGCGCACCGAGGCGAGGGTGCCGTTGCGCTTCCCGATCGGGCTGCGCACGGCGTCGATGATCACTGCGTCACGCATTGACTGAGCAGTCAATCTACCACTCGTAGACTTCGGGAATGACGACGACAGAGATGGAACGGAAGCTCCTCGTCGGAGGGGAGTGGATCGAGACCGGCGAGTGGATCGAGGTGCGTTCGCCGTACTCCGGCGACGTGGTCGGGCGCGTCGCGAAGGCGGGCGCCGACGAGACGCGGCGCGCGATCGACGCGGCCGCCGAGGCGATGCGCGACCCGCTGCCCGCCCACAAGCGCGCCGAGATCCTGGTCAAGGTCGCCGGCTACCTCGGGCGGCGCCACGAGGAGGTCGCGCAGACGATCTGCGCCGAGGCCGGCAAGCCGCTGAAGACCGCGCGGGTCGAGGTCTCGCGGGCGATGTCCACCTACACCATGTCCGCCGTGCAGGCGCGGACGCTCGCCGGCGACGTCGTGCCGATGGACGCCTCCCAGGCGGGCGAAGGGAAGCTGGCGTTCACCCTGCGCGTGCCGCTCGGCGTCGTCGGCGCGATCAGCCCGTTCAACTTCCCGCTCAACCTGGTCGCCCACAAGATCGCGCCGGCGCTCGCCGCCGGCTGCGCGGTGGTGCTGAAGCCGGCGACGGCCACCCCGCTCTCCGCGCTCCTGCTGGCGGAGATGGAGACCGAGGCCGGGCTGCCACCCGGCTGGCTGAACGTCGTCGTCGGCCCGTCGGCGGAGATCGGCGACGTCCTCGTCGGCGACGAGCGAGTGGCAGCGCTGACGTTCACCGGCAGCGGTGAGGTCGGCTGGAAGCTGAAGGAGCGCGCGCCCCGCAAGCACGTCGCGCTCGAGCTCGGCAACGCCACGCCTGTGATCGTCGAGGCGGACGCCGACGTCGAGGACGCCGCAGCGCGGCTCGCCGGGAATGCCTTCTCGTTCGCCGGGCAGAGCTGCATCTCCGTGCAGCGCATCTACGTCGCACGCCCGGTGTACGACGACTTCGTCGCCCGCTTCCTGCCGAAGGTCGAGGCGCTCGTGGTCGGCGACCCGGCCGACGAGACGACCGACGTCGGGCCGCTGATCGACACGGACAACCGCGACCGCGTGCTCGAGTGGATCGCCGAGTCGGGCGGCGAGGTACTGACCGGCGGCGACCTCACCGGCGACGGCCTGATCCGGCCGACGGTGGTCGCGAGCCCCCGGCCCGACGCAAGGGTTGCGTGTGACGAGGTCTTCGGCCCGGTCTGCATGGTGTCGCCGTACGACTCGCTCGACGAGGCGATCGACCTCGCGAACGGCACGCACCTCGGCCTCCAGGCCGGGATCTTCACCGCGAACGTCAAGAGCGCGCTGGCGGCCGCGCAGCGCCTGGAGTTCGGCGGCGTCACCGTCAACGAGGCGCCGACGTTCCGGGCCGACCAGATGCCGTACGGCGGCGTCAAGGACTCCGGCAACACGCGCGAGGGGCCCGCCTACGCGGTGCGCGAGCTCACCGAGGAGCGGCTCGTGGTATTCCAGCTCTGATGCTCAGCCGCTTCCGCCGCACACAGCAGCCTCAGCCGCGCCGCACGCTGCCGCCGCCCGGCGTGGTCCGCCGCGAGCGGCGGCTCGTCGAGCGGGAGCGCGAGGAGAAGCTGCGCGACCTCGGCGGGCTGATGCTCGAGATGTACCGCCGCGACACCTTCCGCGAGGATCTCCTCGCCGGCCGCTGCAACGAGCTGCTCGGGCTCGACGCCCGGCTGCGCGAGTTGGACGACATGCTCGCCGCCTCGCGGCGGCGCGTACCGGCCGGCCGCTGCGAATGCGGCGCGCCGCTGCCGTGGGGCTCGCACTTCTGCCCGAACTGTGGCCGCCCGGCGGGATCGCAGCCGGTCGTCGCCTGTCCCGAGTGCGAGCACCCGCTGGCCGCGGACGCGCGGTTCTGCGCGAACTGCGGCGCGACCGCCGACGAGGCACCGGAGCAGGCCAAGCCCGAGGCGGAGCCGGAGGCCGAGGCCGTGCCCGAGCCGGCCGCAGCCGCGGACGATGGCGCAGCCTGACGCCTGCGCGACCTGCGGGACTCCGGCCACACCGGGCCAGGAGTACTGCCTCGCGTGCGGCGCCCGGATCGTCCCCGCCCGGCGCCTGACCGGCTTCGGCCACGCGTGGGAGAAGCGCATCGGGCGCTACCCCGGCGATTGGATCGTCGCCGCCCTGCTCCTGCTCCTCGTCGCGGCCGGCTCGGCGACGGCCGGGATCGTCGCCGGCCGTGACACGGGGACGACGAGCGGATCCCGGACGATCGTCGCCACCTCGCCGGTCGTCACCGCGCCGTCTGCGCCGCCGGCGCAGACGGCGGAGACGACCACGACCACGGCGCCGAAGCCCACCCCGAAACCCACGCCCACGCCGAAGCCGGGGCTCACCACCTGGCCGGCGAGGAACGGCTACACGGTCGTGATCGCATCGGTCCCGGCGCGGGGCAACGGCCTCGCCGAGGCGACCGCGAAGGCCAAGGAAGCGCTCTCCCGCGGCGTCAAGGGCGCCGGCGTGCTCGACTCCGGCAAGTTCGCGAGCCTCCACCCCGGGTACTACGTCGTCTTCGCCGGCGTCTACGCAACGCTCGAAGAGGCACAGACCGCGGCCCACTCGGTCGCGTCGCACTATTCGAACGCGTACGCCCGCCAGGTCACGCGCTGAACCGGCCCTGGCCGTTTACGACGATGACAACATCGGCCGCGACTTTGTAACACGCACCCGAAAGGAGTAAACTGGCGATCGTCGCGCGGGGCCGGACCCTTAACAGGCGCGTAACAAAGCTTTTCCGCCACTTAACAGGAGATCGGAATACTGCATATGGACGAGTTGAGTGCCCAGATTCGTAACTGCATGTATCAGTACTCGCGAGCCATCTATCGGACGATCAAGGACCTGATCGATCCCTACGCCGACCCCGACGCGCAGCTGGAGTACCGCCGCGCAGTCCTGGAGGCGTGTGAGGACACGATGGAGCGTCTCGCGAGCGACCCGCACTATTTCGCCAATCCGGACAAGGCGCTCTTCCAGGACATTCGCCGCTACTTCCCGATCACGCAGCAGGCGCAGGTCGCCTGGGCGGTGCAGGAAGGTGTCGCCGCGGCGGTCGCCTTCGTCCAGACGCAGATCGAGGCCGGTGCGTTCGATGGCGGCGTCGCCCGCTGCCGCGCGACGACCCGCAAGGGGAAGCCGTGCCAGCGCACGCCGCTCCCCGACCGCGACTACTGCCCGTCGCACCAGCACCTCGAGTCCAAAGTCGCTGCCTAGAATCGCCGCGGCCGACGGCTAACACTCGGCGAGCGATAAGCTCGGCGAGCGCATGAGTCACGACACCGACAAGCTGATCCGGCAGCTCTCGCTGGTCGCGTTCCTGATGGCGGAGCGCCGGGCGCTCACCGCCCGCGACGTGAAGGGCAACGTCGAGGGCTACTCGGAGATGTCCGACGAGGCGTTCGCGCGACGGTTCTACTCCGACCGCGCCGAGCTGCGCGATCTCGGCGTCCCGCTCCAGTCCCAGCGCGACGAGTTCACCGGCGAGGAGCTGTACACGCTCCGCTCCGAGAACTACTTCCTGCCGGAGCTGGAGCTGACCGACGACGAGCTCGCCGCGCTCCAGACGTGCTTCTACCTGCTCGAGGGCAAGTTCGCCTACGCCGAGCCGCTGCGCCTCGCGCTGCAGAACCTCGCGCTCGGCCGCCCCGCCGTCACGGACGAGGCGCCGTCGGCGACCGCCGTCCGCGTCGAGATGCGCGACCCCGACTACTCCGCCGAGATGCCCGGGCGACTGGCGAAGCTCGAGACCGCGATCTCGAAGCAGCGCACCGTCAAGTTCTCGTACCGCGCGATGACGAGCGGCAAGGAGAACGAGCGCACCCTCAATCCCTACGGCCTCCTGCACGACCGTGGGGTCTGGTACGTGATCGGCGCCGATCTCGACCGCGACGCGATCCGCACGTTCCGTGTCTCGCGGATCCGCGGGGACATCCGCTTCGCCACGCGCCGCGAGCGCGACTTCCGCCTGCCGGCCGACTTCGACATCGACGTCTACCGCGGCCGCGCCGCCTGGCAGTTCGGCGAGCCGTCCGGCGAGGCGCGCATCGAGGTGCGTCCCGAGACCGCCTGGTGGGTCGAGCGGGCCTTCGGAGGGGCCGGCCGCCTCGAGGACGGCGTCTTCGTCACCGAGTACTCGAGCCTGCCGATGCTCGCGTCGTGGGTGCTGCGCCAGGACGGCCGCGCCCTCCCGCGCGAGCCCGACGACCTCAGGCGCGAGGTCGCCGAGAGTCTGCGCCGGGTCCGCACGCACCACGAGGGCGAGCCGTCGAAGCCCGCCCGTGAGGTCGCGGTCAAGCACGACGAGGAGCCGGTCGAGCGCTCGTCCGGCCCGGTCACGCCCGAGCGCTTCGGCCTCCTGCAGGCGCTGCTCGCGTACCTGCTCGCCGCCTGCGGCGAGGAGAAGGACACGGTCGTTCCCGCGGCGGAGATCGTCGAGCGCTTCCAGATCCCCGCGGAGGAGCTCGAGGAGCACCTCTCCCTGCTCAACCTCGTCAACTTCGGCGGCGGCTGCTACGCCGTCTACGCCGAGCTGCACGGCGACGAGGTGCACATCGACAAGGAGCTGTGGGGCGATGCGTTCCGCTCGGCGCCGCGGCTCACGCCGCTCGAGGCGCGGGCGATCCGCCTCGCGCTCGAGTTCGTCGGGCCGCTGATCGCCGCCGAGGCGCACCGGCCGCTCGACCGGGTGCGCAAGAAGCTCGAGGACACGTTCGGCGAGTTCGAGCTGTCGCAGACGCCGAAGCCGAGCTCCGACAGGGCCGCAGAGGGCCTCGTCGCGACGCTCACCGACGCGATCCGCCGGCGCCGGCTCGTCGAGATCGAGTACCTGAAGGAGGAGGACGGCACACCGACCGTCCATCTCGTCGAGTCGTACACGATCGAGCGGCGCCTCCCGCACTGGTACGTGCACACCTGGGACCGCACGCGCGACGACGAGCGGAGCTTCCGTCTCGACCGCATGCGCAGCGCGACAATGCTCGCCGAGGAGTTCGAGCCACGTGAGGGCTTCGAGCCGGGCGGGCTGAACGAGGCGATGGTCGCGCGGGTCCTCTACTCCCCCGCCGTCGCCCGCTGGGAAGTCGAGCGCGGCGCCAAGCTGCTGGCCGACGGCTCGGCCTACAACGAGCAGAAGATCGGCAGCTCCGAGTGGCTCGTCGGCGAGATCCTCCGCTACCGCGGCGAGGCCGAGCTCCTCGAGCCGCCCGAGCTGCGACGCGAGATCGCGAAGCGCGCGCAGGCGCTCGGCAAGGAGCTCGGCGTCAACCGGCTCCGCGCGCCCGCCTAGTTCTCCTTCGCGACCGGCAGCTCGAGCGTGAAGATCGCTCCCTCGCCGGGGGCGGACACGACCGTCAGCTCGCCGCCGTGCGCCTCCGCGATCGAGCGGGCGATGAAGAGCCCGAGGCCGCTGCCGGGCTTGCCCAGGCCGACGTTGGCACGGCCGAAGCGCTCGAAGATCAGGCCGTGGTGCTCCCGTGGGATGCCGGGGCCGGTGTCGGTGACCGCGGCCAGCACGCGGCCGTTCTCCGACCACGAACGGACGGCGACCTCCTCGCCTGGCCGCGAGTACTTGACCGCGTTCTCGAGCAGGTTCCGCAGCACCTGGCGCAGGCGCTCGCGGTCGCCGTCCACCGGCGGCACCGCCTCGGCCGCATCCGCGACGACGGAGACGTCCTCCTGGCCGAGCGCGAAGCCGGAGACGGTGTCACGGACGAGCTCGGCCATGTCCACCGGTGCGAAGGTGTACGAGAAGGTTCCCGCCTCGATCCGCGACGTGTCGAGGACGTCGCCGATCAGGGCCGCCAGCCGGTTCGTCTCGTCGCCGATCAGGGCGAGGAACGCCGCGCGCTGGTCTTCCGTCAGCTCCTGCCAGCGCACCTCGAGCGTCCGCGCCGCGCCGATCACGGCGGCCATCGGGCTGCGCAGCTCGTGGGAGACGAGCGAGACGAAATCGGCCCGGAGCGCGCTCAGCCGCCGGAGCTCGGCGACGGTCTCGCGCTCCGCCTCGTAGGCGCGGATGTTCTGGACGCCGTTGGCGAGCAGGCGTCCGAGGAGCGTGGCCAGCTCGAGCTCGTCGAGCTCGAACGCATCCGGCTCCCGGCGCAGGATCGCGAGCATCCCGATCGTCCGCGCCCCGAGCAGGATCGGTGCGGCGATCCGCGAGTGCAGGCCGATCTCGGTCAGCGTCACCTCCTCCGGGTACCGGTGGTCACTCATGTCGCGGCGGTAGACGGTCTCGCCGGTCAGCAGCACCTCGTCGACGAGGGCACCGGGCGGGAGCCCTTCGCCGGGGCGCAGCACCTCGTCGTGCAGGTGACCCGCGGTCGCCATCACGACGATCTGCTCGTGCTCGTGGAGGATGATCGCCGTCCGGTCGAACGGGATCAGCGTGCGCAGCTCCGTGATGAATGCGCCGAAGGCCTCGTTCACCTCGAGCGACGAGCCGAGCGCGCGGGCGCAGCGGTTCGCCGCGTTGAGGACGTGCGCGCGGCGGCCGAGCTCGTCGCGGAGGTCCTCGGCCTCGGACGCGCGGTCGTGGGCGATCGCCGCCTCGGCCCGCAGCCGCTCCACCAGCCAGCCGACGATCAGCGCGATCATCACCTCGATCCCGATCTGGACTGCGACGTTCTCCCAGCGGAAGCGCTGGTGGAAGTGGTCGTCGCGCAACCACTCGAAGCCGGTGAGCACGGGGACGCTCGCCGCGGCCAGCCACAAGCCGCCCCGGATGCCGTACCGGAAGGCAGCCTCGATCAGCACGAGGATCATCACCTCCCGGATCGGTGTGGTCGGCTCGAAGTGCAGCGCGAGGATGAACGACGAGACGACCGCGAAGTCGAAGACGAGGGCGGCCAGACCGAGTCGCTCGAGCACCGGCGGGCTCAGATCCTTCCGGGCCAGGACGAACAGCGTGATCGCCCCCACCGCCAGGACCGCGGTGGTCGCCCAGATCCACACGCCCTCCCCCGTCGAGTACGGCCCGGCGACGAGCGACTGGAAGATCGCGAACGGGATCGCGCCGAGCCGCACCCAGGCGAGCCAGCGCTCGGCGTGGACGCGCTGCTCGTGACTCATGCGCCGGCCCCTCGGGCCGCCAGGCGGGCGAGTGCCCACTCCGCGTGCTCACGGAGGAGGTCGTCGTCGCCGGTTGCGTACGGCTCGGCCAGGCAGGCATCTTCGGCCGCGCCCGTGTTGCCGAGCGCGACGAGCGCGTTGCGCCGCAGGTAGCGGGCATCGTTGCGCGGGACGTAGAGGCGGTCGTACTGCGCAGCCAGGTCGGCCGCGCCTGTCTGCAGCCACTCGGCGAGCGAGACGGTCGGCTCGCCGCGCGGGGGCTCGCCGCTTCGCCGCTTCTCGACGCCGCGGTTCCACGGGCAGACGTCCTGGCAGATGTCGCAGCCGTAGACCATGTCGCCGAGCGGCTCGCGGTATTCCTCCGGGATCGCGGCCGGGGCCTGCGTCCAGTACGAGAGGCAGCGGTTGGCGTCGAGCGTTCCCGGGTCGTCGAGGGCGCCGGTGGGGCACGCGTCGATGCAGAGCCGACAGTCGCCGCAATCGAGCTCGAGCGGCGGGCTCGGGTCGATCTCGACGTCCGTGACGAGCGTGCCGAGCACGACCCAGGATCCATGACGGCGGGTGATCACCATCGTGTTCTTCCCGTAAAAGCCAACTCCGGCACGTGCCGCCCCCTCACGGTCGACGTGCTGGTTCGCGTCGACGAGGACGCGGTAGGCGCCGCCCAGCCGCCGGCCCAGCTCGTCGAGCTTCTCGCGCAGCTCCGCGTACGCGTCGTTCCAGGTGTAGCGCGGAAGGCGACCCTCGCCAGGCCTGGCGCCTGCCGCCGGCGCGTAGTAGCAGAGCGCCGCCGAGACGACTGTCCGGGCGTCCGGCAACAGCGATTCGGGGTGGCACGAGACCTCGGGCTGCGCCATCGTGAAGCGCATGTCGGCGAACAGGCCGCGGGCGCGGCGCTCGCGGATCTGCCGCTCCGTGTCCGTGTACGGCGCAGCCGCCGCCGCGCCCACCGCGTCGATCCCGAGCTCTTCTGCCAGGCGGGCGAGCTCGACTGTCGTCACGACGGCATTGTGGCGCACGCGGTCGCGCCCACGCGCCGGGCGTACCCGGCGATCTTGCCCTCCGCGACGACGAGCTGGATGCGCGGGTCGGGCTCCTTCTTCTTCGGGTCCGCGAGCATCTTGGCCGCGTCCACCGCGGAGCGCTCCGCATTCAGCCAGTGGCCGACGAGGTCTTTCTCGGCCGGCGGCGGCTTCAGCCCTTGGAGGCCGGCGATACGCGCCTGGTGCGTCTTCGTGGTGCGGCAGACGCTGTTCGCGGCGGCGGCATAGACGGCGCGGGTCGGAGGTGGCGAGGTGCGGCCGTTCGTGCCGCTGCCGCCGCACGCGGCGAGCATCAGCGCGAGCATGCCGACGATCGCGATCTTCACCCCCACGCCCCGACTATACGATCGCGGGGTGAAGGCCATCGTCATCCACGAGGACGGCGGGCCGGATGTCCTCCGGTACGAGGACGTCGCGGACGCGGTCGCCGGGCCGGGTGAGGTGCTGATCCGGATGCGTGCGGCGTCGCTGAACCACCTCGACGTCTGGACGCGGAAGGGCATGCCGTCCGTGCCGAAGCCACGGATCCTCGGCGCCGACGGCTCCGGTGTCGTCGAAGCGCTCGGGGAGGGTGTGAGGGGCCTCGAGCCCGGGCAGCCGGTCGTGATCAACCCGGGGATCGAGCACGGCGGCGTGATCCACGTGATCGGCGAGCACACCCAGGGTGTCCACGCCGAGCTGGCGGCGATCCCGGCAACGAACGTCTACCCGTTGCGTGACGGGGTCTCCTTCGGGCAGGCGGCGGCGTTCCCGCTCGTCTACGAGACCGCCTACCGGATGCTCGTCACCCGCGCGGCGCTACAGGAGGGCGAGTGGGTGCTGATCTGGGGCATCGGCGGCGGCGTCGCCACCGCGTCGCTCCGGATCGCGCAGGCGCTCGGGGCGAAGACGGTCGTCACGTCGGGCAGCGACGCGAAGCTGGCCCAGGCAGCCCAGCTCGGGGCGGACGTCACGGTGAACCACACCGACGGCGACGTCGTCGCGACGGTGAAGGAGGCGACCGGCAAGGGCGTGGACGTCGTCGTCGAGACCGTCGGCGAGGCGACCTGGAAGCGGACGCTCGACGCGGCGCGACCCGGCGGCCGGGTGGTCGTCTGCGGCGCGACCAGCGGCCCGAACCCGCCCGCGGCGCTCCACCGGCTCTGGTGGAAGCAGCTCGACCTGCTCGGCTCGACGATGGGAACGCGCGCCGACTTCGAAGGCGCCTACGACCTCGTCGCCGCCGGCGCAACGCCGGTGATCGACTCGGTGTTCCCGCTCGCGGAGACGCGTGCCGCGCACGAACGGCTCGAGTCGGGCGAACAGTTCGGAAAGATCGTGCTCAGCATCCCCGCGTGAGCGATTTCGACCGTTCGATTCGCTTCCTGCGCGCAACCGACCGGCTGCTCGCAGACCGTGTCGAGACGTTGGCGTGGGGCGAAGCGCTGCTCACGCCGACTCTCCCGCGCGTCCACGACGGCAACTTCGTCGTGGTCGAGTCCGACGTAGGAGCGGACGAGGTGGCCGCCGAGGCCGACCGCGTCATGGGCGGGATCGGCCTCCACCACCGGCGGGTGAACCTCGCCGACGACGAGGTCGCAGCACGCCTCGCCCCCGGCCTGGGCGGCCTGGGCTGGGAAGCGCAGCGGTTTCTGATCATGGCCGTGCGGACAAGGCCTGCCCCGCAGGCGGTGGCAGGGGTGGAGGAAGCCCAGTTCCTGAAGCGCGTCGGCTAGCCGAAGCCGAGAATGAACTTCGCGTCTTCGGACATGCGGTCGGGCGTCCACGGTGGGTCCCAGATCAGCTCGATCTCGACCTCTTCCACGCCCGGCACCGCCGCGGCGCAGTTGTGCATGTCCTCCTGGATCATCGGCCCGGCGGGGCAGCCCATCGACGTGAGGCTGTGGGTGAGCTTCACCTTGGAGCCGTCGACCTCGACGTCGTACAGCAGGCCGAGCTCGACGATGTCCATCCCGAGCTCCGGGTCCTCGACGCCGTGCAGCGCCTCGATGACCTCTTCCTTCGTCGGCATGAATCGAGTCTAGCGGCGCCCGGTCAGTAGCCGAGCAGCCGAACCTCTTCGCGGCGCGCGCGCGCGAAGAAGTGGATGCCGTCGGTGAAGCGCACCCAGTTGCAGCGGGTGCACATGATCAGCGAGTGGGTGCGGGCGCTGTCGGCCAGGAAGCGGACGCCGCGGAGGAGGTCGCCGTTCGAGACGCCGGTGGCGGCGACGATCACCTCGCCGGAGACGAGGTCCTCGGTGGTGAAGACCTGCTCGATGTCCTCGATCCCGTGCTCGCGGGCGGCGTCGATCTCGCGGCGAGAGGTCGGCCACAGCTGCGCCTGGATCTCGCCGCCGAGGCAGCGGAGGGCGCCCGCCGCCAGGACGGCCTGACGGGTGCCGCCGATGCCGATCGAGAGGTGGTCGTTCGTCCCGCGGATCGCGGCCGAGATCGCAGCCGTCACAGTGCCGTCCTGGATCAGCTTGATCCGGGCGCCGGCGTTGCGAATGTCCTCGATCAGGTCGTGGTGGCGGGGACGGTCCAGGACGATCGTCGTCACGTCGCCCGTGTTGCGGCCGAACGCCTCGGCGATCGCGCGCACGTTGTCGCCGACGGGTGCGAGCAGGTCGATCTTCCCGTGGGCGCGCGGACCGGCCGCGATCGTGCGCACGTACATGTCGGGCAGGCGCAGCATCTTCCCCGGCTCGGCGGCGACGATCATCGAGATCGCACCGTTGCCTCCGCGGGCGACGACGCCGCGGCCCTCGAGCGGGTCGAGCGCGAGATCGACCTCGGCCCCGCCAGCACCGATCGGCCCCTCGAAGGCCGAGCCCGCCTCGCCGTCCCCGCCGATCAACACCCGCCCGGTCACCGGCAACTGACCCAGCGCGTCGCGCATGCCGGAGAACGCCGCCTCCTCCGCGTTGTCCTGGTCGGCCCGGCCGAGCCAGCGCGCGCCGGCGAGCGCAGCCCGTTCGGTCGCCCGGAGGTAGGTGACGCAGAGGCAGAGGTCGGTGCGCTCGCTCACACGCGCGCCAGGCGCTCGGCGCCGCTCAGCACGAGCTCCACGACCGTCTCGATCGAGTGCTCGATGCTGCCGTTCTCGACCACGGGGACGCCGGCCGCCTGCGCCTGGCCGACGATGAAGTCCTGCAGCAGGCGGATGTCGGCGATCGCGTCGAGGTACTTCTGGACGGGGCGCAGACCGTCCGAGTGGGCGTCGCGCACCCAGAAGTGCGATTCGTGCAGCTCCTCGTCCTCGATCGCCAGCACGCAGTGGACGACGAGCGCGTCCTCGACCGGCGGGAGCATCCCCGGGACGAGGTGCACGCCCTCGAGCACCAGCGACCAGCCCTCGGTCAGCGCCCGGTCGATCAGGCCGCGAACCGCGACCAGCACGTTCCGGGTCTGCTCGACGAACCCGTCGACGACGCCGAGGCCCTCTTCCGCCGGCGGAACCTCGAAGCTCGAGTAGTGGATCGACGGCATGAAGTCGTGCGTCAGGAACGCGCGCATCGTCTGCCGGACGAAGTCGGTCGAGGTGACCCGGGTGATTCCGAGGCGGTAGGCGACCTCCGTCGCGACGGTGGACTTGCCGGTGCCGGTCGCGCCGCCGATCAGGACGATCAGCGGCCGGTCGAGCTCGTGCAGCGCCTCGGCGCGCGCGGCCGGGACGCCGGCGGCCACCAGCGCGCGGCCGACCAGGCCCCTGGAGTACGGAAGCCCGTCCGCGCCCCCGAACGGGAACGGCTCGGCGTGCCGTGGGTCGGTCATCTCAGAGCATTCTCCCGTGCTTCGGCGCCGAGCGCCAGGGCGAGCAGGGCTTCGTCGATTCCGGGCGCGATCACGTCGTTCGCCGCGAGCACCACGTCGACGCCGTTCGCGGCCGCGCGCTCGGCGACGACATCGATCGCCGCCGCCTTCAACTCGACCACGTAGACGTCGGCGTCAGCCTGCTCGAGGTCACGGGCCAGCGCCTGCCGGTCGGCCAGGTTCTGGGACGCGAAGACGACTCCGTCGAGATGGTCGAGCCGGGCCGGTCCCGTCGTGAAGACCGCGGCACGCCGGCCGTCGAGGGGCTCGACCGGGCGCAGGTGGAGGTCGAAGCGCAGCGCCGGGCGGCCCAGTGCCTCGGCGGCGAGCGCGACGTCGGCGCTCATCGTCAGCACCAGGTCGCTGATCAGCGCGCGGTACGGGTTCAGACCGCTCTCGAGGTCGTGCGCAACGAGGATGCGGGCGCCGGTCGCGATCGGCGGGATCGCCGCGCCGCTGCCGTCGAAGACGACGACGTCCGGATCGAGCGATGCGGCCAGTGCCGCGCCCTCGACCACGGTCGACGTGAACGTCGCGCCGGCAAGCCCGCCGCCGCACCGCCGGCAGCCGACGGTCGGCACGCCGGCGAGCGCCGCAGTCTCGAGATGGTCGGATGCGGCGTGTCGGCCCGCGCGCGAGAGCGCGAGCAACTCGGCAACGGCGGGGACGGCGTCGACGAACTCCGGCTCGGGCGGGCCTCCGCGGCCCATCGCGACGACGACCACTTCGCGGTCGCGCGCCAGCAGCCGCGCGAGGTGACCGGTGACAGCGGTCTTCCCGACGCGCTTGCCGGTGCCGATCACGGAGATCGACGGCAGGTCGAACGGCTCGAGCGCCGGTGGGTCGAAGCGGAAGTCGGCCCCGACGTAGGGCACGCCCGCCGCGAGCGCCCGCGACGCCAGCGCCAGCCGCTCGCGCGGCCCGAGCACCGGCTCGTCGGAGAGGTCGACCACCACGTCGGGCCGGTGCGCCTCGATCGCCTCTTCGAGAGTGGCCTCCAGCGGCAGCCCGTAGTCCTCTCCCCCGCGGAGCTTCTCGGTGCCGCCGGCGAAGACCGCCGCGACGAACTCGTACTCCAGTTCCGCGAGCGCGTCGCGGACGACGGGGGCGTAGTGCTCCCCGTCGATCACGGCCACGGCCCGCGTCAGCCGCGCGACGAGAGCTCTCCTTCGATCCGCGCGGTGTACTTCTCGAACTCGAGTGTGTCGGTCGAGAACTGGATGATCCGCTCCTGCCCGTGGAACGGGTACCGGCGCCACACCGAGACGTGCGCGCCCTCGACCTCGATGATGTTGTAACAGGGCCTGGTGTTGCCCCTGAGGCGCAGCGACGAGACCGTGCCGGCGTTGAGGATGAACATGTTCTCCAGGCGCCATGCGTACGGGACGTGCTTGTGCCCGGAGAGCACCATCTGCACACCGGCGCGCTGCAGGCACTCGAGCGTGTCGCCGGCGTCGTAGACGACGTTCCGCTCGCGGCCGGTCCCGGGGACGGGCAGCAGGTGGTGATGGAGAACGAAGATGCGGAGATCCGAGTCGTCGGCGAACTGCTCTTCGATCCACTTGTAGCGGCCGCGGCCGATCTGGCCGTGGTCGAGGTCGGGCTCGGTCGAATCGACTGCGACCACCGTCGTCTTGCCGAGCCGCAGCACCGAACTGCGTTCGCCGAAAAGCTCCTCGAAGTGGATGTAGCCGACGTTGCGCGCGTCGTGATTTCCGGGGATGACCACGAACGACTCGCACTGGAGCCGCGCGAGGTACTCCCTGGCCTCGAGGAACTCGGGCTTGAAGCCGAAGGCGGTCAGGTCGCCCGAGCAGATGACGAGATCGGGGCCGAGATCGTTGATCTCGGAGATCGCGCGCTCCATCAGGTTCCCGACGAAGTGCGGGTCACCGCAGTGGAGATCGGAGATATGGGCGATCGTCAGCTTGTCCACCGCAGCCATGGCCGAAGTCTAGGCGTCCGGACCCGTGGGTATCCTGACCTGTGTTGAAGTCGGACACCCCCGATTTCCAGGCATATCTGGGCAAGGACACACCTCTCTTCCAGAACGAGGCTGAGTTGGAGTGCGCCAAGATCCTCGACTACTACGGGGTTCCGTGGCTGTACGAGCCGCGCACCTTCGAGCTCGAGGTCAACGAGGACGGCCGCATCCTCGAGGCGTTCGCGCCCGACTTCTACCTCCCCGAGCAGGATCTCTACCTCGAGATCACCGTGATGAAGCAGTCGCTCGTCACGCGCAAGAACCGGAAGCTCCGGAAGATGAAGGAGCGGTTCCCGGACGTCAACGTCAAGCTCTTCTACAAGCGCGACATCGAGCGCCTGGGTCAGCGATACGGTCTGAAGCTCGCCTCCTGACGGATCTCGGACCGGTGGGTCCGCATATCCCGCGCGACGACCGGATCGGGGAGGTCTATCTCTCCGCGGAGGAGATCGCGACCCGCGTCGCCGAACTCGGCGCCGGCATCGCAGCCGACTACGACGGCCGTGAGCCGCTGCTCGTCGCGTCGCTGAAGGCGAGCTTCGTCTTCCTCGCCGACCTCACCCGGGCGCTTCCGATCCTGCACGGCGTCGACTTCGTCGAGCTCGCCGGGTACACGTCCGACGAGACCGGCGGCACGCCCGCGATCCGCTTCCTCAAGGATCTCGACGCGCCGATCGAGGGCCGGGACGTGCTGATCGTCGAGGACGTCGTCGACACCGGGCTGACGCTCAACTACCTCGCGAAGACGTTCAGGCTGCGCTCACCGGCCTCGCTGGCGGCCGTGACGTTCCTCGACCGCCCCTACCGGCGCCTGGTCGAGGACATCCCGTTGCGCTACGTCGGGTTCACCGTGCCGGACGAGTTCTTCGTCGGCTACGGCTTCGACATGGACGAGCGGTACCGGAACCTGCCCGACCTGCACGTCCTCAACGGTTAGAGGTACCCGAGCGGGTCGACCGCCTGGCCGTTGACGCGCACCTCGAAATGGAGGTGCGGCCCGGTCGAGTGGCCGGTCGAGCCGACGTTGCCGATCTCCTGGCCCTGCGTGACCTGCTCGCCGACCGAGACGCCGATGTGCGACTGGTGGCCGTACGCGGTGGCGAGCCCGCCGCCGTGGTCGATCACGGTCAGGTTCCCGTAGCCGCCCTCCCAGCCGGCATAGATGACGGTGCCGGACGCAGCGGCCATGATCGGCGTGCCGTAGGCGGCGCCGAGGTCGAGGCCCTCGTGCATCCGTCCCCAGCGCCAGCCGAACGGGCTCGTGATCGGCGCGTTCACCGGCCAGATGAACCGTCCCGAGCCGCGCACGACGGTCGAATGCGACTGCGCGGCGCGGATCTTCGCGGCGAGGTCGGCGCTCACCTGCTGGAGCGAGTCGATCTCACTCGCGTCCGCGCGCTCCTGGGCGCTGAGCGACGCGAGGTCGGCCTTCTTGCGGCTCTGGGCGTCGACGAGCGCGCCCCTGTTCGCCAGCAGGCGGTCTCGCAGCACCCGTACCTGGTGGACGCGGACGGCGACGATTTTCGCCTGGTGGAGCATCTCCTTGCGGGCGACCTTCGTCCGCGCGAGCGCGACCGCGACGTCGTCGCGCGACGCCCGCACCGAGCGGGCGATCTGCCGGTCGTGGCGCGCGACCAGCTGTATGTAGTCGATCCCGTCGACGAACGCCGAGAAGCTGCGTGAGGACAGCAGCACGGACAGCTCGTCCGGTGTGCTCGACTCGTACGCGGCGACGAGCCGGATGTTCAGCCGCCGGATCGCCGTCCGGTACTCATCGCGCAGGAACGCGAGCCGGTCGGTCTGCACCTGGAAGAGCGCGTTCAGCTTGTTGAGCTTGAGCTCGCGCAGCTCGAGCTCGTGCTCCAGCGGCGCGAGTTGCTCGGAGACGTCGCCGACCTGCTGCTCGAGGCCGCGGATCTGCCCCGAGACCGCGTCGATCTCCTGCTGGAGCGCGACCTCCTTCTGCTTCGCCGCGGCCACGCGGTCCTGCAGCGAGGTGATCTGCGAGTCGACCGACTGCTTCTTGTCGATGATGTCCGCCCCCGCAGGCGCAGCGGCGACGAGCACGACGACGAGGCCGAGGAGCAAACGGCGCATCCTGCGTGGTTCGGCAACCGCGGGAGCGCCCCTGCCCGCCGTCTCCCGGCAAGTAACACAGTGTTACAAGCTCTCGAAGCGGCCTGCCGAGGGCGCTCGAGACTTAGTAACACTGTGTTACTAGGTCGGACCGGCGGAGCGGGCGCTCGCGTCGAGGGCTTGCAGCGCCGCGGCCGCGTCTCGGCGTAGCTCGCCGACCGACGCCCGGTAGTCCTCGTCCGAGACCTTGCCGGTGCGGTGGTCGAACTCGAGCTCCTTGAGCGCCGCGAGGGCGCGGTCACGCTCCTCCTCCTGCGCGAGGCGCTCGGGCAGCGGCTCGTACACGGGCTCGTCCGCCCCGCGCGCGAGGAACGGGCGCGCCACGAACCAGACCGCGAGCGCGGCCAGCAGCGCACCGATCAGGAGCCCGGCGGCGAGCACCTAGCTGTCGGGGGCGAGCCGGCCGTACCGGATCGCCAGCCGGCGCTCCTCCCGCGCGTCCGGCCAGAGCGTGATCACGGAGCCGAGCAGGAAGACGAACCCGGCGAGCCAGATCATGTTCACGAGCGGGTTGATGATCGCCTTGAAGTCGATCGTGCCGTTCCCGTTCACCTGCTCGGTGATCAGGAACAGGTCCTCCCCGGTCAGCCAGTCGGAGCGGATCGCGACCTCGTTCGAGACCTGCTGCTCGATCGGGTAGTTGTTCTTCCCCGGGTGCATGACCGCGATCCGGTGCCCGCCGCGGAAGACGTCGATGTTGGCGCGCGTCTCGATCGCGTTCGACGAGCGCCCCGTGGTCGTATTGCGGAAGACGAGCGTGTAGTCGCGCAGCTTGACGGACTGACCCGGCGCGAGCCGGGCGGTCTTCGATGTGTCGTAGGCGCTCGAGCCGGCGATCCCGATCGCGAGCAGCACGATCGCCGCATGCACGACGTACCCGCCGTAGCGGCGGCGGTTCCGCGCCACCAGCGACCCGAACGCGCGCGGCACCGACTCGTGCGGCCAGCGTCCGGCGCGCGGACGTGCCTCGGGCGAACTCGAGCACGATCGTCGCCTGCCACGAACGCCGAGAACGTGTACGCGATCAGGCCGGGCAGCGACGAGCCCGCCCCGGCGAAGATCAACGCGAACCCGACCGCGAGCGCGAACGCCGTCGGCCAGAAGAACACGCGTTTGAGCGACGAGAGCGACGCGCGGCGCCAGGCGATCAGCGGTCCGATGCCCATCAGCAGCAGCAGCGGCAGCCCGAAGCTCCGGAAGAAGAAGTTGTAGTACGGCCGCCCGACCGTCACCGCCTCGCCGCGAACAGCCTCGGAGAGGATGGGGAACGTCACGCCCCAGAGGATCGTCAGGCACAGGGCGACGAGCAGAAGGTTGTTGTAGAGGAACGTCGCCTCGCGCGAGACGAGCGACTCGAGCTTCGTCTTCGAGCGCAGCAGCGGCAGCCGGTAGAAGAGCAGCGCCATCGAGGCGACGACGACGAAGCAGATGAAGCCGAGGAACCACGGGCCGATCGAGCTCTCGGTGAACGAGTGGATCGAGTTCAGCACGCCGGAGCGGGTCAGGAACGTGCCGAACAGCGAGAGCGTGAACGCCAGGATCACGAGCAGCATGTTCCAGACCTTCAGCATCCCCTTCTTCTCCTGCACCATCACCGAGTGCAGGAACGCCGTGGCGGCGAGCCACGGCATCAGCGCCGCGTTCTCGACCGGATCCCACGCGTAGTACCCGCCCCAGCCGACCTCCTCGTACGCCCACTTCGCGCCGAGCAGCTGGCCGATGCCGAGGAACATCCAGGCCGCGAGCGTCCAGCGGCGCGTGGCGACGATCCAGCGCTCGTCGGTCCGGCCCGAGAGCATCGCGCCCATCGCGAACGCGAACGGCACGGTCAGCCCGACGTAGCCGAGGTAGAGCAACGGCGGGTGGATCTGGAAGTACGGGCTCTGCAGGCTGGAGTTGAGCCCCGCGCCGTCGACGCTCGCGAGTTGCGTGTGGAACGGGCTGGCGACGAAGACGACGAGCATCGAGAAGAACGCCGCGATCACGCCGAGCACGGGGACGACCCAGACCATCAGCTCACGGCCCGCCTTGCGGTCGAGCAGGACGGCGGCGGCGCTGTAGCCCGTGAGCACGAGCAGCCAGAGCAGCAGCGATCCTTCCTGGCCGCCGTAGAACGTCGCGAGCTTGTACGGCATCGGCAGCTCGCGGCTCGTGTGCTGGGCGACGTAGCTGAACGTGAAGTCGCTGCGCCCGAGCGCGACCAGCAGGACGACCGAGGCGACGATCGTGCACAGGAACGCGGCGACGAGCGCGTTCTGCGCCGAGCGGGAGAGCCGCCGCCTGCGCGTGTGCGCGCCCCAGAAGCCCGCGACGACCGCGTAAAGCGCGAGCCCGAAGCAGACGACGAGCGCTGCCCTACCGAGCTCGGGCACGGCTCAGGTCTTCTTGGGCGAGTACTTCGACGGGCACTTCGTCACCATCGTGCCCGGGACGGCGACGAAGACGCCGTTCTGCATGCGGCCGTCGACCACGATGTCGCGGCCGGCGCGGAAGAGGTCGGGGACCTCGCCCTTGTAGAGAACAGCCACGGTGGCCGTTCCCTTCACGTCACGCATGCGGAAGTGGAGCCCGGCGCCGTGCGCGTCACCCGTGACCGGCTTGATCACGCGGCCGGAGACCGAGACCTTGCCGGTGTGGCCGGTGAGGGTGCTCGGCCGGAGCGCGGGCGTGCCGCCGCCGGCGATCGACGAGTAGAGCAGGAAGATCGCCAGGACGGCCGCGACCGAAAGGGCGATCACCAGGCGCGCGGGACTGCGCTTGCGGGCCATCGGACGCGATTCTAGATGAGGGTCAGAACACTACGACTGCGAACTGATGCTGCGGGCCGAGCTGGAAGCTGTCGTTGGCGGCGTGGACCGGTGTGATCCGGTACGAACCGTCGGGCAGCGGTGTCACCGTCATCGGCTGAGGATTGGTGCCGACACCGGAGACGAGTGCCGTACGAGCGACCACGCCGTTGAATTTGATCTGGAAGGCATCACCGATCCGGCGCACCTGGACGGAGGCGCCGGAGCAGTCGAACCGGCCGTTGAACAGCCTTCGGTCGCTGGAGTAGCCGTCGGCCATGTTCTGGATGCCCTTCACGGGGTCGCCCGTGACGGTGGCGAAGCCCTTCACCGCGCCGTTGGCACACCGGGGTTGGGCCACGCCCACCCGTTGGCCGACGGCGAAGGCCGAGCCACCTACGGCGAAGAAGAGGGCGACTGCGCTGATGACGAGTGCCGGCGCGGGGCGTGTGGACACGGGAGTCCTCCGTTCAGGTTGGGGGTGGTGCGGTGTTTCCCCGAACGGGGCCTGCGACTAACCCGAGGTTACGGTTCGACCGGTGCCGGCCGGCCGGGGCGGCGCTCCGGCACGCGGTACCCGTGCTCGGCACAGAGCGAACCTGGGGCATCCTCGGTGAGAGCGTCGCAGTATCCCTTGCCGTACGCGGCCCTCATGAAGGCCCCCACGACTTCGAGGCTCCACTCCGAGATGTCGTTCGCCTCGCGCCAGAGATCGGCGAGACGGACATCGATGTCGAGCTCGAGCAGGTCGATCCGTGAAGGTCCGCGAGGCATGTGAATCACCATACGGAGGGGACCGGACGGCATTCGGCTAGTCTCGTGACATGGGTGACATCCGCGTTGGACCGGCACGTGTGCCGTCGCGCGAGAGCCCGGAAACGGCCGTCGAACTCTTGCTCGAGCGCGGCTACCGGGCGTGCGAGATCGACTTCGAGGGCGGGTTCTGGATGGACTACCCGTGGGCCACGCGGCTCGGCGAGGTCGCGCGCGACGCCGGAGTCGCGCTTTCCGTGCACGCGCCCCTGGCCGGGTTTCTCGGGCAGGTCGAGCGCGACAAGAAGCACCGGATGGCGATCGGGATGCTCGACCACTCGGCGGGTGTCGCGACCGCCTGCGGCGCCGAGCTGGTCGTCATCCACCCCGGCTTCCTGCTCGGACGCACGCGCGAGGACGCGCTCGCGGCGGTGGTCGAGCAGCTCGGCGAGTTGCGCGACCGGCTCGAGGCGAAGGACCGCGGCGTCGCGTTCGGTGTCGAGGTGATGGGCCGCGTCCGGGAGCTGGGCACCGCCGAGGACGTGTTCGCGATCGCTGCACAGCTGCCGTGGGTGCGGCCCGTGATCGACTTCGCGCACCTGCACGCGGTCACGGACGGCGGGTTCACCGACGTCGGCGCGTTCACGGGCGTCCTCGAGATCGCCGACTCGATCCTGGCGGAGGGCGCGCCGTTCCACATCCACTTCAGCGACATCCAGTTCGCGAACCGGAACGAGACGAAGCACCTGCCCTACGGACAGGGAACGCTGCGCGCCGAGCCGCTCGCGGAGGCGCTCTCGGCGTTCAAGCGCCCGGCGACGGTGATCTCGGAGTCGCCGGACGAGGCGTCGTCTCAGGCGATCCGCTCGATCCTCGAGGCGAACGCCGCCGACACGGCGGTTGCCGGCGCGCCCTCCGCCAGGCGGATGCGGTAGGCGGCGGCTTCCTCGTCGCGGCCGCGCTCGCGCAGGAAGCGCTCGAGCTGTGACATCACCCACACCTCGATCGCCGTGAAGCCGGTCTCCTCGACGATGGCGAGCGCCTCCCGGAGGAGCGCCTCGGCGTCGACATCGCGGCCCTGCGCCGCGCGGACGAGCCCGAGGGTCATCTTCGTGGTCGCCTGGGAGCTGAGGTCGTGCTCACCGACCGTCTCGACCGCCTCGAGCGCGATCCGCTCGGCCTCGTCGAGGTGGTTGCGGCGGATGAGCACCTCGGCGAGCGCGCGCTGGCTCTCGCACAGCGCGCCCCGGTCCTCGAGCGGCTTGAGCAACCGGATCGCATCGCGGAGGAGCCGCTCGGCCTTGGCGTAGTCAGCCTGCTGCTCGGCCGCCCGCGCCAGCTCGTTCAGCGTCCGGCCGAGCATCCAGTTCCCGCCGACCTCGGCGAACAGCGTCCGCGCCTCTTCGAGCAGGCGCTCGCCCTCGGCCGATTCGCCGCGGTCGAGCTTCAGCAGGCCGAGCGAGTGCAGCGCCTCTGCACGGGCGACGATGCTGCCGCTCTCACCGGCCAGCTCCAGGCCGCGTGTGAGCAACTCCTCCGCCTCGTCGCCGCGCTGCTGGCGGCGATAGGCCTGGGCGAGGTCGCTGAGCGCGTGCGCCTCCAGATCCTTGCGCTCGAGCCGGCGCGCGATCTCCAGCGCCTCGTCGGCGACCCGCTCCTGGGTGGCGAAGTCGCCGACCCACCACGCGATCCGCGCACGCACCTCGAGCGCCGTGAAACGCCCCTCGGACGGCAGCGCCTCGAGCGCTGCGTCGATGAGTTCCGTCGCCTTCGGCAGGTTCGCCTCGCGGAGGAGAGCGACCTCGGCGAGCGCGGTCAGCGCCTTCCCCTCGATCAGGGAGTCTCCCTCGGCCCGCGCCTCGTCGAGCGCGCGGTTCATCTCGACCGAGACGGCCGGCAGGTCGCTCAGCCGCCAGGCGGCGCGCGCCGCCTGGTAGCGGCGATCGAGCGTCGGCTCGAGCTCGACGGCGCGCAGCAGCAGCTTCCGGC
This sequence comes from uncultured Actinomycetes bacterium, assembly GCA_963791425.1. GTDB lineage: Bacteria > Actinomycetota > Thermoleophilia > Gaiellales > Gaiellaceae > DATBLE01. The sequence goes on from CAWBSE010000004.1 coordinate 854,125, forward strand.
CGGCACGGTTCGACTCGCGGGCCAGCGCGCGCCTGCCCGCCTCCTCGAGCGCGACCGCCGCCTCGTGCGCGAGGCCGGGCGGCGTGGCACCGTCGAGCTCGACGAGCAGCTGGGCGGCGTGGTCGAGGTGGTACGCGCGGATCTCGAGCAACTCGTCGCCCGCCCGCTCGCGCAGCCAGTCGGCAAAGCGCCCGTGCAACTCGGCCCGCTCGGCCTTCGCCAGGCCGGAGTACGCGACCTCGCGGATCAGCATGTGCTTGAAGCGGAACGCCTTCTCGCCGATGATCGTCGACCGCGGCTCGGCGAGGACGAAGTCGCGCAGCAGCAGGTCGTCGAGCAGCGAGTCGACGTCGAGGTCGGGTGCGACGTGGGCGATCGCACCGTGCCAGAAGATTCGCCCGATCACTGCGGCGCGGTGCAGCAGCGCCTTCTCCGCCGCGGGGAGCTGATCGATGCGGGCGGCGATCAGCGCCTGGAGCGTGTCCGGAATGCCCGACGTCCCGTAGCCGCCCCCGCGCTCGGCGAGCATCCGCATCGTCTCCTCGACGAACAGCGGGTTGCCCTCGGTCTTGGCGCGCAGCTCACGCCGCGCGTCCGGGGACAGCGTTGCTCCGTCGCTGAGCGCATCGATCAGCTCCTCGCTCTCGCTCTCGCGCAACGGCTCGAGCTCGAGTGCAGCGGCGCGCATCCGCCCGCCGCCCCACGAGGGCCGCACGTCGAGCAGGTCGGGTCGGGCGAGGCAGACGAGCAGGAGCGGGGCTTCACGCACCCACGTGGCGAGATGCTCGATCAGGTCGAAGAGCGGCTCCTCGGCCCAGTGGATGTCCTCGAAGACGAGCACGAGCGGCTGGACGTCGGCCAGCTGGTCGGCCCACTCGCGGGCGGCCCAGGCGATCTCCTGGCCGCTGCGCTCGCTCTCGACCGCCTCCAGCACGCCGGCGGCGAGCCCGAGCAGGTCGGCGACCGCCTCGTCCTCGCAGCACATGCGGAGCTTCTCCATCGCCTCCTTGACGGGGTCGTCGTCGGAGATGCCCGCGGCCGACTTGACCATCTCGGCCAGCGGCCAGTAGGTGATCCCCTCGCCGTACGGCAGGCAGCGCCCGCCGAGGACGGTCGCGCCCTCGAGACCTCCGACGAACTCGCGCGCGAGGCGGCTCTTGCCGACGCCCGCCTCGCCGTAGATCGTGAGGAGGTGGGCGCGGCGGTCGCGGACGGCCCGGTCGAGGGTGTTCGCCAGCAGATCGAGCTCCTCGGTGCGGCCGACCAGCGGGGCGACGACGGCGGCGTGGAGCGGCTGCGAGCGGTCGGCGGCGCACGTCACGCGCCAGGCCTCCACCGGCCCCGCACGGCCTTTCACCTCGATCCCCCCGAGGCTCTCCGACTCGATCGGGCCTGCCGCGAGACTGTGGGCGCCGGGGCCGATCAGGATCTCGCCCGGCCCGGCCGCCTGCTGGAGGCGCGCGGCGAGGTTGACCGCCTCGCCCGTGGCAAAGGTCGATTCGACCGCGTCGACGACGACCTCACCCGATTCGATCCCGATGCGCGCCTCGAGGTCGAGGCGCTTGACCGCCTCGAGGATCCCGATCGCAGCCCGGATCGCGCGCTCGGCGTCGTCCTCGTGCGCCTGCGCGACGCCGAATGCGGCGAGGACGGCGTCACCGGCGAACTTCTCGACGATCCCGCCGTGCGTGGTCACGCAGTGGGTGACGTCGTCGAAGAACCGCGTCACGCGGCGGCGCACCACCTCCGGATCGGCGGCGGCGACCAGCTCGGTCGAGCCGACCAGGTCCACGAAAAGCACGGTTGCGAGCTTGCGCTCCATCCCTGAAGTGTAGAAACGAACAAGACCCCGGATAGCATCCCGGGCCGATGCTCGATTCCAGCGTTTTCAAGGCGTACGACGTGCGCGGCCTCTACGGCTCGCAACTCGACGAGGCCGGCGCGCGAGCGATCGGGCGCGCCTACGTCGAGCAGTTCGCGCCGCGTCGGATCGCGGTCGGCCGCGACATGCGCCTGTCGTCGCCGACGATGGCGGCGGCGCTGATCGAGGGCGCGACCGAGGCAGGCGCCGATGTACTCGATATCGGCCTCGTCGGCACCGAGATGGTCTATTTCGCGGTCGGCTCGCTCGGGTTGGACGGCGGGGTGATGGTGACCGCCTCGCACAACCCGAAGGAGTACACGGGGATGAAGATCGTGCGGGCAGGCGCCCTGCCCGTCGGCGGCGACTCCGGTCTCCTCGACGTGCGCGATCGCGCCCTTGTCGGGACAGACCCCGAGAGGTCTGTCCCGGGCGGAAACGTCACGAAGCTCGACATCTGGCCCGGATACGTCGGCCGCGTCCTCTCCTTCATCGACCCCGCGGCGCTCCGCCCGCTGAAGGTCGTGATCGACGCCGCGAACGGCATGGCCGGGGCGATGCTGCCGCCGGTGCTCGAGCGCCTCCCGGTCGAGGTGGTGCGCTGCTACTTCGAGCCGGACGGGAGCTTCCCGAACCACGAACCGAACCCGCTGCTGCCCGAGAACCGCGAGTTCATCGTCCGGAAGACGCTCGAGGAAGGCGCCGACCTCGGCGTTGCGTTCGACGGCGACGCCGACCGATGCTTCTTCGTCGACGACGGCGGCGAGTTCGTCCCGGGCGACTTCGCCACGGCCCTCTTCGCAAAGGGTGTCCTGGAGAAGGAGCCGGGTGCGAAGGTCATCTACGACCTGCGCGCCAGCTGGGCGGTTCCGGAGGCGGTCGAGGCGGCCGGCGGCGTCGCGCTCGTCAACCGCGTCGGACACGCCTTCATCAAGGAGCGGATGCGCGAGGTCGACGCCGCATTCGCCGGCGAGGTCTCGGGCCACTACTACTTCCGCGAGTTCTCCCAGGCCGACACGGGTGTCGTCCCGTTCCTCGTAATGCTGGAGCGGATCTCGAAGGGCGGCACGAAGCTCTCCGAGTTGCTCCGGCCGCTGCGGGAGCGCTACTTCATCACCGGCGAGATCAACACGCCGGTCGCCGACGTCCCGGCGAAGCTGGCCGAACTGGAGGAGCGCTACGGCGCCGAGGGAACGGTCTCCCACCTCGACGGCCTGTCGGTCGAGGCGCAGGACTGGCACTTCAACGTCAGGCCGTCGAACACCGAGCCGCTGCTCCGCCTCAACCTGGAAGCGCGCTCCGAGGCGCTGATGGAGCAGAAGCGCGACGAGGTGCTCGGCGTGATCCGCTCGTGACACCGAGGCCGCCGTTCAAGTTCAGCGCTTCCACCCGCGTCGGCTTCTCCGACACCGACGCGCAGGCGGTCGTCTACTACGGCCGCTACATGCCGTACTTCGACCTCGCGCGGGTCGAGTACCACCGGAGTCTCGACATGCTCCGCGAGGGGGCGCAGGACCGCCAGTTCGTGATGCGGGCGATGCAGGTCGAGTACCACAAGCCCGCGCGGTTCGACGACCCGATCGAGGTGGACGTCCGCATCAGCCGGATCGGCACGTCGAGCGTGACCTACGAGTTCGCGGCGTACCTCGAGGGCGACGAGCTCGCGGTGGTCGCGACGCAGACGCTGGTGCTCGTCGACCTCGACGAGCGGAAACCGTGCCGCGTGCCCGACTGGTGGCGCGAGCGGATCCGAGCTTTCGAAGGCGACGACCTCCAGGAATAGCAAGGAGGAAGAGCGCTCATCCGTATCCCCGGAACGGATGAGCGCTGCGTTTCCTGTGCCACCTACCCCCCGTAGTACGCCCCGCTCACACTGTTGTATGCCACCCGAGGGCTCATAGGAATCCCCCACCCGAGGGAGCTTGGTCCGCTGGACGCGGGATCCTTCGAACGAGGAACTAGTTTGGCGTGACGCGGTAAGCGTCGAACACGCCCTCGATGTTCCTGAGGGCGGTGAGCAGCGTGCGTAGCGACTCGATGTCGCCGAGCTCGGCGGTGTACCAGTTCTTTGCGAGCTGGTCCTGGACGCCGCCGCCGTAGGCGACGATGTTCGCGCCGTGCTCGGAGAACGTCCGCGCGACGTCCTCGAGCAGACGGTTGCGATCCCACGCGTCGATCGCGATCTTCACGCGGAAGCTCTGTGACGAGCCGCCCTCCCACGCGACCGGCGTGAACCGCTCCTCGTTCCGCTTCAGCGCCTTGACGTTCGGACAGTCCCCGCGGTGGATCGTGATCCCCTTGCCGAGCGAGATGTAGCCGACGATCGGGTCGCCCGGCACCGGGTTGCAGCACTTCGCCAGTCGGACGAGCACGTCCTCGACGCCCGAGACGTTGATGCCGTACGTCTGGCTCCCCGCCGTGTCCTTCTCCCTCGGCGGCTTGAGCGTGATCGCGTCCTCCTGGACGACCTCCTCGGTCTTCAGGCGCTGGATCACCTTGTTGACGATCAGGCCGCTCTGGAGCTTCCCCGAGCCGAGCGCGACGTAGAAGTCGTCGGCCTTCTTGAACCCGGTCTCGCGGATCACCTGGGCGAGCACCGCGGAGCCGGCGATCTTCTTGTAGGGGAGGTTCTGCTGCTTCAGTGCGTGCTCGAGCGCCTCGCGGCCCTTCGCCTCGGCATCGTCCCGCGTCTCGCGCGAGAACCACTGGCGGATCTTGTTGCGTGCACGCGAGGACGCGGCGACCGACATCCAGTCGCGAGACGGGCCACGGCCCGACTTCGAGGTCATGATCTCGAGGATGTCGCCGCTCTTCAGGCGGTAGTGCAGCGGGACGATCCGGCCGTTCGCCTTCGCCCCCACGGTGCGGTGGCCGACGTCGGTGTGCACCGAGTAGGCGAAGTCGATCGGCGTCGAGCCGGCCGGAAGCGTCTTCACCTCACCCTTGGGCGTGAAGACATAGACCTCGTCGTCGAACAGATCGGTGCGGAGCGTCTTGATGAACTCGTGCGGGTCCGACTCGTCCGCCTGCCAGTCCATCAGCTGCTTCATCCACGAGCCCCACTCGTCGTCGCCCTTCTTGACCTTCCCGCCCCGCTTGTACGTCCAGTGCGCGGCGATGCCCAGCTCGGCCGTCTCGTGCATGTCGAGCGTCCGAACCTGGATCTCCAGCGGCCGTCCCTGCGGTCCGATCACGGTCGTGTGCAGCGCCCGGTAGCGGTTGAGCTTGGGCATCGCGACGTAGTCCTTGAAGCGGCCCGGCATCGGCTTCCACAGCGAGTGGATCAGGCCGAGCGCGCCGTAGCAGTCGCGCGTTCCCTCTTCCCCGGTCCGCTCGACCAGGACGCGCATCGCGGTCAGGTCGTAGATCTCGTTGAACTCGCGCCCCTTCTTCACCATCTTGTCGTAGATGGAGTAGAAGTGCTTCGCGCGCCCGGAGATGTCGGCCGGGATGTTCGCCTTCTCGAGCTCGCGCTGGAGGACCATGCTCGCCTCGCGCACGTGCTCTTCGCGGTCCGCGCGACGCTCGTTCACCATCGTCTTGATCTCGCTGTACTTGCGCGGGTGGAGCGTCTCGAACGCGAGGTCCTCGAGCTCCCACTTCAGCGCGTGGATGCCGAGCCGGTGCGCGAGCGGTGCGTAGATCTCGAGGGCCTCGCGCGCCTTCTGCACCTGCTTCTGCTTGCCGAGGTACTCGATCGTGCGCAGGTTGTGGAGCCGGTCGGCGAGCTTGATCAGGATGACGCGAACGTCCTGCGCCATCGCGACGATCAACTTGCGGTAGTTCTCGGCCTCTGCGTGCTCGCGGCTCTGGAACTGGATGCGGGTGAGCTTCGTGACGCCGTCGACGAGGTGGGCGATCTCCTCGCCGAACTCGTCCTTGATCTCCTTGGCGTCGTGCTCGGTGTCCTCGACGACGTCGTGCAGGAGCGCGGCGGCGATCGTCTGCTCGTCGAGCCGGAGCTCGGTGAGGATCTTGGCGACGCCGAACGGGTGATGGATGAACTCCTCGCCCGAGCGCCGCTGCTGGCCGTCGTGGGCGTTCGCGGCGAAGGTGAACGCGCGCGTCAGCAGGTCGCGGTCGAGCTCCGGCTTGTAGTGCTCGACCGCGCCGATCAGCTCATCGATGAGCTCCTGATGACGCTCGCTGACCTCCAGCACAGCCATCTGGACAGTGTACTTCGGGCTTCCGAGGCCACTCCTCGAGCCCTCCGGAGGAACCGCGGCCGGCGCGCAGAAGAACGCATGCCGTGCGCAAACGCACCTTCATCGAGCGGAAGCGAGCCGAGTTGCTCGTGCGCGTGTTCGAGCTGTTGCTGTCGCGTTCCTAGGCCGCTTGCGGTAGGTCGACCGCGGGCGGCTCGTGCAGCAGCGCCTGGAACGTCTCGGACTCGAGCAGGCTGCGCCAGGCGCCGCCGTCGCCCAGGCCGAGCTCGGCCATGATCAGCGCGCCCTCCGGGCTGAGGTCCTTCGAGCGCCACTCCTCGGCGAAGCGTTCGCGCAGCTCGAGGTACCGCTCGGGCGTCTCGAAGATCCGCCGGACGACGAGCTGCGGTGAGGTCGTCCCGTTCCAGGTGTTCTCCTGCAGCCGGAAGGCGAGGTCGTAGTGGCCGACGCGGCGGAAGCGGTCGATCTGCTTGCCGAAGCCGAAAGCGATCGCACTGCCGGCGGGCCGGTGCTGGTCGAGCACGCGGAACCTGAGGTGCTTGCCCTCCCCCACCGTGCCCAGATCGGTGAGCTCGCAGCCGGCGACGAGCAGGTTGACGCCCGGGTTGCCGAGCCCGAAGGGCGCGAGCTTCCCCAGCTCGGCGCACAGCCTCAGCGTCAGCGCCGAGCCCGGGACGATCGCGTCGACCGGCGTGACCGCACGGAGATCCTCGAGCTCCAGGTGCTCGTCCGCGTACGCGGCGAAGGCGTCGGCCAGGTCGTCGACCTCCTCCGGCCGGATCGAGAGCCCGGCCGCGGCGCGGTGGCCGCCGAAGCGCTCGAGGTGCCCGGAGCACGCGGCGAGACCTGCGTGGAGGTCGAAACTCGGAATCGAGCGGCCGCTGCCCTTCCAGTGGCCCTCCGTGCCTGCGATCAGGACGACGGGCCGGTGGTAACGCTCGACGAGCCGTGACGCGACGATGCCGATCACCCCTTCGTGCCAGCCGTCGCCCGCCACGACGTAGCCGCGGCGGTTCCGCTTCGCCTCGGGCCAGGCGTCGATCGCGGCCGAGGCCTCGCGGAGGATCCGGTCCTCGACCATCTGCCGCTCGCGGTTGAGCTCCTCCAGTTCGGCGGCGATGCGGGCGGCGACCTCCTCGTCGTCGGTCAGCAACAGCTCGAGCGCCGCGGTCGGGCGGCCGAGGCGGCCCGCGGCGTTGATCCGCGGGGCGAGCCGGAACCCGACGGCGCCCTCGTCGACCACTGCGGCGTCGACGCGGGCCGCCTTCATCAGCGCCCGAAGGCCCGGCCGCGTGGTCGCGGCGAGGCACCGGAGGCCGGCGATCGCCAGCGCGCGGTTCTCGTCGACGAGCGGAACCACGTCCGCGATCGTCGCGAGCGCGACCAGGTCGAGATGGCGGGCCAGCCGTTCGTCTCCCTGACCGAGCAGCGCCTCGGCGAGCTTGTAGACCACGCCGGTGCCGCAGAGCTCCGGGAACGGATAGTCGGAGGGGCGGGTGGCGACGATCGGGCAGTCGGGGAGCGACGCGCCCGGCCGGTGGTGGTCGGTGACGATGATCTCGAGCCCCGCGGCACGGGCGGCGGCGACCTCCTCGACCGCGGTGATCCCACAGTCGACGGTCAGCACCAGTCCAAACCCCTCGCTCTTCAGCCTCTCGAGCGTCTCTCCGGCGACGCCGTAGCCCTCCTCGAACCGGCTCGGCAGATGCCACGCGACGTCGGCGCCGAGCTCGCGCAGGACGAGAACCGCCACCGTCGTCGCGCAGATCCCGTCGACGTCGTAGTCGCCGTGGACGCAGATCTTCGTCCCGGCGGCGATCGCGGCGCGGAGCGTGTCGCAGGCTTGCTGCATGTCACCGAGCTCGAACGGGTCGTGCCCGGGCATCGCACCGGCGAGAAACGCCTCGGCCTCGGCCGGGTCGCCGTAGCCGCGCCGGACGAGCACGCCGGCGGTCGTCGCGCTGACCTCGAGCGCAGCGGCAAGCGACGCCACATCCTGCGGATCGGTGTGCGTGATCGTCCACGTGGCCTCGACCATGGACAGACGACGGTACGCCCGCCACCGGACAGCACCCGGCCCGGTGGAGAGACCGTTACGAAACCGTCACGCGCCGCGCCGACGGCCTCTGATCGACTCCCACACGACTCGGCTCCAGAGGACGATCAGGAAGCCGGCGGCGCCGGCGACCATCACGATCACGGGCGAGAGGATCAGTGCCTTCTCGAACGACCAGCCGAGGGCGAGCGCCGTGATCGCGCAGAGTGCGAGGCAGGCGCCGAGGGCGATCAGGACGGTGCGGACGGACATCTCGCCCAGTCTAGGCCCAGGAAGGGCGCTGGTATCCTGGCCCCCGTGGAGAGCCGCCCGCTGACCCCAGGCGACGCCAATTACAGCTCCGGCGACGACTACGTCGTCGAGTTCCTCGGCTACCGGTTCAACTTCAACGGCAGCGATTTCGAACAGCGCGTCACCGCCGCCGCGGTGAAGCTCGGCCTCGTCGAGGCGAACGAGCTCGACGACGACGAGACCGCCGACCTGGTCGAGCTCGCCGCCGAGGGCCGGATCGAAGAGGCCCGCAGCCAGCTCGGCCGCTACCTCGTGCGCCACTGGGAGCGGATCTCGCTCGTCGAGGGCGAGTCACTCGTCTACTGGCTGCGCAAGCTGATCTTCCGCGGCGCCTGGCTCGACCACCGCGTCAAGGAGGGTCTGCTCGAGGTCGTCTGGGACGACGAGAACTCCGAGTTCGCCTACCGCGACCCACGCGGCAGCCGCGCGTTGCTCGAGCTCGCCCCCGTGCCGAGCTGGCACGAATTGCAGTACCGGCCCTAGGAAGACACCGAGAAGCCGAGCCGCGTGCGCTCCTCGTCGGCGCTGCTCAGCTCGATGCGCTTGATCGACCCGATCGGGACGATCACGAGCGCCGGTGTGCCGTCGCCCGGGTGCGGCCGGATCGTGATGAACCCGTAGCCGGGCTCGGGCGAGATCGACTCGACCGCGTACACGACCCCGTCGACGAGCTCGACCTCGACGAACGCCTGCTTGACCCCCGCCTCCTCGGCGTACGTCTCGATCCGGCGGTTGATGCGGTCGACCAGGTCGTCGAGTGGGCCTGCGAATCCGGGGACCCAGAGCTCTGGCATCAAAACAGCTGGTCGGCTCGGGCGGCCTGGCCGTCGGCGACGTGCGCGATCCCGAGGTCGGTGACGATCCGGCCGCGCGGTGTGCGCTGGATGAAGCCGAGCTGGAGCAGGTACGGCTCGTAGACGTCCTCGATCGTGTCGGGCTCCTCGCCGAGCGTGACCGCCAGGGTCGACAGGCCCACCGGCCCGCCGCCGAACTTGTGCACGATCGCCTCGAGCAGCTCGCGGTCGGTGCGCTCGAGCCCCTCCTCGTCGACCTCCAGCAGCTCAACCGCCTCCTGCGCGATCTCGGAGGTGATCTCGCCGGCGTGACGCACCTCGGCGACGTCGCGGACACGGCGGAGGATCCGGTTCGCCACGCGAGGCGTGCCGCGCGAACGGCGCGCGATCTCGGCCGCAGCCTCGTCGGAGATGCCGACGCCGAGGATGCGCGCCGACCGGAGCACGATCTGGGTCAGCTCGTCCGGCTCGTAGTACGCCAGGCGGAAGGTCATCCCGAATCGGTCGCGCAGCGGCGTGGTCAGCAGTCCCGTGCGCGTGGTCGCGCCCACGAGCGTGAACGGCGGCAGGTCGAGCGTCAGCGTGCGCGCCGCCGGCCCCTGGCCGATGACGATGTCCAGCCGGAAGTCCTCGAGCGCCGGGTAGAGGATCTCCTCGACCGCCGGGTTCAGCCGGTGGATCTCGTCGATGAACAGCACGTCGCGCGCGTCGAGCGACGTGAGGATCGCCGCCAGGTCGCCCTTCCGCTCGACCGCAGGCCCTGCCACGGTGCGGATGCCGACGCCGAGCTCCTCGCGAATGATGTACGCAAGGCTGGTCTTGCCGAGCCCCGGCGGCCCGACGAGCAGCACGTGGTCGAGCGCCTCGCCGCGCGTGATCGCGGCGGTCAGGGTCACCTCCAGCTGCGCCTTGAGCCGCTCCTGCCCGATGAACTCGCCGAGATGCTTCGGCCGCAGCGAGCGGTCGAAGTCGTCCTCCGCGTCCCTCAGCGCAGGCGCCAGGAACTGTGTCTCTGCCGCGGCTTCCGTCATGCCGCCTTCTTCAGCGCCTCGCGCACGCGCTCCTCGGCCGGCAGCTCCTCGTCGACCTCCGCCAGCGCCCGCTCGGCGTCGACGAGGGAGTAGCCGAGCTCGACCAGTGCGTCGCGCGCGACGAGGTGGCCCTCGTGCCGCACCTCCGGCAGCGCGAGGTCGGAGCTGATCTTGTCCTTCAGCTCGAGCACGACCCGCTGCGCCGTCTTCTTTCCGATCCCGGGGATCGCCTCGAAGCGTGCCGTGTCCTCGAGAACGATCGCGCGGCGGAGCTCCGCCGGAGACGAGCCGGAGACGATCGCCAGCGCCACCTTCGGGCCGATCCCCGTCACGGCGAGCAACTGCTCGAACAGCTCACGCTCGGCGGGCTCGGCGAAGCCGTACAGCTGGAGCGCATCTTCGCGGACGACGGTGTGGATCTCGAGCGTGACCTCCCCGCGGCCCTCGGCGCGCTTCAGCGCGCTGGGCGTGACCGCGACGAGGTAGCCGACGCCGTTCACGTCGAGGACGAGGCCGTCCGGGCGGCGGGCCACGGGAAGGCCTCGCAGCCGCGCGATCACCGTGCGATCGCTTCCAGCTGCTTCAGCAGCGGCGGCGCGAGTGCGTGGCAGATCGCGACCGCGAGCGCATCGGAAGCATGCGTGGACGCCGGCGCGTCGCGCAGCGAAAGGATCGTCTGCACCATGCGCGCGACCTGGGCTTTCTCGGCGCGGCCGTAGCCGCACACGGTCTGTTTCACGCGGCTCGGTGCGTACTCAGTGCACTCGACGCCGGCGAGCGCGGCCGCGACGAGCACGGCGCCCCGCGCCTGCCCGACAGAGAGCGCGGTGCGGGCGTCGGCGCCGACGAAGGATTCCTCGATTGCGACGGCATCCGCTCCGTGACGCGCCACCTGCTCCTGGACGCCCTCGAAGATCGTCTTCAGACGGAGTTCTGGGCGCTCGCGTGCCGGCGTGTGCCAGCAGCCGTGCTCCAGTGCCCGAAGTCGGCCGTCGCTTTCGTGGATGATCGCGTAACCGCAAGCAGCTGTGCCCGGATCGATGCCGAGAACTCTCACGGGACGAGGTTAGGCGCCGACTCGGACGTTCCTCTGCAAAGGGCGAACCTTGTGCCCTCTTGCACCATGCTCGGCGCCCTACACCGGCAACACGCAGGTCACGCTCGTCGCCCGCCCCGCGGCCGCCTCAGGTCTTCGTCGGCTGGAACGGCTGAAGGTCTCCTAGTTCGCCGGCCGAGCTAGACCGCGACCGCCTCGAGCACCTGCTCGGGGATGTCGAAGTTCGCGTAGACCTCCTGGACGTCGTCGTTCTCCTCGAGGCCGTCGATCAGCTTGAGCACCTTGCGGGCGACCGATTCGTCGTCGATCTCGACCGTCGTCTTCGGCACCATCGTGATCTCGGCGTCGGTGACGGTCATGCCGGCCGCCGCTAGCGCGTCGCGCACGGTGTGCATGTCCTCCGCCGCGCACGTGACCTCGTAGCTCGAGCCTTCCTCGGCGACGTCCTCGGCGCCGGCGTCGGCGGCGGTGAGCGTCAACTCGTCCTCGTCGGTCGAGGCGGCGTCGACGAGCACGACGCCCTTCCGCTCGAACAGCCACGCGACCGCGCCCGACTCGGCGAGGTTGCCGTCGTGCCGCGCGAACGTGTGCCGCACCTCGCCTGCCGTGCGGTTGCGGTTGTCGGTGAGCACGTCCACGTACACCGCGACACCGCCGGGGCCGTAGCCCTCGTACGAGATGTGCTCGTACTGCGCGGCGTCGGCGCCCGTGCCGGCACCGCGCGCGATCGCGCGCTCGATGTTGTCCTTCGGCATCGACGCGGCCCGCGCCTTGTCGATCGCGTTCTGCAGCGCGAGGTTCGCGGAGGGGTCCGCCCCGCCGTCCTTCGCCGCGACGATCAAGGCCCGCGTCAGCTTCGTGAACAGCTGGCCGCGCTTCGCGTCGGCGGCGCCCTTCTTGTGCTTGATCGAGGACCACTTGCTATGCCCCGACATTTGTCTCCTCTCGAACGAGATCCAGGAACAGTTGATGGACGCGCGTGTCGTCGGTCAGCTCGGGATGGAACGACGCGACGAGGAAGCGGCCCTCGCGCAGCAGGACGGGCTCGCCGTCCAGCTCCGACAGCACTTCGACGCCCGGGCCGGTCTCGCGCACCCGCGGCGCGCGGATGAACACGCCCCGGACCGGCTCGGTCTCGCCGTCCAGCTCGAGATCGGCCTCGAAGCTCGCGACCTGCCGCCCGTAGGCGTTGCGGTCGACCTCGATGTCGACGAGGCCGAGGTGGTCGCGGTCGAGCAGGATCATCCCGGCGCACGTGCCGAACACGGGCCGCGCGAACCGGCACAGCGCCTCCTCGAGCCCGTACAGGCGCATCAGGCGGGCGATCGCGGTCGACTCCCCACCCGGGATGACGAGGCCGTCGAGCCCGTCGAGCTCCTCGGGCAGACGCACCTCGACGGCCTCCGCGCCAAGCGCACGCAGCATCGCCACGTGCTCGCGGAAGTTGCCCTGCACGGCGAGGACGCCGATCTTCACGCGTTCGATTCTAGATACGCGCTACGGCTGGGCCGTCTCGGCGCCGTCGCGGCGCCAGAGAACCATGCCGACGAGCGCCAGGAAGAGCCCGAGGCAGAGGAACCCGACCGGCCCCTGCCACTTGGTCGCGCTGGGCGAGCCGCTGGTGATGCCGAAGGTTCCGCCGCCCACGTAGTGGCTCGTCGCGAGCACCAGCCCGACGGTCCCGATGACGCCGTAGCTCGAGCGCCGGAGCGCTGCCCCGACCGCCATGAACATCAGCCCGACGACGATGATCAGCGCCCACTGGAAGTCGCTGGAGTGCCACCAGTACAGAAGCGCGCCGCCGATCGTCAGACCCGCGACGACGTGGACCCAGAACCCGTAGGGCCGCGTGTCGCCGCCGTCGTTCCCCAGACCGAGCACGAACAGGCAGAAGCCGACGAAGAGCGTCACCCATGCGCTCCAGTTGCCGCCGCTGGAGATCAGGTCGGTGAAGAAGTACCAGCCGAGCCCGGCGATCACGAGCGAGAAGAGCGGGAACTTGAAGACGCCGATTCCGATCAGCGCGCCGGCGAGGACGAGCAGCACGAGCAGCAGGTTGCCCAGGTGGAAGCCGTGGAGCGGGCCGTCGTGGGAGAGCCAGCCGAACCACGAGAAGAACGCGCCGATCATCACCGCGAACAGCCCGAGCCCGACGAAGGCGAACAGGCCGGCCACGACCTTGCGGCCGCGGCGCAGGAGTGCGAAGGCGAACATCTCGGCCACCACCCAGAAGAGCGCCGCCCACCCGGCGAAGGCGCCCTTGCCGTGGTCGGCCGCGATCACCGACAGCCAGCCGGTCGCCCCGAGCAGCGCGAAGAACGCGCCCGTGTAGGCGAGGAAGGATCCGGTTGCCCAACCTGCGCGGTTCACCGTCACGCGCCGATGCTTACATCGGCGTCGGACGGCGGATTGTTACCAGCCGCGCGTCTCGAGCAGCTGCTCGGGGGCGAGCTCGCGGGTGGAGATGCCGACCATCGCCCCGCCGAGGCCCGCGGACACACGGGCGAGGATCTCTGCGTCGTTGAAGTGGGTCGTCGCCTCGACGATTGCCTTCGCGCGCTTCTCGGGATCGCCGGACTTGAAGATCCCCGAGCCGACGAACACGCCGTCCGCCCCGAGCTGCATGCAGAGCGCCGCGTCGGCCGGAGTGGCAATGCCGCCGGCGGTGAACGTCACGACGGGCAGACGCCCGTTCTCGGCGACCCAGCGGACGAGCTCGTACGGTGCACGCAGTTCCTTCGCCTCGGCATAGAGCTCCTCGGGCCGCAGGCCCTGCAAACGCCGGATCCCGCCGAACACGGCGCGCATGTGCGTGACCGCGTTGACGATGTCGCCGGTGCCCGCCTCACCCTTCGTCCTGATCATCGCCGCGCCCTCGGAGATGCGCCGCAGCGCCTCACCCAGGTTCGTGCAGCCGCAGACGAACGGGACGGTGAACTCCCACTTGTCGACGTGGTGCGCCGTGTCGGCGGGCGTCAGCACCTCGGACTCGTCGATGTAGTCGATCTCGAGCGCCTGGAGCACCTGCGCCTCGACGAAATGCCCGATCCGGCATTTGGCCATGACCGGGATCGACACCGCCGCCTGGATCCCCGTGATCATCTCCGGGTCGGACATGCGGGCGACCCCGCCGTCGCGGCGGATGTCGGCCGGGACGCGCTCGAGCGCCATCACTGCGCACGCGCCTGCGTCCTCCGCGATCCGCGCCTGGTCGGCGTCGACCACGTCCATGATCACCCCGCCCTTGAGCATCTCGGCGAGGCCACTCTTGACGCGCATCGTGCCGATGTCGGCCATTGCCAAGAGTCTAGCCAGAGAGGAACTGCGTCACTTCGTCGCGGAAGCGGTCACGCGCCTCGACGAAGATGAAGTGGCCGCACTCGGGGAGCACGACCGTCGTCTGCCCCGGGATGACGGCGAAGTCGGCCGCGCACGCCGGCCCGGTGATGAAGTCGTCCTCGCCGGTGATCACGAGCGTCGGCGCGGTGATCGTCGGCAGGTCTGGGCGCAGGTCGAACGTCGTGAAGATCTCGTTGTTGAAGAGCAGCAGCGCATCGGCGACGGGAACCTCGCCGTCGAGCGTCGCGAGGTACGCCCTCTCGGCGTCCCCGTACCGCGCGAAGTAGAAGGGGAACTCGCGCAGCGCCAGCGCGCCGAGCTCCTCGTCGGTGTCGAACCGGCCGGCCTGCTCGTCGTCGAGGGCCTGCAGCGCGTCGGCGTACCAGGGCTCGCCCTCCTTCGCCTTCACCCCGGCCTCCATCGCCGCGTTCTGCTCCTCGGCGAAGCGGGCGAGGGTGCTGGCGAGGACGAGCCGCTCGACCCGGTCGGGGTGGGCGGCGCCGTACGCGGCGGCGACGACACCGCCGTGCGAGTGCCCGAGCAGGAGCATCCGCTCGAGCCCGAGGTGCGCGCGGAACTCGTCGAGGTCGGCGACGTAGTCGGACGTCTGGTACGCGCTCGGGTCGGACGGACGATCCGATCCTTCGCTCCCGCGCGGGTTGACCATGATCAGCGTGAAGTGCGCGCCGAGGCCGGCGAGGTCGCCGAAGTACCGCGCCGAGAACCCCGGGCCACCCGGGTGGCAGACGAGCAGCGGGCCTTCGCCCTCGCGGCGGTACGAGAGCACGCGTCCGTCAGCGGTGCGGAACGACTCCATCCCGCGAGCGTACCCTGAAAAGGACCAAAAAAATTCGCCGAGCCGGTGACGCTTTCGTCTGCCTAACCGACTGACCTTCCGCTTCCGCGTACAGCCGCCCGGCTGGGCTTCGACCTAATCGCGTTCCGTGCTCGGCGCAAGCGGAAACCTAGAGCCTGGGGACACGTCTTGCAAGGGGCACCCGAACGGATTTTTCCGCAATTTGCGGGCTACGGCGTGACCGTGAATGAGGCCGAGCTCGTCCGGGCTCCAAGGGGGTCATCACCGTGATCGGGCCGGTCGCGGCCCCGGCCGGAACCATGGCGGTCAACTTGGCCGCAGAGCCGGCCGTGAACGTCATCGCCCGCGTGCCTCCGAACAACACGGCGGTCGTGCCCTTTAGGCCAGCACCTTTCACGGTGAACGTCGTCCCGGCCGGGCTGAAGGACTTCACGGCGGGCGGCTTGGCGCCGCCTGCCAGTTGTAGGTGTCGGCGGTGTTGCCGCCGTACCGGTTCACGGGCAGGTCGATCTGCGCGGCCAGCACGGGATCCGCGAACGACATCCCGTAGATCGCGGGATCGATCGCGTGGTTGTCGGCCGTCGCGTCGATCGTCAGCGCGCCTCCGCTCACGGGCGCGCCCGACCCGGCGAGAAGAACTCCAAGGGCCAGCAGAGTGCGACGAGGGCGGCTCGACGAACCACCGGCCGCCGATGGTACTCCCGGGCGGTCCGCACGGCAATCGACCCCGTGGTTGACTAGGCCAGAATGGACGGCAGCGCCCCCACGCCTGTGTCTCCGAGGCTCGTCGTCACCGATGACCCGGAGGCGATCGGCCGCAAGGGAACCGCCAAGCTTCCGGTCGTCGCGGTGCCACTTGTCCTCTGGCTCTTCGCCTGGTCGTTCTGGGCGCTGTGGGGTGTCTTCGTCCCGCTCATGGTGCTCGTCGTCGGTCGCAACCCCCGGTCCGTGTGGAAGGAGATCGTCGGCTTCCTCCAGTACGTTCTGCGCGTCACCGCCTACCTCTCGCTGACCGTCGGGGAGTTCCCCGGCTACCTCAACCGCAGCCGTCAGAACTACCCCATCAGCCTCGAGATCGAGTATCCCGAGCGGCTGTCGCGCTGGCTCGCGCTCGCGCGGATCGTTTTGAACCCCGTGATCGCGATCGTCGGCTTCGCGCTCATCCTCGGGATGGCGCTCGCGACGGTCACGCAGTTCGTCAACGTCCTCTTCCGCGGCCGCCCGAACCCGCGGGTCACGGCCTTCCAGTTCCGCCAGCTCGGCGTCCACGCGCGCACGTTCGGGTTCCTGCTGTCGCTCACCGACGCGCCGCCGTGGCGGCGGCCGCGGCACGAAGCAAGCCAGGCTGCACCGGCAGCCTGAGAAGTCGGCTCCCGCCGCGCTTGTATAGTGGCCGCGATGCCCCTTCTGCCCGGGGAACCTGCCGAGAACCCTGCGCCCGAGACGAAGGTCGATCCGGCCACAGAGGCGGGCAGCATGGCCCCGGGGTATGCACGCGGCAGCTACTACTCATGGTCGCGGAGCCGCTGGCATTCGCGCGGTGCGAATCCGTATCCGAAGCGGACCAAGCTGTTCGACGACCTGCCCGGGCTGATCCGCGACTGGATCGTGCCCGGCCATGCTCCGCCGGCCGGGATTCTCCGGCTCGAGGACAGCATCGTCACCCTGGGCTCGTGTTTCGCGCGGGAACTGCGCGAGCACCTCAACGCCCAGGGCGTGTCGGCGCGCAATCTCTGGATCCCGGCCGGGCTCAACAACACCTTCGCCATCCAGGACTTCATCTCCTGGTGCGTTACCGGGCAGCAGACGGGTCGTGGCTTCCGGTACGACACGACCGAAGACGGCGAGATCCGCGACTGGACGCCGGAGGTGGAGGCGGAGAGCTACCTCCGGTGGATCCGCGAGACCGATGCCTTCGTGTTCACGCTCGGCCTCGCCGAGGTCTGGCAGGACACCGACACGGGTCAGGTCTTCTGGCGGGGCGTCCCCAAGGAGCTCTACGAGGCCGACCGTCACGTCTTCCGGCTGACGACGGTCGAGGAGAACGAGGCGAACATCGAGCAGATCCTCGGGCTGATCCGCTCGGTGAATCCGAGCGCGCCGATCGTGCTGACGCTCTCGCCGGTCCCGCTCGTCGGGACATTCCGCGACATGACGTGTCTCACGGCCGACTGCGTCTCGAAGTCGGTGCTCCGCGTCGCGCTCGACCGGGTTCTCAGCCGGAGGCCCGAGAACGTCTACTACTGGCCGTCGTTCGAGGTCGTGAGATGGGCGGGGGGACATCTCGCGTCGCGCGCGTACGGGACCGACGACACGAACGCGCGAAATGTCTCGCGCTACCTGGTCGCCGAAATCGTCCAGGCGTTCGTCGAAACCTTCTTCGTGCCAGAAGCCGTCAGCAAGCTGCAGGCCAGGCACGAAAACGAGGCCGGCCACGCGTCTGTCTCTCTGCGTCATCGCGTGGAGAACAGGCTCCTCGTCTCTGTGCGAGATCGCGTGGAGAACAGACTCCTCGAGCTCTCTGGGCGAAACAAGAAGCGCGCCGCCGCCTGAGGCGCGAAGCGCGACAGGGCGCTCATGGTGGGCATTGCGCTGTTCGTCCTGGTGTTCTTGCTTTTCGTCGTTCTCGCTGCCTCCGGGTTCGCTGTCGCCTGAAGCCAACAGCATGTGCCGTGGGCGAGCCTGGTCGGGTTGACGATCGCACTGGCCGGGATCGTCGGCGTCGTCCTGATGGTCTCGAACGTTCTCTGGACGATCTGGATCTTCCGTAACGGCGGCTTCCTTCCCCACGATCACCAGCCGCCAGACTCCTTAGGGCTCCGCCAATCGATGGCGGGGTCAAGCGTCTCGGAGACGAGTCCCGCAAGCCGCTCATGGCGCAGCGGGGTGGACTACCTCCGACCCGTGTCTCCGGTCGTAGTCGAGCTCCCGAAGCCGTGAGATCTGGGAAGCGACGTCCCTGGCGCGTTGCTTGTGGTCGGATCCGGCGAAGGCAGATCCGAGGGCGACATGTCACCGGTCGGCTCGTCGGCAGGTTCGGACGAGCCGAGTGTTGTGAGCCTCGCAGGTGCGTCGGCGCCGCTCCGGGTGTTCGACGGTTCGTTCGCTCTGCGCGCCGTCGACGGTGCCGCGCCTTCGGCTTCGCTCGGGCGTGCGTGGTGTAGGCGCGGATTCCGCTGATCGCGTTCATCTTGGCGGCTGCCGCGCTCGGCACGGGGATTCTCGGCCGCAAAGCTGGTCTACGCGGTGCTCGATCGTGATGGTGCGACCCTTTGCGTCTTCCGAGGGCGAGTCCCTCGCCGAAGTGCTCGTGCTCGACGATCGACGAGGTCGGCTACGTCGTCGGCAGGCTCGCTGGGTCGGGTGTGCATTGCAGGCGCCAGACTGCGGCTGCCGGGTACTGACTGTCGCGCGCTGCTGGCTCGCTGCGATCGTGCCCGATTGTGCCAGCAGGCGCCCGCCGTGACGTGGGCCCCGCATCGATTCTGACGAGGCGCCCGAGGCCGAAAACGGCTCGGGTGCAACGGTTCTGGAGTGGGCCCGCCTGGACTCGAACCAGGGACCAACGGATTATGAGTCCGCTGCTCTGACCAACTGAGCTACGGGCCCGCGCGGCCCAGCGTAACGCAGCCGCCCGTCCGGGCCGGTCTCGTCTACCCGGCGTTGAAGAACATCGTGCCGGCATCGTTCGCGAGGCCGAGATTCAGCTGGCCGTCGACGATCTCCTGGGTCGCGACCTTGCCGAGGAGCTCGACGTACCTGTCGCTGAGCGAGTCCGGAGGGCACTGCGCCCTCGTCATCGGGCCGAGCGTGAACGTCAGGTCGCTGCCCTTCAGCTCGTAGGTGCCGCTGAGGTTGTTGCAGTCGGCCTTCGCGTTGAACGTGCCGTCGTCGTTCAGGGTGAGGAGGTAGTTCTGCGGATCGGGCACAGCCGACAGCGATTTCGGCTGGTTCTCGAGCAGGCCGTTCCACTGCCAGAGGACGTTCTTGACGGAGGACTTGTCGCCGCCGCTGCCGCCGCAGGCGGCGAGGGCGAGCACGACGATGATCGATCCGAGTGCTGCGAAAGCGATGCGACAACGGGTCATCTGTCCTCCGATCGGGTCCGGAACGGTGCGCGGACGGTAGTCTGCCGGCGCCGCGGACGGTCATCCTGTTCGGGCGACGTGGCGAAACCGGCCGGGATCGCGCAAACTACGACCGTCCGGAAACGCGAGCGGCAGGAGGTGCGGGACGTGAAGGTCTTCCAGCGGGAAACACAGTTGCGCACGACCGGCGGGCTCCACGTCCGCGACATCACCGACGAGGTCGTCGAGGTCGTCCGCGAGAGCGGCGTCCAGGACGGCATCGCCTGCGTCTACTCCCCCCACACGACCTGCTGCGTCCGCGTCAACGAGTTCGAGCAGGGGTTCCTCGAGGACTTCGCACAGATGCTCCTCCGCCTCGTCCCGCGCGAGACCTACTACGCGCACGACGACTGGGACCGCCGCACCGAGAACATCTGCCCCGAGGACCAGGACATGGGCAACGGGCACTCGCACTGCATGGCGATGCTGCTCGGCACCGCCGGCGAGTCGGTGCCGATCCGCAACGGCGAGCTCCAGCTCGGCACCTGGCAGCGCGTGCTCTTCCTCGAGCTCGACCGCGAGCGCGACCGCCGCTGGATCGTCCAGGTGGTGGGCAACTAGCGCCGAGGCCCGAACGGCCGTGTCTTGTTCGGCCGTGTCACGAGTTCGTGACGTTTCACCCCTTTGTCTCTGAGACCAGGGTTGGAACGTTTGTGGAACGAGTCGTCCACAGAAGTGCGGAGGGACGCTCGGGCTAGGCGGCTTCGCGCAGGCTTGCGACCTCGCGGAGCATCGAGAGCGTCTCGAGGGCGTTCGCCTCGATCTGCCGGATGCGCTCGCGCGTCAGGTCGAGCTGCTTGCCGATCGCCTCCAGGGACATCGGCTCGCGGTCGCCGACCAGGCCGTAGCGGAGCTCGAGCACCGTGCGCTCGCGGTCGGGCAGCTCGTCGAGCGCCTTCCGCAGCGTCTCCTGCCGCAGGCTGACCTCGACCTCCTCGTCGGTGTGCACCTGCTCCGAGGCGAAGAGATCGCCGTACGAGCCGGAGTCGTTGTCGCCGATCGGCTTGTCGAGGCTCGTCACCGCGCGTGCGGCCGACTTGACCTCCTTGACCTGCTTGACCGGCAGCTTGGCCGCCTTCGCCAGCTCCTGGTCGGTCGGTTGCCGGTTCAGCTTCGCGACCAGCTCGCGCTCGGCGCGGGCGATCTTCTGCTCGCGCTCGACGATGTGCACCGGGATCCGGATCGTGCGCGACTTGTTCGCGACGCCGCGCTGCACGGCCTGGCGGATCCACCACGTCGCGTACGTCGAGAACTTGAAGCCCTTGCGATGGTCGAACTTCTCGACCGCGCGGATCAGTCCGATGATGCCTTCCTGGATCAGGTCGAGCAGCGACAGGCCGTGGCCCTGGTAGCGCTTCGCGATCGAGACCACCAGCCGGAGGTTCGAGTTGATCATCAGATCCTTGGCGTCCTTTTCGCCGCGCTCGATCCGCTTCGCCAGCTCGACCTCCTCCTCGGCGGTGAGCAGCTTGTAGCGGCCGGCCTCGTTCAGGAAGAGCTGGAGCGCGTCCGTCGTCTGATGGGCCAGGTGTTCGTTGTCGAAGCTCGCCTCTTCATCGTGGATCTGCCCGCAGTCGTCGCTGAGCTCGATGCCGCGCTCGCCGAGCTCCTCGTGGATCCGCGAGAGCTCGTCGTCGTCGAGGTCGAGCTCCTGGACGAGCTCGCTGAACTGGGACAGGTTCACGCAACCCTGCTCCTCGGCCCGATCGATCAGTGTTGTCAACCTGTCCATGGCGTCTCCGTGAGTAGGGACTGCCCGTTCGCGAACGACACTAACCCGGTTCGCTACAGGAGTCCACAGTATCTAGCCGTGTTCGGCCATGGCCAAAATCCGCGCGTCCTGTAGGCGCGCTCTGCGACCCACATCTGCTCGAGCGGCGTCCAGTGGTCGGCCGTGCCCTTCGCGCGGTAGAGGTCGTACCCGTAGGTCTGCTGGAACTCGACGTCCATCTGCAGCCCGCCGTAGTACGGCGAGTTCGGGTCGGTCCAGGAGCCCTCGTAGTGATGGATGCACTGCCACTGGGACTTGTGCGGCGGGTTGAGGGCCTGCTTCCTGGCGACCGATGCCCTCTGGTGCCAGAGATGGAGCACCCATTTGCGGTACGCGAGGCTCTGGACATAGCGGGCGGAGTTGCTGAACGGCGTGCGCGGGCGGTGCATGACTCGCTGCCAGCGCCATGTCTCGTCACGGTGCACGGCGATGCCGCGGAGGAGCGCTGTTCCCACTTCTGGGCTGACTCGCTTGACGGAATGCGCAATCTTCGGCGCCTGCTGGCGGGCGGTCGCCTGTGGGACGAGCGCAATCGCGAGCGCCGTGAGCACGGCAAACAGAACAAC
Source organism: uncultured Actinomycetes bacterium (assembly GCA_963791425.1). Classification (GTDB taxonomy): domain Bacteria; phylum Actinomycetota; class Thermoleophilia; order Gaiellales; family Gaiellaceae; genus DATBLE01. The sequence continues at coordinate 876,001 of CAWBSE010000004.1, forward strand.
GTTTTTCAACGCGGTGACTCCTTCCTCGTACGGGCGACGACAAGGAGCGGTCAACCACGTGGGGGCGCACGCCAATGGAGGCATGCCGCGGCCGCTCGGCCGTCTAGCTTTGCGCTTGCTGTCTCAAGGTAGCAACCCGTCCGGACGACGGGGGTGCCCTAGGTGAGCGCCTGGGCCACCTTGGCCTGGAACCCTTCAATCAGGCGCTCGCTGTCCGGCAGGAGCCGCCCCTGCCCGATCAGGCCGGCAGCCACACCGCGCTGAACCGACTCGACGAGTGCCGTGTCCTCGCGTCCGACCTGGTCGTCGAACTCGATCAACTCGCGCGCCCAGGCGTCGTCGACGTCGGCCGCGAAGAAGTAGTCGAGGAAGCCCACCGTGCGCCCCGGCGACTCCGGCCATACCGGCCCGATCGACAGGTTGGCGTGGCCCGGGTACAAGTTGATCTTCAGCCCGGGCCAGACGAGGTGGAAGGCGCACTCCCCCTCGCCGGCACGCGCCCGGCCGTACTGGCTCCAGACGGGGCCGTCGCCGTCGAGCACGTACGAGTCCGGATCGACGTCGACCAGCTTGCTGAAGTCGGGGTGCGCGACCGGGCAGTGGTAGCACTCGAGGTAGTTCTCGACCGCGATCTTCCAGTTCGCCTCGAGCCCGTAGTCGACGCGCTCCCGGAAGACGAGCGTGGACGGGTCGAACGGCAGCCGGGCGGCGGCAAGCGTCTCGGCGGGCGGCGGCGCGTCCGGATCGGCGCAAACGAACAGGAACGGCGCCCACGACTCGAGCCGGAGCGGCAGCAGCCCGAGCCCGGTCGCGTCGAAGCCCGCCTCGCGGTCGGCCCGCGGCGCCGAGCGCAGCTCGCCGTCGAGGCCGTACGTCCACGCGTGGTACGGGCACTGGAGCGTCTCGCGGCGGCCCTCCCCCGACACGATCTCGGAGCCGCGGTGACGGCAGACGTTGAGGAAGGCGCGCAGCGCGCCCTCGCGGTCGCGGGTGACCACGACCGGTAGGCCGCCGGTCACACAGGCGAAGTACGACGCCGGCTCGGGCAGCCGTCCCTCGTGGCCGACGTAGTGCCAGGCGGCCCTGAAGATCCGCTCGCGCTCGGCCGTGAGCACGGCCGGATCGGAGTACCACGACCAGGGGTTCGTGTCGGTCACGGTTCGGGCTCAAACCCCGCGGCGAAAACGCCGATGGAACCAGTGTGCGACGCACCGGTCGGATCTTCAGCGCCTGCCTGGCCCTCGCCTGCGTGCTCGCCGGGTCGGCGCATGCTGCTCCCGGGCTGCTCGTCGGCGTGGCCGACGACACCCTGAAGTGGTCGGATAAGCCGACCGCACAGCGCGCGCTCTCGTACACCCACGACCTCGGCCTCCGGGCGGTGCGCGTCACCGTGCCGTGGCAGCCGGGCCAGACGCGCCTCGGCGTTCTCGACCGGCAGCCGGTCGACCGGATGATCCTCTCCACCTGGGGCGGCGGCCTGCGTGTCGTGCTCGCCGTCTACGGCAAGGCGGACGACGCGCCCGCGACCGACCAGGCGCGCAGCGACTACTGCACGTTCGTCGCCAGCCTGCTCCACCGCTACCCCGGCGTCTCCGACGTCGTGATCTGGAACGAGCCGAACTCGGGCCGCTTCTGGCGGCCGCAGTTCACGGCCGACGGGACGAGTGTCGGGCCGGCCGCCTACGAGGCGCTGCTGGCGCGGTGCTGGGACGTTCTCCACGCGGCGCGTCCGGGCGTGGACGTGATCGCCGCCTCCTCCCCGCGGGGCAACGACAACCCGTCCACCTCCTCCAACGTGTCCCACTCGCCCGTCAACTTCTATCGCAAGCTCGGCCAGGCGTACCGCGACAGCGGCCGCCGACAGCCGATCTTCGACACGATCGGGCACAACCCGTACCCGATGACCAACGCCGAGCGCCCGTGGCAGCGCCACCCGACGACGACCGCGATCGGGGAAGGCGACTACGACAAGCTGATGGCCGTCCTCCAGGAGGCGTTCGGCGGCACCGGCCAGCCCATCCCGGGCCAGAAGCGCGTCAGCATCTGGTACATGGAACAGGGCTTCCAGACGACGATCGACCCGGCGAAGACGGCGCTCTACCGCGGCACCGAGAGCATCAAGCAGGTGCTGCCGCCGTTCTTCGAGCGCGCCGCGACGTCGGTGACGAGCGGCCCCGCGCCCGACCAGGCGACGCAGCTCTCCGACGCGCTGCAGCTCGCGTACTGCCAGCCCGGCGTCGCCGCCTTCTTCAACTTCGAGCTCGCCGACGAGCAGGGCCTCAACGGCTGGCAGTCCGGACTGCTCTGGACGGACATGACGCCCAAGCCGTCGTACGGGTCGTTCCGCGACGCCGTGCGCCGGGTGGCAGCCGGAAACGTGGACTGCGCCCGCTATGCCAAGCTGGTCGCCGCCTCCAGCCCGGACATCGGCTTCACCAAGTAGCGTTCCGCCCCATGATCGTCCGCTCGCTCGAGGAGGCTAAGGCCTTCACGACCGTGGACGGGAGCACGATCCGCGAGCTGCTCGGCCTGCCGACCGCGCCCGTCCGTAACCAGAGCCTCGCCGAGGCGACCCTCGAGCCGGGCCAGTCGACCCAGCGGCACTACCACCGCGAGGCGGAGGAGATCTACTACGTGGTCGAGGGCGCCGGCGAGATGGAGCTCGACGGCGGCCGCAGGCAGATCGGCGTCGGCGACGCGGTGCTGATCTCGCCCGGGGCGTGGCACGAGATCACCGCGGGCGCGGACGGGTGCCGCTTCCTCTGCTGCTGCGCACCGCCGTACCGGCACGAGGACACCTTCTTCATCTAGCCTGCCGTCCGTGCCCGTCACGATCGGCGTCCAGATCGTCCCGCAGCACGGCGACATGCCGGCGATGCGGCGTACCTGGGAGGAGGCCGACGACCTCGGCGTCGACCGGATCTACAACTGGGATCACTTCTACCCGCTGAGCGGCGAGCCCGAAGGCAAGCACTTCGAGTCGCTCACCGTCCAGGCCGCCATGGCCGCGGTGACGAAGCGCGCGGAGATCTCGTCGCTCGTGATCTGCAACTCGTACCGCAACCCGAATCTGCTGGCGGACATGGCCCGGACGATCGACCACATCTCCGGCGGCCGCTTCATGCTCGGGATCGGCTCGGGCTGGTTCCAGAAGGACTACGACGAGTACGGCTACGAGTTCGGGACCGCTCCCAGCCGGCTTCGCGACCTCGACCGCGACCTGCCGATCATCAAGGCCCGCTGGGAGAAGCTGAACCCTCCCCCGCTCCGGCGCATCCCGATCCTGATCGGCGGCGGCGGCGAGAAGGTGACACTGCGGATCGTCGCGGAGCACGCCGACGTCTGGCACACCTTCGGCGACGTCGTAACGCTGAAGCACAAGTCCGGCGTCCTCGACGACTGGTGCGCAAAGGTCGGCCGCGACCCGGCCGAGATCCAGCGCTCGACGTCGATCAGCCGGATCAACGGCGACGCCTACGATCCCGAGCAGTTCCTCGAGATCGGGTTCACCGACTTCGTCGTCAGCGTGCAGGGCCCCGACTGGGATCTCAGCGGCCTGAAGAAGACGCTCGCCTGGCGCGACACCCTCGGCTAGCGCTTCTCCCTCGATCGACAGGTTGAGCGCCCTTCCGACGCTGCCGATGGGGAATGGAGCACCGACGACCATTGTCACGGCGATGTCGACCACGAGCACCCAGCGAACCCCAGCGAACCCGCACGTGAGGATTCTCTGCCTCGCCTCGGTCGTGTGCGGCCTCGTCCTGGCCCCGGCGGCGACCGCCGCCGTCGTCGTCTACCCGTCCGCGCAGACGATCCCGGCCTCCGGCCCGCTCCCGCCCAGCGGAACGCCGTCGGTGACGCTGAACGCCGCGATCGGCGAGCGCGAGGGCGCCTGGCTCGTCGTCACCGGAGCTCAGTCTGTCTCGGCCACGATCGACGGCGGCGGCCTCGGCCCGCTGAAGGCCGACCTCTCGTTCGGTCACTTCGTCATGTTCGGCAGCCGCGCCGTCCCCGACGCCCTGCTGCCGTGGAACGGCTCGAGCCGCGCCGTCGAGAAGGCGAACCAGCCGCTCTACCTCCAGGTGTTCGTGCCGCCCGACGCCCAGCCGGGCACCTACCGCGCGACGGTGACGGTGACCGCCGACGGCAAGGCGACCGCGGTCCCGGTGTCGATCCGCGTGTTCGACGTCCGCCTGCCCCCGCCGGCCGCCCTCCAGGGGAACTTCCTGACCTCGTTCCACGTCGTGCCGGAGTCCTACGTGAACAAGGTCGACCAGCTCTACCACCTCGGTTCGAACACGGCCCGGTCGGCGGCGAACGTGAAGCTCTTCTCGTTCCTCGCTTCGTATCGCATCTCCCCGGCCGGGTGGGGCTTCGGCGAGCCGCGTAACGCGAGCGGCTACACCTCGTCGCCGAAGTGGTGGCTGGACGCGCTGGGCAACATGGTTCGCCAGAGCCCCGCGTCGTTCCCGACGCTGCGGATCCCGATCTCGAACCAGCGCGCGAGCGCCCACAACCGCATCGCCGGCATCTCGCCGTTCGCGCCCGACTCGTGGTGCGACTACCTCCACTCGGTCCGCGGCTTCTGGGACGACCACGGCTGGCTCGACGGCCACCTCTCCTACCTGTACACGCTCGACGAGCCCGGGCCGGAGGGCATGCGCTTCCTCGCACAACAGTCCGCGACGGCGCACCGCTGCTGGGCCGGGTCGAAGATGCTCGTCACCGGCAATCCGAGCGTGGCCAACGGCTTCCTGTGGGATCGAAAGGACGGCGACGACGTCGACATCTGGGCCGTGCTCTCGCGCCGCTACTACGGGCAGTACAACGACCCGCGTGGGAAGCTTGCGCTCGTCGACAAGGCGCGGAAGGCCGGCGCGATGATCTGGTCGGCGACCTACACGGGCCCCGGCGGGAGCCCCGGCTACACCGCCGCCGAGCCTCTCTCCGACCCGCGCACGTTCCTGCTCTGGAACGCGCTGGAAGGGATCCAGGGCACGCTCTACGCGCAGGGGATGACCTCGTACACGCCGGGGAACCCGCTCGACTCGGTCGCCGCGAACGGCGAGTTCGTGCTCCTCTACCCCGGCGCCGACGGGCCGGTGCCGAGCGCCCGCCTCGAGCAGATCCGCGACGGGATCGAGGACTGGGACGTGCTCGACGCCGTCCGCCGCAGGCGCGGGCCGGCGGCGGTGCGGACGATCCTCGCGAACGCCGGGCTGTTCAGCGCGACGGCCGGCACGGTCAAGCTCGCCTGCACCGCCGGCTGCGAGCTGCACGGCTCGACCAAGTTCTCGTGGCCGCAGTGGTCGCACGACGCGTCGACGGCGGCCAGGATCGAGGCCGCACACCTGCAGGCGCTCCGCGCGGCCGCCGTCCTAGTTACGCTTCGCCGCATGGGCGACCTGCCACTCACCGGCGGCTGTCTCTGCGGCGGCGTCCGCTACGAGATCGCCGAGCCGCCGGTCGCGGCCGGCTACTGCCACTGCACGCGCTGCCAGCGGCGCACCGGCAGCGCCGCCGCGGTCTCCGCCATGCTCGTGCCCGGCTCGCTGCGCATCACCGCGGGCGAGGAGCTGCTCGGCTCGTTCGACCCGCCCGACGGCTTCTCGAAGGTCTTCTGCTCGGCGTGCGGCGGCGCGCTCTGGGCGCAGAACCCGGCCGACCCCGACATGCGCTTCGTCCGGCTGGGAACGTTCGACGGCGATCCCGGCGTTCGCCCGTCGTACCGCCAGTTCACCGCCTATGCCGCCCTCTGGGAGCCGATCCCCGACGACGGCCTGCTCCGCTACCCCGAACGGAGGCCTCCTTCCTGATGCCCGTCCATGTCACCTCCCCAACGGTCGTCCCCGGCATCGGCGAGAAGGTGATCCGCGAGCTCGTCGGCGGCGTCAACACGGGCACTGCGGAACTGAGCGTCGCCCGGATGACCAGTCCGCCCGGCTGGGAGGAGCCCGCGCAGACGCCCGAGTTCGACGAGGTGACGGTCGTGCTCGAGGGCGCGGTCGTCGTCGAGCACGACGGCGGGACGATCACCGTGCGGCCCGGTGAGGCCGTCCTCGCCCAGGCGGGCGAGCGCGTCCGCTACTCGACGCCGGAGGGCGCCGAGTACATCGCGATCTGCGTTCCCGCGTTCACTCCGGACACGGCCCACCGGGACGAGTAGAAGAGGAGCAGCCCATGTGCAGGAACATCAAGACGCTCTACAACTTCGAGCCGCCGACCACGTCGGATGAGGTGCACGCGGCGGCGGTCCAGTTCGTCCGCAAGGTGACGGGGATGCAGAAGCCGTCGCAGGCGAACGAGGCGGCGTTCGAGCGTGCGATCGCGTCGATCGCCCACACGACGGAGCACCTGCTGGCGGATCTGGTCACGACCGCCGCGCCGCGCGACCGCGAGGTCGAGGCGGAGCGCCGCAAAGCACGCGCCGCCGCCCGCTTCGCCTAGCCGCGCCGCCAGGTCGCGAGCCGCGGCACGACCCGCGGGAGATCACGCCGCGCTCGGCGCGCTGCCCGGGTCATCGCCGCCGGAACGTCCTCGCCGAGCGACGGCCCGTGCCCGACGAGCAGCTGCGCAGGCGCGTGGGCGAACAGCTGCCGGGGCACGCCGAGCACGCGCCGGAAGGGATGGACGCCGAGCGGCTCGCCCGGCGCGCAGTAGTAGCGCACCGTCCCGAACGCCTCGGGAACGACGAGCACGCGCGGCCCGGGCCACCAGAGCGCCGTCTCGTGCCGCCCGACGCGGACGACCTCGAACGGCGTGCCCGGGAGCGCGTCCGGCGTCACGTGCAGCGGCACGCCGAGGCGCTCGGCGACCGCACGGCAGTCGCGGTGGTGCCACGCCAGCAACTGGAGCACCGCGCGCGGCTCACCCGCTGCCGCGACCCGCTCGTCGAGACCCGGCACGTCCACGGGGTCGACGAGCCACACCCCGCCGCCGTCGGCGAGCGCGTGCGAGGCGCGCTCCATCCAGGGCGGATCGTCGGCGATCCAGCTGAAGTGCCCGCTCACCCCGATCGTGCCCGCTTCGCGATTCCCGCGAGCATCCCGCCGAAGACGCGATCGTGGAGGGGCTTCAGGCCGTACCAGTACGCGAGGCCGGCAAGGCCGACCGGGTCGAAGATCGCGGTCTGCCGGATGGTCGACCGGCGCTCGTCGCCCTCGACTTCGAACTGCAGCCAGGCGCGGCCCGGCACCCGCATCTCCGCCCGCAGCCGCAGCAGCCGGTCGGGCTCGTACGCCTCGACCCGCCAGAAGTCCAGGGCCGCCCCGACACCCGGCGTCTCGGGATCGCTCCGGCCCCGTCTGACCCCGACACCTCCGGCAAGCACGTCGAGAAAGCCGCGGAGCCGCCAGAGACGGTTGCCGTAGTACCACCCGGTGGCGCCGCCGATCCGCCTGATCGGCGCGAAGGCACGTGCGGGCGGCCCGTCGACCTCGACCGTCCGGGAGTCGAGCACACGCCCGTGCGCCCGGCGCTCAGCCCCCGGCGCCCCGCGCTCGCCCGCGCTGAGCGCGTCCGACCAGCGCGTCTCCGCGATCTCGCGATCCTCGTTCGCGAGCGCCCGGGCGATCGCCTCGCGCGCGCCGCGCGGGCGGACGGTGAACACCTCGGCGGCGCGCTCCCCGTGGACGACCGTCTCGTGCGGCAGGCTCTCGACCAGCTTCCGGCCAACCCGCGCGTACACCGGCGTGACGAGCCCGAGCCAGAGCGACGACAGGTGCGGCGTCAACAGGGGCACGGGCACCATCACGCGCCGCAGGCCGCGCTGCCGCGCGTATTCGTGCATGAGCTGCTCATAGCTCACACGGTCGGCGCCGCCGATCTCGACCACCTCGGAGCCGTCCAGCGGCACGTCGGCGGCCTGCTCCAGGTACGCGACCACGTCCTCGATCGCGATCGGCTGGGAGACGCTCCGCACCCACCGCGGCGTCACCATCACGGGGAGGCGCTCGACGAGCGCGCGTACCAGTTCAAAGGAGAGGCTCCCGGAGCCGATCACGATCGACGCCCGCAGCTCGAGCGTCTGCACACCGGACTCCCGGAGGATCCGGCCGACGTCCTGCCGGCTGGCCAGGTGCGGGGAGAGATCGTCTCCGGAGCCGAGACCGCCGAGGTAGACGATGCGTTGTACACCGGCGGCCCGGGCGGCAGCGGCGAACACCTCGGCCCCACGCCGCTCGATCTCCTCGAATCCCTGTTTCGTCCCCAGCGCATGGACGAGGTAGTAGGCGACGTCGACGCCGTCGAGTGCAGCCGCCACCGACGCCGGGTCGAGCACGTCGCCCACGACGACCTCCGTCGACGGCGCCCCGGCCTGCACCGCCTCCGGCCTTCGGGCCAGGCAGCGCACGCGCTCCCCGCGGTGTTCTAAAGCGTGCAGAAGACGGCCGCCCACATAGCCCGTCGCACCGGTGAGGAGGATCAGGCGGCCGGCCACCGGCCGTACTCCCTGGTGAGGAAGATCGCCGCCTCGATCGGGTCGGCGGGAAGCGCCACAACCCCGAGGGCGCCAGCGGCGGCGGCGCCCGCCCCGCCGAGTGTCACGGCGGTCTCGCGCGCCAGCAGCGCGATACCGGCCGAGGCGTCGCGGAAGCGGCGCCGGTCGATCGCGCTGAGCACCGCCGCTGCCGGTCTCTCGTCATGGGCAGTGGCGATCGCCGTCTCGAGCGGTGTGTCTGCCCCGAGAAAGAGGATCCGCCAGCCCTCCCGCCGCAGCAGCAGGCCGAACGCGAGGAGCCCCAGGTCGTGTCGTTCGCCCGAGGGACAGGCGAGGAGCGCCCGGGGGCCGCTTCCCCGGTCCCAGTCGCGGGCGAGGCCGAGCAGCCGACCACGCAGAAGGCCCGAGGCGAAGTGTTCCCGGGCGATCGCCGTGGCATCGTCCTGCCAGCCGGTGCCGACCTCGCGCAGCAGCGGGAAGATCGCGTCCGTGACGACGGTGGACACGCTGAACGACGCGAACAGCCGGTCGAGCTGGGCCTGAGCCTCCGGCTCGTCGAACCGGCCGACCGCCGCGCGCAGTGACGCCGCCACCGCCTCGGGGCCACCGTCGACCGCCGTCGAGTCCGGTTCGGGGCCGGCGGCGAGTGCCAGTTCCGCCGCCTGCGCAGCGGACAGGCCGCCCGCGAGCTCCCGCTTCATCCGCTCGATGCGAAGCTCGTCGTCGCTCGAGTAGAGGCGAAAGCCGCCCGCCGTCCGGGCGGGCCGAAGCAGGCCGTAACGCCGCTCCCACGCGCGCAGGAGCTCCGGATTCGTCCCGGTGCGCCGGGCGAGCTCGCCGATCCGCAGGTGGGCGTCGTTCACATTCACCACCCCACCGTACAGTCTGGACGGACCCTTGACAACCTCTGGTCATATCTGTACCTTCTCTGTACGAAACCTGCACAGCAAGAAGCGGAGGACACCATGAGAAAGGTACTTGCAAGCACCATCGCGCTTCCCCGGGGCTCTGCCCGGTCCCGCGAGACGACGGCCCGGTCGATGTTCCTGGTCGCTGCCGCCGTCTCGTTCGTCCTCTCCGTCTCTCTCTGGTTCGCGGGCAACGAGCTCCAGGGCATCTTCGTCGGGCTCTGGGTTCCTTCGATCCTCGCGCTCGGAGCCCTCGCACTCGGAAGCGAGAACCGGCGATGAGCACCGTCGGATTGTTCGCGATCGGAACCGTCGTCACCCTGATCGCCGCGTTCGCGCTCGGACTGTGCCTCTGGGGCGCCGTCCTCGACGGGCGCGACGAGCACGACCGTCGCACCGCCGACGAGGGGGAGCGCAACCCGCTCCACCCCGCATCCGTCCTGGCCCCTTCCACCGTTCGCACCGTCAAACCGGCCGCGTAGGCGGCCAGACCGAAAGGAGCACCACCATGAAACGCAAGTCCACCGCAATCTGGCTCGCCGCAACGATCGCCCTCGGCGCCGTCGCCGGCGTCGGAGCCGCCTCGGCGTCCCCGCAGAAGAGCCAGCAGAACATCGTCCAGACCGCGGTCGCCGCGGGGCAGTTCAAGACCCTCGTCTCGCTCGTGAAATCGGCCGGCCTCGTCGGCGCCCTCTCCGGCAAGACGCAGCTGACCGTGTTCGCCCCGACCGACGCGGCGTTCGCCAAGGTGCCGAAGGCGACGCTCGCCGCCCTCGGCAAGGATCCGGCGAAGCTGAAGGCCGTCCTGCTCTACCACGTCGTGCCCGGCAAGGTCACGGCCGCGAAGGTGACGATGCTGAAGTCGGCCAAGACGCTCCAGGGCTCGACCGTCCGCATCAGCACCACGGGCGGCGTCGTGAAGGTGAACAACGCCCGCGTGATCAAGGCCGACGTGATGGCCTCGAACGGCGTCATCCACGTCATCGACCGGGTGCTGATCCCGGCCGGCTGACCGCGGAACCCGGGTCGGAGCCCCGCCGCGCGGCGCCGGGGCTCCGACCCCAATCCATCGCCATGAGCACATCGAACCCTCCCACCCCGACAGCCGGCACCGGCAATCTCCGCCGGTTCAACGCCACGATGGGCCTGCTCCATCTCGGCCAGGGCGTACTCATCCTTCTCCTCGCGAGCGCCTTCGCGCTACCGATAACGACCGCGTTCCTGAAGCTCGACGGAAGCACGGGCACGCTCGAGCCCGACCTCAACGAGCTGACGACCGTCCGGATCGCACCGCTGATCGCCGCCTTCCTCTTCCTCTCGGCGATCGCGCACCTCGCCGTCTCCTCGCCGTGGCTCCACGGTTGGTACGAGCGGAATCTGGCCCGCGGCATCAACCCCGCGCGCTGGATCGAATACGCGGTGAGCTCGTCGGTGATGATCGTCGTGATCGCGATGCTGGTCGGGATCTACGACATCGCGTCGCTGATCCTGATCTTCGCCCTGAACGCGACGATGATCCTGTTCGGCTGGATGATGGAGCTCCACAACCAGTCGACGGACCGGACGAACTGGACGTCGTACTGGTTCGGCGTCTTCGCCGGCGCGGTCCCGTGGGTCGCGATCTTCATCTATCTCGTCGGCTCCGGCATCGGTCCCGGTGGGCCGCCCGGGTTCGTCTACGCGATCTTCGTCTCGATCTTCCTGTTCTTCAACGTCTTCGCCCTGAACATGGTCATGCAGTACCGGAAGGTCGGCCGCTGGCACGACTATCTCTACGGCGAGCGCGTCTACGTCTATCTCAGCCTCTTCGCCAAGTCCGCGCTTGCCTGGCAGGTGTTCGCGGGCACCCTCCAGCCGTCGTGAGCAGCGAGCTCGCCCCGCTTCGGGATAGCGGCCTCGACCGTGACGTCGAGGAACTGCTCGACGAGGAGAGTCTCGCCGTTCTCGCGATCCTGCTCGCGGTCGCCCTCGAGTTCGGGTTCGGGTTCGCAAAGACGGTCGGCTGGTGGGCCGGGTTGATCGCCGGCCCGACTGCTCTCGTCACTCTCGCGCTGCTCCTCCGGATGCCCTCGACGCACGCAACCATCGTCCGCGTGGCACGCTGGGTCATCCGCAGGCGGGACACCCGCCGGCCGTGAGCGCCGACCCGGCCCTGGCCGAGCACGGAGCATGGGCGCTCTCGGGCGCGTCCGTCGCAAGCGCGATCCCCGGCCTCGTCCGCCTGATCGCGGCCGGTGGCTTCGCCGCCATGCCCGGCTCACCGCCGGCAGAGATCGCCGACCGCGCACGCCGCCTGCTCGCGGGTGCAACACGCGTCCAGGCGGCCGTGCTCGGGCAGGCGCTACGCTCACGGCCGGGGCCGACCGCCGCCGCGAATCTCCTGATCGCCGCGCGGGACGAGCTGGCCGGAAGGCTGCGACGCCGCACCCTGCAACCCGCCGCTCGCTGAGAGGAGATCGACGTGGCACGGTACGCGACCACCATCGAGTCCCGGCTTTCTGTCGAGGAGGCATTCAGCTACATGGCCGACTTCTCGAACACGCGCTTCTGGGACCCCAGCGTGACCGAGGCGGTCAAGGCCGACGACCAGCCTGTCGGCCCGGGTACGGCATTCGATCTCGTCGCCCGCTTCGGCGGAAGGCCGGTACCGCTTCGGTACGTCGTCGTCGAGTTTGCGCAGCCGCACCGGATCGTGCTGGAGGCGCAGGGGAAGGGCTTCACCTCGCGCGACACGATCTCGGTCGAGCCGGCCGAGCACGGCTCCAGCGTCACCTACGACGCTGTCCTCGCCTTCCAGGGGGCACGCAAGCTGCTCGACCCCATCATGCAGCGGCTCTTCAAGCGCGTCGGCGACCACGCCCGGGACGGAATGCAGTCGGCGCTCAACCCGTGAAGCAGCAGCCCTCGCTGAACGGGCACCCTCGCCTCGGGCCGACGCGCGGCCGAGGAGATCGCAGCCACGGCCTGAGCGCGTAAGGTCCGCTGCAATGGACGGGCCCGAGGCGATCCTTCGAGTCGCGACCCCGGCCGACGCGGCGGCGATCGATGCGCTGATGAAGGAATCCGGCGCGGCCCTGTTCGCGTCCGCGTACGACCGGAGACAGGCCGAGAGCATGGTGCAGTACGTCTCCCAGGTCGACACGATGCTGCTCGAGGACGGCACGTATTTCGTCCTCGAGGCCGGCGGCGAGATCGTCGCCTGCGGCGGCTGGAGCAGGCGCGACAAGCTGTACACGGGCGGCGGCGACCCCGGCAACGACCGTCTGCTCGACCCGGCGAACGAGCCGGCCCGCGTCCGGGCGATGTTCACCCGGGCCGACTGGACGCGGCGGGGCCTCGGGCGCCGGATCCTCGAAGCATGCGAGGCAGCGGCGAAGGCTGAGGGCTTTCACACCCTCGTTCTGTCGGCGACGATGTCCGGCCTCGCGCTGTACCTCGCCTACGGCTTCGAGGCGCTCGAGGAGACGGACATGCTGATGCCGGACGGGGTGACGGTGACCTGCGTGACGATGGAGAAGGCGATCGTGTGAAAAGGATCCGGCGTACGCCCGCGCGAGGCGGGCGTACGCCGGGAATCGTCGAGCGACTACTTGATCTTGAGCGACTCGATCGCGTCGCTCGTGGATCCGGCGACCAGGGCGTTCTTGCTGCCGCCCGTGGTGGCGATCCCCCACGCCCCGGCGAGCCCGTCGCCGTCGAGGCAGGAGGGTGCACCGGTGTCGGTCGTGCACCCGGAGGTGCCGCCGAGCTGCGTGATGACCCCGCCGACCTTGTTGCGCGAGAAGCTCGCAACACCGTCGCCGGCGGTCACGTAGACGAACCGGTTGGTCTTGTAGACCACGAGCTTGCGCGGGCCGACGAGCGCCTTCCCGTGGACGCAGGCGCCGCCGGTGCCGTCATCGCTGACGCACGCCGTTGGTGCCCGGCATCTGCTGGAGGGCGCCTGTCCGCGGATCGCGGGTGAACGCGTCGACCGCGTTGCTGCCGTACGACGCGAGGTAGAGGTTCGAGCCACCGTTGCCGTTGTGGTCGAGTGCGATGCCCATCGGGCCCGACGAGCGCGACACCGTCGGTGCAGTCACCGCCGGAGCCGTCGTCGCTGAAGCAGCCGGCGGTGCCGGGCTTCTGCGTGATCGACCCGTTCGCCTTGTTGACGTCGAAGACGAGCAGAGCGCCGTTGCCGGGCCCCGACGACGCTGCGTAGAGCGTCTTGCCGTCATCCGAAGCAACGATGTCGTTGACGTTGTCGGGGATGTAGCCGTCGGCACACCCGTCCGAACCGTCGTCGTTGACGCAGCCGTTCGAACCCGACAGCTGGGTCAGGAGACCCGTCTGCGTGTTGCGGCTGAAGACGGCGATCGACTTCGTACCGCCGACGTAGACGTAGTGGTGGTCGGCGCTGAACGCGACCGACCTCGCGCCGGGGAGGCCGCGGCCGTCGGAGCAGCCGTCGCTGCCGGTGTCGCTGATGCACGCGCCCGGATCGGTAGGCTCGTCCCAGATCTTGGTGGTCGTCTTCTTCCGGATCAGGGTGACGGCGCCGCTGGTTTCAGCGGCCACGTACGTGTGACTGACGCTGGACGTGACACCCATCGCGCCGTCGAGCCCGCGGCCGTCGAAGCAGCCGCCGGTCCCGGTCTCGTTGATGCAGCCGCCGCGGTCGAGCCGGTACTGCGACATGAGGCGGGTCTTCCGGTCGAGCACGAAGATCGACATGCCGTCGCTCGAATGCGTGGCGACGAACACCCGGCTCTGGTCGTCGGACAGCGCGAGCCCGGTGGGCTCGTCCATGTTGACGGCCTGGGTGCACGCACCACCGGTCGCGTTGACGCAGGCGATCGGATCGAGCTCGCCCTCGCCCACCGCGGACTTCGTGATTCCGTAGGCGGCACCGGCGACCATCGCCGCGGTGATCGCCGCGACGACGATCACTCCGCCTGAAAGTCCAAGACGTTTCATCCACTGACCCCTTTCGCAATTGCGTTCTTCCTAGTTCTCAGGCACGAAAATCCTTTCTTGCACGGGAGAGAAAGCCGCGCGAGATCGGCGCAGCCGCCCCATAGTAGCCGCGAAACCGACGGTTTCACCGGCTTTACAGGATCTTTACAGTGCGCCGAGCACCCGGGAACGGCTCCGGGGCGGCAGCTTTCCGGGGCTCGGCGGCCGACATTCCACGTCGCTGCCGCGAGCAGCCCGAAGGCGAGCGTCGGGACGACGGTGAGGAAGCGGTAGATCAGCGTCGCCGCGACCGCCTCGTCGTTGCTCGCCCCGAATGCGACGAGCACACCGGTGAGCCCGAGCTCGACGAATCCGACTCCGCCGGGGGTGAGCGGGATCGAGCCGAGCACGCGCGCGAGCGCCCACGCGGCGAACGCCTCGACGATCGACACCTCGGTGCTCGGGATGCCGACCGCGCGGACGGAGACGAGCAGCACGACGAAGACGGTCAGGTGGCCGGCGAGCGTCGCGACTGTGAGGAACGCCCAGCGGCGGCGGATCAGGCCGATCGTCTCGTCGCGGAAGCGGACGAACGACTCGCCCCTCCACTTCACCGGCGCCTTGCCGATCACCCCCTTCGCCCAGGTGACGAAGCGGGCGGCCCGGTCGCCGACCTTGCGCGCGAGCCGCGCGCTGGAGAGGCCGACCGCGAAGCACACCACGATCGTGATGAAGATGCCGAGCCCGATCACGGCGACGAGCTCGAGCGTGCGGTTGCGCCCGCCCTCGGCGGCGACGCCCGCGAGCGCGATGATCGGCAACCCCAGGATCAGCAGCTGGTTCCAGACGCTCGTGACGACGACGGCGAGGCCGACCGGCCGGCCCTTGAATCCCCACGCTTTGAGCATCGCGAACGAGCTGGCCATGCCGACCGCGGCCCCGCCCGGGGCGACCGTCGACAGCGCGGTCGACGCGAGCGTCACCCGCGTCGCGTGCCAGTACGACAGCCCGGGCAGCGCGGCCACCCACGGCGGCCCGTACGTCGCGGTGTTGATCACCACCGCGCCGGCGAGCGCGAGCGCCCACTCCCACGAGAGCCCCTTGACCACGCCCCAGACGTCGCCGTAGTTCGCGATCTTCGGCAGCGCGAACGCGAAGACGCCCCCGATGACGAGCGACGGAGATCGCCATCGCGATGATCCGGCCCTTGCCCGTCTTCTTCTTGCGCTGGGCGCCCTCGATCTCGACCTTGACGAGCTCGTCCTCTGGCTCGTCGGACAGGCCGGCCTGGATCTCGGGGGACGACATCACCCCAGTATCCCGCGACGGGCCCCGGCCGGGCGTGGCAGGGCCGCCCCGGGGGTACTGTGCCCGCATCGTCCAGTGCACAGAAGGAGGCGATCGGCATGAAGACCTTCATGCGTTTGACCCTCGTCGCCGCGGCCGTCGCCGTGGCGGTTCTGGGAGCGACACAGCTCGGCTGGGCATCGGGAACGGCGCGGAAGACGACCCTCACCCCCGCCGGCAACGTTGCCTTCGCGACGTTCAAGGACATCCTCGTCGTGACCGGGACGCCGGCGGCGCCCACGGTCGTCGCGACGACGAGCTCACTCGACCAGGGGGCGTACGTGATCGAGGCCAAGGTCATCGCCTTCGGCGGCCACTCGTTCGCGCGCGTCGTGTGCCAGCTCCGCTATCCCGGCTGGTCGGGAAGCATCGCGACGACCGACCAGAGCGCGGCCACGGTCGGGTCGCGGGCCGGAGCGGCGGAGGATCAGACGCTGAGCCTGCTCTGGGCGGCGACGTTCGTCAGCTCGGGCAGTGTCCAGCTGGTCTGCTGGCCCGAGGAGCGGAGCGGCCCTCGGCCGAGCATCTCCGATGCCAGCCTCGTCGTCAGGGCCGTGACGTCGATTACCCCGTAGCGAGAAGCGGTGGGTGCCAGGCCATGCCCGGCACCCACCGCTGAACTTCGACTACTTGAGTTTGAGAACGACGAGCGCGTCGACGGTCGAGCCGGCGACGTAGGCGTTCTTGCCGCCACCGGTGGTGACGACTCCCATCGCCCCGGCCAGGCCGGGCCCCACGAAGCACGTGTTGCTCAGGCCGGTCTCGGAGGTGCATCCGGAGAGGCCCGGGAGCTGGGTGAGCGCCCCGGTCTTCTTGTCGCGGGCGAAGCTCGCGACGCCGTCACCAGCCGTGACCTCGACGTACTTGTTCGTCTTGTAGACGTTCACACGGTGCGGGCCGGTCAGCGCGTGTCCGTCGGCACAGCCGTCGGACGCGGTCTCGCTGACACAGCCCTTCGTCCCGCCGAGCTGCGTGAGCGCGCCCGTCGACTTGTTGCGCGAGAACGCGGCAACCGCGTCGCTTCCGTTCGAGGCGACGTAGACGTTGAGGCCGCCGCCGCTGTCGCGGTCGGTCGAGATGCCCTCCGGCTTCAGGAGCCCCCGGCCGATGGTGCACTGGCCGCCGGAACCGTCCTCGCTGATGCAACCGGCCGTGCCCTGGAGCTGGGTGAGCGCGCCGCTGGACGAGTTGATCTTGAACACCAGCACCGCGCCGTTGCCCGGCCCGGACGCCGCCGCGTAGAGGGTCTTCCCGTCGGAGGTGATCCTGATGTCGCGCACCGTGTCGGGAATGAAGCCGCTCGCGCAACCGTCGGAGCCGCCGTTGCTCACGCAGCCGTCGGTGCCCTGGAGCTGGGTGAGCTGGCCCACGCCGCTCTGCTTCGCCCGGCTGAAGACGGCGATCGACCCGGTGCCGCCGACGTACACGTTGCCCGAGCCCGGGCGGATGGCGACCGACGACGCACCGGCGAGCCCCCTGCCGACCGTGCAGGTACCGCCGGAGCCGTCGTTGCTGACGCAGCCGTTGGTACCGCTCGGCTCGTGCCAGTCAGAAATGCCCGAGTTGGCCTTGATCAGGACAACGGCGCCGCTGTTCGCGGCGGCCACATAGGTGCTGTTGTCGACGTTCGCGACGTCCGTCGCGCCGTCGAGGGCGTGGCCGTCCTCGCACCCGCCCGCCCCGGTCTCGCTGATGCACTCGTTCCCGCTGCGCTGCGTCAGCTTGCCGCTGTTCCCCGTGTTGCGGTTGAACATCGCGACGGAGTCGCTGGTGGCCGACGGCGGCGAACACGCGGAGCTCGTCGGTCGACATGGCGACGCTGGTCGGTTCGTCGAGCCCGATCCACCGTGCCGCAGGATCCGACCGGACAGGCTGACGCACTGGACGGAGTTGAGCTGGCCGTTGGCGCCGGGAACGCCGTACGCGGCACCGACGGCGATCGCGCCGAGGACCGCGGCCGTGCCTAGCACCACACCGATCGGACGAGTGAACCGTTTCATTCGTAGAGACCCCATTCTGTTCGTTTGCGGGCGAAAAGTCGTGTATCGCGGCTTGCACATGGTAGCCAACTCGGCGGCGAATTGGCATCACCGGTCCGAGGAGGCGCTTACCGGGAGGTCGAGCGCGACTTGCGGTCGTACAGGGTGGCGTTCAGAACCGCCGCGCCGACCATGACCCGCCCGAAGAAGAAGAACGCGAGCAGGAGCGTCGCCGAGGTTCCGAGCGCACCGTAGGTCGTCGTTTTCGACGCGATCAGGTTGCCGAGAACGAGGACGTTGGCGATCACGATCCCGATCGAGCCGACCGCGTAGAGGATCGAGCCCGGGATCATGTCCACCCAGCGGGCGTCCGCGGCGTGAGGCACGTTCAGAGAGACGACGAGCCAGATCCCCGCCACCGCGAACACGAAGACCGCGACCGCCACCACGCCCCCGGCTACCGTCTGGTGGCCGATCGCGCCGATGCCCGCGACGAGCAAGAGCTGCCCGGCGATCATCGCGCCGAAGATCCCGAGCGAGCGCGGGCTGACCTTGACCGACGCGCCCGTGCGGTGCCATGCCAGCGAGTGGGCGATCGAGACGGCACGGAGCAGGACTCTCGTCGCGTACACGAGCACGAAGAACGAGGTGAGCGCGACCCACCAGCTCGACCCGCTCTTCGAGGTACTCGCCACCTGCTTCGTGACGAGCCCGGCCAGGCCGATCGAGCTCGAGACCACGTGCGGCTCGAGCCCGAGCGCGCTCCCCAGGAGGCCGAGGCCCGCGACGGTGAAGAACGCGAGCGGCAGCGCGAACACGAACAGCCGGTAGGAGAGCGCGGCGGCGAGCATGACGCCGCCGATCTGGGAGTCGCGTTCAATGGTCTCGAAGGTGGCGTCGAGCGTCCGTGAGCGCTTCCGGGCGAGCTCGACCCAGGCCTTGAGCGCGTTGGCGTGCTCGACCCAGTACGTGAGATGGCGGAGCAGCGTCCGCCTCGGCGGCGGCAGCTCGGTCGGGGTGGGCTCGTCGCCGGGCCCGGAGGGCGGCATCAAGACTGCTCGGCGACCGGGGCGCGGTTCTTCTCGGTCTTCCGCCACTCCTGCCACACCGGGGAGAAGACCGCGCATGCGAGCGACATCACGAGCATCGTGAAGGCGTACCCGATGATCGTCACGACGACCCCGAACGCCCCGAAGATCTTCCCGTTCGAGTTCAGCGGCGCAGCCAGGAACAGCGGCGACGTTGCCGCGGTACCGCCGAGGAGGAGCGTCGCGAGCAGCGCCCCGGGCAGGAGCGCACGAAAGCCGACCTTCCGGTGGAGAAGGAAGCGCGGTACCCACAGCCAGAAGATCAGCGACCCGGCGAGCCAGGCGGGGATCAGGACGAGCGAGTCCGTGTTGTCGAGCTCCGAGGAGGCGATCAACGAGAGCGCGACGCCGCCGCTGAGGACGAAGAAGAAGATCGCGAACAGCGCCTGGTCGGCGAGCGACCCGACCTTGATCCCCCAGGCACGCGCGTAGACGTCCTGGTAGATCTGCCCGATCCCGATACCCCAGAACAGGAAGCTGATCGCGACCGCGATTGTCGCCCCGAGCTTGTTCGACGAGGCGCTCCCGAATGCGTCCTGGACGATGCCGGCGGTGGAGCCGGTCAGGTTGAGATGGTCGATCAGGTGTTGTGCGAAGACGTTGGTGGTGCTCCCCGAAGGATGGAAGAAGGACAGGAACACGAGCACGACGGGGAGAACCGACAGCGCCGAGTAGACGGTCAGGGCGCACCCCGAGTTGCGGCTCGACGCGAAGTAGGCCTTGAACCACTGCAACGAGAGCCGCCCGAGGCTCGTGTCGGCCCGGCCCGTGAGCCAGTCCTGAATCGATCTGGCCCGGCTACCGTGGGAGGTGACCTCGGGGCTGCTCGTGCCTGGCGGAGTGCTCATCCGAGCGAGCGTAGGGCCGCCGTCGGCCGCTGCCATCACCCGAAGAGGCTGAAGGCGCAGTCTGGGCTAGCCGAGGGGAAGCCGGAAGCTCAGCGGCTTAGGCGAGTTGTCCCAGGTGACCTTGTAGACCCCGGGCCCTGGTACGGGAAGTTCTTGCGCCAGCCGACCTTCGAGAAGTACGAGTCGCCGGCTTTCGCCGGGCCCTTGATCGCGAAGGTCTTGCAGACGTTGCTCTTCGGACCGCGGACGCAAAGCTTGTAGTTGGAGAAGTACTTCGCCACGGTGCTGATGTGCAGGTACAGCACTCCGCCCTCGACCGAGATCTGGTTGCAGACGTCCCCGCTCGAGGAGCAGCCGCCCGCGGTCTGGCGATCCTTGGCCGAGGCAGCCGTCGCTGCGGTGGCGGCGGCGAGTCCACACTCCGTAGAGTCCGGGCGTGCGGAGCGACGCCGCCACGGTCGACGCGTACATCGCGGGCGTGCGCGCCGAGCGGCGCCCGGCGTTCGAGCTCCTCCGCAGGCTGTGCCTCGAGCACCTCGCCGGCTACGAGGAGGCGATGCGGTACGGCATGCCGTGCTACCTCCGGGACGACGCCGTCGAGGTCGGCTTCGCGAGCCAGAAGGCGTACATCTCGTTCTACGTCGCCCGTGAGGCGGTGCTTCGCGCGAGCGCCGGGCGGCTCGCCGGGCTCTCGGTCGGCAAGGGGTGCATCCGGTACCGGCGCCCCGATCAGATCGACCCCGACGTCGTGCGCGAGCTGCTGACCGCGACGGTCGTCGACACCGGCCCCGTCTGCTAGAGGCTTGGGCCGAACCGGCGTCGCCCTCGCACGCCGAGCATCCGCCCGATCAACCCGCGGTGCCGCGCGATCAATCGGTATGTCCGCTCGGTCGCACCGGGGAACGCATGCGCGAGCCATGCCAGCGGCGCCGCGCCCGGCAGCACTCTGAACAACGGCTCGGCGGCGGCCCCGGCGGAGTACAGACGTCCGTCGGCAGTTGCCAGATGCCAGCTCGACATCCTTGCCTCCGTCGTCATGCCCTGCAAAATCCCGCCGGCGGCGGCGTCCTGAATCGCAACCGCTCGCAGCCGCCCCCGGCCACCCCATGCCACGAGCGCGCCGGCGGCCCAGGTACAGAAGCCGCAATCTCCGTCATAGAGAACAATCGCCTCCATCGCTCCGGAACGGTAGCGGCGACGCCGGCCCGGTCGCGCTCGGATACACAGTCTTCGGACGGGCGACGGGAACGAGTCAGATCACCGGCGAGGCGCTCGTCACGACCACCGTCGTCAACTCGGCCCTCTCGGTCATGAACCCGATCGGGAACTCCACGGCGCTCACGATCACGCCGCTGGCAGGCGGCGCGAGCCCGGTGGCCGCCTCGCTCGTGATTCAGCAGTTGAACTGACGCACGGCCGGGCTACCGCTCACCAGTCCGTCGAGCGGTAGTCCTTCAGGAACTGGCCCCAGACATGCTCGCCCGTATTGACGCCGTCGATGATCGGATCGAGGATGCGCGCCGCGCCGTCGACGATGTCGAGCGGCGGGCGAAACCGGTGCTCGGCGGTCTTCTGCTCGGCGATCTGGATCGGATCCTCGTCGGTCACCCAGCCGGTGTCGACGCTGTTCATGTGGATGCCGTCGGCCTGGTAGTCGGCGGCTGACGTCCGGGTCATCATGTTCAGGGCGGCCTTCGCCATGTTCGTGTGGGGATGCCGGATCGTCTTGAACCGGCGGTAGAACTGCCCCTCGACGGCCGACACGTTGACGATGTGCTTGTCGCGGTCGGCCGTTTGCAGCATCAGCGGCTTCAGCCGAGCGTTCAGCACGAACGGGGCGACGGCGTTCACGAGCTGGGTCTCGAGGAGCTCCACAGACGAGACCTCCGCGAGCAGGAGGCGCCACGAGTTCCGGTCGCGCAGATCGACCTGCTGGAGATCCTGATCGAGGCGGCCCTCCGGGAAGAGGTCGCCCTGGCCGGCGAGGTCGTCGGGCAGGAGCGGCACCTGCGAGAGCTGGGCGGCATGCGTCATCCCGACGAGGGCGAGCGCGCCGTCGCCGGCGACCGCGGGAACGGCGGCCGGCAGGATCTCCGATCGCCGCAGCCCCTCCCACTCGCCGAGCACCGCGCGGGCGCGGTCGGGCATCGCGTCGGCCGACGCGTTCTCGCCGTCCATCATGTGCCGGTAGAAGTCCGCCGGCCGCCGGACGGTCTGGCAGGCGTTGTTGACGATGAAGTCGAGCCGGCCCCTCGTCGCGTGCAGGTGGTGGCAGAACGCCTCGACGCTCGGCGTGTGCCGTAGGTCGAGGCCGAAGACCTCGAGCCGGTCGGCCCAGTCGTCGAAGTCGGGCTCCTCGGCGTAGCGGACGGCGCAGTCGCGTGGGAAGCGCGTCGTGACGACGAGATGCGCCCCCGCGCGCAGGAGCTTGATCCCCGACTGGTAGCCGATCTTCACGCGCCCGCCGGTGAGGAGCGCCACGCGACCGCTCAGGTCGGCGGTCTGGCCTCGCTTGGCGTAGTTGAAGTCGCCGCACGGCGGGCAGAGCTGGTCGTAGAACGGATGGATGTCGCTGTAGTCCTGCTTGCAGACGTAGCAGTGCTGGGGCTCGACGACCTCGCGCAGATCGGGGTCGGAATCGACGTCGACCTGCTCGAACCCGGTGGGTGCGTACACGTTCGGGGTCGTGAAGACCGGCCGCTCGCGCAGCGTGCGGATGCCGGTCTCCCCGAGCACCGCCTCGTCGCGCTCGAGCCGCGCGGCCTTCTTCTCGCGTCGAACGGTCTTGTTGAAGCGGCGCCGCTGGACGACGTCCGGGTTGAAGACGTCGCCGGCGGCTGTCAGCAGCCGCGTCCGCTCCTCGAGCGTGAGCGACCGCAACAGCCCGCGATCGCGGATGACCGCCTCGAGCGCCTCGGTGGCCGCCTTCAGCTGCTCTGCCCGTCCATGCTCCTCTTCCGACATAGCTGATGAGGGTATCGGCGGGCGTGGTTAGGCTGGGTCTCATCGGCGGCCCGGCGTACACGATCAAGGCTCTCGACGAGTCGACGTGGGCGGCATTCGCCGCCCTGGTGGAGTGCAACAACGGCGTGTTCGGCGGCTGCTGGTGCATGGGGTTCCACCCCGAGGGAGTCGGCAAGGACACCACACCGGCGCTGAACCGCGAACGGAAGCTCGAGCGCGTCCGGACCGGAACGACCCACGCGGCGCTCGTCTTCGACCGGGACGACTGCCTCGGGTGGTGCCAGTTCGGCGCGCCCGACGAGCTGCCGCGGATCAAGAGCCGCGCGGCCTACGACAAGGACAAGACGACCCCACCGGACTGGCGGATCGCGTGTTGCTACGTCGGCAAGGGTCACCGGCGCAAGGGCGTGGCGACCGCGGCACTCGCCGGCGCCGTGGAGCTGATCGCGCACCTGGGCGGGGGAACCGTCGAGGGGTACCCGGAAGACGCCGCCTCGGTGCCGGCCGGGTTCCTCTTCAACGGCGCTCTGTCGACCTACGAGCAGCTCGGGTTCGTCCGTGACCGCAAGATCGGCAAGCACCGCTGGGTCGTGACCAGAGTCGTCGAACCGGCGTAAGCTTGCCGCGTGGCCCAACCCGCTTTCGGCATCTTCGACCACATCGAGAACATCCCGGGCACGCCGACGCAGCAACTCTTTCGCGACCGGCTCGAGCTGATCAAGCTCGCCGACGACGCCGGCTTCGAGAGATTTCACCTGGCGGAGCACCACGGTTCCGACCTGTGCATGGCGCCGAACCAGGAGGTCTTCATCGCGGCCGCCTCGCAGATCACGACGAAGATCCGGCTCGGGCCGATGGTGAAGCTGCTCCCGCTCCACCACCCGGTCGAGATCATCGAGAACATGTGCGTGGTCGACCACCTCACCGGCGGCCGGCTCGACTTCGGCGTCGGCCGCGGCGTCGCGCCGATCGAGCACGCCTGGTTCGGCAGCACGTGGACCGACAGCCGGGCGCGCTTCGAGGACACGCTGGCGATCATCTGCAACGCGCTCGCCACCGGGGAGATCTCGAGCGAGGGGAGCGCGTACCACGACTTCCCCACCGCACCGCTGTCGACGAGGCCGCTGCAGGATCCGATCCCGTTCTGGTACCCGGGGAGCCCCGTGACCGCCGGCCGTCACGGGATGAGCCTGATGTGGCCCGGCCCGATCGGCCGGGACGCCTACGACACGTATGTCGAGACGTGGGAGAAGCACAGGGGCGACACGCTTCGGCTGGACGGGCCCGACTCGCGGCCGATGGTGGGCTGCACGATGGTGCTCGCGATCGCGCCGAC
Source organism: uncultured Actinomycetes bacterium (assembly GCA_963791425.1). Taxonomy (GTDB): domain Bacteria; phylum Actinomycetota; class Thermoleophilia; order Gaiellales; family Gaiellaceae; genus DATBLE01. Next base: position 899,849 of record CAWBSE010000004.1, read on the forward strand.
CGAGGAGGAGGCGCTCGCCGTCTCCCGCCGCGGCATGGACGGCCTGGTGCGCCGCGCCGAGGCCGTGCACACGCGTGACCATCTCGTCCTGTCCGAGGAGGACTGCGAGCTGGCCCTCCAGCCGTTGCACGGCATCCTCGCCCACATGGAAGACGCGATCGCCGCCGGCGCCGGCACCACCGGTCAGATCGCCGAGCGTTTCGCCGCAATGCTCGAGCCCGGGCTGATCGACTACGTCGCGCTCCAGCTCCCGACCGGCGACATGACCTACGCCGAGGCACGGCGCACGCTCGAGCTCTTCGCCTCCGACGTCAAGCCGCAGCTCGAAGCGTGACGCGCGACGCCGTCTCGAGGGCGACCGCCGACGAATCTACCGGGGCAGGGGCAGGTCGAGCCGGTCGACGGCGCGTTGCGCCTGCGCGCGCATCGAGCGCGTCGGACGCGAGCCGAAGTAGACCCGCACGATCACCGAATAGGCGGCCGCCGGGCCGGACCCGTCCAGCTCGTATTCACCGCCCGCGACGTACGTGCCGTCGCAACACGGGTAGTGCTTCGCGTGGGCAAACCGCAGGTCGATCGGCCTCTCCGTGCTGCGCCCGGACTGGTAGATGACCCCGAAGACGACGACGCCGTTCCGTGGGAGCCGCGCGAGCGTCCGGTTCGGAGGGTCCGCGGACGGGCCGTCGCGGTAGCGAACGCCTCTCACCATCCAGGCCGTCGACTCCTTCGGCGCGGGGATCTTCGGTGCAGGGCCGTAGGAGGAGTCGAGCGTGCCACTCGCCCCCCTCTGCCAGCCCGCCAGCGGCCGGAAGCGCAGCGGCTGTGCCCAGGGAACGAGCGCAACCGCTGAAACCAGGGCGACCATGCCGCCCTACGCTACGCGACGATCCTCGCCAGCAGCGCGTCGACGCGGGCGAAGCCGGCCTTCGCGCCCTCCTCGACGCCGTACTGCATGGTCGTGTCCCGGTGCTCGGTCGTCTCGAAGCGCATCGTCTGGATCAGCTTCGTCTGCTCGCCGAGATCCTCGAACTCGAGCGTCTGCAGGTGGTTCTGGAACGTCTGCACGAGACGCGCGGGCGGATCGACCTCGCGGAACTCGCCCTCGACGACGCCGAACGCCGTTCGGAACCGGTAGGTGCCGCCGGGACGGACGTCCATCTCCTCGACCACGGTGCCGTCGCCCCACCATTCGGGGATCAGCTCCGGATCCGTCCAGACGGAGTAGACGTGCGCGCGCGGTGCGTCGAAGATCCGCTCGACGCGGATCTCGAGCTCGCTCGGGGTGGTGACGGTGGTGCTCATCGTGCTCCTTTCGTGCGTTCGACGACCTGCGCGAAGCGGTCGAGCCGTTGCAGCCACGTGCTGATGCCCTCGAAGGCATACGGCACGAGCTCGCATCTGCGGACGCGGCCGACCTTTTGCGTGGCGACGAGGTTCGCCCCCTCGAGCAGCCGGATGTGCTTCTTCATCCCGGTCAGCGACATGCCGAAGGGCTCGGCGAGCTCGCTGACCGTCGCGCTGCCGGCGCCGAGCCGTTCGAGCACGGCACGCCGGGTCGGGTCGGCGAGGGCCGCGAACGCGCGGTCGATCGTGATCGGATACTGAACCATTCAGTTCAGTATTGCACACCCCGACGATTCTCGGCGGCTGGACGGGCCGCGTGGGTCAGGGGCGCGCCCAGGCGAGCGCGCTGCCGACGGGCCGATAGCCGAGCTTCTCGTTGACCCTCAGCATCGGCCCGTTGGTCTCGTCGTTTTCCGTCGTGACGAGTTCGACCCCACGCTCGGCAGCGTTCACCAGGGCGGCGCGCTTCGCCAGCAACGCGAGTCCGCGGCCGCGATAGTCACGCAGCGTCCCGGTCATGTCGCTGACTGCCCGGCCGCCCGGGGCGATGCGGAGGTGTGTGAAGGCGACCGGCCTGCCGTCGATCACGGCCGCCATGCTCGCGTCGAGGTCCGTGTCCGGATGACGCCAGTAGTCCTCGAGCCATTGCTCGAACGAGACGTCGTCCATCGCGACCTCACCAGGAACGTCGGCCATCGCCTCGGCATCGAGCACGTGCACTTTTCGTGGGTCGAGTTGGGCGAGCGGGCGCAGATCGACGCCGGGCGGGGCGCTCTGAGGCTCGATCGTGCGCGGGTCGACGCCGGAGATCCGAGTCGTGTGGGTGTGTCGGAACCCGTGCTTGGCGGCAAAGCTGCGCGACGCCTCCTCGGGAGTGCTGACCGACAGCGCCGTCGCGACGCCGAGGCCGGCCAGGTGGGCCTCGCAGCGCTCGAGGAGGGCTGACCCGACGCCGGACCCGCGGGACTCCGGCGCGACACTGGCCTGCAGGAATCCGGGGCGCTCGGAGCTCTGGTACTCGATTGCCGCCGTCGCCCAGCCGACGAGCGTGCCGTCGTCTTCGGCGGCCCAGTAGCGGCGATGCGCGTCCGGCGGCTCCACTGCGGCCGCGTGCCGGAACCCCTGCTCGGATCCGACGCGGTGCGGCCACACGCGGTCAAGGAGTCCGGTCGCCGCCGCGAAATCGTCGCTGCTCCCCTCCCGCACCACGACGATCAGCTCGGGGCGGAGGCGTCCATCGCCGCGACGACCGCCGCGATGCTCGCGCGGTGGACGTCCTCGGGCGTCGGCGGCAGCACGTCGTCCCAGATCATCGCGAAGCCGCTGGCCGTCTGGCGCAGGCCCGTCTGCCGGGCCATGAACCACCAGTGCAGGTGCGCGGATCCCTCGCCGTAGCGGAGGATGTGGACGCGCTCGACGCCGTCGACCGCGAGGACCGCGCGCTCGACGCGGGCCAGCATGACGCCCATCTCGGCGAGCATGTCGTCCGGGAGGTCGCGCGGGCTGTCGAAGTGATCGCGCGGCTCCAGGATCATGACCAGCGGCAGGCCGCTGGGCGCGAGGGCATACAGCCGCCAGTGCTCGTCGGTCCAGGCGTACGCGTCATCGCCCTTGCCGCACGCGGTGCACGGGCGCACGCCCTCGCCGTCGCGGTCGGGCTCGGGCTCCGGCGGACGCAGGGTCTTGGGCGTGACGCCGCCGGCGAACGGCCAGGAGTCCCACTCCTCGACGGCCGGCGTCCGCAGCCCGCCGGTGTCGGGCCCGCGTGCATCCTGGGCGTGCTCGGGCATGCGGGCATCCTAGACGGCCGTCTACGATCGGCCCGTGGAGTGGCCGGAGCGGTGGTACGCGTGGCTGGCCGGTGACGGCTGCCCGTCGTGTGCGGAAGGCCGGCCCGACGAACTGCCGGTGGGCATGCGGTTCTTCGCGGGCGACGTGGCCGACGCGTACCTCGTGCGGGCCGACACCCAGCGAGGGCTGTCGATCGTCGTGTGGCGCGGGCGCCATGTGGTGGAGCCGACCGAACTGAGCGACGAGGAGGCCGCCGCGTACGGCCGCGAGGTGCTGACCGTCGGCCGCGCGCTGGAAACGACGTTCTCGGCCGTCAAGATGAACTACAACGTGCTCGGCAACTGGCTGCCGCACCTGCACACCCACGTCGTTCCGCGCTACGCCGACGATCCGCGCCCGGGCTGGCCCTTCCCGTTCCCGGAGCCCGACCCGGGGCCGATGCCGGAGGAACGCCTGGCGCGGGACGTCGCGCTGCTGCGCGCGGCGCTCAGTCCAGGCGCATGATCGTTTCCTCGATCTCCTCACCGCGACCGGCTGCGAAGCCGCGGTCGACGCCGACGCGCCGGAAGCCGGCCTTCTCCAGCACCCGCAGCGAACCGACGTTGTCGGAGGCCGCCCGGGCGTAGATCGGACGCTCTGCAGTCTCGGCGAGAAGAATCCCGAGGGCTGCGCTCGCGATGCCTCTTCCCCATTGCGCCCGATCCACCCAGTAGGTCACCTCGGACTGATCGTCGATCCGGAAGAACCCGATCGTTCCGGCGGTCACTCCGTCGACATCGATGACCCGGTGCGAGACGCTCGTGTCAGCCCGCAGGCGGGACGTCCGGTCGAGAAACGCGCGGCGATCGGTCTGATCCTCGGCGGTGAAGGCGGCCATCCGGATCGACTCCGGATCCGTCACTTGAAGATAGAGCGTGTCGAGGTCCCTGTCCTCGACCGGTCTCAGCGAGACGTTCATCCGGGCGATCCTTGTCCGACGATATCGACCGAGATCTCCACGGCCCGAACCGCTCCCCTGTTCTCGAGCCAGTGTGTGGTGTTCCTGTCCTCGGGCCAGCCCACCCCCGGCCCGTAGTCCGTCGCGACTCCGTCTCGATGGTCGGTGATCGTTCCTTCCAGGACGTAGACGATGCCCGGTCTGTCCTTGTGGTCGTGAACCGGGCCGAAGACCCCGCCGGGCTCGATCGTCACCATTCGCATTCGAAGTTGGCGCCCTGCCATGCCCTCGATCTCGGGACCAAGGTCGACCGTTGCCAGTAGCTCCGACGTCACACCTTTCGTCTCGGGTGCCGCTTCGTTGCTCATCGTCGTCTCCTCTCCGTGCGTCATGGCACTGCGATGGTCTACCCGATTACCATCGGCACCCGTGGCCGAAGGCGTCGTCATCCGTCCCGAGCGCGACGCGGACCACCCCGCGATCGCAGAGGTTGTCCGCGCGGCATTCGTCGGACACCCCGACGAGGTCGCATCGTTCGTCGAGCGCATCCGGGCGTCGGAACAGTTCATCCCGGAGTTGGCGCTGGTCGCCGAGGACTCCTCCGGTGTGATCGCTCACCTGATGCTGAGCTGGGTCGGCGTCGAAGGCGGAGCCCGTACAAGGATCCTCAATCTCACGCCGATGTCTGTCCGCCCCGACCGCCAGCGCATCGGGGTGGGAACACGGCTGATCCGCGACGCGCTCGGCCGCGTCGAAGAAGCAGGCGAGCCTGCCGTCATGGTCGAGGGGGTTGCCGCGTACTACCCTCGCTTCGGCTTCGAGCGGGCGAGCGCGCTCGGTTTCATCTCCCCGCATCCGAAGATCCCCGACGAGGCCTTCATGGTCAAGCGGCTCCCGCGATACAGCCCCGACCTCGCCGGTCGGATCGTCTATCCGGCCGCTTTCGACGCTCTCGGGTACTGACGACCGGTCTGGCCGAAGGGGCCCGGTGCCACATTCCGCGGCCGCGACCGACCTGGCGGGCGCGGCTCTCCACCGCGCGCCGGGAGAACGCAGCGCGACTGCCGGAGTCGAAGACTCCCGGAAGAGCGGGGGAAGGGGCCCCACGGGGGAAACCGGCCGGTTCCCCCGTGCGAGCGACCCAGGGCGGCGGAGGATACGGCGGCGCCCGGCGGGAGTTGCCGTGATGGGCGAGACTCACGCTGTGCAGCCGCCCGAAGTGAGCTACGCCCGCAGTGCTCATGCTCGACAAACGCGGGACGGGTCTCTCGGATCGCGTGCGAGAGGTGTAGTCGCTCGAGACGACGATGGACGACGTGCGGGCGGTGATGGATGCGGTCGGTTCAGACGACGCCGCCGCTACCCGCCTGCGACCGCGACCGGCACCTCGGGTCGCAAACCGGCACTTTTCGGTGCGCAAGATTTCGCACCCCTGCGCAGCCTTTTTCCCTGCGTAGCGCGATTTCTCGCGCCCCTGCGTACCTTCCCTGCTGAGTGGAGGCGGCGGGAATCGAACCCGCGTCCGTAGCCGCACCAGTCTGAGCCTCTACAGGTGTAGCTCACCATTTGATCTCGCCCCGCCGGCCGGTGGTGAGCGACCTACCGTCGGGGCCAGCCATCCTGTGGTCTCGCCCCGCAGCCGATTGGCTCTGCGTTGGGGCCAGCCCGTTTTATGACACCGCTGCCCTCGCCACGGGCCGAGCGAGGAGCGATGCGTCACCTAGTTACCTAGGCGGCGAGTGCGAGATCGTGATCCGCACTTACGTTGTTTTCCCGGTTGTTTTACGAGGCCGACCGGGGACCTCGACCTGCAGCTCAGCCGGAGCACCGACCACGTCGAGACCTGGTCGCCCCCGTATGTTGTGTTCCCCTCAGTGTAGCCTCGAACGGTGGGCGTCGAGATTCTCCGCGAGCCGTTCGGGAGCCCGATCACCCGGCCGATGGCCGATGCGCAGCAGGCGGAGCTGACCGCGCGGCATCACGGCAGCACGGGATCAGGGGCGATGCCGGACCCGGCGTACTTCGAGCCGCCGGACGGGACGTTCCTCGCCGTCTTCGTCGACGGCGAGCCCTCCGGGTGCGGCGGCGTCGGCCGGCTCGACGAGACGACCGGCGAGCTGCGGCGGATGTACGTCGTCCCGGAGCATCGCGGCACGGGCCTCGGCCGCAGGATCCTCGAAGCGCTCGAGGACGCGGCGCGTGAGCTCGGCTACGAGACGATGCGCCTCGAGACCGGGAACGAAGCGCCCGAGGCGATGGGCCTGTACACGTCGAGCGGCTACGAGCCGTGTCCCTGCTGGGGACCGTTTGCGAACGACCCGAAGAGCCGCTGTTTCCAGAAGCAGCTCTGACGGTTCCCGAAAACCGATCCGGCCCCAGCGGCGAACCCCTCCTAGCAGGCCGAACGCAAGAGGGAGGAACATCCGTGAAGAAGCTCGTATCTCTGGTGGTCGCAGGGGCCGCCGCCGCGCTGGTCGTGGTCGCCTTCGCCGGCGCCGCCGCGGTCGGCACGTACACCGCCAACGCGACCCTGAAGAACAACACCGAAACGCCCCGGCCGAAGGGCGCCGCGCGTGCGAGCGGCTCGTTCAGCGCCAAGTACGTCGAGAACAAGACCGGCGCCACGCTGACGTGGAAGCTGACGTTCTCGCACCTGACCGGTTCGGCCGCCGCAGCGCACATCCACGGCGGCAAGCCGGGCGTCGCAGGCCCCGTGCTGGTCCCGCTGTGCGGGCCGTGCAAGAACGGGCAGACCGGCAAGGTGAAGATCTCGAAGTCCGTGATCGCAGCGATGGAGAGCGGCAAGGCGTACATCAACGTCCACACCGCCAAGAACGCGGGCGGCGAGATCCGCGGTCAGATCAAGACCGCCGGCTAGTCGCGCGCACGAGCTGGGCGGGCCCCCGTGCGGGCCCGCCTAGCGTCTCGACTTGAGCGCCCGCTGCATCGCGCGGTCGGCATCACGCTTGGCGATGTCACGGCGCTTGTCGATCGTGTGCTTGCCGCGGGCGAGGGCGATCTCGACCTTCGCGCGGCCGTTCTTCCAGTACATGCGGGTCGGGACGAGGGTCAGCCCCTTCTCGCGCACCTTGCCGTACAGCGACTCGATCTCGCCGCGGTGAAGGAGCAGCTTGCGGTCGCGCGTCGGCTGGTGGTTGGCGATGTTCCCCTGGTCGTACGTGGAGATCTCTGCGCCGACCAGCCACATCTCGCCGCCGCGGACGTCGGCGAACGCCTGCGCCAGCGTCGCACGCCCCTCGCGCAGCGACTTCACCTCGGTCCCGGTGAGGACGAGGCCGCACTCGACCCGCTCGAGGAGCTCGTAGTCGTGCCGCGCCTTGCGGTTGTCCGCGATCAGCTTCTCATCGGCCATACCGCCAGAGAGTCTAGGCGCGGGTCAGCCGGAACAGGCCGGCGCCGAGCGCGAGGAACGGCGCGAGCGCCAGTGCGTATGCGAGTGCGATCGGCATGCCCTGACGGTACGACACGCGGCTCGCGCTGTCGTTACGGCCCGCAGGCGTCACGGGGTACGGCTAACCGCCCTAGTGATGGCACTGCGACGAGGTGAACCCGAGCCGCCCCACGCCCAGTCCATCGTCACGATGATAGCTACGCAGGCGCGGCGGAGCCTGCCGGCTCGCGAGTGCCCGGCGGCCCGGCGTCGCCGGCTTGCACCGTCGGGATCCCGCGGGTGAACGGAAGCGCGAGGAGCGAGAAGAGCGCCAGAATCGCGACTGCGACACGCAACGCGTCGATTCGGCTCTTCTCGTTTTCGTCGACGATCGCGTTGGCGGTCTGCGGCGGGACGTGGGCGTCCGAGAGCGCGGCCTCGAGGTCGGCGTCGGAGATGAACGGGGCCCCGCCGCTCAGGCTCGTCTGTGCCTGGTTGACCACGCGATCGGGAACGTCCGGGTTGTTCGCGATGCCGGTGAGGAACGATGCGGTCAGCGCGGAGATGAGCACGGCGCCGGCCAGCGCGGTGCCGATCGAGGCGCCGAGCTGTGTCCCGGTGTTCTGCAGCCCCCCCACCTCGCCGCTCTGCTCGTCGGGCACCGCCGACACGGTCACGGCGCCGAGCTGCGAGGCGATCGAGCCGATCCCCGCACCCGCGAACAGCAGCGGCCAGGTGACGATCTCCGAACCGGCACCGTAGTCCAGCAGGAAGAGCAGGAGGACGAGCCCGCCGAACAGCGTCAGGAACCCGAGGCGAATGACCCGCCGCGGTGACACGTGCGGAAACAGCTTGGGGACTCCGACGGCGAAGAGCAGCAGCATCAGGGAGAGCGGAAGCAGCCGAACGCCCGTCGCGACCGCCGACATGCCGAGCGCCACCGAAAGGAACAGCGGCACGACGAAGAAGATCCCCGCCTGCACCAGGAACAGGAAGAGGAACGAGGTGACGCCGTTGCGCAGCTGAAGGTTCCGCAGCATCGCGGGGTTCAGGAGCGCACCCTCTCCGCGCTGGATGCGCCGGTTCTCCCACGCGAGGAAGAGGAGCAGCAGGACCCCACCCCCGAGGATCAGCCAGATCACGGGCGAGAGCCCGAGCCACTCGGGAGCCCCGGCCTTGGGCCGCACGAAGCCCCACGAGCCCGAGCGCAGGATGCCGTAGACGATCAGAGCGAGGCCGGATGCGGACAGTGCCGTGCCGACCATGTCCAGCTTGACGCCCTTCTCCGGCGGCGTGTCGTTCATCCGCCGGGTGAGGAGGAGGATGACCGCGACGATGAGCACTTCGCCGGCGAACACCCACCGCCAGGACCAGTAGGTGGTGAACGCGCCGCCGATGACGGGGCCCAACGCACACGCGATGGCGCCGGCGGCGGCGACGAGCCCGTAGGCGCGCGGCCGGTCGGATCGCCCGAAGTTCGAGGCGACGAGCGCCACGATCGCCGGCATGATCAGGACGGCGCCGATTCCCTCGAGGAACGACCAGCCGATCAGCAGCGTGGTCAGGTTCTGGGACAGCGCGGTCGTGAGCGATCCGCACGCGTAGATGACGCAGCCGATCGCGAACGCGCGCTTCCGGCCGATGATCTCCCCGACCTTGCCGCCGGTGATCATCAGGGAGGCCATCACCAGCGTGTAGAACGTGATCGCGGTCTGGATCCCGGTCACGGTCGTCCCGAGGTCGTTGGCGACCGTCGCGATCGCCGTGTTCATCACCGTGGTGTCGAGCGCCATGACGAACTGGCCCGCTGCCAGCGTCATCAGGACGATGGTCGACGCCTTGGCGGCGGTGGAAGACGCGGTCGGAGCGGCGCTCACCGCGTGACCCTACCGCGACGGGATAATGCCCGCATGGCGTCCGAGATCGATGCGGCACACGACTTCGTGATCGTCGCCGTCTTCGAGAATCGTCACACTGCCGAGCGCATGCTGGTCTCGCTCAGACACCGGTTCCGCGAGAAGCATCACAAGCGACACGCGACGGCACTCGTGATCACCGGCAACAAGGACGGTTCACTGAGACTCGCCCAATCCCGGGTGCTGACGGCGAGTGGCTTCGCGTACACAATGATCCGCATCTCCCTCTCGTGGACGGTCGGGTTCATCGGCATCACGTCGATGCTGCGCGGCGGCAAGAGCGCAGTCCGCCACGGCCGCGCGCACCAGTCGCACGTCGGATCGGATGAGCAGGCGGTTCATGCCCTCCTCGCGCAGGCCGGCCCGGATGCTGCCCTCGTGCTGGTCTGTTGCGATAACGACGAGATGCGGCAGGCGAGTCGTTGCGCGAGCGGTCGATCGTGCAAGCCAGAGCTGGGACGGCCCGCGCGCACAGTTCCTCGCCGCCCTCGATCCCGGCAGCCGGCACGACTGGGTGCGCACCGCGGTCGGCGAGCCTGCCCGGAACCCGCGTGTCTGCCTCCCCTCCGGAACCGCGTCCATTCGCAGGTGAGAGCTCGACCTTCCCTTCCCAGCGCCGGATCTCCTCGACCCGGACGCTGATCGGGTCGCCCAGCCGGAAGACCCCTCCCCCGCGCCGGCCGGCCATCGCGACGCCGAGCTCGTTCAGCTCGAAGTAGTCGCCCGGAAGCCGACGAACGGGCAGGTAGCCCTCGAAGACGTCTCCGAAGCGGATGAACAGCCCGGAGGGGATCACGCCGATGATCTCGCCCGGCCACGGCTCGTCCCAGCCGCGCTCGAACAGCTGTGCCTCGAGCAGCCAGGCCAGGCAGATGTCGTCGGCGCGGTACTCGATCTCGGCGGCCTCCCGCTCGCGGGCGGAGGTGTGCTCGGCGAGGTCGCCGAGGTGGTCGGGCAGCGGGTCGTCGTCCGCGCCGAGCTCGCGGAGGAGCGCGCGGTGGACGACGAGATCGGGATAGCGGCGGATCGGGCTGGTGAAGTGGCAGTACGCCGGGCTGGCGAGCCCGGAGTGGCCGAGGTTGCGCGGGTCGTAGCGCGCCTGTTTCAGCGAGCGGAGGACGAGCGCGGGGAACGCCTCGCGGCCGCGGCCGGATTGTTTGACGTACTCGGCGACGCGTTCGGCCACGTCGGCGACCGCCTGTCGCCGCGTCGCCCGCGCTCAGCCGGTCGGGGATAGCGGGCGTCGGCACGTCGAGGCCGGCGAGCTTGGCGACGAGCAACGAGACCGACTGCGGCTCGGGGCGTTCGTGGACGCGGTAGAGCGCTTCGCGGTTGCGCCCGGCGAGCAGGCCGGCGACGGCCTCGTTTGCGACGATCATCAGCTCCTCGACGAGCGCGTGCGCCTCGTGCTCGCCCTCCCAGCGCGCGTCCGCGACGCCGCCCTTGCCGTCGAAGTCGAAGACGATCTCCGGGCGGTCGACCCTGAGCGCCCCGCGCGCGAACCGGCGGCGGCGGAGGTCATCGGAGTACGCGGCGGCAAGCTCGAGCTCGGCTGCCACCTCGGGCGGCACCTCGCGCCGCTGCGCCTGCCCGTACGTGAGCCGTGCGTTGCTGCGGATCACGGAGCGGTAGAAGAGCGGCTCGCCGCGAGGCGGGAACTCGACCGTGACGCACAGCCGGTCGACGTTCGGGCGCAGCGAGCAGGCGTCGTCGGAGAGCCCGGGCGGGAGCATCGGCGCGACCAGCCCCGGCACGTACGTGGAGAAGGCGCGCTGCGCCGCGCCCTTGTCGACGGGCGAGCCGGCGGGCACGAACGCCGAGACGTCCGCGATGTGCACCCACGCGCGCACGCCGTCCGCCTCACGGACGACCGAGATCGCGTCGTCGAAGTCCTTCGCCGTGTCGGGGTCGATCGTGAACGTGGTCAGCTCGCGCAGATCGGTGCGGCCCTCGATGCCCGGATCGGCCGGATCGACCCGCTCGAGCGGCACGCGTGCCCCTCGCTGGACCAGCAGCCCCTCGAGCACGGCGCCGACATCGCTCGCCTTCCCCAGCACCCGCTCGACCTTCGCCCGGCCGCGCCCGCTGGCGACCACGGCGAGCTCGCCCCGCTCCGCGCCGTGCAGCGCCTTGCGGTCGAGCGAGATCGGCGTGCCCGGCTCGAAATACGGCTCGCCGACCACGAGCTTCCCGCGGGTTGCGACCTCGACGACGATCCGCACCGGTTCCATCGCGCTCAAAATCCTCCGCTCGCTCTCGGGGCACCCCGGCCCACCACCCACTGCGAGCGTAGCCAGGAACTCGTCACGTGTCTGTGACGCTTCGTGCCGGAATCGTGACGATGTGGCGCTAGACCTGAAGGAACCGGCGGAGCGTGAGGCCGGTGCCGGCGACGCCGAGTGCGAGGCCGATGCCGATCAGGATCAGCGCGTTCAGCTCGAAGGCCATCGCGTGCGCGTCCTTGGAGTGGCCGATGCCGATCGAGGGCAGGACGATCGCCTTGCCGGCGATCAGGAGGATGACCGCCGCGATCGAGCCCCCGAGGCCGCAGATCATCCCCTCGACCATGAACGGACCGCGCACGAACCAGTTGGTCGCACCGACGAGCTTCATCACCTCGATCTCACGGCGCCGCGCGAAGATCGAGAGACGGATCGTGTTGGCGATCAGCAGCGTCGAGGCGATCAGGAGGAGCAGCACGCCGATCAGGCTCACCACGGAGATGATCCCGCCGACCTTCAGCACCTTCTTCGAGGTGGTGCCGCCGTCATTGATGCGGTCGACACCCGGCGGCATGGGTCGCAACTGGTCACGGATCTGGCTGATGTAGTCGCCCTTGACCGGGCGGATCTCGTACGCGTCCGGGTACGGGTTGTACGGAAGGTCGCGGTTCAGCTCGGGCAGGCGCTTCTGCATGATCCTCAGCGCCTCCGCCTTCGGCACGAACGTCAGCTTCTTGACCAGCGGGTTCGTCTTGGGGTCGAACTTGCGACCGATCGTGTTGATCTGCGCGGGCGTCCGGTCGTTCTCGAAGTAGACCTTGACGAGCAACTGCTGCTTGATGTGGTTGCTGTACGACAGCACCCACGTCCCGAGCCCGATCGTCGTCCCGAGCACGAGCATCGCGACGAGCACCGTCATCGTCGCGGCCACCGTCGTCGACATGCTCGCGTTGATCGAGCGCCACGCCTCGCCGACGATCATCTTCATGCGCATCATTCGGTCGAGTACCCCCCGCGGCGTTCGTCGCGCGCCAGACGGCCGCCGTCGAGCGCGATCACGCGCTTGCGCATCTTGTCGACCATCTCGCGGTCGTGGGTGACCATCAGCACCGTCGTGCCGGCGCGATTGATGCGGTAGAGCAGCTGCATGATCCCGACGGAAGTGTCGGGGTCGAGGTTCCCGGTCGGCTCGTCGCAGATCAGGAGCGGCGGGTGGTTGACGACGGCGCGCGCGATCGACACGCGCTGCTGCTCGCCGCCGGAGAGCTCGCCGGGAAGCGACGTCGCCTTGTGCGCGAGGCCGACGAGCGAGAGCGCCTCGGGTGTCTTCTTGCGGATCGACTCGGGCCGCTCGCCCTGCACCTTCAGCGCGTACGCCACGTTCTCCGCCGCTGTTCGATTGGGCAGCAGCTTGAAGTCCTGGAACACGCAGCCGAGGTTGCGGCGCAGGAGCGGCACCTTCGAATGCTTGAGGCGCCCGAGGTCACGGCCGCCGACGAGAATCCGGCCGCGCGTCGGCTCGAGCTCCTTGAGCAGCAGGCGGATGATCGTCGACTTGCCCGACCCGGACGCGCCGACGACGAAGACGAACTCGCCTTTCTCGATCACGAACGAGACATCGCGCAGGGCGACCACGTCCGGCTCGTAGACCTTCGTCACCTGCTCGAGCACGATCATCGCGGCCGAGGAAGCTGCGGCCGCGGCACGCCCATCCGGCTCGGCGACGGCTACGGGACTTTGGATCTGGAGGTCGTCTTCTTGCTGCACCGGGTCTCGTACGAGCGCAGCCACACCGGAGGCCGCACCGGTCAGGGGAGGCTCCAGTTTAGCCGAGTCCACGGCTATGCCGCCCTCCCAGCGGCCCTGGCGAGCAGGTAAGCGTGGACGAGCTCGTCCAGATCGCCGTCGAGGACACCCTGCGTGTTCCCGATCTCGACATCGGTGCGATGGTCCTTGACCAGCTGGTATGGGTGCAGCACATAGCTTCGAATTTGACTTCCGAAGTCCGCCTCCTGCACGGCGCCGCGCTCTTTCGCCAGTTCCGCCTCACGCTGCTCCTGCTCCAGCTCCGCCAGCCGGGAGCGGAGAATGCGCAGCGCGGTCTGCTTGTTCGAGGTCTGCGAGCGCTCGTTCTGGCACTGGACGACGATTCCGGTGGGGATGTGCGTGATCCGAACAGCCGAATCGGTCTTGTTCACATGCTGGCCGCCGGCGCCGCTCGCGCGGTAGGTGTCGATGCGCAGATCGGACTCGTCGATCTCCGCGGCGGCGTCCTCGGGGAGCAGCGGGCTGACGATCACCTGCGCGAAGCTCGTGTGGCGGCGATGGGCGGAGTCGAACGGCGACAGGCGAACAAGCCGGTGCACGCCGCGCTCCGCCTTGTACAGTCCGTAGGCGTTCTCGCCCCTGGCGGTGAAGGTGGCCGATTTGAGGCCCGCCTCCTCCCCCGGGCTCGCCTCGATCAGCTCGGTCTGGAACCCGCGTCGCTCCGACCAGCGCAGGTACATGCGCAGGAGGATCTCCGCCCAGTCCTGCGAGTCGGTGCCGCCGGCGCCCGCATGGATGGTGACGACCGCGTCGCCGCTGTCGTACTCGCTGTTGAAGAGCGCGTCCTCCTCGAGCCGGGCGAGCTCGGCGCGAAGCGGGCGCAGCGAGGCGACGATCTCGTCGGCCATGTCACCGCCCATCTCCGCCAGCTCACCGGCGTCCGTGTACTCCTGCTCCAGGCGGCGGTAGCGGTCGAGCCGCTTCGTCGCACGCGAGTGCTCCGTGCTGATCTGGGCCGCCTGCTGCTGGTCGTCCCAGAACCCCGGGGCGCCCATCTGTTCCTCGAGCTCGGCCGCGCGGGCCGCTAGGCGATCGGGGTCAAAGGTAATCACGGACCCAGGCGAGCTGGGTCCCGATTTCCTCGAGCTGCTGGTCGAGCGGTAGTTCTGGTGCTTCGGCCATGACGTAAGGCTAGCCGAGCGGGCTCCATCACCGCGAAGGTCGAAATCGGCACGCTTTCGGCGCAGACGCGTGTGCCCGGTCCCGGTAGCGTCGCCGGCAGGGGAAAGGGGCAAGCCCCCACCCTGGGTGGGGGGTGCGGTGCGATGCGGTTTCTAGCGCGGGTCGTCCGGGAGCAGCGAGTACACGATCATGTCGGCGCGCCGGTCGCCCTTCAGGTGCAGGGAGCGGAGAACACCCTCGCGTCGATAGCCGACCCGCTCGGCGACCTTGGCCGACGCGGCATTCTCGACATCGATCAGGAGCTCGACGCGCAGGAGGCCGAGCCCGCCCAGCGCCCAGTCGGTGACCAGCCGGAGGGCGCGGCCGGCGACACCGTTGCCGCGGGCCGCCTCGGTGACCAGATAGCCGATCTCCCCCTGGCCGGCATCGAGCTCGAGATCGACGATCCCGGCCATCCCCAGGAACTCGCCGTCCAGCGACAGGATCGCGAAGCCGGCGCGCGAGCCGTCACGCCACCCTTCCTCGTACCGCCCCACCCACGTCGCCTCGAATCCCTGCGGCGGATCCTCCGGGACGCGCGTGTTGCGGATGATCTCCGGGTCGCGGACGAGTGGCGCGAAATGCGGTGCGTAGCGCGAGTCGAGCGGCTCCAGCCGAATCGCATCGTCCGCGAGCGGCGGCGAAGGGCGTGTCAGGCGCCGTGGCACTTCTTGTACTTCTTGCCCGAGCCGCACCAGCACGGGTCGTTCCGGCCGACCTTCTCGTGCTCGTCGACCTTCCGCTGCTGCGGGCGGGAAAGCGTGCTCACCGAGGCGGTCTCGCCGCCGACCGCACCGGCGATCACGGCTGCGCCCTGCTCGGACTCGTGCTCGTACGAGAGCCCGCCGTTTCCGACCGCGGAGGCCTCCTGCACCCGCTGGAGCTCCTGGGCGTCCTCGGGCTGCAGCTGCGCGTGGAACATGAGCGTCAGCACCTCCTCGCGGATCTGCCCGTTCAGCTCGCCGAACAGCGAGTGCCCCTCGGACGTGTACTCGACGAGCGGATCCTTCTGGGCCATGGCCCGGAGGTGCACGCCCTCGCGGAGGTAGTCCATGTTCTCGAGGTGCTCCCGCCAGCGCTGGTCGACGACCTGGAGGACGACGAACCGCTCGAGCTCGCGCATCAGCTCCGAGCCGAGCTCCTCCTCCTTCGCCGCGTACTCCTGGCGTGCGTCCTCGATGAACTCCTCGATCAGCTGCGACGGCTCCGTCACCCCGTCCTCGCGCAGCTCTGCGGCGGTGACCTCGCTGTTGTACAGCTGCTGCATCGCCTGGGCGAGCGCGTCGAGATCGGGGTCGCCGCTGTCGTCGACGAACACCTCGACCGCGCGCTGGATCACCTCGTCGATCCAGTCCATGATCTCCTCGGAGAAGTCCTCGCCCTCCAGCACTCGACGGCGCTGCCCGTAGATGACGACGCGCTGCTTGTTCATCACATCGTCGTACTTGAGGACGTTCTTGCGCGAGACGAAGTTCTGCTCCTCGACCTTCTTCTGCGCGTTCTCGATCTGCCGCGAGAGGATCTTCGCCTCCATCGGCTGGTCGTCCGGGATCTTGAAGCGCTCGATGATCTTGTAGATCCGGTCGCCGGCGAACAGGCGCACCAGGTCGTCCTGGGCGGAGAGGTAGAACCGCGTCTCGCCGGCGTCGCCCTGACGGCCGGAACGGCCGCGGAGCTGGTTGTCGATGCGGCGGGCCTCGTGGCGCTCGGTTCCGAGCACGTACAGGCCGCCCAGCTCGACCACGCCGTCGCCCAGCTTGATGTCGACGCCGCGACCGGCCATGTTCGTCGCGATCGTGACCGCGCCGGGCTGGCCCGCATCCTTGATGATCTCGGCCTCGCGTTCGTGCTGCTTCGCGTTGAGGACGTTGTGCGGGATCCCCGCGCGCGTCAGCCGCTCGGACAGGAATTCCGAAGTCTCGACCGCGATCGTGCCGACGAGGACGGGCTGCCCCTTCGTGTGGCGCTCCTTGATGTCCTCGATCGCCGCGGTGAACTTCGCATCGACGGTCTTGTAGATGAAGTCGTTCTTGTCGTCGCGGGCGACAGGCTGGTTGGTCGGGATCTCGACGACGTGCGTGCCGTAGATCTCGACGAACTCCTTCTCCTCGGTCTTCGCGGTGCCGGTCATGCCGGCGAGCTTGTCGTAGAGGCGGAAGTAGTTCTGGAGCGTGATCGTCGCCAGCGTGACGTGCTCTTCCTGGATGTTCACGCCCTCCTTGGCCTCGACCGCCTGGTGCAGGCCCTCTGACCAGCGGCGCCCTTCCATGATGCGGCCGGTGTTCTCGTCGACGATCTTCACCTCGCCGTCCTGGACGACGTAGTCGACGTCGCGCAGGTACAGCGACTGCGCCTTCAGCGACTGGTTGAGATGGTTGACGAGCTGGACGTTGCGCGGGTCGTAGAGATTCTCGATCCGGAGTGCCGCCTCGACCTTCTCGATCGCGGACTCGAGCGGCGCGACCGTCTTGAACTTCTCGTCGTAGACAAAGTCGGTGCCCTCGGGGATGTCGTCCTCGACCGGGCCGCCGCCGGGCTTGGCCTTCGGCTGCGGGAACCCCTGGAGCGTGCGGGCGACGCGCGCGAAGTCGACGTAGATCTTGGCCGCGGTCTCGGGCTCGCCGGAGATGATCAGCGGCGTCCGCGCCTCGTCGACGAGGATCGAGTCGACCTCGTCCACGATCGCGAACGCGTGACTGCGCTGGACGCACTGCTCGAGCGCGACGGACATGTTGTCGCGGAGGTAGTCGAAGCCGAACTCGGAGTTCGTCCCGTAGGTGACGTCGCAGTCGTACGCGGCCTTGCGCTCGGTGAACGGCAGGTTGTTCTCGATCGCGCCGACCGTCATCCCGAGCCGCTCGAAAACGCCGCGGTTCCACTCGGCATCGCGCTTGGCCAGGTAGTCGTTGACCGTGACGAGGTGGACGCCGGTGCCGGGGAGCGCGTTCAGATAGAGCGCGGTGCTGGCGACGAAGGTCTTGCCCTCACCGGTCTTCATCTCGGCGATGTCGCCCTCGTGCAGGACGATGCCGCCCATCAGCTGAACATCGAACATCCGCTGGTCGGACTCGCGCACACGCGCCTCGCGCACCGCGGCGAACGCCTCGAACAGGAGATCTTCGAGCGGCTCGTCGTTGTCCAGGCGCTGCCGGAACTCGGCGGTCTTGGCGCGTAGCTCGTCGTCGGAGAGCTTCTGGAAGTCGGGCTCGAGCGACGTGATGTAGGCCGCCTGCCCGGCAAGTCGCTTGACGCGCCGGCCTTCGCCCGCGCGCAGGACTTTCTCGAAGCCTCCGAGGTCACCGGCCATGAATACAGGGTAGCCGTTCGCCCTGTTCCGGCTACATTGGACGTGTGCGGTCGACCGTCCTTCTTTTGGGCGTCCTCGCACTCGCCGGAACCGCATCGGCCGTGAGCACCGACCGCACGGTCACGAGTCCCGGAACCGTGCAGGCGATCGCGCGCAGCGGCTACTCGGTCGCGTTCCTCTCAGGCCCCTACAAGGGTCACTGCGGATCCCAGGTCGCGCTCTGGGACCTGGTCTCCGGCGGCGTCCGCAAGCTCGGGAAACACCCTGACCTGATCTGCGAGCAGGGCCCGTCGACCGGCAGCGGCATCTCCGACATCGCAGTCGCCGGCAACCGCGCGCTCTGGCTGGCGTACACGGGCGGCAACCTTCGCGACTGGCAGCTGTTCACCGCGACGTCCACGAAGCCGGCCGAGCGGCAACTGGCGTTCCATGAGGTCGACGTCGACGCGCCGCCGCCGATCGTCCTCGGCGTCGCGTCGGATCGGGTGATGCCGTACTCGATCGGCCCCACCGTGAACGTGCTGAAGGCGAACGGCGCAAAGGCGTACACCTGGCAGGCGCCCGGGAAGGTGACCAACACCACGTCGTACGGCGCGCAGGTGGCCGCGTTCGTCGCGGGCGGCAAGTGCTACGTGCTCTCGCCGGCCGGGGCCGTCCAGCAGGTCTACTCGTTCGCGCCGGGGTCCGTGCAGGAGTTCGCCCTCGCCGGCGCGGGACTCGTCACACAGCTGGCCAAGGGCAAGGTCGAGATCCGCAAGGGTGCGTCGGTCAAGACTTTGACGCTGCCCGCCGGCGCACAGATGGTCGACTTCGCCGAGGGGATCCTGCTGTACAAGCTTCATAACCAGATCCGTGCGGTGCGCGTCGCCACCGGCAAGGACGCGTTCCTGCGCTACGGGACGTTCGCGACGCTCGAGCACAACGGGCTGAGCTATTCGGCCGGGAAGAAGGTCTTCTCCGTGGCCGAGGTCTACGTGCAGGCCGCGCTTCACTAGAGCGGCGTCGCCTCCACTTCCCAGACCGTGCCGTCGAGGCGGGTTGCCTGCACGACGTACGACTTGCCGCGGGTCTGGCCGACCTCCTCGAGCGCCGCGACCGACCCGAACACGCGCATCCCGTCGACGGTCAGCGTCCGCTCGTCGCCGGCGACCGTGAGGACGACCTCGTCGCCCTCGGGGTCGTCCGGGAGCTCGACGATCTGGACACGCCGCAGGCCGACCGCCCATTGCGACTCGCTCCGCCGGGTCGCCTCGGCCCGGTACGGGGGCTTGATCGTGTCGTCGAGCGCCGCCGCGAGCGCATCGACGTCACCGCCTTCCTCGACGACCAGCGTGTCGTCGGGCAGCGCCACGAAGCAGACGCGGTCGCCTTCCACTCCTTCCGCGTCCACGGCGACGACCGCATCCCAGCGCCGCTCGCGCGGCACGCCGTGGATGCCCGTCTCCATCCAGCCCGGTGGGCGCGGACCCTCGGGCTGGCCGACGTCCATGCCGCCTTCGCGGGCGAGCCGCACATGGAGCGGCTCGCTCCGCTTGAAAAGTCCCACCTAGGTCGGCTCGATCAGCCCGTAGCCGCCGTCGTGACGCCGGTAGACCACGTTGATCTCACCGGTCTCGTCATGGCGAAAGACGAAGAAGTCGTGACCGACGAGCTCCAGCTGGAGGACAGCCTCCTCGGGACTCATCGGATTCAGGGTGAACTGCTTCGTCTTGACGATCACGGGCCCGCCCTCCTCGCCGGTTGCCATCGGAGCACTCGCTTCGACGCCGTGGCCGTTCTGATGGTGTCCGTGCCGCCGGCGCTTCTCCCGGTACCGGGTGACCTGGCGTTCGAGCTTGTCGGTCAGCAGGTCGATCGACGTGCGCATGTCGGTGGAACGCTCCTTCGCGCGCAGTGTCGGCCCTTTGGTCCAGATCGTCGCCTCGGCGATGATCTTGTCGGAGATGGAAGGGTTCTTCTCGACTGTCAGCTCGAGCTCGACCCTGGTGGGGTCCGCGAGTTGGCGCTCGAGCTTCCCGAGCTTCTCCTCCGCATAGGACCGGATCTCGTCGCTGACCTCGACGTTCTTGCCTTTGACCTGCAGGCGCATCTCCGGTTCCCCCTTTGCAAATTGCAAGGTGGTCTGTGCCCCAGACTAGTCGATCTCAACCCCTCACGGCACGCGCGAACGTGACTACCTCGACCGAGGCTGCGCCCGCCGCACGCAGGGCCGTCGCGGCCGCGGACACCGTCGAACCGGTCGTGTACACGTCGTCGACGAGCACGACGCACCCGCGCACCGCCGCCGGTGCCCGGAACGCGCCGCGCACGTTCTGCCGCCGCTCGGGCCGCCGAAGGCCGCGCTGTGGACGAAGTGGCCGCGTCCGCTCGAGCACGGGCCGGACGGGCACCTCCCAGCGCCGGCCGAGCTCACGGGCGAGCCGTGCCGGCGGGTGGTGTCCACGCCGCAGGCTCCGGTCGCCGTCGGGCGGGACGAACGTGATCAATTGTGCGCCGGGCCTGGGCACGAGCTCGGCCACGACCCCGGCCGCGAGCGAGGCGAGATTGCGGAGCCCACGCTCCTTCCAGGCGGAGACGATGGCACGGACCCGCGCGTCGTACTCGACCGCAGCCCGGGCGGAGGCGAACGCGATCCGCCGGCCCGAGCACTCGCGGCAGCGTGCCACCGGCCAGACGGTGGGCGCGCCGCACCGGGCGCACAGCGGCACCGCGATCCGCGGCAGGGAGCGGGCACAGTCCCCGCAGAGGACGGCGCCCGGACGGGAGCAGACGACGCAGCGCGGCGGGAAAAGCAGGTCGAGCACTACATGGAGACACGGTAGGGCGCGCGGACGCACGCGTCTGTGTCGGATCAGTGCCGGATGTGACGGGCAGGCTAGGAGAGCGTCGAGTACTCGTCGCGCGCGGACAGTCCGGCCCGGCGACGCCAGCGGTTGTCCGCCTCGAGCAGCTGGTCCGGGCTGCCGATGTCGTACCACTCGCCCTCGAACGCATAGCCGTACACGGGCTCCTGCGGGTAGAGCCAGGCGATCAGCCGTCCGGGCTGGTCGCGCGAATGGCCCTCGGCGAGGTAACGCTCGACGAGCGGGACGTGATCGCGGTGGTACAGGTAGCCGGCAGTGGCGACGAGGGTGCTGGCCGGTTCGGAGGGCTTCTCCTCGAACCCGACGATCCGGCTCTCCCCGTCGAGCTCGACGACGCCGTAGTGCGTGGCGAGCTCGAGGTCGCCGCAGTCGTACACCGCCACCGCGCTCGCCGGCCGCTTCAGCTCCCAGAACGCGGCGAAGTCCGGCAGCCCGAAGTCGAAGAGGTTGTCACCGGCGACCACGAGCAGGTCGTCGTCCATTCCCGTCTGTTCGAGGACGAAGGCAATGTCGCCGATCGCACCCAGGCGGTCCTCGTTCGAGACGGTTCCGTCGTCGTGGATGGTGACACCCTCGCGCCCCGCCGCCCAGCGGCGGAAGTCCTCGGCAAAGCGCGCGTTGGTGACGAGGTGGATGTCGTCGGTGACCTCCTCGATCTTGTCGCAGACCCAGTCGATCATCGGCCGGCCTCCCACGGGGAGCAGCTGCTTCGCGATCGAGTCGGTCAGCGGCTTCAGCCGCGTGGCGTACCCGGCGGCGAGGATGATCGACTTCATACGGCCACGACCCCGGCCAGCGATTCCGCGTACGGCGCTCGGTGGACGCCGTGCTCGGTGATGATCGCGGCGATCAACTCGGCCGGCGTGACGTCGAACGCCGGGTTGCGGGCCGCGAACCGTGCGGTCACCTCGTCGCCGGCCCGCTCCTCGATCGGGATGCCCTCCCCCGACTCGGTGCCGAGATCGACCGTCGAGCTCGGAGCGACGATGTAGAGCGGGATGCCGTGATGCGCGGCGAGGACGGCGAGAGAGTACGTGCCGATCTTGTTGGCCGTGTCGCCGTTTGCGGCGATCCGGTCGGCGCCCGTGAAGATCACGTCGACCTCGCCACGGGCCATCATCGACGCCGCAGCCGAGTCGGCGATCACGGCGTGCGGGATGCCCGCCTCCTCGAGCTCCCAGGCGGTCAGCCTGGCGCCCTGGAGCAGCGGCCGGGTCTCGTCGACGAGCACGTGCTCGAGCAGCCCCTGCTCCCAGGCCGCACGCAGCGCGCCGACCGCGGTCCCGTAGCCGCCGGTGGCAAGGCCGCCGGCGTTGCAGTGCGTCAGCGCGCGCGTCCCGGGGAAGAGCAGCGTCGCCGCATGCGCCGACATGACGCGGCAGCGCTCGACCTCCTCGGCGTGAATCTGTCGCGCGCGCTCGGCCGGGTCGCCGTCCCAGCGCCGCATCTCGTCGAGCGCCCAGGCGAGGTTGACCGCGGTCGGACGCGAGGCGGCGAGCTGCTCCGCAGCGTCGGCGACGTCCTCCCCGCGCTGCGCCGCGGCGGCGTAGCCGTACGCGGCCGCGACTCCGATCGCGGGGGCGCCGCGGACCGCGAGCGTCCGGATCGCCTCGACGAGGTCGGGCGTCGTGCGGCAGGTGAGCTCCACCTCCTCGTCGGGAAGGCGCCGCTGGTCGAGTAGGACGACGGCGTCTCCGTCCAGGCGGACGATGCGCTCGGGTTCGAGCATCCGGGGAGTCTAGGCCGAAACGGGGTGCGGCCCGACGTTGCCGGGCCGCACCTCACCTGCAGGGGACGGACACCTTCGGTGCCTGCCCCTATGACCTACTGCCGGCTCAGGTCCCCTCGTCCCAGCTGGCCAGGTACTTCTCCTGCTCGGCCGTCAACTGGTCGATGTCGATGCCCATCGTCGCGAGCTTCAGCCGCGCGATCTCGCGGTCGATCTCGTCCGGCACCGGGTACACCTTCCGCTCGAGCGACGCGGCGTTCTGCACCGCGTACTCGGCACCCAGCGCCTGGTTGGCGAAGGACATGTCCATGACGAGCGCAGGATGGCCCTCGGCAGCGCTGAGGTTGACGAGGCGCCCCTCGGCGACGAGGTAGATCCGCCGGCCGTCCTCCATCGTGAACTCCTCGACGAACTCGCGCGCGTGGCGCGTGTCGGTCGCGAGGCTCCGCAGGCCCGCCTTGTCGATCTCGACGTCGAAGTGGCCGGTGTTGGCGAGGATCGAGCCGTCCTTCATCCGTGCCATGTGCTCGGCCGTGATCACACCCTTGTCACCGGTCGCCGTGCAGAAGATGTCGCCGATCTCGGCGGCCTTCGCCATCGGCAGCACCTCGAAGCCGTCCATCGCCGCCTCGAGCGCCCGCATCGGGTCGACCTCGGTGACGATCACGTGCGCGCCCATCCCCTTGGCCCGCGACGCGACGCCGCGCCCGACCCAGCCGTAGCCGCCGACGACGAACCGCTTGCCGGCGATCAGGACGTTGGTCGCCCGGATGATCCCGTCGAGCGTGGACTGGCCGGTGCCGTACCGGTTGTCGAACAGGTGCTTCGTCTTCGCCTCGTTGACGGCGATGATCGGGAAGCCGAGCTTGCCGTCGGCCTCGAGCGCCTTGAGCCGGATCACGCCGGTGGTCGTCTCCTCGGTGCCGGCGATGATGTCGCCGAGCTGCTCACGCCTGGCGGAATGCAGCACGCCGATCACGTCGGCGCCGTCGTCCATGGTCAGGTGCGGCTTGTGGTCGACCGCCGCCTCGATGTGCGAGTAGTAGCTCTCGTTGTCCTCGCCCTTGATCGCGAACGTGGCGATGTCGTACTCCTGGACGAGCGCCGCCGCGACATCGTCCTGCGTGGACAGCGGGTTCGACGCGCAGAGCACCACGTCCGCGCCGCCGGCCTTCAGCGTGCGCGCGAGGTTGGCGGTCTCGGTCGTCACGTGCAGGCACGCGGCGATCCGGTAGCCGTTGAGCGGCTTCTCCTGCTCGAACCGCTCCCTGATCGCGGCCAGCACCGGCATCTGCCGGTCGGCCCACTGGATGCGCCTGACGCCCTCGGGGGTGAGGGCCAGGTCCTTCACGTCGAATCGTTTCGTCGTCGCCATTCAGTCCTTTCGTTCGATTAGGCGGCCAGCAGCCGCTCGTGCTTGCGCTGTTCCCACTCGAGCGCGCTTTCGCGCCCGGAAAGCCAGGTGTGCACCGCATCGCGAAGGCCGGGCTCCTGCCGCAGCCGCGCCGCGAAGGCGATGTCCGTGAGCTCGACGCCGAAGCAGGCGCGGAGGTCACGCAGGGAGCGGAGCTGGTTCAGCTCACGCGGCCCGTAGACGCGGTAGCCACTGTCGCGCCGTCCGGGCACGACGAGGCCGGCGTCCTCGAGATAGCGCAGCATCCGGGCCGACCAGCCCGTCTGCCGTGCCGCAGCTCCCACGGTCAGCTCCATCGGAGCCAACCTTACCACAAATGTGTCAGGGTTCGGTCGTGCCCTCGCGGCCGTAGTTGTCGGCGAGTCGCACCACGTCGTCGAGATGCGCGGTCGACACCTCGAGGATCCGCGTGTCGTCGATCCCGGTGACGCGGTGAACCGTGCCGGGACGGAAGCGGAACGCCTGGCCGGCCGTGATCTCCAGCTCGTCGAGCGTCCCCTCTCCCGCCGGGCCGAGCTCCAGTTTCGCGCGGCCCTCGAGCACGTACCACGACTCGTCCTTCACCTCGTGGTACTGGAGGCTGAGCGACTCGCCCGCCTTCACGAGCAGGATCTTCCCCGCGTAGTGCTCGGTGTCGGCCCAGATCAGCTCCGAGCCCCACGGCTTGTCGACGATGCGCGGGTCGAAGGAATGACGTCATGCCAACCACTCCGGGTGGGCGGCGACGTGCTCCTGCGCACGACGAAGCTCCTTCGGCGTGTTCACGGTCAGCCACAGCCCCTCGTGCCGGTACGCGCGCAGCTTCCCCTCGGCGACGAGCTCGGGGAACGCGGTCGACTCGTGGTCGCCGACGTCGGGGAAGCGCCCGATCGCCTCCTCGGACAGGACGTAGACGCCGCAGTTCACCCAGTACGGGATCCGGCCGCCCTCGCTGAACCCGGTGATCACGTCGTCGTCGCCGAGGTCGACCACGCCGAACGGAGACGCCGGCCGCGCGACCGAGACGGTCGCCGCCGCCCCGGTCTCGCGGTGCAGCGCGAGCAGTGCCGCGAAGTCGACGTCGACCAGCTCGTCCCCGTTCATCGCGAAGACGTCGCCGCCCTCGGCGCGCTGCCGCGCGGCGAACTTGATCCCGCCGCCGCGGCCGAGCCGCTCGGGCTCCTCCGCGCAGACGACCTCGACGCCGAGCCCGGCCAGATCGGAGGTGAACTCGGCGCCCTGGCCCGCCGCGCACGACATGATCACGCGCGTCACGCCGACCGAAGCCAGGCGGCCGATCTGGTACGCGACCAGCGGCCGGCCGGCGACGTCGACCAGCGACTTCGGGCGGCCGGCGGTCGCATCGCCCATCCGCTCCGCCTTCCCACCGGCGAGGACGATCGCCTCCATCAGGCGGCAGACGCGGGCTCGTGCGATGCCGCGCGTCCCATGCCCTCGTACGTGTACCCGGCCGCGCGCATCGCGGCGGCGTCGAGGTGATTGCGCCCGTCGATCACGACCGCCTGGCGCATCGTCTCCCGCAGCTCGCCCCAGGGCAGGTCACGCAGTTCGGGCCATTCGGTCACGATCACCGCCGCGTCGGCACCGCGGAGCGCGTCGGCCGCGCTGTCGGCGAACTCGACTCCACGTAGGGCGTCACGGGCGTCGGCGATCGGATCCCAGACCACCACCTCGGCGCCTTCGGCGAGGAACCGCGCGGTCAGCACGAGACTCGGCGCATCGCGCAGGTCGTCCGTGTCCGGCTTGAACGCGAGGCCGAGGAGAGCGACCCGCTTGCCGCTCAACGTCCCGAGGTGGCGCTGCACCTTGGCCACCGGCCGCCGCATCTGAAGGTCGTTCACCTCCATGACGGAGGTGACGACGTGGAAGTGATACCCCGAGTTGCCGGCGAGCAGCTTCAGGAAGGACACATCCTTCGGGAAACAGGAACCGCCGAAGCCGAGGCCGGCGCGCAGGTAGTGCGTGCCGATGCGACGATCCATCCCCATGCCGCGCGCGACGTCCTCGACGTCGGCGCCGACCAGCTCGCAGACGTTGGCGATCTCGTTGATGAAGCTGATCCGCGTCGCCAGGTACGCATTCGCGGCCAGCTTGACCATTTCGGCCGAGGCGACGTCCATGCGCACGATCGGAGCGTTCAGGCGCTCGTGCAGCACGGCGACCGCATCGCCCTCCGCGCTCTCAAAGGCGCCGACGACCACGCGGTCGGACTCCATGAAGTCCCGGACGGCGGTGCCCTCGGCGAGGAACTCGGGGCACGACGCGTAGCCGAGCCGTTCGAGGCCGCGCCGGTCGAGCTCGGCCCGTACCTTCTCGCCGGTGCCGACCGGGACGGTGCTCTTCATCACCAGGACGGCAGGGCCGATGTCGGCCGGGATGTCCTCGATCACCGACCAGACTGCGGACATGTTCGCATCGCCGGAGGCAGTCGGCGGCGTGCCGACGCAGACGAACAGGAACTCCGCGCCCTCGACCGCCTCGTCCATCGAGAGCGTGAACGACAGCCGCTCACGATTCCGCCCGATCAGCTCCTCGAGACCCGGCTCGTAGAACGGCACCTTCCCGGCGGTCAGCCCTTCGACACGTTCGGGAACGACGTCGCGCAGAACGACCGTATGCCCGAGCTCTGCGAGGCAGGCCCCGCTGACGAGCCCGGCGTAGCCGGCGCCGAAGAACGTGATCCGTGCCATGCGAGGTTACTTCGCCTTCAGGGGCTTCAGCCCCTTCGCCATCGCGATCATCGTCTCGTTCGAGATGTTGTCGAGCAGCGAGTTCACCACCCAGTAGCTCGCCCCGTTCTCCTGCAGGACGATCATGTGGAGCTTCGGCCCGTTGTAATAGAAGTCGTACGTCCGGCCGCCGAGCACGTGCCGGAAGCTCTTGTCGGCGAGCACCGGCGCGTCCTGCCAGTCCGTCTCCTCGATGCCCCAGTAGGCGCCGCCGGCGGTCTCGAAGACGAGGCGGACCGCGTGATGGCCCTTGTCGATCACGTACGCAGACATCGGCTTCTTCGAATCGGGCGACGACGAGTTGTCGAGCACGGTCGGCACCTCGAGCGGGAAGCCGACCTTGCCCTGGACGCTGCGCAACGGGCCGGCCGTGTCGTAGGGGTTCGAGCGCACCTGGGCGGGCTGCCGGGTGACCGGCGTCCGCGCGGGCGGCGCCGGGGCGAGCGACCCCTTGAACGTCTGCCCGGCGACCACGGTCAGCATCGCGCCGTTCTGCAGCGCGGCGATCGCCGGTGTGACCTTCTTCACGTCGGCCGGCGCGAACAGCTTGGCGACACCGTTCGCAGCCGCGGCCGACCGCGGCACGGCGGGGTTCCAGTAGATCGCCGTGTGGAAGTAGTCGAAGCTCGGCGCGTTCCCGGTCTCGTTCGGGGGCAGCGGGATGATGTGGTAGCCGAGGTTCGAGAGGCCGCTGCCGGCCTCGCCCGCCGAGCCGGCGACACCGTTGCCGTTCAGGACGGTGATCGTCGTCTCTGCCGGGGCCGGCGTGCGCTGCTTCACCTTGCGCCCGAGCGCGACGTTCGTCGCGTCGGCGGCGGCCTGGACGTCGGGCGTCTCCCAGTCCTGGACGGCCGTGGTGATGTTCGACGAGTCGGTGCTCAGGTCGGAGTAGCCGCTGAGACCCTGGATCTGGGTCTGGAAGAAGTGGCCCGGTGGCAGGTGATAGGCGAAGAGGGCGTAGCTGAGGATCGTGCGGCCCGAGACGCCGCCGCCGCCGCCCGCCGCGACCTCGATGTTCTTCGTCAGTGTCCCGAGGATCTTCGGAACCTTGAGGACGCTGAAGTTGTGCTTGAACTGGAACTTCATCGCCTTCACGAACTGCTGCTGACGGGCGACGCGGAAGAGGTCGGAGTCGGTGTGGCGGTAGCGCACGTAGTCGAGCGCGCTGCCGCCGGTCAGCTTCTGGTACCCGGGCTGCAGGTTGATCTTCGCGTAGCCGAACGTCGGCGAGAGGCCGGCGTTGTCGTTGAAGTAGCGGCGGTCGACATCGATCCAGACCCCACCGAGCCGGTTCACGATCTGCTTGAAGCCGCGGAAGTTGACCGTGATCAGGTAGTTGATCGGCAGGCCGATCATGTCGCTGACCGTCTGCACGGTGCCCTTCGCGCCGCAGGTCGCGTAGGCCGAGTTCATCTTCCCGGAGTAGACCGGCTGGCCCGGGCAATGGACGTTGACGACCAGGTCGCGCGGGAACGACATCATCGACACCGTCTTGTTCGACGGGTCGGTGCGGATCAGCATCACGGTGTCCGAGCGCGAGGGCGTATTTGCCGTCTCGTTCGCGCGGTGGTCGTAGCCGATCACGAGCGTGATCGCAGCATGGCCGGGCGCCGGCACGCCGAGGAACTTCTGGGCCGCCCTCGCGTCGGCCGAGTGCGCCTGTACGGCCGCCACGCTCTGGTGGAAGAAGAGGTACGCGCCGGCGGCGAACGACACCGCGAGCATCGAGACCCCGATCGCCACCCAGAGGACGATCTTCCCGATCAGCCGGCCGACCGACGGGGGCGACGGGACGTCCGCCTGGTACCTGGTCATCGGCGTGAGCGCCGCGGGCGGCGTCACCGAATGGCCGTTTCCCTCGAGGACCCCGCCTCGCCCGATTCCTCGCTTCAGCGTCGTCTTCAAGCGTCGTCTCGGGTCAAAAGAAGGCGCGCACAGGAGGTGACGACGCCGGAATCAGGATAGCTGAGGCTCCCGCGGTCTCCGCGGCTACCAGGTGGCTATCGGACGCGCGAGAGGATGAGCGAGACGGCCTGCTGCTCGAGCGTCGCGGGCAGCGGCTTGCCGATCCCGAGGAAGATCACCGCGACATCGGTCCGGCCCTTGTTGAAGAGGATCATGTCGGCGGTGACGGGAAGGGTGGCGGTGGGCGTCTTCACCGACACCGCGAGCCGGTAGGCGTTCGAGCGGTCGCCCGCCTTCGGGAAGGTGAGCGGCCCGGCGGAGAGCACCTTTGCGGAGCTCGGCTTCGTCACGCCCTTCGAGAAGATCTCCCCGAAGCAGGCGGGCAGCTGGGGGTTGGTGACGCGCACGTACCCGGTCTTCGCCATCACCGAGGTCTTGAACACCCCGGTCGAGACGGAGACGAACGAGTTGTCGGAGGTGCGCGTGAAGTCCGGCGAGTCGTACTTGCCGGTCTCGACCAGGTCGGACTGGTTCGGGTTGTACTTCGAGCACTTCGGGTGCGAGCTGTCGGGCTTCGAGGGCGTCGCCGTCCAGCCCGTGGTGAAGTCCGAGAGCCTGAGCGATGCCGCCTTGGCGCGGGCCTGGTCGGCCGGGGTGAACGCGTGCTGGGGATCCCCGTTCGACGCCAGGGCGACCGGCACCGCGACGGCGGCGACCACGAGCGCGCTGAGCAGGAGCCTCTTCACAGCCGCGTCATCCTACCGGCACGACCGCGGTCTCGTACCCGAGATTGGGCCGCAGCCAGCGCTCGGCCTCGTCGAGCGCGATGCCCTTCCGAGCGGCGTAGTCCTCGGCCTGGTCGCGCCCGATGCGGCCGACCGAGAAGTACCGCGCCTCCGGGTGTGCGAAGTAGACGCCGCTGACGCTCGCCGCCGGGAAAGTCGCGAACGTCTCGGTCAGCTCGAGCCCCGCGTCGCCCGCGCGGAGCAGCGCGAAGAGCTTCGCCTTTTCGCTGTGGTCCGGACAGGCCGGGTAGCCGAACGCCGGGCGGATGCCGCGGTAGCGCTCGCCGGCCAGCTCCTCCGCGGAGAGATCCTCGCCGGGGGCGTACCAGGCGCGCCGCGCCTCGGCGTGCAGCCACTCGGCGAACGCCTCGGCCAGACGATCGGCGAGCGCCTTGACCATGATCGAGCGGTAGTCGTCGTGCTCGGCCTCGTACAGCGCTGCCAGCTCGCCGGCGCCGTGAATGCCGAGCGCAAACGCTCCGAGCGCGTCGTCGCCCGGAGCGACGTAGTCGGCGAGGCAGCGGTTCGGCCGCGAGTCGCCGTAGGTCGACTGCTGCCGGAGGAAGCTGAAGCGCGTCCCGTCGGCGAGGACGACGTCGTCGCCGTCCGAGTGCGCCGGCCAGAAGCCGTAGACACCGCGGGGCGTCAGCGCCCGCTCGATCGTGATCTCCTCGAGCAGCGCGAGCGCGTCGTCGTACAGCTCGCGCGCCTCCGGCCGCTCGAGGATAGACGGGAACTTCCCCTTGAGCTCCCAGGCGTGGAAGAAGAACTGCCAGTCGATGTACGGGGCGATCGTCTCGAGCTCCGGCTCGACGGGCCGAACGCCGGTGAACGGCGGCGCGGACACGTCGTCGAACGACACCCGGTGGGGGTTCGCGCGGGCGGCGTCGAGCGGGAGGAGCGGCTTTCGGTCGCGTTCGGCGTGCTGCTCGCGCAGGCGTTCCTGGAGCTCGCGGTTCTCGCGGTCGAAGTCGCCGACCCGCGCCGGGTCGAGCAGGCTGGCGACGCACGCGACGACGCGCGAGGCGTCGAGCACGTGCACGGTCGGCCGGGAGAACGCCGGCGCGATCCGCACCGCGGTGTGCTGCTTCGACGTGGTCGCGCCGCCGACCAGCAGCGGCAACTCGATCCCGCGCCGCTCCATCTCCTGGGCGACGTGCACCATCTCGTCGAGCGACGGCGTGATCAGGCCGGAGAGGCCGACGACGTCCACCCCCTCCGCAAGCGCGGTGTCGAGGATCTTCTCGGCCGGGACCATGACGCCGAGATCGATGACCTCGTAGTTGTTGCAGCCGAGCACGACCCCGACGATGTTCTTGCCGATGTCGTGGACGTCGCCCTTGACCGTCGCGAGGACGACCTTGCCCTGGGCGCGCGACGAGCCGTCCTTCTCGGCCTCCATGTACGGCTCCAGGTAGGCGACGGCGCGCTTCATCGCGCGAGCGCTCTTCACCACCTGCGGCAGGAACATCCGGCCCGAGCCGAACAGGTCGCCGACGATCTTCATCCCGTCCATCAGCGGCCCCTCGATCACGTCGAGCGGCCGCGGCAGCGCCTGCCGCGCCTCCTCGGCGTCCTCCTCGATGAACTCGACGATCCCGTGGACGAGCGCGAACGACAGCCGCCCCTCCACCCCCTGCTCGCGCCAGGAAAGGTCCGTCTCGCGCCTGGTCGCCTCCCCCGACACCGTCCCGGCGTGCTCGACCAGGCGCTCGGTCGCGTCGGGGCGGCGGTCGAAGAGCACGTCCTCGACGCGTTCGAGCAGCTCCGGCTCGATGTCCTCGTACACGGTGAGCTGCCCCGCGTTGACGATCCCCATGTCGAGACCGGCGCGGATCGCGTGGTAGAGGAACGCGGAGTGCATCGCCTCGCGGACGACGTCGTTGCCGCGGAACGAGAACGACAGGTTCGAGATGCCGCCCGAGGTGCGCACGCCGGGGCAGCGCTCCTTGATCAGCGGCAGCGACTCGATGAACGCCTTCGCGTAGCCGTTGTGCTCCTCGATGCCGGTGGCGACCGCGAGCACGTTCGGGTCGAACACGATGTCCTCCGGCTCGAACCCCTCGGCGAGCAGCAGCCCGTAGGCGCGCTCGCAGATCTCGACCTTGCGCTCGGTGGTCGCGGCCTGGCCCTCCTCGTCGAACGCCATCACGACCGCCGCCGCCCCCAGCCGCCGGATCGCGCGCGCCTGCGCGAGGAACGACTCCTCGCCCTCCTTGAGGCTGATCGAGTTCGCGATCCCCTTCCCCTGGATGCAC
Organism: uncultured Actinomycetes bacterium; assembly: GCA_963791425.1. Lineage (GTDB taxonomy): Bacteria > Actinomycetota > Thermoleophilia > Gaiellales > Gaiellaceae > DATBLE01. Next base: position 931,429 of record CAWBSE010000004.1, read on the forward strand.
TTCAGGCCGGCCACGATCGCCGAGAAGCGCGAGCTGTCGACCATGATCGGCACCCGCGCGATCTCGGGCTCGGTGGCGATCACGTTCAGGAACGTGGTCATCGCCTCCTCGGCGTCGAGGAGGTCGGCGTCCATGTTGACGTCGATCAGGTTCGCGCCGCCCTGCACCTGCTCGAGCGCGACCGCGACGGCGCCCGTGTAGTCGCCGGCCTCGATCAGCCGGCGGAAGCGCGCGGACCCGGTCACGTTCGTCCGCTCGCCGACCATCACGAAGCCGGTCTCGCGCTCGATCTCGAACGGCTCGAGGCCGCTGAAGCGCGGGCGCGCCTGTCGCTCCGGGACACGTCTGGGGGACAGTCCCTGGGACATGTCCCGAATGGCCGTGACGTGGTCGGGCGTGGTGCCGCAGCAGCCGCCGACGACGTTGACCAGGCCCGACTCGGCGAACTCGTGGAGGTGGCGGCTCGTGTCCGCGGGGAGCTCGTCGTGCTCACCGAACGCGTTCGGGAGCCCTGCGTTCGGGTGGCAGGAGACGTAGGTGTCGGCGATCCGCGCGAGATCCTCGACGTACGGCCGCATCTCGGCGGCCCCGAGCGAGCAGTTCACGCCGACGATCAGCGGCTTGGCGTGCTCGACCGACGCCCAGAACGCCTCGACCGTCTGGCCGGAGAGGTTGCGGCCGCTGGCGTCGATCGCGGTGAACGACACCCAGCGCGGGATCTCCGGCGCGACATCGAGCGCCGCCGCGATCGCCGCCTTCCCGTTCAGCGTGTCGAAGACCGTCTCGATCAGGAACAGGTCGACGCCGCCGTCGCGGAGCGCGGCCATCTGCTCGGCGTACGTCTCGACCACCTGGTCGAACGTGACCGTCCGAAATCCCGGGTCGTCGACCTTCGGCGACACCGACAGCGCGATGTTCAGCGGCCCGACCGCTCCGGCGACGAAGCCGCCCGACTCGTCGGCCGCCTGACGCGCAAGGCGCGCGCCCTCGAGGCTCATCTCCGCCGCCCACTCGCCCAGCGCGTAGTCGCCCTGGCCGATGCCCGTCGCGGTGAACGTGTTCGTCGTGGCGATGTCGGCGCCGGCGGCGAAGTAGCGCCGGTGGATGTCGAGGATCTTCTCGGGCTGCGTCAGGTTGAGCAGGTCGGGATCGCCTGCGACGTCACGTGGATGGTCGCGGAAGCGCTCGCCACGGTACGCCTCCTCCCCACGGACGTCACGCTGGATGAGAACCCCCCAGGCGCCGTCGAGCACGACGATCCGCTCGTCGAGGAGGTCTTTCAGCTGTGCGGTCCGATCGGCCACGTCGCTCCTTCGCCGAAAAGAGCTGCGAACCAATCGCCGCGGGGCTCTTTAGGCGTTTGGTAACCCGGTCGCCAAGCTGCCGTTCAAAGCTCTCCGGGGTTCGCTCCCAGGGTAGCGAACGCAGTCGGATCGAGCTCAGCTAGCCGGAGATCGGCGCCGTGGCGTGCAGCGGCGGCGTGCTGGGGCCGGTGGCGACCGCCAGCTGGTTCTCGGCGTGCTTGATGCGCTGCTCGAGCTGCCAGCGGTCAGCGTCCGACTCGCCCGCCTCGACCTTCGCCAGCTCGGCCTGCGCGGTCTCGAGCTGGGCCTGGGCACGCGCGCTGTCGATCTCGTCGACGTCGACGGCGTCGTCGACGAGCGCGAGCGCCCGGTCCTGCTCGACCTTGAAGAAGCCGGGGCCGGTGGCGAACTCGCGCACCTCCTGGCCGCGCCGGACGTGGACGCGGGTCGATCCCGCCTTCAGCATCGCGACGAGCGGCGCGTGCCGCGCCAGGACGCCGATCTCGCCGTCGGCGCCCGGAACGATCAGCATCTCCGCCTCGCCCTCGAACGCCGAGCCGTCGGGCGTGACGAGGGATACCTCGATCGTGTGCAGTTCGTCGGCCACTAGACCGCGGCGGGCTCGGCCTCGGCCTCGGCCGCTTCCGGCTCCGGCTCGGCCTCGGCGACGGGCTCGTCGTCGGCCGCCAGCGTCTTCGCCTTGGCGACCGCGTCGTCGATCGTCCCGACCATGTAGAACGCCTGCTCCGGCAGGGCGTCGTGCTTGCCGTCGAGGATCTCGAGGAAGCCCTTGACCGTGTCCTCCAGCTTGACGTACGCGCCCGGCTGACCGGTGAAGACCTCGGCGACGAACATCGGCTGCGAGAGGAACCGCTCGAGCTTGCGGGCCCGCTGGACGACGAGCTTGTCCTCGTCGGAGAGCTCGTCCATGCCGAGGATGGCGATGATGTCCTGGAGGTCGCGGTAGCGCTGGAGGATCTCCTGCACCCGCGTCGCCGTGTCGTAGTGCTCGTCGCTGACCACGCCGCGCGTCATCGCGCGGGAGTTCGAGCCGAGCGGGTCGATCGCCGGGTAGATGCCCTTCTCCGAGATCGAGCGCGCCAGCGTGATGAACGCGTCGAGGTGGGCGAACGTATTCGCCGGGGCGGGGTCGGTGAGGTCGTCGGCCGGCACGTAGATCGCCTGCACGGACGTGACCGAGCCGACGCGCGTCGACGTGATCCGCTCCTGGAGCTGGCCCATCTCGGTCGCGAGGGTCGGCTGGTAGCCGACGGCGCTCGGCATGCGGCCGAGGAGCGCCGACACCTCGGAGCCCGCCTGCACGAACCGGAAGATGTTGTCGATGAAGAACAGCACGTCCTGGCCCTCGTCACGGAAGTGCTCGGCCATGGTCAGGCCGGACAGTGCGACGCGCAGACGTGCGCCCGGGGGCTCGTTCATCTGGCCGTAGACGAGCGCGACGCGGTCGATCACGCCGGACTCCTCCATCTCGATCCAGAGGTCGTTCCCCTCGCGCGTGCGCTCGCCGACGCCGGCGAACACCGACACGCCGCCGTGCTGCTCGGCGACGTTGTGGATCAGCTCCTGGATCAGCACCGTCTTGCCGAGCCCGGCGCCGCCGAAGAGGCCGATCTTGCCGCCGCGCACGAACGGGGCGATCAGGTCGATGACCTTGATGCCGGTCTCGAAGATCTCCGCCTTCGGCGACAGATCCCGGAACGCCGGAGGGTCGCGGTGGATCGGGGACCGCTCGCCCGTGGAGGGCGCGCCGTTGTCCACCGGCTCACCGAGGACGTTCCAGAGGCGACCCAGCGTCTCCTTGCCGACCGGGACGCTGATCGGCGCCCCGGTGTCGACCACGTCGACGCCGCGCGGCAGTCCGTCGGTCGAATCCATTGCGACGGCGCGGACGCGGTCGTCGCCCAGGTGCTGCTGCACCTCCGCGATCAGGTCGCGGCCGGGGCCGCCGTCCTGTCCGGGGACCGTGATGCGCACCGCGTTGTAGATCTCGGGCAGTGAGCCGGCGAAGACAGCGTCGATGACGACGCCCTTGACCTCGACGACCTTGCCAATGTTTTGCTCAGCCATGTGACTCCTGAAGAGGCGATTGCACGAGAGGGAGCCCGTCTTGCCGCCTGCGACGACTGACGAGCGACCGGAGTCTATCGAAGGATCGCCGCTCGGGAACGTCGCTCGGGTGCGGGCCGCTTACCTTCATGAGCGTGGCCACACGGGCCTCGTGGTCGTACGATCAGCAGTACGACGTGATCAGCGAAGGGAACATCCCTTCGTAGACTAGTCCCCGAGGCGTTCGTTACGACTCTACGGGCTGCCGAGCCGGCGATTCGTGACCGCCCCGAAGGCGCCGACGCCGGAATCGCGCGGCGGTCGACCGCCGAGCTGCATGACGCGCAGGGCGCGGAGCTGCTTGAGATCGTTGTCTTCGGCCGCAACGATCGCCGGGCCACGGACAGGCGAGTGGGCGACCGGGCCCTTGGCGGCCTGCGTGCTGAGTACGGCGGTCACGCCGACGACCGCGGCGACGACCGCCGCCACTCTCGCGACGGCGGTCGGGCGCACGTGCAGGCGGCGCCGACCGGAGACGACCACGGGGTTGTCGATCAGCTCGACCGGCTGGGCGCGCAGCATGAGCACCGATCCGCGCACGCTCTCCTCGAACTCGCGGCAGGCCGCGCAGCGTTTCAGGTGCGCCGTGAGCAGCGCGTCCTCGAGCTCCGAGATCTCGTCGTCCAGGCGCAGCGAAGCCCACGCTCGGGCGCGATCGCAGTTCCGTGGCATCGGTCGCAGTGCCATATCCCTTACGACGTCACCCCGTACCGCTTGTTAGCCGGAACGCGCCATGCCTCCTTATCGATCGATCAGGTCAGGTTGTAGCGGTTGTCGATCGCCAGTCCGATCATGATCAGGATCAGCCCGAGCACGATGAAGATCCCCGACTCGGCAATCGTCGAACCGTGCTCCTCGGGTGTGGCCCAGCGCAGAAAACGGGGGCCGAAGAACGGGTTGGCCTCGCCCTTCGTGCGCACAGGCCCGCGGTTGCCGACAAAGAAGCCGAACAGGAGCATGAGGCAGCCGAACGCCTCGAAGCCGACGGCGATCGCGCGGTTCAGCGACCCGCCGAGGAGCAGGCCGATCGACAGGCCGCAGAGGAGCACTGCACCCGTGAGCACGCCGAGGAGGATGAAGAAGCGGCGTGCGGCCGCGACCCACACGCCTGCTTACTCTTCGTTGGCCGAAGGCGGGAGCGCCTGGCCGGAGCCGCGGAACTCCTCTTCGGTCAACGGCCACTTTTCCAGCGGGAAATGGCAGGCGGCCACATGCCCGTCGCCGCCGACGGTCCGCAGGGCGGGCGTGTCGACGTCGCACTTCCCCGGGTGGAAGCGGGGGCAACGCGGGTGGAACCAGCACGCGCTGGGCGGGTTGATCGGGCTCGGGACGTCGCCCTGAAGCACGACCGGCTTGCGGGCACGACCCGCGTCGGGATCGGGAATCGGCACCGCGGACATCAGCGCACCCGTGTACGGATGCTTCGGCTCGACGTAGAGATCGTCGCGGTTGGCGACCTCGACGGCGTGTCCGAGGTACATGACGAGGACGCGGTCGGAGATATGGCGGACGACGTTGAGGTCGTGTGCGATGAACACGTAGGTGAGGCCGAAGTCGCGCTGGAGGTCCTTGAGCAGGTTGAGGATCTGCGCCTGCACGGAGACGTCGAGGGCGGAGACGGGCTCGTCGCAGACGATCAGCTTGGGGTTGATCGCGAGCGCGCGCGCGACGCCGATGCGCTGGCGCTGGCCGCCGGAGAACTCGTGCGGGAAGCGGTTGTAGTGCTCGGGGTTCAGACCGACGATCTCGAGCAGCTCTTGCACGCGGCGCTTGATCTCGGCGTCGGTGCCGATGCCGTGCACCTCGAGCGGCTCGCCGATGATGAAGCCGACGCGCTTGCGCGGGTTCAGCGAGGCGTACGGATCCTGGAAGATCATCATCATCTCGCGGCGCACCGGGCGCATCTCGGAGCGCGACAGCTTGGTGATGTCGCGGCCCTCGAAGAGGATCCGGCCGGACGTCGATTCGAGCAGCTTCATGATGCAGCGGGCCAGCGTCGATTTCCCGCAGCCGGACTCGCCGACGATCCCGAGTGTCTCCCCCTCCTTGAGCGCGAAGGACACGCCGTCGACCGCCTTCACCGAGGCGATCTGCTTCTGGAAGATGATCCCGCGGGTGACGGGGAAGTGCTTCTTGACGTCGTCGACGACGAGGAGCTCGTCGCCTGCGAGCTCGCGCGGTTCCTGTTCGACTGCCGGCTGGGTGGTGCTCAACGGCTCATCTCCACGAGGTTGCCCGCGATCACGCTCGCCCCCTCATGATCCTTCGTCTCCTGATCGAGGTGGCAGCGTACGCGATGGTCGCCGACGGCCTCGGGAACAGGATCGAGCGTCGGCTCGGTCTGGCTGCAGATCGGCATCACGTACGTGCAGCGCGGATGGAAGCGGCAGCCGGACGGCGGACGCAGGAGCGACGGAGGCTGACCGGAGATCTGCACGAGCCGCTCGACGTCCTGGTGGAGGCGCGGCAGCGACCCGAGCAGCCCCCACGTGTACGGATGGTTCGGGTGCTGGAAGAGATTCCGAACCTCGCCCTCCTCCTGGATGCGAGCGGCATACATCACGACGACTTCGTCGGCGACCTCGGCGACGACGCCGAGGTCGTGCGTGATCATGATGATCGCGCTGCCGAACTCGTCCTGGAGGCGCTTCATCAGGTCGAGGATCTGCGCCTGTGTGGTCACGTCGAGGGCGGTGGTCGGCTCGTCGGCAATCAACAGGTCGGGGTTGTTGACGAGCGCCATCGCGATCATCACGCGCTGGCGCATACCGCCGGAGAACTGGTGCGGGTAGTCGTCGATGCGCTGGGTCGCGCGGGGAATCCCGACGGCCTTGAGCAGCTCGAGGGCGCGGGAGCGGGCGGCGGACTTCGAGATGTCCTGGTGAAGCAGGATCGCCTCGATCAGCTGCGACCCGATCTTGTGCACCGGGTTCAGCGACGTCATCGGGTCCTGGAAGATCATCGCGATCTCGTTCCCGCGGATGTCGCGCAGCTGCTTCGGGCTCAGCCCGATCAGGTTCCGCCCCTTCCACATCGCCTCGCCGCTGGAGATCGTCGTCCGGCGGTTGTTCAGGCCCATGATCGTCAGGCACGTGACGCTCTTGCCGCACCCCGACTCGCCCACGATGCCGAGCGTCTTGCCCTTCTCGACCGAGAAGGTCACACCGTCGACGGCCTTGACGATGCCGTCGTCGGTCCGGAAATAGGTCTTGAGATCGTTTACCTCGAGAAGGGCCATGCTGATTCCGGTCGGAACTATGCCAGCCGGATGCGCGGGTCGATGACCGCGTACAGCAGGTCGACGATCAGGTTGAAAGCGATGATGATGAGCGTCGAGAAGACGATCACACCCTGGACAGTGGGGATGTCGTAGTTGTTCAGCGCCTGGACCGCGGTCCGACCCAGTCCGGGAAGGCTGTAGATCGTTTCCGTGAAGATCGCTCCGCCGAGCGCCAGGCCGATGTCCATGCCGAGCATGGTCACGACCGGCAGCATCGCGTTCCGGAGCACGTGAGAGCGCATGACGACAGACTCCGGGGCGCCCTTCGCGCGCGCGGTGCGCACGTAGTCCTCGTTCAGGGTCTCGATCACGTTCGCCCGGATCATCCGCACGTACAGCGCGGCGAACAGGATCATGAACGTCATCCAGGGGAGAACGAGGTGATAGGCCCACTGCACCGGCCCCCCGGGCTGTCCCGGAGGTGGGTTGAAGAAGTCTGCGTAGTTGGTTATCGGGGTTATGCCCCATCGGTAGCCGATGAAGTACGCGAAGATCAGCCCGATCCAGAGCGGGTGCGCAGAGATGCCGATGAGGACGAACGTCATCGCTCCTCGGTCTAAGAGCGACCTCGGTCTCAGCGCCGAGAGGACCCCGATCGGAACGGCCAGGAGCATCCAGAAGATCGCGCCGCCGATGACCAGCGAGGCGGTCACGGGCGCGGCGTCGGCGATGATCTGATTGACGCTCTCGCGGTTGTACCACGAGTGGCCGAGATCCTGGTGGTAGACGAGCCGCCAGACGAACCGGCCGTACTGCTGGTAGATCGGCTCGTCGAGGTGGAGGTAGTGCTTGGCCTTCGCGATCGTGTCCGGGTTTGCGCCCTTGCCGGCGAACTGCTTGGCCGGGTCGGCCGGAATGATGAAGAACAGGACGTAGCTGACGATCGTGACGGCGAAGAAGAGCAGCACTGCCCAGAGGAGCCGTCTGATCAGGTAGCGGGTCACGGTGTCGTCAGATTCTCTGTGTGGTGGAGTTTGCCTTCGGACTTCGGTGGAACTGAGTGGGCGCCGGGGTTATACCCGACGCCCACTCCGAACGAACCCTCGACCCTTCCTTACTTGATGAAGAAGGTGTTGAGGTTGGCTCCGCCGTGTGCGGCCTGGAACAGGAAGCCGCCCATGCGGGACGCAACGAACTCGCGGGTCTTGCGGTTCTCGTACGCAGCCCACGGAGCGTAGTTCTTGGTGATGCCGAGATCGAGCGCCTGGTACGCGGTGTACCGCTTGTCACCGCTCAGGGCGTTCGCAGCACCCATTGCCTTCTCGACGCTTGCGTTGTTGAAGTAGGCCAGGTTGTTGTTGTTCGACTCATGGATGTTCTGGCCGTTCAGCAGGATGTCGATGAAGTCGTACGGATCCGCGTAGTCGGCGAACCAACCCGCGAAGACCGCGTCGAACGGCTCGCCCTTGGTGCCCGCGGCGATGTAGATCTGGAAGCCCTGGAACAGCTTCACGGTCACGTTGCAGCCGATCTGGGTCAGGTTGTACTTGAAGACCTGAGCGAGATTCTGGCCGACCGCGGTGTTACCGCTGTACAGGGTGACGTCCTTGCAGCCGCCCGCCTTCGCAGCGAGTGCCTTGCCCTTTGTGGTGTCGGCGCCCTTGATCGGGTAGACCTTGATGTCCTTGTAGCCGCCGAGGCCCGGGGGCAGGATCTGGTCGTTGCGCGTCCCTGCGAGGAAGCCGCGGACACGCACCAGAGCGGGGCGGTCGACAGCGTAGTTCGCAGCCTGGCGCATGGCCACGTTCGAGAACGCCGGCCGCGTCGTGTTCATCGCGATGTAGTCGACGTTCAGACCGTTGTTGACGTGGTACTGGCTCTTGTTGATCCCGTACTGCTGAGCCAGGCCCGCGTTCGCCGTCGCCGGAAGACCACCGGCGTCGTAGTCGGCCTGACCGGCCTTGACCTGCAGCAGGCTCTGATCGAGGTTCGTGTTCATCGTGAACACGAACGTGTCGATGTTGTGCGGGCGCTGGCCCTTTGTAGTTCGGGTTCGTCTTGATGACCATCTGCCGGCCAACCTGCCGGCTGGCGACGTAGTACGGCCCGAACGACGCAAAGGTGTCGATGCCGTCAGCAGTGATCGGCGTCCCCTTCGGGATCGGGCAGAAGAAGTTCATCGCCATCTTCGACAGGAACGAGCCGTCCGGGTGCATCAGCTGAATGGTCAGCTTCTGACCGGAAGCCTTCACGCCCGACGCGGTCGCAGCCTTGCCGTCGTTGACGGCCTGCGCCCCGACGATGCCGTTGTCGCCGGTGATGAACGGAACGGACGGCGACTGCATCTTCGGGTTCAGGTCGCGGTTGATCGCCGCGGCGAAGTTGGCCGCCGTCAGCGTTTCACCCGTGTTCGACTTCTGGCCGGGCTTGATCGTGAACACGTACGTCTTGCCGTCCTTCGAGACGGACGGGAAGCCGACAGCAGCGTCAGGAGCGAGCTGCCCCCCGGCGGGATCCGGCTTGTCGGGGTAGTAGACGAGCTTCTGACACACCGAGTCCAGGATCTGCCAGGACAGCGTGCCGTAGGCAAGACTGGGGTCGATGTAATCGACGTCGGTAGCCGACGCGTTGATGTTCATCGTCCCGCCCTTCTTCTGCCCGGAGGCAGACGGCCGGTTCGACTTGCTCGACGCCGGACCCGCAAACGCAGCTGCAACGAGCATCACAGCTCCGAGCGTGACCATGCCGCCGGAAAGCCAGACTTTCTTCTGCATCGATCTCCTTTCGGTGACGCACGAGCCCGGTGGATGCACCGGACGCCGTGGTAGACGCATCCTCAGCCCGTTAGACGAGCCGCGGGGAGTTTAGTTTGCATGTCACGAAAATGTGAAGGGGGGTCGCAACTGGCTACGCTGTCCCTCGGATGACCGGGGCCTGGATCCTGCGCTTCACGGCGTGTGCAGCGGCGTTGCTGGCGGTCACGACGGTCGTGGCGAGCCGCTCGAGCGGTGCCTCCCCGCCGCTTCGCGGCGTCAACTTCATCAGCGTCTGTGGGTTCTCGCACCGCGGTCCCGACGACCCGATCGTGCTTCCCCGGCAGCCGGGCTTCTCGCACGACCACACCTTCGTCGGCAACGACTCGACCAACGCCTTCTCCACCCCGGCGCAGCTCCGCGGCGGGGGGACGACCTGTCGCCGGCCCGGCGACAGGGCCGCGTACTGGATGCCGACGCTGTTCGCCGGCGGCGAGGCGGTGACGCCGACGACGGCGAACGCGTACTACCGGCGGCTCGTGAGGACGCCGCTCAAGGCCTTCCCGGCCGGCCTCCAGATCGTCGCCGGCAACTCCCATGCGACGACACCCCAGCGGTTGACCGTCACCTACTGGGATTGCGGCGACCTCGTCAACATCCCGCCGACCGCGTCGGCGCCGGACTGCGTCGACGGGCAACTCAGCCTCCACGTCAACTTCCCCGACTGCTGGGACGGCAAGAACCTGCTGTACGACGCCCAGAAGAACACGGCGTACTCCGTCAACGGCCGGTGCCCGAAGGGCTACCCCGTGCCGATCCCCGCCCTCCAGCTCGTCTTTCGGTATCCCAAGAATCTGAGCGACCCGGTGGAGCTCGCCTCGGGCGGCCAGTACTCCGGGCACGCCGACTTCATCAACGCGTGGGACCAGCAGACGCTGGCGACGCTCGTGGCAAACTGCCTGAACAAGTACCGCCACTGCGGCGTCGGCTCCTAGCGACAGATCTCACGCCGGATCGATTGCGCCTCGGCGATCGCACGCCGGGCGGCGCCGCCGACCGTCGCGGTGGGGCTCATCGTTCCCGAGCCCAACGGGTCGGCGGCGACGGCGGCGAGCGAGCGCTCGGCCGACGCGACCGCGCGGCGGAGCCGTGGCGCCAGCGCGTCGTCGGGGCCGACCGCCTCGAGCGCGGCCCTGTCGGCGGCGATCACCTGCCGGAGCGCGCGACCGGCGTCCGCCGCCCGCGTGACCGGGGCGAACTCGAGGCCGTTGGAGCACAGCGCGGAGCGCCCACCGCCGCCTCCCCCGCAGCCGGCGGACAGCAGCGCCGCGAGCGCTAGGACGGCGAGATGGAGACCGCGCCGTTCCAGATCAGGGTGTCGTCGCAGTCGTACAGGTACTCGACGCCGTCGTAGAGGTGCGGGAAGTGGGAGCAGCTGCGCGTGGGCACGTACGTCACCCCGGGGGCCGGATGGCGCGTGCCGACGGGCATCGACAACGCCTTCCCGGCGGTCAGCTTGGCCAGCGCCGCCGCGTCGAGCGCGACCGCGGTGACGAGTTGGTCGTTGCGGATGTCGAGCTCACACGGGTGGCCGGGGCTCTTGTACCTCGGGCCGCCGAGTTGGAGCCGCAGGCCGGCCGGAGTGCGCGTCGCGGCCAGCGTGCCGTTCGTGTGCGTGTCGAGGTCGCTCACACACGTCGACGTTCCCACCCAACCGGGGTCTTCCTCCTCGGCCGAATCGCAGGTGTCCTGGACAGCCGTGCCGTTGACCGAGCCGGTGATCGTGTCGGTCACCCGTGACGGCGCTCTGAGGTCGTAGCCCTTCGCGCCGGGAGCCAGCGTTGCCGTCCACTCGATCCGCCACTGCACCGCGAGCGTCTCGTCCGCGAGCCGGCTCGCGTAGCACTGGCGTGTGATCTCGTGCAGCCACCGCGTGTGGTCGAAATAGCGGCCGCCGCCCTTCCCGGTGAACACGATGTGTACGACCCGCGCGCCGGCCGCTCCGCGGTCGGCTCCGGCGCCGACGACCGGCCAGGCGCAGAGGACGGCTGCCGTCGCGACCAGCAAGACGGCGATCCATCTCGGGCGCACGGTGATCGCTAGCCGGTCGACCGCGGGTCGAAGGCGTCACGCAGGCCGTCGCCGAGCAGGTTGAACGCCAGTGTGGCGAGCAGCACTGCGAGTCCCGGCCAGACCATCAGCCACGGCTGGGTCAGGTAGTAGTCCGGCGCGGTCGAGAGCAGGTTGCCCCAGCTCGGCGTCGGCGCCTTGATCCCCAGGCCGAGGAACGACAGGCCTGCCTCCGCGAGGATGTTCGACGCGACGACCAGCGTCGAGTAGACGATGATCGGCGCGACCAGGTGCGGCAGGATGTGCGACCGGATGATCTTCCAGTCGTTCGTGCCGATCATCCGGGCGGCCTCGACGAATTCCTTTTCTCGTAACGAGAGCACCTGAGCTCGGACGATGCGGGCCGGGTAGAACCATCCGAAGACTCCCAGGACGAAGATGAGTGTGACGACCCCGGGTGAGAGGAAACCGAACGTCACGCTGTCGAGCCGCTGACCGGCGGTGCTCGCGAGGGCGATGACGAAGAGCAGCACCGGGAACGCCATCACGATCTCGGTGATCCGGCTGATGATCGTGTCGGTCGTGCCGCTGTAGAAGCCGGCGAGTGCGCCCATCAGCACGCCCACCGTCATCGCGAACAGCGTCGCGCCGAGGGCCACCTCGAGAGAGGTCTGCGCCCCGTAGATCAGCCGCAGGAACTCGTCGCGGCCGAGCTGGCTGTCCGCGCCGAGGATGAATAACGTGTGGTCGAAGTGGCCGACCGCGCCCGGGTACGGCTGGTTGGACACGTGCGTCCAGGGTCCGACCGGGAGCAGCGTTTTCGCGTCGAGACCACCCGAGTAGAGGTCGTTCGGGCCGTGGCCGAGAATGTGGGCGGCGATCGGCGCGCCGATGAACGCGACGAAGATCAGGACGAAGATGTAGACCCCGCCCACGATCGCGAACTTGTCGCGGCGGAACCGGAGGAATACGCCCTCCCAGTAGCCGCGCGCGCGAACGGCGGCGCCCGTGCCGAGCTCTCCGCCCGACTCCGCAGCAACGCTTGACGCAAGTCCTGCGCCGGAGGAGACGAGCTCTGGGCGTTCGGTTGTCGACACGGAGTGCTAGAGCATAACGGGCGGGATGCCCGGGTTACGGCTAGAGACTTCCCTGTTCGCGAAAAGTTAGGGCCACGGCGACTACGCCGTGAGCGCGTCTGCTCCTGCGACGACCTCGAGGATCTCCTGCGTGATCTCTGCCTGGCGGGCACGGTTCATCGCCAGCGTGAGGCTGTCGATCAGCTCGCCGGCGTTCTTCGAGGCGTTCCGCATCGCGGTCATCCGCGCGCCCTGTTCTGATGCTGCAGACTCGAGCAGCGCCCGGTACAGCTCGGTTTCGACGTATACCGGCAGCAGCCGTTCGAGGATCTGCTCCGGCTCCGGCTCGTAGATGAAGTCGCCGAGGAGCGCCTCGTGCTCCTCGGCGTCCTCGCCGGCCGCGAGCAGCTGCTCCGGGATCGGCAGGACGTCCTGCTCGATGACTTCTTGGACTAGCGGTGATACGAAATGGTTGTAGACGATCACGACGCGATCGACCTCTTCGCTGACGTAGAGCTCGGCGACGGCGTGCGCGAGCGCCTGCGCGTCGGTGTAGGCCGGCCGGTCGCTGAACCCCGTCCACGCCTGGACGACCTCGAAGCGGCGGAATCTGAGCGTCGACGCGCCCTTGCGTCCGGAGACCAGCCAGCGGACCCTCTTGCCCTCCGCCCGCAGCTGCCGGTCGAGGGCGAGGGCGTGCCGCAGTACCTGGGCGTTGAACGCGCCGGCGAGGCCGCGGTCTCCGGTCAGCGGCAGGATCGCCACCGCCTTCACCTCGTCACGCCGCTGGAGCAGGGGCAGCCCGCGCACGGACGAGCTCGCCCGCGCGGTGCCGACCATCAGCTCCATCATCCGGTCGGCGTACGGCCGCATCGCCTCGATCCGCGCCTGCGCACGGCGCAGTCGGGCTGAGGCGACGAGCTCCATCGCCTTGGTGATCTTGCGCGTGTTCCGGATCGACTTGATCCGGCGCTTCAGGTCTTGAACGGACGCCATCTAGACCAGGGCGCTCTGCGTCTGGACGTTGAACATGCCGGCGAACCGCTTCAGCTCCGCGTTCAGCTTCTCCTGGAGCTCGTCGGAGAGCTCCTTCTGGTCGCGGATCGCGTCGAGGATCGACTTCTCCGTCTTCATGTGCTCGCGCAGCTCGTCCTGGAACCGCGGCACCTGCGGGACGGGGACCTCGTCGAGGTAGCCGTTGATCCCGGCGAAGATCGCGACGACCTGCTCCTCCATCGGCCACGGGCTGTACTGCGGCTGGTTGAGCGTGGCGACCATCCGCTCGCCGCGGGCGAGTGTGCGCTGCGTCGCCTGGTCGAGCTCGGAGCCGAACTGGGCGAACGCCTCCAGCTCGCGGTACTGCGCGAGCTCGAGCTTCAGGCGGCCGGCGACCTGGCGCATCGCCTTCACCTGGGCGTTCCCGCCCACGCGCGAGACCGAGATGCCGACGTTGATCGCCGGGCGGACGCCCGAGAAGAACAGGTCACTCTCGAGGAAGATCTGCCCGTCGGTGATCGAGATCACGTTCGTCGGGATGTAGGCCGACACGTCGCCGGCCTGCGTCTCGATGATCGGAAGCGCTGTCATCGACCCCGCGCCGAGCTCGTCGCTCAGCTTGCACGCGCGCTCGAGGAGCCGCGAGTGGAGGTAGAAGACGTCGCCCGGGTAGGCCTCGCGGCCCGGCGGGCGGCGCAGCAGCAGCGACATCTGCCGGTACGCGTCGGCGTGCTTCGTCAGGTCGTCGAAGATCACGAGCGCGTGTTTCCCGTTGAACATGAAGTACTCGCCCATCGCGCAGCCGGCGTACGGCGCCATCCACTTGATCGGCGCCGCCTCCGACGCGGCCGCGTTGACGATGATCGTGTAGTCCATCGCCCCGTCCTCCTTCAGCCGCTCGTACACCTGGGCGACGGTGGAGGCCTTCTGGCCGATTGCGACGTAGATGCAGATCACGTCCTGGCCGCGCTGGTTGAGGATCGTGTCGATGCAGATCGCGGTCTTGCCGGTCGTCCGGTCGCCGATGATCAGCTCGCGCTGGCCGCGGCCGATCGGGATCATCGAGTCGATCGCCTTCAGGCCGGTCTGCAGCGGCTCCTTCACCGGCTGGCGCTCGACGACGCCCGGCGCCTTGAACTCGAGCGGGCGGCGCTCCGACGACTCGATCGGGCCGGCGCCGTCGACCGGGTTGCCGAGCGGGTCGACGATGCGGCCGATCAGCGCCTCGCCGACCGGGACGCTGGCGACGCGGCCGGTGCGGCGGACGGGCTCGCCCTCCTTCACCTTCTGCCACTCGCCGAGCAGCGCGGTGCCGACGTTGTCCTCTTCGAGGTTCAGCGCGACGCCCGTGACGCCGTGCTCGAACTCGAGCATCTCCAGCGCGACGGCGCTTTCGAGGCCGTAGACGCGCGCGATTCCGTCGCCGACCTGCAGCACCTGGCCGACCTCGGCCAGGTCGGTCTCGACGTCGAAGTCCTTGATCCGCTCCTTGAGGAGGGCGGTGATCTCTTCGGGGCGTAGCTTCACGAATGGCTCCTTGGGTTCAGTTCATGCATCGATTCATCAACTGGCGCTGGTACGAAGTTCTCTGCCGAGCTGTTCGATTCGGCCGCGGACGCTGGCGTCGACCCGGCGCGTACCGACCTGGAGAACCATGCCGCCGATCAGGGCGGCGTCGACCGTGCGGGTCGCCTCGACACGGCGGCCGGAGCGCTGCTCGATCTGGCCGACGATCGTGCGCGCCTCCTCGTCGGACAGCTCGTAGGCAGTGGTCAGCTCGACGGTCAGCTCGCCCTCCTGGGCGGCGGCCATCCGCTCGAACTCCTCGGCCACCTGCTCGACCTCGCCGGCGCGGTTCTTCTCGACCAGCAGGCGCAGGAAATTCAGGACGAGCGGGTCTCCCCCGGCCGCGACTGCGTCGACGGCGGCCGACTTGGCGCGCTTGTCGAGCTGCGGGTTGCGGAGGAGCTCGTCGAGCTCGGGCACCTGCCGTCCGGCCTCGACGAAATCGCCGAGATCCTGGCGGACGGCGGGCACGCGCCCGGCCTCCTTCGCGGCCTGGAACAGCGACCGCGCGTAGGTGCGGTGGACGACGCTCAGACCGACTCCTTCTCGAGAACGCTGAAGTCGAGGTCGCCGATCGCGTCCTCGATCAGCTTCCGATGGTCGTCGCGGTCGAGCACCTTGCCGGTCACCTTCGCGGTGGCGACGAGTGCCAGCTCGCCCACCTCGGTGCGGATCTGGTCGAGGGCGCGCTGCGTCTCGGCCTCGATCTGCTTCTTCGTGTCCTCGAGGCGCCGCTGCCGGTCGATCTCGGTCTCCTCGCGGACACGTTCCCGCTGCGCGTCGGACGTCTTCCGCGCCTCGGCGAGGATCTCCTCGGCGTCGGATTTGGCCTTGCCGATCAGCTTCCGGTGCTCCTCGAGCAGGTTCCGGGCCTCCTCGCGGGCGCGGTCGGCCTCTTCGATCGACGCGCGGATCTTGTCGCGCCGGTCGTCGATCGCCTTCTGGATCGGGCCGAAGGCGTACCTCTTCAGCACGAAGAGCGCGATCAGGAAGCAGACGATCGTCCAGATCATCAGCCCCGGCGTGACCGAGATCAGTGCGTTGGCGGCAAGCATCTCGGGCTAGACCAGGACGTACGCGAGGATCGAGCCGAGCAGGCCGTAGAAGACGACCGCCTCGGTCAGGGCGAAGCCGAGCCACTGGATGCCCTGAAGCTCACCGCGCAGCTCGGGCTGGCGGGCGACCGACTGGATCATCGAGCCGAAGATGTTGCCGATGCCGACGCCGGCACCGAGCGCGCCGAGACCGACACCGAGCGCGAGACCGATCGCCTTACCGGCCTTGGTCACGTCGCCGGTCACGGCGAGAAGGTTGTAGAGCATTGAACGTTCCTCCTAGTGTTCCGGCTCGATAGCCGAGCCGATGTAGATGGCTGACAGGGCGGCAAAGATAAACGCCTGGATCGAGACGACGATGACCACCTCGAAGAGGTAGAAGATCGCCGCGATCGGCACGACGAACACGGCCAGGATGATCGACTGCAGGATGAACATCAGGCCGATGAAGGTGAGGATCAGGATGTGCCCGGCGAGCATGTTCGCGAAGAGACGGACACTCAGCGAGATCAGGCGCATGAACTGACCGAGGATCTCGAGCGGGACGATCAGGAAGAGCAGCGCCTTCGGCGCCTCGGGGATCCAGCTCTTGAAGTACTTGCGCGCGCCGTTCCACTTGATGCCCTCGTAGTGCGTGAAGACGAAGGTGAGCAGCGCGAGGGCAAGCGTCACCGACAGCGACGACGTCGCGGCGTAGATGCCCCACGTCGGGACGCCATGCCACTTCTCGCCGGTGAGCGGCAGCGGGATGAAGCCGAGCATGTTCACCATCCAGATGAAGATCATGATCGTGGCGACGAAGGGGAACCAGCGTGCGATCGCCTTCGTCGGCAGACCCTGTTCGGCGACCTGGATCTGGGCGATCTCGTAGATCTGCTCGCCGACCGACTGGCGGCGGCCGATGTCCTTGCCCGAGCTGACCCGCAGGCGCATCAGGCCGATTCCCATAGCGATCGTCAGGATCGTGCCGAGCATGAGGTAGACGACCGCCTTGGTGATCGACATGTTCAGCGGGCCGAGGTGGATCGAGACCCACTCGTGCTGCTCGAACTCGGTCGTCGGGTCGAACTTGCCGCGCGCGAACGCCGCGGTCGGGAACGCCAGCAGCATGAGAGCGGTCGTCGAGGCGATGAAGAGCCGGCGCTTCACTTGCCGATCGGCTCCCGGCCGTAGTACGAGGCGAGCGATGTGCCGAACTCTGCGGTGTAGGCGAGTGCGTACGTCAGCACCGCTGCGATCCCGAGCTCCTGGTTCTTGGTCGTGACCGCGAGCAGGATGACGAGCAGGCCGAGCGCCTTGAACAGGACGCCGAACACCTTCGCGCCGTTGCCGATCCGCACCATGATCAGGTCGAGCGCGTGGACCGCGACGTACAGCACGGTTGCGAGCGCCCAGCCGCCGATCGGCCAGCCGGCGATGAAGAACACCGGCAGCGCGATCAGGAGCACGACGCCCCCGGCCAGCGCGGGCAGCAGGTGGTTGGGCTCGGGGCGCGGTGTGAACATTGCGGAGGGCATCAGAACGAATCCTTGTAGCGGAAGTAGACGGCGCCGATCCCGATGGGAACGCCGACGGCCGCCCCAGCGAGGAGGCCATAGGGAAGCGACCCGGTTGCCCAGCCGATCAGAGCGCCGCCTGCGATGCCTGCCGCGGTTCCCGTGACCAGAAGAGCTCCCGCGCCGGCGGGATCGAACGTCTGGCGCGCAGGCTCCATCTGCGGGGCGAGCATATCAGGCGACTTTGTGACACGCGAAGGTCGCATGTCGAAGCGGATCGCTGTGGAGCTTGTGACTACGCGCTACGTCGTTCCCGCTCTTCCGCCTCGCGACGGCGGCGGCGGGTGCGCGGGCTGGCGAGCTTGACGATCTCGAGCACGTAGATCATGTAGACGGACGCGGCGACCGCGGCCACGCCCAGCGCGGCGGCGGCGACGGTCGGCCACGCGTGCCACTGGCCGTCCTCCCGGAACGGGATGTAGCGGGTGCCGAGCGCGGCGAGCGCCAGGATCGCCACCCAGAAATAGATGTACGAGACGGCGCGCCGTTGCGAAAAGCCGAGGTCGACGAATCGGTGATGGAGGTGCGTCTTGTCCGGCGCCGTGATCGGCACCCGGTACTTCAACCGTCTGGCGACGACGAAGCCGGTGTCGAGGATCGGCACGGCGAGGACGAGCAGCGGGAAGAACAGGGCGACGGTCGCCGCGGTCTTCAGCAGCCCCTCGACCGACACGGCCGCGAGCGAGTAGCCGAGCAGCATCGAGCCCGAGTCGCCCATGAAGATGCGGGCCGGGAAGAAGTTGTGGCGCAGGAAGCCGAGCGTGGCGCCGAAGACGATCGCCGAGAACGCCGCCGCGACCGGCTTGCCGAGCGAGAGCTCGATCACGCAGAACGTCAGGCCCGCGATCGCGCAGACCCCGGCGGCGAGCCCGTCGAGGCCGTCGAGGAAGTTGACCATGTTCATCACGGCGACGATCCAGATCACGGTCAGCGTGCCGCCGAGCCACGGGGGCAGGTCGTAGATACCGAGGAAGGGGAAGGTGAAGTGGTCGACCCAGATCCCGAAGATCACCGGGATCGTGGCGGCGACGATCTGGCCGCCGAGCTTCTCCCACCAGACGAGGCCGCGGAAGTCGTCGATCGCGCCGACCGCGGTCGCGACCGTCGCGCCGAGCAGCAGCCCGCGGACCGGGCGGCTGAAGTCGAGGAACGCCAGCGACGGCACCATGATCCCGAAGAAGAGCGCGAGCCCGCCGAGACGGGGGATCGGGATCTGGTGCACCCGGCGCTCGTCGGGCTGGTCGACCGCACCGAGGCGGCGGGCCATGCCGGCGACCGCAGGCGTCAGCAGGATGACGATCACGAACGCCAGCGCGGCGCCGTAGATCACCTCGAGGTGGTCGCGAAGCTGATGCAGCGTCACGGCGGCTCCTACGGTACTACCGGGAGCGGGCGACTTCGGTCGCCGTTGCGGCTACTTCGTGCCGTACAAGCGATCGCCCGCGTCACCAAGACCGGGCACGATGAAGCCGCGCTCGTTCAGGCCACGGTCCTGCGCTGCGCAGACGATGTGGACGTCGGGGTACACCGAGTGCACCTTCTCGATGCCTTCGGGCGCGGCGACCAGGCAGACGAGCGTCACGGAGCGAGCGCCCGCGTCCTTCACGTGGCCGATCGCAGCGACGCTGGAGTTGCCGGTGGCGAGCATCGGGTCGAGCACGATCGCGTCGCGCGCCTCCAGGTCGTCGGGGAGCTTCACGTAGTACTGGACCGCCTCGAGCGTCTCCTCGTCGCGGTACATGCCCATGAAGCCGACGCGGGCGCTGGAGATCAGCGAGAGCGTCCCCTCGAGCATCCCGACACCGGCCCGGAGCACCGGGCAGACGGCGACCTTCTTGCCGGAGATCCGCTGCGCCTGCATCGTCTCCAGCGGCGTCTCGATCTCGACCGGCTCGGTTGGCAGGTCCTTCGTCGCCTCGTACGTGAGCAGCAGGGTGAGCTCGTTGACGAGCTTGCGGAAGTGGACGGTCGGCGTGTCCTTGTCGCGCAGGTACGAGAGCTTGTGCTGGACGAGCGGGTGCGTGACGATCGTGAGCCGGCGGTCGCTCATGCTTCGTACGTCGTCCAGCCGCGGAAGCCCGGGTACAGCGGGCGCGACTCGCAGAGGGCGAGGCTGCGCGCGGCGAGCGCGGGAACGTCGGCGTCGGCTTGCAGTGAGCCGGCGATGATCCGGGCGACCTCGCGGAAGTCGTCCTCGTCGAAGCCGCGCATCGTGCAGGCGGGCGTCCCGACGCGCACGCCCGACGCGACCGTCGGAGGCCGCTGGTCGAAGGGGACGGTGTTGCGGTTGGCGGTGATGTTGACCTCGGCGAACCGCTCCTCGGCGTCCTTGCCCGTCCACTCGGAGGCGCGGAGGTCGATCTGGAGGAGGTGCGTGTCGGTGCCGCCGGTGAGGACGTCGAGCCCGCCGTCCTGGAGCTCGGCGGCGAGCGCGTCGGCGTTCGCACGCACCTGGGTCTGGTACTCGCGGAACGCGGGTGTGCCGGCGATCCTGAAGCAGGTCGCCTTGGCGGCGATCACGTGCTCCATCGGGCCGCCCTGCATCCCCGGGAAGACGGCGCGGTCGAGGGCTTTCGCGTGCTCCTCCTTGCAGAGCACGAACCCGGAGCGCGGGCCGGCGAGCGTCTTGTGCGTGGTCGACGAGACGAAATCGCAGTAGGGCATCGGGTTCGGGTGCAGGCCTGCAGCGACGAGGCCGGAGAAATGGGCCATGTCGCAGAGCAGGTACGCACCCACCTCGTCGGCGATCTCGCGGAACCTGTCCGCCCTGACCGTGCGCGGGTACGCCGAGCCGCCGCAGACGATCAACTGCGGCCGGTGCTCCTTCGCCAGCGCGAGGATCTCGTCGTAGTCGACCATCATCGTCTCGCGGCTGACGCCGTAGTGGGCGATCGAGTACAGGCGGCCCGAGAAGTTGACCTTCAGCCCGTGCGTCAGGTGGCCGCCGTGGTCGAGGCGCAGCGAGAGGATCGTGTCGCCCGGCTCCAGGACGGCGGAGTAGACGGCCATGTTCGTCGCCGCGCCCGCGTGCGGCTGGACGTTCGCGTGCTCCGCGCCGAACAGCTCCTTCGCGCGGTCGATCGCCAGCTGCTCGATCTCGTCGACGACCTCGCAGCCGCCGTAGTAGCGCTTGCCGGGATAGCCCTCCGCGTACTTGTTCGTCGGCACGCTCGAGACCGCCTCGAGGATGCTCGGCCAGGTGAAGTTCTCGGACGCGATCAGCTCGATCTGGCCGCGCTGCCGCTCGAGCTCGCGGCCGATCAGCGCGGCGACCTCGGGATCGACGTCCGCGAGGAGGGCGCTGCGGAGCGCCTGGACGGTCTCGGTCTGGGCGACGGCCATCGGCTTCGATCCTATCCGGCGCCCCGGCGCAGCACGCGCGGCTCCGGGCCGGTCAGATCGAGGACGGTCGACGCTACGCCGGGCAGCTCGCCGCCGTCGACCTCTGCGGCGGCCGCGGCGCGGATGTCCGCCGGGATGTCGTCGAGGCGGCGTGGGTCGGGGCCGCCGTGGAGGTTGGCGCTCGTGGCGGCGACGGCCCCGATCTCGCGGACGATCGCGGCGGTCACGTCTGGAAGGTCGGGGACGCGCACGCCGATCGTGTCGCCGCCGCCGAGCTCCGGGAACCGTCGGGCCGGGTTGGGGAAGATCAGCGTGTACGGGCCGGTGCGAACCTCCTCGGCCGGGATCTCCGGAACGAGTCCGAGCAGCGTCTCGACGTCGGCGCACAACAGCGCGACCGGCATGTCCGGGCGCTGCTTGAGCGCCGCCAGCCTCTGCGCGTGCTCGGGCAGGACGCACAGCCCGTAGACCGTGTCGGTCGGCAGGATCACGACCTCCCCCGCCCGCAGCGCCGCTACCGCGTCCATCGTCCCTCGACGACGCGGTCGCGCCCGGCCAGGTCGGCGCCGGCGCGAACATCCTCGTAGCCCAGACCGCGCAGCAAATCGGAGACCTGCTCACCCCTGCCGGCGGCGATCTCGAGCACGAGCCACCCGCCCGGCCCGAGCACGCCGGCCGCGCCTGCCGCGATCGCGGCCGTGTGCGCCTCGCCGACCGTGGCCGTCCGCGGCTCCCAGTCGCGCACCTCGGGCTCGAGGGTCTGGATCTCCTCGGCCGAGACGTACGGTGGGTTCGAGACGACCAGGTCGTACTCGCCCTCGAGGCCGTCCGTCGCATCGCGGAGCTCGAACGTCACGTCCAGCCCGGTCGCGGCGGCATTCTCGCGGGCGAGGTCGAGCGCCTCCGCCGAGATGTCGATCGCGGTCACGCGCGCTCCCGGATGCTCGTCGGCGATCGCGAGCGCGATCGCGCCGGATCCCGTTCCGACGTCGAGCACGGCGGGCTCGACGAGATCACGGATCAGCTCCAGGCAGCGCTCGACGACCGTTTCCGTCTCGGGCCTTGGCACGAGCACGCGGGGGTCGACCTTCAGCGTCAGCCGCCGGAACCCCCATTCGCCGAGGACGTACGCGAGCGGTTCTCGC
The DNA here is from genome assembly GCA_963791425.1 of uncultured Actinomycetes bacterium. Taxonomy (GTDB): domain Bacteria; phylum Actinomycetota; class Thermoleophilia; order Gaiellales; family Gaiellaceae; genus DATBLE01. The sequence continues at coordinate 953,639 of CAWBSE010000004.1, forward strand.
GCTTCGCGCCGCGCGAGCAGTGCCTCGAGCTCGGCCGCCTCACCGCCCGAGAGCTCGCGCCCGCGCTCGAGGTTGAGCTGCGTCCGATTCGACCCGCGCACGTGAGCGACGAGAAACTCAGCATCCACCTGCGGCGAGTCGACGCCCGCCGCCGCGAGCCGCTGCTCGCCCTCGGCGACCGCCTCGCCGATGGTCATGTCTCGAGCGCCCGCCGGCGGTCGTCGGCGGTGAGCGCCTCGGTGAACTCGTCGAGCTCGCCCTCGAGCACCCGCTCTCTGAGCTGGTGCGCGGTCAGCTTGATCCGGTGGTCGGTGACGCGGTTCTCGGGGAAGTTGTACGTGCGGATCTTCTCGGCCCGCTCGGCGCCGCCGATCTGGGAGCGGCGGGTGGCGGCGAGCTCGGCCTGCTGGCGCTCGCGCTCCTGCTCGTAGAGACGGGCGCGGAGGACGCGCATCGCCTTCTGCTTGTTCTGGAGCTGCGACTTCTCGTCCTGCATCGCGACGACGAGCCCGGTCGGGACGTGCGTGATCCGGACCGCCGAGTCGGTCGTGTTCACGCTCTGGCCGCCGGGGCCGGTCGAGCGGTAGACGTCGATCTTCAGATCGTTCGGATCGATCTCGACCTCGACCTCCTCCGCCTCGGGCATGACCGCGACGGTCGCGGTCGAGGTGTGGATGCGCCCCTGCGACTCGGTCTCGGGAACCCGCTGGACGCGGTGGGTACCCCCTTCGTACTTGAACACGGAGTACGCGCCGTCGCCCTTGATTCCGAAGACGAGCTCCTTGAAGCCGCCGCCGTCGTTCGGGTTCGCCGAGATCTGGTCGGTCTTGTAGCCGCGCCGCTCGGCGTAGCGGGTCAGCATCCGGTACAGCTCGCCGGCCCAGAGTGCCGCCTCGTCGCCGCCGACGCCCTGGCGGACCTCGATGATCACGTCCTTGCTGTCGGCCGGATCGGTCTCGACGAGCGCGAGTTTGAGCTCCTCCTCGAGCCGGGCGGCGAGCTCCTGTGCGGCCGGCAGCAGCTCCTTCAGCTCGGGGTCGGCCTCGGCGGCCTCGATGTCGGCCTGCGCCTCGCGCCATTGATGCGCGAGCTTGATCGGTTGCTCGAGCTCCTTCAGCCGCCGCCCGACCTCGGCCGCCTCGCGGTGGTCGTTGTAGACGGCAGGGTCGGACATCCGCTCCTGGGTCTCGCGGTAGGAGCGCTCGAGGTCGTCGACGAGCTCAGCGATGCCGGCCATGCGGCTACGTCAGGCGAGCGACGCGTCGAGCGTGATCTCGGGAACGCCGGCGAGCGCCTTCGAAACCGGGCAGTTCGCCTTCGCGCCATCCGCAGCTGCCTGGAACGCGTCCGCGTCGACGCCGGGAACGGTGCCCTTGACGGTGAGGGCGATCTTCGTGATCCCCTCGCCGGGCTGGAAGCTGACGGTCGCGGACGTCTCGAGCTGCTCCGCGGCGGTCCCCGCCTGGGCGAGCCCGTGTGAGAGCGCCATCGCGAAGCAGGCGGCGTGGGCAGCCGCGATCAGCTCCTCCGGGCTCGTCTTGCCGCCGGGCTGGTCCTCCGAGCGCGCAGCCCAGCTGACGGGCTGCTCGCCGATCGCTCCGGTCGTGGTCGAAGTGATGACGCCGCTGCCGTCCATCAACGAGCCGTTCCACGTCACGTTCGCTGTCCGATCAGTAGCCATCAGGCCATCACCTCTACACGTCGGCCGCGGTCGCCCGCAGCTTGTTCGCGCTCCAGCACCTGCTGCAGCGCCCGGATAGACACCTCGAGCTGGTCGAGGGACGGCTGGCGCGTGGTCAGCCGCTGCAGCCAGAGGCCCGGCGCGAGCAGCCAGCGCACGACACGGTTGTTCGCGTGCTTCCCGGCGAAGCGGATCAGCTCGTAGGCGAGGCCCGCGATCACCGGCAGCAGCAGGATCCTCGTCGCGATCAGCCAGTACCAGTCGGGGTGCCCGAAGAACGCGAAGACGAAGATCGCGATCACCATTACCCAGAGCAGGAAAGCCGTTCCGCAGCGGACGTGGATCAGGCTGTGCTTCTGGACGTTCTCCGGCGTGAGCTCCTCGCCCGCCTCGTAGCAGTTGATCGCCTTGTGCTCGGCGGCGTGGTACTGGAACACGCGCCGCAGGTCGGGCAGCAGCGAGATCAGCGCCAGGTAGCCGACGAACAGAACGACGCGGATCCCGCCCTCGACGAAGACGAACGACGTCGTGCCGTGCAGCGGCAGAAAGTTCGTGATGATCGCGGGCGTCACCTTGAAGAGGACGACGGCGAAGCCGATCGCGATCGCGAAGGCGAAGATCAGCGCGCCGCGGGAGAGCTCGGTGGGCACCTCGTCGTCCTCGTGGTCCTCGCCCTCCTCCTGCGCCGCGTAGTTCGCCGAGATGGCGAGCGCGCGGAAGCCGATCGCCAGCGACTCGCCGAGCGCGATCACGCCGCGGATCACCGGGAGCCGCCAGATCCGCCGCTTCGCCATCGGCGACGAGACCTCGGTCACGACCTGGGCGATCACCCCGTCCGGCTTGCGGACCGCGACGGCCCAGCTCGACGGGGAGCGCATCATGACGCCCTCGAGGACGGCCTGGCCGCCGATCGATGTGCTCATGTCGTGCTAGCTGCTTCGCTTGGAGGCGGCGGCCTTCTCCAGCTTGCGCTGGAACCGCTCGACACGGCCGCCGGTGTCCATCAGCTTCTGCTTGCCGGTGTAAAACGGATGGCAGGCCGAGCAGATCTCGACGTGCAGCTCGGACCTGGTCGAGCGCGTCTCGAACTCGTTGCCGCACGCGCACCGCACCGTCGCGAGCATGTAATCGGGATGAATACCGGCTTTCATCGCTGAGCCAGGATAGCAGAGGCGGTTTCCGGCGCTGCGTTGCCACCGGAGACGACAGCGACGACCGTTTCCCCCGGGCCGAGCGGGATTTTTCCTGCGAGCAGCGCCGCCGTCGAGGCCGCTCCCGCCGGCTCGCAGGCCAGCTTCGCGCGGCCGTAGAGAAAGCGAAATCCCTCCTCGATCTCCTCCTCGGTGACGAGCACGACCTGCTCGACGCGCTCGCGGCAGATGGCGAGCGCCCCGTCGCCGGTGAAGGGCGCGGCCAGTCCGTCGGCGACCGATTTCGGCTGGATCCGGACCGGCGCACCCGCCGCGAGGGCCGCGGTCATCGACGCGGCGCCCTCCGGCTCGACGCCGACGACCCGGCAGCCGACGGCTGTCGCGATCCCGGCGATCAGACCTCCCCCGCCGATCGGGACGACCACCGTCGTCACGCCGGGGACGTCCTCCTCGATCTCCAGCCCGATCGTCCCGTGGCCGGCCTGGAGCGCCGGGTCGTCGAACGGGTGGACGAACGTCGCCCCGGTCTCCTCGACGTAGGCGAGCAGGCGCTCGTGACTTTCGGCGGCGTTCTCCGCGTCGAGGTCGACCTCGGCCCCGTAGCCGCGGGTGGCGGCGATCTTCAGCGGGTTGGCCGTGCGCCACATGAACACGCGGCACGGGATCCCCTCGGCGGCGGCGCCGTAGGCGACCGCCTGGGCGGCGTTCCCGGCGGACCAGGTGACGACGCCGCGGCCCTTCTCCTCGGCGCTCAGCGACGCGAGCTTGTTGAGCACGCCCCGCGGCTTGAACGAGCCGGTGCGCTGGAACAGCTCGGCTTTCAGGTGCACCTGGGCGCCGATGAGCGCGGAGAGCGTCCGCGAGCTGCACGTGGGGGTACGGAGCAGCCGCCCGGCGATCGTCTCGCGGGCCAGGAGGACGTCGTCGCGAGTGACCTCAGGCAGGATCGAGACGGTACACGCCGCCGTCGGCGGCGGTCACGTAGACACGGCCGCGCCCGTCCACTCCGAACGAGGTCAGCGTCGGCAGGGTGAGGCCGAGATCGCCGACCGGGCCGGCCTTGCCGTCGGTGACGAGCGTGCTGTGCAGCTTCCCGTCGCAGAAGTCGCCGAACAGGTAGCGGCCCTCCAGCGACGGGAGACGCGGATCCTGGACGACGACGCCGCCGATCACCGCGCAGCGACCCCCGCCGTGGTCGTAGTCGTAGATCGGCGGGACGGGATTCACGCACGTCTGCGTCGTCGCGTGCGTGAGTGTCCCCTCGAAGCACGGCCACCCGAAGTTCAGGCCGCCGCCGTTTCCCTCCACGTAGTCGATCTCCTCGGCGTCGCCCTCGCCCGCGTCGCCCACGTAGAGGTCGCCGGTGACCGGGTCGATCCAGAATCGCCACGGGTTGCGGAAGCCGTAATCCCAGATCTCTCCGCGGGCATCGGAGCGGCCTACGAACGGATTCGTGTCCGGGATCGAGTACGGGCTGTCCTCGGTCGGGTGGAGCGGGTCGATCCGCAGGATGTTCCCGAGCAGGTCGTCGAGCGTCTGCGCGAACGTGCCGGGCGGATGAAGGACGCCGGAGTCGCCGTCTCCCACCGCGACGTAGAGGTACCCGTCAGGGCCGAACTGGAGCATTCCGGCGTTGTGGTTCTCCCACGGCTTCTCGATCGCGAGGATCTGCCTGGCTGTGGCGACATCCGCCTGGTCGGCGCTGTCGGCGGAGCGCCGGTACTCGACCACGTTGAGGTTGCCGTTTCCGGTTCGGTCGGTGAAGTCGACGTACAGCCGCCCGCTCGTCGCGTAGTCAGGCGCAAACGCCAGCCCGAGAAAGCCGCGTTCGTTCACCTGGAGGACGCGGTCGGTGAGGTCAAGGAACGGGGTCGGCAGTGTCCGGCCGTCCACGACCTCCTGCACCGTTCCGCGCTGCTCCACGACGAAGAGGTGGTTCGGGTCGCCCTTCGGAGCGGTCACGAGCACCGGCCGCTGGAAGTCGCCGATCAGGGTCAGCTTCACGCCCGAGGTCGCGGTCGTCGTCGTCGGCGGCGGGGTCGCGGTGGTGGCCGGCTTGGTGGTGGTGCTCTTCGGCGGTACCGCCTTGACGACCGTGACCGTTCCCCTTGCCGACAGCGATGTGTGTCCTGGGACGGTGCAGCGGTAGGGGTACGAGCCGGCGTGCGCGAAGGTTACGAGGAGCACGGCCGAGCGGCCTGTCCGGATGACGGGCGTCGTGCGACCCTCGACGATGAACCGGTGCGGGACGTCGGCTCTGTTCACGACCGTGAACCGCACCCGCCCGACCGGCACGGTCGTGCGTGACAGCGTGCACGAGGCGTCGTGTGCGACGACGCGCACGGCTGTCGGGGCCGCGGGCGAGTGCGCCCACGTGGTCGCAGCCGCGAAGCCGGCCGCGCCGAGCGCGAGCAGGCCGACGAAGAGGGCTGTCCGGCGCACGTGCCGATTGTGGACCACAGGTCTAGACGTACGCCGGCGCCACGGTCGGGACGGCGAGCCGGACAGTGAAGACGGTCAGGTGGCCGGGCTCGCTCCGCACCTCGACGCTTCCCCCCATTGCCTCGGTCAACTCCTTGACGATCGCCAGACCGAGCCCCGTTCCGACCGGGCGTTCCCGGCCGTAGCGCGAGTGGAGATAGAAGCGCTCGAATGCGCGCTCGCAGTCGTAGGGCGCGAGCCCGGGCCCGGTGTCCTCGACCCGGAGCCGGCCGGGCTCGGTCACCACGCGCACCTCACCGCCGGGCGGCGTGAGCCGGAGCGCGTTCTCGACGAGGTTCGACACCACCTGCAACACACGGTCGGTGTCAGCGGTCGCCGGCGCCGGCCCGCTCGACACAGCGAGCAGGGAGACGCCGAACGCCTCTGCCTGGTGCTCGTAGCGACGCACCGCGTCCTCTGCAACCTCGGCCAGGTCGATGTCGGTCGGGTGGACGCTGAAGCCGGTCGTGTTCATGCGGGCCAGGTCGAGGAGATCGCCGATCAGCCTCGCGAGCCGATCGGCCTCGGCGGAGATCGTCGCGGCCGCGTCGTCCGCGTCGACCACCCCCTCCCGCAGAGCCTCGGCGTAGCCCGCGATCGCCGTCAGCGGCGTCTTCAGCTCGTGGCTGACCGACAGCAGGAACGACCGCTCCGCCGCCCGGGCCCGGGCGAGCTGGTCGGACAGGTCGTTGAACGAGGCCGCCAGGGTGACCAGCTCGGCGGCGCCCTCCTCGGGGACAGGGTCGGGATGGCGCCCGCCCGCGAGCGCCCGCGCAGCCGACGCGACCCGCGACACCGGCCGGCTGATCCGGCGGGCGAGGAACCACGCGGCCGCCGCGGCGAGCAGCCCGCCGATGAGCGCCGCGATCACGATGCTCGCGACGAAGGGCGTCCAGCGGGTGGTCGCGAGGCTCCTCGGGCGGAGCAGGATGAACGCACGGCTGCCGACCGTCTCGGCGGCGAAGTCGTAGTCGGTGCCGTCGAGCGTCACGCGGCCGGTGGCGACCTTGCCCGCAGCGAGCTCGTCCCGCGCGGATGCCGGCAGCACGGACGGGTCGAGCAGGTAGCGCTCGTGCTGGCGGTCGAGGTACGGGCGGAGCTCCGGCAGGTGGGTCAGCGGCGAGAGCGCGCTCCGCTCCTCACCGACGATCAGCGCCGTCTGATGGGCGAGATCCTTCAGCGTCGCGTCCTCGACCGCCCGGCGGGTGAGAACCAGGCCGAGCACGAGGGTGACCGCGACCGACAGCACCACGATCACGCCGATCGCGGCGAAGAGCCGTGCGCGCAGGCTCCCGAAGAGCTTCACGTCGTGAGCAGCTTGTACCCGGCGCCCCGCACCGTGCGGATCGTCTCGGGCGCCTGCAGCTTGCGACGGAGCTGGGCGACGTGCATGTCCACCGTCCGGGTCCCACCCGGATACGACACCCCCCAGACGATGTCGAGCAGCCGCTCGCGCGAGAGCACCAGGCCTCGGTGCTCGAGGAAGCACGCGAGTAGGTCGAACTCCTTGCTCGTCAGCTCGACCTGTTCGCCCGACACCGTCACCTCGTGCGAGTCGCGGCGGAGCACGATCTCGCCGGTCGACAGCACCTCGTCCTCGCTCCGATGCTCGGCCCGGCGGAGGATCGCCTTGATCCGGGCGGCGAGCTCGCGGGGCGAGAACGGCTTCGGCACGTAGTCGTCGACGCCGAGCTCGAACCCGGCGATCCGGTCGGGCTCCTCGTCGCGCGCGGTCAGCATCACGATCGGCACCTTCGACCAGGAGCGCATCTGCCGGCACACCTCGAAGCCGTCGATGCCGGGCAGGCCGACGTCGAGAACGACGAGCCGGACCGGATGCCGGCGCAGCTCGCCGACCGCCTCCTCGCCCGTGCGCAGCCAGAGCACGCGCCAGCCGTCCTGCTGCTCGAGGTATTGCTTGACCAGCCTCCCGATCGCGTCGTCATCCTCGACGAGGAGGACGACGCTGCCCGTCGCGCCCGCCACGGTTGCTACCCCCGGCCCGGGCCCTCCACCCGGATCTGCCCCGCCGGCTCGTTCGCCTTGCGGATGACGAGGACGCGCATCGGCGGGCGCAGCTGGGCGACCGTGGTCACACCGGGGCCGCCCATGACCTTCGTCGCCGGCGTCACCGGGATGGACACGACCGTCCCGTCACGCTCGCGCACCGTGATCGATCCCGGCGCGGCAGTGACGATCAGCCCGCGGTCGATCCGGAAGTCGTTGACGGCGCGCGGGCCGCCGACGACCACTTCGGCGCGAATCAGGTTCGGGCCGAAGAACCGGTCGATCAGCGCCGGAGGAAGCGCAAAGCCGCTCTGAGCGACCCAGAAGAAGACGTTGAGCGCGACCAGGGTCGCGGCCAGGTACGCAAACCGGCGGCGGGACACCCTCACATGATCGCCGTAATGCGAGACGGCGGCGTAAAGCGTGCGTAAAACCTCTAAGTCTGGCTGTACTCGGGCCCTGAGCCGCCCTCGGGCGGGGTGAGCCGGCCGCCCTTGGCGGTGATCGCGCCGCACTGGACGCAGTTCGAAGGCGTCACCTGCACCTCGACCTTCCCCGCATCCTCTGCGCCGATCTCGTAGACCTGCGCCGGGCACAGGTGCACCCACATCTCGGCGAGGTCACGCGGGACGCGCGTCTCGATGCGGATATGGCTGGGCTGGTCGTCGCGCGTCTTGTTGCCCGACGCGAAGACCGACGAGAGCTTGTCGAAGGTGAGCTTCCCGTCCGGCTTCGGGTACGCCGCGGCGCGGTCGGTGGTGATCAGGTCGTGGTCGGCGTCACGCTCGAGCGTCTCGTCCTTGGGCGGCATCTTCCCGAACGAGGCGTACGCGCCGCCGGCGAGCGCGCTGCCCAGCCAGAAGCCGCGCGTGAACGCAGGCCGCATGTTGCGGACGCGCTCGAGGTCCTTCCAGATGAAGCTCTCCTGCAGCGAGTCGTCGTAGCTCTGGAGAGCGCCGCGCCGGCCGACGGACTCGCCCTTCTGGAGGGCCTTGTGTGCCGCCTCGGCGGCGAGCCGCCCCGACTCGATCGCGTAGTGGATGCCCTTCAGCGCGGGCACGTTGACGAGCCCGACGCCGTCGCCGCACATCAGCAGGCCGGGCGCGTGCAGCTTCGTCGGCAGCGACAGGAATCCGCCCTCGGGGATCGTCTTCGCCCCCCACTCCAGCCGCTCGCCGCCCTCCAGGATCGGGCGAATCTTCGGGTGCGTCTTCAGCTCCTGAAGGAGGTCGTGCACCGACAGCCCGGCGTCGCGATAGTCGAGCCCGACCACCATCCCGATCGTGACCATGTCGTCACCCATCGGGTAGACGAACGAGCCGCCGAACTCGCGGAACTTCTTCTTGTTGCGCAGCGGCCAGCCCATCGTGTGGATCACGCGATCCAGCGGTTTCGCGACCTTCCAGACCTCCTTCACGCCGAGCGCCCACACCTGCGGGCTCGCGCCCTGGAGGCCGAACTTCTCGATCGCGGCGCCGGTCAGGTGGCCCTGCGTCCCCTCGGCCAGCACGGTGACTTTCGCGAGCAGGTCGGAGCCGCCCTCGAAGTTGCCGAGCTCCTCGCCCTCGCGTCCGCGGCCACGGTCGCCGGTGCGGACGCCGCGGACGCGGCCGTCCCTGACGAGCAGCTTCGTCGCGGGCGTCTCCGGCAGGATCGTCGCGCCGCCCGCCTCTGCCTCGTCGCCGAGGAAGCGGCCGAGCTGCGAAAGCGAGGCGACGTAGTTGCCGTGGTTCTTCATCGTCGGCGGCGTCGGGATGCGCAACGCCCGCTTGTCGGTGAGGTAGTAGACCGACTCGTGCTCGACCTGGCCGAACAGCGGGAGCTCGTCGAGCCGCTTGCGGTCCCTGAACAGGCGCTGCAGGCCGCGCGGGTTGACGACCGCGCCGGACATGAGGTGCGAACCGGGCTGCTTGCCCTTCTCGACCACCGCGAACGGCACCTCGCCGAGCCGCTCCGCCGTCTCGGGATCGTTCTCGAGCAGCTGTCCTAGGCGGATCGCGCAGGCGAGCCCGGCCGGGCCGGCGCCGACGATCAGGATCCCGACCTCGATCGGGTCGGCGTCGGTCGGAACGCCGACGGCGTCCTCGACGCGCCACGGGGGCGGGTATTTCGACGGAACGGAGCCCATTACGACGCTCGCTTGGCCTTGACCAGCTCGGTCAGCTTCGGCACGACCTGGTGCAGGTCGCCGACGACTCCGAGATCGCTGTACTCGAAGATCGGCGCGTTCGCGTCCTTGTTGATCGCGATGATCACGTTCGAGCCCTGCATGCCGACCTTGTGCTGGATCGCGCCGGAGATCCCGCAGGCGACGTAGAGCTTCGGCGCGACGTTCTTACCCGTCTGGCCGACCTGGGCCGCGTACGGGTACCAGCCGGCGTCGACGACCGCGCGAGTGGCGGCCACGGCGCCGCCCAGCGCCTTGGCCAGCTCCTCGACGAGCGCGAAGTTCTCGGGGCCTCCCAGCCCGCGGCCGCCGGCGACAATCACGTCGGCGTCCTCGATCGACGGGCCGGCCTGCTCCTCGTGCGCCTGCTCGAGCATCGCCGCCCTCGTCGAGAAGTCCTGCAACTCGACCGGCGCCTGGACGATCTCGGGCTCGCCGCCGATCACGGCAGGCTCGAAGGTCCCCGACCGGACGATCCCGATCGCGAGCGTGCCCTTCCACCCCACGTCGACGACGACCGAGTCGCCGAGCGCCGGGCGCTTCCCGACGAGACGGCCGCCCTCGTGGGCGAGGTCGACCAGATCCCAGTTCAGGCCTGCATCCAGCCGCGCCGCGAGGCCGGCGGCCACGTCGGCGGCGAGCACAGAGGCGGCGAAGAGCACGGTGTCGTAACCGCCCGCCTCGACGATCTTGGCCAGGACGTCGACGCGGGTCTGCGGCAGCGGCGCTTCGAGCGCGGGGTCTTCTGCGATCCAGACCTTCGCGGCGCCGTGCTGCCCGGCGGCCGACGCGAGCCCGGCTGCGCCGGCCCCGATGATCGCGCCTCCGACCTCGCCGTCGCCCAGCGACGCCGCCTTGGCGAGCACGCCGAGGGCCCCCTTCTGAAGATCGCCGCCGTGGTGCTCGAGGAAGACGAGAGTGCTCACAGGAGCTTCTGCTCCACGAGGAAGTCGAAGATCTGCTGCGCGCCGGTGCCGTCGTCTTCGATCTTCTTGCTGTCGCCGCGCGGGGGCGGTGCGCCGAGCGCCAGCACCTCGGTCTTCGACCCGGCCTCGCCGGCGTCGTCGGCAGACAGGCCGAGGTCGGCGAGAGCCAACGTGTCTTGCGGCTTCGACTTCGCGCCCATGATCCCCTTCAGCGACGGGTAGCGCGGCTCGTTGATTGCGTCGGAGACGGCGATCACCGCGGGGAGCGAAGCCTCGATCCGGTCGTAGCCGAACTCGGTCTGCCGCTTGACCGTCGCCTTGCCGTCGGCGACCGTCAGCTCGGCGGCCTGCGAGATCAGCGGCAGGCGCAGGCGCTCGGCGACGGCGGCCCAGAGGACCGCGCCGTCGGAGTCGGACGACTGCTGCCCGAAGAGGACCAGGTCGGGGCTCTCGCGCTCGAGCGCCTTCGCCAGCGTGCGGCTGGTCGCAACGAGATCGGAGCCGGCGGCACCGTCGTCGCTGATCAGGACCGCCCGGTCGGCGCCCATCGCGAGCGCCTTGCGCAACGAGTCGAGCGCGCGGGCCGGGCCGAGCGAGAGCACGACCACTTCCCCGTCCCCGCTCGCCTCCTTCACACGGAGCGCCTCCTCGACCGCGTTCACGTCGAACACGTTCAGCCCCGACTCGCCGGAGCGGTCGAGACGGAGCGTCGACGGGTCGATGCGGCGCGCCGCGCCGGCCTCGGGGACTTCCTTCACGCAGACAGCGATCTTCACCGCGCTCGAACACTAATTGACGAGGCCAGCCGGACCGGCTGGTACTCTGCCCGCCTCGGGCCCAGCCGAGCCGATGCCGAATCGTCGAAGCACAGTCCGTGGGGTCGTGATGATCCTGGCCGTTGCCCTTCTTGCCGGGCCGGCCGCCGCCTCCCTCCGCGCGAAGGGCGTTCCGAACCCGATCGTCTTCCCGGTCGTCGGGCCGTACAACTACACGAACGACTACGGCGACCCGCGCCCGCAGGGCCACCACGAGGGGAACGACATCCTCGCCCCGAAGAAGTCGCCGGTCGTCGCGACCGAGGACGGCAAGATCAAGTTCTGGACGACGTCGGCGCGCGCCGGCTGCATGCTCTATCTCTACGGCGCGAGCGGCACGACCTACCTGTACATCCATCTGAACAACGACGTGACGATGGCGAACGACAACCGCGGCAAGTGCGTCGCAGGCGGGGCGTACTGGCCCGGGCTGAAGGACGGCCAGAAGGTCGTCGCCGGCCAGGCGATCGGCTTCCTCGGCGACTCCGGCGACGCCGACGGTACTCCCCACCTCCACTTCGAGATCCACCCGAACGACGGCGGGCCGACGAACCCGTTCCCGTACCTGAACCGGGCGATGAGGATCCTGTTCACGGCACCCGCCGGCAGCGCGGTGACGCTGTCGCTCAAGGGGACGATCCTCACCGCGAGCGACACGGCGCTGACGATCAAGGTGAAGACGGCGACGGTGTTCCCGGCGAACATCACGCTGCTCGGGCTGCGGAAGCCGATGACGCTCACCGTGACGCCGACCGCGATCGTCGACGTGCCCGGGACGCCGGCCGGCTTCGTCGCCGACCGGATCGGGAATCTCGTCGGCAAGCAGGCGATCGTGCTGACGTTGCCGGCAAAGACGACGCTCGATGCGCAGGCGGCGAAGGACGGCGCATTCTCGGCCGCCCGCGTCGTGCTCGGTTCGTAGGTAAGAGACGCTGACGAACGCTGTGTCGCCGGCAACATTTCGCCAACGTCTCTCTAGCGGCCTCTGAAGTCCGGCTCGCGCTTGTCGGTGAAGGCCGTCATCCCCTCTTTCTGATCCTCGGTCGCGAACAGCGCCGCGAAGAGGATCGCCTCGTACGAGAGGCCTGTCCCGAGATCGCCCTGCAGCGCGCGGTTCGTCGCGTCCTTGGCCGCGGAGAGCGCGACCGGACTCTTCTTCGCGAGCCCGGCGGCCGAGTCGAGCGCACGGTCGAGCAGTTCGGCGAGCGGGTAGACGGCGCTGACGAGGCCGATGCGCAGCGCCTCGGCGGCATCGATCGTGCGGCCGGTGAGGATCAGGTCCTTGGCGAGGCCGGCGCCGACCGCGCGGGCGAGCCGCTGCGTCCCGCCCCAGCCCGGGATGACGGCGAGGTTGATCTCCGGCTGGCCGAACTTCGCGTTCTCTGACGCGTACCGGATGTCGCAGGCGAGCGCGAGCTCGCAGCCGCCGCCGAGCGCGAAACCGTTCACGGCGGCAATCGTCGGCTTCGGCATCGACTCGAGCAGCCGGCCGCACTCGTGGCCGAGCATGCCCCAGCCGTGGCTCTCGAGGACGCCCATCGACGTCATCTCCCCGATGTCGGCCCCGGCCGCGAAGGCCTTCTCGCCGGCGCCGGTGAGGACGACGGCGCGCGCCCCGGTGTCGCCCGCGAGCTCCCGCAGGCGGTCGCGCAGGGCGGTTAGCGTCTCGCGGTCGAGCGCGTTGAGCGCATCCGGCCGGTCGATGGTGACGACAGCGACGCCGTCGTCGCGCTGCTCGAACTGAACGCTCAGGCCGAAACCTTCGAGCGCAGGAACTCGACGATCTCCGAGGTGGGCGCGCCGGGTGTGAAGACGGCGGCGACGCCCTGGGCCTTCAACTCCTCCGCGTCCTCGTTCGGGATCGTTCCGCCGAGCACGACGAGCACGTCCTCGGCGCCGTTCTCACGGAGCAACTCGAGGATCCGCGGCACCAGCGTCATGTGCGCTCCGGAGAGGATCGAGATCCCCACCGCGTCGGCGTCCTCCTGGATCGCGGTCTCGACGATCTGCTCCGGCGTCTGGTGCAGGCCGGTGTAGATCACCTCCATTCCCGCGTCACGGAGCGCCCTGGCGATGATCTTCGCCCCCCGGTCGTGACCGTCCAGGCCGGGCTTTGCGATCACCACTCGAATCCGCTGAGTCATCGGGGCGGCAGTATACGGCCATGAAACTGACCGTCGTGGGCTGCAGCCCGGCCTGGCCGAACCCCGGCAGCGCCCACTCCGGCTATCTCGTCGAAGGCCGCGGGACGCTGCTCCTCGAGTGCGGCACCGGCGTCCTGTCCAAGCTCCGCCTCCACGAAGGATGGCCGCAGGTCGATTCGATCGTCATCTCGCACTGGCATCTCGACCACTGGGGCGACCTCGTTCCCTGGGTCTGGGGAAGCATGTTCGGGCTCGGCAAGGGGTCGGAAATACCCGAGTTGTGGATCCCGCCGGGCGGAACCGAGGAGCTGGCCCGCTTCGGTGCCCTTGCCGGCACGCCGATGATGTTCACGCAGGCGTTCCGGCTGGCCGAGTACGAGGAGGGCGTCCCCTTCACCACGGCGGCAGGCCCGACGATCACGGCCACGAGGGTCCTCCACTACACGATGGACGCCTTCGCGCTCCGGATCACGGAGGACGGCACGACCCTGGCGTTCTCGGGCGACTCGGCGCCGACCGACGCGCTCGCCGAGGTCGCACGCGACGCCGACCTCTTTCTCTGCGAGGCGACACTCGCCGACGACGATCCCGACCACGACCCGCGCGGGCACCTGACCGCCGAGGAGGCCGTCGCCGCCTTCACCGCCTCGGGCGCGAAGCGGCTACTACTGACGCACCGGCCGCAGGAGCTCGCGGTCGGCGACGGGCTCGAGGTGGCTCAGGAAGGGCTCGAGCTGGATCTGTAGAGCTGCGCCGCGCGGATCGCCCGTTTGTGCCGCACCCGCCCGCGGATCGCCAGAACGATGACGACGCCCAGCAGGCCGCCGGCGATCACGCCGATCGGCAGGAACAGCCAGATCGCGCCGAGCGGCGGCTTGGGCGGCGCGATCTCGACCGGAGGTGCGCGCGGGTCGGCCCGCGAGATCTGAGCGCCGCCGGACGGCGCCCAGTACGAGACGAGCCAGTGCGGAGCGGCGACGCTGCCGTGGTTCTGGAGGGAGATGTCGAAGACCTGGCGCTCGATCGTGGCCGACGGCTTCGGGTAGAAGGCGACCTTCAGCGCGACCTCGTCGGCGTTGGAGTAGTCCAGCTTCCAGCGAACCGACTGGACTGCGTCTGCGGGGTAGGGAACGACCGGGATCGTCCCGTTCGCCCACTCCGAGCGCGAGAGGCCCGCCCTGAGCTCGCTGGTCGTCAACTCGAACGAGTCGCCGACGTTCTTCCGGTACACGGCGCTCTCGATGAACCGAACAGCGACCGCGCGCACCTGCTTCTCCTCGGCGGCGGTGACCGGGGTCGCCTTCGGCGCCTTGGGGACGAACATCGGCTTGCCCGCCGTGAACTTCTCCGGCTGCCTGTGCCCGGTGTTCGAGAAGTAGATGCCGATGAAGGCGACGGCGCAGACGATGACGAACGCGGAGCCGAACCAGGCGGCCCGCCGGCGAAACCGGCTCGATGCGAGCCTGCTCATCCCGTCAGGATACGCCGCCCGCGGGGCGGCAGCTCTACCCGTTCGGGTTGTTCGGAATGGTCGGGTGCGACCGCGGCGCCCACGAGTTGACCACCCAGTGCGCGTCCTTGCCCTTGCCGACCTTGATCACCTCGAGCGTGAAGATCGTCGACTGCGCCTTCGCCGACTTCGGGACCAGGATCACCTCGAGCAGCGCGTAGTTCTTGGACGAGAGGTCGACCTTGATCGGGGCGATCTTGATCGGATCGAGGAACGGGACGACCGGGATCGTGCCGGACAGCCAGTCCTTGTAGGTCAGCCCCTGGCGGATGCCGGGGCCGACGAGCTTCCACGCCTCGGGCAGCCCCTTGCGCTGGACGGCGGTGAGAATGAACCGGCCGGCGACCGCGCGTGCCTCCTTCTCGAGCGGCACCTTCTTCGGCTGCTTGACGACCTGCACCGGCTTGTTCGTGAAGGGGGCGGCCTCTGAGTGCCCGGTGTTCCCGAGGAACACGATCAGCACGGCGCCGATCCCGGCGACGAGGACGACCGCCGACGCCCACAGGAGGATCTTCTGGTTCCGGGGAGACTTCACAGGTTCACGGTCGAGGACTGCACTGGTCTTGCACTACGACGGTCACGGTAGCCGGTAGTTAGAAGACCGGTGTCTCGCGCCAGATGCCCCAGACGTCGCGGAAGGCGTCGCACATCTCGCCCATCGTCACGTAGGCCTTGGCGGCGTCGACGATCGGCCCCATCAGGTTGCGGTCCTCGACGGCGGCATCGTGCTTCAGGCGGGCGAGTGCTGCTTCGACGTCGGCGCTGTCACGGCGGGCGCGGATCGCCTGGACACGGGCGACCTGCTCACGTTCCAGCGCCGGGTCGATCCGCAGGATCGGGATCTCGACGTCATCCTCCGGGGGGATCTCGTACTGGTTGACGCCGACGATGATCCGCTCCTCGGCTTCGACCTCGGACTGGTAGCGGTACGAGGCCTCGGCGATCTCGCGCTGGAAGAAGTTCTCCTTGATCGCGGGGATCACGCCGCCGAGCTTCTCGATCTGGGCGAAGTAGTCGTACGCCTCCGCTTCCAACCGGTTGGTCAGTTCCTCGACGAAGTACGAGCCACCCAGCGGATCGACGACCCTCGCCGCACCGGTCTCGTGCGCGATCACCTGCTGCGTGCGCAGCGCCAGGCGCACCGCCTCCTCCGTCGGCAGCGCCAACGCCTCGTCGAACGAGTTCGTGTGCAACGACTGCGTCCCACCCAGAACCGCCGCGAGCGCCTCGATCGCCGTGCGCACGATGTTCACGTGCGGCTGCTGCGCCGTCAGCGACACGCCCGCGGTCTGCGTGTGGAAGCGCATCAGCCACGACCGCGGGTTCTTCGCGCCGTACCTGTCGCGCAGCTCCCGCGCCCAGATCCGCCGCGCCGCCCGGTACTTCGCGATCTCCTCGAAGAAATCGATATGCGCGTTGAAGAAGAACGACAACCGCGGCGCGAACTCGTCGACGTCCAACCCCCGCTCGATCGCCGCATCCACGTAGGCGAACCCGTCCGCCAGCGTGAACGCCAGCTCCTGCGCCGCCGTCGAGCCGGCCTCACGGATGTGGTAGCCGGAGATCGACACCGGATGCATCCGCGGCAACTCGCGGGCGCACCACTCGATCATGTCGACGACGAGCCGCATCGACGGCTCCGGCGGGTAGATGTACTCCTTCTGCGCGATGTACTCCTTGAGGATGTCCGTCTGCACCGTCCCGCTCAGCAGGTCGCGCGGCACGCCCTGCTCGTCGCCGACGCAGACGTAGAACGCGAGCAGGATCGCCGCCGGCGAGTTGATCGTCATCGACGTCGACACCTCGCCCAACGGAATCCCCGCGAACAGCGTCTCCATGTCGTCCAGCGAGTCGACCGCCACACCCTCCCGGCCGACCTCCCCCAACGAGCGCGGATGATCCGAGTCGTACCCCATCAGCGTCGGCATGTCGAACGCAGTCGACAACCCCGTCTGACCGTGCTCCAACAGATAGTGGAACCGCTCGTTCGTCTCCGCCGCCGTCCCGAACCCCGCAAACTGACGCATCGTCCACAACCGCCCGCGATACATCGACGGATACACGCCGCGCGTGAACGGAAACTCCCCGGGGGCCCCGAGATCGCGCTCGTAGTCGATGTCGACGCTCTCCGGCGTGTACAACGGCTCCACCGGCAGACCCGACATCGTCGAGGTCAGTTCGGCAGCCGTCTTGTCCTCGGTCGTCGCCATTACCCGATCATTGTGCCGTAGACGCGGGCGATCGCCCGCTCCAGCACCGTCGGCGCGGCAACGGCGATGCGTGGGTACTTCGCGGTGAGGGCGAACACGAGGCGCTGGCGCTCGTCGTCGAATGGGTCGTCGACGGCGATGGAGCCCGGCTCGAGGGAGACGTACGGCAGCTTCGCGTGCACCGCGAGCCGCCGGTAGAAGTCCTCGTCGGCGCGGAGACCGCGAGGGTCGGAACTAGAGAAGTTCCGTGACGCGGTTCAACGCCTCCAGGATCTCGCTGCGGGGCGCGATCCCGATCTCGACCGACAGATTCGGGAACCGCCGCTCGAGGTAGCTCATATCCGGATCGAGGAAGGCGCTCGCCAGCTTCAGCGAGTCGCCGATCAGCACGAGCGGGCAGACGCGCTCCCGGATCGCGATCGGCACCGGCAGGTAGACGAACAGGCGCGGGTCGGGGATGAAGTCGCGCAGGCCTGCGTACGGCCGCTCGGACGCCGAGGCGATCTCGAGCGCGAAGTCGTGCTCGTCGAACAGGCCCAGGTCGAAGAGCAGCTCCTCGGGCCGCTCACCGGGCCGCGCGCGGCGCGCGAGCGAGTCGCGAATGGCGTTCTCCTGCACCGACGCCCGCGATTGGTCGCTCGGGAACGACCAGTCGAAGTCGTCGCTCATCTGGCTCCGGCGGGCTGCTGCGCGGCGACGTTGACGACCAGCTTGCTGCGGTTCGCCGAGCGGACGTCGATCGAGTACGGGAGCGAGGCGCGCATCTCTGTCAGAAGCGGCGCGGGCTCGCTGAGCGTGAGCTCGATCAGCGCGCGGTCGTCGGCGAGCCGGCGGACGTAGACGTCCTCGACCTTGGGCAGGTGCGCGAGCGCGCGCTCGAAGGCCGAGAGCGCGGCGAAGTCGGTGAACGGGCCGGCGTCGAGTTCCACTCTCGTCTCGAACAGGGGCTCCGGCTCCTCCTCGGGGACGATCACCGCGCGCACGGGCAACTCCGCTGCAGGTGGAGGAGGAGGCAGCGGGGGCGGAGGCGGCGGGGGCGGAGGCGGCGGTGCTGCCGCGACCGGCGCGGCAACCGGCGGCTGGACCACGGGCGGCTGCTCCACCGGCGGAGGCGGAGGCGGCGGTGGCGGTGGCGGCGGCGGCGGCGGTGGCGGTGGCGGTGGCGGTGGCGGTGGCGGTGGCGCTGCCGCGACCGGCCCGGAGACGGGTGGCTGCGCAACGGGCTGTTCCACCGGAGGAGGAGGAGGAGGAGGAGGAGGAGGAGGAGGAGGAGGAGGAGGAGGAGGAGGAGCGGCGGCGACCGGCTCCGGCGCGGGCGGCAACACGGCCTCGACCGGCGCCACGAACGGCTGGGCGGGAGCGGCCTCGGCGGGCAGAGCGGGCTCCGGCGCGGGCGGCAACACGGCCTCGACCGGCGCCACGAACGGCTGGGCGGGAGCGGCCTCGGCGGGCGGAGCGGGCTCCGGCGTCGCCGGCCACGGCTCCACGGGCGCTGCTGCACGCGGCGCCTCGACCTGCGGCGTCTCGGACGGCACGTCCTGCATGACGCCGGGGAAGAGCTGCTCGCCGCGCTCGACGCGGACGATCGCCTGGTCGAAGTCGCCGACCACGCTACGCATCGCGTCGAGCAGGTTGTCCTTGAGCCGCAGCAGCTCGTTGAACTGCGCGCTCGAGTCCTCGATCCGGCGGCTCGCCTCCGAGCGGATGCGCATCGCCGCCTCCTCGGCCTGCGCGATGATGTCCCGCGCCCGGCCGTTGGCGCCGTCCTCGATCTCGGTCGCACGCCGGAGCGCGGCGGCCATCGTCTGCGAGAGCTCGTGCTCCTTTCCGCGGAACGCCTCGATCTCGTGGCGCGCCGTCTGGAGCTGGCCCTCGAGGTCGCGGTTGCGGTCGCGCAGCGAATC
Organism: uncultured Actinomycetes bacterium; assembly: GCA_963791425.1. GTDB lineage: Bacteria > Actinomycetota > Thermoleophilia > Gaiellales > Gaiellaceae > DATBLE01. The sequence goes on from CAWBSE010000004.1 coordinate 972,635, forward strand.
CAGATCGTTGTCCAACTGGCGGAGCGTCAGCCTGAGCTCGGCCAGGGCAAACTCGACGTCCTCACGCCGGTAGCCACCGCCGAACCGGCGGTAACGGAGTTGCGGTCGCTGATATTTCTCGGGCGTGCTCATGCTCGGGTGACTCGGTCGTCCGACCTTCTGTGCATCGTAATCTCAGGCGCCCTTCAGGAGCCTTTCTTAGCAGATGTACCAGACGCCTCCCCCCACTCCTTCCCGGCTCCGAAACGGATGGGGAAGCGGCACCGCAAGCGGCGGTCCGACCGCGGCAATGTAGCGGTCACGTCGAGCTCGTCCTGGCGGTGATCCTGATGCTCGCGGTGGCGGCCGCGATCGCCGTCATCGGCGGTACCGGGTGGCCGCTCGAGGTGCTCGTGCTCCTCGTGGGAACGTCCCTCGGCTTTGCCAAGGGTGGCCGGTGAGCGGCCCGCGGCACTCGCGACGGCGGCCGCCTACTCATCCTCGAGACGGTCTTCGGCCGGCTTGGCGGCGACGACCTGGCGGCGAACCTGTTGCTCACCGCCGCCGTGCTCGGCTCGGTGCTCGCAGCCGGGTTCGCCCGGCGCGGCGAGCGGCCCGCGAAGACGAGCGCCGTCCCGGACGACGAGCACTGGACGATCGACCCGTGGGCGCAGGAGACGCCCGGTCGGCCGAGACTGCGCGCCGGGACGCTCGAGTACGAGGTCGAACGGGCGCGGCCTACCCGGTTCGCGTCCGGCCGGCGCGCCGCGAGGCTGGGCGATGGCGTCGGTCGGCCAGGTGCGTGCGGTCACGGCGCTAGGACCGTCCCCGCAGGAGATACCAGGCCTCCGCCGCGAGGACGGTCACGGCGGCGGTTCCGATCTGGATCCCGATCAGGTCTGACGGCGTCGCGTGCAGGAGGGCGAAGGCGACGAGCTGGGCGCCCTGGATCGCGACGAGCACGAGTGCGAACCGCGTCCGGGCGAGCGACAGGAAGTGGTAGAGGTAGACGTTGGCCAGCGCATAGAAGGTCATCGCCAGCGCGAGCGGCCCGAGCCAGGGAACCGCAGCGGCGTACTCTGTCCCGAAGATGTCGTCGACGATCGGGCCGGCGAACACCCAGAGCAGCATCGTCAGGAAGGCGCCTAGCCCGGCGACGACGGCGAGCCCCGCGAGCAGGTGATGGCGCTCGCGCTTCGGATCGGCGAGCGTGGCGACGCGGGGGAACAGGACCGTGATCACCCCGATCGGCAGGAGCAGCAGGACGCGCGCGCAGACGGACGCGACCCCGTATGCGCCGGCAGTGTCGGCGCTGAAGGAGAGCTTCGCGACCAGGACGTCCAGGGTCGCCAGCGCCATCAGCACGGTCAGGCCGGTGGCCGCCGCCGCGTTCGGCAGGGTGGCGAGACGCCGCCCACCGGTCCGGTCGGCCGCGTGCCACAGATCGCGTAGCGGTATGCAGGTGACCAGCAGCGTGACCGCGGTCGCGACCGCGACGCCCGTCATCACCGCTCCGGCACCGCCGCCGGCCAGCCCGGCACCCAGTCCGGCCGCGAGCCTCGTGCCGGCGAACATCAGCTGAGCCAGACCGAAGACGACGAAGAGACGGGCGCCGAGGAGACCGCCCCACACCGCCGGGATGATCAGCGCCGCGGCGATCGTCGCCGCGGTCGCGAACACCGCGGGCGCGTCGCCCCGGCCGATCGCCTCCATCACGGCGAAGGCGACGGCGCCCAGCGCGAGCGCGACGAGCCCCCACGGGATCACGCCGCGCACCGTGTCTCTCAGCGCTGCGCCCGCCTCGCCCCGGCGGCCGGCGTCGAGCGAGACCGCGACCTCGCGCGCGACCGCCGCCTGAAGCGCGAGCGGCGGCACCGCCGCGATCAGCGTGACGACGACGAGCGAGACCAGCACCGAGTACTCCGCGGGCGAGAGTACGCGGGCGAGCGCGATCTGGAAGACGGCGTTCAGCCCGTTGGCGACGAACACGGCGACGCCGACAAAGAGACCGGGGCCGAGAAACGCCCGTGCCGGAGCGAAACGACTCATGGCGATTGCGTCCCCCTGACGGGGGAATCGGGGCGGTGCTCACCCGCACGGGGAATCTTCCTCAAAGGAGCCCGAGGTGGTCTTCAGCGGGGAAGTGCCTCACCCGATGAGTCACCTGGAAGCCACCGGTGCGCACGCGTGAAGGACCGACGATGGCAAGAGACAACCACCTGCGGCACGACACCAGCGAGCGCCCGGCCACGGCCGGGCGCTTCGCCGTGCTGAGGGTTCTGTCTCCGATCACCATCGCCGCCATTGTCGCCATCCTGGCGGCCACCTCCGTCGGGGTCTATGAGCTTTCGGTCATGGGCTCCGCGAAGAAGCCCGCGAAGTCGGCCTTCCTGACGAGTGCTCTGGGCGTGCCGCAGCGCTCCGTGTCCCCTACCCGAACGCGCACATTCGGATCGAGGGCTACACGGACGGCGACGGTTCGTTCGCTTCGAACATGACGCTCAGCCGGGCGCGGGCGAAGACGGTACGCATGTATCTGATCCACCACGGGATCCACGCCGTCAACCTCGCGGCCGTCGGCTTCGGCGAGAACCGGCCGGTCGCCTCGAACCGGACGCCGCTGGGCAAGGCGAAGAACCGCCGGATCGAGCTCAAGGTCACCTCCGGCTAAGGCCGGGTTTCCAGAGCGGCTCGTCGCCGTCGTTCGCCGTGCGGGCGAGGATGAAGAGCAGGTCGGAGAGCCGGTTCAGGTAGGCGAGCCCGAGCGGGCTCGCCGGCGAGACGCGCAGGGCCTCGAGCTCGGCGCGGCGGCAGACGGTCCGCGCCAGGTGCAGTCGCGCCGCGGCCTCCGTTCCGCCGGGCAGCACGAAGCTCTTCAGTGGGGCCAGCGCCTCGTTGAAGCGATCGCAGTCCTGCTCGAGCGCCTCGATCTGCTCGGGCGTGATCCGGAGCTTCCCGTCACCTTCGGCGAACGGCACGGCGAAGTCGGCGCCGAGATCGAAGAGCTCGTTCTGGATCCGCTCCAGCGGCGCGCGCAGCGCCGGCAGAACGACTGCGGCCAGCGCCAGCCCGAGCAGCGCGTTCACCTCCTCGACCGCCCCGACCGCCGCGATCCGGGGATCGGTCTTCGCCACGCGAGACCCGTCGCCGAGCGAGGTCTCCCCCGCGTCGCCGGTGCGGGTATAGATCCGGGTCAGCCGGACAGGCTCGTCGCGTTCCCTGGCCATCAGCCGGAGGCCAGCTTCCGTTGCCTGAGACCGAGGATCGAGCGCGCGATCACGAGCCGCTGGATCTCGCTAGTCCCCTCGTAGATCTCGGTGATCTTCGCGTCGCGGTAGTACCGCTCGACGGGGAACTCCTTCGTGTATCCGTACCCGCCGAAGATCTGGATCGCCTCGCCGGTCTGGCGACGCGCCACCTCCGAGGCGAACAACTTCGCCTTCGCGCCCTCCTCCGCGTGCGGCAGCCCCTGCTGCTTCAGCCAAGCAGCCCGCAACACGAGCAACCGCGCCGCGTCGATCTCCGTCGACATGTTTGCGAGCTTGTGCTGGATCGCCTGGAAGCTCGCGATCGTCTTGCCGAACTGCCGGCGCTCGAGCGCGTAGTCTCGCGCGGCCTCGAACGCCGCCCGCGCAATCCCGACCGCCTGCGCCGCGATCCCGATCCGCCCGCCGTCGAGGGTCGCCATCGCGACGGCGAAGCCCTTCCCCTCGTCGTGCAGCAGCCGGTCGTCGTCGACGAGGGCGTCGATCGCGATGTCGCTCGTGGTGGATGAGTGCAGGCCGAGCTTCTCCTCGTCGCGCGTCACCGAGACGTCGCCGGCGTCGAGCAGGAACGCCGACACGCCGTCGGCTGCCGCCGTGGCGGAATCGGTGCGGGCGAAGAGCAGGAACGTGCCCGCCTGGCGGGCGGAGGTGATGAACCGCTTCGCCCCGGAGATCCGCCAGCCACAGTCCTCCGCGGTCGCGCTCGTCCGGAGCGAGGCAGCGTCCGATCCGGCGTCCGGCTCGGTCAGCGCGAAGGCGCCGATCGTCTCTCCGCGCGCGAGCGGCGGCACGAAGCGCGCCCGCTGCTCGTCGGTGCCGAACTCCAGGATCGGGAGGGCGACCGCGCTCGTGTGCACGGCCACGGTGACGCCGACACCGGCGTCGGCCCGCGAGAGCTCCTCGAGCACGAGGATGTAGGAGACGAAGTCGGCGCCGGCCCCGCCGTACTCCTCCGGGACGCACACCCCCATCAGCCCGAGCTCGCCCAGCTTCGGGAACACCTCGACCGGGAAGCGGTGCTCGCGGTCCCACTCGGCCGCGTGCGGCTCGATCTCCGCGCGCGCGAAATCTCTCGCCAGCGCCTGGATCTCGCGCTGCTCCGGCGTCAGCTCGAAGTCCACGCTCGGACTCTAGTACTCGTAGAAGCCGCTGCCGCTCTTGCGGCCGAGCCTGCCTGCGGCGACGTGCTCGCGCAGCAGCGGGCAGGGCGCGTACTTCTCGTCGCCGAGGCCTGCGTGCAGTACCTCCATGATCGCCACGCAGGTGTCGAGCCCGATCAGGTCGGCCAGGGCGAGCGGCCCGATCGGATGGTTGAAGCCGAGCTTCGCGATCGTGTCGATCGCTTCCGGCTGGGCGACGCCGTCCTGGAGCGCCCAGACCGCCTCGTTGATGAACGGCATCAGGATCCGGTTCGAGACGAAGCCCGGGAAGTCGTTCGCCTCGGCCGGGGTCTTGCCGAGCTCGCGGGCGAGCTCGACGATCGCCGCGGCGGTCGCGTCGGACGTCGACGGCGCGCGGATGACCTCGACCAGCGCCATCACCGGCACCGGGTTGAAGAAGTGCATGCCGATCACGCGGTCGGGGCGCCCGGTGACGGCGGCGAGCGACGCGATCGGGATCGACGACGTGTTCGACGCGAGGATTGCCCCGACGGGCAACGTCTCGTCGGCGCGCCGGAAGATGGCCTCCTTGACCGACGCGTCCTCGACGACCGCCTCGACCATCAGGTCGGCAGGGACGATGTCCTCGACCGCGTCGACGCGGGCGAGCACCTCGTCCGGATCGGCGCCGCCCTTCTCGGCGAGCCTCGTCAGGCTCTTCCGCATCGCCTCGAGGCCGCGGTCGACCGCACCCGGCGCCGCGTCGTACAGCGACACGCGCCGCCCGGAGCCGGCGACGGTCTGCGCGATGCCGCCGCCCATCTGGCCGGCGCCGACGACAAGGACGTGCCCGAACGGGGTCACTAGACCTCGAGCAGGATCGCGTCGCCCTGGCCGCCGCCGGAGCAGATCGCCGCGAGCCCGAGCCCGCCGCCCTGGCGGCGGAGCTCGTAGATCATCGTCGAGAGGATCCGTGCGCCCGACGCGCCGATCGGATGGCCGAGCGCGACCGCGCCGCCGTTCACGTTCACGGTCTCCGGGTCGGCGTCGAGCAGCTTGGTCGAGTTGAGCGCGACCGAGCAGAACGCCTCGTTCACCTCGATGCGCTTGACGTCGCCGATCGACTTCCCGGCCTTGGCCAGCGCGGCGTTCCCCGCACCCGCGGGCGTGCGGGCGAGGTAGGCGAACTCGTCGGCGACGTAGCCGTGGGAGACGATCGTGGCGAGCACCTCGAGACCGCGCTTCTTCGCGAACTCCTCGCTGGTGACGACGAGCGCGCCGGCGCCGTCGTTCACGCCGGGCGCGTTGCCGGCGGTGGTCGTCCCCTCCGGGTCGAAGACGGGCTTCAGCGCCGCGAGCTTCTCCAGCGTGGTGTCGCGGACGCGGGCCTTCGTCGGCCGTGACCTCGCCGACCGCGACGATCTCGTCGTCGAACCGGCCCTCGTCCTGCGCGGCGGCCGCCCGCTGCTGCGACCGCAGCGCCCACTCGTCCTGTGCCTCCCGCGTGATCCCCAGCTCGCGTGCGACGAACGACGCCTGCTCGACCATGTGCTTGCCGTCGAAGGCCGACGTGAGCCCGTCGTGCACCATCAGGTCGACCAGCGAGCCGTCGCCGAGCTTGTAGCCGAACCGCGCCTTCTTCAGCGCGTACGGCGCGTTCGACATCGACTCCATCCCGCCTGCGACGATCACGCTGTGGTCGCCCGAGCGGATCATCTGGTCGGCGATCTCGACCGCGCGGATGCTCGACGCGCAGACCTTGTTGATCGTGTCGGACGGCAGCGCGATCGGCAGACCGGCGCCGATCGCCGCCTGGCGCGCCGGCGCCTGCCCCGCGCCGCCCTGCAGCACCTGGCCCATGATCGCGTACTCGATCTCGTCGTCGGCGACGTCGACGCGGTCGAGCGCAGCCCTGATCGCGAGCGCGCCGAGCTCGGTCGCCGGGTAGCCGGCGAGCCCTCCGCCGAGCTTCCCGAACGGGGTGCGGACGGCGGAAACGATCACGGAGCGGCCCATGCCTGCAATCTATCGCCATGAACAACCCTGCGGCCGTCGTTTCCGCGGATCTGATCAGCCCGCTCGGGGCGTACGTCCGGCTGCGCGAAACGGGCGGGCCCGCGTTCCTGCTCGAGTCCGTCGAGCAGGGGCGGCTCGGCAGACACTCCTTCGTCGGCTGTGGCACTTCGGTCGTCTCGCTCGCAGAGGCCGAGCGGGCCACGGCGCCCGTCGTCGGCTATCTCGGCTACGACCACGCCGCCGTCCTCGAACCGACCGTCCCCCTCCCCACGGACGGGCCGGATCTCCCGGAGAGCTGGTTCGTCGTCGCCGACACGCTGCTGCGGTTCGACCATGCCGCCGGCCTGGCACATGTGGTGCACGGGGATCCCGAGGCGGTCCAGGCCCGCCTCGACGGGCCGGCGCCGGCGCTTCTCCGCGGCGGCGGCGCGTCCGGAGCGACCACCCGCCATCCGTCTCGCGAGGAGTACGAGGGCGGCGTGCGCGCGGTGAAGGAGCACATCCGCGCCGGTGACGCCTTCCAGGTCGTGCTCTCCCAGCGGGCGCGAGCGGCCGACCGGGGCGAGCCCGCTCGATCTCTACCGCGCGCTTCGCCGGGTCAACCCCTCGCCGTACCTCTTCCTGCTCGAGCTCGGCGACCTCGCGCTGATCGGGTCGTCGCCCGAGACGCTCGTGAAGGTCGAGGGGACGCGCGCGAGCGTGAACCCGATCGCCGGGACGACCGAGCCGGGCCCCGGCGACGCGGAGCGGCTGCTCGCGTCGGAAAAGGACTGCGCCGAGCACGTGATGCTCGTCGATCTCGGCCGCAACGACCTCTCGCGCGTGTGCCGCCCGGGCAGCGTGCAGGTCGAGCGGTTCATGGAGGCGGAGCGGTTCTCGCACGTGACGCATCTCGTCTCGGAGGTGACCGGCGAGCTGCAGGACGGGATCGGTCCGTTCGACGTGCTGCGGGCGTGCTTCCCCGCCGGCACGGTGTCCGGCGCCCCGAAGGTGCGGGCGATGCAGCTGATCACGGAGCTGGAGGGATACCGCCGCGGCCCGTACGGCGGCGCGGTCGGCTACGCCGTGCCGGGCGGCGACCTCGACACGTGCATCGCGATCCGCACGATCGTCCTCCACGACGGCGTCGCGCACCTCCAGGCGGGCGCGGGGATCGTCGCCGACTCCGATCCACGGGCCGAGCACGAGGAGTGCCTGCGGAAGCTCGCGGCGCTCGAGGCCGCCATTACGCTTGCCGAACGATGATCCTGCTCGTCGACAACTACGACTCGTTCACCTACAACCTCGTGCATCTGTTCGAGGAGCTGGGCGCGGAGGTGGTCGTGCGGCGGAACGACGAGATCGACGCGGACGGCGCCGAGCGGCTGGCGCCGTCGCACCTCGTCGTGTCTCCGGGCCCTGGGCGGCCGGGCGAGTCGGGCGCGACCGTCGAGATCGTGCGACGGCTCGCGCCGACGACGCCGACGCTCGGCGTCTGCCTCGGCCACCAGGCGATCGTCGAGGCGTTCGGGGGCGAGGTCGGCCAGGCGCGCGAGCTCGTCCACGGCAAGGCGAGCGCGGTCGAGCACGACGGCCGTGGGATCTTCGCCGGGCTGCCGCAGGGCTTTCAGGCGGGCCGCTACCACTCGCTCGCCGCGACCTCGGTGCCGGCGGTGCTCGAGGTCTCGGCGACGAGCGCCGACGGCGAGGTGATGGCCGTCCGCCACCGCGACCTGCCGGTCGACGGCGTCCAGTTCCACCCCGAGAGCGTGCTCACCCCGCTCGGTCCCGACCTCTGCCGGAATTTCCTGTCGCGATGATCCAGGAGGCGCTCGGACGGCTGCTCGACGGCCACGACCTCGACCGCGCCCAGTCGCGCGCGGTCATGGACGAGATCATGGCCGGCGACGCGACCCAGGCCCAGATCGGCGGGTTTCTCGTCGCCCTGCGCCTGAAGGGTGAGACGCCGGACGAGATCGCCGGTTTCGCCGAGGCGATCCGCGGCCGCGGCGTGTCGGTCGCTCCGAAGCGCACCGATCTCGTCGACACCGCGGGGACGGGCGGTGACGGCCAGGCGACGATCAACATCTCGACCGCGGCCGCCCTCGTCGCCGCGGCGGCCGGGGCCGGCGTGGCGAAGCACGGCAACCGGGCGGTCTCGTCCGCGTCCGGCTCGGCCGACGTGCTCGAGGCGCTCGGCTTCGCGCTGGAGCTGTCATCCGAGCGGATCGCCGACTCGATCGACGAGCTCGGGTTCGGATTCCTGTTCGCGCCGACGCACCACCCGGGATTCCGTCACGCTGCTCCCGTGCGCAAGGAACTGGCGACCCGGACGGTCTTCAACGTGCTCGGCCCGCTGACGAATCCCGCCGGCGCGCGGGCGCAGATCGTCGGCGTCTACGACCCGGCGCTCGTCCGCACGATCGCGGAGGTGCTCGCCCGGCTCGGTTCGCATCGCGCCTTCGTCGTCCACGGCGCGTACGGCGTGGACGAGCTCTCGCCCGCCGGCCCGAACCTGGTCTGCGAGGTGGTCGACGGCGGCATCCACGACCGCGAGATCGACCCGATCGATCTCGGTGTCGCCCGCTGCGCGCCGGAGGAGTTGCGCGGCGGCACCCCGGACGAGAATGCAGCGGTGATCCGCGCGGTCTTCTCCGGCGAGGAGCGCGGCGCGAAGCGGGACGCGATCCTGCTCAACGCAGCCGGGGCGGTCGCTGCGGGCGGCCACGCGGACGATCTGCGTGAGGGCCTGGACATCGCGCGCCACACCGTCGACTCGGGAGCGGCGGCCGAGCGCCTCGATGCGCTCGTCGCCTTCTCGCATGGGTAGGTTCCGGGACGCGCTCGCCGGGCCTGGACTGGCGGCGATCGCCGAGGTCAAGCGGCGCTCGCCCTCGGCGGGTGACCTCCGCCCGGATGCCGATCCGGCCGCGCTCGCCGCCGCCTTCGAGGGCGCCGGGCGCCGCCGCCGTCTCAGTGCTGGTCGACGAGCGGTTCGCCGGGACGGTCGACGACCTTCGCGCGGCGCGTGCCTCCGCGGCGCTCCCGCTGCTCGCCAAGGGGTTCTTCCGCGACGCCGCGCAGCTCGACGAGCTGAAGGACGCCGGCGCCGACGCGGCGCTGCTGATCCTCCGCGACCTCGACGACCGCGAGGCTGCCGGGCTGATGGAGCACGCGCTGCTGATCGGGCTCGACACGCTGGTCGAGGCGCACGACGCGGCCGAGCTCGCGCGCGCGACCGCGCTCGGCGCCGACCCGATCGGGATCAACGCGCGTGACCTCTCGACGTTCGCGATCGACCGGAACGTCCAGCTGCGGCTGGTCGGCGAGGCGCCGCGCGACCGCGTGGTGATCGCCGAGAGCGCGGTGCACACGCGCGCCCAGGGCGCCGCCGCCGAGCTCGCCGGCGCCGACGCCATCCTGGTCGGCAGCGCGCTGATGCGCGCTCCCGACCCGTCCGCCAAGCTCCGCGAGCTCCTCTCCCGGCCGCTCGTGAAGGTCTGCGGGCTGACCCGCGAGGAGGACGTCGCGGTCGCCGTCGAGGCCGGCGCCGACCTGTGCGGGTTCATCCTCGTGCCCGCCAGCCCGCGCGCCGCCGACCGCGTGTTGCCCGTCCCGGACACGGTCATCTCGGTCGCGGTCTTCGTCGGCGAGCCGGAGGAGACCGACGCCGACCTCGTCCAGCTGACCGAGCGCGAGGAGGGCAAGGTGCGCGGCCGCGACGCCGTGCTCCTCCACGACGGCGACCAGGTCGCGACCGTGATCGACCGCCCGTGGGGCGAGGACGAGGATCCGACGCAGCTCGAGCGCGCCCGGGCGGTCGAGGGCCGCCTCGTGCTCGCCGGCGGCCTCGACGCGCAGAACGTCCGCCGCGCGATCGCCGCCACTCGCCCGTGGGCGGTGGACGCGAGCTCCAGCCTGGAATCGAGCCCCGGCGTCAAGGATCACGACAAGGTGCGAGCGTTCGTGGCGGCCGCCCGATGAGCCGTTTCGGACATGGCAGGGGTCTGACCCCTGCACGCGCCGATTCCGCGCCGATGAGTCCACAGCTCCGCTCAACCATGCGCCGTACCGTCCGACACGGACATGACAAGGGTCTGACCCCTGTCATGTCCGAAGGGGCCGATTCGTGACCTACGGGGGCTACGGCGGCCGGTACGTCCCAGAGACGCTGATCCCGGCGCTCGACGAGCTGTCCGCGGGCTGGGCGGCGGCGCAGGGAGACCCGTCGTTCGCGGCCGAGCTCGACCGGCTCGGGCGCGGGTACGCCGGACGGCCGACACCGCTGACGCTCTCGGAGCGGTTCGCGCCCGGGAAGCGCCTCTACCTGAAGCGCGAGGATCTGATGCACACCGGCGCGCACAAGCTGAACAACGCGCTCGGACAGGTCGTGCTCGCCCGGCGGCTCGGGAAGACGCGGATCATCGCCGAGACCGGCGCCGGCCAGCACGGCGTCGCCACCGCGACCGTCTGCGCGCGCTTCGGGCTCGAATGCGTCGTCTACATGGGCTCGGAGGACATGCGGCGCCAGCACCCCAACGTCGAGCGGATGGGACTGCTCGGCGCCGAGGTGCGGCCGGTCGAGTTCGGCACGAAGACGCTGAAGGAGGCGACGAGCGAGGCGATCCGCGACTGGATCACGAACGTCGAGACGACCCACTACCTGATCGGCTCGTGCGTCGGCCCGGAGCCGTACCCCGAGATCGTCCGCGAGCTGCAGGCGGTGATCGGCCGCGAGTCGCGCGAACAGATCCTCGAGGCGGAGGGCCGCCTCCCCGACGCCGCGATCGCCTGCGTCGGCGGCGGCTCGAACGCGATCGGCATGTTCGCCGGCTTCCTCGACGACGCCGACGTCCGTCTGTACGGCGTCGAGGCCGCGGGCGCGGCCAGCCTCGGCGGGGGCCGCACCGGCGTGCTGCACGGCTCGCGGTCGGCGCTCCTCGCCGACGAGGACGGCCAGATCACCGACGCCCACTCCATCTCGGCGGGCCTCGACTACCCGGGCGTCGGGCCGGAGCACGCGTATCTGCGCGACACCGGCCGCGTCGAGTACCTGGCCGCCACCGACGACGAGGCGCTCGGCGCCTTCCGCCGCCTCGCCGAGACCGAGGGGATCATCCCGGCGCTCGAGTCGTCGCACGCGCTCGCCCGGGCGCCCGAACTCGACGGCGACGTCATCGTCGTCTGTCTCTCGGGTCGCGGCGACAAGGACATGGACGAGGCGCTCGCCCACTTCAAGTGAGCAAGACGCTCGTCATCTACCTGATGGCCGGGGCGGACACGCCCGACCTGGCCGCGGCCGCCGAGGCCGGCGGAGCCGACCTCGTCGAGATCGGCTTCCCGTTCTCCGATCCGCTCGCCGACGGCCCGGTGATCCGCCGCGCCGCCGAGCGTGCGCTCGCCGCCGGAATGCGCACGAAGCCCTGCCTCGAATGCCTCGCCGCGGTGCGTGCCCGCGTCAAGGTGCCGCTCGTCCCGATGACGTACTCGTCGATCCTCGAGGCGTACGGCTGGGAGCGGTTCGCCGACGACACCCGAAGCGCAGGCGCCGCCAGCCTGATCATCGCCGACCTGCCCGCCGGCGAACGCACGGAGCTCAAGCGCATCCAGCTGGTCGCTCCGACCTCGACCGACGAGCGCGTCGCGCTCGCCGCCGCCGAGACCGACGGGTGGCTGTACCTCGTCACCCTGACCGGCACGACCGGCGCCCGCTCCGACCTCTCCCCCGCGCTCGGCGGCCTCGTCGAACGCGCCCGCCGTGCGACCGACAAGCCGCTCTACGCCGGGTTCGGCATCTCGACGCCCGACCACGCGCGGACGGTCGCCGCCCTCACCGACGGCATCGTCGTCGGCTCGCGCGCGCTCGAGGTGGCCGAGGAAGGGGCGGCCGCGCTCGAGGCGTACGTCCGCACGCTCCGCGAAGCGCTGGACGGATGACCTCCGACCACTACCGCTTCGAGCAGGTCGCCCCGAACGCCTGGGCGGCGGTCGCGATCCCGTCCGGCGCAGGCGTCGGCAACGCCGGCATCGCCCGGCTGGACGACGGGAGCTCGATCGTCGTCGACTGCGGCTACACGCCGGGCGCCGCGCGGGATCTCCGCGCCGCCGCCGAGGATCTCGCCGGTCCGGTCGGGCGCCTCGTGATCACCCACGGCGACTTCGACCACTACGCCGGCGCGCAGGCGTTCGCCGACCTGCCGATTCTCGCCTCCGAGCAGACCGCGGCCACGATCGCCGAGGTCGGCCCCGGCCGCGTCGCCGGCATGAAGAAAGAGATGCAGACCTACCTCGCCGAGCTCGAGGAGCAGGGCGCGCCGGAGTGGGAGCGCGAGCAGGGCCGCCGGATCGTCGCCGAAGTTCCCGGTCTGACCCTCACCCCGCCCACGGAGACCTATGCCGGCGAGCGCGACCTCGGCGGCGCAACCGTGATCGAGTGCGGCGCAGCGCACACGGCGAGCGACGCGGTCGTCTGGCTTCCGGGCGACCGGACGCTGATCGCCGGCGACCTCGTCGGCGTCCGCACACACATGAATCTCACGCGCGGCCACCCACCCGAGACCTGGTTGGCGATCCTCGACCGGCTGGCCGCGCTCGGGCCCGAGCACGTCGTCCCCGGCCACGGTGAGCCGGCCGGCCCGGAAGCCCTGACAGCGGCGCGCCGCTACGTCGAGACGGTCGTCGAGCTCGCTGCGACGCCCGGCGACCACGAGCTGCCGGCCGAGTTCGCCGACTGGGAGTTCGCCGAGGGCTTCCAGGGCAACATCGACGCACTCAGATCCGGGTAGCGTTCGCCCATGGACGCGTACGGCCCCGAGACCTACGGCGACCGGATCGCCGACGTCTACGACAGCCTCTACACGCGGCTGAACACCGAAGGCGCGGTCGAGGGGCTGGCGTCGCTGGCCGGCGACGGGCCCGTGCTCGAGCTCGCGATCGGCACGGGCCGCCTCGCACTTCCGCTTGCGGCGCGCGGCCTCGAGGTGCACGGCATCGACGCCTCCGAGGGAATGGTCGCGAAGCTGCGCGAGAAGCCCGGCGGTGCCGACATCCCGGTGACGATGGGCGACTTCGCCGACGTCGGGGTCGACGGCCGGTACTCGCTGATCTTCGTCGCGTTCAACACGCTGTTCGGCCTGCTCAGCCAGGAGGACCAGGTCCGCTGCTTCGCGAACGTCGCTGCGCGCCTCGCCGAAGGCGGCGTGTTCGCGATCGAGGTCTTCGTCCCCGACCTCGCCCGCTTCGACCGCGGCCAGCGCGTCCAGGTGAACAACCTCAACCCCCACGAGGTGATGCTCGACGCGTCGCGCCACGACCCGGTCCGCCAGGTCGTCGAGAGCAACCACATCGTCATCACCGAGCAGGGGACGCGGCTCTACCCGGTGAACATCCGCTACGCGTTCCCGAGCGAGCTCGACCTGATGGCCCGCCTCGCCGGGCTGGAGCTGAAGGAGCGCTGGGGCGGCTGGGGCCGTGAGCCGTTCACGGCCGCGAGCAACTTCCACGTCTCGGTGTACGGCCGGTGAACGAGACCGTTCGCGTCGCGTGCGTCCAGGCCGAGCCGGTCATCCTCGACCGGGAGCGCACGGTGGACAAGCTGGCGACACTGACGGCCGAGGCGAAGCAGAACGGCGCCGGCCTCGTCGTCTTCCCGGAGACGTTCATTCCCGCGTATCCGAGCTCGGCCTGGGCGAAGGCTCTCGCCGGCTGGGCCGACCCGCGCGCGAAAGGCGCGTTCGCGATGCTCGCCCGCGAGTCGGTCGAGGTGCCGGGGCCCGCAGCCGACAGGCTCGGCGAGATCGCCCGTGACAACGACGTCTGGCTCGTCACGGGCGTGAACGAGCGAGACCCGGAGAACCCGGGCACGCTCTACAACGCGCTGCTCTACCACGGCCCGGACGGGAAGCTCGCCATCCACCACCGCAAGCTCGTCCCGACCAACCACGAGCGCCTGATCTGGGGCCAGGGCGACGGCGGCGGGCTGCGCGCGACCCAGACGTCGATCGGCCGGATCGGCGGCCTGATCTGCTGGGAGAACTACATGCCCCTCGCCCGCTTCTCGCTGTACGAGTCGGGCGTGGAGATCTACATCGCCTCGACCGCCGACGACGGCGACCTCTGGCAGGCGACGCTCGTGCACATCGCCCGGGAGTCGCGCGCGTTCGTCGTCGCGCCGTCGCACTTCCAGCGTGCAGGTTCCTATCCCGACGACTTCCCGCTGAAGGACGAGCTGGCCGGCATGGACATCCTCGGCCGCGGCGGCTCTGCGATCCTCGCGCCGGACGGCTCGTACCTCGCCGGCCCGCTCTACGACGAGGAGGGGATCCTCTACGCCGACCTCGAGCCGCAGCGCCTCGACGAGGAGCGGCAGCGCTTCGACCCGGCGGGCCACTACCACCGGCCCGACGTGCTCGAGCTGAAGGTGACGCCCCGCAAGGGCGTCCGCTAGAGCCTTGAAGCTCACGCCGCCGATCGTCTCCGCGATGCAGCAGCTCGCGGTCGAGCAGCGGCGACTCCTCGGGCCGCGGGCGCCCTGGCATGTCGGCGACATCGCCTGGGGTCTGCGCCAGCACGAGGCCGCGAGGACGAATGGCGGATTCGCCTGTGGGTGGAAGGAGGCACGGTCGCCGCCTGGTCGTGGCTGAAGGACGACGGACGCGCCCTGCTCGAGCACGACGTGCACCCGGAGCACCTCCATCTCCTCGACGAGATCCTCGCCGAGCCTGCGGCGCAGGTGGCATTCGCGTTCGAGGACGACGTGGACCACCGTGCCGCGCTGGCCCGTCACGGGTTCACGAACCCCGGCACGGCCATGCAGTTCCTGGTGCGCGATCTGGCTTCGCCGCCGGACATCCCTCCGCTTCCCGACGGCTTCCGGCTCCGGACGGTGACCGCCGCCGACGCGGCCGAGCGGGTCGCGATCCACCGCGAGGTCTGGAGCCGCCCCGATCGGCCGTCACGGTTCACCGAGTCGAGCTACGCGGCCGTCCGCTCCGAGTGGCCGTACCGTGAATCGCTCGACTGCGTCGTCGAGGCTCCCGGCGGCCGCCTCGCCGCCTACTGTCTCTGCTGGCCCGACGACGAGAACGCCGTCGGCGAGTTCGAGCCGGTCGGTACCCGCGAGGAGTTCCGCCGCCGCGGGCTCGGCGCCGCGGTCTGCACGTTCGCCCTGCGCCGCCTGCACGAAGAAGGCGGCCGCCAGGCGATCGTCTACTGCGCCTCGGAGCCGGCCTGCGCGCTCTACACGTCGCTCGGCTTCCGGCTCCACGCCTCGCTGGTCGGGTACTCCCGCTGACTACCAGCTGTCCCAGTGCACGAACGAGTCCAGCGGGGCGCGCACGCCCGGCTTGAACTCCGTCCCGATCGTGTACGCGACCGGGATCAACGCCGCCTGCATCACCTCGTCGTACGGGATCCCGAGCAGCTCCGCTGCCTCCTGCTCGTGCGCGAGGTGGAACGTCGTCCAGACCGAGCCCAGCCCGCGTGAGCGCGCCGCGAGCATGAAGCTCCAGGCGGCGGGCATGATCGACCCCCATCGCGACGCCTGCATGAACACGCCCTTCCCCTCGGTGCGCCCCTGAATGCACGGGATCACGTGCACCGGCACCTCGTGCAGGTGGTCGCGCAGGTGGAAGACCCCGTCGAGGACGCGCCCCATCATCCCGGGGATCTCGGTCGGATTGTCGATCCGGGCGAGATACTTCTCGCCGCCCTGCCGCCAGAGGTCGGCGAGGCCGGCGCGCTTCTCGGGGTCGGTGACGACCACGAAGCTCCAGTCCTGCGCGTAGCTTCCGGTCGGCGCCTGCTGGGCGAGCGCCAGGCACTCGTCGAGCACCTCGCGCTCGACCGGACGCGTCAGGTCGAGCCGCTTGCGGACGGCGCGGGTGGTCGAGAGCAGCTCGTCGGTCGTCAGGTCAAGATGCACCCCGCGATTCTGTCATCCGGAGCGGTGCTTGAGCTCGGACTCCCGCCGCTGGCCCTCTGCGAGCGTGATCTCGCCGGAACAGACCTTCCGGTTCAGCTCGTTCTCGACGCGGTCGACCTCGGTCGCGTGCGGGTTCGGCTCGGGCCAGAGGTTGCGGCGGTCGGTCGGGTGACCGCCGAGCTCGAGGCTGATCAGGTGGTCCTCCTGGTAGCCGGACGGGTCGCCGCCGACGCCGTACTCGCGCATCTGCTCGATCTTCAACTCGGCCGTGTACGAGGCGGGCGGGCGGATCGTGCGCGTCCAGCCGGTCTTGCAGATCGTGTCGGCGATCGTCGCCTGTGTGACGTCCGGGTTGAGCACGCCCGGCGTCCGGACGGGGTCGGCGACGAGCACCGGCCGCGCGGGCTCAGAGCCGCGCCAGAGCAGCACGAGCCCGAGCACGATCCCGAGCACTGCGAGCACCGTGACGACCCGCGGCATCCAGCCAGGATCGGCAGCGGCCGGCGCGCGCGCATCGTCTGTGGACGGGTTCTTACGCCTTCGTCACACGCGCCCGCTCGAGGCGGGCGTGGATCGCGGCACGCGCCTGCGCGAGCCCGGTCGGATCGCCGTGCAGCAGCCGCAGCGAGTTCCCCATCTTCATGAACGCGTCCAGCTCGAACGCGACCAGCGCCGGGTCGTCGTCCGGTGCGAACTCCCCCGCCTCCTGCGCCTCACGCACCCGCCGCTCGAGCAGCTTCAGCCAGCCGTCGAGCGACCCGGCGAGCTTCTCCTTGACCGGCCCCGGATGGGTGTCGAGCTCGGCGGCCGCCGACGCGAAGAAACAGCCGCCCGGAAAGACCGGCTTCTCGAGGTACCGGAAGAAGTTCTCGCAGAGCACCTCCAGCCGCTCGAACGCGGTCTCGGGCTCGCGGGCCGGCCGGATCACCGCGTCCGCGAAGATCTCGGTCGCCGTGTCGATCGCGGCGAGCTGGAGCTCCTCCTTCGAGCCGAAGTGCGCGTAGAGCCCGCTCTTCGACATCCCGATGTGGTCGGCGAGCCGTCCGATCGAGAGGCCGTCGAGGCCCTCGGTCGTCGCCAGCTGCGTCGCTGCGTCCAGGATCGCCGCCCGCGTCTCCTCACCGTCGGCGCGACGCCGTTTCGTCGTACTCACGCTTGACAAAATAGCACGACCGGTCGTATTATCAAGAACGACCGATCGTGCTATCTAACGACCTCACCCGTTCGCAGCAGGAGCTCCGCGCCGAGTGGCATCGCGGCGAGCTGGAGTCGCCCGTCGGCCGCGCCTTCCGCCGGCTCGTCGCTCAGGTGAAGAGGGTGAGCTCGGGCTCGCGCTCGCCGCGCAGCACGGCAAGGTCGACCTCGACGCAGCGGATGCCCCTGGACTCCGCCAGCGTGAGCGCCTGCGGCCGGAACCGCGTTGCCGCCAGCACGCCCCGGCAGGCGGCCCGCGCCGGGTCGAGCCGGATCCGCTCCAGGTAGCGGACGAGCTGCTCGACCGCCTCGATCCCCGCGATCCGCTTCACCTCGACCGCCACCCACGCGTCCTCGGGATCGCGGCACATCAGGTCGACAGGGCCGATGTCGGTGGGCCACTCGCGCCGGTCGAGCCGCAGCTCCTCACCGAGCACCTCCGGCCGGTCCGCGAGCACCTCCTGCAGGTCGCGCTCGACGCCGTCCTTCTCGAGCCCGGCCGCCTCCCCCATCTCGTGCGAGACGTCGCTGAGCACCTCGATCAGGCGGATCTCGAGGCAGTCCTCCGTCTTCCCCGCGCGCTTGCGGACGAGGATCCGCCCGTCCTCCTCCTCGATCGCGGTCGGCGGCGTCATCCAGTTCAGCGGCTTGTACCCGCCTGCGTCCGCATGGACGAGCACGGCACCGTCCGACTTGAACATCAGCAGACGCGTCGACTCGGGCAGGACCGCGGTCAGACGTCCGGTGTAGCGAACCTCGCAGCGGGCAACGATCAGGCGCACGGCCGGAAACGTATCGGCTCTTTCGGACATGTCCCAGGGAGTGTCCCTGGGACATGTCCGTTCGTTCCCTAGTGCTCTGTCGGCTCCTCGTGATGCTTGCGGTGCCGCATGCGGCGCATGCTCTCCGCAGCGAGCCCGATCGCGCCCGCTGCGATCAGCGCCTGCTTCGCGCGCTGACGCTTCGGCGAGGACCGCCGGATCTTCATCTGCATGGTGGCGTCCTTTCGTCGTTCTCGGTGGATGCTCTCGACTGTATCCCCGACTGCAAGACTTGAATCATCGCCCGCGTCTCCTGGATTCACGTCGCCCCGGTCAAGGGCATGGCGCTCGAGCAGCGCACCGACGTCCTCGTCGAGCCGTTCGGCGTGCGCGACAACCGGCGCTTCCACGTGATCGGCGAGGGCGGCCGGCTGATCAACGGCAAGCAGCTCGGCGAGCTCCAGCAGATCACGCCGACCTGGGACGAGGAGACCGCCCGGCTCGTGCTCCGGTTCCCCGACGGCACAGTCGCCGAAGGGACCGTCGAGCTCGGCGAACCGGTGACGACGCTCTTCTTCGGCCGCCCGGTCGAGGGCCGCTTCGTGACCGGGCCCTGGTCGGACGCATTGACGGAGTTTGTCGGACGTGAGCTCCGGCTCGTCCAGCCGGTCGAACCGGGAGCCGGGAGCGACCGTGGCGGCACCGCCGGAGTGTCGCTGCTCTCCGACGCGTCCCTCGAGGCGATGCGCGAGGCCGGGGGCGCCGCCGAGCCGATCGACCCCCGGCGTTTCCGGATGCTGTTCGGGGTCGAGGGCGTGACACCGCACGAGGAGGACACCTGGGTCGGCCGCCGCGTGCGCATCGGCGAGACGGTGGTGGAGGTGGGCGGCAACGTCGGCCGCTGCATCGTCACCAGCCGCCACCCGGAGACCGGCGTGCGCAACCTCCCCACGCTCGACTTCCTCGCCGAGTACCGCGACGGGGTCGAGACGACGGAGCCGCTGCCGTTCGGGATCTGGGCACAGGTCGAGGAGCCGGGCCGCGTCGCCCTCGGCGACGAGATCACGGTCCTGTAGTCGCCCGGGCGTCTCGCCGACACAGGTAGCCGCCGATGCAGCACCCCGACCTCGCCGCCGAACAGTCCTACGTCGACCACGCCTACGCCTGCCTCGAGGAGATGCGGCGGACGGTCGAGCGCGCCGGCGATGCCGCGATCGGCGAGGTCGAGGCGCTCGTGCTCGAGGCGTGGGCGAACAAGCGGCTCGTCACGTTCGAGGACGCCGAGCGCGGCCTCTGCTTCGGCCGCCTCGACCTCGACGGCGTGCTGAGGCCGCTCTACGTCGGCCGCCGCTGGGTGCACGAGGAGCAGACCCCGATCGTGGTCAACTGGCAGGCGCCGGCCGCGCGGGCGTTCTACACCGCGACCGTCGCCGAGCCGCTGGGAGTGGCGCTCCGAAGACGGTTCCGGACCGAGGGACGGACGCTGCTCGACCTCTACGACGAACCGCTCGACGGCT
The DNA here is from genome assembly GCA_963791425.1 of uncultured Actinomycetes bacterium. GTDB lineage: Bacteria > Actinomycetota > Thermoleophilia > Gaiellales > Gaiellaceae > DATBLE01. The sequence continues at coordinate 992,369 of CAWBSE010000004.1, forward strand.
CGGCCGGCGACGTCGTCCACGGCGTCGCCGACATCCTGCTCGAGGAGCTCGAGCGCAGCCGCGACGAGCACATGCGCGACATCGTCGCGACGATCCAGACCGACCAGTACCGCCTGATCACGCGCGAGCCGGTCGGCGTGCTCGTGATCCAGGGCGGGCCCGGCACCGGCAAGACCGCGGTCGGCCTCCACCGCGCGTCGTGGCTCCTCTACACCTATCGCCGGGAACTGGAGCGGAGCGGCGTCCTCGTCGTCGGGCCGAACCCGGTGTTCATGGACTACATCTCGCACGTCCTGCCGATGCTCGGCGAGGAGCGGGTCGTCCAGCGCGCCGTCGACCAGCTGGTCACCGGCGCCGAGGCGACCCGGAGCGACGAGGCGGACGTCGCGCGCATGAAGGGGGACGCGCGGCTGGCCGACGTGATCGCCGCCGCGGGGCGCGAGCTCCCGCAACCGCCTGCCGAGCTCCTCGCCGTACGGCTCGAGGGGGTCGAGCTGCGACTCTCGCCCGACCAGGTCGGGGCGCTCGTCGCCGAGGCGCAGGCCGAGTCGCCGAACCACGCCGCCGGTCGCGACCGCCTGCGTATGAAGCTCGTGCGCGCCTTCTACGACCGGTACACGGCGCGTCTCGGCGTGGCCGCGTACCACTCGTTCGACGACATCGAGGCCGCCCTCCGCACCGGCGGATTCCTGAACCGGACGCTCGACACGCTCTGGCCGAGGCCGAAGGTCGAGCAGTTCGTCCGCCGCCTGCTGACCAATCCGGAGCACCTCGCCGCGGCCGCGGACGGCGTTCTCGACGAGGAGGAGCAGCGGCTGCTCCAGTCGGGCCGTGGCAAGGGCTGGTCCGACTCCGACCTGCCGATCGTCGACGAGGCGCGGGCGCTGCTCGACGGACCGGAGCGCCCGCACGGCCACCTGATCGTCGACGAGGCGCAGGACCTGACGCCGATGCAGCTGCGGATGCTCGCCCGCCGCTCGTCGGGGGCGATCACGATCCTCGGCGACATCGCCCAGGCGGCAGGGCCGGTCGAGTACCACCGGTGGGACGAGCTGCTCGAGCACCTCGCCCCCGGCGCCGAGGTTGCGGTGGAGGAGCTGCGGCTCGCGTACCGCGTCCCCGCCGACGTGCTGGAACTGGCGCTCCCTCTGCTCCCGCTGATCGCGCCCGACGTGGCGCCGCCGATCGCGTACCGGGCAGGGGACGAGCCGCCGCGCTTCGTTCGCGCCGAGCCCGCGCACCTGGTCGCGGCCGCCGTGCGGGAGGCCGGCCGCGAGGCGGTGCGAGACGGCCGCACGGGGCTGATCGCACCCGCGGAGATCCTCGCCCAGATCGAGCCGTTGCTACCGCACCCGGACACGGCGTTCGACGAGATGTCCGGGCAGATCCAGGCGCTGACTCCGCGGCAAGCGAAGGGCCTCGAGTTCGACCGGGTCGTGCTCGTCGAGCCCGCCCACATCGCTGCAGGCGGGATCGAGGGGCTCCGAGGTCTCTACGTCGCGCTCACGCGGGCGACGAAGACGCTCGTGATCGTGCACGCGGAGCCGCTCCCGGAGCAGCTCCGCGCTGTTGTGTAGTCGTTACCAGCGAGACCGGCGGCCGCGCCTGCCCGAGTACACGAGCTTGGCGCTTCCGGGCTTCATGCCCTCGGCGGCGAACTGCTCGCCGTGGCCGAGGCGCCCGGCAACCCGGCCGACGTCGGCCTGCTGCTCCGGCAGGACAAAGGTGATCCCGCGGCCGCCGCGTCCTGCGCGGCCGGTGCGGCCGATGCGGTGCACGTAGCCCTTGTCGTCCTCGGGCGGATCGAAGTTGATCACGTGAGTGATGTCCGACAGGTCGAGCCCGCGGGCGGCGACGTCGGTGGCGATCAGCGTCTTCACCGTACCGGCGCGGAACTTGCCGAGCGCCCGCTCGCGCTGGCCCTGCGACATGTCGCCGTGGAGCGCCAGGGCGGGGACGTTCTTCGCCTGGAGCTTCTTCGCGAGCCTGTCGGCGCCGCGCTTGGTGCGGACGAAGACCAGCGCGAGGTCGCGCTCGGCCTCGAGCTCCTCGATCAGCCGGTCGAGCTTCCCGTCGGCCGTGACCGACACGAAGGTGTGCTCGACCTCGCCCTGCTCCTCGCTCTCGGGGAGCTGGGCCTCGTAGCGAACCGGGTTGCTGGTGTAGGCGCGCGCGAGCTCGCCGACCTCGCCGTCGAGCGTGGCCGAGAACAGCATCGTCTGGCGCGTCTTCGGCAGACGCCGCACGATCCGGTCGACCTGGGGCTTGAAGCCCATGTCGAGCATCCGGTCGGCCTCGTCGAGGACGAGCGTGCGGATGTGGTCGAGCGAGACCATCCGGCGCTCGATCAGATCCTGCAGACGACCGGGCGTCGCGATCAGGATGTGTGCGCCCTTGGCGCGCTTCGCCTGGCTCGGGATCGGCGCGCCGCCGTAGACGGCCGCGGCCCGGAGGCCCTTGCTCTTGCCGATGATCTCGAGCTCTCCTGCCACCTGGGCAGCGAGCTCGCGCGTCGGCACGAGGATCAGGACGGAGGGCATTCCGTCACCGGGCGTTGCCCGCTCGACGATCGGGAGCCCGAAGGCGAAGGTCTTGCCCGATCCGGTCGGCGCCTTGGCCAGCACGTCGAGGCCGGCGAGCGCGTCCGGAAGGACGAGTGCCTGGATCGGGAACGGTGCGAGGATGCCGCGCTCTTCGAGCACGCTCGCGACTTCTGCGCTCACGCCAAGTGAGCGGAAAGAGTTTTCTTGCATTGAGTTGTTCGACTCCTTGTTTCGGGATTCGAGACGACCGACCCGAAACGCCATCTCGGCAAACCCGAGGGGAGGAACAGGAAGCTCAATCTCACGGGACGACCCAGTGCCGTCCGTTCCAACAAGGTAGCAAGAACACCGGTCGCACCGGAAAGTTTCCGCTCTTTGCGGCATTCCCTTCCGCAGGGGCCTTGTCAGACCCGCGTCGATTCCGTAGGTTCCCGTGTGCAGCGAGCACGGAGCGGGAGTAAGTCGAAGCCGCATCTGAGGGTTGTACGGGGAAGGCCGCAAGGCCCAGTCGGAAAGCCAGCAGGAGCGGTGGATGAAACCGCCACCGGCTCGCTGAATCTTTAGAAGCGCCCTCTCGCCAGGGCGCTTCTTTTTTGGCCAAGACCGGCTGCGTGCCGCGGAATACACTCGCCGCGATGAGGCCGGTAACGGTGATCGGGCGTTGGAGCACCCGGCGCCCCTGGCTTGCGATCACCTGCTGGCTGGCGTTCGTCGCCCTCGCCATCGGCTCCCTCGTCGCCACCGGAACGCAGACCCTGGACAACGGCGCTCTCGGCGAGTCTGCGCGCGGCTACCGGCTCATCGACGAGAACGGCCTCTGGCCCGCCCCACACGAGCTCGCGTACCTGCACAGCGACACGTTGGCGGTTCAGGATCCACCGTTCCGGTCGGCGATCCAGGACGTCGTCGGCCGCGTGAACGGCGACGGCGACGTCCTGAGCCCGCTCGCGTCCGATGGGAAGCTGCTCGTCGCGCGCGGCGGCCACTCGGCCCTCGTGGTCGTCACGCTCGGCAACGTCCGCGCCTCCGACGTGCGCGCGCACATCCTCGGCGCGCGGTCGGCGAACCCGAACGTGACAATCGACGAGACGGGCGACATCACCGCGAGCGACGAGCTCGACAAGCAGGGAAACGGCGATCTCCATCGCGCCGAGCTCCTGTCCGTGCCCGTGACGCTGCTCGTGCTGCTGTTCGCGTTCGGGGCGATCGTCGCGGCGAGCGTCCCTGTCCTGCTGGCGGTGACCGTCGTCCTCGCCGCTGTGGGCATTCAGGGGCCGACCAGCCAGATCTTCGCTGTCGACGACGCCGCCCGCGTCGTCCTCGTCCTGATCGGGATGGCCGTGGGGGTCGACTATGCGCTCTTCTACATCGTTCGCTCGCGAGAGGAGCGGGGGCGCGGGCTGGCCTCCCACGAGGCGCTCGAGCGCACGGCCCACACGTCCGGACGAACGGTGGTCGTCTCGGGAACGACGGTGATCATCGCCATGGCCGGCCTCTTCATCGTCCACGCGAAGACGTTCGACAGCCTGGCCGCAGCAACGATCAGCGTCGTCGCCTGCGCCGTCGTCGCGTCGGTGACCGTGCTGCCGGCCGTGCTCGAGCTGCTCGGGCCGCGGATCGACAGGGGCCGGATCCCCCACCTGCCGCACCTCCAGACCGAGCGCAGCCACTCCCGCTTCTGGACCGGGGTCGTCGACCGCGTCCTGCGCCGGCCGGCGTTGTCGTGTGCGCTCTCGGCCGGCCTGCTGATCGCGCTCGCCGTCCCCGCGCTGTGGCTGCGGCTCGCCTCGCCCGACGAGACGGCGCTCGCCCCGAAAAGCCTTCCCGCCCTGCACACGTTCGCGGTCGTCCGGCACGATTTTGCCTTCACCTCCGAGCCGGCGGTGGTCGTGGCAACGGTCCCCCCGGGTCACTCCGGCGAGCTGTTCGACGCAATGGAGCGGCTGCAGACGCTCGCATTCACCCACGGCATCTCGCAACCGCCCGCACAGCGCACGGGGAGCGCGGACGGAACCGCGGCTGCGCTCTTCCTCCCGCTCTCCGGGACCGGCGACAACGCGTCGAGCCGGCGCGCGATCACGGTCCTCCGGGACGAGCTCATCCCGCAGACGGTCGGCCGGATTCCGGGTGTGCAGGTTGCCGTCACCGGCAACGTCGCCGAGGACGTCGACTTCACGCGCCAACTCGACCGGGGGCTGCCGTATGTCCTCGCGTTCGTCTTTCTGTTCGCGTTCGTCGTCCTGCTGTTCGCATTTCGCTCGATCGTCGTCCCGGTGAAGGCGATCGTGCTCAACCTGCTCTCGGTCGGTGCCGCCTACGGCGTGCTCGTGCTCGTGTTCGAGCACCGCTGGGCGGAGCCGATCCTCGGGTTCACGTCGAACGGGACGATCATCTCGTGGCTTCCACTGATGATGTTCGTCCTCCTCTTCGGGCTGTCGATGGACTACCACGTGTTCATCCTCAGCCGCGTCCGCGAGGGCATCGACGACGGGATGACGAACGACGACGCCGTCCGCTACGGGATCACGGCGACGGCAGGGGTGGTCACGAGCGCCGCACTCGTCATGGTCGGCGTGTTCGCGCTCTTCGGCACGCTCTCGTACCTTCACCTCAAGGAGGCCGGCGTCGGACTGGCCACCGCAGTGCTGATCGACGCGACGATCATCCGCGCCGTGCTCCTTCCGGCGTCCATGAAGCTGCTCGGCGACTGGAACTGGTACCTCCCGCGGGTGCTGGAGCGCCCCGTCGGCGGGAAGCGCTCGCGCTAGAGCCGGACGACGAACCAGCCGCCGACGTTGTCGCAGCGCACGATCCCCGGCCCCTCATGGACATACGTGTAGACCGGCAGCCGGTTGTACGTGAGCTGCAGCGTCCCGTCGGGGCGGCGCACCGCGCCGAAGGTGCCCTTGATCCCGGCGACACGGGCCGGGACGCCGGCCGCCGAGCGGACGAGCAGCGGCGGCCAGAGCTTCGCGCAGGCGCCGGTGCACTTGACCTTGAAACCCGCGCGCTTCTCGGCGTTCCAGTAGTAGAGCGCCTGGCGGTCCGAGCGGGCGAGTACCGGCCCGAAGCCGGTGACCCTGATCTTCAGGACGGGCGCGCGGGACGCCGACGGCGACGCGCCCGCCGGGATGCCGAGCGTGACCACGAGCAGGAGGAGCACGAAGCGCTTCACGGCCGGCGGAACTCCCGGAACGCATCGAGCAGACCAGCCCGGAGATCGGGCGGAAGCTCGTCCGCGTCGATCGTCCCGGCGACGCGGATCGTCGCCTCGATCTGCTCGAGGTAGTGCGTGCAGTGCGGGCAGCCGGCGAGGTGCGCCTCGAACGCGGCGTGAAGCTCGGCGTCCATCGCCCCCTCGAGGTAGTCGGTGACGAGCTCGACGATCTCCTGGCAGGCGAGGTCTCTGACGGTCGATGTGCTCATGGCTGCTCCAGGTACTCCTCGAACGCGGCCCGGACCTTCGCCCGGGCGCGGTGGAGGAGCACCCGTTGATTTGTCTCCGAGACGCCGAGAATGTTGCAGGCCTCCTCGGCCGAAAGGCCCTCGACGTCGCGCAGGGTGATCACCGCGCGCTGGTTGTCCGGCAGAGCTGCGATCGCCCGCTCGACCGTCCGTCGCGCCTCGCCCGCGAGCAGCCGCTCCTCCGGGACGCCGCGCGGCGGCGCGCTCCACTCCCCGCCGCGGCCGAAACGGTCGATGTCGACCGCCGTGTCCGCCTCGTCCCCGTCCGCGGCGAGCGAGGAGAACGGCAGCGTCCGCCCCTCGCGCTGCCCCCGCGTCTTGGCCTTGTTCGTCAGGATCCGGAAGAGCCACGTCTTCAGCGACGAGCGCCCCTCGAACCGCTCGAGCCCGGTGTAGACCGCCAGCCACGTGTCCGCGACGACCTCCTCGGCGACCGCCCGCGTCGAGACGTAGAGCTGAGCGACGCGGAGCAGCGACGCGCCGTACTTGTCGACGAGCGCCGCGAAGGCCTGCCCGTCGCCGGAGCGCAGCAGGCGGAGAAGCTCCGCATCCTCGTCGGGTGTGCGTTCTGGGGGCAGTCCGGTCGCCGTGCAGCGACGATACAGGGACGACCGGAACGGGTAGGAGCACGCCATGACAGACGTAACCGTGAAGACGATCGACGAGTTCGAGGACTACGGCGGCCAGTTCTTCTACGCCGGCAAGGGGCTCGGAGTGACCGGGTGGGCGATGAACGTCGAACGGCTCCCCGCCGGCTGGGCGGACTTCCCCGACCACGACCACGCAGAGGACGAGCAGGAGGAGGTCTACATCGTGCTCGAGGGCGATGCCGTCCTCGAGGCGGGCGGCGAGCAGTGGACGCTCACGCCCGGCACGTTCGCCCGCGTCGGCGCCGACCAGAAGCGGAAGATCACGCCGGGAGCGTCGGGCGTGACCATCGTCGCGCTCGGAGGGAAGCCGGGGACGGTCGAGCCCCGCGGGTAACGGCAAACCTACGATCGTGGGAGGCCCCGACGCAATTCGACGCAAGGTGGGTCTCGACCTGTCGCAGCGGGGCTGGATCTACCACGCCGGCCGCCACGGCACCTGGCTCAACCAGGATGACGTGACCGCGGCCCCCAGCGGCGACATTCGCTAGTCCGGCAAGGTTCACCTGCTCGGGAGGGCCTTCATGCCCTCCCGCGCACGTGCCGTCGGACCGCGCTGCAAGAATCGCTGTCCCGTGAGTGCCCTACCGCAACGTCTCGCCTCCGCTGCCCGCCCGCACGGCCAGCTCGAGCTGATCTGTGGGCCGATGTTCAGCGGTAAGAGCGAGGAGCTGATGCGACGACTGCGCCGCGTCGGCTACGCCCGGAAGACGGCGATCCTCGTCAAGCCGGCGATCGACGACCGCTACAGCGTCGACGAGGTGGTCAGCCACGAGGGCCAGCGGATGGCGGCGCGGGTCGTGCGCACGCCCGACGCGATCCTCCAGCTCGCGACCGGTGCCGACGTCGTCGGCGTGGACGAGGGGCAGTTCCTCGACAACTCGCTGATCGACGTCTGCGAGGCGCTCGTCGAGCGCGGTGTCCGGGTCGTGATCGCGGGGCTCGACATGGACTACCGCCAGGAGCCGTTCGGCCCGATGCCCCGCCTCCTGGCGATGGCCGACGAGGTGGCGAAGCTGAAGGCGGTCTGCCATTCGTGCGGCGAGGCGGCGATGTACACGCAGCGCCTCGTCGACGGCTCGCCGGCGCCGTTCAGCGGCGAGACGGTCGTGATCGGCGGTCTCGATTCGTACGAGGCCCGCTGCCGCGGCTGCTTCCAGCCCGGTTAGCCGGCCGCAGCTACCATCGGAAGGTGGGTCGCAGGAGTCGCTTCGCCGTTGTGCTCGCCGCCGTCGTCGGACTGGCGGTCGTGGCAGGCGGCGCCGGCGCCGCAGCGGACTCGCCACTGGTCGACAAGACCTGGCGACTGACCTCGCTCCGCGGCGCCAAGCCGGTCGCCGGGACGACCGTCACCCTCGCGTTCGGCGCCGACGGCAGGGTCTCCGGCACGGGCGGATGCAACTCGTTCGGGGGGCCGTACACCGCGACGCGCGTCCGGGTCAGGATCTCGTCGCTCATCTCCACACAGATGGCCTGCGCCACCGGGATCATGAACCAGGAGCAGAAGTACCTCCAGACGCTCGAGGCAGCCCGCCTTTACGGCGTCCGGGGCACCACGCTCACGCTCCGGTCGAGCTTCGGGCGGGCGCTCGCGGTCTTCACGGTGGAGTCGCAGGCACTGGCCGGCACCCACTGGAAGGTCGTCCAGTTCAACAACGGCAAGCAGGCCGTGGTCGGCACGCTGGCCGGCACGACGCTGACCGCCGCGTTCGGCAAGGACGGGATGCTCACCGGCTCGGCCGGCTGCAACACCTACTCGGCGACCTACAAGGCGACCACGCCGAAGCTCGCGATCGGCCCGGCCGCCGCGACGCGGAAATTCTGTTCCACGCCGGCAGGCGTGATGGATCAGGAGTCGGCGTACCTCGCCGCGCTCGGGACCGTCGCGACCTACCACATCGTTGGCCCACGGCTCGATCTGCTGACGGCGAAGGGCACGATCGCCGTCGCCCTGACCCGGTCGTAGCCTCCGGCGCGGCGGCGGAGGACACGCCCGCGCTACCCTTCCGGCGACCATGCGATCGAGGATCCTGCTCCTCAGCGTCGCGCTCGTCGCCGCACTCGGCGCCTCGTCCGCACACGGCAGCGGCAGGTTCAGCGCCCGCGTGACGAACCCGTGGTTTCCGCTCACACCCGGAACCACCTACACCTACATCGGTGTGAAGGACGGCCAGCCGTCGCGTGAGCTCCTCACCGTCACGCACCGGACGAGGATGGTCGCAGGCGCACCCTGCGTCGTGGTCGACGATCGCCTCTGGCTTTCCGGAAAGCTCGAGGAGCGGACGACAGACTGGTACTCCCAGGACGCGGCGGGCAACGTCTGGTACTTCGGCGAGCAGACGGCGGAACTCGACGCGAAGGGACACGTGACCAGCACCGAGGGCACCTGGCAGGCGGGCGTCGACGGCGCGAAGCCGGGGATCTTCATGCCCGCCCACCCCCACGCCGGACAGTCGGGGCAGCAGGAGTACTACAAGGCCCAGGCAGAGGACCACTTCCGCGTCGTCGGTTACCTCGGCGCGAACGCACTCCTCACCGAGGAGTGGACGCCGCTGGAGCCCGGCGTCCTCGACCACAAGCTCTACGTGCGCGGAACCGGCACGGTGCTGGAGCGGACGGTCAAGGGCGGCGACGAGCTGAACGAGCTCGTCTCCTTCCGGCGCTAGAGCCTCTAGACCGTCTTGTCGCCGGGGGCGAGCCCGAGGCGCTCGCCCGGGGTATCCGGCGCGGTGGCCTTCCGCAACGGCACCTCGCGCAGGAACCATGTGAGCACGAACGCGACGACGCCGAACGCGGCGGCGACGAGGAAGACGGGCTGGAGCGAGACCGCGAAGGCGTTCACGTAGGCGTCATGCACTTGCGGCGGCAGGTGCTTGATCAGGGCCGGGGTGGCGGTCTTCGGGACATGCGCGCCCGTCGGCAGGTGGCCCGCCAGGTTGACGTGGAGGCGGTTGATGAAGATCGCGCCGAACATCGACACGCCGATCGAGCCGCCGATCTGGCGGAAGAGGATCGCGCCCGATGTGGCCACGCCCAGCAGTCGATGCTCGACCGCGTTCTGCACGGCGAGCACCAACACCTGCATCACCATCCCGATCCCGAGACCGACGACGAGCATGTCCATCGAGGCGGTCCACGTCGAACTGCCGGCGTCGAGACGCGAGAGCAGCACCAGCCCGACGGTCATCACCGCGGTGCCGATGATCGGGAACGGCTTGTAGCGGCCCCAGCGCGAGATCAACTGGCCGCTGCCGATCGAGGTGATCAGCACGCCGAGCATCATCGGGGTCAGCTGCAACCCCGATCCGGTCGGCGTCTCGCCCTTGACGATCTGGAGGAACACGGGCATGTAGACGATCGCCCCGAAGAGCGCGAGCCCGACGGCGAACCCGACCGCACTGGTGACGGTGAAGATCTTGTTGCGGAAGAGCTCGAGCGGGAGGATCGGCTCCGCGGCGCGCCGCTCGACGAGCACGAAGAGGCCCAGCAGGATCACGGAGGCGACGACCATCGCAGCGATCTCCGGCGAGCCCCAGGGGTACGTCGTGCCGCCGAGGCTGGTGAACAGCACGATCGCGGAGAGGCCGGCGGCGAGCAGCGACGCGCCGAGCCAGTCGATCGCGTGTTTGACCTTCTCGGTGCGGGAATGGAATGCCGTCTGGATCACGACCAGCGCGACGATCCCGATCGGGAGGTTGATGTAGAAGATCCAGCGCCAGGTGAGGTTGTCGACGAACCAGCCGCCGAGCAGCGGCCCGATCACGGTCGACACGCCGAAGACGGCGCCGAAGAACCCCTGGTACTTCCCGCGCTCGCGGGGCGGGATGATGTCGCCGACGACGGCGACCGAGGTGACGATCAGACCACCGGCGCCGAGCCCCTGGACAGCGCGGAACACGATCAGCTCGGTCAGGTTCTGGCTCAGCCCGCAGAGCGCCGAGCCGATCAGGAAGATCACGATCGCGATCTGGAGGACCGGCTTGCGCCCGTACAGGTCGCCGACCTTCCCGTAGACCGGCCCCGAGACGGTCGCCGTCAGCAGATAGGCGGTCACGACCCAGGAGAGGTGGTCGAGCCCGCCGAGGTCGCCGACGATCGTCGGCAGCGCGGTCGAGACAATCGTCTGGTCGAGCGACGCGAGCAGAAGGACGAGGAGCAGCGCGCCGAAGACGACGCGGATGCGCGGCTGCTCCGGGGTCATGCGGCCACCCGGCGGCGGTGGTACCGACCGCGCAGCGCGTCGATCGCGGCGGTGAGCTGCCTGGCCGTCAGCGGGCGGACGTCCTGCGGGGTCGCCGCCGCCGGCCGCATCCCGTCGAGCAGGATGCGGAGGTGCCGGCGCCACGCCTGGGGCGCGATGCCGGCGGTCGCCTCGAAGACCGGCGTGAACGACCACAGCGCCAGCGAGAGGTCGGCCACCGTCAGGTCGTCGCGCAGGACGCCCTGCTCACGGCCGCGGGCGAGGAGCCGGTCGAGCAGGGGCACGATCTGCTTGCGGCGCTTGGTCACGCCCTCGCCCGCAGGGTGGCGGATGAAGACGCTGCGCAGCGCGAGGTTTCTCGCCTGGAGGTCGAGGACGTGCTCGAGGTAGCCGACGAGCCCGGACCAGGCGTCGTCCTCCGCCACCGCCTGCTCTGCGGCGACGAGCACGGCGTCGATGTGCTCCTCGTAGATCACCTCGACGAGCGCTTCGCGCGAGGGAAAGTGGCGGTACAGCGTCCCGATCCCGACCCCGGCGCGGCGCGCGATCTCCTCGAGCGACGCATCCGCGCCCTGCTCGGCGAACACCTCCCGCCCCGCCGCAACCAGCAGTGCGCGGTTCCTCGCGGCATCACGGCGCTGTGACATGCCGCCAGGCTAGCAAAAACGGAGGCCGCCTCCGCTTAGTTCGTGTGCACTCCCATGGTCGCGGTGCCGACGTACCCCGCTCCCTGCCTGGCGATCTTCGCGAGCGACTTGCTGCCGCCGTTGACGAAGATCGAGTCGTCGGCATTGCGGGTCGTCCGGCTCGGCCGCTTGCTATACGGCGTGCGCTTGTAGACCGCGTCGGTGACCGCGTCGTTGAAGAACAACTGGCCGGTGTGCACGACGTTGCCGGCGACGTGCACCTTCACGTGGATGTGGACGGTGCGGCCCGGGTACCAGCCCGGGTAGACGGTCTGGAACGTCGCGACGCCGGATGCGTCGGTTCGCTGGAGACCGCGCATGAAGGTGCGATTCGCCGAGCCGGCGCCGAAGCCGGAATAGATCCCGGAGGCGTCGGCGTGCCAGATGTCGACGACCGCGCCCTTGATCGGCTTGCAGGTCGAGGCGTTGACGACCGCCAGCCGAAGTGCCAGCGGCTGTCCGGGCCGCCCTTCGGTGATGTCGCGGCGGAGCTTTTCGCCGTCGATGTAGTACGGCCCCTCGGTCATCTCCGGCGTCAGCACGCAGGTGACGACGCCCGAGGCGACCGCCGCCGGGCCGCCGCTCGCGGCGTCCGACTCGGCGACCTTGAAGCCGGCGAGCCCGAGCGCGCCGCCGAGGGCGCCGAGCAGCGAGGCCTTGCGGGTGATCCGTGTCTCTTCCATGGAGGCCACCGTAGCGGCCGTACCTGAGATCTCCCTAAAGACTCGCGGCGGCGCCGAGCGCGTCGGCGAGCTCGCCGCGACCTGCCGCTCGACCGTCTTCGTCGTCACGAACAGCGCCTGCGCGATCTTCGAGCGCGGCAAAGACGCCCCGGCCCTTGACGGCGCGGTCGAGCAAGCGGCCCAGCGCTGCCGCTTCAGCCTCTCGTTCGAGGAGTACCCCGTGCCCCGCCACCCTCTCTCGGGACGAGCCTACTCGGATCAGTCGATCTCCGCGGCCGGTGCGTGCGCGCCGGCCGCCTCGTGTGCGGGTGCCGCGGCGGTGCGCAGCAGCACTCCGGCCAGGACGGCGGCCGACACGGCGAAGATCGTGCCGACGACGAAGGCGAGGTGGTAGCCGCCGGTGAGCGCCGCGGCCTCGCTCGAGCCCGAGCCGGTCAGGTTGCCGGTGCGCCAGGCGGCGAGGCTCGCGAGCACGGCGAGCCCGAGGGCGCCGCCCATCATGAACGCGGTGTTGACCACCCCCGAGGCCAGCCCGGACTCCTCCGGCTTCACGTCACTCATCGCCGCGAGCAGGATCGGGTTGAACGCCATGCCCGCGCCGATGCCGAGCAGGATCATGCTCGGGAGGACGTTGACCGTGAAGGTGCCGTCGGCCGGCGCCATCGTGAAGAGGACGAGCCCCACCGAGGCGATCCCGAGGCCGGTGACGAGCGGCGGCTTGATCCCGAAGCGCATCACGAGCCGCGCCGAGAGGCCGACGGAGAACACCGCCATGATCACGTTCGCCGGCAGGAACGCGAGCCCGACCTGCAGCGGGCTGTAGCCGAGCACCTTCTGCATGTACAGCGCCGACAGGAAGAACCAGGCGAACATCGAGGCCGCCCAGAGCATGCCGACCAGGTTCGAGGCCCAGATGTTGCGCAGCTTGAGAATCGCGAGCGGCATCAGCGGCTCCGCCACCCGGCTCTCGAGCACGAAGAAGCCGGCCATCAGCACGGCCGCGGCGGCGAGCAGACCGAGCGTCTCGGCCGACAGCCACCCGTTGCCGTTGCCGTTCACGATCGCGTAGACGGCGAGCATCAGCGAGGCCGTGACGGTGACGGCGCCCGCGATGTCGAGCCGTCCGCGGGTCGTCGCCGCCTGCGACGACGGCAGGAGCCGCAGCGTCAGGAAGTACACGACGATCCCGATCGGGACGTTGACGAGGAAGATCCAGTGCCAGCTGAGCGTGTCGGTGAGGACGCCGCCGAGCAGCACGCCGATGCTGCCTCCGCCGGCCATCACGAACCCGAAGACGCCCATCGCCTTCGCGCGCTCGCCCGGCTCGGTGAACAGGTTCATGATCAGCGACAGCGCAACCGCCGACACGATCGCGCCGCCGACTCCCTGCACCGCCCGCGCCGCGACCAGCATCCCCTGCGTGGTCGAGAGGCCGCAGACGACGGACGCACCGGTGAACAGGGCGATGCCGGCCAGGAACATGCGCCGGTGCCCGAAGAGGTCGCCGAGCCGCCCGCCGAGCAGCAGGAAGCCACCGAAGGTGAGCAGGTACGCGTTCACGACCCAGGCGAGCGAGGTCTCCGTGAAGCCGAGGTCCTTCTGGATCGACGGCAGCGCGACATTCACGATCGTGGTGTCGAGGACGATCATCAGATCGCCCAGGCAGAGGACGATCAGCGCGAGCCAGCGGGTGCGGTTGTCGGTGATGTTCATGTGCTCCTCTCGTTTCTACCGGTTCGACCGGACCCGGCGTCGAAACTCATCGATGAGTTTTCGCGCGTGGCGCCGTCTTGTCATCGATGCCTGCGACCCAGCCGGGGCCGGTCCTCGTCGACGCGCGCGAGCTCGCTGCCGACGTGGCGACGCTCGACCTGCTCGCCCGGCTGCAGCTGGCGGCGCAGCGGCTCGGCCGGCGCGTCCTGCTGTGCGGGGTCTCCGACGACCTCGGCCGGCTGATCGAACTGGCCGGACTCGCCGGGACGCTACGGATCGAGCCGCGGCGGCAGCCCGAACAGCGGGAACAGCCGCTCGGTGCCGAGGAAGAACGTCAGCTCGCCGATCCGTCCGTCTGACAGGCCGTCGAGCACGATCAGCGCCCACGCCTCGTAGCCGCCGTCCTCGCTCGGCTTGTACTGGCCGAACGCGGGCGAGCCGTTGGCGGAGCCGGCCGGGATCACGCGCGAGCCCTTGCACCCGATGCCCGGCCCGAACCACCACGTGAAGATGTCGTCGCGGCCGGAGAGCCAGAGATCGTAGGGCGGCATCGACTGCGTCGCGTCCTCGTGGATCAGCGCCGTCAGCCGCTCGATGTCATATGCCTCGAACGCCTCGACGAACCGGGCGAGCAGCTCGCGCTCCTCGTCGCCCAGCGCGTCGGTCGTGTCCTCGGCGCTCATGTTCGCCGTCTCGAGCGTCGCCCGGGCGCGCTGCAACGCGCTGTTCACCGACGCGACGCTCGTCTCGAGCAGCTCGGCGGCCTCGCTCGCCTGCCAGCGCAGCACCTCGCAGAGGATCAGGACGGCGCGCTGGCGCGGCGGCAGGTGCTGCAGCGCGGCGACGAACGCGAGCCGGATCGTGTCGCGCTCGACGATCGCGTCGGCGGGGTCGGGGATCGGCTCGATCCACGTCACCTCGGCGCGCTCGTGCAGGTTCTCGACCACCGGCAGCGCCGCAGGGCCGAGATCCATCGGCCGCGCACGCCGCTCGCGCCCGCCGAGCATGTCCAGGCAGACGTTGGTGGCGATCCGGTAGAGCCAGGAGCGAAGCGCGGCCCGGCCCTCGAAGCGCTCGATGCTCCGCCAGGCGCGGATCAGCGTCTCCTGAACCGCGTCCTCCGCCTCGAACGGCGAGCCGAGCATGCGGTAGCTGTACGCGGTCAACTCGCGCCGGTAGCTCTCCAGCTCCTCGAACGCCGGGGTCGCGGTCGCCGACTCCACGGCACCATCGTAAGTGGTGGTAGGGGTCACGCGTCAGCGGCCGTGGAGCGATGTCCCGGTCTCGAGGGTGGTCTTCAGGTCGGCGAGGATGAACGCCCAGCCGCCACCCGCTTCGGCGACCTCGCCGCTGACGATGCCGGCGGTGATCGGCGCACCGTCGAGCTCGTGCGTCAGCGTGACCTTGGTGACGCCACCGTTCGGGAACATCTGCGGCTCGGCGGGATCGAGCTCGATCGTCACTGGGTTCGCGGGCTCCGCGGCGATCTTCTCGTCGAAGTGGGCGCGCCACGTGTACACGAGCTTGTTCGGCGCGACGACCTCGACGACCTCGCCGTCGACGAGCACGTCGGGCATGCCGAACCCCTTCATCTCCTCGGTGGCGTGGGCCTTGTAGGCGCCGCCGGCCCGGAGGTCGTACTCGGTGCGGCCGCCGTAGCCGAAGCGGGTCGATATGTCGGCGTCGGTGAGCGCGTCCCAGACCGTCTCCTGGTCAGCCTTGATGAACGTCTGGTGCTTGAAGCTGGTCATACGGTTCCTTTCGTCGGACTACCGGTACCGACCGATCGGCATCCTGAAACTCATCGGTGCACGAATGCCCGTCCGGCGATTCCGACGGCGAGCACCCCGACCCCCGCCGCGACGGCCGTCCACGGCAGCGTGACGACGAGAACGGCGCAGGCGATGAGCCCGGCGACGTTCAGTGCACGCGGCCACCGGCGATGCGCCCGGTCCTGCGTGAACGCCGAGGCATTGGCGATCGCGTAGTAGGTGAGCACCCCGAACGACGAGAAGCCGATCGCGCCGCGCAGGTCGGTGGTCAGCACGAGCACCGAGACCACGGCGGCGATGACGAGCTCGGCGTGATCGGGCACCTGGTATGTCGAGTGGACGGAGTCGAGCCACCGGGGCAGGTCTCCGTTCCGGGCCATCGCCAGGCCCGTGCGCCCGACCCCGGCGATCAACGCGAGCAGCGCGCCGAGGCTGGCGACCGCCGCGCCCACGCGAACGACGGGAACGGCCCACGCGGCGCCGACCGCGTCCACCGCCGAGGCAAGCGGCCGTGCGCTCGCCGCGAGCCCGCCCGGACCGAGCGCGACGAGCAGGGCGACGCCCACCACCACGTACAGGCCGACCGTGATCCCGAGCGCCAGCGGGATCGCCCGCGGGATCGTCCGCTCCGGCTCACGCACCTCCTCGCCGAGCGTCGCGATGCGCGCATACCCCGCGAACGCGAAGAACAACAGGCCGGCAGCCTGGAGCACGCCGTAGATCCCGCCGCGGCCGGACGACAGCCCGTCCCTCCCCACCCCGCTCCCGTGGTGAACGGTGATCGTCACAACGGCGACCAGGAGCGCCAGGATCGACACCACGACGAGCAGCCGAGCCAGCGCCGCCGTCCGCGAGATCCCCCGGTAGTTCGCCGCCGTCAGCCCCACCACGGCAGCCAGCCCGACCAGCCGCGTCACCCACTCCGACGCGTCGACCGCGTACGACGCGAACGTCAACGCCATCGCCGCGCACGACGCCGTCTTGCCGATCACGAACCCCCACCCGGCCACGAACCCCCACCACTCCCCGAGCCGCTCCCGCCCGTAGACGTACGTCCCCCCGGAGGTCGGATACTGAGCAGCGAGCTGCGCGGAGGCAACGGCGTTGCAGTAGGCGACCGCAGCGGCCAAGCCCAGCCCGACGAGCAACCAGCTCCCAGCAGCCCGAGCAGCCGGCCCCCAGGCCGAGAACACCCCGGCCCCGATCATCGAGCTCAGCCCGATGACGACCGCATCGCCGGTCCCGAGCCGCCGCGCAAGCGAAGCACCAGCCACGCCCGAATCATCCAGGACCCAGGCAACGGCCGCGCACCCGCCGCGCGGGCGCGCGAACAACCACACCAAGCGCACAGCGGAAGGGGGGATCCTGAAGGGGGGAAACCCTAGGTTTCCCCCCTTGAAGGAATAGCGGGGGCAGGATTTGAACCTGCGACCTCCGGGTTATGAGATCGGCAGGGGTACGTCACGCCGGGGTCGCTCTGCATAGTCGAGCCATTCCAGGCAACGCCAGAGGACCCGCTGTGATGCCAGTGGGGTAGAAAGTTCGGTAGAAAGTTTCGGCCGCGGAGGAGGCGCGTCTACCTGTGGAGGAAGTCCCGGAAGCGGAGAAGTTCCTCCGCCACAGCCGCGTCCGGATTCCAGACGGACGGCGCGAACTCGTCGGGCTTCATCTTCTCAATTGCCAATTTCGTACTTATGAGGCGGCCGTTTGCTCGAGGAGCGCGTTCGTCTCGGTGAGGGCGGGACGGTAGCCCATCGAACTGAACAGCTGAGCCGCCTCCCGGAGCGGCTGTTCGGCGGCGGGGTCTCCGAGAGCGACGAGGCAGCGACCCTGGCCGAGCAGGGCGTAGGCGCGCTCGGGGACATTCCCGAACTCCTGCCAGCGTGCGGCCGCGTCGGCGTAGAGCGCTGCCGCGTCGGCGTGTTTGCCGGCGTGTTCGGCGAGCTGGCCGCGGGCGGCGCACAGGGCGTGTTCGCGGAGCGGGTAGCGGGGTTCAAGGCCCTCGGTGAGTCGCTGGGCGAGGTCGGGGTCGCCGGCGGCGAGCGCTGTCCGGACCATCGCCGCGAGCTGTCTGGAGTAGGGGGAGGTGTGCCGTCCGCCGGGGGTCTGCTCCAGCTCAGCAAGCAGCGCACGTGCCTGCTCGGGTGCGGCGGCGGCCGCGGTCGCGAGCACATGGACCGTGACGTCATTGGCCAAGGTCGCGCGTGCCGTCTCGACGAGCCAATCGACGAGGCCGGGCGCGCTCTCGGAGTCGCCACGAGCGAGGTGGACCGCCAGCTCAACCGCCCGCACCCAGACCAGGGAGTGTGCGGTACCGCTCGCCTCGTGGAGATCGGCGACCCGTCCGGCCCGCTCGAGCGCCTTCTCGGGCCGCCCGAGTTCGACAAGCAGTTCCGGACATTCGTCCTCGAGTTGAGCCGCGAGGTCGGCGAGGCCCCGCTGTTCGCAGAAGGCGATTCCCTCCTCGAAGGCTGCAAGCGAGCGGGCAGGCCCTTCGAGCGGGTAGCGGGCGATCGCGAGATTGTTCTGCAGGGTTGCAGCGTCGTTGCCTGCGCCCTGCTCGACGAACAGGGCGAGGGCACGTTCCATCTCCACGAACCCATCGGAATCCTCGCGTTCGGCGCGTACGAAGCCGCGAGCCGCGAGCGCGCGGGCGGGTTCGGGAAGCCCAAGCCGTTCGGCGAGTGTCAGCGCGCGGTCGGCGGCAATCATCGCGTCGTCGTGAGCCCCTGAGAGGAAGTCCGCTGTGGCGAGCTGCGCGTAGGCGGCCACGAGTGTCGGCCCAGGCGGTTCCTGCTCGAGAAGTGCCACTGCCTCTGCGGCGAGCGCGACCTGTCGGCCCTCGCCCAATTTGAACGTGACGCGCGAGAGCTGAAGGAGCACCCGCGCTTCGCCCTCGTTCTCGCCGCGGGCGCGGAAGAGGGCGAGCGCCTCGTCGAGCGCGGCGGCGGCCTCGCGCGGGCGACCGGCCTGGAAGGCGGCATCTGCCCAGCGGACAAGCAGCTCCGGCCGCTCCGGGTCGGCGGCCGGGCAGAGCTCAAGCGCGCGGGCGAGCCGCGCCTCCGCTTGGGCGGTATCGAGGCCGAGAGCACGCTCCCCGGCGAGCGCAAGAAAGCGGCGAGCAGGTGCGGTGAGCTCGTCTGCTTGCTTCGTGTCGCCAGCGGCCTCGGCGAGCTCGAGCGCCTGCAGGTAGTGGTGGGCGAGGAGCTCTGCCAGGTCCTCGACCCGCTCGCCTGCCTTGCGCTCGATCCAGGCAGCCGCAGCACGGTGTCGGCGCGCCCGTTCCGCTCTGGGGATCTGGCCATAGGCGACATCGCGGACGAGCAGATGCCAGAACGAGTACTCGCTCTCACCCTCCATCGAACTCGTCCGGGCCGGGCGGACGAGCTCCTTGCGGGCGAGCTCATGCAGAGCCAGCTCGAGCTCGTCCTGATCGCGGCCGCCGATCTCGGCTAGCGCGCCCACCCAGAACACCTTCCCGAGCACGGCCGCGTCCTGGAGCAGGCTCTTCCGCTCCGGGGTAAGTGTGTCCAGACGGGCGGCGATCAACGCCTGCAAGCTCTCCGGCAACTCCATCTCGCCGGCACCCAGGTCGCGGTCGGCAAGCAGACGAACGAACTCCTCCGCATACAAGGGGTTACCGCCTGCCCGCTCCAGCACGCGCTGCTCCAGCTCCGCGCTCAGCACGCTGGTGGCGATCAGGTGGGAAACGAGCTCGGCCGTCTCCCGGATCCGAGAGCGGCGGCAGGTTGATCATCGTCGCGTTCCGGATCCCCGCAGCCCAACCCGGGTGCCGCTCGTACAGCTCCGGCCGCGCAGTGCAGAGAACGAGCAGCGGCACCCCCTCCGCCCACTCGGCCAGATGCTCCAAGAACGCGAGCAGAGCCTCGTCCGCCCAGTGCAGATCCTCGAACACGAGCACGGTCGGACGGGCGGCGGCCAACCCCTCGAGGAAGCGCCGCCAGGCCGTGAACAGCTCCTGCCGCTCCGCCGGCGAAGCCGCCTCCACCCCGACCAACGGAGAGAGACGCTGCAACAACCACTGCCGCTCCCGCTCCTCCCGGGGGACCGCCGCGTCCAGCTTCGCCGCCGCCGCCGCCGCTGAGTCGGACTCGAGGATCCCCGCCTCCGCCTTCACGATCTCCCCCAACGCCCAGAACGTGATCCCCTCTCCGTACGGAAGGCAACGCCCCTGCCGCCAGCGGGTCAGCTCCGGCTTCGTCCCCAGATAGGCGAACAGCTCCGCAACCAACCTGCTCTTGCCCACCCCCGGCTCGCCAACGATCGTGACCAGCTGCACCGAACGCTGCTGCGCCGCCCGCTCGAACGTCCCGATCAGAAGCGGCCTCTCCAACTCCCGACCGACCAACGGCGTCGTGTACCGACGGGTGACGTCTGTCCCGAACCGAGAGAGGGCCGCCTTCGCCACCCACAGCCCCAGCGGCTCTACCTTCCCCTTCACCACCACCGGCTCGAGCGGCTCGTACTCAAACACCCTGCTCGTCGCCCGATAGGTCTGCTCCCCCACCGCCACCCCGCCCACGGGCGCAGCCGACTGGATACGCGCCGCCGTGTTCACCACATCCCCGGTCACGATTCCCTCACCCTGCTCCGGACGAGCCCCGAGCGCCACCACCGCCTCACCGGTATTGATCCCCACCCGCACCTGCAGCTTGAGCTCGGGATCACTCTCATTCAGCTCCGCGATCGCCTCCAGAACCGCCAGCCCCGCCCGCACCGCCCGCTCCACATCATCCTCATGCGCCACCGGAGCACCAAACACGGCCATCACCGCGTCCCCCACGAACTTCTCCACCGTCCCCCCATAGGCCTCGATCTCGGACCGAAGCCGAGCGTGATACGGACGGATCCGCGCACGCACATCCTCCGGATCCTGCTGCTCCGACGCAGCCGTGAACCCGACCAAATCGCAGAACAACACCGACACGACCTTCCGCTCCTCCTGAACCGGGGTGACTGGCTGCTCGACCAGCGGCGCCGAGCAGAAGCCGCAGAAGGCAAACCCCTCCGGATTCTCCCTCCCGCAACTCGAACAGGTCACCACCAGCCGAGTCTAGGACAGCCACCCGAAACACACGAGCGAGCCCTTCAAGAGAGGAGGGCATGCTGCGTGAGTCGGAAGGACACCGCCGCCTCTCGTGGTAGGTCGGGCTCGCCTATCCCTTGTCGCCGAACTCCCGCTCGGCGCACTCCGGACAGAACACCACGGCCTCACCATCGTCAGTCAGATAGGAACGCCAGCCGGCAGCGCCCGGTGGGCTCGTGATGCCGCACTCGGCGCAGACGAGCGGCCGCGTCGCCGTCGCTGACGCGTTGCAGATCAGCACCTCGTCGCTTCCGAGCGCGGCCGCAGGGTCATTCCTGGGCGTGCGCCGATTGCAAGCGGCACTTGACACGATATTTGGGATGGACATAGGGTCAGACCTACTGCGGCAGGGAGAGGTGGGCGTGAGGGAGATGGGGTAATGCGGCGGCAGGTTGGCGCGGTTGGCGTTGGTCCTGTTGTGATTTTCGCGGTTGTTTTCGCACTGGCGAGTGCTGCACCCGCCGGGTCCGCGTCGACCGTCACCTCGGCGGTGGTGAGTGCGAGCGGCTTCGTGCCGCCGATCTACTCGCCGCGGTTTGTCTCGGGCGACGGGCGATACGTTCTCTTCTACGACGATCAGGACGGTGGGTTGCACCTGCGCGACATGAGCGCAGGCACGAACCTCACCGTGACTCCTGCCTACGCGTACGCCTCGATGTCCGAGAACGGCCGCTTCGTCGTTTACGCGTCCGGCTACGTGCATCTCTGGGACCGCACCACCCAGACATCCGAGGTCGTGAGCCTCGACCCTTCCGGACAAGTCATTCCGGGTGACTACGGACAGGCTGTTTCCGACGACGGCCGATACATCGTCTTCGAATCGTGCGACAGCACGAAATGTCCCATCTACCTGCGCGATCGCACAGCAGGGACAACCGAGCTTCTTTCGCACGACGCCAACGGTGAGCCGACGAGTGGCTGCGTCGCGTGTGTCGCGATGAGCGCCGACGGCTCCGTCGTGACCTTTACCGGGTCTGACCCAAGTCTCGGCGCTGTCACTGAGGTTTGGCACCGGGCGACCGATTCCCTCACCCAGATGCCACAGATTTCGGCGCTCTCCGGTAACGGTCGTTACGCCGCCACGGTTACCTCATTCCCTCCGGATTTCACAACGAGTGGGGTCATCGTGACCGACCTTCAGTCGATGACGAGCCGGACGGTGTGGACGGACACGGCCTCGCGGATCGAATCCGGCACGGTGTCGATCAGCAGCGACGGCCGCTACCTCGCCTTCGGGCTGGCCGACGTCGACTCGCAAGGAAACAGTGGTGCCGCCGGACAGATCGTTCGCCTCGATTCGACGACCGGCGAGCTGGTGCCGGTGAGCGTCGATCCTTCCGGGAACCTGATCCCTGACCCACTGGTGTACCCCAATCGCGTGGGTATTAGCGGTGACGGAGCACATGTCGTGTTCGGAACCCAGAACTTCGGGTTGCTCGAGGCGACGATCGCGGCCGCCCTGCCGCCGGTCGAGCACGGTGTCTGGACGTGGGGCGACAACACCAGCGGTGAGCTCGGAGACGGCACGACCAATAACCACGTCTCGCCGATCCGGGTTCAAACGCCGAGCGACGCCTCAGCGTTGGCGGGTGGAAACACTCACAGTCTCGCTCTCGCGTCCGACGGGACTGTCTGGGCGTGGGGTAGCAACGTGTACGGCCAGCTTGGAGACGGCACGACGAACCAGCATCTTTCGCCGGTTCAGGTGCCGGGCCTGGCGGGCGTTGTCTCGATTGCAAGCGGCGCCTATCACTCATTGGCGCTGGTTTCTGACGGCACTGTTCGGGCGTGGGGTTACCAACAGGGCTTGTCGCCGTCCCAGGTTCCCGGGTTGAACGGCGTGGTGGCGATCGCCGGCGGATACGTTCACAGCCTTGCTCTAGGCGGGGACGGCAAAGTCCGGGCCTGGGGATCGAATGCTTATGGCGGACTGGGAGACGGAACTACCACGGACCATTTCGTGCCGGTCCAGGTTTCCGGCCTAGGGGGAGTGGTCTCGATCGCGGCCGGCGGCTACCACAGCGTGGCGCTCAAGTCCGATGGATCCGTTTGGACGTGGGGATGGAATGCAAACGGTCAACTGGGAGATGGCACGACTACGGATCGGCGAACGCCGGTTCAGGTCGCCGGTCTGAACAATGTGGTCGCAATCGCAGCCGGCCTCTATCACAGCCTGGCGCTCAAGTCCGACGGAACGGTCTGGTGGTGGGGGAACGTCGCCGGCTCGCAGCGTCTTTCGCCGGTGCAGGTTCCCGGCCTGGGCGGCATTGTCGAGGTTGCAGCCTCGGGCTTTCACTCCCTTGCGCTCAAGTCAGATGGGTCAGTCTGGGGCTGGGGGACGAACTCGGCGGGCGAAGTCGGAGACGGGACACAGATCACCCGGTCCTCCCCAGTGCTCGTGCCCACACTGGGCGGCGTCACATCGATCGCGGCTGCTGGACTCGGGAGCCTCGCGATCGGAAGCGGCTCAGCGGTCGGACTCGCAGGCGACTCGGTGACGGCGACCGTCGGCGCAGGAGCGACCGTGACCACGGATCCGGAGGCGGACGGAGCCACCCCGGCCGATCCGATCGAAACGTCGGTCACGACACCGAACGCCGGCACCGTCACGATCAACGAGCAGCAGAACGCAACCGCTCCCATAGGGATCATGCTGCTCGGCAACCTCGTCACGATCACCGCGCCTGCGGCGACCCCCGGAAATCCGCTGATCCTCAGTTTCCGGATCGACGCGAGCCAAATCCCGCCCGGGCAGAATGAAACGACGATCACTATCTACCGGAACGGAAACGCCGTCCTTGCCTGCACCGGAGCGGGCGCCACACCCGACCCGTGTGTTGCTACACGCACACGGCTGTCCGACAACGACGTCCAGCTCGTCGTCCGAACCTCGCACGCAAGCGACTGGACCTTCGGCGTCCACGCACCGGTGGCCGACGCCGGCGGACCGTACAGCGTCCGCGAAGGAAGCTCGATCCGGCTCGACGGCAGGCACTCGACCGGAAACCGACTCTCCTTCCTCTGGGACCCCGACCCCCAACTGCGTGACATAAAGACAGCCCAACCCACCTACTCCGGACTCGACGACGGCACCTTCCCGCTCAGGCTCGTCGTGACCGACTCGACCGGCATGACCTCCGGCGCGATCACCCAGGTGACCGTGACGAACGTCGCGCCGATCGTTTCACCGATTGGAGCAACCACGAACGGGAGCAAGGTCGGGATCGCCGTTGTCTACGCAGATCCCGGGCGGCTCGACACGCACACCGCTACAGCAGCCTGGGGCGACGGCGCGACGACAGCGATCAGCGTGAGCGAGAAGAACGGGGCGGGCATTGCTCTGGGCACCCATCAGTACGCACACAAGGGCACGTACACGATCAAGGTGCTCGTCCGCGACGACGACGGCGGCTCGACCGAAAAAACCACGGTCATAACGCTTCACTAGGGCAGGCGCCGGGCAGGCGCCACCCCGTCCGGCATGAGCCCGGACGAGTTCGCCACGTTCGCCAAGGCCAGAGGCTGGTGGGCCTACCCCCGTCGCCGAGCGCGGCTGCAGGGTCCTTCCTAGAGGCTCATCGCAACGGCGGCCCTCTGTTCTGGGTTGCCTGAGCGATGTATCGGGTCCCCGCAACCACCGGCCGGCACAGCAGTGTCCTGATCCGCGTCCCTTGCAGGCGTCGAACCTCTGGCCTGCCGATCAGGGCCTGAACCGTGGGGCTCGACAAGTCGTTGCGGTTGCATGATAATGGCGCGACCTGTGTGGGTTCGTGGCGTCGCCAGGCGTCCTCGAACGCGAGAAGGAGGAAATATGCGGCGTCGCTTCCTCGGGGGAAGCCAGCTCGTGCTACTCGTAGTAGCCAGCGCAGCCGCAATCGGGCTCCTACTCGCGGTGCCGGCAGCGGCAGGAACGCTTCACATCGACGTGACGATGACGGGGCTCGGCGGCGGTAGCGAGAACGCTGGCTGCCCGGCAGGCACTCCTGCCCCGCTCGCTTGCGCCTACTTCAGCGCGAACGGTGGAATTGTTCGCGGACTCGGCAAAGTCTCGGTAGCCGTTTTCGGAACCCTGGACGTCACCAACAGGGACTGCCCAACGGGGACGGTGAAGGCAGTCCTCACGGTCGGCACCAAAGGGACCGTCACCCTGTCCGGGCCCTACGCCGATTGCACGCGGCTCTCCGACGCCGCCCTCGGCAAGTGGAGTTCCAACGCGACAATCGTCGGCGGCACTGAACGATTCGAGGGCGCCTCGGGATCCGGCAGCCTCTCGAGCAATGGACTGACGCTGAGGATCACGTCCACGCTCGATGTACCGGGGCTGACCTTCGACATGAACGGCCCTACCCTGAAAGGACTTCTCAATCGCACCATCAAGGCAACCGGGCCGCGAGGCGCACGCGTTCGGTACGCGGTCACGGCACAGGACGCAGTCGACGGCAAGGTCGTCGTGACCTGCAACCCCCGCTCCGGCAGCCTCTTCCGCATCGGGAAGACCATGGTTCGCTGCTCTGCTTCCGACTCGAGTGGCAACGTCACCCAACGGGGCTTCCTCGTAACCGTCACAGGTCGCTGATCAAGCCGTCCGTGCGGCAACTTCGGGGGGCGTTGCTTCTGGAAGTGGGGCCGGACGGCGACTGCACCCGATCGCTTCACCCGAGTCGGTTCGCGTGGCCGACATTCGACGCCAGTGAGTACGCCTGAGCGAAAAAGCGCCGACTTCCGGCACTACTCGGAGACGAACACCAACGCCCTCTCGACGGCGAGCGTGTTGATCTGCTCCTCCTCGGACGGGTGGGGAACCGGTCAGCTCGTCATTCCTCATGAAAGATGCGAAGATCGCTCCTTGTGGAACTTTCTTCTGAGCTAGGAGTCGCGGAATGACTCACCGGGTGCTCTGGGTCGCGGCCCTCGCTGGGATGGTTCTGATGTTTGTTGTGGCTCCTGCCGGCGCGGATCTCGGGAACCCGACCGAGTTCGACATTCCGACCGCAGCCTCAGGCCCAAACGGGATCGCAAGTGTCGGGAAGACGCTTTGGTTCACGGAGTACGGCGATGCAGCCGGCCAGGGTGGAAACCAGATCGGGAAACTGAACGCGAAGAACGGCAAGATCAAGGAGTTCCCGTCCCCACCGCGAACAGCGGCCCAAACGAGATCACGTCCAGCCACGGCACCCTCTGGTTTACCGAGGACTACGGCAACCAGATCGGTCGCGTCAAGAACAACGGCAAGATCACCGAGTTCGACCTTCCAGCGGGCGGTGGCGGCCCGTACGACATCGTCGAAGGCCCTGACGGGAACCTCTGGTACACACGGGCAGATGTCAGCGGGCCGTGCGGCAGTCCGGACTCGGGAAACGCGATCGGCCGCATGACACCGACAGGAAGCGTGGTCGAGTACCCGCTGCCCAACTCCGACAGTCGACCATTGGGATCGCCGCCGGCCGTGATGGCAACCTCTGGTTCACCGAATGCTCGGGAAACCGGATCGGGCGGATCACACCCACTGGGACGATCGACGAGCAGGACATCCCGTCAGCGGACAGCGAGCCTTATGGGATCGCGAGTGGCCCGCAGAACTCGCTCTGGTTCACCGAGTACTCAGGCAACCGAGTAGGACGTCTGCCCGCCCCCTAACAGCCAAAGTCCTCAAGGGTTCGAGAGTGCCCCGCTTCGTTCCATCGCCCGTTGCGCGGGCGGGTTCGTGAGGACGCGGAGCTGATCGGGCAGGCGCTGGCCGGCTTCCGCGCCGTCGGCCCCGACTGGTGCGCGCGCGAGACGGAGGCGCTCCTGGCCGGCGCGAAAAGGTCGTAAACTCCGCGCGTGCCGTTCGGGCTGCGCAAGGATGGAAAGGTAGAGTTGCTCTCCAATATCCCGCTGTTCGCGGGTCTCTCGAAAGGCGAGCTCGGTCAGCTCGCGTCAATTGCGGACGAGATCGATCTCCGGCCGGGCAAGGTGCTGATCCGCGAGGGTGAGCGCGGCCGCGAGTTCTTCGTCCTCCTGGACGGCGAAGTCGAGGTGCGCCGCAAAGGCAGGAAGCTGGCCACCCGGCGTAAAGGCGACTTCTTTGGCGAGATCGCTCTCGTCTCCGACGTCCCGCGCACCGCGACGGTCACGGCGACTACTCCGGTGCGAGCGCTTGTGATCCGAGACCAGGAGTTTCGCACACTCGTCGGCAATGCTCCTGCAATTGCGCTCAAACTGCTCCAGACGGTCGCCGAACGCCTGCCGACAGCGCAGTTCTAAGACCTCACGTCTGCAGACGAGAGGGGCTTCGGCGGGCGGGTCGCTCTTCATCAATCAATCAGGTACGCGAGGCGCTCCTCTGGCGCATGATGGCACTTGTGCGGCGTGACCTTCCTTTGGGCACTGTCACTTTTCTCTTCACCGATGTCGAGAGCTCGACCCGGCTCTTGCACGAGTTGGGGGCGGAGGGTTATGGGCAGGCGCTCGCGAAGCATCGGCGGGTCTTGCGCGAGGCCTTTGCCGCGCAGGGGGGAGTCGAGGTCGACACGCAGGGCGACGCCTTCTTCGTCGCCTTTCCGACCGGGCCGGGGGCGCTCGGCGCAGCCGCGGACACGATGGCCGGTCTGGCGGCCGGCCCGATCCGGGTGCGGATCGGTATCCATACCGGGACGCCGCACGTCACCGACGAGGGGTACGTCGGTGTCGACGTCCACCGCGCGGCGCGGATCGCTGCCGCCGGCCACGGCGGCCAGGTGCTCGTCTCTGCTTCGACGGCAGCGCTTGTGGGCGTGGAGGAGCTGCGCGATCTGGGTGAGCACCGGCTGAAGGATCTGTCCGCGCCCGAGCGGATCTACCACGTCGGCGACGAGGACTTCCCAGCTCTGAAGAGCCTCTACCGCACGAACCTGCCGATTCCCGCGACACCGTTCCTGGGCCGGGAGAACGAGCTCGCGGAGGTGCTCGACCTGCTCGAGGACGCCCGCCTGCTGACCCTGACCGGGCCGGGCGGGACGGGCAAGACCCGGCTCGGCCTCCAGGCCGCCGCCGAGGCATCGGACCGGTATCCGGACGGGGTGTTCTGGGTGCCTCTTGCCCCGCTTCGCGACGCAGAGCTCGTGCTGGAGACCGCCGGGCAGGCGCTCGGCGCCACGGACGGACTCGCCGACCACGTCTCCGACAAGTCGCTGCTGCTCCTCCTGGACAACTTCGAGCACGTCGTCGAGGCTGCCGAAGGGCTGGCTGAGCTGCTCGCAGCCTGCCCCAACCTGCAGCTGCTCGTCACCAGCCGCGAGCTGCTCCGCCTTCCGGCCGAGCAGGCGTACCCCGTTCCTCCGCTCGAGCCCGACGATGGAGCCGAGCTCTTTCTCGCACGGGCGCACGCGGTCGATCCCGCGTTCGCCGCGACTCCCGCGGTGCCGGAGCTCTGCGCCCGGCTCGAGAACCTCCCCCTCGCGCTCGAGCTCGCGGCGGCACGGGTTCGCGTCCTTTCACCGGAACAGCTGCTCGACCGCCTCTCCGGCCGGCTCTGGACGGACACGGCCTATCGCGCCGACACCGACCTGGTGTTCTGCCACCTGGAACTCGGCTCGCCTCTCGACCCGTCGAAGCTCAGCCGGGCGTACCTGAGGCCGGCAATCAAGAAGGCTGCGATCGACAAGCCGTTTCGCGCGTTCCACGACCTGCGCCATACGGCGATCACGCACGATGCAGCCGCTGGCAACCCGCAGGCGTACATCCAGATGAAGGCCGGTCACTCAAGCGGCGCGATCACCGAGCGGTACGTGCATGCGGCGGCCGTTCTCTTCCCCGGCGCTGCCGACAAGGCCGAAGAGCGCCTATTTGGGAAGGCCCCAGTAGAAAGCGGGTAGAAACCAGCCGCGACGATCGAACCCCTGAAACAAGAAAACCCCGCGTTTGCGGGGTTTTCTTAGTAGCGGGGGCAGGATTTGAACCTGCGACCTCCGGGTTATGAGCCCGGCGAGCTACCTGGCTGCTCCACCCCGCGTCGCGGTCGGCAGTATACCAGCGTGGATCTCGTTTTCTGGGCTGCGCTGGGGTTTCTGGTCGCTGCGATCGTGATCGGGACGGGCTACGTCGGCATCCGGGCGCGGAGGCTGTGGCGCGCGTCCCTGTCGCTCTCGCTGGTCGGGGCGGCCGGGGCCGACATGGTCAGCGAGCGCAGTGAGTTGATGGCGGTGAAGGCCGACCGCGCGATCGCAGGCGGCGACGAGTTGGTGGCGGCGATCGACCGGCTCGAGTGGTCGAAAGCGCGGGGACGCGTTCTGCTCGGCGCGGCCGAGGAGATCTTCGACACGCTACGCGTCGTCGGCGCGCTCTTCCCGCAGAAGTAGATGCGCGTCGGCGCGGTCGACCTGGGGACGAACTCCACGCGGCTGCTCGTCGCCGATGTGGAGGACGGCGAGGTGCGCGAGGTCGGCCGCGGTCTCGCGATCACGCGGCTCGGCGAGAGCGTCGACACGCGCCGCCTCCTGCTCCCGGTCGCGATCGCCCGCGTGCGGAACACCCTGGTGGACTACCGCCGCGAGCTCGACCGGCTCGGGGCCGACCGGACGCTCGCGGTGGCGACCAGTGCGGTGCGCGACGCCGAGAACGGCGAGGCGTTCCTGGGCGAGATCGAGTGGAGCTACGGCTTCTCGACGCAGCTCCTCTCGGGCGACGAGGAGGCTGCGCTCACCTATCGGGGAGTCACGGCGGGGCGCGCGCTCGAACGGGGAACGCTGATCGTCGACATCGGGGGCGGCTCGACGGAGCTGATCCTGCCCGACCGGCATGCCAGCTTCGACGTCGGCTGCGTGCGCCTGACGGAGCGGTTCGGCGAGGAAGCGGACGCGATCGCCGCACACGTCGCCTCGCTGCTGCCCGACTGGGAGGTCGACCGAGCGATCGGCGTCGCCGGGACGGTCACCTCGATCGCCGCCCTCGACCTCGGGCTGGTCGAGTACGACCAGGAGCGCGTCCACGGACACGTGCTCACGGCCAAAGCGGTCGAGGAGCAACTGGGGCGCCTGGCCGCGCTGCCGCTGGACGAGCGGTGCAAGCTGCCCGGGCTCGAGCCGGAGCGGGCACCGGTGATCCTCGCGGGGGCAGCGATCCTCCGTGAGGTCCTGCGACGGTACGAGCTCGACTCGATCGAGGTGAGCGAGCACGACCTGCTGCACGGAATCGCGCTCGCCGCGGCCGAACTGCCCGACCAGGACGAGCGCGACGCCCCTCCGGGGGCCTTCACGTGCTGCTGATCACGGTTAGATGGTTGATCGGTAGTTCGCGCAGTCGCGGTGAGGGCCTGCACCAAGCATTGCGCCGTGTGCAGGCCCATCCGCGGCTTCGGCAATCGCCGATCAACCATCTAGATTTAGGCGGTGCGCCGCCTCGCCGTCGTCGTTGCCCTCCTGGCCGTCGTGCTGCCCGTCTCCGCGGGCGCCGAGCCTGCCTCCTCGGTCACGCTGAACGTGCTCAAGCCGAGCATCGTCTTCGGCGACCGCATCGCCCTGCGCGGCGCCGTCACGCCGGCAGCCGCCGGGGTGCGCGTCCTCCTCACCCGGCAGGGCAAGGTGCTCGCCCACGCCCACACCGACTCACGCGGCCTCTACACCGTCCGCATGCGCCCCGCGCGCGGCGGCGTGTGGCGTGCCCGGGTCGCGGGCGCCAACGTCTGGTCGAAGCCGGTCACGATCCAGGTCTCACCGCAGCTCACGATCGACGCCGCGTCGGCCACGGCGACCGCGTTCGTCGGAGCGCCGGTCATCGTCCACGCGAAGCCCCGGACGACGGGCAAGGCAACGCTCACCGTGCTCCGGCTCGGGAAACCGGTCGCCGAGCTCCAGGTGCCGATCGGACGCAAGGTGATCGCGCCGCTCGCCGGCACCGGCCTCTTCGCGCTCCGCGCCGAACTGGGCGCGTCGGTCGCCCGCGCGCGTGTGACCGCCGGCGCGCGCACGCTCTCGGTCGGCTCGACGGGTGCCGATGTCGTCGCGCTCCGCGCCCGGCTCGTGCAGCTCCACGTCCATGTTCCCGGCCCGTCGACGACGTTCAGCTCGGAGCTCTACGACAGCGTGGTGGCGTTCCAGAAGGCGCGCGGCCTCGAGCGCACCGGCACCGCCGACGAAGGGACGTGGCGGGCGCTCTCGCAGGACGTGATCCCGACGCCGCGTTACAAGGGCAAGGGCACGCACATCGAGGTGACCAAGAGCCGCCAGATCCTGATGGTGGTCAAGGACGGCGAGGTGGTCTGGTACCTCCCGGTCTCGTCGGGCGCGGGCGGGATCACGCCGGTCGGCAACTACCAGATCCTCTGGAAGGCGCTCGCGACCACGACGTGGCTCGGCCCGGCGATCCTCTACCGGACGATGACCTTCCACACGCACTACGCGATCCACGGGTTCCCATCGGTGCCGACCTACGCGGCCAGCCACGGCTGCGTGCGCATCCCGATCTGGATCGCCGACTGGCTGTACCAGCAGTCGCCGGTGGGCGAGCGCGTCTACGTCTACGAGTAGCTAGCCGGTTCGTCGTCGTCGGCCGGCTCCTCGTCCTCGGCGAGGCGCCGCTGGACGACCGACCGCGAGAGCACACCGACGAGCCTGCCCTGCTCGACGACCGGCGCCCGCTCGATCTCTGCCTCTTCGAGCAGCCGGTAACCGTCGTCGAGCAGCTGGTCGGCGTCGAGGACGAGCGGCGGCTCCACCGCCGCGACGGAGACGGGCGTCGTGCGCGGGTCGAGCCCCGCGGCGACGACGAGCTCGACGAGCGACTCGTGCGTGACGAGCCCGACGAGCGTGCCGTCGGCGCCGACGACGAGCACGACGCGGACGTCCGGGCGAGTGAGATGCTCACCCGCATCCTGTGCGGTCGCGTCCGCCGGCAGCGACGCCGGGTCGGCGAGCATGCCGTCGCGAACGAGGGTCACGGGTAGAGCCCTCGGTCCTCGAGCGCGGCGGCGACCTCGCGAATGCCGGTGACCAGGGCGGCCTGACGCAGCGTCAGCCCGCGGGCCTGGCTCAGCTCCCAGACACGATCGAAGGCGTCGCCCATCTTGTCGGCGAGCCGGTTACGGATGTCCTCGCGGTTCCAGAAGAGCCGGCCGAGGTCCTGGACCCACTCGAAGTACGAGACCGTCACGCCGCCCGCGTTCGCGAGGATGTCGGGCAGGATCGGGATCCCGCGGTCGCCCAGGATCGCGTCGCCCTCGAGCGTCGTCGGGCCGTTCGCGCCCTCGACGACCATCCGCGCCTTCACGCGTGCCGCGTTGTCGCCCGTCACCTGTTCCTCCAGCGCCGCGAGCACGAGGATGTCGCAGTCGAGCTCGAGCAGCTCCTCGTTCGTCAGATGCTCGCCCTCGTGCTCGGCGAGCGAGGCGTGCCCGTACTCGAGCGCGTGCTCGTACAGCGTCGGGATGTCGAGGCCGGTCTCGTCGTGGAGCCCACCCGACACGTCCGAGATCGCCGTGACGATCGCGCCGCGCTCGTGCAGCTCGCTCGCCGCGACCGCGCCGACCTTGCCGAATCCCTGGACGACGCAACGCTGCCCGGCGAGATCCCAGCCCAGCCGCCGGCAGGCACGCTCGATCACCATCACCACGCCGGCGCCGGTCGCCTCGGCGCGGAACACCGACCCGCCGATCGAGATCGGCTTCCCGGTGACGATCTCGGGGACGGCGTAGCCGACCTGCATCGAGTACGTGTCCATCATCCAGGCCATCGTCTGCTCGTCGGTCGCCATGTCGGGCGCGGGGATGTCTTCCTGCGGCCCGATCACCGGCAGCAGCTCCGCGGTGAACCGCCGCGTGACCGCCTGGAGCTCGCGCAGCGAGAGCGCCCGCGGGTCGCAGCGGATGCCGCCTTTGGCGCCGCCGTACGGCAGCCGCAGGAGCGCGCACTTCCAGGTCATCCACATCGACAGCGCCGCGCACTCGCCCAGCGAGACGTGCTTGTCGTACCGCATCCCGCCCTTCGTCGGCCCGAGGACGCTCGAGTGCTGCACCCGGTAGCCGGGGAAGACGACCGGAGTCCCGTCGTCCAGCCGGACGGGGACGGAGACGATCAGCGACCGCTCGGGAGCGCTCAGCCGCTCGACCACCTCGTCGCTGACCTCGGCGTGGCGGACCGCCTCCAGGAACTGGGAGATCGCCTGGTGGAAGAGCGGGGTCTCCCACTCCAGCGGCAGATGCTCTTCGGTCACCTCGTCGACGCCTGACACGGGGGGAGTGTAAGCCTCCGGGCCTCAAGGAACCGTCGGCAGGAGCCGATCATGGTCATGTCGAACGAGAGGTTTCGAATGTCACGTTCTCTCAAGCTGACTGCGGTCGTGTCGCTCGTCGCCTACGTGGGCGGCGCCGCGGCGCTGCTCTGGCGTCGCTAGCGCGCCGGCCTCGTCGCGATCCGTAGCCGGCGGGCCCCGTCGAATGCGGCCGCGTAGCCCGGGTCGCGCAGGCTCGAGATCCGGACGACGTCGCCGGTGTGCGTCGCCGCGATGAAGCGGCTGTGCCCGAGGTAGACGCCGACGTGGCCGGCGCCGTAGAAGAAGACCAGGTCGCCCGGCTTCATCGCCCAGCGGCCGACGTTGCGGCCCATCCGGAACAGCTCGTACGAGCTGTGCGGGAGCTTCACGCCCAACCGTCCGTACGCGAACGAGACGAGCCCGGAGCAGTCGAACCCGGACGGTGACGCTCCGCCCCAGCGGTACGGGACGCCGATCATCTTGCGGGCGATCGCCGCGGCACGATCGCCGAGGACGTGCGTGGTGTGGTGCTGCCGCGCCTTCCGGTGCGCCGACACCCACCTGATCGACGCAGCCGCCGCCTTCCCGACCGTGACGGTGGCGGCGATCAGGACGCAGGCAAGCGTCAGCCAGAGGCTTGTTGTCGTGCGCATTAAGGACTCCCTTCCATCCGTGGCGACCAGGCGGCCGCGCGCGTGTCTCCCCGAGGGTTCCCTTCACCTTCGGCACACCGTGTCCTCGCTCCTCCCCCGGCCGGGGGAGATCGGGACGTTGTGCGCTTCGTTACGGCTTCTGTTGTTCGCCCGACGACCGCTCCGACCACTTGCCCTTCTTGAACCAGCGGCGGTAGTGGTCGTGCAGCGACGGGCCGGCCCCGTCGGACGGGTCGGTCTCGTAGACCGGCGGAGCGCCTTCGGGCGCCGGCAGCTTGGCCGCGTCCTCGGCCGACAGCGTGGTGAGGACGCAGCGCTCGTAGATCTTGCCGACCTGGTCGGCGTCGACGAATCGCGGCCCGTCGGCGGTCTGGATCACGATCCCGTCGAAGACGTCCTCCTCGGGCACGAACAGCACGTGCTCGACGGTGCCGATCTGGGCGTCGTCGGCGGAATGGACAGGTGTGCCCTGCTCGAGGACGAGGTAGGCGATCGGCGATCCGTAATCGGTCACGGCGACAGGGTAGCGAGTGGGACTCCCCTGCGACAAAGGGGAGCTGGAGGATCAGGGACATGCTCGACGCCCTCCCGAGCGATCCGGCGGTCCGAAGCGCCGGACCGGCGGCGGCGCGCAACTCCGGAAGTGGACCGTCCCCTCCAGTGACCCTGAATGGGCACACAATGGACAATGATCTGGCGGTTGACGCTGCGTCTGAGTTGACAACAGCAGCCTCAGAGAAAGCGGCCATCTTGCAGGACTGTCTAGATGCCGGGGGAGGGACTCGAACCCTCATGCCCCCGAAGGGACACCTGGTTTTAAGCCAGGCGCGTCTCGCCAGTTTCGCCACCCCGGCAGGGGACGAGGATAGAGGCTAGGAGCCTGGGGTTAAACCGGAGACCGGGAACCGCTCTGGTCCCTTGCCGCGGAACTCGTCGCGGAACGCCGCAAACGCCTTCGCGTCGTAGTGCGGGCACGCGGCGATCACGTTCTTGCCGCCGGTGATGTTCCCGCCCTTGATGCTCGTCGTCCACGCGGTCAGGAAGAGCGTCGAGCCGGGCGTCTTGTGCGGCGGGAACGTGATCCCCGTCGTCTTGTCGTCGATCGGCGTGACGAGGATGCCGTTCGGGCTCGAGTCGTAGAAGTCGGCGACGCCCGAGCGGTCGGAGGCCGAGACGTCGGGGCCGAGCCAGACGACGATCCCGCCGTGCTCCTCGTTGTGCACGGCCTGGCGGGGGTCGACAGCCTGCGTGTAGTTCCCCCAGATCGACGGGATTCCGTAGTGCTTGCCGCTGACGGGCGGGAAGGTCGAGTACTTCACCGGGTCGGTGACCTTCGGGATGTGCTGCGCGGAGGGCGCCGCCTTCGACGTCGTCAGCGTGCACCCGGCCGCCTTCATCGTCGCCGAGATCGCCTGCGCGTTGCCGGCCTTGCTGTTGCCGCCGGTCGCGAAGATGACGATCATCGCGATCCCGAGGCCGGCCAGACCCGCGAGAGCGACGCCGTACAGGATCTTCTTCTGCTTGTCGGCGTCCATGCCCTGACGCGGCGCGCTGCGCTGCTGCGGCGCCTGCACCTTGCGGGGCGGCTGGGGCGTCTTCGGCTTCTTCGCCACGGCGGCCCAGGGTATCAGGCAGTCAGGAGCGCTTCCTCGCCGAAGAAGTCGGCCACCGCGGCGCGGTCGACGGTGACCGGGCACGACGGCAGAGCGTCGAGGAACGCGCGCCCGTACGGGCTGGACACGAGCCGGGGATCGAGGATCGCGACTACGCCGCGATCGACGTGGGAGCGAATCAGCCGGCCGAAGCCCTGGCGCAACTGGAGCACCGCCGCGGGCAGCGAGTACTCGCGGAACCAGTCACCCCCCTGCTCGGAGATTCGCTCGCAGCGCGCCTCGACCAGCGGGTCGCCGGGAGCGGCAAAAGGGAGCTTGTCGATCACGAGCAGCGACAGCGACTCGCCCGGGACGTCGATCCCCTGCCAGAACGTCGACGTGGCGACCAGCACCGAGGCGACCTCGTCGCGGAACCGCTCGAGCAGCCGCTCGCGCGGCGCCTCGCCCTGGACGAGCACCTCGTACGGCACGCGGCCCCGGATCCCGTCCGCGATCGCGGTCAGCGCCCGGTACGAGCTGGTCAGGACGAGCGCGCGCCCCGCCGAGATGCGGCAGAGCGCCGTCACCTCCTCGACCACACGCTCCAGCGCGTCGTCGGCGCGCGGATCGGGCAGCCCGCGCGGGAGGTAGAGCAGCGCCTGGGAGCGGAAGTCGAACGGTGACCCGACCGCGACCTCGTTCGCCTCGCGGATGCCGAGACGCTCGCGGACGAAGCGGAAGTCGTCGCCCGTGGCGAGCGTGGCCGAGACCAGCACCGCCGTCGGCCCGTCGTCCCACAGCAGCTCGCCGAGCGCCGGGCCGACGTCGACGGGCGCCCACGCGAGCAGGTCGGGCTCGGCCCAGACGACGCGGTTGCCGTCGTCGGCCTCGAGACAGGCGGCTGCGTCGGCGGCGAGCCGGCGGGCGCGGTCGGCGACGGCGTCGAGCTCGTCGCGTCCGCCTTCCAGCGCGGAGGCGAGCTCGCCGAGATACGCGGCCAGCGTCTGCACCGGCTCCTCCGGCACCTCCCGCAGCCGGCGACGGCCGACGGGCGGCGACACCGCCGCGAGCAGCCGGCGCCCGGCGCCCTCGACGCGGTCGAGTGCCCGGGCGGGCGCGGGCACGGCGCCCTCGCGGCACGCGCGGTCGACGTCGCGGAGCAGCCGGTGGATCACCGGCCCGCTGATGCGGCCGCCGAGCCATGCGGCCGCCGACTCCTCGAGCCGGTGCGCCTCGTCGAAGATCACCGCGTCGTGCTCCGGAAGCACCCCCGGCCCGTCGGTGTGCCTGCGCAGCCCGAGGTCGGCGAAATAGAGCGCGTGGTTGACGACAATCAGCTCGGCATGGGACGCCCGCTCACGGGCGCCCTCGGAGAAACAGAGCGAGGAGAACGCACACCGCCGGCCCAGGCAGCGATCGGCGCCGACGGCGATCTCGGCCCAGACGGTGTCGGGCGGCTCGATCTCCAGCTCGGCCCGGTCGCCCGTGTCGGTCGCGTCGATCCAGTCGCGCATCGCGTCGAAGGCGGCGGCGTCCTCCTCCCGCGGGAACAACTGGCCGCCGAGCAGGCCGAAGCCCTGGAGCGCGTGGCGGCACAGGTAGTTCTGGCGGCCCTTGAGCACGGCGACCTCGACGTCGCGCCCGAGGGCGGCGGCGGCGATCGGGACGTCCTTGGTCAGGAGCTGCTCCTGGAGCGCCTTGGTCGCGGTCGAGACGACCACGCGGCGGCCCGAGTCGAGCGCCGGGATCAGGTACGCCAGGCTCTTGCCCGTGCCGGTGCCGGCCTCCGCGAGCAGATGCTCGCCGTGTGCGAGCGCCGACTCCACCTCGCCGGCGAGCGCAGCCTGCTCGGAGCGGGCCTCGTAGCCCGGGAGAACCTGCTCCAGCCGTCCGCCCGGGCCGAAAATGCGCTCCACGCGGGACAGCCTACGGACGGCCGCGGCCGGAGGAACACGCGTTCGCCCCGGCGTGCCAGAAATGTTCGCAACATGCGCGTTATTCGTGCTTGACAGGCCGCCCGCGGCTTTGTAGATTCGTCCAGTCAGATCCGGTAGGCCCTCGGGCTCGCCGGATCTGGCGTTTTTTTTGGCCTGAAGTGGCCGATCGGCCTGTCATCCTCTGTCGCCAACGAGACAAAGGAGACAAGATGGGCTTCTGGGACAAGCTGTTCGGCCGTCACCCGCAGGACCCGCCCGTCGAGCCGGAGACCGCGCCGCCCGCCGCCGACCCCCCGCCTGCGGCCGATCCTGCGCCTGCGGCCGAGGCGGCGCCGGCCGACGAGCACGACCACGACCACAGCGAGCCCGGCCACACGCACTGATTCCCGGAAGTCGCGGTCGGGCGGGCTCCGTCCGACCGCGACGCTACGTTCTGCGGCCCGATGCTGATCGGAGCCTTCATCCTCGGTGTGATCCTCGGCGGCGTCGCCGTCTGGCTCATCCTGCGCGAGCGCGTCCGTGCGCAGCGGCTCGCGGCGAGCGACATGACCGACACGTTCAAGGCGCTCTCGGCCGAGACGCTCCAGCAGACCACGACGTCGTTCCTCGACCTAGCGAAGGACAAGATCGAGGGCGTCGCCACCGCTCAGCTCCTGCCGATCAAGGAGTCGCTCCAGCGCTTCGACGAGAAGGTCGAGCGGCTGGAGCAGGCCCGCCAGCTCGAGCGCGGTGCGCTCTCCGAGCAGCTGCTCGCGCTGAAGGACGGCGCCGACAAGCTCCGCGGCGAGACCGCCAGCCTGGTCGGAGCGCTGCGCGCCTCCGAGGTCCGCGGCCAGTGGGGCCAGCTGCAGCTCAAGAACACGCTCGAGCTCGCCGGCATGCTCGAGCACTGCGACTTCGCCCAGGAGGTCTCGACCACCGGCGACGACGGGCTCCTCCGGCCCGACGTCGTCGTGCGGCTGCCCGGCGGGAAGAACATCGTCGTCGACGCGAAGGTCCCGGGGCTCGACCCGCTCCTGAACGCGCTCCAGACCGACGACCCCACGCTGAGGGCGCAGGGCATCGACGAGTTCGGCCGGTTGCTCCGCGAGCGGATCCGGCGGCTGGGCGAGAAGGCGTACTGGCGTCAGTTCATGCCGGCGCCCGACTTCGTGATCATGTTCCTGCCGTCGGAGAGCCTCTACCGCACCGCGATCGAGCACGACTCGAGCCTTCTGCAGGTCGGCTCCGGGCAGCGGGTGATCCTCGCCAGCCCGACCAACCTGATCGTCCTCCTCCTCACCGCGGCGGCCGCGTGGCGGGAGCAGACGATCGCCGAGAACGCCCGCGAGGTCAGCGAGCAGGGCCAGCTGCTCTACGAGCGCCTGGCGAAGATGAACGGCCACTTCGCAACCCTGGGCAAGAGCCTCAGCCGGGCGGTCGAAGCCTTCAACGGCACGCTCGGCTCGCTCGAGACCCGTGTCTTCCCGGCGGCGCGCAAGCTCCCGCAACTCGGCATCTCCGCCAGTTCCGAGCTCGCGTCCGTCGAGCCGATCGACGTCGCCGTTCGGATCGCGACCGCGCCCGAACTGGTAGACGGGACGGTGCCCGAACACACCGCCGACGCCGCCTGACCACTGGAATCAACGGCCGGCGCGCTACGTTTATAGAGGTATGAGCGACGTACGCGAACTGATCGTGATCGGCGGCGGGCCCGCCGGCTACACCGCGGCGCTGTACAGCGCGCGGGCGAACCTGCATCCGCTCGTGATCGAGGGCTTCCAGTGGGGCGGCCAGCTGATGATCACGAGCGACGTGGAGAACTATCCGGGCTACCCGGACGGCGTGATGGGGCCGGAGATGATGCAGGAGTTCCGGTACCAGGCCGAGCGCTTCGGCACCGAATTCATCACCGACGACGTCACCCGCGTCGACCTGTCGGAGCGTCCCGTTCCGCGTCTGGGTCGGCGACGACGAGTACCGCGCCGAATCGGTGATCGTCGCCACCGGCGCCACCGCGCGGCAGCTCGGCCTCGAGTCCGAGCGCTCGCTCCAGGGCCGCGGCGTCACCTACTGCGCAACCTGCGACGGGGCGTTCTACCGCGACCTGGAGGTGATCGTGGTCGGCGGCGGCGACTCCGCGATGGAGGAGGCGTCGTTCCTGACCAAGTTCGCCTCGAAGGTGACGCTGGTCCACCGGCGCAGCGACTTCCGCGCGTCGCAGATCATGATCGACCGGGCGCACGCGAACGAGAAGATCGAGTTCCTCACCCCGTACGTCGTCGACGAGGTGATCGCGGGCGACGACGGCAAGATGCGCGCCGTCCGCCTGCTCGATCCCGGCTCCGGCGAGACGCGCGAGGTCGAGGCGAGGGGCCTCTTCGTCGCGATCGGGCACGATCCGACGACCGCGCTGTTCGTCGACCAGCTCGACCACGACGACGCCGGCTACCTGGTGACGAAGCCGGGCTCGACCGAGACCAACATCCCGGGCGTGTTCGCCGCCGGCGACGTCCAGGATCACACGTACCGGCAGGCGATCACCGCCGCCGGATCCGGCTGCATGGCCGCGCTCGACGCGGAACGTTTCTTGGCCGCGCGTGAGGGCCACGAGCAGTCGGCCCTTGCGGCTCCTCGCAGCTGACCGAACCTCCCGCTAGGATCCCGCCCGTGCTTCGGGGTCGCACACTCGTCTTCACCATCGCTGCCGCCGCGATGCTTCTTCTGGCGGCAGGGAGCAGCGCGTTCCCTCCTGCCCTGTTCGTCGGCGGGAACATCAACATCACGAAGCTCGCCGGAAGCGACGCCGAGGGACTGATCGTCGTCAACCCGGTGAACCCCGACCAGTTGTTCTTCACGGTCAACGGGTTCACGGCGAGGCGGAGCATCGACGGCGGGTTCAACTGGACATCGGCCGCCTCGGGGATCGACCCGGCCAAGATTTGCTGCGACAACGTCGCGGTCTGGGACGACTTCGGCAATCTCTTCCTCGCCGACCTGAATCTGAAGCCCGGGTTCGTCGTCGATACGATCCCGTTCTTCTACAGCGTCGACGGGGGCGCCTCGTTCAAGACCGGCAAGTCGATCAACAAGGGCGACGTCGACCAGCCGGCGATCGACGCCGGCGGCGGCGCGGGCGGCAGCAAGCGCTCGGTCTGGGTGACCTGGAACACAGCCGGGACGATCTACGCGAGCGGCGCCGAGGTGAAGGGCCTCGGGAAGGTGGGCAGTTGGAGCAAGGCGCAGGCGGCCCCAGGCTCCGCGACCATCGACACCGGCGGCCAGTTCGGTGACGTCGCAGTCGGGCCGGACGGCCAGGTGCTCGTCAGCTGGCAGACCAGCACCAACACCTCCGAGGATGTGCCCCTGCAAGATCTACGTCAACCTCGACGCCGACGGTCTCGGCAAGAACGGCTTCGGCAACGAGGTCTTCGTCGCGAACACGAACGTCGCGAAGTTCGACTACTTCCCGGCGCAGAGCAACCGCTCGGTCGACGCCGAGGCGAACCTCGCCTGGGACCGCGGCAGCGGCCCCCACGCCGGCCGCGTCTACCTCGTCTACAACGACGAGAACGTCGACGAGAGCGACAACTTCGACGTCTGGATCACCCACTCGGACAACGACGGCGCCACGTGGAGCACGCCGGTGAAGATCAACGACGACGGCGGCGCGAAGACCCAGTTCCTGCCCGAGATCGCCGTCGACCAGAGCACCGGCAACGTGCTGGCGACCTGGTACGACACGCGCAACTCCGGCGCCGGCAACGATACCTTCCAGTACTTCGCCTCGATCAGCACCGACGGCGGCGACACCTGGAGCGCGAACCTCCAGATCAGCACCGGCACGTCGAACTGCAACAACTCCGG
The DNA here is from genome assembly GCA_963791425.1 of uncultured Actinomycetes bacterium. Taxonomy (GTDB): domain Bacteria; phylum Actinomycetota; class Thermoleophilia; order Gaiellales; family Gaiellaceae; genus DATBLE01. The sequence goes on from CAWBSE010000004.1 coordinate 1,033,418, forward strand.
GGACGGGTTCGACTGCGGCGACTTCAACTGGGTCACGTTCGCCCACGGCGTCGGCTTCGGCACCTGGTCCGACAACTCGAACTCGACCGGCGACAACCCGGACGGCGCCGGCGGGCCGCTCGACATGTACACCGCGCAGATCGCGACCAGCGCGACCACATGCCACGGGCGCGTCGCGACGGTCGTCGGCACGACCGGAACGAACGGCGACGACGTCATCATCGGGACGGGCGGCGACGACACGATCAACGGCGGCGGCGGCAACGACGTCATCTGCGCGGGCGGCGGCACCGACGACGATCGACCCCGGCGACGGCACCGATTTGATCTACGGCGAGGGCGGCAACGACACACTGAACGAGGGCGCGAACCCGCAGGGTGCCGACACCTTCATCGGCGGCCCCGGCACCGACACCGTCACGTACACCAACCGCACGGGCAACGTGACCGTCACGCTCGACGGCAAGGCGAACGACGGTGAGAAGAAGGAAGGCGACAACATCGACGCCGAGAACATCGTCGGTGGCAACGGCAACGACAAGCTCACCGGCGACGGGATCGCCAACGTCCTGACCGGCCAGCTCGGCAAGGACACCCTCAGCGGCGCCGGCGGGGCCGACACGCTCCACGGCTCGGACACGGTCGAGAAGAACGACTCGCTCGACTGCGGCAAGGACGACGCGGTCACCGACACGTTCGACGTCGACACCGGCGACAAGGTCAAGAACTGTCCGTAACCCCCGCTGGCTAGGCTGGCCGGGTGCCGTTCTACATCTGCCCGAACTGCAAGGACCGGTCGATCGACATCGACGGGTTCGAGGGAATGTCGCGCGACGCGGTCGCCTGCCATCGCTGCGGCTTCGGCTTCCTGTTCGAGCTGATGGACGACTACTACCCCGGCCCGAACACCGGGCTCGTCGTCTGCGACCAGGAGGGCCGGATCCTCGCGTCCGGGCGCGGCGTGTTCGAGCTCACCGGCTACAGCGAGGGCGAGTTGATGGGCCACCCGGTCGGCGAGCAGTTCGCCCTGTCCGGATTCGAGGAGGACAAGAATCCGGTCGCGCTGGCGCTCGAATGGGGCGTGCGGCGGCTGGGCGAACAGCTCGAGTTGCGCACGAAGGCGGGCGTCGTGAAGCCCGTGATCGCCGACCTCTTCCCCGCCTACGACGACGACGGCGGCCTGCTGGTCGCGCTCAGCCCGCGGTCCTGACGAACCTTCGCACCCGCGGCGCCGGCTCGTCCTCGTCGAACCCGGCCCGCAGCAGTGCGCGGATGGACGGCTCGTTGTCGGGCAGCGTCTGCGCGCGGACGCTCTCGACCGCCGGCTGGGCGAGCGCCCACTCGGTCAGGCCGGCGATCGCCTCGGTCGCGTAGCCCTGCCGCCGTGCGGCGGGAACGATCGCGTAGCCGATCGTCACGGCGCCGCCCTGCGGCGGTCCGACGAAGCCGATCTCCCCCACCACCACGCCGTCGTCGCGACGCGCGACGAAGTGGAAGCCGTAGTCCTGCTCGCCGTGCCGGAGGTAGAGGCCGACCCCGTCCTTCGTGTCCGGCATCGGATACCCGTCCTCGTACGCCCACCCGTCCGGCAGCGCCCCGGCGTGCAGCGCCTCGGCCTCCGTGGCGGTGAGCGCGTGCAGGCGCAGGCGCGAGGTCTCGAGGTCGGGCACCGGCGGAGACTACGCCGAGATGCGGGCCGACGGGCAGAGGTCGAGCAGCACGCAGTCCTCGCACCTCGGCGTGCGGGCGTTGCAGACCCGGCGGCCGTGCCAGATCAGCAGGTGCGGGAAGATTCCCCAGTGCCGGCGCGGGACGAGCCGCTGCAGGTCGCGCTCGATCTTCACCGGATCCTCCTGCTTCGTGAAGCCGAGCCGCTGCGAGAGGCGGCGGACGTGCGTGTCGACGACCACCCCCTGCGGCTCGCCGAGCTCGGCGGCGACGACGTTCGCGGTCTTGCGGGCGACGCCCGGTAGGCGCACCAGCTCCTCCAGGCGGCGCGGCACCTTCCCGTCGTACTCCTCGATCAGAATCACCATCGTCCCCCGGATCGCCTTCGCCTTCTGGCGGAAGAACCCGGTCGCGTAGATGTCCCGCTCGAGCTCCGCCTGGGGGACGGCCAGGTAGTCCTCGGGCCGGTGGTACTTCTGGAAGAGCGTCGTGGTGACGCGATTGACGTTCACGTCGGTCGTCTGGGCAGAGAGCATCACGGAGACGAGCAGCTCGATGTCCGAGCGAAACCGGAGCGCGATCCCCGCATCGGCGTGCTCGACCTCGAGCCGCTGCACGACCGGCTCGATCCGCTCCCGCTTGGGCCCGACGCGCCGGCGCGCCTCTTTGACGAAACTCCGTGCCATGGCGCGATCCTGCCAGCAAACGCTTGTAACACTGTGTTACTTGCGCCCGAACCCCGCTCGCGTCAGGCGTTCAGGAGCTTGTAACACTGTGTTACTAGCTCTGGTTGCGGCGTGACGTTGCGCTTTCGGCCGGAGAGCGAGCTCTGGCCGCTCGTCGACCGGGCCTTTCAGCGGCACTCGCGGGAGATCCGGACGCTCGTTCCGTCGGCCCAGGTCGAGCACATCGGGGCGACCTCGATCCCCGGGTCGCTGACGAAGGGGGACGTCGATCTGCTCGTGCGCGTGCCGGCGGACGACTTCGGCTCGGCCGTCGAGGCGCTGCGCGGGCGATACGCCGTCGCCCAGCCGGACCACTGGTCGGTGACCTTCGCCGGCTTCGAGGAACAGCAAGAGGGCGAGCTCCCCGTGGGGGTTCAGCTCATCGTCGCCGGATCGACGGACGACGCGAGGCTCGTCTCGCTCCGGCGGCTCCTGCGGGGGAGGCCGGATCTCGTCGAGCGGTCGAACGAGCTCAAACGACGCTACGAGGGCGGAGACCCGGCCGCCTACGAGGACGCGAAACAGGTGTTCCTCGACGAGATCGTCAGAGCTGAAGGATCTCGATCAGCGCCTTGATCACCAGCGCGGCTCCGATCGCGCCGATCAGGATGGCGATCGAGGCAGAGCTGTTCTGGCCGACCCAGCCGCGCAGGCGTTCGAGGCGGGCCGTCGCGCGGTCGGCCGCGACCAGGCGGTAGGTGATCACGCCGATCAGCGCAGCCGAGGCACCGAGCGCGTAGAACAGCACAGCGAAGGCCATCTGCCCATCCGTCACGCCGGACTGGGCGATCTCGATCGCAGCGGGAACGACGAGGAAGCCGTTGATCCAGAACGCGCCGAACGCGAACGACATGACCGGGCCGATCCTGTCGAGCTTGCCGATCCAGGACGGTTCGGCAACCGTCGTGCCACGAGGAGGTCGTTTGCCCCAGCGGGTGTAGGCGAACAGCAGCAGTGCGGCGCCGAAGCCGAGTTGCAGGCCGATCTGGAACCACGTCACCGAGCGCGACTGCTCGTGGGTGCCGTTGACGGTTGCGACCACGATCAGCGCCGTCAGCGCGAGGATCGCGGTGAACCAGCCGAGCGTGAAGGCGACCGCGTTCTTCACGCCCCCCTTCGACGCGAGCAGCACGATCACGCCGACGATCGTCCAGGGCGTCAGCGCGCTGAGGATGGTGATCGGGAGGAGATCGACGAGGAGACGGCCCATCAGCCGCGCAGCCCCGGCCCGGCGCACACCACGTCGAGCGCCGGGCAGCCCGCACAGGCGTACTCGCTGGGACGCGGCGGGAACCGGCCCTCCTGGATCCGCGCGATCGCGGCCGACAACTCGGCCTCGAGTGCCGGCAGTTCCTCGCGCTCGAACGTCGCCTCGACCAGCTCGTTCGGCTTCTCCAGGAACTGGTAGACGACCTCGACCGCGTCGGCGCCCGCACGGAAGCACGCGATCGCGTACACGAGCCGCTGCAGCCGGTAGTCGGCCTCGACCACGTCCCCTGGCGACAGCTCGCCGAGCCGGTTCGACTTGAAGTCGGCGACGAGCGCCCGTCCACCGTCCAGATGGAGCACGTCGAGCACGCCGTGGAAGAGCACGCCGTCGTGCTCGAAGGCGAAGGGCCGCTCCGACCCGACACCCTCCAGGCCGGCGAGGCGCGCCGCGAGGGTCGACGAGCAGTACGCCTCGACCATCCCGCCGATGCGCTCCAGCTCCGCCGCCGTCGCGTTCGGATACCAGCCGAGCACGCGGTCGAGCGACGGCGGCTCCGGGGAGGCCAGGTCGACGTGCTCGAGCATCCGGTGCACCGAGTCGCCGATCTCGGTCGCCGCCATCCCCGTGCCGCCGGGCATGCGGCCGCTGTCGTCCACCGGGCGCAGCCCGGCGATGCGTTCTGCGTAGAAGCGGTACGCGCAGGTCTCGAACAGCGACAGCGCCGTGTAGGAGAGGCGGCGGATCGGCTCGACCATCGGCACGACGACCGGCTCGAGCGGCGGCAGCGCCGGAACGGTGAACGCGGGCGCCGCGGCCACCGAATCGAACAGCGAGAGCTGCGCCACGGCGGGCGCCTCCTCCGGCTCGGCCTGCGCCTCGGGCGTGTACCGGTCGACCTGCAGCAGGAGCCGCGCCTCCTCGCGGACGACCTCCCCGTCCTCCAGGTCGCCGAGCTCGATCCGGTCGAGCACCCAGCCGATCGGCGTCTTCGGGTCGCGCCGCTCGGGATCCACCGATCCGGCGATGATCAGCCTGTCGACGGCGCGCGTCATCGCGACGTAGTAGAGGCGCAGCCGCTCGGCCTCACCCGCCGCGTCCTCAGCGCTCCGCACCTCGTCGTACTCGAAGGCGGCGACGCGGCGCCCGGTCGCCGGGTCGACGACCTTGAACCCGAAGCGGCCGTCGGGAAGACAGATGATCTCCTCGCCGCTCGTCGGCGGCCGCTCGCGGCCGGCGTCTGCGACGACGACCACCTTGAACTCGAGCCCCTTGGCCGCGTGGATCGTGAGCAGCCGCACCGCGCCCGCGCCTTCCTCCTCCGCGACCGCCTCGAGCTCCTTGACGCCGGCGGCGTCCTGCTCGGAGACGAAGCGGACGAAGCCCTCGACGTCGGGGCCGCGCAGCTCCTCGTACGAGCGCGCGAGCCGCGCGAGCTTGCGCAGGTTCGCGTAGCGACGGCGGCCGTCCCACTGGGCGAGCACGGCGAGGTCGTAGTCGTGCTCCACGACGATCTGCTCGCAGAGCCGCTCGAGCCCGACGGTGCCTGCGATCGCCGCAAGGCGGTCGTAGCGCTGCCGGAACGCCTGCACCAGGCGCCGGTCGCGCTCGTTCAGCCCCTCGGGCAGCCCCTTCTCCAGCGCGGTGAAGAGCGGCCGGCGGGTCGCGGCCCGGCGCAACGTCACGAGCCCGTCGTTCGAGACGCCGACGAACGGCGAGGCGAGCACGGTGACGAGCCCCTCGTCGTCGTAGCGGTTGTGCAGCAGGCGGAGGTAGCCGAGCAGGTCGACGACCTGCTGCTGGCCGAAGTAGCCGCGACCGGTCGCCCGGTACGTCGGCAGGTCGAGCTCGCGGAGCGCCTCCTCGTACTGCTCGGCGTCGGTGCCGGCGGCGAAGAGCAGCACGATCTCACCCGGCTCGGCCGCGCCCGTGTCGATCAGCTCCTTCACGCGGCGGGCGACCGCCTTCGCCTCCCCACGCCGCCAGGCGACGCCCGTGTCCTTGTAGCTCCCCTTGTCGGTGACGAGCAGCTCGACCGCCGGCCCCGACGCAGGATCGGGGAAGCGCCCGGCCGCGACGAGCCGCTGGAACTCGTCCCCGAACGTCGCGCCGAACAGCTCGTTGACGACCGCGAGCACCTCCGGCCGCGACCGCCAGTTCTGCGTGAGCGGCAGGACATCGCCGACCGCCTCGCGCCGCTCCTTGAAGACCTCGACGTCGGCGTGCCGGAAGCGGTAGATCGACTGGAACTCGTCGCCGACGAAGAAGAGCTCGTCGCGGGCGATCAGGTCGATCACCTCGCACTGGAGCCGGTTCGTGTCCTGGAACTCGTCGACGCAGACCTGCCGGAAGCGCAGCTGCTCCTGCTCGCGGATCCGATCGTCGTCGCGGAGCAGGTTCCGCGCGCGCAGTTGGAGATCCTCGAAGTCGAGCGCCGATTCGCGGTCCTTCGCCGCCTGGTACGACCGCTCGAAGGCCTGCAGGAGCTCCTCGAGGAGCGCGCGGTCGCGGGCGGCGACGACGTTCAGCGCCGCCTGCTCCAGCGCCTTCCGCGCCTGCTCGTAGTCGTCGTCGCGCTTGACCGCGTAACCGGAGAGGTCGAGCAGCGACTCGGGCACCGGCCGGCGGTCGAGCAGCTCGACGAGGCGGGCCGCCTCGTCGGCGTCGCCGGCGGCTGCCCGCACGCGCGCGATCGCGTCGTCGAGCCCGGGCGCGTCGCCGAGCGACAGCTCGAGCGGCCGGCCCGCGGCGCGCAGCGTCTCGTAGACGCGGGTGAGCATCCGCCGGAGCGCCGCCGAACCGTAGGTGGCGAGCAGGCCGAGCCGGTCGGGCTGCTCGCCGGAACAGAACTCGGCCAGCGCCTCGTCGAATGCCTCCACCCGGAGCACGGCACCCTGGCTCTCGTCCAGCACCCGGAAGCGTGGGTCGAGCCCGGCGGCGAACGGGTGCTGCTTGAGCAGCCGCAGGCAGAAGCCGTGGATCGTCGAGATCCACGCGCCGTCCAGCTCGCGCATCAGCTCGGGCCGGCCCAGCTCGCCGAGCCGCGCCCTGATCCGCCCGCGCAGCTCGGCGGCGGCCCGCTCGGTGTACGTGATCACCAGGATCGAGCCGATGTCGATGCCGCTGTCGATCGCGCGGGCGAACCGCTCGACGAGCACGGACGTCTTCCCCGTGCCGGCGCCGGCCGAGACGAAGACGAGGCCCTCCGCCTCGATCGCGGCGTGCTGCTCGGGGGTGGGCGGGCGCTTGGCCGTGGTCGCCATCAGCCCCTCTTGATCCTGCACATCGAGCCGAGCCGGCACCACGACGGGCACGTGCCCTCGCGCGGGTCGTGCTTGACGTCGCCGTCGCGGATGCGGGCGACGATCCCCCGGGCTCCGTCCTGCGCCTTCTCGATCTTCGCCCAGAAGTCGTCCTCGTCGACGTAGTCGCGGGCCGAGTAGCCGGGGACGCCGTCGTCCTTCGCGGTCGCGCGCAGGAGCCCCCGCGCCTTGCGGTCGCCGGACAGCGGCCGGTACAGCCCGCCGAGCGGCTCGACGCCGACGAGGTCGCGGAGCACGAGCATGTACAGCGGGATCTGCAACCGCAGCTCGCGCTCGATCTCGACCGCGCTGTGCGCCTTCTTCCCCGACTTGTAGTCCCAGACGATCCCGCGGGCGGCGAACGGGTCGAGATCGATGCGGTCGATCTTCCCGGACAGGTGGAAGGTGCCGAGGTCGAGCCCGCGCTGCAGCTCGGGCACCGAGCGCTCGGAGCCGAACGAGACCTCGAAGCGGCGCGGGACGAGCGGCAGCTCCGACTCGGCCTCGGCGCGGACGAGCGCCTCGAGGTCGCGCCAGAACGTCTGGCGCAGCTCGCTGCGCTGGAGGTCGGTGAGCTCGAGCCGGTTCTCGGCGCCGCCGGTGATCGCATCGCGGAGGCACTCGCTCAGGAACTCGAGCGCGTCGTCGAGCTGCTCGGGCGCGACCTGCTCGGTGCCGAGCCGCTTGGGCAGGCCCGAGAAGAACTTGAAGAGCGCCTGGTGCGCGATCGAGCCGCGCATGCGTGCGTCGACCTCGACGTCCATCGACTTCGGGTCGAGCATCCGTTCGACGAACCAGATCGACGAGCAGCCGGCGAACGCCTCGAGCTCGGTGGCGCCGAACATCGCCTTCGACTGCAGCGACTCGAGCACGGTCGGATCGGTGAGCTTCGTCGACCGCTTGAACGCGTCGAGCGCCCGCGCCAGCCGGCGCTCCCAGCCGTTGGCGAGCGCGACCGCCTCGGCCGCGGGCCGGTCGGTGGTCGACAGCCACGAGACCGCCCGCACCCGCTCGCGCTCGCTGGGGGCGGCCTCGAGCGGCCACACCAGCTCGGACAGGGCGCGGCGCCTGGTCACGCGCGACAGGTCCTCCGGGCGGAGCACAGCGCGGACGTCCTCCCAGAACGGGCTCGGCTGGCGCGGAGCGCCGTCGTCGGTCGCCGCCTCGCGCACGAGGTAGAGCCGCCGCGACGGTCGCGTGCACGCCGTGTAGAAGAGGTACCGCGCCCGCGAGACCGGGTCGGGCTTCGCCAGCCGCGCGTCGGCGTCGAGCTCACGGCGCCGGTCGTCGTCGAGGAACGGCGAGCTCTGCGTGCGCTGCGGGAACACGCCCTCTTCGAGCCCGAGCACGAACACGACCTCGGTGCGCCGGGTGCGCGCGCGCAGGAGGTCGACGATCGCCACGTGGCCCGGTCGCACGCCGCCGAGCCGGACGACCGCGCGGTCGAGCGACCCGGCGAGCTCCTCGGCGGAGAGCTCCCCGCCGAGCTCGACCCAGCCCTCCAGCTCGTCGAGGAGCTTGTGCACCGCCTGGTAGGTGCGCAGGTCGATCCGCGCGGCCTCGGTCGTCGGAGGGTTTTCGAGCCCGTACGCCGCCTTCAGCATCGAGCCGACGAGCTCGCGCACGGCCGCGATCGACGTCGGCGCCGAGCGCAGCCGCTCGAGCGGCGGCAGCGGCCCGCCGCGCAGCTCGACGATCGTCGCCTCGATCCGCTCGGGCGACCGGATCCCGCGGCCGCGCAGGCGGCCCTCGAGGAAGTCGGCGTGCGCCCGGACGAGTCCGGAGTACGGCGAGCGGACGAACGCGAACAGATCGCGCCGCGTTCCCCCGAGCCAGGCGTACCGGAGCAGCGAGAGCAGCGCGTGGCCGAAGGGCGTCTGCGGGAGCCTGACGGCGGCGTCGAGCGCATACGGCACGCCGCTCGCGCCGAACGCGGCCTCCAGCGGCGTCCGGACACGGTCGAGCGACGGGCAGACGATCAGGATCTCCTCGGGCACCGTGCCCGAACGGAGCAGCTGCAGCACCTCGTCGGCGACCAGCTCGAGCGTCGCGCGCGTCCCCGCCGCCTCGAGGAAGCGGATCGCGCCCTCGGCCGGAGGAGCCGGAGGCGGCGCGTCCTCGAACAGGGCGCGTTCGAGATGCGCGAGCGCCGGGTGCGCGTACTCGGCGTACCGCGGCGGCAGCTCTTCGAGCCGCCCGTCGGCGAGACGGGCGAGGTCGGTGGCGGTGCGCTCGAGCGACGCGAAGACGGCACGCCCCGGCTCGTACTGGAGCGAGACGGTTACGTCGACCCGTCCCGCGAACGCCTCCAGAAGCCGCCACTGTGCGCCGCTGAGATCCTCGAAGCCGTAGGCGTAGACCGGCCGGCCGTCCCACGCCCCGAGGTCACCGGCGAGCCGGTCGGCGGCGTGCGCGCGGCGCAGGTCGCGGTCCCAGAGACCGAGGCGGTCGAGCTCCTCGCGGTAGCGGCGGTAGAGCTCGGCGAGATCGCCGTCGAGGTCGCCCGGCTCGAGCAGGCCCGCCTCCACCTCGGCGATCGTCGTCCCGAGGGCGTCGCCGAACCCCGAGAAGCGCGCCGACGCACCGAGATCGGCGAGCGTGGCACCCGCAACGACACGGCGCAGGATCAGCGCCCGCTGGGCGTCGCCGGCGACCGGGCGGCCGCCGTTGCCGCGGGCGATCCGCTCGAAGACATCGTCGAAGGTCCCGATCGATCCGCCGAGCAGTGCGCCGGCGCGCCCGAGCAGGTCGCGCTCGACCCGTTCGACGTCCGATCCGGTCGGCACGATCAGCACGGGCTCGCGGGGAAGATCCGCGAGATAGCGATCGAGGAGTAGGGCCACTTTGCCGGCATTCGCCGGCCCGGCCAGCAACGTCAGGGCCATCGGCCCATACTAGTCCTGCGTTCTGACAGTCCTTCTTACGCCCCGGGTGCAATCCGGGGAAAGAGCGGGAAAAGCAGGAGGGCGGTCCGGCTCGCCCTCCTCGTCGCGACCCTGCCTAGGCCGTAACGGACTTCGGCTTACGCCCGCGGCGGGCAGTCGCGCGTCCGGGCATGCCCGTCGCGCACGAATCGCAGAGGTCGGCTTCCTTCGCCCCGCGACGCGCGTCGGAAAAGGACAGGCGCATCGTCGCGCCCTTTCCTTCGTCGACTTCCCTGCTGCACTTGTCACATACGAGAACGGTCTTGCGAGCCAATGTAATTCCTCCTCGGATCGGATTAGGCCCCGGAAGGGTAGCGGAGAATGCAACCGCGAATGTTCAAGGACATTTCAGGATGGAATGGACGGCAACCGCACGCCGAACCGGGCGGGACTGCGAGAATCCCCGCATGAACACGTCGACGATCGTCGTCCTCGAAGGGGACGAGACCGGCCAGGAGTTGCTCGAGGAGTCGCTACGCGTCCTTGCGCCCGACGTGATCGGAACCGAACTGGAGCTCCCGCGCTTCGACCTGTCGCTGGCCAACCGTCGCACCACCGAGAACCGGGTCGTCTACGCCGCCGCCGCGGCGATGAAGACGGCGGGACTCGGCCTCAAGGCCGCCACGGTCACACCCGAGGCGCGCGGCGACGTCGGCTCACCGAACCGGATCCTCCGCGAGGAGATCGGCGGCAAGGTGATCGTTCGCACCGGGCGGAGAATCCCGGGGGTCGTGCCGTTCGGCGGTGTGCACGCGCCGATCTCGGTCGTGCGGATGGCGGTGGGCGACGCGTACGGCGCGGAGGAATGGCGTGAGGGCGAGGGCGACGACGAGGTCGCGTTCCGCACCGAGCGGATCGAGCGGCGGATCTGCCACGCGGTCGCCGAGTTCGCGTTCCGCGAGGCAGAGCGCGCCGGCGCCAAGGTCTTCGGCGGGCCGAAGTACACGGTCAGCCCGACGTACGAGGGGATGCTCAAGGAGGAGATGGACGCGGCGGCGAAACGCCACCCGGACGTCGTCTACGAGCCACAACTGATCGACGCGACCTTCGCGCTGCTGGTCGCTTCCGCGGGCGACCCATTGATCATCCCGGCGCTGAACCGCGACGGCGACATCCTCTCCGACCTCGTCCTCCCGCTCTTCGGCTCGATCGCCGGCGCCGAGTCGCTGCTCGTCGCCTTCGACGACGACTTCGAGCCCGACGCGGTGATGGCCGAGGCCGCACACGGCACGGCGCCGTCGCTGCAGGGGAAGGACGTCGCGAACCCGATGGCGATGATCCTCGCCGGCGCCGCCCTGCTCGCGTACACGGAGGGCACCGCGGAGGCAGGCCGCGCGATCCGTGAGTCGTGCCTGGAGGCGGTCGGCAGCGGCGTCCGCACCGCCGACCTCGGCGGCCACGTCGGCACGACCGAATTCACCGACGAGGTGATCCGGCGGGTGAAGACGAAGCTCGAGGTCTGGTCGACGTTGTAACGGCTGCGTCGATGTTCAGCCCGCTGCAGCACGCAGCGCGGCGGTGACGCCGAAGGCGCCCGACTCCCACGCGGCGAGAAACGCGACGGCGACGTCCGGGTCGAACTGGGTGCCGGCGCAGCGCTCGACCTCGAACACGGCCTGCTCGGTCGGCAGCGCCGCCCGGTACGGACGGTCGGAGGTCATCGCGTCGTAGCTGTCGACGACGGCGAGGATTCGCGCCTCGAACGGGATCGCGGCGCCCGACTTGCCGCTCGGGTAGCCGGCGCCGTCCCACCGCTCGTGGTGGTGGAGGACGGCCGGGAGCGCAGGCCGCAACGCCGGGTCGAGCGCGACCATCCGCGCGCCGAGCTCGGGGTGCGCTCGAACCTCGCGCAGCTCGTCGTCGGTGAGCCGGCCGGGCTTGTTCAGGATCGAATCGGGGATGGCGAGCTTGCCAACGTCGTGGAGCGTCCCGCCCAGCCGCAGCAGCGTCAGCTGCACCTCGTCACAATCGAGCTCGAGCCCGACCTCGTACGCCATCGTCGCGACACGCTGCGAATGACCACGCATGTACGGGTCGCATGCTTCGACCGCCTCGGAAAGAGCGAGTAGGGCCCCCACAGGCGAACAGGTTCAACCTGCGGGCGTTTACTCCTCTGCCATCAGACGCTTGCGCCAGAAATGCGTGCCGACCAGCCCGACCACCACCACCACTGCAATCACGCCGACGGCGATCAGCCCGTACTTGTCGAATGCCTCGGCCGCCGCCTTCCCGCCGTAGTACGCGAGCAGCCCGATGCCCACTGCCCAGCAGATTCCGCCCGCGGCGTTCCAGAAGAAGAACTTCCACCAGTCCATCCGCGTCATGCCGGCGAGCCACGCGACCGTGAATCGGAGGATCGCGACAAAGCGGGCGATGAACACCGTCTTGCCGCCGTGTGCCTTGAAGAAGCGTTCGGCCGGCGGCATCGCCTTGTCCCGGTAGCGCGCGAGCAGCTTCCACCGGTCCGCGATCTGGTGGCCCCACCGGCGTGCCGCCCAGTAGCCGAGGTTGTCGCCCACGATCGCAGCCAGGGCGGCGATCACGATCACCTGCCAGATCTCGTACCGGCCCTTCGAGGCGAGCAGGCCGGCCGCGATCAGGGCGGTCTCGCCCGGAAGTGGGATGCCCGCCGACTCGAAAAGGATCAGGGCGAACAGCAGGCCGAGGCCCACGCTTGTCAGCAGGTGTTCCACTGGCGAGGTTTGACCAGTCTATGTTGGCCACCTGCACTAGAGTTGCGGCGAGATGCGAATCGGAGTCCCGAAGGAGACCGCTCAGGGGGAGCGCCGCGTGGCGCTCGTGCCGGAGGTGGTCGCCAAGCTCGTCGAGGCGGGCCATGAGGTTGTTGTCGAACGCGGCGCTGGAAGCGCCGCTTCCTTTGTCGACAGCGCCTACGAGGACGCGGGTGCAACGCTCGCCGAGACCGCCTGGGACGCCGACGTCGTCGTCAAGGTGCAGAAGCCGACGGCCGAGGAGGCCGCGCGGCTGCGCACCGGCGGCGTCCTGATCGGATTCCTCCAGCCGCTGACCGACAAGGAGGGCATCGACCGCCTGACGGCACAGGGCGTCGTCGCGTTCGCGATGGAGTCGATTCCGCGCATCACCCGCGCGCAGTCGATGGACGCGCTCTCGTCCCAGGCGAACGTCGGCGGCTACAAGGCCGGCCTGATCGCAGCGGACAGCCTTCCCCGGTTCATGCCGATGATGACCACCGCCGCGGGCACGGTGAAGCCCGCGAAGGTGCTCGTGATCGGCGCGGGCGTCGCCGGGCTTCAGGCGATCGCGACCGCGAAGCGCCTGGGCGCCGTCGTCCACGGCTTCGACGTGCGCGCCGCGGTGAAGGAGCAGATCGAGTCGCTCGGCGCCAAGTTCCTCGACCTTGGCGTGAAGGGCGAGGAGACCGCCGGCGGCTACGCGACCGAGTTGACGCCCGAGCAGCAGGCGCAGCAGCAGGCGGAGCTCGAGAAGCGGCTGCCCGACTACGACGCGGTGATCACGACCGCGGCGATCCCGGGCCGTCCGGCGCCGCGCCTCATCCCCGCCTCCGCCGTGAAGGCGATGCGACCCGGCTCGGTGATCGTCGACCTCGCCGCCGAGACCGGCGGCAACTGCGAACTGACCGAGCCCGGCCAGGAGGTCGTGCGCGACGGCGTGCTGATCGTCGGCCGGCTCAACCTGCCCAGCGAGATGCCGTACGACGCCAGCCGGCTGTACGCCCGCAACATCCAGGCGCTGCTCGACCACCTCGCGCCCGAGACCACGCTCGTGCTCGACTTCGAGGACGAGATCACGAAGGGCGCCTGCGTGACCCGGAAGGAGGCAGCGACACCGTGAACGGAAGTTTCCTGATCGAGCTGACCGTCCTGATCCTCGCCGCCTTCCTCGGCGTGCAGGTGATCTCGAAGGTCCCGACGCTGTTGCACACGCCGCTCATGTCCGGCACGAACGCGATCCACGGGATCGTGATCGTCGGGGCGATCATCGTCGCCGGCGCACCACACCAGCCGTTCTGGTTGCGGGTCGTCTCACTCGCCGCGGTCGCGCTCGGCACCGGGAACGTCGTCGGCGGCTTCGTCGTCACCGACCGGATGCTCGAGATGTTCAAGCCGAAGAAGAAGGCGCCCGAGGCGGAGGCAGAGAAGACCGAATGAGCAGGACCGACTGGATCTACTGCGCATACCTGGTCACGATCATCTGCTTCATCGTCGCGCTGCAGTACCTCTCGCACCCGGCGAAGGCACGGCACGGCAACTGGATCGGCGCGGTCGGGATGGGCTTCGCGATCGTCGCGACGTTCTTCACGCCCGGACTGACCAACTACGCCTCGATCCTGATCGTGATGGCGATCGCGGCGCCGATCGGGGCGTACGCGGCCCGCGCCGTGAAGATGACCGCGATGCCGGAGATGGTGGCGCTGTTCAACGGCGTCGGCGGCGGCGCGGCCGCGCTCGTCGCGCTCGCGGACTTCCACAACTCGCTTCCCGCACCCGGACGCGTCGACGACAAGACCTCGATCGCGATCGTCCTCTCGGCGCTGATCGGGAGCGTCTCCTTCGCCGGGAGCATGATCGCCTACGCGAAGCTGCGCGAGCTGATCGGCGGCAGGCCGATCACCTATCCCGGCCAGCAGTGGGTGAACATGGGCCTGCTCGCCGCGCTCGTCGCGATCGGGCTCGTGATCGTCTTCGGGCCCCAGGAGCAGTTCCTGCTCATCATCCTGATCATCGGCTCGCTCGCCTTCGGCGTGCTCTTCGTGCTGCCGATCGGCGGCGCGGACATGCCGGTCGTGATCTCGCTCCTGAACGCGTTCACCGGCGTCGCCGCGGCCGCAACCGGCTTCGTGCTCGACATGAACGTCCTGATCGTCGCCGGGATGCTCGTCGGCGCGTCGGGCACCATGCTCACGCTGATGATGGCCCGGTCGATGGGCCGGTCGGTGTCGAACGTCTTCTTCGGCGCTTTCGGGCAGCTGCAGACCTCGGCCGAGGGCGCCGCGGCCGACGGCGGGACGGTCCGCTCGGTCACCGCCGAGGACGTCGCGGTCGAACTGGTCTACGCGGAGCGCGTGGTGATCGTGCCCGGCTACGGCCTGGCGGTCGCGCAGGCGCAGCACGCGGTGCGCGAGCTCGCCGACGAGCTCGAGAAGCGCAGCGTCGACGTCAAGTACGCGATCCACCCGGTCGCCGGCCGGATGCCCGGCCACATGAACGTGCTGCTCGCCGAGGCGAACGTCCCGTACGACCAGCTCCTCGAGATGGACGAGATCAACCCCGAGTTCGAGCGCACGGACGTCGCGCTCGTGATCGGCGCGAACGACGTGACGAATCCCGACGCACGCACGAACCAGTCGAGCCCGATTTACGGCATGCCGATCCTCGACGTCGACAAGGCGCAGACGGTCGTCGTCCTCAAGCGCTCGATGCGCCCCGGGTTCGCGGGCGTCGACAACCCGCTCTACACGCTGCCGAACACGGAGATGCTGTTCGGCGACGCGCGCGAGTCGGTCGTCAAGCTCGTCGCGGCCGTCAAAGCTCTTTGATCCCGCTCTTCACGGCGCGGCACGTCGAAGAGGCGGTTTCGCCGCAACGGGCGGTCGAGGCGGTTCGCGACGGGTTCGTCGCCTACGCGCGCGGCGAGTGGTCGATGCCGCCGAAGGTCTACGTGCCGGCGTATCCCGCGGGCGACTTCCGCGCGATGCCTGCGCTGGGCGCGGGGCACGCGTCGCTGAAGTGGGTGACGTCGTACCCGGGGAACCCTGCGCGCGGTCTCCCGACCGTAACCGGCGTCGTGCTTTTGTCGGACGCGTCGGACGGTCGGCTGGTGGCGATGCTGGACGCGGGCGCAGTGACCGCGCTGCGCACCGGCGCGGCGGCGGTGCTCGCGGCGGAGACGCTCGGCTGCCCGGGGACCGCGTCGGTGATCGGCGCGGGCGTGAACGGCCGGGCGGCGGCGCGCACGTTCGGCGCGCGCGGCCAGGACGTCATGCTCTGGGACATCGACCCGTCGCGAGCCGAGGCGGCCGCGGCGGAGCTCGGTGCGTGGGTTGCTCCCTCGCGCGAGGAGGCGCTGGCCGCCGACCGCGTGGTGACGGTGACGCCCGGGCACGAGGTGCTCTACCCGGAAGGCTCGCTGCAGCCGGGCCAGCATGTCTCGCTGATGGGCGCCGACGGCCCCGGGAAGGCCGAGGTCGCCGTCGGGGAACTCGCCCGTGCGCGCGTGTTCTGCGACGACTGGGAGCAGGCCTCGCACGGCGGGGAGCTCGCTGCCGCGGTCGAGGCCGACGCCCTCGTCCGCGACGACGTGACGATCCTCGGCGATGTGCTCAACGGGACGTCCGAGGGACGCACGTCCCCCGCCGACATCACGCTCTTCGACTCGACCGGACTGGCGATCCAGGATCTCGCGATCGCGCTCGCCGCGATGGAGTGCGCCGGAGAGCTCGATCTGCCGCTGATCGCACTCTAGGCTGTTCGTCATGTGGAGCGGTGTCGGCGAGTTCCTCCGGGAGGTAGCGGACATGCTGCTCAACGAGTACGAGCGCTGGCTGATCGGGACCGTCCTGCTCATCCTCGCGATCGGCATGGTCGACGCCGTCGGCCCCCACTGGGTTGCGAGCAGTGTGGTCTGGCTGGCGGCGGTGCCGGCGATCGCGCTTGGCGCTCACGCCGCCGTCCGTTCCCGCCGCAGGCTCGCAGGCGACGGCCGGCGCGTGGACGCGGCCGACGCCGGCGCCGCGCCGACGAGAGCCGTGATGCCCCGGCTCGCGTTCCAGACGCCGCGGCTCGAGCCGGTCGATTCCAAACAGGCGAGCGGCATCGTTCTCTGCGCGGCGATCACAAACTCCCGGACCGAGCCCGGCGTCGGGGAGAAGGCCAGGAGCGCGGTGGCCCGTCTTACCTGGACGAGAGCCGACGGCTCGGCGCTCCAGGAACCGCTCGAGGGGCGCTGGCGCGCGGCACCCTCGTCCGACACCGTCGACGTCCTCCCGAACGACGTGCCCTACCTGCTCGAGCTGGCGCTGAAACTGCCCGGCGAGCCGCATTTTCGGGTCGTCGGCGCGTCGCGGTCGTACTGGGTGGCGGACGGTCGCGCCAGTGTGACCGTCGAGATCCACGGCGCGAACTTCCCGCCGATCAGCGCCACCTACACGGTATGGAGCGACAACGGCGGGGAGCCCGCGCTGCGATTCGACGTCGCCGGGTGATCCGCCCGCGATCCCGGGGTAGCCCTACGCGTCCCACCCCACGTCGTCGCCCATCTCGAGCTTGTGCCAGAAGGTGACCTCCGGCTCGCCGGTGACGGCCGCCTGCATCATCGGCTCGATCGCCGGCCCCTGCTCGGCGAAGAACGCCTGGAAGCTCTCGGCGTCGGGCCACTCGTCGATCACCATGATCTTGCCTTCGGAGCCGTAGAAGCGATGTGCGATCAGCCCGTGACTCTTCGCGGCCTCGATGATCCCGTTCATGGCTTCCGTGTTCTCGGCGGCGTGCCGTTCGAGGGCCTGAGGGTCGCCTGACCCGACCAGCGTGACGATCACCGACATGTCGGCCTCCTCCTGTTGTGGTGCGGGAGGCGATTCTAGAGCAGCCGCGCCGGGTCGAACAGCGTGAGCTCGGGCGCGCCGCGACCGAGCATCGCCTCCGCGACGAGCTCGCCGCAGAGCAGTCCCAGCACGTTCCCGTGGCCCGAGTAGCCACCCGCGACCCATGTCCGGTCGTCTCCGGGGACGCGACCGACGACCGGCAGAAAGTCCATGACGAGGCCGAACAGGCCAGCCCAGCGGTAGTCGACGCGCACCGGCCGGCCGACCAGGTCGGCGACGAACGACTCGAGGGCGCCCTGGATCTGCGGCGTCGTCACCTCGTCGGTGGTGAACTCGTCCTGGAGCGCGGAGTCGCGGAAGCCGCCGGCGAGGATGCGGCCGTCGGGCGTCTGCTGCCAGTAGTCGAAGCCGTGACGGCCGTAGTGGGGGCAGTCGAAGAGCCGCTCCTCGAGCGGCTCGGTGGCGATCATCTGGCCGCGCGTCGGGACGATCAGGCCCTCGATCTCGCCGAGCAGGCCGCTCGGGTAGCCGTCGGTGGCGACGAGGACGTGCTCGGCGTCGAGGTCGGCGAGCGTCTCGATCCGGCTGTGCTCGCGGATCTCGACGCCGGCCTCGGCCGCCTGCACGGCGAGCCGACGGACCCAGCGCGCCGGCTGGAGCGCGGCGTCGCCGGGGTGAAAGATCGCCGCGCGGAAGCGACCGTCGAGCGGCTCCTCGATCCACTCGGCCGCGAAGCCCCCTTCGCGCAGGCCCTCGAGCTCCGTCGCCAGCTCGTCGCGCTCCTCGTCGTCGGCGGCGAGGCGCAGGCTGCCGGTTCGCCGCGCGGCGTCGCCGGCGAGACCGACGAGGAGGTCGAGCGCCCGCTCGGTCTCGCGCCACAGCCAGACGGTGTTGTCGCGGCCGATCGTCTCGACGGTGACGTCGTACGGGGCCGCGCCGCCGCGGAGTGCGAAGCCGCCGTTCCTCCCGCTCGCGCCGCCTGCGATCTCGCGCGCGTCGTGCAGGCGAACCTTCAGCCCTGCCTCGGCGAGGGTGAGCGCCGCCGAGCATCCGGTCACGCCGCCGCCGACGACGACCACGTCGGGCGTTCCTTCCACGCGCCGCTCCGGGATCGGAGGCGCGGCCTCGTCCAGCCAGTAGCTGGTCAGGAGAACAGGGAGGTCGCCTTGGCCATCGGCACGAAGGCGAGATTACCGACGTCCTTGATCCCCTTGACGGTGTTGTACGAGTACGCGATCCCCGGCGCCTCGACCTCGAGGCCCTGGATCGCCCGCGGCGCCGTGGCGAGAATCGCGTCCTTGCCGTCGGAGAGCCGCAGCACGTGCACCGTGCGCCCGACGGCGTAGGCGGCCACGCCGGAGTGGACGTCGAGTCTGGCGGCGCCGGCGGCGACCGCGAGGGTCTTGACCGGCGCGCCCGTGTTCGCGTTGAAGATCTCGAGCGTCCTCGTGCGCGTGAGGACGACGATGTAGTCCTGGCGGAGCACGACCTCGCGCGCCGAGCTCGGCGCGACGGTCAGGAGCAGGCGGCCGCTGTTGTCGCTGTCGTAGAGCGCGACCTTCTGATCCGACCGCAGGACGGCGATCCGGTGCCGATCGAGCGACGCCGCACGGAGCGTCGTCTTCCCGGCGGCGATCGTCGCCAGCCGGACGTCCAGCCGCTGCAGCGCGGCCGTCGCGACGGTGCCCGACGCATCCGTCGTGAACTGGTTGAGGGCGATCCGGTCGCCACCGCCGACGAGGCCGCCGAGCCAGCTGCCCCTCAGCGTCCCGTCGACGTTGCCCGAGCGGAACGCACTCGCGACCTTCCGTTCCTTCCAGCCCGGGAGGGACGAGGTGTACAGGTCGTCGGTGCTCTCGGTGTTCCCGCCGGTGTTCACGAGCCAGGCGAGGCGCGTCCCCGCGACGGCGATCTGCGTCACCCCGCCGCCGGTGCTGGTCGAGTCGGCCCCGCACGTGCCCTTGCCGCTGACCAGCGCGGCGCTCTGCGTCCGGACGTTCCAGACGAAGACCCTGGTGCACGTGGAACCGCCCTCGACGGCGTACGCCAGGCGCGGCCCGTCCATCGCGATGGACTCGATCCACCCGTTCGTGTTCTTGACGTGGGCTACCGGACCGGGTGCGGCCGAGGCCGGCAGCGCCAGGGCGAGCAGCAGGGCGGAGATCGCGACGATGCGCACACGCCGATCATCGGGCCGCCGATCGAAAAATCCCTGAACTTTCGGTAAGGAGTTCGTGCAACTCGAGCTCGGCCAGCGCGGCGGCAACGGTGCCGGCACCGAGCCCGACGGCGCGCGCGAGCTCGTCGGCGGAGTGCGGCGCGTCGCGCAGCCGCGCCAGCACCTGGTCGGCCGCCGGCGAGAGCGCAGGCACCGCCGGCGGCGTCGGCTCGAGCCCGTACGTCTCCAGCACGTCGGCGGACGAGGTCGCGGCGGTCGCCCCCAGGCGGAGGAGGCCGTTGGAGCCGCAGGAGAGCGCGGACGTGATCTCGCCCGGGACAGCGAAGACCTCCCGCCCTTCCTCCAGCGCCAGGTCGGCCGTGATCAGGGCACCGCTCCGTTCACGCGCCTCGACGACGACCGTTGCCTGGGTGAGACCCGCGACGATCCTGTTCCTGGCCGGGAACCGCCAGGGTGCAGGCTCGACGCCGGGCGGATACTCGGAGACGACCAGGCCCCCGGCGGCGATACGGCGGGCGAGCTCGGCGTGCGCCGCCGGGTAGTTGCGGTCGACGCCGCAGCCGAGCACCGCGACCGTCGGCCCGCCGGCCTCGAGTGCGCCGCGGTGCGCCTCGCCGTCCACCCCACGCGCCATCCCGCTGACGACCACCAGTCCGGCGCCCGCGAGCTCGCGGCCGAAGGCGCGGGCGACATGCACCCCGTATGCCGAGCACGCGCGGGCGCCGACGATCGCGACCGACGGCCGGTCGAGCAGGCCGGCGTCGCCCTCCCCACGCAGGAAGAGACCGGGCGGTGGGTCGAAGATCGCCCGCAGCGACGCCGGGAACCCGGGGTCGGAGCGGCCGACCCAGCGGATGCCCGCGGCCGCGAGGCGCCGGCGGTATGCCGCGTCGTCGAAGCGTTCGAGGAAGCGCCGGTAGCGAGCGTCCTTCGGCTCGTTGACCAGATGCCCGCCCGTCTCGGCAGCGAACGCGGCGAGGGCCAGCTCGCTCACGTGGGCTCCAGCTCGCGCGGCGACCGGTATGCAAGCGCCTCCGCGACGTGCTCCGGCTTCACGGTCTCCGAGCCGGCCAGCGCAGCGACGGTGCGCGCGACCCGTGCGACGCGGGCTCGCCCTCGCCCCGACAGCGGCAGCCGCTCGACCGCCTGCGCCAGAAGCGCCTCCGCCTCGGGGACGCGTTCCGGCGTGTGCACTTCGAGCAGATCGCGCGCGGAGTCGACGCGCTCAGCGACGGCCGCCGTTGCTTCGGACGGCCCGGCGGCGAGCTCGTCCGCGCGCGGCCTCGGCACGGTGACGACGAGGTCGAAGCGGTCGAGCAGCGCGCGCGACAGCTTGTCCCGAAACGACGCGAGTCGCTGCGCCGAGCACGAACACTCGGCGCCGGGATCGCCACGCGCCCCGCACGGACACAGGTTCATCGTTCCTGCGAGCTGGAACCTGGCCGGGTAGGTGGCCCTCCCTTCCGCACGAGCGACGCTGACGATGCCGTCCTCGAGCGGCTGCCGGAGCGCTTCGAGCGCCTGCCGCATGAACTCGGGCATCTCGTCCAGCAGCAGGACACCGCGGTGGGCGAGGCTCACTTCCCCCGGCCGCGCATTGCGGCCGCCGCCGACGATCGCCGCCATCGATGCGCTGTGGTGCGGCGCACGGAACGGCGGGTCGCGGACGAGCGGATGCTCGGCAGAGAGCAGCCCCGCGACCGAGTGGATGCGCGTGACCTCGAGCGCCTCATCGGGGCCGAGCGGGGGCAGCAGCCCCGGGAGGCGCCGGGCGAGCATCGTCTTGCCGGTGCCGGGCGGCCCGGCGAGCAGCAGGTTGTGCCCGCCGGCCGCAGCGAGCTCGAGCGCGCGCCGGGCGCGCTCCTGGCCTCGGACGTCTGCGAGGTCGGGATGGACGGACGGCGCGACCACGCCGTCGGGAGGCGGCCGGTACGGCTCCGGTTCACCCTCGCCGCGGAGATACCAGGCCGCCTCGGCGAGGTGGCGGACGGGAATCGGCTCGATCCCGGCGAGCGCCGCCTCGGGCGCCGATTCGGCGGCGCAGAGCAGCCGCTCCAGTCCAGCACGGCGCGCTCCCTCCGCCGCCGCGAGCACCCCGCCGACGGGTCGAATTCGCCCGTCCAGCGCGAGCTCACCGACCGCCGCGTGCTCGGCGAGCCGGTCGAGCGGCACCTGATGCGACGCGCCGAGCAGGGCGAGCGCGATCGGTAGGTCGAAGCCCGAGCCCTCCTTCCGCAGCCCCGCCGGCGCCAGGTTCACGGTGATCCGGCGCGTTCCCGGCCAGAGCAGCTCGGCCGAGGCGATCCCGCTGCGGACCCGGTGCTTTGCCTCCTGGCAGGCGCGGTCGGCGAGCCCGACGATCGTGAACGCCGGGTTGCCGAGCTCGACGTGCGCCTCGACCTCCACCCGGCGCGCGTCGAGGCCCACGAGCGCGTGGGTGAGCATCCGGGCGAGCACTCACCCAGAGAAGCACGCGAGGTGTGACGCTAGACGCGCGCGATCAAGACATCTTCGAAAAACTCGCCGGCGCGGCGGCCGGTGCGGCGGTTCACATGGCGCCGCAGCCGCGTCTCGAGCCGGAGCCCGGCGCGGTCGAGGATCTCGGGGTAGAGATTCCGGCGGTCGTTCACGACGATCGCGACCGGCGCCCCCGGGCGCAGGGCGGCGCGCACGTTCGCCAGTACGTCGACGAGACCGTCCGAGTAGGCGGCGATCGCTTTCTTGCTCGTTCCGGCGGCTGCGGCGCCGACCTCGAGCTCGCGGCGGTCGTCGAGGCCGAGCAGCTCGTAGGCGTAGCGGTGCTGCTCGTGGTAGTCGATCAGCCCCGGGTACGGCGGGGAGGTGATCACGGCGTCGAAGCGGCCGGGCAGCTCCAGCTCCCGGGCGTCACCGTGAAGAATCGACGCGTCGTGGTCGCGTCCCCGCAACCGCGCGAACGCCTTGATCCGGGCGAGCGTGTCGAGGCCGTAGCGGCGGATGAAGTGCTCGGCACGCTCCACGGGACGGCACTCGCGCTTGTGCTTGTAGCACCAGTACGGCTCGACCTGGGGCTCACGCGGGAAGTCGAGGTCGAAGTGGGTCGTCCGGCGCGCCGACCGCGCCGCCCGCGCGAGCACGATGCGCAGGACGTCCGCGTACTCGTAGCTGTCGATCAGGGAGCGAAAGGCGAGAAGTTCGG
Organism: uncultured Actinomycetes bacterium; assembly: GCA_963791425.1. GTDB lineage: Bacteria > Actinomycetota > Thermoleophilia > Gaiellales > Gaiellaceae > DATBLE01. Next base: position 1,056,144 of record CAWBSE010000004.1, read on the forward strand.
CCACCGCCTGCGGCGCGAACCACTGGCCGATGTAGCCAGTGTCGTGTGCCTGGCGCCGGACGTGGCCGAAGCGGCCAAGGATGTCGCGTACCTCGCTCTCGAGGACGAACTCGTTGTACCGCGCCGTCTTGACGCCGACCAGGAGGCAGTTGAACGCCGCGACGTCGACGCCGACCGCGTCCCGGCCGCTCTCGAGCGATTGGACGAGCGTCGTCCCCGAGCCGGCGAACGGGTCGAGGACGCGACCGCTCGGCGGCACGTACCGGCCGAGCAGGATCTCGACCAGTTGCGGGATGAACTTGCCGAGGTACGGGTGGAGCCGGTGGACGTGCTTCGTCCGCTCGCGCTCGGGCAGGTCGCGCTCGGACCACGAGAGCTCGAGGTCGATGTCCGCGTAGAGGGCGTCCTGTGTCTGCGCCACCGAAGCGAACTTCGGCGGCGCGAGGCAGAGTCCTGGTCCCTACGAAAGGCCGCGGTTCCTGTCGTACTCGCGCAGGCGCGCGACGCGCTCCTCGAGCGGCGGGTGCGTCGAGAACAGCGCCGTCACGCCCTTCCCGCTCAGCGGATTGACGATGTAGAGCGCCTCGGTTGCCGGGTTGACCTCCATGGGCACGGCCTCCCGGCCGCGCTCGAGGGTCTCGAGCGCCTGCGCGAGCGGCTCGCCCGTGCCGAGCATCCGGGCGGCGGTCGCGTCGGCGAGGAACTCACGCTGGCGCGAGACCGCGAGCTGCAGGAGCGACGCGGCGATCGGCGCGATGATGATCAGCAGCAGCCCACCGATCGCCCCCAGCGGGTTGTCCTCGTCGTCGCCGAAGATGGTCATGAAGAAGAAGATGTTCCCGATCGCGGAGATCGCGCCGGCGATCATCGCGGCGATCGACGACACCAGGATGTCGCGGTTCTTGATGTGGCTGAACTCGTGGGCGAGCACCCCGCGCACCTGGTCGCGCGGCATGTACTGCAGGAGACCCTGCGTGACGGCCACCGCCGCGTGCTCGGGGTTGCGGCCGGTCGCGAACGCGTTCGGCTGGTCGGACGGGATCAGGTACACGCGCGGCTTCGGCACGCCGTAGAGCTGGGCGAGCTCGCCGACGAGGTGGTGCAGGTCGGGCGCCTCCGACTCGGAGACCTCCTGCGCGCGGGCCGCCCTGATCGCGAACTTGTCCGACCAGAAGTAGGCCGCGACGTTCATCAGGATGGAGAACGCGACGAAGAGCCACAGTGCGGCTCCGCCGATCGCCCAGCCCACGCCGATGAAGAGCGCGGTGAGGCCGGCGAGCAGGACCCAGGTACGGGCCTTCGTAGTGAAGCTGGCTTGATTGAGGTTCATGCGGGACTCCTTTCGGCTGACCGAATACGACTGTCAGCCGAAGGTTTCTCCCGCCACTAGCGCCTGCCGTGGCCGACGTGCCCGGGTCTCGCGACCGTTCTGACGAGCAACGCCCGTTCGGGGATAGTGCCCCTCGGCAGCACTCAGAATACCAAAGGCACCCGCTGCAGCCGCCCGGCATGAAGACCTACCGCCTCGTACGCGATCTCCAGCCCGGCGGCCTCCGGATGGGTCGCCAGCCATGACTCGCCGGCGCGCCACAGCCGCCGCAGCTTCTCCTCCGTGATCATCTCCAGCGGGTCGCCGAACGCCGGCCCGCTCTTCGCCTTCACCTCGCAGAACACGATCCTGCGGCCGCGCCGGAGCACGAGATCGAGCTCGTAGCCGCCCGCCCACACGTTCGAGCCGAGGACGCGATAGCCGCGCAGGCGGTAGTGCAGCCTCGCCCGGCGCTCCGCCTCGCGGCCCCTACGCCGCGTCGATGCGGGCGCGCGCTTCGTCTTCGGAGAGGTAGCAGAGGGCCTGGAACGAGCGCCGGTGGATCTCGCACGGTCCGTGCTCCCGCACGGCCGCCGAGTGCGCCGGTGTGATGTAGCCGACGTGCGACGCGAAGCCGTAGTGGGGGTGGAGCGCGTCCATGCGCCGCATCAGCCGGTCACGGGTGACCTTCGCGACGACCGACGCGGCAGCGATCGCCGCGCTCTGCTCGTCACCGTCGACGACCGCGGTGTGCGTCGGCGCAGCCGCGCCGAGCCGGAAGCCGTCGACGAGGCAGGCTTCGGCCGGCGGCGTCAGCTCCCAGAGCACCGAGCGCAGTCCCCCGAGATTGCAGCGGTGGAGGCCGGTGCGGTCGATCTCCTCGTTCGAGATCACGCGCACCGCGATCCGCTCGGCGCAACCCACGATCGCGCGGAACAGCTCCGCTCGCCCCTCGGAGGAGACCTGCTTCGAGTCGTTCAGGAGCGCGAGCGGGCGGACCCGGTGGTCGCGCAACGTCGCGTAGTCGAGCAGCACGCCCGCGACGACCAGCGGACCTGCGAGTGAGCCGCGACCTGCCTCGTCGGCCCCGGCGACGAACCGGGCGCCGAGCGCGCGGTCGAAGCTAAGAAGCTTTCTCCCCGGTCTCTTCTTCTGCTTCGGGGTCAGCGGCCGCTTCGGCTTGGACAGCTTCGGCGGCAGGCTCGTCGGCTTCGTCGGCGGCCTCTGCGGCAGGCTCGACGGACTCGTCGGTGGACTCTGCTGTAGGCTCGTCGGCGGCTGCAGCGGGCTCCTCGAGCTCCTCGTCTGCGTCCTCGACGACATCGAGCGAGCTTAGCTTGTCCCTCCGCTGAACAGCCCTGACGCGCGCCTTCTTTCCCACCTTGTCGCGCAAGTAGTACAGCTTTGCGCGATTCACGTCACCGATCTGCATGACCTCGATCTTCTCGATCTTCGGCGAGTGCAGCGGGAAGGTGCGCTCCACGCCGACGCCGAACGACTGCTTGCGGACGGTGAACGTCTCGCGAACGCCGGGACCCTGGCGCTTGATCACGATCCCCTCGAAGACCTGGATGCGCCGGCGCTGGCCCTCGATCACCTGGAAGTGCACGCGCACGGTGTCGCCCGCCTTGAACCGCGGACGGCCTTTGCGCAGCTGGCGCTGCTCGAGGAGCTCAATGGTCTTGCTCATAGGAAGGCGGCCCCTGGGGCCGACGGACAATGGTAGCGAAAAGCCGCGGGCGACCTATCTGAAGCCGATGCGGTTCGGCGGCCAGTAGACCGCGAACACCTCGCCGATCAGGTTCCCGCGCGGGACCGTCCCCCACTCGCGCGAGTCGCACGACTGCGTGCGGTTGTCGCCCATCATGAAGTACTGCCCCGCCGGGATCTTCTTCGCCGGCTCCGACGTTCCGGTGTCGCGACGGTCGGGCTTGATGTACGGCTCGATCAGCTTCTTGCCGTTGATGTAGACGAACCCGCTCTTCTCCGACACGGTCTCGCCGGGCAGGCCGATCAGGCGTTTGACGAACGTGCCGCCGGCGCCGCAGCGCTCCTTCGCGAGCGGCGGCGTCTTGAAGACGATGATGTCGCCCCGGTGCGGACTGCGGAAGTGGTAGATGAACCGGTTCGCCAGCACACGGTCGGAGAAGCGCGCCTCGCAGCCGCTGCCCGGCCGGGCGCAGTGCAGCGTCGGCTCCATCGACGACGACGGGATCCGGTACGGGTTGACCACCCACGCCTTGATCGCGAGCACGATCGCGATCGCGCCGACGATCGTCACCACCCAGTCGATCGCGACGCGCCAGCCGCGCGGCAGGCCCCGCGTCGCGCGCGTGACCGGGTTGTACGTGTGCGGCTCCTCGACCGGTTGAGGCTGTCCGGATCCGTCGGGCTGCCCGTAGGGCGACTGCTCGGCGTGGTCGTTGGTCGGCTCACCGTAGGCGAAGGGCTGGGGCGGCTGGTCGCCGTGGGCGAACGGCGGCGGCCCGTCCGTCCCGCTGCGCGATGCGTCGTAGCTGCGGCGGCGGTCCGGATCGGAGAGCACCTCGTACGCCTCTTGGAGCTCGCGCATCCGGGCGGTGCCCTCCGGCGTCTCGACGGCGTCGAATTGAAACCGAAGCCGCGAGTGGTACGCCGAGCGGATCTCGTCGTCCGACGCCTGCGGCTCGACCCCGAGAACGGCGTAGAGGTCGTTCACCGTGCGCTCCGCGCGCGGCTCTGCTCGACGCGCCAGTCCTCGATCCGGCCGTGGTCGCCGGAGACGAGGACGTCCGGGACGCGCCAGCCGCGGAATTCGCCCGGTCGCGTGTAATGCGGGAACTCGACACCGCCGTCGAGCTCGGCGGAGAACGTCTCGCGCTCCGCGCTGCCCTCGGCGAGCGCCCCCGGCTGGAGGCGCGCGATCGCGTCGACCATCACCATCGCCGGCAGCTCGCCGCCGGAGAGGACGTAGGGGCCGATCGAGATCGCGTCGGAGCACAGGTGCGTGAGGATTCGCTCGTCGAAGCCTTCGAACCGGGCGGAGAGCAGCGTCAGCCGCTCCTCGCCGGCGAGCTCCTCGACGACACCCTGGTCGAGCTGGCGGCCCTGCGGCGTCAACGCCACGACGCGATGCTCCGGCACGCCGCCGTAGACGGCGTCGAGCGCGGCCGCGACCACGTCGACGCGCAGCACCATCCCCGGCCCGCCGCCGTACGGCGAGTCGTCGACCTGGCCGTTCGGCAGCGGCGTCGTGTCGCGGTAGCCGAAGAGCCGGAGGTCGATCTCCGTGCCGAGCACGGTCGCCAGAGGGCGTTGTTCGGTGAGCCAGCCGAAGGCGTGCGGAACCAGCGTGAAGACGTCGATCTGCAAGGGAATGGTGGTCAGTGGTCGTCCGCGAAGCCAGGTGCGACTTCAATTGTGCCCGCAGCGAGGTCGATCCGGCGGATGCACTCCTCGTGCATGGGCAGAACGGCACCCGAGTCGAGCTCGAGAACGTCGTTCGCCACGCCCGGAACGACCTCCTTCACGGCCCCCAGCCGGCGGCCTCCCTCCTCGACGACCTCGAGGCCGACGAGCTGGAAGACGTAGTAGCTGTCGGCGGCCGGCTCGGGTAGCGAGGAGCGCGGAACGGTGAGCTCGGCGCCCCGCTCGGCCGGCGGATCGAGCTTGATCACGAGCCGCCCGCCGGAGCGCTTCCGCGCGGCGACCGTCACCGGCGCGCCCGCGGCCAACAGCGTCGCGCCCGGCTCGAACAGCTGCTCGGTCTCGCTCGGCCGCTCGACCACGAACGACCCGTCGAGCCCGTGAGGGCGTCCGACACGGCCGATGGTGACGAAATCGTCGCCAGTCACTCAGCGATCTCGAGCAGGACGCGCCGGTCGCCGTGCGCGCCGCCTGCGCGCACGAGCGTCCGCATCGCCCGAGCGATCCTGCCACCACGCCCGATCACGCGCCCGAGATCCTCCGGGGCGACGTGCAACCTGATCACGAGGTCGCCGTCCTCCTCGACCTCTTCGACCGAGACCTGGTCGGCCTGCTCGACCAGCCGGCGCGCCAGGTACTCGACGAGCTCGGCCGACGGGCTCACGTGATGTTCTTGACCTTCAGCAGCCGCGACACGGCGTCGGAGGGCTGCGCGCCCTTCGAGATCCAGTCCTTCACCTTCGCCTCGTCGAACTCGATCAACGAAGGGTCGTGCTGGGGGTTGTACCGCCCGACGATCTCGATGAACTTCCCGTCGCGCGGCGAGCGGGAGTCCGCGACCACGACCCGGTAGATCGGGTTCTTCTTCGACCCGACGCGGGTCAGTCTCATCCGTACTGCCATTCCTACCTCCTGGTCATCTGTGGAAGGGCGGGCATTTTGCCCTTGCCCATCTGCTTCATCAGCTTCGCCATTTCCTTGCGTGCGTTCAGGAGCCGTGAGACGTCCTGCACGGTCGTGCCGCTGCCGCGCGCGATGCGCTGCCGCCGCGACCCGTCGATAGTGTGCGGGAAACCGCGCTCGCGTGGCGTCATCGACAGGATCATCGCCTCGACGCGGGCCAGTTCGCGCTCGTCGATGTCGACTCCCTTCAACTGGTTGCCGACGCCCGGGATCATCGAGAGGACGCCCTTCAGCGGCCCCATCTTGCGCAGCATCTTGTAGCTGGAGAGGAAGTCGTCGAACGTGAACTCGCCGGCGCGCATGCGCTTCTCCATCTCCGCCTGCTCGTCCGCCTCGACCGCGGCCTCGGCCTTCTCGATCAGCGTGAGCACGTCGCCCATGCCGAGGATCCGCGACGCCATTCGGTCGGGGTGGAACCACTCGATCTGGTCGAGCTTCTCGCCGGTCGACGCGAGTTTGATCGGCCGTCCGGTGACCGCGCGGACGGACAGCGCGGCACCGCCGCGGGCGTCGCCGTCGAGCTTGGTCAGGACGATGCCGTCGAATGCGACCTTCTCCTGGAACGCCTCCGCGACGTTCACGGCCTCCTGGCCGGTCATCGCGTCGAGCACGAGCAGGACGTTCGTCGGCTTGACCTCGGCGGCGATCCGGCCGAGCTCCTCCATCAGCGGCTCGTCGACCTGGTGGCGGCCGGCGGAGTCGACGATCACGACGTCGGCGCCCTGCTCGGTCGCCCACTTCACGCCGTTCTTCGCGGCGGCGACGGGATCCTTGCGTTCCTCGCTGTAGACCGGCACCTGGATCTGCTTGCCGAGCTGCTCGAGCTGGTCGATCGCGGCGGGGCGCTGCAGGTCGGCGGCGACGAGCGCCGGCGACTTGCCGTCCTTGCGCAGCATCAGCGCGATCTTCGCGGCGGTGGTCGTCTTGCCCGAGCCCTGGAGACCGGCGAGCAGGACGGTCGTCGGGCCGCGCTGCGCGAAGGCGATCCGCGAGTCGCCGCCGCCCATGATCGCGGTCAGCTCCTCATGGACGATCTTCACGACCTGCTGGCCCGGCGTCAGGCTCTTCGCGACGTCCTCGCCGGCCGCGCGCTCCTTCACGCGGGCGACGAACTCCTTCACGACCTGCAGGTTGACGTCGGCCTCGAGGAGCGCGAGACGGATCTCGCGCATCGCCTTCGAGATCGATTCCTCGTCGAGCCGTCCGCGTCCGCGGAGGTCGCCGAGAGCGTGCTGGAGCTTGTCGGAAAGCGTGTCGAACATCGGCTGGAAAGGGTAGCTACGGGTGGGACAAGGCCGGAGGCGCGGATTGCGGCGCGACGTGAGCGCGGCCCACACTACGCACGTGTGGTGGCAACGGCGGCCGGTGATCGAGCGGGACGACGTGAACGCCGCACTGGCCGCGCTGTTCGATATCCGGCGCGAACTCGAGGCGATTCGTATGCTTCTGCGAGAGGGCAGCGATGAGGAAGATGACTCCTGAGGAACGCGCCGAGTGGCAGGCCGGGTACGACGAACGCACACGGCTGATCCTGTCGCGCATCGAGTATGGGCGTGCGCGGGCCGCAGAGGAGCGGCTCGCCGCCGCCGCGCGGGCCGAGCGCAGGCGCCGCCTGAAGCGGCTCTTCACCGTCGGCCTCGCGCGCTAGGTCGAATTCGCCCGAATGACCTGGGCCGCCTAGATGGTCATCACGGTCGTCCTGGTTGCCGACCAGGCCGTCACATCGCGTCGCGACCGTCGGCGCGAGCGGGGTGCCCTCTAGGCGCCGACCAGCGCGCGCGCGAAATCCTGCGGGTCGAACGGCCGCAGGTCGTCGAGGCCCTCCCCCACGCCGATCAGCTTCACCGGCAGGCCGAGCTCGTGGGCGATCGCGACCGCGATCCCGCCCTTCGCCGAGCCGTCGAGCTTCGTCAGGACGACGCCGGTCACGCCCGCGGCCTCGCCGAACAGGCGGGCCTGCTGGAGGCCGTTCTGGCCGGTGGTGGCGTCGACGACGAGCAGCGTCTCGTGCGGCGCTCCCTCGAGCCGGCCGGCGATCACGCGGCGCACCTTCGCCAGCTCCTCCATCAGGTTCACCTGCGTGTGCAGGCGGCCGGCGGTGTCGACGATCACGACGTCGCGGCCGCGTGATGCGGCCGCCTCGATCGCGTCGTAGGCGACCGCCGCCGGGTCGCCGCCGCGGGGCGAGCCGACGAAGTCCGCGCCCGCCCGCTGCGCCCATACCTCGAGCTGCTCCTCGGCCGCGGCACGGAAGGTGTCCGCCGCGCCGAGCAGCACCGAGCGGCCATGCTCCGACAGCTTCGCGGCGAGCTTGCCGATCGTGGTGGTCTTGCCCGTCCCGTTCACGCCGACGACGAGGATCACCGACGGCCGCGCCGACAGGTCGAGCGTCCCCGGCTCGCCCAGCAGCGCGGCGATCTCCTCGGTGAGCGGCTCCTCCAGCGACGTCAGGCCGCCGCGCGCCTCCAGCCGGCGCACGATCTCCGCCGTTGCCGGGATGCCGACGTCGGCCGTGATCAGCGCCTCCTCGAGTCGCTCCCACGCCTCCTCGTCGGCCGGGTCGAACGCGCCGAGCACCAGTTGCTGCGTCAGCGCGCGGCGCGACTTCGAGAGCGAGTCGCGCAGGCGCGCGAACACACCCGCGCGCTCCGCATCGGGCTCTGGCGCCGCGCCGGCGTCGCCCAGGAGCTCTCCCCAGCTGCGCGACACGCGCTAGGCGAGCGCGAGCAGGGCGTTCGCGAGCTCTGCGGGACGCGAGAGCATCGGGCTGTGATCCGTGTCGATCGTGAACACCGGATCGCACGGCCTCGCCGCCCGCATCGAGCGCTGCTTGTCGATCACGATCGCCCTGTCGCGCAGGCACTCGACGTACGTGCGCGGGACCGATCCGTTCCGCTCCTCGGTGAGCTGCATCGGCGTCCCGAACGGGTCGAGCGCCTCCGGGATGTTGCGGGCCGACGCGGCGGCTGCGACCTCGTCGGTGCACTCGCCGTAGAAGGCCTCCCGGCGGGCCTCTTCGGCGACGATCGCCGTGCCCGCGGCCTCGTCGACGAGCAGGTTCGTCTGGACGATGTCGTGCGCGGCGAGATCGCCGAGCGCCTGCCCGTTCGCAGGCAGGAACGCGGCCACGTACACGAGTCTCGCGATCTGCTCCGGCACCTCTTCGGCCGTCTGCGTGACCCACATGCCGCCGGCGCTGTGCCCGACGAGGATCACCGGCTCGTCGGCCGACTCGACCGCCGCACGAATCGTCTCGACGTTGGCGGCCAGCGTCGACCGGGGCAGATCGACGGTGATCACGCGGTGCCCGGCGGCCTCGAGCAGCGGCGTGACCTCATCCCAGGCCCAGGCGCCGTGCCAGGCGCCGTGGACGAGTACGTAGGTGGCCATCCCGCGACTCTACGCGACCGATGCGGCGACCGCGTCCTCACGCGGCAGCCGGCGCGAGACGATCTGGGAGACGCCGTCGCCGCCCATCGTCACGCCGTACAGCGCGTCGGCCGCCTCCATCGTGCGCTTCTGATGCGTGACGACGATGAACTGCGCGCGATCGGCGAACTGGCGCAGCAGCGCGCAGAAGCGGCCGATGTTCGTGTCGTCGAGCGCGGCCTCGACCTCGTCGAGGAGGTAGAACGGGCACGGCCGTGCCAGGAACAGCGAGAAGAGGAACGAGATCGCGCCGAGCGCCTTCTCGCCGCCCGAGAGCAGCGACAGGCGGGTGACCTTCTTCCCGGCGGGCGAGAGCTCGACCTCGATGCCGTGCTCGCCGCCCTCCTCCTCGGGCTCGGTCAGCCGCAGCCGGCCGTGACCGCCGGGGAAGAGTGTCGAGGCGACCTCGGCGAAGTTCTTCTCGACCGCGGCGAACGTCTCGGCGAAGCGGCGGTCGACGGTCTCGGTCAGCTCGTCGCGGAGCTTGCGCAGCTCGTCGAGCGACCGCTCGAGATCCTCGCGCTGCATCTTCAGCTCGGTCAGCCGCGCCTTCTCCGTCGCGTACTCCTCCTTTGCGAACGGGTTGACGCCGCCGAGCTGCTCGCGCCGCCGCTCGAGCTTCTCGAGCCTGTCGGCCAGCTCGTCGCGCTCGCCCTCGGAGGGCTCGGCCGCCGCCTGCTCGAAGCGCCGCTGCGCCTCGGCGCGCTCGGCGTCGAGCCGCGCGACCTCGACGTCGACGCCGGCGACGCGCTCGGACGCCTCCGAGTGCTCGCGCCGAAGCTCGACCTCGCGGCCGCCCAGCGCCCTGAGCTCGGCCGCCAACTCGCCCGCGCGGACGGCGCCACGGTCGGCGTCGGCCAGCATCGGCGCCTGCAGGCGCTCGACGGCGCGGAGCACGGCCGCCAGTGACTCGACGACCGCCGTCCCCGCGGAGACGAGGATCGGGTCGGGCAGCCGCGGCACGGGCCGGGACGCCTGGTCGGTGAGCGCGGCCGCCTCGTCGAGGAGCCGCCGCCGCTGCGCCTCGAGCTCGAGCAGCACCGCCTCGGCGGTGTCGCCGGTGAAGGTGAGGACGCCGCGGGCCGGGTCGTAGTAGTGGCCCTCCAGCGTCACCGAGGGGCCCTGTGCCGAGAGCAGCTGCTCTCGCGGCACGACGTCGATGCCGTCGAGCGGCTCGAACGCCCCCGGGCGGACGAGCACGGTCAGGTTGCCCAGGCCACGCTCGCGGGCCTGGTCGAGCATGCGCAACCCGTCCTCGGGCGTCGACGCGACCAGTGCCGCACCGACCGCCGCGGCGACCGCGCGCTCCTTGCCCTCGTCGACGTCGGTGAGCGAGATCGCGAGCGATGCGCCCTCCTCGGCAAGGGCTCTTGCAGCGGGGGGCAGGCCTTCGCGCTCGGCGATCGCGCGCTCGAGCGTGGCGGCGCGGGTCTCGGCGACACGTGCACGCTCGAGCAGGCCGGTGTCGACGGCAGGCGGAGGCTCGCGCAGCCGGCCGAGCAGCGACTCCGCCGCCTCGCGGCGCAACTCCAGCCGCTCCGCGCCGCTGCGCATGCGGTACAGCAGGGAGGCGTTGCCCTCGCGGCCGCCGGCCGCCTCGGCGAGCGCTTCCTCGGCGCGTCCGCGCTCGGCGAGCAGCGCCTCCAGCTTCTCCTGGGCCGCCTGCTTCTGGCCGGCGAAGCCGCTACGACGGCCCTGGGCCGTCTCGATCTGGGCGCCGAGCGATGCGATGTCGAGCGCGGCGACACCCGCGCGCAGCCCCGCGATCTCGACGGCGAGCTTCTCGGCCCGCTCGGCCGCGGTCGCCTGGAGCGCGAGCGGCCGCAGGCGCTTGGCCACCTCGGCCTCGACGTCGAGCGCCCGCTCGACCTGCACGGCCACGCGGGAGAGCTTCAGCTCGGCGCGGTGGCGGCGACGCTTGAACTTTCCCAGCCCCGCGGCCTCCTCGACGAGCGCGCGGCGTTCCTCCGGCTTCGAGGACAGGATCGCCTCGACCCGGCCCTGCGACACGATCGAGCCCATCGCGGATCCGAGGCCGACGTCGGAGAGCAGCTCGACGACGTCGGTGCGGCGGACGTGCGCGCCGTTGACGAGGTACTGGCCCTCGCCGCCGCGGTGCAGGCGGCGGACGATCGAGACCTCGGAGAAGTCGATCTCCGGCAGCGCGCCGTCCTCGTTGTCGAACAGGAGCTCGACCTCGCAGTGGTCGGCGCGGGCGCGCGTCGCGGAGCCGTTGAAGAGGACGTCGTCGGGCTTCTCGGCCCGCATCTCGCTCGGCGCGAGCGAGCCGGCCGCCCAGATCAGCGCGTCGGCGATGTTCGACTTGCCGGAGCCGTTCGGGCCGACGACGACGGCGACGCCCGGCTCGAGCCGGACCTCGACCGGTTCGGGGAACGACTTGAAGCCACGCAGTTTGATCGCCCGCAGGTGCACGCGGAGGGCACGCTAACGATCGGGGGAGACGGACTGCAGCGCCTCCCGGGCAGCCTCCTGCTCGGCGTCCTTCTTGGTCCGCCCCAATCCGGTGCCGGCCTGGACGCCGTCGATGGTCGCGGCGCACGTGAACCGCCGGTCGTGGGCCGGGCCCTGCGCCTCGACGACGGTGTAGACGACCTGCTGCTTCCGCCGCGCGAGCGACTCCTGCAGCTCGGTCTTGTAGTCGACGTGCGTCGTCGCCGCGTAGTCGATCTGATCGGAGAAGGCAGCGACGACCGCCGGGTCGACCTTCTGGAACCCCCACTCCAGGAACGCTGCGGCCAGCGCAGCCTCGAGCAGCGCGGCGAGGACGTTCGTGTTGTCGGCGAGCTTGGCGAGCTCCTCTGCCGGCATGGCGTGGCCGCCGCGCTCGACGAGCATCGGCCCGAGCCCGAGCTCGCGGGCGACCAGCGCGCAGCTCTGCCGCGAGACGACGTGCGAGCGGATCTTCGCCAGCTTGCCCTCGCTGAAGTCCGGGTAGCGGTCGTAGAGCGCCCGCGCGGTCGAGAGCTCGAGCACGCTGTCGCCCAGGAACTCGAGCCGCTCGTACGAGTCCGAGCGCTCGGCCGCCCAGGAGGCGTGCGTGAAGACGTGCTCCAGCCTCGCGGCCGGAAGCGCGTCGATCAGCCTGCGGAGGGGCTTGGGCCCCGAGGTCTTCGGCCTACTGGTGCGAGAAGACGTAGTCGACAGCCCCGCCGACGGTGGTGATCTTCTGGGCATCCTCGTCCGAGATCTTGATCCCGAACTGGTCTTCCAGCTCCATGATCAACTCGACCAGGTCGAGCGAGTCGGCGTCGAGGTCTTCCTGAAACGACGCCTCGTCGGTGATCTGGTCCTCATCGATGCCGAGCTGTTCGACGAGAACGGCCTTCACCTGCTCGGCGACTTCTTCTCTCGACGCTGCCATGTATTGACCTCTTTGTTCGTTGGGTTGGGGATGGTAAAGCGCGCCGATCATACACACGTCAGGCCGGTGTTTCCGCCTTGCTCGGCAGGCGGGCGGCGAGCCGACCGGTGATGTCGTGCTCCACACCGCGCGCCGCGAGGCGGATCGCGTTCGCGATCGCGACCTGGGACGAGTTCCCGTGGGCGATCACCGCGAGCCCGCGGAGGCCCAGGAGGTACGCCCCGCCGTACGTCTCCGGGTCGAGGCGGCGGCGGAGGCGCCGCGTCGCAGGCCGGATGATCAGGCCCCCGAGCTTGCCGCGTTTCGTGGCGGTGATCTCGTCCCTCAGGCCCTGGACGACGACGCGGATCGTCCCCTCCATCGTCTTCAGGGCGACGTTCCCGGTGAAGCCGTCGGTGACGACGACGTCGGCCGCCTTCGCGAGCAGGTCGCGCCCCTCGGTGTTTCCGCAGAAGTTCAGCTCGCTCTGCTCCAGCAGCGCATGCGCCTCGAGCGTGAGCTGGTTGCCCTTCTCCGGCTCCTCGCCGATCGACAGCAGCCTGACCTCCGGGCGCGCGACGCCGAGGATCTCCTCGGAGAAGATCGAGCCCATGTAGCCGAACTGCAGCAGGTGCTCGGGCCGCGCGTCGGCGTTCGCGCCGCAGTCGAGGAGCACGGACGGGCCGTCACGCGCCGGGAGCGGTGCGGCGATCGCCGGCCGGGCTACACCGGGGATACGCCGGATCTCCAGCAGGCCGGCGGCTAGCATCGCTCCGGTGTTGCCGGCGGAGATCACCGCGTCGGCCTTGCCCTCTCGGATCGCCCGACACGCGGCGACGAGCGAGCTGTCGGGCTTCGCACGCACCGCCTCCGCGGGCTTCTCGTCCATCGCGATCACCTGCTCGGCGACGACGTGCTCCAGCCCTCGGGCGTTCAGCGACGCAGGCCCGAAGACGACCGGAATGATCCCGTCGGCGGCAGCCGTGAGCGCGCCCGCAATGACCTCGTCGGGGCCTCGGTCGCCGCCCATCGCGTCGACGGCAACCCTGACGCTCATGCGCCCTAGTGGAGGTGCGTCGTCAGCGGTTCGATGTCGCGGCCCTTGTACGTCTTGCACGTCGGGCACACGCGGTGCGGCACCTTCGGCTGTCCGCAGTTCGGGCAGACGTTCATGCGCGGCGCCTCGATGCCGTGCTGGGCGCGGCGCTTGTCGCGGCGGGACTTCGAAGTTTTCTTCTTGGGGACGGCCATGGGACGGCGGCCAGTATAGCTAGAGCTGTTCCTTGAGCTTCTCGAGAGCGGCCCAGCGCGGGTCCGAATCGGTTTCCTCGTGCGTGTGCGGCTCGCGGTTCAGGTCCTTCCCGCACACCGGGCAAAGCCCGGCGCAGTCGGGCCGGCAGAGGATCTTGTCGGGCAGCGCCAGGACGAGCGCCTCGCGCGCCCAGGCGGAGAGATCGAGCCGCTCGTCGACGAAATGCGCGGTGGTGAGCTCGTCGGTGTCCGGGCTCGTCGCCTGATATTCGCGCAGATCGAGCACCTGCTCGACAACAGCGTCCTCGAGGCAGCGCACGCAGACGCCGTGCAGGCGCACCGAGAGGCGGAGGTCGAACACCCAGCCGGTCGTGGCGCGGGTCACCGCCAGCTCGGCCGGGACGGCCTCGGGGACGGAGATGTAACGCACCCCGCCGAGCTCGACCGGCGCGATCGTCACGTCGATCGCCTCGCGATGCTCCTCGCCCGACCTGACCCGGACGTTCCGGAGGTCGAACATCGTCATGCGGGGAGGTTAGCCGCCGCGTGCGGCCACGGCGGCCGGACGACCCTCGACGCGCGGGTCCGGCTCCGGCATGGGCTTCGCTCTCGGCCTGCGAACGATCAGCGCGACCGCGGCGAGGACGATTCCGCCGCCGACGAGCATCCGCCAGCCGAACGGCTCGCCGAGAACGACGGTACCGAGGAGGACGGCGACGAACGGGTTCACGTAGGCGTAGGTACCGACGAGCGTGGTCGGCGCATTGCGGAGTAGCCACATGTAGGCGGTGAAGGCGACGAGCGAGCCGGCGACCACGAGGTACGCGAGCCCCAGCCACGACTCGGTCGAGACCTGGCCGACGTCGAAGCCGGAGAGCTCGCCGCTGGCGGCGGAGACGATCGTGAGCACGAACCCGCCGATGAGCATCTGCATCCCCGCGGCAACCATCGGCCGGGCCGGCTGCGGCGCCTTGCGCGAGTACAGCGAGGCGATCGCCCACGCGAGCGAGCTGAACACGAGCACGATCGCGGCGCGGTTCGCTCCCCCGCCCGGCGCGACCAGCAGACCCACGCCGGCGAAGCCGACGACGAGCCCGATCACGACCACGCGGGCGAGTCGCTGCCCGTAGAAGACTCGGTCGCCGATCGCCATCCATAGCGGCACCGAGGCGATGATCAGGGAGGCGGTGCCGGTATCCAGCGTCTGCTCGGCCCAGCCGACGGCGGCGTTGCCGATCACGAGCATCGGAACGGCGATCAGGAGGGCGGAGAGCCAGTGGCGAGCGGTCGGCCGGTCGCTGCGGTCACCGCGGCGTACTGCCCAGAGATAGAGGAGCCCGCCCGCGATCAGGAACCGGATCGCCGCCATCAGGAACGGCGGGATTGTCCGGACCGCGAGATCGATGCCGAGATAGGTCGAGCCCCAGACGACGTAGACGATCGCCAGGGCCAGCCATACTCGGCGGTCTACCTGCTGCCGGGCCACCAGCCCCGCCGGTCGTTCACGTCATGGTCTTGCGTATCCGGGCCCATGACGGAGAAAACGCCGGCGAGAATGAGAATTGCGAGAACGATCAGGATTGGCATGAACACATGGTGCCTGCCAGACATGATTAGCGCAAATCGTGTAATCTGTCGTTTGCATTATGGAAGCTGATAGTTGGCTCGGGCTCGAACTCCGCCATTTCATCGCGCTGAAGGCGATCGCCGAGCACGGCACCTTCGGCCGCGCGGCCGAGCGGCTCGGCTACACGCAGTCGGCGATCAGCCAGCAGATCGCGATGATGGAGCGGATCGTCGGGCAGAAGCTGATCGACCGTCCGGGCGGCCCGAAGCCCGTATCGCTCACCGAGGCGGGCCTGGTGCTCCTCCGCCACGCCGACGCGATCGCCGCCCGCGTCCAGGCCGCACAGGCCGATCTCGCCGCCCTCGACGCGGGCGAGTCCGGCCCGCTGCGCATCGGCACGTATCAGAGCGTCGGCGCGCGCGTGCTCCCCCAGCTCCTCCGCGAGTTCACGGCCGAGTGGCCCGACGTCGACGTCACGCTCCAGGAATCGGCCGACGACGGCCAGCTGGCCGCGATGGTCGAGCGCGGCGAGCTCGATCTCAGCTTCGTCATCCTCCCGCTCGAGCCCGGCCCGTACGAGACCGTCGAGCTGTTCCGCGACCCGTATGTGCTCGTCGTGCCGGCAGGGTCTCCGCTCGCGGGCCGCGACCGGGCGCCGAGCCTGCGCGAGTTGCTCGACCAACCGCTGATCTCCAACCGGACGTGCCGCACGACCACCCGGGTCGAGGACCGCCTTCGTCACGCCGGCCGCGAGCCGAACATCGCGTTCCGCACCGACGACAACGGCACCGTCCAGGGCCTGGTCGCCGCCGGGGTCGGCATCGCGATCGTTCCGCTGCTGACGGTCGACGAGAGCGACACGGCCGTCCGCGTCGTCGATCTCGGCGACCGCATCCCGCCGCGCCTCGTCGGGCTCGCCTGGCACCGCGACCGTCGCCAGACGGGTGCAGCGCAGGCGTTCGTCGAGCTGGCGCAGAAGCTGACGTCGGGCACCGGTGCGGCCGCCGAGGCCGCGTAGCCGCCTGACTAAGATGGCCGAGTGCGCCTCGGCCTCGCGCTTTCCGCTCTAGTCGTCCTGATGGTCGCCGCGACGGCGGGCGCAGCGGCGCAGCCGACCCTGGTGACGATCTACCGGCCGTATTCCGGCGCAAAGGTCGCGCCGTCGCTGAAGATCGCGCGCACGGCCAAGGGCGAATGCTTCTCCGGCTCGCTGGCCGACTCGCGCCGCGACGCGTGGCGCTGTGAGATCGGGAGCCAGATCAGCGACCCGTGCTTCTCGAGCCCCGCGGTCGCGTCGTGGGTGCTGTGCCCCGAGGACGGAACGCCGTTCGGGACGACCGTCGTGCGGCTGGCGCTGTCGAAGTCGCTGCCGAAGAGCCTCGGCAACAAGGGCTCGCCCGGACAGGGGAACCCCTGGACCGTGCGCCTGGCGAGCGGGAAGGTCTGCACCTTCCTGACGGGCGCGACGTTCGCCTACCACGGCGACCGCGTGAACTACGGGTGCGACCGCAAGACGTTCCTGGCGGGCAGCCCCGACCGCTCGCACGCTCTGTGGACGATCACGCTCGGGACCGGCCCGAAGTCGGCACCGCGGCGCGCGGCGATCGCCGAAGCGGCCTGGTGACGGAGAGCGAGGCGGCCTGGCGCCGCTAGTACGCGGCGTCGTCGTTGCCGTCGGCAGCGACGCCGGCAACCACGTTTTCCTGCGAGCGCTCGTGGAGCCGCTCGCGGCCACGCTTGACCGCGTTCAGGAACTTGTCGAGGTTGACCTCGAGCGTCGAGAGGATGCCGTCGGCCCAGTCCTCCATCTCGAGGCGGGTCTCGCGGGCCTGCCGGCGAGCCTCGTCGATGATCTCCTGCGCCTGGCGTTCGGCGAGCTTGACGATCTCGGTCTGCGACGCCTCGCGTGCGGCCTGCTCCCGCGCCTCACCGAGGATCCGGTCACATTCCCGCTTCGCCTCGGCCAGCATCTCCTGCCGCTCCTTGACGATCCAGCGGGCCTGCTTGATCTCTTCCGGGATCGTCGCGCGCATCTGGTCGAGGATGTCGTAGATCTCCTCGCGGTCGATCCGCACCTGGTCGGTCAGGGGCACGGCCTTCGCGTTGTGCACGAGGTCGTCGAGCTTGTCGATCAGTACGAGAACGTCCATGTGCCTTCCAGTCTACTCTTGCGGGCTCGTCGGGGCGCCGCCCCGCCCTACCGGAAACAGCTCGCGGAACCTCGCTGCAACCGGCGGCGGAACCAGCTCGTCAACGTTTCCTCCGAACGTGGCGATCTCCTTCACGCCGCTGGAGGAGATGAACGAGTAGAGCGGGCTGGACATCACGTACACGGTCTCGATCTCCGGAGCGAGATGGCGGTTGAGCTGGTTCATCTGGAACTCCCACTCGAAGTCGGAAATGGCGCGCAGGCCCTTGACGATCGCCTTCGCCTCCCAGCGGCGCGCGAAATCGACGACGAGCTCAGCGAAGACGTCCACTTCCACATTCGGGACGTCGGCGACAGCGTCACGGACGAATTCGACGCGCTCCTCGATCCCGAAGGTCGGCTCCTTGTGCACCGGCTGGCGAACGACGCCGATCACGACGCGGTCGAAAATCGCAGCGGCGCGCCGGATGATGTCCACGTGCCCGAGAGTGACCGGGTCGTACGTGCCGGGGTAGATCGCGGTGATCAATGTTGGAACAGCGTAAGGCGTGCAGAGCCGTACGTGCGTGACGTGCGGACGTTCAGCCCCTCCAGCGCGGGCTCGCGGCGCTTGGCGGTCTCGTAGACGACGAGCCCGTCGGGGGCGAGCACGCGGGCGAGGTAGGGCGCCAGCCGGGCGTCCTCCTCGAAGTCGTACGGTGGGTCGGCGAGGATCAGGTCGTACGTTCGTCCCTCGCCCGCGAGCACCTGAAAGACGTCGCGGCAGAGGACGCGCGCTCCGGTCATCCGCAGCTTCTCGAGGTTGCGCTCGATCGTCCGGCACGCGTCCCGCTCGTATTCGACGAAAACCGCGCTCGCCGCACCGCGCGAGAGCGCCTCGAGCCCCATCGCCCCCGATCCGGCGAAGAGGTCGAGCACGGACGCGTCGTC
Source organism: uncultured Actinomycetes bacterium (assembly GCA_963791425.1). Classification (GTDB taxonomy): domain Bacteria; phylum Actinomycetota; class Thermoleophilia; order Gaiellales; family Gaiellaceae; genus DATBLE01. The sequence goes on from CAWBSE010000004.1 coordinate 1,074,508, forward strand.
GACGGGGCCGATCAGGTTGAACGCGGCCTCGCGGACGCGGTCGGAGGTCGGCCGGGTGTCGTCGCCCTTGGGCGCGAAGATCCGGGCGCCACGGTTGTCGCCGGCGATGATCCTCACGTGCGGAAGGCTACGCAGAAGGACATGTCCGGGGTCAGACCCCTGACATGTCCGAAGGAGACAATGCGCCGGGGGGAATGCCTGCAAACCGGCCGGTACTGGCCCCTCTAGACAATGGCCGGTCCGGCTGCCACCGGGGTCAGACCCCTGCCATGTCCGAAAGGGTCTACGCGGCCAGGCCTTCGTCCGGGAAGAGGGCGTTCACCGCATCGTCCAGCGGGCCTTCGACGTCGATCAGCTCCTGCGCCGCCGCGCGGGCCCGCTCGAGCAGCGGGCGGTCGGCGCGGAGCTTCGTGAAGCGCAGGTCGGAGAGGCCCGACTGGCGGGTGCCGAGCAGCTGGCCCTCGCCGCGGAGCTCCAGGTCGACCTCGGCGAGCTCGAAGCCGTCGGTCGTCTCGACCAGCGCCTCCAGGCGGCGCACCGCGGCTTCCGACAGCTCCTCCTTCGGCCGCGAGACCAGCAGGCAGTACGACTGCTCCGCCCCGCGCCCGACGCGTCCGCGCAGCTGGTGGAGCTGCGCGAGGCCGAAGCGGTCGGCCTCCTGGACGATCATCACGGTCGCGTTCGGGACGTCGACGCCGACCTCGATCACGGTCGTCGCGACGAGCACGTCGAGCTCGCGCGCCTTGAACTTCGCCATCAGCTCGCGACGGTCGGCCGGTTTCAGCTTCCCGTGCAGGCAGCCGACGCGGAACTCGCGAAGCTCGGCCCGTGCCAGCCGGGCGGCCTCCTGTTCCGCCGCACGTGCCCGCGACGTCTCAGACTGCTCGATCAGCGGGCAGACGACGTACGCCTGGCGCCCCTCACGGAGCAGCCGCGTCAGCCGCCGGTACGCCTCCGGCGCGCGGCGTTCCTCGATCCAGCTCGTGACGATCGGCTTGCGTGACGCCGGCGGCTTCGCGATCTCGCTGACCGCCAGGTCGCCGTAGACGGTCAGCGCGAGCGTGCGCGGGATCGGCGTCGCGGTCATGTGCAGGACGTGCGGCGTGCGGCCCTCCGCCAACGCTTTTCGCTGCTCGACGCCGAAGCGGTGCTGCTCGTCGACGACGGCGACCGCGACATTCGCGAGATCGACGCCCTCCTGGATCAGCGCGTGCGTGCCGACCAGGATCGAGGCGCCCGCGGCCGCGTCGCGCGCCCGCTTGCCGACCGAGCTGGTCAGCAAGCCGCAGGTGACGCCGAGCTCGCGGCAGAGCTCCTCGACGGTGAGGAAGTGCTGCTCGGCGAGCGTCTCGGTCGGCGCCATCAGCGCACCCTGGTAGCCGCGCTCGACCGCGCGGAGCAGCGCGTACAGCGCCACCGCCGTCTTGCCCGAGCCGACGTCGCCCTGGAGCAGCCGCTGCATCGGCGTCGCCCGGGCGAGGTCGCGATCGATCGCCTCGATCGCCTGCTCCTGATGCTCGGTCAGCGTGAACGGGAGCGCCTCGCGGTAGCTCGCGATCAGGTCGCCGGGCTCGCCGAGCGCCGGCGCCACCTCCCGCTCGCGCTCGCGCGTGCGCCGCGCCAACCCGAGCTGCAACAGCAACAGCTCGTCGAACGCGAGCCGCTTCCGGCCCTCCTCCGCCTCCTCCAGCGTCCGTGGACGGTGCAGCGCGTACAGCGCGTCGGCGCGCTGCGGCAGGCGCTCGCGCTGCTTCAGCCTGGCCGGGAGAGGATCGGGCTCGTTCGGAACCAGTTCGAGCGCGCGGTCGGCCAGCGCGCGCATCCGCGGCGGCGTGATCTCCTCGCCGGCCGGATAGATCGGCGCGAGGTCGGAGGTCGCCGACGCGCCGTTCAGGTCGTACGACTTGACGTTGAACGAGTCGCGGCGCAACGAGCCGCGAAGCCGCACGCGTGTCCCTGGGAGCAGCTTGTCCTCGAGCCAGTCCTGGTTGAACCAGACCGCGGCGATCGACCCGCTCTCGTCGGCGACCGTCGCCGTCAGGATCGTCATCCGCCCCCGCGCCCGGCGCAGCGAGACCCTGCGCACCTCGCCGACGATCACGGCCTCCTGCTCGCCGAACAGGTCGACGATGCGGCTCTCGCCGACCGAGCGCTGGTAGTCGCGCGGCCGGTGCTCGAGCAGGTCGCGGATCGTCGCGAGCCCGAGGTTGCGCAGGCGGGCGGCGATCCTCGGCCCGACGCCAGGCAGCGAGTCGAGCGACGCCTGCAGGCGCTCGGGCCGCGGTTCCCCGCGCAGGCGCGGCCAGGCCTCGGGCCGGTCCACGGTGGCAAAGCCCGTCGGGCGCGTCACTGGCAGGAGTTTAGGTCGCGACCCGGCGGAGCCGGACGACGGCGTCGATGCCTCCGCCCGGAGCGTCTCGGAGCTCGGCGTCGCCGCCGTCCGCGCGGGCGAGCCTCCGGACGATCGACAGGCCCAGTCCCGAGCCCGGCGTCTGGGAGTGACCGCGCCAGAAGCGGTCGAAGGCACGCTCGCGCTCCTCGGCGGTCAGCCCGGGCCCATGGTCGACGACGTGCACCTCCACCGAGCCGTCGTCCGCCGCCACGCGGACTTCCACGTCATCGGACACCGAGAGCGCATTCGCGACGAGGTTGTCGACGATCTGCCCGAGCCGGTCGGCCGTGCTGCGCACCCGGAGGCCGGTCTCGCCCGACCGCGTCACGCCGCTCCGTCCCGCGAGCCGGTCGGCGAGCACGGCGTCGACGTCGACCGCCTCGCTCCCCCGGGCAGCGGCGTCGGCGCGGGCCAGCGAGAGCAATGCCTCGACGAGCCGCCCGAGACGCTCGACCTCGGCCAGGGCCGGGCCGGCGGCGGCAGGATCCATGTTCTCCAGGCGCAGCCTGAGCGCCGTCAGCGGCGTCCGCAGCTCGTGCGACGCGTCCGCGACGAACGCCTGCTGCGACTCCAGCAGCAGCTGGAGCTTGGCGGCGGTCTCGTTCAGCTCGTGCGCGAGCCGCCGCACCTCCGGCGGCCCCTCTTCGGGCGCCCGGGCATCGAGATGCCCCGCTCCGATCTCCGCTGCCGCCTCCTCGACCCGGCGGAGCGGCCGCGACACGCCGCGTGCGAGCCAGAGGCCGACCAGCGCGACGCCGCCGAGCACGATCCCGGCGATCGCCGCCAGCATCAGCCAGTACTTGCGGACGCGCCGGTCGGCGGCGGACGTCGGGTACGTGATCCTGGCCGCGCCGAGGATCTTCCCCGCGGACGCGATCGGTACGGCGACGTAGAGGAGGTCGACGCCCAGCGTGTTCGAGTGCCGGACGCCGGTGGCGACGTTGCCGCGCAGCGCCGCCGCGATCTCGGGGCGGCTCGCGAAGCTCGTGTCGCCCGCGATCGGGCGGGAGTCGACGATCGCGTTCCCGTGCGGGCCGACGACGACGACCCGGCCGCCCGTGTCCCCCTGGTAGCGCATTGCGATCGTGCGCAGCGAGGCGACGGACGTCTCCCCCTTCCCCTCGAGTACCCCCTCGGCGAGCGAGGCGACGGTGACCGCATCCCGCTCGACCTTTCCCTCCAGGTCACGGCGCTCGTTGCGTGAATAGGTGACGCCGAGGGGCACCTCGAGCACGGCCAGGACGACGAGCGTCAGGCTCAGATAGCCGAGCAGGAGGCGGCGACTCATTCGCTGCGCAGGCGGAAGCCGATGCCGCGCACGGTCTCGATCCAGCCGGGATCCCCGAGCTTGCGGCGCAGTGCGGCGATGTGCACGTCGATCGTCTTGGGCGAGCCGTACCAGCGCGTCCCCCAGACCTCCTCGAAGATCCGCTCGCGGCTGACGGCCGCACCCGGATCGGCTGCGAGCAGCGCGAGCAGATCGAATTCCTTCGGGGTCAGCGACAGGTCCTCACCGGCCAGGCTCGCCTTCCGCGCCCGCGAGTCGACCTCGAGCGCGCCGACGTGCACCGGGCCGACAGCAGGGGCCGGCTCTGCCCGCCGGAGCACCGCACGAATCCGGGCGACGAGCTCGCGCAGCCCGTACGGCTTGACCACGTAGTCGTCGGCGCCGAGCTCGAGCCCGACGACGCGGTCGATCTCCTCCCCACGCGCGGTGACGACGATGATCGGGACGCGCGAGCGCTCACGCAGGCGACGGCACACCTCGAGGCCGTCGATGTCCGGCAGGCGGAGATCGAGCAGGACGAGATCGGCCGCAGGTGCGTCGAGCGCCGCCTGGCCCGTCGCCGCCCGCTGGACCGAAAAGCCTTCGCGCTCAAGCCCCTCGACGAGCGGCTCGGCGATCGCATCCTCGTCCTCGACGACCAGAAGCCTCATCGAGGGCATGGTTGCACCGGCCCAGGGAAGCGGCATCCGGGCTTTCCCGAACCTTTACCGATTGCAGGGAAAACCCTGGCCCGGCGCACTCCCGGCGCTTACCGCAGGCGGCCTACCTTCGGTGCAGTCAATCGAACGGAGGCCACGGTGAACGGCAAACACGCATTCCTGATCTCCCTCGCAGTCGGGATCGCGGCGATCGCAGGGACGATCGCCGCGACGAAGACGATCCAGCTCGGCCGGCCGGCTGCCACGCAGCCGGCCTCGGCCACGTCGACGATCGCCCGGCAGTCGAAGCAGCTCGACCGGGCCGAGATCGCGCTCCGGAAGGCGCTGAAGCAGAAGCCGCCGAAGCTCCCGCCGCTCCCTGCGGCAGTGCCGGCCGGCAGCGCGCCGATCGCCTACGCCGGATCCGCGGCCGCGCCCCGCGCTCAGCGGGTCGTCTATGTCAGGCCGGCGCCGATCGTCCACACCATCCACCGCGCGGGCGGCCACGAGTCCGAGGGTGGGCACGACTCCGAGCACGGTGACGGCGGAGGGGGCGGCTTCGATGACTAGCCACGTCGCCCGCCTCTACTCGCTCGCCGCCGGCGTCCTCGTCTTCTTCGTCGCCTGGGCCGCAGTCGCCGCCCATCCGTGGCAGACGCACAAGACCGCCGCCCAGGATCCGCGCTACGCGGCGCTCAAAGTCCGCGAACACCGCCTGCGGGCCGAATCGCTCGCGGTCAAGCGGATCCTCGACAGGCGCTGGGCCACGTACCGGGCACAGCTCACCCTCCGCAAGCACGAGATCGCGAGCATCAACGCAGCCAACGCAAAGGCACGCGCGACGGCATCCCTCGCGTCGGCGCCGGCCGCGGTGTCGAGCGGCGGCGGCGGCTACGCCCCCTCCGTCCGCGTCGTGACGCTGCCGCCGCTGACGATCACGAGGACATCGTGATGGAGCGCCGCACCTTCCACGCGATGGGAACCGAGGTCGAGCTGTTGCTGGACGTCACGCGGAGCGCCGAGAGCAGGGACGCTCTCGATCGGGTCGAGGTCGAGTTCGAGCGGCTGGAGGCGTTGCTGTCGCGCTTCCGCCCGGACTCCGAGCTCTCGGCGCTCAATCGCCGCGGCGTGCTCGACGCAGGGCCCGAGCTGGTCGAGGTCACCCGGCTCGCCGTCGAGGCGCGGACGCGCACCGCCGGGCTCTTCGACCCCACGGTGCACGACGCGCTGGTCGCCGCCGGCTACGACCGGACCTTCGACGAGGTCGCCCCGGACGGCCCGGCGGCGGCTCCACGGAGATGCGGCGGCGACGTCAGCCTGGACGGCTCGCGGATCGAGATCGAACGGGGCTTCCGGCTCGATCTCGGCGGGATCGCCAAGGGCTACGCCGTCGACCGCGCCGCGCGGATGCTCGTCGGGACAGGCCCCTGCCTCGTCAACGCGGGCGGGGACATCGCCTGCTACGGCCGCCGGTGGCCGGTCGGCGTCGAGACGGCGGACGGGCAGGTGACGCTCGAGCTCGACCGCGGGGCGATCGCCACCTCGGGCCGCGACCGCCGACGCTGGCGGCGGAACGGGACAGAGGCTCATCACCTGATCGACCCGGGGACCGGCACTCCCGCCGGCGGCGACTTCCTCCGCGTCACGGTCGTCGCGAACACGGCGGTCGAGGCGGAAGTGCTCGCCAAGGCGATCTTCCTCGGCGCACCGGCGGCCGGCCCCGCGGTGCTGGTGATGAACGACGGCCGGACCGTGTTCACCGGGGGCCTCGCGTGAAGACCGACCCGACCTTCTGGCTGCTCGCACGCGCGAGCGGGCTGACCGCCTACGTCCTGCTGACGAGCTCGGTGATCGCCGGTCTGACGGTGAAGTCGAAGCCGCTCGGCCGCCGGGTCAAGGCGGCGGCTGCCGTCGACATGCACCGCTTCCTCGCCCTGCTCGGGCTGGGCGCGGTCGTCGCCCATGGGCTCGTGTTGACGCTCGACCAGACGATCAAGATGCCACTGGCCGGCCTGCTCGTTCCCGGTCAGAGTCCCTACCGGCCGCTCGCGGTCGGCACCGGCGTGATCGCGGCCGAGCTCATGGTCATCATCTACGCATCGTTCTCACTCCGCCGCCGGATCGGCGTGCGGAACTGGCGGCGGCTGCACTACCTCACGTTCGGGGTGTTCGCCGCCGCGACTGTCCACGGCCTCGCCGCCGGCACCGACAAGTGGGCGTTCGGGCTCTACGCGGGCTCGGTCGCCGCCGTCGCCGGCCTGACGGCATGGCGCATCGTCACCAAGGGAGGAACCAATGACGTACAGAATCGAAATCGACCGGTCGCTGTGTAGCGGGATGGCCTCGTGCGTGAAGATCGCGCCCGAGACGTTCGACCTCGACGGTGAAGGGATCGCGATCCTCTCCGGCGACGCCGGGGAAGGGGCGATCGAGGCGGCGGAATGTTGCCCGTTCGCGGCGATCGCCGTCTTCGATCAGGCGAGCGGCGCCCGCGTCGTCTAGCGTCGGCGACGTGCTTCGTATCGCATTCGTTGCGGCGGCGGTCGCCCTGGTGGCCGCCGCCGCGATCCTGCTCAACCTCACGCTGCTCGGCTACGCGCAGCCGCGGAACGATCCGGTCGGCAAGCTGAGCCCACGGGCCGCGCTCCAGCCCGGCTCCGTCCCGGTCGCGCCCGTCGTCCCCACCGTGGTGATCACCACCGGTGAGGCGGACGACTAGTTCGACTAGCCGTCGACGTCGTCGAACCAGAAGAAGCCGACCGCGCCGGGGCCTGCGTGCGTCCCGACGACCGCACCGAGCGACGTCTCGATGTCGATCCGCGCCTGCGGGCGCGTCCGTAGGACGAGCTCCCGCACCGCCTCTCGCCGCTCGGGTGCGTCCGCGTCGGCGATCGCCACCCGCAGCGACGGCCGGTCGACGCTCCCCTGCTCGAACATCTCGACGAACTCCAGGAACGCCTTGTGGGCGCCGCGCACGCGCTTGACCGGGACGACCTCTCCCTGCTGGATCTCGAGGATCGGCTTGATGTTCAGCAGCGTGCCGGCCATCGCCGCCGCCTTCCCGATCCGGCCGCCCTTGGCGAGGAACTCGAGCGTGTCGACGGTGAAGACGATCCGGCTCTCGCGCTGGAACCGCGCGATGAACTCGTCGACCTCCTCGTCGGTCGTGCCGCGCTCGAGCCGGTGCTGGATCCCGAGCGCGAGGAGGGCGAGCCCGGCCGAGACCGTGCCGCTGTCGATCGCCCGCACCTTCTCGCCGCCGAGCTCCTCGCCCGCCGTCCGAGCGCTCTCGACGGTGCCGGAGAGCTTCAGCGGGAGGTGCAGCGACAGGATCCGCTCGTACGCAGCGAGCCCCTCGTAGGCGGCGAGGAAGTCGCCGGGCGTCGGCTGCGAGGTCGTCGGCAGCTCGGGGGCCGTGCGCAGCCGCTCGTAGAACTCCTGTGGGCCGAGCTCGTCGTAGTCGCGGAAGCTCTCCTGGCCGAAGCGGACGTAGAGCGGAACCACGCGCCAGTTCGCAAACCGTTGCGGCCCCTCCGGGTGGTCGGCGGTCGAGTCGAGGACGATCGCGGTGTTCTGGGCGGTGAGCTGCATCAGGCCGCCGCCTTCAGCACTGCATCGACGATCTCGTCGAGCGGCTGGTCCTTGCCGATGCACGCGACGGCGCCGGCCTCGAGCAGCGCCTCGACCTCGCGCTCGCCCGCGGCCGCTGTCAGCGCGACGACCGCGACCTCCGGGCACTGCGCACGCAGGAGCCGCGTCACCTGGACGCCGTCGAGGCCGGGCAGGCGGTAGTCGACGAGCGCCACGTCGGGCGACAGCTCGCGGCAGCGTTCGACGGCGTCGGTGCCGTCGACGTCGGCGCCGGCGATCTCGATCTCGCCGTTCAGCGTCAGCAGGACCTCCAGCGCGTGGCGGAAGACGTCGTTGTCCTCGATGACCAGAACCCGGACGGGCACACGGCGAACGCTACTCGGCGGAGAGCAGCAGGTGGTAGTGGGGCTGCCCGCCGTCCTGGACGTCCACCTCCACCTCGGGGTGGAGCGCAGCGATCCGCTGGAGCAGTCCGTTCAGCTCGGGGGCGCCGTCGCCGGTGAGGATCGTCAACACGCCGCGCGGCTCCGAGAGCAACTGCTCGACCACGGCGGTGGCGACCTCGTCGAACGCCGGCCCGCCGACGAACGGCTCGTCCTCGATCAGGCCTAGATACGCGCCTTCCTCGATCGCGAGCCCGTTCATGGCGACGTCGCGCGAGGCGATCGTCACCGCGCCCGTCGCGACGGCGGCCACCGCCTCGTTCATCTCGGCGGCGTTCGCCTCGGCCGACGCCGACGCGTCGTACGCGACCATCGCCGCGACCCCGGCCGGAATCGACCTCGTCGGGACGACCCGCACGGGCTTGGTCGCGTGCTCCGCCGCCGACTCGGCGGTGAGCACGACGTTCGAGTTGTTCGGGAGCACGACCGCCTCCGGCGCGGTGGTCGCCTCGATCGCCGCGAGGATGTCCGCCGTCGACGGGTTCATCGACTGGCCGCCCTCGACGATGCGGGTCGCGCCGAGACCGCGGAACAGCCGCTCGTTCCCGTCGCCGGCGACGATCGCGATCACCTCGGTCTCGCGTGGATGGTCGGGCACGAGCTGCATCAGCCGCGTCTCGCGCTCCTCGGTCTGGCGGTGCATGTTCGCGATCTCGATCCCCTCCAGCACGCCGCGCGCCGAGCCGAGGCTCAGGGCGGCGCCGGGATCGTCGGTGTGGACGTGCACCTTCAGGGCGGACAGGTCGCCGACGACCATCAGCGAGTCGCCGAACTTCTCCAGCTCGTCCTCGAGGCCGTCGAGGTCGAGCCCCTCGCCCTCGACGACGAACACCGTGCAGTAGCGGTACTTCGAAAGCTCCTGGTGGATCGCGTCGAAGCCGACCGCCTCGAGGTCGGGCGGCGCGTCCGGGAGCGCCTCACCCGTGACGGCCGAGGTGAGCCCGCGGACGAGCTCGATCAGCCCCGCACCGCCCGCGTCGACGACGCCCGCCTGCCGGAGGATCTCGAGGTACTGCGGCGTGCGCGCGAGCGCGTCCTCGCCGCGGACGAGGAGCGCACGGAGCAGGTCGGCGACCGGCAGGTCGGGGCGCGCCTGCGCCTCGGCCTCCTCGGCCAACTCGCGGATCACGGTCAGCATCGTCCCCTCGACCGGCTTGCGCACCGCCCGGTACGCGGCGTCGCTCGCCCCGCGGAACGCACGGGCGAGCGTCGGGGAGTCGATCACCTCGGCCTCGCCGACCACCTCGGCGAACCCGCGGACGATCTGCGAGAAGATCACGCCCGAGTTCCCGCGGGCGCCCATCAGGGCTGCGCGGGCGATCTCGCGGGCGAGGCGCTCGCGTGTCGATTCGTCGAGCCTGTCGAGAGCCTCGACGACAGCGCGGACGGTCAGCGTCAGGTTCGTGCCCGTGTCGCCGTCCGGAACCGGGTAGACGTTCAGGTCGTCGATGCGCCGGCGGCTCGCCTCCAGCGCGGCGGCGGTCGGCCCCGCGAGGATGCGGACCGCTGTCAAATCGCTCACGCAGACACCTTCACGGCTTCGATGTGCACCTCGACGGCGGCGAGCTCGAGCCCGGTCATGCGGCTGACCTCGTACGCGACACGGTTGCGGACAGTGGATGCGACCTCGGCGAGGTTGAGGCCGTGCTCGACGACGACGTGGAGCGCGATCGAGAGCCCCTTCTCGTCGCCGGAGATCTCGATGCCGCGCGTCGTCCGGCCGCGGGGCCGCAGACGCTCCAGCTTCCCCGACGGCTTCGTGCCGACGACGCCGTAGCACTCGGCGACGGTCAGTCCGACGATCTGCGCCACCGCGTCGGCGGTGATCGCGACCCGGCCGATCCCGGACGAGGTGAGGACGTACTCCACGGCGCGAGCTTAGACCCTCGCAACCGCTACGCGGTTGCTACGCCTTGGAGACTTTGCCGCCCTTGAGGCAGCGCGTGCAGACATACGCGCGCTTGGGCGTGCCGTTCACGACGATCTTGACGCGCTGGAGATTGGGGTCGAAGCGACGCCTGGTCGCCACCATCGAGTGGCTCCGGCTGTTGCCGAACCCGGGCTTCTTCCCACAGATAGAGCAGATCTTCGACATACGGCGGAGAAGTGTACCTAGCCTCTGGCAACCGCTGTACGCAGCTGCGCGAACGCATCGGCCATCTCGAGCGCGGTCCGGGCCGCCCAGGCGCCGCGTTCCACGCGCGCCTCCGCCTGCTCGGCGGTGTCGCACGTCAGCAGGCCGAACGACACGGGGACACCGGTCTCGATGCCGGCGAGCTGGAGCCCGCTGGCCGCCTCGCTCGCGACGAAGTCGAAGTGCGGTGTCTCGCCGCGGATCACGGCGCCGAGCGCGATGACGCACGAGTAACGCCGCGTCTTCGCGAGCGCCATCGCGGCGATCGGCAGCTCGAACGCGCCCGGGACGGGCATGACGAGGATGGAGTCGCGCGTGACCCCGGCCTCGTCGAGCACCGCGAGCGCCGAGTCGAGCAGCCGGTTCGTGATCTCGCCGTTGAAGCGGCTGACCACGATCGCGACCGTTCGGCGGTGGCCCGTGGGCGCGCCCTCGAGCACCGTGTAGCCGTCCGGAACCCGGAACTCCCCCTCGGCGTGCTCCTCCACACCGGGCGGCGGCTGCTCGTCGGCAACCGGTTCGGGCTGCAGCGGCTCGGGCTGAGCCGGGACCGGGTCGGGAGGCGGCACGGCTTCGGGAGCCGGCTCTGCTGCGGGCTCGTCGACGACGGGGATCCCGGCGTCGAGCTCGTCCTCGTCGTACAGCACCTCCACGTCGGACGATGCCGGCGGCGGCTCGAACGCAGTCTGCGACTCCTCGACGGGAGGCGCGAACGGATCCTGCTCTTCGGGGCGGGCAGGCGGACGCAGCCGCGCCGAGTAGTCGCGCAGCGGCCAGTCCTGGGACTCGTCGAGGTTGTCGCTCATTCGCTCTCCGGCTCGAACTTGAGATCCTGATGGTGCAGCCGGTGCCCCAGCCTCTCACGTTTGGCCTGGAGGTAGCGCCGGTTCTCGTCGTTGGGCTCGGTCTCGATCGGCACCTGCTCGCTGACCCGCAGGCCGTACGCCTCGAGCCCCGAGACCTTCTTCGGGTTGTTCGTCAGCAGCCGGATCGTGGTCAGCCCCAGGTCGGCGAGGATCTGGTTGCCGATGCCCCACTCGCGCTCGTCGGCGGCGAAGCCCAGCGCGAGGTTCGCCTCGACGGTGTCGAGGCCCTGCTCCTGGAGCTCGTACGCCTTCAGCTTGTTCAGCAGGCCGATGCCTCGGCCTTCCTGGGCCATGTACAGCAGGACACCGCAATCCTCGGCGGTGATCCGCCGCAGCGCCGTGTCCAGCTGCTCGCCGCAATCGCAGCGCAGCGAATGGAAGACGTCCCCGGTCAGGCACTCGGAGTGGACACGGACGAGGACGTCGTCGGCGCCGTCGACGTGCCCGTGCACCAGGGCGACGTGGTGCTTGCCGGTCAGCTTCTCGCGGAACGCGATCGCCTGGAACTCGCCGTACTCGGTCGGCAGCCGCACCGCGGTCTCGCGCTCGATCAGCTTCTCGTGGCGCCTTCGGTACTCGACCAGGTCGGCGACGGTGATCAGCTTCAGCCCGTGCCGCTCGCAGTAGGGCACGAGGTCGGGGACGCGGGCCATCGTCCCGTCGTCGTTCATGATCTCGCAGACGACGCCGGCGGGGTACAGGCCGGCGAGGCGCGCGAGGTCAACCGACGCCTCGGTCTGGCCCGAGCGGCGCAGAACGCCGCCGTCGCGGGCGCGCAGCGGGAACACGTGGCCGGGATGGACGAGGTCGTGCGGCGTCGACTTCGGGTCGATCGCGACCTGGATCGTCCGCGAGCGGTCGGCGGCGGAGATGCCGGTGCTGACGCCCTCACGCGCCTCGACCGAGACCGTGAAGGCCGTGCCGAGCGGCGTCTCGTTGTGCTCGGTCATCTGGTGCAGCGCGAGCTCGTCGCAGCGCTCCTCGGTCAGGCACAGGCAGATCAGGCCGCGCGCGTGCGTGGCCATGAAGTTGACCGCCTCCGGGGTCGCGAACTGGGCGGCGATCACGAGGTCTCCCTCGTTCTCACGGTCGGGGTCGTCGACGACCACGACGAACTTCCCGTTCCGGATGTCGTCGATCGCGTCCTCGATCGACGCGAACGTGCGCGGCTCAGCCGACGTCGCCATACCCAGATGGTAGCCCCGCGAGCTTTTCCACGTACTTGGCGAGCACGTCCACCTCGAGGTTCACCTCGTCTCCGGCCGCCGCCGGCCCGAGCGTAGTCACCTCGAGCGTGTGCGGCACGAGTGCGACCTCGAACCCGGCGCCGTCGACGGCTGCAACCGTCAGCGAGACGCCATCGACCGTGATCGAGCCCTTCTCGACGCAGTAGCGGAGGATCGCCTCGGGGGCGTCGACCCACGCCCGCCGCCCTTCGCCCTCGGGCTCGACCGACCTGATGGTGCCGACGCCGTCGACGTGCCCCTGGACGTAGTGCCCGCCCAGCGGCTCCCCCGCGCGCAGAGCCGGCTCGAGGTTGACGCGCCCGCCGGCGGCGAGGCGGCCGAGTGTGGTCCGGGCGAGCGTCTCGGGCACGGCGTCGAAGCCGAGCGTCCGACCGTCGCCTTCCACGACGGTCAGGCAGACCCCGTCGATCGCGATCGAGTCGCCCACCGCCGCCTCGATCGCGGACTCGACCCGCAGGCGCCCACCCTCGAACGAGACGACCGTCCCGACCTCGCGCACCAGACCCGTGAACACGCGTACAGGCTAGATGGTTCGCCTCCGTCCGAACGATGGCATAGGCTCCTCTGGCGCCGCACGCGCCCTGCCATTCTCTCTGCGTGCCCGATAACGACCCGCGTACCGATACCGCCCTTCGGCGCCTCGTCGATCGTGTGCCCGACGTCGTGTTCCGGCTTCGGCTGAGCCCCGAGCGCCGGATCGAGTACATCAGCGAGGCGACGACCCGACTCGTCGGCTACGAGCCCGACGAGTACTACGTCGACCCCGATCTCGGCTTCAAGACGGCGCATCCGGACGACCGGGACCGGCTGGCCGAGATGATCACGACCGGCGACACGACGCCGACGACGCTGCGCTGGCTCCGCAAGAACGGGTCGCTGATCTGGGCCGAGCAGAAGCTCAGCCCGCTGTACAACGGCGACGGCACCCTGATCGGCGTGGACGGCGTGGTGCGAGAGGTCACCAATCCCGCCCGCCGGTCGGTGGTCGTCCGCTCGCTCGGCGGCATCGAGGTCGACCTGGTCGACCGCCGCGTGGTCGTCGACGGCCGGACCGTCCACCTGACGCCGGCCGAGTTCAAGCTGCTCACGCTGCTGACGGAGCACCCCGGCCGGGTGGTGACGCGGCCGGACATGATGCGGAAGCTCTGGCGCGGCCCGCACACGGGCGACGGCCATACCTGTGAGGCCCACATCTCGAACCTGCGCAAGAAGATCGAGCGCGACCCGCGGCGCCCGACCCGGGTGATCACGGTCCGCGGCGGCGGGTATCGCTTCGCGATCGAAGGCTGACCGGCTCCGATGAGCGAGAAAGGCAACCCGTCGGAGGAGTCGCTGCGCCTGCTGCTCGACCGCAGCCCGGTCGTCGTCTACCGCTACCGGCTCGTACCCGACCGGGCGTTCGAGTACGTCAACGCGACCGCCGAGCGGCTCTCGGGCTACACGCCCGACGAGTTCTACGCCGACCCGGAGATCGGCGAGCGGCTCACCCATCCCGACGACCGCTCCGTGCTGCTCGAGCTGCTCCGCGCGGGGTGGCAGTCGGGGCCGCACGTCTCACGCTGGATCCGGAAGGACGGTGGGCAGATCTGGGTGGAGCAGACCACCGTCTCCGTGCACGACGAGCACGGCGTCCTGGTCGCGCTCGAGGGCATGGTCAGGCAGATCGACGACCCGACCACCGGCCCGTTGGCATCGATCCGCACCGTCGGCGGCATCCGGATCGAGCTGGTCGAGCGGCGCGCGTACGTCGACGGCCGCGAGGTCGATCTCACGCCGGCCGAGTTCAAGCTGCTCGTCCTCCTGACCGACGAGCCGGGCCGCGTCGTCAGCCGCGACGGGATGATGCGCTCGCTCTGGCGAAGCTCGCACACGGGCGACGGCCACACCTGCGAGGCCCACATCTCGAACCTGCGCAAGAAGATCGAGCGCGACCCGCGGCACCCGGCGCGGGTGATCACCGTCCGCGGCGACGGCTACCGCTTCGCGGTGGACTAACCGAGCGCCAGAGCTTCGAGCGTCTCCCTGACGGCCATCTCGAGGTCGCCGCGGCCGGTTGGACCGGTGCGGTCGAGCTCCACGATCAGCTCGTCGAGCGCCTCCGTCTGATCGGCCGAGAGGCCCTCGCGCCCGGCCGTCTCGATCCCCTCGCGGAGCTGCGTGTTGTCGACGTGGCGGGCGAGCCACCGCGACAGGAGCCCGACGAGCCGGTCCTCAGGGCTCATGGACATAGGCGTCGAGCAGGACGTCGGCGCCGAGCGGCTCAACCCTGAACCGGTGGAGCGACACCGGCTGCGGGAGCGCCCCGAGCAGAAGCTGTCCCTCCCCGGCGATCGTCGGCGCCACGAAGACGAGCAGCCGGTCGACCAGGTCGCGCTCGAGGAATGCAGTGGCGAGCGTCGGGCCGCCTTCGAGCAGCAGCGACTGGACGCCTTCCGCTCCGAGCGCCCGCAGCTCTTGCTCGAGCGGGTCGGTTCGGAGCTCCAGCTCCGACCCGTCGGGCAGCGGTCCACGGCCGAACGCGAGGCGGCGCGGCTGCCGGCCGGCGGCGACATCGCGCGCGTCGAGGCGCGGAGCGTCAGCGCGGACGGTGCCCATGCCGACGGCGACCGCATCCGACGCCGCCCGCAGCTCGTGGACACGCCGCCGGCTCTCCTCCCCGGTCACCCACCGTGTGCCCGGCACGGTCACGCGCCCGTCGAGCGTGGCGGCGAGCTTCAGGGTGACGAACGGGCGTCCTGCCGCCACCCAGGTGCGCCACGCCTCGTTCTGCGCCCGCGCCTCGAACGAGCCGGTGTGCTCGACCTCGACGCCTGCGGCCGCGAGCGCCTCGAGGCCGCCGCCCGCCTCCGGGTTCGGATCAAGCGAGCCCGCGATCACCTTTGCCACGCCCGCCGCCAGAACGGCCTCCGTGCACGGAGGCGTCGTCCCGTGATGCGCACACGGCTCCATCGTCAGGTAGAGCGTCGCTCCGCGGGCCCGTTCAGCGGCCGCTCCGAGCGCCACCACTTCCGCGTGCGGGCCGCCCTTGCGCTCGTGCCAGCCCTCGCCGACCACCTCGTCACCGGCGACGACGACCGCCCCGACGACCGGGTTCGGCCAGGTCGTGCCACGCCCGCGCTCGGCGAGCTCCAATGCCCGGTCGAGCCAAGTCACGCGAGCAGCTGAACCAGCCGCCGGTATGCGCGCGGCAGGTCTTCCATGCCGAAGATCGCGGAGCCGGCCACGATCAGGTCGGCGCCGGCGTCGTACACGCTGCGAACGTTGTCGTGCGAGATCCCGCCGTCGACCTGGATGTGAACGGTGTCGGGAACGAGTCCGCGGAGGTACGTGATCCGGGGGAGGGCGTCGGGCATGAAGTCCTGGCCGGAATAGCCGGGATGGATGCTCATGCACAGGACGAGGTCGAACACCCCGGCGACCGGGACGATCTGCTCGACGGGCGTCTCCGGCTTGAACGCGAGTCCGACCTGGAACCCCCGCTCGCGCGCCCGGGCGGCCAGGCCCACCGGGTCGCTCGTCGCCTCGAAGTGGAAGGTGATGCTGTCGGCGCCGGCCGTCTGGAGCAGGCTGAAGTGATGCTCGGGCTGGTCGACCATCAGGTGACAGTCGATCACCCCGCCCTCGCGGTGGATCATCGGCGCGATCGACTCGAGCACGATCGGGCCGATCGTCACGGGCTCGACGAAGTGGCCGTCACCGACGTCGAAATGGAAGACGCGGGCGCCCGCGCGCAGGAGCAACTCGACCTGGTCGCCCAGGCGGGAGAAGTCGGCGGCGTACAGCGAAGGCTCGACCTCCACCGTCCGGATCCAGCGATCCCAACTCACGAGTGGTGATCTTACGCCCGTAGTCGAGCGATGAAGAATCCGGACGTCGCGTGCCGGTGCGGCGACGTCAGCAGGAACTCGGGCCGCTTCGGGTGCCGGAACGCCGGCCACTCCGCCCCGAGGTCGTCGACCGCGAGCCCCGAGGCGTCGACGATCGCCTCGTTCTCGTCCGCGTTCAGCGTGCACACCGAGTAGACGATCGTCCCGCCCGGCTTCACGCGCCCGGCAGCGGCACGGAGCAAGCCCAGCTGGAGCTCCGGGAGCGGCTGCGCCCGCCAGCGCAGGTCGGGCCGGCCGGCCAGCACGCCGAGACCGGAACAGGGCGCGTCGACGAGCGCCCGGTCGAAGCCGGTGAGCTCGGACGGGAGGTCGAGCCCGTCGGCGTTGACGACCCGGACGTTCGTCGCGCCCAGGCGGCGCGCGTTCTCCTCCAGCTCCCGCGCCCGGCCCGCGTGCAGCTCGACCGCGACCACCTCCCCCGCGAGCATGGTCGTCTTGCCGCCCGGCGCGGCGCAGAGGTCGAGCGTGCGCTCCCCCTCCCGCGACCCGACGGTGAGCCCGGCCAGCTGCGAGGCGCGGCTCTGCGGCCAGATCCTCCCCTCGTCCAGCGCCTGCTCGTCGACCCGCTGCACACGCCACGCGCCGGGAACGTCGGTCGGCTCGCCCTCGATCTGTCCGCGAACGAGCCGAACGACGGTCTCGGGCGCCTGGTTCTGGGCAAGCATCAGCGCCAGCGCCTCGTCGTCGCCCCAGTCGCGGCGCCACGTCTCGAAGATCCAGTCGGGGTACGACTCCTTCAGCGGCCCGTCGGGGAGCCCGGCGAGCAGGTCGCGCAGCCCCTCGGTCAGCCGTCGCATCACCGCGTTCGTGAACGGCACCGCGCGCTCGAGCCCCGCCCGGCGGACGAGCTCGACCGATTCGTTGACAGCGGCCCGGTCGGGGATTCCGCCGAGGTACGCAAGCTGGTACGCCCCGAGCCGGAGGGCGGTGCGCACCGGTGGATCGAGTTTGCGCACCGGCCGCTTTCCGAGCGTCTCGATCCCGTGGTCGAGCACCCGGACGCGCTGGACGGTGCCGTAGGCGATCTGCTGCGCGAGGGAGCGGTCGCGGGCGTCGAGGCCGCTCGCAGCGGTCGTGAATGCGCGGTCGGCGTACGCGTCGTCCTCGAAGACTCGGAGGACGACGTCGTACGCGGCCCGCCGGGCCGGCGTGACGCTCACATCACGGACGCCAGCGGTCGCCTACGTGTACGAGGCGAACCACTGTCCCTGTTCGAAGCACTGGTTGTTGTGTCCGGCGCTCGCCTGCTGCGACCAGAGGTGCAATGTCTGGACGGTCGTCCCCGACGTGCCGGGATTGTGAAAGCTGACGAGCAGGGTGACGAACTGCCCGGTGGCCGTGAACGTGATCCCGGTGTTCGCGGTCGTCGCGTTGTTCGAGATGCACTGGAGGCTCACCGCCACCGCGCCGGTGTCGAAGAGCTGCGCCGTGTTGCCGACCGCCGCGGTCACCCAGCCCGAGTTCGGAACGGCATCCGCCAGGGCCACCGCCGTCTCGCCCTTCTTGCACACGACGGTGACAGCCGTGTCGATCACGCGCAGCTGGCCGCCTTTCGTCTTGTAGCACCCGTGGACGACCAGGTTGTTGTCGGGGATCGACCCGTAGGCAACCCGCCTGCGACGGCTGCACAGACGGCAACGGCGGCGACAGTGCGGATCAACGTCTAAGACCTCGCTTCCCGGGACAGGTTGTGGTGCCTCTACTCTTGTTCGGACGGGCGGTGGACGTCAAGGCGCGGTCAACGGGCGCCCCGAAGGAACGCCTCGTAGCTCATGCGGGTGCCGCCCGCGGGCTGGACCTCGATCGGAACGAACTCGCCGTTGTCCAGCCGGGCCCGCCAGACGGTGACCGGCCGTCCCTCGAGCTCCGTGCGCGCACCGATGCGGGGTGAGAGCGCGCGCACACGGTTGACGGCCGCCCGGGGGTTGGAGAGGTCGAGCTCACGATCCTCGCGCCCGATCTTCTCCGCGTAGGTGACCCCGTCGTCGGGCTGCGGCGTGAACGACGGCCCGGGCAGCACTTCCTCGAGGAGCTCGGCGCCGATCTCGGCTGCGCGGTCGTACACCGCGCCCGCATCGTCGTCCTCACCGACCGGGAACGACCGCTGCGCCGCGACGGGCCCGGCGTCCAGCTCCTCCACCAGCCTGATCACGGTCACGCCGGTCTCGGCATCCCCCGCCATCAACGCCCGCTCGACCGGGGCGGCGCCGCGCCAGCGCGGCAGGAGCGACGGGTGGACGTTCAGCCAGAGATGGCGATCGAGCAGCTCGTTCGGGATCAGCCGGCCGTAGGCGACGAGCACGATCGTCTCGGCGTCAAGTGGCACGTCGAGGCTCTCGACGACCGGAATCCCGAGCTGCATCGCCTTCAGCTTCGCCGGGGCGGGCCGGAGACCGCGCCCCCGGCCGGCGGGCGCGTCGGGCTGGGTCAGGCAGAACGCGATCTCGTGCTTTGCCGCCAGGCGCCCGAGGACGTCGGCCCCGAACGGCGCGCTCGCGGCGAAGCCGAATCTCACCCGAGGATCGGCTGCGGTCGCAGAGTGGCCATCGCCTCGCGGCGCGCCTCCGGCGTCGTGCGCTCGATGATCAGCACGCCGTCGAGGTGGTCGAACTCGTGCTGGACGACGCGCGCCCCCAGTCCTTCGAGCTCGAGCCGGTACGGCGTCCCGTCCACGTCCTGGGCCTCGAGCGTCAGGGCCGCGTGCCGCTCGACCGGGACGAGCACGCCCTGCAGCGAGAGGCAGCCCTCGTCGTCGGTCTCGCGCTCGTCGCTCGGGTCGACGATCCTCGGGTTGATCGCGGCGCGATGCTCGTCGTCGAGCCGGAAGACGAACAGCCGCCGCAGCACGCCCGCCTGGTTGCCGGCGAGACCGACGCCGTTCGCGTCGTCCATCAGCTGGTGCATGCGCTCGACCAGGCGGCGCAGGTCGTCGTCGAACTCCCCGGCCTCCACCTCCTGCGCGCGCAGCTTCAGCACCGGGTCGGGCCACTGGCGGATCTGGGCGAGCGCGAACCGCCGCCGCGCCTCGTGCTCGGCGCTCAGCTCCTCGTCGTCCACCTGTTCGTGCTCGTCGCTCATGCCCGGCGCAATTGAATCAGAGGCTCTGCGGGTCGACGTCCACCACCACCGTCAGGTTGGCCTTCCGCATTGCGGGAGCAGCGGCGGCCAGGGCACGGCTCGCCCTCGCGGCGAGCGCGCCCGGACGATCGGTCTTCGCGACCAGTTGGGCGCGGTAGCGGCCGCGCAGCCGCAGGATCGGCGCCGGGCCGAGCAGCTCGTCGCCGCCGACCGCGTTCTTGAGCTCCTCCAGCGCCCGCATCGGCGCCTCCGGCTCCGGGCCGGCGACGACGATCCGCACGAGGTGCCGGAAGGGCGGGTAGCCAAGCAGCTCGCGCCGCTCGAGCTCGCCGCCGAGGAACCGCTGGACGTCGTGCCGGGCGGCCAGCTCGACCGGCCGGGCGTCCGGCTGGAAGGTCTGGATCACCACGCGCCCGGGCGCGTCTCGCCCGCTCCGCCCCGCGAGCTGGGTGAGCAGCTGGAACGTGCGCTCCTCGGCCCGGAAGTCGGGCATGGCCATCCCCGTGTCGGCGTCGACGACGGCGGCGAGCGCGACGCCTTCGAAGTGGTGGCCCTTCGCGACCATCTGCGTGCCGAGCAGCACCGCCCGGTCGGTGACGGCGAACCGCTCGAGCGCGGCGGTCGGATCCTTCGTGTCGGCGTCGAGACGGATCAGCTTCAGCGCGGGCAGCGCCGCCGCCAGCTCGCGCTCGAGCCGTTGCGTTCCGGCGCCGAGCCGGGCGAGCTCGGCCGAGCCGCACTCGGGACAGAGCTCGGGCGAGGGCTCGGCGTGGCCGCAGTGGTGGCAACGGAGGTCACCGCCGGAGTGAAGGACGAGGGCGACGTCGCAGTTCGGGCAGCGACGGGTGACGCCGCACGTGCGGCAGTGGATGGCGGGCGTCAGCCCGCGGCGGTTCAGCAGCAGGATCGCCTTGCCGCCGCGCTCGGCGATCTTGCCGAGCTCGGCGAGCAACGGCGTCGAGAGCGGGTACCCGCGTTCGCGCCGCATGTCGACAACGCGCACGGACGGCAGCTTCCCGCCGAGCCGGCCGCCCAGTTCGAGCCGCTCCAGCGCCGCCCAGCTCTCCGGCCGGGGCGTCGCGCTGCCGAACACGGCGACGGCGCCCTCCAGCGTCGCGCGTTTGGCCGCGACCGTCCGCGCGTCGTAGCGCGGATCGGACTCCTGCTTGTAGGACGCGTCGTGCTCCTCGTCGACGCAGATCAGCCCGAGCCCCCGGACGGGCGCGAAGACGGCGGAGCGGGCGCCGACGACCACCCTGGCGTCACCGGCGGCGATCCGCTCACGCTCGTCGCGCCGCTCCGCCTCGGTCATCCCGGAATGGATCAGGGCGATGCGGTCGCCGAAGCGCTGCCGGAAACGGCCGACCGCCTGCGGGGTGAGCGCGATCTCCGGCACGAGCACGATCGCACCGAGCCCGCGCTCGAGCGCGGCCGCGCACGCCTGGAGGTACACCTCGGTCTTGCCGCTGCCGGTCGCGCCGTACAGCAGGTAGCGGCCGCCGCCGCCGTCCATCGCGGCGACGATCGCGTCGAGCGCGGCCACCTGCTCCGGCGTGAGGCGATCAGGCGCCGACTCGCCGGGAAGCCCGGCCGCCGAGGGCTTCACCTCGCCGCGCCGCTTCCGCATGCGCGGCGCGACGAGCTCCAGCGCCCGCGCCGGGGTCGAGCCGTAGTACTCCGCGACCCAGAGCGCGAGGTCGACGAGGGCAGGCGAGAGCTCGTCCAGCACGCCGGTGATCGGCGCGGCCTGGACGCCGGGCGGCGGCGCCTCACCGGTCGCGACGACCACACCGCGCACCCGCGAGCGGCCGAACGGCACCGAGACGACGGCGCCCTTCCCCACTCCCTCGGGCACCTCGTAGGTGAACGCCCGCGCGACGGCGCGCGCGGAGACGAGCGGGTAGACGGTGGCAAACCCCACCGTCCCAGCCTAGTGAGGGGAGGGGTTAGACCCCTGCGGCCGCGACCACGAACTCGGTGGCGAAGCCGAGGAAGAGGCCGAGGAGGACGAACCAGGCGATGAACTCCTTCGAGGCCATCCGCCTGTTCACCTGCGCGAGCTCGAGCACCACGTAGAGGATCGAGCCGGCGGCGAGTGCGAGGAACAGAATCGACAGCGACTCGCTGACCCACAGCTGCCCGATCAGCGTGCCGACGAACGTCGGGCCGCCGCCGATCAGTCCGAGCAGCAGCAGGAAGCGCCAGCTGGGCTTGACCGGCTCGCCCGAGAGCGGTGCGACGATGCCGAAGCCCTCGGTCGCGTTGTGCAGGCCGAAGCCGACGATCAGGACGACCGCGAGGCTGATCGCACCCTGCGCCCCGGCCTGGCCGATCGCCAGCCCCTCGGAGAAGTTGTGCAGGCCGATGCCCGTGGCGATCAGCAGCGAGAGAAAGGCCGAGGCGGAGAGCGACGCTGCCCACGACTGCTCGAACTCCGCCGCCGACGCGGCGCCCGGGCCGAGCATCGCCTTGCTCCGCTTCCGCTTCATCCAGCCGTCGTAGTAGACGAGGCTCATCAGGCCGGCGGTGGCGCCGACGGCGAAGAGGAGGACGTACCAGGAGAAGCTCGCCCAGCTGCCGCCGTCGACCGCCGACGTCAGCGCGGTGTCGACCGGCTCGATCGCGCCGTGGATGACGTCGTACAGCAGGAAGAGCAGGATCCCTGTCGCCATCGCGCTCAGCGCCGCCTTCAGCTTGATGCTCGGCGTCGACAGCCGGCCGAGCGGGAGGCCGATCAGGATCGTCGCGCCGGCGATGGCTCCGAGAACGAGGATCTGGGCTGAGGACATAAGAGTGAGGTGATCCTTCGGGTCGTTGTAAGGCGTGCCTTACAACCGGGTGCGACTATAGTGGCGACCCCGGACGCACGTCAAATTTGACCTGTCATGGCGCAACGACACTCAGTCGACGACTACCTGGAGACGATCTGGTTTCTCGCCTTTCCGATCGGCGAGTACCGGCCCGCGACCACCGGTTCGCCTGCGCTGGCGTCGCGGGTCGCCGAGATGCTCGGGGTGTCCCGCGCCTCTGCCGGCGAGATGTTGAAGCGAATGGAGAAGGACGGGCTCGTCCAGCGGGGCGAGCACAAGGAGGCGATCCTGACCAAGACGGGCCGCGCGCGCGCCGAGCGCGTCGTCCGCAAGCACCGGATCATCGAGCGCCTCCTGACCGACTTCATGGGCTACACCGCCGCCGAGGCGCACGTCCACGCCGACGAGCTCGGCGACACGTTCACCGACGACATGATCGAGCGGATGGACGAGAAGCTCGGCCATCCGGAACGCTGCCCGCACGGCTGGCCGGTCGACACCGAGGTCGAGCAGCGCGAGAACCGCGAGCTGGCGCCGCTGTCCACCCTCGAGCAGGGCGACCGCGCCACGATCGTCCGGCTGGCCGAGCACGACGGCGAGCTGTTGCACTGGTTCTACGACGAGGGCTTCACGCCGGGGACGAAGGTCGAGATGGCCTCCGCCCAGCCGGCGGCCGGGCAGTTCACGGTCAAGCTGCACGGCGGCGAGCGCACGGTCGGCGAGCGTGCTGCCGGCGGGCTCTTCGTGAAGAAGACTTAGACGGTCGCCGGGCTGGCGAGGCCGGCGGCCTCGCGGAGCGCGTCGGCCTTGTCGATCCGCTCCCACGTGAAGTCGTGGTCGTCGCGGCCGAAGTGGCCGTAGGCGGCGGTCTTCGAGTAGATCGGGCGGCGCAGGTCGAGGTCGCGGATGATCGCGGCCGGCCGCAGGTCGAAGTGGTCGCGGACGAGATCCTCGATCTGCGCGACCGGGATGCGCTCGGTGCCGAAGCAGTCGACCTCGACCGAGACCGGGTGCGCGACGCCGATCGCGTAGGCGACCTGCAGCTCGCAGCGGCTCGCCAGCCCGGCGGCGACGACGTTCTTCGCCACGTAGCGGGCGGCGTACGCCGCGGAGCGGTCGACCTTCGTCGGATCCTTGCCGGAGAACGCCCCGCCGCCGTGACGGGCGGCACCGCCGTAGGTGTCGACGATGATCTTGCGGCCGGTGAGGCCGGTGTCGCCCATCGGGCCGCCGACGACGAACTTGCCGGTCGGGTTGCAGTAGAAGAAGTCCTTGTCCGACTGCAGGCGCTTCTCGTCGTACAGGTGCGCCCGGCAGGATCGGGTGGAGCACGTGCTCGGCCAGGTCGGGCTTGATCAGCGTGTTCGGCGTCGAGGCCGTCGCGGTGCTGCGTCGAGACGAGCACGCGCACGATCTCGACCGGGCGGATGTGCCCGTGCTCGTCGGTCTCGTAGCGGATCGTCACCTGGGCCTTCCCGTCGGGCCGCAGGTACGGCAGGACGTCGGCCTTGCGCACCTCGGCGAGCCGGCGGCAGATCAGGTGCGCCAGCATGATCGGCATCGGCATCAGCTCGTCGGTCTCGTCGCTCGCGTAGCCGAACATCATCCCCTGGTCGCCCGCACCCTCACGGTCGAGCGGATCGGAGTCGCCGGGGTCGTGCTGCGTCTCGTAGGACGCATCCACGCCCTGCGCGATGTCGGGCGACTGCTCGTCCAGCGCGACGACCACGCCGCACGTGTCGGCGTCGAAGCCGTACTTCGCGCGGTCGTAGCCGATCTCGCGGATCTTCTTGCGCACGAGCCGCGGGATGTCGACGTACGTCTCGGTCGTGATCTCGCCGGCGACCACGACGAGCCCGGTCGTGATCAGCGTCTCGCACGCGACACGCCCCAGCGGATCCTCGGTGAGGACGGCGTCGAGGACCGAGTCCGAGATCTGGTCGGCCATCTTGTCGGGGTGCCCCTCGGTGACGGACTCCGACGTGAACAGGAACGAGCGCGCGGTCACGACGCCGAAGGCTACCGCACGCCGACGAAGCCATCGACCGACAACACCGACCCGCCGACGGTGGCGTACGCCAGGCCTGTGCCGAAGAGAAGATCCTTGGGCACCGCCTTCGACGAGCCGCCCAGCTTCGCAAGCAACGGGAGGGCGGTCGCGGCGTCGCCGTAGACGATCCCGGCGGTCTGTTCCGGGAGCCCGGCGGCGGCCGCAGCGTTCTTCCAGCCCGGCGTGTCGGTCAGCTTCGGCCCGTCGAGAAGCAGCCCGCGGATCCCGCTCGGCGCCGACGTGATCACGACGTGGCCGTCGAACGTCGCGTAGTAGAGCGTCGTCTTCTGCACGACGAGTTTCGTCACCGGGACGCCCTGCACAATCGAGTGCTCGGGGAGCGTCTGGGAGAACGCGCTCGCCAGGGTGGCGAGGTGATCGAGCACGGCGCCCGCGGTCACCTCGTCGTCGACCTGGACGACGAGCGTGTACTCGGGGCCGGCGGGCAGCGGCCGGACGTAGAACGCCGCCTCGCCCTTGAACAGCTCGATCACGTCGTCGAGCACTCCACCCAGCGCCTTCGCGATCGTGCCGATCTGCCCGGTGAGTAGCGGCGAGCGGCGGAGCTCGTCGAGCGTCGCGTTCAGGCCCTTGGCGTCGACGAACAGCGAGACAGGGGCGGGCGTCTGGGCGGGAAGCTCGGCCGCGTACTCGAACGGCTCGAGCTCGTCGCCCTTCAGGCGCAGCTGCACCTTGAAGCCACCCGGCGCCGTGCTGACCGACCCGGCCGCCCAGCTGACCCGGCCGACGCCCGGAATCGGGCCGATCTCCGTCTTCGCGTGGCGGCCGGCCTCGGCGGTCACGGTTGCGCCGTCGGCGTAGATGGTCGCGAGCGCGTCTGCCGGGAGACCCTCGGTCGCGGCCTTGTAGTCGCCGTTCGAGGCGAGCGAGCCGTCGTTTCGCGCCCGCTTGAAGCGGTCGATCGTCTTGCGGTCGGCGGCGACCACCTGCCAGCCGGACACGTTCTCGGAGACGAGCGGCGGGTTGTGCTTGGCCAGCGCGGTCTCGAGCTTCGCCGTGCTCGGCGGCTGGGTCATGCCGAGAAGCGTCTTCGAGTCGAGGTCGGCGGCGGTCAGTGCGACGGCGTCGGTCTCCGGGCCGAGGACTCCCTTCAGGGCGTCGACCGCGGGTGCGACGTCGGCGCCGGCCGCGTGCAGCAGCGGCGCCAGCGCCTGCAGCTGCGCCGGCTGGAGGTCGGTGTTCGCGTGGACGAAGACGGCGGTCGTGCCCGGGGCAACCGCCGCGCCGCCGGACGGGTCGGAGCTGTTCGACGAGGAGCCGCAGCCCGCGACGGACGCGGCCAGCGCGACGGCGATCAGAGCTCGGCGCACAGGAGTGATGCTACTCATCGCGCGGGCGCCGGCCCATCAGCGACGCGACCAGCTCGCCGAGAGGCTCGCCGTCGAGAACGCGGCAGACGCTCTCGGTGATCGGCAGCTCGATCCCGAGCCGGTGGGAGAGGTCGCGCAGCACCGGCGCGGTCGTCAGTCCCTCGACCACGTGCCCGATCTCGGCGACCGCCTCGTCGGGTGTCGCACCCTGGGCGATCAGCTCCCCGGCCTTGCGGTTCCGACCGCAGCCGGCTCCAGCAGGTGACCATCAGGTCGCCCATGCCGGCCAGCCCCGCGAAGGTCTCCTGGCGCGCGCCGCAGGCCTCCCCCAGCCGCGCCATCTCGGCCAGCCCGCGCGTGATCAGGGCGGCCTTGCCGTTGTCGCCGGCGGCGAGGCCGTCGACGCCGCCGGCGGCGAGGCCGATCACGTTCTTCGCCGCCGCGCAGAGCTCGACGCCGACGAGGTCGGAGTTGACGTACACGCGGAAGACCATCGAGTTGATCGCGTGCTGGAGCTCGACCGCCAGCGCCTCGTCCTCGCTGGCGATCACCGCGGCGCTGGGCAGGCCCATCGGCGATCTCCTCCGCCATGTTCGGGCCCGACAGCACCGCCACCGGGCGGTCGCGGACGAGGGTCGAGAGCCGGTTGCCGGTCGGCGGGTCGAGCCCCTTCGTCAGCGAGAGCACCGGGCCGCCCGCGGGCAGGGCGGCGGCCACGTCCGCGAACGCCTTGCTCGGCACGGCCAGCACGTAGAGGTCGGCGCCGGCCGGCGTCTCGGCGGACGCGTCGATGTCGTCGAGTTCGATCGAGCTCAGGGTGCGCGGGTTGCGGCCGGTCTCGGTGATCGTCGCCGCCTGCGCCGGGTCGCGGCAGACGAGCGTGACGTCGTGCCCACGGTCGGCGAGCAGCCGGGAGAACGCCGTTCCCCAGGCCCCGCCCCCGACGACGACCGCGTTCATCGCTAGGAGCGTCTCACGAAGTCGATCGACACGGGGACGCCCTCGAGCTCGAACCGCTCGCGCACCTGGTTCTCGACCCAGTATCCGTAGTCGCGCGTGACGAGCGACGGGTCGTTGACGAAGAACCGGAAACGCGGCGGGCGCGTCGTGGTCTGGGTCCCGTACAGGAGGTTGAGCCGCCGGTTGGCCGACTTCGAGGGAGCGTGACGGGCCTCGCGAAGCTCCTGGAGGAAGTTGTTCAGGGCGGGCGTCGGGACCCGGCTGGTGTGCTTGACGTAGAGCTGCTCGATGCGGTCGAGCAGCCGCACCATGCCCCGACCGGTCTTCGCCGAGACGGTGACGACGCCGGGACGCTGCCGCAGGCGCGTCTCGAGCCGGGGGCGCACGTCCTCGACCTTCACCTCGCTGATGTCCCACTTCGAGAGAACGGCGATCGTCGAGCAGTTCGCCTTGCGCGCGATGTCGGCGACGGCGAGATCGTGGTCGACGAGCCCCTCACTCGCATCGACCAGGATCAGCGCGATGTCGGCCCGGTCGGCGGCGTCGAGCGCACGCAGCTCCGAGTAGTACTCGATCCCCTGGCGCTGCTTGCGCTTGCGCCGGAGCCCGGCCGTGTCGACGAGGACGAACGTGGTGTCGGCGCGCTTGAAGATGGTGTCGATCGTGTCCCGCGTCGTCCCCGGGACGTCGGAGACGATCACGCGGTCCTCGCCGAGAATCGCATTCAGCAGGCTCGACTTGCCGACGTTCGGCCGGCCGAGGATCGCCACGCGGATCGCCTCTTCGCCGATCTGCGCGGGGCCGGCGCCCGGCAGGCGGGCGACGATCGCGTCGAGCAGGTCGCCCGTCCCGTGGCCGTGCAGCCCGGACAGCGGGATCGGGTCGCCGAGCCCGAACCGGTGGAACTCGAGCGCCTCGTCGTCCCTGCGCGGGTCGTCGATCTTGTTCGCGAGCAGGAACACCGGCTTGTGCGCGAGGCGGAGGATCTCCGCCACCTCCTCGTCGCCCGGCGTGATTCCCGCCTTCGCGTCGACCACGAACAGGACGAGGTCGGCCTCCGCCACCGCCGCGCGGGCCTGGTCGGCGATCGACCGGGTGATCGGCGAGAGGTCGGCGACGTCGACGCCGCCGGTGTCGATCAGGAGGAACTCGGTGCCGGCCCACTCGCAGACGAGCTCCTTGCGGTCGCGCGTGACGCCGGGCGTTTCGTGGACGACCGCCGCCCGGGTTCCGGTGAGGCGGTTGACGAGAGTCGACTTGCCGACGTTCGGGAAGCCGACCACCGCGACGGTGCCGGCGAGATCAGACACGCGACTCCCCTACGCCGGAGCGCGCTCGCGGACGAGCCGCTCGATGTGGTCGACGACCTCGTCGACCGTGAGATTGGTCGTGTCGATCAGCTCGGCGTCCTCGGCCGGCTGCATCCGAACGGCGTCCTGCTGGTCGCGCGACCTGAGGTCGGTGGCAAGGGCGTCGGCGGACAGCTCCGGCCGCTCGGCCAGTCTCCTGCTCGCGCGCACGGCGGAATCGGCCTGGAGATAGACCTTCACCGGCGCGTCCGGGGCGACGACCGTGCCGATGTCGCGACCCTCGATCACGACGTCGCCGTCGTCGGCCAGCTCGCGCTGGCGGTCGCGCATGATGCTCCGCACCTCGGGATGCCGTGCCACCACAGGCACGAGGCGGTCGATCTCGGCGCGACGGATCGCCGAGGTCACGTCGGTGCCCGCGATGAAGCAGCGGCCGTCGGTGTCGAAGTCGACGGGGTTCTGCGCCGCGAGCTCGCCGAGCTGGTCGCCCTTGTCCATCGCGACGGCGTCGCGCATGGCGAGCCAGGTGAGCGCCCGGTACATCGCGCCGGTATCGAGGTAGCGGAAGCCGAGGCGCTGCGCGAGGCTGCGCGCCACGGTCGATTTTCCGGCCCCCGCGGGGCCGTCTATGGAGACGATCATCTCTGAGATATCGATTCGAGCTGCTGGTAGAACCCGGGGAAGGATATCGACACTGCCTCCGCACCCCCCACGCGGACGCCCTCGCTCGAGACGAGGCCGGCGACCGCGCCGAGAATCGCGATGCGGTGATCGCCCCTGGAGTCCATCGATCCGCCCTTCGGGCGCGTCGGCACGCCGCGGACGGTGAAGCCGTCGGCCGTGGCGCTGACCCGGACTCCGAGCGGCCTGAGCGCCTCGGTGACGGCCTCGATCCGGTCGGTCTCCTTGTGGCGCAGCTCGGCGGCTCCGCGAACGACGCTGTTGCCGTGCGCCATCGAGGCGGCGAGCGCGAAGAGCGGCAACTCGTCGATCAGCGACGGCACCTCATCGGGCTCGATCTCGGTGGCGACCAGCTCGGTAGCCTCGACCTCGATGTCGGCGACCGGCTCGCCGCCCGTCACCGACCGATTGAACAGCGAGATCCGGGCGCCCATGCGCTCGAACACGTCCAGGAGGCCGGTCCGTCTCGGGTTGACCCCCACGCGCGTGAGGCGCAGCCGCGAACCGGGCAGCAGCGTGGCGGCGACGAGAAACGGCGCCGCCGAGGAGAAGTCACCGGGGACGTCGACGTGCAGCGGGTCGAGCTTCGCGGCGGGCCAGACCTCGATACCACCGGGTTCGGAACGGACTCGCGCGCCGGCGGCCCGCAGCATCCGCTCGGTGTGGTCGCGGGTCGGAACCGGCTCAACGACGGACGTCGGGCCCTCGCCCGCGTAGAGCCCCGCCAGGAGCACGCACGACTTCACCTGCGCGCTGGCGACCGGGAGCTCGTAGCGGATCGGGCGCAGCGGCTGCGCGTCGATCCCGATCGGCAGATGCCCGTCGGTGCTCTCCACGCCGGCGCCCATCAGGACGAGCGGCTCGGCGATGCGCCCCATCGGCCTGGTGCTGAGCGACTCGTCGCCCGTCAGCTGGAAGCGGTGGCCGCGCTGACCCGCGAGGAGACCGGGCAGCAGGCGCGCGAGCGTTCCCGCGTTGCCGCAGTCGATCGGCTCGGCCGGCGACCGAAGCCCACGCAGGCCGGCGCCGGTGATGCGCAGGGTGTCGCCCTCCTCCTCGACCCGGACGCCGAGCGCACGGACGGCCGCCACGGTCGACTCGGTGTCGCCGGACCGGCCGAAGCCGGTGACGACGCTCTCGCCGTCGGCGATCGCGCCGAGCAGCACCGCGCGGTGGGAGATCGACTTGTCCCCGGGAAGCGCAACGCCGCCCTGAACGGAAAGCGCGGGCTCTACCCTCATTCGAGTACCGGCGACACGGACGCGCCGTACCCCTGCGCCTCGAGCAGGGCCACCGCGCGGCCGGCCTCGTCGGCGCCGGAGACGAGCATCGTCAGCACGCCGCCGCGATCGGGCGAGAAGTGCCGCAGCTCGAAGTCCTCGATGTTGATCCGTTCCGCGCCGAGCGCCTGCGTGATCCCTGCGAGCACGCCGGGCCGGTCGGGCACGTTGACGGTGACGCGCTGCAGCTCACCCGGGTCGGGGTACGCCTCGGCGAGCATCCGCCGGCGGTTCTCGGACGCCTCGGCGATCCAGCGGGCCAGGTATCCCCCGTCGCCCGCGGCGAGCGCCTCCTCGAGCTGCTCGACGCGGCGGCGGTGGTCGGCGAGCGCCTCGGCCAACTCGGGGGCGTTGTCGAGAAAGATGTCCACCCAGATCCGCGGGTTCGCGCCGGCGACCCGGGTCATGTCGCGGAGCGAGCCGGCAGCGGCGTCGAGTGGGTCGTGGCCCTCGATCCGGCCCGCGCCCGCCTGGTTGACGAGCAGGTTGGCGAGCGCATGCGGGAGGTGGCTGGTCAGCGCCACGAGGCGGTCGTGCGCACGCGGGTCGATCGCGACCGGCACGGCGCCGAGCGACGCGACGAAGCCGTGCACGACCCGGTAGCGCTCCGGATCGGTTCCGGCGGTCGGCGTCAGGAACCAGGTCGCCCCGTCGAAGAGGTCGGCGGTCGCATAGGCGGGGCCGCGCGCCTCGCGGCCGCACACCGGATGGCCGCCGACGAACTGCTCGGGGAAGCGCAACGACCAGTCCTTGGTGGAGCCGACGTCGGTGACCGTGCACCGTTCCGGCGCGCCGGCGATCACCTGCTCGACGAGCGTTCGGCAGCACGGTGACCGGAGCGGCAACCACCGCGAGGTCGGCCTCCGCGAGCAGCTCCCGCAGCGGCGCGATCTCGTCGACGGCGCCGCGCTCGAGGGCGCCCTGCGCCGCAGACTCGTCGGTGTCGGTCCCGCCGACCCATTCGACCCCCGCGCGTTTGGCGGCCAGGCCGACGGACGCGCCCATCAGCCCCGTTCCGACCAGCGCGAGGCGCATCAGGCGGCGCGCATGAGCTCGGCGACGTGGAAGACGAGATCCAACGACTGGCGGGCGTTCAGGCGTGGATCGCAGAGCGTCGTGTACGCGTCGTCGAGTTGCTCCTCGGACAGGCTGTCGCCTCCGCCGAGGCACTCGGTGACGTCGTCGCCGGTGATCTCGAGGTGCACGCCGCCGGGCCACGTGCCCTCGGCGTGGTGGACGGCGAAGAACCCCTCGATCTCGGCGAGGATGTGGCCGAACTCCCGCGTCTTGCGGCCCCCGGCGGTGCGGAACGTGTTCGCGTGCATCGGGTCGCAAACCCAGACGACCGGGTGGCCGGCGTCGCGCACCGCGCGGACGAGCGGCGGCAGGGTCTCGCCGACGCGCTCGGCGCCCATCCGCGCGATCAGCGTCAGCCGGCCGGGCGTCCGACCGGGATTGAGCGTCTCGCAGAGCACCAGCGTCTCCTCGGGCGTCGCCGCCGGACCGAGCTTGACCCCCAGCGGGTTGTGAACGCCGGCGAGGAACTCGACGTGCGCGCCGTCCGGCTGCCGGGTGCGCTCCCCGACCCAGAGGAAGTGGGCCGAGCAGTCGTACCAGTCGCCGGTCAGCGAGTCGCGCCGGGTCAGCGCCTCCTCGAAGTCGAGCAACAGCGCCTCGTGCCCCGTCCAGATGTCGGTCTGGTGCAGCGCCGGATTGCGCATGTCGACGCCGATCGCCGACATGAAGCTCATCGCCCGCTGGATCTCGGCGGCCAGCTGCTCGTAGCGGCGCCCCTCGGGCGAGTTGGCCACGAACTCCTGCGTCCACGCCTGTACCTGGCCGAGGTCGGCGAACCCGCCCTTCGTGAACGCGCGCAACAGGTTGAGCGTCGACGCGGCCTGGTGGTACGCCTGGAGCATCCGCGTGGGGTCGGGCCGGCGCGCCTCCTCGGTCGGCTCGTCGCTGTGCACGATGTGGCCGCGGAACGACGGCAGCACCAGGTCGCCGACGGTCTCGGTCGCCTCGGAGCGGGGCTTGACGAACTGGCCGGCGATGCGGCCGACCTTCACCACCGGGAGGCTGGCCGCGTACGTGAGCACGGCCGACATCTGCAGGATGATCTTCAGCTTCTCGCGCAGGTTCGGCGCCGTCCAGTCGTAGAACGACTCGGCACAGTCACCCGCCTGGAGCAGGAACGCCTTGCCCTCGACCACCTCCGCGAGGTCGTCGAGGAGGCTGCGGGCCTCGCCCGCGAACACGAGCGGCGGCATCTTCGTGATCTCGGCGCGAACCTCCTCGAGGCGCGCCTGGTCGGGCCAGTCCGGCTGCTGGAGCGCGGGGAACGCCGCGCCACGACGACGGGCGACCAGGATGACGACGTCACTGCCACTTCAAGCAGTGTAGTGAGGGGTTCTCCCGGTGCTAGTCGGACTCGGAGACCCCCACGGTGACGGGCTCGGGCTCGCGCACGAAGAGCGCCCGCCGCGTCCAGTCCGGCATCCACCAGTTCGCGTTCCCCATCAGCTTCATCAGGGACGGCACGAGCAGCGCCCGGATCACCGTCGCGTCGAAGATGATCCCCGCGGCGAGCCCGATCGCGAACACCTTGATCTCGTAGCCGGGGCTCGAGGAGAGCACGAGGAAGGCGAACATCAGGATCAGCGCACCGCTCGTGATGAGCTTCCCCGTGCGCGAGAGACCGAGCTCGATGGCTCGGTCGGTCGAGCCCGTCTCGTCGTACGCCTCGCGCATCCGCGTGATCATGAAGACCTCGTAGTCCATCGAGAGGCCGAACAGGAACGCGAAGATCATCAGCGGGATCCACGCGGTGATCGCCTGGGTCGCGGTGATGTTCCACAGGGATGAGCCGTGACCCCACTGGAAGATGATCACGATGATCCCGAACGCCGCCGCGAGGGAGATCAGGTTGAGCACCACCGCCTTGACCGCCAGCACGATCGAGCGGAACGCGCGCGTGAGCAGGATCAGTGTCAGGACGAGCACGAACAAGAGGACGTACCCGAAGTTGCCGTAGATCGCGTGCACGAAGTCGCGGTCGACGGCGGGCACCCCGGTCAGCGTCCCCGAGGTTCCGGCGAGGGCATCGCTGCTCCGGTCGATCACGCCCTGGATCCCGGGCGCGGCCCCGTCGATCGCCGGGAACGCCTCGACGAGCGAGATGTCGCCCTTGCGCCACCCGGGCGATGCCGGCGCAGCGGCACCGGCGATTCCCTGCACCGCCCGCATCCGGGCGGCGACGGTCTCCGGGTTGCCGCCGGTGACGTAGACGCTGAACGGCTTCATCACCCCGGGGCTGATGCCGGCGTCGGCGAGCATCTGCCGCCCGGCGATCGCGGTCCCGGAGCCCGGGAAGTTCTTGAGCTGCGCCTCGTTCGGGTTCAACTGGACGCCGGCGTAGATGAGCAGGCCGACGATCACCAGCCCGATCGCCGCGACCGGGACAGGCCGGCGCAGGACGAAGCGCGCCCACCTGCCCCAGAGGCCGTCCTCCGGATGACCCTGGTCGGCGAAGCGCTTCGGCATCACGCGGAGGCTGTTCACGCGCGCCCCGAGCGTTGCCAGCATCGCCGGCAGCAGCGTGATCGCAGCGAGCACCGAGACCAGCGGGATCAACATCCCGCCGATGCCCATCGAACGGATGAACGGCAGCGGCAGGATGACCAGGGACAGCAGGCCGAAGGCGACCGTGGTTCCGGACACGATCACGGAGCGTCCGGCGTGGGTCATCGTCTCGACGAGCGCGTTCTCGACGACCTGGCCCTCGCGAAGCTCGTCGCGGAACCGGAAGACCATCAGCAGCGCATAGTCGATCGCGACGCCGAGGCCGACGAGCGCGATCAGGAACTGGACGATGATCGAGACGTTCGTGATGTAGGTCAGGCCCCAGACCAGCGTGAACGTGTTCAGGATCGCCGCGACCGCGATGACGATCGGCAGGATCACCGCCGGCAGCGTCCCGAAGACGAAGAGCAGGATGATCAGCGCGCCGATGCCGCCGATCACCGCCTCGAGGAGCACGCTCGGGCCACCGCTGTCGCCGTGGGTGCTCGCCTCCTCCAGCGGATCATGGCCCGTGACCTCGACGGCGATGCCGGCGGGCAGGCCCTTGGCCGCCGCCGCACGCATCTCCGTCACGCCGCTCTTCGTGTCGAACTTCGCCGCGCCGGGCGGGTAGACCTCGAGGAAGGTCGTATGGCGGTCCTGCGAGACGTACGCAGGGTTGTGCGTGGTGAACCAGGAACTGGTGCGTGCCCCCGGCGAGGTCGCGGCCGCCCGCTCCATCGCCGCCGCGATCCCCTCGGTCTTCGTCACGTCTCCGCTCGCGTGGAAGACGACCACGTTCGGGGGCCGGACGCCCGTGCCGAACGTCCGCAGCGTCTTCTGGCTCGTCTCGTAGGCGGACTTGCCGGGAATCGAGAAGCTCTGGTACCAGCGCTTGGAGACCTTTCCGGCCGCAAAGCCGCCGAAGAGCGTCAGGACGATCCACACCGCGATGACGGGCCACCGATGCCGGGTGACGAAATGGGCTAGCCGAGCGAGCACGCGATCTCCTCCTTCACGAAATGTTCACCCACAGAAAACTTACCGAGACTGTATCAAACACGTACACTGTAGTGAATGGGTCTGCGTGAGTCGAAGAAGCAGCAGACACGCGACGTGATCGCGAGCGAGGCGATGCGTCTTTTCGTCACGCAGGGCTTCGATCACGTCACCGTAGCTGAGGTCGCCGCGGCCGCCGGCGTCTCCGAGAAGACCGTCTTCAACTACTTCTCGACCAAGGAAGACCTCTTCTTCGACGAGGTGCCCGCCCGGGAGGCGGCGATCGTCGAGTCGGTGCGAGGTTGCCGTACGAGCGAGCAGCTGCTCGATGCCCTGCATCGCGCGCAGGCGGACAACTGCGGCCGGCTTGCCAGCCCCGGCTTCGTCGCGTTCGCGCGCCTGATCGAGGAATCCCCGGCCCTCCAGGTGAAGGAGCTGACGGTGATGGCGCGCTTCGCCGAGGTGCTGGCCGACGCAATCCGGGCGGAACTCGGAGCCGACGAGCGGGACGCTCGGCTCGCGGCCGGGCTCCTGATCAGCGTGCACTGGCAGCTCTTCCGGACAGCCCGAAAGCAGGCGCTCGCCGGCAAGCACGGGCCGGGCGCCGTACGCCGCCTGCGGGCGGAGCTCGACCGGGCCTACCAGCTGCTCCAGCACGGGCTCCGCGATCTCCATGTGGATAAGACCGAAGTCACGTCCGGGTATCATCGGTCGTGATGGCGACGGTCTCGTCTCGGAGCTGGGTGTGGCCCTCGGGGCAAGGCGAGAGCACGCGCGCGTAACGCGCCGCAGCAGCCGCTTTGCCCCTGTGCTGGCCTCGCAAGAGGCCTTTTTCATTCCCTCTTGAACCAGAATGGAGCGAACGATGAGGATCTTTTCCGGCATCCAGCCCACGGGCGACAAGCACCTCGGCAACCTGATCGGCGGCTTCCGCCAGTACGCGGCGACGCAGGAGCGCGGCGAGGGCTTCTTCTGCGTCGTCGACCTGCACTCGATCACGGCCGACTACGACCCCGACGACCTGCGCACGCGGACACTCGACCTCGCCGCGCTGCTGTTCGCGACCGGGCTCGACCCCGAGCGCTCGACGACGTTCTGCCAGAGCCACGTGACCGCGCACGCCGAGGCGGCGTGGCTGCTCTCGGCCGTCACCAGCTACGGCCAGTTCGGCCGCATGACGCAGTTCAAGGACAAGGGCGAGGGGAAGGACTTCGTCTCCGCCGGGCTGTTCACGTACCCGGTGCTGATGGCCGGCGACATCCTGCTCTACCAGACCGACATCGTCCCGATCGGCGACGACCAGCGGCAGCATCTCGAGCTGACCCGCGACGTCGCCGAGCGGTTCAACTCGCGCTACGGCGAGACGTTCGTCGTGCCCCAGGGCGTCTACCCCGAGGTCGGCGCGCGCATCATGGACCTCCAGGAGCCGACGAAGAAGATGTCGACCACCGGCGGGACCGAGCAGGGGACGGTCGCGATCATGGACGCGCCCGACGTGATCCGGAAGAAGTTCAAGACGGCCGTGACCGACTCCGACCGTGAGGTGCGCCGCGGCGAGGACAAGCCGGGGATCACGAACCTGTCGACATCATGTCCGTGGCCACGGGCGAGACCCCGGAGGCGATCGAGTCGCGCTTCAGCGACGCCGGGTACGGCACGTTCAAGGAGGCCGTCGGCGAAGCGGTGGTCGAGCTGCTCACGCCGATCCAGGAGCGCTACCGCGCGCTCCGCGAGGACGAGACGGAGTTGCACCGGCTGCTGGCGATCGGCGCGGAGAAGGCGCGTGCGGCCTCGGCGCCGACGCTCGAGACGATGTACGACCGCATGGGCTTCAGCCGCCGGCCGTGAAGCGCACCCTCTTCGTCGGTATCGGCGTCGCCGCTCTGTGCGTCCTCACGGGCGTGCTCCACTACGCGGACGCGTCGCCGACCGCGGTGTTCATCCTCGCCGGGGTCACGCTCGGCGGCCTGGCCTGGCTTATCGGCGTCGCGACCGAGTCGGTCGGCGCCCGGTTCGGGCCGGCGGTCACCGGCGTACTCCAGTCGACGCTCGGCAACCTGCCCGAGCTGTTCATCGTGCTGTTCTCGCTCTCCGCGGGCGAGATCGTCGTCGCCCAGACCTCGATCCTCGGCTCGCTGTTCGCCAACGCCCTGCTCGTCCTCGGCCTGGCGATCTGGGCGGGCGCACGCGCGGCCGACGGGGAGGTGATGGAGTTCAGGAAGCGGCTGCCCAACGACACGGCGACGCTGCTCCTGCTCGCGCTCTCCGCAATCATCCTGCTCGGCCTCTCCGACCGCATCGGCGACAACGCCAGCCACCACCAGGTCGAGATCTCCGTCGTGGGCGCGATCTGCCTGCTGGCCGTCTACGGCGTCTGGCTCTGGTCGTACCTGAGGTCAGACCGCGGGACCGAGCCGTCGCTCGAGGAGCACGCCCACGGGATGCTGCCCTTCACGCCCGCAATCGCCGTCCTCGCCGTGGCGGGCGTCGCGGCGGCGTTCGTCTCGGACTGGTTCGTCGGCGCGATCGACCCGGCCGTGCAGTCGCTCGGGATCTCGAAGGCGTTCACCGGCATCGTGATCGTCGGAATCGCCGGGAACGCGGTCGAGAACGTCGTCGGCGTCTCGCTCGCCGCGAAGGGCCACGCCGACCTCGCCGTCTCGGTCGTCAAGAACTCGGTCGCCCAGATCGCGTGCTTCCTCTTCCCGGCGCTCGTCCTGCTGTCGCTGCTCTTCACCGACCGCCTGACCTTCGTCCTCAACCCCGTCTACATCGGCGCGCTGGCCGTGACGGCGCTCGCGCTCTGGCAGATCACCGGCGACGGGGAGGCCTACGCCTACGAAGGGCTGGCGCTCGTCGCCATCTACGTGATCCTGGCGACGGTCGTCTTCTACGAGTAGCCGACGAGCTGCCGGAGCGCCTCGACCTCCTCGCGCGTGAGCGGACGCCAATCGCCCGGCGCGAGCCCTTTGAGGTCGAGCCCCGCGTAGCGGCTGCGGTGCAGCCGGCGCACCGGATGGCCGACCGCCTCGCACATCCGCTTCACCTGGTGCTTCCGGCCCTGGTGGATGGTCAGCTCGATGCGGCCCTTGGCTAACCGGCGGGCGCGGGCCGGCGCCGTCCGGCCGTCCTCGAGGTCGACGCCGCCGGCGAGCCGCCGCAGCGCCTCCGGGCCCGGGTCGCCTTCGACGTCCGCCACGTAGACCTTGGCCACCTCGTAACGCGGGTGGGCGAGCCGGTGGGCGAGCGCCCCGTCGTTCGTGAGCAGGATCGCACCGGTCGTGTCCCAGTCGAGTCGGCCGACGGGCACGACGCGCGGATCGCCGGGAACCAGCGCGACGACGGTCGGGCGGCCCTGCGGGTCGCGCGCGGTCGTCACGGTGCCGGCCGGTTTGTGCAGGAGGAGATGCGCGAGCCGCTGCTTCCCCACCTTGCGTCCGTCGACCTCGACGGCGTCGTCCGAGCCGACGAACGTGTTCAGCTCGCCGGGCGTGCCGTTCACGCGCACGCGGCCCGCCTTGATCAGCTCGTCCGCCCCACGCCGCGACGCGACACCGGCACGGGCGAGGAAAGCGTTCAGGCGCATCACGCAATCCTTACGGCTTTCTCACTCCGCTCTCAGCCGATGCGTCGACGATCCCCCCGTCACCCACGAAAGGAAGCGGTTCCCATGAAGGCACGTTCCAAGAAAGCATTCGCCGCAGCAGGCGCGACGCTCGCCGTCGCCGCCGGCGCCGGCGGCGCACTGGCGGCAGGCGGCAGAGGCGCCTCCGGCCCGCCGGCCGGCATGCCCGGCCCCGCTGCGATCGCCTCGTACCTCGGCCTCACGCCGGCCCAGCTGCGCGAGCAGCTCGGCTCGGGCAAGACGCTCGCGCAGATCGCCGTCGCCCAGGGCAAGACCGTCGCCGGGCTCGAGGACGCGATCTACACCGACGTCCAGGCGCATCTCGACCGGGCCGTCGCGAGCGGCAAGATGACCACGGTGCAGGAGCAGGTGCTCCTCACGCAGCTGAAGGCGCACCTCGACGACATCGTCAACCACGCCTTCCCAGCCGCCGGCCCCGGCAAGCACGCCCGGCCGGCCTTCGCGGCCGCGGTCGCGTCGTACCTCGGTCTCACCCCCGCCCAGCTCCGCGTCCAGCTCCGCGCGGGCAAGTCGCTGGCCCAGATCGCGAAGGCCCAGGGCAAGAGCGTGGACGGCCTGAAGACGGCGATCCTCGCCGGCGTCAAGGCACGGCTCGACAAGGCGGTCTCCGCCGGCCAGCTGACGGCCGCGCAGGAGAAGACGCTCCTCGACCGGCTTTCGTCGCATCTCGACGACCTGGTCAACCGGACCGGCCCGCCCAAGCCGTAACCCAGTGTGAGGGACGTCCGTGCGGCGCGTCCCTCACACGCTTTACTTGCTTTTTGCACACAACAGGGAATGCGCTTACAGCCGGGCGTTTTCATGCGAGGCGACAGCAACGAAAGGAGCAAGATGAGGTCCATCTCGAAACTGACGGTCGCCGCCCTCGCAGTCGCACTCGCGCTCGGCGCCGGCAGCGCCCTCGCCCACGGCCCGAAGGGCGGCGTGGTCAAGTCCGCGGCCACCTACATCGGGGTCACGGTCGACCAGCTTCGCCAGGAGCTCAAGGGCGGCAAGTCGCTCGCCGGCGTCGCCGTCGCCCACGGCAAGACGCGGGCCGGCCTCGAGGCCGCGATCGTCGCCGATGCGAAGACGCACCTCGACGCGGCCGTCGCCTCGGGCAAGCTCACGGCCGATCGTGAGGCGCAGATCCTCGCGAAGCTGCAGGCGAACGTCTCGAAGCTCGTCACGGCCACCGGACCGCCGGCCGGGAAGAAGCAGAAGGGCAAGCAGGCGATCCGCGCAGCGGTCAAGACCGCGGCCACGTACGTCGGGCTGAGCGTCGAGCAGATCCGGACGCAGCTCCAGGCCGGCAAGTCGCTGGCGGAGATCGCGACGGCACAGGGGAAGTCGGTCGACGGCCTGAAGGCCGCGATCGTCACCGACGCGAAGGCTGCGATCGCGAAGCTCGTCTCGAGCGGGAAGATCACCGCCGAGCGGGGTCAGCAGTACCTGGATCAGATCCAGAAGAACATCGACAAGATCGTCAACGCCAAACGGCAGGCGAAGGGGTAGTCCGCGGTGGCAGGCGGGCGGCGAGGAGCACCCGCCGCCCGCAACCGTTCTAGGCGGGCCGTCGCTCCGCGATCGCCTCGAGGCGCTCGCGGATCTCGCCCGTCGTACCGCCGAGGTCGTCCAGGCGGGGCAGGGCGGAGAGGCTCTCGAGGCCGAAGACGCGCTCGAAGAGCGGTGTGGTGCGGTACTTGATCGCCCCGCCCTCGTCGCGGCCGGACTCGGCTATCAGCCCACGCTCGACGAGGCCGGCGACGACGGAGTCGGCCGCCACACCGCGGATCCGGGCGACGTCGGGCCGCGAGCAGGGGCCGAGGTAGGCGATCGCGGCGAGCGTCTCGAGCGCCGCCTGCGACAGGCCGCGCTCGACCGGGCGCTCGAACATCCGGGCGCACGCGTCGGCGGCCGCGCGCGACGCACGGAAGGCGTACCCGCCGGCGACGTGCTCGAGGACGATGCCGCTGTGGCCCTCGGCGAAGCGCTCGGCGAGGATCTCCAGGGCCTCCTCGACACGCCCGATGTCGTCGTCCGCGGCGACCGCGAGGTCTTCCGCTGCGAGAGGCTGGGACGCGACGACGAGCAGCGCCTCCAGCGTGTGTGCGAGCTCGTCGACGGGCGACGCGGTGATCAGGCGGAGCGGGCGTTCCACGAACTGTCTCCTTCCTCGACGGCTTCCTGGAGTCCTGCTTTGTGAACACGGATGGGCGCGAACGGCGCGGCCTGCTCGATGCGGATCTCCCCCGCTTTGCGCAGCTCGAGCAGCGCGAGGAATGCGACCGCCTGCTCGAGCCGGTTCAGCTCGGCTGCTTCCTGGTCGAAGTCGAACGCGCGGCGGCGGCGCAGCAAAGCGCGGAAGCGCTCGAGGAACTGGACGAGCGGCGGGAAGCGCAGCCCCATGTGGGCGAGCGAGACGTCGGGCGGTTCGACGGCCAGCCCGCGCAGCGCGGCGGCGAGCGCCGCCGGCTGCTGCGGCACGATCCGCGGCTCGAACCGGGGGGCGAGCGGCGCCGGCCCGAGGCGGAAGTAGCGGTCGTTCTCTGCCGCGAGCCGGTCGACGAGCCAGCCTGCCGCCTCCTTGATCCGGCGGAACTCCTCGAGCCGCCGGGCGAGCTCCTCGGCCGCCTCCTCGGGGTCGAGGTCGGCGAGGTCGACCTGCTCGTCCGGGAACAGCTCGCGCGCCTTCAGCTCGAGCAGCGCGCCGACGAGCACGAGGAACTCCCCGCACGCGTCGAGATCGAGCTGCTCTCGCTCGGCCAGACGCTCGACGAACGTGATCACGACGTCGGCGACGTCGACGTCGGCCGGCTCGAGCTCCTCCCTGAGGACGAGCGTCAGCAGCAGGTCGAACGGACCCTCGAACGCGTCGAGGTCGAGTTCCAGCTCCCGGACATGCACGGGCCGGAGGCTAGCGGTGCGGGCGGACGCGGCCCTTGGGGACGGCCATCGTCGGCCCCTTCGGGATCTCGCGCGGCTTGCGGCGCACCTTCGGCTGGTCGCCGCCCTTGCGGAAGAACTGCCACCACACGAAGAACGCGAGCGACGCGACGCACAGCGCGGCGGACACCCAGAAGTTGAGCCGCTCGCCGGCGAAGTGGTGCGACGGGTCGATGCGCAGGAGCTCCTCGAAGGTGCGGCCGAAGCAGTAGAGGGCGACGTAGAGCGCGAACAGCCCCGGCGGCTTGATCTTGAACCGCCAGCCGATCAGCAGCAGGACGCCCGCCATGCCGACGTCGTAGATGAACTCGTAGAGGAAGGTCGGGTGGAAGGTGTCCGACTGGATGTACTGCGGCGGCCGGTGACGCTCGTCGATCTCGAGGCCCCAGGGCAGGTTGGTCGGCTTGCCGTACAGCTCCTGGTTGAACCAGTTGCCCCAGCGGCCGATCCCCTGAGCGAGCAGCAGTCCGGGGGCGACCGCGTCGGCGAAGAGCCGGACGCTCTCCCCGGCGCGACGGATGACGATCGCGCCGGCGATGCAACCGAACAGGATCCCGCCCCAGACCCCCAGGCCGCCCTGCCAGACCGCGAACGCGCCCCACCAGTGGTCGGGCACCTCGTTCCAGCTGGTGATGTCGTGGTAGACGCGGGCGCCGACGATGCCGAAGGCGACGCCCCAGACGGCGACGCGCAGGACGAGATCCCAGTCGCCGCCGAGCCGCGTCCAGCGCACACCGGTGAGCCCGACGCATGCCGCGATCGCGAGCAGCAACATGAGCCCGTACATATGGATGTGCAGCGGACCGATGTTGATGACGCCGGTGTGCGGCGAGGGAATCGAGAAGAGGAACGTCGGCACGGGCAGGGATTCTGCCCGTGCCGGTGCACTCCCGCCACCTTGTACCGATCCGGAACTCCTGGTACTGGCAGTCCCCGCGCGGGAGCGCGAGCATTGGGCCGGGCTTGGCCCGGCCCAAGCGACGGCTAGAGGAGGATGCGAACTGCCGTTTCGAGCGGACAACCGCGCTCGAGGAGATCGACCGCGAGGTGGAGATCGATGTCCTGCCGGGCGGCCAGCTCGAGCGCTGCGCCGGCGTCGTACCCGGCCCGCTCCAGCTCTTCCGCACGCCAGCGCTGGATCCGCTCGCTTTCGGTTTCGACGTGGAGATCAAGCTCTGCCGCAGACATCGTTTCCTTCGGTTGCTGTACACGGATTGTTCGGCGACGGAGCCGTTCTGGGTCTCCCCCTTCGGGGGGATTCCCGGACATCGGCCCAGGATTACGTTCGGAGGAAGGAAGCCCCGGCCGAGGCCGAGGGCGCGATGATCGACCGCGGGACGGCCACAGGCCGTTCCGGTCCGTTTCCGGAGCGACCGCTGCCCTGGTAGAAGGGTCAGATCACGCGATTCGCAACCAGGAGGCGGGTAGATGAAACGGTGGACTTCGGGTGCTGCGATCCTCTCGGCAGCGCTCGCAGTCGGGGTCACGCTCATCGTGACGTCGAGCGGCGGGGCGGCGAGCACGCCGAGCCAGTACCAGCGGCCGTCGGAGCAGGCCGTGAAGGCGGCCAAGGCTCAGATGCGGTCGTTCGCCGGTGCGGGCAAGGCCTACGCCGCGGTGCTCTGCTGCGGCGACGGGCTGATCTTCGCGACCGGCTTCAAGGACATCCAGCACGTCGGCGACGGCATCTGGTGCTTCTACCGGAACGGCCGCCCCAGCGGGCCGGCGATCCCGACCGAGATCTGGCCGCTCGACGGGCCGGGCGCGGTCGCCTGGGACGTCTTCAACACGAACTGCCCGGAGGGCTACTACGAGATCCGCGCCTACGACCTCGACACGGGTGCCGGCGCCGAATGGATCAGCTTCCAGGTCTGGGTGCCCTGATCAGCTGACGGAGGTCCGGACGACGGCCCACTGGCCCCCGTCAGGGGGACCGCCGAACGTGGGTCTCGTCCGGGCCCCTCCGTCGTCGTTCGTCCAGCCCCGCACGAAACCCGGGCACTTCGCCCCGGCCCAGTGGCCCATGACGATGTAGTCGGAGGTCTCACCGTTCGAGAGCTTCGCGTCGGAGTCGTAGAGCGTCAGAATGCCGCGCGTCCCGGGCACGCAGTTCGGCCCGCCGTTCGCGGCGCTGACGATCTCGATGTTCAGCGTCAGCTTCGTGAACGCGCCGTGTGCGCCGCCTACGTAGTGGTAGCCGATCACCCCGGCCCGCATCGATGCGGGCTTGTAGCGCGGGTAGAGCGGCGTGCCGATGTCGATCGCGGTGCCGCTGGCGCCGCCTCCGAGCGTGCCCGAGCCGCGGATGCGCGCGACGCCGAGCTGGTACGGCCCGACGAGCGGGGCGACGACCTTCACGTTGTTCGCGTACCCCTGGAAGGAGAAGGCGATCGTCAGCGGCCGCGTGCTCCCCGCCGGTGCGGCGGTGACGAGGAACGCAGCCGCGACCGCGGCCAGAAGCGCCTGTCTCATGGCGCGCGAGTATGACGGCCCGCGCCCGGCCTGTCTAGGAGACGGCGGCTTCGCCGAGGAGCGCCTTCACCTCGGCGTAGAAGTCCGGCACCGGGGCGACCCGGTACTCGGGGCCGAACTCGAGCGTGCGCGGGCCTTCCGACGTGTCGAGCGCGAGCACGACCTTCGCCTCGCCGGGGTAGTCGCGCACGACATGGCCGAGCTCGCGCAGCACCCCGGCCGGCGCCTTGCGAGCGTCGACCTTGAGGTGCACCTCGGTCGGCGCGACGTACGTGGCGAACTCGGTCACCTCGATCGCGATCAGCTTCGACTCGCCCTCCTTGTGGTCGACGCGACCCTTGAGGATGAGGACACGGTCGGGCACGCACAACTCGCGCATCGTGGCGTAGAGGGAGCTGAAGACGACCGCCTCGGCGCTGCCCGACAGGTCGTCGAGCCGGAGGAAGACCATCGCGTCGCCCTTCTTCGTCGTCAGCTGCTTGATCGAGGAGACGATCCCGCCGACGGTGACGATCTCGCCGTCGCGGCAGCGCTCCAGGTCGGCGAGCGCGCGGTCGGTCTTGCGTCGCAGCTCGGCGCCAATGTCCGAGAGCGGGTGCTCGGAGACCCAGAGACCGAGCGTCTCCTTCTCCAGCCGGAGGAGCTCGCTCTTCTCGTACTCCTCGACCCCGATCGGAACGTGGTGGCGCGGCCGCTCGTCGCCCGATGCGACCTCGACGAGATCGAAGATCGATCCCTGCCCGGAGCTGCGCGCCTCGTGCTCGCTGCCGCCCCACGAGAGCGCCTGGTCGAGCACGTCGGCCATCCCCTTGCGCGAGGCGCCGGTGGAGTCGAGCCCGCCGCACTTGACCAGCGACTCGAGGGCGCGCCGGTTCACGACCTGCGGGTCGACGCGCTCGGTGAAGTCCCAGATCGACGTGAACGCGCCGCCCTCCTCGCGCGCGGCGACGATCGCGACGCAGGCGGACTCTCCGACGTTCTTGACCGCGTTCAGGCCGAAGCGGATCTTGCCCTCGACCACCGCGAAGTCGACCTGCGACTGGTTCACGTCGGGTGGCAGCACCTCGATCCCGAGCTCGTGGCAGGCGTTCACGTAGAACGGCACGCGGTCCTTGGTGCTCATCA
Source organism: uncultured Actinomycetes bacterium (assembly GCA_963791425.1). Lineage (GTDB taxonomy): Bacteria > Actinomycetota > Thermoleophilia > Gaiellales > Gaiellaceae > DATBLE01. The sequence continues at coordinate 1,119,222 of CAWBSE010000004.1, forward strand.
CGGACGAGATCAGCGCGGCCATGTACTCGTGCGGGTGGTGCGCACGCAGCCACGCCGTGCGGTAGGCGATCAGCGCGTAGCCGGCGGCGTGCGACTTGTTGAAGGAGTAGTCCTGCGCCTTCTCCATGTCGTCCCAGAGCTGCTTGGCGACCTCCTTGGTCGTCCCGTTCGTCACGCAACCCTCGAGGAACTGCTCCTTCAGGGACGCCATCAGCGCGTGGATCTTCTTGCCGATCGCCTTGCGGAGGTCGTCCGCGTCGGCCGGTGAGAACCCGCCGATCTGCTTGGCGATCTCCATCGACTGCTCCTGGTAGATCGAGATCCCGTAGGTGTCGCCGGTGATCGACTCGAGGCGCGGGTCGATGTAGGTGACCGGCTCCTGGCCGGCCTTGCGGCGGGCGTAGACCGGGATGTACTGCATCGGCCCCGGCCGGTAGAGGGCGACGAGGGCGATCAGGTCCTCGAACTCGGTCGGCTTCACCTGGCGCAGCGCCTCGCGCATGCCCGACGACTCGAACTGGAAGACGCCGATCGCGTCGCCCTTCTGGAGCATCGCGTAGGTCGGCTTGTCGTCGAGCGGGAGCGTCTCGATCGCCAGGTCGCCGATCAGCTCGACCGCCTTGTCGATCACGTCGAGGTTGCGCAGGCCGAGGAAGTCGACCTTCAGCAGGCCGAGCTTCTCGACGTCGCCCATCGAGAACTGGGTGACGATCTCCGAGTCGGGGCCTTTCTGCTGGAGCGGGACGTACTCGATCAGCGGCCGGTCGCCGATCACGACGCCGGCGGCGTGGATCGAGTCGGCGCGCACGAGCCCCTCGAGCGGCTTCGCCAGGTCGACGATCTCCTTGACGACCGGATCGGAGTCGTAGGCGACGCGGAGCTCCTGCCCCGGCTTCATGTTGTCGTCGAGGTAGACCTTCGGCCCCTCGGGGATCATCTTCGCGATCTTGTCGACCGTCCCGTAGGGAACCTCGAGGACGCGGCCGGCGTCGCGGACGGCGGCGCGCGCCATCATCGTCGAGAAGGTGATGATCTGCGCGACGCGGTCGCGGCCGTACTTCTCGGTGACGTAGTTGATCACCCGGTCGCGGCCGGCGACGGCGAAGTCGATGTCCATGTCGGGCATCGACTTGCGGCCCGGGTTCAGGAACCTCTCGAAGAGGAGCCCGTACCGCATCGGGTCGACGTCGGTGATCTCCAGGCAGTACGCGGCGAGCGAGCCGGCGGCCGAGCCGCGGCCGGGGCCGACCTGGATGCCGTTCGTCTTCGCGAAGTGGATGAAGTCCCAGACGATCAGGTAGTAGTCGGCGAAGCCCATCTCGCGGACGGTCTTCAGCTCGAACGCGAGGCGGTCGGTCAGCTCCGGCGTGATCGTCTCGTACCGGCGCGTGAGCCCGGCCTCGCACAGCTCGACGAGGTACTCGAACGCGTCGCGATCGTTCGGGGTCGGGAACTTCGGCAGCAGCAGCCGGTCGGTCTCGATCGTCACGTTGCAGCGCTCGGCTACCTCGAGCGTGCGCCGCATCGCGTGCTCGTAGCCGACGAAGTCGAGCGCCATCTCCTCCGGGGTCTTGAAATAGAACTGGTCGGTGTCGAACTTCCAGTGGTTCGGGTTCTTCAGCGAGTCACCCGACTGGATGCACAGCAGCGCCTCGTGGGCGCGCGCGTCGTCGTGCTGGAGGTAGTGGACGTCGCCCGTGGCGACGAGCGGGAGCCCGGTCGCCTCGGCGAGCTTCGCCAGCTGCGGGTTGATGCGCGCCTGCGGCTCGAGGCCGGCGTTCTGGATCTCGACGTAGGTCGAGTCCTTCCCGAAGATCTGGGCGAGGCGGTCGAGGTCGCGGGCTGCGTCCTGCGGCCGCGCCTCCTCGAGCGCCTTCGAGACGCGCCCCGAGAGGCAGCCGGAGAGCGCGACGAGCCCTTTCGAATGCCGCTCGAGCAGCTCCCAGTCGACGCGCGGCTTGTAGTAGTAGCCCTCCAGGTAGCCGAGCGACGAGAGCTTGATCAGATTGGCGTACCCCTCGTTCGACTCGGCGAGGACGGTCAGGTGCGCGTAGCCCTTCTCCTGCTTGTGTCTGTCCTCGGCGACGTAGACCTCACAGCCGATGACCGGCTTGATCCCCTGCTTGCCGGCCTCGCGGTAGAGCTCGACCGCACCGGCGAGCGAGCCGTGGTCGGTGAGCGTGACCGCCGGCATCTCCAGCTCCGCGGCCCGCGCGGCCAGCGCCGGGATCCGGCAGGCGCCATCCAGGATCGAGTACTCCGAATGGACGTGAAGATGGACGAAGGGCGCCTCGGACAACGGACGGCCATCGTACAACCGCCATCGGCGCGTACCTCAGAAGCGCCTGACGAGCAGCACGCGGCTCTCTCCGGAGCCGTCGTAGGCCTCGACCTCGGCCTCGATCTCGAAGCCGAGCGCCCGGTGGAACGCGAGCGAGCCGGTGTTGCCAGGCGAGGTGACGCAGTGGGCCGACGTCCGGCCGGCGGCCTGCGCGGCCGCGAAGAAGCGCTCGTACAGCTCGCGCGCCAGCCCTGCGCCCCGCCGCGCGGGGTCGACGCCGACGAAGTGGATGTACGCCTGGCCGGGGTAGGTCTGGGAGAGGAACCCGCAGAGGAAGCCGGCGAGCTCGCCGCCGTCCTCGGCGACGAACGACGTGTCGCGGAAGTGCGTGAAGAAGAGGCGCGGGAGCATGTCCCGCATCTTCCGGCCGCCCCACCAGTCGTCGATCACGGCGGCGACGCGCGCGTGGTCGGACGGCTCGGCGTGGCGGATCTCCAACCTACTCGTCGACCGGGGGGAGCTCCTCCGAGGCGATGCTGTCGTGGTCGGTGCTGTCGCCGTGCTTCGCCTTCCAGACCGCGAGGGCGCCTGCGACGGCGGCAAGCATCGCGGCGGAGGTGACCACCTTCTTCTTCGCGGTGCCGGTGCCGCCGTTGCGCGACGGGATCACACGCTGCGCCTTCTTGGCGACGACGCGCTTTCCGACCGTCCAGGTCAGCCAGCCGATCACGGCGTTTCTCCGGTTGACGATGCTCATCGTGTTGTCCTCCTCATTTCGCTGCGGCCTTGCGCTTCGGGGGCAGGTGGATCGCACGGCCGAGCGCGACGAGGCCTGCCTCCTTGATCGCCTCGGACAGGGTCGGGTGCGGCGCGATGCCGTCGGCGACCGTCTCGACCGTCGCCTCCGCGTCGAGCGCGACGACGCCGGCCTCGATCAGGTCGGTGACGTGCGGGCCGACCATGACCATGCCGAGCAGCTCGCCGTAGCGGGTCTCGTGGATCGACTTGACCCAGCCGACGGTCGAGTCCTGCATCACCGCCCGGGCGTTCGCCGCCCACGGGAACGTGCCGACGGCGACGTCGTCGCCGTACTGCTCGCGCGCCTGGGCTTCGGTCAGCCCGACTGCGGCGATCTCCGGGTCGGTGTAGATCGGCCGGGGGACGCCGCGCGCGTTGACGGCCGCGTCGTGCCCGCACGCGTTCTCGGCGGCGACCTCGCCCTCGCGGAACGCGGTGTGCGCGAGCTGCCAGTAGCCGGCACAGTCGCCGACCGCGTAGATGTGCGGGACGGCGGTGCGGCGGTGGTCGTCGGTGCCGATCCCCGTCTTGCGGTCGACCTGAACGCCGAGCTCCTCCAGCCCGAGGCCCTCGACGAGCGGCGCGCGCCCGACGGCGACGAGCATCAGGTCGGCCTCGACCGTCTGGCCGTCGCCGTAGTGGACGGTCAGCACGCCGTTCCGGTCCTTGACCTTCGTGCACTGCTGCTCGAGTGCGAGCGCGATGCCGCGCTTGCCGAACTGCTTGGCCAGCTCCTTCGACGCGTCGGCGTCCTCCAACGGGATCAGGCTCGGGAGCATCTCGATGATCGTCACCTCCGAGCCGAAGCGCTCGAAGATCGACGCGAACTCGCAGCCGATGATGCCCCCGCCGAGCACGACCAGGCGCTTCGGCACCTTCTCCTGGGCGAGCAGTCCGGTCGAGTCGACGCAGAGGGGAGAGTCGAGTCCGTCGATCGGCGGGCGCACGGGGAACGAGCCGGTGGCGACGATCGCGCTCTTGAACGTGACGTCCTCCCCGCCCTCGACCGCGATCGTGTTCGGGCCGGTGAACCGCCCCTTGCCCTTCACCCACTCGACGCCGTTCGCCTTGAACAACCCGGCGACGCCCTGGGTCATCTGCTTGACCACGGCGGCTTTCCACTCGTTCGCGACCGGCAGGTTCAGCTTGGCCCGCTCGATCTCGACGCCGAACTTGCCGAAGCTCTCCTCCGCCTCCTTCAGCGCGAACGCGGTCTGCACCCATGCCTTGGTGGGGATGCAGCCGACGCGCAGGCAGGTGCCGCCGAGCTCGGGCTCCTGCTCGATACAGACGGCCTTCGCGCCGAGCTGGGCGGCGCGGATCGCGGCCGTGTATCCACCTGGGCCGCCTCCGAGGACGGCAACGTCACATTCCATGCCTCGATCCTAGCGAGGAGGGCCCGGCCCTCCGCGTGTGAAGATCACACGACGTGATCGACCCGATCGGACGCTGGCGTCACCTCGGCGACAAGCCGGACTATGCCGGGCTGCTGACATTCGGGAGCCTCCCGTGGACGGAGGACCCGGCGAACCTGGCCGGGGTCGACGTGGCGATCGTGGGCGCACCGACCGATGACCTCGTCTCCGACCGGCCCGGGACCCGGTACGGGCCGCGCGCGATCAGGGCGGCGAGCTGCCCGCCGGGGCCGCACCTCGAGGCCCGGGTCGACGCCCTGCGCGAGCTGCGCGCCGTCGACTTCGGCGACGCCCCGGTGATTCCGGCCGATCCCGTCGCCACCCATGCGGCGATCGAGGACACCGTCGGCCAGGTCGCCGATGCGGGCGCCGTCGCGGTCGTGCTCGGCGGCGACCACTCGATCACCGAGCCGGCGCTCCGGGCGATCGCCCGGCGGCGCGGGCCGCTCGGACTGCTCCACTTCGACGCGCACACCGACACCGGCACGGAGGTCTTCGGCGTCGAGCGCTCGCACGGGACGGCGATGTACCGGTTGGTCGAGCAGGGCCACGTCGACCCGGCGCGCTACGTCCAGATCGGGCTGCGCGGCTACTGGCCGGGCGAGGCCGAGTTCGCGTGGCAGGCCGGGCGCGGGATCACGAGCCTCTTCATGCACGACGTCCGCGACCTCGGGATCCGCGAGGTGCTCGACCGGGCGCTCGAGCGGATCGGACCGGGGCCGGTGTACCTGAGTGTCGACATCGACGTGCTCGACCCGGCGTTCGCGCCCGGGACGGGGACGCCGGAGCCGGGCGGGATGACCTCTGCCGACCTGCTCTGGGCCTGCCGGGAGGCGGCGACGCGGCTCGAGCTGGCCGGCACCGACCTGGTCGAGGTGCTGCCGAGCGGCCTGGGCTCCGCCGACGTGACGGCGCTCGTCGCCGAGCGCGTGATCCGGGAAACCTTGACCGGGATCGCACTTCGGCGTGCACGGAGTTGACAGGGGGTATACAGATTGCGCATGCGGAAAAGCACCCTCGGCGGCTTTGTCGTGGTCATCGGTGTGGCCGTGGCGCTCTTCGCGGCGCTCCAGGGGCACGCCCGCACGTCTGCTCCGGCCACCCGCGTCGACCCGCATATCGCCGCCGGCGCGCACGACTTCGTCCAGTTCGCCTGCTCGGCCTGCCACGGCAACCTCGGCAAGGGCGGCGTGTCGCCGTTCGTGCCGCGGCTCGACGTCCTCCACACGGCGCTGACCACCGCCGCCCTGTCGAAGATCATCACGCACGGGCTCGGCGAGTCCACGAACGCGAAGAAGCCGTACATGCCGGTCTGGGGACCGGTGATCTCGAAGCAGCAGGTCGCCGACCTCGCGACCTACATCCGGGCCGGCCTTCCCGCCGTCCAGTACGCGACCCCGGTGCCGATCCCCGGCAACCAGGGGCCGGTGGTCGCCGGCTCCGCCGCCTACGTGCGCTACGGCTGCATCAACTGCCACGGCCCGAACGGGCTCGGCGGCGTGCCCAACCCGGCGGCGCCCGACAAGTCGATCCCCCCGCTCGCCGGCCAGGACTTCCGGAAAGAGTTCAACACCGACCAGAAGATCATCGAGTTCATCCGGTCGGGCAGCGTGATCGGCAAGCAGCCGATCGCGAGCATGCCGCACTGGGGCGGGATCATCCCGAACTGGCAGCTGAAGGCGCTCGTCGCCTACCTGAAGACGCTGAAGTAGCGGCTCAGGCGGTCTGCACCGGGACACCGCCTGCGAGGGCGACCCGGTCGATCCACGGCGCCGCGCCGAGCCGCTCGAAGATCTCGCGAGCCTCGGCGAGCGGCTCGGTCGAGCCGCTCGCCTCGCCGAGCTCGAGCAGCGTGACGGCCAGGTCGAACGGGATCTCCAGCTCGCGAAAGAGGGCTTCCGCGGTCCGGAAGCCGCTCGTGTCACCGGACAGCTTCGAACGGAAGCGGTGGGCGTGCGCCTCGAGCAGCCGCGGGCGCTCCCCCGGGCGGAGCGACTCGATCACGTCGAGGAGCTCCTCCACCTTGGCCGTGTCACCGAGCTCGGAGGCCGCCTCGAGCCCTTCGACGAGGCAGAGCTTCACGGTCAGGAACGTGGTCCCCATCTCGGCCTTGAACGCGATGCCCGACTCCGCGGCGGCGAGCGCCTCGCCCGCCCGGCCCTCCATTCGGAGAACGTGCGACTCCGCGGCTGCAAACCCGAGACGCACCTGCGGATCGTCCGAGGTCTTCAGGGCCGACTGGTCATCGAGTCGGCGACGCGCCCCGGCGAGATTGCCGCGTGCGCACTCGGCGATCACCACGTGCAGCTGAAGAGCACCGACGGAGACCGCCTGCCCCTCCCCCAGCCCTGCCACCCGGTCGAGTGCCTCGTCCCATTCGCCGATCATCACCAGCGCGCTCAGCGGACCGTAGAGAAAGATCTCCTCCCAGACGCGATCCCCGACCCGGCGGGCGAGATCGAGCCCGCGGGCGGCGGCTTCGGCCGCGTCGCGGTAGCGATCGCACGATTCGTGGTTGACCGCGAGGTTGTTGAGCGCGCGAACCGCCGCAGCGTTCAGGTCGCCGGCGAGCGCCAGTTCCAGCGATCCTTCGAGCAGGATCCGGGCTTCTTCGAGGCGGTTGCAGGAGGTGTACAGGACGGACTTCGTCGTGAGCGCCTGGGCGAAGACCTCCGGGAGGCGCAGCGCCTCGGCCAGGTCGAGCGCCACCTCGAGGGGAGGCGCCGCCTCCTCGAGCCTGTTGCTGAGGACGAGAAAACGGCCGAGCTGGGCGGCCACGACGGCGGTGTCCTCATCCTGTTCTTCGCCGAGCGTCTTCATCACCGCCTCGAGGCGTGAAACCGCCTCCGACGGGTGCCCTTCGCGGTGGTCGATCTCGCCGAGCAAGGCAGAGATGCGAGCTGCCCGGCGGGTCAGCCCTTCGGCCTCGAAAACGGCGAGCGCCCGGTCGAGATAGGCACGCGCCTGGTCACCTCGAGCCGCCAGCCACGCACTCCGCCCGGCTCGCTCCTCGAGCTCCGCCTCCGCGAGGGGGTCGTCGGCGAGCCCAGCCGCCTGGGCGAAATAGCGCTCTGCCTCCTCGTTCGCGCCCAGCGACGCCGCCCGGTCGCCGGCGCGGGCGAGCTCGGTCCCGGCCCGCGCCCTGATCTCGTCGGCGTCCAGAGCGTCCGGCGCCGCCTCGTAGGCCGCGAGGTAGTGCGACGCGACGACTTCGACGACCTCCTGCTCGACCATCGCTTGCTCGAGGAACGCGGCGGCGGCGAGGTGCCGGGCCTTCCGGTCGGCCTTGGCGAGCGTGTCGTAGGCGACCTTGCGGAGCAGGTCCTGGAGGAAGCCGTACTGGCCGTGCTCGGGCGAGCGCGGGTCGGCCTGGACGCCGAAGACCTCCTTGCGCGCGAGCGAGGAGAGGATGGGCTCGAGCTCCGCCTCCGGCACGCCGGAGAGCGAAGCGAGCGCCTGCTTCGTGAACGTCTTGCCGAGCACGGACGCGTCCTGGACGACGCGCCGCTCGCCCGGCGGGAGGCCGTCGAGCCTCGCGGCGATCAGGGCCTGCAGCGTCTCCGGGACGTCGAGGGACTCGATCGTCCCGACCGGCCGGTACACGGGGCCCTCCTGCACGAGCGCGCCCCGGTCGAGCAGCATGCGCACGGTCTCGACCGCATAGAGCGGCACACCTTCTGCGCGGTCGAGGATCTGTTCCCGCACCTCGGCGGGAAGGCCCGGGACGAGTCCGGAGAGCAACTCCTCCATCGCCTCAGGGGAGAGCGGCTCGAGATAGATCGAGCTGAAGTTGCGATGGCCGGCGCCCCAGGTCGGGCGGCGCTCGAGCAGCTCGGGCCGCGCCTGCGTGACGACGAGAATCGGGGAGTTGCGAGCCCACTCGAGCAGGTACTCGATGAAGTCGAGCAGCGAGGCGTCCGCCCACTGCATGTCCTCGAAGAGCATCACGATCGGGTAGACGACCGCGAGCCGCTCGAAGAACAGCCGCCAGGCGGCGAACAGGTCCTCGCGGTCGTACCTGGTGCTCTCCTCCTCCAGCCCCAGCAGATGCGCCAGCCGCGGCTCGACAAAACGGCGCTCGTCCGGATCGGAGATGTGCTCCTCGACGACCGCAGCGAGCTTGGCCAGGGCGGGGCCCTGCTCTTCGTCCTCGACGATCCGGGCGCGCATCCTGACCATGTCCGCGAGCGCCCAGTAGGTGACGCCTTCGCCGTACGAGAGGCAGCGGCCGCGGTTCCAGTACGTGATCTGGGCGATCCCGTCGAAGTACTTGTAGAACTCCCAGCCGAGCCGGGACTTGCCGATCCCGGCGATACCGGTGATCGAGACGAGGTGCGCGCGACCCTCGTCGGCCGACGCGTGGAAGAGCTCCTTGATCTGGCGCAGCTCGCGGTCGCGACCGACGAACGGCGCCTCGAGGCCGACAGACTTGAGCGAGCCGCGGGCACCGGAGACGACCCGGAGCGCGCGCCACAGCGGGATCAGCCCGACCTTCCCTTTCAGCTCGTGGCTGCCGGCGTCCTCGTAGGCGACGGTCTGCTCGGTTGCCCGGCGCGTTGCCTCCCCGACCAAAACGGTGCCCGGCTCGGCGAGCGACTGGACACGCGAGGCCGTGTTCACCAGGTCGCCGGCGACCATTCCCTCACCCTCGGCACCGAGCGTCACGGCCGCCTCGCCGGTCATCACGGCGGCGCGGGCGCGCAGAACCGAAACTCCCAGCTCGTCGCCGAGCGCGCTCACCGCGGCGACGAGGTCGAGGGAGGCGCGGACGGCGCGCTCGGCGTCGTCCTCGGTGGCGGCCGGAGTTCCCCAGACGGCCATCACGGCGTCGCCGATGAACTTCTCGACCGTCCCGCCGTAGAGCTCGATCAGCCGCCGGCATGTGTCGAAGTAGCGGGAGAGGAGGTCGCGCGTGTCCTCGGCGTCACGCGCCTCGGACGCGGCTGTGAAGCCGACCAGGTCGGCGAAGAGGACGGTGACGAGCTTGAGCTCGGCTGTCGGCGCGGCGCGCGCGGCAGCCGGCGCCGCCACGTCCCCCAGCGGCGAGCCGCAGTCGCCGCAGAACGTGTCCCCGGGCTCGTTCGCGGCCCCGCAGGACGGGCAGCCCACCGCGAGCGGCGCCCCACACGCCGAGCAGAACTTCCGCCCGGGCCGATTCTCGCTGCCGCAGCTCGTGCAACTCACGCCGTCACCCCCGCTTCGACGCCGAGGGCGACCCGCTCGATCCACGGCGTCGCCTCGAGCCGCTCGAACGTCTCGCCGGCCTCGGCGAGCAGGACCTCGGCCTCGGCGGCCCGCCCCTGCCCGGCGAGCCACTCTGCGTGCTCGAGTTGGGTGACCGCCAGGTAGAAGACGAGCCCGTGCTCGCGGAAGAGGGCGCCGGCGGTCTTGAACCCCTGTTCGACGCCGTCCTGCTCGCCCCGCGCGGCGCCGAGGTGTGATCTGAACCGGGCCGCCTGGGCCCGCAGGTAGGGCGGCCGCCTGCCCGGCGGGATCGCTTCGACTCTCTCGAGGAGACTCTCGACCACGTCCAGCCGCCCGAGCGCAAGAGCCGACTCGAGCTCCTCGCTGAACGCGATCTTCGAGTCGACCGAGACCCCGCCGCCGAGAGCCTCGCCGGACGCGACCGCCTCCTCGCCTGCTGCGAGCGCCTCCTCGTTGCGGCCCTCCGCGCGGAGCACCGTCGAGTCGAGCGTCAGATAGCCGGTGCGATCCTGGACGTCCGCCGAGTCCTTCAGTTCGGACAGCCCCGTCAGGATCCGCCTCGCCTCGGTCACCTCTCCCCGTGCGACTGCGATCTCGACGAGCGTGTTGACGACTGCAATCGCCCGCGTGCGCTGACCCTCCGGAACCTCGGCCGCCAGGTCGAGGGCCTCCTGCCACTGGCCGGTGCGCTGCAGATACCAGCTGAGCTCGCCGGCCAGGCTCCACTCGCCCCTCCGGTCTCCCGTCTTGCGGGCAAGGGCGAGACCGCGCCGGAGCAGGTCGATCGCCTCCTCGTAGCGGTCGCCGCGGTCGAGCTTGTCGCCGAGGTTGTTGTACGCGCGGATCGCCGCGGCCGCGAGATCGTTCTCGAGCGCGAGCTCGAGCGCGTGCTTGATCAGCGCGAGCGACTGCTCCGAGCGTCCGCCGTAGCTCGCGATCAGTCCCTGCGTGTTCAGGGCCTGGGACAGGACCTCGGGCAGCCAGAGCGACTCGGCGACCTCGATCGCGATGTCGTTCCGCGCTGCGGCGAGCTCGACCTCGCCCTTGAAGAAATGCAGCCGGCCAAGCTGGGCCGCGAGGGTGGCGAGGTCGTCGTCGGGCTCGTCCCCCGAGAGCACCGCGAAGGCACGCTCCATCCGCTCGAGCGCCTGCTCCAGCTGTCCCAGCCGCCACTCGACCTCGCCGAGCCGCGCGGAGACCCTGGCGGCCGGATGGGTCAGGCCCTGTTTCTCGTACAGCCCCAGGGCACGCTCGTAGTGCACGCGGGCCTGCTCCAGTCTACCGGAGGCCCAGGCGGTCGCGCCGGCGCGCTCACGAAGCCCGGCCTCGGCGAGTGGATCGTCGGTGAGCTCGGCGGCACGCTCGAAGTGGTGCTGCGCCTCCTCGTTCGCCGCCAACGACGCCGCCCGTTCGCCCGCCCGGGTGAGCGTCTCCAGCGCCCTGATCCTGATCGCATCCGCGTCGTCCGCGTCCGGCGCCGCGTGGTAGGCGTCGAGGTAGTGCGCGGCGACCACCTCGACCACCTCCTGTTCGCCGGCGCCGAAGGCCCGTACGAGATGAGCCGCTGCAGCCAGGTGGCGGGATTTGCGCTCGGCCTTCGCGAGCGTCTCGTAGGCCACGCGCTTGAGCAGGTCCTGGAGGAAGCTGTACTGGCCGCGCTCGGGTGAGCGCGGGTCGGCCTGGACCGAGAAGACCTCCTTGCGGACGAGCGAGGTGAGCAGCGGCTCGAGCTCCGGCTCGGGAAGCCCGGAAAGGGCGGCAAGGCCGGTCTTCGTGAACGACTTGCCGAGCACGGCGGCGTCCTGGAGCAGCCGCCGCTCCTCGGGGGCGAGGCCGTCGAGGCGGGCGGCGACGAGCGCGTGCAGCGTCTCGGGGACATCGAGCGCCTCGATCGGCCCGGTCGGCCGGTAGACGTCACCCTCGCGGGCGACCAGGCCGCGATCGAGCAGCATCCGCACGGTCTCGACCGCGTAGAGCGGCACCCCCTCGGCGCGGGCGAGGATCTGGGCCCGAAGTTCCTCGGGCAGGCCCGGTACGAAGCCCGTGAGCAGCTCCTCCATCGCAGCGCCGGAGAGCGCTTCGAGAGAGAGCGTCGTCGCGTTACGACCCCCTGCGCCGAATCCAGGTCGGCGCTCGGCCAGCTCGGGCCGGGCAAGCGCGAGCACGAACAGCGGGTGGTTGCGCGACCACTCGAGCAGGTACTCGATGAAGTCGAGCAGGCCCGTGTCGGCCCACTGGAGATCCTCGAAGACGAGCACGACCGCACCCTGTTCGGCCAGGCGCTCGAAGAAGAGCCGCCACGCCGAGAAGAGATCCTCGCGGTCGGGTGCCGTCCGCTCGGTGAGGCCGAGCAGATGCGCGAGCCGCGGCTCCAGCCAGGTTCGCTCCTCGGCGTCGGTGACGTGCAGCTCGATCGCCGCTCGAAGCTTCGCGAACGCCGGCTCGGGTGCCTCCTCCTCGAGGATCCCCGCGCGCATGCGCACCATCTCCGCGAGCGCCCAGTAGGCGACCCCCTCGCCGTACGCGAGGCATCGGCCGCGATGCCACCAGATCTCCTCGACGAGCCCGTCGAGGTACTTCTCGTACTCCCAGGCCAGGCGGGACTTCCCGATACCGCCGATCCCCGACACCGAGACGAGATGCGCCCGCCCTTCCTCGATGCACCCGTGGAAGTGCTCCTTGACCAGGCGCAGCTCACGGTCGCGGCCCACGAACGGCGGCTCGAGCCCTGCCGACTTCTGCGCTCCGCCGCGGGCCGCCGTCACGCGCAACGCGTGGAAGAGCGGCACCGCCTCCGTCTTCCCCTTCATCTCGTGCTCGCCGGCGGGCTCGTACGCGATCGCCGCCTCGGTCGCCCGCTTCGTCGTCTCGCCCACCAGGACAGTCCCCGGCTCGGCGGCCGACTGGATCCGGGAGGCCGTGTTCACCAGGTCTCCCGCGACCATCCCCTGGCCGACCGCGCCGATCGTCACGGCCGCCTCGCCCGTGAGGACGCCCGCGCGGGCGGCAAGGCCGGGAGCGAGCTCCGGCACTGCCGCAACCAGGTCGAGCGCGGCCCGTACCGCCCGCTCCGCGTCGTCCTCGTTCGCGACCGGCGCACCCCACACCGCCATCACGGCGTCCCCGATGAACTTCTCCACTGTCCCGCCGTAGCGCGAGATCAGGCTCTGGGCCGTCTCGAAGTAGGACGACAGCAGTTCACGCGTGTCCTCCGCGTCGCGCGCCTCCGACGCCGACGTGAACCCGACCAGATCCGCGAACAGCACGGAGACCAGGCGTCGCTCGGCCGTCGGAGCCGCGGACACGACCGCAGGCGCGGATACCGGCTGCCCACCGAGCGCCGCCCCACACTCCCCGCAGAACTTCACTCCCGGCGGATTCGGCGTGCCGCACGAGGGGCAGGCGGCCAGGAGCGCGCCGCCACACTCACCGCAGAACTTTCTCCCCGGCTCGTTCTGGTTTCCGCAGGCGTCGCAGCGCATCACGCCAAGCGTAATCGCTCAACCAAGCGGGGCGAGCATGACCAGGGCGCCGCCGCGCTCACCAAACCTGGCGAAACCATGGTGTTCATAGAGGCGCAGCGCCGGGTTGTCCGGCTCGACGCTGAGGCTGATCTGCGCGTAGCCGCCCTTCGCCGCCTCCGCGAGCAGGGCGGCGAGCAACTCCTCGCCGAGCCCCTTGCCGCGGCGGCTCGGGACGATCGCGATCGTCAGCTCCGGCGTCTGCTCGTCGACGAACCCGTACCCGGGCTCGCCCTCTTCGAACAGCCGGAACCACGCCGCGCCGACCGGCTGGAACTCGTCGATCGCGACCAGCGCGTCGTCGCCGGGACGACCCCAACCGGCGACGTAGCGCTCCAGCGGCACGTCGGCGTCCGTGCCCCAGCGCGCGTAGTACGCGTGCCGGAGCATGTCGCGCAGGAACGGCAGGTCCTGCGTGCCCGCGGGCCGGATCACTCGATCTCCTCGGTCAGCTGCAGCCGGTTCCCGTCCGGGTCGAAGACGTCCACGAGCCGCACATGCCCGTGGAGCTCGAGCACGACACCGACCGTCACCCCGGCGCTGCGCAGCCGGTCGGCCTCGGCCCGGACGTCGGCGACGACGACCGACGCCACGCCGCCCTCGTCGGCCTTGTCCTCCCAGAGCGCGATCGCCATGTCGCCCCGCCGGAGCCTCGCCCAGCTCCCGTCCTCGTCCACGTAGACCTCGTCGAACCCGAGCGAGTCCCGGTAGAACGTGCGCGACGCAGTCAGATCGCGGACGCGGTACCAGACGCTCACGATCAGAGGGTCAGGCCCGGTTCCTCCAGGAACTCCTTGACCGTCCGGAGGAAGTCGGCCGCGGTTGCGCCGTCGATCGTGCGGTGGTCGCACGTCAGGGTCATGGTCATCATCGGCCGGGCGGCGAGGGCGCCGTCGACGACGACCGCCCGGTCCTCGATCGCGCCGACGGCGAGGATCGCGGCCTGCGGAGGGTTGAGGACGGCGATGAACTGCTCGACGCCGTACATGCCGAGGTTCGAGATCGTGAACGTGCCGCCCTCGAGGTCGGCGGCCTGGAGCTTCCCCTCGCGGGCGCGGGAGACGACGCCGGCGCGGGCGGCGGCGATCTGTGCGACGGTCAGCGACTCGCAGCCGGGGATCACCGGGACGACCAGGCCGCGGTCAGTCGCGACGGCGATGCCGACGTTCGCCGACGGGTGCAGCTCGATCGCGTCGCCGGCGTACAGCGCGTTGACCTCGCGGTGGCGCATGAGCGCGACCGCGCAGACCTTGGTCAGGACGTCGGTGACGGTCGGGCGCTCGTCGGGGTGCCGCTCGAGCAGCTGGGCGCGCAGCTCCTGGGCGCGGGTCATGTCGGCCGACATCGAGATCTGGAAGGCGGGCGCCGTCCAGGCTTCGGTCATCCGTTTCGCGATGGTGCGGCGGATCGACGTCAGCTCGACGCGCTCGACCGCCCCGGCCGGCGACGCGGCACGCGCAGGCGCCGGTGGGCCGCCGGCGGCCGCCCGCTCGACGTCCTCGGCGACGATCCGCCCCTCGGGGCCGGTGCCGTTCACAGCGGCGAGGTCGATGCCGCGTTCGCGCGCGATCCTCCGGGCCAGCGGCGACGCCTTGATCCGACCGCCGTTGGTCACGGACACCACGGGCTCCATCGGCGCTTCCGGCTCCGGCGCAACGGGCTCCGGCGCGGCTGCCGGCGCGGGCGCCGCCTCGGCCTCGACCTCCGGAACAGACTCGCCCTCGGCGCCGATCACGCCGACCGCCCTGCCGACGGGCACCTCGCCCTCGGGGACGAGGATCTTCAGCAGCACCCCGCCGACGTCGGCCTCGACCTCCTGCGTGACCTTGTCGGTGTCGAGCTCGTACAGCGGCTCGCCCTTCTTCACCGCGTCGCCCTCGGCCTTCAGCCAGCGGACGATCGTTCCTGACTCCATCCCTTGGCCGAGCCGGGGCAGCGTGACCTGCTCAGCCACTGCGCCCCACCGTCCTGCGGATCGCATCGAGCACGTCGGAGGCGTGCGGCACGACGAAGTTCTCCATCACCGGCGCGAACGGGATCGGCGTGAACCTCGACCCGACACGCTCGATCGGCGCGTCGAGCCAGTCGAACGCCTGGTACTGGATCACCGCGGCGACCTCAGCGCCGAAGCCTCCGCGCACGACCGCCTCGTGCGCGACGACGCAGCGGTTCGTCTTCTTGACCGAGCCGACGAGCGCCTCCTCGTCGAGCGGCTGGAGCGTGCGCGGGTCGACGACCTCGACGGAGATGCCCTCCTTCTCCGCCTCGATCGCCGCCGCGAGCGACTCGTGGACGAGACGGCCGGTGGCGATCACGCTCACGTCCTCGCCCTCACGGTGAATCCGCGCCTTGCCGAGCGGGATCGGCTCGAGCTCCTCGGATACCTCTTCCTTGATCGGATAGAGCGTCCGGTGCTCGAAGAAGATGACCGTGTTGTTGTCGTAGATCGACGACCAGAGCAGGCCACGGACGTCAGAGGGCGTCGAGGCGAAAACGACCTTCAGCCCGGGCACGTGCACGAACCACGCCTCGACCTGCTGCGCGTGCTGCGCTCCCGGCGACCAGCCGGCGCCGCCCTGCGTCCGCACGGTCAGCGGTACCTGCAGCTGCCCGCCCGACATGTAGCGGTGCTTCGCCGCCTGGTTGACGAGCTGCTCCATCGCGAGCGTCGTGAAGTCCTCGTACATGATCTCGACGATCGGCCGCATGCCCTGCATCGCCGCGCCGATCCCGGCGCCGACGATCGCCATCTCGGAGATCGGGGTGTTGCGGACGCGCTCCGCGCCGAACTCGGCGAGCATCCCCTGGGTCACGCCCATCGATCCGCCCATCTCGGCGATGTCCTCGCCCATGATGAAGACGTCGTCGTCGGCGCGCATCGCGCGCGACAGGGCGTCGCGGACGGCTTCGCGGTAGCTGAGCTCAGGCATAGACGTTCTTGAGGGCGTCTTCGGGCTTCGGGTCGGTGCCCGCCTTGGCGAACGCGACCGACCCCTCCGCGATCTCCAGCGCCTCGGCGTCCATCGCGCCGAACTCGTCGTCGGACAGGCCGAGCTTCTCGCGCAGCTTGACGATCGGATCCTGCGTCTCGCGCAACTCGGCGAGCTCGCCCTTCGGGCGGTAGACCTGCGCGTCGCCGACGAAGTGACCGACCAGGCGGTACGTCTCGCAGACGAGGTACACCGGGCCCTTGCCGCTGCGCGCGTACTCGAGCGCACGCCTCGCCGCCTTGTAGACCGCCTCGACGTCCTGGCCGTCGACCTTCGCGGAGTGCATCCCGAACGCGACCGCGCGCTTCTCCAGATCGGAGATCGGCAGCTGCTGCTTCGCCGGCGTCGACTCGGCCCAGTGGTTGTTCTCGAGGACGAAGAGCGCCGGCACCTTCCAGAGCGACGCGAGGTTGAGCGCCTCGTGGAACATCCCGATGTTCGTCGCGCCGTCGCCGAAGAAGGCAACGGCGACGCGCGGCTCGCCGCGCATCTTGAACGCGAGCGCCGCGCCCGTGGTCGCGGGCAGGCCGCCGCCGACGACCGCGTTCGCGCCCAGGTTCCCGCGCTCGACGTCGTACAGGTGCATCGATCCGCCGTACCCGTGCGAGCAGCCCTCCATCTTCCCGTAGAGCTCCGCCATCAGCTCGTTGGGGTGCGTGCCGCGCGCGAGCGTGTGCGCGTGCGCGCGGTGCGTGGAGGAGAAGACGTCGCCGTCCTCCATCGCGCCGCAGACGCCGACGGCGACCGCCTCCTGGCCGATCGCGACATGGAGGAAGCCGGGCAGCTCGCCCGCGCGGAAGCGCTCCTCGACCTTCTCCTCGACATGCCGGATGAGGAGCATCTCCCGGAGGAAGTCGCGCAGCCGCTCCTCCGAGAGCGACCCCCGCTTGCTCTCGACCTTTGCCACGGGGCGGAGTCTATGCTGAGCGGCATGACCACCGGCGCGACCACCGTAGGCCTCGCCCGGCAGTGGCGGCGCCTCCAAACCACGCTTCCGGAGGACTGGGCGCACGCACGGCTTTCGCTCACCCCGACGAACTCGAAGCGGCTCGACCGCGCGGCCGCGCTGCTCGGCCCGCTCACGCCAGGTCGCGCCGGCGAGACGCTCAGGCTGGAGGCGACCCGCGGCGGGCAAGGGAACTCCGCCGCCGCTGTCGGCCGCGCCCTCTCGCGCCTCGACGCCGAGCGCATTCGCGGGACGCTGGAGCTCATCGGCGCGCTCGACGTCGCCCCGGCCGGGCATCAGCGCCCGACGCCGGCGGTCGAGGACGCTGCCGCAGCCGACGGCTGGGACGCGCTCGTCGCCGGCCTGCCGGAGGACTGGAGCGACGTCTACGCGCAGGTGGAGTTGACGTCCAGCGACCATCTCGATCCGGCCGCGCTCGCACTGGCGCCGATCAACCCCGCGCGCTACGACGGATCGCCCGGCTTCCGCTTCCGCTGCGCGCGCACGTTCGGATACGGCGCCGCGCCCGGCATGGTGCGCCGCTGCCTCGCCCGCCTCGACGAGCGCGACATCGACGCGACGGTGTCGATCCTGCGCGTCCTCTCCGACACGAAACCGGTCGGCTCGCAGGGCCCGGTCTGGTACGTCGGCGGCAAGGTCGTCTAGTGGCGATCCGCGGGGCCGCACGGGACGTCATCGAGCGCGCACGGTCGGTCGCCAAGCTCCAGGTCGACCTCGCCGTCCAGGAGATCAAGGAGAAGCTCCGACGGATCGGTATCGGCGTCGGGCTCGGCGCCGGGGCGGCCCTCGTCCTGCTGTACGCGGTCGGGTTCCTGTTCGCGGCGGCGGCGGCGGGTCTCGCGTTCGTGATGCCGTGGTGGGCCGCGCTCCTGGTCGTCGGCGTCGTGCTGCTGATGGTCAGCGCCCTCCTGGTCGCGCTGGCGGCACGGTCGTTCCGTGACAAGGAGCCGGTGATGACGGAGACGATCGAGGAGGCGAAGGTGACGACGGAGACGGTGACGCATGCCCTCCGCTGAGCGGAAGAAGCAGCTCGAGCGCGACCTCGCCGCCGAGCGCGAGCAGCTCGGCGCGTCGATCGAGACGCTTCGCGCCGAGGTCGACAGCCTCAAGCGAAAGCTGCCGGCGATCATCGGCGCCGCGGTCGCGACGGCGATCGTGCTCGGTGTCGTGAAGCGCCGGCTGCTGGGCTAGGAAACCCGGAACGAGCCCTTGAGGCTCGCCGTCGAGTCCGAGCGGTACGCGTAGAGCCCGCGCTTCAGCGTCAGCTTCCACGTCGAGGTGCTCTTGCCGGCCTTCGTGGTCGCGCGGTTCACGCCGGGCCCGGTCAGATGGAAGTTGTCGGTCGCCGACCGGTCGCTCACGACGAGCACGGCCGCGCCCGCCTTCAGGGTGGCGACCTTCGCGCCGGCGCGGGTGACGGCGATGCGCTTGCCGGGGCCGACCGAGCCGGCGACCTTCACCGGCGCAGGAGCCGGCGGCAGCGAGGTGGTCGGCGTGGGCGGCGGCGGCGCCGATCCGGCGGTGAAGGTGCCGAAGATCGTGGTCGGGTGCACGTCGCACTGGAAGCGGTACTTCCCGTCCGAGACCGTGACCGTCCACGTGAACGTTCCCATGCCCTCGACGTCGGTCGTCTCGTCGATGCCGGGGCCGGTGAGGTGGAAGTCGTGCTCGGGGGACTGATCCTTGATCTGGATCGTGTAGGAGCCCGGGTCGAGGTGCTTGACCGCGTTGCCCGAGGCGTCCGAGAGCCTGATCGAAGAGCCCGGGCCGACGACTCCGAACAGCGTCGGGCTGTCGGCGCCGGCCGAGCCCGCGAGTGCGAGCACGCCGACGGCAGCGGCGACGACCACGAATGCGACACGGAGCGACCCCATCGGCAACTGGATACGGCGAAGCGGGCGAATCGGTTTTTCAGCCGCCGCGGAGTTCCGCGCCGAACCGCTGCGCGAGCGCGGCGACGATGCGTGCGCGGAGCCGGCCGGCGTCCTCGTCGGAGAGCGTCCGGTCGGCCGCCTGGAAGACGAGCGAGAGCGCGACCGACTTCCGCCCCTCGCCGACCTGCTCGCCGCGGTAGACGTCGAAGATCGCGGCCTCGCGCAGCTCGTCGCCGGCCGCCTCGCGGGCGACCGCGATCAGATCGCCGGCGGGAACGTCCTCCGCGACCGAGACCGCGAGATCCTGGCGGACGGGCGGGTAGGTGATCACGTCCGCATACAGCGGCACGGGCTGGACGCCGGCGAAAAGGGTGGGCAGGTCGAGCTCGAGCACGCCCCACGCACCCTCGAGCCGCGACGGGTGGAGCTCGCCGAACCAGCCTGACTCGACGCGGGCAGCCTTGCCGGGATGGAGGAACGGCTCCTGGGTGCGCTCGACGACCAGCTCGACCCGGAGCGCCGCGTGCAGCGCCTCGACCACGCCTTTCGCGCGGGCGAAGCCGCCCTCGACGATCGCGCCGAGCCGCAGATGCTCGTCCGCGGGCTTCTCGTCGGAGGGGAGGTAGACGCGCGCGATCTCGAACAGCGCGATCGCGTCGTTGCCCGCGTTCACGTTGCGTTGCGCCGCGTCGACGAGCCCGTCGAGCAGCGTCGTCCGCAGGGCCACCTGATTCACGTTCATCGGGTTGATCAGCCGGATCGGCCCGTCTGGCACGAGGCTGAGGGTGTACGCCTCCGACACGCCGACGCCGACGAGCACGTCCTCGCAGAGCCGTCGCAGCCGCTGCTCGATCGAACGCCGCCCGAACATCTCGCGCCGTTCGGGCAGCGTGAACGGCACCTTCTCGAGGCCGTTGACGCGGATGACCTCCTCGATGACGTCGACCTCGCGCGTGACGTCGCGGGCGCGCCAGGTCGGGACGGTGACGACGCCGGCCCGCTCCTCGACCTCGAAGCCGAGCCGCTCGAGGATCCGGCGCTGGTCGGTGAGCGGCACGTGGACGCCCGCGACGGCGTCGGTGCGCTCGGGCCGCAGCCGCGTCACGGGGCGGACGGGCAGATCGCCCTGCTGGTCGATCTCGCCGGTCCAGCGCGCCTTCGTCAGGTCGACGAGCAACTCGGTCGCGTAGATCGCCGCCTGCTCCGCGACGTACGGGTCGACGCCCTTCTCCCAGCGGTTCGAACCCTCGGTGCGAAGCGCGAGGCGCTCCGACGACTCCATGATCCCCACCGGCTCGAAGTTCGCCGCCTCGAGCAGGATGTCGGCAGTCGTCTCGGAGAGCTCGGTCGCCTCGCCGCCCATGATCCCGGCGAGCGCCACCACGCGTTCGCCGTCGGCGATCACCAGGTCGGACGGCTGCAGCTTCCGCGCCTCGCCGTCGAGCGTGGTCAGCGCCTCGCCGGCCGTAGCGCGGCGGACGACGAATCCGGCCTCCGGCCAGCTTCGTGTGGTCGAACGCGTGCAGCGGGCTGCCGAGCGCGAGCATCACGTAGTTCGTGATGTCCACGGCGTTCGAGATCGGGCGCTGGCCGGCGCTCATCAGGCGCGACTTCAGCCACGCGGGCGACGGCCCGATCCGCGCGTCGCGGAAGAGCCGGCCGATGTACCGTGGACAGCCGGGGAAGTCGTCGATCTGGACGCTCACCGGCTCCGGGGTGGCAGGCCGGTCGGGCTCGCGACCGGGCGGCGGCTTCAACTCGGCGTTGAAGACAGCGGCGACCTCGCGCGCGATCCCGTAGATCGAGAGCAGGTCGGGCCGGTTGAAGCCCGTCTCGGCCTCGATCACCTCGTCGCCGAGGGGCAGCACGTCGCCGAGCGGTGTCCCGGGCGCCTGCGTGCCGTCGAGGACGATGATCCCGGAGTGGTCGGTGCCGAGCTCGAGCTCGCGCTCGGAGAGGATCATCCCGGCCGAGGTCTCACCGCGGAGCTTCGCCTCCGTGAGCGGCTTGTCGGCGCCGGGGAGCAGTGCGCCCGGCAGCGCGACCGCGACGGTGGCGCCCGCGCCGAAGTTCCACGCGCCGCAGACGATCTGGCGCGGTTCGGCCTCGCCGACGTCGACCCGGCACAGCTGGAGGCGGTCGGCGTTCGGGTGCTTGCCCGCCTCGACCACGCGCCCGACCCGGAACAGGCCGAGGTTGCCGCCCTCGTCGGGGACGCCGCGGTAGTAGATCTTCTCGAGCTCGAAGGTCGAGACGGCGAGGCGCTCGGCGATCTCGACCGTGGAGGCCGGGACGTCGACGTACTCGCGGAGCCAGGAGACGGGGATCTTCATCGCTTTGCCTAGAACTGCCTGGTCAGCCGGAGGTCGTTCTCCCACAGCAGCCGCAGATCGGGCAGCCCGTGCCGGAGCATGGCGATGCGCTCGAGCCCGAGCCCGAACGCGAAGCCCGAGACCTCCTCGGGGTCGTAGCCCACGTGCCCGAAGACGTTCGGGTCGACGACGCCGGAGCCGCCCATCTCCAGCCAGCCGCTGTGGCCGCACGTGGAGCAGCCCGACTGGTCGCAGACGAAGCAGGAGACGTCGAACTCGAGCGACGGCTCGGTGAACGGGAAGTAGCTCGTCCGGATCCGGACGTTGCGATCCTCGCCGAACAACGCACGGGACAGGTACATCAGCGTCCCCTTCAGGTCGCCGAGCGTGATCCCCTTGTCGACGGCGAGCCCCTCGACCTGGTGGAAGACCGGCATGTGGCTCGGGTCGGGCGTGTCGCGCCGGTAGCAGCGGCCGAGGCTGACCATGTACACGGGCGGCTGGTGGGTCTCCATGTACCGGATCTGACCGGGTGAGGTGTGCGGGCGGAGGGCGACCTGGTCGCCGACGTAGAACGTGTCGTTCTTCGAGGCCGACGGGTGCCACGCCGGCGTGTTCAGCGCCGTGAAGTTGTGGTACGTGTCCTCGACCTCCGGCCCGTCGAAGATCTCGTAGCCGAGGCCGAGGAAGACGTCCTCGACCTCGCGGCGGATCTGGGTGATCAGGTGGAGGTGCCCGCGCGACATCGCGGCGCCGGGAAGGGTGACGTCGACCTGCTCGGTGGTCAGGACGGTGTCGAGGCTCGCGCGCTCGAGCGAGTCGCGGCGCTCGGCGACCGCCGCCTCGAGGCGCTCGCGGACGCCGTTGAGCAGCTCACCGGTCTCGCGGTCGCGAACCTGGCGGAGCGCCTGCTTCAGCTCGGCGTTCCGCCCGAGGAACCGGACGCGCGCGTCGTCGAGCTCGGCGATCGTCGCCGCATCGGAAATCGCCGCCAGGGCCTCGGTCTGGAGCCTCTCCGCTTCCATCGAACGACTGTATCACCGGGTTCTGCGCGGCTTTTCGCGGTGTTTCGGAGGGTTCCGGCCCGCGTTACGCGCGCTTCGGCTCGCGCACCCAGCCGCCAAGGCGCTCCCGGCCTCCTCCCCACTGCGAGCATAGGTGCGAACCCGTGACCGGGTGTGACCGGAGACGAACGATTGCGTGACGACGAGCCCACAGTGACTGAGGCCGGCGGCGGGCCGGCCAGCGCCTACGACCGGATCGCCGGGGTGTACGACCCGTGGAGCCGCAGCGTGGTCGAGGACGTCGCGTTCTACGTCGACGAGGCGCGCAAGGCGGCGGGCCGCGTGGGCGTGCCGGCCGGGACGCCCGTGGTCGAGCTCGGCGTCGGCACCGGGCGGATCGCCGTCCCGATCGCGCAGGCGGGGATCCGCGTGATCGGCGTCGACACCTCGGCCGGGATGCTCGACGTCTGCCGCGCCCGCGCCGACGCGGCCGGCGTCTCGGAGCTCCTCGACCTCCGGCTCGGGGACTTCCGCCGGCCGCCGGTGACGGAGCGGGTCGCGCTCGTCGCGTGCCCGTTCCGGGCGTACCTCCACCTGCCGGACGACGACGGCGAGCGGCTCGCGGCGCTCGGCGCAGCCCGCGACCTGCTGGTGCCGGGCGGCCTGCTCGCGTTCGACGTCTTCGCGCCGTCGCCCGACGACGTCGAGGAGACGCAGGGCCGCTGGCTCGAGCGCGAGCCGGGGATCTGGGAGCGGGCGACCTGGGACGAGGTCGAGCGCCGCCTCACCCTGGACGTGCGCAGCGACGCGGACGGGACAGAGACCACGCTCGTCCTCACGTGGATCTCGGTGGCCGAGTGGCACGGGCTGCTCGAGCGGGCGGGCTTCGTCGTCGAGGCCTGCTACGGCTGGTTCGACCGGCGCCCGTACACCGGCGGCGAGGATTCGATCTGGCTCACGCGGCGCCCCGTGTAGTAGGGGCGTCGCCTGTAGTAGGGTTTGGCCCGTGATCTGGGTCGTCCTCATCATCGTCGCGGTCATCGTCATCCTGCTGCTCGTTCTCGTCGGGATGTACAACAAGCTCGTCCGGCTGCGGAACCGCGCCGAAAACGCCTGGGCGCAGGTCGATGTCCAGCTCCGCAAGCGCTACGACCTGATCCCGAACCTCGTCGAGACCGTCAAGGGCTACGCGTCGCACGAGCGCGAGACCTTCGAGTCGGTCACCGCCGCGCGCACAGCCGCGCAGCAGGCGCAGGGGGTTCAGGCGCAGGCGCAGGCCGAGAACATGCTCACCGCCGCCCTCGGCAAGCTCTTCGCCGTCGCCGAGGCGTACCCGACACTGCGCGCGACCGAGAACTTCCAGCAGCTCCAGGCTCAGCTCTCGGACGTCGAGCAGAACATCGCCGTCGCGCGCCAGGTCTACAACGACACGGTGCTGAGCTACGACAACGCGCTGCAGACCATCCCGACGAGCATCATCGCGGGCATGTTCCACTTCAACCCGCGCGAGTACTTCCAGACCGAGGACGCAACGCGGGCCGCTCCGCAGGTCTCGTTCGCGGATGCTCCGGCTGTCGCACCTGCCGCTCCGGCAGCACCGCCGGACGCGCCGTCGGCGCCCCCGGCGCCTCCCGCCCAGACGACCTAGCCCCTTGAAGCGGGCGCTGCTCGCGGCGGCGGCGATCGCCGCGATCGTCTTGTTGCTACCGGCCGCAGCACGGGCCTACGACCTGCCGAACGCCGGCGTTTCGGTCAAGGTCGCGCCGAACGGCTCGCTGCTCGTGGCCGAGAGGATCACGATCGGCGGCGCATACCACGGCGCGTACCGGGACATCCCTCTGCGCCGGGGCGAGTCGATCGACCTGATCCAGGTCAGCGAGGGAAACACGAAGTACGTACGGGGTGGCAGCACCAGGCTCGGCAGCATCGGCACACCAAACACGTTCAATTACGAGACGACGGTCAACCGCATGCGCATCGTCTGGCATTTCGAGGCAGCCGGCGAACCGCACACCTACACGATCACCTACCGATTCCTCGGCCTGACCGTCGTGCACGACGACGTGGCCGACGTGAACCTGAAGGTCTGGGGAAGCTGGTCGGCTCCGCTCGCGCATCTGGCCGCGTCGATGACGCTGCCGCGCCCCACGCCGCTCGGGCCGCGTTACCGCGTCTACGGCCACCCTGCCTCTGTGAGCGGGGTCGTCACTCGGGAGCCCAAGGGCGCCACCCTCAGCGCCGTCGACATTCCCGCACATCAGTGGGTCGAGTTGCGCGTCGTTTTCCCTCGCAACCTGCTCACATCCACAACGGGTGCGAAGGTTGTGCCCGGCAACGGCCTTGCGAAGATCCTCAAGGAGGAGGCCTGACATGAAGCTACGCCGCGCTTTCGTCGCCGCAATCGCGGTCGCCGCAGTCGTCCTGCTCCTGCCGGCCGTCGCGCGCGCCTACTACCTGCAGAACGCGAACGTCGCGGTCAAGGTCGCCCCGGACGGCTCGCTGCTCGTCGCCGAGACGATCACGATCGGCGGCGCGTACCACGGCGCGTACCGGGACATCCCGCTGCGCAAGGGCGAGTCGATCGACCGGATCCAGGTGAGCGAGGGCTCCACGCAGTACTCGCGCGGCGGCAGCACGAAGCTCGGCAGCATCGACCGCTCCGACACCTTCAACTACGAGGACAACGGCAAGCGGGTCCGGGTCGTCTGGCATTTCCTCGCCGCAGGCGAGCCCCGGACGTACACGGTCTCGTACCGGTTCCGCGGCCTGACCGTCGCGTACGACGACGTCGTCGACGTGAACCTGAAGGTCTGGGGCCAGAACTGGTCCGCGCCGCTGTCGAACCTGACCTCGGTCATGACCCTGCCGCGCCCCGCGGCGCTCGGCCCGGCCTACCGCGTCTACGGCCACCCGGTCGGTGTGAACGGCGTCGTCACCCGCACCCGCCCGGCGGCCATCCTCCGCGCGGTGAACATCCCCAGCCACCAGTGGGTCGAGATGCGGGTCGTGTTCCCGCGGCGGCTGCTGACGTCGACCGCCGGTGCGAAGGTCGTCTCCGGCAACGGGCTCGCCGCGATCGTCAAGTCGGAGGCAGACGCGCAGGCCGCGTACCAGCACGACCGCGACCGGCTCGACAACGCGAAGAATCACCCCCTCCGCACGCTCCTCTATCTCTTCCTGCTCGCCGTCGGGCCTGCGCTCGTCGTCATGTTCCTCGTCTGGCTGCTGTACGGCCGCGAGCGGAAGACCGGCTACGACCGCGAGTACGAGCAGGAGCCGCCGACCGACACCGAGCCGGCGCTCGTCCCGCCCCTCCTGCGGCAGGAGACCGACGTCGGCTCGCAGGAGTTCACCGCCACGCTGTTCGACCTGATCCGCCGCGGGCGCTACAAGTCGTCACCGGTCAATACGGAGAAGAAGATGTGGGGCGGGCTGAAGCACGAGACCGTTTCCGACCTCCTCGTCACGCCCGGCGATCTGTCGGTCGAGCTGACCTCATTCGAGGAGCCGGTCGCTGAGGTGATCGACTCGGTCGTAGACGCCGACGGCGAGCGGCTGAGCGAGTTCCGCGAGAAGATCTCCGCGCACCGCAGCTCGAACGCCACCCGCTTCACGAAATTCAAGTCCACGGCGTCGGCCGCGATCGGCAAGAAGAAGTGGTACACCGACGCCGGCGGCGGGATGATCGGCCTGATGCTGGTCGCGTGCATCCTCACCGCGATCGTCCTCCTCTGGATCGGCATCGACGGCTGGCGCCCCGGGACGCCGCGCTGGGGCGACGTCGTCCTGGTCGCGATCGGCGGCTGTGCGATCGCGAACGCCCTGCTGATGATCTTCGCCTTCACGCGCATCCGCCTCTGGCGCCGCCGGACGAAGGTGGGACAGACCGAGGCCGAGCGCTGGGACGCCTTCCGCCGCTACCTGACCGACTTCCCGCGGCTCAAGGACGCCCCGCCGGCGACGCTCGAGCTCTGGGAGCGCTTCCTCGTCTACGGGATCGCGTTCGGGATCGCCGAGCGCGTCCTCCAGGGGGCGCAGTTGCACATGCCGCAGGAGATCCACGACCAGAGCTCGATCTACTGGATCACGCCGTACGGCGACCTCGGCTCCGGCGCCACGTCGCTGGGGATCAGCGACCTGTCGTCCGGCTTCGGCTCGGCACTCACCCCACCCTCCTCGTCCGGCTCGAGCGGGTTCGGCGGCGGCTTCTCGGGCGGAGGCGGCGGTGGCGGCGGCGGTGGCGGCGGCGGGGCCTGGTAGTCCCTACCTGCGCGACCACTCGTAGAGCGCGACCGCACCCGCTGCAGCGACGTTCAGCGACTCCGCGCCGTCGGCGAGCGGAATCGACGCGGCCGCGTCGCATGCCGCGACGACATCGTCGGGCAGTCCCTCCCGCTCGGCGCCGAGCACGAACACCGTCGGCGTCGGCACCTCGACCTCGGTGAGCGGCGTGCCCCCGTGCGCGACGAGCGCGACGCGGTGGCCCGCGGTCTCGTCGAAGCGTCCGAGCGGCACGCGAAAGATCGCTCCCGCCGACCCGCGTAGCGCCTTCGGCGAGGTCGGGTCGGCGCACCCTTCCGAGAGCGCAACGGACCCGCCGAACGCGTCGGCGGACCGGATCAGTGTCCCCACGTTCCCCGGGTCGGCTACGTGCCAGAGCGCGAGCCCGACCGGGCGCGGCTCCCACACGGGCAGGTCGCCGCGGCGGAAGACGCCGATCACCCGCGGTGGGTGGCCGAGTGTCGAGACGCCGGCGAGCAGCTCCGGCTCGACGTCCTCACCGGCGCGAAGCAAGTCGTGCGGCTCGATCCCGGCGGCGAGCGCCGCGTCGACGAGATCCTCGCCCTCGCAGGCGAACAGCCCGAGCTTCGCCCGTTGCCGCCGGCTCTCCAGCCGCCGGATCAGCTTCAGGCGCACATTCGACGCGGAGGTGATCACGCCGCGACTCTAGTGGCCGAAGGGGACATGTCAGGGGTCAGACCCCTGCCATGTCCGAAACGGACAGATCGGGCGAGCGCTGCCTACGCCTGGAGCGCTGACTTCGCCTGCTCGGCGATCGCGCCGAACGCGGCGGGGTCGCTCACGGCGAGATCGGCGAGGACCTTGCGGTCGAGCTCGATCTCCGCCTTCTTGCAGCCGGCGATGAACTGGTTGTACGAGAGGTCGTGCTGCCTGGCGGCCGCGTTGATGCGGATGATCCAGAGGCTCCGCATCGTCCGCTTGCGGTTCTTGCGGTCGCGGTAGGCGTACTTGAGCGAGTGATCGAGCTGTTCCTTCGCCCTGGTGTACGTCTTGGACTTCAGCCCCCAGTAGCCCTTGGCTTCCCCGAGTGCCTTGCGGCGCTTCTTGCGCGCGTGGAGGGATCGCTTGACGCGCGGCATCTAGATCCCCAGTTGCTTTCTGGCGTTCTTGACGTCGCTAGGCGCTAGCGGCGTGTCCCTGCGGAAGCTCCGCTTCCGTTTCGCCGACTTCTTCTCCAGCATGTGGCTCTTCATCGCGCGGCGGCGCAGGATTTTCCCCCCCGCTGTCACCTTGAAGCGCTTCTTCGCTCCGCTGTGTGTCTTCTGTTTCGGCATCTTTCTTCACTCCTGCGTTTTTCGTCGGACCCAAAACCATCACCATGTTGCGGCCGTCGAGGAGCGGCGGCTGTTCGACCATTCCGATTTCCTTCACGTCCTCCGCCAGGCGAATCAGCAGGTCCCGCCCACGCTCCGGATGGGTGGTCTCCCGCCCGCGGAACATGATCGTCACCTTGACCTTCGCGCGCTGGTTGAGGAAGCGCTCGACGTGGCCTTTCTTGGTGTTGTAGTCGTGGATGTGGATCTTCGGCCTGAGCTTGATCTCCTTCACATGGATCTGCGACTGGTGCTTGCGCGCCTGCTTCGCCTTCTGTTCCAACTCGTACCGGAACTTCCCGTAGTCCATGACCTTGGCCACGGGCGGGTCGGCCTGCGCGGCGATCTCGACCAGATCGAGCCCCTTCGAGAACGCGTACTCGATCGCCTCGGGGGTCGTCTTGATCCCGAGCTGTCCGCCGTTCTCGTCCACGAGCCGAACCTTCGACGCGCGGATCTGATCGTTGGTCCGGTGCTGCGAGGCCGGGCGCACCGGAGGCTCCATGCTCCGCCGCGGTCTCAAAGGCTGTTAACCAAGCTCGCTCGGTTCTCCTTACTCGTATGACAGAAAAAGCCGCTGCAAGCAGCGGCCACCACGTTTCTCGAACCGAGTTCTCGGTTGAACCCCTGCACGGCAACGCCGGCGAGGTGAGGAACGGTGCGTCCCTGCTTGAGCAGGCTCACAATGTACCGAATTCTGCGATGAGGTCGTGTAACGACTTCGTGGACTGTTCTCCACCGCGCTCGCGCACGGCGAGCGCGTCGGCCGATTCGCGGTCGCCGTAGACGACGACGCGCGGGATCTTCTCGAGCTCCGCGTCGCGAATGCGGCGGCCGATCGTCTCGTCGCGGTCGTCGACCTCGACGCGGACCCCCGCCTCCCGAAGCTGACCGGCGATCTCCTCGGCCGCACCGCGGTGCCCCTCGCCGACCGGCACCACGCGCACCTGCACCGGCGCCAGCCAGAGCGGGAAGTCGCCGCCGTAGTGCTCGATCAGGATGCCCATGAACCGCTCGAGCGACCCGAGCAGCGCGCGGTGCACGACGTACGGCGTGTGCTCGGCGTTGTCGGCGCCCATGTAGGTCAGCCCGAACTGCTTCGGCATCTGCGAGTCGAGCTGGATCGTCCCCATCTGCCACGAGCGGCCGAGAACGTCCGTCATGTGCAGGTCGATCTTCGGCCCGTAGAAGGCGCCGTCGCCCTCGTTCACGTCGTACGGCAACTCGCGGCGCTCCAGCGCCGAGCGCAGCGCGCCCTCCGTGAAGTCCCACTCCTCGTCGGTGCCGAGCTTCCCCTCCGGGCGGGTCGAGAGCTCGAATCGGCAGTGCATCCCGAACAGGTCGTAGAGGAACGCGGCGAAGTCGAGGCAGCCGAAGATCTCATCCTCGATCTGCTCGGGCGTGCAGAAGACGTGCGCGTCGTCCTGCGTGATGTGCTTCACGCGCAGGAGCCCGTGCAGCGTGCCGCCGAGCTCGTCGCGGTGCAGGGTCGACGACTCGGCGAACCGGATCGGCAGCTCGCGGTACGAGCGCAGCCGGCTGCCGAAGAGGAGCATGTGCCCCGGGCAGTTCATCGGCTTGAGCGCGAACTCGTTCTCGTCGTGCGAGCGGACGAAGAACATGTTCTCGCGGTAGTTCTCGTAGTGGCCGGAGGTGATGTAGGTCTGGATGTCGTAGAGCAGCGGCGTCTTCACCTCGACGTAGCCGCGCTTGCGGTTCTCGCGGCGGCGGAGATCCTCGAGCGAGTTCCAGAGCACCATCCCTTTCGGGTGCCAGAACGGCGAGCCCGGCGATGCCTCCGACAGATGGAAGAGGTCGAGCTGCTGCCCGAGCCGCCGGTGGTCGCGCGATTTCGCCTCCTCGATCCAGGCGAGGTGCGCGTCGAGGTCGGCCTGCGAGTAGAACGCCGTCCCGTAGATGCGGGTCAGCTGCGTGTTCTTCTCGTCGCCGCGCCAGTACGCGCCCGCGAGCCCGGTGAGCTTGACCGCCTTGATCGGCGCGGAGGTCTGGAGATGCGGGCCGCGGCAGAGGTCGGTGAAGTCCCCCTGGGTGTAGAGCGTGATGTCGCCCTCGGCGGTGTCGACGAGCTCGACCTTGTACGGCTCACCTTCAGCCGCGAAGCGCGCCTTCGCCTCGTCGCGGGAGATCTCCTCACGCGCCCATGAGCGCCCTTCTTTCAGCTCCTTGCCGATCTCGGCCTCGATCCGCTCGAGATCGGCCTCGTGGACCGGCTCGGGAAACTCGAAGTCGTAGTAGAAGCCGTTCTCGATCGGCGGGCCGATCGCGATCTTCACGCCGGGGTAGAGCCGCCGCACCGCTTCGGCCAGCAGATGCGCGGTCGAGTGGCGCAGCACGTAGAGCGCGTCGGGGTCGGCCGTGTCGCGCGTCGTCAGGATCTGGATCCGCTCGCCGTCGGCCAGGGGCGCGCGCAGGTCACGCGTCTCGCCGTCGACACGCATCAGCACCGCCTGCTCGGCCAGCTTCGGCCCGATCGCGGCCGCGGCGTCGAGCCCCGACGCCCCGTCGGGGAGATCGAGCTCGGTGCTGTCGGGGAGAACGACCTTCACGACGCTCAGCTTACTGGCGGCCGCAGCGAGCTTCGGACGTCCGGACGGTCGAGCACCTCGACGTGGACGATGTCGCCGTCGATCGTGTTGACGACGTGATCACCGGCCGGCACCTGGGCGCCGCGACGGAACCAGCGCTTCATCGGCATCCCGGTCGAGAAGCTCGCGCAGCCCTCGACCTCGCAGGCGCACAGGGCCGTGATCCGCAGGCCCGGCACCTGGTCGGCGAGCTCGGGCCGGCCGGCGTCCCGGAGCAGCTCCTCGAGCTCGCGGGCGAACGCCGGGGCACGCTCGCGCAGGAGGGGCTTTTCGGGCATCAGGCGAGTTCTACCGTTGCTACGCTTTCCGCGATAAGCACTGAAGAACGAGTACCGAGTGGCACAGTCTCTTGCGCTTCTCTACCCGTTCGTGAGTGGTAAGGGAGGTGTTCATATGGCTACCGGTACCGTCAAGTGGTTCAACGCTGCGAAGGGCTACGGGTTCATCACGCCCGACGAGGGCGGCAAGGACCTGTTCGTCCACTTCTCGCAGATCGCCGGCGAGGGATACAAGTCCCTCGACGAAGGTTCCCGCGTCGAGTACGAGGCCCGCGAGGGTCAAAAGGGCCCCGAGGCGACCAGCGTGACCGCGATCGCCGGCTAGGCGAACGCGGAAGAGACTGCCGTGCGCCCCGTCGTGGGGCGCACGGACAGTCGCTACCGAAGGAGGTCGGCTATCGCCGGCAAGGAAGAGAAGATCGAGTTCGAGGGCGAGGTCATCGAGGCGCTCCGGAGCGGCATGTTCCGGATCAAGCTCGACAACGACCACGAGACCCTCGGGTACACGGCGGGCAAGATGCGGCGGTACAGGATCCGGATTCTCCCCGGGGACCGCGTCAGAGTGGAGCTATCTCCCTATGACCTGACCCGTGGCCGGATTGTCTTCAGGCACCGCTGACCACGAGACACATGCGCTGACGCGGCCCAGGCTCCGCGGCGTCTTCCATCTCTACGCGTTCTTCGTCGCACTCGCGCTCGGCTCCGTGCTGGTGGCGCTTGCCCCGAGCGGCTCGGCGACGCTGGCCGCGGCGGTGTTCGCGGCCGCGGTCGCGGTGATGTTCGGCGCGAGCGCGCTCCATCACCGGGTCACCTGGCGCGAGCGTGGCTACCGCTGGTCGCGCCGGATCGACCACGCGGGCATCTACGCGCTGATCGCCGGCACCTACACGCCGTTCTGCATCCTCGTGCTCGGCGGCACCTGGCAGATCGTGGTGCTCTCGATCGCGTGGGGTGGCGCGATCGCGGCGATCCTGATCAAGTTCGTCTGGGTCGACGCGCCGAAGTGGCTGGCCGCTGCGACCGCGATCGGCCTCGGCTGGATCGCGATCATCATCTTCCCGCAGCTCGTCGACGGCGTCGGCTGGACGGCCATCGCCCTCGTCCTGGCGGGCGGCCTGCTCTACACGGTCGGCGGGCTCGTCTACGCGTTCCGCCGTCCCAACCCGTTCCCGACGGTGTTCGGCTACCACGAGGTCTTCCACGTGCTCGTGGTCGCGGCGGTGGCACTCCAGTACGCGGTGATCGCGTTCTGGGTGATCAACGACTAGCGCTTCTCGCTCAGAAAGACCCGGGTTCGCGCGAGGGCCTCTAAGCTGTTCCCGAGATGGCGAGAGGGTTCGCAGGTTGGGGTCTCGTGCTGCTCGCCGCACTGTCACTGGGCGTTTCCGGTGCGGGTGCGCGCGGAACCGCGACGACAACGACCGTCCGGATGGAAGTCCTCGGCCAGGGCGAGATCGTCGACGACAAAAACCAGCTCGACTGCGGGGCCGGGCACACTGTCTGCCGCGTCTCGTACTCCGGAACCGGCACGGTCACATTCAGCGAGGGAAATGAGACACCCGCCGGCTGGACGTTCTCGG
The DNA here is from genome assembly GCA_963791425.1 of uncultured Actinomycetes bacterium. GTDB lineage: Bacteria > Actinomycetota > Thermoleophilia > Gaiellales > Gaiellaceae > DATBLE01. Next base: position 1,151,668 of record CAWBSE010000004.1, read on the forward strand.
ACATCAGCGGCTGCGCCGACCCGTGCACGCTGACGTTCGACCAGGCCGATGACGACCACGAGTTCATCGCCACCTTCGATCCAGCCCAGCCCCCCGGGACGGCGACCCTCACCATGACCGCGAACGGCAACTCCGACGGAGACGGCGGCACGGTCGAGGGCGACGACATCGACTGCCAGACCGGCGACACGTCCGACTGTACGGAAGACGTGCCGGTCGGCTCGACGCTGACCATGGTCGAGACACCCGACGACGGGTTCGTCTTCACCGGCTGGACAGGCATCTGCACCGGGACCGCGCGGAGCTGCACGACGATCATGAGCCAGGACAGGTCGGGAACCGCGACGTTCCGCAAGCCGCACCTGACCGTCACCGTCAACGGGAACGGAACGGTCACCGGCAACGGCATCGCCTGCACGAGCGGATCGGGAACGTGCGCCGTCGATGAGGACGCCGGCGATGAGATCACGCTGACAGCAACGGTGCCGGCCGGCGGGTCGTTCACGGGCTGGGGGGGCGCCTGCAGTGGGAAGGACCTGACGTGCACCTTCACGATGACCGCCGACCGAACGGTGACGGCGAACTTCTCCGGCGGGAGCACCGCGCCGACGACGTACCCGCTCAGCGCCTCGGTTGCCGGCAGCGGAACGGTCACCGGCGGCGGACTGAACTGCGGCACGGGCGCGTCGACCTGCTCCGCCAACGTCAACGCCGGATCGAATGTCACGCTGACCGCGACCCCCGCGAGCGGTGAGACCTTTCGCTCCTGGGGTGGCGATTGCACCGGCAGCTCGAAGACCTGTTCCCTGACGATGAGCGCCGCGCGGAGCGTGTCCGCGACGTTCTCCGGCGGCTCGTCCGCGACGGTGGAGTTGAGCGTGACGGTGACCGGCCGTGGGACGGTGACCGGCGGCAGCGTCACCTGCGGCAACGGCAAGGCGATCTGCACGACGAAGGTCAAGCAGGACTCCACGGTCGGACTGACGGCGACCCCAGTGTCCGGGGCGAAATTCGTGCGCTGGGGCGGCGCCTGTAGCGGCACGACGCCAACGTGCACGGTCGAGATGAGCGAGGCGAAGAAGGTGACAGCCTTGTTCCAGGGCGGGTCAGGCCAGGTGCCCACGGGCGGGGCGGCGACGCTGCGCCGCATCGGCCCCGCCGTCGTGACGAAGACGGCGTCGGGATACGCCGTCACTCTGCGCTTCCGGACAGCTGAGCGTGGACGGGCGCGGATGCGCGCGCTCCTGGTCGGCCGCGTGGAGACGGCCCTGGCTTTCACCGCCGCGCCCGGCGTGGTCACGGTCGGTCCGTTCCCGGTCGCCAAGCCAGGCTTCTACGAGTTCGAGTTGCGCCTCGGTTCGGCGACGCTCCGCTGGACAGCCTGCCTCGGCCGTTGCGGGGAGCGCGCCTCGTCGTCGCCGTTCACACTAACCCGCCGTCTCCCGACCGCGGTCGACGCCGACGCACTCTGGTCGCTGACCCTGCATTTCCGCTCGTCGCAAGCCGCCGGGGCGGTCGTTCGCATCTACCGGTCGAGGCGTCTCGTCCGCACAGTGCGGTTCCCGATCCGCGCCGGCGTGGTCGTTCCCGGAGCGCTTCTGCTGTCTCCCGGCACCTACCGCGTGGCCCTGTCTGCGACCGACGGGGTCGGACGCGTTCGGACCTTGACCTGGTACGCCTTGCTCCCCTAGGACGTCTGGCGAATGGTCGAAATCGCGTCTATGGTGGTCTGCTCGTGGGGAGAAGGGGTAGCACTATGAGGCGAGTGCTGGTGCCGCTGTTCGTGTTGACAGCGCTGATTCTGGGCGTGGTCAACGCCGGAGCGCGGTCCACCGCAACGCACACCTTGACCGTTGAGGTGATCGGGAAGGGCACCGTCAAGAGCACGCCTGGCGGCATCAACTGCGGCGGCGGAAGCTCGAAGTGCTTCGTGGCCTTCACGGACGGCGCCGCAGTCACGCTCGTCGCCAAGCCGGCGGGCGGCTGGTCGGACGGCGCCTGGAACGACGACTGTCCCGACACAACCGCGAGTGACTGCACGCTGACCATGAGCGCCGACATGGTCGCGACTGCCAACTTCAACCCGAATTCCGGTACGACTCAGAGCACGCTGGCGGTGACCTACGCCGACGACGGCGTCGCGGCAAGCGGAGACGAAGGTGACGTCTACTCGCCCGACGCCCTGCCAAACATCGACTGCGGTAACAAGAGCGGTGGCACGGCCTGCAGTTGGGTCGTTCCGACGGGCTCGACTCTCACGGTCCTGCAGACCCCGGACATCGGGAATGTCTTCGCTGGCTGGGGAGGGCAATGCACCGGCAAGGCAGTTTCGTGCACCGTCGAGATGAACGGTGACCGGCAGATCGGAGCGGCATGGGGCCCGGCGGCCGGCTCGAACGTGCAACTCACGGTGAACATCACCGGCAGCGGCCAGGTCACCGGTGGCGGGATCAACTGCCCGTCGACCTGCGTTGCGAACCCGGCGTTGAACTCCGCGATCAACCTCACGGCCGAGCCGAACGACGGCCAGATCTTCACCGGTTGGACCGGCGGCTGCACGGGCTCGAACCCGACGTGCACCGTGACGATGGACAGCGACACCTCCGTCACCGCCACCTTCGCGGTCGCGAACACGCTGACCATCAACCTGGTCGGTGTCGGCAACGTCAGCGGCGGCGCCGGGGTGATCAACTGCGGCAACGGGGCGAACATCTGCTCCGGGAACTTCGCGCTGAACGCCTCCGTAACGCTCGTCGCCAGCCCGGCCACGGGCGCGACGTTCGTCAGCTGGACGGGCGCCTGCGGCGGGTCGACGACGACCTGCACCGTGTCGATGAACCAGTCGAAGAGCGTCACCGCGACGTTCACCGGCGGCCCGGCGCCGCCGACGAGCACCTTCTCACTCACGGTCTCCGTCAGCGGCAACGGCACCGTCAGCGGCGGCGGGATCAGCTGCGGAAACGGCGCGACCACCTGCTCGAGCACCAACCACGCGGCGAACTCGACCGTCCAGCTGCTCGCGACGCCCGTCGGCGGCGCGACCTTCGCCGGCTGGGGCGGCGGAACCTGTAGCGGCGCGATCACCACTTGCACCGTGACGTTCAACGCGTCCAAATCCGTGACCGCGACGTTCACCGGCGGCACCAGTTCCTTCCCGCTCACCGTGTCGGTGTCCGGACCCGGCCGCGTCACGGGCACGGGGATCAGCTGCGGCAACGGCGCCACGACCTGCAGCGCGAACTTCACGGGCGGCTCGACCGGGACGCTGACCGCCGCGGCGGGCACCGGCGCCAAATTCGCCGGCTGGGGCGGCGCGTGCTCCGGCACCGCGGCCACCTGCACCGTCTCCATGACCGCCGCCAAGACCGTGTCCGCGACGTTCACGACCGCGGCGGTCGCCGGCACGCTGACGATCAACGTCGGCGGGCGCGGCGCGGTCTCGACGCCCGCCGGATCATGCGCGAGCACCGGCCCGGCGAAGACCTGCACCCAGCACTTCAAGGCCGGCGCCGTCGTCGGGCTCACCGCCCGCCCGGCCGCCGGACAGACGTTCCTGGGCTGGAGCGGCGGCTGCACCGGCAAGAAGACGACGTGCTCGGTGAAACTCACGACGGCACAGACCGTCTCCGCGAACTTCTCGGGCTCGGGCGGCTCCACCACTCCGCCGCCGTCGCACGCCACGCTCCGGTCGATCGGCGTACCGATCGTCGTGAAGACGGCGCACGGCTACAACGTCACGCTGCGCTTCGTGACCACGGTCGGCGGCACTGCGCGCGTCACCGGCGTGCGAGCCGGACGGAGCGCCGTCGCCGTCTCGGCCAGGGTCGGCGCGGGCCGCGTCCGCGTCGGACCGTTCCCGGTGGCGCTCGGCGGGCTCTACACCTTCAAGATCCGGCTGGCCGGCGCGGGGCTGAACCAGGTCGCGTGCCTCGGCCGCTGCGGCCGCAACGCGCCCCCGCCGACCTTCGTACTCAGCCGCGAGGCGCCCGGCGTCACCCGCACCGGCGACGTCTGGTCGGTGACGCTGCACGCCACCGCGAACCAGATCTACGCCGGGCGGATTCGCGCCTACCGCGGCAACCGGATCCTGGTCAGCCAGCGCTTCCTCGGGCACACCGGCCGCGTCGCCTTCGGGCCGTTCCTGCTCGGGCCGGGCAACTACACGCTCAGGCTCGTCGGCGTGGACGCGTACGGCCGCACGCGCACGCTCACCTGGATCGTCTCGCTCGCCTAGCGCGAGGTCTGGCGCTGCACCGGGCCGGCAGAGCGGGTGACGACCGGCGCTTCGACCACCGTCGGCACATGATGCGACGCCGCTGACGGCGTGATCCCGGCCGAGGCCGTGTACATCGAGACGGCGCAGTCCGGCGTCGCCGTCTCGCAGTCGGGACCGCCGGCGGTCGGCACGGTGCCGATCACGAACACCGGGAAGACCTTGCCGCCGGCGAACGAGGCCGACACGTAGTCGCCGACCATCCGCCCCTGCGACGTCTGCGGCAGCCACGACATCGTCATCGGCCCGGCGAGCTGCACGCGCGCGCTCCAGTGCGATCCGCCGTCGATGGACGACACGAAGCCGACGTTCAGCTCGCAGCTCGAGCAGTCGGTGTCGGTGAAGTAGTGATAGACGAGGCCGAGCCGGGTCGTCTTGCCCGACGTCGTCGGGTCGACCGCCAGCCCCGGGATGAAGTCGTCCTCGATGCCGTTCTTGGCCGCGATCGGGATGCGCTTCGGGCCTGACCACGAGCTGCCCTTCAGCACGCTGAAGACGATGTCGTTGGCCGAGCACTTCTTGCGGAAGCGGCAGTCCGCCCAGGCGACGAACACGCGCCCCGAGCCGTCGATCTCGGCCGTCGGCAGCGGCCCGCCGCGGATGTCGCCCGCGTCGACGTGCGACAGGACGTTGGCGATGCGCTTGGGCTTCTTCCAGGTGGCGCCACCGTCCTTGGAGGTGTAGGCGAGCAGCCGTGTCTCGAACCCGTCGTTGATCGGCATGACGATCGTCCCGTTCGGCTGCACGACCGGCTGGCCGCCGATCACGTCCTGCTCGGGAAACGCGCCCTCTGCCCAGGTCGCGCCGCCGTCGCGCGTGTAGGCGACATGCACCTGGTTGTTGAGGCCGAAGTCGTCGTACTGCACGTAGCACGAGCCGTAGAAGGAGCTCGTCGGCGTGTTGTCGCAGACGATCCAGTCCTTGTCGAAGTCCGAGAGGCCGGTCGCAGCCGCCGCCACGACGGGATTGCTCCAGGTCAGGCCGTCGCTCGACGTATTGACGATCGCCGCGACGCCGGTGATGTTCACATCGAGCGCCAGCGACGCGATCATCCATTTTCCGTGCATCGCGTCGTAGGCGACCGACGGATCGGTCAGCCGCGCGTACGGCCCGGGCGGAGTCGAGTACGTCGTCGTCCCCGGCAGGGCGCCGCTCGTCCAGCTGCCGCCGGTGTTCGTCGACGTCGCCCACTCGATGTTCGACGCGCCGCCGTCGTAGAAGCGGCCCGCCTGGACGGCGGCGACGATGGTCGATCCGAACGCGAACGAATCGGGCTCGACGAGCGCCCTGTGCTGGCTCGTCGGGTTCACGTACGGGTCGGTGGCGATCTGCGTCAGCCCGACGGCCGACGAGCCGGTGGCCGCGAGCACCGCGGCGACGACGAGACCTGCGAGCACGACCCTCCCCATGCGGGCGACAGGTTAGCCGTGATCGTGGCAGTGGTGCTCGTGTCCGCCGGCCGGCCCGGACGGCGTGTTCATCATCCGCAGCATCCGGATCCCGCCGCCGCGCCGGAAGTAGCGCCACGCGAGCACGGCCGCGATTACGAGGAACACGATGTTGAGGTAGGTCGTGTAGTTCAGGTGACGCTGGCGGTCTCGACCTTCGCGTTGCGGTCGGTCGGGACGATGCCGAATGCCTGGAAGAGGAGCTCGACCGCGAGGCCGGCGGAGACCATGGCCACGTACAGCACCGACGCGAGCAGGGCGGCCATCTTCAGGCCGTAGTACTTGCGATAGATGTTCAGGATCGGCGCGATGATCAGGTCGCCGAAGATGAAGGCGATCACGCCGCCGAAGCTGATCCCACCGTTCCAGAGCACCGCCGCGAGCGGGATGTTCCCGATCGAGCAGACGAAGCTGAGAACGGCGACGAGGGGGCCGATCACGGGGCCCCACACCTTGGCTGCGGTCGGGTGGTCGACGAGGAACAGCGACTGCCACCACGACTCCGGCACCCAGGCGGCGAGCGCGCCGGCGACGAGCAGGCCGATTGCGAGGTCGCGCCAGAGCGCCGCCCAGTCCATGACGAAGTAGTCGGCGGTCGAGGTGAAGCCGCGCGGCGTCTTCAGGCGCTGCCACCACGATCCCTCGCCGCCGGCGGACATGTCCATCTCGGCGTGGCCCTCCATCGAGCCGACCAGCCCCTTGTTCGCCTGGTCGCGCGCATCGGCGACGAGCTTGCGCTGGAGGAAGATCCGGAACCCGACGGCGACGACCATGATCATCAGCGGGCCGCCGATGAACTCGCCCAGGACGAACTCCCATCCGAGCAGCAGGGCGATCACGATCCCGAGCTCGAAGACGAGGTTCGTCGAGGCGATCTGGAACGCGATCGCGGCGGTGAAATCGGCGCCACGGCGGAAGAGCGACCGGGCGAGCGCGACCGCCGCGTACGAGCACGACGAGGACGCCGCGCCGAGGCCCGTCGCGACGGCGAGCGTCCGCGGTGAGTCGTCCGGCATCAGCCGCCGCATCTCCTTCTTCGAGACGACGGCCTGCACGATCCCCGACAGCGTGAAGCCGAGGATCAGCGCCCAGAGGATCTCCCAGAACATGCCGAACGAGAACGACAGCGCGTCGGTGATCTCGGCCCAGACGTCGACTGCGAGCATCAGCGCGTGCGGGCGAAGCGGCGGACTGCGTCGAGCAGCTCGCCGGTCTTCGCGTCGATTTCGTCGGGGTCGCCGGACGTCAGCGCGCCGGCCACGCAGTGCGTGACGTGGTCGTCGAGGATCTCCAGCGCGACCGACTCGAGCGCCGTCGAGACGGCGGCGATCTGCGTGAGGATGTCGATGCAGTACCTCTCGTCGACGACCATCTTCTCGACGCCGCGAACCTGGCCCTCGATCCGGTGAAGCCGCTTGACCAGCGCATCCTTCGAGGCGACGTAGCCGTGGGCCATCTCGTCTCCAGTATACCCCAGTGGGGTATCAGCGGAACGTGAAGCTGTCGAGCATCGCGTCGGCGGTGCGCGCCTGCGCCGCGGGGACCCAGACCTGGGCGAGCGCGAACCCCTGGATCTCCCCGCCCGGGTGCGAGATCGCGATCAGACCGTGCACCGGGTAGGGGTTGCCCGCGCTCTTCGCGACGTACCGGACCCACCAGCGGTCGAGCTTCCGCTTCGAGATCGCGCCCTTCGGCAGGATGTTCCCCGGCGCGGGCCGGCAGCCGGTCCCCTTGAGGATGCTTCTACTGCTCGACGCAGCCGACGCACGCACTGACCTCGACCTTCAGCTTGCTGCGCGCGTCCGCCGGGCTCGTCCAGAACTCCGTCGAGTGGTCGGACGGATAGGTGGCGTCGCGGTAGCGCCAGGTCGCGGGTTACCTTGACCCGGAAGCCCGCCTGGTGGGACGTCCGCCAGACCAGCCCGTCGCCGGCAAGGACCGCGCCCGCCAGGACGGCCGCGCCGACCAGTGCCGCACCGACGGTGAGCGCCCCGGGCGCTCACCGCTCGGCGTACTCGTCGTGCCGCTCCACCCACCACTGCGGGCTGAACCCTGCTTCCCCACGCCCGCCGGGCGTCAGGTCGATGTAGTTGTAGGCGGTGTTGAGCAGGTCGATGCCGCGCGCGTACGCGGAGTACGTGTGGAACAGCGCACCGTCCTCGTCGAACGCGAAGACGCTCATCCCCTCGCGGTCGGCCAGCCCGGGCGCGATCGTGCCGTAGTTGTAGACCGGCTTGTCGTAGTCGGCGGGCTCGAAGTAGACGCCGAAGTCGGCGTTGAAGTCGTTGCGGCCCGACGAGACCCAGGTGAAGCCCCAGCCCATCCGCTCGCGGTAGGCCTCGATCTTCTCCAGCGGCGCTCTCGAGGCGGCGATCATGGTGATGTCGCGCGCCTGCAGGTGGACGACGACCGGGTCGAAGCTGTCGGCCCAGAACGAGCAGTGCTTGCAGCCGGCGTCGGCCTCCGGATCGAACATGAAGTGGTAGACGACCAGCTGGTCGCGGCCGTCGAAGAGGTCGACCAGCGTCCGCGGCCCGCCGGGCGCGTCGAAGAGGTACTCCTTCTCGACGGGCTCCCATGGGAGGTCGTGGCGCAGCCGGGTCAGCTCGTCCCGCAGCCGGGTGAACTCCTTCTCCTTCGCGAGCAGCAGACGCCTCGCCTCGACCCACTCGTCGTGGGCGGCGACGGTGTGAACTCCGGGCACGGCGACCTCCTGACGGTCGGCGGAACCAAGGCTCCGCGGGAGAACTGGGGCTCTCCCGCGGAGCCTACTGCCCTGGTAAAGCGCTACGCAGCCGCCGATGTGGCTTCGTGCCACTTCGCAGTCAGCGCGTAGAGCACGATGATCTGCAGTGCGACCACGATCAGCACCCAGACCGAGGCGTTGCTGGTGCCCAGGAATCCGAGCTGGCCGAGCAGGTTGGCGGCGATCACGATGATCGCAACCCACCGTGCCCAACCCGCTCCGCCCACCAGGCCGAGCCCGACGAGGAAGAGCACAACCCCGCCGATCATCATCAGCCAGCCCCAGGTCTGCACGTTGAAGATGATCAGACCGTTGCCGCTGAACGCGTAGTAGCTCTTTCGGATGACCGCGATCAGTCCCTGGAAGAAGTCGATCGAGCCGATGATCAACAGCAGCAGACCGGTAAAGCCGATCCAGCCGCTCCAGGCTTTGGATGAAGCCACCTCTACCTCCCTGTCTGAGGACGTTGAGGCGAGTATGACGTGGGTATCAGTCGGCGCAAGGCCGAGCGCCCTCTGCTATGGGCCACGGACGAGCGAGATCAGGAAGCCGACCGGCCATTCCTGGGTGAAATCGTCCCGGCCGGCCATGCGCAACGTCAGCCGCACACCGGTGTCGGTGCGCTCGGCGTCGCGGATCACCTGAACCTCGGACAGATGCTCCTCGCCGGGGAGCATGACCGAGATCACGTCCCCGATCTGCAGCCGCTGCACCTCGACATCGAGCGCCATGGGGCGAGTGTACGGCCTACGCCGCGCACTCGCCCCGGTCGCCTTGCGTCAGTCGTGCTCGTTCCCGGGGTGGAGGGCCCGGGTCTCACCCTCCGGGAGCAGCATCCGGCCGGGATCGATGTCGTACGTCCACGGCAGGCCCGAGTTCTTCCAGCCGTTCTTCATCCGTATCCCGTCGAAGACGCTCTCCGCGTCGTCGACCCGGCTGCCCTCCATCCCGTCGAGGACGTTGTAGGCGTTCGTGAAGCCCGCCGCTGCGAGCTGGTCGATCGCCATCGCGGCCCGGCCTCCCGAGCGGCACGACACGAGAATCGTGTCGTCGGGCTCCGCCCATTCCCGGACGGCCGCGACGAAGTCCGGGTTCAGCCCCCAGGGGAACGCCTTCTTCTCGCCGTCCCACTCGTACGCGAGAAACGCGAAGGGGATGTTCCAGGCCATCGGGGCATGGCCGGTGAACACGAACTCCTCGGGCGTCCGGACGTCGAGGATCTTCACCTCGTCGGAGTCGACCAGCCACATCTCGTACGCCTCCCTCGCGGTGACGTAGAGCCCCAGCGTGGTCTGCCGCGCCCTGGCGATCTGGCGTGTTGCCTCGGCAGTTGTCATCGTTTCCTCCTCCCTACCCGAGCCGTCGCGTCGACGCCTGGAGCTCGGTCGCGGCCGGAAGCTTCGCGGACGTGACCTTCTTCCACTGCTCCTCGAGCAGCTCTTCCGCCGCCTTCTCGAGGAACTCCGGTGCCGCCCACTCGTACACGTCGAAGTCGTTCTCGATGTAGCCGTGGCCGAGCATGAAGTCCTTGCCGATCTCGATCGCCGCCAGGTTCTGCGGCGACAGCGTGGGCACCATGTCGATGTTCTCGATGTTCCGATAGGTGTCGTCGACGTCCAGGTAGAACGTCTGCTTGTCGAGGATCGCCGCCGCGGCGTGCTTGTTCTCGTTGCTCCAGCGGCCCACCTTGATCATGCCCTTCATGAACGTGACGACGAGCTCGGGATGCTTCTCGGCCATCTCGTCGGTGCACGTGATGACGGCGGGGACGTTCGCCACCTGAAGGCGCCAGTCCGGATACCGGGCCAGATCCTCGACAGCCGCGAACTTGCCCGTGGCCTCCTGAAGGTGCTCGAAGGGGCCGGTCTGCGTGTAGATGGCGTCGACGACGCCCTTCTCCAACGCGGTCTCCAGCGGGCGGAAGGCCAGGTCGTGCTTGTGGTCACGCTTGAGCCACAGCTCTGACGGGTTCTCCATCGGCTCCAGCATCTCCGGCTTGTCGTACCAGTCGTCCGGATACGGGAACTCGACGATCTCGACGTCGTCGCGGGTCATGTCGTTGAGCATCAGCATCAGCTCGATGCCCTGCTCTTCCTGGATCCGCCACCAGTCGTTCTTGATCGTGTTCAGGCTCTTCGTCAGGCCGATCTTCTTGCCCTTCAGATCCTTCATCCGGAAGATGCCGTCGCCGGCCCGCACGATCATGCAGCCGCCCTCGTACACGTGCGTCGAGCCGAGCAGCCTCGTCCTGCGGATGTCCGCGTTGACGTGGATCGGCGGGAACAGGCCGCCGAAGCGGATCAGGTTGTCCAGGTTGTGGATGTAGTGCGGGTACCAGTTGTTCTCGCGGACGGAGCGGAGGAAGGCGTAGCGCACGCCGATCTTCTTGAACTCCTCCCGCGTCCAGCCCAGCTCCTGGTCGACGTTGCTGGCCGACACGAGCGGGCAGTTGGTGTAGTAGACCTCGTTCCAGTCCAGCGGAACCGTGCTGAATGTCTTCGCGTCCTCGGTTTTGGGCGCCTTCGCCTTGCGGTCGCGTGGTTCGGCAACCGTGCTCACGACTCACCTCCACTGCTCTCGGTGGGCAGCCCGGGACTCGGGCCGCACCTGCAGTGATCGTCACCGAGCGCCACCGTTCCGAACTAGTCGAAATCGCCTATCCTCCGCGGGCGAGAACGGAGCAGGCATGGCAGCGTCCTACGCAGTCCCCCTCGGCACCGAGCCGGCCGTCCCGGCCGGTCGGCCCGGCCCGGCGCTGCTCGCTGCGATCGCGATCGCGGGGCTGTTCGCCGCCGGCTGCTCGCTCGCACTCGGCCTGACGAACGACGACGTCACCGGGATCCAGGTGCTGTTGCTCGAGTGGATCAGCGTCCCCTACATCGTCGCCGGGCTGATCGCCTGGTGGCGCCGCCCCGACAGCCGCCTCGGCGTGCTGATGATCGCGGGGGGATTCGCCACGGCGCTCTCCGCGCTCGCCTTCGCGCAGTACGCCGCGCCGCACACGGTCGGCGTGATCTTCGACGTCTTGCCCGCCGTGATCTTCCTGCACGTGTACCTGGCGTACCCGTCCGGCCGGCTGCGCTCCGGGTTCGAGCAGGGGCTGGTCGCCGCGGGCTACGTGGCGGCGATCGGCCTGCAGCTGGTCAAGATGCTGATCGGCGGCGTCGGGTCGCAGAATCTCCTCGAGATCTCGTCCCGGCCGTCCACGGCGCGCACCGTCGAGCAGATCCAGCTCGTCTCGGTCGCAGTGATCTGCCTCGCCGGGGTCGGCGTGCTGGCCGCCCGGCGACGTCGCTCCGGCCGGCCCCTCCGCCGGCCCCTCGCGTGGCTGATCGAGTCGTTCGCAATCGGGCTCGTGATGATCGCCGTCCTGTTCCTGTTCGGCGCCTTCGAGGGGCCGTACTTTCTGACGATCCAGCGGGCCACGCTGATCGTGATCGGCGTCTCGCCGATCGTCTTCCTGATCGGCCTCCTCGATGCGCGGCTCGCACGGTCAGCGGTCGGGGAGTTGTTCATCGAGCTGCGCAACGACCCGTCGCCGTCCGGGCTCCGCGATGCGCTGGCGCGGGCGCTCCGCGACCCGTCGCTGACGCTCGCCTACTGGCTGCCCGAGTTCGAGAGCTGGGTCGGGATCGACGGCCGTCCGGTGACGCTGCCGGAGCCCGGGGGCGCGAGAGCGACGACGCTGGTCGACCGGGACGGCGCGCATCTGGCGGCGCTCGTCCACGACCCGTCGCTGCTGGACGAACCGGAACTGCTCGCCGCGGTCGGCGCGGCCGCGGGGATCGCGCTCGAGAACGGACGGCTCCAGGCCGAGCAGAAAGCGCACCTGGAGGAGCTGAAGGGCTCGCGCGCGCGGGTGATCGAAGCGGGGCAGAAGGAGCGGCAACGGCTCGAGCGCAACCTCCACGACGGCGCCCAGCAGCGGCTCGTCGCGCTCTCGCTCGAGCTGAGCATGCTCGAGAAGCAACTGGCCGACGACCCGGAGGCCGCGGCCCGCCTCGACCGGGCGAGAGGCGAGATCGCCGCCTCGCTCGACGAGCTGCGCGCGGTCGCACGCGGGCTGCATCCCGCCGTGCTCAGCGGGCACGGCCTCGAGGTGGCGCTCCAGTCGATCGCGGCGCTCTCCCCCACGCCGGTGCGGCTGACGGTGACACTCGACGGCCGCCTGCCCGAGCAGGTCGAGATGGCGGCGTACTACGTCGTCTCGGAGAGCCTGGCGAACATCGGCAAGCACGCCGAGGCCGGCTCGGTCAGCGTCGACGTCGTCCGGGCCGACGGGGTCGTCGTGATCGAGGTGGTCGACGACGGAGTCGGCGGCGCGGACACCGAGCGCGGCTCGGGCCTGCGCGGCCTCGCCGACCGCGTCGAGGCGCTCGGCGGCAAGCTCCGCATCTGGAGCCCGGCCGGCGGCGGGACGCGCCTGCGGGCGGAGATGCCGTGCGGGTAGCGATCGCCGAGGACAGCGTCCTGCTGCGGGAGGGCCTCGCGCGGCTGCTCGGCGAGGCCGGGTTCGAGGTCGTCGCCCAGTGCACGACAGCCGACGATCTCCTGCTCAAGGTGCGCAGCTACTCGCCCGACGTGGTGATCGTCGACATCAGGCTGCCGCCCACGCACAGCGACGAGGGGCTCCAGGCGGCGCTCGAGATCCGGGCGAAGCACCCGGACGTGGGCGTCCTCGTTCTGTCGCAGTACGTCGAGCTCGGGCTGGCGCTGAAGCTGCTCGCCGACTCCGCCGAGGGCGTCGGCTACCTGCTCAAGGACCGGATCAGCGACGTCGACGAGTTCGTCGCCGCCGTCCGGCGCGTCGCGGACGGCGGATCGGCGCTCGATCCGATCATCGTCTCGACGCTGCTCTCGCGGCAGCGGCCCAACGATCCGCTCGCGACGCTGACGCCGCGCGAGCTCGAGGTGCTCGAGCTGATGGCGGCCGGCAGCTCCAACCAGGGCATCGCCGACAAGCTCGTGATCACCCTGCGGGCGGTCGAGAAGTACGTGTCCAGCATCTTCGGAAAGCTCGGCCTGCCGTCGTCCGGAAGCGAGTCTCGCCGCGTCCTCGCGGTGCTGATGTTCCTGCGTTCCTGACGCTCCTCCGCACTACGGGACACCAGAAACCCGCCCCCTCGAACGGCCAGTCTCCCGTCTTCCTGCGCGCTCCTGCGACTGCGAGGTTGAGGCAGTCAACGCAATCCGAGTCAAGGAGTGGAAATGAAGACGCGCATCATCCAGAACGACCCGGCCCCGGCAACCTCCGCCGAGACCGGAAACGCGCCGGCCGCAGAGTCGACGCGCTCGAACAACCTGGCCGCCCGGATGGGCCGCTGGAGTGCAAGCCACAAGAAGACCGCGATCTTCGGCTGGATCGCGTTCGTCTTGGTCGCCTTCGTCGCCGGCAACGCGGTCGGCACGAAGCAGCTCGACCCGAAGAAGGCCGGCGCCGGCGAGTCCGGGCGGGTGGAGGCGGTGCTCGCCGACCACTTCAAGCAGCAGCAGGGCGACTCCGTCCTGATCCGCAGCACGAGCTCGACCGCGGACGACCCGGCCTTCCGGGCCGCCGTCGTCGACGTCGAGCGCTCGCTCGGCGGGCTCACCCAGGTGACGAAGGTCGAGTCCCCGTTCGACCCGGCGATCGAGGGCCGCGTCTCGGCCGACCGCCACAACGCCCTCGTCGCGGTGCAGCTGCGCACCACCGACCTGAAGAAGGCGATGAAGCTCGACGAGGCAGTGCAGGCGAAGCTCGCCGCCGTCGGCGCACGGCATCCCGGAATCACGATCGAGGAGTTCGGCCTCAACTCCGAGAAGGAGCTCGACAAGGCGATGGCCGACGACTTCGCCAAGGCCGGCCTGTTCTCGCTGCCGGTCACCCTGATCATCCTGCTCGTCGCGTTCGGCGCGCTTCTCGCCGCAGGGCTTCCGATCCTGCTGGCGCTGACCGCGGTGGTCGGGACGATGGGCCTGCTGGCGATCCCGAGCCAGTTCATGCCGCTCGACTCCGGCATCGGCGTGATCGTGCTGTTGATCGGCCTCGCCGTCGGCGTCGACTACTCGATGTTCTATCTCAAGCGCGAACGAGAGGAACGTGCCGCCGGCCGCACCAAGGAGGCAGCGCTCGAGGCTGCTGCGGCCACCTCCGGCCGGTCGGTGCTCATCTCCGGCCTGACCGTCATGGTCGCCATGGCCGGGATGCTGTTCACCGGCGACAAGACGTTCATGGGCTTCGGCATCGCAACGATGATGGTCGTCGCGGTCGCCGTGCTCGGCTCGCTGACCGTCCTGCCGGCCATGCTCGCCGCGCTCGGCGACAAGGTCGATCGGCTGCGGGTGCCGTTCATCCATCGGCTCCGCCGGCCGGACGGCGGCGGACGGATGTGGAGCGCGGTCCTCGATCGCGTCCTGCGCCGGCCGCTGCTCTCCGCCGTCGTCGCCGGCGGGCTCCTGCTGGCGCTCGCCGTGCCTGCACTGCAGATGCGGATCGCGACGCCCGGGCTCGACACGATGCCGCAGAACCTGAAGTCGGTCCAGACCTACAACCGGATCACGAAGGCGTTTCCGGCCAACACGAACTCCGCCCAGGTGCTCGTGCGGACGGACGACGTCGGCCGCCCGGAGGTCAAGACCGCGATCGCCGAGCTCGAGCGGCAGGCGATCGCGACCGGGCAGTTCTCCACGCCCACCACCGTCGACATCAATGCCGACGCCACGATCGCCCTCGTCTCGATCGGGATGCAGGGGACGGGCCTCGATTCGAAGTCGATGGCGGCACTGAAGACGCTCCGGACGACCGTGGTTCCGGCAACCGTCGGCAGGCTCGGCGCCGCCGAGATCGGCGTCACCGGCCAGACCGCCCAGGAGCACGACTCCAACGCCCAGCTGACCGGCGCGGCACCGTACGTGTTCGCGTTCGTGCTCACGCTGGCGTTCCTGCTCATGCTGATCACGTTCCGCTCGGTCGTGATCGCGATCAAGGCGGTCGTGCTCAACCTGCTGTCGGTCGCGGCCGCGTACGGGGCGCTCGTGCTCGTGTTCCAGGACGGCTGGGGCAAGCAGCTCCTCGGCTTCGACGTGACCACGGGGATCATCGGGTTCTTGCCGATCTTCCTCTTCGTGATCCTGTTCGGCCTCTCGATGGACTACCACGTGTTCATCATCAGCCGGATCCGTGAGGCGCACGACCGCGGGATGTCCACCGACGACGCGGTCGCGCACGGGATCAAGACGACGGCCGGTGTCGTGACCAGCGCCGCGCTCGTGATGTTCGGCGTGTTCGCGATCTTCGCGACGCTCCAGTTCATGTTCCTCAAGCAGTTCGGCGTCGGCCTCGCCATCGCCGTGCTCATCGACGCGACGATCGTCCGGGCAGTGCTGCTGCCGGCGTCGATGAAGCTGCTCGGCGACTGGAACTGGTACCTCCCGACGGTGGCTCGAGTGGCTGCCGCGGCTCGATCACGAGGGCTCCACGCCGGAGGCGACGAACGTGCCGCCGTCGGTGATCGCACTCCCCGCGGACGCCTGAGCGTCTCGGCTCGACCTCGTACGGCCCGGCCTCCGAAAAGGGGGCCGGGCCTGTTTCGGGCTAGACGAGGCCGTGCTCGAGCGCGTAGCGCGTCGCGGCGCTACGCGTCCGCACGTCGAGCTTGCGGTAGATCGAGCGGAGGTGCGCGTGCACGGTGCGGATGCTGACGACGAGCCGCTCCGCGACCTCGGCGTCGGTCAGACCCTCTGAGACGAGGGCCAGCACCTCGACCTCGCGGGCGGTGAGGCCTTCCGGAGCCTCGGGGCCCGCACTCGCACGTTCCGGGTCAACCAGGTCGATCGTCGCGCCGACCGGCAGCGCCGCCCCTTCGCTCGAGACGGCCTCGTAGCGGTCGTCGCCGAGGCGATTGCGCACCTCCGCCAGCACGCGGTCGTGACGATCGCGGATCTCGTCCGGGAGCGGCGCCCCGATCGCCGCCCAGACCGCGCCTGCCGCCCCGAAGAGGCGGGCGGCCCGCTCGTCGTCTGCGGCGGAGGCGGCCAGGTCGGCCCCCAACTCCAGCGACCATCCCCAGAACCAGCGGTCGCCGAACTCGACGAACAACGTCAGCGCCTCTGCGACCTCGGCCGCGGCCGTCTCGGCGTTGCCGAGCTCGGCGTCGATTGCGGCGGCGACGGCGAGCGCTTTCGCGACGTTGCGGCGATCGCCCAGCGACCGCAGGATGTCGAGACTCTCCTCGATCTGCGCCTGCGCCTCGAGCGCGGCGCCGGCCGGGCGCGAGAAGGCGAGGCCCTGAAGCCCGAGCGCGATGCCCGTCGAGTCGCCGAGCCGCCGGAACGGCTCGAGAGCCCGCTCGAACAGCGGTCGCGCCCGCTCGGCATCGCTCTCCAGCATGAGGGAGATGCCGTACCGGTACAGCGCCCGGGCCGTCCCGGGCTCGTCGCCGAGATCCTCGTAGACGGCGAGCGCCTCCTGGAAGAGCGTCTCCGCGGCGCGGTAGTCGCCACGCGTCCTACGCACCAGCGCGAGGCCAGTCAACGCCTCCGCCTCGCAGCCCTGCTCGCCGAGCGAGCGAGACAGGTCCAGCGCGACGCCGCAGAGCTCGTCCGCACGGTCATAGTCGCCCTGGTAGTGGGAGAGGACGCCGTTCGCGGTCAGCGCGCGGGCGCGAGCTGCTGAGGGCTCTGCCTCGGCGGCCAGCGCCTGGTCGAGCCAGGCCCGGCCCTCGCCCAGGTAACCGCGCTCGAGCCAGAACCCTGCGAGGAGCGAGCAGATCTCGAGCGCCGTCGCCGTGTCGCCGTCGTCGAGCGACCAGCGGATCGCGGCCCGGAGGTTGCCGTTGCCGGCCTCGAGCGTGGCGTGCTGCCCCGCGTGGCGGGCGAGATCGAGGTAGTAGGCGGCGTGCGCGCGCCGGACGTCGCCGGCGCTGGCGCTCGCGTCGAGCGCCTCGGTCGCGTACTCGCGGATCGTCTCGAGCATCGAGAAGCGCTCGCCGTCGGAGCGGACGAGGCTTTCGTCGACAAGCGAGCCGATCGTGTCGAGCGATCCGCCGCAGACGGTCTCGGCGGCTTCGAGGGTGCAGCCCCCGGCGAAGACCGCCAACTTCCGGAAGAGCTCCTGGTCGTCCTCGCCGAGCAGGTCGTAGCTCCAGCCGATCGTGTCGCGCAATGCGCGGTGCCGCTCAGGCGCGTCCCGTGAGCCGGAGGTGAGCAGAGCCAGCGGGTGCTCGAGCCGGGCGAGGATCCCCGACGGGGACAGCATCTTCACCCGTGCGGCGGCGAGCTCGATGGCGAGCGGCAGACGGTCGAGGTGGTCGCAGATCTCCGCGCTGGCACCCAGTTCCGCCTCGTCGGGCTGAAAGTCCGGGCGCACCGCTCGCGCACGCTCGAGAAACACGCTCAGAGCGGCATCGCGCCCGAGCGGCTCGAGGGGAAGCTCCTGCTCACCGCCGACGCGCAGGCGCATTCGGCTCGTGACGACGACCTTCAGGCCCGGGCTGGCCGCGACGATCGCGCCGAGGGAGGGTGCGGCGCCGACGACCTGCTCGAAGTTGTCGACGACGAGCAGCAGCTGCCGCCCGGCGAGGTGCGAGACGAGCCGCTGTTCCAGGTCGCCCTCGGTGTCGAAGAGCCCGACCGACCGCGCGATGCTGCCGATCACGAGCCCGGGGTCGCGCACCGCTTGGAGCGGGACGAAGACGGTGCCGTCGGCGAACTGATCCGCCGCCGCCGAGGCGATCTCGAGGGCGAGGCGCGTCTTCCCGACTCCGCCGGGGCCGGTGATCGTGAGCAGGCGGACGTCGTCGCGCTGCAGGAGCGCGCCGGCGTCGGCGAGGCTCTCCTCCCGCCCGATCAGGGTCGTCGCTGTGGTCAACCGGTGATGAGCTCGTGCAGGCGCTCCGCGATCGCGAGCGCGAACTGCGGGTCGTTGATGTCGGCGTCCACCTCGTGCATCTCCACCTTCGCCGGATCGATCTGGTCCCGCAGCGTGGAGAAGAGCGCGTCGTCCGCTTCGGTGTCGTGGAGCACCGCCCCCTCGGTCGAGAGCAGCGAGACACCGCGCAGCGGGACGAACAGGGCGGTCGGCCCGGTGGCGGCGTTCAGCTTGCGCGCAAGGACAGCCGCGGCCTGCCGGCTCTCCTCCGGGGTGGGCCGCGTCGCGGCCAGGACGTTGTCGTGGATGTAGAGCGGCCGGCCGGCAAAACGTGCGGGCAGCGGCTCCGGCGGGCCGATCGTGACGAAGTCGAGCCCGCCGAGCGAGACGACCTGCGGGATGCCGAGGCGGCCGGCGGTCTCGATCCGGTCGGGGCCGTCGGGCCAGATGCCGCCTCCGATCTCGTCGGCCAGCCCGCCCGTGGTGACGTCGAGCACGCCGACGACTCTGCCGGTCTTCACCACTTCTTCCAGCGACTGACCGCCGAGCCCGACCTGGTGGAAGACGAGCACCTCGTAGCCGAGCTCCTCGAGCCGTTCTCGCGCGACGGTCACGCACGGTGTCGTGACACCGAACATCGAAGCGGCGATCAGCGGCTTCCCTTCGCCCGGGGGGGCCACCGGCCTCGTTGCCATTCCGACGAGCGCACCCGCGGCGTTCCCCAGGATCCCCGTCAGGATCGAGTTCAGCCCGGCGATGTCGACGACCGAGTACATCATCGTCACGTCCGTCGGACCGAAGTACCGCTGCGTGTCGCCCGACGCCGCGGTGGAGACCATCAGCTTCGGCACGCCGATCGGCAACCGCTGCATCGCGTGGGTGGCGAGCGCCGTTCCGCCGGTGCCGCCGAGCGCGCCGATCGCGTCGAAGCGGCCCTCGGCGTGGAGCCGCAGCACGACTTCCGCGGCGCCCCGGGACATCGCCTCAATCGCGGCGCTCCGGTCGCGCGCCTCTGCGAGAGCCTCCACGTCGGCGCCTCCCGCGGCGGCCACCTCCTGCCGGGTCACGTCCGGCTCGGTCAGCGGCTCGCCGAGGATGCCGGCGTCGACGAGCAGCACATCCACCCCGCGCTCGCGGATGCGATCGCGCAGGTAGGCGTACTCCTTTCCCTTCGTGTCCAACGTCCCCACGAGCAGGACGGTCGGCTTCCGCTCGTGCGTCACCGAGCAAGCATGACACCGCAAGTTAGGCAGTGCCGTACGGCAGTCCTGCCGATGCCGGTTTGGCCGCCGCTCCCTAGGTTGAGTCCACCAGGTCGCGCGGAGCGGCCGAAACCGAAGGAGAGCCCGAAATGACGCAGATCACCACCATCCAGACCGCACAGGAGCAGCAGTACGAGACCCCCACGTACAGCCCCCGCGGCGCCTTCGCGACGACGCTCCGCTCGGCCGAGATGGCACGCAAGGGCAGCCCGGTGCAGCAGCAGAGCCGGACGCAGATCGTCCGCGAGCCCCGGCAGGTCGACCGCACCGAGCAGCGCTACGAGACCCCGACGTTCAGCCCCCGCGGCGCGTTCGCGACGACGCTCCGCTCGGCCGAAAGGCGGCACTCCGCCACGAGGGCGCTGGACGTCCTCGCCTACGCCGCCTGATCAGAGGCCGATACGTGTCTTGCGTTTGATCCCGAGCCGCTTCTGCGTCGCCTTGTCCTCCTCGCCGTCCTTGCGCGCCGCCCAGACGAACGCGACCAGCACGACAACGATGCTGACGACGGAGACCAGAGTGATGATGATCCCGAGCGCGATCGTCGAGCCCGAGGTGCTCCCGATCACGTGAACTCGATCACGCTGCGGATGCCGTCTTGGGCCTCCATCAGCTCGAACCCGCGGTTGACCTCGTCCAGCGTGATGCGGTGCGAGATGAGCGAGTCGACGTCGATCTCGCCCGCCAGCCAGCGGTCGACGAACTGCGGCACCTGCGTCCGGCCCTTCACGCCGCCGAACGACGAGCCCGTCACGCGGCGGCCTGTGATCAGGAAGCGCGGCACGATCTCCAGCACCTCGCCCTTCCCCGCGACACCGCACATGGTCGCGAGCCCCCACGCCTCGCGCGCCGACTCGACCGCCTGGCGCATGACGGCGACGTTGCCGGTCGCCTCGAACGTGTAGTCGGCGCCGAACCCGCCCGTCTCGGAGCGGATCCACTCGACCGTGTCAGCGTCGGCGACGCGCGTGTCGGTCGCGCCGTGGTGCGCCGCCTGGGCGAGCCGCTCCGCGGACAGGTCGAACGCCATGATCCGCCCGGCGCCGGCGAGCCGCGCGCCGATCACAGCGCCGAGGCCGACGAGGCCGCAGCCGAACACCGCGACCGTCGACCCAGGTTGCACGTCGGCGGTGTTGACCGCCGCGCCGATCCCGGTCGAGAGGCCGCACGCGAACGGCGCACAGCCGTCGAGCGTCGCCTCCTTGCTCACGTTCGCAAGGGCGATCTCGGGCATGACCGCGTACTCCGCGAACGTCGAGGTGCCCATGAAGTGCCGCAGCGGCTCGCCGCCGCGCGACAGGCGCGTCGTCCCGTCCGGGAGGTAGCCGAGCCCCTGCTGGTCGCGGATCGCGACGCAGCGGTTCGTCCGCGGGCTGCGGCAGTGGACGCACTCGCCGCACTCCGGCGCGAACAGGGTGATCACGTGGTCGCCCGGGGCGACGAGCGTCACACCCGGCCCGACCGCCTCGACGACACCCGCGCCCTCGTGTCCGAGCACGCACGGCGCGTAGCCGGACGGGTCGGCACCCGATGCGGTGTACAGGTCGGTGTGGCACACGCCGCACGCGGCCAGTCGGACGAGCGCCTCACCGGCCTTCGGCTCCGCGAGGTCGACCTCGTCGACGACGAGCGGCTGTCCGAACTCCTCGAGAACAGCGGCGCGGATCTTCACCGGGACTCGTCGGACACGATGCACGAAAGTCTAGTCTCGTCCCGGTCAACCGAGAGGAGCACGAAGTGAGCGAGTTGCACCGCGTAGGAGCCATCACCCTGTTCGTGGAGGACACGAAGCGGTCGAAGGGATTCTACGAGCGCGTCTTCGGCCTGGCCCCGGTCTACGAGGACGAGAACGCCGTCGCCTTCGAGTTCGAGAACATGATCGTCAACCTGCTCGAGTCGGGCACGCCCGCGCGCGAGCTGATCGACCCGGCCGCCGTCGCCGGCGCCGCGGCGGGGTCGAGCTTCCAGCTGACGATCTGGGTCGACGACGCCGATGCCGTGGTCGCCGACCTGGCCGAACGCGGCGTGGAGCTGCTCAACGGCCCGATCGACCGCCCCTGGGGCATGCGCACCGCGAGCTTCACCGACCCCGACGGCCATATCTGGGAGGTCGCGGCGAAGATCGCCTGAGCGTGGTGGCTAGCCGTTCGTGTTGTGGAACGTGCAGACGATCTGGTCGGCGTCGTACGGCAACTGGTGGAAGGGCTCCGTGACAATGACGGTCATCCCGAACGGCGTCGCGAAGCTTCGCGACGGCAGCCCCGGCGCGGGCATCGACGCGACCGGCACGACGAAGCCCTTCACGGTCTCGCGCAGCGGCCCGACGGTCGTCGACGGCTGGGCCGAGGATCTCCTCGGCAACTGGCGCAAGGCGAGCATGACCGTCCAGGTCGACGCAGTGCCACCCCTCGCCTGGTGGAACACGCCGTGCGGCCAGGCCCTCAGGAAGGGCCAGGCGGCCACGGCGAACTGGGGCACTAGCGATACGAATGTCGGCATCCCCCGCTCCGTTCTGGGGCGACATCGCGTACGACACGTCGACGGTGGGCACGAAGACGCTGTCGAAGACGGTGACCGACCGGGTCGGCAACTCGACCACGATCACCTGCGCCTACACGGTCAGGTAGCGCACACCTTCACCGGATCGAACGAGGGGGCCGCACGGACCTCTGGTTGTTTTCCGGCCGACATGAGATATTCCCTGGCGAGGTCGGGCGTGCTCGACCTCGTCCGCGTCATGACGGGAGGCCCGCATCACGGTGCGGCCGGAAAGGATCGGATGAACTCACGGAAACTGCTCCTCGGTTCCGCGGTAGCCGTACTGGCGGCAGCCGTCGCGGCCGGGGCCATGGCCGGTAACGGCAAGCACTCCAGCGTCACCACGGTCAAGGCGATCAACAAGGCCCCGGTGATCGTCGTCAACCGCTACGTCCAGGACAACCTGCGGTGGGACCACGACGTCTACAAGGTGGCCTCCGGCGGGACGATCCACGTCGTGAATATGGCGGCCGACGAAGGCCCGCACACCTTCACGATCGTCGCAAAGAAGGACGCTCCGAAGAACGGCCTCCAGGCCTTCAACTGCAGAATCTGCAACACGCTCGCGAAGGCGCACGGGGCCAATCCGAACAGTGACCAGCCGCCGAAGTACCCGTTCCTCGAGAACGGCGTCGGCCAGGCGACGCCTCCGTCGATCGACCGGCCCGGCGACTCCGGGGTGACCGGTAAGGGCAAGAAGGGCGAGTCGATCGACCTGCCCGTGTCGGCGCCCGCCGGCACGAAGCTCTGGATGATGTGCCTGATCCATCCGTGGATGCAGGCGGAGATCGACGTCACCTGAGC
Organism: uncultured Actinomycetes bacterium; assembly: GCA_963791425.1. Taxonomy (GTDB): domain Bacteria; phylum Actinomycetota; class Thermoleophilia; order Gaiellales; family Gaiellaceae; genus DATBLE01. The sequence continues at coordinate 1,174,586 of CAWBSE010000004.1, forward strand.
ATCGCGTTCGTTTCTCGACGCAGCGCGAGGACATGGGCAAGTGCCTGCGTCCTCGCGCTCGGCGTCGTCCTCGTCGCGTCCACGGCAGCGGCCGGCAGTCCCCCGCAGGGACGGACGATCGACTACTGGGTCGCGGCGGTCCCGGTCACCTGGAACATCGTCCCGAACGGCCGGGACGCGATCACGGGCGAGCAGATACCGCTCGCGGATTCGGTGCTGCAGACGGTGGTCTACCACCGCTACAGCCCGAACTGGAAGAAGCCGATGGAGAACGCCCCCCGCGACAGCGCCGACGGCCTGCTGATCCCGGGGCCGCTGATCAAGGCACGCGTCGGCGACACGCTGCGCATCCACTTCAAGAACATGGACACGCTCCGGCACGACCCGCATTCGATGCATTTCCACGGCGTGCACTACAAGCCCAGCTCCGACGGCGCCTACGTCCCCGGCTTCTCGGGGAAGGACGCGAACGTGAAGCCGGGCCAGTCGTACACGTACGTGCTCCACGCCGGCGAGGACTCCGCCGGCGTCTGGCCGTACCACGACCACTCGCCTTCGATGATGGACTCGATCGGCGGCGGCATGGCCGGGATGCTCTCGATCCTCGGACGGAACGAGCAGGCGCCCGACCGGGAGTTCGAGGTCTTCCTCCTGCCGTGGGGGAAGTTCTTCACGATCGACGGCCGCGCCTACGTGGGCAACACCCCGGTCTTCCACGCGAAGGTCGGCCAGCTCGTGCAGTGGGACGTGATGGCGCTGGGATCCGACTTCCACACCTTCCACGTCCACGGGCACCGCTGGCAGACGCCCGGCCACGTGTCGCGCGACACGCAGACGGTCGGCCCCGCCGAGTCGTTCAAGATCCGCTGGCGGGAGGATGCTCCCGGCACGTGGCTGTACCACTGCCACGTCGAGGACCACATGATGAAGGGGATGATCGGGATCTACAGGGTGTCGCGGTGAGGCTCCGGCGGATCGCCCTCGTCGCGGCGGCGGCGCTGTTCGTGCTCGTCCCGTCGAGCACGGGCGCGGGGCCGCCGCAGGAGGTGAGCATCGAGTTCTCCGACTACCGGCCGTCCCAGCTGGACCTGCTGCCGGGCGAGACGGTGCTCTGGACGAACGTCAGCACGCGCACGCACACCGTCACCTCCGACACCGGGCTCTTCGACTCCAGCGACCTTCCGGGCGGCAGCCACTTCAACTTCCAGTTCAACGAGGTCGGTGCGTACCTCTACCACTGCGTCATCCATCCGAGCATCACGGGCGAGATCGACGTCCGCCGGGTCATCCTCGGCACCTTCCCCACGGCGGTCGTGAAGGTGGGCACGCCGGTCGACATCGACGGGCGCACCGCCGACCCGTCGAAGCCCGTCGTCATCCAGCGGCGGCCTGGCGGCGGCGCGTTCGCGACCGTGGCGACCGTCACCCCCGCCGCGAACGGCGCCTGGAAGACGACGCTGAAAGCCGAGGCGACGGGTGACTACCGGGCGATGTCCGGCACCGACGTCAGCCAGACCCGCAGGCTGCTGGTCAGCGCCCAGCGGCTCGTCGTCAGCCCGACGCGCACCGGCGTCCACGTCACGGTCGCGCCGAGCTCGCCGTACGCCCGCTTCCTGGTCGAGCTGCAGCTCCGCGAGCGCTTCGGCTGGTTCCCGGTCGCGAGCGGCCTGATCGACTACGTCTCCCAGGCGGACGTCCGTATCGCGCACCGCCCGGCGCGCGTGCGCATCGTGCTCGTCGACAAGGACGGCTGGACGCCGCTCGTCACGAGCAAGACCGTCGTGCTCCGCTAGCTGTAGGACCCAAGCAGGTTGGTTCTGCTGACCGGGGGTTGGTGGCCGAGGGCTGAGTGTCGTCTCCGATGGTTGTAGTGCCAGAGCCATCCGTCAAGGGCTCGGGTGCGTTCGTGGCTTGAGCGGTAGATGGCGCCGTAGGCCCAGCCGTTGAGCATGGTGCGGATGAATCGCTCGGCTTTGCCGTTGGTCTGTGGCCGATATGGGCGGGTGCGGCTGTGTTTGACGCGAAGGGTGCGGCAGGCGAGCGCGTGGACGCTGCTGCGGTAGCAGCTGCCGTTGTCGGTCAGGATCCGCTCGACCTGGATGCCGTGCCGCTTGTAGTAGTCGACGGCTCTGCGCAGGAAGCCCGCAGCGGTGACGGCCTTCTCGTTGTCGAGCACCTCTGCGTAGGCGAGGCGGCTGTAGTCGTCGATCGCGACGTGGACGAATTCCCAGCCGACGGTGTTGCGACGCACGCCTGCCGCGTCGGTGCGTGTCGGCATGTAGTGCTGCTTCTGCCCGTCACGCCAACGCTTGCCGGCGCCGCCTGCGATCCGGCCGAGCTTCTTGACGTCGAGATGGACGAGCTCGCCTGGACGTGCGTACTCGTATCTGACCGCCGGCTCGAGACCCAAGCGGCCGAGGCGACCCACTCCGTTGCGGCGCAGCACGACTGAGACCGTCGAGAGCGGCATCGAGAGCACCTCAGCGATCTCCGCCGCGGTCATCCGCAGCTGCCGAAGCCCGACGATCACCGCGACCCGCTCATCCGGAGTGCGATTCGCGACCCGCCTGGGCGCCGAGGAGCGATCAGCAAGACCGCTCTCACCCTCCAGCCGATAGCGGCCAACCCACTTACGCGCACAGCGCACGCTGACCCCGGCGGCCTCGGCCGCCGCAGTCAGCGTCCACCCCTGACCGACAACACGTACCGCCAGCAACCGCCGGCCGCTCCAACTGAGCGCCGCGTTACGGTGAAGCCTCATCCGGACCGCCTCCTTGTGGGGACTGAACGCCTTCGACAGCACTCAGCCTCCAAGGAGGCCCGGATGAACCAACGTCCTTAGGAACTACAGCTAGACCGCTCCGGGGTGTGCATATGGGCGTGCGCGGCACGGACACGTTCGAGCAAGTTCGCCCGGTCGATCTCGCGGTAGTCCATGAGTACGTGGGTGTAGGTGTCGGCCGTCGTCGAGATGTTCCGCTGACCGACGCGTGCGCCGATCTCAGCCCAACTCACACCCTGATGGTGGAGCAGGCTGATCCGGCGGTGGCGGAGGTCGTGCGGGCTGAACACCGGGACCGCCGCATCCCGGCAGGCGCGGGCAATCGCCATCCGCAGACGGTCGGCAGAGCCGATCGGAAACAGCGGGGCGTCCGGGTCGCGGTCCTCTCGGGCGGGGAGATGATCGACGACGACGGTGAACAGATCGTCAGGCATCTCGACCCAGCGTGCCCGCCGGGTCTTGGAGACGGCAGCACGGACGAGCCACGCCCTCCGGTTCTCGTCCAGGTCACCTACCGTCGCGGCGGCAACCTCACCGATGCGTGCCCCGGTCGCGTCGAGCGCGACCAGCCCGATCAGGTACGGCGGGGTGAGCAGCCATCCGACCGATTCGACGTGATCGGCGTGCGGCGGCTGGACCTCTTCCGGTTCCTCCAGCGGGAGCTTCACCCGGTCGTCCTTCGCTGGGTTCGGCGTGATCCCGGCGTAGGCGAGAACCATGCTCAGCGCCGTCCGGCACTTCCGGATCGACTCCTTCGCCCGGTTCTCGTGTGCGAGTACGTCGATCATCCGTTGCACGTCCTCCCAGCCGATTTCGCCGCATCGCCGGTCGCCCAAAAGCCGGTTGACGTGGCTGAGAGACGTGCGGTGCTGCACAGTCGTCGCCTCGCGCACGTCCTGGCGCGAGGCCTGCCACCGGATAGCAACCTCGCGGAGCGTCGGTTCCGACTCCGGCTCGCTGAGCGCCTTAACCTTGGGCACGCGCATCGCGGCCAACTCGCCGTCGATCCACTTCTTCCGGGTTTGCGCCTCCGCCTTCGTGTTGAAGGTGCCCCCGTACAGATGCTTCGAGTCTGCTCCGCCGATCCTGAACTCGACCCGATAGCGAAGCCGACCGCGCTTCTCGGTGCGCCGTTTCGCAATCCAACTGCTGGCCATCTCTGCCTCCTGAATGGAACGCCCTAGACAGTCCCTATTCTACTGCGCGGGGTGGGCGATGTGGTGGACGCCCTAGACAAGCGCTCTGCCTCCGTCGCCCACCCCTTCACGGGCGCGCCCGGTCGTCCCCGTAGGTGGATTCCTCCAGAAGGCGCAGGTAGTCGGACACCCGGATCGCCGGGCGGCTGTATCCGGGCAGGACGACGACGGGGCAGGCCCGGAAGATCGAATCGACGCCTCGCCGCTCCCAGCCGAGGTCGCGGAGGTCGGTGCGGGTGAGGATCGCGTCCGGGGTGGCGAGACGTTCGGCTGCGGTCGGCTTCGCGGTCACGACTCGTCCCCGCTAGATGGTTGTCCCCCGTGTCCCCCGGTCCCCGGCTCGTCCTCATCGGGGGACACGGGGACAACGGGGACAGGGGAGTAGCGGCCGTCGCCAGCGAGAAGTTGGCCGTCGTGGAACATGCGCTGCATCGACTTCTTGGCGAGGTCGTGTGACACACCGGTGAGTTCGGATGCCTGCTTCGGGGTGATCGGGCCGTGATCGTGGACGGCCTCCAGGATCAGCTTCCGTGTCTCGCCTAGCGCGTACTCGGCCGCCTCGCCGAGCAGCTCCCAGGTGCCGATCTCGGCTGCGAACCGCAGGGCGAGTTCCTGCTCCATCACATCGCGGCCGGTGACGTGCAACGTTGCGCTCGCCTCGCCCCGTGCCCGCTTGACGACGACGATCGTGCCGGCGGCGGCGGCCGTGCCGAACGTGCCCTGCACCGTCTCCACGAAATCGGATGCCTCGGCCTTGCGCGTGTGGTAGAGGGCAACGATTGCCACGCCGAACTCGACGGCGATGGCCTGGAGCAGGCTCGCCCCTTCGTAGTCCGCCTGGAACGAAGACCGGTCACGGGTGTACGGGCGGATGCGCGGGTAGACATCGACGATGACGAGGCGCGCTGCCGGGTGTTCGTTCAGCCAGGCGACGAGTTGATCTCCTCCGCCCTCGTCGAGCCGTGGCCACTGCGTCTCCAGAAAGAGACACTGCGGTGCGGTGTCGCCCCTGAGGAGCAATCGCAGCCGCTCCTGGAGCCGACGAGCGTTGTCCTCCAGTACCTGACCCTGGTCGAAACGCTCGCAGGCGATCCCGGCCTGTTCGAGCGCAAGCGCCGGGAGGCAGAGGTCGAGGCGAAGGTGGCGGCGCTGGCAGAGCAGGCCCGCATCGACGCGATCCCGGAGCGCACGTTCTCGGGTCGAGGCGGCGTCTACCTGCCGCCCTACCTGTGGTCCTGGCTTATGAAGCCTTCCGAGGAGTCAACGAGCGTCGTGGACATCGGCGTCCTCGCAGCCGTTCTGTTCGCGCTGGAGCATGGGCAGGCCCCGTTCTTCAAGTCGGAGATCGTTGACGGCGAGATCGTCCTCGACCCCGGAGCCGGATGCCAGCTTCTCCCCGCGCTCAACCCGCACGCCGAACTCAGCGAACTTCAAGTACGCGATGCGATCAACTACTTCGCGGGCGACAACGGCTGGTTCGAGGTCACGACGGTCGAGGCGCGCACCCGCATCGGCCGGGGCGGACGAGCGCGGAAACTGCTGGAGGAGGCGACCGCGCCGTAAAGGATTGAATCGACGCCGTGCAACGAGAGGGGGACGACATGATCTCGAAGACGAAGGACGGCCGCGAGTGCCGCGTGTTCGCGTAACGTGCGGGCTGGCGAGGCGACCTCTAGTACCTCTGCGGGGCCGTCCGAGCGGCGGCCCCGCAGAGAAAGATCAGAGTCCGGCTACTTGAGGCAGGTTACGACGACCGTTCCCGAGCCGTTGGTGGTCGAAGTGAGGTTGATGAGGTCCTCGGTCCACCCGGAGCCGTCTGCGGTGGGGGAGCTGCCCGCGCTGAGTATGAGCGCCGCGGTCGGGTTGGTGAACCCACCGCCGACCGCCTTGGCGCCCGACGGGCAGGTGGCGGTCACGTTTTGCTCGGTCGCCGCGTTCAGCGTGAAGTTCGCCGACACGATGCTTGTCAGTGCCGACACGGTCGATACCGGCGGGATGACCGGCGGCGGTACCGATGCGAGGATCTGGGCCGACGTCTTCCCACCGAGCTTCAGCGCGTTGTTGGCGACGAGTGCCTTCTTAGCGGTGTCCGCGACAAGTGCCCGCTTGGCAAGCGGCACGACACCCGCCGCGACCGCGGTGCCCGAAAGTGCCACGAACAACGCGACCACTGCCAGAACGAGCGCGGGGCTCGGCCTGCGAAATCTCCTGCCCATTGTTTCTCCTTCGTTTGTGGATGCCTGCCTGCGAGCAGCGTACGTATCCGCCCGGCCATCGGCCTCCCCCTTCCGAGCGTCTCCGAGGTGTCCTCGTTTGAGGTTTCGGCGGCGATCAAACGATGCGCACCACTGGCGCGAGGGCATCCGTCGCAGCTACCGAGCTGGTCGGCAGCTCGGGGCCGGAGTACGGCGAGGGCCTGTATTCGGTCGGCGACTACTCGCCCACGGACCGCTTCCAGGCCGCCTCGACCTCACCCGCGCAGCCTAACCGCCCCGCGAGCGATCACGGCTCGGCGGGGTGAATAAGCGGGGGTGGCTAGTCGCCACCTACGATCGGCCCGTGACGTTCGACAACCTCGATGACTACCACGTCATCGTCAGCAGTATCGAGCCGCTGGCTTCCCTGACCGCCGAGGAATGGGAGCTACTCGACGCTCTTCTGGCGGAGCGCGACGAAGGGCCGGAGGGGTATCGCGTCTACTGGATGGACGTGCCGCCTGAGTACCAGCCGGTCGAGGAGGCGGACAGGTCCCGTGTGATTGCTCCTGACCTCGGATTCGAGCCTGGCGATCGCGTGAACCTCGCCGGCGATCTCTGCGCCAGCGTTCGAGGGCAGACAAAGATCGACTTCGCAAGCGAACTCAGGGCTTGGCCAGCCGACCAGCAGGACCCGCCATCGCCTACGCGCTGACGGGGAGGGCCTCTCCCGAACTCAGCCCCGCCTGCTGGGTTACTAGGATCGGGAAGCGTGACGCTCCGCGACGCACTCGGGGAACTGCGTTGGCCGATCCTGCTGAGCGTCGTCTCGACTCTGACGCTAGGCCTGGTCGCGTATCTCTCGTTCGCGGAAAACCCCGCCAGGCACGGCTGCCATCAACTCACCGCAACGTTCGGCTGCCCACGCAACGACGTTCCCTACGGAGGACTCGCAGCCATCGCGGTCATTGCACTGTCGCTCACGGCCGCCGCCTTAGCTCTCATCGCGGCAATCAACCCCGTCTCACACGAGCTTCGGCGCGTCTCCTTGGTTGTGTTCGCCGCGAGCTTCCTGCCGCTGGCCGGTCTAGCTGTCGTGGCAGGCTTGGCTGCGTAGCCCGGGGTGAGCGCCCGCGCCCCGATTCCCGGGTGTGCACTTAGGTGTGCATCAGACGAGCAAGCCTGGCACTCCTGACACATCTGACCCGCGCAACCAAGCGGTTGCCGCATGGCTGCGCGGGTCTGAATGGGCGCGGCTGGGATCGAACCAGCGACCTCCCGCGTGTGAAGTGATCGCTTCGTACCGCTGACGCTTCTCAAGTGGCGCCGGTTGCGAGATGCTGTCCACCAACGCTCATGTTCTTCATGATGGGGGTGGCGATGCAGTCGCTGTTCGACATCGCTCGAGGAGGCCACGCCAACATGTTCATCGGCGACGGCCTACTCGCGGCCTCCGGCGCGCCGAAGTTCCATCCGGATCGTGCCTGTGTCTGACACGATCGAGCTGGCGGCGATCCTGGTCACCGATCTGGTCGGCTCGACGCGGCTGGAGACGTCGGTCGGGCCGGCCCGCGCGGATGAGCTGAGGGACGAGCATTTTGCGTTGCTGCGCGAGGCGGTCGGCGTGGCGGGCGGGCACGAGTTCAGGAACACCGGCGACGGGGTGATGGTGGCGTTCCCGTCCGCATCGGCGGCGGTGCGGTGTGCGGTGTCGATGCAGCAGCTGTTCGAGCGCCGCTACCGGCGGGCCGAGCAGAAGTTGCAGGTGCGGATCGGCCTGGCGGCGGGTGAGTCGACGGTCCAGGACGGGACGTACTTCGGGATCCCGTCGATCGAGGCAGCACGGCTGTGCGACAAAGCGCCGACGGATGGGATCCTGGTATCGCCGGCGGTGCGGATGCTGGCCGGCCGGCTCGACGGCATCCGTTTCGACTCCGTAGGCGAGCTCGAGTTGAAGGGATTCTCCGAGCCGGTCGAGGCATTTGCCGTTCCGTGGACGAGGCTCGCAGAAGAGGAGGCCGGTGTCGGCGGCTGGCCGTTGCCGGCGCTGTTGCGATCGGCGCCCAGGGCGGCATTCGTGGGTCGCGAGGCGGAGCGGGCGCTCATGGAGCGCTCGCGGAGCCAGGCGCGCGCGGGGGCACGGCAGGTGGTGCTGGTGTCCGGCGAGCCCGGGATCGGGAAGAGCCGCCTGGCGTCGTTCTCGGCCCATGGCGCGCACGGCGAGGGGTTCGCCGTGTTGTGGGGAGCGTGCTCAGAGGAGCTGGCGGTGCCGTACGAGCCATGGATCTCGGTGTGCTCGCAGCTGGCGGAGCACGCACCTTCACAGCTCCTCGAGCGGCATGTCGAGCGGCACGGCGGCGAGCTTGCGCGTTTGGCGCGCGAGCTGCCGCGGCGGTTGCCCGACCTGCCGGAGCCGGAGAGCTCGGATCCGGAGACCGAACGATTCCTCCTCTTCTCGGCAGTCGCCGGGGCGCTCGTGGAGCTGGCGTCATCGGTGCCCGTGTGCCTCGTGCTCGACGATCTGCACTGGGCGGACGGCCAATCGGTGGCGCTGCTGAAGCACGTGGTGTCGTCCGCCGAGTCCTGTGCGCTCCTCGTGATCGTCGCCTTCCGCGACTCGGATCTGGGGAAGGATCACCCGCTCGGCGCGGTGCTCGCGGACCTACGGCGAATCGAGGAGGTCGATCGCATCGCGCTGGAGGGCCTCGGTGCAGGCGAGGTGTCTGAGGTGATGGCGGCCGCTGCCGGCCACGAGCTGGACGCGGACGCGCTGGTGCTGGCGGAGGAGATCGCGAGCGAGACCGACGGCAACCCCTTCTTCGTCGGCGAGGTGCTTCGCAGCCTGGTGGAGTCCGGGCGGCTGCTGTACGACCCGGCGACCCGGCGGTGGAGCGTCGACCGCTCGGCACCGCTGGGCCTGCCGGAGAGCGTGCGCGATGTGATCGCGCGTCGCGTCGAGCGGCTAGGCGACGAGGCTCAGGAGACGCTGACCCTTGCCGCCGTGATCGGCCGTTCGTTCGAGCTCGAGCTCCTCGAGCGGCTGACCGATTCGACGGAGGGCGAGCTGCTGGACCGGCTGGAGGCTGCGGTCGCCGCCTCACTGCTGGACGAGTCGACCGAGCGGGTCGGCCGCTTCCGTTTCGTGCACGCGCTGATCAACCAGACGCTGTACGAGAGGCTCGGCGCGACCCGGCGCTCGGGCATGCACCACCGCGTCGCGCTGGCGCTCGAGGAGCTGTACGGGCAGGATCCGGGCGAGCACGACCTGGAGCTGGCGTTCCACTGGCGGCTGGCGGCGGTGGCGGGCGACAGGTCGAAGGCGGCGCATTACGCGGCGCGCGCGGGGCGGCGTGCGCTCGACAGCCTCGCTCCGGGGGAGGCGGCGAAGCTGTTCGGCGACGCGCTCGAGCTGCTCGGGCCGCTCGAGGAGGCGGAACGCTGCGGCGCGTTGATCGGGCTGGGCGAGGCGCAGCAGCTGATGGGCGATCCGGCGTACCGCGCGACGCTGTTGCACGCCGCGCAGATCGCGTCGTCGCTCGGTGATGCCGACCTGGCCGCCGCCGCCGCGCTCGCCAACACCCGCGGTTTCACGAGCCTCATCGGCGACCTCGACGACGAGCGGGTCGACGCGATCGAACGCGCGATCGAGCTCGACGACCGCACCGATGCGGGCCGGCGTGCACAGCTGCTGGCACTGGAGTCGCAGGAGCTGCTGTACGAGCACGACCGCACCCGGCGGCAGGCGCAGGCGACGGAGGCGATCGCGCTCGCACGCGACATCGGCCATCCGAGGATCAGGGCACGCGTGCTGCAGCACGCGATCCACGGCGTTTCGGGCCCCGACCTGGTCGCCGTGCGAGCGGACCTGGCGTACGACATGCTGGCCGGCGCACAGGCGGCGGAGGATCGCGCGCTCGAGTTCTGGGCCAATTTCCTCCTGCAGCATGTCAGCTGCGAGACGTGCGATTTCGCGCGGGCGAAGGTCGTACGGGACAGCCTGCAGGAGCTTGCCGGCGCGCTCGCCCAGCCGACGTTAAGCTGGATTGCGCAGGTGGCAGTCGCGGCATGGGCGGTGCTCGAGGGCGACCTCGTGGCCGCGGAGGGACTGGCTCGGCAGGCGCTTGAGCTCGGCAAGCTGGCCGGCCAGCACGACGCGCTCCAGGTCTTCGGCGAGCACCGTGCGCTCGTGCGGACATTTCAGGGTCGCGGTGACGAGCGGCTCGTCGAGCTGAGCCGGCAGGCGGCCGAGGCCCACCCCAGGATGGCGGTGTGGTCGGCGACGACCGCCCACTACGACGCCCACTTCGGCACCGGGGAGGAAGCCCGAGCACTCCTGCGGGAGGCCGTCGAGAGCCGCCTCGAGGGGGTCGGCTGGGACCCGCTGCGGGTCACCACGCTCATGTTCTACGCGGATGCCGCGTCGCGTCTGCAGGCGCGCGACGCCGCGGCCCTTGTCCACGAGCTGATGGGGCCGTGGGCCGACCAGTTCGTCTGGAGCGGCGCCCTCGGGTACGGCCACGTGCGTCTCTGGCTCGGGGTGACAGCCGCGACGCTGGGGCGGGACGATGAGGCCGACGAGCATTTCGACTTTGCCTGCCGGTTCCACGACGACAACGGCCTGAAGTTGTGGTCGGCACGGTCGCACCTTGGCTGGGCGGAGGCGCTCGCGGCCAGAGGCGAGCAGGCGCGAGCGCAGGAGCATGCGACTCGCGCGCTCGAGCTCGCGCGCACGTACGGCTACGGCCTGATCGAGGCCCTGGCCACGCCGATCGCAGGCGTCGGAGCAGTAGCAGGCACCTGATCTAAACGTCGAAAAGGAGTGACCATGACACAGGCACCGCCGCCATACGCACGGCCGCTCGCCCAGCTCCCACTGCGCGAGTGGGGACTCGTCCATTGCCCCGCGATCCCGTACTGGGTCGACAAGGACGGGGATCCCGATGCCGAGCACATCGGTGCCACGCTCGCCGCGTTGCAGCTCCGCGGCGCCGAGGGCATGCCCGCGTACTCCGGGCTCGGCACCAAGTACACGATCGACAGCCAAACGCACGGCGCGTACGAGTTCCTCTACGGCAGTCAGCTTGCGACGGACGCAACCGGCCTGTCGCTCGACCAGGCGAAGGACTTCACGCTGCCGTGGACCACCTACGGGGACGTGTACGAGGACTCCCAGAGCCTCGTCGAGCCGTTCGCCCAGACACTCCAGACGACCGCTGCCGCGGACAAGGCCTTCTGGCCGACGATCGCGGCCTTCGGCCTGCCGTATTACCTCCTCGTCCTCGAGAAGGTCACCAGCAAGAATGTCAACGACTTCGCCACGAAGTTCGCGAAGGTGTGGACCGCCGAGAAGCTCGACAAGATCCAGCAGGCCGGCCGCCTGTACGCGATCGACATGAGCATCCTCGAGACGCTCGAGCCGTTCACCGCCCGCGACGGTACCGTGCGCTTCACCCCCGGGACGATCACGCTCCTCGTGCAGGATCCGAAGACCAAGGAGCTCACTCCGGCGGCGATCCTGCTCTCGACGACGGATGGCAAGCCGGCTCGCGTCTACGGTTTCAAGGACCAGGCGTGGCTCTACGCCCTCCAGGCGGCGAAGACCTCGATCACGGTGTGGGGCATCTGGCTGGGGCACGTCTATCACCTGCACATCGTCACGGCCGCGATGCAGATGACCATGTACAACCATCTTCCCTCCGACCACCGGCTCTTGCCGTTGCTGGAGCCCCAGTCGCAGTCTCTGATCGATTTCGACTACGTCCTGGCGACGGCCCTGTTCGGCAAGATCTCGCCGCCGACGCCGGTCAGCGGCCCTCCGGCGCTCCTCAAGCTGCTCGACACGTTCGCGAAGGGCCGCACCTTCCTCGGCGACGACCCGCAGGCCGAGCTCAACGCGCGTGGGCTCGATAGAGCGGACTTCTCGAAGAACACGGAGTGGGACCAGTACCCACTGGTGGGGTGGCTGCTCGAGGTCTGGAACATCACGTACGAGTACGTGGAGGCGGTCGTCGACGTTGTCTATACGAACAACGAAGAGGTGGTGGGCGACACCGACCTGAAGGCGTGGATGGATGCGTGCGGCGACCCGTTGCAAGGCAACCTCAAGTCGTTTCCGGTCGTCACGACGCGAGACGAGCTCACGAACGTGCTCACGAGCCTCCTGTACCGGGTCAACGTGCACGGGGGTGGAACCCTGACCCCGTCGGTCTTCCCGGGGCTCGGCTTCGTCGCGAACTTCCCGCCGTGTCTCCAGAGCGCCGTCATTCCCGAGCCGGGCACTTCGGTGAACCCTGCGGAGCTGCTCCCGTTCCTGCCGAACACCGGCACCTGCGGCGCGATGACGACGTTCTTCTACACGTTCGTCTACTCGGCGCCATACGTGCCGCTGATTCCGAGCGGCGGCATCCAGACGGACCCCTACTTCCCACCGTCGCAGGCCCCGTGCAATGCGGCGCTGTTCAAGTTCAGACAGGACATCCACGACTTCGTCGACACGTACGTCCAGGACTGGAACGCGGCGGTTGCGCGGTTCCGCGGGGGGCCTCCGGGATCGCCGCCGTCGTATGCCAGCAATCAATATGGGCAGTGGTCGGCCAGCATCGAGCTCTGAACCGCTTGTCGATAGGCGCGGCTGGGATCGAACCAGCGACCTCCCGCGTGTGAAACGGGAGGTCGCTGAATCGAAGTCGCTCGCGGCGTCCTGTCCCTGATCGACAACCAGGAGGTCGCCGCCCGACGGAGGCACCGGGTGGCCACAGCCGGAATGGGATTCGCAATCCGGCAACAGCGCACAGTGCACGGGTTCGATCATTCAGTCGGGCGGTTCGACCTCAGGCAGCCGACAGAAACAATCTCCGGACAGGTTCGCGCTCCCCGGGAGCACCCACGCCCTCTGCGGTAGCAGTCGAGTTTCCGGCAACCGGGGGATACTTCCCGGTGCGGTCAATTCCGCCTCCGCTGAACTTCGATAGCGTGGCCTTTCACCGCTCGCCACTCTAGGAAGGAGGCTGGGTCGTGGAACTCGACCAGAGCTATGTCTGGATCACGACGCGGCGGCTGAAGCCGGGAACCCGCGAGGAGTTCAGTCAGGCTTGGCGACCGCCAGGATTCCCCGAGGGCATGCTTCGCGCCTACGAGTGCTACTCGGCCGACGAGAACGAGGTTGTCGGAATCTCGATCTGGGACTCGCCTGAGTCGCGCGAGCGGTTTCGCCTCTCGGAGGCAGAGACGGAACGGCGCCAGGCGATGGCGCCGTTCGTGGTCGAGGAAAGCTCCGGCTTCTACCTGGGGCGCGAGCTAAAGATTCCCGGCGTTGACCGAGCTTAACGAGCAGCGCCGCACCGGGCTCGAGAACTGGGCTGCGATGGCCAGCGGTTGGGAGCGCGCGCGGACGGACCGGGAGAAGATGGCGGCCCCCGTGACCGAATGGCTCGTCCGCGAGCTCGCGCCGAAGCCCGGCGACACGGTGCTCGAGCTGGCGGCCGGCCAGGGCGATGTCGGATTCGAGATTGCAGCAGTCCTTGGCGAGAGCGGTCGCCTGATCTCAAGCGACTTCAGCCCGGCGATGGCCGAAATCGCTCGCCGTCGAAGTGCCGAGCTTGGTCTGACGAACGTGGAGCACCTCATTCTGGACGCCGAGCGGATCGAGCTCGAGGACGATTCGGTCGACGGCGTCCTCTGCCGCTGGGGCTACATGCTCATGCCGGATCCGGCAGCAGCCCTCGCCGAGACGAGGCGAGTGCTGCGCTCCGGCGGGCGGCTTGCTTTTTCGGTCTGGTCGAGTGCTGCCTGCAACCCCTGGATCTCCGTCGCTGGTCGCATCCTCGTCGCGCACGGACACATGCCACCTCCGGAGCCGGGCGAACCGGGAATGTTCGTACTCGGCGACGAGGAGCTGCTGCGCCGGCTGGTCGAGAACGCCGGGTTCGCGAACGTGCGGATTGACGACATGGCGGTACACAGCAACTACCCGAACGTGGACGAGTACGTCCGCCGGGCGAGCGAGATGGGTGGCATGTTCTCGAGGGCCTGGGCGGAGGCGCCCGAGGAGGAACAAGAGCGGATGAAGGACGAGTTTCGCGAGGCGTTTGCACCGTTCGCCGTCGACGGTGGCTACGAGCTGCCGGGCGTCTCACTCTGCGTCATCGCGAGCTGAGCCGCAAGATCGCGGAGCCTTTGGGGCGACGTTGGCAATGCCCGCCAACCGGCCACAGGGAGATGCGACCCCGTAGAAGGCAGCGTCACACGGCCGCCTTATCGATCAGGTCCGGGTAGATAAGGCATCGAAGAGACAGGCTCAGTCCATGGGATTCGTAATCCCAAGGCCGCGGGTTCGATCCCTGCCCGGCCCACACGAAATCTCCACAGTCGCAGCTCGATCCCTACGCGGCCACGCACACAGAGCCCCTCGGCTGAACCCCGCGAGTCCGTGACGTCAGGCCGCGCGCCACCGCCCGGTGTAGCGTCCACGATCGTGGGTGCCTCGCGTAGCAACGCTCTCCGGTGTGCGGCGACGCTCGCGGTCGCAGTCGTTCTGCCGGCCGGCAGCTCGGCGGCATCGGCACACGCAGCGCAAGCGTCGGGGAAGCCCGACCCCCGCCGTTTCCTCTCGTGGAACGCCTCGAGCCGCGTCGTGCATCTGACGCTCCTCGCCGGGCTGGGCCGAGGCAACAACGGGTTCAACATCGACGGGTACGGGCGCGGTGAGCTGCTCGTGACGGTTCCGGTCGGCTGGCGGGTGGTAGTCGACTGCGAGAACCGCGGCTCGGTGCGCCACTCCTGTGCCGTCGTCACGGGATCGCTCTCCACCCGGCCCGCGTTCACCGGGGCGGCCAGCCCCGCGCCGACGACGGGGCTCGCTCCCGGCGCGAAGGCAACTTTCTCCTTCAGGGCTTCTCGCACCGGCTCGTTCCGGATCACCTGCCTCGTGCCCGGCCACGCGGAGGCGCGCGAACGGGCCGTGCTGGACGTCGTCCGCGGCGGTACGCCCTCGATCTCGGCGCGTCCCGGCCCCTAGACCGCGGCGTCCACCGCCGCCGCGACGAAGACGAGCGCGAGGTACAGCAGTGACGAGTGGAAGACGAACGCGGCCCGACGGCGGTCGGGTACCCGCCGCAGCCACAACGTCAACGCGAGAAAGGCCGCACCGAGCACGAGCGCACCGACCAGGTAGACGACCCCGAACGAGCCAACAGCGAAAGGCACCGCGGTAAAGGCGACGAGCACGACCGTGTAGCCGACGATCCGCCGCAGCGTCGCGCGCTCGCCGCGCACGACCGGCAGCATCGGTACCCCGGCGGCCGCGTAGTGGTCACGCAACAGCAACGCCAGCGCCCAGAAGTGCGGCGGCGTCCACAGAAAAACGATCAGGAACAGCCAGACGGCGGGGAGGGCCAGGTTGCCCGTCGCCGCAGCGAAGCCGACGAGCGGCGGCACCGCGCCGGCCGCACCGCCGAGAACGATGTTCCCCGGGCCGCGTCGCTTCAGATACCCCGTATAGACGACGACGTAGAACAGGCCGCCGGCGAGCGCCAGCGTCGCGGTCAGGACGTTCACGGTCGAGCCGAGCAGGACGAACGAGCAGGCCATCAGCGCGAGCCCGAACTCGAGCGCGCGCGGCGCGGTCATGCGGCCCGCCGCGACCGGGCGGCTCGCCGTGCGCGGGCCCATCAGCCGGTCGATGTCACGGTCGAGGACGTGGTTGAGCGCGCTCGCGCCGCCGCAGGCGAGCGCGAGGCCGAGCAGCATCAGCCCGAACTGCCCTGGCGCCGGCATGCCGCGCGCGCCGACGATCATCCCGCAGGCACCGGTGAGCAACAGCAGCGTCATGATCCGCGGCTTCGTCAACGTGACGTAGTCGCGGACGCTCCCCGGAGCGACCTCGCCTCCGCGAAACGTGAGAGCCGCCAGCACGACGGTCGCCGCCAGCGCGAGGCACGCGAGCGCCACGTGCGCTGAGCGCCCGGTCATCAGCGCGGTCGCGAGCAACAGGATGAGCGCGCCGACCGCCGGCCCGAGCAGACGGCGATGCGCAACTGCGGCGGCCACGACGAGCGCCAGCAGCGGCGGCAGGGCAAGCGAGGCGAGCACCTTGTGCGGCGTCCCGCCGCCGAGCGTCCCGCTAATGACCGCGAGCAGGGCGGCGGCAGCCGCGGCGAGCGCCGTCAGCCGCAGCGTCAGGCCGGGCGCGTCGCGCGTCCTCATACCGCACCGCCGGCGAGCCGTGCCAGGTCGCCCTGCACGAAGCCCGGCAAGAACGGGTACAGGTAGGCCGTCCGCTCGAAGCCGTCACGGTCGATCAGGTAGAGGACGAGGCTGTGCACGATGTCGCCCGAGCTGGGGTCGACCGTGATGCCGTAGAAGTGCCACACGAAGGCGAGCCGGTTCCGGCTCCCGTTCAGCCAGTGCCAGGTCCAGGGCCCGGCGAGGCCCCACTTGGCCATGGCGTGGCGGATGCTCGCCGGTGTGTCACCGGAGGGATCGACGCTGACGACGACCAGCGCCGGCCGCTTCGCGGCGGGGAGCTGCCGCAGGATCGAGGCGAGCTGCCGCCCCTGGATCGGGCACTGCAGCTTGCACTGCGAATCGAGGAAGGTGAGCAGCACAGGGCGGCCTCGCAACGAGGCGAGTGAGACACGCGCGCCGGACTGGTCGCGCAGCGTGAAGTCGGTCGCTGCGCGCTCCCCCGGAGCCCACTCGGCCTGGCCGTGGAAGGCAGGCAGAGCGCCGGCATTCGCCGACGGAGAGCCGTGCGAGTCAAGCGCGTAGAGCCCGCCGCCGGCGGCGATCCCGATCGCGCTCGCCAGGCCGATCACGACTGCGGCCCGGCGAACGGAGATGCGCGACTCAGTCACTCGTCTTTCCGGTCCGGGTCCCGGCCGAGCGACGCCGAATCAGCAACGCCCAGTAGACGCCGACGGCGACGAGCAGACCGACCGGCAGCAGCAGGGTCAGGAGCGAGCCGGCAAAGAAATGGGAGGCGACGGTCAGGAGCATGGCTTCTCCTCGCGGTCAGGGGTCGATGGTTCCGGCGACGCCGAAGCGTGCGCGGCGGGTTGTCCCTCCAGCCGGCTCGGGGCCGAGCCAGCGGTAGAAGAAGACGATGAACGCGATCGTGAAGGCGATCGAGCCCGGCACCCAC
Source organism: uncultured Actinomycetes bacterium (assembly GCA_963791425.1). Taxonomy (GTDB): domain Bacteria; phylum Actinomycetota; class Thermoleophilia; order Gaiellales; family Gaiellaceae; genus DATBLE01. Next base: position 1,191,899 of record CAWBSE010000004.1, read on the forward strand.
ATCACGCCCGCGGCGATCTGCTGATCACCGAGCGCCGAGAGCCCGCCCGGCCGGTGCACGAGCGACGCGTAGGCGGAATAGAGCGGCGACGGGGCGAGCGCGAGCACGATCGCGAGTACCCAGCCGACGAGGATCCCGCCGGTCACATACGCGATCCGCTGCAGCCAGTCGAGCCGGGCGTGGAAGGGAGCCGAGTCGAAGACCTGCGCCCAGAAAAGAAGGCCGGTGAAGAAGAAGAGCGCGTGCTCCAGATCGTGCACCGTGGCACTGCTCAGGGTCGCGTCGTACAGCACGGGCAGGTGCCAGACCAGCAGGTTTGCGTTGAACAGCACCCACGCGGGGAGCGGACGGGCGACGGCGCGGGCTGCCGAGCGCACCGGGCTCCAACCCGGGGAGAGCAGGACCGTGCGCGCGGCCGACCGCCGGAAGTCGAGCGGAAGCGGCTGCCAGAGCCGGCTCCAGGGGGCCGACAGCACGATCAGCGGCGGCGCCACGGTGAGGAGAAGCACGTGCTGTGTCATGTGCGCGGCGAAGAGTTGACCCGAGAGTGAGTCGAGCGGCGAGTCGAGTGCGATCACGATCGTGACGAGCCCCGAGTAGAAGAGCCAGGCGCGCCCGCGACGCCCCAGCCCGGCGCGCCGTGCCGAGACCTGTCTGCGGCCCCCGAGCCAGTAGAGGATGCCGCAGAGGACGCAGAAGACGAGCGGCGGCTCCACGTTCCAGGAGGTCAAGGTGGTCATGATCGGCACGGGGGCGCTCCCACCCGGCGATCAAGCGAGGTAGAGGAGGACCCAGGCGAGCACGCCGACGCCGGCGAGGAACCCCCAGTAGAACGACAGCGCCTCGAGCGCCGGCCGGACGAGCGAGACCGGATCGCGGATGTCCTCCCCGGTGCGGTGCGGGTCGCCCGAGGCCTCGCCGAGGCCGACGGTGCGTTCCCCGGCAGCCCATCCGCGGTAGCGGATCGACGTCGCCAGGACGGTCTCCAGCCAGTACAACGCTCCGATGAGGAACACGACGTAGAAGCCGGTCCAGCCGAAGTAGACGCTCGCGTAGCCGCCGTCGGCGGGGCCGAACCCGAGCTGCGTCCACTCGACCACCTGGAACACGACCGCGGCCAGGCCGGCCGCGAGCGCGATCGCACCCTTCACCCGCCATGCGGACCGACGGTCGGCCCGGTGGTCGGCGAGGCCCCAGCGCACGAGCACCGCGGCCAGCACGCTCGCCGCCATGACGAGCGCGCCGAGCGTCTGGGAGGGATCGACGTGCTTCGGGTGCCAGAGGCCGGCGTTGTTCAGGGAGCGGAGGTAGAAGTACGCGAAGACAAACGCGAGGAAGAAGAACGCTGTCGCGCTCGCCAGCAGGTGGCCGGCAGAGTTGAGGTTGCGTCCGACCTGCTCGGGCGGCTCGCTCTCGACAATCCCATAGTCAGTGCTGTGCTGTGCGAGTTCGCTCATCGCTCTACCCTCCGGACGCAGGGGCAGGGGCCGTGGCAGCGACCGGGATGCTGTCGCCGCCGTAGTCGTACGGATCGCGCGTGATCACCGGGATCCGGTCGAAGTCGTGGACCGGGACCGGAGACGGGAGCTGCCACTCGAGCGAATGCGAGTGCCACGGATTGCTCTCCGCCGGGATCCGCTTGAACACGAGCGAGTAGACCAGGTTGAAGAGGAAGAGGAGCATCGACAGCCCGAGGATGAACGCCGAGATCGATACCCAGACGTTCAGCCACTGGAGGTTCTGCGGGTAGGTGACGACGCGGCGCGGCTGCCCGAGGAAGCCGACGGCGAACAGGGGCGCGAAGGTCGAGTTGAACGCGAGGAACATCGACCAGAAGTGGATCTTTCCCAGCCGCTCGTTCAGCGTGAAGCCGGTCATCTTCGGCACCCAGTAGTAGATCGCGGCGAAGAAGGTGAAGATCAGCCCACCCATGATCGTGTAGTGGAAGTGGGCCATCGAGAAGAAGCTGCCGTGCGTCGTGACGTCGCTCGGCACATCGGACAGGAAGACGCCCGACAGCCCGCCGATCAGGAAGTTGAAGAACCAGCCGAGGCAGAAGAGCATCGGCACCGTGTACCGGATCTGCCCACGCCAGATCGTCATCAGCCCGCACAGGAACGTGAAGCCGGTCGGGATCGAGATCAGCTCGGTGGAGAGCATGTAGAACGGCCGCAGGTCGCTGTTGATCCCGCTGACGAACAGGTGGTGCTGCCAGACGAGCCAGCTGAGCAGCGTCACGCCGAGCATCCCGGCGACGGCAAGGCGGTAGCCCCAGAGTGGCTTGCGCGAGAAGACCGGGAGAAGCTCGAGCACGATCGCGAAGCCGGGCAGAGCGAGGATGTACACCTCCGGGTGTCCGAACACCCAGAACAGGTTCTCGTAGAGATACGGGCTGCCCCCTCCGCTCGGGATGAAGAAGGTCGTCTGCGCCGTGCGGTCGAGCATCGCCATCGAGAGCACTGCGATCAGCACCGGCGCCGCGAGCAGCATCAGGATCGCGGTCGAGAGCACACCCCAGCAGAAGATCGGCAGCCGCGACCACGTCAACCCCGGCGCGCGCATGGTCACGATCGTCACGATCATGTTCAGCCCGAGCAGCGTCATCGAGAGGCCGACCAGGGCGAAGAACACGACGTACGAGTCCATGCCGGCGTTCGCCTGATCGTTCAGCGGCTGGTAACCCGTCCAGCCAGTCGGGAACCCGCCGAAGAAGATCGTCGTCGTCAGGATCGCGCCGGCCGCCATCAGCAGCCAGAATGTGAGCGCCTCGATCCTCGGGAAGGCCATCCGCCGGGCGCCGATCATCAGGGGCACGAAGTAGTTCGCGAACGGCCCCAGGATCGCGCTGGACATGATCCCCATCATCATCGTGCCGTGCATCCCGACCAGGGTCAGGTACTGGCCCGCGGGGAAGACCTGCGCGTTCGGCCGCAGCAGCTCGACCCGGATCAGCATCGCGTTCAGGCCTCCGATGAAGAAGAAGAGGCCGATGCCGGCCAGGTACTGGAGGCCGACGACCTTGTGGTCGGTGCAGAGGCCGAAGTAGCGGCCCACTCCCTGCGTTTCCTTCTCGCGCAGCGACGGCGGGTATCCCCGCACCCGCGAGAACGGGTAGTTGGCGAAGCCGAGGCCGATCAGGAAGCCGGCGACGCCGAAGAAGTAGCCGAGGAAGACAGCGACGTCGTTCTGGCCGGTGTCGGCGAAGTACCCGAGGCTGGCGGCGTTCAGGTGGTGGCCGATGTACCAGCCGAGGTAGTACCCGCCGATCCCGAGCAGGACGGCCGTGAGTGCGTTGAACCCGATCAGGCGCCGCCAGAGGGGCGGCGGGGCGGCGGTCGCTGCGGCGCTCACTGGGCTCCTTCCTCTCGGGGCAGGCTCATCCGGCACGGAGCTGCGGGTCGGGGAGGTACGTGGTCGAGTACGGGGGCAGGTACTTCATGACCGGCGCGAAGTAGGCCTGCTGCTGCCTGATCCAGGTGGTGAAGTCGGCGGACGGGACCACCTGGCCGGTGTCGAACATGTACCCGTGCCAGAGGCCGCACAGCTCGGCGCAGTGGATGTCGAACGTTCGCGGCCCCTTCGTCTCGACGTAGGCGATGTTGTCCTCGCCGGGGTTCGCGTCGGCCTTCACGCCGAGCTGGTACGCCCAGAACGAGTGAACGACATCGAGCGAGGTGACGTGCAGCCGGATCAGCGTGTGCGTCGGGGAGGACGAGGTGTGGTGTCTCGACGCCGCCGTAGGTCGGGTAGCGGAACGTCCACTCCCACTGCTGTCCGATCGCCTGCACGTCCATCGCCTTCGAGTGCCCCGGCGGCAGGAAGGCGGCCGTCGGCCCCTGGCCGCCGCCCGAGCCGCTCTTGAGCAGCTCGTAGGTGCCGAAGCCGGCGAGGAAGAGCACGGTCGCCGTCGTCACGACGATCCAGGTGATCTGGATCCCCGAGTCGCCGCGCATCGGCGGGCCGTCCACGACCTCCGTCCCGCGCGCGCGAAACGCGGCCCCCGCGTAGACGAGGAAGAGCACGACGAACACGCACACGGGCGTGACCACGCCGAGCATCACCTCGTTGCTGAAGACCTGCTCCGTCGCCTGCACGCTCCCGTTCCCGGGCGGGATCTTCGGCCCGATGAAGATCACGACGAGCGGCGTCACGATCACGCTGATCAGGAGCCAGAGCACGACGAACCGCTTGCCGTGAGTCCTGGCGGATGGTGCTCCGGTTGCGTGAGGGACGCTGGACATCCCGTCAGACGACGTTCAGGAAGCCGTCCATGTACCCGATCGTCTGCATCGGGACCGCCGAATCCGTAGAGGAAGCCGGCGGCGCAAGGGACGAAGCACTGCCACCGGTAGTGACCCGGCTTGCCCGTCCTGAAGGTGAACGTCATCGTGTGGTGGGCCATCGACAGGTCGCACGGCGCGTACTCGCACTGGTTCTTCTCGTCGTCCCCCACCGGAGCGACCGGAACGAGCACGCCGAGCGCGGGCACGGCGAAGGTGTGCGACGGCTGATCGGGCGCCATGGCGAGGAGCGGCTTGCCGTCGACGAGCTCCGGCCCGACCAGCCCGGTCGGCCGGCCGAGGAAGGGGTTGCGCAGCCCGCTTGCCCCGTCGAAGTTGTAGAGGGTGACATGCACCAGCGAGTTGGCCGGCAGGTCGAAGACCGTGGTGCGCAGCCACTTGCCCTTCGCGTCACGCACGAGGTAGGAGACCCAACTCGGATGGTTGGGAGCCTCGGTCGGGCCGACGGCGGCGACGGTCTGGAGCGTGAGGTTCACCGACCGCGACGCACCGCCCTGCGCCGGCGGGGTGTAGGGATCGGTGTTCCCGACCAGATACCCCGAGATGTAGAAGCCGATCAGAACACCTGTCAGCGCGACCGCGGCCACCACGCCGACAAGCTTTTTCGTCTGGCCCCCCACGCAACTGCGGATATACAGGACCGCTAGAGCAATCGTGACGAAGATGACGAAACTGTCATCGCCGGGTCATTTACAGGTCATCCGCGAGCGCGATATGGTCCGCGCCGAGGGGGCAACACCGTGCGGATCCTTGTCATCGAGGACGAAGCGCGCATCCGTTCGTTCCTCGCCCGTGGGCTCGAAGCAGAGGGCTATTCGGTCGAAGGAGCCCCGGACGGAAACGCAGGGCTCGCGCTCGCCCTCGGACCGTCGTGGGATCTCGTCGTGCTCGACCTGCTGCTCCCCGGCAGAAGCGGTCTCGAAGTGCTCCGTGAACTGCACCGGAAGCGGCCGGCACTGCCCGTGCTCGTGCTTTCCGCCCGCTCGGACCTGCCGACAAAGCTCCGCGGCTTCGAACTGGGCGCCGCCGACTACCTCCCCAAGCCGTTCTCGCTCGCGGAACTGATCGCGCGAATCCGGGTGCAGCTCCGCAAGCCCGCCAGCGTCGACGAGAGCGGCACCCTCGTCGGTGCCGGGCGGCTGACTCTCGACCTCGCGCGGCGTCAGGCCCGATTGGACGGGAACGTGTGCGACCTGGCCGACCGCGAGTTCCGGCTCCTTCACCACCTCCTTCTCCACGCGGGCGAGGTGGTCAGCCGGGAACGCCTTCTCGCCGACGTCTGGGGATACGGGTTCAACCCTGGCTCCAACGTCGTCGACGTCAGCGTGCGGCGGCTCCGCAAGAAGCTCGGCCCCGACGCCCCGATCCAGACGGTTCGAAATGCCGGCTATCGCCTGGTTGCGTAGACACCCGGTCGAGGTCCTCTGGGGCCTGTTCGCCGTGGCGAACATCGGCGCGATGATCGTCTGGCCCAGCTGGGAGACGGTTCCGTTCCACTTCGTCTGGATCAGCCTCACGCTCCTGTACGGCTTCCACGTCTGGTCGCCACGGGTGACGGCGCTGGTCCTGGCCGCGGTGGTCGCCACGACCGGAGGCTCGATTCTCGTCGACGCGTTCGAAGGGATCCAGCTCTGGGGCGAGCTGTTCGAGGTCCCGCTCATGTCGGCGATGTTCCTGGCGATGGTCTGGCACGCCCGGCGCCGCGTCGCTGCGATCAGGGAGTCGGAGGCGCTCGCAGAAGGTAGGGCAACGCTGCTAGCCCGGCAGGAGCGCTTCCTGCACGACGTCACCCATGAGCTCCGGACGCCGGTGACGATCGCCCGCGGTCATCTCGAGCTCCTCCCGAGCGATGACCGAAACTCGTTCGAGGTCACCGTCGCCCTCGACGAGCTTGGACGCATCGAGCGGATCATCACCCGCCTACTCCTGCTCGCAAAGGCGGACGGCCCGGACTTCCTCGCGACCGGCGCGGTGGACGTCGAACCCTTCGTTGAGGACGTCTTCATGCGCTGGTCGGAGGTCGCCCCGCGCAGCTGGCGGCTGGGACATGTCGCCCGCGGGCACCTCACTGCCGACGAGGAGGCGCTGCGCATCGCCCTCGACGCTCTCCTCGAGAACGCGGTGAAGTACACCGAGCAGGGCCAATCGATCGAGCTGCGTGCGATATCCAGCGACGACTCCCTCACGATCGAGGTCGTCGACGGCGGCTGCGGCGTCCCACCGGAGGCGCTTGATCGGATCTTCGAGCGCTTCGGGCGGGCCGACGACGCGCGCGCCCGCGCGGACGGCGGCGTCGGCCTAGGCCTTTCGATCGCGGCCGCAATCGCGAACGGACACGGCGGTGCGTGCACGGCGGAGTCAGGCCCCCACGGAACGGTCTTCGCACTCAGCCTGCCCGCGTTTCGACCAGCCTCGCAGCTGTCACCCGCTCTCTCAACGCCTATCCTCACCGAGCTTCCGGCAGTGAGCTAGCGAGGGCTTGGCCTTCGGCGTGGCGAGGACCGCCGCAACAAGGCGAAGAGTCCCGACACAGGATTCGTAATCCCCCGCGATGTGTGGCAGCTGTGCGCCTGGCCACCGCCGCTCTTGGCTAGCCTCCCAATGCCGACGGCCCCGGAGAGCAGCACGACCCTGACCGCACAGGGACATCCCGCGGACCGTCCTCCGCCACGCGATCGAGCAGCGGAATCTCGTCGCAGCCGAGGCGGCAGGCGCGTGAACTACCCACGCGTTCGAACCGGCCTCTGGAGCGGGTAGCAGGCAAACCCGATCGCGAGAGCGAGCACGTGACCGAAGTTGGTGAAGCCTGGGTCGTAGGCGGTCATGCCGCCTACGTAGGCCGTCAACAGGGTTGCGTACATCCATCGCCATCTCGCCGGGATGCGATACGTGAGGATCCCTGCGACCCCGAAGAAGCCGTAGCTTGCACCAACGTCTGCTGCAGTCGTCACCGAGTGCTCGACGACATTCAGCCGAAGGGCCGCCCATAGGCCAGCGGCTGTCAGGAGCGTTGCGCCAATGTGACCCAGGAAGAAGACCGAAGCGGTACGGGCGGTCCCGATCCAGTACTCGACGGGTGCGACCACGAGGGTGAAGAGCACGACCCAGGCGAGTAGCTCCCAGGCGCCGCTGACCCAGAACCCGCTGGCGAAAAGCACGCGGACGGGGTCATGGGTGAGGTGGTGCAGGTTCGTGCTGCGCTCGAGCAACAACTGCCGCGCGATCGTGTTGCTCGACGTCTGGAGAACCCAGGTCGTGATCAGCAAGACGAAGAGGTACACGTACGTGCCCGGAGCGGCACGCACGTAGGCGAGCGCGCGAGGCCGGAACTCCCGCCAGTACGACCGAACAGGGTCGAGCTGCGACCAGCGCTCCGACGCCATCAACCGTCCGAACGCCACGAGCACCACGAATGCCGCAACCGGGATCATGACTCTGGACGTGCTCCGAACGGGCGGCCCGAAGCCGGCCGGGCCGACGGCGGCGCCGGCGCGGGACCGCAGTCAGGCGGCGGATTCGAGCGTTTCCTCGAAGACGACGCCGCTTTCGATCGCGCGCCGGAGGGGGCAGGCGGCGGCGACCTTCTCGAGCCGTGACAGCTGGTCGGCGTTCAGCTCGCCGTTGACGTGGATGGCGATCTCGAAGCGGCGTGGGGTCGATTGGTTGTCGTATGCGACGTCGACGTTCACCTCGCCAAGATCCCAGCTCTTCGTCCGGGCGTACATCAGCAGCGTGGTCGAGACGCAGGAGGCGAGTGCTGCGGGGAGCAGCTCGTGCGGCGCCGGGCCCGCGTCCTCGCCGCCGAGATGCTCGGGCTCGTCGGTGATGAGCAGGTGGTGGCCGTCGATCAGGACCTCCTGGCGGAGCGTGCCTTGGATGGAGTGCGCGCTGGCGGTCAGCATCAGTAGAGGGTGGCGGCCAGCTGCCGCCGGTAGCGCATCGTCAGCGGATGCTCGTGGCCGAGGTCGCCGAAGAGCGCGACGGCAAGGTTGAGGAGCTGCTCTCGCCGTTCGCCCGTCGCAGCGGTGATCTCCTGAAGCAGCAGTTCGAATGCGCGCTCGTGCTCTTTCTGCTCGAGCGCTGCTCGCAGCTCCGGCAGGTCGCCGGACGCCTCGAGCTCGCTGATGATCCGCTCGGAGGCGGAGGGGCCGGTCAGCTCGTCGAGGAACTGCGCAACCGCCACGGGTGGCAGGGCACCGACGAACTCAGCAACGACCTGCCCGTTGCGGAACGCCTTCACCGCCGGGATGCCCTGGATCCGGTACGTGTGCGCCAACTGCTGGTTCGCCTCGACGTCGACCTTTGCAAGCTCGAATTCGCCCTCGCGCGCGACGGCCTCGCGTTCGAGCACGGGTCCGAGCGTACGGCAGGGACCGCACCAGGCTGCCCAGAAATCGACGACGACGGGTACTTCGTGAGACCGTTCGAGCACGTCGCGCTCGAAGCTTTCGGTAGTCACGTCCATTGCTCTCGATCCTCCTTGCGGTTCGATACGGCAGCCGTCTTGCGATCTGCCCTCTGTCATGCTATACAACTATACAACTAATTCGTTTATTCCCGGAGGATCGACTGACCATGAACCTGCCGCATCCACTGCCCCCCGACCTGGCCGAGCTGATCGCCCGCCGCTTCCGCGCCATCGCCGAGCCGATGCGCATCCGGCTGCTCGACCAACTCCGCAGCCGTGAGGCCACGGTCGGCGAGCTCGCCGACGCCCTCTCGGCCTCCCAGCAGAACGTCTCCAAGCACCTGGCGGTGCTGGCGGAGGCCGGCATCCTCGGCCGCCGCCGCGAGGGCAACTACGTCTACTACCGCATCGTCGACGAGGGCGTCTTCGGCCTCTGCGAGGACGTCTGCGGCTCGCTCCAGGAGCAGCTGCGGACGCTGAACGAACTCGTCGGCCTCGACACCGCCTGATGCTCGAGCTCTGGCAGACCGAATGGTGCCCGGCCTCGCGGCGGGTCCGCGAGCGCCTGACCGAGCTCGGCGTCGACTACGTCACGCGGCAGGTGCCGGTCGAGCGCGAGGAACGCACAGCCCTTCGGCAGGCGACCGGCGGCGACACGATCCCGGCCCTCGTCCTTCCGGAGGGCGTGGTCGTCGCAGGCGAGGACGCCATCCTCCGTCACCTCGACGACCACATCGAAGAGCCGCCCGAGGCCGACGCGCACCGATCCAAGGCGGCCAAGGCTCGCCGCCGCTACCTCGAGGAGGAATGCAAGTGCTTCGACACAGCTACACACTGAGCGAGACGACGACGCTCCCGTTCCCTGATGCGGTCGAGCGCGTCAGGACGGAACTGACGGCCGCCGGGTTCGGCGTCCTGTGCGAGATCGACGTGCAGGCGACCCTGAAGGAGAAGCTCGGCGTCGACGGAGAGCCCTATCTGATCCTCGGCGCCTGCAACCCACCGCTCGCACACCGCGCACTCGAGGCTGAGCCCGACCTCGGCGTGCTGCTCCCCTGCAACGTCGTCGTCTACGAGCGCGGCGGCGAGACACACGTCTCCGCCGTCGACGCCGAACAAATGCTCTCGATCGTCGGCAACGACGAGCTCGCAGCCGTCGCCGGGGACGTCAGGGCGCGCCTTGCGAGTGTCGTCGAGCGGGCAACGGCCGGCTGATGGGCTTCTTCTCGTCCGTCAAGAGCATCGACGCGCGCCGAGCCGCCGAACTCGTCGCGAGCGGCGAAGCGAAACTCCTGGACGTGCGACAGGACGCCGAATGGAAGGCCGGCCGCGCTCGCGGTGCGCTGCACATCCCGCTCGCGCACGTCTCCCGCCGAGCAGGCGAGCTCCCACGCGACACGACGATCATCACCGTCTGCCGAAGCGGCCATCGCAGCGCGGCAGCCGCACGCCGGCTGCACCGGGCCGGCTACCGGGTCGAAAATCTGCGCGGAGGGATGAAGTCCTGGGCGAAGGACGGGCTCCCGCTCCAGCCGGCCGGCGGCAAGGTGCTGTAAAGCGCGAACAGGGCGCCCCTCGGCCTCCCGACAGAGCGCCGTCAGAGGGCTTCGTCCCAAACCCCCCTCGCCGCAAGATTCTCACGTGAGCTGAGGTGTGAGGTCGCCGTTTTCGGGGAATGACGTGCGCAACGCGTGGCAGGCGGAGGAGGCTCGGCCATGCCCGGTACCCGGTGGAACGTTGGTTTGCTGACGGCTGTGGGCCTGGTGATGGCGGCAATTGCCGCTTCGGCATCGGCCCCCGCGACGGCGGTGGGCCCGTGCCTGCCGGCCGGCATCAAGCTTCCGCCGGGGACGCCGCCGCTTCCACCGTGCCCGAAGCCGGGCGCCGGCAAGACCGGGTTCGAACTCTCGGTCGACGGCTCTATCACCGCGGCGTTCACGGGCCATGCCGGCCCATGGGGTCACTGCACACCTGCGCAGGGGGGCGGATCGCATACCGACGCGAGCTCCGAGCTGAACTTCGGTCAGCCCACGGCGGAGCCGGCGACGGCGTCGTTCCGCACCGCCGCCCAGAAGAGGCATATCAGCCACTTCGACGCCCAGCCGCAGGTGCACATGACCGTGACCCCTCACCAGCTCCAGCGACACGAGGTTCCGCCGGGGTGCGGAGCGGTGACCGATCCCACCACCTGCAGCGTGAGCAAGTTCTCCGGCGAACTGAATGTCCACGTCAGCGCGGTCAGCGACCTGGCACGAGTGACGGTGCAGCCTTCGGCCTCCCCGTCGCTCGCCCACTGCGCCGCGCCGTTCACGACCGGCGACGACCTCTTTGACCAGCTCTCCTTCCAGCACGAACTCGACGACATCGACGGAGCCAAGCTCGTCCATGTCAGCGATCCCAAGTCAACGATCAGGAAGATCCAGATCGAGTGGAGCAATCCGGAGAAGCCCTGCGCGACGTACGGCGGCCCCGCGGCCGCCGGGTCGACGGCCGTGGGTTCGATCGACACGTGCACGATCAAGGCGGACTTCCGGATCGTGATCATGCGCGTGAGCCGACCCGCACACTAGGTCCGCGCGTCAGGCGCAGACGAGGGGTAGCCCCGGCTACCCAACAACCACGAATCGCACCGAGAGTGACGCATTCTGACAGCCTCACGGCGTCTGAGCGGCAACCCGACACGCGAGCTCGCGGGCAAGCACTGCCGAAGGTCACTGGTTCGAGTCGCGTCGCCCCCGCCATGCCGCATCTCCTCTTAAGGAATGCTCCTACGCTCTGACGTCTCAGCTTGCGAGAGCCAGAGCTCTCCCAAGTTGGTCGGCAGCACTACCGGTCGCCGGACTCGCCTGGTCGACAACCAGGAGGTCGCCGCCCGGAGGTACCGGGTGCCGGTTCAGACCCTTAGCTGACCGCTAAGCACCGGCCTTGGGCTTGCGACCCCGACGCGCCTGCTTCGTGCCCTTCGCCGCCAGATCGGCCACTTCGTCGGCATTGACGTCGAGCACGACCTGACCTTTGCGAGCATCGGAATACCGGATCGTGACGGTGGCAGCTTCCTTCTCATCGATGGTCTTTCCAGTCAAGTCACTCACGAATATTGTCTTGCGGGCCACGTGTTCTCCTCTTGTTTGGGTTTCACAGTGAGTCTAGACATCACAGAAAGACGCCTAAAGGGTCACGATTCGGATGCCCCGCCTTCCCACGCTGCAATGCAGTCACAGAAAGATGCACAAGCATGAGTCGAGGCCCACGCGGTGCTGCTCAACCATTCTCCCCTGGGATCTGATGCGCGCTTTCGTCTCCGGCCGCGATGAGGGCTCGAACCCGCCAATGTGGGGATCCCCCGTTCGAGGGACGCCGTCGGGACGTGGGCGGCACAGAATGGCTTCGATCCTTCGGGAGAGACGGGACTGAGGAGGGAAGGAATGGAAGGGTGGAGTTCGGGGGTCTCGTTTCCGGAGGTGGCACTTGTCATTGGAGCAGGCAGTAGGGGGATCGTGTCGTGCCTGTACTTACCGATGTCAGTATCACGTTCCACACCCATAACGACGACAAGAACGACTCGACCGTTCTGCACGTATTCGTCAAGAACCGGTCCGCAAACTCGCAAACACCGGAGTCGAACACCGATTTCATCTCGAACTGGCTAGCGCTTCAGCGCTACCTCGACCCGGCGACGGGCGATCTCAACGATCTCGACCGCAACCCGTATCTCGCCTACGGAGTACAGCTGGCCCCGGGCGTCACGTTTGACGACCCCGGGACAAACACGTTCTCTTTGACGCTCTGTTCGGACAGCATCGACGCACGCGACATCGTCCTCCCGGTCGTCAATGTGCACATCCTCACCGACGACGCCGACCGCTGGATCTTCGATTACACGGTCACGTTCGCGTTCGACGACACGAGCTCCTTCTCGTACTCGTCGAAGGACAACGGCGGCATCGACGGGATCATCCTCGACCAGGACAATCACAACCACTCCGGCATCTGCTGGGAGAACCCGTTCGCGGAGGTCGAGCCGCTCGACATGCCCGTCACGGACGCCGCCCTCAAGAAGGTGACGATCGAGTTCGCGACCAACCAGGACAACAAGAACAGTGGCACCGGAATCAACATCGATATCTACAACCGGCTCTCCAAGTCTGAGCGGCAAGAGATCGCGATCGGGCGCAACCTGTTCAACGGGCAGGAGTTCTTCGACCAGGGAGCGTCAGTCGCAAGCCGATACAACTCCTACAGCTGGTCGGCGGACGACGGGACGCTGGCGTCGAATCCGATCCGGCTCGCCGACATGGTCCTGCCGGCGGTCTACATCGAGATCGACCCGGGAGACGACGACGATCGCTGGACCTTCGACTACCAGGTGACGCTCGAGTTCAGCGACCCGGCCGACTTCAACCAGAAGCGGCAGTTCTACTCGTGGCGGACGAGCGGGATCGTGCTCGACCAGGACAACCGGAACTACCTCGGCGTCTACCAGGGGCGACCGTTCCCAACCTTCACCCCGTCGACAGCCCCTGTGCTCACCGCTCAGCCTGACGCCAACCGGGCGCGGTCGAAGCAGATCCCGGTCGCGCTCCTGCAGGCCAAGTTCGCCGAGTTCATCAACAACCGCAACGGAGCCGATTCGAGCCACAACCCGCCGTTGAAGAGAGTGCGGCTTCACAACAGCGGACCCACCAACGGTGGGAACCGCGAGAGCTACGCGGACCTGAAAGCGATCGACGCGCCCAGCACGCACCTCCCGAACGTCACCTACGTCAGCGCACCCCGCAGCCTCGGTCGCATCGAACAGATGGCGGGCGTCGGCGACCTGTACCTGCAGGACATCAACAGCAAGCAGCTGCAGCTCACTGTCGATCCAACCAACCAGGACGCTCCCATCAGCCTGACGATCGTCTTCGAGACCGAAGGTCCGACGGAGAGCATCGGCGGCAGTTCGGGAAGCACAGCCGAGATGGACATCACGAACTTCCAGATCGCACTCGACCTCACGCTCGCCGTGAAGACAACGACGAACGAGGTCGGATCGACGCAGACTGTGGTCGACACGATGGCCTGGGTCGATCAGATGGCCGGCGCCGATGACGACACGCAAAGCGCACTCAAGGACAAGTACGTCCGCGTCTCGGTCACGACCTCGAGCGCGTGGGATCCGGGCGGCTACTTCCGCCGAGGGGTCCGCGACGCGGTCTACGACGCACTCACGAAACAGGACGTGATCACCAAGAGGACTGCCCGAGACGGGATCAATTCGCAGGTGACCTCATGGTTGACCGGCGGCGTCGCCGACGACGGCCGCAACACCGACGGCAACAACATCGTGATCGACACGGTCGCGATTGATGACCAGAACCTGACGATCGTCTACAAGACCCCCCCGCAGATCTTCGTAGCGGAGCCGCCGGCGAATTGGCCGGCTGGACACGACTTCGGCCCCGGCAACCTGGCCAACGTCGACCACATCGTCGTCCTGATGATGGAGAACCGCTCCTTTGACCATATGCTCGGCTACCTCAGCCTGCCGACACGCGCTGGCGGCCTGGGGAGGAGTGACGTCGACGGGCTGAAGGGCGGCGAGTCCAACGCCTACCTCGGAGCCGACTACCCCTCCTACCCGCTCACCGACACCCTGTTCGCGCCCGACCCGCCGCACGGCCGCGAACCCGTCGCGCACGCGATCCACGGCGGGCGCATGGACGGCTTCGCCTCCAGCTTCGGCCAGGCCCACGGCCGCCCGATCGCCGGCAAGATCATGGGCCACCAAACCGCCGCAACGGTTCCCTCCTACGATGCGCTCGCCCGCGACTTCACGATCGGGCACCGCTGGTTTGCGAGCCATCCCGGCCCGACTTTCTGCAACCGCTTCTACCTCCTGACCGGCCGACTCAACCTCGACGCGCGCGGCTTCTGGGAGTTCGACAACTCGAGCCCGATCCTGCCCGTCTTCACCCCGACCATCTTCGACTACCTCTCGGATCCTGCGCATTCCGACAGCGGCGAACCGGTCAGCTGGGCTTACTTCGAGCACGGCTACTGCACCCTGCGCTTCTATGAGCGCTACACGTTCGACAACACCCACATCTTCACCGCCGACGACCCCGAGTACGGATTCTTCGCCCGCGCAGCCGCGGGGACGCTCCCAAGCGTCTCCTTCATCGACCCGCACTTCGTCGAGTACCCGCCCGACGCAAACTGTGACGGCCCACCCGCAGACGTCGCCGACGGGCAACAGTTCATCCGCAAGGTTGTCGAGGCACTCGTCGCCGGCCCGGCCTGGAACAAGACAATGGTCGTGCTCGTCTACGACGAGCACGGTGGCTTCTACGACCACGTGCCACCGCCACTTGCCCCGGCCGTCTCGCCCGACCTACCGATCAGCACGCTCGGCGTCCGCGTCCCCGTCTTCGTGATCTCGCCATGGGTCGACGCCGGCGGGGTATTCGGCTACGACAGCCCCGTCGTCGGCGGAGGAGGTGGCGTCGCCACCACCGGCGCGCGCGTTGCGGAGAGGGTTGTAGCGTCGCCGCTGCAAGGCTTGCACTTCGACCACACCTCGATCCTGAGAACGATCGCCCGGCGCTTCATGAGCAACAACCCGCCCTATATGGGAGCCCGTTACGCCGCCGCCAACGACCTCTCGAGCGTGCTCGGAAGCGAACTACGGCAGCCGCAGTTCCTCCCCTTCATCCGCTACAACCTCGAATTTGCCGGCTCACAGATGATGCTCGACGTCGAGAGCGGCAACCCCGCACCGCAGACCCCGCTCTGGCAATTCACGCGCAACGGTTCGCCGGCACAGGACTTCGCCTTCGAGGACGCCGGCGACGGCTACGTCAACATCCGCAGCAACGTCAGCAACCTCTACGTCACCGTCGACGCTGGCCTCCACGAATCCACCCTCGCCATGCCTGCCGCCATGGCCGCACCGACCCCTGCGGCGCCCGCAGGCCCGCGCGCCGGGATCACACGGGCGGCCGGTGCGCTCACGGCGGCTGAGGGAGCGGCGTTCGCGGGAACTGGCGCGGCGCCGGCCACCGCATCCGGTCCAGGCCTGATCCAGGACGTCAAGTATCAAGCGCCCCATGGAGTCACCGCCGTCGTCGCAGGGCGACCGCAACCCTCATGGCAGAAATGGCGCCTCACCCCTGTCAGCGCAGAGGTCATGCAGCGCGACCTGTTCCACATCACAAACGAAGCGTTTCCCGGCAAAGTCCTACGCCCTGCCGATCCCACCCAGCCACGCTCGTCCGTCGTGCTTGCCGACCCCAGCGCCGGAGCCGGACCGCTTCACATACACGACGTCTGGAAGGTCACCACGCCGCTCATAAACGATCAGCCGGTAATGGAGGCGTAGATAGTCGCGATACGTTTCAATGGGTTGGCCCCGACCGGCGAGCGAGGCGGTGGAACGACTGGCGGAGCGGAATCGGCGCCGGTATGGAAGTGGCTCTCCTCCAGCAGTCCGCCTCCTTAGGGACACCCAGGGACCGGTTGTGGGCTCGGGCCGTCTAGTCGACTGTACGACTTCGTGATGGGGATGAACCGCTGGTGCTTCCGCGTCCTTGCTTACAGCGCGCTGATGACCGACACCTATCCGCCGTTCCGTCTGGATATGGGCGGGCAGGAGCCGCCGGCGGGTGCGTCACCCAGCGATGTCCCGCTCGTTCCTCTGCCGACGACCTAAGACGTTCGCTCGAGTCAGTGCGGCTGGACGGCCACGGCCAGAACCGCGAGAGCGGCTGGCACGACGAGTACAGCGAGCTTGAGTCGCATTCCTGCTTCCTGCTTAGGGGTCGTTGCGGACAGGGACAGTAAGGAGGATTGTGCGAGGCGGGCACTGAGCGTATGGGCCTAACTGGGCATCTTTCGAACCCGCCGGCAGCCCTGAGCGACCTACTCCGGCGCGGCCAGGGTCGTGGGGCCTAGGCTGCTCGCCAACTCGAGGGCGGCATCGAAGTCGAGCCCGGCCCCCTCGGCCCACGCCTTCTGCCACGCGCGCTCGCCGAGGACCGCGCGGGCGGCGTCCACGTGGCCAGCGGATGGGAAAGAGACGGTCGGATCGAATCCGGCAGGGCGGCCGTACGCGACCGCGGCCCCCGCGAGGCGCGCCGCCCGATCGGCGTCACCGCCGGCGGCAGCCACCTGGGCGAAGCCCCAGATCGCATCAGCGCCGAACACGCGACCTCCGAGCCTCCGTGCGATCGCCGCCGACTCCTCGAAGCAGAACACAGCGCGGTCGAGATCGCCCTCGAACAGTTCGACCCAGCCGAAGCTCAACAGCACAGCGCCGATTCCGCGCGGGTCGTCGATGGACCGGGCAAGCTCGAGCGCCTCGTTCAGCTTCGCCCGAGCGGTGGCGGAGTCCCCGTCCCGAAGTACCTCCTGGGCGAGGTTCGAGAGCCAGAGCACCGAGAGGGAGGCGTCTCCTAAGCCTCGGCACAGGCGATAAGCCTCCTCCGTCAGCGTGATTGCCCTCTCGGTCTCGCCGAGCAGGGACATCAGCGAGCCCTGGTTTCCGACCACGAGTCCAAGCAGCCAGGTATCGCCCGAGGCGCGGGCCAGTGCGATCGCCTCCTCGCCGAGACGGATCCGCTCCTCCCTGCCGAACTCGCGGTAATCGGATAGCAGCGAGAGCGCATTGGCCTGCATACCTGTCGAGCCGACGGCGCGCGCACACGCCAGCCCTTCCTGGAGCAAGCCCAGCGACACCTGTCTTTCGCCCTGCTCCCCGGCGAACAGTCCCGCCCCCACGAGGGCCGACGCCCTGGCCTCCGTCGCTTCCGCGGAAGACTGCTCGATCGCGGCGGCAAGGAGCGCGCGGCCCTCCTGATAATGACCTCGCATCCACCAGAACGCCCAGAGCGCCGCTACCAGCCGAAGGGCCGTGTGCGAATCGCGATCAAGCATGCGCTCGAGGGCAGCGCGGAGGTTGTCGCGCTCAGACGCGAACCGCTCGAGCGCCTCTGCCTGGCCAGCGCCGCGCAGCTCGCGATCCCATGACTCCGCGAGCGTGAGGTAGTAACCGGCGTGGCGGTCTCTGAGCTCGTCCGCGGTTGGATCGGCGGCGAGCGCCTCGGAGGCGAATTCCCGGATCGTCTCGAGCATCCATACGCGTTCACCGGTTCTCCGCACGAGGCTCTTGTCGAGCAAGAAGGTGAGCACGTCCAGGTCGGCGTTGCACACGGCCTCGACCGCGTCGATCGTCGCTCCGCCCGTGAAGACGGCGAGCGCTGCGAACAGCTCACGCTCCGGTTGGTCGAGCAAATCGTGCGACCAGGCGATCGTGGCACGAAGCGTCTGCTGGCGCGGATCGGCATCGCGACCGCCCTTCAATCGGTCGAGGCGACCGCCGAGCCGCGACAGGATCTCGGCCGGTGCGAGGAGGCCGGCCCGCGCGGCTGCGAGCTCGACGGCGAGCGGGAGGTTGTCGAGGCGTGAGCAGAGCTCCGCGACCGAGTCGGCGTCACCCGGGTCGAACCCGAGCGCGGCGGTCCGGGCGCAGAACAGCTCGACGGCATCCGGTGTCGCCAATGGCGCGACCGCGTACACGCGCTCGCCCGAGAGCTGGAGGCGCTCTCTGCTCGTGACCACCACCGTGGCCCCACCGGCATCCCGAAGCGTCACGACAGAGGCCGCCGCAGCTGGGAGCAGGTGCTCGAGGTTATCCAGGAGCAAGACCGCACTGCCGGCTGAGAGGACATCGCCCAGGGTCTCCTCAAGCCCGCGGCCGGCCTGCTCCGGAACGCCGAGTGCAAGGGCGACTGCGGAGAGCACGAGGCCCGGGTCTCGCAATGACGCGAGCGGCACCCACCAGATGCCCCCCGGAAAAGCTTCCGCAGCCTCGGCGACCGCCTGCAGCGCAAGGCGTGTCTTGCCGACGCCGCCCGGCCCGGTAAGCGTGACGAGTCGCGTATCAGCGGCGGAGAACAACTCGGCGACTTCCTGGAGTTCTCGCTCACGTCCGAGGAACGGAGTCGCCGGCACCGGGAGGTTCGTCCGATAGAGGCTCCTCAGTGCGGGGAAGTCGCCGCCATCCAGTTGGAAGACACGTTCGGCAGCGCCGAGGTCCTTGAAGCGATGCTCGCCGAGGTCGGTCAGTTCGGCCTCGACGAGCGACGCCGTCGACGCGGAGACCAGCACCTGCCCGCCGTGCCCTGCGGCGGCAATGCGGGCAGCGCGGTGGACGTCGTGGCCTACGTAACCTTCCTCGCTGACGAGCGGGGTCCCTGTGTGGACGCCGACCCGCACCCGGATCGCACCTCCGGCCTCGAGACGCTCTGTGAACGCGGAGGCGGCAGCCAGGGCCTCCGGCGCTGTAGGGAATGCGAAGAAGAAGGCGTCTCCCTGCGTGTCGACCTCGACACCACTGTTCACAACACATTCCTCCCGGATCACTGCCCTGTGATCGGCGAGCGCCGCAGCGTACGCCTCCACCCCGAGGTCTCTCAGCAACGACGTCGAGCCTTCGACGTCCGTGAAGAGGAAGGTGACGGTGCCGGTCGGAAGGTCAGGCCGCACGCAGGGATCATCGGTGGATCCCTGGCGGTGAGCAAGAGGAGCGATGCGCGCGTTCGCGCAAAATCTCCGTTGTCATCCTGACAACGGGCTGAATGGGCGGTACAGGGCTCGAACCAGTGCCCCGCGCTTGTGAGGGCGACGCGGCCTTCGTCTAGATGACCAGGGGGCCGGATGAGCTCTGGTTCGTAACCAGGAGGTCGACGCGCCAACTTGCCGCACACAAGCGGTTTCCTAAACCGCGTGCGCATGTTCGATTCATGCCGGGGGCACTCTCAATCCGTGACGTTGCCGGCGAGGAGCGTGGGCAGGGATCAGGGGGTGAGATTCGCCCGAGGAATGACAACCCGGTCGAGCTTGCCCATCCCGTCGTGGATGCGGAAGATCATCGTCGGATTGAAGCTCGGATCGCCGTTCCGGTCGAACCTGAAGCTGCCGATGATCCCGTTGTGCGTGTGCGCCGAGAGCAGGTGCGCGTTGACCGACCTCCGGGTGCCGTCGGAGGCTGCGATCGCGTCGAGCAGCACCGCAGTCGCCTGGGCCGCGTAGGCGGGACCGCCCGAGCCGAGGTCCGGCGCTCCGAACAGCTTGTCGATCCGCCGTCCTTCAGGCGGGAGCTTTTCGGTCGGAAGCCCCGGAACGCTCACGTACATTCCCTCAACCGCCGCTCCAGCCGCCTGCACGAGGCCCTCGAAGTCACTGAAGCCGTCGGATCCGACAATCGTCGACCTCGGCAGGGCTGCGCGAAGTCCCGTGAGAAGTTTGCCGCAGTCGGGGCAGGGGAAACCGCCGAGGAAAACGGCGTCAGGACTCGTCTTGTCGATGACGCCGACCAGATCGTCGAAGCTGGTCTGGTCGGGGGCCCAGGAGGCCGTGCCCACGATCGAGAGGCCGATCTCCGAGGCCGCCTTCTGAAAAGCGCCTACCACGTTCAACCCGTATTCCTCGCCGTCGTCCAGGACGAAGACGCGCCTGCCGCCGAGATCCTTGACGAGGAGAGCGTCGGCGACAGCCTGGGCGTCGTCCGGGGAGATGATTCGAACGAAGCTGCGGGTGCCCGTCGGGTAGTAACGCCCCGGCTCTCCCGGCCGAGTGCCGCCTCCCGCGTGCGTCAGCCCGACGTTCGTATTGCTCGGACTGATCAGACCGAGAGGCCCCCCCGAGGCGCGGTTGAGAATCGGCAGCTCCGCGGCCGAGCAGTTTGAGCTCCATGTGCCGATCAGCCCGATGATGTTCGGGTTCTGCGCGTATGCTTTCGCATTCGCTGCGCACTTCGCCAGGGCACCTGAGCCCTGCTGCGGGCTCGAGTCGTCGCATGCCTGGTAGCCGACTGCATACCTGCCCGCCCTGTATCCGCGCCGAGCGAGTACGTACCGGATGGCCGCCTGCAGCTGGAGGGTCTTCCCACGCTTCGGGAAATACCGCACCGGGAAATCCGATGCGATGAGGACCTGGGGCGGCGTGCGGCCGTGGAACAGGGGCGAGCAGAACGACTGCGGCAGCGGCTGAACGGCGGTCGTACTCGCGGCCGCAGCCGAAACCGCCCCGACGACGCCGATCGCCAGCAGAGTTGCGCCGATGCGCATCGAACGCACACCGCAACTATGACCCCATGACATGAGCGTCGCAAGGACGCCGACTAGTCGATCGTGACCCACACCTGTCCGAGGCCGAACGCGATCCCGGCCGGAGTACCTCCGATCGGGATCGTGTCGACGACCCGAAAGCGGCTGGGGTCGATCCGCACCACGGTCCCCGCTGCCGTCGCTACCCAGGCCGATCGCGCACCCACCGCAACTCCCTGTGGGTTGGTGCCCACGTTGACCGTGCGCAGGACCTGATCAGTTCTGGGGTCGATCGCCCAGACACTGTTGCCGTTCGGGTCGATGACCCAGACTGCGCCGGCGCCGGTCGCGATCTGCGAGCCCTGGAAAGGAAGTCTGATCCGGGCGAGCTTCGCACCCGTCTTCGCATCGAGGCGAGAGATCCCCGCGTCATCGGTCACCCACACGGAGCGGTAACCGATCGCGATTCCGTTGCAGCAGCTGAGGCCGCCGGGGAGCGCCCGCAGGGCAGACGGCCGAACTCGCGTCGCGCTTCCGTCCCCCGTCGCCCAGACAGTTGCTACGTCGCTTGCCGCCCATGACGCAGCCGCGCCCCGCGCCAGCGGGTTGGGCGCCCGAGGCAGCTGGACGGTGTTCAGCAGCGCTCCCGAGTCCGCATCGATCTGGGAAAGAACGAAGGCTGAACTCACAACCCAGAGCGAGCCGCCCCCCACAGCCACATCGCTCGGCGAGGAGCCGGCCGGAATCGTCCTGAGTACCGCGTGCGACCGGGGGTCGACACGCGACAGCGTCTGCTCGCCGGAGTTCAGAACCCACACCGCATCGCGAGCGACGACCACGGACGTTGGCGTGTCCCCGACCGGGGTCGCCGCGAGGACCTTGCCGGACGAGGCGTCGATCACGCCGAGCGAATTCGGCGCGACCACCACCGGGTGGTTGCCGCCACTGCCGAGCACCTCGACGAGAAGCGCGGCCACGGAGCCGACAATGAGCACGACGGCCACGAGGAGGAGCCAGCGCATCCTTCGTGTGAGGAGCCGCGGCTCGACGGCCGCCTTCGTGGCCTGGCTCTCCGCATCGGTTATCGGGATGTCGAGATCGAGATCGGGATCCTGGTTGAGGATCTTCTGGTGTAGCTGGCGGAGCTCTCGGCCCGGCTCGATCCCAAGTTCGTCGACGAGCGCCCGGCGCGCCGCCAGATAGGCATCCAGCGCCTCCGCCTGCCGGCCGCTCCGGTAGAGGGCGAGCATCAACTGACCGCGCAGTCGCTCGCGCGACGGATGCTCCGCTACGAGCGCCTCCAGCTCGCCTGTGAGCTCGGCATGATCGCCGGCCCGCAGATCACGCTCGATCCGCTCCTCCTCGCACGCCAGGCGCAGGTCCTCGAGCCTGGCGATGTCCGTACTGGCAAAGCGTTGGTAGCCAAAGTCGGCCAGCGGCGGTCCTCGCCAGAGCGCCAACGCCTCCACCAGCTCGCCCTGCTCGTGCAGGCGCCGGAAGTGGTCGAGATCCAGCTCGCCTTCGCCCACCTGGAGCAGGTAACCCGGCGGCCTGGTCTGTACCCGCTCCTTCCCGAGGAGCTTGCGCAGGCCCGAGACGTAGACCTGGAGCGCTTTGTGTGCCGTCTCCGGAGGGTCGTCCTCCCACAGCGCGTCGATCAGCCGGTCGTTCGAGACAACGTTGTTGGCATCGAGGAGCAGCACGGCGAGCAGGGCGCGCTGCTTGGCACCGCCGAGATCGACGGCCTGCCCATCAGAAAGCACCTCCAGCGGGCCGAGGATCCGGAACTCCATTCGCCTCCCGGTCTGTGTCGCCGTGAATCCGCGACGTTATCGGCTCGCGTCCGCCTCCGCTTAAGGCGCGCCTTAACCCCTCTCTTACCGGCTCTTAGCCCGGGTGGCGTCTTCTCTCGGACAAGAGAGCCACACGAAGTGGCTCCGGAGCAAGGGAGGCGATTCAAGATGAAGTCCTCGTCCTATCTCAGTTGGTTCAGACGACTTGTCGTCCTCGGCGCAGTCGTCGCCGTCGGGGCATCCGCATCGACCGCCGGCGCGATCGGGCGGCCACCGATATCAAGGACGCCGCTACTGCGAGCCTGGCGGCGAACGTCAGCCGGCCGCCGGACATCCAGGCCGTCGCGTCCCGCCTGTCGGCGAGCGTGCCCGATGTCGTCGAGCGGTACGCGGCGACACACCCAGTAGCGGTCCCCGATGTCGTCGAGCGGTACGCGGCGACACACCCAGTAGCGGTCCCCGATGTCGTCGAGCGGTACGCGGCGGCTCACCCATTCGGCAGCGGGCTGTCCGTGTACGACGCGGCCGTCAGCCGGCCGCCCGACGTCATTGATGCGGCCTCCGCGACCCAACTCGCGATCAACGACGTCTTCGAGCGGTACGCCGCCGAGCATCCGTTCGGTCGGAGCCTGACCGTCACGCCGACGAGCCTCGTCTCACGGCCGCCCGATGTCACCGACAAGGCTCTGGCGCTGCAGAGCAGCTCCTCGAGCCAGTCGAACGGCTTCAACTGGAGCGACTGGGGGATCGGGATCGCCACCGGGGTGGGGCTGGCTCTCCTCCTCGGCATCGGGCTCCTGACGAGCAGGCAACTGCGCCACCGCGTGCAGCCTGCCTAGGTTCGCCTCCGCGAACGGATCGAGCGGGCCCTACAGGGCCCGCTCGATCTGCTGAGGTGGGTAGCAGCGGTCTGGTTCGACCCGTCCGACGGGGGCAATCTGCGCCGTCGGGTCAGCTACGAGCGCGCCTTCGACCGGAGCGGTACC
>CAWBSE010000005.1:0-11630 GCA_963791425.1 uncultured Actinomycetes bacterium
CGCAGAATGCTCCCCCTGCCGGACGGCACGATCCCGGGCGGTTTGACAAGCTCCAGTTGCGGTGTCCGGTGCGCTCGACTCCGATCTGTTCGCCCGGCTACGGGACGTGCTCCTCCGCGGGGACACGACCGAGGCCGGCCTGCGTGAGCTGACCGGCGAGGCGGCGGCCCGCGTACGGGAGCTCCGGGCCGACTTGCGGGCCGGCGAGCGCCGGCTGCGCGCGCTGAACGCCGACCCGCGCAGCCCGATCACGGAGATCGCTGACGAGCTGCGGCGCGTCGAGACGCTCAGGCCTCAGCTCCGCGAGGCGCGTGACCTCGCCGCCCGCCTCGATGCGCGGGCGCGCGAGCTCCGCACCGCCTGGCTGCTCCGCCAGTCGGAAGCACGCCGCACCGGCTGACCCGGCCACCGGTCCGACACCGAACGGAATCCATCTCGCAGCCCATGGTGTGAGTTTTCGCGGCGAGGGTAGGGCCGCTCCGTTGGGTCTACGACAAGGGGGGTTCGATATGAGGAGACCTGGACGTCTCCTGACGGCGATCGCCGTCGCCTGCACCATCGCCGCAGTCACCGCCGTCGCGGCGGTTTCGTCCGGAGGGCGGACGACCGCCGCTGCCGCGACCGGCTGCACGCTCTCGGCGAACGGGAGCATCAAGCACGTCATCTACTTGCAGTTCGACAACACCCACTTCGCCCGCGACCGGGCGGACGTGCCGTCCGACCTGGAGCAGATGCCACACCTGCTCAGCTTCCTGACGTCGAACGGGACGCTCTTCACGAACGACCACACGATCCTGATCTCGCACACGGCGGGCGGGATCCTGTCGTCGCTGACCGGCCTGTACCCCGACCGCAACGGGCAGACGGTCTCGAACTCGTACGACTACTACAAGAACAACGGCGTCCCGGCCTTCACCTCGTCGTTCAAGTACTGGACGGGCCCGGTCGACGGCGCCGACGACTCGAACCCGAACATGATTGCCGACACCGGCAAGACGACGCCCGCGCCGTGGGTGCCGTACACCCGCGCCGGGTGTGACTTCGGCGGCGTCGGGACGGCGAACATCGAGCTCGAGAACAACTCGATCACGCCCGGTGGGGACATCGCCAACGTCTACGGGCCGGGGTCGCCCGAGGCGGCCGAGCCGGCGGCGCTCCGCCAGACCGACTTCGTCGGGATCGCGATCCACTGCGCGCAGACCGCGGCCAGCAGGTGCGCGGGCAACTCGCACGCGAAGAGCGACCCGCTTCCCGACGAGCCCGGCGGCTACACCGGCTTCCAGGGCCTGTTCGGGGCGAAGTATGTCGACCCGGCGATCACGGGCGGCAACCCGTGCGTGAACGACACGTCGGGCCAGCCCGTTCAGGATCCCGCGCACAACTGCGGGTTCCCGGGCTTCGACGCGATGCTCGCGAAGAACACGCTCGGGTACGTCGCCCAGATGCAGGAGAACGGCGTCCCGGTCACCTACGCGTACATCTCCGACGCGCACGACAACCACACCCTCACGCGGGCATCGGGCCCGGGCGAGGCCGATTACAAGCAGCAGCTCGCCGACTACGACGCGGCGTTCGCCGCCTTCTTCCAGCGGCTCCAGGCCAACGGGATCGACAAGAGCAACACGCTCTTCGTCGTCACCGTGGACGAGGGCGACCACTTCGCCGGCGGCGTCGGCACGCCCGACGGCAGCGGAAATCTCACGTACACGCACACCGCGTGTCCGCTGGTGCCCGTCCCGTCGGCGTGCCCGTCGAACCAGATCGGCGAGGTGAACGTGAAGATCGGCACCGTCCTGCCCGCGGGCGAGCCGGCGTACGACATCCACTTCGACGACGCCCCGACGTTCTACGTCAACGGCGACGCCACGCATCCGAACGGCCCCGGCCGGACGGATCCGGCGGTGCGCAAGCTGGAGCGTGACGTCTGGAACGCGACCGCGCCGGATCCCTACGCGGGCGGCACCGTGCCGATCGCGGTAGCGCTGGCCGACACGGTCGGGGAGCAGACGCTCCACATGGTCAACGCCGACCCGAAGCGGACGCCGACGTTCACGATGTTCGGCAACCCCGACTTCTTCTTCCAGACGACGAACCTGTCCGGAGGATGCGCGGGCTCGACGGTCTGCATCAACCCGGGCTTCGCCTGGAACCACGGAGACGTCCAGGACGAGATAGCCAACACCTGGGTCGGCTTCGTCGGCCCGGGCGTGCAGGGCGGCGGCACCGACTCGTCGACGTGGACGGATCACACGAACGTCCGGCCCACGATCCTCAGCCTGGTCGGCCTGAAGGACGACTACGTCCAGGACGGCCGCGTGCTGATCGAGGCGCTGACGACGAAGGCGACGCCGCACGAGCTGGTCGCGCACCGTGAAACGGTGCGGCGGCTCGGGGACGTCTACGAGCAGCTCAACGCGCCGTTCGGGCAGTTCGCAGCCGGGGCGCTGCGGGCTTCGACGGCGGCGCTCGCGAGCACGGACGAGTCGCACTACGGCTCGGTCGAGAACGCGATCATCAGCCTGACCTCGCAACGCGACGCGCTTGCGGCCCAGATCCGGACGGGCCTGAACGCGGCCGCGTTCGGCGGGCAGGCGCTGAACGAGCAGACCGCGAAGGGCTGGATCTCCCAGGCGCAGAGCCTGATCGACCAGGCGACAGCCCTCGGAGGCTCGAGCTAGCTCGACGGCGGAAGCGAACCGGGGCCCGGCAGCGCAGCGTCGGGCCCCGGCACTTCCACGGGCGCCTGTGCGCAACGAGGGTCGTGAACCATCGCGAGCTGCACCAGCAGCTCGTGCAGGGTCTTGCGGCCCTCGGCGTCGAGCGGCGCGAGGAACTCGTCCTCGAGCTGCTTGATCATCTCGCGGAGGCGGGTCAGCTCACGCTTGCCCGTGGCCGTGATGCTGACCATGTGCCGTCGCCGGTCCTGCGGGTCGCGCTGCCGCGTGACCAGATCCCGCTTCTCGAGGGCGTCGAGCAGGGCGACCAGCCGGCTGGGGTCGAGCCTGAGCGCGTCGGCGATCGTCGCCTGCGTTTCCTTGGCGCCCTCGCTCAGGATCGCCAGGACGCTGTAGTCGTGCAGGTCGAAGCCGGCCTCTTCGACCTTCGCGATCGCCCTGGTCTTGAAGCCCAGGCCCAGCCGGGCGAGCAGGAATCCGCTGCTGGCAGCGAGCTCCTTGGCGACCCGGTGCATCGGGCGGATCGGGATTTCGAGGGCCGGAATTGTCATCGCGGAATAAGTGTAGCGGACAAACGTTGTGTTCTGTTATCGTGGATCCATTCAACTATCGGGGAGGAAAACAAATGAGTGCTGCTGCAATTGTGACACAGGCATCAGCCGGAAACCAGGATCGCCGGCGCTGGTGGGCGCTCGCGCTGATCGTGGTCGCTCAGTTCATGGTCGTCCTCGATGTGGCGATCGTGAACGTGGCGCTGCCGTCGATCCGGACCGACCTGAACTTCTCGCAGGAGAGCCTGCAGTGGGTGATCACCGCCTACGCGATCTTCTTCGGCGGCGTCCTGCTGCTCGGAGGCCGGCTCGCCGACCTCTTCGGCCGGCGGCGGCTGTTCATCATCGGCCTGGCCCTGTTCACGGTCATGTCGCTGCTCGACGGGCTGGCGTGGTCGGAGGGATCGCTGATCGCCTTCCGTGCCCTGCAGGGGCTCGGCGCGGCGCTGCTCTCACCGGCGGCGCTGTCGATCCTGACCACCACCTTCCGCGAAGGGCGTGACCGCAATGTCGCGCTCGGAATCTGGGGCGCCGCCTCCGGGAGCGGAGGCGCGGCCGGCGTGCTGCTCGGCGGCGCGCTGACCAGTGCCCTGAACTGGTCGTGGATCTTCTTCATCAACGTGCCGGTCGGTCTGCTGGTGATCGGGCTGAGCCCGGTGCTGCTCCGTGAGAGCCGCGCGGATCTCGGCCATCGCAAGTTTGACCTCGCCGGCGCGGCATCGATCACGGGCGGCCTGATGCTGCTCGTCTACTCGCTCACCCGTGCGACCCAGCACGGCTGGGCGACGACCTCGACGATCGGGCTGTTGATCGCGTCTGTGGCGCTGATCGGGGCGTTCTTCCTGATCGAGCTCCGCTCGAAGGCGCCGCTCCTGCCGCTGCGCATCTTCCGCCTCCGCACGCTGACCGCGTCGAACGCCAGCGGCCTGTTGATGGGCGGCGCGATCTTCGCCCAGTTCTTCCTGCTGACGCTCTACATGCAGGAGGTACTGCACTACTCGGCGATCAAGACCGGCGTCGCGTACATCGGCCTGACGCTGACGATCATCGTCTTCTCGGCGGTGGCGCAGGCGCTCGTCACGCGGATCGGGATCCGGCGGGTGCTCCCGCTCGGGCTCGGGCTCTCGACCGTCGCGCTCGTGCTGTTCGCGCGGCTGCCGGTCGACGGCCACTACTGGCCCGACCTGTTCCCGGCGTTCATCATCAGCGGGCTCGGGCTCGCGATGGCGTTCGTGCCGATGTCGATCGGGGCGCTGACGGGAGTCCGCCAGGCCGACGCGGGCATCGCCTCGGGGTTGATCAACACCACCCAGCAGGTCGGCGGTGCGATCGGCGTCGCGCTCGCGACCACGGTCGCGACGACGTTCACGGCCCGCTATGTCGACTCGCACAACGGCGTCGACGCGTTCAGCGCCCCGGCCCTGACGCACGGGTTCCAGATGGGCTTCTACGCCCTGGCAGCGCTCGCCGCAGTCGGCACCGTGCTGTCGGCGGTCATGCTCGAGTCGAACCCGGCCGAGGCGGAGCCCGAGCTCGCCGGCGAGCCCGCAGAGCTGGAGGCGGCGGCATGAGGCGACTCGACGACGTCGCCCTCCACCTGAAAGGCCTCGTGCTCGTGCGGGCGCTACTCGAGACGCAGGGCGCCTCGAACGAGGACCTCGCGAGGCACACCGACGCAATCGCGCGTGTCCGGGCTGAACTGGCCCGGACCGCGCAAACGGCAACAGAAGGGATTTCGCACTGATGAAAGCACGGCTTTTCACCGACGAGAACCGCAAGTGGTGGACGCTGGTCGCAGTCTCGTTCGGCCTGTTCATGATCATGCTCGACAACACGGTGGTGAACGTCGCGCTGCCGTCGATCCGCCGCGACCTCGGCATCTCCGTCTCCGAGCTCGAGTGGGTGGTGAACGCCTACGCGCTCACCTTCGGGGTACTGCTCCTGACCGGCGGGAAGCTCGCCGACCTGTTCGGCCGGCGGCGGATGTTCATCACCGGGCTCGTCGTCTTCACGGCCGCGTCGCTCTGGTGCGGGCTCGCCGGCGGCGCCTCGTCGCTGATCGCCGCCCGCACCGTGCAAGGCGTCGGCGCGGCGCTGATGAACCCGGCCACGCTCTCGATCATCACCGCGACGTTCCCGGCGCGCCTGCGCGGCACCGCGATCGGGATCTGGGCCGGCGTCTCGGCGCTCGCCCTGGCGATCGGCCCGCTGGTCGGCGGGATCCTGACCGAGCGGATCAGCTGGAGCTGGATCTTCTTCGTCAACATCCCGGTTGGGATCGTCGCGGTGATCGCCGCCCGGTTCCTCATCGACGAGTCGAAGGACACCTCACGGGAACAGAGCCTCGATCTGCCCGGGCTCGTCACCTCGGCGGTCGGCCTCTTCGCCCTCACCTACGGGCTGGTCTCGACGAACACGCACGCCTGGGGCTCGACCCGGGTGCTCGGCCTGCTCGCGCTCGGTGTGATCGCGCTCGCCGCGTTCGTGCTGCTCGAGTTGCGTCAGCGCGTGCCGATGCTCGACCTGTCGCTGTTCCGCAACCCGACGTTCGCCGGGGCGAACGCCGTCATGGCGCTGGTCGGCCTCGCGATGTTCGGCATCTTCTTCTTCAACTCGCTGTACCTGCAGAACGTTCTCCACTACAGCGCGATCAAGACCGGAGCGGCGTTCCTGCCGATGACGCTCCTGATCATCCTCGTCGCACCCGTGGCGGGACGGTTCACCGACCGGATCGGGCCGCGCTGGCTGATGGCGGGCGGGCTGACGCTCCTGACCGGCTCGCTGCTCCTGTTCGGCACGCTCGACGCACGGTCGTCGTTCTGGAACATCGTGCCCGCGCTGGTCGTCGGCGGGCTGGGGATGGCGATCACGATGGCGCCCACCACCACCGCTGCGATGAGCTCGGTGCCGGTCGACAAGGCCGGCGTCGGCTCGGCGGTGATCAACAGCATGCGCCAGGTGGGCGGCTCGCTCGGGATCGCGATCATGGGGACGCTCGTCGCCACGCAGGTGAAGGTCGGCGCGGCCGACCCGCGCTACACGGGCCAGTTCGTCGACGGCTACCACCGCGCGCTGCAGGTCGGCGCCGCGCTGCTGCTCGCCGGCGCCGTGATCTCGGTGGTGACGATCGGCAAGGTCCGCCGGCCCGAGGCGCAGGCGGTCGTCGAGCCCCGGTTCGGGGCGGCGTCCGGCCTCGAGGAAGCGGCCTGAGAGAGTGGGGGCCCGCGGTGACGCGGGCCCCCGCCGTCCTCAGGCGGACTGCAGCGCGGCCAGATTCGCGCCGACGACCGCCATCGTCTTCTCGTACTCGCCGGTCGGGCTGAACTCGACGATCTCGGTTCCGGCCGTGATCACTGGCACGTGCCCGGGCGGCGCGTAGTAGGCGTCGCCGGTCTCGTAGACCTCCTCGCGATCCGCGTAGCGGAAGGTGACGAAGCCGCTGATCACGTAGCCCCAGTGCGGGCTCTGACACCGGTCGTCGGGCAACCCGCGGAAGAGCGGCGTCCCGTCGGCGTCCTCACGGAACGTCTCGAAGCCGACGGTGTACCCGCCCAGCTCCTCGTAGTGGCCCTCCATGACGCCCATGTCGTGCGACACGGAGGCGCTGTCCTTCGATGCTTTGGGCATCGTCTGCTCCTTTCGTCTGGACACCATGTCCAGACACTCTGTCCATCGACAGGCGGGAGCATTACACACCGTCGGACATCATGTCTAGACTCTATGTCCGGATGAGCCCCGCCCGCGCATACCGCCCCCGCAAGCAGAACGGCGTTGCGCCCACGCGCGAGCGGATCGTCGCGGCGGTGGGTGAGCTGCTCGACGCGGGGACGTTCCACGAGGCGACCGTCGAGGAGGTCGCCGATCGGGCAGGCGTTGCGCGCGCGACCCTGTACCAGCACTTCGGCTCACGGCTCGGCCTCGTCGATGCGATCTGCGAGACCTTCGGCCAGAGTGCCGAGCTGAAGGCGCTGAAGGCCGCTGCCGACCTGGAGAGCACCCCGGCGGCGCTCGACGAGCTGATTGCGGGCTGTGTCCGCTTCTGGTCGGTGCACGAGCGCCGGCTCGCCCCGCTCTACGGCGTGGCCGCGGTCGACCCGGCCGCCGCACGCCTCGTCGAACGGCAGCGAAGCGACCGCAAGCGCGTGGTCACGGGGTTCGCAAAGCGGCTCGCAGCGGAGGGCCGCCGGCTCCCCGCGGGCGTCGGCGAGCAGCGCGCAGTCGCGGCCCTCCTCGTCCTGACCAGCTTCGAGACGTACCTCGAGCTACGCGGCCACGCCGGCCTGGCGGAGCGCGAGGTCGTCCGGACGCTGCACGCGTGGGGCCGGTCGCAGCTGCTGCCCGCCTAGATCTGTCGCAGTAGATGCTCTCGAACCCGGCCTTGGGGTTCTTGAGCGCGATCTCGAACGTGAGTCAGCGGCCGGCGACGACGTCGACGTAGGGCTGTGCTGTGCCGCCGATCGTGATCGCGACGAGGCGCTCCCCGCTCGGGGCGGCGATCACCGCCGAGTTCGTCGAGTTCCCGGGGCGGCCGAGGCTGAAGGGCGTTCCGCCCGCACCGCGCCCGTCGCCGAGCACGGCCCTGAAGCCGAAATCCGATCGGCCGGTGTTGTCCCACCAGGCCACCCAGAGCCGCCCTCGCGCCGTGTAGGCGGCTGCCGGCTCGCCGGGGCCGTGTCCGACGCCGAAGTCGGCGATCGTCGTCGGCGTGCGCTCGCCCGCCGCCCAGGAGACGACGCGGGCGCCGCCGAGCTTGTGCGGCTGCAGGTAGACGAGCCGACAGGCGGCCGCGCAGGCGAGGGCGAGGTGCCCGTACCCGCGGGCGCCGCTCGCCGGAGCCTGCTGCGGGGCGCCGATCGGCTGCAGCGTCACCGGGTCGAACTGCGCGAGGTAGAGGCCGACGCGCTGGGGCTGGGCGGAGAAGGCCGTGTCCCACGCGAGCCAGTACCGGCCGGAGCGGTCCCGGCCGACGGAGGCCGCGGTCACCTGGCCGCCCGAAGCCGCGCTCAGGTCGGCGCCGGTCGAGGCCGTCGCCCCGCGCCAGAGCCAGAGCGTGCCGCCGCGATCCGCCGCCCAGAGCGGTGCACCGTCCGGTGCGATGACCGCGCCGCCCGTCACGAACTCGGCGTACGTGCTTTGTGTCGCCGGCGTCGGCGGGCCAAAGCTGCCGTTCGGGTTGCGCGGCGCGAACGAGACGCCGTTGAGCGGGTCGCCGTTGCCGCCGTGGATGCCCGTCAGCAGCACCTGGAGCCCTCCTCCGGCGCGGCCGAGCAGCAGCGGGTCGCCGATCGACCCCCATCCCGACGTGATCGTCGTCCGGGTGACACCCGCGGCATCGTGTGCCGTCGAGGGCGTGAACGTGAGCGCCTCGGCGGAACCGGTGCCGCTGCGGTACGCGACGATGATCCTGCCTCCGGCCGGCGTCGCGGAGATCGGGCCGGCTGCCGTCCCGGACAGCCGCGCCCACGCTGTCGCCCCCTTCGCGGCGGTTGCCGGCCGGGCCGGCTTTGCCGGCTTCGTCGGCCGGGTGGGCTTCGTGCGCCTGCCCGGCCTGGCGAAGCCTCCGGTCGTTCGCTCCAGCTGAGCGGCGGACGTGGCGAAGGCGCCGTTCCCGGTGAGACCGACGTCGAGCAGGCACGACTGGAAGACCTGCGGATTCCTGATGTGGAGCGCACGGCAGAGGCGCAGCGCGGCCGCCCGGTCACGCGCCGGCACGACCGCGGCGTTCGCCAGCCGCTTCGGGAAGCTCCGGATCGTGAACGTTCGCGTCGACTGGCCACGCGCATAGGTGAACAGCGAGCCGCCCTGCGTGACGCGCCAGCTGTCGCCGAGCGCCGCGTAGAGCAGGCGGTGGGATCGCGGTGTCGCCAACGGATCCAGGTGGTGGCCGGACCGCACGGCGAAGTCGTCGTCCGGGTTGCCGTCGAAGTTGCCGAGTAGACCGGCCAGCGTTCCCCGGCGCGCGGCCGAAGGCCTGACGAGCACCGCGACTCCCCACGAGCCCACGGACCAGACGCGTACCAGCGTCCCGTCCGGCCAGGTGACCTCGACCTGCCGGGCGACGAGCCTGACCCGCCCGCCTCCCGGGAGAGCGCGGCCCTTGCCGGAGACTGCGAGGCCGAGCCGGTTCATCCGGACGACGAGTGGATCGCCCCGGGCCACCTCGAGGCGGACGCCGCCCACGCGCATCGCGATCGCCGTGTTCACCGAGACGTCATGCGAGCCGGGGAACGGCTGCTCGCGCGCCTGCACCTCCAGATCGCCCGAGCGGGAGCGGACGAGCGTGTACTCCCCGGCTCCCTGGAAGTCGTAGAAGACACCGTCGAACGTGTGCAGGTGCGGGTCGCCGTTCGAGCTGCCGCAGTCGTCGCAGCCGCCTCCGCCTCCGCCACCGCCCGAACCACCCGACGGCTTGTCCGGCGGCTCCTGCTTCTCCTTGCAGTACTCGTCGAGCGACACGACCTTGATCGACACCTGCGCGCCGTTCTGGCCGCCGGTCAGGGCGAGACTCGCATCCGAGTGGAGCGGCGTGGCGGGCGGCGGCTGTCCCTCGGTGCCGGCCGGGCACTCTGCGTCGCCCGGGCCGAGCCAGAACCAGTCGTTCGTGACGTTGGTCAGGTCGAAGTCCGCGTTCGCGAGGCGGGCCCAGCCCCGCTGGCGGACGATGTGGACGAGCAGCGCCTTCGGATCGATCTGTCGCATCGCCGCCACGTCGAGCGTGTACCGCTGGAAGGCGTGCACGCCGGTGGTGACGAGATCGTCGCCGACGATCGGGGTCGCGGCGGCGGTGAAGCTGGACGGAGGGGAGACCGACTTCGTGAAGGTCCAGTCCGGGCCGAGGTCCGGCTTCGTGAACGTGCTCGACCCCCAGCTGTTCACGAACTGCGGGCTGTAGCCGCCCGCCGCCGCGTAGCTCGCCTCGTTTCCGGGCGCCAGGAGCATGCCTTTCACCCGCGGCCAGAGGTCGCCGGCCTCTTCCTCGGCGTGGCCGAAGAACCCGACCGCGTCGTACGAACGGGCGAAGAGCACCTTGCCGACACTCGGCACGTACGGCTTGTCCAGCCAGTTCTTCACGCTGCTCCAGGGCAGGGGCTTCACGTTCCAGGCTGCCCAGGTCGCCAGGCCCTCGATCAGCCAGGGACGGGTCTTGGCCTCGGCGACGACGTTCAGGGGGCCCATGATCTTCATCTGGAAGCAGTGGAAGAGCTCGTGCGCGATCGTGTTGTCGCGCTCGGCGGTGTTGAGCACCTTGCTCCCGGGCTCGAGCCGGATCCGGCAGACCTTCGGAGTGTCGGAGACGTTGCCGGCCTCGTCGAGCGGCAACGCCTCGCCGTAGCCCGAGCCCATCTGGCTCGTACCCACGACGACGTCGAATCCGAGTGCCCCCAGGTGGGCCGTGTACGCCGTCTGGATCTTCTTCGAGATCTCCTCGAGCGCCGGCTGCTCGACGAATGTCGGGTCGCCCGGGTCGACGTAGCCCGAGGGGCGCGCGCCGGACGTGCGCCGGGCGTGTGCGAGCGAGACGATGCCCAGCTCCTTCGCAGCGGCTGCCTGTTGCTCCGGGCCAAGCGTCGGCCAGATTGCCAGGACGTTGGCGGCCGCGAGCGTTCCGTCCTCGATCGGGCCGGCGGGGCCGGAGGGCCGGGACGTGCCCGGCAGCGGCGCGTAGGCAAGCGCGAACAGATCGAGGGCGACGCTGCGCGGCACGCCGTGGGGGCCGATGCCGTCCAGCGTTCGCTCCCAGACGCTGGACGAGAGCAACTTCTGCATGTGCCCGTCCGCGACCAGCGCGTACCGGAGAGCGATCGTCCGCGCGACGCCCGGCCGGGGCGACGCGAACATGACCTCGCCGACGGCGTCGAGCCGCCGCCAGACCACCAGCGCCGCCGACCCGCTCCTGGTGGCGATCAGCGCGCCGCCCTCGCCGACCCTCGTGGCGCCGGGATGCAGCCCCGCGCGTCGGGCCGCGCCGACGACGGTGCGGAGCTGTGCGCGGGCCGCTGCCACGCTCTGCTCGCGGTACGCCAGCGACCAGAGCTCCGTTGTCGCAGCGCCGAACCGGGCGGCCTGTGCTGCGCCCGCGACGCCGGGCAGGTGCGCCGGT
Organism: uncultured Actinomycetes bacterium; assembly: GCA_963791425.1. Taxonomy (GTDB): domain Bacteria; phylum Actinomycetota; class Thermoleophilia; order Gaiellales; family Gaiellaceae; genus DATBLE01. Next base: position 11,328 of record CAWBSE010000005.1, read on the forward strand.
AGGAACGCCTTCGCAACAGCCTTCGCCCCGAGAGCCGGGGAGGCAGGCCTCGATCTCAGCCCGGGCGCATCGGCCGAACCGAGCACGAGACGGCCGGGGGTCGCGGCGGCGTGAGCGTGAGAACGCGCTTCCGCTCCGCCGAGCAGCGCTCCGAGCGAACCGAGCGCCAGGAGAACCGCGAGCACCACCCTGCCACGCCGGGTCGGCCTCGAACCAGCATTGCCCTCTCCGCGGGTCAAGGGGAAGCGCACCTCGCGCTCGTCGGGGACACGCCTTTCCCCGTCCCGGCCGGTTTTGAAACCT
>CAWBSE010000006.1:0-55149 GCA_963791425.1 uncultured Actinomycetes bacterium
AGCTCGACAAGCTGGGGGTCACTGGTTCGAGCCCAGTACCGCCCATCCACAGAAGCCCCGCTAAAGCGGGGTTTTTGTTTGCCATCAAGGCAGTGGGTGCGCCTCGAAGTGCCCCGATGTCAGCAAAATGTCAGCGGAAGAGTGTCGATTCGTACAGCCACCCTCTCGCTCTGCCTCGCGGTCGCAGCCGTGGCTTTGCCCGCATGTGGCGGGGGAGCTGGGAAGGACGCGACGGGGCGGTCCGTCTCCGCGAAGCGCGTTGAGCGACTGCTCTATGACCCGAACGGCGATCCTCGGCACTTCGGGACGATCTCGGCACTCGCCAATCTTCTGAGTCCGAACGCCTTTGGAGACCTTGACGACTATGTCTTCTATCGAGGTACGCAAGTCGTGTGGCACGAAATAGCAAGCATGAGCATCTTCCCGACTGTGCAGAAGGCGGAAGAGGCGTCGCGTGCGATCCAGAAAGGGGGACCCTGTGACGCCCACCCCAAGGTGAACTCGGGCACCTTTCAGACGTTCACCAAGTGCGACCACTACCGCGTGGGGAACGTCCTCATGATCGTCCCACTCGACGGAGTGAACAAGCCCGCGACCGCGCGCGACCGCGAAACGCTGCAAGGTGTCCTGCGGAAACTGGGAACACTGACGGGGCAGTAAGCGGGACGGGAGGGGTGAGTCGCGGGTTCGAGCCCCGTCCCCGCTTTCGGAAAGACCGGGGCCGGGCCGCAGCGCCGAGACGCGATCCCGCTGTGGTCTCCCCGGCGAGGGTGACGCCGTGAGAGCATCACCCTGTGCCGGAGTCCGAACCAGGCGGTCGCAGACATCGCCTCTGCGCGATCGATGCGGCGGTTGTTGCGAGTATCGCTGCCGGGATCGCGCTTCGCGCCTGGGTCCTTGCGTCTCCGACGCTCGGCTCGCTCGACTCCGACGAGGCGGTTTGGGGCCTGATGGCCAGGCACTTGCTGCGCGGCCACTGGTCATCATTCTTCTGGAATCAGAGCTACGGAGGCACGATCGAGACCATCCTGACGGCAGGGTTGTTCGGAGTCTTCGGAACGAGCACGCTGGCTCTCAAGCTCGTCCCGACAGTTCTCTACGCCGTCGCAGCCGTTCTCGTGTGGCGGGTCGGCAGAAGGACCGTCGGAGAACGCTCGGCTCGGGTTGCAGGTGCGCTCTTCTGGATCTGGCCTGCGTATTTCGTCTGGCGGTCGACGAAGGCGTTCGGGTTCTACAGCTCGGGCCTCGTCCTCGGCCTGGTTGCGATGCTGACGGCGCTCCGACTGGTGGAACGGGACCGCCGGCGCGACTTCATCTTCCTCGGCCTTGCCTTCGGGCTCGGCTGGTGGGCGTCGCCGCAGGTCCTCATCCTCGCCCTGCCGTCACTAATCTGGCTCCTCTGGCGTCGGCCGCGCGCCGCCCGTGGCTGGCCGTGGATCGTCCCCGCCGCCGTCCTCGGGGCGTTGCCATGGCTTGTCGCGAACGCTCGCCACGGCTGGTACTCGCTTCACAGTGAGCAGGCGAGCACGAGCATGGTCGGGCACCTGCACAATCTCGTGTCGCCGAATCTCCAGACTGCGCTCGGCCTGCGTGTCCCGTTCTCGCTCGCGTGGCTCGTCGGACCGCTGGCCGGCTGGATCCTCTTCGTGCTGGTGCTCGCTGCGTGCGCCGCGATCGGGTTCCGGCGGCGGGCGGGTATCGCTCCGCTCCTGCTTGCGGGCGTGATCTTTCTCGTCCTGTACGTCGTCTCTCCCTATACGTATCTGACCGCCGAGCCCCGGTATCTCACATTCGTCCTCCCGATCATCGTTCTGGTCATCTCGGCGACGCTTCGACGCCCGGCCCCGGTCATCGTCGGCCTGGCCATCGCCTGCGGGATGTCGATCGCCGGCCTCGCGATCATGGAGCGGCAGCACCTGACGCTGGTCTCGGTCGACGGAGCCAGTGTCCCGGCAGACTTCCAGCCGCTGATTCGAACTCTCGGACAGGCGCGCGTTCACGATGTGTTCGCAAGCTACTGGGTCGCCTACCGACTCGGCTTCGAGAGCCGGGAGCGAATCATCGCCAGCCCCTCACGACAGATTCACTACGAGACCGTCGACGGCCGAGTCGTTTCCGACCTCGCCCACTCACGCTACGCCCGCTGGGACATGCTCGTACGGTCGAATCGCGGCGCAGCGCATGTCTTCGTAACGGGTGCCCAGCAAGAGAGGGAGGCACGACGGCTGTTGCTCGCGGCCGGGTATCGTCGGATCGAGGGGGACGGATTTGTCGTCTATCTCCCCCCGGTGGGCCCGACGCCGAACAAGGTCTCGCGCAGCGGTGCCGGTTCCCGGGATCGAGCGGAGCGCACGTCTCGCCACAGCACCAGGAACAGACCAAGTACGGCAACGTCCCGGGCGACCACGAGCCAGGTGATTCGTTCGAGATTGATCACCTGGTGGTAGCGACCGTCGAAGAAGAGTTGCGTGAGCAGCAGCGCCGTTGTCAGCAGCACGATCGCCGGTCGGCGCGCTCGTCCGCCGACGACCACGACGAGAGGCAGCAGCCAGAGCAGGTATTGCGGGGAGAACACCTTTCCGAAGATGACGAAGGCAGTGACGGCGCACGCGGCCGCAGTCAGCAGCTGCGAAGCGGTCCGTTGCGAACGGGCAAACATCAACCAGACGGCGAGAAGCGCGGCGACCTCGACGAGCGACGTCAGGGCTGCGAGCAGATCGGCAGGCGCTCCCTCGAAGTTCTGGGACCCGGAGCCGGCGACGACCGCGTGATGGTAGGCGCCGAGCTGGTGGGCGACGAGCAGGACCGAAGCTCCCAGGCTCTCGATCTGGAGCGGTCGGGTGAACTGGGTGTACAGACTGAAGCCGACGCCACCCGGGGCGAGCGCGGCGAACGGGAGCACGATGGCGGCGATCACGCCCAGGTAGACGGCCAGTGCGGTAACGGCGCGTCTTGCGCCGCGACGGTACAGCGTGTAGAGGAGCATGAGCGGCAGCAGCACCGCCGGATAGATCTTCGCGGTTGTTCCGACTCCAAGCAACGCGGCGGCAACGAGCCCCCACCCGCCCGTCAGCGCCGCCAGGGCGCCCGCCGTCAGTGCGACGGGCCAGAAGTCGAACCGTGTAAAGGTGACGTAGCCGAACGCCGCCGGCGCCAGGCCGAGCAGGGCCGTCGATACGTAGAGCACGCTCCTACGCCGGCGAACCAGGTAGAGCGTCAATGCGACGAGCGCGATCGTGACGGCTCCGAGGGCCCACTGGAGCGCCTTCGACCGGCGGATATACCCCTGCTTCGATCCGAGCGCCGGGATGGCGATCATCGGCAGCGCGCCGGGCGGGTACTCGAAGTAGAAGTCTCGGTAGGGGATCTCTCCGGCCCGGATGTTCTCGCCGTACGCCCGGTAGAGCTCGGCGTCGCCTGTTCTCTTGGAGTCGAAGAGACCCACGCTCGGGAGCGCTCCGGCCGCGGTCAACAGTGCGATGCCGATAACCGCCGCTGCCAGCAGGTCGAGCTTCCGCGCGGTGTGGCTCTCCTTCGCACTCGCACGAGAAGAGAGACGCCGCAACGTCAACGGGAGGCCGGGCACAAGGCGAGTTTAGGGTACGGGCGGTGAGAACTCACCCCTCGGCCTGGCGGGCCGCGCTCGCCATCCTCGTCCTCGTGCGCGTCGCCTTCCCACTGGCCGCTCTCGGCGCCTCGGGTCACGCACTCCCCGGGCTTCCGTCCTTCCGCTTCGAAGGCTTCACGGGCGATGCGTCCGGATACTACGCTGCCGCGCGGCAGTTCATCTCCGCCGGGCCCGGCCTCGGCCGCCTCAGCTTGGGGCTGCTCGTCCTGGCCCTCGTTGCGGCTTTGCTCCTCATCGCGTTGGCACTGCGCCGGGGCCGACTGCCGGCTCACTGGGCCCTGGTCATGGCTGCGCTTGCCGTCGGCATTGCCGTCGCCGTCGTGATCACCAGGATGTCGCCGCCGGGGGCGGCCGTCTTCGGCTGGTCGCTCGTGTGGAGCATTCCCCTGTTCCCCCTGCGGGCCGTGCACCTCCTCCACACCAATGCTGCCTTCGCCGCCGGCCTTGTGCTGTCTCTGATCGCGAACTCGGCGACCACGATCGCCACCGCTCTCCTCGGGCTTCGGGCAACGGGGAAGCGGACGGTTGGCCTGCTGGCAGCCGGGCTCTGGGCGTTCTGGCCGCTCATCGTCGGCGGGCTGGCGGGGGAGCGGGCCTGGGGAAATGGGAGCTGGACGACCGACGTCGGTCTCGCCATGTACACGGAGCCCCTGTCGACGGCTCTCGTCACGACTGCGCTCGTGCTCGTGGTGGCGACGAGGCCCAGCCCGCTTGAGCTCTCTGCCGCGGGTGTGATCCTGAGCTTCGCCACGTTCGTCAAGTCCTCGAATGGGATCGTCGCCACTGTGATCGCCGTCGTCTGCCTGGCGCAGTTCGGGTGGCGGCGGATTGTGCCGCTGGTTGCGGGTGGGTTGACCTTCGCGCCGGCTGTGATCGCCTACTGGCCACGTGGCTACCCGAAGATCACGGGGCCGACGGCGGAGCGGCCCGCGCTCGTCCCTTCGCTCGATGCCGCCGGACGGAACTGGCTCGACTCGCTGGTCTTCTCTCCGCGGGCGCTGCTCGTACTCCTTCCCGTTGCGGCGCTCGGGATCATGGCCATCCGCTCCTGGTTTGTGCGTGCTCTCCTCGTCCTGCCGGTCCTGATCAACGCCGCCTTCTACACCGGCTACGCGTACACGGCTGAACACCCGCGCTTCCTGTATGTCAGCCTGCCGCCGGTACTCGTTCTCTGGGCGACGGGCGCGACGAAGCTCGTCTCCCTCCTTCGCGGTACGTGGTCGCGATCCCAGCCCAAGGCACGACATCCATTCGCCCCTTGACGGCCACCACGTCAGCCTCGGGTGGCATGTCAGCATCGTGTCACCGACTTCCGTCGAAACGGGTCCAACCGAGTCCGACGTGAAGGATCAGAGTCAGCTCGTAGCAGCCACTTGTCCGCTACGGTCTGATCCCGGCTAAGGCTCGACAAGCTGGGGGTCACTGGTTCGAGCCCAGTACCGCCCATTTTCCGCTCGCTACACACAACGCTTCGCTGTGGGGGCTCTGCCCCCCACAGCCCCCCGACGAGTAGCGAGCGTGCCTGGCCGCGACCGCCATGTCGGTCGCGGCGGTGATGCCGGTATACGTCAACACACAATGAACGCCTTTGCCTCGATCACCATCACGCCTGTCCTCGTTGCCGACCTGCTCGCCGAGGGCGAGCGGATGCCGGTCTACGTGCACGTCATCGAGCATCTCGATGCGCGCGTGCTGGTCGACACCGGAATGACGGAGCTGCACCCGGCGGTGGCCGACCTCGATCCCCGCCTCCGTCCACTGAGCGAGCAGGACTTCGACCTCGCGGGTATCGACATCGTCGTCAACACGCACCTGCACTTCGACCACTGCGGCGGCAACCACCTCTTCGCCGGCAAGCCGATCTACGTCCAGCGTCGGGAGCTCGACGACGCTCTCAGCGAGGACGACTACACCATTCGGGAGTGGGTCGAGGCGCCCGGCGTGCGGTACGTGCCGGTCGACGGCGAGTTCGAGCTGCTTCCCGGGCTCCGGCTCGTCCCGGCACCGGGCCACTCGCGCGGCATGCAGGTGGTCGTCGTCGAGACGGGCGGACGTCCGCTCGTCGTCGGCGGCGACGTGGCGGTCTGGTTCGGCGAGCTCGACGAGCCGCACACCGAAGGCCAGCTGCGGGTGCGCGCGCTCGACCCTGAGCTGGTCTGGCTCACGCACGTGCACGAGCCGTGGCGACGCCACACCGTCTGAGGCATTGCGCCGAGGACGCGCGACCGGCGTATCGCCGGCCGCGCGTCCAGCCGTGGGGTCAGGCCGACGGCTCGACGATGATCAGCGAGTTGCCGTCCGGGTCGCGCAGCCAGAACATCGGCGGCACCGGCTCGCCGAAGCGGGTGACCTCGTCGTCGACGTCGACGCCGGCAGTTCTGAGCGCCGTGTGGTCGGCGTCGACATCTGAGGTGTCCAGGCAGATGCCGGTCTGGCTGCCGCCCGCCTCCTGGCCCGGCGGCGGCGGCGAGAGCGCGATCGTCGTGGCCGTCCCCGGAAGGGCGACCTCGACCCAGCGCATTTCCGGGCCCATCGGGACGTCGACCACCTTCTCGAAGCCGAGAGTGTCGACGTAGAAGTCGATCGCACGATCGGTGTCGGCGACGGTGACGCAGACGCGGCCGACCTGGGTGAGATTGAGCTTGGATGCGACCTTCGACATCGTGACCTCCTTGCTGTCGGGATATGTCGTCTATTGGGACGGCCGCGCCGGGTGAAACTCATCGGTACGCCTTCAAAACGGTGTCGTCGGTCTACGATCTGTCGCGTGGAGGAGTTTGTCCCGCCCGACTTCGACGTGCCTCGCGGGCTCGAGACGCCGCAGTTCGTGCTCGAGCCGCTCGGGCCCGACCACAATGAGCAGGACTATGACGCCTGGACGTCGTCGATGGGCCACATCGCCGCGACGCCCGGGTGGGGCGACAGCCGCTGGCCGCGAGAGATGACGCCGGAAGAGAACCGGGCGGACCTGCAGAGCCATGCCGACGACTTCCGCAAGCGGACGGGGTTCACGTACACGGTGCTCGATCCGGCGAACCGCGACGTGATCGGGTGCGTCTACATCTACCCGTCGCGCGACAGCGACAACGACGCGCGTGTGCTCTCCTGGGTACGGTCGAGCCACGCGGCGCTGGACGTCCCCCTCTGGCGTGCGGTCAGCGCCTGGCTCGCGTCCGATTGGCCGTTCGGTAGCGTCGACTACGCGCCGCGCACGTAAGCGCGATGCGCGAGCCACTGTCTGATCGCGTTCGCTGACATGCTGACGCTCTTCGGTGTCAGTGCCCTCAGCTTCATGATGCTCATGTACGCCCTCGAGTATCGCGGCCGGGGGTTCATTCTCGCGTTCGCTTGCGGGTGTGCCCTTGCGAGCGCGTATGGCTTTCTTGCCGGCGCGTGGCCGTTCGGCGTCGTCGAGGCCGTGTGGGCAGCGATCGCTGTGCGCCCCTACAGGGCCTGCCGCTGAGACGCCGTTCGTGCGGGAACCCCGCAGTCGGGGCGCTCAGCGCAAGGACGACGAGTCCGACGGCGGGTACACCAGTGGTGACCCTGATAGGCCGCAAGGTGTTGCCGCTTCTCCGAACCGTTGCAAGGAGTTCGTCAAGGTGTCTTGCCCCAGCCGGGCAACTCGGCGGCCTGCTTCACCCAATCCGCGAGTTGAGCCTCGTCGAGCGGATCGTCCTCGTGGATGTCGAGGTAGCGCACGTCCTGCTGCTTCGACTCGCCGGGCGGGGCCGGACGGAGCGACGTTCCGCGGAAGAACGCCACCCTGACGTAGTTCGTGAAGCAATGGACGCTGAGGAACCAGCCGTTGCCCTCCACGCCGTAGAACGGCGAGTTCCAACGGACGGCCTTGCGCACGTCCGGGACGGTGCGGACGATGAGCGCGTCGAGCCGGCGCCCGACGTCGCCTTTCCAGCCGGGCATCGCGGCGATGTAGGCCTGCACGGGGGCGTCGCCGTCGGCCTTCGCGATCTGCGGGTTCCCGCCTGCGAGGAGAGTCGGCTTGGCGGATTTCCGGCTGGCCACGGTCTTCAACGTTATCGGTGTGGTATGAGAGGGTGGTGGCGAAGAGCAGCGGCACCCCGTCAGAGCTCATCGACGAGCGGATCCGGGAGCTCGACGACTGGCGCGGCGAGACGCTTGCCCGGCTGCGGGCGCTGATAAGGCAAGCAGACCCCGACGTCGTCGAGGAGTGGAAGTGGAGAGGGGTTCCCGTGTGGTCTCACGACGGGATCATCTGCACGGGCGAGACCTACAAGAGCGTGGTGAAGATGACCTTCGCCAAGGGCGCGTCGCTCGCCGACCCTTCCGGCCTGTTCAACTCGAGCCTGAAAGGCAACGTCAGGCGCGCGATCGACGTTCGCGAGGGCGAGAAGATCGACGAGAAGGCTCTCGAGGCGCTCGTTCGCGCCGCGGTCGAACTGAACACGGCACGCCGCGCCTAGCGGCCGGTCATCTGCTCCAGGTGCTCCGGGTAGCGGGCTCCCTCTACCGTGATCTGTGAGGCGGCGTCGTCGATCTCGCGCAGGTCGTCGGCGGTCAGCTCGACATCGGCTGCGCTCATGTTCTCCTCGAGGCGATGCGGCTTCGTGGTGCCGGGGATCGGGACGATCCACGGCTTCTGCGCGAGCAGCCAGGTGAGCGCGATCTGGGCCGGGGTCGCACCTTTCCGTTCCGCGACCGTGGCGAGCAGGTCGACGAAAGACTGGTTCGCCGCCCGGGCCTCCGGCGTGAACCGGGGAACGCCCTTGCGGAAGTCGTCGTCGGCGAACGTCGTGTTCTCGTCGATCGTGCCCGTCAGGAAGCCCCTGCCGAGCGGACTGAACGGGACGAAGCCGATCCCCAGCTCTTCGAGGGTCGGCAGGAGCTCCGCCTCCGGCGCTCTCCACCACAGTGAGTACTCGCTCTGGACCGCGGTGACCGGCTGGACCGCGTGCGCGCGGCGGATCGTCTGCACGCCCGCCTCGGACAGGCCGAAGTGCCTGGCCTTCCCCTCCGCGATCAGATCCATGACCTCGCCCGCCACTTCCTCGATCGGCACGTCCGGGTCGACACGGTGCTGGTAGAGCAGGTCGATGGAGTCGATCCCGAGCCGCTGGAGCGAGCCCTCGACCGTCTCCCTGATGTACTCCGGCCGGCTGTTCAGACCACTCTGCTTGCCTTCGGCGTCGAACTGGAAGCCGAACTTGGTCGCGATCACCACCTGGTCGCGGACGGGCGCGAGCGCTGCCCCGACCAGCTCCTCGTTCGTGAACGGGCCGTAGACCTGGGCGGTGTCGAAGAACGTCACGCCGCGCTCGACCGCCGCGCGCAGCAGCGAGGTCATCTCCTGCGTGTCGGCGGGTGGGCCGTAGCCGAAGCTCATCGACATGCAGCCGAGCCCGATCGCGGAGACCTCGAGGTCGCGACCGAGTGTGCGCTTCTGCATGCCGCCCGTCACGGCGTGACCATCACCTTGATCGCCTCCCGCGCGTCCATCGCGCGGTAGCCGTCCGGCACGTCGTCGAGGTGCCCGACGCGGTCGAACACCCGGCCCGGCTCGATCCGGCCTTCGAGCACATCCGGCAGGAGCTCCTCGATGTACGCGCGTGCCGGCGCCGGGCCGCCCGCAACGGTGACGTTGTCGAAGAACGCGGGCAGCGATGCGGGCATCGTCTCGTCCTGCGGGACGCCGACGCGGCCGACCGCGCCGCCGGGGCGGGCGATGCTGATGGCCGTGACGGTCGACTCCTCGTAGCCGACGCACTCGAGCGCCGAATGGACGCCCAGACCGTCAGTCAGCTCGCGGACGCGCTCGATCGCCTCGTCTCCTCGTTCGCTGACGACGTCCGTTGCCCCGAACTCCGTTGCCAGCGCGGTCCGCGCGGGATGGCGGCCGAGGATGAAGATTCGCTCGGCGCCGAGCCGCCGGGCGGCGAGCACACCGCACAGGCCGACCGCACCGTCACCGACGACCGCCACCGTCTTACCGGGTTCGACCCGGGCGGCGAGCGCGGCGTGATGCCCTGTCGCCATGACGTCCGAAAGCGTGAGCAGCGAGGGCATCAGCGCGTCGTCTGGGCCGACGGGCAGGGCGACGAGCGTTCCGTCCGCCTGCGGCACCCTGACCGCCTCGCCCTGGCCGCCGTCGACGCCGTCAAAGCCGTACCGGCCGCCGTGGAGGCAGGACGTGTGCAGCCCCTCGCGACAGAAGATGCAGGTGCCGTCCGACCACACGAACGGCGCGACCACGAGGTCGCCCTTCTTGACGGTGCGCACATCGGCGCCGGCAGCCTCGACGATGCCGATGAACTCGTGGCCCATCCGACGTCCGGTATCGCTCGGTTCCATCGAGTTGTACGGCCAGAGGTCGCTGCCGCAGACGGCTGCACGGGTGACGGTGACGAGGGCGTCGCCGGCTTCGATCAGGCGTGCGTCGGGTACGTCCTCGACCCGGACGTCGCCGGCGCCGTACATGACCGTTGCGCGCATCAGCCCTCCACGGACGGTGACGCCGCGTACTCGTCGTCGGTGACGTGATCGCCCCACGCGGCCGGGGTGCCGTCTTCGCCGACCTCGAGCATCGCGAGATGGGTCATGAACCGCGTGGCGGCGGCGCCGTGCCAGTGCTCTTCGTCCGGCTCGAAGAAGACGCGGTCGCCGGGACGGATCACCTCGATCGGCCCGCCCCGACGCTGCGCGAGGCCGATGCCCCCGGTCACCCAGATCGTCTGCCCGTTCGGGTGGGTGTGCCATGCCGTGCGTGCGCCCGGCGTGAAGTGGACGCTGAACGCATGCAGGCGGGATCCACTCGACGGCGCCGCGACCTGGTCGAGATAGACGGCGCCGGTGAACCACTCGTTCGGCCCGCGGCCGGTTTCGATGCTGTTTCTGGTGATCTGCATGCGTTAGACCTTCTTCCAGACCCCTGCGTTGGTGCAGCCCCAGAGAGTCGTCTTCTTGCCGTTGGCCAGGAGAACGATCCGGCCCCGGAAGGTGGTGTCGTTGCAGTCGCTCGGCGGTGGCGTCTTCGCGGAGTTGACGACGATCGGCACCTGCAGGTAGTCGCCGAAGCTCGCGGACGGAGCGCCGACCTGGAGACGGCTCGCCGGCGAGCCGTTGTGGATTCCCACGTTGACGGTCGAATCCCCCAGCACCATCGAGTTGCTCTGGTTGACGGTCGCATTCGATCCCACCGCCGTGGCGTTGGTGAGACCGTCACTGCCCACCGTGCTGCCGGCGCCGAGGAACGTGTTGTCGGACCCCGTGATGTTGTTCTCGCCGGCGTTCAGCCCGAGCGCGGCGTTCTCGCTCCCGGCGGTCAGGAAGATCAGCGCGCCGCTGCCGACCGCGGCGTTGTCGCTGCCGGTCAAGTTCTCCCGCATCGTTTCCTCGCCGAGTGCAGTGTTGTTGGTGCCCGTCGAGTTGTTCAGTAGCGCCTGCCTGCCGAACGCCGAGTTGAACCCCGCCGTGACGCTGACCGGCAGAGCCTCGGCTCCGACGGCCGTGTTCCTGGTGCCCGTCGTGTTCGCGTTCAACGCGTTGAAGCCGTAGGCGGTGTTGTCGTTGCCTCCGCTCTCGGCGGCGAGCGCACCCGTACCGAACTGTGTGTCGTGTGCGCCGAGCGCCCCGTACGCTGCGACGACTCCGACGACGAGCACCACCAGAGCCGCCGTCACGACGATCTTGAGCCGGCTGAAGCCTGTCACGGTCGTGCCTCCTTCCGCACCGATGACCTGTCGAGCCACCGACAATAGGCGAAGACCCTGGCCCGGGGAGAGCCCGGCTAGCTGTAGTTCCTAAGGACGTTGGTTCATCCGGGCCTCCTTGGAGGCTGAGTGCTGTCGAAGGCGTTCAGTCCCCACAAGGAGGCGGTCCGGATGAGGCTTCACCGTAACGCGGCGCTCAGTTGGAGCGGCCGGCGGTTGCTGGCGGTACGTGTTGTCGGTCAGGGGTGGACGCTGACTGCGGCGGCCGAGGCCGCCGGGGTCAGCGTGCGCTGTGCGCGTAAGTGGGTTGGCCGCTATCGGCTGGAGGGTGAGAGCGGTCTTGCTGATCGCTCCTCGGCGCCCAGGCGGGTCGCGAATCGCACTCCGGATGAGCGGGTCGCGGTGATCGTCGGGCTTCGGCAGTTGCGGATGACCGCGGCGGAGATCGCTGAGGTGCTCTCGATGCCGCTCTCGACGGTCTCAGTCGTGCTGCGCCGCAACGGAGTGGGTCGCCTCGGCCGCTTGGGTCTCGAGCCGGCGGTCAGATACGAGTACGCACGTCCAGGCGAGCTCGTCCATCTCGACGTCAAGAAGCTCGGCCGGATCGCAGGCGGCGCCGGCAAGCGTTGGCGTGACGGGCAGAAGCAGCACTACATGCCGACACGCACCGACGCGGCAGGCGTGCGTCGCAACACCGTCGGCTGGGAATTCGTCCACGTCGCGATCGACGACTACAGCCGCCTCGCCTACGCAGAGGTGCTCGACAACGAGAAGGCCGTCACCGCTGCGGGCTTCCTGCGCAGAGCCGTCGACTACTACAAGCGGCACGGCATCCAGGTCGAGCGGATCCTGACCGACAACGGCAGCTGCTACCGCAGCAGCGTCCACGCGCTCGCCTGCCGCACCCTTCGCGTCAAACACAGCCGCACCCGCCCATATCGGCCACAGACCAACGGCAAAGCCGAGCGATTCATCCGCACCATGCTCAACGGCTGGGCCTACGGCGCCATCTACCGCTCAAGCCACGAACGCACCCGAGCCCTTGACGGATGGCTCTGGCACTACAACCATCGGAGACGACACTCAGCCCTCGGCCACCAACCCCCGGTCAGCAGAACCAACCTGCTTGGGTCCTACATCTAGCTCTGCATTTGCAGGGACGTTCTAGGTCAGCCGCGCCCACTCTGCAAGCCCATGAAACAGGGCTTTTCTTATGCGCGAATCCTCGGCCGCTCTTGAACGTCGAGCTCGACCGCCGCCGTGGCGTGAGTGACCGGCGTGACGGTCTCGCGACGCACGTGGGCGAGAAGGGCCAGGACGAGCTCTGCGAATTCGCGTCTCGACCGCTCGGCGAACTCCTGCGCGCGCGCGGCTGCCTGTTCGGCGTGCACGCGTTGGAGCTCCGCGGTTTCCACCAGCTCGCGGCCCCTGTACTCTGCCTCCTTGATGATGCCGCGCGCGGTGCGCTTGGCATCGCTCCTGATCTCGGCCGCTGCTCGGCCGGCTGTCTCACGAGCCTCGGCGATCACGGTGTCCGCTCCGGAGACGATCCCGGCTGCCTTCGCCTCGGCGACGGTGGCTCAATGGGAAGGTCGGCAGTCGGGGCGCTGTACGTCGTAGCGATGATCAGAGGTATCGGTTGGCATTCCTGAGAAACGGCTAAGAGATCGGCCGCTCGCGCCACCCGATCGCCGTCCTGGTCTATCTTGATCGTTCGGCACGGTGTCGCGTTCGGGAGGTGGAAGGGACGATGGAAGACGGTCGCATGGGCGATTCGACGCGGGGGCGTCACCCTCGCACGGGCTGGGCCTGGTTCGCCGGCGGGGACGGCTCCGTGCTCGCGACGGTGCCGAGCGAGGCGAGCTTCCTGAACGGACTCGGCATGTGGGTGGTCGGGATGGCGGTCGTAAGCGGGTTCGGGATGACCGTCGCCGCCAGCCAGTGGTGGAGCACCCCGATCACCAGCGTTTTGTGGGTGCTGCCGCTCTGGGGCGTGCTCTATTGCCTGATCGAGCGGCTCGTGCTGAAGAGCTTCGGTACGAGCTGGGTATGGAATCTCGCGCTCACGATTCCGCGTCTGGCGCTCTCACTCGCGATCGCATTGGTTGTCGGACTGCCGATGAGCCAGGTGGTCTACAGCGGGTCGATCAACGACGAGCTGAGCAAAACGACCACGGCCCGCGTTCATCAGGCGACGAAAGAGATCACCAGCCTGTACGACGCGAAGATCGCGGCCGCGCAGAAGGACATCGCCGCCGTGCAGGATAAGGAGGCAAAGCTCCAGCGGCAGGTCACGAACAACCGGTTCCTCTCGGAGTGCGAAGCCGGCCAGGTGAACTGCTCGCAGACCCACAAACTCGGCTGCGGTCCGTACTGCAAGCGCGACGCACGCCGGGCAGCCGTCGCCGCGGCTGCGCTGAAGAGCACACGGCCGCAGTTCGCTGCGACCATCGCCGCCGATCGGCGCAAGATCAAGCTCTGGCAAGCGGCCGAAACGGAGCAGATCGCGAACCGGACGGTCTCGATCAAGGCGGACCGTGATTTCCTCGCTCGTCAGGCGGCGCTCGAACGGGTCGAGAAGGCAAACCCGGCCGTCACCAAGTACGTCGAGTTCTTCCTGGCATTCCTGATCGCGATCGACCTCGTCGCGATCGTGCTCAAGCTCACGCATCTCTTCAGCACAGGGGGCGCCTACGAGCGGAGCGCCGCGGCGCTCCGAGCGACCGATCTCGTCGAGGTGCATCGCCGCCAGGAGCGGGCCGACGTTCTCACCCACCGCATCTCGCTCGAGGCGCGCGCCGAAAAGGAGGCCGACAAGCGCAGGATCGGACACCAGCTCGATCAGCCGGCGGAGGCGGAAGCCGAGTTGCCCCGGTCGGACGCACAGCCGAGGCCGCGGTCGGCCCTCGGTCGACCGGCGCCCACCGGAAACCTCGGAAACTGACGTTTCGCGCCGCAGGCGTTCTCGCTGCGGGAGTCCGAGGGTGGCGTTACAAGGTGAAGTCAGTCGACGGCATTGCGGAGGGCGGCTCGACGGCCTCGACGAGGAAGCCGAGTGCCTCTGCTGTGTCGTCGCGAACTGGCTCAGAACGAGTCAACCGAAAGGCTGACCGCCCAGCTCGCCGGCTTCGCAGCTCGACCCCTCGACCTCCTGGTCCTCCGCCCGGAGGTCGGCACACGTCATAAAGGCCGCGAAGCCAAACCAGCGAACTCCGCACGAGGCCAAAGTCACGTTTGCGATTCATCGCCTTGGCTCGGTGCCATGGAGTCACAGATAGAGGATCGACATCGTCCATCTCTCGCGCGAGTAGTAGGCGAGGAACGCAACCGTCGTGCCTAACCAAGCAATACGCCGAGGACAAGAGGAAGTACGTGAGGTGATCCTCACTTTCGCCTGCGAGGCTACGTGTTTGCCAGTAGAGGTTGTTCTTCGGTTCGTCGGTCACAGCTTGAGATTCTCCTCTTGCGGATCACTCGCCGACTCTTCCTACGGGCAGGTAGCGCCGATCACGACCTGGGAGCTCGGCCCGTTCTTCGCGGCCGTCTTCGTTGCGTCGTTCGGCGAGGTTGCCTGGACGCAGTAGGACGTGCTCGCTGCCGTCTTGACGAGGATGATGCTCGGGCTGATCGACTGGTCATAAGACGCCGCCAGGTTGGCGGCCGTCATGCCCGTGTACGTGCCGTTGTCCGAGAAGTACGCCTCGACGGAGGGGATGACCGCTCGCAGGTCGGCGCCGGCAGCGGTCTTGTTCGCCCGGTCCCTGAAGCTCAGGTACGAGGGGATCGCGATTGCCGTCAGGATCGCAAGGATGACCATGACGACGAGGAGCTCGATCAGGGTGAATCCCTTTTCGCCCGCCAGACGGTGCCGCATAGTGTTCCGCATGTTCCTGCTCCTTCGATCGGAGTTTCGATGATCTGCTTGTCTCACAAAAGCCACAGACAGCCCGAGTACCAGCCCCGTAAGGGTGATTCAGACCCCTGAAACGAGGGATTCAGAGTTGTTCCGGCGGTGCGAATGGAAGCGCGGGGGCCAAACTCGCGCTCAGCGCACTCCGGGCAGAACACCACTGCTCAAGATCGTGGCAGCCGCGGTGCTGGGGGTGCTTGCGGCGCCGTCGAGTTCCGGCAAATGCCATCGGGCCCGCATTGGCGCTGCACCCGCAATAATCGCCACCGCCAGCGTGTAATCGCTCCACACCTGCGGCTGCCGCGGATGCGCGAGCTGATCCCGCGATATGCCCTTGCCCGACTCGAGCGTGCCTTTTGGGAGCGGCCACCGGCAATTGACAACAAACGACAGAGAGGTTTGAGCGGCGGGCTCTCGCCGTCAGCCGATCGAGAAGCCACCTGGCCGCCTGACCTTTCCTGAGCTTCCCTCAACCAAGCGATTGGCTGCGCGCAGCCGATCAGGGCGCAGCAACCTGACTGCAGGCGCCTAGACGATCGCGGTGGCCTCCTGGTTGTCAACCAGAGGAGCAGGAGGCTCGGGGCGGCGGGAGAGCTGGCCGGCGGCCTTCAATCGCAAAGCGCGTCGAGCCGCCGCGCAGCTGGCGCGAGCGGGCGGGCATCCTCCAGCACAGGCGCGAACAGGTCACCGTGCCGGGCGATCCGCTCCAGCGCGACGGCCATCCCGAAGTCGCGCGGGCGGAGGCCTGGCTTGACCTCCTCCCAGCGCAACGGCGTGGACACGGGCGCGCCGGGCTTCGGGCGCACTGAATACACCGACGCGATGGTCTTCCCCCAGCCGTTCTGGCGATGGTCGACGAGGACGCCGTGGCGCTTCTTCTTCAGCCACTCCGTCGTCACCTTGCCGGGATGCCTTCGCTCGAGCAGTCGCGAGGCGCGCTCGGCGAAGGTGTACGTCTGCTCGAATGTCGAGCGGCGGGTGATCGGGGCGACGACGTGGATGCCGTCGGCGCCGCTCGTCTTCACGTAGCCCGGGAGGCCGACCTCGTCGAGCAGGTCCCGGATCAGGTGCGCGACCTCGACTGCGAGCTCGAAGCCGTCGTCTGGCGGGTCGAGGTCGAAGAGCACGAAGTCCGGCCGGTGTGGCTTGTCGACGCGTGAGTACCACGCGTTCATGTCGACACAGTTCATCTGCACCATCCAGAGCACGGCCTCGACGGAGTTGAGCAGCGGGAAATCGACGAGCCGTGAGCCGCCCTCGCGCGGGTGTGTCGTGAATCGGCGGGTGGGGATCCATACCGGCATTCCTCTCGGCGCCTGCTTCTGGAAGAACACCTCGCCGTCGATTCCGTGCGGGTAGCGCTTCATCGTGAACGGCCGGTTGCGCAGGTGCGGCAGGAGCGTTGCGCCGACCTGGCGGTAGTACTCGAACAGGTTGCCCTTCGTGACCCCGTCCTCCGGATAGAGGACACGATCCGGGCTCGTGAGATTCACAGTCCTCATCGCTGGCGTCAGTCGGGGAGCAGCGGCATCTCGAGAGCCGGTCGCCGGCCCAGCAAAATGCCGCGTGTGATCGCGGTCGGACCGTACCGGATGCGGATCTCGTCCAGCGCCGCGTCCAGGAGGCCGCTGTTGTCCGGGTCGAGGGGGAGGCAGAGTTGCATCGGCAGGTCGTCGTCGAGGTTGGCGATCGTCAGCCCGATCAGAGTGAGGCCCTGGCGCTCGATCAGCGGTTGAGCATCGGCGAGCAGGGCACGCGCAGCTGCAAGGACGGCCGGGGTCTGTGAGGTGGGGTGGAGGAAGGTGTGGGAGCGGGTCGCCCGGCTGTAGTCGTCGAAGCGGAGCCGGAGAACGACCGTGCGACCGACGCGCCCGGCTGCGCGCAGGCGGCTGGTGACGCGGTCGACGATCGCGACCAGGTCGGTTTCAATCTCCGCCCAAGATCTCCGGCCGCGCTCGAGGGCGTGCTGCGAGCCGATCGAGCGGCGCCGGCTGCGCCGGCGGACGGGGCGGGGGTCGTGGTTGTTCGCGAGCGCGTGCAGGTGCTGCGCCGCGGAGCGGCCGAGGATCCGGCCGAGCAGGGACTCTGGGAAGTGGGCGAGGTCTCCGACGGAGACGATCCCGATCGTGTGCAGCCTGGCCGCGGTCGCCGGGCCGATCCCCCAGACCCGCTCGATCGGGAGCGGGTGGAGGAAGGCGAGCTCCCGCTCGGGCCGGACGAGCAGGAGCCCGTTCGGCTTGGCGACCGCGCTCGCGATCTTGGCGAGGTGCTTCGTACGGGCGATCCCGACTGTGACCGGGAGCCCGACGCGCTCGCGGGCCGCGCGGCGAAGGCGCCGGGCGATCTGGAAGGGCGTGCCCGCGATCCGCTCCATCCCGCGGACGTCGAGAAAGGCCTCGTCGATCGACAGCCCTTCGACGAGCGGCGTGGTGTCGTGGAACAGGTCGTACAGCGCCTTGCTCGCATCGACGTAGGCGGACATCCGGGGCGGGACGACGATCGCCTGCGGGCACAGCCGGAGCGCCTGCCTTCCGCCCATCGCCGTCCGGACGCCGTACGCCTTCGCCTCGTAGCTGGCGGCGAGCACGACACCGCCGCCGACGATCACTGGCTGCCCGCGGAGCCGGGGATCGTCCCGCTGCTCGACCGAGGCGTAGAACGCGTCCGCGTCGGCGTGGAGGATCGTAGCTTGCAAGTCGAACATATGTTCGCATAGAGTGATGTATGCAGCTCGTGCTCGACGGGGTCGATCGGCTGGTGGAATCCCTCGAAGAGCGCGGCTCGCTGTCCGCGGTCGAGGCAGCCCGGTTCCTCTTCGCGAGCAGCTCGATCAGCGTTGGCCTGGCCCGTCTGCTGCTCCCCGACGTGTGCGCCGGCGACAGCCGGATCGTCTGCGCCGGTGACATCGTGTCGCTGGCGGGAGCGCCGGATCCATTGCTCGAGGAGGCGGAGTTCGTCGTCTTCGATCTGGAGACGACCGGGCTCTCGGCGCAGACCAGCCGGATCTGCGAGTTGGGCGCGGTCCGCGTCCGGGCGCTCGAGGTGGTCGACTCGTTCGAGTCGCTGGTCAACCCTGGCGTCCCTCTGCCCGATCCGATCGCCCGCCTGACCGGGCTACGGGAGCAGGAGCTACGGCACGCACCCGCGGTCTCGAGCGTGGTTCGCGACTTCCTCGCCTTCGCCGCCGACGCGACGCTAGTCGCACACAACGCCCGGTTCGACCAGCGCTTCCTCGAGCGGCAGCTGCACGGACGGCGGCTGGCGGAGCCGCCGCTGTGCACCGCAGCGCTCGCCCGGCGCCTGCTCGAAGGGCGCGTCCGCCGCGTCGGCCTCGCCTCACTCGCCCACTTCTTCGGGGTCGCGACCACCCCGTGTCATCGCGCGCTGCCCGACGCGGAGGCGACCGCCGAGGTGCTCGTCCGCCTGATCGGCCTCACCCAGGAGCTGGGCGCCCGCCGCGTCTCCGAGCTGCGTACGCTCGCCGCACCGCGGAAGCGCCGGGTGCACGACAAGCGCTCGCTCATCCACGGCGCCCCGACCCGCCCGGGCGTGTATCTGTTTCGCGACAAGCACGATCAGGTGCTCTACGTCGGCCGCGCCCGCGACCTGCGCGCCCGGCTCCGCTCCTACTTCCACGGCGACCGCCAGCGCCCGTCGGTCGAGGCCGCTCTGCTCGCTCTCGGGCGAGTCGAGTGGCGCGTCCTCGGCTCCGAGCTCGAGGCGGCGCTGGAGGAGGTCCGCCTGATCCGGGAGCTCCAGCCGCCCGCGAACTCCCGGAGCCGCCGCCAGGATGCCGGGCTCTACCTGAAGCGCCGCGGCGACGAGTGGGTCGTCACCAAGACGCCGACGGAGCTCGGCCCGATCGGCAGCCGCCGGCAGGCGCGCCTCGCCGCCCGCGCGCTGGTCCACGCGACCCCGGCGGAGCTCGAGCAGCTCCTCGACGGCGGGCCGCTGCCCCGCCTGCGCGAGCGCATGGCCGACCTCACGGAGAGCCTCCGCTACGAGGAGGCGGCCCGCCTGCGCGACCGCATCAAAGCACTCGAACAACTGATCGAACGCCTCCGCCGGCTCGAGCAGCTGCGCACCCTCAGCGCCTGCCTGATCGCACCCGCGCCGACTCCGGGCTGGCGGACAGCCTTTTTCGTGCACGGCGGCGCGATCCGCGCCACCCGCTCGCTCCCGCCGGGCCCCGGCGCCCGGCTGGAGATCAACGCCGGCCTCGCTGTCGCTCGCGCCGCGCCACAGGAGCGGGAGCCGCTGACGAGCGGGCAGGCCGAGAGCATGCTGCTCATCGACGGCTTCATCCGCCGTCCCCCGCCCGAGCTCGCCGTGCTTCCCCTGGACTCCCAGGCACTGGCGCGTGTGTAGGTTGAGATGTCGGCAGCATCGAGGAGGAGCACATGCAAGACGGATACAAGGTCGCGCAGCTCGACGACTTCGAGCTGCTGCCGTGGAGAGAGACCCTCACCGGCAGAGTGCGGCACGAGCTCGGAATCACCGCCTTCGGTGTCAACTCATGGGTCGGGACGAACGTCGGCGACCGCGTGATCCCTGAGCACGCCGAGGACCAGGAGGGCGATCACGACGAGCTCTACGTGGTCGTGCGCGGACGTGCGAGATTCGAGGTGAACGAGGACACGTTCGACGCCCCACAGGGGACGCTCGTGTACGTGCCCGCCGGTCCGAACCGGCGGACTGCCTTTGCCGAGGAGCCGGACACGACCATGCTCGCGGTCGGCGCCACGACAGGCAAGGCGTACGAGGATCACGGCTGGGAGCTCTGGTTCCCCCTCAATGAGATGTACCAGGCGGGCGACTACGAGGGTGTGATCGCAAAGGGCCGCGAATCGATCGAGGCGAACCCGCAGTACGGGATGCCCCTCTACAACCTCGCCTGCGCCGAGAGCCTCGGCGGACACGCCCAAGATGCGATCCGGCACCTGGGTATGGCGATCGAGCTCTGGGACGGGGCTCGCGACATGGCGCGCGGGGACACCGACTTCGACCCGATCCGCGACGAGCCGGGTTTCCAGGAACTCGTCCCACGAGGTGCGCCGGGATGAACGAGTCGGAGATCCGGCCGCCGGTTCCGCCGTTTACCGAAGAGACCGCGAGGCAGAATCTGGATCACGCCGAGCACCGCAAGCGCCAGCGGCCATCAGATCGCCGGCCGGCCGAGCCGGGCGAGGAGGCCGATCACGAGGAGCACGATCATCGCGCCGACCAGGACGTCCCCCAAGAGGTCGCCGGTTCGAGTCCGGCTAGCTCCATCCGGTTCAAACGTGCGCCGGCTGGTATGAGGCAAACGATCAGGTGTGAACCGCGACCTTGCGGCCGGCCTCGTGCAGCCGCATTTGACTGAGGGTCCTGTGCCTTAGCCGACGACGTACTCGTTCTGCATTGCCCAGAGAGCGGCGGCGGCTCGGGTCGAGACGCCGATCTTCGCGTAGATGTGCTGGATGTGGTGGTCGGCGGTCTTGGGGGAGATGACGAGCCGGTCGGCGATCTGGCGGGTCGTGAGGCCACGCGCGGCGAGTTGGAGCACGTCGACCTCGCGGCGTGACAGCCCGCCCCGGTTCTGGGGCCGCTTCCGCAGGCGGGCTTCGGGTTCGCCGTGGCCTGCTGCGACGAGAACGGCGCGTGTCGCGCTCGGCTCGAGCACGCCGGTCGATTCGAGGAGACGCAACTCGGCGGCCGCCTCGTCGTCGGAGAAGCGCGGCCGATCCGCGCGGTCGGTGGTCATGCCGACGTAGATCTCGGTCGCTGCCAGCACGCACGCTCCGCGATCACCGGCGTCCGAATGGAGCCGCCTGTGGTAGCCCGACCCGTTGCACTTCTCGTGATGAGATGACGCCGCCGGGGTCACGGTGGCGAAGGCCGGCGACCGTCGGAGCATCTGCTCGGTGAGCATCGTGTGAAGCTCGACGCGGTCGAACTCCGTGCGCGTGAGCGAGCCGGGCTTGTCCCAGATCGAGTTCGGCACAGCACTCGTGCCGAAGTCGTGCAGGAGTGCCGCCCGGCGAAGCGCGGTCGCATCCTCCTCGGAGAACCCGAGCACGCCGGCGGCATCCGCCGCGAGCTGAGCGCAACGGCGGCTATGCCCGCCCCAGTACGACGATTTCAGATCGATGAAATCGGCGGCGACCTCGAGCGCGTGGTCGAGCGCCTCGCCCTCCAGCGTGCGCCGGGGCTCGGGCTCGAGCGCGAGGACGGCGTCCCACGGTTCCGTCTCGCGGAGCCGCTCGAACCAGGCGGCGCCGTACTCGAGGAAGAGATCGGCGAGGACCGGGTCGTAGGTCTCGTCCCGACGGTCGCGGGCCGCTGTGAGGGCCTGCTCGGGCGAGAAGAGACGGCCGATCGCCTCCATGTCATGGCTCAGGTGGACGATTCGCATCGGCAGCGGAATCGCGTCGCCGCCGACGTGCCGTGGAAAGCCCTTGCCGTTCCAGCGCTCGAACGTGCAGGCAAGCGCCTCGCGGATGCTCGACCCGAAGTCGAGCCGCACCACGAGCATGTCGGCCACCTCGCACCCAGAGGCGAAGTTGTTCACCGCCCATTCGTGGGCCGTCTCCTGAAGCATCTTGACGACCGCCTCGCGCTCGTCCACGGGGCGCCACGCCGTCGCGTACTCGAAGACGTCGCGCATGACCTCGGCCGGGTTCCCGGCGTCGTGGACGAGCGTCTGGGCCCGGATCGCGATCTCGTCGCCGAACAGGGTGGCGACTTCGTGCGCGTGACCGGTGCAGCCGATGTAGCGCAGGAGCGAGACCCAGTAGGCGTCCGTCCGCACGTCGCCGTCGAACCCCGCCTCCTCGCACAGCCAGCTCGCGAGGAGGCAGGAGCGCAACTGCGACTCGAGCGGCTGGCCGAAGGCGTTGTCCTGCGCGAGCGCCAGCGTGGCGACGAGCTCGGCAAGGCGGAGTGAAGGAGAAAAAATGGGGAGTCCTCCCGATGTATCGGCGCGAGCGATGGGGCAGCATCCTCTCACACCAGCTGCGCCCCGTTGAGCGATTGCTCGGCCCGGGAGCGCGTCAGAAACGGAGGGATCATGTCGAGTGCAAGCACCATCAAGGTTGGAGTGATCGCGGACCAGACCGGCCCGCTCTCATTCGTCGGCGTCGCCAACGCGAACGTTACCCGCATGGTGATCGGCGACATCAACGCCAAGGGCGGCCTTCTCGGACGCCAGCTCGAGCTCTGTCTCGAGGACAGCGCGACCGACGACACGGTCGCGGCCGAGAAGGCCGAGAAGCTCGTGCGGGAGGACGGCGTCGACGTCATCCTCGGCGGCATCTACAGCTCCACACGCCAGGCGATCAAAGGCCCGGCCGTCGTGGAGGGGAAGACGCTCTACATCTACCCCGAGCAGTACGAGGGCCAGGAATCCGACCCGCTCATCTTCTGCACCGGTCCCGGGCCCGCGCAGCAGGTCGATCCGCTGATCCCGTGGCTGATGGAGAGGACGGGCGCGAAGAGGTTCTACCTCCCCTCGGCCGACTACATCTGGCCGCATGTCCTGAACGAGCGCGTCACGGAGGCCGTCACGGCAAACGGCGGCGAGATCGTCGGCGAGGAGTACTACCCGCTCGACCACACGGACTACGCCGCAACGGTCGAGCGCATCACGGCAAGCGGCGCCGACGTCGTCTTCAACACGATCGTGCCGCCCGGATTGACGCCGTTCTTCGCGGAGCTGCACGACTCCGGCTTCGCAAGTCGCGGCGGCCAGCTCGTCTGCACGTACATGGACGAGAACTTCCTCAACCTGATGCCGTCCGCCCACTGCGAGGGCCTTTACAGCTGCCTCGACTACTACCAGGCCGTCGAGGATCCGTTCAGCCAGAAGCTTCTCGCGCAGTACGACGCGCTCTACCCCGGCGACGCGAAGTTCACAGGTGGCAGCGCGTGCTCCGGCCTCTACCGCGGGCTGCGGCTCTGGGCCGCCGCCGTGAGCGAGGCCGGGTCGCTCGACCAGGCTGATGTGATCGCGGCGCTGGATCGGGCAGAGATCGCCGACGGGCCCGGAGGGCCGGCGGCGATGGTCCCAGGCCAGCACCACCTGCGCCTCAACATGTACATCGCGCAGGCCCGGGGCGGCCGGTTCGAGATCGTCGAGAGCCTCGGCGCGATCGATCCGCAGGAGCGTCTGGTCGGGGCACCGGCTCTCGCCGGCTAGACCCGCACGTCCATCCCAACGACGCACGAAGAAAGGAGAACGACATGCTCCTCGCAACAACACAGGTCGAGGATCTCGACCGGTTCATGGACATCTTCTCGGCGCAGGGGGCCGAGAAGCGCAAGCAGCACGGATCGAAAGGCGCGACGATCTTCCGCGATCCCACCGAGGAGGATCGGGTGTGGGTCATCTTCGACTGGGACGAGCAGGGCTGGCAGAGCTTCGTCTCGGATCCGGAGGTGCCGCCGATCATGCAGCAGGCCGGACACAAGTCGAAGCCGCAGGCTGCGCAGCTCGTCGGCCACTGCGACGCCTGATCCGACCGCGCGGCCGGGGCGGCGCCACGAACCTGTGGTCGCCGCCCCGCCGGTGCGCTCCAGGCGAGATTGACCGTCCGAGCGTTCTCTCCCATGACCCGGATCCGAGTCGTGACCTCGGCAGATGTCGGCCTCACGGCGAACCGGTTCTCCGCAACCCTCCTGGTTGTGGCTTCGGTGGTCGAAGCCTCCTGGCATGTGCGCCAGGAGGTCGCGCTTGCCTGTTCCGCTCAGGCCCTGATCGACATGACCCGCGAACGAGTCACGGTTCTGTCCCGACTGGCGCGTGTGATGGAGTCACGGAAAGAGACAAAAGTGTGACTCGAGCCTGGTTCGAATCCCGTATGCTCCTACCGAGAAAACCCCTGCCAAATGCGGGGGTTTCGTCAAGAGGGAGTCACGCTCCGAGTGGCCCTCGCCCTTATCCCGCCCTCGTCGCCAGGGCGGCGGGAGTGCCTGCGAGCGAGGCCGGGACGACTCTAAGGGCGTCCCTCTTAAGGACACCCCTGGCCGAGCGCTCAAGATCGTAGACGTGGCGAAAGACGTTTGCGCTGAAATGACTCCATCCAGGGATGGTGGCGATCGCCTCTTGGTGGCAAACTCGCCAACCAAGTGATCATCCGCGCGTTACTCGTGCTCGTTGCTCTCGCTGCGGCCGGGATGGTGGGACTTCGCGCCTACTCGAGCAGTGGGAACAACCATGGACAGCCGCCTGCAACCTGCACGGTGGCAGCCTGTGTGACGACTGAGCCGACCTTGCCGGGTGGCTGGGTGGCCCAAAACCGCTAGCCGTCTGTGGCTGCGCAGTGGAGGTGCACGCCCTCGGGTGCCCGAGTGTGCGGGAATGACGCTTGACATTGGTGGCCGAGGCTAGTTGGTGACTGTGGCGCCGTATTTGACGTGGACGGTTTTGGTGGTGCCGTTGACGGCGACTTGGACGGTGTCGCCGGCGGCGAGCTGGTATTTGGGGGAGAACTGTTGGTAGGCGCTGCCGAGGCGGTAGTCGACCTCGGTCGGGGTGAACTTGGTCACGATCAAGCCGATGCAGTCGAGCTCGTTGGAGCTGGGCCGGTAGCGGCCTGCGGCCCAGTTGGCCGTGGTGTTGTTGAGGTAGAGGCTGGTGCCGTAGTCGAGACCGGCGTTGCCCTGGATCGTGACCGGGCAGAGCGGCGGCTGGTTGGACGGGCTCCCGGACGGGTTCGGTGCCGGTTGCGTGCCGAGATTCTGGCCGCGAACGACTATCGACGGGGCGCGAGGACTGCCTCCAAAGGTCACGGAGCTGATCGTCCTGGCGGCGGGGTGCGGAGCGGACGGTTTCGCCGGGGGCGAGGGCGCAGAGAGCTTCCCATCGAGCAACGCAACGAGGTCCAGCGGGCGCGCTTGCAGAACTGCCCCGTCGAGAATCGCATCCACATCCTGCGCCGACACACCCCGAGCGGCGAGCTCGTGGAGGAAGAGCGCGATTCCGTGCTGCGCCTGGTCAGCCGTCAGCCGAGGATCGAAATGTCCCGATCTCATTGCCGCGGCAAGTTCCCTTGCAGCCGCCTCCTCGCTGCTGTCCGCTGCCCGAAGTTTGGGGATGAGCGCCAAGCCAGCGTGCTGCTGGAGCAGGAGCGCTTTCGCATCGTGGGCCTTGGCGGCACCACTCTCACGGCCGACCGTCGTCGCCAGAGCCTGCGCCAGACCCTCCACACGTCCGAGCGCCGCAGTCCAGTCGATAGCGGCTTTGCGGAATCGTTCGCAAAAGCTCCGTGCCGCCGCCGCGGCGGCAGCACACGACGGAAGTTGCGACGACACGTTGGCCTTCGTGACTCGTGCCACGCGCGCGTAGTCAGCGAGCGGGGGATCGTTGTAGGCGTTTTCGAGCAGCGCCAACGTCTTGGCGATGATCTGGTCGATCTCCGTGACCACCGGGAAGAACGTACGCTTGAAGAACGCGGGACCGATGTACTTCTGGATATCGGGTGGCTTCAAGCCGTACCAGCTAGCCAACAGGGTGTCGCGTACCGCGTCGTCAGCGGCTTCCGCAAAGAAGACGTCCCGATAGATCGGAACGAGGTCTTGCCACCGCTGGCTCGCATAGGCGCGGACGATCTCCGGCGTCGTCTGCACTAACCTGGACCCCTGTCCGGCGATCGTTATCCGCGACCTCCAGGCCAGGGTCACCTGCTTCTGATCGGCGACTGGCGGGAACTGCCATTTCTTGCCAAACGTGTTCGGGCGCACTTTCAGGTAGTTGTCGGCCTTCGAAATCGTGAACACGGGGTCGACGCCCTTAAACCACGCGATCACCGCAGGACTATTGGTGTGCGCGACCGCTATCGCCCCGACCGCGGCGAAGCAACTGCTGTTCGCCGTCGACCCGATGACGTCGACCGAGACAAGATCCTTCGAGTCCGCATCGGCCCAGTTAAGCGGTAGCCCTTCCAGTCGTATCGTGAACGACGTCGGAGTCGTCTTGATGACCTGAAACAGGGTCGGGATGTAGGGCTTCCCGACAATCGCGCCCGGCTTCCGGAGATACCCCGCACACGACAACCCCGGCTCGGAGAGAACCACAGCCCGCGCCGTGCCGAACACCTCGCCGGTAGGGTCGCCCACCCTGATGTTGCCGCCCTCGATCGTGACAGGCCAGGAGATCTTCCAGCTGGCTTTCTTGGTAAGGGTGTCGTCGAACGCCGGGCCGGCATGACCCGGTCGGTTGTCGTTGTGCTGCACGATCATGCCGCTCCCAGAACCGGTGTAAACGATCGTGAGGGCAAGCTTGTCGGTCGCGGTCTGCGTCGAGCGCCCCGACGAACCGCCGGCTACGCCCGCTGCGGCCGCGCCAGCGCCAACTGCGATCACAACCAGCGCAGCCGCAACAGTCCGGTTCGCCCGTGCCCGAAGCAGCCTGTGCGTTCGCGCATCCCCTCGATCCACGAGATTCACTGTTGCAACCCGCACGCCGAGCGTGAACCAATGTGCCGTAGACGCCCACCAAATCCGAGCCCCGTACCGATGTCCCGAGGATCACATGCGCCTACCACCAAGTCAAGAGACACCCGCCTGCCCGACTGTGCGGAAATGTTCCCTTGAAGGAAGAGCCCTTCAGCGGTCGAGGGAGGCCCTCCGGTCGGTGAGCGAGTAGCGGCCCGTTCGACCTGACTCCGTCGTGAATACAAGGTTGCTGCCGTCGATGCGAGTGAATGTGACCGCGCCGACGCCGCGGACAAGGGTCTGGTTCCGGAAGTCCGCTTCGTCCGGGTCGGGACGGTAGACGGCTTGTAGATGCTCGGCAACCACGAGAGGGGGCGGCGCGCAGATCCGCCGGCAACCAGTCGCGCAGCGTCGGCGCCGAGGTCTACTGGGGCGGTCCGGCGATGGGCCGGATCGTCGCGTTGTGTGCGATCCGGTCCTGGTCGGACCAGCGGACGCGGAGTGCGGCGCCGGGTGGGTAGTGGAGCAGCGTGTTGACGAGCGCCGTGGGCGAAGAAATCGCGTGTCCGGCCAGCGAGCTGATGACGTCTCCCGTCCTCAGCCCGGCCTTGTCGGCCGGGGAGCCCGAGAGGACACCGGACACGAACGCCCCGCTCGTAGCGGCGGCCCGTTCGGGGCTGCCGACCGAGATGCCGATGAACGACGTCGGCCCGACGTGGACGCTCGCCGTGGAGCGTCCCGTCTCGATCTGCTTCACGATCGCCAGCGCCCGGTTGATCGGGATCGCAAACCCGTTGCCGCCGCCGCTGAGGTCGAAGCCGGAGTCGACGGCGGTGTCGATCCCGATCACGCGTCCGGAGCTGTCGAGAAGCGGCCCTCCGGAGTCGCCGGGCTCGAGCGCCGCGCTCGTCTCGATCAGATCGGTCAAATGGGCCGATCCACCCTGGTCGTTCGCGACAGTGATCGAGCGATGCAGCCCGGTCACCGCACCGGTGGTGACGGCCGGGGCTCCACCTCTTCCACCGGCATTGCCGACGGCCGTCACGCGGTCGCGAACCGCGATCTTGGACGAGTTGCCGACCGTGGCCGCCCTCAACCGGGAGGCGCCGCTGAGCTTCAGGAGCGCGATGTCCCCGGAAAGGCTGTAGCCGACGACAGTCGCGCCGTACGTGCGTCCGGTGGCCGGATCCGTGACGCGAACCCGCGTGGCCCCTCGGATCACGTGGTTGTTCGTCATCACCTCACCGGACGTCGTCAGCACGATCCCGGTTCCCGCGGCGGCGCTCTGCTCGTACCCGAGGGCAGTGTCGATGTTCACGACGCCTGTTGTCGGCGACGCCGCCGAAGCGGCGGATGCGCGTGCTTCGGCCCCGAGAACGAGACCGACGAGCGCAATGACGGCCGCGAGCAGAACAACCGACCTGCGAGCGAGCGTGCCGACACTTGAACACATGACGTCATTCTCGCGCTCGAAGCTGAAGGGATCCTGAACGTTCTGGGTCGCCGAGACCCGCCTGTCGCAGTCCCGAACTCTGTCCCGCGTCTAGGCGGCTTCCGGACGCTCAGCGTCTGAGTCGTCTGCCCGGTGGGGCCATCCGTACCGCGTTCGCTTCCGTGAGAGGCTGTCCGTGACCAGCGCCGGAACCCCAGGGTCAGTCGGTGGTGGCCGGCGGAACGAGGCAACGCGCGACTGACGTCGGCTCGGCGGCTGGGCCAGACGCTCGTCGAGCAGCGCTGAGGCCCACTCGAGGACATCGATGTAGATCCGGGCGACCTGGCGTTCACCTTCTTCGCTCGCCGCCAGTGTCGCAGCTGTCTCGGCGCCGGAATGATTGCGCGGCCACTCACGTAGATGCTCGGCCCAGGCCGCCTGACGCTCGCGCTCGAGCATGAACTCCAACCCGTCGACGCGCTCCGCGAGGGTGGCCTCGATGAGCTCCGGCAGCCATTGCAGACACGACAGCTCGGCGCCCGTCGACCGGGCCGCCTTCCAGGCCAGCTCGTTCGCGAGCCCCTCCCAGGTGCCGCCGCGCAGCAAACGGCTCAGCGCGCCCGCAACAACCTCCTCACCGGTTGGAACCCCAGGCGAGCCCGGCAGCAGGCGACCCCCATCCTGCATCACCCCCGGAATGCTGGACACAGCGCCGGACGGCTTACCTGTGCGCTGTTGCCGGATCGCGAATCCCATTCCGGCTGTGGCCACCCGGTGCCTCCGTCGGGCGGCGACCTCCTGGTGGTCTCTTCGGCGGTCGAAAGCCTCCTGGCATGTGCGCCATGAGGTCGATCCAGGCGTGGTGTTAACGAGCCCAAAGAGTCACCGATCGGACGGCCTGCCTTCCGGAGCGAACCTGAGCGAACCTGGCTCAACCTGCATCACCTGATCAAGTTCGGGACACGATTCGAAGGGGGTGGCGGCGATGAGGGCTAGGCGGCTCGTACCGTCCTTTTCGACAAGACCGGACGTGGATCCGAGTGCAGGTTCAGGACGACGTGCGGAAGTGCCTTTGCTCCGCAGAAGCCAGACGAGTCTCTCCTTTTCGCGACCGGCAGGATTAGGCGGGAACGCGATGAGGCTGGAGAAATCGACGTCGTCGTAGGGGTGGCCCGGCGCAGGCACATGTTCGCACGAGCAACTTGCTGGTAATCGAGACTGGCGGCTGCTAGAACCCCTCTCCATGAGCGATGTGAGCTGGATTCCGCGGATCGGTGACGAGTTTGCAGGGTATCGCCTTGTGTCTCTGATCGGGCACGGGGGCATGAGCATCGTGTACCGCGCGGAGCACATCGGTCTGGAGCGCACGGTCGCGCTGAAGCTCCTCTCGCCTCAGTTGAGCGGGGACGAGGCCTTCCGCGAGCGCTTCCGGCGCGAGTCGAAGGTCGCCGCCTCGCTCGAGCATCCGAACATCATCCCGATCTACGAGGCAGGCGGCGAAAGCGATGTCCTCTACATCGCGATGCGCTACGTCGATGGCGCCGACCTGAAGACGCGGCTGAAGGAGAGCGGCCAGCTCGAGGTGCAGCAGGTCGTCTCCCTCGTTGCGCAGGTCGCGGCCGCGCTCGAGGCAGCGCACGCCAAGGGGCTCATCCACCGGGACGTGAAGCCTGCCAACATCCTCATCGCGCCCGGTGCCGGGGTGGAGGGGTCGGATCACGTCTACCTCTCCGATTTTGGGGTCGCCAAGAACTCGGGGGCAGCGGGGCTGACCAAGACGGGATTGTTCGTCGGCACTGCCGAGTACGCCTCTCCCGAGCAGATCGAGGGCAAGGAACTCGACGGCCGAGCCGACATCTATTCGCTCGGCTGCGTCGCGTACGAGGCACTTTCGGGGGCGCCAACGTACGAGAAGGACTCGGAGGTCGCGATGATGTACGCACACCTTCTCGAGCCCGCGCCCAAGCTGACGGAGAGACGTCCCGACCTCGCCCCCGCGGTGGACGAGGTGATCGCCAAGGCCGTGGCGAAATCCAGGGACGACCGATACGCACAACCGTCGGAGTTCGCCCTCGCCCTCAAGGGTGCCGTGGGCGCCAACGTGCCCGTGGGGTCCGAGACGATCCTCGCGGGCAGCGCCCTTGCCGCTTCGGCTGCCCCGGCCGAGCAGCACGCCGAGCCGCCGGCCGAGCCAGGGCCGCCAGCGGAGCCGGAGCCGGCGCCCGCTCCGCAACCGAAGTCCGAGACGGCCAATGGGGCTTCGAACCGCCGCAAGCTCGTCGTCGGCGGGGGCATTCTCGCGGTGGTGGTCGCAGCCGGCGTCCTCATTGCCGTGCTTGCCCTCTCCGGTGGGAAGGCGTCGTCACCGGAGAGCGCTGAGGCCACATCGACCGCCGTCTCTTCGGCGGGCACGCCCACCGTCGCGCCAGCGGCGTCGAACCTGCTATCGGTCCTGGCGCCGTCACAGGTCGCGAAGGAATGCACAGCGCAAGGCACGCCGGCCAACGGGGCAGTGGAGACCGATGTCTGTCGCTCGGCTCCGACCGATCCGACATCGCAGCCCAACGCGTTCCAATTCTCCTTCTATCCCAGGGCAGTAGCCCTCCTCCGCGCCTACGGGCGGGAGTACACCCAGGCTCGCGGTGCCGGCAACACGCTGGTCAAATGTGGATCCTCTCCGGCGGGTGAACGTGCCTGGATTCACCCGACCGGGAAGCGGGGCGGTCGGTTCTTCTGCCACCAGGACGCGAAGGGGAACTTCGTCATCGTCTGGACACACGAGAAGCGCGGCAGCAAGGATCACGTGGACATGCTCGGCACCGCGACCGAGCCCGGCCGCGCTCCGACGATCGTCGGCGGCTGGTGGAGCACGCTCAACGACTCCATCGGCAAATGCCGTCCGAAGGTCAGCGAGGAGCTCTGCTTCGACAGCATCGCCAGTATCACCGGGACCCCGTGATCGCCTGCGTCGCTCGGGCTTGAGAATCGGCCCGGGCTAGACTCGCCGCTGTGCCCGCGCTGTTGATGAAAGAGGGGCCGCTGGCCGGAGAGCGAATCTCGGTCGAGACGCAACTGGTCGTCGGCCGTATCGATGGCGACCTCACGATCGACGACCCGCTCGTCTCCCGGCGACATGCCGTGATTCGCGTGGTCGCGGGCGCACTGGAGGTCGAGGACCTCGGATCGCTCAACGGCACGTGGGTCAACGGCGAGCGGCTCGAGGGGTCACGGGCGCTGAGCGCAGGGGACGTCATCCAGTTCGGCGGTGTGTCCCTCGAGGTCGAGGGCGAGCCTGTCGAGCCCGGCGGCACCGTCTTCGCCCCGACTCTCCGGCCGCCGCCGGCAACGACCGCCGAGGACGAGCTCCGGCTCGTCACCGCCTTGTTTGCCGACGTCGTCGGCTCGACGACACTGGGCGAGCGTCTCGGATCCGAGCAGACCAAGCTGGTGATCGGCAAATGCGTCAGCCGGATGAGTCAGGCGGTCGAGCGGTTCGGCGGTGTCGTCCAGGCGTACATGGGCGACGGGATCGCCGCCTTTTTTGGGATCCCCAGGGCACACGAGAACGACGCCGAGCGTGCGGCGCGCGCGGCGCTGGCGATCGCCACGGAGGTGCGGGAGTACGCCGAGGAGGTGCAGAGGGCATGGCAGGTCTCGGACTTCAACGTCCGCATCGGGATCAACACCGGCGAGGCCGCGGTCGGCCTCGTCGGCGCGGCCTCGCCCCAGGTGGTGGCGATGGGGGACACGACGAACGTGGCGGCGCGGCTGCAGGGCGTCGCCGCTCCGGGCTCGATCGTCGTCGGTGAGGTGACGGCGAAGGCGCTGATCCGCGCGTTCGCACTCGAGCCGCTGGGCGACGTGACGGTGAAGGGCCGTCAAGAATCCGTGAACGCGTGGCGTCTGATCGGGCCACAGGCCGGGCTCCGAGCGACCGTTGCCCGTCCGCTCGTCGACCGCGAGGCGGAGATGGCAACGCTTCGGACAGCCCTCGACGAGTTGGAGATCGGTCGCGGCCAGATCGTTCTGCTGCTCGGCGAAGCGGGGATCGGAAAGACCCGCCTTCTGATCGAGTTGCGGTCGCAGGCATCGGGCCGAGTCACCTGGCTCGAAGGCCACTCCTACTCCTATGGAGCCGAGATCGCGTACGGCCCACTGATCCAGATGCTCAAGGATTGGATCGGGGCCGAGGAGGGGGAGGCTCCCCTCGCCGTCTGGACGAAGCTCCGGGCCAAGCACGGCCTCTTGCCCGTCTCCGAGTCGCCGAGCGTCCTGCCACACCTCGCGCACCTGCTCTCCCTGAAGCTCGATCGAGCCGAGGAGGAGCGCCTGGACAGCGTCTCGTCGTCGGTGCTCGCGCGTGAGATCCGCGGCGCCTACCGCACGTGGGTCGCCAGCCTGGCGAAGCAGGGGCCGGTGGTCTTGGCGATCGAGGACGTGCACTGGATAGATCCTGCGTCTCTGGAGCTGGTCGAGGAGCTCCTCGAGCTGACCGAGCACGAGGCGCTCCTCGTCTTGATGACCCTGCGCGCCGATCCTTCTTCCGAGGGGTGGCAGATGCGCGTCGGCGCACTCTCCAACCACTTTCACCGGACGGCGGAGCTTCGACTGGCGCCGCTCGACGCTGCCGCTGCCAGGCTCTTGCTCAAGGGCTTGCCGCGGAGCGCCGACCTGAACGAAGCCGACCTTGACCTCATCGTCGCGGGCGCCGAGGGAAACCCTCTCTACCTCGAGGAGCTCGTGAATGCCTTCGCAGACAGTGCGGGTCTCCGCCAGCAGCAGACGTGGGCGCCGACGGTCACCGGCCCGAAGGTGCTGACGCCGACCCTCGAAAGCCTCCTGCTAGCCAGGATCGACGCTCTACCCGAGGAAGGCCGGCGCCTCGCGCAGTTGGCCGCCGTGATCGGGCGAAGCTTCCTTCTGCGCATCCTCCAACAGGTCTCAGAGAGCGACGACGTCGAGGAGGAGCTGACTGCGCTTGTTCGCGCCGACATCGTTCGAGAGCTTCGCCGCTACCCGGAGCCGGAGTACATCTTCCGGCACGGTTTGCTCCAGCAGGCGAGCCTTTCGACGCTCCCGCTGACCCGACGCCGCGCTCTCCACGGCGCGGTCGCCGCCGCATTCGAAGCCGCCTTTGCCTTGTCGCTCGACGATCACCTGGAGGTCATCGCACACCACTACGCCCGCAGCGACAACCTTGTGATGGCCCTCGACTACCTCGATCGGGCCGGCGAGCGCGCGGCGACCCTCAATGCGACACACAGCGCCCGGGAGCTTTGGGGGCAGGCCCTGAAGGTCGCGCAGAAGCTCGCCGACACGTCCGCGATTGAGCGACTTCACGAGCGCCTGGCAAGGCTCGAGTGAGCCGGCTCGACGGGGCGGGCATGAGGGTGATGCCCCCGGCGAGAATCGAACTTGGTCCGTTCCTCTTCTCTTCGGTTCAGCCGACTCGTCACTGGCGCCGGTCAGCCGGTCATACTCGGCGGGCAAGATCGTGCCGGCGCACGCCTCTGCAGAGCCGCGCGAGCCTTTCGCCGAGTTCGGCTCAGGGCACATTCCTGAAGACTCGCGCAGTGCGGTACGGCGGATCAAGCCTCCGCGGCGGCGGCGCGAAGCGCGGCGACGTACTCGCCGGCCGTGCCGGGCCGGCGGGTGGCATCCTTCTCGAGCGCGCGAAGCACGGCGAGGGCTAGGACCGGGGGGACCCCGGCCTTCTCCGTGAGATCGGGCGGCTGCTCGCTCAGGTGGGCGAGGCCGACGTGGGTCAGATCCTTGTGCGCGAACGGCGGCTCACCGGCGAGGCATTCAAAGACGATGCAGCCGAGCGCGTACACGTCGCTCGCCGCGGTGGCATCCTCGCCGCGCACGAGCTCGGGCGCGAGGTAGTCGAGCGTGCCCACGACCTGATTGGCGCGTGTGAGAGCGGTATAGCCCCGACCCTTCGCGAGCCCGAAATCGGTGAGGAAGGCGGTGTTCTCCCGGTCGAGGAGGACGTTCGAGGTCTTCAGGTCGCGGTGTACCACGCCGTGGGCGTGGAGCGCGTCGAGCGCGGGAGCGATCTGCGACAGCATCCCGAGCACGAACTCGAGCGAGAGCCGTCCCGTCTGCGTGATGCGTTTTTCCAGCGTTTCGCCGTCGACGTACTGGATCACCAGGTAGTCGCGGCCGTCGGCGTCACCGAGGTCGAGCACCTGCACGAGGTTCGGGTGCTGCAGTTCCGCGGCGGCACGCGCCTCCCTCCGGAAGCGGTGACGAAGGTTCTCGTCTGCCGACAACTCGGCTCGGAGCACCTTCAACGCGACCTGCCGTCCGCCGACGGCCGCTGTCGCGAGATAGACCTTGCCCATGCCACCTTCCCCGATCAGCCGCACGAGCGTGTAGCCGCCCAGCACGTCTCCGGGCGCGAGATCCGGCGTCGTCGGGGCGATCGCGTGCACGCCGCTGTACGAAGGGCGCGCGTTCCCCGGATCGACCGCCACGTGATCGGCCGCAGAGGAGCGCCTCAGGTCACCGTGAACCTCGACACGGGCGGGAAGCTGCGCCTCGGCGAGCGCCCGGTGACCGATTGCCGTCCTCCGCCGTAGCTCCTCCGCGGTCGCCGGCCCCGGGAACGCCGGAAAGCCGACGTCCGGCGTCACGGCGAGCACCGCAGCCAGCAAGATCGAGCGGACGCCCGGGTAGTAGGCAGGGCTCTCCTCGGGGTTCTCCCGGGCGAAGCGCTCCTGGCCGTCGAGTAGCTCGACGATGCTCCGGAAGGCGTCGAACTGAGGGGTACCCTCGTCGCCGACATCGCAGGCGAGCCGCGCCAGCGCGAGCGTCTCGTACCCGCTGTCTCCGAGAAACATCCGGCCGATCGCGAGCGCGAGCCAGTCGCCGACGCGGCGGAGCAGCAGGCTCTGCCTGAGGTCGGGATCCCCGGGGGCCGGCCCGAGGTCGAGCGGCTCTTCGCCTGCCAGGAGGCGCGCCGTCTGCCCGCCGAGGATGCCCGCCAGCTGTGTCTGGGAAAGCCCCACCTGGAGCCCGCAGCGGATGGTGGTGGTGCCGGTCAACGGTGGCGTCATGTACGGGAGGTCGCTGGCCCAGAGGAGGTTGCCCGGCGGGACGAGCGCGAACGCGGTCAGAAGATCGCTCGGCCCCCACCAGCTCGTATCGACGAACACGTTCCGGTGGCGCGGCAGCTCGCGCCAGACCCAGGCGAGGTCGCAGATCGCGCTGTGAGCGAGGATGAAGTGAGCGTCCGGATAGCGCTCCGCAAGCCGGAGCACATCGCACCCGAGTGCCGGGATTCCGCGTCCCGCATGGATCAGGATGGGGAGACGCCGCTCGTGGGCGAACGCGACGATGTCCTCGACACCGTCGTCGGTGAGCCCAAACTGCTCGGCGCGGGGGTGGAGCTTGATGCCCCGGGCGCCGGCTTCAAACGACCGGCGTGCTTCTTCGACCGGCGAGACGGCCGGATTCAGGCGGCAGAACGCGACGAGCCGTCCGTTCGAGTCGGCGGCCACACCGGCCACGTGCTGGTTCGCGGCCGCATATCCGGTGGGCTCGTGCATCGGGATGATCACCGCGCGGGCACCGACGGCGTCCAACTCGACGAGCAGCTCCGACGCCGACATCTTGAAGCCATCCGGATCGTTCCAGCCGATATGCGTATGGGCGTCGAAGAGCGGCGCCTCGGGCACCGCCGCACGCGCGTGCTCCCACCAGGGAGCGAGCAGCTGATCGTCGTACATCTACGAGATTTCTATTCGGTCTCGTCGTCCTGCGCGGGGAGGATGTCGCTCACCTTCAGGATCGTGGTCGCCCGCCGCGAAGACGGTGCCTTGGCCGAGGCCCCGGCGGCGAGGCCGACCAGCTCCTCGAGGTCGTCGTCCAGGCACCACGCGCCGATCGACGCCCGGATGAGCCCACGACCCGGGATGTCGCGAACGATCACGCCCTCCGCTTCCGCGCGCTCCACGAATGCCGGCGCGTCGTCCACCGCGAAGGTGACGATCGTCGATGCGCCGCGCTCGGTGACGGCGATGCCTCGCTCGGAGAGCATGTCCGCCAGTTGCGCCGACAGGGCGGGGCCGCGGCTCGTGATCCACGTGAAGCCCGCCTCCTCGAGCACGTCGAGTGCGGCGAGCGCCCAGAGCGCGAGCATGCCGGGCAGGACTCCGGGGTCGAAGCGCCGGGCGCCCTGATGGACGATCAGGTCGAGCGGCCGGTTCGTGTCGGCGAGCGCGATGTAGTTGGGCCAGGGCGGCGGAGAGATCGCCTCGATCCGCTCGGCGCGGACGTAGAGGCAACCGGTCCGGTCCGGGCCGCAGAGCCACTTTTGGCCGGGCGCGGCGTAGAAGTCGCACCCCAGCTCCTTCACGTCGACGGGGATCGCGCCGAGGGCCTGGGCGCCGTCGAGAAGAACCGAAACGCGGGTCGCCCTCAGGGCATCGACGTCGACGACCTTGCCCGTGATCCACGAGACGTGGGAGCACGCGACCAGACGGGTCTGCGCGCCGACCTCGTTCGCCACCTCGTCGAACGGAACCACCCTGACTGCACAGCCGCGCCGGGCTCGGATCGCCGCCAGCGGCGCATGCAGGCCCTGGTGCTCTTCGTCGGTGGTGAGAATCTCGTCTCCGGGGCCGAGCGGGAACCCAGCGAGCACCGTGTTGATCCCGTCGGTCGTGGCCCTCGTCAGCGCGACCTCCGTCGACCCGCAGCCGAGGATGTGCGCGTAGCGGCTCCGGAGCGTCGACCACAGTGCGAAGAGGTTGCTCCAGTGCTCCGCGCCCGAGCGGCCGTTCTCGGCCTCGAAGCTGATCTGCGCCTGGGCTGCGGCCGCCGCTCGTGCCGGGACGGGCCCGTCGGTGCCGCCGTTCAGGTATCGAAACCGCTTGAAGACCGGGAACTCGGCGCGAAAGCTCTGCGGGTCGGTCGGCGTCTCGGGTGCGCGCGGCGCCTGCTGCTCGAGCTCAGTCGTGATCAGCTCCAGCGTGGTCCCGCCGACCTCGATTCGGTCTCCCACCTCGAGATCCCGGGTCACCACGCGCTCGCCGTTGACCCAGCTGCCGTTGCTGGATCCCATGTCGACGAGGGTGATCGTCCCCGATGCCGTCCGCACGATCCGAGCGTGACGCCGGGAGAGCGCGGGATCGTCGCCGAGCGTGCCGTCACCCGGCGCCGAGCGGCCGATCAGGAACTCGTCGCGAAGGGGGATGACGCGGCCGGCGAGCGCGGTACCGGTCACCTTGAGAGCTTCCGTCCCGACGACGTCCGACATGTCCGCGGAATACTACGCGTCGCTTCCCGTCGCGACCGCCACCGCCTCGTCGAGCCCCATCGCGGTACCCGCGGCCCGCTCGACTTCGAACGCTTCGAGGCCAAGGGCCGTGTGCGCGGCCGGCCCGAACTGGGCTTGAATGAGGTTCTCGAGCTGCGAGGGCGAGCTTCCGATCCCGCGGAGCTGCGCCTCGGCTGCCCCCCAGAGCCGCACCGCTGCGGCGGCGTTCCCCCTGACCAGGAGCAGGGCCCCGGCTTGCTGGAGGCACGAGAGGAGAACACGCCTTCCCCCGCGCGCCCTTGCGATTGCGAGCGCCTCGGTGCCGAGAGTCTCCGCCCGTGCGTAGGCTCCGGCGAGCATGTGCAGCCCCGCGAGCTCCGCGAGTGCGAGCGACGTTCCCCACGTGTCGCCGATCGTGCGCGCGAGCGCCAGACCCTCCTCGTACCGCTCGATCGCGACGTCGTGATCGCCGGAGCGAAGCGCCAGTTCGCCGAGATGGAAGAGGGAGTTTGCGCACAGCCGGGTATCGCCGAGCGCTTGCCGGAGCGCCAGGCTCTCTTCGTAGAGCGCGCGCGCACCGCTTTCGTCGCCCACGCGCGAAACGACATCGCCGAGGACGTTGAGCGCCGCCGACGCGGTCACTGCGTCACCGACTTGCCGCGCGAGGTCCAGACTCCTTCGAGCGAGGTTCGCGCCGTCCTCCCCCGATCCGTCAGCAGCCGCCACAGCGCTGAGGATCCATGCGATCTGCGAGAGCGCCGCCGCCTCGAGGCGCGTGTCCTGGACGGTGCGGGCGAGCGCCAGCGACTCGTCGAAGAGTGCCTTGGCATCGTCGAGGTCGTCGTCGAGCGCGAGGTACCCGGCGGCGAACAGGCTCTTGGCTCGGAGCTCGGGCGCGAGCCCGTCGAGCTCGAGCACCGATCTGACCCATCCTCGCCCCTCGCTCGTCAGCCCGCGGACGCTCCAGAAGCGTGTGAGCGCGGTGGCCATGCGGGCGGCCGCGTCGGCCTGGTGTGACTGCAGCAGCCAGCCGAGGGCGGCGCGGACGTTGCCCGCCTGGTCGATGAGCTGCTCCCTCCAGACGGACTGGCCAGCACGGGTCAGCTCGGGCTCGGCCGCCTCGACGAGACCGAGGAAATGTCTGGCATGCCGATCGCGGAGCTCGTCCAGCTGACCGTCTGCGACCCGCTCCAGCGCGTACAGCCGGACCGACTCGAGCGTCGCGAATCGCGGCTCGCCGTCGGGCCCGGGTCGTTGCAGGACGAGGCTCTTGTCCACGAGCGCGCCGAGGAGCTCGAACAGCTCGCCGGGTCTCACCGCCTCAGGGTCGTCACAGACGGCGGCGATCGATTCGAATGAGCTGCCGCCCACGAATACCCCGAGCCGCACGAGCAACCGTTGCTCATCCTGCTCGAGCTGCTCGTAGCTCCAGTCGATAGCGCTTCGCAGCGTCCGGTGCCTCTCCGGGACGTCGCGCGCCCCGCCGGTGAGCAGCTCGAAACGCTCGTCCAGTCGCCGCAGGATCGCCTCGGGCGACAGCAGCTTGACCAGCGACGCGGCGAGCTCGATCGCGAGCGGCAGGCCGTCGAGCCGCCGGCAGATCTGCGCGACCGTCGCCGCATTCTCCTCCGTCAGCTCGAAATCGGGGCGAATCTCTCGCGCCCGCTCGACGAAGAGCTCGACCGCCGGGGCGACGCCCACCAAGCCTGGCGAGCCGGCCTGCTCCTCCGGGAGAGCGAGCGGGGAAAGGACGAACTCGTGCTCTCCACGCAACTCCAGTGCGGCCTGGCTCGTCGCCAGGATCTTGAGGCCGCCCGTGGCCGCGAGCATCCCGGCAACCAGGGGCGCAGCCTCGAGAACCTGGTCGAAGTTGTCCAGCAGGATCAGTGTCATGCCTGCCGCGAATCGGGCGCGGAGCGCCTCGAGCAGCGCATCCTCGCGCGACTCCTCGATTCCGAGCGCCTCGGCGACGACGGTCGGCACGAGCCGTGGCTCTCGCGCGTGGGCAAGATCGACGTAGAACATGCCCTCGAGGGCCTTGGCCGACGCGGCCACCTCGAGTGCGAGCCTGCTCTTCCCCGACCCCGGAGGGCCTGTGATCGTCACGAGCCGGGCGTCGGTCGAGCACAGCAGCCCGACGAGCTCGGCGACCTCGTCCCGGCGGCCGAGCAGCGACGTCGGAGGGGCTGGAAGCCTTGTGGTGGGCGGCGCGGGAGCCGAAGCCACGCCGGCAGCGGGCGCTCGCATTGGACGGCCCACGATCGCGACTCTGGCGGCGTCGACGAGCGCCCGGCAGCTTGCGAACCGCTCCTCCGGGGCCTTGGCGAGCACCTTCGTGATGACGTCTTCCAGCGCCGGAGGGAGGTCGGGCCTCAGCGACAGCAGCGAGGGCGGAGGCGCGAGCAGCTGTGCGTGGAAGACGGCGACGTCCGTGTCCCGTTCGAACGGCCGGTGTCCCGTGAGCGACTGGAAGAGCACGCAGCCGAGCGCGTAGATGTCGGCCGCCGGTCCGACCTCCTTCCCCTCGAGCTGCTCCGGGGCGCAGTAGTCGATCGTCCCGACAATGAGTCCCTCGTGCCCGCGCCCCGTCGCCCCGCTCTGGGTCGCGACCCCGAAGTCCGCCAGGAACACACGGCCGTCGGCTCCCTCGATCAGGATGTTGGCGGGCTTGACGTCGCGATGGACGATCGCGCGTTGATGGACGGCGTCGAGCGCCGAGCCGACCTGATCGACGATCGCGAGCGCGTCGTCGGGCTCCAGGTTCCCCTCCCGCGCGATGAGCCCGGTCAGATCGGTTCCCTCGACGTATCGCATCGCAACGAACACGAGCCCGTCCTGCTCGGCCGCGTCGAAGACGGGAATGACGTTGCGGTGATCGATGGTTGCGACCATTCGGCACTCCTGGAGGAAGCGCTCCCGCATGTCGCCGTCCCCGAAGAACTCCGGAGCAACGGTCTTGAGCGCGACTCGCCGCCGGAGCACCAGGTGCTCCGCCAGAAAGACGGAGCCCATCCCGCCGCGCCCGAGGAGACGCTCGACGCGGTAGGGCCCGATCCTGGACCCGGACTCCATTCGCGGATCGTACGACGTCGCTTCCTCGCCGGTCGGCTCATGCCGCGATAGCCTCACGGTTTCGCTTCGTCCTGCACGATCGGAAGGAGAGCTCATGAGCGCCGAGCAACAGCGGTACAAAGGGCAGTGCTTCTGTGGTGCCGTCACGATCGAGGTTACGGGAGAGCCTGCGGGCGCGGGCTACTGCCACTGCGCGAACTGCAGGAGCTGGTCCGCCGGCCCTGTCAACGCCTTCACGCTCTGGCCGGCCGACGCGGTCACCGTGACCAAGGGCGAAGAGCTGATCGGCGAGTACAACAACAACGAGCAGACGTATCGCCAGTGGTGCACGGCCTGCGGCGGCCATCTGCTGGCACGGCATCCGGAATGGGGCATCGTCGATGTCTTTGCCGCAACGATCCCGACGTTTCCGTTCGAGCCTGGAGTGCACGTCAACTACGAGTCGACGGTGCTGCGCATGAAGGATGGACTGCCCAAGCTCAAGGACTTTCCGGCGGAGTTGGGCGGCTCCGGTGAGAGCGTCGCCGAGTAGCGAAGCGCCCTTCGCAGATTCTTCGGCTCGCCGCGGCCGCCGCGACTGTGCCGTCGTCTTCTGCGGCGGCGGTCCGGCGGCCACGGGCGTGATCGTCTGCGCCGCGCAGGACGGACGTCTCGACGAGTTTCTCGAGCACGGCGTCTTCGTGATCGAACAGGGTGAGTCGCTCGCCGCGGGCAGCATCGGCCACTACCGGATCACCGGCAATACTCCCGCTTCCAGCTTCGTCCGCTGGCTCGAGACTCCCGAGGCGAGCGCCTTCTTCGGGGAAGTGGCCGCTGACCCGTCCACAGAAGTGCTGGTTCGGCAAGGCTCGGCGTATCCGGCGCTTCACCTCGTTGGCCCCTACCTCGAACGCCTCGGCGTCGCGCTGCAGCAGATGCTCGAGTCGCACCGCGAGTGCACCGTCGCGCTCCGGACCGCCGTACGGAGCGTCCGCCTGCTCCCGGGCGGCGGCGTCCAGGTCACTGCGGAGCGTGCCGGCGGTGCCGGGGCCTTCAGCGTCACGGCCGAACACGCGGTCATCGCGATGGGCGGCTGTGAGCCGCCCCGACTGGAGACGCTCAGCCTGCTTCCCGGGCTCACGCTCACCGAGTACAGCAGCAAGCTCTGCCACGGTTCCGTGCTCATCGACGACCGGCTCAGCCCGCCGCCGCACCTCGTGGATGCCGTTCGCGAAACGGGCTCCACGGTCGTTGTGGGCGGCTCGCACAGTGCCTGGTCGGCTGCCTGGGTGCTCCTGCACGATCCCGCGTTCCGCGGCCCCGGCGGCGAGCCGCCCACGGTGACCGTCCTGCATCGAAGCCCTCTCCTCTTCTTCTACTGGAGCGCGGAGGAGGCGAGAGCAGATGGATACGCCTTCGACGACGTACTCGATGTTTGCTCGTCCAGCGGCCACGTGTACCGCTACGGCGGCCTGCGCGCCCCCGACACACGCGCACTGGCACTCGCGGCCGTCGGCTCGGGCACGGGGAAGCCGCCGATCCGGGTCGTTCACCTCGTGGACGAGCCCGAGGTCAGGGCCGACGTAGGCCGGTGCCTCGAACAGGCCGGGCTGATCGTCGCTGCCGTGGGCTATCACGCCCGCCTGCCTGAGCTGATCCGGGAAGACGGTCGCCCGCTCGAGCCGGGGGTGTCCGACAACGGACTAGTCGTCACGCCCGAGGCGGAGCTCGTCACAGCGGACGGGACCGTCGTCCCCGAGCTTCTCGTCTCCGGGCTGGGAGCCGGGCTCACCGCCGAGTCGGGGTTTCCCTGCGAGCCCTCGTACACAGGTCGCCTCGACGCCGTGCGCCTCTACCAGAACGAGGTCGGGCGGATCGTCCTGCGCTCGCTGCTTCCAGACTGACGCCGCGGGCTACTCGTAGACCTTGAGGCGCGGGCTCTCGGCCGGCGCACTCGTCGCCTCGAGCGCGACTGAGAGCCGTTGGGCAAGCAACCGGATCATGCGCTCGCCGAGATCAGGATCCTGACGAAGGAGCGCCATGAACTCATCGGAGCGAATGGCGAAGACCAGCGTCGCTTCGGACGCTCTCGCGGATGCCTGCCGCCGGTGACCCGTGAAGGCCGCCAGCTCGCCGATCGGCGAGCCGCGCAGGCACTTTGCGACCTGCTCATCGCCTCGAATGATGTCGAGCGAACCGGTTTCGACCACGTAGAGGTCGGTGCCGTCGTCGCCTTCGTGGAAGAGGTACTCGTCCTTGGCCAGACGGCGCTCGGTCGCGATCTCGCCGACCAGATGCAGCTCGTCCTCGTCGAGTTCGGCGAAGAGCGAGGCTTCGCGTAGGCATTCCATCCGCCAGCGAATTCGCGCTTCGGGCAGGGCAAGCAGGTTGCTGAAGAGGCGGAATGCGCCATGAACGCCGGCGGGAAGCTGCCGGAACAGCGTGTAGCCGCAGTACGCGTACAACCCGCGGCCGTAGCCGGCGACGAGGAGGCCGCCGAGCTTCTCGTCCTCGCCCGGATCGCTGCAGGCGAGCAACGGCTCGTAGGCGGGATCCCACTCGCCGAAGAAGTACATGCCGCGGTCGCGGATCCAGCCAGCGAAGTCGTCTGGGCCGACTCGGTTCGGATATTCGAAGAAGAAGTGATTCGGCTGGACGATTCGAACCGGTGAGTGCTCCATGGTGACTCGATCGTGTGGCTGGTGGTACCGGAATGGAAACGGCGCTGCGCTCATCTCCTGGTGCGCGTATCCCTGGTACTGGACGACGAGCACCCCACCGTTCTCCGTGTAGTCGAGAAGCCGCCGCGCGGCCTTGCGGACGCCGTCGCGAACGAGGAACGCGTTCGGCCCGACCACGATCGTGTCGAAGGCCTCGAGCGACGCATGAGCCAGGTCCTCGTCGGTCAGTTCCTGCACCGAA
The DNA here is from genome assembly GCA_963791425.1 of uncultured Actinomycetes bacterium. Lineage (GTDB taxonomy): Bacteria > Actinomycetota > Thermoleophilia > Gaiellales > Gaiellaceae > DATBLE01. The sequence goes on from CAWBSE010000006.1 coordinate 43,309, forward strand.
AGCCCGAGACTGCGAAGGAGGTCCGGCACCCCGTCGCTGATGCCGGCGACGTACGCGTATGTACCGCCCTCGTGGATCTTCATGTCGATGACGTCGACCGTCACGACCGCCGGCTTCACGACGTGTTGCCTGCGGATGCACGTGCCCTCATCCAGCCGCCCGCCGAGGCCGGGTGCCGTTTGCATGACGGTCGCGATCGACGCTTCGTAGAGGCGCCCGGCGCAGCGGATGCCGTATCGAATCTCGTGCGTTCCGGACGGCGAGTCCGCTGCGACCGTCACGCGGACGGGGATGCTGTCCGCGTCGCCGGCACGGTTGAGCGACACCTCGGCACGCGCGGGCTCCGCGGTCCAGCCGTCCGGAACGTCGACCTCGACCACGCCGGCGATCGGGGGCTGCTTCTCGTGAGCGAGGACACCGACACTGAGCGCCAGGGTCTGCGAAACGCCCTGGGCGCGCAGGACGTGGCGGTTCGTGCTCGTCTCGACCGAGATGGGAGGCAGGACCGACGGCTCGAGCTCGCGGTATCCCCCGGCGAAGAACTCCGAGTGCACGGCAGGGCGGGTCAGCTCCAGGGTGTAGTTCCCGACGCGGAGCGTGCAGGTGGCCTCGATCAGGGGCGGATCGAACGGCTGCCCGGCATGGGGGACCTCGGCCCAGGCGTAGGAGTAGTCGCCGTGAGGGGCGCCCAGCCAGTATGGAGTCGTGAGCTCGGCGTCGGCCGGGACGGTGACCTCGAACTCGACGGCGAACCCGTCGAGCGAGGCGTCGAGCAGTCGCAGCTCGGCGCCCTCGAGACGCACGTTCGGGAAGAACTCGACCTCGGTCGGTGTCTCGGGGCCGAAGTTCCAGAGTCGGCACGTGAGACGTGCCGACTCCCCCGGCGTCAGGCGATCGCGGTCGATCGCGATCTCGGCGCGAAGCCCGAGGCAACCGGCCGCCGCCTCTGCGGCATCGGCCGTTTTGCGGCTCAGGTAGCGCTCGAGCGCCTTGCGGGAGAGGTCCGGCAGCCCGAACGTATCCAGACGGGCGATGAGCTCGCGGCAGCGCCGTTGGAGCTCGAGCAGATCGGCACCGGCACGCCACGGCTCACTGACCTGGAATGCGCCCGCGGCTCCCTCCGCGAGGCTCCCCAGTTCGACGAGCTCGCGGCGCAACGGCTCGCCGGCCTGGTCACCGGGATAGTCGGCGAGACCCGCGATCGAGGGGTCGATGCCCTCGTAGAGCTCGGTCGCCTCGGTCAGGTCGGACGCCCGCGCGACCTCCGCGAGCCGGAGATAAAGGTAATAGTCGCCGGGAGTCGGCACGCTGCCCGCGCCCTGGGTCAGATGCGCGTTCAGGGCGAGCGCGGCCTGCTCCTGGTACGTCAGCCGGGCGACCGGGTCGAAGCCCCCGGTGTTCACCCGCAGGCAACCGTCGCGCTCGAGGTCAGGGCGCAGCACTCCGAGCTCGACGTCCTCGCCCGGCTGCCAGTCCCCCATCGTGCTCTGGTAGAGCTTCCGCGGCTGCCAGGGGGCAAGCCCCACCTGCTCGAGGTCAGCGAAGCAGGCCGGGTCGCCCGCCGCGAAGAACGCCTCCTTCACGGCGATCCCGACTGCGGTGTGGTGACCGTGGCCGTCGGAGACATCGCCGCGCCAGCGTGAGATCACGAGCTGGGGCTGCACGAGCCGGATCGCGCGAACGAGCTCGCGGACGCAACGCCCCTCGCCCCACTTCTGAAGCGCCTCGGGGCCGTTCTTGCTGAAGTCGTAGTCGACGAACGGGCCGAACAGCGAATCGGCTCCATCGATCTCGCGGGCAGCGAGCGATTCCCAGGTGCGGTAGATGCCGAGCTCGACCCCGGCGTATGGCGCGACGCGGCTCTGGCCTCCTTCGCCGCGGGTGGCCGACCAGTACCAGGCCCTGACGCCGTAGTGGTGCGTGAGCAGAGCGAGGAGCCCGTTCTCCTCGTCGTCCGGATGCGCGCCGACGTAGAGGACATCCCCGGTTCGCGGAAGACTCCGGAGCAGGTAGACGAGCGCTCCTATCCGGCTCGGTGTGTCAGGCACGAGCGGTCTCCCTCGCTGCCGAGACGGCGGTGTCGACCTCTCCGGTGACGACCTGATGGTCGAACTCGAACGGCCTCATCTGGGAATCGACGTGAGCGACGAACTCGAGACCGTTCTCGAGGAGCGCATTCGCCATGCCCAACACTCGCTCCTGGGGCTGCCCCTCGGGGAGGAGACAGGCACGAAGCTGCACGGAGTCGGTGCGTCCGGCCCACACGTCCTCGATCCCGAGCCCGTCGCGGGCGAGGAGGGCGAGCACCCTGGAGTTGACGAGCGTCGCGCTTAGCCTTGGGTGGACGACCGGCATCGGGATCCCGAAGAGCGCGTAGACGGGCTTCAGTTGCGCGAAGTACGCGATCTCGCTCGACCCGGCGACGTAGACTGCCGTCGGCAGGAGCGCGTCCTGGAAGAGCGGCCTCAGCAGCACGTTCGGGCTGAACTTCTCCGGGGCCTCGTCGAAGCCGGCACGAAGGGTAGCCGCGTCGATCAGGCCGGATTTCAGGCTCATCTCGAACCCGTCGGGCCCGCACCGCAGCCGGAACCGCTCAGAGCGCCCGTAGAAGAGGTTCAACCGGTCGTCACGTAGGGGCACCTGGACCGGGTAGCCCCGGGCGCTCAGCTCCGTGGTCGCCTCACGGCTTGCCTCTGTCGTCGGGGAGGCGAAGCTCAGCTCGGCAGCGAGCTTCGGCATGCCGAGGCGGCGCAGTGCCGTCTCGCTCGGATCGACGAGGACGAGCCCGTACCGGTCGAAGAGGATGGCCAGCAGCCGCGCGAAGGAATCCGACAGTCGTTCTCCCGCTCGGAAGCAGTCCGAGAGTAGTTCGAGGACGTCGCCCCGTTGGGACGCTCCGGCCGCCGACGCGGCGAGGAGGCCGTGCGCTTCCGTGACGGCATCGTCCAGCGTGACGACGGCGATCGGCTGCACCTTCCTCCCCAGCGAGTGCCGCCATGCGACCCGCTCGAGCTCGCTGTTCTCCCTCAGCACGGAGATGTGATCGACCTCCGTGAGGCTGTGGTCGTCGTTGGCGATCCAGAAGAGCGGCACATGCCGCCGCCCCGTCTGCTCCTCGAGCGCCTGCGCCAGGCGCACGGCGGTCAGGCCCTTGTAGAGGTTGTAGAGCGGGCCGCCGAAGAGGGCGGGCTGCTGGCCGGTCACGACCGCCACGGCGTTCGGGTCGCGGAGGCGGTCGACGTTCCGCAGGGCAGCCTGTCCCGAGCCGAAGAGGCGGTTCTGTTCGAGCAGGACGTCGGCCACGGCGTCGCGCGGCAGCTCACGCGCCGCGGCGGTGTCGGCAGCGCGACCGTATGCACCGGGGTCGCGGAAGTCGTGCTCGAACAGGTCGCCCACGCGTCCGAAGTCGCTCAGGTAGTCGACGAACAGCTTGGGGGCTCCCGGGAGGAGCCGGACCGGAATCGTTCGGTTCACCAGTGCGCTTGGCGCCCTCGGTCGTCCTTCACAGTGTGAACGTACAGCTCGACAAAACCGCCGTCGTTCGGGCCGTACTCGTCGATGCTCGTGATCCGGAAGCCGGCTTCGCCGATTGCCTGGAGGAAGTCCGTGCGCCGCCAGTGGTGCGTCGGCTTCTCGGGGATCCCCTCGGCCCGGAGCTTCTTGACGACATAGGACGTCTCTTCCTCCCGCGTCGAGTGGACGGTCAGCCCGATGAGTTGATCGCTGCCCGCGCGCGCGACCCGGACGAGCTCGCCGAGCGCCGTCAGGCCGTCCGCGCGGTGGGGCATGTCCTGGAGCACGAAGAGACAGACTACGACGTCGAAGGAGGCATCCGGGAGCGGGAGTGCCCGGATGTCACCCTCCACGGCCCGGGTTCGCGGCCGCAGCCGATGTCTCTCGTCGAACTCGGCCGCCGCCGCCGGGACGGCATCGACGCCGAGGTACGAGCGCCAGGGCGCGCGGGTCGGGTCTCGCCCGTCGTCCCCTCCACCGATCGAGGCGGCGGCAAGCTCGGCGATCGCCCCGTTCCAGCAACCGACGTCCACGATCTCCCGGTCGGGTTGGAGCCTCTCGAAGAAGCCGCGGACCACCTCAGGGTGTCCGCACTCGGTCGTGGCGAGCGCGTCCCACAACCCTCTGCGCGCGGCGGCGGCGTTGCTGTTTCGGGCCGTGCCCGCCCTCGCTGCGGCGGCAGGCTCGCTCACGTCGTGGTGCGTCACGGTCGCGCTCCTTGACACGCGCTGCAGGGGGTCTTTGTTATTACCCAGCACACACCTGAAGTCAAGGGAGGCGACGGACACTGGCACTCACGGAAACAATTGCGCCGTGGGGCACGCGAAAGGGCGGGGCGAACGGCATGAGGATCGCGCTCCTGTGCCACGCCTGCCTCGGCGGTAGCTCGAGGGTGGCCACGAGGCTTGCGTACGAGCTCGGGCGTCGAGGCCATTCGGTCTCGCTCGTCTCCGAGTCGCCGCCGCCTGCGCCGTCGAAGGAGCTCTCGAGGATTCGCCTCGAGTCGTTCGCGGCCCAGCAGGACAGTCACTGGACGACGGTGATCGAGCCATCCTGGGACGCCTGGCGGCTCGCGTCGCTCGAGCGGCGCGTCGAAGCGGTGGTCCGTCGCGACGACGTCCAGGTCGTCCACTACCACTACGCCTGGCCGTTCGCACACGCCGTCCGGCGGCTGAAGGCACGGTTGTGGCCCAACGCGCCGCTGTTCGTCGGGACGCTTCACGGAACCGACGTTACGCATGCCCCCGGGAACGGATCGCTCGCGGCGCTCAGGGACACCGACGTCTACACGACCGTCTCGCAGACGTACGCCCACCTTGCGGCGACCTATCTCGATCTCGCCGACTCCCCGCTCGTCATCCCGAACTTCGTCGACCCCGCGGACTTCCCACGGAGCGTGGACTTCAGGGACGCCGGAGCGAGAGGGCGGAAGCCGAGAGTGGTGCACGTCTCCAACTACCGCGCCGTCAAGAATCCGTCAGGCGTCGCCGGCGTGTTTCTGGCGCTCCGGGAACGAGTGCCGTCGGAGCTGTGGTTGGTCGGCGACGGCCCCGGTCTCGGCGACCTCGTCGACGAGCTGCGGCGAGCGGGTGCCGGTTCCGACGTACGCGTCCTCGGGTACCGATCCGACATCGGCCGAACCCTCGCCCAGTGCGACCTGCTCCTGGTGACGAGCTGGGAGGAGAGCTTCTGCCTGGCCGCGCTGGAGGCGATGGCCGCAGGCCTCTGCGTCGTCGCGACCGCCGTCGGCGGGCTCCCCGAGCTCGTGGAACCCGGCCGCACGGCGATGCTCTTCGACCCCGGGGACTACCAGCACGGTGCCGAGCTCGCGCTCCGGCTGTTCACCGACCGCGCCTTCCGGCTGCGGATGCGGCGGCTTGCGAGGGAGCGGGCGCTCGACTTCTCGGCGCAGTCGGTCGTCCGGCGCTACGAAGCCGTCTACCGGCTCGCATCCGCGCCCGCCGCGCCCGCCGAGGAGGTCATGGCGGATGGAGTTGCCTGACGATCACGTCGACGTCGTCGCGTTCTCGCCCCATCCCGACGACGTCGAGTTCTTCTGCTCCGGCGCGCTGCTGCTCGCGGCGGATTCCGGTCGCTCGACGTCCGTCGTCGACCTGACCGAAGGTGAGCTCTCCACCAACGGCGACCTGGGTCGTCGCTCGGCCGAGCGTGACGCCGCCAGCGAGCTGCTCGGGCTCACGTCTCGTATCTCGCTGCACCTTCCGGATGGCTCGCTCGGGACCGACGTGGCTCACCGGGCCGCAATCGTCCAGGCGCTCCGCGAGCTGAAGCCGACCGTCGTCCTCGCTCCGTACTGGGAGGATCGCCACCCCGACCACGCTGCCGCAGGGCGGCTGCTGAAGGAGGCCTGCTTTCTCGCCGGGGTCGAGAAGTTCGGGACCGGACCGGCCCACCGGCCGCGCCGGATCTACTGGTACATGGTGCACCAGGTCTTCGAGCCGTCGGTCGTGGTCGACATCAGCCCGGTCTGGGAGCGCCGGGCCCGCTTTGTCGAGATCTACGCGAGCCAGGTGTCGTCCGGCCCGGATGCGAGCCCGACCGCGTTGAACGACGGCCGTCTGGGCGCGATGTTGGCGGCGCGGGCGACCACCTTCGGGGCGATGGTCGGCGTCGACCACGGCGAGCCGTACGCCGTCAACGGGCCGATTCTGCTGTCGTCGCTCCCGGGCCTCGACGAGCCGGCAGCCGGCCGCACACCCTGCTACCAGTCCTACATCTGACCCGGCCTTTGACGCGGCTCGGTCGGCACGTCAATAATTCCCGCCCCAGCCCGGATAGGAGGAGCAGGTGTCGGACGCAGGGCCGCGCGACGCAGTGAAGGTCGGGTTCGTGCAGATGAACACGGCGGTGGACTCGTCCGTCTACCTTCCGTACTCGGTCGCACTGCTGCAGGCGTACCTCCAGGAGCATTCACCGCGGCCGGACCGCTACGAGTTCGAGATCCCGATCATCCACCGGCTGGCGCCGGGCGACGCAGCTGCGACGATCGGCGACGCTGGCATCGTGGGGTTCAGCATGTACGTCTGGAACGCGAATCGCACCCTCGCGGTCGCCCGCGAGCTGAAGGCGGCGCGGCCGGACACGCTCGTCGTCTTCGGCGGCCCCCACGTCCCAGACGATGCCGAGGAGTTCCTCCGGGCGCACCCGTTCATCGACGTCGCCTGCCACGGCGAGGGAGAGCAGACGTTCTTCGAGCTCGCCGAGCGCTACCCGGACCGGAGCTGGGAGGACGTTCCGAGCTCCAGCTTCGTCGACGGGTCCGGGCGGTTCGTCGCCGTCCCGAGGCGGCCGCGTATCGCGGACCTCTCGATCGTGCCGTCCCCGTTTCTTGAAGGCGTGTTCGCTCCGCTGATGGAGTCGCATCCGGGGACTTCGTGGCGGACGGTCTGGGAGACGAACCGCGGGTGCCCGTTCAAGTGCACGTTCTGCGACTGGGGTTCGGCGATCGCGGCGAAGGTGCACAAGTTCGAGCTCGACCGCATCCATGCCGAGGCGGAGTGGATTGCCGCAAACGGGATCGACTACCTGTTCATCGGCGACGCGAACTTCGGGATCCTGCCTCGCGACGTCGAGATTGCGGAGGCGGTCGTCGCGGCCGCGAAGCGGCACGGATACCCGAAGAAGGTCCTCGTTCAGCAGACGAAGAACGCGACCGATCGCGCCTACCTGACGATGAAGGCGATCTCCGAGGGCGGCCTTGCGACCGAGATGAACATCTCGATCCAGACGACCACGCCCGAGGTGCTCGAGGCGATCAAGCGGCAGAACATCTCGCTCGAGACGTACGCCGAACTTCAGCGGCGGTTCGTCCATGACGGGATCCCGACGTTCGTGGACATGATCGTCGGCCTCCCTGCGGAGACGCTCCCGTCGTTCAAGGAGAGCATCTCGAGTGTCGTCGAGCGCGGTCAGCACCATCGGGTGCAGTTCCACAACCTGACGATCCTCCCGAACGCCGAGATGGGCGACCCGGACTACCAGCGGCAGTACGCGCTGAAGACGGTCACCTGCAAGATCGTCAACAACCATGCGTCCGTCGACGCGCCTCCCGACGGCATCTACGAGACGCAGGAGCTCGTCGTCTCGTCCTCGTCCTACGACGAGGAAGGCTGGCGGGAGATGCGGTCCTTCGCGTGGCTGACCCTGCTGTACCACATGCACCACCTGCTGCTCCCGTCGATCCTCGTCACCTGGAAGCTGTCGGGGCTGCCGATCTGGCGCTCGATAGATGCGCTGGTCCAGGCCGACCCCCAACAGTGCCCCACGCTCGCGGAGATGCGCGCGTTCTGTCTCGACTTCGCCGAGAAGATGCAGCAGGGCGGCGACGAGTACATCTACTCGGAGGACTGGCTCGACCAGTTCTGGACGATCGACGAGTACCTGCTGATCAGGCTCTGCCTCGAGGACCGGCTGGCCGACCTCTACGCAGAAGCCCGCGAGACACTGACGCCGCTGCTGCCGCCGGCGACCGCGGAGCTCGATCCGAGGGAGGCGCTCGACGATGTGATCCGGCTGAACGAGGCTAGGATGCGGCATCCGCTGTCCGACGGCCGCGTCGTCGTCGAGTGCGATCACGACGTCCACGCGTTCTGCGAGGCCGTCCTGCAGGGCGAGGAGCCGGTGCTGCGCCGAGAGCCGGTTTCGTACGAGATCGAGCACAGGCGCCCGCCCGACCTCGACGCCTGGCTCCTTGGTATCGTCCGCGACCGCGCGGAGGACAAGCTCGCCGAGGTCGTCGAGACGCAGCGGGCGCCCGCGGAGGCTGTACCCGGCGCGTGACCACGCCCGCGGAACGGACGGGGAGGGGGCCGGGGGCCGACGGCTTCGCCCGCGAGGGCGACGTTCACGACGACCCGTTCCCGTTCTTCGCGCAGCTCCGGCGAGAGGATCCGCTTCATCGCGACGGGAACGGGCTGATCCGCCTGACGCGCTACGACGACATCGTTGCGGTCTTCCGCGACGACCGGCTCAGCGCGAACGACGAGCGCTGGCAGCAGATCGATCCCATCGCCGAGACACTCGGCGGGAGTGGCAGTCCCACGGCCCGGGCGAGGCGCCAGTGGTTCCTCAACCTCGACGACCCCGAGCACAAGCGGCTCCGGTCCGGCGTCGCATCGTCATTCACGCCCCGGGCCAGCGCCGCGTACCGGCCGGCAATCCAGGTTGCCCTCGACCACCTGCTCGAGCGCTTGTCCGGTTCGAACGAGGCCGAGCTGCTCGAAACGGTGCTGCGGCCGTTTCCCGCGGCCGCCGTTGCGTCCGCGTTCGGCTTTCCCGCGGACGACTGGTTCCGGCTGTCCGCCTGGATCCGCGATGTCAACCGGAACTTCGACCGCACCAGGACTCCCGAGGAGGCGGCGCAGATGAACGCCGCGGTGGTCGATTTCGAGGCGTATCTCGGCGCGCGGATTGCCGGCGCGGCCGGCGACGATGCGTTCGCGCGGATGGTGGCAGAGGCACACGAGCGGGGCCTCAGCGACGAGGAGCTGGTCCGGACGCTCACGATCATCTTCGTCGCGGGCCAGCACGTCATGGTCAAGCTCCTCGGCGGCTGCCTGATCCGGCTGCTCACCGGGCCGGCGGAGGAGGCGGGCCGCCTACGGGACGACCCGGAGCTGGTCCCCGACTTCGTCGAGGAGATGCTGCGCTGGGACATGCCGGTCCAGGGGCTGAAGCGAGTCGCGACGACTGACGTCGAGCTCCCCTCCGGGACGATTCCACAGGACCAGGTCGTCGTCGTCGTGATGCCCTCGGCGCACCGCGACGAGTCGGTCTTCCCCGATCCGGACGTGTTCGACCCGGGCCGGCGCGACCCGGGCGCGATCCCGTTCGGCGTCGGCACGCACGCCTGCATCGGCGCCACGATTGCGAAGCTCGAGGCGATTGTCTTCGTCGAGACGGTGCTGCGCCGGTTTGAGGGGCTCGCCTTCACCGGCGAGCCGCCTGCGCTGCCCGTTTCGCGCCGGGGCGTCCCATCCCTGAACGTCGTCTGGGATAGCCTGACGTGAAAGGAGGCTCGTAGTGGGAGACCTGGAACGGAAGGTCGCCGTCATCACCGGGGGTGGGAGCGGGATCGGCGAGGCCGTCGGGCGGCGGCTCTCCGCCGAGGGTGCCCGCATCGTCGTTGCCGACCGGGACGCCGAGCGTGCGCGCACCGTGGCGGAGTCGCTCGACGGCCTTGCCGTCACCTGCGACGTGAACGAGTGGGCCGACCAGGAGCGGATGGTCGCGGAGACGCTGGCCGCCTACGGCCGCCTGGACATCGCGTTCGCCAACGCCGGCTTCGGCGCCGACCGCGGCTTCAAAGAGTCGACGCCCGAGCACTGGCGCGCGATGGTGCTGACGAACGTCTACGGCCCGGCTCTGACGATCCGCGCTTGCTACGACGCGCTGGTCGCCTCGAAGGGGCACCTGCTTCTGACCGGGTCGGTCACCGGACGCGTGGCACTTCCCGGCTCGCTCTACTCGTGCACGAAGTTCGCGGTCACGGCGATGGGCGACGCGGCGAGGCAGGAGTTTCAGGGAACCGGCGTCCGCGTCACGCTGGTCGAGCCGGGGATGACCGACACGCGGTTCTTCGCGACCCAGAAGCTGGATACACCGCTCCATCCGGACGACATCGCGCGCGCGGTGCTGTACGCCGTGTCGCAACCGGCCCACGTGGACGTCAACGAGATCCTCGTCCGGACGACAGGGCACGACCTCTGATCAGGCTAGTGCGATGAGGACGTAGGCGGCGACAGGAGCTGACTTGCCCTTGAGCTGCAGCTCCGGCAGCGCCTCGGTGACGACACCCTCTGGCAACTGGTCCAGTGTCGCCTGGCCGATCACGACGCCGCCGGGGGGTGCCTGGCCTTCGAGCCGGGCACCGAGGTTGACCGTGTCGCCAAAGACCCCGTGAATGCGGTGCCCGCGGTCGCCGACGACACCGGCGAGCACCTCGCCGCTGTTGATGCCGACGCGGAAGATCGGCCAGTCCGGGTGCCCATCGGCGATATCGGCAGCTGCCCGCTGGACCGCGAGGCCGGCGCCGGCGGCACGCAGGGCGTGATCCGGCTGGTCGCCGCCCTTGTTGAAGACGGCGAAGATCTGGTCGCCGACGAACTCCGCGACCTCGCCGTCGAACTCGTCCCGGATGAGGGGCGCCAGCCGCCCGAAGTAGGCGACCAACATCGCGTGCACCTCGGCGGGCGTGCGCTGTTCGGAGAAAGGCGTGAAGCCGACGAGGTCGGCGAACAGCACGCTGACCTCCTTGTGGCCGCGCAGAGTCTCGTCGAGATACAGGCCGCTGAAGCGCTCCTCGTGCCACTCGCGCGACGCCGCTAGCGCGATCGAGATGAAGCCGAGCAGCATCAGCGCGTGCCATTCCCACCAGCTCAGATGCCAGCTCGTCTTCAGCGAGACGACGACGACCACGAGCGCCTCGGCGAGGAGCGCGAAGCCGAATGTGACGGCGAATGCGAGCGCGCCTCCACGGCGGCGGTAGACACGGAGGTACCCGGCTGCGGCGAAGGCGTAGAGGATGCAGCCGACGCCGGCGACGGCGCCGAGCGGTCCCCCGACCTCGTTCGGCGTGACTGGATCGCGCAGCGGCGGCACGTCGGCGACCGAGACGGCTGCCCAGACCACGAGCAGGCAGACCACGATCGCCTCCAGTAACCACGCCCGCCGCACGATCCAGAGCGACGCTGCCAGGCTGTACTCGACCGCTGAGGCCGCTGCGAACGCGCCGGCGAGCACGAGGCCGATCGGTGTGGCGAGCACGAAGCCGGCGTTCTTCCCGGCGAGGACGACTCCCGGCGTCGCCAGTGCGTGTAACGCGAGGAAGCCGGCACTGACGACGAATGCCAGCCCGATCAGGAGCAGCCGTGCGTCGCGGCGACGGCGGGCGCTCTCCACGATCGCGAATGCGACGACGACGCAGACCATCGCCGTTGCCAGGACGAGCCCGAAATGGACCGAGCCGTTCTCCCAGCGGTCGTCTATCGTCGGCGCCCCTCGCAAGAGCCCGATCAGACCCAGCGGTAGCAGGATGACGAGCAGCCAGCCGGCCCGGCGCGGTTGTTGTGTGGCTGGATCGGCGGCGGTCGCCTGCACCGCGTAACCTTGCCGCGCGCCGATCCGGGATGCAAGGGAAGCCGGCTCGCGGTCGGCAGCCTCATCGACACCGGGCTCGTGCGCTCGCTTTCCTAAACACGATCCCCAGGCGCGATCCGATCCTCCCGGCATTGCGGCCGAGCTCGTCGCCGCCGACGCGGTTCTCGGGTCGCTCAGCGAGCCGATCCCGATCACGCGGCCTCCTGGTCA
>CAWBSE010000007.1:0-94008 GCA_963791425.1 uncultured Actinomycetes bacterium
GGCCTGCACGGAATCGCGGCGCTCGGAAGCGTCAGCGAGCGGGTTGTCCATCAAGCGCCGTGTTCGGTGCTCGTCGTCCGCGGGACCGCGCTCACCCGGACATTGACGGGCGATCTGATGGGAGCGGAGGGCATGGCGGCGCGGTGAGGATCGGGCTCGCACTCGCGGTGACGCTGACGTCGGCGTTCGCTCTCAACCTCGGGTACCTGATCGAGCACGAAGCAGCACGTACGCTGCCGCCGATTTCGCTCCGAGCGCCGATCCGCTCCGCCCGGCCGGCTCGTCGGCAGCCGGCGCTGGCTGCTCGGCATTCGCCAGCGAGGTGACCGGCTGGGCGCTCTTCGTGCTCGCGCTCTCGTTGGCGCCGCTGTCGCTCGTTCAGGCAACGGCGGCGGGCGGGATTGCGATCCTCGCGCTCATGGTCGCGCACGTGACGAAGGTCCCACTGACGCGGCTCGAGCGTCTTGGCGTCGCGATCTCGGTGGCCGGGCTGGTGCTGCTCGGCCTCTCCCTGGCCGGAGGGCACAGCGAGGGCACGGGCGCGAGCTACGCGAGCATCGCCGGCTGGATCGGCGCGTCCTTCGCCGCGGCGTTCCTCGCGGTCAAGCTGCTCGCGCGCAGGATCGGAGATGGCCCCGCCTACGGTCTCGCGACGGGCCTGCTCTTCGCCTCCGGCGACGTCGCGACGAAGGGCGCGGTCGAGGCCGGGGGCCACCTCGGCTTCGTCGCCGGACTCGTCCTGGCGTACTCGCTCGGCAGCGTCGTGCTCCAGGCGGGGTTCCAGCGCTCGAGCGCGCTGACGACCGCCGGAATCGCGACGCTCTGCACGAACGCACTGCCGATCATCGCCGGCATGACGATCTTCGGCGAGCCGCTACCGAGCGGCTGGATCGGCGCCGTCCGCATCGCCGCCTTCGCGGCGGTCGTTATCGGCGCCGTCTTTCTCGGTGACCGCAAGCACGGGCGCACTCCCGAAGGGGCTCCGATGACCGGCCCCCCAGCCTGCCCGTGGACCCGACCACACAACCTCTCGACCGAAGGAGGAACGACATGAACTGCCCCGTCGACGGCACTCTGCTGGTGATGAGCGAGCGCTCCGGCATCGAGATCGACTACTGCCCCGACTGCAGGGGCGTCTGGCTCGACCACGGCGAGCTCGACAAGATCATCGAGCGATCGGCCGCTGACCCTAACCAGGCAGCAGCCGACCGCGACGATGACGACATCAGCGGGGGCGAGGCCCCGAACGGAAAGCGGAGGCGGGGCGGATTCCTCGCCAACCTGCTCGAACTCGGCGAGTAGCGTGAGACCGAGCCGCTCGTCCTGGCGGCTCGCCTCGCCCTCGCACTCGTTCTTCTGCGCCGGCGGCATCCAGCTCGCCGCCGGCGCTGCCGTCGTCGCGTGGCTCGTCGTGCGCGGCACTGGTTCTCCGATGGGGCCTGAATGGGGTGGAATGCGCGTGGCCAGCGTGACCAGGCCGGGGCAATAGGTGGTCGAAGGCAAGCCAGACACCCTGCAGATCAGGACGTTTCGTGGTCATTCGCGGTCTGGCGTGGAATCGTCTTCAGGGCCTGTCACGCCGGAGGTCGCGGGTTCGAGTCCCGTCGCTCCCGTATTTCCCCCACCTTCTGACCCCACTGGAAGTAGGGCAAGAAGGCTGGCGAGGCGTCACGGAAACCAGCTCTCCTGAGTCCTGCGTCACGGTCTCGAAGACGGGGCGAAGGAGCTTGTTGCGTTCGGAGAGCGTCATGCTCACGTTTCCAGAAGAGGCCAAAGTTGGTCAGAGCAGCGGCCGCCTCGGTGATGTCAGGAATCTGCGGCGGGTCGACGACGGCTAGTTCGTGCTGCAGCACCTGTTTGCGAAACGCGTACTGGTTTTCGTTAGCGCCCACACGTAGAGCCGCCATGCTTCGGGCGTAGCGGTCGACAGATTCGGCCACACTTGGCGCAGGTTCGGTAGATCGGCACTATTTTGGAGCGGGGAGAGGGAATGCTGTCGGAGAGCGCCGGACGTCAACGAGCATGCCCGCATGAGCCGACCGAGGAACAGGCCGACGACGACCGCGACCGCGAACCAAGCGGCGAACGCGAGTGCGGCAAGGATGATCCAGTCCGACACGTTGCTGAACACGCCTCATTTCGATGCAACGCTTCGCTTTCCTGGAGGCCCGGGTGATCCAGGCGGTCGAGATCATGTAACACTTCGGAGTGGACGGACTCGACCACCCGCGTCACCCCTGCCACCCGAAAGCCGGACTCTCTGCGGATGCCGCGGGGCGCCGGATGTTCTCGCTGACGACCGGCGCGCACGACCTTCACCCGTGGCCGCGGCGGCCGAGAGCAGCCGGCCATCCCCCGTCGGCGACGATCGGCGGGCCGTCCCGCAGCCGGTCGAGTAAGCCGCTCGCCACCGACCTCACTACGTGACGGTTGGAGCTCACGTGACCAGAGTGGTCTGCCGATGCAGAGGGAGAACTCTCCGAAGCCGAGGGACTGACGGCAATCTTTCCTGCGGTTAACGGGAGCTCGCGGCGGCGGCGAAAGCCGCCGTTCGCGTTCAGTCATGGATGACGGGCCGAGCATAGACCCAGCCTCGACGATGCGAGCTCGTGTGCCGGTACCCGCGGCTGTCCAATACGTCGCTGCGTCCTGCCTTGACAGCGGCCGCCTCGACCTCGGTCGGGCTGTCCACGGGCACGGGTACAGCGCGTTTGGTTCGGATTGCGCTCATGACCGCAGCTCCGCCTCGTCGGTAGTGGGATGGCGTTCATGATCCGGCGTGCGCGTTTCGGCGTATCCGTAGGCGTATCCGTAGGTGTCCGCGGCGGTCGTATCGGTAACCACGAGGCCGAGCGGTTTCGCCTGGCAGCGAGCGAGCGAGCGCTCGAGTTCACGCAGCATCGGCCGACGGAGAACGTTGAGTCGGGTGACCAGGATCAGCGCATCGACCTTCGAGGCGAGCGTAAGGGCATCGCCGATCCCGAGCATCGGGGCCGAGTCGATCAGGACGATGTCTGCACGGGCGGAAAGGTCGGCCAACACTCGTTCGACCGCCACCGAGTCGATGAACTCGCCGGGGTTCGGCGGCAATGTCCCTGCCAGGAGCACGCGGAGTGCCGCGTGTTGTCCACCCGATCCGTTCGAGCTTGCTTGGCGGGCGCCACTCGAGTCCAAGGCGGTTGCTCGCCCTTCGTCCAGGATGACGGGCACAAGTGCCTCGCCCAACGGAACTTGCCCGAGCGCAACGTCGGTCAGGCCGTACGGGCCGGCGTCGGGGAAGAACGTGCCCAGGTACGGATGACGGAAATCGAGGTCGACCAGGATTACCTCGCGGCCTGCTCGAGCGACCATCAGCGCGTCCGCTCTAATGCAGAAAGGTGCTGGCTAGCAGCCGAGCTTCTCGGATGTCCCGTCTCTCCCAACCTTCCCCTTCGCGTGTCTCCCCGACCGGTCATGGAAGCCTAGCCGTATTCTCACGGCCTGACACCTCGCTCGTAACCCGCACGGGACAATCAGGTCTTCTACGTGGGCCGCGTGTGGGTTTGCGGTTGTAAACAGCCCGATCTACGATCAGACCGATGTTCCTCCCGTCTTTTCTCTGGTTCGTGGGTCGACGAGCTGCGCTCGTCAGGTGGCGCGGTTGCGATCCCCAAGAGCAGACTTACGGCGTCGGCCGCGGCCCAAGCGTGATTCCGGTCATCGGCGGCGCCGGAGTTGCCATCGTCGTCGTTGTCGTTGTCTGGCTGATCGCCCGCCTCGTCGTGCGACTACGACGTGCGCACGAGCAACGTGTCGAGGCGCGCAGGTTGGACAAGATGCGGCGCTCCACCGGTGGGCGCCGAGAGGCAGGGCCGGAGTCCGGGCCGGGGAATGCGGCTGTCACCTGGGACTCCGAGCGGGTCATATCGGAGGCACGGCGCGAGGCAACCGCCATCGTCATTGAGGCGGAAGAACGGGCGGCTGAGATCGGCGCCTCCGCCGAGAGCGAGCGCCAGACTCTGCTCGCCGTCACCCGCGAGGCGGCCGGCCGCGCTGCCTGGGAGATCAAGAGAGATGCCAAGCGGACAGCCCGCGCCATCATCCAGGAGGCAGAGGAGAGGGCTCGTGAGATCGTCGCTGAAGCTGCATCGGGACGGGCTCAAGCCGAGCGGCAACTGGTGCGCGACCGCGAGTTGGCGGAGAACATACGCCGAGAGTTGGCGACATTCCTTCTCGACCTGCTCGCAGAGGTTCAGCGTACCCCGGGTGAACGACCGGCGAACGTCTACACCCTGGGCGAGGCTCAGCAGGCGAGAAGCGGCAGATCCGGTCCGGCCCAGTAGGGCTGCTTGCAGGTTTGCCGACAAACGACGAAACTATGTCCATGGCGACAGACGATCCAACCAAACTGATCAAGGAACTCTCGCTGCCGACTGCGCTGAGAGGCTACGACCGGGCCGCGACCGACACGTTCCTCAGCGATCTCGAGGACAGCGTGACGGCGGTCTTGACCGAGCGTAACGAGGCACAGGCCCGTGTTGCGGAGCTCGAGAAGCAGATCGCCGAGGGACGAGAGCACGAGAAGGAAATCACTGAAGCGCTTCTCGTCGCGTCACGAGTTCGCGCCGAGAGCGAGCGCGAGGGCAAGGAGCTCAAGGCCGAGTACGAACGTGAGGCTGAATCCGCTACGGCAGAGAGCAAGCGGCAGGCGGACGAGATCGTGCGGGGCGCCGAGGCCGAGGCCGAGAAGATGCTCGAGGACGCGAGGTTGAAAGTGCGCGGCTTCGAGCAGGAGATCCGCGATGCCGAGCAACTCGCGGTGGAGGCGCGGGCCCGGATCGCGGCCTTTCTCGAGTCCCTGCTGGCCGAGCTCGACCCGGACGGAACAGGTCTCGGTTCACCGGTCGACGAGCTCCTCACCCGGATCGGCGAAGCAGTTAAGGCCGACCCCGGCGAGATTGGCGACCAACCAAAGGCTCCCTCCGAGGGCAGCCGACAGCCGAGAACGCTGCCCAGAGCGGGCGAGTCGCGCGAAGACGGTGGCGGCTGAGTAGAGGCCGCGAGTAGCTGGGGGTCGCTGCGACACCCACGCGGCCGCGCCTGAGACCTGCGCGCCGTGTATATCTCAGCGTCGTGGTGTGGCGCCAGGTGCTCCGGCTTGCTCGCGCAGCAGCGATGGTGCTGCTGGCGACCTTGTCGGTCGCGCACGGGTCTGTTGCTTCGACAGAGGTCGGCGGTCCCGGCCGTCTGAGCCTGATTCGGGTGGCGACCGGCTTGCGAGGGCCGGTCTTCGTCGCGCCCGCTCCCTCGCGTCTGCCCGGCCGCCTGTACGTGGTCGAGCGCGCTGGGGTAATCAGAATCGTCGACGGGAACCGCGTGCTTACGAAACCGTTCCTCGATATTCGCAGTCAGGTGCGGAGTGGAGGCCTACGCGGCATGTTCTCACTCGCGTTCCATCCCGACTACCTGCACAACGGGAAGTTCTTCGTCAACTACATCGGCCGTGACGGCGACATCTACGTGACCGAGTTCAGGTCTGTCCACGGCGTGGGCGTGCGCTCGTCGCGCCGCGTCCTCCTCAATGTGTCCACACCGCAGAAGGACGCGTATGGCCACTACGGCGGCCAGTTGGCATTCGGCCCTGACGGCCGCCTCTACGCCAGCTTCGGCGATGGGACCAGCCGGAGATGGCGCAGGATCCGGCGACGCTGCTGGGCAAGCTCGTGCGACTCGACGTCGACACGCCGCGCGCGAAGCCGGAGATCCTCGCGCTCGGTCTGCGGAACCCATGGCGCTTCTCGTTCGACCGCATGACGGGCGACCTGTACATCGGCGACGTCGGGCAAGACCTGCGCGAGGAGGTCGACCGGCTGCCGCGAGGGTTCCGGGGTCTCGCGAACTTCGGCTGGAACGTCTGGGAGGGATCGGTACGTACTCGTCCGATACCGCCCGATCTTCAGGGTCGTGTCCTGCCGCCGTTCCTCGAGTATCGGCACGCCCCGGGTCGCTGCAACGCGGTGACCGGCGGCTACGTCTATCGGGGCACAGCTCTCCGAGCTCTCAGTCGCCGCTACGTCTACGGAGACCTCTGCGGCGGCTTGTGGAGCGTGACCGTTCGCGGCGGCGTTGCGCGCGACAAACGTGCGGAGCCGCTCTTTCCGCCGGGACTGCTCGTGTCGTTCGGTGAAGGGTGGCGAGGAGAGCTCTACGTCGTTGCCCTGAACGGAGGCATCTACCAGGCCTCGACGGTGTCCTAGCCAGGTGCACGCCATGCCGTGCAGGGAGAATCGCCGGGATGCCGGGCGGGTCGTTCACAAGCCATTCCAACCCTGTGAGCAGGGCCAATCCGCACCCTGAGAGGCCTCGGCGTACGCTACTGTGGTTCGACGTGCCCGCGCCCGGCGAATCGGCGTCCGACCTGACATCGCTGGAGGAGCGCGAGGAGCGGCTCGCGAACAACGCGATCGTCTTTCGGACGGTGAACGAGGAGATCGAGCAGGTGGCGCTGCGCCTCGGCGGCGACAACTACGAGTTCATCTGCGAATGTTCGACGCGAGGATGCTTCGAGCGTGTGGTGCTCTCGCGGCGCGAGTACGAGCACGTCCGCTCCGAGGGAGCCCGGTTCTTCGTCGCGCCCGGGCACGAAAACCCGGAGGTCGAACTCGTCGTCGAGACGAACCCCACGTACCTCATCGTCGAGAAGGATGGACATGCGGGGACGGTCGCCGAGGCCGCAGACCCGCGTGACGGCGATCCGGAACTCTCGGTCTGAGTCAGCGCGCCGCGTTCGACTTCGAACGTAGACTCGCCGCGTGCCGGCCTGTCCCGAATGCGGCAAGGAGAATCCTGATGGATTCGCGTTCTGCGGCTTCTGCACGGCGTCGCTGACGGAGGCGTCGCCGGCCCGCGAACAGCGCAAGACGGTGACCGTGCTCTTCTGCGACGTCACGGGCTCGACCGAGCTGGGCGAGCGGCTCGACCCGGAGGCGCTACGGGCGCTGCTCGCGCGGTACTTCGAGCAGATGAAGGGGATCGTCGAGCGCCACGGCGGCACCGTGGAGAAGTTCATCGGAGATGCGGTGATGGCGGTGTTCGGCGTGCCCGTCGTGCACGAGGACGACGCGCTACGGGCGCTGCGGGCTGCGGTCGAGATGCGCGAGGCATTCCCGGAGCTCGGTCTCCAGGGACGCATCGGCGTGACGACCGGCGAGGTCGTCACCGGCACGGCGGAGCGCCTCGCCACCGGCGACGCGGTCAACATCGCCGCGCGGCTCGAGCAGGCCGCCCAGCCGGGGGAGATCCTGATCGGCGATGAGACGCTGCAGCTGGCCCAGGATGCCGTTCTGGTCGAGGCGGTCGAGCCGCTGACCCTGAAGGGCAAGGCTGACCCGGTTCCGGCCCATCGTCTGCTGTCGGTGCACGGCGACATGGGCTCCGTCCGCCACATGCAGGGCGCCATGGTCGGACGTGAGACGGAGTTGCGGCGGCTCGGAGACGCCTTCGGCCAGGCGCTCGGCGACCGCTCCTGCCAGCTGTTCACGATCCTGGGCTCTGCAGGGGTGGGGAAGTCCCGGCTGGTCGCGGAGTTCCTCGGCTCGCTCGACGGCGCCCTGATCGTGCGCGGTCGCTGCCTGCCCTACGGGGAGGGCATCACCTACTGGCCCGTGGTCGAGGTGCTCAAGCAGCTCCCACCGGCGGAGACAGACCCGGTCGCCGCCGGGACGATCCGCGCCCTGGTCGGCGACGAGCAGCTGGTCTCGTCCGGCGACGAGATCGCCTGGGCGTTCCGCAAGCAGCTCGAGGCCGTCGCCGCCGAGACGCCCGTCGTCTGTGTCTTCGACGACGTGCACTGGGGCGAGGAGACCTTTCTCGACCTGATCGAGCACGTCGCCGATCTCTCCCGCGACGCTCCGATCCTGCTGCTCTGCATGGCCCGCCCGGAGCTCCTCGACCGCCGGACGGGCTGGGCCGGCGGCAAGGTCAACGCGACCAGCGTGCTGCTCGAGCCGCTCGCCCCGGAGGAGACCGAGCAGCTGATCGAGAGCCTGGCCCACCTCGACGACGACCTGCGCAGCCGGATCCTCGATGCGGCCGAGGGCAACCCGCTGTACGTCGAGGAGATGGTCGCGTTCGTCGCGGAGTCGGGAAGCGGCGAGATCACGGTGCCGCCGACGATCCAGGCGCTGCTGGCCGCCCGCCTCGACCAGCTCGACGTCTCCGAGCGGGACGTGCTCGAGCGCGGCTCGATCGAGGGGCGCGTCTTCCACCGCGGCGCGGTGCAGGCGCTCGGCCCCGGGGAGCCGCAGGTGATGGCGCGGCTGTCGTCGCTGGTTCGCAAGGAGCTCGTCCGCCCCGACAAGAGCGAGCTTCCCGGCGAGGACGCCTTCCGCTTCCGGCACCTGCTGGTCCGGGACGCCGCCTACGACGGGCTTCCGAAGGCGGCGCGGGCGGGCCTGCACCGAGCAGTTCGCCGGCTGGCTGGTCGAGCACGGACGTGATCTGGTCGAGCTCGACGAGATCCTCGGCTACCACCTGGAGCAGGCGTGCCGCTATCACGCCGAGCTCGGGTCAGCGGCCGACGACTCGATCGCCGGGGAAGCGCGGCGGCGGTTGGCGGCCGCCGGCCGCCGGGCCATGGCCCGGCACGATCTCCCGGCCGCCGTCAATCTGCTCCAGCGGGCCGTCGCTCTCCTTCCCTCCGACGAGATCGACCGCATCCTCGCGGCCGACCTGGTCGCGGCCTTCTTCCAGGCGGGCCGGATGGAGGATGCATTCGACTACGCGAGCGGCGTCATCGCCCGCGCGGCCGCCGCCGGCGACCGGGCCGCAGAGCTGTGCGCGCGGATCGACCAGGAGACCGTCCGCACGTTTCTGGAGCCCGAGGGCGCCACCGAGCAGCTGGCGGCGACCGTCGAGGAGGCGCTGCCCGTGTTCCAGGCAGCCGGGGACGATTTCGGGCTCTTCGCCGCCTACCTCGGGCGTGCCCAGGTCGCGCACATGCACGCCAGGATGGACGCAGAGCTGGAGGCGACCGAACGCGCGCTCGAGCATGCCCGGCGGGTGATCGATCTCCCGCTTCTGGCGGAGCGGCTGGTGGGGTTCGGGGGCGCGTCGCGTCTGCACGGCAGCACGCCGGTGCCCGACTTGCTCGCCTGGCTGGACGAGCAGGAGCAGCAGGGGGGCCGCCGGCCGGGCCTCCGGATGCACCGTGCGCAGGCGCTGGCGATGCTCGCCCGCTTCGCCGAGGCGCGGGCGATTGTCACCGATCTGCGGGCCCAGCTCACCGACCAGGGCTCGCTGACCCCGCTCGCGCTGACGACCGGCTTCGTGAGCGTCGAAGTCGAGCTGCTGGCCGGCGACGCTGCCGGCGCGGCCGCATTTGCCGAGGAGGCCTGCCGCATGCTCGAGGCTGCCGGCGACCGCGCGTGGCTCTCGAGCGTCGTCGGAAAGCTCGGGCAGGCGCTCTACCGGCTCGACCGGCTCGACGAAGCGGACGCGGCTGCCGACCGGTCGGCCGAGCTCGGCGCCAGCGACGACGTGCTCACCCAGATGCTCTGGCGGCAGGTCAGGGCGAAGGTGCTCGCACGGCGCGGCAACTCCGCCGAGGCCGAGCGGCTGGCACGCGAGGCGGTCGAAAGAGGGCTCAACGTCGAAATGCCCGACTCGCTCGGCGACGCCTACTCGGATCTCGGCGAGGTGCTCACCCTCGGCGGCAGCAGCGACGAGGCGCAGGCCGCCTTCGAGCAGGCGCTCGCCCTCTACGAGCTCAAGGGCAACCTCGTCATGGTCGAGCGCACGACCGCCAGGATCAGCGGAGCACGGTGAACAGGCGGCTCCGGAACGACGTCGTCCGCGCCGGGCTCATCGCCGCCCGCATCCTGATCGCGTACCGGTAGCGACCGGCGGGGAGCCGCTGCTGGGGGAACTGGACGTACGGGTGGTAGTACGCGGAGATCGAGCCCTCCGTCGTGAGCACGACGTTGCCCCGGGCGTCCAGGAGAGACGCGTCGTACGCGGCGTCCTCGCGCGCGGTCGCGTGGAAGCCCCACCCCGTCGACTTCGCACCGCGGTCCTGCAGGTCGAACGAGGCGCCCGCACCGACGACGCCCTTCGCCGGCGCCCAGACTGCGAGAGCCCCGGCGCACGCGCCGCGCGACGTCGCGATCGTGCGCTTCATCGTCCCGTACGAGTCCTTCCGCGCCAGGTCGGCGTAGAGCTGCCCCGACTGGAACCGGTCGAGCTGGGGGTCGTCGACCAGCGGGTAGAGCAGGAGCGCCTCGACCGCCGGATCGCAGGCCGCCAGCCCGGCGAGCTGCGTGTAGTACGTCGCCTGCACGGCGGCGCTCACGACCGGGACGTTCTCGGTGCCGGTGTACGCGGCCTCGTGACCGTCGAGCGCGGTCTGCGTCCCGGCCTCGCAGAGGCAGATAGGGGTCATCGGCTGCGCCGTCCCGTGGAAGCCGTCCCACAGCGCCTGCTTCACCCGCGCGAGATCGGCTGCGCCGGCGTTCGGCCAGAGGAAGCGCCTCGCGTAGGAATAGGTGTTGTCGGCCGGGTACGGGTGGAACGCGAACGCGTCCATCAGCGGCCGCTTCCGACCGCTCGCCCGGTAGGCGGCGGCCGCGTCGTGGACGAACTGCACCGGCGAGGTCGACGCGTTCGAGGGTGAATGCGGCCGGTCGTTGCCGCGGCCCGAGATCGCGAAGCCCAGCACCCGCGCCTTGCGGCGCACCGCCTTGATCGCGTCGTATGTGTCCGCGAGCACCGCCTCGTACGCCGCGCCGACGCCGGCCTGCGGCTGCCAGAACCGGTTCTGGTTCGGCTCGTTGCCGATGACGAAGTCGGTCACCTGCGGATACGCGCGGACGACGCCGGCCGCGAACGCCGCGAAGTCGGCGCGGGCCGCCGCCGACGTGCCGACCGACGCGGCACGGCGCGGGTACAGCGCGAGAACGACCCGCAGCTTGCGCGACACCGCGCAGGGCACCGCCCTGTCGAGGAACGCCTTCTCCTTCGCGTCGATCGCGGTGCCCTCGTCCCACGGGACCGTCATCCCCACGACGCGGTACCCGATGTCTTTCACCGCGGCGTAGAACGGGCTGGGGGCCAAACACGCCGCGGTGTACTTCGCGTAGTCGTCGACCACCCCGAACCGGAGCGGCGCCGCCCTGCCGGCCGCCGGCGAGCCGGTCGCCGCCGGGACCCCGAGCGCAAGCATCACGACGCCCGCGAGGGCAGCTGCCCACCCCTTGCCCATCGCGACCCGGCTGCTACCCGTAGAGCTGGTAGACGACGTCCCACGAGTTGATCTGCGTGTTGGCCGTGTTCGTGTACGCCTTCGTTCTGGCCGTGGCCAGCCCCCCCTGGCCGAGCGCCACGACAATTTCTCTGTTCCTGACCATGCTCCCCTCTCCCTTCTCCTGCCGATTCTCGCCGACAACAATAGGCCTCCCCGGGGCCAGACGACCCCGAAGTTCTCGGCGCCGCCCCCCTATCTATGTGCTCTCGGCAGCGAAGTCAGCAGCGACCCGCAGCGCGGCCGGGTCCTCGTGGAACAGCAGGTGGCCGCGAGCGTCGAAGATCGCCGTCTCCGCGCTTGGCAGCAGCGCCTCCCACGCCGCCGCGTGCTCGACCGGGGTGATCCGGTCGTCGGTGCCCCACAGGATCAGCGCGGGCATGTCGAGCCCGGCGAGCTTGCCAGGGAGGGACGGGTCGAACGGGCCCGGGATGAGCCGGCCGATCGCCTGGCCCTCGCGGGCGCGGGCGGCCAGGAACGCGTCGTCGATCGGTGATGGGATGCGCCCGGCGAAGACCGTGGGGTCGTTCGTGAGCGCCGCGTAGACCTCGTCGAGCGACATCTTCGCGAGGGGTGCAGGCGGATGGCCCGGAACCTCGAGGCCGAACGGGCACGCGAGCACGAGGCGCTCCACCCGCCCGGGATGGGCGTGCGCATACGACGCGGCGACCCAGCCGCCGAGCGAGTGGCCGAACAGCACGGCCTGGTCGAGCCCGAGCGTGTCGAGCAGTGCGTCGTAGTGGGCGACCAGCGCGTCGAGCCCCTCGACCGGCGGCTCGTCGGCGGTGCCGGCGAAGCCGGGGTTGAACGGCACGACGAACCGGAAGCGGTCAGTGATCGGCTCGAAGCAGTCGAAGCCCTCCACGATCCCTCCGCCGTGGAGAAAGACCAGCGGTGCGCCGTCGCCGCCGGCGAGCAGCTCGGTCCGACGCCCGTCGACCTCGATCCATTGCTCGGTCAGCGCGGCCACGAGAGCCATTCCATCACGTTTACTCCAGAGGGTCGACGACCCGCAGTCCTGCGAAGCGCCGGAACCCACTGTCGCGCGATGCCAGGACGAGCCCGTGCTCGATCGCCAGGGCGGCGATCTCGATGTCGGGGACGTCCTCGCTGCGCAGGCCCGGTGTGGCGGCGAGCTCGGCCGCGATCGCCGCGTGCCCCGCGCCGGGCGAAACGATCCGGATGGCCGGCTGCGCCAGATACGCGGCGACGTCGGCCCAGGCGTCCCGAACGGTGAGGGCCTTCTTGCCGAACGCCCGGGTGTTGCTCGTGAGGCGAATCAGCGAGTAGAGGACCGGCCAGCAGAAGGCGACAGTTCCCTCGCCGTCGGCGAGGCGCGCACCGAGCCACGCGCGTGCCCGATCGTGCTCGGGCGCGTCCGTGAACGCCGCGTACACGAGAAGGTTGGTGTCCACGAGCGTCACAGGAGTCCGCGCTCTGCCCACCGCTCGTCGTCGAGCGCTGCCAGCACCGCCGAGACGTCGGAAATGTCGATCAGCGGCCGTCCCGGATGCGCCGGCAGCGGCGGCGGCTCAGCGGACCGAGCCGGACGAGCGCCGCGGCGAAGGAGTCGGTTGACGACGACGCGGAATGTCTCGCCGGTGCGCTGCCGCTCGCTCTCGATCAACGCGACCACGTCATCGTCGAGTGTGATCGTGGTGCGCATGATGCACAAAGACTAGCATCACAAGCATCAATTCCTACGGGGCCGCCAACTCGAGCCGGTCGCCAAGTCTGCGCCCGCACGTCTCGCTGGACACGCTCGAACCGCCGAATCGGCACGTCGAGACCGTCGACCCAGAGATCCGGAGTCATGCGCATGAGCGCACCGTTGATTCCCGGCGCGTAGCCGTCGTCGAGCGCATCAGCCACGAGGCTGAGGCAGAGCAGCAAGGGAACCGACTCGAGACCGAGCTCGAGGCTCGCTGCGACGGCGGCTGCCTGCGGAAGCGAGATCACAGACGCAGCAGAGCAGAAGCAATGTGACGTGTCCGTGCCGGAAGTGCGACGATCCGGCTCCGTCGACGAGAGGAGCAACCATGAGTTCGGGCGCCACGCACTACCGCTGGGACGACCTGCCGAAAGAGGAACTGAAGCCCGACCTCCACCGCCGGCTGATCCCGGCCGAGCGCATGACGATCGGGCACGTCTACCTCGACAAGGGCTGCATCGTCCCGAAGCACTCGCACGGGAACGAGCAGCTCACGTACATCCTCGAGGGCACGCTCCGGTTCTGGCTCGGTGAGGACGGGGCCGAGATGGTCGACGTCCACGCCGGCGAGGTGCTGCACATCCCGCCGAACGTGCCGCACAGCGCCGAGGCCATGGAGGACACGCTCGACGTGGACGTCTTCAGCCCGCCCCGCGCCGACTGGTTCGACGGCTCGGACGCGTATCTGCGCGAGCGCTAACGCGCCCTGGACGGACGCCGCGACGAGCGGGTGATCGCGGCGCAGGCGCCCCCGCCGGGGGCGCGATCGACCGTTCAGCCGGTGGAGAAGAGAACGAGCGTGGCGAGGAGTGCGAGGAAGTGGCGGAAGCGCCGCGTCACGAACCCGCGACCAGACCCGCGAGCGTGTCGATGCCCTCGTCGATCAGCGCCTCGTCGACCATGCTGAACGACAGCCGGACGTTCTCCTCGCCGCTGCCGTCGCAGTAGAACAGCGCGCCCGGCGTGATTCCGACGCCCGCGTCGGCGGCCCGCGCGGCGAGCGCCGTCCCGTCGACACCCGGGAGCGTCAGCCACGAGAAGAAGCCGCCCCGCGCGCGCGTCCACTCGACGCCCGCCGGCATCGACCGCTCGAGCGCGGACAGCAGCCGGTCGCACTTCGCCTGGTACAGCGCACGCGACTTGACGAGCTGCTCCTCGATCCAGCCGCGGCGGATGTACTCCTCGAGCATCCGCTGGCCGAGCCCGCCCGAGCACTGATCGGTGTTCTGCTTCGCCGAGACGAGCTGGGCGCAGACCTCCGCTGGCCCCGCCGCCCACCCGAGCCGCACGCCCGGGAGAAAGGTCTTGGAGGTCGTCCCCGCCTGGACGACGGCGTCCGGCGCGAGCGACCAGAGGCTCGGCAACGCCTCGTCCGCGAAGGTCAGCTCGCGGTAGGCGACGTCCTCGACGATCAGGAATCCGTACCGGCGCGCAAGCTCGACGAGCGCCTCACGCCGGTCCGCGGAAAGCGATACGCCCGCGGGATTCTGGTGATCCGGGATCGTGTAGAGCAGCTTCGGCCGCAGCCCGCCGTCGAGGACCCGTTCCAGCTCGTCGACCTGCAGCCCCTCCCCGTCCATGGGCACCGCGGCGAGCTCGGCCTCGTAGCCGCGGAACGCCATGATCGCGCCGAGGTACGTGGGCGCCTCGATCATGACAGTGTCGCCGCGGTCGAGGAACGACTTGCAGACGAGCTCGAGCGCCTCGATCCCGCCGCTCGTGATCAGCAGCTCGTCGTCGTCCGGCCGCCGCCCCTGCACCGACTCGAGCCGGCCCGCGACCGCATCGAGCGTCCCGGCCAGCCCGCGCGTCGGCGTGTACTGGAAGGCGGTCACCTCGCCCGTCGCCGCGAACTCCTCGAGCAACTGGGCCGCGCGCTCGCGCGGGAACGTCAGCGGGTCGGGGAAGCCGCCCGCGAACGAGATCAGATCGGGCCGCCCGAGGAACCCGAGCACGAAGGCGATCCCGTCGCCCACGTCGCCGCGAGTTCGCTCGGCGAAGAGCCGATCCCAGCGTCCGGTCTCCGGCGTGACCGCCATGTGACGAACCGTACCGGCCGCGTCCGGGCCGTGTAAGATAGTCCGGTGCAGACTACTCCGCGCCAGACCATTCAACGGACCGAGCAGGTCACGCTCACCGAGTGCGCGATCCTCGGCCTGCTCACACGGCGCGAGCGCTCCGGCTACGACCTGCTGAAGGCGATCGAGGGAAGCGTCGGGTTCTTCTGGACGCCGGCCAAGAGCCAGCTCTACGCCCTCCTGCCGAAACTGGTCGAGCGCGGGCTGCTTGGCGCGCGCCGCGTCGAGCAGGACAAGCGGCCCGACAAGACGCTCTACCGGATCACGTCGACCGGTCGCGCCGCGCTGCGGGAGGGGCTCGAGCAGGCCTCTCCCGCGGTCGACCGCAACCCGTTCGAGCTGCGCATCTTCTTCGGCGAGCACATGCGCCCCGGAGCGGTGCGCGCGATGATCGAGGCGCGCCGCGACCACAGCCGCGACCACCTCGCCGTGCTCGAGGAGATCGAGCGCGGCCCGGGCGTGAAGGACGACACCTACCCGTACCTGACGCTGCTGGCCGGCAAGGAGAACGCGAAGGCGGCGATCCGCTGGGCCGACAGGGCGCTCGAGCTGCTCGACGAGCGGGGCGCATGAGGAAGCTCGCCGCCACGATCGTGGTCGCGCTCGTCGCGGCAGCGGCCGCAGGCGCGGCCTACAGGCCGAGCTCGCTGCTTCCGCTCGACGGCGCCTACCGGCTCGCCGACGGCACCGTCGTCAGCCTCGCGGTCACCGACGGCGGCGGGCTGCTCTACACCGACACCCGCACGGGCGACCTGCGCCAACTCGTCGCCGCCGGGACGGGGCGGTTCACGTTCGGTCCTGCCTACCTCGTCCAGCGGCCGACCCGCGGGACGATCACAGTGAAGGGCACGACCCTGACGGTGACCACGGCCGGGCGCACGCGCACCGGGCGCCTGGTGCCGGTGAAGCGCGCGAACGTCTCCTTCCGGGGCCAGGGTGTCCGGCTCGCCGGCAAGGTGACGACCCCCGCCACGCCCGGTCGCCACCCCGCGATCGCGATCGTCCACGGCTCAGAGGCGGCCGACCGCGACGGCTCCGACCTGCTCGTCAACTTCTACTCGGCGCTCGGCTACGTCGTGCTCAGCTACGACAAGCGCGGCGTCGGCGCCTCCGGCGGCGTCTACCACGAGTACCCCAGCCCCCAGAACGTGGAGAACCTCGCGGGTGACGCGATCGGGGCGCTCCGCGTCCTCGCCGCGCGGGAGGACGTCGACCCGGCCCGGATCGGCCTCGTCGGCGGCAGCCAGGCGGGCTGGATCATCCCCCGCGCCGCGGCGCGCTCGCCGCTCGTCCACTTCGCGGTGATCACCTCCGGCCCGGCCGTCTCGGTCGGCGAGCAGGGCATCTACGCCGACATCACCGGCCACGGCGCCGCCACCCCGACGGCGGCGCAGATCGAGCAGCAGCTCGCGGGCGCCACGCCGAGCGGCTTCGACCCGCGGGCCGACCTCGCCGGGCTCGCCATCCCCACGCTCTGGCTGTTCGGCCGCGAGGACAAGACGATCTACGTCCCGCAGACCGTCGCCGTCCTCCAGGGGCTGCCCACTCCGCCGTCGGTAAAGGTGTTCCCCCGCGCCGGCCACTTCGTGCTCGACACGCCCCACGGGCTGAACTCCGAGCTCGCGGGCGCGCACCGCTTCGCGCCGGGGATGTTCGGCGCGATCTCGGGCTGGCTCGCCAAGCACTAGCATCGGCGCATGCCGCGCCGCGTCGAGATCCGGCCGCCGGCCCCGGAGGACGAGGCCGCGTTCACCGCGGCGATGCGCGAGAGCCGCTCGCTGCACCGGCCGTGGGTGTCGATGCCCGAGACGCCGGAGGACTACGCCGCCTACCTCGAGCGCTCCCAGCGCGACAACGCCGCGTTCTTCGTCGCCCACCGGCTCGAGGACGACGCGATCGTCGGCTTCCTGAACATCAGCGAGATGATCGGTGGTCGCCTGCAGAGCGCGTTCCTCGGGTACGGCGGCGTCGCCGCCTTCGCCGGGCAGGGCTACATGCGTGAGGCGCTCGAACTGGTCGTCCGTGAGGCGTTCACCACGCTCGGGCTGCACCGCCTCGAGGTGAACATCCAGCCCGGCAACGGCGCGTCGATCGCGCTCGCCGAGCGGTGCGGATTCGAGCGCGAGGGCTTCTCCCCGCGGTACCTGAAGATCGGCGGCCGCTGGCGCGACCACGAACGCTGGGCGATGCGCGCCGAGACGTGGCGCACGCGTTCGCGTAGTCGAAGCTGAGCAGTGGCCGGACCGGATCCGCGATCAGCGGCCGTGCCGATGCCGCGGGCGCCGCGAGCCGCGAGGCTCCGATCAGAACAGGGAGGTCAGACGTGCCTACGAAAATGAAGGTGTTCCTCGCCGCCGGGTTGGCGGCATTCGTTTGTGTGGCCGCGGCCGCCGCGGCCCCTGTCCCGCAGGTGAAGCCGGCGCAGACGACGGGCTACCCGTGGGTGCAGCTGCCGGCGTGGGTCGGGACCGGAGCTCCGCCTGCCGCGCCGCCCAGCGTCTCATACCCGTGGGTGCAACCGCCCGCCTGGATTCCGATCGGCTGACGGCTTACGCGGTAGTGAAACCCGGCGATTCCTAGCCCGTAGGATCCCGGCATGCGCGAATTGCTCGGCCAGAAGCCGATCCTCGGGATGATCCACATGCCCGCCCTGCCGGGCGCGCCGCAGAACGACAAAACGATGGACGAGCTCGTCGCGTTCGCGCTCTCCGAGGCACGCAGGCTCGAAGCGGCCGGGCTCGACGCGTGCATCGTCGAGAACGTCGGCGACGTGCCGCTCTTCAAGACCAACGTCCCCCCGGTCACCGTCGCGGCGATGGCGGTGCTCGTCACCGAGGTGCGGCGCGCGACGTCGATGCACGTCGGGGTGAACATCCTCCGCAACGCCTGGGAGGAGGCGCTCTCGATCGCACACGTCTGCGGCGCCGACTTCATCCGCGTCAACGTCGTGATCGGCGCGTACGTCACCGACCAGGGGATCATCGAGGGCTGCGCCGCCGAGCTCGCGCGGCTCCGCCGGGCACTGAGCTCCGAGGTGATGATCTTCGGCGACGTGCACGTCAAGCACGCGCACCCGCTGTTCGACGTGCCGATCGAGTACGCGGCGCAGGACCTCGCCGAGCGCGGCGGCGTCGACGCCGTGATCGTCTCCGGCCCGCGCAGCCCGATCCCGCCGACGTGGGAACGGCTCGAGACCGTGAAGAACGCCGTCGAGCTGCCGGTGCTGATCGGCAGCGGCATCGGCCTCGACAACGTCAAGGAGTTCTACGACAAGGCCGACGGCGTGCTGATCGGCGAGCCCGACTTCAAGGTCGGCGGCGTGTGGGGCGGCGAGACGGACGAGGCCGCGTACGCGAAAGCCGTCCAGCTCTGCCGCGGCTAGCTCTGCCGGATCAAACCAGCGCGCGCGGGTCGACGTAGACGTCGTCCTGGTGCGCGTGCTTGCGCGCGGCCGGGCCACAGCCGCCGGGTAGCTGCGGGCGCCACCGCGGCCGCGCGTCGATTCGTTACCATAGGTAACGAATGTCCCTGCATGCAGTCGACTCCGTGGAGCTGGCGAACCGCCTGCGTCCGGTGCTGCTCATGCTCAACCGCCACCTCCGCCGCGAGGCGCATGCGGCCGGCATCACCGGTGGGCAGGCGGCACTGCTCGCGCAGATTCGCAACCACCCCGACTTCGGCGTGCGCGAGCTCGCTGCGCGCGAGGGCATCTCCGCGCCGTCGATGACGCGCTACCTCGACCGGCTGGAGAAGGCGGGCCTGATCGTCCGCAGCCGGTCTACCGAGGACGCGAGACGACTCCGGCTCGCGCTGACGCCCAAGGGCGTGCGCGTGCTGCGCTCCGTGCGCCGCCGCCGCACCGCCTGGCTGTCCGAGCGGCTCGAGGCCCTCTCGCCCGACGACCAGCGCGCTGTGGGCGACGCGATCGGCCCGCTCGCCCGGATGATCGAGGAGGCCGACCGATGACCGGAGCGCTCGTCGCGCTCAACTCGCGGACGTTCTCCAGCCTCCGCCACCACCGCAACTACCGCCTCTTCTTCGTCGGCCAGCTCATCTCGGTGATCGGCACGTGGATGCAGGACACCGCGCTGCCGTGGCTGATCCTCGGCCTGACCCACTCGCCGATCTACGTCGGCGCGCTCGTGTTCGCGCGGTACTTCCCGTTCCTGCTGTTCGGACTGTTCTCCGGGGTGGCGGCCGACCGGTTCGACAACCGGCGCGTGGTGATCGGCACGCAGGCGGTCTCGATGGTCGTCGCCGCGGGGCTGGCCGTGCTCGCGTTCGCGGGTGTCTCGGCGACGTGGCCGTTCTTCGTGCTCGCCTTCCTGGGCGGCGCCGCGCTGGTGTTCGACGCCCCGAACCGGCATGCGCTGACGTACCAGCTGGTCGGACGTGACGAGCTGCCGAACGCGATCGCACTCAACTCGTCGCTGTTCAACGCCGGCCGCGTGATCGGCCCGGCGATCGGCGGCGTGCTGATCGTCCTCGTCGGCACCGGCTGGTGCTTTGCGATCAACGCGCTGTCGTTCCTGGCGGTGCTGGCGGCGCTGCTCGCGATGCGGGTGTCGGAGCTGTACAAGGTCGAGCGCAGCTCGGCCGACCAGAAGACGGGCACGGCGATCCGCGAGGGGCTCCGATACGCCTGGAAGACGCCGACGATCCTGATCGTCCTCGTGATGGTCGCCGTCGTCAGCATGACCGGCTTCAACTTCCGCGTGCTGCTGCCCGTGCTCGCGTCGAAGACGCTCGACTCCGGCGCGGCGGTCTTCGGCCTCCTGTTCGCCTGCTTCGGCCTGGGGGCGCTGATCGGGGCGCTGTTCTCGGCGGCGATGAGCCGTGCGAGCTGGAAGTTGCTGATCCTCGGCTCGGCCGGCTTCAGCGGAGCGATGCTCCTCCTCGCCCCGGTCACGAACGCGGTGCTGGCCGGCTTCCTGCTGCTGGTGATCGGCCTCTGCTTCTCGGTGTGGACGGCGAACAGCCAGTCGTTCCTGCAGCTGACCGCGCCCGACCGGCTGCGCGGCCGCGTGCTCGGGCTCTATCTCTTTGCGTTCGCCGGGCTGACGCCGGTCGGCGGCCTGCTCGCCGGCTGGCTCGCCGACGTCGGCGGAACCGAGCTGGCGTTCGCGGTCGCGGGCGTGTGCGGGCTCGCGGTCACCGCCTACGCGGTGGTGCGGCTGCGCGGCGCCCGCACGCCGCGGACGCGTGTACCGGTGGTTGCGGTCGCCGAGGAGCAGCGAACGGTCTAATAGGCTCCACACCACGATGGTCTGCCCGAGCTGCACCACCGAGAATCCGCAGGGGAAGAAGTTCTGCATCGAGTGCGGGACGCCCCTGGCGCTCGTCTGCGGGTCGTGCGGCGTCGCGCTCGAAGGCAATGAGAAGTTCTGCGGCGAGTGCGGCGCGCCGTCGCCCGCGCAGGCCTCGCCCGGCGTCGTGCCCACGCCCGCGAGGGACGCGCCGGTCGCCGAGCGAAAACTCGTCTCCGTCCTCTTCGCCGACCTCGTCGGCTTCACGGCCGCCTCGGCCGACCGCGACGCGGAGGACACGCGCGAGCTTCTCTCCCGCTACTTCGACACGTCCCGGCGGCTGATCGAGCTGTACGGCGGGACCGTCGAGAAGTTCATCGGCGATGCGGTGATGGCGGTCTGGGGCACTCCGACGGCGACCGAGGACGACGCCGAACGCGCCGTGCGGGCGGCACTCGACCTGGTCGCGGCCGTGTCTGCGCTCGGGGACGAGGTCGGGGCCGGCGAGCTCCGGGCGCGGGCCGGCGTGCTCACGGGCGAGGCCGCGGTCACCCTCGGCGCCGAGGGCCAGGGCATGGTCGCCGGCGATCTGGTCAACACGGCGTCGCGCGTGCAGTCGGCGGCCGACCCCGGCGCAGTGCTCGTGGGTGAGTCGACCCGCCGGGCGACCGAGCAGACAGTCGTCTACGAGGACGCGGGCGCGCACGAGCTGAAGGGCAAGGAGGGGCTGGTTCCGCTCTGGAAGGCGCTGCGCGTCGTGTCGGGCGCGCGGGGCGCGCTCAAGTCGACCGGGCTCGAAGCACCCTTCGTCGGCCGCGACCGCGAGCTGCGCCAGATCAAGGATCTCTTCCACGCCTCAGCGGACGAGGGGAAGGCGCACCTCGTCTCGGTCACCGGGATCGCCGGTATCGGCAAGTCGCGGCTCGGCTGGGAGTTCTACAAGTATTTCGACGGGCTCCCGCAGCTGACGTACTGGCACCGCGGCCGCTGCCTCGCCTACGGCGAGGGGGTCACCTACTGGGCCCTCGCCGACATGGTGCGCATGCGCTGCCGGATCGTCGAGGACGAAGCGCCTGCCCCGGCACTCGACAAACTGCGCGCGACGCTCGAGGAGCACATTCCCGACCCGGAGGAGCGCCGCTTCGTCGAGCCCCGGGTCGCCCAGCTGCTCGGCCTCGGCGACCAGGAGACCCGCGACCGGCAGGATCTGTTCGCGGCGTGGCGGCTGTTCTTCGAGCGCCTCGCCGACGTCTACCCGACCGTCCTCGCGTTCGAGGACATGCAGTGGGCCGACGAGAGCCTGCTCGACTTCGTCGAGTACCTGCTCGAGTGGTCGCGCAACTCGCCGCTGTACGTGGTCACGCTCGCCCGCCCGGAGCTCTCCGAGCGCCGCCCAACCTGGGGCGCAGGGCACCGAAACTTCAGCTCGCTCTACCTGGAGCCGCTGCCCGAAGCCGCGATGGAGGACCTCCTCGCCGGGCTGGTGCCGGGCCTGCCGGAAGCGATCCGCGACCAGATTCTCGACCGCGCCGAGGGCGTCCCGCTGTACGCGGTCGAGACGGTGCGGATGCTGCTCGACCGAGGGCTGCTCGTCCTCGACGGCTCGGTGTACGTGCCGGTCGGTGAAATCGGCGCGCTCGAGGTCCCGGAGACGCTGCACGCACTGATCGCCGCACGCCTCGACGGGGTGTCCGCCGAGGAGCGACGCCTGCTCCAGGACGGAGCCGTGCTCGGCAAGACCTTCACGCGGGCCGGGCTCGTCGCTCTCTCCGGCATGTCGGAGTCGGATCTGGAGCCGCTGCTCGCGTCACTCGTCCGCAAGGAGGTGCTCGGCGTCCAGGCAGACCCGCGCGCGCCGGAGCACGGCCAGTACGGGTTTCTCCAGGATCTCGTTCGCCACGTCGCCTACGAGACGCTCTCGAAACGGGAGCGCCGTGCCCGTCACCTCGCCGCCGCGGAGTACCTCGCGGTCGCCTTCGCTGCCGAGGAGGACGAGGTGGTCGAGGTCGTCGCCTCCCACTATCTGTCGGCATACGAGGCGGCGCCAGACGCCGACGACGCCGCAGAGACGAGGCAGAAGGCGCAGGAGATGCTCGCCCGCGCCGGCGAGCGCGCCGCGTCGCTCGGCGCGGCCGCGGAGGCGCGGCGGTACTTCGAGCAGTCGGCGGGTCTGGTCGAGGATCCGGCAGCGAGAGCCGCGCTGTTCGACAGCGCCGGCGAGATGGCCTCGAGGGCCGGCGACCCCGACTCCGCGCGCCGGCTGCTCACCGAGTCGATCGAGCTGTACGAGCAGCGTGGCGACACTCACGCCGCGGCCCGCGTGATGTCGCGGCTGGGGGCTTTCGACGCCTTCACCGGGCGTCGCGACGAGGCGATGGCACGGATGGAGGACGCCTTCGCCGTCATCTCGGGCGACGAGCCCGACGAGGATCTCGCCCTGCTTGGGGCCCGCCTGGCGGTTGGACACTGGTTCAGCGGTGATCTCGAGCGCGCAGCCGAACGGGCGGAGTTCGCGCTGGACATCGCCGAGGCACACGCATTCCCGCTGCCGCTCGCGATGGGGTTGCGCGCGAGGGGTGCCATCGCCGAGAGCCGCGGTCATACCCACGAGGCACAGGCCCTTCAGGAGTACGCACTGAAGATCGCGCTCGATCATGACCTGTCAGGAGAGGCCGCCAACGGCTACTTCATCCTCTCCGACCGGTGCTTCCGGCGTGACGCCTATGTCGATGCGCTTGGCTACCTCGACGAGTCGCTCGCGCTCGCCGGGAAGATCGGAAACCGGCCGGAGGAGTGGGCGGTTCGGGCGGAGCGCACGTACCCCCTCCTCATGCTGGGGCGCTGGGACGAGGCCATCACCCTGAGCGGCGAGTTCACACAGGAGCAGATCGACGCCGGCGGGGTCGTGCTCAGCCTGCTCCAGTCGGCCGTCCAGATCCATATCGAGCGCGGCCGGATCGACGAGGCCCGTCGTGTCTTCGCGATGTTCTCGAGGCTCGACGATTCCACCGACGTCCAGGAGCGGTCCGTCTACCTTGCGGTGCGCGCTGCCCTCCACCGGGCCGAAGGACGACCGCAGGAGGCGGTCGCCGACGGAGAGGAGGCGATCGAGGTGGGCCGCACGCTCGGCATCCCGGCGCAGGCGGTCAAGCAGGGGCTCGTCGAGGGGCTCGAGGCGGCGTTCACCCTGGGTGCGTCGGCAAACGTCGAGGAGCTACTGGCGATCATCGAATCCGTCCCGCCCGGCACCCGTCCGCCCTACCTCGACGCCCAGGCGAAGCGATTCCGTGCGCGGCTCGCGGGGGACACGGCCGGCTACCGGGCCGCGGCGGCCCGCTTCCGCGAGCTCGAGCTGCCGTTCTGGCTGGCGGTCACACTGCTCGAGCTCGGCGAGGAGCCCGGCCTCGCCGAGGCGCGCGAGATCTTCACGCGCCTCGCGGCGACGCCGTGGCTCGACCGGGTGGAAGCGGCCGCCGGAGCAGCGGCCGCCGTGTCGTCCTAGCTCGCCTGCAGCAAGCCCGCGTGGCAGCTGGTGCGGCCCTGCTTCTCGAAGTACTGCTGGTGGTAGTCCTCGGCCTCGAAGAACTCTCCGGCCGGGACGACCTCCGTCGTCACCTTGGCCGAGAGTTCGGCCTGGACGCGCGCCCGGGAGGCGAGCGCCTGCTCCTCCTGCTCGGGCGAGTGGAAGTAGACGGCCGACCGGTACTGGCTGCCGACGTCCGGCCCCTGGCGGTTGCCCTGGGTCGGGTCGTGCGCGCGCCAGAAGAGGTCGAGCAGGGTGTCGTACGAGACCTGCTCCGGGTCGTAGGTGACCTCCACGGCCTCGGCGTGCCCGGTCGTGTCGGAACAGACGTCGTAGTAGGAGGGGCTGTCCGTGTGTCCGCCGGTGTACCCGACGCGGGTGCCGGTGACGCCCGGAATCTGCCGGAAGGCAGACTCGACGCCCCAGAAGCACCCGGCTGCGAATGTCGCTCTCTCAGTCATGGTGAATAGTCTCGCAGCCGGCCGCAGCGTTACGCCGGCGTCTAACAGTGCCAGGCACTGTTAAGCGCGACGGCGAGCCCGGCGTGGCAGGCGGAGCGGCCGCGCTTCTCGAGGTACTGCTGGTGGTAGTCCTCGGCCTCCCAGAAGGTCGAGGCGGGCTCGATCTGCGTCTGGATTCTCCGCGGCCAGCGCAGCTCGGCCTGCAGCTCGTCCCGGGTGCGACGCGCGGCCGCCTCCTGCTCGGGCGAGTGGAAGTAGATCGCGGAACGGTACTGCGAGCCGATGTCGAACCCCTGCCGGTTCCGCGACCGCGGGTTGTGCTTGCGCCAGAAGACGCCGAGCAGCTCCTCGTAGGAGACGACGGCGGGGTCGAAGGTGACCTCGACCGCCTCGGCGTGCCCGGTGCGCTTGCCGCAGACCTCGCGGTAGGTGGGGTTGTCGGTGTGCCCGCCGGTGTAGCCGACGCGGGTGGCGGTGACACCGTCGATCTGCCGGAACGCTGCCTCGACACCCCAGAAGCAGCCGGCTGCAAATGTGGCTTTCTCTGTCATGGTCATACCGTCTCGTCTCCGAGGGTCCTGTTACACCTTGTAACACTGTGTTACTAGCTCGGAGAACGGCTCCGTTCCGGGCTCAGAGAGCTTGTAACACTGTGTTACTAGCTCGGTTTCGGCCCGCGCTGACGGCTCGGGACTCGTCCCGGAGAGGCTACGAGATCGTCCAGGAATCGCCGGACTCGAGCAGTTCGCGGAGGTCGCCCGCGCCGCGCTTCTCGGTCGCGGTCGCGATCTGCTCGGCCATCAGCTCGTCGTAGACCGGCCGCTCGACGTCTCGGAAGACGCCGAACGGAGTCGGGCCTGTCGGGGTGTGCGCGATCCGGGACAGCGCGAACGCGAGCGACGACGCCTCGTGGTGCTCGTCGTGGACGAGCAGGGCGTCCTCGCCGACCGACGCGACATCGACCAGCTCGCAGGAGCCGTCGTCGCGCTGCACGACACCGCGCTCGCCGTCCTCGCCGAAGCGGATCGGCTGGCCGTGCTCGAGGCGGATCTGGTTCTCCGGATGCTCCTTGACGGCGTCGAACGCGCCGTCGTTGAAGATGTTGCAGTTCTGGTAGATCTCGACGATCGCGGTGCCCTTGTGGGCGGCCGCGCGGCGCAGCACCGAGGTCAGGTGCTTGCGGTCGGTGTCGATCGAGCGGCCGACGAACGTCGCCTCGGCGCCGATCGCGAGTGACACGGGCGAGAACGGGTAGTCGAGCGACCCCATCGGCGTCGACTTCGTCACCTTGCCGAGCTCGCTCGTCGGCGAGTACTGGCCCTTCGTCAGCCCGTAGATCTGGTTGTTGAAGAGGAGGATCTTCACGTTCACGTTGCGGCGCAGCGCATGGATCAGGTGGTTGCCGCCGATCGACAGCGCGTCGCCGTCGCCGGTCACGACCCAGACGGACAGGTCGGGACGGGACGTCGCCAGGCCGGTCGCGATCGCCGGCGCGCGGCCGTGGATCGAGTGCATCCCGTACGTCTCCATGTAGTACGGGAAGCGCGCGGCGCAGCCGATCCCGGAGATGAAGACGAGCCGCTCGCGCTCGATGCCGAGCTCCGGCATGAAGCTCTGCATCGCCGCGAGGATCGCGTAGTCGCCGCAGCCCGGGCACCAGCGGACTTCCTGGTCGGTCTTGAGGTCCTTCGCCGTCAGCTGGACGAGCCCGTTGCCGCTGCCGTTGCCTTCTCCCTGGGCCATCAGAGCATCGTCTCCATCGCATCGGCCAGCTCGACCGACGTGAACGGCAGCCCGCGCACCTTGTTGTAGCCGGCCGCGTCGACGAGGAACTCGGCGCGCACGAGCTTCAGCAGCTGGCCGAGATTCATCTCGGGGATCAGCACGCGGTCGTACGTGCGCAGCACGTCGCCGAGGTTGCGCGGAAACGGATTCAGATACCGGAGGTGCGCCTGCGCGACCTTGCCGCCGCCGCTGCGAACCCTCCGCACCGCCGCGGTGATTGGGCCGTACGTCCCACCCCAGCCGAGCACGAGCAGCTTCGAACCCTCGACGTGGTCGACCTCGAGGTCGGGCACTGCGATCCCGGCGACCTTCTGCGCGCGGATCCGGACCATGTAGTCGTGGTTGTCCGGGTCGTACGAGATGTTCCCGGTCACGTCCGCCTTCTCCAGGCCGCCGATCCGGTGCTCGAGCCCCGGCGTGCCCGGGACCGCCCACGGCCGCGCCAGCGTCGCCGGGTCACGGAGGTACGGCATGAACGTGCCGTCCTGGTTCGGCCCGATGGCGAACTCGACCGGGAACTCCGGGATCGTGTCCGGGTCGGGGATCAGCCACGGCTCGGAGCCGTTCGCGAGGTAGGCGTCGGAGAGCATGAAGACCGGCGTCCGGTACGTCAGCGCGATCCGGCAGGCCTCGAGCGTCGCGTCGAAGCAGTCGCCGGGCGTCGACGCCGCGATCACGGGGACGGGCGACTCGCCGTTGCGGCCGAACATGACGTTGAGCAGGTCGCCCTGCTCCGGCTTCGTCGGCATGCCGGTCGCCGGGCCCGCGCGCTGGATGTCGATGATGACGAGCGGCAGCTCGAGCGTGACCGCGAGCCCGATCACCTCCTGCTTGAGCACGATCCCGGGGCCGCTCGAGGTCGTGACGCCGAGTGAGCCGCCGAACGACGCGCCGAGCGCCGCGCCCGCCGCTGCGATCTCGTCCTCGGCCTGGAACGTGCGGACGCCGAAGTGCTTGTAGCCGGCGAGCTCCTCGAGGATCCCGGACGCGGGCGTGATCGGGTACGCGCCGAGGAACAGCGGCAGCTTCGACTTCACCCCGGCGGCGACGAGGCCGAGCGCGAGCGCCTGGTTTCCGGTGACGTTCCGGTAGACCCCCGGCGTCATCGGGGCGGGCGCCACCTCGTACTGGACGCCGAACGCCTCCGTCGTCTCGCCGAATGCGTAGCCGGCCTGGAACGCGCGGATGTTCGCGTCGGCGATCTCCGGCCGCTTGACGAACTTCGACTTGATCTCGGTGACCGTCGACTCGGTCGGCCGCGTGTACAGCCACGACATCAGCCCGAGCGCGAACATGTTCTTCGCTCGATCGGCCTCGCGGCTGGTCACGCCGGACTCCTTGACCGCCTCGAGCGTCATCGACGTCAGCGGGATCGAGTGCAGCGAGTAGTCGGCAAGCGAGCCGTCCTCCAGCGGGTTCGACGAATAGCCCGCCTTGTCGAGGTTCTTGTCGCTGAAAGCGTCGGTGTTGACGATCAGCGTCCCGCCCTTCGGCAGGTCGTTGATGTTCGTCTTCAGCGCCGCCGGGTTCATCGCGACCAGGACGTTCGGCCGGTCCCCCGGCGTGAGGATGTCGTGGTCGGCGAAGTGGATCTGGAACCCCGACACGCCCGGCAGCGAGCCGGCAGGCGCGCGGATCTCGGCCGGAAAGTCGGGCGCCGTCGAGAGGTCGTTCCCGAACATCGCCGTCTCGCTCGTGAACCGGGCGCCGGTCAACTGCATGCCGTCGCCGGAATCGCCCGCGAAGCGAATGATCACCTGGCTGATGCGCTCGACCGTCTTCGCCATTCGTTCGCTTAGGTATAGCGCAGGACCAGGAGCGAGGGATGAGGGTTGTTACGGTTCTGCGGTGGGCTGGCACATCTCCGGCGACTACTTCGAGTCGTGCAACTGCGAGGCGATCTGCCCCTGCAGGACGGTCGGCGACGTGTCCGGCGGCCGCTCCACCTACGGCATCTGCTTCGGTGTCCTCTCGTGGCTCGTCCGCGACGGCGAGGCGTCGGGCGTGCCGCTCGACGGGCTCGCGGCGGCGTTCACGGTCCGCTACGACGACGACGAGCCCGGATCGCCGTGGAGCTTCGTCGTCTACGTCGACGAGCGCGGCACCGAGGAGCAGCGCGACGCGCTCGCCGGGATTCTCACCGGCCGCTTCGGGGGCGAGGGCATCCTGAAGCTCCCGTGGGTGAGAAAGCCGAGCGAGCTCGTCGACATCCGGCCCGCCGCGATCGACCTCCGGTTCGCCGACGGCGACTACGAGCTGCGCGTCGGCACGAAGATCGAGCTGGCCGCGTCGCGACCGGTCGAGACGGACGAGCGCGTCAGCTGCGGCATCCCCGGCCACCACATCGCCGGCACCGAGCACTACGCCGACCGGCTCGTCGTCGCCGACGACCCGTTCCAGTGGGAGCTCGCCGGCAACTGCGCCTTCGTCAGCACGTTCTCCTACTCCGGCTGATGCCCGCGAGCACCGTCTGCCTGGGCTTCGACTTCGACGCGCTGTCGGTGTGGCTCGCGTACGACCGGGTCACGCCGGCGATGCTCAACCGCGGCGAGTACGGCGCACGGGTCGGCGTCCCGCGGATCCTGGAACTGCTGCGGAGGAACGAGGTTCCCGCGGCCACTGCCGCGACGCCGGCGCGCGCTTCGAGCGCATGGCCGACGTCGCGGCGCGGCTCGACGGCTAGGCGTTCGCGCTCTGGTGGATCCCGAAGTGCGCGCCGCTCGGGTCGGTGAGCACCGCGTACCGGCCGACGCCCTCCATCGACTCGGGCGGCACGACGACGCCGGCGCCGAGCTCCATCGCCTTCGCGGCGGTCGCGTCGGCGTCGGCGACCCCGAAGTAGGTGAGCCAGTAGGCGACGGGCGACCCGCCGCGCTCCTTCATCAGGCCGCCGACCATGTGCTCGCCGGTGTTGAACGCCTCGTAGCCCTCCATGAACGGCTCGGTCGTCCAGCCGACCAGCTCGCCGTAGAACGCTGCCGCCGCGGCGGTGTCGGTCGCGTGCAACTCGTCCCACACGAACAGGCCGGTCGGCGCCTCCTCGTTCCAGGACATCACGCCGAGCGACGCGTGCTGCGGGTCGCCGACCAGGCCGATGCGCAGCCCCTCGGCCGGGTCCATCGGCCCCATGTACCGCTCGGCGCCGAGCTCGGCCGCCTTCGCCAGCGCCGCGTCGACGTCGTCGACCTGGATGTACGGGTACCAGTGGTTCGGGACCTGCGGCGGCCTCCGCCGGCTTCACGACGAAGCCCGCGTGCGTGCGCCCGTCCTTCTTCAGCATCGAGTACTGGAAGTCGCCCATGTCGGCGGTCTCGATCTCGACGCCGAGCAGCTCGGGGTAGAAGCTCGTCGCCGCCTCGACGTCGTCGGTGAACAGCTCGTGCCACGTGATCAATCCGGCCATGTCCGTCTCCTTTGGTCGCCTACCACCAGAGCGCCTGCCAGCCACCAGAGACAGTACGCCAGCCAGGGCACTCCGATTACGTCGGTTTGGATAGCGAGCGCGAACGTCGCGGCGAGCCCGGCCGCGACCGCGGCGGCCGCCCGGTCGCCGGCCCACGCCGTGCGCACGAGCCCGACGAAGAGCGCCAGGCTCCAGGCGATGAAGAGCAGCACGCCGACGAGGCCGGTCTCGACGCCGAGCTCCGTGTAGTTGGACTCGCCGGCCTTCAGGGTCACGCCGAAGCGCTGGGCGGTCGTGCCGGCGTTGCCGAGCCCGTAGCCCTGCGGGTGGTGGAACACGGTGCTGATCCCGTCGCGCAGGCTGGTCAGGTGACTCTTGATCGACGGCTCGCCGAGGCTGACGGTGCCGGAGAGGCCGCTCCCCTTCGGCAGCGGGCCTTTCGCCCGCGCCTGGGCCTCCTGGTACGGGACGTCGCTCTTGAACCAGTGCGTACGTGGGGCGATGTCGTGGAAGACCGCGGCGAAGCCGAAGCCGGCGGCGAGCACGAGCACGGCCGCCCCCGCCGGCCACCAGCGGCGGCGGGCGGCCGCGAGCACGAGGAGGCCGACCGTGAGCGCCACGATCGACGACCGCGAGAACGTCCAGAGCAGGCCGGCTCCGCAGAGCACGGCGAGCCCGACGGCGAGCGGGCGCAGCCGCCGCACGGTCGCGAGCAGGAGCATGGCGATCACGAGCATGTACGCCGTCGCGAGCGGCGAGACGAAGGTCGAGACCAGACGCCGGAAGAGGCCGTCGCTCGTGTTGAACGCAAAGTTCTCGGGCAGGCCGCCGGGCCCGTGGTAGTCGTAGCCGAGCTCGTGGTGGAAGTAGCCGACCGCGCCGGAGTGGCGCCACCATTCGATCGGGACGGCGTAGACCTCGATCAGGCCCCAGGCGGCGACGGCCGCCGCGGCGAATGCGATCAGCCAGCGAATCCGGCGCACGTCGAGCGCGACAGAGCGGCCGAGGAAGTAGGCGACGACGAAGACGAGGTCGTGGCGGGCTCCGTAGGCGATCGCCCTGGTTCCGGCGTGGCCGTCGAGGGCGCTCTGCGGGATCAGCGCGTACAGGACGACGAACGCGCCGTACGCGAGCGCGAGCCAGTCGACGAGCATGGGGCGGAACGGGAGACGCCGGGCCCGGATCGCGGAGACCGCGACCGAGGCGACGGCCGCGGCGATGACGATCTCCTTCCAGGCCTGGATCGCGTCGAGCGCGTGGCCGTGCACGCCGCCGCCGTAGAGGAGCGACATGACGATGTTGTGGAGCGGGAGACCGAGCGCGAAGACGTAGAGCGCGACGATCGGGCGGCGGAAAACCGCCACCGTGGTCGCGGCGAGCAGGAGCGCGTAGACGACGAGCGCGGCCGCGGTCATGCGCGGGTGAGCCGCAGGAAGCGGTCACGGCAGGAGCGATACGCGGACGGGCCTTCGTCCTCGCGCGCCACGCGGAGGCGGGCCGCGTCCAACGCGCGGTCGAGCTCGGAGCTGGTGAGGCGGTAGCCGCGGAAGGCGGCGCCGTGGTCGGGCCGCCGGGCAAAGCGGAGGAGCGGCGTGCGAATCGCCCGGCGGGCGCGACCGACCCTACCGTCGAGCACAGGGATCTGGACGTACGCCTCGCCGGCAGGCGCGAGGACGCGGGCGAACTCCGACAGATACGAGCGGACGACCCTCGCCGACGGGAGGTGCTGCAGGACGAGGTAGCAGACGAGCGTGTCCGCGCTCCCGTCCTCGACACCGTCGAGCCGCTCGCCGGAGACGGCGCCGAAGCGGACGTTCGTCGCCGGGACGTTCCCGCGGGCCTGCTCGAGCATCGCCGGCGAGACGTCGACGGCGACGACCTCGTCGAACCGCTCGGCGAGCGCTCCGGTCATCCGGCCCGGCCCGCAACCGACCTCGACGCAGCGGCCTCTGCGTGGATCCGCCCCGAGCCGCCCGAACAGCCCGGCGAGCTCCTCAGCCCCGCTCCCCGGGTCGCCGACGTACACCGCGGTCTCACCGGCGGCGAGCGCATCCCACGTCCGGCGCATCGACAACACATGGAGCGTAGCCCCTGCCCCCAGCGGACACGGCCGGGGCGGGCGGGGCATGTCCGGGAAGAACGTGACTATTCTCGGCCCATGGTCGCCGCCGACGTTCGCCCACGCGGGCCGTACTCGCTCACTCTTTCCGCTCGCGGGGCCTCCGATGCGACCAGGACGTGGAGGGACGGCGTGCTGAACGCCAACCTGCCCGACGGGCGCGCGGTTGCCTGGCAGCGGCCGGACGGGATCGTCTGCCTGCGGGCGACCGGGGACGAGGCGCTCGAGCAGATGCGCTTCTGCCTCGGGCTGGACGACGACCACACGCCGTTCGTGCTCCGGTTTCAGCGCGACCCGTTCATCGGCCCGACCGTCATGCGGATGCGCGGCCTCCGGCC
Source organism: uncultured Actinomycetes bacterium (assembly GCA_963791425.1). Lineage (GTDB taxonomy): Bacteria > Actinomycetota > Thermoleophilia > Gaiellales > Gaiellaceae > DATBLE01. Next base: position 31,940 of record CAWBSE010000007.1, read on the forward strand.
GATCCGGCTGGCGACCGTCGCCCAGTCGCTCCTGCGCGCGCTCTGCGGCCAGCTGATCCTGGCGAGCGAGGCGCGCGCGATGGAACGGCGGATCATCCGGGCGACGACCGAGCGGCGCGACGAGATGAACGTCCCGCCCACGACCGCCGACCTCGCCCGCCTCTCGCCGGCCCACCTCCGCAAGCTCGGGCTGCACGCGCGCCGCGGCGCCACCCTCGCCCGCCTGACCGCCTGGGAGCTCGAACGCCTGAAGGAGCAGCCGACCGGCGCGGTCGCCGCCCGGCTCGAGCGCGAGCGCGGCCTCGGCCCGTGGTCGGTCGGCGTCGTCTGCCTCGAAGGGCTCGGCCGCTTCGAGCGCGGCCTGGAGGGCGACCTCGGCCTGGTGAAGCTGCTCGCCGCGATGCGCGGCCGCCGCGTCGAGGGCTGGGAGACGGCCGAGCTGCTCGAGCCGTACGGCGAGTGGGCCGGGCTCGCGAGCGTCTACCTGCTCGCCGGCTACGCGAAGGGCCTGCTGCCGGTCGCGCGCGCCGCCTGACGTGAGACCGCTGCTCTCGACCGGCGCGGTCACGCGCAACCCCGACTACACCGACCACCGCCGGGTGATCGAGCGCATCCCGCCGGTCGAGCTCGAGGCGTCGCTCTACCCCGCCTGGGACGAAAGAGTCGTCGACGACCTGCGCCACCTGCCGTTCGTCACCGCCCACGCCGACAAGCGCACGGGCGCGACCCTCTCCACCGACGAGCCCGACTTCGCCCGCTTCGACCTCGACTGCCGCCTGGCCCGCGGGCTCGGCGCCGAGCTCGTCATCCTCCACCTCTGGGAGCTGCCCGACGGCGACCGCTACCTCGAGCGCAACCTCGACCGCCTGCCCGCGCTGCTCGACATCGCCGAGGAGCACGGCGTGACCCTCACCGTCGAGACGATCCCGTGCACGGTCGGCAATCCGGTCGACAACGTGCGCCGCGCCTGCGAGCGCGACTCCCGCTGCCGCGTCACGCTCGACACGGAGTTCCTTGCCGCGCACGGCCAGCTCGACCGGGCGCGGGAGCTCCTCGACGTCCTCGCCCATGTCCACGTCAAGGACTTCGACCCGGCCGTCTGGAACACGAAGCCGCGCCGCTACCTGCTCCCGGGCGAGGGCGTGCTCGACATCGACGGGTTCCTTGCCGACCTCGGCTGGGACGGGACGGTGACGCTGGAGATGTCCGCCGTCACCGACGACGGCGGGATCGACGCCGATCGCCTCGAAACGGCGGTTGCGTGGCTCCGTAGACTTGGCGAATGAACCGCCGCGTCGCGATCCTCGGCTGCGGGAAGATCGGCGAGTCCCTGCTCGGCGGTCTGCTCAGTGCGGGCTGGCGCGAGTCGAGCGAGGTCGTCGCGTCATGCCGCCGCGAGGAGCGCGCCGGCGAGCTGCGCGGCCACTACGGCATCGAGGCGACGACCGCGAACGGCGAGGCGGCGGCCGGCGCCGGGCTCGTCGTGATCGCCGTGAAGCCGCAGGACTTCGAAGGCCTGCTGGGCGAGGTCGGGCCGATGCTCGCCCCGGACCAGACCGTGCTCTCGGTCGCCGCCGCGATCCGCACCGCGCGGATCGAGGCGCGCATTGCGGCCGACGTCCCGGTCGTGCGCGCGATGCCCAACGCACCGTCGATCGTCCACGAGGGGATGGCCGGCATCTGCGCCGGCGCCCACGCCGGCGAGGAGCACCTCGCGCTCGCCGAGGAATGCCTGACGCACCTCGGTGCGGTCGTGCGCGTCCCCGAGGCGTACATGGACGCGGTCACCGCCGTCTCCGGCTCGGGCCCCGCGTACTTCGCGCTGCTCGCCGAGGCGATGATCGAGGCAGGCCTCCTGCTCGGGCTCTCGCGGGAGGTGACCACCCAGCTCGTCGTCCAGACGATGCTCGGCACGGCGAAGCTCCTCCGCGACGAGCACATGCATCCGGTCGAGCTCCGCGAAGCGGTCACCTCGCCGGGCGGCACGACGATCGTCGCGATCCGCGAGCTCGAAGTGGCCGGGGTTCGGGCGGCGTTCCTGAACGCGATCCAGGCCGCGATGGTCCGCTCGCAGGAACTGGCCGACGCGGACAGTTGAGTACGGTCGACTTCCGCACCGTCGACACGGCCGACGCCGCCGCCGAAGAGGCAGCGGCGCTGATCGCCGCCGCAGCCGGCGCCGGCGGCCACATCGGCCTGTCGGGCGGCTCGGGCCCGCGCCCCGCCTACGAGCGCGCCGGAGTCCTGCAGGCCGACTGGGGCAAGGTCGAGCTGTGGTGGATCGACGACCGCGTGGTCCCGCCCGCCGACGGCCGCTCGAACTACCGGACGATCCGCGAGTCGCTGATCGACGGCCTCTCCCGGATGCCGGAGCTCCACCGGATCAAGGGCGAGCTCACGCCGGAGGCCGCGGCCGACGAGTACGACGCCGCGCTCGACGGGGTCACCCTCGATCTCGCCGTGATGGGGATCGGGCCCGACGGCCACACGGCGTCGCTCTTTCCGAACGCGCCGGCGCTCGACGAGACCCAGCGTCGCGCCGTCGCGGCCGAGGCCGGGATGGAGCCGTTCGTCCCGCGGGTGACGATGACCCGGCCTGTCCTCGCCGCCGCCCGGATGATGCTGTACCTCGTCACCGGAGAGAGCAAGGCCGACGCGGTGAAGCGGGCGTTCGCCGACGAGCCGTCACCCGACACCCCTGCCAGCCTCGTCCGCGGACAGACGACGATCGTCCTGCTCGACCGCGCTGCAGCCGCTCACTTGGGGTAGTAGCCCCACTTCGCCTTCACCGGCGAAGTGAGGTCACGCAGCCGCTCGAGCTCTTCCGGGCTCGTCTGCCCGAGACGCTCGGCGTCCTTGCGACGCCTGCGCTCGCGCCGGTCCTCCCGCCACTTCTTGAAGCTCACGGCAACAGATCAGACGTCAGATCGGCCGCCATGTTGCGACGCGCCGCGAGGGCCTGGAGCACCAGCACCGTGTCGGCGACCGGAATGTCCTCGAGGTAGCCGTCCCGCGACTCGAACGACGCGAGCACCGACTCGATCGCCTCGACGTAGCCGGCCGCGTCCCCGGCCGCGATCGTGGCCAGCGCGTCGGCGACGTCCCGCGGGAAGTCGTCCCGCACCCTCAGCCAGTCCGCCTGGATGCGCGCCTGCGACCAGTCGCCGAGCACCGACCACGCGAGCGCCGCGGCGTACCGGCCGATCGGCGACTCCGCCTCGGCCGCGCCGTCGCCCAGCGCCCACCGCGACGCGTCCTCCGCCCCGGCCGGGTCGCCCACGAGCACGAACGCCTTCACGGCCCCGATCGGGCGGCCCCAGCTTCCCGGCGGCGCATCGGAATAGCTCTCGCGCCATCGCCCGGCGGCGCGGTCGAGCCACTCGCGCGCGTCCGTCCCCTGCATCAGCCGGCAGAGGCCGGCGCCCCACGCGGCGTTGCCCATCCGCGTCAGTTGCCGCTGGCGCTCGTCGGTTCCGTCGCCGAGCCGCGCCTCGCCGTCGCGGTACCTCGCCGCCTCGTGCTGCTCGAGCGCCGCCCAGTCGGTCACGGCTGGAGTATTGCGCCGGAATTGCCGATAGAGCGGCAATGCCGGCCCCGAAGAAGGGCTTCCAGGGCGAGATCCCCGTGCTGGGCATCTCGTGCCCGGCACCCCAAGAAACTCTCAGAACTCGTAGCCCGCAGTCCGCAGCGAGCCGCTATGCTTCCCGCGTGACGCCCGCCCGGGTTTTCGGGCGGCCCTTTCAGAAGTAGTCGCAGTACCGCGGCTACGACCTATGCAAGAGTCGATCGCTCAACCGTTGACCGCGCCTGAGGCGACGGGCCCGCTCGTTGCTTTGGCCGAGCGCGCCGCCGCGTGGGCCGGCGAGCCGTTCCTGCACCGGGACGAGGATCCGGGCGAAGTGATGGCCCCCGGCACGGCCCGCCGCCGCGCCCTCGACGACGCCCTCGCCGAGATCGACGCGGGCGCGAAGGAACCGTCGTCCGAGTGGAAGATTCGCTACTCGCTGATGCTCGGACTCGAGCGGGTGCTCAGCGAGAAGCCGCCGCACCTGAAGTCCGGCACCGAGCTGCGCCGCCACCAGGTCGACGCGCTCGCCGGGATGCTCACCGAGCTGATAGCAGCGACCCAACGCACGCCCGAGGCCGTCGCGGACGAGCCGGACGAGGAGTTCGAGGAGGAGGACGAGGAGGAGAACGGCGAGAACGGCGATCTCGACGAAACGATCGACGTCGAGCCGATCGCCGAAGAAGAGGAGGAGGAGCCCACCCCGAAGAGCGACCCCGGCGCGATCCGCCGCTACCGCTTCCGCCACCCGACCGCGTCCGGCAAGACGATCGCCGCCGCCGGCTTCGTCGAGGCGGCGCGCACGATCGGCGTCCTGATCCTCACCCACCGCCGCCTGCTCGTCACGCAGTTCAACCGCGAGCTGACCGACGAGGGCTACAAGGATCGGTTCACCCCGGAGGTCCTCGGCACGGGCACGCCGCCGCGCCGCGACGCGATCACGATCCAGACCTACGCCTGGTTCGCCCGGCACGTCGGCGAGCTGAACCGCGAGGCGTACCAGCTGGTCATCTGCGACGAGGCGCACACCGCCCTCGGCGAGAAGACGAGCGCCGCGATCCGGAGCTTCCCCGAGCCGGTCTACATCGGGATGACCGCGACCGAGCAGCTGATCGCGAAGCAGGTCTCGGACGTCTTCCCTGCCTCGGTCGACGATCTCCCCCTCGCGGACGCGGCTCGGCGCGGACTGATCGCGCCGCTGCGGTGCCTACGCGTCCCGCCGGCCGCCGCGATCAACTCGGTGCCGATCGTCGGCGGTGACTTCGACCAGGTCGCCCTGGCCAAGGTGCTCGACCACGTCGCGCTCAACCAGGCAGCGGCCAGCCTCTACCGCGACCGCTTCGACTCGACGCCCGGGATCGTCTACGCCGCCGGCGTCGACCACGCGTACAACCTCGCGCAGGAGTTCCGCGCCGCCGGCATGAAGGCCGAGGCAGTCAGCGGCCGCACGCCGCCCGTGCGCCTCGCCGAGATCCTCGCCGCATACGAGCGCGGCGAGATCGACGTGCTCATCAACGCAATGCTGCTCGCCGAGGGCTGGAACTCACCGCGCGCGACCGTCGTCATGCATCTCGCCCCGACGGCCAGCAAGCGCGTCTACCAGCAGCGGATCGGCCGGATCATGCGGCTGCACCCGCGCAAGGAGGCGGGCATCGTCGTCGACTTCATCCAGAAGGGCGCGACGCACAACGACCGTGTGGTCACGCTGCACTCGCTGCTCGGCGCCGACTTCTACCGTGAGGGCGCCCGAGTGACGCCGGCGCCGCGGCGCCGCGTGCAGCGGAAGGCCAGACGGCGGCTCTCGCCCGCAACGTGGCTCGTCCCCGTCACGCCCGACGTCAACCGTCGCCTCGCCGTCATCCAGCGCGAGTGGCAGCGCATCGACCCCCGCTATCTCGACGAGGAGGAGCAGCGGTTCTGGGCGCGCATCGCCGGCCGCCAGGCACGCTTCGACGACCGGATGTTGCTGTTCGAGAAGCTCAGCGCGCGCGCCAGCCAGGCCGCGCTCGAGCAGTTCCTCTTCACCTGCGCCGCCGAGAACCCCAACCGCCGGCTGCGGCTGATGGCGCTCTCGGACCGCGTCTCGCGCACGGTCGACCGCATGAGCTTCGACGACCTGGTCACGCTCGTGACGCAGGCTCCGCCGTGGGAGAAGGACCGCGTCCAGGGTGTGCGCGTGCTGCTGCGGGCGATCGGCGAGGGCAAGCCCGACGCGCCGGATCAGATCCTCGCCCGGTGGACGTGGAAGCTCGCGCGCGCCGTGCGGAAGGTGCTCGACCGCAAGGCGAGCTCCGAGTACCCGGAGGCGAAGCGCCTGCTCGGCGCGCTCGCGAACTCGCGCGGCCAGCGCCACGAGGAGAACGCCGTCAAGCTCGCCAGGGCCGCCGGAGAGTTGCCGACCGCCACCGCCGCAGCGCTACTCGCCTCGGCCGAGGGCTACACGCCGCGCGCCAACGGCCATCTGGAGACGGCCCGCGAGAACCTCGGGACGATCACCGAGGTCGCGAACGCTCTCGCCGACGACCTGCCCGCACCGAAGGCGAACCCGAGCCGCAGACGCCGCCGCCGCCGGAAGAAGAAGCCCGCCGCGAACGCACCGACGCAGAACGCGGGCGCACAGAACGGAAGCGAGCCGCAAGCGGCCGCAGACGAATCTGTAACAACCGAGCAGGCTTCCGCGTCCGAATAGATACCGATGGTCCTCGCGATCGTTCTCGCGTTCGTGGCAGGGCTGATCACGGCGGTCTCGCCGTGTGTCTTGCCCGTCCTTCCGATCGTCCTCGCGGGCGGCATCGGCGAGAACAAACGACGCCCGTACGCGATCATCGCCGGGCTCGCGGTCACCTTTCTCGTCTCGGTGCTCTTCGCCACGCTGGTGCTCCAGTGGCTCGGGCTGCCGCAGGACCTGCTGCGCAACATCGCGATCGGGATGCTCTTCCTGATGGCCGCAACGCTGATCTTCCCCCGGGTCGGCGTCTGGATCGAGCGGCCACTGTCGCGGCTCTCGCGACGGCCGTCGGGCGACCTCGGCGGCGGGTTCTTGCTCGGCTGCGCGCTGGGGCTCGTCTTCGTCCCGTGTGCCGGCCCCGCCCTCGCGTTCGTCACGAGCGCCTCGGCGTCCCACGATTTCGGGTTCAAGACCTTCGCGGTCGCGGTCGCCTACACGCTCGGGGTTTGCATTGTCCTGATCGCGATTGCACTCGGCGGCCGGCGCGTCGGCAAGGCACTGCGCACGAACGTCGACCGGTTTCGCGTCGCGTTCGGCGTGATCCTCGCGGTCTCGGCCTTCGCGCTGATCTTCAACGTCGACACGAAGCTGCAGAAGTGGTTCCCGAACTACACCGACCCGCTACAGCGCCACACAGAGGCGAGCGGCTCCGGACGTGACGCGTTCCAGCGCGGGACGAACGTGACCAAACGGCAGCCGGCCGCGGCCACGCAGGCCGGTTCCAAGCTCCCCGACTACGGCCCGGCGCCCGACTTCGCCGGGATCGACCTCTGGCTGAACGGCAAGCCGCTGACGATCAAGGAGCTCCGCGGCAAGGTCGTGCTGGTCGACTTCTGGACGTACTCGTGCATCAACTGCCTGCGCACGCTCCCCCACCTCGAGGCGTGGGATCGGATGTACCGCAAGGACGGGCTCGTGATCGTCGGCGTGCACACGCCGGAGTTCGCCTTCGAGCACGTGGCGGGGAACGTTCGCGGCGCGGTGAAGCGGCTCGGCGTCCGCTACCCGGTCGCACTCGACAACGAGTACGGCACCTGGAACGCGTACGGCAACCAGTACTGGCCGGCCGAGTACCTGATCGACAAGGACGGCCACGTGCGCCGGGCGCACTTCGGCGAGGGCGAATACGACGTCACCGAGCAGAGCATCCGGTCGCTGCTCGGCGAGAAGCTCGCCTCGCCGGCGTCCGACGGGCTGAAGGACATGACGCCGACCGGCGTGATCTCGGGCGAGTCGTACCTCGGCTACGAGCGGATCGGAACGTATTTCACCGGCTCGAAGATCTACCGTGACAAGGAGGCGACGTACACCTTCCCGCCCGCGCTCGGCCAGAGCGACTACGCATACGACGGCCGCTGGACGGTCGGGGCGCAGCGCATCGTCGCCGGCAAGGACGCGCGGCTGCGGTTCCGCTACTACGCGCGCAAGGTCTACCTCGTCCTCGGCGGCAAGGGCACCGTGCAGGTGTTCGTCGACGGCGCGCCGACCAAGGTCGTGCACGTGAACGCGGACAGGCTCTACACGCTCGTCGACAAGGACTCGATCGACGACGCGACGCTCGAGCTCCGATTCTCGCCCGGGGTTTCGGCCTACGCCTTCACGTTCGGCTAGTCGCCCGGAGTGCCGTTCTCTTCGTCGCGCTCCCGGAGGTAGCGCGAGAGCTCCGCGGCGAGCGAATCGCCCGACGGGAGGTCCGACTCGTCGATCTCGTCGACGCGGCGTTCCAGCTCCTCGACGTACGCCGCGGTCTCTTCGTCGGTGGCGATCGCCTCGCTGACCTGACGGACGTACGCGTCGGCCGCCTCGTCGAGCTCGGCGGTGTCGATCTCGGCGCCGAGCAGGTCGGCGAGCCGCACGCACAGCGCGGCAGCGGCCTTGGGGCTCGGTGCCAGCGAGACGTAGTGCGGCACGGCCGCCCAGAGGCTGGCCGAAGGGATGTTCGCGCGCTTGCATGCGTCGTGGACGACGCCGACGATGCCGGTCGGGCCCTCGTAGCGCGACGCCTGCAGGCCGAGCTGCTCGACGAGCCCGGGGTCGGTGGCGCTGCCGGTCACGGGCGCCTCGCGCGTGTGCGGGACGTCGGCGAGCAGTGCGCCGAGCGTGACCATCAGATCGACCTCGAGCTCCTTCGCGAAGTCGATGATCAGATTCGAGAACGTGCGCCAGCGCAGGTTCGGCTCGACGCCGAGCAGCAGCACCGCGTCGCGGTCCATCCCCTCGGGGCGCGCGTGGTAGAAGACCGTCTCCGGCCAGTCGATCCGCCGCGTGTAGCCCTCCTCGAGGCGCACCTGCGGGCGGGTCGCCTGGAAGTCGAAGAACCCCTCCGGGTCGATCTCGGCGAAGCGCCGCGCGTCCCAGGCCTTCGCCAGGTAGCCGGCCGCGAGCGACGCGCCCTGGCCCCCGTCGTTCCAGCCCCGGAACGCTGCGATCAACACGGGGCGCTCGAGCGCCGGGCGACGCTGAACGTGGAGCTCAGCCATTGACTGAGTCTACGTCCGGGCGCGTGCAAGCGGTCGCCACATGAGTGTGACGAATGCCACCGTCAGCGCCCAGACCGCCGCGGCGAGGGCGACGTGGACGAGGACGAGCCCCCACGGCAGGTGCGTCCGGTACTGGAGGTCGCCGAGCGCCATCTGCACCACCACGAGCACCGCGAGCCCGACGGCGCCCTCGGCCCAGCGGGCGCCGATCGTCGCGCGGCGGGCGAGCAGGTAGCCGATCAGGAACATCAGGCTCAGGCCGAGCACGGCGACGACGGCTCCGTGCAGCAGCAGCGCCGGGTGCAGGCGCCAGAGCCGGTAGACGTTCTTGCCGCCCGAGTGCGGGCCGGCGGCGGTTGCGATCGTCCCCGAGGCGAGCAGCGCGAAGCAGGCGATCCCGACCCAGAGCCCGGCGAGTCTGGGCTCGCGGTCGAGCGGCGGGTCGTGGCCGCGGCCGAGCGCAAGCGCCTCCAGCCCGACGATCACGGCGGCGGCGAGCACGGCGATCGAGAGCAGGAGGTGCGGGATCACGAGCGCCGGGTGCAGGTGCGCGTAGACGGTGATCGCGCCGAGCGGCGCCTGCGCGAGCGTGCCGGCGAAGGTGGCGACGGCGAGCCAGCGCGCCCAGCGCGGCAGGCCGCGGGTGAACCACGCGCCGACCGCGAGTGCCAGCGTCAGGAAGATCGTCACGCTCGCGACCATCCGGTTCCCGAACTCGACGTACGAGTGGAACCCCTTCGCCGGGAACGGCTGGCCGGGCTGGCAGCCGGGCCAGTGCTCGCAGCCGAGGCCCGAGCTCGTCAGCCGGACGACCGCGCCGGTCGAGACGATCGCCCAGAGCATCGCCACGGACAGCCCGGCCAGCCAGCGGAAGGCGGTCGGCGAGAGCTCGAAAGCACGCAGGCGCGAGAGCCGTGTGGTCTCGACGTGCACGGCTCCGAGTCTAGTGGCGGTTACGCGACGAGCACGCCGGCGCCCGCCTCGACGCGGCCGATCCGGCGGGCGAAGAGGCCCTTGGCGTCGAACTCGGCCTGCAGCGCCGGCGCTTTCTCGGCCGGAAGCGAGACCAGCAGCCCGCCCGCGGTCTGCGGGTCCCAGCCGAGCGTGACGAGCTCGTCGGGGACGCCGTCCGCGGTCACGTGCGCGTCGGCGAAGTCGCGGTTGCGACCGTCGCCGCCCGTCTTCTCTCCCGCGCGGGCGACCTCGAGCGCGCCGTCGAGCGAGGGCCAGCTCTCCGCGTCGAGGACGAGCTGCACGCCGCTGCGGTCGGCCATCTCGTACGCGTGGCCGAACAGCCCGAAGCCGGTCACGTCGGTGACGGCGTTCGGCCGGAACGCGCGGAGCACGTCGGCCCAGTCGCGGTTCAGGGTGCTCATCCACTCGACGGCGGCCGCGACCTCGGCGTCACCGGCGAGACCGCGCTGGGCTCCGTGGAGCACCAGCCCGGTCCCGAGCGGCTTGGTGAGCAGCAGCGCGTCGCCCGGTTGCGCGCCGGCCTTCGGCCAGATGCCGTCGGGGTGGACGGTGCCGACGACTGCGAGCCCGTACTTCGGCTCCTTGTCGCGGATCGTGTGCCCACCGGCGAGGATCGCCCCCGCCGCACGCACCTGCAGGTCGGCGGCGCCGAGGATCGCGGCGACCATCTCCTGCGGCAGCTCCTCCGGGAACTCGGCGATCGAGAGCGCGAGCAGCGGCCTGCCGCCCATCGCGAAGACGTCGTTCAGCGCGTTGGTGGCGGCGATCGTGCCGAAGTCGTGCGGGTCGTCGACCAGCGGCGGGAAGAAGTCGAGGGTGAAAACGAGCGCGGTCTCGTCGTCGAGGCGGTAGACGGCCGCGTCGTCAGCCGGGTTCAACCCGACGAGCAGATCCTCCGCCTCGGCGGGCACGAACCCGGCGAGCAACTCCTGCAACCGAGCGGCCGGGTACTTGGCCGCGCAGCCACCAGAGGTGACCAGATCGGTCAGCTTGACCGCCACCGTCGGATCGTAGTCCGCAGCGCCCTCCGCCCCCGGCCCGGAGGCGCGTTAACAGTGCCAGGCACTGTTAAGACGCCCTCGGAGTCGTGGCCCGTTAACAGTGCCAGGCACTGTTAAGACGCGGTCAGCCGGCGAGCGTCGATCGGACGGCCGCCGACAGCTCCGCGACCGACACCGAGCCCTCGAAGCGCTGCTTGATCCGCCCGTCGCGGCCGACCAGGAAGACGTACGGCTCGCTCGGCAGGCGCCACTCCTTCACCCAGCGGTTGAACCCCTGCGCCGGGTTGTTGCCCTGGTAGATCTCGACGTGGATGAAGCGGACGCCGCTGCCGGCGAAGCGCTTCTGCACCGCCTGGACGACATCGACCGTCGGCCCGCACGTGCGCGACGTGCAGAACTTCGGCGTCGCGAACGCGAGCACGAACGGGGCGTGCGCCTTGACCGAATCAGCGACCGAGTAGCGGAGCAGCGACCGGTCGGGCGGGTTGGCGGTCGTCAGCGAGGCCGTCTCGCCGCCGGCCGACGAGAGCGTCGGCGTGCGCGACGGGATCGCCTTGTCACCCACCGCAGGCACCTGCGGCTTCGACGCGACCTGGATCGTCGCAACTCCACGGACGTTCGTCCCTGCCGGCACCGCGCTGAGCGTGTAGCGCCCCGGCCTGGCGATCCGGAAGTGAGCGACGTAGATGTTCCGCACGCCGCCGAGCGCGGCCGCCGAGCCGGGAACGCCGATCGGCTGCAGGTGCGCCTCGGTCGTCGCCACGGTCGAGCCGGCCCCATCGAGGACATGGACGCTCGCCGTCGGCCGCTCGATCGAGCGTGACTTCGAGTCGATGAACAGGAAGGAGCTGCGCACCGGGCCGACCGCGTAGTCGGACGTCCCCTGCACCAGCGCGATCGTGTTACCGGCTGCCTCGGTGGAGGTGGACGGAGACGCCGTTTTGGAACCTCCGCAAGCCGCGGCGCTGAGCGCCGCGGCCAGGAGGAAGATGAGGCGCGCGGCCCGCACGCCTCGAGTCTAGATCCCGGCTTGCCGCAGCCGGACGTACAAGGGGGCGCCTACTTGGGGCCGTCCGAGAAGGCCTTGACCAGCACGGGTATGTCTCCTTTCGCCTAGAAGCGGAAGTCCTGCAGCGCCTCAGCCGCCCGCCGGTAGAGCCGGGCCGCCTCACGATCTGCATTGCGCTTCTGTGCGAGATCGCCCTGTGCGACCCAGGCCGCAGCCCGGTGACTGACCGACGACAACTGTTCGAAGCTCCTATCGGCTGCCTGGAGCATTTCTTCAGCCTCGATCAAGCGATCTTGTTCGAGCAGTGCGCGTCCGAGAACGAGCTGCGCAGTGCCGATTCCCTGGAGGTAGTCCGGCCGCTCGCCGAAGAGCTCGATCGCCCTCGACGCCTCATCCTCGGCCAGAACCGCCTCGGAGACACCCAGGTGAACCTGTGCCAGTGAACAGAGCGCGAGCCCGGCTTCGGGCTCGTCTCCGTCCTCGAACGCGACCTGGTACGCGCCCGTCAGCTGCTCGACGGCCTGCTCGGTGTTCCCGAGCTCGAAGTTCACGCCGCCGAGGTTGTTCAGGAGCCGGCCGACGTTCGCCCGGTCCTCCAACTCTTCGTAGTAGCCGCGCGCCCGCTCCGCGTAGGTCCGCGCGAGCAGCCAGTGGCCCTCGCGCTCGGCGACGAGCGACGCCTGGAAGAACACCTGGGCCGAGGCCCGCCGGTCGCCGGCGGACTTGGCCAGCTCCAGCGCGCGCTCGACGTCCTCGCGCGCCGCCTGCCAGTCGCGCTGGCGCCGGTAGCAGCGGGAGCGCCAGTCGAGGATGTCGACGCGGAGCAGGTCGCACGGCAACCCGGAGCGATCCGCGAGCTCCACCGCCGAGGTCAGCAGCGAGACCGACGTCGAGATGCTCGACAGCATGTAGCGGCAGACGCCGTTTCGGTACAGGACGGCCGCGCGGTCGACGTCGGAAAACGCCGGCCCCTCGGCGATGTCGCGGGCGCGCCCGAGCAGACGCAGCGCGTCCTTGACCTGGCCCGACTGGGAGAGCGCCCACGTCTCGCCGAGGAGCGAGCGGAACTCGAGATCCTGCGCGCCCGTGGCCGCGACGGCATCGCGGCCTTCGGCGAACGCGGTCGCGGCACCGGGATAGTCCTGCCGCTCCGACATCGCCTCGGCCCGGGCAAGCGCTGCCTCGATGCGGCCGCGCTCCTCGGCACTGACGCCGCCGAGCAGATACGCCGGCTCGACATCGAGCCGTTCGGCGAGCCACTCGAGGGTCTCGGCAGACGCACGCGTCTTGCCGCGCTCGATCTGGCTGACGTACTCCTTCGAGAACCGGCCGCCCGCGAGCTCCGTCTGGGTCAGGCCGGCGGCGATGCGCAGCGACTTGACGCGGTCGCCGACTTCACCGGCTCCCCCTGTCCGTTCCGGACGTGTCCTTGAAATCGCCTTGTCCATGCGCATCTCGACGGTGAAGTAAATGTAGCGCAGATTGCTTCATTTGCCTACTTGACAAGTTGAGACAGGGGTGCAATAGTCATGCCACTTCAGTACTCGTCCGCCGCAGAGAACCACCCAGGACGAATACCGAGGCAAGTCTGTACAGAGAGAGCCCCGGGGGCCGCAGCCGGGGCTCTCGGCTTTTCAGGAACCGGTCAGCCAGGCGCGACGCGAGGCACGGATGCGCTCGAGGTCGTTCGCCGGCAACCCGCCGAGCCGCCCGGCGACCGCGGTCAGCAGCCCGACCGCGATGAAGATCCACGCCTCGGCACGCGGATCGCGGTCGGCCGGGATCGCCCCCGCCGCCTGGCAGCGGGTCAGGACATGGGCGACGAACTCGTGCACGCCTCGGAGGTGGCGCTTGAGGTACCGCCGGATCTCCGGGTCGTCGCCCGACTCGGTCAGCGCCGCGAGCCAGAGCTGCGCCACCGCCGAGCGCTGCTCCTTGAAGTCGAAGAACGCGTTCGCCATCGCCTGCGTCCACGCGCGGGGGTCGGGCTCCGCCGCAACCGCCTCGTCCCAGGCCGTCCGCACGCGCAGCCATGCGCTGTCGATGCAGGCGAGATAGAGCGCCTGCTTCGACGCGAAGTGCCGGTAGAGGATCGGCTCGGTCACGCCTGCCTCGCGGGCGATCTCGGCGGTGGTGGCGCCGCGGTACGAGCACCGGGCGAAGACCTGGCACGCGGTGTCGAGCACGGCCGCGCGCCGTTCCTCCGCCGCGAGCCTGGGGCGCGAGCTCATCCCGCTTCGGGGACGGCCGCCGCCCGCTCGGTCTGGGCGCGTGGCCTGCCGCTGAGCGTCAGCGCCGCGACCACGGCGCCGAGGAGGGCGAGCCCCGCGCCCGCCAGCAACGCGTGGTGGAAGCCGTCCAGGAACGCCGTGGGGTTCGGCTCCCCGGGCGTCACCGATGCAGCGACGATCGCGCCCATGAGCGCGATCCCCAGCGATCCGCCGACCTGCCGCATGCTGTTCAGCACCGCCGAGCCGACGCCGGCCTTGTCAGGCCGTACCGACTGCATCGCCGCGGCCGTGGTCGGGGGCATCGCCGCGGCCATCCCGATGCCGCCGAGTACCATCGCGGGCAACAGGTTCCAGAAGCTCTCGTGCGCGCCCACGCGCGAAAAGAGGATCAGCGACCCCGTCAGAACGAGCATTCCTCCGACCACGAACGGCCGGGCCCCGTACCGGTCTGACAGCCGGCCGGTCTGCGGCGCCAGGAGGATGATCAGAACCGTCCACGGCAGGAACGAGGCGCCTGCCTGGATCGGTGAGTAGCCGAGCACGTGCTGGAGGTAGAGCGAGACATAGAAGAAGACGCCGAACATCGCGAGGCCGACGAGCAGCATCACCGCGTTCGCGCCGGAGAAGCCCTTGTTGCGGAACAGGCCGAGCTCGAGCATCGGCAGCCGCTGGTAGTGCTCGAGCAGGAGGAAGGCGGTGAGCGAGACGGCCGCGATGCCGAATGCGACCAGGATCCGCGTGGACGTCCAGCCGTGACCGTTGCCCTCGATCAGGGCGTAGGTGAGCGAGAAGAGGCCGATCGTCGACGTGACGAGCCCCGGAATGTCGGGTCGCTGCTCGCTCGAGGTGTCTCGCGACTCGTCGATGAACAGGTAGGCGGCGACGATGCCGGCGATGCCCACCGGGATGTTGATGAAGAAGATCCAGCTCCAGTTGAGCCGCTCGGTGATCAGGCCGCCGACCAGCGGGCCGATTGCCAGGGCAAGTGCGGACACACCGGCCCAGATGCCGATCGCCGTGCCGCGCTGGCGCGCCGGGAACGTCGCGACGATGATCGACAGCGTCGCGGGGTTCATCAGGGCGGCGCCGACGCCCTGGACGACCCTGGCGCCGATGAGCACCTCGGGGCCGTTCGCGAGCCCGCAGAGAAACGACGAGCCGATGAAGATCAGGAGACCGATGACGAAGATCCGGCGCCGGCCGAAGAGGTCGGCGAGCTTCCCGCCGGTGAGCATGAAGGCGCCGAACGTCAGCGCGTAGCCCGCCACGACCCACTCGAGCTCGGACGTCTGGAGGTGCAGGTCGTCCTGGATCGTGGGCAGCGCCACGTTCACGATCGTGTTGTCGAGCATGATCATGAACAGGCCGAAGGAGACGGCCGCAAGCGTCCACCACTTGCGGTGCTCGGAGTTCACCGCGCTGGCCAGGATCTTCGCGCGCATAGTTAGTACGCGCTAAGTTACCACGAACGCGGCGCCGGTCTTCTCCCGGATCTCGTCGACCGTCACGTCCGGGGCGAGCTCGATCAACTCGAGGCCCGCTCCGCCCGGGAGCACGTCGAACACGCACAGGTCGGTGATGATCCGGTCGACGCAGCGGCGGCCGGTGAGCGGCAGCGTGCAGGCGGCGAGGATCTTCTGGTCGCCGTTTCGGGCGACGTGCTCCATCGTCACGACCACGCGCTTCGCGCCGACGACGATGTCCATCGCGCCGCCCATCCCCTTCACCAGCTTCCCGGGGATCATGTAATTCGCGATCGAGCCCTCCTGGTCGACCTGCATCGCGCCGAGGATCGAGAGATCGATGTGGCCGCCGCGGATCATCCCGAACGACTCCGCGGAGGAGAAGAACGACGCACCGGGCTGCAGCGTGACGAGCTCCTTGCCCGCGTTGATCAGGTCGGGGTCGACCTCGTCCTCGGTGGGGTAGGGGCCGACGCCGAGGATGCCGTTCTCGGAGTGGAGGATCACCTCGATCTCGGGCGGTATGTAGTTGGCGACGAGGGTCGGCATGCCGATGCCGAGGTTGACCACGTCGCCGTCGTGGAGCTCCTGGACGGCGCGGCGGATGATCCCTTCGCGGTCGAGCACTACCCCTCCCTCACCGTGCGGCGCTCGATCCGCTTCTCGCGGGGCGCGACGACGATGCGGTTCACGTACAGCGCCGGCGTCTGGATGCTTTCGGGGTCGAGCTCGCCCGGCTCGACGAGCTCCTCGACCTCGGCGATGCAGACGCGGCCCGCGGTGGCGGCCATCGGGTTGAAGTTGCGCGCGGAGCGGTGGTAGACGAGGTTCCCGAGCCGGTCGCCCTTCCAGGCGGCGACGAGCGAGAAGTCCCCGACGATCCCCTCCTCGAGCACGTACTCCTTGCCGTCGAAGACGCGCGACTCCTTGCCCTCCGCGACGAGCGTGCCTGCGCCCGCCGGGGTGAAGAACGCCGGGATGCCCGCGCCGCCGGCGCGCATGCGCTCGGCGAGCGTGCCCTGCGGGACGAGGTCGACCTCGAGCTCGCCGGAGAGGTACTGCCGCTCGAACTCGGCGTTCTCGCCGACGTACGACGAGACCATCTTCCGGATCCGGCGGTCGCCGAGCAGGATCCCCAGGCCCCAGTCGTCGACGCCGCAGTTGTTCGAGACGACGGTCAGGTCGGTCGCCCCGCTGCGGCTGAGCGCACCGATCAGGTTCTCCGGGATCCCGCAGAGCCCGAACCCGCCGACGATCAGCGTCGCGCCGTCGGCGATGTCGCGAACCGCCTCGTCGGCGGAGGCAATGACCTTGTCGATCATCGGATGCGCGATCATAGTAGACTGAGTTTTCGCCTACGAGGCGTAAACTTGATGAGACTCGCACTGGCACAGATCAACACGGTCGTCGGCGACCTGGACGGGAACCGGGCGCTGATCCTCGCGCGGCTCGACGAGGCACGGGCGGCCGGCGCCGAGCTCGTGCTCTTCCCCGAGCTCGCGGTCACGGGGTATCCGCCCGAGGACCTTCTGCTGCGGCCGGCGTTCGTGCGGGCGGCGCGGCGGTCGCTGGAGGAGATCGCGGCGGCCACGCCGGATGGTGTGACCGCGCTCATCGGCGTCCCCTGGCTCGACGGTGCGTTGTACAACGCGTGTGCGGTCTGCACGGGCGGCGAGGTGACGGCGGTCTACCGCAAGCAGCTGCTCCCGAACTACGGGGTGTTCGACGAAAAGCGCTACTTCGAGCCGGGCGACGCGCTCGTGACGCTGCCGATCGGAGGCTCGCTCGTCGGCGTGACGGTGTGCGAGGACATGTGGCAGCCGGGGCCGCCGGCCGCGGGGCTGGCCCAGATGGGAGTGCAGCTCATCGTCAACCTGTCGGCCTCCCCGTTCCACGTCGGCAAGGACCGCGAGCGCGAGGCGCTCTTCGCCGAGCGGGCCCGTGAGACATCGGCGCTCGTCGCGCTGGTCAACGCGGTCGGCGGCCAGGACGAGCTCGTCTTCGACGGCCACTCGGTCGTGCTCGGCCCGGACGGCGAGGCGCTCGCGCGGGCTCCGGGATTCGAGGAGGCGCTGCTGGTCGTCGACGTCGACCCGGCTGCGGGCCGGGCGGTAGGGCCGATCGCGCCCCTCGTGGACGACCTCGAGCAGATGCGGCTCGCGCTCGAGCTCGGGCTGCGCGACTACGTCGACAAGAACGGCTTCCGCGACATCGTCGTCGGGCTCTCGGGCGGGATCGACTCGGCGCTGACCGCAGCGCTCGCGGTCGAAGCGCTCGGCGCGGAGCGGGTGCACGGGGTGTCGATGCCGTCGCGGTTCTCGTCCGAAGGGACGCGCGGCGATGCGGCGCGACTGGCCGAGAGCCTCGGGATCGACTTCCGCGAGATCCCGATCGAGTCGGTGGTCGGCGACTTCGAGGGTGCGCTGGCGCCGAGCTTCGGCGACCGCCCGCGCGACCTGACCGAGGAGAACCTCCAGGCACGCGTGCGCGGGACGCTGCTGATGGCCCTGTCGAACAAGTTCGGCTGGCTCGTCGTCGCGACCGGGAACAAGTCGGAGCTCTCGGTCGGCTACGCCACGCTCTACGGGGACATGGCCGGCGGGTTCGCACTCCTGAAGGACGTGTTCAAGACGGACGTGTTCCGGCTGTCACGGCACCTGAACGACCGTGCCGGCCGCGAGCTGATCCCGGTGTCGATCATCGAGCGCCCGCCGTCGGCCGAGCTGCGCGAGGACCAGAAGGACGAGGATTCGCTCCCGCCCTACGACGAGCTCGATCGGGTGCTCGAGGCGTACGTCGAGCTCGACCGCTCCCGGGAGGAGCTGCTCGCCGACGGCTTCGACGCCGGGGTCGTCGACCGCGCCCTCGCGATGATCGACCGGGCCGAGTACAAGCGCCGCCAGGCCCCACCCGGTGTGAAGCTGCGCCCGAAAGCGTTCGGCCGCGACCGCCGCACGCCGATCACGAACCGCTGGCGCGGCTGACCAAGAGCCGCAGCGAGGGTTCTTAACCGTGCCTGGCACGGTTAACGGGCCACCGTGAGCGCCCGGTCTTAACAGTGCCTGGCACGGTTAAGACCGCACGAGCCCTCGGAGCTCGCTGAACCACCGGAGCCGCTCGGCGTACGGCACCGCGGCGTTCGCCGGTGACGTCGACGGGAGGACGAACAGGGCGGTCTCGCCGAGGCGCCGTTCCTGCAGGCCGTGATCCGGACGCTCTCGAAACGGGCCTCGGTATGCCTCCTTGCCGACGAACGCGAACACCCGCGGGCGGAGTTCGACACAAAGCGCGGCGAGTCGCTCCGCGGCGCCGGCGAAATCACCGGCTCGCAGGTCGCTCGACCCGGGCGTCGTCCGCGGCGCGGCGTTCGTCAGGCCGATGCCCCACTGCAGCACCTCGAACTGCTCGGCGGGCGCGACCAGCCGCGGCGTGAAACCCGCGTCGAGCAACAGCCGCCAGAAGTCGTTGCGCGGGTTGGCGAAATGAGCCGCCGCCGCCGCAGACACGCGCCCGGGGTTGATCCCGCAGAAGACAACGGCCAGATCCGGGGCGAGGACGTCCGGTACGGCGCTCTTCAACGCCGCTTGACCCGCCGGGCCCGAACCTACGCCGCTTCGACCTCCGGGAGATCGCCCGGCCTGCCGTCGCGCTGGTGTTCCTCGAAGAGCTTGACCAGCTGCTCCCCGAGCAACCCACCGCTCCGACGGTCGGGCTCGGTCTCCCGGATCACCGAGACCGTGCTTTCACGGTCCCCGTACAAACGGGTGTAGCACTCGGACTCGCTCAGGGGCCGGAGCCTCGTCACGCGCTGAACGTAGCTGCCGGACCGGACGGACCCGCTAGGTTCTGCCGCATGGCTGAGCCGAAACCGAGGGTGTTCGAGTTCGCAGCGTCGTACGACGGCGCGGGGCGCATCACCGCCAAGGACGAGAGCACCACCGTCCCCGAGACCTGGGCACCCGAGCACCTCGTGCTCGGCGGACTCGTCGACTGCTCGCTGACCAGCCTCCGCTACCACGCCGAGCGCGCCGGCGTGGAGGACGTGACCGCCCACGGCGAGGCGTCCGGCACCGTCACGCGACGCGACTCCGACGGCCGCTTTGCCTTCGTCGACATCGAGGTCACGCTCACCGTGAAACTCACCCCGCCGCCCGACGACATTCCCGCGCTGCTGGCCAAAGCCGAGCGCGACTGCTTCGTCGGCGCGTCGCTCACCGCAAAGCCGCACTACACCTGGGAGGTCACGTGAAGCTGCTCCTGATCGGAGGTCCGAAGTTCGTCGGCTACGCCCTGATCGAGGCCGCGCTCGCCCGCGGCCACGAGATCACCACCTTCAACCGCGGCCAGACGAACGCCGACCTCTTCCCGGAGATCGAGAAGCTGCACGGCGACCGCGACGGCGGGCTCGCCGTCCTCGAGGGCCGCACCTGGGATGCCGTCATCGACACGAGCGGATACGTCCCGCGCCACGTCCGCGACTCGGCGCAGGCGCTCGCCGGCTCGGCCGGCCGCTACGTCTTCGTCTCGTCGATCTCGTACTACGGCGACTACCACGCGCCGCGGGTCGAGAGCGACCCGCCCGAGCAGCTCGCCGAAGGCGCGCCCGACGACCGCCTGGCCGATGACTACTCGAACTACGGCGCGCTGAAGGCACTCTGCGAGCAGGAGGCCGAACGCGCCTTCGGCGACCGGGCGATCCTCGTCCGACCGGGCCTGATCGTCGGGCCGAACGACCCGACCGACCGCTTCACGTACTGGCCACGCCGCGTCGAGCGCGGAGGGCCGATCCTCGCGCCCGCACCGCCCGAGGGGCCCCTGCAGATGATCGACGTCCGCGACCTCGCCGACTGGATGCTCCGTCTCGTCGAGGACGAACGCTCGGGCGCGTTCAACGCGACCTCCCCACCCGGCGCGCTCACGTTCGAATCGATGCTCCAGGCCTGCGGCGCGAGCGACGTCGTCTGGGCGAGCGAGGAGTTCCTCCTCGAACAGGGCGTCGAGGGCTGGAGCGATGTTCCCTGCTGGATCCCGTCGACCGAGCCTCTCGGGTCGTACTTCCAGCTCGTCCCCGTCGACCGCGCGGTCGAGGCCGGGCTCACGTTCCGGCCGCTCGCCGAGACCGCACGCGACGTCCCCGAGTGGACAGGCAAGGCCGGCCTTCCCGCAGAGCGCGAAGCAGAGTTGCTCGCCGCGTGGAAGGCTGCGACATGACCTTCGACGTCGCCGCCGTCCGCGCCCGGTTCAGCGCACTCGACCGCGACCTGGTCTTCTTCGACGCCCCCGGCGGCTCGCAGGTGCCGGACGAGGTGATCGACGCGGTCTCGAACTACTACCGCACCTCGAACGCGAACACGAGCGGCCCGTACGAGACCAGCCGCCGCACCGAGGCGCTCGACGCCCGGGCGCGCGAGACCGCCGGCCGCTTCCTCGGCTGCGCCTTCGACGAGACCGTCTTCGGCCCGAACATGACGACGCTGAGCTTCGCTCTGTCGCGCACCGTCGGCCGCGAGTTCAAGGCGGGCGACGAGATCATCTGCACCAAGCTCGACCACGACGCCAACGTGTCGCCCTGGCTCGAGCTCGCGCACGACAAGGGCCTGACCGTCCGGTTCGTCGACATCAACGAGGACACGACCCTCGACCTCGACGACCTCCAGCGGCAGCTGACCGACCGCACGCGCGTCGTCGCGTTCCCGGTCGCGTCGAACGCGGTCGGCACGCTCACCGACGTCCGCCGCATCGCCGACCTCGCCCACGAGGCGGGCGCGCTCGCCTGGGCAGACGCCGTGCACTACGCGCCGCACGGGCCGATCGACGTCGCGCAACTCGGCGTCGACGTGCTGATCTGCTCGCCGTACAAGTACTTCGGGCCGCACCTCGGCATCGCCTACGGGCGCCGCGAGCTGCTCGAGTCGTGGCGGCCGTACAAGGTGCGACCCGCGCCGATGAAGCCGCTCGGCAAGCGCTTCGAGACCGGCACGCTCGCGTACGAGCTGCTCGCCGGGTTCGTCGCCGCGGTCGAGTACATCGACTCGATCGGGTGGGACGACGATCGTCGCGTGGGAGACGGCGCTCGGCGAGCAGTTCCTCGGCGGGCTGCCGCCGTCGGTGAAGCTCCACGGGCGGCCCGGGATGGACGGCCGCGTGCCGACCTTCGCGTTCTCGGTCGACGGGCTGTCCGCGGAGGAGGCCGCGTCGCGCCTCGGCGAGCGGGGCTTCGCGGTCTGGTGGGGCAACTACTACGCGCTCGAGGTGATGAAGCGGCTCGGGCTGGAGGACGACGGCGGCGCGGTGCGCGTCGGCTTCGTCCACTACAACACGGCCGAAGAGGTCGACCGGCTGCTCGGCGAGCTCGCGCGGCTGGAGTGAGCGGCCGCCGGGAATGGTGGGCGCTCGGCGCGCTCGTCCTTCTCTCGACGGGGCTGCGGGCGTGGGCGGCGCTCGAGGTGCCGGTTCCGTGGATCACGCCCGACGAGATGGTCTACGGGATGCTCGGGCGCAGCCTGTGGCTGCACGGGTCGCTGGCGATCCTGGGTGGGCCGACACCGTTCTACTCGCTGCTGACGCCGGCGCTCGCCGGGTTGCCGCTCGCGGCGTTCGGGCTCGGCACGGGGTACGACGTGCTGCACGGGCTGCAGCCGTTCGTGATGTCGCTCGCTGCCGTGCCGGTCTACCTCTGGGGGCGGACGCTGGTCTCGAAGCGGAGCGCGTTCGCGGCTGCGGCGCTGACGCTGGCGACGCCCGTCCTCGTCTACTCCGGGCTGCTGATGACCGAGGTGCTGTTCTATCCGCTACTGACGGTCGCGGCGTGGGCCGGCGCGGAGGCGATCGCGCGGCCGACGCGGCGCAGCCAGCTGCTGCTGCTCGCGGCGTTCGCGGCGGTGTGTGCGACGCGGATCCAGGCGATTGTCCTCGTGCCGGCGCTGGTCACGGCGGCGCTGGTCGACGCGGGGCTCGCGCGATCGTGGGGGCGGCTGCGGCGACACCTGCCCGTCGCGGCCGGGATCGGAGTGCTCCTGGTCGCGTGGGCGGTGTGGCGGCTCTCCTCCGGGAGCGCCGGCGCTCGGTGGTTACGACGTCGTCGCGAACACGTCGTACAGCGTCGGCGCGGTGCTGCGGTACACGCTCTACCACGGCGCGTCGCTGCTGATCCTCTGCGGGCTGTTCCCGGTCGTCGCCGTCGCGCTGAAGCTCTATCGACGCGGCGCGGCGCGGGGAGGACGACGACCGCGTGCGGGCGTACCTCGCGGTGACGGCGTCGCTGTCGGTGTGGATGGTCGCGCAGGTCGGGGTGTTCGCCTCGCGGTACTCCGACCGGATCGTCGAGCGGAACCTGATCGGGCTCGCGCCGGTGCTGTTCATCGGGCTGGTGCTGTGGCTCGAGCGCGGGCCTGACGGCGGGCGGGTCGAGCGCGGGGTCGTCGGCGCGCTCGCGGTCGTGCTGCTCGTGGTCCTGCCGGTCGACCGGTACGTGAACGTCGTACGGGACGCACGACGCGATGACGCTGATCCCGCGCGTACCAGCTGTCGACGGCGACGTCACTCCACACGCTGACGCACGTCTACTGGGTCGCGGCAGTCGCGGTCGCTCTGGTGTTCGTGCTCGTGCCGAGGCGGCGGCTGCACGTGGCTTCCGGTCGCGCTCGCGGTCGTGCTCGTCGGCGGCGTCGGTGCTGGCGAGCAGGTTCGTCATCGACCAGGCGCGGGCGCAGCAGGCGACGTTCCTCGGGCCCGACCCGTCGCTGGGCCGACCACGCCGGCGGCAAGCGCATCGCGTACCTCTACGACGGCGAGCCGTCGTGGTCCGGCGTCTGGGAGACGGTGTTCTTCAACGCGCGGATCGACCGGGTCTACGATCTGAGCGCCCGGAAGGTGCCGGGGCCGCTGCCGCAGACGCGGGTGACGGTGCGGCCGGACGGGACAGTCGTCGGCGGCCCGACCGACCACGACCACCGCGCGAAGTATGCGATCGCGTCGAACTGGATCGAGCTCGTCGGCGACCGTGCCGGCGAGGTCGCGCAGCAGGGCCTGCACCAGCGCGGGCTCGTCCTCTGGAACGTCGACAACCCGATGCGGGTGCGGTCGCGGATGTCCGGGATCGAGCCGAACGGCGACATCTCGGGCGCGGCGCGGCTGACCGCGTACGCGTGCCGGTCGGGCGTGTTCCGCGTGACGCTGCTGATCAAGCAGCCCGAGAAGCTCGACGTGCGGCTCGACGGGAAGCCGATCCGGCACCTCGAGTTTCCGGCACCGACCGAGAACCAGACGTGGCACGGCGACTTCCCCGTGTCGGGGCGGCCGGGCGGGACGTGCACACTCGAGGTGGCGTCGTCCGGGCTCACCGGGACGACGCAGTTCGAGTTCGACGGCGGCTGACCCGGCCCCCGTCGCTACGATCCGGGACATGTCCGCCTTCGAGCGCCAGACGCTTCCGAACGGCCTGCGGGTGCTGACCGCACCGATGCCGCAGGCGCAGTCCGTCTCCTGCTTCGTGATGCTGGCCGCCGGCTCGCGCTACGAGACGCGCGAGACGAGCGGGATCGCACACTTCGCCGAGCACATGTTCTTCAAGGGCACGGAGCGCCGGCCGACCGCGCGCGACATCGCCGGCGAGGTCGACTCGATCGGCGGCGAGTTCAACGCGTTCACGGGCAAGGAGTACACGGGCTACTACGTGCGCTGCGCGGCCGATCACCGCGACACGGCGCTCGACGTGATCGTCGACATGCTCCGCAACTCGAAGTTCGACGCCGGCGAGATCGACCGCGAGAAGGGCGTGATCATCGAGGAGATGAACATGTACTTCGACACGCCGCGGGACTTCGTCGACGGCGTGTACGAGGAGCTCCTGTACGGCGACCACCCGCTCGGCTGGGACATCATCGGCCGCAAGGAGACGGTGCAGGGCGCGACGCGCGACACGTTCCTCGACTATCTCGGGCACTGGTACAAGCCGTCGCGGATGGTCGTCGGGATCGGTGGGCGGACGGGTGACGATCTGCCCGCGCGGATCACCGAGCTGCTCGGCGATCTCGAGGACGCGCCGACCGGTGAGCCGCTTGTTGCGCCGCCGGTGGGCTCGGTCAACGGCTCGCGCGTGAAGGTGCACACGAAGGCGTCGGATCAGGCGCACATCTGTCTCGGCGTCCGGTCGCGGCCGATCGGCGATCCCGACCGGTACGTGCTGATGGTGCTCTCGACCGTGCTCGGCGGCGGGATGTCGTCCCGGCTCTTCACCGAGGTGCGCGAGCGGCGCGGCCTCGCGTACTACGTCTACGCGACGAACCATGCGTACACCGATGCCGGCTCGCTGTACGCCCAGGCCGGCGTCGACATCGAGCGGATCGACGACGCGGTCGGCACCGTCGCCGAGGAGCTCCGGAAGATCGCGGCCGAGGCAGTTCCCGCCGACGAGTTGCTCAAGGCGAAGAGCTTCTCCAAGGGCCGCTTCGTCCTCCAGATCGAGAGCCCGCACGGCCTGATCATGTTCGGCCTCCGCCGCGAGGTCCTCGAGGGCCGCGCCCCCGAGCCGGAGGAAGTCCTGGCCGGCATCGAGGCCGTCACCGCCGAGGACGTCCAGCGAGTCGCCCAGGAACTGATCGCCGACGAGGCCCTCCGCCTTGCAGTGATCGGCCCGTTCGACGACGCCGAGCGCTTCGAAAAGCTCCTCGGCTAATCCCGAGCGCCCCAGCAGCACCAACGGTCTTAACAGTGCCAGGCACTGTTAAGACCCCTGCGCGCCCGCGACTCGTTAACCGTGCCAGGCACTGTTAAGGGCCCTGCGCGCCCGCGACTCGTTAACCGTGCCTGGCACTGTTTGTGACGAGTGTGTGACAGTGCGTTGCTGAGGTTGGCAACGCCGTGGTTTGGGCGGCTAGCTTGGCTGCGTCATGCCTCGCGTTCCTCGGACTTCGCTTCCTGACGGGTGCTTCCACGTCTTTGTTCGCGGGGTGGCCGGGAGTGAGCCGTTTGGCGACCATGAGGACAGGGACACGATGTTCGCCCTGATCCCGACGCTCGAGTGGCGGTTCGGGCTCAAGATCCACGTGATGACGGTCATGCCCAACCACTTCCACATCGTCGTCGAGGGATCTGTTGCGGCGCTCTCCCGGGCGATGGGATGGTTGAACTGGGTCTACGCCCGGACGTTCAACGAGAAGTACGGGCTCTACGGGCACGTATTCGCCGAGCGGTTCGGCGCACGCGTGATCGACAACGAGCCGTACTTCACGAAGGTCTGCGACTACGTGCTCGCCAACCCCGTGAAGGCCGGACTCTGCGAGCGGATCGAGGACTGGCCCTGGTCGTACAGCCGCTACGGGCTTGCCCCCACGGCTACTCCGGGAGCGTCGCGAAGTCCTCGTCGAAATGCTCGCGGTCCTCGGGATCTGCGATCGCGTCACCGGCGACACGCGCCCGGTCGCGCCACGACGCCGCACCGGCCGCGTCGCCCTCCTCATACGAAGCACGCGCCATCGCCTCGCACGCGTACGCGAGATCCCAGTCGCCGATGCCGTTCTCCTCGCAGTGCGCAAGGCACCGCCGCGCGTGCCACAACGCCGGCTCCCCGCGGCCCAGCACGGCATAGACCCGCGAGCAGATCCACTCGCCACGCGCGAGGTTCTCCGCGCCACACTCAGGCGCCTCGCCCCACGCGTACCTCGACGCGTGCGCCATGTGCAGCATCCGGTCGTCGTCCTCGCGGGACTCGATCAGCTTCCAGACGCCGTTGAATAGCGCGACGCCGCGCGCACGCTCCTCCGACCCCGAGCTCACTCCTCGGTCTGCTCCGCGTCCGCCCGTTCCTGGATCTCCGACACCACCGTCGGATCCGCCAGCGTCGTCGTGTCCCCCAGCGGCCGGTTCTCCGCGACGTCGCGCAACAGCCGCCGCATGATCTTCCCGGACCGGGTCTTCGGCAGCTCCGGCGTGAACACGATGTTCGCCGGCTTCGCAATCGCCCCGATCACATGCGCGACGTGGTTGCGCAGCTCCTCCATCATCGCCACCGACCCGTCGGCGCCGCCCCGCAGCGTCACGTACGCGACGATCGCCTGCCCGGTCAGCGCGTCCGCGCGCCCGCACACCGCCGCCTCCGCAACGGCCGGATGGTCCACCAGCGCCGACTCGACCTCGATCGTCGAGATCCGGTGCCCCGAGATGTTCATGACGTCGTCCACGCGCCCGAGCAGCCAGAAGTCGCCGTCCCGGTCGCGCCGCGCACCGTCCCCCGCGAAGTACATCCCGGGGAACCGCGACCAGTACGTCTCGACGTAGCGCTCGTGGTCGCGCCAGATCCCGCGCAGCATCCCCGGCCACGGCCGGCGCAGCACGAGATACCCGCCCCCGCCGAGCGGCACCTCCTCGCCCGCCTCGTTCACGATCGCGGCGTCCACCCCCGGGAACGGCTGCGTCGCCGACCCCGGCTTCGTCACGGTCACCCCCGGCAGCGGCGTCAGCAGCGCCATCCCCGTCTCGGTCTGCCACCACGTGTCGACGATCGGCGCGCGGTCGCCGCCGATGTGCTCGCGGTACCACATCCACGCCTCCGGGTTGATCGGCTCGCCGACCGTCCCCAGCAGCCGCAACGACGAAAGGTCGTGCCGCTCCGCGTACTCCTGCCCCCACTTCATGTGCGCGCGAATCGCCGTCGGTGCCGTGTACAGGATCGTCACCCCGTACCGCGCGACGATCGACCACCAGCGGTCCTTGTCCGGAAAGTCGGGCGTCCCCTCGTACAGCACGCTGGTCGTCCCGTTCGCGAGCGGCCCGTAGACGATGTACGAGTGGCCGGTGATCCAGCCGACGTCGGCCGCGCACCAGTACACGTCGGCGTCGACCTTCACGTCGTGGACGTAGTGGTGCGTCGACACCGCGCCGACGAGATATCCCGCGGTCGTGTGCGCGATCCCCTTCGGCTTCGCGGTCGTACCGCTCGTGTACATCAGGAACAGCAGATCCTCGGAGTCCATCGGCTCGCACGGGCACACGACGTCGGAGACCGCGACGTCGTGCCACCAGACATCGCGACCGGAAGTCATCGGCACCGACCCCCCCGTCCGCCGCAGCACCACGCAAGCCCGAGCCCCCGGCACGTCCGCCAGAGCCTCGTCGGCGATCACCTTCAGCGGCACGGTCGTCCCGCGACGCCACGCCTCGTCCTGGGTGATCAGCACCTCGCACTCCATGTCGTTCATCCGGGCCGACAGCGACTCGGCCGAGAACCCGCCGAAGACGACCGTGTGCGGCGCGCCCAGCCGCGCGCACGCGAGCATCGCCACGGGCAGCTCCGGCACCATCCCCATGTAGATCGCGACCGCCGTGCCCTTCCCGACGCCGAGCTCCCGCAGCGCGTTCGCCAGCCGCGTCACGTCGCGCAGGAGATCCGAGTACGTGATCACCCGCTTGTCGCCGTCCGGCTCGCCCTCCCAGTAGTAGGCGACCTTGTCGCCGCGCGCGGCGTCGACGTGGCGGTCGACGCAGTTGAAGCACGCGTTCAGCTTCCCGCCGAGGTACCACTTCGCGTAGGGGAGCTCCCACTCGTACAGCTCGCCGAACGGCTCGAACCACGTGACCCGCTCGCGCCCCTCGCGCTCCCACAGCTCCTCGAACGGCACGTCGTAGAGCGACGGCTGCGCGTTCGCCTGAGCGGCAAACTCGGCCGACGGCGGGTACCGCCGCTCCTCGGCGAGAAGGGTCTCGATCGCGTCCGAGCTCACGGCGCCAGGTCGTACGGATACTCGGTGAGGTTCTCGGCGCCGTCCGCGGTGACCAGCACGAGATCCTCCAGCCGCACGCCGCCCCAGCCGTGCTGGTACAGCCCCGGCTCGACCGTGACGACGTCCCCGGCGATCATCGCGCCCGGCGCGCGCCCCAGCGACGGCGCCTCGTGCACCTCGAGCCCGACCCCGTGGCCCAGCCCGTGGTAGAAGCCGTCCTCGAGCACCTCGCCCGGCGCCTTCGACAGCTGCGTCGGCTGCCCCGCCTCGTGGAAGAGCTCGCAGACCATCGTGAACACGTCCGCGCCGGGCACGCCCGCACGGATCGCGGCCAGCGAGCGGTCGAGCGCCTCCTTGCACAGCGTGTGGAACCGGACGGTCTGCTCGTTCGGCTCGCCGACGACGTACGTCCGGGTCATGTCGGCGTAACAGGCGGTCTCGATGTCGCGAGGCCAGAGGTCGATCACGATCGTCTCGCCCTCCTCGATCTGCCCCGACCCCATGTCGTGGCCGACCGCGCTCTGCGCGCCGTGCGAGACGATGAACTCGTCGAAGGTCATGCCGCGCTCGGTGAAGGCGACGGCGATCGCCGCCTTGATCCGCTCGCTGGTCAGGGCCGCGCCGTCGACGACGAGCCCCGGCCCGCCGCCGTTCGTGGACGCGCGCCGCAGCAGGTCGCGCGCCGCGTCCATCCCCGCCTCGGCCGCGCGCTGCGCGCGGCGCATCCCGGCGAGCTCGACGTCGCTCTTCACCCGCCGCCGCCCGTAGAACAGGTCGTACTCCGGCAAGAGCGTCACGCCCTCCCCCCGGAGCCTGTCGGCAAACGCAACCGGGAACGTCGCCGGCACCGCCGCCTCCGTGACGCCGAACGCCTTGCACGCGTTGATCGCGATCCGGATGTAGACCTCCTCGCGCGTCAGCCCCTGGTCGAGCATGTCGTCGTACCCGTACTCCTCGTAGGCGTGCGGCGTCGGCCCGCCCGGGATCGCGTTGACCCGGTCGATCTCGAACGACGTGAGCACGACGTGCCGCTCGCCGCCCCGCTCGACGTACAGGAACGGGTCGGGGATCCCGATCGGCACCTCGTGCCGCATGTCAGGAGAGCTGGTACCTGCGTAGATGAGGGCGTCGGCCACGGCCGGGAGATCGTAATGCCTAGAGTTCGGCCGTGCCCCGCTCGAAGGCAGCCGCCGCACTCGCGCTCGTCGCCGCGCTCGCCGGCTGCGGCGGCGGCAGCAAGAGCGCGGCCGACGTCCCCACGATCGAGCAGTGCGTCCGCGACGCGAAGCTGACGGTCCGCGAGAACCCCGTCACCGGCGCGTTCAAGAACGCCGGGATCCAGCACGCGCTGGTCGCGATCCTCGGCCCGCGAACGCCGGACGCGCCCGTCCCGCCCTCGGCGCTCCTCCTCTTCGCGAAGGACGACGGCGCGGCGAAGGACGCGCTCGCCACGCTCGAGCACGAGTTCGGGACGCAGGCCGGCGCGTCGCTCCCGATCCGGCGCAAGGGCAGCGTGCTCGTCAGCTGGCTCAGCGACACCCCGAAGGGCGGGGACGCCACGATCGACCGCTGCCTCGCCGGCTAGCGGCGCAGCTAGATTCCAATCATGGAGGCAGCAATCGCACGCGCGCAGGAGCTGGTCGACGAGTGGGACGTCGAGATGCGCCGCGAGCTGCCGCAGGGCACGGACATCTTCGACGTGCACCTCCACCTCGGTCACGACATCGACGGGATGGTCGGCGACTACGACGAGCTCGAGCGCGTGATGGAGCGCTACGGGATCTCGCGCGCGTTCATGTTCTGCATGGACGAGCCCGACCGGCACCCTGCGTTCCGGGCGCCGAACGACCGGACGCTCGAGTTCGCCCGCCGCGCCGAGGGCCGGCTGATCCCGTTCGTCCGCCTCGACCTCGGCGAGGACCCGATCGAGGAGGCGAACCGCTGCCTCGACCTCGGCGCGAAGGGGATCAAGCTGCACCCGCGCGCGCAGAAGTTCCTGCTGAACGACGGCCGGCTCGCCCCCGTGTTCGCGATCTCGGCCGAGCGGCGCGTGCCGATCCTGATCCACGGCGGCCGCGGCCTGCCGCCGATCGCCGACGACCTCGCCCGGCTCGTCGATGCCTACCCGGAGTCGCAGCTGATCATCGCTCACGCGGGGATCGCCGACCTCGGCGCGCTGATGCATCACTTCGCCGGGAAGGCGGGCGTCTTCTTCGACACGTCGGCGTGGAGCCCGATCGACCTGCTCGACTTCTACCGTCAGGTCTCGCCGGAGCAGGTGCTGTACGCGTCCGACTTCCCGTACGGCCAGCAGCCGAGCTCGCTGCTGATCGCGCTGCGCACCGCGCGCGTCGCCTCCCTCACCGACGGCCAGCTGCGCGACATGCTCGCCGGCAACGCCAACCGGATCGCCGACGGCGAGCCGCCGCTCGAGCCGACCCCGGCCAAGGGCAGCAACATGTTCACCCAGCCGATGGTGCTCGCCCGCATCCACCAGTACCTGTCGATGGCGACGCCGCTGCTCTGGACGCGCCAGCCCGACTCGGTCGGCGTCCTCGGCCTCGCCCTGAACGCCTGCGAGGAGGACGGCCACCCCGGTGACGACCTCGACCGCATCCGCGAGTTGCTCCTCTGTGCCCGCGACCTCTGGCAGCACGCGCCTGAGATCGACGACGAGCGCGAGCGCATGCGCGCGATCCGCCACACCTTCCGGCTGATCCACCTCGCGGACATCGTCGCGGTCACGCCCGGCGCCTGAGCTGTCGGAGCCGCGCCAACCTCGGACAGGTCGTGGGCCTCGCGCCGACCCGAAATCAGCGGTTCAGCCAGAGACGGGCCGCAAACCTCAGCGGTCGCTGAGCAGCGAAGGCAAGCGCGACGTTTGCCCGAGGTGGCTGTGCGCGTCCACCATTCGGTCATGGAAGCCGCGAAACCGATGAACTGTTCGGCGAACTACCCCCAAGCCCCCATGTAGCCATGCCGCTTCAGATGACGATTGTTGAACGGGTGACGTTGCAGCGACGGATTGCAGAGGAGCGGGCGAAGCCAAGGCCCCCCTCGTTCGCGAGCATCGCCAAACGCGAGCACATCGCGGAAAGCACTGCGCGGAAACTGCACGGCGAGTGGTCGGAGATTCACAAGGTCTTGGATGCCCCGATTGAGGTGGTCGAAGAGGCAATCGACACCTTCACCGAGATGATCCGCAGGCTCGCCGAGATCGAGCCAGCTAGCGGCAGGTGAGGAGAAGAACCGCAACGCGCAGATCGGTGCGATCCGGCTAATGGCCGAAATACTCGTCCGGAGACTCTCGCTGATGCTTCAAACGGGAAGCTTCCGAGAGACTTCGGGGCCATCAGACCGATGATGTTTACTGGCGTCGGAAGATGGTCGAGGTGGTGAGCGCCATCAGCTTCCGCCGGCGTGATCGACGATGTTGCGCGTGCTGGCGAGACTCCGAGCGCATGGAAGCCCGAACAAGACATAGCGCGGACGTGTCTGGACGCCTGCAGGAACGCGCCGCCTCGAGTCCGGCGGCATGCTCGTGACAGTTCCTGGAGCCGTGCAACCGGCGCACCGGCGTCGTGAGCCGTAGCGGTGAGGTGTCCGCCCTTCGTCGCTCTGGGTCGTCGCGGTGAGTAGGCCTTCCACCGCTCCCTTCTTGATGTTCGCCACCGTGCTGGCGGCAAGTAGACGGCATTCGTGTCGAGTGCTGTTTGAACGTCCGCGAGTGGCGTTCGGCTTCCTCGTTCAATCGCGTCGGCGTAGAGGATCGCCGTGGCGAGGTCGTTCTCGGTGAATCTCCTTCATGAAGTCCGAGCCGGTCCTTTCAGCAGGGCAGCTGTGTAGCCAAGCCACGCGGAGGCGGTTCCGATCTCCTCCGAGTCCTCGTCGTTCATGATCTCGTTCTGAGTCGGCCAAATGCTTGGCGACGGGGAGGTCGGCAACGAGCCGGGCCGAGATCGCTACGAGAGCAGAGTCGGCCCGAGCGTGCGCCGTCGGCACGCCGACGGCCCGGCCCAGTTTCCGGCGAAGAGTCCGACCTCGACGCGAGTACCTCCGCGGGAAGCCACCCGGATGCACTGGGCGACCGACAAGCGGCCGCTCCGTAGGCAGCGCGGAGAGCAGCGAACCAGGACTACCTCGTCGACACCTATGTCCGCCACGACGGTCGCTCTGTGAACGCCACGGACATGGTTGAGACTGTCCTGCCGTCCGGTTCTCTCGCGATCAGTGGCTGTGCTCATGCCAGAACCCGGGACAGGCTATCTCGAGCGCTGGGGAATCATCAAACGAACAGGCTTGACCAAGCGCTAGCAGGTAGTCAGTCGCCGGGATCTGCGGACCGGCGTGCGAGGCGAGGACGTCGCCAATCCTGACGTGCGCCTCCTCCGACCTTGCGCCTACCAGGCTGCTGACAACCTCGAGGGTGGTGCTCACCCCCACAGCCCACCGGTACACTAAGTGCGTAAATTCAATGGCCCGGCGGCGCGTGAACGCCCCGGGCCCGGCACCAGGAGGTTAGTCCTGATGCACGCTCACAGTAACCCGACGCTGGGACAGTCCCCATTGGCGTCGGCTTGCCCCGAGGGGGCGTTCGCCACCATCGCCGAGGAGTGGTTCGGCCGGCTGACGAATCTGCGGGCCAGTACACGGGCCCGATACGACAACGACCTGCGGGTTCACCTGATCCCACGCTTTGGTTCGCGGCCGATCTCCGAGATCGGCGAGGACGACGTCTTGGCGCTGATCGGCGACATGCGAGAAGCTGGCTACTCGCCGTGGTCGATCCGCCACTGTCTGACTCTTCTTCGGCGGATCTTCCGCCTCGCGCGTCGTCGAGAACTGATCGGACGAAATCCCGTCGAGATGCTCGAGCGAGCGGAGCTGCCGCGGGTTGGCCGACGCGTCCAGCGACTGCTGGACACCGATTCGATCGACCGTCTGCTGGCGGCGGCGCCACTCCGCTATCGGACGCTTATTGCGACCGCTGTCTTCACCGGTCTTCGACAGGGCGAGCTTCTGGCTCTGCTCTGGGATGACGTCGACCTCGAGCACGGTTTCATTCATGTGCGGAAGAACCTGGATCGGAACGGTGTACGGGTTGCTCCCAAGACGGATAGCTCGGTGCGTGACGTCGTCCTGATGCCCGCGCTGGGTGAACTCCTCGTTCAGCATCGGATGGCCTCACGATTCTCGGGGCCTCACGATTTCGTCTTTGCATCCCAGTGTGGTACCGGGCTTGGCCACCGAAACGTTGCACAGCGCGGCTTCGATGTGGCAGCGTCGACGGCAGGGTTCAACGCGGCGAGCTCGGACAAGATGCATTTTCATGACTTGCGTCACACGTACGCGGCCTTGCTCATCGGGCAGGGCGCGAACGTGGTCTTTGTGTCGCGACAACTCGGGCACGCGACACCGGACGTCACGCTCAGGGTGTACGGGCACCTCTTCGACAAGCACGTCCATGCCGATCGCGTAAGGGCACTACTCCAGCAGGAATTCGAGTCCACACTAGGCCCACTCCTTGTCGTTTGAAGGCGAGAAGGCCAGGGTCGAGAGCATCGATCGATACGTGGCGAAGGCCTGCGCCGCCGCGGGGCTCCGCTAGAGGGCGGGCCGGAGGGGAGGCCTCAGCCTCCCCCTCCGTTCAGCGCGCTACCCGCAGAGGCCGGGAGTCTTCGTGACGTTGAGGTTCCAGGTGTTGTTGTCGTCGTTGCCGGTCGAGACGTTCTTCAGGCCGGGGACGTAGTAGTCCTCGGCCCACATCCCGGTGTCGTTGTTCCCGGTCGCGGTGTTGCTGTCGAAGAGGCCGTTGCCGCATTCGTTGTAGTTGTGGATCTGGAAGCCGTCGTTGCCGTTGTCCTGGCCGAGGTTCTTCGTGGCGACCGTGTTGTCGCACCAGCCGGAGAGGCCGAGGCCGTCGTTGTCGAAGACGAACCCGTTGTCGCCGTTGTTGATCGCCTTGTTGCCGGTGACGGAGGCATTGCAGGCCGCGCGGAGGTCGAAGCCGTCGTCGGTGTTGCCGACTGCGTTGTTCTTGTTGAACGAGGTGAAGAACGGATGGTTCGCCTGCACGCCGTCCTCGCCGTTCCCCTGGAACGTGTTCCCGGAGATGGTCGAGCCGGTGCAGGTCGGCGCGGGCCCTCGCGTGCCGGCGACCGGCGAGGCGCAGTAGTACGGCTTGTCCAGGTAGAGGCCGGCGTTGGTGTTGCTGTTGCCGGTCGAGCCGGTCAGCGTCACCGCGCTGTACCCGGAGTCGTTGAGGCCGTTGGTGTCCTCCTCGAAGTAGAAGCCGATCGCGCCGCCGGTCGCGACGTCGCCGTTGTACGTGTTGCCGACGCCGTTGAAGCCGTATCCGCCGTCGAGGTCGGCGAACCCGAGCGTCACGCCGGGGACGCCTGTCGACGTGTTCTTCGACCAGGTGTTGTCGCTGCTCTGGAAGCCGACGAACGAGCCGTTCATGCCGCTCACCGTGTTCTTGGAGAACGTGCTCCTGGTCATCCCGATGCCGCCGATCCCGTACGCGCCGACCCCGTCGTTGCAGGTGCCGCTGTCCGTGGGCGCGCCGGTGTTGCTGACCACCACGCCGGTGACCTTTGCCTTGGACGCCCCCTGCAGGAAGACCCCGACCAGCATGGGAGAGGGGCACGGACCGCTGAAGTCGCCGTCGAGCACGATGTTCACGCCCGCGATCTGGACCGTCGCCCCAGACGCCGCGACGCCCGTGGTGAAGTTCTTGATCGACCCGTTCTTGATGGTGACGTGGTCGTACGTCTGAGCGTCGACGCCGGCGTAGCCGTCCGGGCCGCCGCCGCCGGTGATGGTGTGCCCGTTCAGGTTGATCGTGACGCCGTTCGCGCCGACGGTGAGCCCGTTCGTGCCGCCCGCCGAGCAGTTCAGGTCGGACGCCAGCGTCACGTTCGATGTCACGGTCGATCCGCAGCCGACGAAGGCCTTCGACGCCGCCCCCGCCCCGCCGACGAGGATCACGCCCAGAAACGCCGCAGCTGCGAACGCCGCGCCTAGCCTGACTTGCTTCATGTCATTCCCCCAGTTTGTGAATGCGTCCGACTAGCTGCAGTTGCCGCCGGTCTTCGAGACGTTGAGATTCCAGGTGATGTTGTCGCCGTTGCCGGTCGACACGTTCTTCAGCCCGGGCACGTAGTAGTCCTCTGCCCACATGCCGGTGTCGGCATTTCCGGTCGCGGTGTTGCTGTCGAACAGCCACGCGCAGGTGTTGTAGTTGTGGATCTGGAAGCCGTCGTTGCCGTTGTCCTGGCCGAGGTTCTTGGTGACGGACACGTTGTCGCGCCAGGCGTCGGCGCCCTTCGCCGTCAGAACCACACCGAGCCTGAATCGCGTCTGTTCGTCTCCTGCGGGTGAGATCGCGCCCGGCCTCGAGCCCGGCGGCCCCGCTGTAGCGAGAGGTTGACTCAACTGCCGGGCCCGGCCTGACCCGGGCGGCGTCTTATCCCTCTCTCAGCGGCAGCCGGTAGCGTGCTGCGCGTGATTCGGGTGGCGGCTGGTGTGGTTGCGCTGGCGACGCTGGTCGCGGGCGCCTCGTCGGCGGGCGCGGCGCCGGCGGGCCGATACCACGCGCTGCGCATCTCGCACGACTCGCAGGTCTCGTCGAACTGGGCGGGCTACGCGGTCACCGGCGCCGATCCCGCCGACGGCTCGCCGGTCGCCTACACCGACGTCACCGGCTCGTGGATCCAGCCGAAGGTGACGTGCACGCCCGGCACCGAGTCGTACTCGGCGTTCTGGATCGGGCTCGGCGGCTTCTCCGACGCGTCGCAGGCGCTCGAGCAGATCGGCACCGAATCGGACTGCACCTCCGGCGGGAAGGCGGTCTACGCCGCCTGGTACGAGATCATCCCCGCGCCGTCGATCCCACTGCGAATCGTGGTGCGGGCAGGCGACCGGATGACCGCCGCCGTCCTGGTCCAGGGGACGCAGCTGATCCTCCAGCTCACCAACGAGACGCGGCACGTGCGCGTCACCAAACGGGTGACGATGGCCGAGCCCGACACGAGCTCGGCCGAGTGGATCGCCGAGGCGCCGTCGACGTGCAGCTCGTCGGGGCGTTGCTCGACGCTGCCGCTGGCGAACTTCCGGTCGGTCGTGTTCTCACGCTCGGCCGCCACCGGGAGCGAGCACGCCGGCACGATCAACGACTCCGCCTGGAACGCGTCGTCGATCGAGCTCTCCGAGGGGCCGGGCGGGCCGCTCGACTCGCTCACCGGGCGCGCGTCGGGGGCGGGCGGCGCGACGCCGAGCGCGCTCTCGGCCGACGGACGGGCGTTCAGCGTCGCCTGGCACGCCGCGTCGGGGTAGGGCTACCGCGCAGCGGTCGAAGACCGCCCATCCTCCACGGCCACCACCGTGACGCGATCTTCGTCTTCGAAGTAGGCGTAGACGATGATCATCCAGCGCCACGTACCAAGCAGGAAGCGTGCCCCCTCTCCGCGTCCACCGACTTCCCGACCTGGCCGGGGCTACAGCAGTTGAGTCAAGCTGCCGTCCTCTATCAACCTCGCCAAACAGGCTCGAGGTCAGTCCCGAAGGGGCGGCTGTAGCTTTGTTGCGGTTGCGCGTGTGTCTTGTGCGATGATGTGGCCGGACGGCCTCAGCAGACGGGCCGCCGTCTCGGCCTCAGCAAATGGCCGAAGGGAGTTCTCGTCTTTCGATGGGAGCGAACTTCGATCCGAAAGGCAATGCCATGCTGAAAGCGTCGACAGTTGGAGATTAGGGGTTGGCTGGTTAGGATGGTGGCGGGGAGGCATGCGTGAAAACCGACGTGAGGGGTAGACGGCTGGGCAATTGTGCCCCGCCGATCGGCAAGCGCATGAGTCGCTGATGCACGAAAGCTCGTCCCTGCACGAGTACCTCGACGTGCTGCGCCGGCGGAAGTGGCTCCTGCTCGAGGCGGTGATCGTCGTCCCCGCGGTCGCGATCGCCCTCTCGCTTCTCCAGGCGCCCAGGTACCAGGCATCGAGACGCTCGGCATCGTCGTGACCGGCGCGACCCTGGGCGACGCATACGGGTACGCCTACGGGTACGGATACACCGGCGAGTCGCGGCCGCGTGCGGAGGCGCCCCAGCCGGCGGCCCTCGAGTCGGAGCTGTGGTCGTGAGCGCCGTCCGAGAAAGGCCGGCTCCGCCCACCAGCGCCGCGACCGCGGCAACGGCTGCCGCGTTCGACGGGCGCGGCCCTCGGAGTCGTCGTCGCCGGGGATGGGTGACGCGGCGGGCGTTGCTCGCAGCGGACCTGCTTGGACTCACGGTGGCCTTCGTGCTCGCTGCACTCTGGACGGGACGCAACACCGACTACGGTTCGAGCTCACTCGGTGTCTTCGGAGAGACGGTCGTCTTCCTCCTCAGTCTCCCTCTCTGGGTTGTCGCAGCCAAGCTCTTAGGCCTCTACGACCGAGACGAGGAGCAGGTCGACCGCTCACGGGCAGACGACCTCATCGGCGTCTTCATGCTCGTCACGGTTGGTTCCTGGCTCGTGTTCCTGTTCACCAGGGTTACCCATCTGACAAACCCGAACGTCAACCGACTCCTCCTCTTCTGGGCCGGTGCCATCGGCTTGCATTTTCCTCTTTCGGTTCGTCGCCCGCGCGCTCTGCAAGAGACATGGCAGCTACCGCCAGAACGCCGTGATCGTCGGCGCCGGCCACGTGGGTCAACTCGTCGCGCGCAAACTCCTCGACCACCCCGAGTACGGCGTCACCGTCGTCGGCTTCGTCGACTCGCAGCCGCGCGAGCGCGACGAGCGGCTCGGCGATCTGACCATCCTCGGAGAGCCCAAGGATCTGCCCGACCTCATCCCGCAACTCGACATCGAGCGCGTCGTCTTCGCGTTCTCCGCCGAGCGGCACGAGGATCTGCTCCCGCTCCTGCGAGAGCTGGGAGACACCGGGGTGCAGATCGAGATCGTCCCTCGGTTCTTCGACGTGATCGGCCCCGGCCTCGACGTCCACAGCATCGAGGGGCTCCCCGTTCTCGGCATGCGGCCGTTCCGGCTCGAGCACTCGGCGAGGTTCCTGAAGCGGACTGTCGATTCGACGGTCTCCGGCCTTCTCTCTTC
This sequence comes from uncultured Actinomycetes bacterium, assembly GCA_963791425.1. Classification (GTDB taxonomy): domain Bacteria; phylum Actinomycetota; class Thermoleophilia; order Gaiellales; family Gaiellaceae; genus DATBLE01. Next base: position 70,204 of record CAWBSE010000007.1, read on the forward strand.
TTCTGCTGCGCCGCTCTTCGCGGTGATCGCGCTGGCGATCAAGCTCGACTCGCCGGGTCCGGTCTTCTTCCGGCAGGTGCGGATGGGCGCAGGGGATCGCACGTTCCGGATCTGGAAGTTCCGGACGATGATCGTGGACGCCGACGGACGTAAGGATGAGGTCGTCCAACTGAACCACCACCTCGCGGACGACCCACGGATGTTCAAGGCGCGTGACGATCCGCGCGTGACACGGGTGGGCCGATATCTGCGGCGCTTCTGCATCGACGAGCTACCACAGCTCATCAACGTCTTCACAGGTGAGATGAGCCTCGTCGGCCCGCGTCCGCTGATCCTCGACGAGGATCAACATGTCGACGGCTGGGCCCGCAGACGGCTCGACCTGAGGCCGGGCATGACCGGCCTCTGGCAGGTGCACGGAGCCAGCGAGATCCCCTTCGACGAGATGATCAAGCTCGACTACCGCTACGTCGCCGGCTGGTCGCTCAAGACCGATCTCGAGCTGATCGCCCGCACGATCCCGGCCGTCGTCCGCGAGCGGCAGGCGTACTAAGAGGCCGCCCGGGGATCGTGTTGAGCAGGTCATGTTACGTCGGTTCGTACCGTGCTTAAGCGGCAAACTGGCGACGCCGCATGCCCTGACCACCCGGTTTCGACTCGACGGCACCCCAGCCCCCGTAATGTGACGCTCAACAGCTCTTGATCGCCAGGATCCGACCCACGAACTACTGGCTTGGTGGGACGGCCCTTGCGGCAGCGGGTTTAGGCGTGCTCGTCAGTCACTCGCCGAGGGCAGCGCTCGCCGCTCTGGTCTTCGTTGCGTTGATCGCAGTGGCCGCACATGTCGTCCGGGTACCCGTGACCCTTGTCTTCGCCGGGTCGATTGTCCTATCGAGTGCTCTGGTCGATCTGCCTAACAGGGTCCAGCCTGGTCGGTTCACAGCAAACGCGGGTCTGACAGTCGCGTACGCGTTCTTCGGCGCCATTGTTCTCGCTCTTTCACCCGCCGCAGCGGTGCGCAAGACGACGAGGTTGCTGTGGCCGTTCGTAAGTCTCTCGGCCCTGGCCTTGGTTTCGCTCGCGTGGGGCACACCATCGATTGCTGGGATCCAGAACATCTTGGTCCTTTTTCTGTTCATCGTGAGCGTCTTCTGCGGGATGAGCGTCTCCGAGCACGAACCGTCGCCCGGTCAGGTCGCAGCGAGGCTGTTCGGAGTCGGGTCAGTCACTGCTCTCGTGCTTTATGGCGGCAGCCTGATGCTGGGCGGTCTTGGAGGGGGAGCAGTAATCGGGAATCGCTCTTTTGCGCTTTTCGCACTGTTCATCGTCGCATGGGGCGCCGCAGGATGGCGCTACGGTGCGAATTCGGACGGTCGCTCGCGTTAATTGGGGGGCTTTTCATTCTGCTCAGTCTGTCGCGGATTGCGTTTGCGGCTGCTCTCGTCATCGTCTGCCTGGCGTGGCTGAATCTCAGAACATTCCGCAGCTGGGTGCAATTCGTCACAGCGATCGGACTTGCCTTGGGCGTCGGGTACTTCGCGCTCAAGGACATCGGGCCACTGCACGAGCGCTTCTACAAAGGCGATATCCAGCGGGTCGGCGGGGGCTTTTCGATCAACGTCGAGGGGCGCTCGCTATCTGGGCCACAACATGGCATTCGTATCTGACGTCCCCTGGATCGGCCACGGCGTCGGGTCCGCTGACGACCTCATCAACCGTGTGTACTCGACGGCCGTCGGCCACCCGCACAACGATTATCTCCGTTTACTTCACGACTATGGACTGCTCGGCACCTGTTTGTGGGGCATCGGCTACGCGCTGCTATTGATGCGCACCTGGCGGGCTTGGCACGTCTCGACCGTCACGAAGCGAGAGGGTCGAACGCACGACTCGAGCAGCGAGCTTCGCATTCATGCCGCGGCCTTCCTCGCCTTGGTCGGTGTCGCGATTGCGATGATTACCGACAACGCAATCGTGTACATGTACGTTATCGGCCCTTTGGGCGTGTTGGTCGGTCTGTCACTGGGACTGAGCGGACGGTCTATTGACATGCGAGCCGCGAGGCTGGCCACGCCGATTCAGCGGGTAACCCCAACCGCTGATCGGCCCCGGGGGAGATCGGAGCGGATCTCATTAACGCCGACTCCCCCAAGGCCGACACTCACGCTGGGCAACCGACCGCCGCCAATCTGCCTCAGACCAACCAAGCAGTTCCGTCTCTCGTTTAGCAGCGAAGCCCACGGCCAGCACGCTCATTGGCGGGGTCTCGGTCAATTTCGCCGGGGGGATTGCAAATGCGGCCCTGGCATTCGCGTTCACGGTTCTCATCGCCCATCCCTTGCTCCCGCGGGCGTCGGCGTCTTTTTTCAGGTAGTCGGAATCTTCTCAATACTCATCGTAGTCACGCAGTTCGGATCGAGCGCAACGGTTGTCAAGACGATTTCCGAATATGGGCGCTTGGTCGCACCCGTGATATCGGGCGCGGCATCGCAGTCGCGCTCCTTCCAGCCGCCGCACTATCATTACGGCTGCGGTCTGTGTCTTCTTCCTCGCCCCGACACTTGCGGCGGCACTTGTGAAGCACGGGAGTCAACACGACGCGATCGTCTACTTGCAGGTGGTCGCTCCGTTCATTCCCTTTGCGGCGCTGTTCGCCATATTGCTCGGAGCGACGCGAGCATTGGGGACCATGTCGCCCACTGTTTACCTCGACAGCATTGCCAAGCCGGCTCTGCGCCTCCTCGGAGTGGCCGCCGTGTCAGTCGTGACTCTGGCGCCGGTTGCAATCGGAGCAGCCTGGGCCGCGCCGCTCGCCCTTACCTTCGTCGTTGCAGGATTTGCGGTTGTTCGACGAGTGCGATCACAGTTGGCCGAACTAGGGGCCCGAAACTCAGACCGAGGCCGTTTACCATCCTGGTCCGCGAGTTCTACGGCTTGACCGCGCCTCAATGGCTAGCCGATGCTTTTCAGTTGGCCATCCTCTGGATCGATGTTCTGCTTGTTGGCGCTCTGGTGTCATCGAGGCAGGCCGGCGTCTACGGCGCTGTCTCGAGGCTGGTCATGATCGGCACACTGGGGTTGGCGGCACTCGTCTTCCGGCGGCCCGCTGCTGAGTGGTCTGCTTGCTCGAGGTGAGTTGGAGCAGGCGCGCAGCGCCTACCGCGTGACGACTCTGTGGCTATCTGCGGCATCGGTACCGGTGTTTCTTCGATGGCGACATTCGCGCCCGTGATCGTCCGCATCTTCGGAGTTGGATTCGGCTCCGGCGCCGGGGCGCTTACCATTCTGTCGGTGGCGATGTCGGCCGAGGTCATCGCAGGCCCAGCGCTTCTCGTGCTTCTGATGGGCGGCCGAAGCCGGATTATTCTAGCGATCAGCGCTTTCGGGTTCGTTGTCAACCTCGGCCTCAACTTGGCACTGATCCGCCATTGGAGATGAACGAGCCGCGATTGCCTGGGCCGCGAGCATTGTCGTGCACTTGGCACTGCGTCAGATCCAACGTATATGGGGAATCAACCCGTTCGACCTGACGTTCATGCTCGTCGTTACGAGTGCAGGACTCTGTTATGGCGCCGGCGGTTTGATCGGAGCGCAACTCGGCGGGCAAACCATCTCGGCCTTACTCGTCACTGCGATACTCGCGACCATCGCCATGGAGCGATCCTCGGACCTTCCGAATGAGGCTCGCGCCTGGGGCTACTATGGAGACAATGACGGCGCGGAGTAGATGACCGTGAACAGCAGCGGCCAGCAAGCCCTCCAAGGGTCAGCGTCCGATGACTTGGTCGTGCTCTACATCGGTGGAGATGGTCGGAGCGGCAGCACGCTCCTTTCTGCCATGCTTGGCCGCTTTCCCGGCCTCTGGCCTGTAGGAGAATTGCGTGGCATCTGGCATGCAATAGAGACAGACGAGCTTTGCGGCTGCGGTAGCCCTTTCAGCGAATGCGCTTTTTGGGTTGCTGTGGGTAAGAAGGCCTTTGGAGGATGGGACCGCGTCGATGCCAAGAACATGCTGTGTCTAGACGCCGCCTATGTGCGGCACCGCTTTGTCGCCCGGCTTCTCGTGCCGCAAGTGCGCCGTAGGCATGCGGTCCCACTCGCTAGGTATATGACGGTACTGAAGTCGATCTCCTCGGTGGTGCACGACATCTCCGGATGTGATGCGATCGTCGATTCGACGAGTGACCCGACGTATGCCTTTCTTCTTAACGGTGTTGCTGGGATGGACCTTCGTTCGTGCATCTTGTGCGTGACAGTCGTGGTGTCGCGTATTCCTGGGCGAAGAAGGGAGTCGCGCGACCGGAGTACGATCGCCACCCGACCTTGAGACAGACGCCCATGAACCGTCGGGGCATGGTGCGGTCGGCGCTTGAGTGGGATATCAAGAACGCTCTCCTGCACTGGTTGACCCATTAGCGGTGTTCCAGGTTTATTGATCCGATACGAGTCACTGGCCGTGATCCTGTCGGTGTTTTCGACAAATTCTTGCGCTCGTTGACCCGGAAGGACGCGTCAGCGCGTCCAGGAGGGGCGGGTCGGTCTCGTCACAAGAATACGAATCGTTGCCGCACCACACCCTCGGTGGAAACCGGGTTCGCTCTGCGCGGGGAACCGTGCCGATACGCGCTGATAACGAGTGGCAACGAGCGATGCCGCGTCTAAGCAGGCCTTCGTGGGCGTTATTACATTGCCTCGCCTCATCGCTTACGGATACGTGGGCGCGCGCGGTCGTATTGACGTGCGAGATGCGAATCCGACATGCGCGTACTGGTTATATCCTTGAGTACATATAGTGCGCCTTTCAACGACGGGAAACTGGCTGAACTGGGTCGCCGAATTGAAGACGTCACCGCAGTGGCCGGCGACGTGCCAACTCTCTGGGGCCGCGAGAACTCGAGCCGGCTGGAAACGGGTATCGAGTACACGTGTTGGAGACCTGTTTTCAGCGAGCAACGCCACGACGCTGCTGCGTGGCCTTGGGCGCGTTTCGCCGCCGGCAACACCCGACTTGATCCACAGATCGGAGTGCGAGCCGTGGCAGGCGTGTTGCTGTCGAATCGGTCTTGCTTGCGCGCAGACTCCGCATCCCGCTCGGCATCCAGTTCGCCGAGAATTACCCCTTCTCCGAGGCACTGGGGGTAACGTTCGGCGCGTTATCGGACGGCGCGTTCTGAAGCAGTGTCGCTACGCGATCGGGTGGTCGAGTGGGAGTACGGCGGTCGCTAGACGGCTTGCTCCGGCGCTGCGTGTCGAAACGTACCCTGCTACCGGCGTCCCTGCAGTTATCCGACCTGTGCATCGGCCTGATATCGGCGAGCGGTGGTTCGGCCCTGGACGTGGACGATCATGCGAAGCTCGCGTTCGTTGGCCGCTTCTCGCCGGAGAAGGGAATCGAAGACTTCCTGAACGTGGTGGAGATGCTCGCCGATCGCCTTGCTGTACGGGTGGCTATAGCGGGGGGCGAGTCCTCGGATCCGTCCTTGAACGCGTGGCAAACCTCGCATCCTGGGCTCGGGCGCACGGTGTTCTTGACCGACCTCAAGTTCGGAGCTACTGACGGCCGCGGACGTACTCGTTTGTCCCGCCGTACTACGGGCACGGTGAAGGAGCAGTTCGGCAAGGCTCCGCTGGAAGCGATGGCCGTCGGCACGCCCGTGTTTGCGTACAACTGCGGTGCGTTGAAAGAGGTCGTCCGAGACGGTGGCATCGTGGTGGATGAGGGCGCGCGTATGACACTGGTTGACGAACTAGAGCGCTACTTCAGATCCTCACCCGAAACGCAGCGCCAACTGACCGATCAAGCGCTCGTCAGCGCGTCACGGTTCACCGACGCTGCTCTGGCGGACGGATTACTACGCATCTGGTCAGAGGTGCTTGCTACGCAAACAGATCCGGAGGAAACTAGACCGATGGACACCTACGTCGCTCACAACTGAGCCGCGGCGTATGAAGCCTCAACCAGCTTCAGTCGTAACCTCTCGCGACCTGTCGCCGACCGCTGGAACTCCGCCTTTTGAGAGTTTCGTGGCCCAGTGAACTCCGGCGCTGGCAGGGCGACCCAGCAAGCGAAGCTCCTAGGGGTTATGAACCGGATCCAGCGTTCAAGAGCAGGCCTTGGCATTCGTCGGACGGCGGTTGCCAGATTTGCGCAGCACCTTCGTCGGCGACGCACGTGGTTGCCGGCTGACATCTCCCACTGAGCGCGAGTAGCGCACGTTTCACCGATGTTCGTCTTTCCGTGAGTGAAGGGGGGGATCCGCGTGCGGGTCTAGCTGCAGATCGACACCGTCAGCCCGTCTCTGTCATTGCCCACGAGCGCCCACTCTTGAGGAGTTAGCTTACCGTCGAGAGCGCGACTCGTAGGGCTTCGCCACGCAAAGGGGTAGGCGATGCAACCCAAATAGTACGCGTTGTGATCAAAGCTGTTATTCCGCGAGGTGAAGTAGCTTGGGTCATCAACCCCTTGAGCCATTCCTGTTTGCCCGCGCCCCATGACAACGGTATTGTCATGGACGCGAACATCGGTGAACCTGGTGAGGACCGTGGAGCCCGCTACCCCGGTCGGTCTGGGTGATCCCGATGCCGTTCCAGTTGCCGACGACGAGATTGCCTGTCACCTCTGCGTTTGGCGACGAGGCGATTAGGATCCCGGCTCCGTCAAGCCAACCCGACCGTGTCTCGAATCCGTTGTTGACCACCACGTTGTTCCTGATGACCGCGTCGTAGCTGATCTCATCGGCAATGCCCTCGAGGCTGTTGTTCGAGACGTAGTTGCCTTCGTAGGTCGTGTTGATGTTGTCAATATCGCTCCAAAGACCGGGACCGTTGTTGTCGTGCACGTAATTCCCCCGCACGATGAGGCCGTCCGTGAGTACGAACTTTCCGCCTCCGGCCTCCCACCTGCCGCTGAAACGAGCCGTGTTGTTAGTGGCCAGTTCGTTGTATTCGACGAGCCTACCCCCGCCCAGTCCGATCTGACCGTTGTCGTGAATCAGGTTGAAGCGAATAACGTCACAGTTCGTGAGGCCTGTTCCGTGGTTCAGCGATACGTCGTTGTCTTCGACGACCCACCCAAGACCACAGTTGACCGCCCCCGTCTGCGCCGGGTTTGCGAACTTCTCGATTGTTAGTCCGCGCACTGTTACACCGCTACCCGACGTCTTCCAGCCGTGGAACGCCTCAGGTGAAACCGCCACTTCCACATTGTGGCCACGAGGGTCGTCAGCGATGTAGATCGCATGTGCGCTGTAGTCGAAGAAGAATGCTCCGCGCCGGAGCTCCGAGAGGCTCATCACGCGTGCGAGCAGTCGATTGTCGAAGTAGACGTCGTGTGCGTACTTGCACCCATCGTATGTCGGTGAGTCGCAGGTGCCCTTGAGAAGGGTCTCCTGCTCCATCTGTCCCGCCGCTACCCATGTGGACCCGGAAGATTGCGTAAAGAAGCCCGAGATGTCGACCGCACCGCTGAGAATCGCCCCCGGTTGGCCGATGAAGCTGTCGTTCGCCCGTGGCACGACGGCCGTGGTCATCCGATGAACGCCCTGAGTGATGCAGAAAGTCGTTCCTGGCCCATTCGCGGCAACCGCAGTGACGAGATCCGTGCTGGTGCCTACGACCACGCCCGAGCAGGTTGAAGAGGCTTTGCGGGGCCCGACATTCGTCGGTGGCGGGGGGACTTGGGGGCCGGGAGCCCCGGTCCGGAGGATAAGGCCACTTGGGGTGGAGGTGGCTGACGCGGAACCCGCATTGTTGCTCGCAGTCACGACCACACGGAGTCTCGTGCCGACGTCGATGCTTGCCGCGGCGTAAATGTACGCGGTTGCGCCTGGGATCGGAACACAGCCGGCACCCGATGGGTCGCAGCGCTGCCAGCGGTAGCCAAAGCTGAGGGGGCTTGTCCCCTGCCAGACGCCGTTCGCCGGATGGAGGGACTGTCCCACCTGGGGGAGGCCGGCCACCATGGGGACGCCAGCGGTTGACGGCGCAACGGCAGGCCCTAGCCCGGAGACGACACCGCTGGGCGATGAAACCGCTGAGGCGGATCCCGCAGAGTTGCGTGCGGTTACGACCACGCGGAGGCGACTGCCGACATCGATGCCGGCAACCGTGTAGCTGTACGCCGTCGCTCCAGGGACAGCCGTACAGTCCGCGCCCGACGTGTCACAACGCTGCCACTGAAAGCTGAAGGTGAGGGGGCTCGTTCCTTGCCAGACGCCGTTCGCCGGATGAAGCGCTTGGCCGAGTTGTGGAAGCCCATCAACAATTGGGGCGCTGACATTCGCGGGCGCGGCGATAAGAGTCGATCCAGCTTTGCTAGACGCCGAGGGTGTTGCGAGCAGTGCCAATCCTGCACAGAGCAACGGCACCAGCACCAAGCGTGTTGGGTCCGCTACTCCGCGGCCGAGCCCAGCGACGATCAGTCGCAGGAACCGATGATGAACTCGACGAGCCGCAAGTCGTTCCACACTCCTTCCCGTCGACGGTCTTCGCGGCTGTACCTAATCCCTCCGGCGAGTGAAAACGCTGCAATAGGGCAATTCGGTCGCTGGGTGGCGCGGATTTCACTTCGCGGGAGGTCGCTGGTTCGATCCCAGCCGCGCCCATTCGGGAAGGCCCTGGAAACGGGGCCTTTCCGGTGAGTCGAGGTCGGGCGAGGATGTCGGATCGGCCGTGTTGCAAAGCGTTTGCAAAGCTGGGGAATGGGCGGGGTCGGCCAGCATGGCGTGCCGGAACAGAAGAAGGCGGGAGCGGCAGCGCCTCCAGGTCAGGAGTCCCGCGCCCCGTCTCTCCCGCCGGCACTTCCTCCACCCCCAGGGCGTTGTCACCGCGCCAGTCGAACACCTGGAAGGTAAGGATCCGCCGCCCGCCCCCGGTTCCTCGCGCCGGGCACCCTCCTTCCCACCGCCCAGAGGTGTCTGGTTTCCAGGAGTGGACAGCCTGGGCACCTCCTCCACCGCCCAGAGGTGTCTGGTTTCCAGGAGTGGACAGCCTGGGCGCCCTTCCGATACCTAATGTCTGATTTCGGAGAGACGGGGGAAGCAGCGAGCGTGCCGTTACGCGGCCGGATGGACCGACGGGCCTGCGAGGGGCTTGCCTCTCGCGGGATCCGACCGGACACGCTCGCGGAGTACAGGAGCCCCAGCGGAAGCTTCGCCAGCCCGGCGGAAGCCTTAGTTACGATTGACACACCTTTGGACGTAGACGAGAATCGGATGGTGGATTCGCACGGAGCGAGGCGGTTGGGCAGTGCGTGATTCGGTTTCGCGCAGATATTGAGGGCCTACGTGCGGTCGCCGTCTTATTGGTGATCTTCGACCACCTGTCGTTCCGAGGGTTCCAGGGCGGGTTCATCGGCGTCGATGTGTTCTTCGTCATTTCTGGCTATCTGATCACGAGCCTTCTCGTGGCGGAATACGCGGAGAAAGCGATGGAGCCGCGGAGGCGAGGGATTGGGTCGATCTCGATCGGCGGCTTCTACCTTCGCCGGGCACGAAGAATCTTGCCCGCCGCACTCGCCGTAATCGCAGCGGTACTCATTGCCGCCCGGATGCTCTTGAACTCACTGCGCGTTGCGCAGGTTCAACACGACGCCTGGTGGGCGGCACTGTTCGGCTCGAACATCAACTTCATCCGACAGAGCAGCAATTACTTCACGGCTGGCCTTGCGAGCAGTTCTCCCTTCCGCCATTACTGGTCGCTTGCGGTCGAGGAGCAGTTCTATCTCGTCTGGCCGGCTCTGCTGCTTGTCATCACGGCATTCCACGGCTTGCGCGTTCGGAGCACACACATTTCTTGGCGGCGGCGGCTCGGGATCGGGCTGGTCGTAATTTTCGCCGCTTCATTCATCTGGTCGGTCCACGACACGGCAACCAACCCGGCCAGCGCGTACTTCTCGACCCTCACGCGCGCCTGGGAGCTCGCACTCGGTGCGCTGATCGCGGTCGCGACCACTCAAGCCACAAGACTCGGCCGCCGAGTGGCCGCGGCTGCATCCTTTGCGGGCGTTGGGCTCTTGCTGATCGGTTGTGTCGTTATCGACGCGAATAGCGCGTTTCCCGGGTACATCGCGCTGCTGCCGACGCTTGGCGCAGGGCTTCTGATCGTCGCCGGCCTCACAAACGCACCGCCTCTGCCGAACCGCGCACTGAGCATCCCACCGATGCGATTCGTGGGCCGGATCTCGTACTCGTTCTACCTCTGGCATTGGCCGATCATCGTCTTCGCCGTCGCGCTGTATCCGCACGCAAGTACACAGCTGCCCACCCGGTTCGGGATCCTCGTGCTCACGTTCGTGATCGCCACGGTGAGCTACTACGCCATCGAGCGCCCATTCCGCAAACTGTCGCTGCGCGGGGACAGTGACTGGGCGGATCGATTCTTCGAAAGGATCGAACGTGGATGGAAGTCCGCAGGGTTCGCAATCGCAGCGCTCGGCGGCGCCGCACTACTCGGCGGCTTGTTCGTGTTCGCGGAGCACGCCGGTGGCGGCGACCAGACCGCGCTCGCAGGGACCGGCTCGGGCGCAGCAGTCTCGCACGCCGCTGCGCTTCCACATGCGCTTCCTCACAGACCATTTGCACGCACGGCGACACGGAAGACGCCGGCATCCGCCCGGGCCGGCAAGAGCTCGACATACGACCAGCTCCTAGCGCATTGGCAAAGCCGGGTTCGTCAAAGCGTGCACATCACCGACTTGCCCCCAAGCCTCCAGCCGCTGCCGGACCATCTGACCGAGGTTCCGAGGCCCTGCCAGATCTACCGACTCGCGATAGTTGCGCATGAACAAGAGTGCGCCTGGGGAAACCCGAACGCTCGCTACGTCGCGGCAATTACAGGCGACTCACACGGTGGAATGTGGCTGACAACACTCGAGGGGGCACTGAACGCGCAGCAGTGGGCACTCCACCCCTTCACACGTTCATGGTGCGGATGGTCGGGAGGCTCAGAATTCGTCTACTCCGCCAGCGAGCGCTCGGCCAACCGGGACTGCCCAGAGCTCCAACAGCAAACGGTACGAGAACTCAAGAGGATTCACCCCGATCTGCTCATCCTCTCGGAATATGGCGTCCACACCGACCAGCAGATGAGCGACGCACTCAGCCAGCTCACGCACGTCGCCAAACACGTCGTCGTCCTCGGGCACACACCCGAGATCCCGAGCTTCATCACCTGCCTACAGGGAGCCTCACAGATCTCTGCATGCAGCGGCCAACTCGATCAGAAGGCACTCTCCGACGTCGCAGCCGAACAGCGTGTCGCTTCGCTCTTCAACGTCCCGTTCATCGACACCACACCGTGGTTCTGCACCGGCGTCACCTGCCCCTCGGTCATCGACGGGGCTCCGGCGTTCGTCGACGGCAATCACATCACCGCCGCAATCGCCCCAAGACTCATCCCACTTCTCCGAGCAGCCCTCAAACAGGATGGCGCTCTCTCCCTAACCAGCTCAGCCCACTCCCCGAGTATCGGGCTAGCCGCGATCCAGAAAGCTCTCAAACCACAGCTCGAGCGTGAACAAGCTCCACAGCAACTTGCTCGTAATCCTTAGTACCGGTTGCGGTCGCCGCTCGGAACCGATCAACTGTCTCGAGCCGAAAGAGACCGCGCCGTCCGAGACGACCTTCCGACAGCGCCTCCGCGACCGGTCCGGTGGTCTGAGTAACCCACCATCGGATCGGCGATCCGAGCCCTCCCTTCTTGCGGTCAAGAACGCGATCAGGAACGCGCTGCCGCATCGCATCTTTGAGCGGAAGCTTCAGCTTGAGTCTCGACAGCTTTGCCGACGAGGGAACGCCCATGGCGAAGTCGACAAACGCCGAGTCGAGAAAGGGGTTGTACGTGAGAAGTCCGAAGTGTCGCCCGAGAGTCTCGGACCTCTCGCACACAATGCTCGGGTGTCTGCGTCTTGAGATCCAGGTACAAGAATTGACCAAGGGGGTCCATCTCGCTGGCTCTGTCGAAGTAAGCGTTCATTTCACGACGCGGATCACGCGTGAGGTTGAATACACGGAGGAGAGGAACAGCGACTGCAGCTCTGCTGGTGTCGCCTGAATGAAAAAACCAGCATACATTTCCGCGAGGCTCAGCTTTCGGAGACTGAGCAAGCGCGTGAGATCGAAGTGGACTTGAGACGCTCGCGCATTCTGGGCCACTGGCTTCATGCCGGAGAGGCCATTCAGAAGATGCCAGAATGGTGTCGGCACGCGACGCATGTATTGAAGTAACGCGAGTACCTTGTGCCGCCGTTCCCCGGTAAAGAGGAAATCTCCTCCAATGCCAGTCATGATTCCTTCGGCTTCGACCCGTGCAGCACTCATGACGGCCCTAACACAATGCAGCCACCGTCACACACCGGCTCCTCTAGAGCTCCGACGATTTCCGGTGTCGTTGGACGGCCTCGGGCCTAGCCAAAGCATGTGATGGTCTGTCGCGAAGCGTCTCGCTACGAGTTGCGACAGTTCAGGCTCCTCGGGATTTGGCAGGTAGCGGTTGAGCTTGGGGTGCGAAGCCTCCGAAATAGGTGGGAAAGGAGGAATTCGTCGCCTGGCTAATTGCTGAGACGACGCTGCTGCTGTCCACGCCACCGCTCAGGAAGGATCCCCAACGGCCGCCTAGCGAAAGCCCCGTCGCTACGCTCCGGTCTAGCTGCTCGGCGACCTCATGAGCCAATTCCATGGCCGGTCGGCTAGTGATGCGCGTCGGGTCGTGTGGGACATCGTAGTACGCTGTCTGTGTGAGCGCGCCGCCTCGGCTCTGCAAGATAGTCCCCGCTGGGAGTTTCTCGACCTCCCGGAACATGGAGTGCGGTGTTGGCACCCACCCGATCATCAGAAAGGCGTGGATGCTGTCGAGGTCGACGGCGAACGCGACTTTCAGTATCGAGGAGATCGGAGATGGTGTCGGCAAACGTGACGGTATCTCGGCCACGGGTCAAGTACGGCTCGGGCGATCCCAAGCTTGTCGCGCACGAGAAGTATCGAACGCCGCCGGCGGTCTAAAATCACGGCGCAAAAGGCACCGTCAACCAAAGACAACGCGTTAGTGCCGTGGTCTCGATAGAGCGTCGCAAGCACGTCAGCTGCCTTCGCTCCCAGGCAAGCCCGATGCGGGGGTGGCGTAGTCGTCAAGCTTCCGCTTAGTACTACTGTGATGTCTCCGCTGTCGCAGTCGGAACGACCAGCGCGTGGATCATCCGCGAGCGTCAAACGGATGAGTGGGCGATTGTGGTGCGAGGTAGCTTCACTTCGAGAGCCGCGCTCGCTTGGCATGAGGGTCAATGCCATGTCGTCGGACAGGCGATTGTCGGTAGGGAAGGAAATGGAGAACGACATTGCTTGGGCGTGTGTGGTCGTCAGCGTGGAGCCGTGGCTGAGATGCCGAGTCCGGGAGCGTCCGGCGACCGCCCGGCGCGTCGGGCGAGTGCCCACTCATAGATCGTGAGAAGGGTCTCGACGTACCGTTCGGGCGTAAACGATCGCTCGTAGCAGTCCTTTGCTGCGCTCCCCATCCGGAGCGAGACCTCGTCGTCGCGGAGATGCTCGACGCACGCCGCAAGCTCCTTGCAGTCGCCGGGTGTGAAGAGTCGGCCTGGCTCATCGTCATGAACGACTTCGGCGAACGCGCCAAGCGCCGGCGCGATGACGGGATACGCCTCGAGCGAACGCTTCCGCCAGGATCAGCGGGCCTGCTTCGTAGCCGCTGGAGGAGATGATCAGGGCTCGGGCGTCAGCGAGGAGAGCCATGGCACGATCGTGGGGTTGCAGTCCGAGGACTCGATCGCTCGCCGTGACGTGCTGCGAGAGATTCGACCGATTCCCGCAGCGGGCCCGTCCCCGACGACTAGGAGCTTTCCGAACTCAGGGCGCCAGGCCTCGACGACCAGTTCGGGCGCCTTCTCGTCCGAGAGTCTGCCAATGAACAGAAAATGCTGCTCCTGGCCCGTTCCGAACCTGCTCGGCCTCGGCGCGAAGTTCGGCAGGACGTGCAACCGCCGCCTGATCCAACCCACCTGCGACGAGTTTCGTGGACTGCAAACGTCGACAGGGCGATGAACGCCGACGCATGTCGGTTCCAGAGGTCGCCAGCACGCGTTGGGTCTCGATCGCGACCGCCATCGGCGCCGTCGCCAGGCGCGAGTCCCGGTAGCAGCCGTAGAGACACGCCCCGCCACGGGATGCGCCCGACGCAGAGCTCGCACGGCTTGCCGTTCCGGAGCAGTTGGCCCTGAGGGCAGAGGAGCCGGTAGTTGTGAAGCGAGACGACGGTGGCGGCAGCCCGCGCACAGGGCGCGAGGATGGACGGCGTGATCAGGGGGAACGTGTTGTGGACGTGGATGACGTCAGGGCTGTGCACGGTCGACGACTCGCTCGATGTCTCGCCGCGACTTCTCTGACCAGACGACCCGCCCCGGCAGCGAGAGCTTCTTCGCGCAGGTCGTAGCCCTCGATCTCGTCGCTGCTGCGCTCGAACGACGACGATTTCGTGGCCTGCCGCTCTCAGAGCTCGATCTGCCGGTCGACCGCTCGATTCTCGCCGCTCGGCTGGTCCGACCGGTAGCGATTGTGGACGATGAGGATCTTCACGATCGAGCGACGCTGCCGCCCTCGACCCGGCAACCGGGCTCGCCGGGACCCGAGAACTCGTGGCGTGGAGTCGAAGAAGACCTGCTGCCAGATCTCGAACGTCGAGCAGCTGCCAGATCTGGAGGGCCGTGTCGCGCCGACCAGTCCGGAAGTCGGCAATCAGGCGAGCGACCTGCGTCCGGCTTGAAGAACCCACGCCTTCTGATGTCTCGGGTGAGAGAAGGTCGTCGACGAGGGGCGCGAGTTCGTGAACGATCCACCCGCGTACCGGCGCCCCGAAGCCTGCCTTTGGACGATCGATGATCGCTCTGTGGAACGACTCCGCGCATTGCCTGCTGAGAGGCGATCTTGCTCTGTCGGAGAGTGAGTTTGGCGGCAGCGGGAAGTCGCCGAACGACGTCGACGACGAGTTCGTCGATGAGCGGCACTCGAACTTCGATCGAGTGGGCCATGCTCATCTTGTCCATGTAGGTCAGATTGAGCGCCGGCAGAAACGTCTTGAGATCCAGGTACATCGCCTGGTGGAGCCAGTGATCGTCGCCGGCGCGCTCGAGGTGTTCGGCAGACTGGGAGGTTCGCTGCGAGTGTCCGCGACCGCGGCTTGGAGGTCTGCGGTGTAGAGCGCTCGACGCGAAGTCGTCGTCGAAGTAACGGAGCAGCCCGATGTAGTCGCCCGGGAAGGGAAGGGCGGCGCTTCCCGATGAGTTTCTGGGCGTTTCGGCCGAATCGGGCGAGCCTTGTGCCCCCGGCCCCTGGAAGCCGGAAGATGGAGTGCTCGAGCGCCGAGAGGATCGGTGATGGAAGACGCCGGATGTGACGGGCGATCGCGGTCGCACGGTACCGGGGGTAGCCGCCGAAGACCTCGTCGCCGCCCATGCCCGAGAGGAGCACCTTGAACGAGCCGTGGGCCGCGGCGCAGATGTGGTACGCGGACAACGCGGCTGGGATCCGCGATCGGTTCGTCGAGGTGCCAGACGATCGCGGGGCAGCGACTCCGCAAGGTTGGGCTCGAGGATGCTTTCGCGGTAGTCGACCGGGCGTTCGGCGGCGTAGGCTCGGGCGAAGCGGACGTCGTCTGGAACGACGTCGTGGGCAAGATCTCGGGCCGAGAAGCCGACCGTGAAGCAGGTGGGAAGCTCGGGCGCGAGTTCGCGGCGCATGAACTCGACGATCGAGGTCGAGTCGATTCCGCCGGAGAAGAACGCACCGACTGGCACGTCCGCGACTAGCTGGCGTTTGACAGCGGCCGCGACGGCTTCCGCAGACGAGCGGCGCTGGTCGTGGCCGCTTTTCCCCGAAGGTTGCTCGTACGAAAGTCCCAGTACTCCTCGCTGGCGGCACTTCGCCGTCGGGCGAGACTCGGAGGAAGTGCCCCGGTGAGACGCTTCTTACTCCCGCGAACGCGGTGTCGGGATCCGGGACGTAGCGCCACGAGAGGAACGAATCCAGCCCCGCAAGATCGAGCTTCGGTGTTCACGCCGACCGCCAGGAGCGCCTTGATCTCGGACGCGGCAACGAACGCACCGTCCGGCCGATGGCCCCAGTAGAGCGGCTTGATGCCCGAGCCGGTCGCGCGCGAGCACCGTCTCGTTGGTACGCGTGTCGTGCAGACAGAAGGCGAACATTCCCTCGATCCGCTCGAGCATTTCGAGCCGCCATTCCTTCCAGCCGTGCACGAGGACTTCGGTATCGGTGGTCGAGCGAAAGCGATGGCCTCGTGCGACAAGTTCCTCCCGGAGTTCGCGAAAGTTGAAGATCTCGCCGTTGAAGACGACCCAGACAGCGCGCAGTCTCGTCGGTCATGGGCTGAAACCCCGCATCGCTGAGGTCGATGATCGCGAGACGGACGTGGCCGAGCACGATCCGTGCGCGGCTGCCGCCCGGGAGACAGGCGAGCGGCTGACCTCGACGTCTCGTCCCTTCGCGAACGTCGCCACGCCGGCTCCGTCCGGGCCGCGGTGGCGAATCGTCTCCAGCATCGCCCATCCGTCCGCGGCGGAGAACGGGCTCATCGCCGACGATCACTCCGAGACCGCACATCAGGCGGCACCATCCAGCGGATGAGCCCAAGGCGCGCTCATACGCCTTGAGGAGATTGCGTTTCGAGTGCTCCCAGGAGAGCTCCTGCTCGACTCGTCGCGCGTCCGATCGCGCCCATCTGCGCACGACGGCTCGGGATCGTCGAGCAGTTCACTGATGCACGCGGCGAAGCTTGCGCTCGTCGTTCGGTGCTGCGTACACGGCGGCTTCGCCGGCCGACGCGCGAGCCTCGCGGAGGTCGTACGAGACGACCGGCTTGCCCATCGCCATGTACTCGACGATCTTGTTCATCGTCGAGACATCGTTGAGCGGATTCTTCGGGTCGGGCGCGAGGCAGACGTCCGCGCTCGACAGGATCCTCATCACATCGTCGTCCGGAATCCGACCGGTGAACTCGACCGCGAGCCCAGGTCCTTGCTCAGCTGCTTCATCGTCCGGAAAGACGTCGCCGCCGCCGATGAAGATCGCGTGCCAGTCTCGGCGGCGAGTCCGGAGATCGGCGAGCGCGCGGAGCGCATGGTCGATTCCGTCCTGCGGGCCCATCGTGCCGAGGTAGACGATCAGGTGCCGCTGTCCGCGCTTGAGGCTCGGGTCGGGTTCTTCGTTGCCGGAACCGCGTCAGGTCGGGTGCGCTGCGGACGACGAAGACGTCCTCTTGGCGCTTCTTGCCGCGCGTCAGCGCGACGCTCCGGTAGGACTCGTTCGTCGCGATCACGACGTCAGCGGCGTCGAAACGCGAGCCGCTCGAGTGACCAGCGTCAGGCGGTAGAGGACGTCCTTCGCCCCTGCCGAAGCGGGAGAGGTAGAGCTCGGGGCAGAGGTCGTGCTGGTCGAAGATGAAGCGGACCCCGTCTCGCTTGAGCGGCCATACGGGGAGAAGCAAGAGATCGGGGGGGTTCGCCGCGTGAACGATCCGAAACGGCCGGTCGAGCGTGCAGGCGACGAGCCTTACGCCGCGATCTGCGAGACCGCACTCAGATACTCTGCGAAGTATCCGGCCGGCCCTCCTCTCGCGGGCGTCAGGGAGTATCGGTGGATCGAGACTCCCTTCGAGGACCTCGAACGGCTCCGTGTCCTGCTTGTCCCCGCGCGGGCAGATGACGTCGACCTCGAACCCGGCGTCCCTGACCGCCAGGCACTCCTGCCACACCCTGCGGTCCATCGGAACCGAGAGGTTCTCGACGAGGAAGAGCGCTCTACCAGGCGATGCCGATGTACCCATCGCCACCCCCGCGGTCGCAGAGTCGTCCAGCCGGACGAGGTCGAAGACGATCCGGTCGCCTCGCGCGGCGACGGCGTGGACTGCCTCCTCGCTCGCCGCGCCGATCACGCAGACGTCGGCGTGATCCATGAGCTCGCGGGAACTCGATACCAGCAGCGCCGAGAGATGTGGGATGCGTTGCTCGATGTACTCGCGATTCGCTCCCACCAGCGCTGAAAGCGATACCGCCGGATCGTAGATACGGAGGTCGAAGCCCTTGCCGATCAGGCGCTCGCTGAGCTCGACGAGGGGGCTTTCGCGCAGATCGTCGGTTCCTTGCTTGAACGACAGCCCGAAGAGCCCGATCTGCTTGCGTCCCAGCGCAACGAGGACATCGAGGGCCCGCTGCAGGTGGCGCTCGTTCGACGGCAGCACGCTCTCGAGCAAGGGGAGTTGCAGATCGGCCTGCCGCGCCGCGTAGAGGAGCGCGCGGAGGTCCTTGGGCAGGCATGAGCCTCCGAAGGCGAAGCCCGGATTGAGATACGCGGTCGAGATGTTGAGCTTGGTGTCGCTCGCGAAGATCTCCATCACCTCGTGAGAGTCGAGTCCCTTGGCTCGTGGCAGAAGGCTGCCGATCTCGTTCGCGAATGCGATCTTGAGCGCGTGATACGCGTTGTCCACGTACTTCACGGTCTCCGCCACGCGGATCGATGTGCGAAATGTGAGCCCAGGCAAGCCCTCGTAGAGCGCGGCGACGACGTCACCGCTGGCGGTGTCGAGTTCGCCGATCACGGTCTTCGCAGGGTTCGAGAAGTCGGCGACCGATACGCCTTCGCGCAGGAACTCCGGGATTGACGGCGAAGCCGAAGTCGCGCCCTGCCACGAGGGACGAGGTCTCTTCGAGCAGGGGAGCAACGATCGTCTCCGACGTACCCGGGAGCGTGGTCGATCTGACGATCACCGTGTGACGCCGCGTGGTGCCGGCGAGCGCCTCTGCCGATCGTGGCCACCGTGCGCTCGAGAGCGTCCGTGTCGAGGCTGCCGTTGGCCGAGAAGGTGTTCCGACACAGATGAGCGAAGCGTCGGTATCACGGACGGCGGCTTCGCCGTCCTCGGTCGCGGTGAGACGCCCGTCTGCGACGGCCTTCTCCGTTAGCTCGCCAAGCCCGGGCTCGGCCACCGGAGATCGCCCCTCGTTGAGAGGTCGGGTCTTGAGCGGATTGACGTCGACGCCGACGACGTCGTGGCCGCGAGCGGCAAGGCATGCGGCCGAGACCGACCCGACGTAACCGAGGCCGAAGACGGCGATCTTCACGCCAGGACCGCCCTTCTCGGAGCCGATGACCAGCGGCGACGCCGGCTGAGCGACCTGCAAGATCGAAGTCGACCGTACGGCGGCCCCGTCCGAAGTGAACGTCGACCCGCGCCCCGCGACGTGGGTCGGTCGATTGCAACCTCCGGGTCGGGCCATGAACCGTCCACGGTCCACAGAAGCGCGACGAGCTCAGTGATCGGCTAGGGAGGATTCCGCCGCCAACGTGCAGTGCCAGGCTGGGACGATCTCTTCGAGCCGGGGTGACCACCATCCTTCGAACGGATCATCGACGCCGCGTACGAGCGTGACCTCGGCTGGCGTCGATGAGGCGAAGGCGAGTAGAAGACGTGGCGCGCCGTTCTCGGTTACTGCGGACGAGCCCGGGGCCTGCCTGCTCCGCGATCAGCTCTGGATGCAGCGGCCATGTCTGCCGGTATCGGTGCGACGTGGAGTCGCCTGCCGCGTGAAGTCGATCGTAGACAACGACCACGAATCGTCTTCGAGCTACGCACGGCTCGCTGGTGCACCACGGGATGCTCCAGACGGAGGTAGCCGTCGTGTTCTGCGACACGAGTCCGGCTTCCAGCATCCAGATGCAAAGGAGAGTCGTCTGCGGCATGCGACGACCCAGAGAAACGGTCCTCCCGGCCTGGGATTGATCTTGACCGTCGACCTCGACAGTCGCATGGCAACCGGGTTCCTCGAAAGTGTCGCCGCCAATCGGGATGACCGAAGTAGCTTCCGGCTCCGGGATCTCCGACCAACTGCTCTCCGGCCGTCACTCAGAGTCACTTGCAGTGAGTCGGCGTGGCCGTGCGCCGCAAGCTCAGATAACCCGAGAGGCCCAACGTCGACGAGCAACGCGGCTGTCACCGTTTCGGAGAATCACGAGCCCGCCCGCAGGCAACGCAATGCTCTCCGGGCTCGGCCGCAGGGAGTGGCCGCAGTCGAACCGCGCCGCCCCTTCACGACCGAAGAGCCACAGGGCGGCGGCATCAAGTCGACCGGCAACAAGGCGGGCGCGCGGCTGGCCCCGGTACGCGGCCAGTCCGGCTGCGACGCCGCGCGCGTCTCGGAACTCCGAGGGATCGAGCCGGACAGCTCGTCCGTCGTCCGCATCGCCGTATGTCGGCGCCGGCTCCTCGGCCTCCGATCTGTGCCCACAGCGCGTCTGCCGATCGGTCGAGCGCGGACGTGAATCGCCGGCGGGACCGGCTCCGAGCGGGCGATCAAGAGGGCCACAACCAAGAGGAAAAGGTCGACGACGAATAGGTGATACGCGAAGGCCTGCTCGGCGCCTGTCCCGTCGGGCAGAGATCTGACGGTCCGGCCTCGAGCGACAAGCTGTTCGAGCGCCGATGCTTTCAGCTCGCTCGGCCGACGCCAGCTCCGGGGCAAGCAGCCCGATCGTGGCGAGACCGGCAAGCTCGCCGATCCGATGGTTGTTGGCCGAGCTGTGCGTCGAGGGATCGAAACGGATCCACTCGGCGTGCTGGTGGAGCGTACGCAGCCCGGCTCGCCTCCGCCCTTCGTCGAGATTCTCGGTAGCCGCGCAAGACCGTCGAGGTGAGAGCGAGCGAGATGCCGCGGATTCCTGCCTCGAAGCCACTACTCCAGGCGATTCCACGACCAGGCGGCTGCTGACCGGTCCAATTCTCCGTACGCCTCAGCTACCTCTTCGGCGAAGCGTGTCGTCCTCGGTCAGCAGCCATGCCTGAACGAGTACGGGTAGTTCCTGGCAGCGATTGAGCTCCCAGATCCACTTCGGATCGCCGACCTCCTGCGTGCCGATAGTCGATGAACTTCGCATGACGCTGCCGGCCACTTGCCGCTTCGTGAGCGGATCGAACGAGTAGTCGATCGGGCTCGGCAGCTCCACCTCCGGATACCCGAAGAAGCGCACCTTGCCGGCAAGAGCATCGCTCGGCCCTTGCGATCGTCGCACGAGCGATTTCCGGACGACGCGCCGCGATCTCCGCCGCTCGCTCGGCGGTGAGGACGCCCAGCGGCTCGGGCTGGAACGGACGCCGGAGGATGTCTCCGAGCGGTGGCTCCCAGCGACGCTTCCAGATCGGCTGAACGTGCCAGCTCGCAGCGTCGCCGAACATGACGTCCGTAGGCGGACCGTCCGCGCCACTATCTCAGCGCTCCCCATCCGACGAAGGCGGCGAACGTACCAGCTCAGACGTTCTCGCCCAGCAGTACGAGTGGCGACGCTCAAAGCTCGACGGGCATGCCGCTTCTGACCGAGTCGACGAGCGCGAGCGTCGCGCGCGTCGAGGCGAGGTATGACTCCACCGGCGGGGCCGACTCTCGTCCGGTCACTGCCGCGAGAAAACGTCCAATCTCGGCCTTGTGCCCCTTGTCCTGATGTTGCTTCTCGACACGGCGGCGACCGCCGCGGTAGATCTCGAGCTTCCGGAAGTCGTCGATCACGATGGAGGCGCCACCGCCGAACCCCTCGATGCGCTCCTTGGCAAGCCGTTGATCTCCCGCCCCCGAATAGACGAGGCCGCCGATCGTCCCGTCGGCGAAGCGCAGATGTGGCCGACAAGTTGTCGCTGCATTCGAGCGGACGAAGTGGCTGCGGCGAAGCCACCGCCTGCGCGGTGACCGGAGGGGATCCGGCGAGGTGCGCAAGTAGATCGACGAAGTGGCAGCCCTCGCCCAGCAAGCGTCCTCCACCGTCGTGCGGGTCGTGCATCCAATGCTCGGCGGGCAGCGGACCCGCGTTGACCCGGACGAGGAAGACACGGTCCGACACGCCGTCGAGTTCGCGCCGCATCGCCTCGGTCATCGGCGCAAAACGCCGGTTGAAGCCGACCATCAGAATGGATGCCTCACAGAGCCTGCTCGACTTCGAGGAGACCTTCCCAGGTCAAGTGCAAGAGGCTTCTCGACAAACACCGGCTTGCCGGCCCGAAGCGCCGCGGCGGTGAGAGCTGCTGTGCGAGGAGTGTCTTGTTGCGATCACGACCGCGTCGACCTGGTCGTCGGCGAGAATCTCTTCGATCGACCCGGCCGTACGCTCGAACCCGAATCGGTCAGCAACGTCAGCGGCTGTCAATCCACGCTCGCTGGCGACGGTCCTTAGTCGAGCGCCATTTGCTTGAGGGCAGGAAGCAGCACGCTCCGGGCAAACGCGCCGGCACCCACCAAGCCGATGCGGGGCGAGTCGGCAGACCGTTCGCTTCCGTCGCGCCTCCGCTCGCTCGCCGCCTGGGCGCGCAGACGACTTCTCGGCGTCGGGGTACTCGAGGAGGACACCGAATGCACGCTCCCGTTGGGGCGATCAGCGAGAACTGCATATGCCTCCTCCGCCTGGTCGACAGGAAAGCGATGAGTCGTCAGCTCTCGGGTCTGATGCTGCCGTCGGCGACGAGTTCCAGAAAGGCCTGGAGATTGCGTTGCTCCGTCCATCGCACGTAGCCCGCCGGGCAGATCGTGGCCATACTCTTCGTACTCTCGGTCGTACCTTCCTGGCCCATAGGACCGGCTGAGCCGAAGCTCGAGCTCCTTCTCGTACCAGTCTTTCCAGTCTGCGGCTATCGGAACGTTGCCGACAACGACGACTCTGCCGCGGTCGCGTGCCAGACGCGTCGCAAGATCCATTGGGTCGCTGGAGTTGGTCGAGGCGCAGACGAGTACGGCATCGAGACCGAGTCCATCGGTGGCAGCTGTGACTTGGCTTTCGAGTCGCCGCGTCGCCAGGAGCCAAATGTTGCTGCTCCGGCCTTGGACGCAAGCGCTGCCTGCGACGGGATCGATGTCGATCCCGACCGGTCGACATCCGGCCGCGCAAGCAGTCGAACAACGAGTTGGCCCACCAGCCCGAGCCCGATGACGCCGACATGTTCTCCCAGCTGAACTTCGGCCTGGCGGACGGCGTGGAGCGCGATCGCACCAACCGTTGCGTACGTCGCGTCGGCCAAGTCGACGCCGCCAGGGACCGGAGCCGTCAGCCTGCGAGGCACAGCGACGACATCAGCGTGATTTGCCCAGCCCGCGCCACCGCAGGCCACCCGTCCCCGGTGCGAGACCGACGACGTCCGGGCCGACCTCGACGACGACGCCGGCAGAGGAGTAGCCAAGGGGCGCGAGCGCGTTGAGTCGATCGCGAGCAATCGAGGCAGCTGCACGCACACCTTCCACGCGGGCCCGATCCGTGACCTTGCGGACCAGATCCGGACGCGATCGTGCCTTCGCGAGCAGGCTCTTTGCCCCGAGTTCGAGCTTTTGCCGCTCCGTCCCGGCACTGATCAACGAAAACTGATTCGCAACGAGGATCCACCCGGTGGCAACTGAGGAACAGGAACGCGGAGACCGTGATCTTTCCGTCGCGTGGACGTTGAGAGACTTGTTTCATGCCCTCACCATGCAAGGCGCCTCGCTTGCCCTCGAGCCACTCCGACGTGGCCAGGCTCAGGGGTCCGTGAGTGGACCGCGATGGGACAACGACACAGGTCCTTCATCCATTGCGGTACGTAGGTGGCCACAGCGCTCTCCCCAGGCGACGGCCGCCGCCGCCAGATTCACTCTTACACCGTAGCTGTCTTTCGTAGCAAGCAAGCCTATCCGAGCAACAAACCCGCTAACTGGCAACGTCCCCACCACCCCCGTCCTCTGGCGCTCTGGTACTCCCGTCCATGGCGGAATCCAGGCGCCTC
>CAWBSE010000008.1:0-372342 GCA_963791425.1 uncultured Actinomycetes bacterium
GGGTACCGATGCGTGACGAAGCCAGGAGCGGTACCGTCAACCCTGATGCACCGAGCCTCCCCGCTCGCACGTGAGGCGGGCCTCTCGGCGGGCGTCGCGGCCTGTTTCGCGGCGCTGCTCGCCTGGGCCGGACCGCCCGGCACCGACCTCGCCGCCCACATCTACCAGCGGGCGGTGTTCCTCGACCACGGCTTCACCCTCTGGAACAACTTCTGGTACGCGGGCCGGTACAGCTTCGTCACCTACAGCCTCCTGTACTACCCGCTGGCCGGCGTGCTCGGGATCCGCCTGCTCGCGGTCGCGACCGTCGCGACGGCGACCCTGGCCTTCGCCGTCCTGGTCTGGCGCGAATGGGGCCCGGAGGCCCGGTGGTCGAGCCGGACGTTCGCGGTCGTCTGGGCCGGGATCGTCCTTTCCGCCGCGTTTCCGTTCGCGCTGGGCGCCGCACTCGCCCTGCTCGCCCTCTGGGCGCTGCAGGCGCGGCGGACGTGGCGCTTCGCCGCACTCGCGGCGCTGACCGCCGCCGCCAGCCCGATCGCCTTCCTGCTGCTGACGCTGATCGTCGTCGGGCTCGCGATCGGGCGGCGCACCGACCGCCGGGTGCAGCTCGCCGCCGGCGGCGGGCTGCTCGCGATCATCGTCGCAGAGGGGGTGCTCTGGCGCGTCTTCTCGGGCGGCGGCCGCTACCCGTTCTCGACCGCCGAGCTCGCCGCCGCAATCGCGTACTGCTCCCTCTCGGCCATCTTCGCCTGGCGGGTCGAGGCGCTCCGCGGGCTGCGCTGGATCTTCCCCGTCTACGGCGTCGCCTGTCTCGCGTTCTTCTTCTTCTCGTCGGCGGTCGGCGAGAACATCGCGCGGCTGCGCTACGCGGCGATCCCGGTGAGCGTGCTCGTGCTCTCGATGCGGCGGTGGAAGCCGCTGATCCCCACGCTGATCGTCTTCGCGGCGGCGATCGCGTGGAACGTCATGCCGCTGGCGGCGAGCTACGCGAAGGCCGAGGACGACCGGGCGGCACACGCCGCCTACTGGGCGCCCGCGATCTCGTTCCTGCACCACAACCTGACGCCTTCCTACCGCGTCGAGGCGGTCGACACCACCGGTCACTGGCCGGCGCTGTACCTGGCGCGGGCCGACATCCCGCTCGCGCGCGGCTGGTTCCGGCAGGACGACTTCCCGCAGAACGAGGTGCTGTACGACGACCTCGGGACGAAGACGTACATGGCCTGGCTGCGGGGCCTCGGCGTCCGGTACGTCGTGCTGCCGGATGCGACCGTCGACTACAGCGCACGCGGCGAGGCGGCGCTGCTGCTCAGCGGGAGGACGCCGCTGCGGCCGGTGTTCGCCTCCACGCACCTGACCGTCTTCGAGGTGCCGCGGGCGACGCCGATCCTGACCGGGCCGCCCGGCTCCCGCGTGGTCCGAATGACCGAGTCGCGGATCGTGATCTCGGCGGCGCACGCGGGCACGTACCGGCTGGCGGTGCGCTTCTCGCGGTACTGGCGCGTCTCCGCCGGCTGCGCGACGCGCAGGGACGACGGCATGATCCGGCTGTCGATCCCGCGGCCGGGCCGGGTGGCACTGAAGTTCGCGCCAGGGCCGGGAACGGCGCTCGCAGCGCTGACGGGCCGCGCTGCGCGCTCGTGTGCCGGTTGAGTAGACCGCCGGACTGATTCCGCTCAACCAAGCCGTTAGGACTGCCTGCGCGCCACTGTGCGCGCCACTCCCGCCTAAAAGAGAGCGTCCCGGTCGGCCCTGTTTTGGCTCCGTGTTCAAGGTTCGGTTGCTTGCGCGTTTCGGCCTGGTTGAGCGGTGCGGGGCGGCTGATCGGGCCTCCACGCGGCGTGAACGGACGTGCCGCTGGGGACCGCTGCGAGAGCAGTCTGACGTGGTGCCGTTCACTCGCGCGCACTTGACTACTAGGCGATCGAGCTGACGATCTTGATCGGCGAGTATCGGCGCCCGAAACCCGGTCAGGATCCGGCTGCAACCGGCTCGCCCGCACGACCGGAGGACGGGAGCTGCGCTGCCCGCTCCATCCACGCGACCGCTCCGAGCCGCTCGAAGATTTCACGTGCCTCGGCGACGAGCGGCTCGGCCTCGTCGGTGCGTCCCTGGGCGGCGAGCCACTCGCCGTACTCCAGGGCGACGACCGCCAGGTGGAACGAAAGGTCGAGCTCGCGCATGCCCTCGACCGCGGCGGTGTAGTCGGTCTCGGCCCTCGGATCGTCGCCGGCGAGTCGCGCGCGGAAGCGCCGGCAGGTCGCGGTCAGGAGCGGCGGTCGGAGCCCGGGCGGCAGGCTCTCGACGAGCCCGAGCAGCTCCTCCGCCTTGCCGCGCTCGCCGAGGGCGAGCGCGGCTTCGAGCGCAAGCTGGAACGCCCGCTTCACGTCCTGGGAGGCGAAGCCGAGCGTTGCACGGTGCTCGAAGGAGCGCTCGGCCGCCACGAGCGCCTCGCGCGGGTTGCCCTCGGCCAGCCGGATCGCGGCGGTGCCCGCCAGGTAGGCGTTCTGCGACTGCACGTCGATGGTCCGCCCGACTTCCTCGTAGCGAGCGAGGAGCTGCCGCGCCGCCTCGAGCTCGCCGCGGGCGAGGCGGATATCGACCACGCCCGTCAGAACACTGCACATCTGTGTGCCGCCGAGCTGGTCGTCGGGGAGCTCCTCCAGCCGAGCGAGGGCCTCGTCCCAGCGCCCGAGGATGGCAAAGGCGAAGGTCATCTCCGAAAGCGCAAACCACTCGCGACCGCGGTCACCGATCCTCCGGCCGAGCTCCAGCCCCTGCTCGAGATATGCGAGCGAGTCCGCGTACTGGTC
This sequence comes from uncultured Actinomycetes bacterium, assembly GCA_963791425.1. GTDB lineage: Bacteria > Actinomycetota > Thermoleophilia > Gaiellales > Gaiellaceae > DATBLE01. The sequence goes on from CAWBSE010000008.1 coordinate 2,814, forward strand.
GCGCTGGAAGCATAGGTCGGAGAGGTTCAGCGAGGAGGCGATCGCCTGGGAGGTCAACTCGTGCTCGAGCGCAGTGGTGAGGGAGAGCTGGAGCAGGCCGCGCGCCTCCGCGGGGCGCCGCGGCCCGACGACCATCGACCTCGTGTTCCAACCCCGGACGAGCACCTCGGGGACATTCAGCGACTCGGCGACGTCGAGCGCCCGCTCGGTCAATTCGGCCGCCAGCTCGGGGCTTCCCGCGAACCAGTGGGCACTGCCGAGGCGGATGAGCAGAAATGCCAGATCCTCGTCGGGAGGGTCACCGGCGATCACGTCGTAGGCGCGCTCCATCCGCTCGATCGCCTGCTCGTTGTGACCGAGAACCTGTTCGACCAAAGCGAGCCAGCTCGAGGAGCGTGCGGCGGCGTGCGTGTCGCCGACCTCCTCGTACATTGCCACTGCCTGCTCGAACAGCGATCCCGCGTGCTCGTCGTCGCCGGCCATCCGGGCCATCTCACCCGCGCGCTGCAGCATTGCCGCGCGTGCCCGCGGCTCGTCGTCGAGCTCGACCGCCTGCTCGAAGTAGCGCTGCGCCTCGGCCGAGGCGCCGAGCGAGGCGGCCCGTTCGCCGGCGGCAACCAGCGCCGAACACGCCTTCGCGCGCAGCGGCGCCGCATCGTCGGCCTCCGGGTCGAGCTGGTACGCGTTCAGCAAGTGCGAGGCGACGACCTCTGCGACCTCGTCCTCTGCCAGCGAGGCGCGGAGGTACTCGGCGGCCGTGAGATGCTTCACCCGGCGCTCGCGCTTCGGGAGCGTCTCGTAGGCGACATGGCGGACGATGTCCTGGAGGAACCCGTACTGGCCGTGCTCCGGCGAGCGCGGGTCCGATTGCAGCCCGAGCACCTCCTTGCGCACGAGGCTCGAGAGCAGCGGTTCGAGCGTCGCCGCGTCGATCCCGGAGAGGACGCCCAGCGCCGCCTGCGTGAAGGTCTTGCCCAGCACGGCGGCGTCCTGGAGCAGCCGCCGCTCGTCGGGCGAGAGCCCGTCCAGACGCGCAGCGATCAGTGCGTGCAGGGTCTCCGGAATCTCAAGGGACTCGATCTCGCCGACGACGCCGTACGCCGAACCCTCCTCGACCAACAGGCCGCGGTCGAGCAGCATCCGCACGGTCTCGACGGCGTACAGGGGCACGCCCTCGGCCCGGTCGAGGATCTGGCCGCGCAGCGCCGCCGGCAGGCCGGGCACGAGTCCGGTCAGGAGCTCCTCCATCGCCTCCTGCGAGAGCGGCTCGAGGTACAGCGACGCGAAGTTGCGGTGCCCCGCCCCCCAAGTCGGCCGCTTCTCGAGCAGCTCGGGTCGGGCAAGGGTGATCACGTAGATGGGGTGGTTGCGCGACCACTCGAGCAGGTACTCCACGAAGTCGAGGAGCGATGCGTCGGCCCACTGCATGTCCTCGAACGCGAGCACGGTCGGATAGGTCTCCGAGAGCCGCTCGAAGAACAGCCGCCAGGCGGCGAACAGATCCTGGCGGTCGCGCGTCTCGCCCTCACCGAGACCGAGCAGCTGCGCCAGGCGCGGCTCCACGAAGCGCCGCTCCTCGGGTTCGAGGATGAGCTCCTCGAGCGCCACCTGGAGCTTCGTGCGCGCCGACGCCGGATCGTCGTCCTCCAGGATCCGGCAGCGCATCCGCACCATGTCGGCGAGCGCCCAGTAGGTGACTCCCTCGCCGTAGGCGAGGCAGCGACCGCGATGCCAGTAGATCGTCTGGGCCAGCCCGTCGAAATACTTGTAGAACTCCCACGAGAGCCGCGACTTGCCGATCCCGGCAATCCCCGTGACCGACACGAGGTGCGCCTTGCTCTCCTCGGCGCAGACGTGGAAGAGATCCTTGATCTGGCGCAGCTCCCGGTCCCGGCCGACGAACGGCGCCTCCAGCCCCTGCGACTTGAGCGAGCCGCGAACACCGGAGACGACGCGCAGCGCCTTCGCCAGCCGCACCTTGTCCTCCTTGCCCTTCAGCTCGAAGCTGCCGGCGTCCTCGTAGACGATCGTCTGCTCGGTCGCCCGCCGTGTCGCGTCGCCAACGAAAACGGTGCCCGGGTCGGCGACCGACTGGACCCGCGAGGCGGTGTTGACGAGGTCGCCCGCGACCATCCCCTCGCCCTCGGCCCCGAGCGTGACAGCGGCTTCTCCGGTCAGCACCCCGGCACGGGCCAGCAGCTCCTCGGCGCCGATCTCCTGCCCCAGAGCCGAGACCGCCGCGACGAGATCGAGCGCGGCGCGCACCGCGCGCTCGGCGTCGTCCTCGGTCGCGGTCGGCGTGCCCCACACGGCCATCACCGCGTCGCCGATGAACTTCTCGACCGTGCCGCCGTACAGCTCGATCAGCCGCCGGCAGGTGTCGAAGTAGCGCGACAGGAGCGCGCGCACCTCTTCCGCATCGCGCGACTCCGAGAGTGCAGTGAAGCCGACCAGGTCGGCGAAGAGGACGGAGACAAGGCGCCGCTCGGTCGCGAGCGGCTCGTCCCGAACCGCGGCTGCCGGTGCCGGAGCCTTCGCGGCCGGAGCGCCCTCCGTCAGCTCAGATCCACAGTCCCCGCAAAAGCGCTGGCCCGCCGAGTACTCGGCGCCGCACGAGGGACAGGCCGCCGCCAGGGATTCCCCGCACGAGCCGCAGTACCGCTGTCCGGCCGGATTCTCGCCCCCGCATTTCGAGCAGGCGCTCACTTGAGGAGCCTAACGTTCGCGCGCCGCCTTGGCGACCCCAAAAGGGCGCCTTTCCCGAACAGCCGGAACCCGACCAAGCTGCACCGAGGTCGCTTATCTGCGCCGAGTGCGGTGCTACGAGTCCACCCGACGCTGCCGGCTGGCCGCCTACCTCGACGACGACGGCCAGACGGTTACGTTCTGCCCGGAGTGCTCCAAGCGGGAGTTCGGCGGGAAGTAGGCACTCCCACCCCCGAGATCCATTGGGCACGGCCCGAAATGGGCGAAACCCGGCTTCTTTGTCTTCGCGCCCCCGCGCGCCAGTTGCGCGCCAGTGCGCGCCATTCTCAGGCGGTCTTGAGCGGTCTTGAGCGGAGAGCGGCCTTATCGGCGCGACGAGCCTCGGAGGCTCCGTTACGCGGAGACCGCCCGAAATAGGCTCGAATGAACCTTCGGGGGGCGGAGACCCTCAGCGGTTGAGTAGACTCGCGCGCGTGCCCCGTAGAGCCCTGATCATCCTTGTGTGCGGCATCGCACTAGCCGGCTGCTCGCCCGGTTCGACCACCACGCCGACCCCGCAGACGGTGATCGGCAAGGTCGCGGTGCCGCCGACGGTCAAGGGCGACCCGGCCGCCGGCAAGACCGTCTTCGCAGCGTCCGGCTGCACCAGTTGCCACACCCTGAAGGACGCGGGCGCGAAGGGCACCGTCGGGCCGAACCTCGACCAGAAGATGCCGCCGGCCGCCCTGGTGGTCGAGCGCGTCACGAGCGGCAAGGGCGTGATGCCCTCGTTCAGCGGGCAGCTGACGCCGAAGCAGATCGCCGACGTGGCCGCGTACGTCTCGTCGGTCGCCGGCAAATAATCCTCCCCGACGGCTTTCCGCGCGGTGTCCGGGCGTTCGCCTGCGACGTCGATCGCACCCTGATCTGGAAGGACGCCGAGCTGCGGCCGCGGACGCGGGCGGCGATCGGCGCCGCGCTCGACGCGGGGATCCACGTGGTGCTGGTGACGGGCCGGATGTTCCGGTCGGTGCGGCCGTATGCCGAGGCGGCCGGGATCACCGATCCGGTCGTCTGCTACCAGGGCGCGGTCGTCGCCGACCCGGTCAGCGGCCGGTTCCTCCGGCACGACACGATCCCGCTCGAGCTGGCGCGCGAGGCGATCGCTGCGATCGAGGCGGAAGGCTTCCCGTTGAACTGCTACGTCGGCGACGAGCTGTACGTGGCGGAGGAGACGCCCGCGTCCGATGCCTACGCGACCTTCCAGAACCTCGAGGTGCACGTGGTCGGATCGCTGCTCGACTGGATCACCGTCCCGCCGACGAAGCTCGTCGCGGTCGGCGATCCGGAGGCGCTCGATGCCGTCGAGGGACGGATGCGCGCGCAGTTCGACGGGCGGATGTTCATCTCCAAGTCGCTGCCGTACTTCCTCGAGTTCGCGAACGCCGACGTGACGAAGGGCTCGGGGCTCGGGTTCCTCGCCGAGCGGCTCGGGTTCACGTCGGAGGAGACGGTGTCGTTCGGCGACGGCGAGAACGACGTCGAGCTGCTCGAGTGGGCCGGGTTCGGGGTCGCGGTCGGGAACGCGCACGCGCGGGTGCTGGCGGTCGCGGACTTCGTCTGCCCGCCGTGCGACGAGGAGGGCGTCGCGCAGGTGATCGAGGCGTACCTGGCCTCTTAGGGCATCTTGCGGAGACTGACCCGCGGCCCGATCATGGTCGAATGTGGTGGCCCTGCGACGAGACACAGCGCAGACGCGATTTCGTCACACTGATGACGTGGATCATGGGTGTCGACGCTAAGCTGGACGAGATCATCGACCGACTGAAGGAACGGGAAGATGACGACGACACCTGAGTGGGAGATGGATCCCGACGAGTTGAGACGCGTGACGATTGCGCGACTCACCGAGATCAAGAACAGCCTCGACCGGGCTGCCGAGCGCAAAGAGCGGCGTCGGCGCCGACTCCATCGCGTCACGTTCGGTCTGTTCAGCCGCTAGACCGGCTCTTTACACTCCGTCGTTGTGATCGACCTCCGCGCCGCGCGCAACGACCCCGACGGCTTCCGTGCCGCCGTCGCGCGCAAGGGCGCGGCCGACGCATTCGACGCGCTGCTCGCCGCCGACGAGAAGTGGCGCGAGCTCGTCCCGCGCGTCGACGAGCTGCGCGGCAAGCTGAAGCTGAAGGGCAAGCCGACCCCGGAGCAGCTCGAGGAGCTGAACCGCGTGAAGGAGGAGCTGCGCGCCGCCGAGGAGGGGCTCACGGCCGCCGAGGCCGAGCGCGACCGGCTGCTCGAGCAGGTGCCGAACCCGCCGGACCCGTCGTCGCCCGACGGTGACACCGACGAGGACGCGGAGGAGATCCGCCGCGTCGGCGAGCAGACGCCGGAGGGGCCGGAGCACACCGAGATCGGCCGGTTCGAGATGGAGCGGGCGGCGCGGCTGTCCGGCTCGCGCTTCGGCTACATGGTCGGCGACACCGCGCTGCTCGCCCTGGCCGTCTACCGCTTCGCGCTCGACCGCGCGCTCGCGCACGGGCACGTGCCGATGCTGCCGCCCGTGCTCGTCCGCGAGGAGGCGATGTACGGCACCGGCTTCTTCCCGACCGAGCGGTCGAACATCTACGCGCTGCCCGAGGACGACCTGTACCTGACGGGCACCTCAGAGGTCGCGCTCGCCGGGCTGCACATGGGCGAGATCCTCGACGAGCTGCCGCTGCGCTACGCGGCGCTCTCGACGTGCTTCCGCCGCGAGGCCGGGGCGGCCGGCAAGGACACGCGTGGCATGTTCCGCGTCCACCAGTTCAACAAGGTCGAGCTGTTCGTCTTCTGCGAGCCTGGAGCGACCGCGCTCGACGAGCACGACCGGCTGCTCGCGATCGAGGAGGAGATCGTCGGCGCGCTCGGCCTCCCCTACCGCGTCGTCAACGTCGCCGCCGGCGACCTCGGCGCCCCCGCGGCGAAGAAGTACGACATCGAGGGCTGGTTCCCGCACCAGCAGCGCTACCGCGAGATCACCTCGACCTCGAACACGACCGACTACCAGGCGCGGCGCCTCGGCATCCGCTACCGGCCCGAGGGCCAGAAGGGCACCGAGTTCGTCGCCACCCTGAACGGCACAGCGGTGACCGACCGCTTCGTGCTGGCGCTCCTGGAGAACTTCCGCGGCGAGGTGCCGGCCGTCCTGCACCCGTTCGGCGCGCCCGACCGGGTCTCTGGGTAGCCTCGTCCCCGGCGGGATGCCGGAGCGGTCGAACGGGGCGGTCTTGAAAGCCGCTGGGTGCGCAAGTGTCCCCTGGGTTCGAATCCCAGTCCCGCCGTCATTCGTGGCTCAGCCACGCCGCTGACACATCACCTGCGCTCGATTCCACTCTCTGCTCAAGACCGCTGGAATCCGCCTGAGACTGGCGCGCACTGGCGCACAACTGGCGCACACCACCCCACGATGGCACGATGCGAAGCTCCTGAAAGCCGTGAGGGGGACAGACGTTTCGGTCTGCCCCCTCACGAAAGAAGGCCGCCCAGTTCCCTTGCGGAAACGTTCCGCACCGCCCGCAACCGTTACTCCGGTGCTCATCTACCCGGACGTGCGAGCGGCGGGACTTCGGCGGTCGGTTTCCATCGGTCGTCCTGGCCGTCTACCACGAGGCCTTCCGGGAGGACTCGGCTGACAGCTCGAAGAAGGACAACGCCGCTCTCTCCTCAAGAGAATGAGAGCGGCGGCGATGATGTCCCAAGTTCAACGGCTGCAGGACATTCATCGTCGCCGCACGAGCGTTGCTGAAGGGGTGTCGGCTCAGCTGGTTGTGACCGAGTCTTCCCCTGTGGGCGCTGACCGACCCCGCTCGACAGGAACGGCCGCGTCGAGATCGCGGGCCGAACAACTGTGCGACATTCGGGCACCGTCTATACGGGCAATCGCGCCTCTTTCGTCACACACTGGCGCGCAGCCGCTCTGCACGGCTTGGTTGATGCGAATCAGCCTGGTCTTGAAAGCCGCTGGGTGCGCAAGTGTCCCCTGGGTTCGAATCCCAGTCCCGCCGATTGCCGCTCGCCGCGCGCTGCGCGCGTGGGCTCGCTCGCACAGGCGCCCGCCAGGTTAGGCTGCCGCCTTGCGCCGCCTGCCTCTTCTGGCCGCAATGTGTTTCGCCGCAGCCGCGTGTGGCGACGGGAGCGCGGACACGACCGGCAGCACCGGTGCAGTGAACCGAGACGCGCTGATCGGGCAACTCCTGAAGGCCGTGCGCGGAACCGTGGGTGCGGCCGGAACTCCGTGCGTCCGGACGTACCTCCGCGCCCGCACCGACGACGAGCTGGATCGTTTACTGAATGACGCGGGCACCATCGACGAGGGAGACCGCGCGTTCACCGCCGCCGTCATCGCCTGCTCCGACGGCTGAGTCGCCGGCACTTCCGACAAGAGGAGACCGAACATGACCGGCACCGGCACACCCAACGATCCTTGGCAGCTGACCACCCCGCCCGGCAAGGCCGCGTACCGGATGTGGAAGGACGAGCAGGCTGACCCGCCCGCACTCGTCTGCCAGGTCGGCAGCACGCGGCTGAGCTACCACCTGCGCGCGATCGACGACCTGCACGCGATGCTGAAGGCACACGGCGGCTGGATGCCGCTCGGCGGCTCCGACGAGCAGAAGCCGGCCGCGGAGGGAACCGTCGAGGCCTGGGGCCGCTCGCCGGACAACCCGGTGGGCGGCTGGTACGGGCTGAAAAAGGGGCTGCGCGGACGGTTCGGCGTCTACCTGCCGCCGCTCCTGGAAGCGCTCGGACTCGCGGAGCTCACCCACGAGGTGCGCAACAACGAGATGCGGGCGCTCTAGGCCGGCGCCTGTTCGGGCAGGGAGCCGAGCGTCAACACGTCCAGCAGCGTCTGGATCTCCTGGTTCCGCTGCGCCTCATGCCGCATGGCCGTGACCCGTTGGTCGTGTACCGATTTCGCCGCCCGACGCGTTCACACTCGACGTAGCCGGCCAGGAGAGTGTCGCTCGCCGTGTCCTGGAGCTGACGTGCGCCGATCGCGCTCTGAGCCTGGCCGAGACACTCGACCGGGCGCTGGTCGTCGCGCCGTCCTGAGCGCTCAGCTCTTCGGCTTGCGCTGCTCGAGCTCGAGCATCACGCGGCGGAGGAGCCCCTCGAGCTGCTTCTTCTCGCGCTGCGTCAGCGCGGCCGTGAGAAGCGCCTCCTTCTCGGCCTGGACGACCATCGCCTCGTGGTGGATCTCCTGCCCCTTCGCCGTCAGCTGGACGAGGACGCCGCGGCGGTCGTCCGGGTCGCGTAGGCGCTCGACGAAGCCCGCCTTCTCGAGCTGGTCGAGGCGGTTCGTCATTGCGCCGGTCGAGAGGTCGGACATGCGCGCGAGCTCACCGGCGGAACGCCGGTACGGCTTGCCGGCCCAGCGCAGAGTGCTGAGGGTCTTCCAGTCGCCGCTGGTCAGGCCGTACGGCTCGAGCGTCTCGTCGAGCATCTTGCGGAGCCGCCAGGTGATTCCGTTGACGCGGTCGATGATCCCCTCGACGACGAGGTCGATCGACTCCGGCAGCTCACCGCGGATCTCGCCGAGGAAGCGGTCGACGTGATCGCGCTCGTCGGGCTTGGCCATATCAGGAAGCTTCCATCAAAAGTGTCTTGACGTCAAGCTATCCCGGTGTTATCTTTCCGCCTCAAGTAGTTCGAGATCAAGATACATCAGATCGAGAGGAGGCGAGCGAGACGTATCCCACCGACGCCCAGCTGCAACAACTCCTCGCCGCGGAGCACATCGAGCGGCTCGGGGTGGACGCCCGCCCCCGGACGCATCGACGAGGCCTTCGACGGCGCATCGGCATCGCACTCGACTCTCTAGGAGGCATCACATGGCAACGACAACGACTTCGTACGCCACCGTCTCGCTCGGTGAAGCCGGAGCAGCAGCGGCCGAGCGTGGCTTCGGCCTCGACACCACGCCCGATCCGGACAACGGCCGCCGCGGGCGCGTGTACGTACGCCGCGACTTCGACATCGGCTCGTTCGGGGTGAACGCCTTCTACCAGGGCACGAGCGGCGCGAACGTGGTCGGCGAGCACGACGAGCTCGGGCCGGGCGCGAGCGGTCACGAGGAGCTCTACGTCGTCGTCTCGGGCGGCTGCACGTTCACCGTCGACGGCGACGACGTGGACGCGCCGCAGGGCACCGCGGTGTTCGTCCGCGACCCTGCATCGAAGCGCAGCGCACGGGCGACCCAGGACGGAACGGTCGTCCTGGCGATCGGCGGCACCCCCGGAGAGCCGTTCACGGTCGGCCCGGGCGAGTCCATCGGCGGCTTCTACCGGAGCTACCGGGAGAAGGACTACGAGACGGCTCTCACCGCCTGCCGCGAGGGGCTCGAGACGCATCCCGGCAACGCGATGATCCTCTACAACGTCGCGTGCCTCGAGGCCCTCCTCGGGCATCCGGAGGAGGCGTTCGCGCCGCTCGCCGAGTCGCTCGCCGCGTGGCCGGCGTACAGGGAGCTTGCCGCGGAGGACGACGACCTCGCACCGCTCCGCGACGACCCCAGGTTCAAGGCGCTCCTCGCCTGAAGAGGCCGTTACGAGCAACCCGGCTCGGGCTACGCGAGTGGCCCGAGCCGGGTGACGGCCCTGACCTCGGCGCCGGCGGCGAACGCGACGGCGCTGCGCCCCTCGTCCTCGAACGCGACCAGGTCGATCGGCTCGCCGTAGTCGATCGGCTGCCGGTAGTCGAGCTCGGCGCGCAGCGGCGCACGCGGGTCGAGCCCCAGCGCCGGCAGCAGCTCCTCGACCGCCTGCCAGTACACGGCGTTGTTCACGTGCCCGTGGAGGTCGACGTCCGTGGCGCGCAGCGACCAGCGCACGCCCGCGCTGCCCGGCGGCGGGTCCGGCAGCTCGAGCTTCGTCGACACCCGACGCCCTGCGGTCGCCGCGGCGTAGATGCCGAAGTCCTCGATGCGCGCAGGCGTCGCCGCCGCGTCGAGATGGATCCAGACGCTGTCCACCTGGACATCCCCGCCCGCGTCGCCCGTGACCGACCACCGGCGGCCGGCCGCGAGCGCGGCCACACCGCTGCACCACGTCGTCAGCTCGATCTCGCGATCGTCGAGAAACGGGGCAAGCACGTCGACCTGGATCCGGCGCACGAACCACAGGTGCTCCGGCATCCCCCACCCCGTCTCCTGCACGTCGTCGATCGCGATGTCCTGCAGGAATCGTGCGACCGCATCGAGCCGCACCCGGCCGTGCGCGTCCATGTCGGAGAGGCGGACGCGACGGCTCGCGGAGAACGCTCGGCCTCGGATGGGGACAGGGATGCGGGTGTCCGGCACGGCCTGCCAGTTTGACCGACCTCCTAGTGACTCTGCCCGCGAACGATCACCACCGGGCACGGCGCGTGGTGCGCGCACTGCTGGCTGACTGACCCGAGCAGGAGGTCGGCGAAGCCCCCGTGCCCGCGCGAGCCCACGATCAGGAGCTCCGCGCCCTGCGCCGCCGCGAGCAGCGCCGGGGCAGGGTCGTCCTCGACGGTCGCCCGCGTGATCTCGACGTCCCGCGCAGCGCCGACGACCTCGTCGACGATCGCGGCGAGCCACGCGTCACGATCCTCGGGGCTGCGGTCGACCTCGATCTCGTCCGTTCCGGGAATCGGCTCCCACTCGGTGAAGGCATGGACGACGTGCAGCCGCGTGCGCCACCGCCTCGCCTCGTCGAGCGCGAACCGAAGCGTCTCCTTCGAGACATCCGAGCCGTCGACACCGACGACGATCATGCCTCCACTCAAGCACGCCGCCGGCGAAGCGCCAGACAAGCCTTGGTAAAGGTTCGGAATGCCTCATGACGTTCATGGCCGCTTCATTCGGCGGTCATAGCATCGAGGTCGAGCGGACAACCAGAAGGTCGTCCACGCCCATGCCGGCCGGATCAAGATCGTGTTCACCAACGCCTCCGCGCTCAGGCACAACGTCAACGTCGAGCACGGCGAGACCGAGCTCGGGAAGACGAAGACGGTCACCCATGGGACGACATCCATCTGGGTGACGCTCAAGCCGGGGAAATACAACTTCTACTGCTCGGTGCCGGGCCACGAGGACGCCGGAATGCACGGCACGCTCGTCGTCAGCAAGTAGTTCCCGCCCCGCTCACACGAATCACGGCGTGCCGATGCGCCGCTCCGGCCTGCCCGAGGCGGCGCATATGGTTGCTACAAAGGCTGGATATGTTCGTCGAGGCACGGTCGAAACGCAGGCGCCGCCGCTGGCCGTGGGTGCTCCTCGCCGTGGTCGTGCTGCTCGTGGCCACCGCCGGAACCACCATCTTCACGCTGCCGCACGGGTCGCTCCGGATCAACGCAGACGGCCTGCCCCAGGTGCACGCACCGCGCTTCTCGGGGCGCCTCGTCAGCATCTCGGTTCGAAGCTCCGACGGCACGCCGATTCCGGTCGACGTGAGCTCCGACGGCACGCTCCGGCCGACGCGCCCGGTCGTGCCCGGGACGCATCTGGTTGCGCGGGCCGTGTTCCGACGGTCGGCGCTGGTCGGCTGGCTGGCCGGGCACACCGAGACCGTCAGCCTGAGCGTCGACGCGCCGAGCGCGCAGATCGGCGAGCGCTGGCTGCGGGTGAAGGCCGGGGCGCCGGTGCAGGTGAGCTTCGACCGTCCGGTGCTCGCGGTCGCCGTCAGGACCGGCGGGCGGACGAAGACGATCCACCTGCCGACCCCGGCGCGGACGGTGAGCCTCGGCAGGTTCGGCGACGCGGGCACGGTCGGCGTCAGCGCCGTGCCGCTCGGCTGGGAGCGGCTGCCGCCGACGACGAGCGTCACCTGGTTCCCGCCGGGCACGTCGCCGATGCTGCTCGCGTCACCGAAGCGAGGTGCGGAGCTCGGCCCGGTGACCCCACTCCAACTGCGGTTCTCCGACCCGGTCGACCGGCTGTTGCACGGCCGGATGCCGACGCTCGATCCGTCCGTCCCCGGCACGTGGCGCAGCACCGACACGCACACGCTCGAGTTCACGCCGCGCGGGTACGGGTTCGGGCTCGACGGGCGCGTGAAGCTGACGCTCCCCACCCCGGTCACGCCGGTCGGCGCGCCGAAGCCGGCGCGCACGATCGCGTGGACGACGCCGACGGCGTCCCCGCTCCGGCTGGAGCAGATGCTCGCGCTCCTGCGCTACCTGCCGCTCCGCTGGACGGCGACCCGGGCCGACGCGGCCAGGACGGCGACCGCGCCAGGTCGACGCCGCGGTCGATCCGCCGGCGGGCCGCTTCACCTGGCGCTACCCGAACACGCCCGGGGAGCTCACGAAGCTCTGGTACCCCGGCCGGTACAACATCCTCGACCGCGGCGCGGTGATGGCGTTCCAGAAGGAGCACGACCTCACCGTCGACGGCTTCGCCGGCCACGACGTCTGGAAGGCGCTGATCGCCGACGTGGTCGCCGGCAGGCCGCGCGGCGGCGGGTACAGCTACGTCTACGTGCACTCGTCCGTGCCGACAGTCGCTGAACCTCTGGCACGACGGCCGCATCATCCTGACGTCTCCCGGCAACACCGGCGTGCCCGCGGCGCCCACGAAGCTCGGGACGTTCCCGGTCTTCGAGCACATCCCGGTCGGGACGATGAGCGGCACGAACCCGGACGGTTCGCACTACAACGACCCCGGCGTGCGCTGGATCAGCTACTTCAATCACGGCGAGGGGATCCACGCGTTCAACCGAGGGTCGTTCGGGACACCGCAGAGCCTCGGCTGCGTCGAGCTGCCGCTGGCCGCCGCGGCGAAGGTCTGGCCGTACACGCCGATCGGGACGCTGGTCACCGTCGAGCAATGAGGCCGGGCCTGACGCGCTCCCGGCGTCAGAATGGGTTGCGTGGAGTTTCGGATCCTCGGACCGCTCGACGTCCGTGACGGAGACGCCTCTGTGCCGCTGCCCGGAGCCGGCCTCCGCGCGCTCCTGATTCTGCTCCTCCTCCACGCCAACGAGGTCGTGTCGGCCGATCAGCTGCTCGACGACCTCTGGGCGGAAGGGCCGCCGCCGTCGGGGACCGCGGCACTCCAGGTTCGGGTGTCCCACCTCCGCAAGACGCTCGGTCCGGCGGGGAAGGCCGTCGTGACACGTCCCCCCGGGTACGCGATCGACGTCGGGCGGGGTGAGCTCGACGTGCACCGGTTCGAGGACCTCGTCGCCCAGGCGGACACAGTCGAGCCGGAGCAGGCTGCGTCACTCCTCCGCGACGCACTTGCTCTCTGGCGGGGCGCACCTCTGGCCGACGTCGCCTACGAGGGATTTGCCCAGCCGGCGATCGCCCGGCTGGAAGAGCTGCGGCTGGCCGCGCTCGAGCGCCGGATCGAGGCCGACCTGGCACTCGGTCGCCACGCCGAGCTCGTCGGCGAGCTCGAGGGCCTTGTCGCAGCGCATCCACTGCGCGAGCGGATGCGGGCCCAGCACATGCTCGCGCTGTACCGGTCGGGTCGGCAAGCGGATGCGCTGGGCTCCTTCCAGGATGCGCGCTCGACACTGGTCGACGAGCTCGGGATCGAGCCCGGCCCGGTACTCCGTCAGCTCGAGCTTGCGATCCTGCGACAGGATCCGGCGCTCGACCTCGCCAGCACGGAGACGCCGGAGCGCTCGCTGCTCGTCGTGGCGCTCGGCAAGGACGGGCTCGACGACCTCCTCGTCCTCGCGGAGCCGCTTGCCCGCCGGCCATCGCGAGAGCTGATCCTGGCGTGTCTTGTTGCGGGCGGTGACGCGCTCGGCGCTACGAACGACCACCTGCGTGTCCGGCAGGAGGAGCTCGCCGCACGCGACGCGGTCGTACGCACCGCCTGCTTCACGTCGTCGGACGCCGCGGAGGATGCGGTCCGGCTGGCGACCGAGCAGGACGTCGACCTGCTCCTGTTGCAGGCCGAGGACTCGTTGTTGGACGACCCGGTCACGCGCGCAGTGCTCGCCGCTGCCCCGTGCGACGTCGGTGTCCTGGTCGGGCGGAAAGGAGGGCCGGGACCGGTGCTCGTGCCGTTCGGGGGAGGCGAGCACGACTGGACGGCGGTCGAGATCGGCGCCTGGATCGCCGGAGCGCTCGAGGTTCCGCTCCGGCTGGCGGGCCCGAAGGAGGCCGACCGCGACGCCAGCCGCCTGCTCGCGAACGCGTCGCTGGCAACCCAGCGGGCATTCGGAGTCACCGCCGAGCCGCTAGTCGTGCAGCCCGGCGCCGAGGGCCTCGTCGCCGCCGCCGAGGACGCCGGCCTCGTCGTCGTCGGATTGACCGACCGCTGGCAACGGGGCGGGCTCGGAGAGGTCAGGAGCGCTCTGGCTGCAACCGCCCGCCCGCCCGTGCTGCTCACGCGCCGGGGGATGAGGCCCGGCGGCCTGGCGCCGGCCGAGAGCCTCACCCGCTTCACCTGGTCGATCAGAGTCTGATCAGCGGGCCCAGGAGGGCACATGGCCCCTCCGGCAGACAGGCTGTGTCTCGGTGTCGGGCGGCGACGACGGCGAGAAGTAGCCGCCGAACGTCTTCTCGACGTTCGGGACGACGCCGACGACGGCCGGGACGAGCTTGGCGTTGACCCGCATGAGGAAGTTCGGTGCGACGGCGCTGTTGGTGCGGTCGAGCGTGAGCGGGCCGGTGGGCGTGTCGGCGCGCACCTTGTGCATCGCCGCCATCAGCCGCCGCTCGCCGTGTGAGAGATCCCCGTGCGCGTATGCGATCGCCTGGAGCGCCAGCTCGACGGCGTCGTAGGCGTAGATGTCGGACGGGTCCCGGACCGACCCGTGGTACGAGGGGAACGCGGCCCGGAACTCACGTAAGTACGCGTTCCAGGCGGGGGCGCTCGACACGAACGGCACAAAGCCCGCGGCCGTGATCCCGGGTGTGCGGTCGCCGCGTGCGATCGCCGTCGCCGACATGACCACATGCCGGGAGAGATCGGGGTGGAGCTTGCGGTAGGCCGCGAAGAACGTCTTCGGGACGAGGAAGTTCGGCATCAGCGCCACGCCGTCCGCCCCCGGCGGGATCTCCCGCGCCTTCGGCGCCCAGCTCGTCGCGACCGGAGAAGTCCAGAGACGTTTGACGACCGTGCCGCCGAGCGAGCAGAACTCGGAGACGAAACCGGCCGCCAGCGTCCACCCGAGATAGTCGTCCTCGCCGAGGACGACGGCGGTTCGCCAGCCGAGGGTCTTGTAGGCGTACGCGCCGAGACCCGCCGAGCCCTGCCGGAAGTCGGGAGCGACGCGAAAGAGGTTCGGGCGGCTGGGAGCAGGGAGAAGCCCGGTCGAGATGAATGCGATGCCCGGCTGGTGTAAGGGGTACACGTCCTCAGCGATGTCAGGAACGTTGTTGGGTGTGACGAGGATGTCCGCGTGCCGCTGCTCGACGAGCCGGCGGGCCGCAGCGAGCTCGCTGACACTCGACCCGTAGAACTCGCAGTCGAGCACCAGCTCGACCCGCTTGCCCGCGATCGTCACCGCACCGACACCGTCGGTCGGCTTGGAGCCGAGCGGCTTCGCGCCACGCCGGATGAAGGGCAGCTCGGCCCCGGCCGTCGACTGCTGGCGCTCGCCCCCACCCGACCCGTAGCAGTCCCCGTAGAAGCCGATGCGGATGGTGCCCGCCGCGCCGCCACCGCAGCCCGCCGCTGCGAGCGCGAGGATGAGTGCACCGGCTGCGAGCGCGCTAGCTCGCATCGGCCGCCACCCAGACGGATCCGTCGCCGACCGCGAGCGCAGTGGGGCTCGTGTCGAGCGCGATCGTGGACGTAACCCGATTCGTCGCCGGGTCGATCCTGGTCACGGATCTGTCGATCGTGTTCGCAACCCAGACGGCGCCGTCGCCGACCGCGACCGCCAGCGGCTCGCGGCCAACCCTGATCGTCTTTACGACCCGATTCGTCACGGGGTCGATCCGCGCGACCGTGTCGTTCATCTGCGCGGTCACCCAGACCGCGTCGGGGCCCGCGGCAATGCCCGCCGGCTCGAAAGACAGGGCGATCGTGGCCCGAATCCGCCCGGTGCGAGGATCGAGCCGCCACAGCGTGCGACCGGTCGAGTCCGACAACACCCATACGCCGCCGGCGCCGACCGCGACCTGTGTGAGGGAGGCGTTCGAGTTGATCGGCACCTTGCGGTCGATCGTCGAGGCAACAGCCGAGGCGTCCGCAAACCGCACCACGTCCGTCTGTCGAGCGACCCACAGGCCGCCCGGGCTGTTTGCGATTCCGAAGGCGGTCCCGGTCTCGATCGTCTGGAGCCCGCGGCCTCCCTCGGTCTGGACGGCAGTCACCTGGCCGCCGCGATCGTAGGCGCCACCGTACGGGCCCGACACCGTCTCGGCGATGTATGCGGTGCTTCCACGCGTTGCGACTCCGATCGGCGTTCCCTGCGCCGGCGTGCGCGTTGCCCGGAGCGTGCGTGTGTCGACGCTCCACACACCTGCGTCGTCGATCGATGTCACCCAGACGCTTCCGGGTGCGACCGCGACGCCGCTCGGCACCGCTCCGACGTGGACGTCGGCCGTGGTCTTGTTGGTCTTCGGATCGATACGGACGAGATGGCCGTGTGGAGCGGCCGCCGCGCTGCCGCTCCGGAACAGGAAGAAGGCGGCGAGCGCCGCGGCGGCAATGAGGAGAGCGGCAGCCGCGATCGCCACCGGCAGACGCGGGCGCCTCGACGCCGTGACCCCGAATGCCTCCCGGGCGTCCTCCGCGAGCTCCGCGCAGCTCTGATAGCGCTCCTCGGGGCTCTTCGCGAGTGCTCGGGCAAGCACCGGATCGGCGGGGCCTCCGGTCGCCGGCGGCTCGTCCTGGAGATGGGCGAAGAGGACAGCAGCATCGTTGCCGCGCTTGAACGGCTGGCGCCCGGTCAGGCACTCGTAGAACAGGCAGCCGAGCGAGTAGATGTCGGCCCGGCCGTCGACGTCGTCGCCGCGGATCTGCTCGGGTGCGACGTAATCGATCGTGCCCATCAGCTGGGCCTCGGCAGGAGACTGCTCGCCTCCGACGCGCTTGGTCAGGCCGAAGTCGGCGAGGTAGGCGTGCCCTCGCCCGTCGATCAGGACGTTCGACGGCTTGACGTCGCCGTGAACGAGCCCGCGCTCGTGCGCGGCGTCGAGCGCGCCGCCGATCTGCTCGACGAGGGCAACCGCCTGCTCCTCCGTGAGTGGCCCGTCGCTGAGCTGGGCCTTGAGGTCGGACCCCTCGACGTAGCGCATGGCGATGTACAAGCTGCCGTCGGCCTCGCCCGCCTCATAGACGGGGATGACGTTCGCGTGGTCGAGCGACGCAGCGAGCTCCGACTCGGACAGGAACCGCTCGCGGAACCGCTCGTCCTCCGCGAGCGCCGGCGAGAGAAGCTTGAGAGCGACCCGGCGCTTGAGGCGAAGATCCTCGGCGAGGTAGACGATTCCGACGCCGCCCCGGCCGAGGACCGCCTCGATCCGGTAGTGGACGACGAGTGTGCCGCGGGCGAGATCCCGCGAGACACTCATCGACACTGCACCGGACGGCTGGACGGCAGGCGGTCGGACAAGGAAGCGACGATACGACGACTGATCACGATTTACCAGGGAGGGAGCCGGGGAGAGGCACAGCTCAAACCTCTCCCCCGGCACGGTCTCGATCTACGGCTGACCTGCGGCCCCGGCTGCGAGCTGGTTGAACGTCAGCGCCATGATCGACTCGGTGTACCGCCGCGTCTGGGGATCCATCGAGGCGAGCACCGCTGCGATCGACGGGCCGTGGTGCGCTGTCGGCAGGGCGTATCCGGTGCCGAGCACGCCGGCCGCAAGCTGCGCGGGCGTCAGGGAGGCGATCGACGCAACCTTCCCCGCATCCTGCGCGGCCGAGCCGGTGACCCTCGGCGTGGCCTTCGAGCCGCTGCCTCCGAACGAGACGGCCAGCAGGGCGACCAGGGCGCCGACGGCGACGACGGCGCAGATCGCTGCGACGGGCCAGGCGAGGCGCGACTGCCTCGACATCGTGATGGTGGGCTGGACGGACATGAATGCTCCTTTCGTGGTGTGCAGCAACTGGCCACACGATGAAAGAGCGCGCTTGCGGGACGCTTGCACGGCGCTTGCGAGCGCAGTTCCCGTCAGATGCCCGAGCTAGGCTCGCGCTTACAGGGGTGTATCCCGAAAGAGGAGGCGAACGATGTCTACGGTTGTGGTCGTCGAAGACGAGGTCTACGACGAGAACTTCGGCAGCTTCTGGTGGATCTTCCTGATCACCGGCACGCTCTGGCTGATCCTGTCGATGATCATGTTCCGGTTCAACATCACGTCGGTGAAGTCGATCGGAGTGCTGGCCGGGATCTTCTTCCTGTTCGCCGGCTCGATCGAGCTCATGCTCGTCTTCGCGGTGAAGGGGGGTTGGTGGAAGGCTCTGAACGCGTTGCTCGCCGTGCTGCTCATCCTCGGCGGGATCTTCTCGTTCATCCATCCGCAGGACACGTTCATCGCGATCGCCCAGATCACGGCGTTCATGTTCCTGTTCGTCGGGATCATGGATCTGATCGTCGCGTTCTCGAACCGGACGGGCCTGTGGTGGCTCCGGATGATCTCCGGGTTCATCTGCATCGGGCTCGCGTTCTGGGCGTCGGGCGAGTTCGGGAAGAAGGCGGCGCTGCTGATCGTGTGGGTGGCGCTGTTCGCGCTCTTCCGCGGGATCAACAGCTTCTTCGTGGCGTTCTCGCTGCGCCACGTGCACAAGGAACTGCAGGGCAGCTAGGCAGCTCGGGGGCCGGGCCGCGAGGCCCGGCCCTCAGCTCGTCGCGCGCTTGGCGTGCCGGCCGGACGTTGCGCCGACGAACGCCTGCATCGCCACGTTGACGATCCAGAGCACGATCGTCGCGCCGACGTACGTCCAGAAGCCGTCGACCGAGAAGTCCGGCGCGACCCACTCGGCGAGCGCGAGCATCGCCACGTTGATCGCGAAGTACGCGAGGCCGAGCGTGAAGATGATCAGCGGCAGCGTCAGCAGCGCGATGATCGGCTTGATGATCGCGTTGCCCACCATCAACGCGAGCGCGCCGAGCGCGTACGACCAGAATCCGGAGATCCAGACGCCGTCGAACAGCCAGTTGATCACCAGGAGCCCGAGGATGTTGATCCCGAATGTGATCGCCAGCCAGACGACGAAGCCGGGATTCCGGGGCGAGCTGATGTTGCTGTTGGCCACGGCTGAAGTCTAAAAAATCAGGCCTTCGCCAGGCCCGCCATCGCCGTCGTCATCTGCCGGCGGGCAAACGGGATCGCGGCCGTCACCGGCAGGCCCGCGTCGCGGAGCCATCCTTTCACCCGGCCGTTCGACTGGAAGAACGGCGTCGCCAGCAGCGTCACCCGCGAGTAGTAGGCGGTCTGGCGCCGTCGGCGCGCGGCGTAGAGCGCGAACGCCTCCTCGAAACCCTTGCGCTCGGCCAGGGCGTGGCGCAGGGCGAGCGCGTCGGCGAGGGCGAGGTTGACGCCCTGGCCGAGGTGCGGGCTCATCGCGTGCGCTGCGTCGCCGACCAGCACGACCCGCCCCCGGTGCCAGCGCGGCCGCCACACGTGCCGGTACGCCGCGAACGAGAACGCGTCGAAGCCGCCGAGCAGGTCGAGCGGCTCCTCGGCCTCCGGGCAGAGCGCGAGCATCTCGTCCCGGAACGGGCCGAATCCGCGGGCACGCAGCTCGTCCAGGCGGTCGCGGCGAAGACTCCAGAAGACATTCGTTCGTCCGCCGCCGATCGGCAGCAGCCCGACGAGGATCCGGGTTCCGTCGAGCACCTGGTGCAAGCGCCCCGTGACCGGCTCGCACTCGGCCGTTCCCCACAGCGCGCCCCAGGCGTAGTCGCGGGCGCGACCCTGCCGCAGCGCCGAACGCGAGCCGTCGGCGCCGACGATCACGTCGAACGGGCCGAGCGCCTCGTCGTCGGCTCCGGTCACCTCGTGCCCGGTCAGGATCCGGACGCCCGCCGCCCGAACGCCGTCGAGGAGCGCCTCCAGCAGCACCCGGCGCTGCACGCCGAGCGCGCGGACACCCTCGCCGAGGTCGGCGTAACGGAGCCGGACGAGCTCGCGGCCACCCGCCGTCCACGCGACCACCTCGTCGATCGGCGCCGACTGCGCCGCAACGCGGTCGAGCAGGCCCATCGATGCCAGGGCGCGCTGCCCGGACGGCTGGAGCAGGAAGCCCGACCCGTGCGGCCGCACCTCGCGTTCCGCCTCCACGACCGTGACGTCGTGGCCGAGGCCGGCGAGCAGCTGGGCCGTCGCGGCGCCGCCGATGCCGCAGCCGACGACGGCGATTGCGGCCACGGGCTAGTACGTCGTCTCGTCGAGCCGTGCGCCGAAGCGCCACAGGCGCGGCTCGAACGAGTGGCCGTACTTGAAGAGCAGGTGGCGGATCACGTCGGCCGCCGGCGTGCGCGGGCCGGTCACCGTCCGCGCGTCGAGGTCGAAGAGCGTCTCGCCGACGGTGATCGTGCGGCCGTCGATCACGACGCGCGCCTCACCGGCGTCGCCTGACAGCAGGCCGTCCTCGAGCGTCCAGCCGAGCACGGCGAGCGCCTCGCCGTTCTCCTCGAAGATCTCGCGGACGATCGCCGCGCGATGCGAGGAGTCGAGCTCGGCGCGCTGCTGCCGCTTGACCACCGTCGCCGGGACGCCGCCGAGCAGGGCGCCCTTCGACGCGTTCGACGCGACGACCGAGTTCGCCATCACCGTCACCTCGGCGCCGAGCTCGACGCCGGGGAGGATCAGGGCGCCGGGACCGAGCCACGAGCGCTCACCGATCGAGACCGGCGCGTACGAGAACGGATAGCCGTCGAGCGCCTCGAGCCACTTCCGGTGCGTGTAGATCCGCGCGCCCGGGCTGAGGCAGACCCGCTCGCCGAGGGTGACGTCGCGGTCGGTGTTCAGATACGTGTCGTAGGCGATGAAGCAGAGGTCGCCGACGCGGCAGTCATGGATGCCGCCCTGGCCGTCGACGATCGCGACGTTCCAGCGCAGCGTGACCACGTCACCGGCGACGAAATCGCGGCAGAAGAAGCGGCAGTTCGCGCCGATCTGGCCGAGCTCGCCGATCGTGAACCGGCGCGCCTTGACGAGCACGTCCTCGCCGATCGAGGTGTCGCTGCCGATCTCGACGAACTGCGCGTCGATCAGCGCGCGCGGCCCGATCGTCACCCGGTCGCCGATCACGGCGCCGTGCTCACGGTAGAGCGCGACCTTCTCGTCGGACGGGAGCGCGACGATCGACGCGCCGTCGGTGCGCAGTAGTTCGCGCAGCTCGTCGGACAGGCGGCCGGCGGCCGGCTCCTCGACTGTCGGCGCCGCCGCTTCGGGCTCGCCGGCGAATGCGCGCACGTCGCTCTCGCGCACGATCCCCGACCCCGGAATCTCGTCGACCGCGACGCCGAGCTCCGCCGCCAGCCGCCGCGCCGGCTCGGTCGCCGGCCGCCCACCCGCGGGTGCGACGACCTCGGCGGGACGGTCGGCGCTCCACCCGTCGCGCTCCTCCTCCGTGGCGAAGATCCAACCGAGCTCCGAGAGCACATCGACCCGGTCGCCGACCTGCGCCTGCCAGAGCACGAAGCCGGGCTCCTCGGCCTCGACCTCCTGCACCGCCTTGCTCGTTTCGACCGAGAACAGCGCGTCGCCGACGGCGACCTGCCCCTCGGCGAGCTCGACGACCACGACCTCGTCGTCGTTCTCGTTCAGCTTCGGGACGACGATCGGCGTCGGCATCAGACAACCTCACCTGCGAGCACGACCGGGTCGGCGTCGACGCGCATCGGCAGGAACACGGTGTCGACGCGGGGCGCGCGGAAGCGATCGTCGTGCGAGACCCAGTCGGCGGGCGGCCGCGTCGAGTAGGCGATCTCCAGGCCGAGCCGCTCACAGACGCGTTCCGAGCGCTCGTCGTGGTCGCCGTACGGATAGTTGAACCACGCCAGCGGCTCGCCGAGCAGCCCGCCGAGCCAGTCTGCGGCAGCGCCGATCTCCCGCTCCTGGTCGGCCTCGTCCAGCTGCGGCAGCGACGGGTGCGAGATCGAGTGGCCGGCGATCGTGTGCCCGCGCCGGCGCAGCTCGACGATCTCGTCGGTCGAGAGGTACAGCTCGCGGATGAAGTCGGCCTCGTCAGCCGAGACGTGCTCGGCGAACAGACGGTCCATCACGCGCTCGGAGACGTCGCGCGGGATCAGCCGGTTCGACGCGTACTTGAAGCGCAGGTACTTCTCCGTGCCGCGCCGGTAGTCGCCGATCGGCGACGTGGCGACGATCCCGGCGACGTCGACCTCCGGCGCGACCTCCGCCGCGGCGGCGAGGTATGCGTCCGGCACGCCGTCCTCCCCGAGCCGGCCGCGGACGAACTGGTTCTTCTGGACGAAGGGGATGTGCCCCTGGAGGTACGGCGCGCCGATCGGCGCGAAAATCCCGTGGATCCCGTGGCGCTCGAGCACGGGCAGGGCGTTGTCGAAGTGGTCGCGCGTACCGTCGTCGAAGGTGAGCACGAAGCCGTCCGGGATCGGCGTCCCGTCGCGGACTGCCGCGAGCAGCGCGTCGGGCTCGAGCGGCTCGTGATGGCGCAGCAGGTACTCGATCTGCCCTTCGAAGTCGGCGACCGTGCAGGCGTTGATGCCCGGGTACCGCTCCTCGTCCGGGTCGCGGACGTAGTGGAACATGACGAGGATCGCGCCCATCTCGCTGCGGAGCCTAGCCCCTGGTGGTGAGGGCGCCCTTTTCGACCGCCAGCCGTTCGAGCTCGCGCCGGATCGACTGGTCGGTCGGGAGCACGACGTCCTCGAGGCTCTTCGCCGCCGGGATCGGCGACGCCGCGGCCGCGATCCGCGAGAACCGGCCGCGGAAGCCTGCCTCCGCCAGCCGCGCGGCGACCTCGGAGCCGAAGCCGGCCTCGCCGGGCGCCTCCTCGACCGTGACCACGCACTCGGAGGCGAGCGCCGACGGGAGGATCCCGTCGAGATCGAGCGGCGAGAGCTGCGAGACGACGCACAGGTCGGCGGCGACCTCGCGCTCGATGAACAGCTGCCGCACCGGCTCCCAGGCGAGCGACGCGCAGCGGCCGTACGTGATCACGGTCAGCTCGGGGTCGTCGAAGCCGATCGGGCTGAGCCGGACGTTCGGGTAGACGCCGCCCGTCGTCCGCGCCGAGAAGTGCTCGACGAGACCGTCCACCGGCTGCCGCACACGCTCGGCGTAGACCGCCTTGTTCTCGACGAACAGCACGGGGCCGGGGTCGGCCGCGACCGCGTTCCAGAGCAGCGCGTACGGGTCGGTGAAGCTCGAGACGGCGATCACACGCAGGCCGGGGATGCCGAAGAACATCTTCTCGAGGCTCTGACTGTGCGTCGGCCCGTACCCGCGCCCGCCGCCCATCGGCACGCGGACGGTGAGATTGACCGATACCTCGCCCTGCGAGAGGTAGTGGTGCTTCGCGGCGCTGTTCGCGAGCTGGTCGGCGGCCAGCGCGACGAAGTCGCCGAACATGATCTCCGCGACCGCCTTGCCGCCCTCGAGCGCGTAGCCGGTGGCGCTGCCGATGATCGCCGTCTCGCTGATCGGGGTCGGGTGGATGCGGTCGGGGAAGTCGGTCGAGAGGCCCTTCGTGACGGCGAACGCGCCGCCGTACGGGTCGGTCAGGTCCTGGCCGAACACGTGCACTGCCGGATCGCGCTCGAACAGGTCGCGGAGTGCGGCGTTCAGCGACTCGACGACCCGGGGCTCGTCCGCCGGACGGGCCCACGGGCGCACGGCGGCGGCCTCGTCGAGCTGCGGATAGACGTCGCCGAGGTGGGCGAGCTGATCGGGCTCGGGGCTCGCCTCGGCCCTGGCCAGCGCCACGTCGAGCAGCGCGCCCGCGTCGCGGTCGGCCTGGTCGGCGTCGGCCGCGTCGAGTGTGGCCGCAAGCCGGGTGACCGGGTCCCGCGTGTGCAGCTCGGCCATGTGCTCCTCCGAGCGCTCGTCGTCGCGCTTGCTGTGCGGGCCGAGACGAACTGTGCGCACGACCCGGAAGGCGGGCGCCTCGCGGCCGCGCATGGTCTCGACCAGCGCGGCGAAGTCGTCCTGAAGCGCGGGAGCGTCGGCGCCGTCGTAGGCGGCCGCATCGATCCCGAACGCCTCGGCGCGGGCGAGGATGTCGCCGGCCACGCCGACCGACGACGGCGTGGTCTGTGCGATCTGGTTGTCCTCGAGCACGATCAGCAGCCGGACGCCCCAGAGCGACGCCAGGTTCATCGACTCGTACAACGCGCCCTGGCCAAGCGTGCCGTCGCCGATGAAGACGACGGCGATGCCGTCCTCGCCGCGCAGCTTCCTGGCGAGCGCGACCCCGAGCGCGACCGGCACGAGCTGGCCCTGGATCCCGGACGAGATGAACCCGGGCGCATGGAGGTGCTGGCTGCCGCCGCGGCCGCCGCTGACGCCGTCGGCCTTGCCCATCAGCTCGGCGAGGAACGCGGAGAGATCGCCGCCGGACGCGAGGAAGTGGCCGTGGCAGCGGTGCGTGCTGAACACGGCATCGCCGGGGCCGAGCCGCGAGAGCAGCCCGACCGCGATCGACTCCTGGCCGATCGAGGTGTGCGTCGTCCCCGAGAGGAGCCCCTGACCGTGGAGCTGGAGCAGCTTCTCCTCGGTGCGCCGGATGACCAGCATCCGCCGGTACAGCTCGAGATCGGTGAGGATCGGGGCCTGCTCGGGCACCCGGAAAGAGTACTTACGGCTTCGGGCAGGTCGGGTCGTAGTAGGGCGTCCCGGGGCGCTTCGTCTCGTAGGAGTTCGTGAAGTAGTCGTCGGCCACCTGGCGGGCCTGCGCCGCATCCGCCCCGAACTGCCGCGCGAACCACGACAGCTTTTGCATGCCCGCGCATTCGGCGGCCGCCTCGTCGCGAATGCCGGCCAGGTGCTGCGACTTCGTGCGAGATCGTCTGCAGCGCGAAGATCCGGTTCTGGTTAAGGGATGCCCGGGAGGTTGTCCAGAGGGGCGCTAGGGCATGAAGGTCTTCGTGTGCCAGTTCCTGGCGATCACGAAGCTCTTACCGTTCCAGTGGTACTGCGTGTGGTCGAATCCGCCGGTCGGACAACAGTTCGCGTCGTTCGACTTGTAGATCGGCTGGATGTTGACGAGGTCGCCGCCGGTGCGGAACAGCCCGAGCTTGTAGCCGCTACTCGTCTTCACGACCACCCAGCCGGTGGGGATCGCGCGGAAGAGCACCCAGCCGACGTCGCCGGCGGTTCCACCGCTCGCGATGGTGACGGCCATGTCCGTGCGCCCGTCGCGGGTGAAGTCGTAACAGATGACCTTGTCCGCGCTCGACGGGTCGATCGTCTGCAGCGGGCCGAGCAACTTCATGCGCAGGTGAGTGGCCGTGATCGCTCTCTTCGCCGCCGCCGCGCCACACGTCGGAGAGTTCCCCGCCTGCGCGGGCGCGACCGCCAGAGCGGCGAGCACGGCTGCGAAAACGAGCACTTTCACCCCGCCAGAATAAACTCGATCACGATGGAGGACGAGCGCGATCGCCCGCTCGACCGGCGCGGCCTCGACGCCGATCCGGTCGTGCAACTCGGTCGCTGGCTCGACGACGCGCACGCGGCCGGCGGCGAGGTGCCGGTCTCGATGACGCTCGCAACGGCCACGCTCGACGGAGCGCCGTCGGCCCGGATGGTGCTGCTCAAGGACGTCACCGGCGGCGGGCTCAGCTTCTACACCAACTACGAGAGCCGCAAGGGCGCGGAACTGGCCGAGAACCCGCGCGCCGCGCTGCTTCTGTACTGGCATCCGCTCGGGCGGCAAGTGCGGGTCGAAGGGGCGGTCGAGCGCCTGCCGGCGGCCGCGTCGGACGCGTACTTCGCGTCGCGGCCCGTGGGCAGCCGGCTGTCAGCCGCCGTCTCGCCGCAGAGCGCCGTGATCGAGAGCCGGGAAGAGCTCGCGGTCGCGGCGGATGTCCTCGGTCGTGCGGTCGGCGACGACGTGCCCCGTCCCGAAAGCTGGGGCGGCTACCTGCTCGTCCCGGCGCTCTGGGAGTTCTGGCAGCACCGTGCCGACCGCCTGCACGACCGGTTCCGCTACCGGCCCGGGGACGCGGGCTGGATTGTGGAGCGCCTCGCGCCGTAAGATCGCTTGATGAAGCGGTTCGTCACAGGGCCGAACCTCGCCGGACTCGTCGGTGTCGGCTTCATCGTGATCGGAGTGCTGGGCTTCGTCCCCGGCGTGGTCGACCAGTACGGCGGGCTGCAGTGGTGGAAGACCGGCTCCGACGCCCAGATCTTCGGCATCTTCTCGACGAGCATCCTCCACAACCTGCTGCACATCGGCTTCGGGGTCGCCGGGCTCCTGTGCGGCCGGTCGGTGCCCGCCGCGAAGGCGTACCTGACCGTCGGCGGCGTGCTGTATCTCGCGCTCGGCGTGTACGGGCTGAGCATCGACCGGGTCGGAGACGCGAACGTCGTGCCCGTCAACCGCGCCGACGACTGGCTCCATATCGGCCTGGGTGTGGCGATGGTCTACGCGGGCGTCGCCGTCACGCTCGTCGCCCCGCGACAGCCCGCGGCCGCGTCCTGAGAGCCTGGCTCGAACAGGTCGAGGAGACCGCCGAGGGCGACGACGCCCTCGCCGTGCTCGCGTGGCTGGCCGGAGGCGAAGTGTCGATCCCCGAGGACGAGCTCCACGGCGCCGTTCGCCGCTCGATGCTCCTGCTCGGCAGCCGGCGGCGACCCGCACCGGGCGCTCGAGCTCGACGCGCGTGCCGTCGCCTCGCTCGCCGAAGAGCTGGACAGCCCGGAGCGGCGGGCAGAGCTCGCGGGCGGGCTGGCCGGCCTTCGTGCGGAGTCGGACGGCCTGCCGAGCGTGTCGTTCGCTCTCGACGGGCTCGCCGGCGACGGCGACCTGGCCTGGCGCGCGTTCGCGGCCGGCCTGATCGGCGAGGAACTGGCGGACGAGGACTAGGGCGTGGATGACCTCCGCGCCCTGATGCGCCGCTTTCCGCACGGTGTCGCCGTGCTGACGGTCGACGCCGACGGCGAGAAGCTCGGACTGACGATCGGCTCGCTCGTCTCGCTCTCGCTCGAGCCGCCGCTGGTCGGGGTGGCGATCGCCAGGCAGGCGGCGATGCACGAGCTGCTCCGGCGAGCGGGCGGCTTCTCGCTCAGCCTGCTCGCCGACGGCCAGGACAGGCTCGCCCAGCACTTCGCGCGCGGCGTGCCGCCGATCGCACTCTGGCAGGGGATCGCGAGCCGCGAGGGCACGGACGGGGCGCCGTTGCTCGTCGGCGCGCTCGGCTGGATCGAGTGCCGGCTGGCCGACGAGGTCGCCGTCGGGGATCACACCCTCTTCGTCGGCGAGGTGCTCTCGGTCGAGCTCGGCGAGGCCGCCCCGCCGCTCGTCCACATCGACTCGGGGTACCGGACGCTGTGATCGAGGCGGTCGTCTTCGACCTCGACGGTGTCCTGATCCAGACCGAGGAGATCTGGGACGAGGTGCGCGAGCGGCTCGCCCGCGACCACAACGGACGCTACGGGCCGGAAGAGCAGCGGGCGATGATGGGCATGAGCTCGCCGGAGTGGTCGCGGTACATGCACGAGCACGTCGGCCTGCCGGAGTCGCCGCACGAGATCGCGGCCGAGGTGGTCGAGCGAATGGCCGCCCGGTACCGCGAGCACCTGCCGATGATCGACGGCGCGGTGGACGCGGTCGAGCGCCTCGCGGCGCAATGGCCCCTCGGCGTGGCGTCGTCGTCGAACCGGCCGCTGATCGACCTCGTGCTCGACCTGTCCGGCCTCGGGCCGCTGTTCCGGGCGACCGTGTCGTCGGAGGAGGTCGCCCGCGGCAAACCGGCCCCCGACGTCTACCTGGAGGCGTGCCGCAGGCTCGGAGTCGACCCGACCCGCAGCGCCGCCGTCGAGGACTCCCACGCCGGCATCCGCTCGGCGAAGGCCGCCGGAATGCGGGTGCTGGCGATCCCGAACCCCGCCTTCCCACCGGGCGACGAGGCACTCGCACAGGCCGACGCCGTGTTGGTCTCGCTCTCGTCCTTGACGGTCGAGGCGGTTCAGGCGTAGATGCAGGGGCGCGCTAGAGTCGAGGCCATGCGGATCCTGCTCGCTGTCGTTGTCGCGGCCGCCGTTGTGGCCGGTGCGGCGGTCGGGGCGGTGCCGATCGCGAAGCCGATCCCGACCGCGACGCTCCAGGCCGAGTTCGCGGCGTTCAACGCCAGGAACTACGCCGCCTCCTACACCGCCTACACGCCGCGCTTCAAGGCGAAGTGCCCCTACGCCGTGTACCGGAAGCACACGGCGGCGCTGCGGGCCAAGGTGCCCAGCCCGCTGTCGGTGAAGTTCACCAACGTCCGCACCGCCGGCGACAAGGCCTACCTCGCCTACCACGTGATCCTCGGCGGGCAGGCCGTCGACACCGTCACGGCGGCCAAGCCGGATCTGTTCGTCCGCGTCGGCGGGCTCTGGTACGACGAGATCGACCCGCAGACGACCTGCTAGCCCGAACTAGACCCGGCCGAAGAGCACGCAGCCGTTGTGGCCGCCGAGGCCCATCGCGTTCGAGAGCGCGACGTCGACCTGGACGCGGCGTGCCTCGTTCGGGACGTAGTCGAGGTCGCACTCCGGGTCGGGCGTCTCGTAGTTGATCGTCGGCGGGAGGACGCCCTCGTGCAGCGCGAGGACACACATCATCGCCTCGACCGCGCCCGCCGCGCCGAAGCAGTGGCCGGTCATCGACTTCGTCGACGAGACCGCCAGCTTGTACGCGTGGTCGCCGAAGACCTCCTTGATCGCGTTCGTCTCGGCCAGGTCGCCGAGCGGCGTCGACGTGCCGTGCGCGTTGATGTAGCCGACGCGCTCGGGCTCGACCTCCGCCCGCTCGAGCGCGGCCCGCATCATCTCGACCACGCCGATCGACTCGGGGTCGGGCTGCGCCAGGTGGTGGGCGTCGTTGGACGCGCCGTACCCGAGCACCTCCGCGTAGATCCGTCGCGCCGCGGGCCTGCGCCGCCTCGAGCTCCTCGAGCACGAGCGCGCATGCCCCCTCGCCCATGACGAAGCCCGGCGCGGGTCAGGTCGAACGGCCGCGACGCGCGCGGCGGGTACTCCTCCTCGGCCGCAAGCCCGCGCATGGCGCAGAAGCCGGCGAGGATCACCGGCGTCAGGCACGCCTCCGTTCCCCCGGCGATGACGGCGTCCGCAGCGCCGCGGCGGATCATCTCGGTCGCCTCGCCGATCGCCGTCGAGCCGGTGGCGCAGGCCGACACCGGTGCGTAGTTCGGGCCGCGCAGGCCGAGCGTGAGCGCGATCTGCCCGCTCGTCGCGTCGACGAGCACGCTCGGGATGAAGTACGGCGAGACGCGATCCGGGCCGCGCTCGAGGAGGATCGAGTGCTGCTCGGTGATCCCGATGATGCCGCCGATCGCCGTCCCGAAGAGCACGCCCACCCGCGACGGGTGGTAGGCGCCCTCGAGCGACGCGTCGCCGAACGCCTCGACCGCCGCGCCGACGCCGAGCGCGACGTTGCGGTCGAGCCGCCGCGCCTCCTTCGGCCCGAGGACCGACGCCGGGTCGAACCCCTTCACCGCGGCCGCGATCCGGACGGGGAAGTCGCTCGTGTCGAACGTGCTGATGAAGTCGATCCCACTCGTGCCCGCCACCGCCGCGTCCCAGGTCGAGCGGTGGTCGTTGCCGAGCGGCGTGACCGCTCCGAGTCCGGTGACGACGACTCTGCGCATGCCAAGGAGACTAGACGGCTAGCCTGACCCCATGCCCGGGAAGAACGTGCCCTTTCCTCCGATGGAGGCCGAGCTCGTCCGCGAGTTGCCGCTCGGCGACTGGCAGTACGAGCCGAAATGGGACGGCTTCCGCGGCGTGCTCGAGAACGACGGCGGCGAGCTCGCGCTCTGGAGCCGGAACGATCGACCGCTGCTCCGCTACTTCCCCGAGCTCCGCCCGCTGGGCGATCTGCTCCCGCCCCACTCGGCGCTCGACGGCGAGATCGTGATCGAGCGCGGCGGCCGCCTCGACTTCGACGCGATGCAGATGCGCCTCCACCCGGCCGAGAGCCGCATCCGCAGGCTGTCGGCCGAGATCCCGGCGCGGTTCGTCGCGTTCGACGTCCTGCTCTGGAACGGGAAGCCGATTCACGAGCTGCCGCTCGAGAAGCGCCGCCGCGAGCTCGAGAAGCTCGGCAAGAAGTTTCTGATCTCGCCGGCGACCCGCGACCCCGACGTCGCCGCCGGCTGGCTCGACGGGCTCGAGGCGGCCGGCCTCGACGGCGTGATCGCCAAGCGGCTCGGCGTGCCCTACCTCCCCGGCTCCCGTGACGGCGTCGCCAAGGTGAAGGCGCACAAGACCGCCGACTGCGTGGTCATCGGCGTTCGCTGGAAGTCGGAGCCGACCACGCTCGCCACCCTGCTCCTCGGCCTCTACCGCGAGGACGGCGACCTCGACTACGTCGGCTCGGCGGCGGTCGCCGCCGGCCGGCACGACGAGATCCTCCAGCGCGTGAAGCCGCTGCTGAAAGGCGCCCCCGACCGCGGGTTCTCCGAGCCGAACCGCTGGGGCAGCGGCGAGCTCGCCCAGTCGGCGCTGAAGCCGAAGCTGGTCGTCGAGGTGCGCTACGACAAAGTGCAGGGCAACCGCTTCCGCCACGGGACGCGGCTGATCCGCTTCCGCGACGACAAGAAACCGGAGCAGTGCACGTGGCGCGAGGTCCGTGAGCCGCCCGGTCCCGGCGACCTCACAGTGGCGGAGCTTCTAGCCCCAGCGCCTCGAAGCGCGAAACGAGACTGACCTTCCGCTTCCACATGCCGGCGGTCAGGTCGCCGACCTTGTCGATCCGCTTCCGCATCGTCTTCAGCGTGAACTTCGACGGATCGCAGCGCGGCACCTCGGCCCACGTCAGCGGCGCGGACGCCCGCGCGTCGGGCGTCGGGCGGATCGAGTAGGCCGAGGCGATCGTCCGGTCGCGCGCGTTCTGGCCGTAGTCGACGAACACGCCGATGCGGTCGGCCACCTTCCAGGTCGTGGTCGCCACCGCCTGGTCGTCGATCCGCCGCTCGACCTCCTTCGCCAGCGCCTTCGCAAAGTCGCGCACCGCCGGGAACGTCAACTCCGGCTTGATCGGCGCGAGGATGTGCAGGCCGGTCGCCCCCGACGTCTTGGGGAACGAGACGAGGCCCAACTCGTCCATCACCTCCTTGACGACCATGGCGATGTCCCGGACGTGCGACCACGGGTTCCCCTCGCTCGGGTCGAGGTCGATCAGCAGATAGTCGGGCCGCTCGATCTCGTCGATGCGCGAGTGCCACGTGTGCAGCTCGATGCAGCCGAGATTGGCGATCCACGCGAGCCCCGCGGCGTCGGCGACGACCGGGAAGTTCGCGTGCCGCCCGCTCGGGAAGTCGATCCGGAACGTGTCCAGCCAGTCGGGATGGGGCTCCGGAACACGCTTCTGGTAGAAGAAAAACCCGTCGACGCCGTCCGGGTAGCGCTTCATCTGCATCGGCCGCCGGCGCACGTGGTGGAGGACGCAGTCGGCGACGTCCACGTAATACGCGATCAGGTCGCCCTTCGTCAGCCCCTGCTCGGGGAAGAACGGCTTGTCGAGGTTGGTGAGCCTGACGTCCCGGCGGCCGATCAGCACGGGTCGAGGCTATCGAACCGAAGCCGGCGACCCACGTTGCGCGGGCCGCCGGACGGTTCGGTCGAGATTAGGCCTCGGCCGCTTCGGCCTCGAGCTCGAGCGCTTCGAGCTCGATCGCGAGGGCCTTCATGATGTTGCCGGTTGCGGCAACGATCCGCGGCGTGCCGACGATCGGCGCGACTGCGGCGAGGACGTCCCGCACCTGCTCGGCGTCGACGTCGAGCTCGCCGGCGACCTCGAGGTTCAGCAGGTACGACGCCGGCGGGGCATCGACTGCAACGAGTGCGGCGATGCGGACGAGCATCAGCGTCTTCGGATCGAGGTCGGTCGCCTCGATCGATGCGGCGGTCATCGTCGACAGGAGGTCGAGGACCGGGGTGTCGCTGTCTGGCATGTGGTTCTCCTTTTCCGTGCGTTGATTGCGTACTTCGGTCAGTCGCGTGCGAATGCCGCGACGACTTCCTTCTCGAGGTCGACCCACGGCTCACCCGCGACGTCCATGGTGGCCTGGTGGATCGTTCCCCCGACGAACGCCCACGGCGAGGTCCCGGGGTAATCGGCGGTCACCGGCTCGCCGCCGTCCTTGCCGACGTTGAGCCCTTCGCCGGCGAGCGAGAACTTGCCGGGCTGGGTCTTGATCTTCGCCTCGCCGACCTTCTCGTCGTCGAAGTAGAGGCTCAGCGTCCCCTCGGTCGGCATCGCGTCGCCCTCCTTCTCGAAGGCGACCGACAGCACGCACTCTCCGGTCGGGAACGGCTTTTCGGACTCGACCATCTGCTCGAACTCGCCGACCCAGTTGTAGACGTACTTGAACTTCCCGTCTTTCAGGTACAGCGAGTGGCCGCCGAAGCGGGCACCCTGTGCGAAGAGGACTCCCTCGGCCTCGGGAGTGTCGATCTTCACCTCGACCGCGATCGCGTACGAGCGGTTCCGGATGTTGGGCGTGACCGACTCGGGGACCTCGGCCGTGTCGGGGTAGTAGACGTACCGGTCACGCGGCTTGGCGAGCTGCGGGCGGGGCTCGAGCAGGATTCCGATCGCGTCGCGCGACTCGAGCGGCAGAGCGCCGTACTTGCCCGCCTCGGCCCACCAGAGCGCGATCAGCTCCTGGAGCTTCCCGGGGTTGACCTCGGCCAGGTCGTGGCACTCGCTGGGATCGGTCTCGGTGTTGAACAGCTCCCAGCGCTGGTTGGCGAAGTCGCCCCAGGCGTTCGGTGCGGCGGGCGTGACCGCGGCCGCCTTCCAGCCGTCGTGGTAGATCGCGCGGGTGCCGAGCATCGAATAGAACTGCGTCTGCTTGCCCTTGGCGTCGGCGTCGTGCAGGCTCGCCGCGAAGCTCTCGCCCTCGAGCGGGTGTTGTGTGAAGCCCTTGACGACCTCCGGCAGCTCCGTCCCGAGGAGCTCGTAGATCGTCGGGGCGATGTCGACCGCATGGGTGTACTGCGTCCGGATGCCCGTCTTCTTGATCTGGGCCGGCCAGGACACGATCATCGGGTCGGCGGTTCCGCCCTGGTAGCTGGCGTAGCGCTTCCACATCTTGAACGGCGTGTTGAAGGCCCAGGCCCAGCCGGTCGGATAGTGGTTGTAGGTCTTGGGGCTCCCGAGATCGTCGACGTACTTGAGGGCCTCCTCGATCGTGTCGGGCAGCCCGTTGAACAGCTTGTTCTCGTTCACCGAGCCGTTCGGGCCGCCCTCGCCCGAGGCACCGTTGTCCGAGACGAGGATGATCAGCGTGTTGTCGAGCTGGCCTGACTTCTCGAGGTAGTCGAGGATGCGCCCGAGCTGGTCGTCGGCGTGGCTCAGGAAGCCGGCGTAGACCTCCGCCATCCGCGCGAAGAGATGCTTCTCGTCGTCGCTGAGCGAGTCCCAGGGCCGGACGACGTCGAGCGCGCCCCAGTCCTGGCCGCTCGGGCCTTTCAGATCGGTGTACGGATTGATCGGCGAGAGCTCGGCGTGCTCGGGGACGACCCCGAGCTTCTTCTGGTTCGCGAAGACCTGCTCTCGGTAGGCCTCGTAGCCCATGTCGAATTTGCCCTTGTACCGGTCGGCCCATTCCTTCGGCACGTGATGGGGAGCGTGCGCCGCGCCGAGCGCGTAGTAGAGGAAGAACGGCTTGTCCGGCGCAACCACCTTCGCGTCCTTGATGAACGACAGCGCCTTGTCGGTGATGTCGACGGAGAAGTGGTAGCCGTCCTCGGGCAGGCTCGGCTGGTCGACGGGGTGGTTGTCATAGGTGATGTCCGGATACCACTGGTTCGTCTCGGCGCCCAGGAACCCGTAGAAGCGCTCGAAGCCGCGCCCGAGCGGCCAGTCCTTCTTGATCGACGCCATGTTCATCTCGTCCTCGGGGCAGAGATGCCACTTGCCGACGATGTACGTGTTCCAGCCTCGCTCGCCGAGGATCTCGGGGATCATCGCGCACTCGCCGGGGATGTGGCCGCTGGCGTTCGGGAAGCCGGACGCCGCCTCGGTGATGCAGGCCATCCCGTTCGTCGTGTGGTTGCGACCGGTCAGCAGGCAGGCGCGCGTGGGCGAGCAGAGCGCCGTCGTGTGGAAGTTGGTGTAGGTGAGGCCTCGGTCGGCGATCCGCTTGATGTTCGGCGTCTCGATCAACCCGCCGAAGGACTCCATCGCCGAGAAGCCGACATCGTCGAGGATGACGTAGAGAATGTTCGGCGCTCCCTCCGGGGCCATGGGCTGCTTGAACGGCTCCCAGTCCGGGGTCGAATCCTTGATGTCGATGTTGATGGTGCCCTTGAACGGCTCGCCCATGGTCTGTCCTCCCCACCTCGACGGCAGCGCTGATCAGCAGATCACCACGAGGATCCATCCAACCGGCGCCGGCCGCATCACCCGGGAAGGACGAAGCGGGCGCACGGGTGGGTGAAGGCCTGGAGAACGAGAAACGCCCGCCGAGGCGGGCGTCTCCCAATGCCGGTGGGGTATGTGAGGGGAGATCCGGCTCCCTCAGCTTGACCCGCCCACCGGATGGGGGCATGCCCCTGAAGGGGGATCTTTGGCGGCCGGGCTAGGACGCCTGGAACGACGCGAACGAGGCGCCGGAGCCGAGCCAGATCCCGACCGAGCCGGACACGAGGAGCGGCGCGGTGCGAGACGTTGCGTCGAGGACAGCGTCAGCGTCGAGCCGCTCGCCTGGAAGCTGAGCACGCCGGTGCCGCTCGCACGGTGAGCCCGGTGACGAGCTTCGATACTTAGAGCTCGGAGTAGCCGCACGGGCAAAGCATGACACCGAAGAACCACGCCTACTGAGGTAGAACGTCAGAGCAGTCAAGGGACATTCCCGCACTCTCGCGCACGTAACACGGCATCGCCGAGTACCGCAGCGCACTCGACCAACAAGCGCCGACGTGTCGCACTTAACGCAGAATGCGACGCGCATGTAGCATCCAAGGGGGTACCACAACCGAGTCTGCGGTACAGAGAAGGTCGCATCGGCGGGCCTTCTATTCATACTGACTTGCAGCTTCCGCAACTGATGCTCGCTTGTCGGCGCGGGCGCTGTCACTTCGATGGACTAAGGGAGCAGGTGGAACTCAGGTTCGTATTGCTGTCTGGCGTTGCGATGTTTGTACATCGATATAGTGCGCACGTTGGCGTAGGTTCCGGTGCGCGACTATTGGGAAGGTGTACTTCGACGTCGTTAGTTATTTGTCGAACTTCTGGATGAGGATCGTCCGCTGGAATGAACGCATGCGCGGTAAACAGCGCAGTCGCTTTGTGGGAGAAGTTGGGTCGAACTGGTCACGAAGGTAGCTAGTTTCGTGTCGTGATTCTCGCGAGCGCTCTTCTTGGTTTCAGCCACTTATAGAGGTGTTCGCAAACGCGAACCGGTCGCGCGATCGGCGCGCGATTGAATGTGAAATCTCGATTGGCAACTGAACGTACGAACTCACTTAGAGCAGGCTAAATGTTCGTGGGCTGCTGATCGCAGACGCAGACGAATATCAACTACACTGAGACAACGACAAGCGCAACACTGTACTTTCTCATACTTTCTCCTCTTGGCGATGAGCTCTTTCGACCAACGAAGATTCGCAGGTGAGATACAAATGCTGTCGGAAGTTGAATCAGAAAGTTTGTGTTTTTTCACAAAGCGCGAAAGAGCCAAGAGACATTTCGAACTCTCAGGCAGCTGAATCTGCTCGGCTTGAATAGCGTAGCTACGCGCCGTGCAACTGTGGTCTTCTCATCTTGCATGAGGCGGGCTGCAATTGGATCGAAGATCCAGTGGAAATACGCTGAGTCACACAGGTTGCGAGCAGCTTGACGTGGGCAATGAAGAAGTCGGCGTGCCAGACGGCACTGGTACCCGTAGTGGTGCACGATCGGTGAAGCGGGCGGCGTGTGGAAGCGTGAACGAGCGAACAACGAGGCTCAACAGGTCATCTGAGTGTAGACAGGCGTATTACGAACACTGGCGCAGGACGTCGTGATGGCACCCGGGCCTCACTCGCACGCACGCGCGCGAGGGTCGTGCTCGGCAGCGGCGCCACCGCCGGTCCGCGCGAATCCTCCAGTGACGCCACGATCATCGCACTCGCTCGGTCGGCCGCAAGCAGGGATAGGCGGGCCTGCCGCCTGACGGATACCTCTCCCAGAAACCCCCCGCCAGTCGGACTCACGGCCCGCCTTACTCAGCATCGTCACCAGCAGACCACTGTCAAGAGGCCGGCGACGATGTTGACCGGGACCGTGTTCCCGAGAACGTCGCTCTTTGCGTAGGCCGCCAATCCAACCTGCCGCTTCTACCGACAGGAGTGCAGAGACGGGGGCGGGCTGGAGAAACCTCGCTCCGGAAGGGAGAGGCAACTCCGCCAGGCCGCAGGCCCGCCCCCAGTCGACAACGTTCCTCGCGGCCGTAGTCACTCCTTCGCCTCAGCGCACGTTGCCGGTAGAACGCCCGCTAGAAAGCGGCCGCTAACGCCGCAGCCAAGGCGTGAACCCTCAGGTTCAGAACCCGGTTAGGCCGTCAGGAGCGCGTCTATGAGAACATCTGTTCGTGACCGCTCAGGGGTCGGCACGCACAAGGTTCGGGCGGGCGATCGAGGGCCGTTGGATTTTCCATGCGGAGGTTGGCTGCCCGCGAACTCGGTCAACTCACGCTTGGCGAGGCACTCGACCTGGTGCTGCTCTACGCCGAGACGGAGGTAGAGTCCGCCGAGTCACAGCGTCGCTGCTCGATGCCAGATCGCACTCACGGCCTGATGGCTTGCCCGCGCCCGCGGAGGCGTCGGCAACGTTCGAGCGGGCCGCGATCCGCTGGCCAGTCGGTACACCGCCGAGTCGACAGCCGTGCTGCTCGATGCACAGATCCGCACTCACGGCCCTGATGGCGTTGCGCACGAGCCCCTGACGCTGTTATTATTTTTAAATAAAATAGACTTGCCGTAGCGGCATCGTCGTTCGTCGGTCGTGAGCGGAACTCGCGAGGTCACCTCGCTCCTTCGTAACGGCGGCGGCCGTCTCGCCACTCTGACCGGCCCGGCGGCTCCGGAAGACGCGCTTGCGCTCGAGGCTGGCGGCGACGTGGTATAATTTTATCGGCCTTTAGTTTGCAAGCCCGCTCGTCATAAGATCGCACTCTCGGCCGATGAGCGTTTGCAGCATGCCGACCTGCCCGAGCGTGTGTCTACTCGGCCTTGTCGAGCAACTGCGTGCTGCTCGGCGCACCCTGAGTCCCGTCTGGACAGCCCGGGCCGCCGGGCCAGGGGTCGTGCGCCGCCGCACCCCCGCTCGGCGAGGGGGGCGCCTGGGTCCCGTGCCTGAATCCTTGACGTACCGCACCTCATTTGCAGGGAGAAACGCCGCTCCTCTACCATCTGGCCGGTGTCCGTATCGCTTCCAAAGGGGGAACGTGCGCGTGGCGACCTCCGGGGAGGCAGTGTCACGTCTGGGGCCGGCGGGTGACTCCGCTCGTCGTCGGCCTCGGGGTTGCGCTCGTGGCCGGCGTGGTCATCTGGCTCGTTGCGTCCATTCAGCGGCTCCACCCGGTCATCGGCGATGTCGAGCAGACGCTCGCGGAGGCGGAGAGCGAGGCAGAGGCGATCGTGGCAGCCGCCGAGGCGAAGGCAGCCGGGATCGTCTCCGGGGCGGACACCGTGATCGCCGAGGCTCGTGAGACAGCCGGCCGAGCAGCGGCCGAGATCAGGAGCGGAGCGCCGCGCGGATGCCAAGCGCACCGCGCGCGGCATCATCAAGGAGGCAGAGTACAGGGGCCGCGAGCTGGTGGAAACCGCGGAGCTCCAACGGCGTGCACGCCGAACAGGCAGCCGCGCGCGCGCAGGAGTTCGGCATAGACGTGAATTCGCAGAGCTCGTCTGCCTCGCCGGCACGTGCGTCGCGAGACAGCCCGCCGCGGTCACTCGCCGCCGCGGTGGCAGAGCTCATCAGTCGCTTCTCGATAAGAGGCCGTCCGACTCCCGAGCGGTCGAAGACGCGAAGGCTGTCGACAAAATGGAGTGAGCTGGTCAGCAGGAACGGACTGAGCCTCGAAGACGCACAAGTACGCGCTGTATGTGAGTGATGAGATGGAAAGAACAGAATTGGTGCGGAGTGTTAAATTTTGCGCAGAGCTCGTCCTGGCCCTTGCTCGATCAACGGCTCGCCATCCGTGTGACTATGAACGGCGCGGAGCCCTAGAATTCAATCAGACCGCCGTGTTCGCCCAACATGCCAGAAAGAGTGCTCGCCCTCACCTGAACGCCCAAACCGGCCGCACGTGCGTCGCGAGACCGTCACGCTAACCGGTCACTCACCACGGCGGCGGTCGAGCTCGACGTTCAAGAGCGGCCGAGGATTCGCGCATTCCCGACGCTGACATTGGCCGAGCTGCTCGATGAGGAGCGGCAGGGCTGAGGCGGGATGAACGCTCGTAGCTCCCGTCACGGCTTTCGTCTACCGGCTCGCCGTCCGTGTGACGATGGACGCGCAGCGCATTCCCTAGAAGACAACCAGACCGCCTTGTTCTGCCCAACATGCTCAGAAAGAGAGTTCGGCCCAGCAACTGAAGCGCCCTTTGTCGACGAGCACGTTGCCGAGCTTCGGCGTTTCTTCGTCGAGATCAACACGGTCTTGCTCGCTCTCGCCGGCAGGGACGTTGCCGAGGCGACGGTCGCCACGAGCAGCGCCGACACGACGAGCGCGAGGATTGCGAGCCACTTCCGCATTCGACACCTCCTGGCCTGTCGGAACGTCACAGCGAGCGTAGCGGGTCGGGCGCGCATTGAGGCGTATGCAGCCTCGCTTTGACATCACTTGAGAATCGTCACATTTGAACGCACAGCCGGGTGCTTCCGTAGGCAAACCGTGTCCGCGCCTGTGTCCACGAGACTCCGCAGCGGCTAACCGAGACCCACCACCCCCCAGACACACCGCCACAACAACCACGACCCACGGCCAACCCGACCGTGCGCCAAAAACATGAACACCCGACACAACCTAACACGCCCAAACAACCGCCACGGAGCGCACGTCGGCAAACGACCACGTGGTGTGCGCCAGTTGTGCGCCAGTGCGCGCCACCAACGAGCGGATTCCGGCGGTCTTGAGCGGATCACGAGGCCATGGCCGGATGCGCCCCAAGAGACGCCGAAAACCCGCCTGCTCAGCGGGTTTCGGCTTGATGAAGCGGAGGGGGAGAGATTTGAACTCTCGATCCGCCTAACGACGGATAACGGTTTTCGAGACCGCCGCATTCGACCGCTCTGCCACCCCTCCAGCGGAGAAGGAGGGATTCGAACCCTCGATGCAGGTTTGTACCCACATAACGCCTTAGCAGGGCGCCGCCTTCAGCCACTCGGCCACTTCTCCGGAGGTGCTCATCGTAGCCAAGCTTTCTTCGGCATCCACCCGTCCTGACCTGTAGCGGCGCTAGTCTGAGCGTCGCCGCGGAGAGGTGTCCGAGCGGCCGAAGGAGCGCGACTGGAAATCGCGTAACCGTCGAAAGGCGGTTCGCGGGTTCAAATCCCGCCCTCTCCGCCTGTCTGGCAGGGATGTTCCAGGCTCGAACCTGGAACATCCCTTGGTCATCAACCGCCGGCGATGCTCACGTAGCGATAGATCCGGTTCCCGTGCGCGTCCGACAGCTCGAAGGAGATCAGGTACAGGTTGTTCCTGACCACCCGCGGGATCGGCGTGCGGATGCGGACGTAGCCGCTCGCTGAGGCCGGCACCGGCGCGGGCTGCGAGCCGGCGACGAGCTTCCCCCCGAGGTACGCCTTGACGGTGCTGTAGACCTTCGCGCGCGGACCGTCCCGCGCGGCGAACTCGAACGCCGGGACGCTGACGGCGGGGTGCCTGGTGCCGCTGCGCACCACCACGTCCCGGTTCCGCCCGTCGACCAGCGCCGCGAGGCCGGGGAAGACGTTCGCCGCCGGCTTCTCGATGCCCGCGCGATTCAGGACGCCGCTCTGCCAGGTGCTCGACGGATCGTCCCGGAAGATGAACCAGATGAACATCTGCACGTAGGGCATCTTCCGGGCCATCGAGACCGCCGTCCGCAGGTACGCGGCCTGCGTCGCGGGCGAGACGCCCTTCCGCTCACCCGGCTTCGTCTGGAAGCCGTACTCGGTGATCCAGATCGGCGTCGACTTGCGCTTGAACCACCCGTTGAGATGATCCTCGAGCGACGGCACCAGCGGCAGGTTCACGTTCGGGTAGCGCATGCGCTGCGTCGGCCCCGTCCCGATCGTGGAATAGGGGTGGTGCGACCAGGCGTCGAACCGGACCCTCGGCCGCGCACGTGCGAGCAGCCGCGCGAAGGTGAGCGGCGCCAGCGTCTCCTGCGTTCCGGCGCCGTGCAGCGCCCGCTCGCGGCCACGCGGAGCGGTCTCGCCGATGCCGACGAGCGCGTCCGGGTTGCCGGCCTTGATCCCCGCGTACGCCGCCCGGTACAGCCGCGCGTAGATGAACGGCGAGACCGGCCTCCCCTTCCTGTCGTACTGGGGAGCCAGGAACAGCCCGAGGTTGGGCTCGTTCCAGACGCCGTAGAACTGGACGGCCGGGATACCTCGATGCGTGCCGTCGTAGCGGCTCGCGACGGCACGAGCGAAGTCGGTCAGATCCTCCGCGCGAGTCGGCGCGGCGTTCGTGCCCTTGCCGCCGTTCGCCCACGCTGGTGTCCCCCAGATCGTCAGCATCACGGCCATACCGCGCGTCGCCGCGTTGCGGACGAACTCATCCAGGTCCGCGAAGCGGTAGGCGTGATCGAACGGGTTCGCCGCGCGCGCGGGCCGCCGCGGCGCCGTCCGCGACCAGTACACGGTCGTTCTCACGACGGACACGTGGAACTGCTGCACGCGGTCGAACGCGTGCAACCGATCTTGCCGCCAGCGCAGGGTCGGGTCGTCCTGGAAGCCCATCCACATGTGGTCGGCAGCGCGCGCAGTGGTCGCGGCGGCGCCCGCGAGGAGCAGGCAGACGAGAAGCAGGCAGGCGCGAAGGGGCACAGAGAGAGAATCACCGATCCGCGCGGTTTTCAACCATCGCGCCGCCGGCGTCCCGGCCGCGCGCGGGCTAACCGGACGAGGTAGTCAGGAACGCGACCAGGTCCGAGACCTGCTGCGCGGTGAGGCTCGAGAAGGGCGGCATCACGCCGCTCGGGTACTTCGGAACCGTGTACGCGCTGGGATCCTTGATCGACTCGGCCGTGTAGGCGTCGAGCGAGCCTCGGTTCGCCGTCTTCGCGTCGGCTGCCAGGTTGCCGAGGTCGGGGCCGACCTTGCCGGTCGCGCCGGCGGGCTTGAACGTGTGGCACGAGTTGCAGCCCTGGGCGGCGAACAGCGCCTTGCCGGCGACCGCGTCGCCCTTGGGGGCGGCCGGCGGCGCCGTCTCGGTGCTCGTCGTCTGCGGCAGCGCGGGCGGGCGCTCCTTGACCTTGGCGCCTGCCTCCGGAGGCTCCTTGGCGAGCGTGAAGAGCGTTCCGAGCATCACCAGCGTCAGCACGGCCGAGCCGGCGACGAACAACCAGAGCCGCTTCCCCGGGAAGTTCGGGTTCATCCGCGGGAACACGAACGCCGAGCACAGCGCGAACACCACGAAGATCGCGGCGACGATCAGGATCCCGGACTTGTGGCCGGTCGAGAGCGACGCGCCTAGCACGGGCGAGACGCTAACAGGTGCGCCTGCGCGAGAGGGAGCGGA
This sequence comes from uncultured Actinomycetes bacterium, assembly GCA_963791425.1. Taxonomy (GTDB): domain Bacteria; phylum Actinomycetota; class Thermoleophilia; order Gaiellales; family Gaiellaceae; genus DATBLE01. Next base: position 44,293 of record CAWBSE010000008.1, read on the forward strand.
TCCCGTCGCTGAACGTCGTCGCCGGGGCCGCCGAGGCGCGGCGGACTGGTGCACGCCGCTCCGCATCGGCCAGCCGGCGGGCCCTGCCGGCCAGGCGGCTCTGCTCGGACTGGAGCTCGGCACGCAGCGCCGCGAGCTCGCGTTCGCGCCGGTCGAGCGCCTCGAGCGAGTCGGCGATCTCGGCTTCGCGGACGTCGAGGAGCGTGGCGTGGTCGTCCAGGTCGGCGGCGCGGCGATCCGCCTCGGCGGCACGCGCCTCGACGTCGGCGACCTCAGCCGCCCTCGCGTCGAGCTCGGAACGCTCCTTCGCGGCCGCCACGGCGGCGGCCGCGATCGCCGCCTCGCGGCCGGTGAGCTCGCTCCGCGACCGGGCCAGCCGGTTCTCGGACTCCTCGAGCGTCCGCGCCTTCGCCTCGAGCCGTTCCTGCTCGGGACGGAGGTCGGCGGCGACGACCGCGGGAGCAGGTGCCGGCGGCGGGGGCGCCTGCTCACGCTCCGCCAGCAACTTCTCGCGCGCGTCGAGCTCGGCGGCACGCGCGCCGAGCTCCGCCGCCCGGGCGGCGACTGCCGCCGCGGCCGCAGCCGTCGCCCCCTCGCGCGCCTCGAGCCCCGGCGGCGGTACGTGCGTGCGCGTGTCGAGCTCGGCCGCCCGCGCTCCCAGCTCCGCCGTTTGCGCCGCGAGGGCGGAGACGGCCGCCGCGGTCGCGCCCTCACGCGCCTCGAGCGCCGCAGCCTGCCGCTCCAGTGCGATCTCCTGCTCGTTCTGTGCCGTCGCGACGGCCGCCAGTTCCACCTCGGCCTCCTTCTGCCGGACGGCCAGCGCGGCCGCTTCCTCCTCGAGGCGGGCCGCGCGCTCCTCGAGCTCGGCGTGTCGCACGGCCAGCGCCCCGGCCCCGGCCGCGACCACCGCCGCCTGCTCTCGCTCCTGGTCGAGCGCCTCCCGGCGCTCCCGTAGCTCCGCCTGCTGCACCTCGAGCTCCGCCGCGCGCGCGGCGAGCAGCTCGGCGCTGCGCTGCTCGGCCTCGACGAGCTCCTGCACCTTCGCGTCGAGCTGGGCCTCGCGCGCCGCGAGCTCCGCCGCCCCGACCGCGAGCACCTCGGCGTGCTCGACCTCCTGCCGGCTCTCGGCGAGCGACGCCTGCAGCTCGCGCAGCCGCGTCGACTCGTTCTCGAGCTCGGCCGCCGTCGCCGCGAGGGCACGCTCACGGTCGTCGAGCTGGAGCGCCCGCTCGACCAGCGCCTTCTCGCGGGCGACGAGATCCTTCTCCTGATGGGCTTCTGACCGGCCTTCGCGCGCGGCGATCCCGAGGACGGCGAGCTTCCCGCCCGACGCCTTCCGGTCGACCTTGCGCCGCGTCTTCTCGAGCTCGCGCTCGCGCTTCCCGGCGCGGTCGACGGCGTCCTTGAGCACCTCCTGCATCCGCGCGATCTCGCGGGCGGCGGCCTCCTGGATGCGGTTCCGCTCGACGGCGAGATTCCGCTCGAGCTCCCGCAGGCGCCGCCGCTCGTCCTCGAGCGCCTCGATCGTCGGCTTCGCATCGGGCTCGACCGCCACGCCCCGATGATAAGGGCGCGGCAATCCATCTCGGCGCTCTCAGCCAATACTCAGGTACACCTGTTTCGATAGATCGTTCGCCGACCGCCAGAACACCAAGGAGGCATCCGTGACCGCGCCCGCCGACGACCGTCCCACCGCCGCCCCCGTCGACGCCAGGGAGCGCCTCGAGAAGGCGCTGTTCGAGATCCGGCGCGTGATCGCCGGGCAGGACGCGATGCTCGAGCGCGTTCTCGTCTGCCTGCTCGCGCAGGGGCACCTCCTGATCGAGGGCGTCCCCGGCCTCGCCAAGACCCTGACGATCAAGACGACCGCCCAGGTGCTCGGCGGCTCGTTCTCGCGCATCCAGTTCACGCCCGACCTCGTCCCCTCCGACCTGGTCGGCACGCGGGTCTACCGCGCGAACGAGGGCACGTTCGACACCGAGCTCGGCCCGGTGTTCTGCAACTTCCTGCTCGCCGACGAGATCAACCGTGCCCCGGCGAAGGTGCAGTCGGCGCTGCTCGAGGTGATGCAGGAGCGCCAGGTGACGATCGGCCACGACACCCACAAGGTTCCCGACCCGTTCCTCGCCATGGCGACGCAGAACCCGATCGAGTCCGAGGGGACGTACCCGCTCCCCGAGGCGCAGGTCGACCGGTTCATGCTGAAGATCCTGATCGGCTACCCGTCTCACGACGAGGAGTTGACGATCGTCCAGCGGCAGCTCGAGCCCGCGCCGGAGCTGCGCGAGCAGCTCAGCCTCGACGACCTGCGCGAGCTCCAGGCCGACGTGTTCAAGGTCTACGTCGACCCGGCACTGGTCAGCTACTCGGTCACGCTCGCCGACGCGACGCGGAATCCGGCGGCGCACGGCCTCGACGACCTCGCCTCGTACATCGCGTACGGCGCCAGCCCTCGCGGCCCGATCAGCCTCGTCCAGTCGTGCCGCGCGCTGGCGCTGATCCGCGGACGCGACTACGTCGTCCTCGACGACCTGCACTCGCTGGCAGCCGATGCCCTGCGCCACCGCCTCGTGCTCTCGTACCAGGCGCTGGCGGAGGAGGTGACCCCGGACACGATCCTGCAGCGCGTGCTCACGACCGTCCCGATCCCGCAGCTCGACCTCGCGGAGACCAGCGCGGCGTGACCCCGGCGGCCGCACCGCCCGCGGCCCGGCCCGGGCCGGGGCCGATCCCCGACCGGCTCCTCCGCGCGCTCGACGTCACGATCGGGCGGCGCATGGAAGGCCTGCTCGCGGGCGACTACCGCTCGTCGCTCCTCGGCGAGGGCACCGAGCTCGCGCTGATCCGCCCGTACGCCCCGGGCGACGACGTGCGCCGGATGGACTGGAACGTCACCGCGCGCACCGGCGAGCCGCACGTGCGCGTTCACCTGGCCGAGCGCGTGCTCGTCACGTGGCTGGTGCTCGACACGTCGCCGTCGATGCGGTTCGGCACCGCCGACCGGCGCAAGGCCGACGTCGCCGAGGGCGTCGCGATCGCCGTCGGCCACCTCGCCACCCGGCGCGGCAACCGCCTCGGCGCCGTCACGTTCGGCGACCAGGATCCCCGGCACCTCCCGGTTCGCCAGGGGCGGATCGGCCTCGTCGGCCTGCTCAACGCCCTGCGCGACGAGCCGGAGCCCGTCCCCGGCCGGCTCGGTGCGACCTCGCTGGGCGACGCGATCCACCGCGCCGATTCGTTCGCCCGGCAGCGCTCGCTCGTCGTGCTCGTCTCCGACTTCCGCGGCCCGCGCGACTGGCGCAAGCCGCTGCTGCAGCTCGCCGGTCGCCACGACGTGGTCGCCGTCGAGATCCGCGACCCGCGCGAGCAGGAGCTGCCGAACGCGGGTGAGCTCTGGTTGGTCGACCCCGAGACCGGGAAACAGCTGCGTGTGGACACCCGCAGCGCGAAGCTGCGCGAGCGCTTCGCCGCCGCCGCCGCTGCGGAGCGGCGCGACGTCGCGAGCGACCTCGCCTCGGTCGGCGCGCGCCACGTCGTGCTCGGCACGGCGGGCGACTGGCTCCGGCCGCTCGTCGCCTTCCTGCGGAGGGCGCGTTGACCTTCTCCTCGCCGTGGATGCTGCTCTGGCTGCTGGCCGTCCCGGTGCTCCTCTGGCTCTACGCGCTGCACCTGTACCGGCGCGGGAAGTACGCCGAGCGCTGGGCGTCGCCCGGGCTGATGCCCAATCTCGTCGACCGCTTCCCGGGCCGCCGCCGCTACGTGCCGCTCGTGCTCCTGCTCGCGGCGCTCGCCGCGCTGATCATCGGCGTGGCCCGCCCGCACGCGACCGTCAGCGTGAAGCGCGAGGAGGCGACGGTGATGCTCGCGATCGACACGTCCCGGTCGATGGGCGCGACCGACATCAACCCGAGCCGCCTCGCCGCCGCGCAGAACGCCGCGAACCGGCTGGTCGACATGGTCCCGAAGAAGTTCCGGGTCGGCGTCGTCTCGTTCTCGTCGCGCGCACAACTCGCGCTCGCGCCGACGACCGACCGCTCGCTCGTCCGTGCGGCGATCGGCGCGCTGAAACCGACCGAGGGCACGGCGATCGGAGACGCGGTGCTGCTCGCCGCGAGCAACGGCCTCAAGCAGCGCGCGAGCGATGGGTCGACCCCGCCGACGACGGTACTGCTGATCTCCGACGGCGCACGCGACGGCGGCCGCACCACCCCGAAGGCCGCAGCCGAGAAGGCGCGCGTCGAGCACGTCCCCGTTTTCACCGTGCTGCTCGGGACGCCGAACGGTGTCGTCAAGCACAAGCTGCCCGGTGGGTACGAGGAGACGCTCCGCGTGCCGCCCAGCCCGCAGACGCTGCAGCTGATCGCGACCACGACCGGCGCCCAGATGTTCCGGGCCGCCAGCAACACGCAGCTCCGCACGGTCTACAAGAACCTCGGCTCACGCCTCGGGCACAAGAAGCAGTCCCGCGAGGTCACCGATCTCTTCGCCGGCGGCGCCGGCCTGCTGCTGCTGCTCGGCGCGTGCGTCTCGGCGTTCTGGTTCAAGAGGGTCGCGTGAGGCTCGCGCTCGCAGCCGCCGTCGTCGTGCTCGCCGCGCTCGCCGCCGCATCCACGGCCGGGGCGACCGGCGAGTGCCGTGGGCTCAACCCGTGCGTCCCGGTCGCCGGCCCGTGGGTCGTCGTCCCGGTCGGGAAGGCCGTGCCGCGGCCGCAGGTGCAGTTCCAGCTCAGCTGCCCGAAGGGCTACATCGCCGCGGGGATCGACGCGGAGCTCAGCGACCAGGCGATCGACCTCGCGTTCCTCGGCTCGTCGGGCACTCCGGTCGCGCCCGGCCGAACGACGTCCCGCGCGGTCGTTTTCGTCGCGACCTACGTCGGCGCCGGCAACCGCGCGCCGTCGTTCCGGCCGCACATCGGCTGCGTCCCCGCGAGCGGCGGCGGTTCGCGCACGCCCACGGGCGTCCGCACGATCTTCCCGCCCGGCCATCCGGCGGTGCGCCGGGTGACGACCGGCCGCGTGCGAGGGACAGTCGACGATCGCCGCCGCCTGCCACGCGGACGAGCAGCTCGTCGGCTGGTACTCGAGCCGCGGGTTCGCCGGCGCCGACCCGCCGCCGGCCGCGCTCGTCGCGAGCCTCTTCACCCGGACGTCTGTTACGGGCAAGTCGGTCCAGACGCTGGCGCGGGCCGGCGCCGGCCGGGGCCTCGTCCAGGTCGGCGTCATCTGTGCAGGTGGCAAGTGAGCTTCGGCCACCCCCTCCTCCTGCTGACCCTGCTGATCCTGCCGCTCGCAGCGATCGTCTATCTCTGGCTCGACCGGCGGCCGGCGAAGTACACGATGACGTTCACGAACATGGACGTCCTGGCGAGCGTCGCCGGCGGGCGGTCGGTGCGCCGCTACATCCCGCCGGCGCTCGCGCTGCTCGCGCTCGCGTCGCTCTGCATCGCGCTGGCGCGGCCACACCGGACCGTCCTGGTCGCCTCCGACCGCGCGACCGTCGTCGTCGTCGTCGACGTCTCGGGGTCGATGCAGGCGACCGACGTCAAGCCGACGCGACTGGCGGCGGCGCAGGCCGCCGTGCGGACGTTCCTGAAGAAGATGCCGCCGAACGTGCGGGTCGCGCTGATCGCGTTCGCGGGCGACCCGCAGGTCGCAGCGCCGCCGACCACGGACCGCGAGGTCATCCTCGAGGGGCTCGACAGCCTGAGCTACTACTCGGGCTACGGCGGGACGGCGATCGGCGACGCCCTCGCCGCGGCGGTCGAGCTGGTCAAGCCGACCAACCCGAACGCGCCGCAGACGATCGCGTACTACACGCGGATCGCGACGAAGAAGAGCCCCGTCTCGATCGTGTTCCTCTCCGACGGGCATCAGACGCGTGGGCTGCTGCAGCCGCTCGAGGGCGCCCAGAAGGCGAAGGACGCGGGCATCCCCGTCTACACGATCGCGCTCGGCACCCCGAACGGCGTGCTCACGCGCCCGCCCGGCGGCTTCGGCGGCGGCGGCTTCGGGCCGGGCGGCGGCGTCGGGCCGACGCAGATCCCGGTGCCGCCCGACCCGGCGACGCTCCGGCAGATCGCCCTGACGACCGGTGGGAAGTTCTTCGACGCCCGCTCGGCGAAAGCGGTCTCGTCGGCCTACTCGCACCTCGGCTCGATCGTCGCGCGCGACAAGGGCAAGCGCGAGGCGACCTACGCGTTCCTCGGCCTCGCGGCGATCCTGCTCGTGCTCGCAGGCGTGTTCTCGGCGTTCATCGCACCGCGGCTTCCGTAGCCCTCTAGGTGAGGTGCCGGCGGCGCGAGGCGGCGCCGAGCAGCCGTCCGACGACGAGCCCGCCTCCGACCGAGAGGACGAGCCAGGCCACGATCACGAGCGTCAGGAAGACGATCCACTGCGGCATGGCGATTCCACGGTAGGTATCGGCCCGGACGGACACGTGCTAAAGCGCACGTTTGCCCCCGGCACATACACTCGAGCCGTGGCCGCGGTCTCGCCCCGACGGCAGCACGCCAAGTCGCTGTTCGCCCCGCTCGGGCCGACCTACGACCGCTACGCCAATCTGCTCTCGTTCGGCCAGGATCCGCGCTGGAAACGGTTCCTCGTCTCGCGCACCGAGGCGGTGTCCGGCGACCGCGTGCTCGACGTCGCGACCGGGACGGGCGCCGTCGCCGCAGACCTGATCCGCCGCACCGGCTGCACGGTCGTCGGCCTCGACCAGAGCGCGCAGATGCTCGCCGAGGCGCGCCGCCGGCTGCCGGACGGCGTCGAGTTGGTCGAGGGCGACGCCGACCACCTGCCGTTCCCGGACGCCTCGTTCGACGCGCTCACCTTCACGTACCTGATGCGCTACGTCGACGACCCGGGCGCGACGCTGCGCGAGCTCGCGCGGGTCGTGCGGCCCGGCGGGACGATCGCCGGCCTCGAGTTCTTCGTGCCGCGCGGGATCTGGTATCCGCTCTGGCGGCTCTACGTCGGCGTCGGGCTTCCGGTCGCCGGCCGGCTGATCTCGCCGGGCTGGCATGAGGTCGGCGAGTTTCTCGGGCCGAGCATCGAGGGCTTCTGGAAGACGATGCCGCCCCGGAAGCTGCTCGGCCTCTGGCGCGAGGCCGGGATCGAGGACGTCCGCGCACGGCGCCTCAGCCTCGGCGGCGGGATCGTGATCTCTGGGCGTCGCTCGAAATGAGCGCCGAGGCTCGTCCCCGCCCGGCGTTCTACGCGCTCGCCCAGGGGAGCTGGCGCGACTACGTCACCGTGCTGCACCCGCCGTACACGGCGTGGCATCTCAGCTACGTCGTGATCGGCGCGGCACTGGCGCCGCACTGGTACCCGGGCCGGCTCGGCGCCGCCCTGCTCGCGTTCTTCCTCGCGGTGGGGGTCGGCGCCCACGCCCTCGACGAGCTGAACGGGCGACCGCTGGCCACGCGGATCCCGTCCTCCGTGCTGGCGACCATGGCCGGCGTGTCGATCGCGGCGGCGGTCGCGATCGGGATCGCCGGCGCCGTCGTCTTCGACCTGTGGCTGCTCGCCTTCGTGGCGGTCGGCGCCTTCGTCGTCTGCGCGTACAACCTCGAGCTCTTCCGCGGCCGCTTCCACTCCGACGCGTGGTTCGCCGTCGACTGGGGCGCGTTCCCGCTCCTGGCCACCTACTTCGCGTGCGCCGGGAAGATCACGGTCGAGGCCGTGCTCGCCGCCGTGTTCGCGGCGCTCTCGAGCTACGCGCAGCGCCGGCTGTCGAGCCCGGTGCGGCGGCTGCGGCGCGAGGTGGCGTCGGTGTCCGGCTCGGTCGAACTTGCCGACGGCACGCGTGAGCCGCTCACGCGCGAGACCCTGATCGCCGGAAACGAGGCCGCGCTGCGCGCGCTCGGGCTGGCCATGGTCGCTCTCGCCGTCGCCCTCGTCTTCCTCAGGACGTAGGCTGCAGGCATGAAAGGTGCAGACAAGCAGAAGAAGGGCACGAAAAAGCCGGCGCAGCGGTCGCTGAAGGAGAAGCGCCAGGAGAAGCGCGCCGCCAAGAAGCCCGGCGGCACCATCTAGCCGCTCCACGCTCGGCCAGATCGGACACGTCGGTACCATTCTGCGTGCCTTGGCACGGGGTCTGGTGAACGGTAGGAGGATCATTTGGCTGGCAGCTGCGACGCTGCTGCCGGCGTTCGCGCTGCTGGGCGCCCCCGGCGCGACGGCAGGCCCGGCGCAGCCGAGCTTCCGATCGCTCGTCGCTCCGCCGGCGCCCGTCCTGTTCGGCCGCGCGCCCGGCGTCCGCAATCTGCCGTCGAAGAAGTCGGAGTGCAGCGGAGGCGTGATCTGCTCCGAGGTCGTCGTCCCCCTCGATCGCACCGGCGTCGTGCCGGGAACGGTCGCGCTCCACGTCGAGGTCGTCCCGGCGATCGGGACTCCGCGCGGCGCGATGTTCCTGATCGCGGGCGGGCCTGGCCAGGGCTCGGCGCACGTGTTCGGGCTCGACAGTGAGGGCACCGTCGGGCTCTTCCGCTTCCTCTTCCCCGGCTACACGCTCGTCGCGTACGACGACCGCGGCACGGGCACGTCCGGCCTGCTCGACTGCCCGAGCGTCCAGGCCGCGATCACCGCCGATCAGCAGCGTGCGGCCGCAACCGCCTGCGCCACCGCGATCGGCCCGCCGCGCGACTTCTACAGCACCGCCCAGCACGCCGAGGATCTCGAGGCGGTGCGACAGGCGATCGGTTTCGACAAGGTCGGCCTCTTCGGTGTCTCGTACGGGACGAAGCTCGCGATGGCCTACGCCCTGGCACATCCCGACCACGTCGACCGGCTGATCCTCGACTCGGTGCTGCCGCCGGAGGCGCCCGACCCGTACAGCGCCAACGTCATGCGCGACATGCCCGGGACACTCACAGCGTTCTGCTCGGACGGCAGCTGCAAGGCGGCGACGAGCAACTACGCGGGCGACGTCGTCGCCGTGGCGAACACGCTCGCGGCCAAGCCGGTCACCGGCAAGGTGCTGCTGCCGAGCGGCAAGACGGTGAGCAAGACGCTCGACGGCCTCGGCTTCCTCGCCACCGTGCTCGACTCCGACCTCAACCCCGGTCTCGCCGCCGAGCTGCCCGCGGTCACGCATGCCGCGCGCAACGGCAACACGCAGCCGCTCCTGCGGCTCGCGTTCCTGCGTGACGCCGGCTCGGTGACGCCGTCGATCGATCTCAGCGGCGGGCTCTACGCCGCGACCGTCTGCCACGACGGGCCGTTCCCGTGGTCACCGGACACGGCGCCGAGCGCCCGCCAGGCGATCCTCAACGCCGCGGTCGCGGCTCTCCCGGCCGGGACGTTCGGCCCCTTCGGATCGTGGGCGTACCGCTTCGGCAACGCCGACTTCTGCGTCGGCTGGCCGACGCCGGCCGGCGGCGCTGCGCTCGGCACCGGCCCGCTGCCCAACGTCCCGATGCTCGCGATCAGCGGCGGCTACGACATGCGGACGCCCACCGAGGGCGCCGCCTCGGTCGTGTCACGCTTCCCGCAGGGGCGGCTGCTCGTCGTCCCCGGAGTCGGCCACAGCACGGTCACCGCCGACCCGTCCGGCTGCGCCATCCAGTCCCTGCGGCTCTGGATGACCGGCGGCACCCCGCCGGCACAGTGCCCGCGGTCGCTGCCGATCCTGCCGCCGATCCCTGCCCTCCCCGCAGGCAAGGTGCCCGCGAAGCCCTGGAGCGCGCTGACGACCTACTCGATCGCCTCGAAGACGATCGCCGAGGCCGAGGCCTCCTGGATCGGGTCGAGCTCGTCGCAGGTGCCCGGCATCTACGGCGGCAAGCTCGTCGCCGGGTCGCGCCAGTTCACCCTCACCCGCTACGCGATCGCGCCGGGTGTGGCCCTCACGGGCACGGTCAAGGTGACCAGCAGCGGGCTTCCCGTGCGGTTCCAGGGGACGCTGACGGTCACCGGCGCGTCCGCCGCGACCGGGATCCTCGGACTCAGCGGCACCAGCCTGCGCGGCACGCTCGGCGGCCGGCTTGTCGGCAAGTAAGGCCGGCCCGGCTAGGAGAACTTCGCGCTGAACGGGCGCGTGACCGACGTGCCCTGCACGGTCACCGTGATCGTGCCCCGCATCGTCCGGCCCTTGGCCGTCTTCGGGATCTTCCAGACACAGGTCGCGATGCCGTTCGCGACGACGTGTGCTGATGCGGGCAGCCGCTTGCCGGCGAGCGACGCAACGCAGGCGACCTTTCCGGACTGCACCGGGCCGGCGGTGTCGTTCTCGGTGACGGCCATCGAGACCGAGTAACTCTTGCCGGCCTTCGGCGGCTTGGGCGACGTCGTCAGCGAGGTGACCGAGAGCACGATCTTGGTCAGCACGTTGTACGAGAAGAAGCCGTGGCCGGGGTCCGGCGCCAGGTCGCGGTGGATATTGTCGAAGACCGGGTTGCCGGATGCGTCGAGGGTGACGCCCGACACTGCGATCACGCCGAAATTGATCGCCTTCGTGTGGTCGAGATCGGCGGCGGAGACGTGGATCGTCGCGCCGTTCGCGTAGGCGAAGGTGAGCGAGGACTGCTGCGACGCCTGCAGGTAGTCGCTGCCGTTCCATTTGAAGAGCGTGACCACGCCCGGATCGAGCTCGATCACGTACTCGGCGCCGTTCGCGTCGGCGTCGCCCGTGTTCGGGTTGTGGTCGGTGTCCAGGAAGATCAGGACGAACATGTCCTGGGTCAGCGCCGGGCGGTTCGGAATGTTGATCTGGAAGGTGATCATCCCGGCGTCGTCGTTCGAGACCTGGACGGTGGTGATGTCCGGCGCGGTCGCGTCCTCGCCGACCGAGTCGTTGAAGGTGGTGGAGTTGCTGGCCGACCCGCCGAGCGCGGCCGGCACACCGACCAGGAGCGCTGCGAGCGCCAGTAGCAACGCGAACTTCTTCACGCCCGGAAGAGTAGACGAAGGACACGCGTCAGGGCCCGCCCCGGCGATCCGGGGCAGGCCCTGACGGGTGGGTCAGGCGGTCGGCTGCCCGGGGCGCATGCCCTGGCCGCCCGGCGGGGGGCCGGGCATGCCGGTCTCGACGCTGACGACGTCGAACGACTTGTCGACGTAGACCGTCGTGAGCGTCCCGTCCGACTTGACCATGTGCACCTCGTACGCGGCGTGGCCGTCCGCGTCGGTCTCGACGCGACTGACGGTCGCGCCGGGCACCCTGGCGACCGCGGCCGCCTGCACCTTGCTCGCGGTATCGCCGGTGAGCACGGTCTCGTCCGACCGCTGGTGCCCCCAGCCCTGCGGAGGAGTCTGCGGCGAGGCCTGACTCGACGCAGTGGTCGCGGGGGACAGGGTCAGGCTCCCCTGGCTCTGGCTCGAGCCGGCGCCGCCGGCCGCGCTTGCGATGCCGTAGCTTCCGGCGATCGCCCCGAGCGCAACGGCGCCGACGGCGCCGATCCGCATGAGGCGTCTTCCGTGCTTGTCCATCGGAGTGCTCCTTTCGTTTGCGCGCCCGCTTTGGACGCACTCCGACTTTCGCCGCCGAACGTGAAGGGAGCCTGGGAAGTTTGTGAGAGGAGCCTAGGAGCCGGTGCGGGGCTCGAAGACACGGCACACCCCGGTCGGCTCGACCGGCGCGTGCCATTCCTCGCAGTAGCCGCTCCGCCCCTTGCCCGGCCGGAAGCGCGCGCAGCCGCCGCACGAGAACACCGCATTGCCGTCGCCGTACCCCGCCTCCGCAGGCGGCTCGGGGCGGTCACCGTCACCCCACGCGAGGCGGCCCTTCCCCCAGGCCTTCGCCCGGTAGAGCGCCTCGTCGGCGCGCTGGAAGAAGCTCTCGGCATCGTCGTCGCGCCGGAGCTCGACCGCCCCGGCCGAGACCCCGACGGGGGACAGCATCCTGGCCGTCGGACTCGACGCGGAGGTTCGTGACCTCGCGCCGGAAACGCTGGTAGAGGAGATCGGCGCCGTCGCCTTCGGGCCTGTTCCCACTTCCCCAATTGCCTCTCCCCTACGTCGGAGGCGGTTGGACCGCCGCACTCCAGGAGACAGGCGTACTCGTCTGCGGCAATCGAGACATGGCCGCGCTCGGGCTGCCGGCTACCGGCCGTGACCGTAGCCGTCCGCCCGGTCAGGGACGAGGCGCTGCACTACTCTCTTCGGATGACGCGAGCAACGCCGTGAGCGCCGACAGTCCTGCCACCCCCGAGAAAAGCGACTTCATCCGCGAGATCGTCGCTGCCGACGTGCGCGAGGGCAGGGTCTCGGAGGTCGTGACCCGCTTCCCGCCCGAGCCGAACGGATACCTCCACATCGGCCACCCGAAGGCGATCGCACTCAACTTCGGGATCGCCGAGGAGTTCGGCGGCCGCTGCCATCTGCGCTTCGACGACACGAACCCGATCAAGGAAGAGCAGGAGTACATCGAGGCGATCCAGCGGGACATCCGCTGGCTCGGCTTCGACTGGGGCGACCATCTCTACTACGCCTCCGACTACTTCCAGCAGCTCTACGACTGGGCCGTCCACCTGATCGAGGCCGGCAAGGCGTACGTCGACGATCAATCCGCCGACGAGATCCGCGAGCGCCGCGGCACCTTCACCGAGACGGGTACGAACAGCCGCTGGCGCGAACGCCCGGTCGAGGAGAGCCTCGACCTGTTCGAGCGCATGCGGGCGGGCGAGTTTCCGGACGGCGCCCGGGTGCTCAGGGCGAGGATCGACATGGCATCGCCCAACATCAACATGCGCGACCCGGTGCTCTACCGGATCCTGCACGCGACCCACCCGCGGACCGGCGACGAGTGGTGCATCTACCCGCTGTACGACTTCGCCCACGGCCAATCGGACGCGATCGAGGGCATCACCCACTCGATCTGCACACTCGAGTTCGAGGATCACCGGCCGCTCTACGACTGGCTGATCGAGAACCTGCCCGTGCCTTCGCGGCCCCGCCAGTACGAGTTCGCCCGCCTCAACCTCACGTACACCGTGCTCTCCAAGCGCTTCCTGGGCCGAGTCGTGAGCGAGGGCCACGTGCGTGGCTGGGACGATCCCCGGATGCCCACCGTCTCGGGCCTGCGCCGGCGCGGCTTCCCGCCCGAGGGCCTGCGCCGCTTCCTGGACGTGGTCGGGGTAGGAGGCAAGGGTCAGAGCGCGGTCGAGATCGAGTCGCTCGAGCATGAGGCAAGGGACGTGATGAACCGGACGGCGGCGCGGCGGTTCGCGGTCCTGCGCCCGCTCAAGCTCGTGATCGAGAACTACCCCGAGGGGCGGGTCGAGGAGATGGAGGCCGTCAACAACCCGGAGGATCCCTCGGCCGGGACGCGCACGGTGCAGTTCACGCGCGAGCTCTGGATCGAGCGTGACGACTTCATGGAGGACCCGCCGAGTAAGTTCTTCCGCCTCGCCCCCGGCCGCGAGGTGCGGCTCCGCTACGCCTACTTCGTCACCTGCACCCAGGTGGTGAAGGACGCAGGCGGCGTGATCGTCGAGCTCCGCTGCACCTACGATCCGGAGACGCGCGGCGGCGACGCCCCGGACGGGCGCCGGCCCAAGGCGACGTTGCACTGGCTTTCCGCCGAGCACGCCGTGCCGGCGGAAGTCCGTCTCTATGATCGGCTCTTCACCCGCCCCGATCCCGGCGCAGACGGCGACCCCTTCGCCGACATCAACCCCGACTCGGAGACGGTTCTCGGTGAGTGCCTGGTCGAGCGCACGCTCGCTGAGCTTCCGATCGGCGAGACCGTCCAGTTCGAGCGCCTCGGCTACTTCTGCCCGGATCCCGACTCGACGCCCGGGCGACTCGTCTTCAACCGCACGCTCGGCCTCAGGGACACGTGGGCCAGGATCGAAGCAAAGGGCTGAAGCGGGCCGGGCGGCTCCCAGCCCTCGACGGTCCTGACCTCGAACCAGCCGTTGCTCGCGTGGGCTGCGGGTCAGGGTAAAGCACCGGGGGAGCATGAGACGAGCACCCACGGCATCGCACTGGCCCGCATGACACACGCAACCAAGCGTTTCCGCATGGCTACACGGGCCGAAATGGGCGCGGCTGGGATCGAACCAGCGACCTCCCGCGTGTGAAGCGGGCGCTCTCCCGCTGAGCTACGCGCCCGGAGAGAACGACAGGGTACCGCGATCCGCAGGCGCCGCCAGGGCCAGCGTCGCTGTGCAACCCTCTGGCCGATGCAGCCGACACGGCTCCGTTGGATCGCTCTCGCCGCCATGCTCGCGGTCGCCGTTCTCGCGGCCGGCTGCGGCAGTGGCGGGCCGGGCTCGACGGTCGCTGCCACGCCGCTCCCGAGCTACATGGCGACGTACCCGTCCGGGCAGCCCACCGCCGCCTACTTTCTTCAGTGGGAGCAGCGAGGCGACGCAGTCGACGGAACGCTCACCTTCGTCTACCCCACGGCCGTGGACACCCCTCGGCAGACCGAGCCGGTCGCGGGCAAGGTCGACGGGCAGAAGATCTCCCTCGAGGTCGGCACGGATGCGCCGCAGACATGGAAGGGACGGCGGGTCGGGCGAACGATCGTGTTCGAGGTCGAGTTCGCCAACGGCTCCGTCCAGACGTTGACGTTCGTCCCCGCAACGCTCGCCGCCTACAGGCGGACGGTGGCGGCCCTGCGCGCCCGGAACTGAGCGCCGGTCAGCTGTTCTCGTCGAGGCCGAACGTGACGAACTCGTCGTTCGGCACCCAGCCGAGGCCGCTCGCAAGCCGGTTCGTGTAGTTGAACATCGCCGCGACCTCGGTGATGTCCATCACGTCCTCGTCCGTCCAGCCGACGGCGCGGAGCGCTTCGATGTCCGCCTCGGTGCACTGGGCCGAGCGCTCGGTGAGCTTGACCGCGAAGTCGAGCATCACGCGGTCGCGCGGCTCCAGGTCTGCGTACCGGTAGTTGGTCCGCAGCTGCTCGACGAGCACCGGGTCACCGGTCAGCTTCCGGAGGAATGCGCTGTGCGAGACCATGCAGTAGTGGCAGCGGTTCGTCGTCGAGACGACGACGGCGATCATCTCGCGCCGCACCTTGCTCAGCCCCGAGTCGCCGCGCATCAGCTCGTTGTAGAGCTCGTTCCACAGCTCGAGGTGCTTCGGCCGGACCGAATATGCCGCGACGACGTTCGGGACGAAGCCGAGCTTCTCGGCCGCCTTGTCGGCCATCTCCTTCGCGACCGGAGGCAGGTCGTCGTCGGACGGCGTTCGGAGCCACGAGACCACGAAGACGAGTCTAGATGGTTGGTACCATCGCCCTGCCCGGTCGCGCTAGGCGGGGAGCTAGCGGTTCCCTGTACTCGCAATCCGCTCTAGCGAGGCCGAATACCGTCCGAGGGGCGGGTTCTTCGGGGCCTGGGCCCGAAAGCGCAGCGTTGACGGCCAGGTTCCGCGCACTGGGAGCCTTCGAACCGCGTCAGGTCCGGAAGGAAGCAGCGCTAAGGAGTTCCTCTCAGGTGCCGCGGTCAGGCCTGGCCCGAGCAAGCGAATCGGGTTCCTCCCGGGGAAGCCGTTTCGACGCCGGTTGCGCGACCGGGCGTTTTCTCTAGAGTCGAACCGTGGGCTTGACGCATCTCGACGAGGCCGTGCGCCGTGAGCTCAGCATCGGCCATCTGAACGCGACGTGGTCGTTCGTGGGCGAGGCGGCCGACTGCGTCGGGGTCGGCGTCCGCCGGATCGAGGTCGCCAACGGAGGCTGGTCGACGCCGGCGCACGAGCACGGGCGCCAGGAGGAGATCTTCTACGTCCTCGCCGGACGGGGCCTCTCGTGGCAGGCCGGCAAGGCTTCGGAGATCGGCGCCGGCGACTGCATCGTGTACCGGCCGGGCCAGGGAGCCCACTCGATACACGGGCTGGACGGCCTGGACGTACTCGCGTTCGGCCAGCGCGGGGGCGACGAGGCTCCGCGCTTCCCTCGGCTCGGCGCGTCGCTCCTCGGCAGCCGCTGGGTGGAATCGCAGGACGGCGCCTTCGACGGCTTCCCGATCCAGTTCGTCAAGGAGTCCGAGCTCGGCCCACCCGAACTGCCGGCCCAGCCGGATCCCCGCCCGGCCACGATCGTGAACGTCGGCGCTGTCGAGGGCAAGACCGAGGATCGTCCGCTTGTGCAGCGCACGCGACGCAACCTCGGACGCGCGGGCGGGTCGGTGGCGACCGGCATCCAGCACGTCGAGGTCGCCCCGGGCAAGGAGTCCGGCCCGCAGCACTGCCACTCCATGGAGGAGGAGGTCTTCGTCGTATTGGGCGGGAACGGAGTGCTCGTCCTCGGCGACGAGGAGATTCCGGTGCGCGAGGGGCACGTCGTATCGCGCGCACCGGCGACCGGGGTGGCCCACATGTTCCGTGCCGGAGGCGGCGGGCTCACCTACCTCGCGTACGGGACGCGCGAGCCCGGCGACCTGTGCTTCTACCCGCGCTCGAACAAGATCAACTTCGGCGGCCTCGGAGTCGTCGCCCGGATCGAGGCGCTCGACTACTGGGACGGCGAGGGCTGACCCTCCAGCGCCGAGGCGTACCGCTCCGCCGAACGCCGCACCGCACCCTTCCCGTCTTCCGTCATGACCCGGTCCCACCACGCGCCGTAGACACGGTCGAACTCGTAGGGCTCGAGCTTCTCGACCATCCGCAGCACCGTCCCGGCCGGAAGAGGGATCAGGTTCGGGTACGAGTACATGAAGCTCACCCAGCGGCGATCCATCGCGACCTGGACGATGTCGCCGACGAGCAGCGAGCGGCCGGCGTGGAGTACCTGGCCGCCCGCGAAGTGCCCGCCGAGCCGGAGCAGCGTCACGCCTCGGCCGAGGTCGAGCTCCTCCCCGCCCCACAGCTCCACGCACGGGTCGGGCCGCGTGACCCACCCGCGTCGTCCTCGTGGACGTAGACGGGCACGTCGCCGAGTGCGCGGCTCCAGTCGACCATCGTCAACCGATCCCGAGCAGGCCGTGGTCGTCACGGACATCGGCGCGGTGCGATGCGCGAAGCTCCTCGAACGTCGTCCACCGCTGGCCGTCCCAGCCGACGTACTGGCGCGAGTCCTGGCAGATCACGCACGCAGCCGGCGGCTCGTCGGTTTCCACAGAGGCACGGCGGGGTGATTCTGCTTGAATCGTCAGAGTGACTGCGCTGTACCGGAAATACCGGCCGATGGACTTCGACGAGGTGATCGGACAGGACGCGGTCGTGCGGACGTTGAGGAACTCGATCGCCGCCGGGCACGTGCGGCAGGCGTACCTCTTCGCCGGCCCGCGCGGCACCGGCAAGACGTCGATGGCGCGGATCCTGGCGAAGTCGCTGAACTGCGCGCACGGGCCGACCGCGACGCCCGACAAGACGTGCAACGCCTGCGTCACGATCGCGAGCGGCACCTCGCTGGACGTGGTCGAGATGGACGCCGCCTCCCAGCGCGGCATCGACGACATCCGCGAGATCCGCGAGCGCGTCGTGCTGCAGCCGGTGGAGGGCCGCTACAAGGTCTACATCCTCGACGAGGCGCACCAGCTGACCGACGCAGCCTGGAACGCCCTCCTGAAGCTGATCGAGGAGCCACCGCCGCACCTGCTGTTCATCTTCTGCACGACCGAGCTGGCCAAGGTGCTGCCGACGGTGCGCTCGCGGTGCCAGACGTTCGTCTTCGCGCGGCCGCGGCTGCCCGACATGGTCAAGAAGCTCCGACGGATCGCGGACGGCGAGAAGATCGACGTCCCGGACGCCGCCCTGTCGCTGATCGCGCGGAGCGGCCGCGGCGCCTACCGCGACGCCGAATCGACGCTCGACCAGCTCGCGTCGGCGACCGAGGGCACGATCACCGTGCAGGACGTCCTCCAGATGCTCGGCGCGGTCGAGGAGGAGGCGCTCTTCCGCCTGTGCGACCTGATCGTCGACCACGACACCGCCGGCGCACTCATCTTCGTCGAGGAGCTGTCGGAGCAGGGCCAGGACATCGGCCGCGTCGTCACCGACCTGCTCGAGCACCTGCGGCACCTGATGCTCGTCCACCACCTCGGCGAGGTGCCCGAGTCGCTGCCGGTGACCGAGGAGGCGCGCGAGCGCCTGCGCGCGCAGGCGAACCAGCTGCCCGAGGCGACCGTCCTGCGGCTCTGCGACCTGCTCGCGGTCGCGGTCGAGGACATGCGCCAGGGCGGCGACCCGCGCCTGCCGCTCGAGCTGGCGCTGGTCCGGGTGACGCGGCCGGGAGCGGATCTCTCGGCCGAGTCGATGGCGTACCGGCTGGAGCTGTTGGAGCAGCGTGGGACTGTCCCGGTCTTGGGGACAGTCCCGAACGAAGCACCGCCAATGCCCGCGGCGACGCCCGAAGCCGCCACCCCGCCCCCTGAACCGCCTTCGCTAGAGCTCGAGCAGCTCCAGGAAGCCTGGCAACGCTCCGTGCTCCCGGCGGTCGAGCGCCGCTCGATCCCGGCGGCGCCCGTGTTCGGCGAGGCCCGCCCGATCGTGCTCGAGAACGACACGCTGACGCTGGAGTTCCCGGCATCGAACGCGTTTCACCTCGGCCTCGCCGAGGAGAAGTACTCCTCCCTGATGGTCGACGCGCTCTACGAGGTCACGGGGCGCAAGCTGAAGCTCGCGTTCACGATCGGCGAGCACAGCGACGAGCCTGAAGAGGAGCTCGAGCCTGAGAGCGAGGAAGACTTCCTCGCGCTGATCAAGGAAAGCTTCGACGCCAGAGAGGTGGACGAGTAGTGGCAAAAGGCTTCGACATGAACCAGCTCATGCGCCAGGCGCAGGAGATGCAGACGCAGATGGCCCGCGCCCAGGAGCAGCTCGCGAACGAGACGGTGGAGGGCTCGGCCGGCGGCGGGCTCGTCACCGTGACCGCCACCGGCACCGGGGTGCTCACGGGTGTCCGGATCGACCCGAAGGCGATCGATCCGGACGATCCCGAGATGCTCGAGGACGTCGTCCTCGCAGCGGTCAACGAGGCGCTGCGCGCGGCTTCGGCTCTGGCCGAGTCGAAACTCGGCGGCCAACTCGGAGGCCTCGGCCTTCCAGGGCTCTAGCCGCCGCGCACCGCCGCCGGCAGGATTGTCATGTCGATCACCTCGTGGCCCTCGAACGCGGGCGGCGGGAAGCCGCCGGCCTGAAGCGCCTCGAGAACGGCCGGCTCCTCGGCCATCGCCTGACGCCCTTCCTCGTTCTCCCAGAGATTGATCACCAGGATCCCGTCGTCCGTGCGGGCGACGATCGTGCCGAGCCCACCGTGGCCCGGTGCGAGCTCCCGGCCGAGCGGCGCGACGTGCTCGCGCAGCTTGTCGGCGAGCTCGTCGGAGTCGCCGGACATCCTCATCATCGAGACGACTGCCATGGGACATGCCTCCTTACGTCGGGGTCGCGCCGTAGCCTACGGTGTTCGTCGTGTTCTCACCATCCGTCGACAACCTCGTTGCGCAGCTGACGCGCCTGCCCGGCGTGGGCCAGCGGACGGCCCAGCGGCTCGCGTTCCACATGCTGCGCGTGCCCAAGGACGAGGCGCTCGCGCTCGCCGCCGCGATCACCGAGGTGAAGGAGCGCGTCCGCTTCTGCCGCGTGTGCGGGAACCTGACCGAGGATGAGCTCTGCGCGATCTGCCTCGACACGCGGCGCGACCATTCGCTGATCTGCGTGGTCGAGCAGCCCGTCGACCTGATCTCGGTCGAGCGCACCGCGGAGTTCCGCGGGCTCTATCACGTGCTCGGCGGAGCGCTGTCGCCGATCGACGGCGTCGACCCGGCCGACCTTCGCATCGACGAGCTGATCCAGCGCGTCGACCGGAACGGCGTCGTCGAGGTGGTCGTCGCGACCAACCCGAACATGACCGGCGAGGCGACCGCCGCCTACCTCGCCGACCGGCTCCGCGGACGGGTGAAGGTGACGCGCCTCGCCAGCGGGCTCCCCGTCGGCGGCGACCTCGAGTACGCCGACGAGGTCACGCTCGGCCGCGCGCTGTCCGGCCGTCGCGAGATGTAACCGTCTTAACAGTGCCTGGCACTGTTAAGACCCTTCAGCCGGCGAGGATCTCGATCCGGTTGCCCCAGGGGTCGGCGACGTAGAAGCGCCGCACCTCCGGGAGCGAGTCGTCCCACTCGACGCCCTCCAGCACCGCGGCCAGCCGGTCGAGCTCCCCGTCACTGACGCGGAACGCCGGATGCGCCTTCCGGGCCGGCGCGAAGTCGGGCTCGACGCCGATGTGCAGCTGCCGGTCGCCGACCGCGAACCAGACACCGCCGCGGGCCTGGAGCGGCTCCGGCTTCACCAGCTCCTCGAGCCCAAGTAGGCCGCCGAAGAAGCGGCGGGCCTCCGCCTCGCACCCCGGCGGGGCGGCGATCTGGACATGGTCGAGCTCCACTGCGGTATTTGTCGCAAATTGCGGGTATTCGTGCGGCAGCCACTTGCACACCGAAGGGTCACCATCTAGATTCGCCGCTGTCGAACCGGTTGGCCCTCGGGTCAGCCGGTTCGGCGTATTTATGGGGTCGTTTTTCCGCCCCAGCTACCCTTTGGAACAGCATGGCCGCCACCGACTACGAGGCCGTACCGGGGATCGCAGGCGCCGACGAGCAGCGCGTCGGCGGCACGGTCGTGATGAAGTTCGGCGGAACGTCGGTCGGGAACCCCGACCGGCTCAAAGCGGTCGCGCGGCGGATCGTCGCCGAGAAGGAGAACGGCGGACGCGTCGTCGCCGTGCTGTCGGCGATGGGCGACACCACCGACGAGCTCGTCGACCTCGCCCACCGCATCTCCGAGCGGCCGAAGCCGCGCGCGATGGACATGCTGATCTCCGTCGGCGAGCGCATCACCTGCGCCCTCGGCGAGATGGCGATCGAGGATCTCGGCCACGAGGCGGTCTCGCTGACCGGCTCGCAGGCCGGCATCGTCACCGACACGACGCATACGAAGGCGAAGATCGTCGAGGTGCGGGCGCACCGCATCCACGATGCGCTCGACGAGGGGAAGATCGTCCTCGTCGCCGGCTTCCAGGGCGTCTCCACCGGCCAGGAGATCACCACCCTCGGCCGCGGCGGCTCCGACACGACCGCGGTCGCGCTCGCCGCCGCTCTCGGCGCCGAGAGCTGCCAGATCTTCACCGACGTCGAAGGCGTCTACACCGCCGACCCGCGCCTCGTCCCCGGCGCCTACAAGCTGCCCGTGGTCACGTACGAGGAGATGCTGGAGATGTCCGCCTCGGGCGCGAAGGTGATGGCGCTACGCTCAGTGGAGTTCGCCCGCAACCACGGCGTCCGCCTGCACGTGCGGTCGACGTTCAGCGAGGCCGAAGGGACGTGGATCCAGGAGGAGGACGCGAAGTTGCTGGAGAAGGCGATCATCTCGGGCGTCACGCACGACACCTCGGAGGCGAAGGTGACGATCTCGGCCGTGCCCGACCGCCCGGGTGTCGCCGCCAACGTGTTCCGCGCGCTCGCGGACGCCGGCGTCAACATCGACATGATCGTCCAGAACGTCTCCGCCCAGGGGCTCACCGACATCTCGTTCACGCTGCCGAAGAGCGACCTCGCGGTCGCCGAGCCGATCCTCGCCGCCGAGTGCGAGATCGTCGGCGCCGGCGGCTTCACACAGGACTCGGACATCGCGAAGGTCTCGCTGATCGGCGCGGGCATGCGCTCGCACCCGGGCGTCGCCGCCGACATGTTCGAGGCGCTCTACGAGGCCGGGATCAACATCGAGATCATCTCGACATCGTCGATCCGGATCTCGTGCGTCGTGCGCGCGTCCGAGGTCGAGCGCGCCGTGCAGGCGGTTCACGACAAGTTCCAGCTCGTCGCCGAGGCCCGGGCCAATGCCTAGGGGCGGCGCCAGCCCGAGAATCGGTGTTGTCGGGGCGACCGGCGCCGTCGGCACGGTCACGCTCGAACTGCTCGCCGAGCGCGGCTACGACGACGTTCGCGCGTTCGCCTCTGTTCGCTCGGCCGGGTCACGGGTCGCGTTCGGCGGCGAGGCTCTGGTCGTCGAGGAGGCAACGCCCGACGTCCTCGCAGCGGGCGACCTCGACCTCTGTCTCTTCTCGGTCGGGACGTCCGGCTCGCGCGAGCTCGTCCCCCACGCCGTCCGCGGCGGCGCGGTCGTGGTCGACAAGTCTGCGGCATACCGGCTCGCCGAGGGCGTGCCGCTGGTCGTCCCGGAGGTGAACGGCATGCGCGCGCCCGAGAACGAGGGCATCGTCGCCAACCCGAACTGCTGCACGATCCCGCTGACGTGCGCGCTCAAGCCGCTGCACGAGGCGGCGGGCCTCCAGCGGATCCGCGTGTCGACCTACCAGTCGGTCTCGGGCGCCGGTGCGTCGTCGATGCAGCGCCTGGCGGCCGAAGAGCCGCGCGAGCACGACCTGCGCATGGACTGGGACTTCGACGGCGTCGAGTTCGACGAGGAGGAGAAGCTCCGCGAGGAGACGCGCAAGATCATGGAGCTCCCCGACCTGCCGATCAGCGCCACCTGCGTCCGCGTGCCGGTGATGGTCGGCCACGCCGAGGCGGTGTGGCTCGAGACCGAGTCGAAGCTCACGGCCGACGACGCGCGGGCGCTCCTCGGCGCCGCGCCGAGCATCCGCCTCGTCGACTTCCCCTCGCCGGGGCAGGCGGCGGGCGGCGACGAGGTGCTGGTGGGTCGGATCCGCCGGGATCCGACCGAGGAACACGGCCTCGTCCTCTTCCTCGCGTGCGACAACCTCCGCAAGGGCGCCGCGCTGAACGCGATCCAGATCGCCGAGCTGCTGCTCAGCCGCGAAGCCCTCGCAGCCTGATGGGCCTGTTCACCCGCGACGAGAAGATCGAGGCGCTCAGGCAGGCCCCGCTCTTTGCCGGGCTCTCGAAGAAGGAGCTCGGCCAGATCGCGCGCGGGGCCGACGATCTCGACCTCGAGCCCGGGCATGTCCTCTGCCGGGAAGGCGGCCTGGCCCGGGAGTTCTTCGTCATCGTCGACGGCACGGTCGACGTGACCCAGGGCGGCAAGCCGGTCGCGACGCGCGAGAGCGGCGACTTCGTCGGCGAGATCGGCCTGATCACGCATTCGAAACGGACCGCCACGGTGACGGCGGCCACCCCGGTCCGCTGCTTCGTGCTGACGAGCGGCGAGTTCCGCCGCGTGCTCGACGACAACCCGGGCATTCAGCGCAAGGTGATGCAGGCGCTCGCCGAGCGAGTGGCCAGGCTCGAGTCCGCCGCTCAGTAGAAGCCGGAACCCGCCGAGCCTACGCCGTGCGTCCGTAGTACATCTGCTGCGCCGTCGCGCTCAGCTTGTGCCCGGGCTCCGAGACGTACGTGAGCACCGAGTTCATCCGCGGGGTCGCGCCGCCGATCGGCGGGACGCGGTGGAGTGAGAAGCGGCCCTTGAAGAACGCGAGCGTGCCGGGCTCGCTCGCCAGCAGCTTCACCCGGTCCGACGTCCCGAGCAGCACGTCGCGGACGTCGTCGTAGTGCTCGTCGCCCGGCTCGCGCACGAGCGGGACGTACTCGAAGTCTCCCCCGGTCTCGGAGCGCTGGATCATCAGCGTCACCGAGAACTCGCTCTGGTCGAAGTGCCAGCCGAGCTCGTCGCCCTCCTCGTACACGGTCATGTTGCAGCCGTCGAGGGGATCGTCGGAGGGGTACAGCACGTCCTTCTCGACGACCGAGGCGACGAAGCGGGTGATCTCGTCCGACCGGTAGATCGCAATCGGCGCGAAGTCGGCGAGGAGCAGGTCCATCGCCACCGCCTTCTGCGCCGAGCGCACCATGATCCGCCGCGGATGGTCGGCCGGCAGCGACTCGTCGATCTCGTCGTCGAAGTAGCAGTTGTGCGCCGCGTCGTTCGGGTAGCCGCGTGAGGCGAGAGCGTTCGCGTCGGCGACCATCCGGGCGACCGCCTCGGGGCGCACGAACCCGTCGAGCCTGACCGCGCCCTCGCGCCTCAACGCCTCGCGACACTCCTCGACCAGCGCGGCGTCGAGCGGGTAACGGTCGAGGTCGACGATCTCTGCAATCACGCGGCCTACCCTATGGCCGCTGCGGAACGGGCGCCGGGGTGAGCCCCGTCTTCAGCGCGCGGAAGGCGCGCGCGGTCATCTTCTCCTGCACCGGCACGAGGCCGCCGAGCTCGAGCCTCGCCAGCTCGACGCGGCCCTGGACGCGCACCGTGCGGAAGCCGAAGTCGGCGAGGAAGTCCGACGGGAACACCGTCCGGTGGACGCGGAATCGCTCGTACGCCGACTCGCCCTCCGGATAGCGGTACGCGAATGCCTCGAGGGCCTTCGCACCGCGATCCCGCGCGTCGCCGATCGCGGCGAGAAACAGCGACTGCATCACCCACGGTGTGGCCGCGTCGACGACGTACGAGCACGTGACCAGCACCGCCCCGTCCGACGGCGGGCCGGCCGGCAGGTCGGCCGCGCGTGGGAACAGCCCCGCCGGCCCGTACTGCATCGAGCCGAGCAACCGCCCGTCGGCGTCGTAGTACACCGTCCCCCACGCACCCCAGTCCTCCTCCACCTTCGCGATCCAGCGCCGCTTGTCGACGCCGCGCGAGCGCGATTGCCACCAGACGCACTCGTGGCAAACCGACGGCGCCGTCTCGAGCGTTGCGCCGGTCAGCCCGGCGACGCGTGGAGGCATCAGCGCTCGACGTCGTCGACGAAGACGTCGACGCTTGCAGGCCGGTCGCCCGCCATCCGCTCGAGGTACTCGGCGACGCGCTCCTGGACGGCCGATCCGACCTCGCCGAACGCCGCCCCCCACTCGAGCGTGAGGTGCAGATCGACCGAGACCGCACCGTCCTCGGCGACCGCGATGCGGACGGGCCGGTGCTTGACGAGCGCGTGCACCCCGTCGACCTCGAGCGCCGCGTCGGCCGCGTACCGCGCGAGGACGTCCTGCGAGATGCTCGCGTGGCCCTCCATCACCCTGATTGTACGAGCAGCTCCGTCGCCTCAGGCCGTGCGAAGAACCGGAACGGGACGAACGTCGTCCCGAGCCCCGAGGACACGTGCAGCACGCCGCCGGGCCGCCGGTAGATCCCGTGGTTGTACGGCGACCTCGGGTGCGCGATCCGCACCTTGCCGCGACCGTACGGGAGGCAGATCTGACCGTCGTGCATGTGGCCCGAGACGACCAGGTCGAACACGCCCTCGGGCAGCCGGTCGACGACGCGTGGGAAGTGGCAGAGGAGGATCCGCAGGTCGGCGTCGGGGTCGGCCAGCTCCCACGGTCGTGCCTCCTGGCGCAGGTACGTGCGCGGGTCGACGCCGACGAGCTGCACCCGTCGTCCACGTAGCTCGAGCGTCACCGACTCGTCCGACAGCAGCGTCCCGCGGCCGAGGTCGACGTCCCCGACCGGCTTCGAGAACGGGTCGCGGCTGTCGGCGTAGTCGTGGTTGCCGAGAACGGCGTAGACGGGCGGCAGCCGCTCGATCAGCGTGCGCAGCCGCTCGTCCCCCTCGGGCCGGGCGAGCAGGTCGCCCGTGACGAGCACGAGATCCGGCTCGCGCTCGATCACCCACTCGACCGCCCGGTCGACCGCACGCGACGCCGGAGACGGCACGCCGAGATGGAAGTCCGACAGGTGCGCGACCCGCAGGCCCGCGAGCTCGTCGGGAATGCGTGGCAGCGCGACCGGAAGCTCCTCGAGCCGCACCCAGGACGCCTCGTACAGCCCCCAGGCGATACCTGCGGTCGCCACCCCCGCCACGGCGGCGAGGCTCGTGCGAACCGTCTCGCGAGTCAGACGCTGAGCTTGTCGAGAACCGGGGTGACCGGGACGACGTGCCGCTTGAACTTCAGCTCCGAGTCCGACAGCCCGGCGGCGACGCCGACGAGCTGCGAGAGGTGGATGATCGGCATGCCGTACTTCTTGCCCGTGGACTTCTCGAGCTTCTGCTGCCACGCGTCGAGCGAGAGGTGGCAGAGCGGGCACGGGGTGACGATCGCGTCGGCGCCGGCCTCCATCGCCTGCTCGATCGGCTGGATCAGCTCGCCGAGCGCCGTCTCCTCGCGCGCCTGGATGATCGGGAAGCCGCAGCACTTGATCTTCGCGGGGTAGTCGACGGGCTCACCGCCGCACGCGGTGATGATCCGCTCGAGCGACCACGGGCGGTCGGGATCCTCGAACCCGAGGATCTTCGACGGGCGCAGGATCTGGCAGCCGTAGAACGGCGCGATCTTCAGCCCCTTCAGCCCCTTGTGCGCGACCTGCTGGAGCAGCTCGAAGCCCTCGCCCTCGGCGATCAGCCAGAGCAGATGCTTGACCTCGACGCCGCCGGAGTACCGCGGCACGCCGACCCGCTCGAGGTTGTCGTTGATGCGCGTGCGCAGCGCCCCGTCGTTCTTCAGCTGCCAGTTCGCCTGCCGCAGGTTGAGCGTGCAGACGTTGCAGATCGTCATCAGCGTGTCCGCCCCGGTCGCCTCGGCGTAGGCGAGGATCCGCGCGTTCAGGTGGAGGTAGTAGTCCGGCTCGGCCTCGTGGATGTCGCCGGCGCCGCAGCACGTGACCGACTCCAGCTCCTCCAGCTCCAGCCCGAGCTTCGGTGCGAGTGCCTGTGTGGAGGTGTCGAGCTCCTTCGCCGACAGCGAGGCAAGACAGCCCTTGTAGTACGCGACCTTCATTCGCTCTTCTCCTCCTCGGGCTCGGCGGGGACGTCGTGGTGCACGCGGCCCGGGGCCTCGTGGTGGTGCTGGTGGCCGTGCTCCTCGGCGAACTCGATGTACGCGAGGCCCTTCTCACCCTGGACGATGCCGGCGGCGCCGTCGACGCCCTGCTCCTGGACGAGATTGTAGAGGGCGCGCGATTCGTTGACGTGCTCGGCGACGTGCGGCGGGAACGGCAGCGGCACCTTCCCCTTCCTGGCGAGGCTCATCGCGAACTTCGTCTGCTTGATCGAGGTGACGATGCCCTGGGTCTTCGGCACCAGCTCGGTCTCACGGAGCCAGCCGGTCGTCTTCGCGGAGTGCACGAACCACTTCGCGTGCTTCGCGCCCATGTCGCGGTCGATGCCCTGCTTGATCGACTCGGCGCCGAGCTTCGCGATCGCGTCGCGTGGGTCGACGCCCTTGGGGCAGCGCTCGGTGCAGAAGTAGCAGCGCGTGCACTCCCAGATCCCGTGCTCGGCGTTGTACTCCTCGAGCCGCTCGACGTCCGCCTGGTCGCGCGCGTCACCGACGAAGCGCATCCCCTTCGCCAGTGCCGCCGGCCCCATGAACTCGGGGTTGGACTCCATCGAGTTGCACTCGGAGACGCAGCAGCCGCAGTTGACGCAGAGGGCCTCCTTGTGGATCACGTCGACCTCGGCCTGCGAGACGTGGAACTCCTTGCCCTCGGGCGCCTCGACGTAGCCGGGCTGCAGCCACGGCTTCATCGCGCGCATCTTCTGCCAGAACGGCCCCATGTCGACGACGAGGTCCTTGACGATCGGCAGGTTCCCCATCGCCGAGATCACCGGCACGTGCCCGGCCTCGACGATCGGCAGCATCGGCTCCTTGCAGGCGAGCACGGCGCGGCCGTCCATGCGCATGCCGCACGAGCCGCAGATCATCATCCGGCAGCTCTTCCGGAACGAGAGCGTCCCGTCGACCTTGTCCTTGACGATGTCGAGCACGTCGAGGAGGCAGGCCCACTCGGGTGCCTCGACCTCGTAGTCGCGGAGCTCCCGCTCGCCGGACTCGGCGTTGTAGCGCCAGATCTTCAGTGCGACGTCCATCGGCCTCCTAGTACTTGCGTTCCTGGGGCTGCCACTTGGTCATGGTCACCGGCTTCCAGTCGAGCACCGGGCGGTCGGCGATCCAGCGGACGATCGTGTGCTTCATGTAGTTCTCATCATCGCGGTCGGGGTAGTCGTACGGGCGCGCGTGGGCGCCGCGGCTCTCCTTGCGGGCGAGGCCCGAGTCGATCATGCAGTCGGCGAGCTCGAGCAGGAAGCCGAGCTCGAGCGCCTGGGTCAGGTCGCTGTTGAACACCTGGCCCTTGTCCTCGACGACGACGTTCGCGAAGCGCTCGCGCAGCCCGCCGACGATGTCCGACTGCTCCTTCATCTGCTCCTCGCGGCGGAAGACCCCGAAGTTGTGGTGCATCGTCTCGCCGAGCTCCTCGCGGATCTTCCACGGCCGCTCACCCTCGGTGCGGTCGAGCAGGATCTTCAACTCGCGCTCGGCGTCGGACACGATCGACTCGGAGACCGCTGCGGTCGTGTTGCCCAGTGCCCACTCCGCCGCGTGTCGGCCCGCGCGCTTGCCGTACGTGATCGTCTCCATCAGCGCGTTGCCGCCGAGGCGGTTCGCACCGTGGACGGAGACGCAGGCGCACTCGCCCGCGGCGTACAGGCCCTCGAGCTCCGTGCGGCCGAACAGGTCCGTATCCACGCCGCCCATGTGGTAGTGGGCGCCCGGCCGGACCGGGATCGGCTCCTTGATCGGATCGACGCCGACGAAGGTCATCGACAGCTCGCGCGTGCCGTGCAGCCGCTCGACGATCTTCTCCGCGCCGAGGTGGCGCAGGTCGAGCAGGACGTTCCCGTCGATGCCGCGGCCCTCGTCGATCTCGGTCTGCTCGGCGCGCGAGATGACGTCGCGGGAGGCGAGCTCCATCGCGTTCGGCGCGTAGTTCTTCAGAAAGCGGTCGCCCTCTGAATTGAGCAGGTAGGCGCCCTCGCCGCGGCAGCCCTCGGTGATCAGCACGCCCGACGGCGCCAGCGTCGTCGGGTGGAACTGCATCATCTCCATGTCCTTCAGCGGGACGCCGACCCGCAGCGCCATCGCCATCCCGTCGCCGGTGCAGGAGTACGCGTTCGTCGTGCCGACGTAGAGCCGGCCCGCGCCGCCCGTCGCCAGGATCACGGTCTTGGCGCTGATCGTCTTCAGGCCGCCGTTCAGCAGGTCCCAGCAGATCACTCCCCGGCAACGGCCGTCCTCGACGACCAGCTTCCACGCGAAGTACTCCTCGTACACGTTCAGGTCCCGCTTCATCACCTGCTCGTAGAGCACCTGGACGAGCACATGCCCCGTGATGTCGGCCGCGTACGCGGTGCGCGGCTCACCGGCGGCGCCGAACGGGCGCTGCGCGATCTTGCCGTCGGCGGTGCGCGAGAAGACCGCGCCCCAGTTCTCGAGCTGGTACACGTCGCCGGGCGCCTCGTTGCAGAGCACCTCGATCGCATCCTGGTCGCCGAGGTAGTCCGAGCCCTTGACCGTGTCGTAGGCGTGCTCCTCGGGGCTGTCCTCGGACGCGTTACCAAGGGCCGCGTTGATCCCGCCCTCGGCCGCGCCGGAGTGGCTGCGCACCGGGTGCAACTTCGAGACGACTGCCACGTCCGCGCCGATATCGAATGCCTCGATCGCGGCCCGCATGCCAGCGAGACCGGCGCCTACTACGAGGACGTCGTGAGTGGGCCCCATCCGGCTTGTGAAGCTATCAGGAGCGGTGCCGCCGGAAGAGCCTGACCAGCGGGTCGTACCGCCGGTCGGCAACGCGCTCCTTCAGCGGAATGATCGCGTTGTCGGTGATCTTGATCCCCTCCGGGCACACGTCGCCGCAACACTTGGTGATGTTGCAGAGGCCGATGCCGCCCTGTTCGGAGGTGAGCAGGTCGGTCCGGTCGAGCGTGTCGAGCGGGTGCATCTCCAGGCTGGCGACGCGGGCGAGGAAGCGCGGGCCGACGTACCGCTGCTGCATCCGGTGGTCGCGAAGGATGTGGCAGACGTCCTGGCAGAGGAAGCACTCGATGCACTTGCGGAACTCGGCCATCCGATCGACGTCCTCCTGGCCGATCAGCCACTCCGCGTCGGCCGCGGGCGTGAACGGCGGGATCTGCTTGTTGATCTCGTAGTTCCAGGAGACGTCGGTGACCAGGTCGCGCAGGATCGGGAACGTCCGCATCGGCTCGACCCGCACGGTGCCGCCGGGCAACTCGTCGAGGCGCGTCTTGCACATCAGGCTGGGACGGCCGTTGACCTCGGCCGCGCACGAGCCACACTTCGCCGCCTTGCAGTTCCAGCGGACGGCGAGGTCCTGCGCCTCGGTGCGCTGGATCTCGAGCACCGCGTCCAGGACGACCATGCCCGGGCCCGCCTCGACGTCGTAGTCGACCAGCCCTCCGCCCTCCGCGTCACCGCGCCAGATCTGGAACTCGCGGATGCTCACGTCGCCTCCGCCGCCTGCCGCTGGGAGACGAGCTCGGCGAGCGCGGGCGCCGTGCGCACCGGGCGGGCCTCGACCTCGACGCCGTTCTCGGACTTCCGCGCGACGACGTTGTTCGCGCCCCAGAAGTCGTCGAAACCGGGATGGTCGAGCCGGCTGTGGGCGCCGCGGCTCTCCTCACGCAGCAGCGCCGAGCGGGTCACGGCCTGCGCGACCGAGAGCATGTTCCGCACCTCGCGGCAGAGGTGCCAGCCGGGGTTGTACGCGCGGCCGCCCACGGGCGCCTTCACGCGCGCGCCGCGCCGCTCGAGCTGGTCGAGCTTGTGGGCGGCGGTCTGGAGGCCGACGTGGTCGCGGTAGATCCCGACGCCGTCCTGCATCGTCGTCTGCAGCTCGGCGTGGAGAGCGTACGGGTCGTCGCCCGCGCCGTCGAGGTAGCCGTCGAGCTCGGCGGCCGCGTCGCGCACCTGCTCGTCGTCGATCGACGAGGCGGCGACCGCACGGGCCGCATGCTCACCGGTGCGCTTGCCGAACACGAGCAGGTCGGAGAGCGAGTTCCCGCCGAGCCGGTTCGCGCCGTTCATCCCGCCGCTGCACTCGCCGGCGGCGAACAACCCGGGCACGGTCGTCTGGCCCGTGTCGGCCTCGACGGAGATCCCGCCCATGAAGTAGTGGCAGGTCGGCCCGACCTCCATCGGCTCGGCGGTGATGTCCACGCCGGCGAGCTCGTGGAACTGGTCGTACATGCTCGGCAGCTTCTTCTTGACGGTCGCGGCGGGCAGGTGCGAGACATCGAGGAACACGCCGCCGCGCGGCGAGCCACGCCCCTCGCGCACCTCGGTGTAGATCGCGCGGGCGACGACGTCGCGGGTCGAGAGCTCCATCCGCTTCGGGTCGTAGCGCTCCATGAACCGCTCGCCCTTCGAGTTGCGCAGGATCCCGCCCTCGCCGCGCACCGCCTCGGTGACGAGCAGCCCCTTCACCGCCGGCGGCCAGACCATCCCGGTCGGATGGAACTGGACGAACTCCATGTCGACCAGCTCGGCGCCCGCGTCGAACGCGAGCGCGTACCCGTCACCGGTGCACTCGGCCGAGTTCGAGGTGACGCGCCAGCACTTCCCCGCTCCGCCCGTAGCCAGCACGACGGCGCCTGCGCGGAAAAGCTGCGGCTCGCCGTTCGCGCGCCGGTAGCCGTATGTCCCCGAGACGCGGTCGCCGTCCTTCAGGAGCCGCGAGACCGTGCACTCCATGAACACGTCGACGCCCGTGTGGATCGCCTTGTCCTGGAGCGTCCGGATCAGCTCGAGCCCGGTGCGGTCGCCGATGTGCACGAGCCGGCGGTACGTGTGGCCGCCGAAGGCGCGCTGGTTCATCCGCTTGTCGGGCGTCCGGTCGAAGACGGCGCCCCAGTGCTCGAGCTCCTCGACGCGCGCGGGCGCCTCCTGCGCGTGCAGCTCGGCCATCCGCCAGTTGTTCAGGTACTTGCCGCCGAACAGCGTGTCCTGGAAGTGAGTCTCCCAGCTGTCCTCGGGCTCGACGTTCCCGAACGCCGCGGCGACGCCGCCCTCGGCCATCACGGTGTGCGCCTTCCCGAGCAGCGACTTGCAGATCAGCGCCGTGCGGGCGCCGGCGCCGCTCGCCTCGATCGCTGCGCGCAGCCCGGCTCCCCCGGCGCCGATCACGACGACGTCGTACTCGTAGCGCTCCACGTCAGAAAATCCTCGGGTCGTGGAACACGCCGCTCGCGCAGAGCCGGACGTAGAGGTCGGCGAAGCAGACCCAGAAGAGACTCAGCCACGCCCACTCCTTGTGGCGGAGGTTGAGCACCGTGACGCCCTTCCAGAGCCGGTGGCGGGTCCGCGCCCGGGCAGAGCAGCTGAAACAGTCGAGTCGGCCGCCCACCATGTGCCGCAGTGAGTTGCAGCCGAGGGTGAACATCGTCAGCAGCGACGCGTTCAGCACCAGAACGAGCGTCCCCAGGCCGAGCCCGACCGACCCGTCGAAGAAGAAGGCACGGATCGCGTCGTACCAGAGGAAGCCGAGCACGACGACCGCGACGTAGAAGAAGTAGCGGTGGGCGTTCTGGAGGATCAACGGGAGCCGCGACTCGCCGGCGTACTTCCCGGGCCGCGCCGCTCCTCGCACCGCACACGCCGGGGGCGCGAGAAAGTACGAGCGGTAGTACGTCTTGCGGTAGTAGTAACAGGTGGCTCGTAGCCCCAGCGGCGCCCAGACCACGAGGAGCGCGGTCGAGAACGGGACGTCGAAGCCGAAGATCGTCTCGAGGTCGGGGGAGTAGAACGGCGACAGATAGTGCGCGCCGCCGCCGGTGTACAGGTAGTCGGTGCCGAGCAGGACGACGACGAGCGCGTATCCGCCGAGCAGGGCGAGCCCGGCTCCCGTGAGGAGCGGATCCACCCACCAGCGATCGCGCCGTGACGTCGCGCCCAGCCGACGTGCCGGGACGGCTTGTGTGGCCACGTCGGGACGCTAACGAGAGCCGCGTAGTGGGCGCGTCGGTAGTTCTCCCGGTTACGAGCGCGGGCCTGCCGCAGATACGGCAGCGCCCGCCGACTCGGCGAACTTCTCGAAGTTCTCGCGGAACATTCCGGCGAGCTCCCCGGCCTTCGCGTCGTAGGCGTCCGGGTCGCGCCACGTCCCGCGCGGGTCGAGCAGCGTGTCGTCTACGCCGGGCACCGAGACCGGCACCTCGAACCCGAAGATCGGGTCGGCGCGGTACTCGACGCTGCGCAGGCCCTCGTCGAGCGCGGCGCGCAGCAGCGCCCGCGTCGCCGCGATCGGCATGCGGTGACCCTCGCCGAACGGACCGCCCGTCCAGCCGGTGTTGACCAGCCAGACGGTCGCGTGCGGGTGCATGCCGAGCTTCTCGCCGAGCATGCGCGCGTAGACGGCCGGCTCCTGAGGCAGAAACGGCGAGCCGAAGCAGGTCGAGAACGTCGCCTGCGGCTCGGTGACGCCGATCTCGGTCCCGGCGAGCTTCGCCGTGTAGCCGGACAGGAAGTAGAACATCGCCTGATCGCGGGTCAGGCGGGCGATGGGCGGCAGGATCCCGAAGGCGTCGGCGGTGAGCATGATCACCGCGCTCGGATTGCCGGCCCGCTTCGCCGGGAGTGCGTTCCCGATCTGCTCGAGCTTGTAGGCGGCGCGCGTGTTCTCGGTCTTCGACTCGTCGTCGAGGTCGAGCACACCGTTCTCGTCGATGACGACGTTCTCGAGGATCGTCCCGAACGTGTGGGTCGTCTTGTAGATCTCCGGCTCTGCCTCGGCGGAGAGGCGGATCACCTTGGCGTAGCAGCCGCCCTCGATGTTGAAGACGCCGTTGTCGCCCCAGCCATGCTCGTCGTCACCGATCAGCGAGCGCTCCGGGTCGGCGGACAGGGTGGTCTTGCCCGTCCCGGAGAGGCCGAAGAAGATCGCGACCTTTCCGTTCTCGTCGACGTTCGCCGAGCAGTGCATCGGGAGGACGCCCTCGAGCGGCAGCCGGTCGTTCATCACGGTGAAGATCGACTTCTTGATCTCACCGGCGTAGAACGTGCCGCCGATCAGCACTTCGGTCCGTCCCGGGTGCAGGACGATGAACGTGCCGGTGCGCGTGCCGTCGGCGTCCGGATCGGCCTCGACGGCCGGCGCGTGCAGGACGAGCGCCTGGGGCTCGAAGTCCACGAGCTCATCCTCGGTCGGCTCGATGAACATCGTCTTTGCGAAGAGCGCGTGGTACGGGCGGTCGGTGATCACGCGCACCGCGATGCGGTGCGCCTCGTCCGCGCCCGCGAACGCGTCGACGACGTACAGATCCTGCGACTGGAGGTAGTCGACGACCTTCTCGCGCAGCCCGTCGAAGTGCTCCTCGGACAGCGGCTGATTGACCGAGCCCCACCAGATCCGGCTTTCGGATCCAGGTTCCCGGACGACGAACTTGTCCTTGGGCGAACGGCCGGTGTACTTGCCGGTGTCGACGCAGAGCGGCCCACCCTCGGCGAGTTGCCCCTCGCCGCGCGCCAGCGCATGCGTGTAGAGCAGCGCGGCCGTCGGTTGGTGGTGGACGCTTCCCTCGGGGCTCAGCCCGTGGAAGTCGAGGGGGGTCTCGGTCGTGATCGCCATCGCAGGTCTCCTCGGATCCGAATCCTAGTCGGCCAGTACCCGATGCACCTTCATCGTCACCTTGCGCCCGACGACCACCGCCTGGACGATGCAGAGCGCCTCGCTCGTCCAGGCGTAGCGCTCGTCGTCGGATTCGACGGTCATCGCCAGCACGGCGTCGAAGCTGCGGCCGTTCTCGTTCTTGCGCCCGAGGCCCATCGTCGAGAAGACGAGGTGCGCGCCGTCGTCGGTCGCGATCGCGCCGGCGAGGTCTGCCATCAGCACGCCGTCGCCGCGCACGCGCGGATTGTTGGAGAAGCGAACGGTGCCCTGGACGCGTGGACCGCTCGCGCGGCCCTTACCGGCCGCGTACCCGACCCCGTCGAGGCCGCCGTACGGTCTCACGACGACGTACTCACCCTCGTAGCGCAGGTCGAGGTCGAAGATGTGCTCGAGCTTCAAGTCGGGCATCCTACCCACGTGCGGCGTGGACTCGTCCTGTTCTGCCTCGTCCTCGTGCTCGCCGCACCGGCCGGCGCGGGTCAGGCGCAGTTCTTCCGCATCCAGTACGTGATCGACGGGGACACTGTCGTCCTGGCCAACGGGGAGCACGTGCGCCTCGTCCAGATCGACGCGCCGGAGGTGTATCCGCAGGCGGAGTGCTACGGGCCGCAGGCCCGCGCCGTCCTGCGGCGACTCCTCCCGCCGGGGACGACCGTTCGCGTCGAAGCCGATCCGAAGCTCGATCAGGTCGACCGCTACGGGCGGCTCCTGCGATACCTGTTCCGCGGCCCGACGAACGTCAACCTCGAACTCGTCCGCCAGGGAGCGACGACGGTCTGGTTCTACGACCACGCCCGCGGCCGCTATGCGGGCGCCCTCCTCCAGGCGAGTATCACGGCCCGAGCGGCCCGCAAAGGCCTCTGGGGGGCGTGTCCGAAAACGCCGTTCGACCCGTACCGCGGCGCGAACACCGGTTAGTAACACAGTGTTACAAGCTCTCGAGCCCGCTCTCGGAGGCGGGAGCTTGGAGCTAGTAACACAGTGTTACAAGCGTTTCCGAGGTGTTGCTGCGGCCGGGGCGAACTTCTTGGACATGGACGAGATCGACCGTCTGCTGTCGAGCCCCGCGCTCGCGGACTCCACCCGCCGGGCCTACCGGACCGACCTCGAGCAGTTCGCCGGCTGGTTGAAGGCACGGCGGCTCGAGCTCGACGACGTCGACGTTCGCGTGCTCTCCGACTACGTCTCGGATCTCGGGCGGCGGCGGCCGAAGCTCGCGCCGGCGACGATCGGACGGAAGCTCACGGCGGTGCGGTCGCTGATGCGCTCGGCGCTCGGGCCGGCGCGCGTCCCCGACGCGTCGCTCGCGCCGAAGCGGCCCCGGCGGCTGCCGGTGGCGCCGAAGGCGCTCGAGGTCGATGCGCTGCTCGGCTCGCTCGATCGCGACGGGCCACTGGGACTCCGCGACCGCGCACTGGTCGAGCTCGTCTACTCGGCCGGGCTGCGTAGCGCTGAAGCCGTCGGGCTCGACCTCCAGGACGTCGACTTCGACCAGGAGCTCGTCCACGTGCGCGGCAAGGGTGGCAAGGAGCGCACCGTGCCGCTCGGCGAGGAGGCCGCGTTCCGGCTCGGCCTCTACCTGCGCGAGGGCCGCCCGCAGCTCGCCCGCAGCGCCGAGAACGCCGTCTTTCTCTCCGCCCGCGGCCGACGCCTCGACACCAGCACCCTCCGCCGCCTGACGCCGAACCCGCACCGCCTGCGCCACGCGTTCGCGACCCACCTGCTCGAGGGAGGCGCCGACCTGCGGGTGATCCAGGAGCTGCTCGGGCACAGCTCGCTGTCGACCACGCAGATCTACAGCCACGTCGACGGCCGCCGGCTGCGCCGCGTCTACGACCGGGCCCACCCCCGCTCGTGATCGCGCGCGACCCCGAGCTCGAAGGCTTCCTGGCGCTGCTCGCGACCAGGCGCGCGCCGCGCACGGTCGAGGCGTACCGGCGCGACCTCACGCACCTGGCCGGACGGCTCGGCAAGCCCGTCGCCGCGGCTTCGACCGACGACCTGCGCACGTATCTCGCCGAGCTCCGCGCCGACGGGCTCGCGCCCGCGACGATCTCGCGGCGCGTGTCCGCCACGCGCTCGTTCTTCGCTCACCAGGTGCTGCTCGGCTCGCGCACCGACAACCCCGCCGCCGAGCTGGAGACGCCCCCGCGCCGCCCGAAGCTGCCGCGGACGCTGTCGCCGCGCGAGGCCGAGGCGCTGATCGAGGCGGCCAACGGCACCACGCCGCGGGCGCTCCGCGACGCCGCCCTCGTCGAGCTCCTCTACGGCGCCGGCCTGCGTGTCAGCGAGGCGGTCGGGCTCGAGCGCGCAGGCGTCGACCTCGACGACCGGCTGGTCCGGTGCATCGGCAAGGGGAACAAGGAGCGCGTCGTCCCGATCGGCCGCGCGGCCGCCGAGGCGCTGCGCCGCTACCTGGCGCGCGGCCGGCCCTACCTCGACCGGCACCTCCGGCCCGAGCTGTTCCTGAACGCGAAAGGCGGGCCGCTGACCCGTGCGGGCGCCTTCCTGATCCTCCGCAAGCTCGCCGAGAAGGCAGGCCTCGAGCCGGGCCGCGTCCATCCCCACCTCCTGCGCCACTCGTTCGCGACCCACCTGCTCGAGGGTGGTGCCGACCTGCGCTCAGTGCAGGAGATGCTCGGCCACGCCGACCTGGCGACGACGCAGATCTACACGCACGTCTCCGACCGCCGCCGGCGCGAGGCGTACTTCGACGCGCACCCGCACGCGCGCCGCACCAAGTCCTAGGCCTTCGGCCCGGCTTTCTTCTTCAGCGTCGCCGCGACCTTGGCGGCGGTCTCGGCGAGATCCTTCTCCTGCCGGTCGTCCTCTGCGAGGCCCTCGAGCAGCACGATCGTGTCGCGGGTCGCGGAGCCGTTCTTCAGGCAGACGATCGCGAGCCGGCGCACCGCCTGGTTGTCGTCGACGGTTGCGAGCCGGTGCAGCATCGACCGGTTCGAGTTGATCGCACCCGGAGCGTCGCGCGAGAGCAGCTCGAGCGAGATCAGCGCGGAGCCGCGGCAGGCCGGGCTCTCGTCGTCGAGGCCGCGGGCGAGCAGCTCGATCTTCTGGCGGAAGCGGAACTGTCCGATCGCGCGGTAGGCGACCGCGCGCTCGCGGTAGTCGGCGCTGCGCGCATCGGCCTCGACCGTGTCCTCCCACTCGCGCCGGAGGTCGGCGATCGCGCGCTCGTCCCCCGCCTCCGCGAAGGCGTCGGCCCGGGCCGCTGCCTCCTGGAGAGTCAGGACGCCGAGCCGGTCAGCGAGCGCGGAGCCGGACCGACGTAGCGGGCGTTGGGCCGGAACAGGCGGCCGGTGCGCTTCTGCTCGAGGATGTGCGCCGACCAGCCGGCGACGCGCGAGCAGGCGAACATCGCGGGCGCGATCGGCGGCGGGATCTCGGCGATGTCGAGCACGACCGCCGAGTAGTACTCGACGTTGGTCGCGAGCACGCGCTCCGGATGGGCCTCCTGCAGCACCTTCAGCGCCGCCGCCTCGAGCGCCTCGGCGACCTCGACCTGGTCGGAGCCGAGCTCGTTCGCGGTGCGCTTGAGAATCCGCGACCGCGGGTCCTCGGCGCGGTAGATCCGGTGGCCGAAGCCCATGATCCGCCTGCCGCTCGCCATCGAGTCGCGCACCCAGCCCTCGGGGTCGCCCGACGCCGCGACCTCGTCGAGCATCGGCTTGACGTACGCGGGGGCGCCGCCGTGCAGCGGCCCGGAGAGCGCGCCGACGGCCGCAGACAGCGCCGCGCCGCAGTCGGCGCCGGTGGAGGCGACGATGCGCGCGGTGAACGTCGAGGCGTTCAGGCCGTGCTCGGCCGTGCAGATCCAGTAGGTGTCGATCGCCTTCACGGCCCGCGGGTCGGCCTCGCCGCGCCAGCGCAGGAGGAACCGCTCGGCGGCGGTCGTCCCCCTGGCAACGACCTCGTCGGGGATCGCGTCGGTGTGCCCGTCGGCGACGCGGGCCGAGCGCGCCACGATCGCCATCATCTGCGCCGACAGCCGCGCGAGGTCGGTGCGCGCCTGCTCGTCGGAGATCTCGCTCAGCTTGCCGAGCTTCCACACGGCCGACAGCCGCGCCGTCTCGGCCTGCAGGTCGGAGGGCGCGTTGCCCGTCAGCGCGGGCGGCTCGATGTGCTCCGGCCCGGGCATGACCGAGTCGAGGTCGTTGTCGACGAGCAGGCCCCAGACCCGTTCGTACGGGTAGTGCCCGACGAGCTCCTCGATGTCGATGCCGCGATAGCGGAGCTGTCCGCCGTCGCGGTCCGGCTCGGCGATCTCGGTCTCGACCGCGACGACGCCCTCGAGGCCCGGTTTGAAGTCGTTCATCGCGCTGGAATCTACCCGGACCGGCAAGTTGTGCAGGTGGGTAGAGTCAACGTGCCTTGGCACACCGCGTGACACTCATCCCCGGCGACGGGACCGGCCCCGAGCTGACGGAGGCGACCCGCCGCGTCCTCGAGGCGACCGGTGTCGAGTTCGACTGGGACGTCCAGCATGCCGGCACCGACGTGATGGAGCAGAACGGCGGCAATCCGCTGCCCGAGGCGACCCTCGCGTCGATCCGCGAGAACGGCACCGCGCTGAAGGGCCCGATCACCACGCCCATCGGCGGCGGCTTCCGCTCCGTCAACGTCGGCCTGCGCAGGGAGCTCGACATGTACGCGCAGGTGCGGCCGTGCAAGTCGTACCCGGGTGTTCGCACCCGCTTCGACGACGTCGACCTGATCATCGTCCGCGAGAACACCGAGGACCTGTACGCCGGGATCGAGTACGAGGAAGGCACGGACGACGTCAAGGAGTTGATCGCCTGGATCGAGTCGAAGGGCGGCAAGTTGCGCTGGAACGACGCGGGCATCTCGATCAAGCCGATCTCGATCACCGGCACGCGGCGGGTCTTCGAGTTCGCGTTCGACTACGCCCGCCGCAACGGCCGCAGCAAGATCACGGCCGTCCACAAGGCGAACATCATGAAGTTCTCCGACGGCCTCTGGCTGCGCGTCGCGCGCGAGGTCGCCGCCGAGAACACCGACATCGAGTTCGACGACCGGATCGTGGACAACATGTGCATGCAGCTCGTCCAGCGGCCGGAGGAGTACGACGTGCTCGTGCTCCCGAACCTCTACGGCGACGTCCTGTCGGATCTCTGCGCCGGCATGATCGGCGGCCT
The DNA here is from genome assembly GCA_963791425.1 of uncultured Actinomycetes bacterium. Lineage (GTDB taxonomy): Bacteria > Actinomycetota > Thermoleophilia > Gaiellales > Gaiellaceae > DATBLE01. The sequence continues at coordinate 83,660 of CAWBSE010000008.1, forward strand.
CGGGATGGCGCCGGGCGCGAACTTCGGCGAGGACGCGGCGGTCTTCGAGCCGACCCACGGCTCCGCCCCCAAGTACACCGGCATGAACAAGGTGAACCCGATGGCCCAGATGCTCTCGGGGATGCTGATGCTCCGCCACCTCGACGAGCTGGACGCAGCCGACCGGCTGGAGACCGCGATCGGCGACGTCATCCGCGAGGGCGCGAGCGTCACCTACGACATGAAGCCGCACCGTGACGACCCGACCGCCGTCGGGACGAGCGAGGTGGCCGACGCGATCATCGACAAGCTAGGAGCCAGAGTTGCGTAGAAAGATCACCGTGGTCGGCGCCGGGAACGTCGGCGCCACCTGTGCCCTCGAGCTCGCCCGCCGCGACTACGCGGACGTCGTCCTCGTGGACATCATCCCGAACTTTCCCCAGGGCAAGGCCCTGGACATGAACCAGGCCGGCTCGGTGCTCGGCTTCGAGCCGAACATCACCGGGACGAACGGCTACGACGAGTCCGAGGGCTCGGACGTGATCGTTATCACCGCCGGCAAGCCGCGCTCGCCGGGCATGAGCCGCGACGACCTCGTCACCACGAACGAGGCGATCGTCGGCTCGGTCACGCGCGAGGTCGTCAAGCGTTCCCGCGACGCGATCATCGTCGTCGTCTCGAACCCGCTCGACGCGATGTGCCACGTCGCCAAGGCCGTCTCGCGCTGGAAGAAGAACCGCGTCGTCGGCATGGCAGGGATCCTCGACACCGCGCGCTTCTCGGCGTTCATCGCCTGGGAGACCGGCGCGTCGGTGAAGGACGTGACCGCGATGGTGATGGGCGGCCACGGCGACCAGATGGTGCCGGTCGTCTCCGCGACCACCGTCGGCGGCGTCCCGCTCGACCAGCTCGTCCCGCGCGCGGCGATCAGCAAGATGGTCGCCCGCACGCGCACGGGCGGCGGCGAGCTCGTCAACCTGCTCGGCACCTCGGCCTGGTACGCGCCCGGCGCGGCCGCGGCCCAGATGGTCGACGCGATCATGCTCGACGAGAAGCGCGTGCTCCCGTGCACCGCGTTCCTCGAGGGCGAGTACGGCGTCCGCGGCCTGTACATGGGCGTGCCCGTGAAGCTCGGCGCCGGCGGGGTCGAAGAGATCGTGCGGCTGAAGCTGACCGCCGACGAGAAGCGGATGTTCAAGGAGTCCGCAGCGGCCGTCCGCGACGTCGTCAAGGTGCTGAAAAAGAAGTAAGAGGTGCGCCGGGCTTCCGGCGCCCGCCTCTAAGCTGACGGCAATGGACCTCGGGCTTCGCGGCAGGACGGCGATCGTCTGCGGCGCCTCCTCCGGCATGGGGCTGGCCGTCGCCGAGGCGCTTGCCGCCGAGGGGGCGAACGTGGCGATGTTCGCACGGCGGCGTGAGCTGCTGGAGCCCGCGGCAGAGCGCATCGGTGCGCTCGCGGTCCGCGGTGACCTGACCGTCCCGAAGGATCTCGCGCGGCTCGTCGACACGACCGTCGACGCGTTCGGCGGCATCGACGTGCTCGTCAACAACGGCGGTGGACCCCCGCCTGGGCCGGCCGCAGGCGTCACCGACGACGCGGTCGAGAGCGCCGTGGAGCTGCTGCTGCTCTCGGCGATCCGGCTGACGAACCTCTGCCTGCCCCACCTCGAGGCGAGCGGCCGCGGACGCATCGTCAACATCGAGTCGAGCTCGGTGCGCTCGCCGATCGACGGGCTCGCCCTGTCGAACGCGATCCGGCCGGGCCTCGTCGGCTGGATGAAGACGCTCGCGCGCGAGGTCGCCCCGAAGGGGATCACCGTGAACACGATCGCGCCGGGCCGTATCGACACCGAGCGCCTGCGCTCGCTCGGCGGCGTCGCCGATGTCTCGCAGATCCCGATGGGTAGGCTGGGCGAGGCGGCCGAGATCGCATCGGTCGTCACCTTCCTGGCCTCCGAGGGCGCGGCCTACGTCACCGGGGCGGTCGTACCGGTCGACGGCGGCATCACGCGCAACCTGCTCTGATCAGGAAGCTCCGCCTCCCCTCTCCGCTCACGCTCCTCGGCGCGGGCGTCGCCATCCTGCTGGTGACCGCGGCGGTCATGTGGATCGTGCCGTCGGACCAGTACCTCTTCCTTCCGGACACGGCGCATCCGGTCGCACCGCTCGTCAGGGTCAAGGGCGGGAAGGATCCGACGGGGCCGGGTCAGATCTACTACGACGCGGTCATCGTCCGCCGGGCCAAGCTCTTCGAGAAGTACTTCTCGTGGGTCCACGACGGCGCGACGCTCGTGCCGGCCAGTGTGATCAACCCGCCCGGTGAGAGCGATAGCCAGCGTCGAGCCCAGGACCTGCGTGAGATGGCGCAGTCGCAGAACGTCGCGCCGGCGGTCGCGCTCAAGTACCTGGGCTACAACGTGAAAGTCGGCTACACCGGGGCGCTGGTGGAGGAGATCGTCGGCGGCGGCCCCGCCGAGAAGGCCGGGATCCAGCCGACCGAGGTGATCGTCTCGGTCGACGGGAAGCCGGTGCGCCGGACGACCGCCCTGCGGAGCCTGATGTCCGGCCACAAGCCCGGCGACACCGTTCGCCTGGGCGTGCGCGGCGCGAAGGGCATCCGCGAGGTGGCCGTGAGGACGGTCGCCGATCCACACAACCCGAAACGGGCGGTGATCGGCGTCCTCGTCGGCCAGGCGAGCCAGGCGACGCTGCCGTTCCCGGTCACGATCAACGCGGGCTCGATCGGCGGCCCGTCGGCGGGGCTCGCGTTCGCGCTCGACATCCTGGAGGAGCTCGGGCACCGCGTCGACCGCGGCTACAAGGTGGCGGCGACCGGAGAGATCTTCCCCGACGGAACGGTCGGCCCGATCGGCGGCGTGAAGCAGAAGACCATCGGCGCACGCCGTGCAGGAGTGGACGTCTTCCTTGTGCCGGCTGGGGATAACGCGCAAGAAGCCCGCAAGTACGCAGGGTCGTTGAGGATCATCCCTGTGGAGAGCTTTCAACAGGCGTTGCGCGTGTTGGCAACGCTTCCGCCGAAGTCGTAAAAAATCCTGCAAATCCGCGGATTTTGAATCGTCCGCAAAGAGCAGGGTTTTCGCGGCCGCACCCCCTTGTGCCATGGCCGGAGCGCCCTAAGATCGCTGTCTGTTCATCGTCATCGGGAGCACGACAGGGGGGCACGTTGGGCAAGCGCACTGAGGTCACCTGCGGGGATTGCTACTTCCACAAGTCGGGGCTGTGCGCCCTGATGCTCGAGTCTCCCTGCCCGACGTTCCGCGCATTCGACCGCGGCCTGATCGTTCCCCCGAAGCAGCCGCAACTGGTGCCGCGCCCGCTCAGCGCATTCGCGCCGCAGGCCGCCACGGCGTAACATCGCCGACGTGAGCACGCCCGAACCGCCCGACGTCCCCGAGCCGACACCACCGCCGCCGCCGTCCGCGGCTCCCGCGGCGAGCGCGCCGCCGGTGGCCGAGCCCGGGATCGACGCGGACGATCACCCCTCGACGTGGCAGCCGGTGCTCTACCTGAAGATCGGTGTTCTGCTGCTCGTGATCGCCTGGCTGATCGCGTTCGTCGTCGAGAACAGCCAGCGCGTCCGGGTGCACTTCGTCTTCGCGACCGAGACGGTGCGGCTGATCTGGATGCTGCTGGTGCTGTTGGCGGTCGGATTGATCGTCGGCGTGCTGGTCTCGCAGCTATACCGCCACCGGCGCCGCACGCAACTCGCGAAGAAGGCCGGCAAGGCGGGCGATCCCGGCGGTGCAGTCGTCGGGCGAGACGAAGCTGAACGCAAGCCGGGCTGAGCTCTCGCCGCCGCGGCCGGCCGGGTAGAAGTCGTTCCCCTTCACGAAGGTGACGCCCTGGGCGGTGGCCACGTCGAGCAGCGCGCCCGCGTCGGTGCCCTCGGGCAGGTCGAGCCAGGTGAAGTAGCCGCCCTGCGGCTTGCTCCAGCTCGTGCCCTCGGGCATCTCGGCCTCGAGCGCCCCGAGCATCGCGTCGCGCCGCTCGCGCAGCATCCCGACGACGCGCTCGACGTTCCCGTCGAGCAGCCCCCGGTTCACGAACTCGAACACGGTCGCCTGCGGCAGGAGCGCCGGAGTCAGGTAGGTCTGAACGGCGAGGTTCTCGAGCCGTGCGATCACGTCCGCGCTCCCGACCAGGTACCCGACACGGAGCCCCGGGCCGACGATCTTCGAGAACGAGAAGGAGTAGAGGACGCCCTCACCGCCGGTGAGCTCGTAGATGCTGGGCAGCGCCTCGCCCTCGTAGCGTACGAGCGAGTAGGGGTCGTCCTCGAGGATCAGCACCTTGCCCTCCTTCGCCAGCGCGGCGAGGGCGTGGCGGCGCTCCAGCGAAAGCGTGCGGCCGCTCGGGTTCTGGAAGGTCGGGATCGTGTAGAGGAACGAGGCGGGCAGCTCGATCCCGTCCGGATCGAGGCCGTCGTCGTCCATCGGCATCAGATACGGCTCGCCATGATGGCGGGCGGTGATGTGAAGCGCGCGGTCGTAGGTCGGGGCCTCGACGAGCACGCGGTCGCCCGGCTCGACCAGCAGCCCCGCGACGAGCGAGAGGCCCTGCAGCGACCCGTTCGTGATCAGCACCTGGTTCGGCTGAACGCCGTGCCGCGCCGCCACCCACTCGCGCAGCGGCTCGTAGCCCCCCACCGGCCCGTAGTTGAGGATCGTCTTCCCATCGCGTTCGACCACCGCGCGGGCGCAGTCGGCGATCTGCTCGACGGGAAGGCAGTCGGGGGCGGGAACGCCGCGCGCGAACGAGATCACGGACACGGTTCCAGTTTAGTCACGCGACACGCGCCCATACCCCCACCCAGGGTGGGGGTCGTACCCCGTTCCCCTGCCGGCGAGGCTACCCGACGAGGGCGCACACGTCTGTGCCGATTGTGCGCCGGATCCGCGCAGCGGCGGAGGGTCGGGCTACGAGCCGCGCAGGACGTCGGCCGCGATGTGCGCGGCCTCGGTCGGTGACGTGCCGACGCGGACGCCGCTCGCCTCGAGCGCTTCCTTCTTGGCGGCGGCGGTGCCCGACGAGCCGGTGATGATCGCGCCCGCGTGACCCATCGTCTTGCCCGGGCGGGGCGCTGAACCCGGCGATGTACGCGACGACCGGCTTCGACATCTCGGACCGCGATGAACCGCGCCGCCTTCTCCTCCTCGTCGCCGCCGATCTCGCCGACCATGACGACGATCTCGGTCTCGGGATCGGCCTCGAACTTCTCCAGCACGTCGATGAAGGACGAGCCGACGACGGGGTCGCCGCCGATCCCGACGATCGTCGAGTTGCCCAGCCCGAGGCCGGTCAGCTCGTGGCCGATCTGGTACGTCAGCGTCCCCGACCGGGACACGAGCCCGATCGAGCCGGCGCTGAAGATCTCGGCCGGGATGATCCCGACGTTCGCCTTGCCCGGCGACAGCGCGCCCGGGCAGTTCGGCCCGAGCATCGTCACGCCGCGCGGCCGGATGTAGTTGTAGACGCGGAGCATGTCGTGCGCGGCGAGCCCCTCGGAGATGCAGATCACCGTGCCGATGCCGGCGTCGACCGCCTCGTAGATCGCGTCGGTCGCGAACCGGGCCGGGACGAAGATCATCGACGTGTTCGCGCCCGTCTCGGCGACCGCCTCGGCGACCGTGTCGAAGACCGGGACGCCCTCGACGTCCTGGCCGCCCTTGCCCGGCGTCACCCCGGCGACGAGCTGCGTCCCGTAGGCGCGGTTCCGCAGCCCGTGGAACGTGCCCTCGCGGCCGGTGAGGCCCTGGATGACCAGCTTCGTGTCGGTTCCGACGACGATCGCCACTACCTCACCGCCTTGATCACGATGCGGTCGAGCACGACCTTCGATCCTTCGATCCGGTCGGCGACCAGCTCGCGGACGCGCTCGGCGTCCTCGGGCGGGCAGCCCGCGCGGGTGAGCCACGGCTCGAGCTCGATCGGGTGCCGGATCGCCTCGACGGTGTCGACCCGGGCGCCGGCGGCCTCGAGGTACCCGCGCCACTCGGCCTCGCTGTAGTTGCGCACGTGCGACGGGTCGCGCAGCTTCTCGGCCGCCTCCAGATCCTCGCCGCCGTAGAGGTTGTCGGAGATCAGCACGCGGCGGCCGGCCACCCGGGCCATCTCCCGCACCGCCAGCGCGACGTCGTCGAAGTGGTGGGCGGCGACCCGGCAGACGACCACGTCGAAGCTCGAGTCCGCGAACGGCAGCTCCTCGCTGCGGGAGACGACGTCGGGCTCCATCCCCGGTGCGGCATCGGTCGTGACGACCTTCAGTCCGGCCTCGCGCAGACGCCGGGCGACGTGCCCGCCGCCGGTGGCAACGTCGAGCGCCGTCTCGAAGCCGGTCGACCACTCGACGATCAGGTCGAGATCGCGGCCCTGCTTGTGCGCCTCGCTGTCGCGGTAGGCCTGCGCGCGCTCCGACCAGACGTCAGTCATACGGCGAGCTCCACCGCGCGCCGCGCCGCGTCGAGCATCGTCGGCTCGACGTGCAGGTTCGGCGGCGCCGCCTCCTCGAGCAGCGTACGCCCCTCGGCGGCGTTCGTCCCGTCCAGCCGCACGACGATCGGGTGCTCGATCGTCATCTGGTCGAGCGCGGTCAGGATCCCGCGCGCGACCTCGTCGCAGCGGGTGATCCCACCGAAGATGTTGAACAGGATCGACTGCACCTGCGGGTCGCCGGTGATGATCTCGAGCGCGTCGACGACGGTCTGTGCGTCGCCGCCGCCGCCGAGGTCGCAGAAGTTCGCCGCGGCGCCGCCGGCCAGCGCGACCACGTCCAGCGTCGACATGCCGAGCCCAGCGCCGTTTGCCAGGATCCCGACCGAGCCGTCGAGCTTCACGTACGTGACGCCCTTCTCGCGCGCGGCCCGCTCCTCGGGCGGGTACGCCTCCGGGTCGCGCATCTCGGCCACGTCGGCGTGCCGGAACAGCGCGTTGTCGTCGACCGTGAACTTCGAGTCGAGCGCCTTCACCTCGCCGTCCGGCGTGACGATCAGCGGGTTGATCTCGCAGAGCATCGCGTCGAAGTCGACGAACGCCGAGTAGAGCTTCCCGACGATCGCGGCGATCTGCTTCTGCTCGTCGGGATCGTCGACGCCGGCGCCGTAGATCAGCGCCCGCGCGTGCCACGGCTGGCAGCCCTCGAACGGGTCGACGTGCAGCCGGATGAGCGCGTCGGGCGACGTCGCCGCGACCTCCTCGATGTCCACCCCGCCCTGCGTCGTGAACATGAACAGCGGCTGCTTCGCGCCCCGGTCGAACGTGACCGAGAGGTAGTACTCCTTCGCGATGTCCGAGGCCTGCTCGATCCAGAGCTTGCGGACGACGTGGCCGTTGATGTCGAGGCCGAGGATCTCCGCGGCACGCGCCTCCGCCTCGTCGGGCGTGGCGGCCAGCTTGATGCCGCCGGCCTTGCCCCGACCGCCGGTGAGCACCTGCGCCTTGACGACGACAGGGCCGCCCAGCTCCTCGGCCGCGGCGCGCGCTTCCGCCGGCGTGGTCGCCAGCCGACCGTCCGACACCGGGATACCGGCACGGCGAAACAGCTCCTTGCCCTGGTACTCGTAGAGGTCCAACCCGCCGCCGAGCCTAGCGAAACAATGCCGGGAAGCGCGGGTCCTGCCGGAGCGCGTCGAAGTCCGTGTCGGCCGCCGCCCCGGGCGCGAGCTGCGGGTCGAGCTCGAGCGAGCGGGCGATGTGCCCGAGCGCGGCCTCGGTCTCGCCGGCGAGCGACTCGAAGCACGCGAGGTCGTACAGGAGCACCGCATCGTCGCCGTGGCGGCCGAGCGCCTCGCGCAGGACAGCCGCCCCGTCGGCGTACCTGCCGGGCTCGTGGAAGGAGCTCGCGCGCCGGAGCGCGTCCCAGACCAGGTGGATGCCGAGCAGTCGCCGCAGCTCGACGATCGGCTCCGGGTGATCCTCGACGCGCAGCTCGCACACGCGGTCGATTCCCTCGCGCGACTCGGCTGCCGCGCCCGCGCGCTCGACGACGATCGCCGACGATTGCTGCCCGCGCGCGTCGCCACCCGCGGCCTGAGCCGCCTCCAGCACCGAGACGAGCCGCTCGGCGAGCGACGAGTCGACCGACTCGAGGAACGCGCGCTGCATCTCGGTGACAACGGCGTCGCCGGCCAGGATGTTGCCCTGGACCGCGTACCCGTCGCCGACTCGGTGGCCGGCCCAGTTCAGGCACTCCGTGCCGGTGTGTGCGGCGGCGCGGCCGTCGGCGGTGACCACGCCCAGCTGACGCGACTCCCGGCCCGTATCGTCGGCCAGGGCCTGCGCCAGAGCGGCGTCCGGCTCCAGCCCCTCCTCGAGCAGCGCCAGCACGCGGGGCCCGTACGCCGCCACGCCGGCCGCCTGCGTGGCGACCGCCCCGACGCCGGCCCTCGCCCACGGAACGACCGAACCGACGGCGAAGTAGCGCGACTGCACCGCGCACCCGACCTCGCCCGCGGCGACGTCGGCGGCGACGATCGAGAAGGTCCCTTTGATCCGTGACCTCATCCGCGGGACCCTAGCTAGGCTCGCGGCATGGACGCGATCGTCGTCGACGGGCTGAAGAAGCAGTACAAGGGTGTCCAGGCACTGGACGGCATCTCGTTCTCCGTCGAGGAGGGCGGGGTCTTCGGGCTGCTCGGCCCGAACGGCGCCGGCAAGTCGACGACCGTCCGCATCCTCGCCACGCTGACCCGCCCGGACGAGGGCCGCGCCGAGGTCGCCGGGCATGACGTGCGCAAGGACGCCGGCGCCGTGCGGCGCTCGATCGGCTACGTCCCCCAGGACTCCGGCATCGACCAGTACGGCACCGGCCGCGAGAATCTCACGCTCCAGGGCCACGTCCAGGGCATGGGCGGAAAGGTGCTCCGCGACCGCGTCGAGCACCTGCTCGACTTCGTCGGGATCGCCGACGCCGCCGACCGGATCGTCAAGACGTACTCGGGCGGAATGCGCCGCCGGCTCGACATCGCCCTCGGGCTCGTCCACCACCCGAAGGTGCTGTTCCTCGACGAGCCGACGACCGGCCTCGACCCCGAGGCGCGCGTCGAGATGTGGGACGAGGTCGGGCGCCTCGCCAAGGAGGAGAGCCTGACCATCCTGCTCACCACCCACTACCTCGAGGAGGCCGACCAGCTCGCCGACCGGCTGGCGATCGTCAGCCGCGGCCAGATCGTCGTCGAGGGCACTCCGGCGTCGCTGAAAGCAGAACTGAGCGGCGACGCCGTGCACCTCGAGCTGACGAACGGCCGGATGGACGACGCCCGCCGCATCCTCGAGCGCCTGGGCGCCACGCCCGAGGCCGTAACCGAGGGACGCACGCTCGTCTCGCGCGTCGAGAACGGCAACCGCGCACTGCCCGGGATCCTCTCCGCGCTCGAGCAGGAAGGGATCGGCGTCGAGTCGGTCAGCGTCTCCCGGCCGTCGCTCGACGACGTCTACCTCCACTACACCGGCCGCGAGTTCGCGGCGGAAGATCGAGGCGAAGCGTGACCGTCCTCAGGCACACCTGGTACATGGTCGGCCGTCAGGCGCGCAACCTGATGCGCGAGCCGATCTGGATCGCGCTGCTGCTCGTCCAGCCGATGGTCTGGCTGATCCTCTACAGCCAGCTGTTCCACAACGCGACGCGTCTCGGCGGCTTCGGGACGACGTCGTACGTCACGTTCCTGGCGCCGGCGATCGTCGTCATGAACTCGTTCTTCGGGGCGACCTGGAGCGGGATGGGGATGATCAACGACCTCGACCACAAGTTCATCGAGCGCGTCCTCGCAACCCCGGCGAGCCGGTTCGCGATCATCCTGTCGCAGATCGTCCGCTCGGCGCTGACCGCCGCGATCCAGGCGGTGATCATCCTCGTCGTCGCCGTCCCGCTGGGCGTTCGGGTGCACGCCGGCGCGGCCGGCTGGGTGATCGTCATCCTCGCGGCGATCCTGGTGAACAGCCGCCTTCTCCGGGCTCTCGCAGGGGATCGCGCTCCTCACCCGCCGCGAGGCGACGATGATCGCGCTGGCGAACTTCATCGGGCTGCCGCTGCTGTTCGTCTCGACCACGCTGATCGCCAGCTCGCAGATGCCGCCCTGGATGCGGGTCGTCGCCCACGGCAACCCGATGGACTGGGGCGTCCGCGCCGCCCGCGAGGTCGTCCTCCCCGGCACGTCGTGGAGCACGGTCGGGATGTACTTCGGCTTCCTGCTCGTGCTCTCGGCGGTCACCGCCGGGTTCGCGACCTGGTGCTTCCGCGCGTACGAACGCACGCTTGTAGGGAATACTCACCGCGACCCAGCCCGCCAAAGGAGGCAACACGACATGACGCTCACACTGACCGACGCCGAGATCGAGACCGCCGGCCTCACCGTGATGGAGGTCGAAGAGGAAGAGGCCGCCGACACGGACGGCACCGACGGCGACTCCGACGGCACCGACGGGGACACCGACGGAACGGACGGCGACACCGACGGCACCGACGGCTCGGACACGGACGGCACCGATTCCGACGCCGACGCAGAAGACCCGAGCTAGCGAGGCGCTCGCCCGCTGCGTCGAGCCGATCGACGCGGCGGAGTTCCTCGCCGAGTACTGGGAGCAGCAGCCGCTCGCCGTGCCGCGCGCCGAGGAGGGTCGTTTCGACGACCTGCTCTCGGTCGCGGACGTCGAGCGGCTGGTCTCCTCCGGCGGCATGCGCACACCCGGCGTCCGCCTGGTCAAGGAGGGCGGGACGATCGCCGAGTCGGCGTACGCGCGCGAGATCTCCTGGCGGCCGAAGCCGTTCACCGGCGCGGTCGACCCCGACCGGGTGGCGGACGCGTTCGCGGACGGCGCGACGATCGTCCTCCAGGCGCTGCACCACACCTGGCCGCCGCTCGCGCGGTTCTGCCGTGCGCTCGAGGCCGAGCTCGGCGCGGGCGTCCAGGCCAACTCGTACTACACGCCCCGCGACTCGCAGGGGTTCGCCGTGCACCACGACACGCACGACGTCTTCGTCCTGCAGGTCGCGGGCGAGAAGCACTGGCGCGTGTACGACCCGCTGCTCGAGCTGCCGCTGAAGGCACAGCGCTGGTCGCCGTCACTGGGCGAGCCGGGGCCGACCGTGCTCGAGCTGACGCTCCGCGCCGGCGACACGCTCTATCTCCCGCGCGGCTGGCTGCACGACGCGCTGACCTCCGACACCGACTCGCTGCACATCACGGTCGGCGTCAACACGCACACCTGGATCGACGCCTTCCGCGCCGCGCTCGACGAGTGCCAGGACGATGTCGAGTTCCGGCGGTCGGTGCCGGAGGACGGCGAGGCGCCGGTCGACCTGGTCGAGCGGCTCGCCGAGCGGCTCGCGGCGGAGGACGTCCGGCGGCGCGTCCGCGCGAAGTTCGTGAGCTCGCGGCGGCCGATCCTCGACGGGCACCTCGAGGAGGTGCGCGAGCTCGAGTCGGTGACGCTCGACACGCCGCTGGAGCGGCGCGAGACCGTGATCGCCGACCTCGACGGGACGACGCTGTCGTTCGAGGGCAAGCACGTCGAGCTCCCCGCGCAGGCCCGGGAGGAGATCGAGGCCCTGTTCGAGGCGGAGGGTGCGTTCACCGCGGCGTCACTGCCCGGCGAGCTCGACGACGACGGCCGCCTGGTGCTGGTCAGGCGCCTGATTCGCGAAGGATTCCTGCGGCGTAGTGCCGCGGGCGCCTGAGCGTCTCGGCCGAGCACGTCAGATACGTCAGCTGACCCGGCTCGTAGGCGACGCCGACGTCGAAGAGCCGGTCGTCCCGCTCGGAACCGGACGTGCGCGCCTTCGTGCTCGACCAGCTCGAGGTCGCCGATGCCGCGCAGGCCGGTCGTCCGGCGCACGGCCAGCTCGGCCGCCTGCTCCGGGAACGTGTACGCCGACCGGCCGCGGTAGTGGTCGAGCGTCGATCCGCCCGGCGAGGTAGTCGTCGAGCACCGGCCAGGCGTCCCCGGCGGCGACGCGCCCGAAGTAGAGGCCCTCCGGGAGGAAGACGACGTTCCCGGCGAACCGGTCGCCGCCGAGATGCGACGACTGCCAGACCCAGCCCTCGTCGGCCTGCTCCTCGAGCGCCTTGTACAGCGGGCGCCCGTGGCGGGCGCAGCAGCGGTCGTGCTTGCCGTGGGTGCAGACGATCAGGATCGGGTGGTCGAGCTGCTCGCCGCCCGGTGAGGTCAGGTCGAGCCCGAGCAGGTCGTCGTACCCGTCGAGCTCGGCGTGGCAGAGCGTGCCGCCGCGCTCCGGGGAGCTGCCCCAGATCACGGCGAGGGCCGGGTGACCGCGGCGGTGCGGACGGCGGACGAAGAGAAGCTTCGTGTTCGGGCGCGCGTCGCGCTGCGCCCGGAGCCGCGCCTTGACCTCGTCCGACAGCCCGCTCGCCTCGACGGCGTCGTGGCCCCACAGCCCGCGGTACTCGACGAGGATCCAGTGGTCGACACGGCTCGCGGTGGCTGCGAGCGGCTCGGCGTTCTGCAGCGAGGCGTCCGCGCAGAACTCCGGTCTACGTTCCGGCATCCGGCTCCGAGTCGGTCGCGGGCGCGAGGACGCAGATGATCTGGCCCGCGCCGACCGCCTCGCCCGCCTGCACGGACAGCTCGGAGACGATCCCCTCGTGCGGCGCGTGCACCTCGTTCTCCATCTTCATCGCCTCGACGATGCAGAGCACCCGGCCGGCGGCGACCTCGTCGCCGTCGGCGACGTGGACGGAGAGCACGGTGCCCTGCATCGGGCTGACGATCGCGTCCCTGCCGCCGGCGCCGCCCGCGTGGGCGGCCGTGCGCTCCCGACGCCGCTCGGCGAGCGCCGCCCACGGCGGCTCGGGGACGAGCACCTTCACGTCGTAGCGGCGCCCGTCGAGCTCGACCGCGGTCACGCGCTCGCGCAGCCTTCCGTCCTGGGCTGTCGTTACCTGTGTTGCCACATGCGACAACCGTTCCGCCTGCTGCGCCAGCTGCTCCGACTCGACCACCCCGTGGCACGTCCCGCCGTCGACGAAGCACGGGTGGCGGAGCAGCGCTCGGTGGAAGCCCAGCAGCGTCGTCACGCCGCCGATCTCGAACTCGTCGAGCGCCCGGAGCATGCGGTTGCGCGCGTGCTCACGGTCGACGCCGTGGACGATCAGCTTCGCGATCATCGGGTCGTAGAGCGGACTGATCTCGGAGCCGTCCTCCACGCCCGAGTCGACCCTCACTCCGGGCCCACCCGGCTCCCGGTAGCCCGTGATCCGCCCGGGCGACGGGCGGAAGCCGGCGGACGGATCCTCCGCGTTGATCCGGCACTCGAACGCGTGCCCGGTCAGGCGGACGTCGTCCTGGCGCAGCGATAGCGGCTTTCCGGCCGCGATCAGCACCTGCTCGCGAACGATGTCCAGACCGGTGACCAGCTCCGTGACGGTGTGCTCGACCTGGATGCGCGTGTTCATCTCCATGAAGTAGTAGGCGCCGTCCCGATCGAGCAGTCCTTCGATCGTCCCGGCGGAGCGGTAGCCGACCGCGCGCGCGGCATCGACGGCGATCGCGCCGATGCCCTCGCGGAGCGCGGCGTCGACCGCCGGCGAGGGGGTCTCCTCGACGAGCTTCTGGTGGCGACGCTGCATCGTGCAGTCGCGTTCGCCCAGGTGGATGACGCTGCCGTGGGCATCAGCGAGCACCTGCACCTCGACGTGGCGTGGGTCCTCCAGGTACTTCTCGACGTAGACCGTCGCGTCCGAGAAGTACGCCTCGCCCTCGCGGCGGGCGGTATCGAAGGCGCGCTCGACGTCGTCGTCTCGACGGACGACGCGAAAGCCCTTGCCGCCGCCGCCGGCGGCCGCCTTGATCGCGATCGGCCAGCCGAGCTCGTCGCCCAGGCGGCGCACCTCGTCGGCGCTCTCGACCGGGTCGGTGGTGCCCGGGATGATCGGCACGCCGGCGGCCTTCATCCGCTCGCGCGCCTCGGTCTTCGAGCCCATCGCCTCGATCGCCGCGGGTGGCGGGCCGATCCAGACCAGGCCGGCGTCCTCGACGGCGCGCGCAAACGTCGCGTTCTCGGCGAGGAAGCCGTACCCGGGATGGACTGCCTCCGCCCCGGCCTTCAGCGCCGTTTCGACGATCTTCGCCTGGTTCAGATAGCTCTCGGCCGGCGCGCCCGGACCGAGCAGCCACGCCTCCTCGGCGACCCGAATGTGGAGCGCCGAGCGGTCGGCCTCCGAGTAGACGGCGACCGAGCCGATCCCCAACTCGCGCAGCGTCCGGAAGATCCGGATGGCGATCTCGCCGCGGTTGGCGACCAGAACTTTCGAGAAGAGGCCCATCAGGGACGTATTCTCCCTGTGGATGGGCCTGGCCGACCAGCTCACCGTCGCGCGGATCGTGGCGACGCCGTTCGTCGTGATCCTCTACCTCTGGAACTTCCCCGGTCACGACTACTGGGCAACCGGGCTGTTCATCGCCGCGATGGCCACCGACCAGTTCGACGGCTGGCTGGCCCGGCGGCAGGGACGGACGACGCCGCTCGGCTCGCTGCTCGATCCGATCGCCGACAAGGTGCTCGTGCTCGCAGCGATGATCGTCCTGATCGGCGAAGGCGCGTTCCCGGCCTGGATGGTCGCGGCGATCGTCGCCCGGGAGTTGCTCGTGTCGGGGCTCCGGCTCGCCGCGGTCGAGCGCGGGGTCGTGCTGCAGGCTCGTGACCTCGGGAAGCTGAAGACGTGGGCGCAGGCGGTGGCAGTCGCGCTCGGCGGGTTTGCGGTCGCCGGTGCGTGGAGTACCGACGTCGCGTGGTGGGGGCTGATGGTCGCGGTCGTGCTCACCTGGGTCTCCGGGCTCGACTACGCACGCGACGCGCCCACGCTCCTGCGCGGCCGCGCGCTCGCCTGACCCGGAGAGGCCCTATTGCTCCCGCGGGAACCCCGCCTATGTTGAGTGCGGGGATTCGTGAGCCGACCAGGGCGAAAGCCTGCCGCAAGCAGTAACGCGGTCTAGCTCTCCTCGTCCTCCACCACTTCGCGGATACCGGCCTGCCACCACGCGGGCGCCTCGTCGAGGGGGCCGTTCAGTGCGGCCAGGGCGGCGAGCAACGCCTCGCGCTCCTCGGGCGTGGGCTCGGGGGTGATCTCCACGGTCACGGCCGGTTCAGGTTAAAGGAGCTTCGCGGGACGGACGATGACCAGTGTGGATGACCCGTCGTGTCCTCGCCTGCGCCGTACTCGCGCTCCTCTTCGCCGCGCCCTCCGCGGCCGGCCCCGGGGCGTCGTCGTGGGCCTTGCCGCAGATCAAGGTCGTCACCGCCCGCGGGCTGATGGGCGGCAAGGCGGCCGGGTTCCGGCCGGACGACTCGCTCACCGCCGGTGATCTCGCCGACCTCGTCGGCGGGCTGACCGGGACCGAGGCGCCGATGGCCGCCGACCCGAGTGCCCCGGTGACGGTCTCGCAGCTCGACGCCCAGCTCGTTCGCGGCCTCGGGCTGCTCCCGGCCGCCCGCCAGTTCACGGCGGCGATCCGCAGCGCCGGCATCGCTCCCACCCGCTACTTCGGCACCGAGACGGTCGCGCGCCTGCTCGGCCTGCGCGTCAACCACCCCGCCGCGCAGGATGCACTCGAGCTCGGGCCCGAGAACGTCGTCACCCGTGCAGAAGCCGCCTACTCGGCCGCGCAGATCCTCTCGTTCACCGGCGGCGAGGCCGACTGGGTCGCGCAGACCGCGGCGGGCTTCCAGCTGCCGGTGCTGACCGGCAACCAGCGCGTCGTGCTCCAGGTCGCGCTCTCGTTCGTCGGCTACCCGTACATCTGGGGCGGCACGAGCGAGCTGCCTCAGGATCCGTTCGCCACCGGCAAGCAGGTTCCCGGCGGCTTCGACTGCTCGGGCCTCGCGTGGCGCGTCTACAAGCTGCAGGCGTACGCCGGCGGGAACGCGCTCGCAGCGACGCTGAAGGGCCGCACCACCTACTCGATGAGCGGCGAGGTGCCGCCCGCGAAGCGGATCCCCTTCGCGAGGCTCCAGCCCGGCGATCTCCTCTTCTTCGGCGCGGCCGGCCCGAAGTCGAAGCCTGCCCAGATCGACCACATGGGCATCTACGTCGGCGACGGCTGGTTCGTCCAGGCGTCCGAGCAGGGCGTCGCGCTCGCACAGATCACCGCCGGCTGGTACGCGAAGCGCTTCGCGTGGGGCCGCCGCCCGCTCGCCGAAGCCGGCCTCGGCTAGCGGCTAACCGCTCGCCGCGAGCGCGACCACTGCCTCGCCGACGATCGGCGTCACCGGACGGTCGAGCCCGTGCGGCCTGACGAAGAACTCGCAGAAGGTGCGGATCGCGTCGGCGTCGAAGTCGCCGGCGAGCCCCCGCTCGAGCTGCGCGACATGCTCGACCAGGGTCTCTGCGTACGAGACGACGCCGCCCTGCCCCTCCAGGAGGTAGTAGAAGTGGAGCGCTCCGGACTGCGCCGGCGCCGCGCTCCCTGCGGAGAAGGTGTAGACGGGCCGGCCCACGATCGCAGCTTCGATCTGCGCGCTCGTGTTCAGACCGACCACGACCGCCGAGTGGTAGAGCTGGTCGTACAGCGACTGGCTCGTCCGCTTCGGCTTCTCGCTGCGGGCGACCCCCGCGTGCTTCGGCGTCCAGCCCTCCCAGGCGGCGTGCTCGTTCGGATGGCTGCGGACGAGGACATTGGCGCGGCGCAGCGGGCCGTCGGACCCGCGCAGCACGTCCAGCCAGCCGTCCACGACCGACGGCTCGTCGGGGCAGATGGTCTTCGTCGAGCCGAGGTACAGCACGATCGGCTCGTCGGGGTCGAGCTCGTACCGCGCGCAGAACTCGTTCCGGTCCTGGGACGGTTCCATCTCGAAGAACTCGTCCCAGTGCGATGCGCCGGTGACGACCACCCGCTCGCCATCGATCCCGTGCAACTCCTCGACCTCGCGCCGCTGCAACTCGTTCCAGACGAAGATGCGGTCGGGAACGACGTGGATGCGCCCCTTGTTCGAGAGCGAATCCCAGCTGTAGACGGAGAATGCCGTCGGGATCGCAAGCTCCTGCGCCGCCTTGATGATCTCCGCCTGGTGCGACTCGTGGCGGACGAGCGGGCTGACCAGGACGACGTCGGGCTCGGTGGTCGCCAGAAACGAGACGAGTCCCTGCTCGGGAGGGATGCGGCTGTCGAGCACGGCGAGCGCGTCGTCGATCCCCGCCGCCACCTCCGGTTGCAAGGAGACGACCGGGTCGGGCCAGGACGGATCCGCCGCCATCGCGCCCCGTGTGGCCGTGTCGGTCAGGTGCGAGAGCGCACGTCGCCGGTTGAAGGTTCCCACCTCCTGGCCGGGATTGAGGTACCACGCGTAGTTGCGCGCCTGCCTGAGCAGCAGGAGCGCATGCCCGAACTCCTCGTCCGTGACCTCTTCGCAGGTCGCCAGGCTGATGCCGGGCACGCCGCGTAGCCGCCGCAGGAGCTTCATCTTGCCCTCTTTCGGGTTGTACACGGCGACCACCTCGTGACCTTCGCCCGCCAGGTGGGCCGCGACTCCCGCGAAGCGCCGGAAGAAGATGCGGCTCATGAAGAAGTGCGCGCGCATCGAGCCTCTAGAGCGGGATGTTCCCGTGCTTGCGAGGCGGCCTGCGCTCGCGCTTCGTCCTCGCCGTCTCCAGCGCGTCGATCAGCACCGGGCGCGTTCGCCGCGGCTCGATCACGTCGTCGACGTAGCCGCGCTCGGCGGCCGTGTACGGGTTGGCGAACCGCTCCTTGTAGTCGGCGATCAGCTCGGCGCGCTCCTCGGGCGGCCGGTCGCGGTAGACGATGTTGACCGCACCTTCCGGCCCCATCACGGCGACCTCGGCGGTCGGCCACGCGAAGTTGAAGTCCGCACGGATGTGCTTCGACGACATGACGTCGTACGCACCGCCGTAGGCCTTCCTCGTGATCACGGTCAGCTTCGGCACGGTCGCCTCGGCGTACGCGTAGAGCAGCTTCGCGCCGTGGCGGATGATCCCGCCCCACTCCTGCGCCGTCCCCGGGAGGAACCCCGGCACGTCGACGAAGGTGACGAGCGGGATGTTGAACGCGTCGCACGTCCGCACGAACCGCCCCGCCTTCACCGATGCATCGATGTCGAGCACGCCGGCGAGCGACCGCGGCTGGTTGCCGACCACGCCGACCGGATGCCCGCCGAGCCGGGCGAACCCACAGACGATGTTCTCCGCCCAGCGCTCCTGGACCTCCAGGAACTCGCCGTCGTCGACGACGTGGCGGATCACGCCCTTCATGTCGTACGGCTTCGTCGGTTCGTCCGGGATCAGCGTGTCGAGCTCGGGCGCCTCGCGGTCGCGCGGGTCGGACGGCTCCGCGAACGGCGGCTGCTCCAGGTTGTTCTGCGGTAGAAACGACACGAGATACCGCGCGTCCTCGAGACACGCCTCCTCGTCCGGCGACGTGAAGTGCGCCACCCCCGACTTCGCCGCGTGGGCGGTGGCTCCGCCGAGATCCTCGAACGAAACGTCCTCGCCGGTGACAGTCTTCACCACGTCGGGGCCGGTGATGAACATGTACGACGAGCCCTCGACCATGAAGACGAAGTCGGTGATCGCCGGCGAGTACACCGCGCCGCCGGCGCACGGGCCCATCACCAGCGAGATCTGCGGGACGACGCCGGACGTCTGGACGTTCCGCCAGAAGATCTCTGCGTACCCCGCGAGCGAGACGACGCCCTCCTGGATCCGCGCGCCGCCCGAGTCGTTGATCCCGATCACCGGGCAACCGAACTTCACCGCCATGTCCATCACCTTGCAGATCTTCTCGGCGAAGACCTCGCTCAGCGACCCGCCGAAGATCGTGAAGTCCTGCGAGAAGACGAAGACCTTGCGGCCGAAGATCGTCCCGTAGCCGGTGACGACCGCGTCGCCCCACGGCCGCCTGTCCTGCATCCCGAACTCGACCTCGCGGTGGCGGACGTACCGGTCGAGCTCGACGAACGACCCGGGGTCGAGCAGCTTCTCGGCGCGCTCGCGGGCGAGCAGCCGGCCGCCTTCGCGCTGCCGGGCCACCGCCTTCTCGCTGCCCTGGTGCCGCGCCTCCTCGCGGAGCGCCTGCATCCGCGCGAGCTTCTGCTCGGTGGTGTCGTCGGCCACGCAGGAGAGCCTAACGGCGACTGGTAGGTTCGATCGGTGAGGCGCCAGCTCCCGCCAGCGCTCCAGGTGCGCGACTTCCGGCTCGTCTGGTCGTCGATGTTCGCGATGCGCTTCGCCGAGAACATGATCGCCGTCGCGGTCGGCTGGCAGGTGTTCGCGATCGACAGGAATCCGCTCGACCTCGGCCTGGTCGGCCTGTGCGAGTTCATCCCGCTGCCGCTGCTGGCGCTGCCCGCCGGCCAGCTCGCCGACCGGGTGCCGCGCCGGCTGATCGCGGCCGCGTCGCTGAGCCTGATGGTCGGCGTCGCCGCCGGGCTGCTGGCGATCACGGCGGCCGGCGCCCACGTCGTCTGGCCGTATTACCTCCTCGCGGGGGTGACCGGGATCGCGAGCGCGCTCGGCTGGCCCGCGTACGTCGCGCTGACGCCGGAAACCGTCCCTCACGACCTCGTCCCGAGCGCGGTTGCGCTGCGCTCGGTGGCAAGCACGACCGCCGTGATCGTCGGCCCCGCGGTCGGCGGGCTGCTTTTCGCCTGGAAGGCGGAGTCGGTCTACGCCCTCGCTGCGGCGCTGTTCGGCATCGCCGGGATCGCGATGGCGATGCTCCGGATTACCCCGTTCGCGAAGGACGGCACGGCGGTCGGGCTCGAGGGGCTCGTCGGCGGTCTGCGCTTCGTCTTCCGAACGAGGATCCTGCTCGGCGCGATCACCCTCGACCTCTTCGCCGTGTTGCTCGGCGGGGGAATCGCGCTGCTCCCGATCTACGCGCGCGACATCCTCCACGTCGGGCCGGTGGGCCTCGGCGTGCTGCGAGCCGCGCCGGCGGTCGGGGCGTTCGGCGCCGCGCTGATCCTCGCCCGCCGGCCGCTGCACCGCGCGGCCGGGCCGACGCTGATCGGCGTCGTCGTCATCTTCGGCGCCGCGAACATCGTCTGGGGCGCGTCGAAGTGGCTGCCGCTCACGCTCGCCGCGCTCGCCGTCGCCGGGTTCGTCGACATGATCAGCGTGAACATCCGCTCGACGACAGCGGCGCTGGTCACCCCGAACGAGCTTCGCGGCCGGGTCGGCGCCGTCGAGATGGTCTTTATCTCCGCCTCCAACGAGCTCGGCGCCTTCGAGTCGGGCGCGGCCGCAGCGCTCTTCGGCACGGTCACCACCGTCGTCGCCGGCGGTATCGCGACGATCGGGATCGCGCTCGCGTCGATCAAGGTCTTCCCGGAGCTGGCGAAGATGGGGAGGCTGGAGGGTCTCCGCCCCGAGCCGGCCGGTAACCTCGTCGAATGAGCGTCGACCGGAGGAGCGTCTGGCCGTACGTGGACGGGGAGCCCGGCGAGTTCCTCTACTCGCGCTACGCGCACCCGACCGGGGTCGAGGCGGAGGCAAAGCTCGGAGCGTTGGAGGGCGGGCAGGCATTGCTCTTCGCGTCGGGATCCGCGGCGACGTTCGCGCTGCTGCTCGCGCTGCTCGAGCCGGGCAAGAAGGTCGCGCTCGCCGAGGGCTGCTACTTCGGCACCGGCGTGATGATGCGCGAGGAGCTCGGCCGCTGGGGGTTGGAGAGCGTCGAGTTCGACCAGACCGGGCCGCCGCCGGACGGCGTCGACCTGATCTGGCTGGAGGCTCCGTCGAACCCGTTCCTGACGATGCCCGACTTCGAGGCGGCCGCCGCCCACCCCGCACGTGTCGTCGTCGACTCGACCGCCGCGACACCGGTCTACCTGCGCCCAATCGAGCACGGCGCTGACTTCGTGCTGCACTCGGCGACGAAGTACCTGACCGGGCACTCGGATGCGCTCGCCGGCGCGATCGTCTGCCGCGAGGCGGCCGACTACGACCGGCTCTGGCGCTTCCGCCAGCGCACCGGCCCGAATTGCGCAGCGGACGTCGCCGCGCTCGTCACCCGCGGGCTGAAGACTCTCCGCGTTCGGATCGAGCGCCAGACAGAGACGGCGACCGTGCTGGCCGAGCGCCTCCGCAACCATCCGAGAGTCGAGACCGTCCGCTACCCCGGCTTCGGCGGGTTGCTCTCGTTCGACGTCGGCGGCGACCCGCTCCCGGTCGAGCGCGCCGTCCGGAAGATCAAGAACGCCACGAGCCTCGGCGGCGTCGAGACAACAATGGAGTCACGCCACCGCTGGGAGGGCGACCGCGTCCCGGTCGGATTGCTCCGCCTGTCGGTCGGGCTGGAGGACGCCGACGAGCTCTGGGCGGATCTCGAGCACGCCTTGTCGGCGTAGGGAAAACCCCCCTTTCGGGGCGGCCGATCCGCGCTACCCTCGGGCGATGCGCCGGGCCGCCGTCCTCCTGCTCGCTGCGTTTTGCCTGCTCGCGCTGACGGGGAGCGCAGGAGCGACGATCACTCTGCCCTCGGGCTTCATCGACACGACCGTGGCCGACGGGCTCTCCTCGTCGACGTCGATGGTTTGGGATCCCGCGAGCGCGCGGCTCTTCGTCACCCAGCAGAACGGTGACCTCCGGGTGGTGAAGGGCGGCAAGCTCCTGAGGACGCCGGCGATCTCGCTCAACGTCGACGACAACGGCGAGCGCGGACTGCTCGGCGTCGAGCTCGACCCGAGCTTCTCGACCAACCACTACATCTACCTCTACTACACGGTGTCCGGCTCGCAGGCGCATAACCGGCTAAGCCGCTTCACCATGACGGGTGACGTCATCAACTCCAACCCGACCACCGAGCACGTGCTGGTCGACTTCGACAATTTGTCGCCTACCGCCACCAACCACAACGGCGGCGCGATCCATTTCGGAAGCGACGGCAAGCTGTACGTCGCGCACGGAGACAACGCGAACAGCTCGAACTCGCAGTCGATGAACACCCTGCTCGGAAAGGTCCTGCGCCTGAACAGCGACGGCACGATCCCGAGCGACAACCCGTTCTACGGGTCGGCGACGGGCAAGTACCGGATGATCTGGGCGCTCGGGTTTCGCAACCCGTTCACCTTCGCGGTCCAACCCACCACCGGGACGATGTTCGTCAACGACGTCGGCGAATCGACGTACGAGGAGATCAACGTCGGCGCCGCCGGCGCGAACTACGGCTGGCCGGTCGAGGAAGGGCCGGCAGATCCGCCGGATGCGACCTACACCGACCCGCTCTACTACTACGCGCACAACGGCAGCCCATCACCGAACGGCTGCGCGATCACCGGCGGGGCGTTCTACAACCCACCGGTCGCGTACTTCCCCGCCCAGTACGTCGGGCGCTACTTCTTCTCCGACTGGTGCAGCAGCTGGATCCGCCAGCTCGACGGCGCCGCCGACAGCGACTTCGCGACCGGCGGCAACTCACCGGTCGACCTCGACACCGGGCCGGACGGGAGCCTCTACTACCTCGAGCAGGGCGGCCGGGTCGGGCGGATCAGCTACGAGTCCACCCCGACCGTCGACGACGCCACGCCCTCGAGCGCGTCGGTCGGCGACCGCGTCGAGATCGACGGCACGTACCTCGCGGGCGCGACGGCCGTGACGTTCAACGGCACGCCCGCGACGTTCGCGGTCGTCTGGGACACGCGACTCATCGCGACCGTTCCCGCGGGAGCGACCACCGGCAAGATCGAGGTGACGACCGGCGACGGCACCGCGCTCAGCGCGAACGACTTCACGGTCACGCCCGTCCCCCCCGCGATCACCTCGTTCTCGCCGACAAAAGGCGTTCCGGGGAAGACCGTGACGATCACGGGCGCCCTGCTGACCGGCGTGACCTTGACGACGTTCAACGGCGTCGCGGCGCAGAGCTTCACCGTGAAGACCGACAAGAAGATCACCGCCGTGGTTCCGGTCGGCTCGTCCACGGGCCCGATCGAGGTGACCACCCCGGACGGCGTGGCAGACTCCGTCGGGGACTTCGTCGTCCCGCCGCCGCCGTCGGTGACGAACTTCACCCCGACGTCAGGGCCGGCGGGCACGAAGATCACGATCACCGGCACCGCCTTCAAAGGCACGAAGACGCTCACGATCAACGGGATGAAGGTCTCCCGGTCGATCAAGTCCGACATGACGATCGTCGCCACCGTCAAGAAGGGGACGACGAGCGGTCAGATCACGGTGACTGGGCCGGCCGGCAGCGACACCAGCGCCGGAACCTTCACCGTCACGTAAGCCGGAGGTGGGACTCGAACCCACGGCATCCGCTTTACAAGAGCGGTGCTCTGCCAGCTGAGCTACTCCGGCGCTCAGCCCCATGGTACGCGCGCTTCTTAACAGTGCCAGGCACTGTTAAGAGCCGTCGCTGCGGCTACTGCAGGACTTCGCGGGCGCGCTGGTGCTGCAGGATCTTCCGCTTGACGCGCTGGAGGGCGTTGTCGATCGCCTTCGTGTCGCAGTCGAGCAGCTCGGCCATGTCCTCGTAGGACGAGCCCTCGAGGTACATCTTGAGCGCGTCCGCCTCGAGTGGTGAGAGGCCGCTGCCGAGGCAGAAGACGAGACTCTTCAGCTCGTCCGTCGAGATGACGACCACGGACGGGTCGTTGACGTGCGAGCCGGGGAGCGCGTCGCCGAGGGTCACGTCCGAATCGGGATCCTGGCCGGCGGGGGTCTGCGAGAACGAGACGTACGTGTTCAGCGGCGAATGCTTGAAGCGGGTGGCCGTCTTGATCGCGGTGATGATCTGCCGCGTCACGCACAGCTCGGCGAACGAGCGGAACGACGTCTCCTTGTCGAAGCGGAAGTCGCGCATCGCCTTGCACAGGCCGATCAGGCCCTCCTGCACCAGATCCTCGGGCTCGCCGCCGGCGATGAAGTACGAGCTCGCCTTCATCCGGACGAAACCGGTGTACCGCTGAATCAGGATCTCGCGGGCACGCTCGTCGTTGTTGTGGACGCGCATGACCAGCTGCAAATCCTCGAGTTCACGTTGAGACTTCTGCTGCGTCCGTACGGCTGTGGCTGCGTATGCGGGCATGGGGAGTCTCCTGGGATCGTGGGGCAGAATGGGGCTCGACGGCAGAAGTCTCACCCTCAGGTTGAGGCGGAAGATAGCAGGGTCTTGCAAAAGTTACAACCCCTTTTGCATTTCTTCCAATTACTAAGTGTCTTGCCCTCTGCGCAGCTTCTCCAGCCTGGCCCGTGTTTCTTCGTCGATCCTCTCCGAAAGCCGGTGTGGCGCGTACTCCTCGTGCCGGGTCGAGTCGAGGTCGCGCAGGAACGTCTTCGAGGAGAGCTTCCTGACCTCGACACCCGATGTCCCGCGCACGGCGATGTCCGACGACACGAGGCAGACCTGCTCGCCTGCGCGGTGGTCGGCGGCCAGGCGCTCCAGCATCGTGTCGGCATCGGGCGCGTAGCGCACCTCCAGCGGCCCGCGCTCCAGATCCTCGCCGTGCCCGTCGAAGACGACCACGCCGCGGGCGCCCTGCTGCGCGACGAAGCTGGCGAGCCGGTCGATCAGCCCGTCGACGCCGTCGTAGTCGCCGGCGTGCAGCAGGTTGTAGCCGTCGAAGAGATAGAGCGTCGGGTCAGGCACGCTGCCTCCGCGCCTCGTAGAGCAGGACGGCCGCCGCGACGGAGACGTTCAGCGACTCGACCTGCCCGGCAAGCGGGATCGAGACCGCGGCATCGCACATCTTGCGCACGAGCGGCCGGATCCCCTTGCCCTCGGCGCCGAACACGAGCATGACGCCGCCGGCGAGATCCATCTTCGCCATCGGCGTCCCCGACGAGTCGGCCGCGTACACCCACAGGTCCCGCCCCTTCACCTCCTTGACGAAGCGCGCGAGGTTCGGGACGACCGCGACCGGCAGGTGCTCGACCGCGCCGGCGGACGAGCGCGCGACCGCCGGGGTGACGCGGGCCGAGTTGTGCGCGGGGAGGATCACGCCGGTCGCCCCCGCGCCCTCGGCCGAACGGATCACCGCTCCGAGGTTGCGCGGGTCGGTGACCTGGTCGAGCGCGACGAGCAGCGGCTCGGGCGCGGCCGCGAGCTCCCACGCGTCGGCGTACTTGAACGGCTCGACGCGCGCGACGACGCCCTGGTGGTCGCGCGTGCCGGCGAGCTCGGTGAGCGCCTTCTCGGGGACGATCTTCGGCTTCCTCGGCCAGTCCTCGCGGGCAGCGCGGTCGGTGGCGAGCAGCTCGAGCACCTCGCGGCGGCCGCGCAGCGCCTCGCGGACGGCCCGCGTGCCGTAGACGAGCTCGGGCGTCACGGCCGCGGCAGAGGCCAGATCACGGTGCCGCCGGGATGGTCGGTCACCGACCATCCCTCATCGGCGGACGCCGAGCGCGCCGCGTCGGCCGTCGGCCAATCCTTCTCAGCGCGCGTGCCAGTTCACGTGCCTGACGCAACTTCTCGATCTTCGCCGGCACGTCGAACTCTGTCTGCGAGCCCGAACAGATCGAGTCCACGCGCGAGCAACGACCGGCGCCCCGCGTGAAGCCCCAATCGTGCAGCACGGCGAGCGCCTCCGGCGTGTTGAAGTCGTCCTCGAGCGCCGCCTCGATCCGCTGCCAGTCGTCGGTCGTGTCCCGCTCGGGCAACGCGAGCGCCTCGCGGAATCCAGCGAGCTGCGTCCGCGCACTCTCCAGAGCCTCGTCGGTGAAGTCCACCGGCTTCCGCCAGTGCCCGCTCATGTGGAAGAGCAGCAGTACGTCTCCGCCCCCACGTGTCGAGCACGTTGCGCAGCGTGACGATGTTGCCGAGCGACTTCGACATCTTCTCGTCGCCGAGCTCGAGCATCCCGTTGTGCAGCCAGATCTGCGCGAAGGGGTAGCCGCGCGAACGCGACTGCGCGAGCTCGTTCTCGTGGTGGGGGAAACGGAGGTCGAGCCCGCCGCCGTGGATCTCGAACGCCGGGCCGAGGTGCTTCTCGGCCATCGCCGAGCACTCGATGTGCCAGCCGGGCCGGCCGGGGCCCCACGGCGAGTCCCAGGCGGCGTCCTCGTGCGGCTTCTGGGACTTCCAGAGCGCGAAGTCGCGCGGATCCTCCTTCAGCGGGTTCGGCTCCTGCGCGACCATGTCGTCGATCTGCGCGCCGGACAGCTGGCCGTAGTCGGGGTAGGCGGCGACACGGAAGTAGACGTCGCCCTTCGACTCGTACGCCTTGTCCTCGGCGATCAGCGCGTCGATGAACGCGACGATCTCCGGGATCGTCTCGCTGGCGCGCGGCTCGACGTCGGGCCGGCCGAGGCCGAGGTCGCCGGTGTCGTCGAAGAACCACTGCGTGGCCTCGGCCGAGAGCTCACGGCTCCCCTTGCCGAGCTTCGCCGCCTCCTCGTAGATGTTGTCGTCGACGTCCGTGATGTTGTGGACGAGCGTGACCTCGTAGCCGCGCGTGTGCAGCCAGCGCCGCAGCCACATCGCGAGCACGAACGGACGCGAGTTGCCGACGTGGATGCGCTGGTAGACGGTCGAGCCGCAGACGTACATGCGGATCGGCCCCGGCGGGGCCGGGAGCTCCTCCGGCTTACGGCTGAGCGTGCTGTAGAGCCTGATCGACACGGCGCAGTGCTTCCTCCCTCGGCAGTGCAGCCAGTATCGCGGAGAGCTCGGGGCCTCTGTCGCGGCCCGTGAGCGCAAGGCGGAGCTCCTTGAGGTTCCCGCCGGCCGCCCCGAACTCGCGGACGAGGCCCTTCGGGGGCAGCCGGGCCAGTTCGCAGTAGCGAGCGAGCGTCTCCGGGTCGAGGATACGTGCCTGGCTTCAGGCCTAGCTTCCGGCCTCGGCTTCCATCTTCTTCAACCGTGTGTAGTAGTCGGGTAGCTCCTTCAGGTGCGCGAGCGCGATCTTCCCGGTCACGACCGGATCGCTTCCGGTCACGTCGGTCTGCGGATCGCGGCGGCCGTGCTCGAGCTCGACCTCCATCCCCATCCGGAACTGCTCGAGGTCGAACGGCGCCGTGTCCCAGTCGATCCCGATCTCGGCGGCGACGCTGCGAGCCTCGTCGGCCGTGAACGTCTCACTGGCGAACATGGTCTCTCCCTTCGTCGCCCCAATCGTAGGGCCGTCGGCAAGGGAGGCTAGCCGGCTCAGCCGTTGTCGGGCTTGAGGACCTGGTTGGACGACGTGATCCTGTCGCCGCTGGCGGTCGCCGTGTACACCGGGACGTTCACGCTCCGCGCGCCGAGCTTGCGGTAGAGCACGACCGCGAGCTGGCCCTGCGGGATGTGCAGGTTCTCGGTCGACCAGGTGTCGTCGCCCTTGGCTTCGAGCGGATCCCGACCATGATGTACTGGGGCGTCGTTGCCGGTCTTCGAGCCCTCGGTGGCCAGCGCGAAAGCACCCGAGTCCTTCTCGAAGTACTGAGTCAGCACGGCGCCGCTCGGGTCGCGCACCTGCGCGTAGAACTGGTTCGCGGTCACCGAGAAGCCCATGCAGTGGCCGCCGGCCATCCGCTCGTTCTCGACCTCCATCCACTTCGCGGCGGTCGGGATCAGCTCGCAGTCGGCGCCGGTGCCCGACGCGCAGACCTGCGAGCCGAAGATGTCCTCGACCTCGGCCGGCGTCATGTTCTGCGGGCCGACGTCGTTGCCGTAATTCTCGAAGCCGAAGCCGTCCACCCAGGGGCGGAACCCGCTGTCGGCGACGACGTCGCCGGTCGGCTCATAGGCGGCCGCGTAACCCGCAGAGGCGCTGTCGCCGAGCAGACTCGCCTGGCGCTGCGGCGCCGCGGCGGTCGAGATCGTCTTCTTGCTGCTACTGCTCCCACCGCAGTCGGCGGCAACCACGAGTGCCAGCGCGGCGAACGCCGCGACCACGAGGATCCTGCCCTGCCCCTACCTCCTGCCTGCCACCGCGCGAGACTATCTCACATGGTCAGGACGGGCTTCAGAACGCCACCGTCGTGCGCGGCCGCGAAGGCCTCGTTGATCTCCGCGAGCGGAAACGGCGTGATCAGCCGGTCGAACGGGAAGCGTCCCTGCCGCCACAGGTCGATCAGCCCGGGGATCAGCTCGAGCGCGCGGCCCTCGCCCCCGAGGATGCCGACCACGCGCTTGCCCCAGAGCGTCGTCAGATGGTCGAGCGTGAACTCCGCCTGCGCCGGCGCGCCGCCGATGATCGCGCACGTGCCTCGCATGCCGACCGAGTCGGCCGCCAGCCGGAGGACGTCGACGTTGCCGGTGCACTCCAGCGAGAAGTCGGCGAGGCCACCGCAGATCTCCTTGACCGCCTCGACCGGGCTCTCGCGGCCGTCGACGACGTGCGTCGCGCCGAGCTCGGTCGCGAGCGCGAGTCGATTCTCCTGGAGGTCGACGGCGATGATCGTCGTCGCGCCGGTGCACCGCGCCGCCATGACGGCGGCGAGCCCGACCGATCCGGCGCCGTAGACGACGACGCTCGAGCCGATCCGCGGCTGGAGGACGTTCAGGATCGCACCCGCCCCGGTACCGATCCCGCAGGCGAGCGGGCCGAGCAGCTCCAGCGGCAGGTCGTCGGCGACCGGCACGAGCGCATTCGCACCGACGATCGCGTGACCGGCGAACGCCGACTGACCGAAGAAGTGGCTGTGCAGCCGCGTTCCGTCGGCGCGGGCGAGGGCGGTCGAGCCGTCTGCGCGCGAGCCGCCCGCCACCAGTGGGCCGATCTGGGCGCAGTAGCGCGGCTGCCCGTCGAGGCAGTTGCGGCACTGCCCGCAGAACGGCCAGCCGATCACGACGTGGTCGCCCGGCGCGACGTTCGTCACGCCCGCTCCGACCGCCTCGACCACACCCGACCCCTCGTGGCCGAGCACGCCGGGCGGCGGGAACGGGAGGTCGCCGTGGCGGGTGATGTCGTCGGTGTGGCAGACCCCGCAGGCGACGATGCGGACGAGCGCCTCGCCGGGGTGCGGGTCTCCGAGCTCGACGTCCTCGATCTGGAAGTCGGCGTGCAGCTCGGGCAGGACGGCGGCCGTGGTGCGCATCAGGCCACGGAGAGGAGGAGCTTGCCGGTGGTCGCGCGCGATTCGAGATCCTCCTGGGCGCGCCGCGCGTCTTCGAGCGGATAGGTGCCGCCGATGAGCACGTCCAGCGAGCCGTCTGCGACCCAGCTGAGGACGGCGCCGGCGCGTTCGAGCAGCTCCTCGCGCGTTTGCACGTACGTGTGCAGCGTCGGGCGGGTGAGGTACTTCGAGCCGTCGTTCAGGCGCATCACGTCGATCGGCGCCGGGCGGCCGCTCGCCGCGCCGTAGACGACGAGCATCCCGCGCGGGCGCAACGACGCGAGGCTCCGGTCGAAGGTCGCCGCGCCGACGCCGTCGTAGACGACGTGGAAGCGCCCCTCCGGGACATCGTCGTAGCCGATCACCTCGTCGGCGCCCGCCGACCGGGCGAGCTCGGCCTTTGCCGCCGTCGAGGTCGTGGCGGTGACGCGGGCGCCGCGCATCTTCGCCAGCTGGACGGTGAGCCGCCCGGCACCGCCTGCGCCCGCGTGCACGAGCACCTCGTCTCGCGGCTGCACCGGGTAGGTCGAATGCGTGAGGTAGTGGGCGGTCATCCCCTGGAGCAGCGCAGCCGCCGCGAGCTCGTCGGAGACGCCGTCAGGGATCGGAACCGCACGGTCGGCGGGCACGACGACCTGCTCCGCGTAGCTGCCGGAGGCGTTGTTCCACACGACGCGCTCGCCGGTGCCGGCCACGGTGCCTGCGCCCTCGACACCGGCGACGAGCGGCGCGGCGCCGCCGTACGCCCCGATCCGCTCGTAGATGTCGCGGTAGTTGACACCGGCGACGGTGACATCGACGAGCAGGTCGTCCGCGCCGGGCTCGGGCGCGGGCACGTCGCGGAGCTCGAGCACCTCCGGACCGCCGAACGCGGTGACGACGATCGCGCGCACTCCGCGAGCCTAGCCGCTCTTCTAAGCTCTTTCCATGGATGCCGGCCCGGAAGAGCTCCGTGTCCTCGGCTGCCTGATCGAGAAGCAGCGGACGACGCCCGACCAGTATCCGCTCTCGCTGAACGCGCTCCGACTCGCGTGCAACCAGTCGACCAGCCGCGACCCGGTCGTCGACTACGACGAGCAGACGATCCGCGCAGGCCTCGATGCACTCTCACGGCGCGGGTGGGTGCGGCTCGCGAGCGGCGCGGGCAGCCGCGCGGTCAAGTACCGGCACCTGCTCGACGACGCGCTCGGGCTCGACGACGCCGAGATCTCGCTGCTCGCGGTGCTGATGCTCCGCGGGCCGCAGACCGCCGCCGAGCTGCGCCAGCGCACCGAGCGACTCCACCGGTTCGACCAGGGCGAGGTCGAGGAGACTCTCGACCGGCTGATCGAGCGCGAGTACGCGGCTCACCATGCGAACCGGCCGGGCGAGCGCGGCGAGCGGTTCGCCCAGCTGCTCGGATCTGCCGAGGCCGCGCCGGCGCCCGCGGCGGAGCGGCCTGCGCCGCCGCAGTTCGACGACCCCGGTCTGACGGCACGCGTCGCCCGCCTCGAGGAGGAGATCACGCGCCTCTGGGACGCGCTCGACAGCAAGCCGGAGAGCTAGGCCGCGGCGGGAAGATCGTCCAGCTCGTCCTCGAGGACGTCGACGTCCTCCTGGACGAGCCGCTTCACGATCCGGTCGATCTCCTGTTCGGAACGACCCTCGCGGACGAGCTGCTCGATCAAGATCAGATACTGGGCAGTCATGCTTCAAAAAAGATAGCTGCGCCCATGGTGTCCGCTGGGCACCCTTCCGGTAACCAGGTGGACAGCGGTACGCTCCCGGGCACCGTGTGTTTCGAGCTCGATTCCTCGCCGCCCATCCCTCCGATCTCGGGTGCTGCCGTCGAGCACGAGGACCTTACGCTCGAAGCCGCCGACGGCACACGGTTCGCCGCATTCGCTGCCATGCCGGACGATCCCGGGGCGACGGGCATCGTCATCCTCCCCGACGTCCGCGGCCTCTACCGCTTCTACGAGGAGCTCGCGCTCCGCTTCGCCGAGCGCGGCTATCCCGCGATCGTGTTCGACTACTTCGGCCGCACCGCCGGCATCTCGAAGCGAGACGACGAGTTCCCGTACGTGGATCACGTGGCGCTGACCGACCCGGCGACCGTCCAGCTCGACGTCGGCGCGTCGGTCGCCTGGCTCCGCGAACGCGGAGTCGCCTCGATCTTCACCGTCGGCTTCTGCTTCGGCGGCCGCAACTCGTGGCTCGCCACGGCGGCCGGCCACGGGCTCGCCGGCGCGATCGGCTTCTACGGCAGCCTCGCCGACCGCGGCGACTGGATCGGCCCGATCACGCGAGCAGCCGAGCTGCAAGGCCCGATCCTCGCCCTGCAGGCCGGCGACGACGCCAACATCACGGCCGAGCAGAACGCCGAGTTCGACGCCGCGCTCACCGCCGCCGGCGTCGAGCACGAGATCGTGATCTACGACGGCGCGCCCCACTCTTTCTTCGACCGCAAGCAGGAGGACTACGCGGCCGACTCGGAGGACGGGTGGAACCGCGTCCTCGCCTTCGTCTCGCGCGGCGCGTGAGCCGGGAGGAGCGGGAACTCCGCGCCGCGTTCCTCGCGGAGGCGGAGACGATGACGCCGTACGTCGCGGTCGAGATCGGCGACGAGCTGTTCTTCGTCCGCGGGGGCGACCCCGGCGTCGGCAAGCGGCTCTTCGTCGCGCGCTGGCGAAGCGACATGACCGTCATCGCACAGGCGACCGGCATCCTCGCTACCCACGGCCACGACGTCGCCGGCACGACGTTCGTCGACGTCGGCGCGAACATCGGAACCACGACCGTCCCCGCCCTCCGCCGCCACGGCTTCGCGGCCGGCGTCGCGCTCGAGCCCTCGCCCGACAACTTCGAGGTGCTCCGCCTCAACCTCGCGGCCAACGACCTGCTCGGCCGCGTCCGCGCCCTCCAGGTCGCGGTCAGCGACACCCCCGGGGAGTTCACCTTCGACCAGGGCCCGAAGAACACCGGGGGGCATCGCCTCGCCGGCCCGCGCTCGGCGAGCACCGACCCTCCGGTCACCACGGTCACCCTCGACGGGCTCGGGCTCGACCCCGCCGACGTCGGCCTGGTCTGGATCGACGCCGTCGGTCACGAGGGCAAGGTGCTCCGCGGCGCGCCGACCCTGCTCGAGGCCGGCGTACCGGTGGTGACCGCCGTCAAGATCGGCTGGCACAAGACGGTCGCGGAGATCGTCGAGTTGCTGTCGGCCCACTACACGCACGTGGTCGAGCTGCGCGACCCCGGATCGCCGCGGCCGGCGGCCGAGCTCGGCGAGCTCGTCGCATCGCTCGAGCGGTCGAGCGACGTGCTCGCCTTCCGCGCCTAGACCGTCAGAAACTCGAGCAGCCGGACCTGGTCGTCCGGCCCGATCCGGTCGAACTCGACGCCGACGAGGGCCGGGTCGCGCCACCAGCGGATCACCGCCCGGCCGGCACGGTGCCGGCCGGAAGTCCGAAGCGCACCTCGAGGCTCGCGACGAACGGTGCGAGCTCCGGCAGCCACAGCTGCTGGCGGCGCGTCGGCTGTGACAGCGACCAGACCGAGATCGGCACCTCGACGGCGACGCGCTGGTGGACGCGCCGCTCCGTCCGCTCGGGTCGGCCGCCGAGCTCGACGAGCGCGGGGCTGAGAGCGACGGCGCCTTGGCCGTGTGTGGGGAGCGTGATCAGAGCCATGGGTGTCTCCGAGCGCGCCGCTTCGCTCGGGTGACTCATCGGCCCGACCACGGAGCTCAAGATCCCTTGAACTGTTGAGCGCGGTGCTAGAACCCCGGCGTGCAGGATCGCCTTCTCGCCTGGTTCGCCGAGCACGGCCGCAGCCTTCCGTGGCGAGGCACGCGCGACCCGTACGCGATCCTCGTCTCCGAGGTGATGCTCCAGCAGACCCAGGTCTCCCGTGTCGTCCCGCGGTGGACCGAGTGGCTGGAGCGGTGGCCGACGGTGGAGACGCTCGCGGCAGCCTCGCCGGCCGACGTGATCCGCGCCTGGCAAGGGCTCGGGTACAACCGCCGCGGGCTGAACCTGCACCGTGCCGCCCGGGTCGTCGCCGAGCACGGCTGGCCGGACGACCTGACCGAGTTGCCCGGCGTCGGGCCGTACACCGCGGCGGCGCTCGGCAACTTCGCGTTCGGCCGCCCGGTGCTGCCCGTCGACGTGAACATCGGCCGCGTGCTCGAGCGCTCCGGCGGCGAGTTCGGGCCGGAGGCCGCGCAGGCGCTGTTCGACCTCGGGGCGACCGTCTGCCTGGCACGTGTGCCGCGCTGCGGCGAGTGCCCACTCGCCGACGCGTGCCCTTCACGCGGACAGCGCTACGAGCCGGCGCGGAAGCAGGGGCCGTTCGAGGGCTCGTTCCGCCAGCGGCGGGCGCGGCTGCTGCGGCTCGTCGCGGCGGAGCCCCAGCCGGCCGGGCTCGACCCGGAAGCGCTCGACTCGCTCGTCGCCGACGGCCTGGTGGTCGTGGTGGACTCCCGCGTTACGCTTCCCTCGTGACCACCCGGTACGACGAGCTGATCGCCGCGCTGCGCGATGCCGCGCCGCCCGACCGCGCCGCCCCGGCGGACTTCGCCCCGTACCTCGACAAGGTTCGGAACAACGCCTACAGGATCACCGACGCCGACGTCGAGGCGCTGAAGGCGGCCGGGCACTCCGAGGACGAGATCTTCGAGCAGACGGTGTCGGCCGCGGTCGGCGCCGGGCTTTCGCGGCTGCGGGCCGGATTGGAGGCGATGGGATGAGGCTGGACGTCGTCGACCACGGGCACGAGCCCGCCGAGGCCGCGATCCTCGACCAGATTCGCCAGATGCGCGGCGTCGAGCCGGTCGGTGTGCTGAAGACGCTCTTCTACCGCCCGGATCTGTTCGGGCGGCCGTTCTCAGCTGCGCTCGACGTCGCGATGCGCGGCCGCACCGACTGGTCCGACGGCGAGTGCGAGCTCTTCGCCGGGTTCGTGTCGTCGCTGAACCAGTGCCCCTTCTGAACGAGCTCCCACGGCGCGGTCGCGTCGTATGCGCTCGGTGAGGACGTCTGGCGAGGGGTCGAGGCAGACTGGCGGACGGCCCCGATCGACGAGCGGCTCCGCGCGATGCTCGGCTTCCTCGAGACGCTGACGCTCCGACCGGAGGAACTCGGCCCGGACGACGCGGCGGCGGTGCGCGCGGCGGGCGTGTCGGACGAGGCGATGGTCGACGCCATCCACATCGCGGCGCTCTTCAACATGATCACGCGGATGGCCGACTCGCTCGGCTGGGACGTCCCCGAGTGGGACAGCTTCACGGCCCGCGCCGAGTCGATGCTGTCGACCGGCTACTCGCTCGATCCCTAGAACGCGAGCACCATCTCGTACTGCCGGATCGGCACCTGCGCGCCGGCGGCGTGGAGCACCTTGCCGACGTCTCCCCCGGCCGGGTAGTTCACCGCGGACACCGGCCCGATCGCGCGGAGCGTCGCGACGATCGCCTTGAGCCCCGTCTCGCCACCGGCGGCCTGGACGAGGCTGACGCCCTGGCCTCCGGGCCGGTAGATCGCAGCAGCGTCACCGGCAATGAGACCTTGCATCGGCGGATCGCGGTCGACGAGCCGGTCGACGGTGTCCTCGTCACGCTGCCAGGGCTCCGGCTCCTCCCGGCGTGACTTGATGAGCGTGCGCACGACGTCGAGCGGGGCCTCTTCGGCCACGGTGCCGTCGGTCTCCTCCGGGCCGAGCGAGAGCACCTCGAGCTCGCGCGTGCGAACGAAGCCGAGCTTCTCGTAGAGGGCGATCGCGGCCGCGTTCTCGACGATCACCTCGAGCAGCATCTCGGTCGCCCCGGCGGCGCGCGCCTGGTCGAGCAGCCCGAGCGTCAGGAGCTCGCCGATCCCCTCGCGGCGCCTCGGCTGCACCACGCCGACGCCGCCCAGCCACGTGCGCGTGCCGCGGCGGCCGAGGTTGGCCAGGCCGACCGGAACACCGCCGTCGACCGCGACGAGCGAGCGCTCCAGGTCGAGGTCGAACACGTCGACCATGTACCCGAACGTCGCCTCGTCGACCGCGAACGGGACGAAGTAGCCCTCGTAGGCGGCCGTGAACAGACCGGCGAGATCGCCGCGGGAGAGGTCGGTCGAGGGCCGAAGCTCGACGGGCACCGCAGGATGATGCCCGATCAGCCGACGTGGAAGCGCACCACCTGTGTCCCGCCGGCGACCGGCACCCAGACGTCTCCGAAAGCCGCCGCGGCCGGGAACGGCTTCGGGCCGACCCTGTAGGTCGCGACGACCGTGTTCCGCACCGGTTCGATCCGGCTGACGGTTCCACTGCCGTTGTTCGGGACGAAGACGCTCCCGTCGGCGCCGAACGCGGCGTTGGACGGGACCGAGTCCGACCTTCACGCGGGCGACGACCTTCAGCGTCCCCGGATCGAGCCTGACGGCGACATCCCCGGCGCTGGAGGTCACCCAGATCGCGGTGTCGCCGACGGCGATCGAGTCGGGCGACTGGAGGCCGACCGGGACCGCCCTCGCCCGGTTCGTCGCGGGGTCGACGCGATAGATGCTCTTGCCCGCGTGGTTGCCGACCCAGATCGCACCGGCTCCGTAGCGCACCTGGCGCGGCGCGAGGCCGACCTTGATCGTCGCCGTGATCGCGTTGGTCGCCGGGTCGATGCGGACGACCGTCCCGTTGAACTCGCTCGTCGCCCAGGCGGAGCCCGCTCCGAACTCGACGTCCCAGAGGCTCGGGCCGACCGGAATGCGCGCGACGACCTTCATCGCAACCGGATCGACGCGCTCGACGTCGCCGTTGCCGTAGCCATCCACCCAGAGCGCGTCGGCACCGATCGCCACGCCGCACGGCTGCGGGCCGACCTTGATCCGCCCGGTGACCCGGTTCGTCGCCGGGTCGACGCGCGCGATCGTCGCGTCCCTGAAGTTGCTCACCCACAGATAGCCGAGCCCGCCGTTCTCGGAGCACGGCGCGCGGCCGGTTGTGATCCTCGCTGCGACCCGGGCAGGCGCGATTCCGGACGCCGCGGCCGCGGTGCCCGCCACCACGATGGTCAGAATTGACAGCCAGACGATGACTTTCGGCATGACTCACCTCCAGTTAGTGCGATGTCGTAGCACTATACTACGAGATCGTAGTTTATGAGCTCTCCGGCCTCACGGGGACGCAATGTCCTCTTCCGTCTCTTCATCCTCGGACAGCTCGCCGACGACCTGCTCGGCCGCGCGATGGCCGGGCAGAAGCTCCTGCCGAACGACTTCGCGGTGCTCAGCGCGATCCGCGCCTTCCAGCCGATCACGCCCTCGCGGCTCGCCGCGTTGCTGGGCATGCCGCCGACCACCCTGTCGTCGTACCTCCGCCGCCTCGAGGCGAGGCGGTTCGTCAGGCGGAGGTCGAACCCCGACGATGGGCGGTCGTCGCTGCTCGAGCTGACGAAGACCGGCGACAAGCACACGGTCGCCGCGTTCCCCGCGCTGCAGGGGTCGGTCGCGCGGGTGCACGAGCGGCTCGACTATGCGCCGCGGGAGCTCGACCTCGCCCTCGACCGGCTCGAGGACACGATGCGGGCGCTGCTCTCTAGACCCGACGAATCAATGCGACGGCCTGGGCCGCGAGCCCGTCGCCGCGCCCGGTGAAGCCGAGACCGTCGGTGGTGGTCGCGCGGACGGCAACGCGGCCGGCATCCACCCCGAGCGCACCGGCGAGCGCCGCAGCCATCTCGTCGCGGATCGGCGCGAGCCGGGGCTCCTGGCCGATGAAGACGCAGTCGGCGTTGACGAGCTCCCAGCCGGCGCCGCGGACGCGCGCGTAGGCGTCTGCGAGCAGGACGAGCGACGACACGCCCTCGGGCGTGCTGTCGTCCGAGGGGAAGAGCGAGCCGATGTCGCCCATGTTCGCGGCGCCGAGAATCGCGTCGATCAGGGCGTGCGCGATCACATCGCCGTCGGAATGGCCGGCGAGCCCGCGCGGGCTGTCGATCCTGACGCCGCCGAGGACGAGCGGGACACCGTCCTCGAGCGCGTGCGCGTCGACGCCGAGCCCGATCCGCATCTCAGTGTCGCTCGTGCTCATCCGAGCGGCTCCTGGCGAGGCTCGCGGCTCTCGAAGACGGTCACCGTGTCGTAGCCTGCCGTACGCGCGAACTCGAGGGCGCGGTCGAAGTCGCGGCCGACGTTCTGCGGGACGTGCGCGTCCGATGCAAGCGTGATCGGGAGGCCTGCCGCCGCGAGGAACGCCGGGTCGGGATAGAGCTCGCCGACCGGCTTGTGCAGCCCCGCGGTCGAGATCTCCAGCGCGACCCCCTCGAGAACCGGGTACTCGACACGCTCCGGCCACCGCCGGAAGATCTTCGCCAGGTCGGGATGCGCGAGAACGTCGACGTGCCCGGACGCCGCCAGCTCGGCCAGCGCCTCGAAATACCGCCGCCACACGCCTTCGACCGTCTCGACCGCCCACAGTCCGGGCTCCTGGTCGATCGCGAGGCCGTCGATCCAGTGCACCGAGCCGAGGAGATAGTCCCATGGGTACGGCTCGAGCGCGGCCGCCAACTCGTCCTGCGCCGCCCCGACGTAGTCGACCTCCAGCCCGAGCTTCACCGGCATCCCCTGACGCTTCGCCTCGAGCACGGCCTCGACGTACGCATCGAGGTCGTAGACGCACCGCTCGGTCTGGTACTCGAGCGTCCAGACCGGCCGGGTCTGCCGGAAGTAGTAGACGTGCTCGGTGAACCCGATCTCGTCGACGCCACGCGCGGCGGCCGTCTCGAGGAACCGCTCGATCGCCTCGACCGTGTGCGTGACCCGCTCCTCGGGATCGCGCAGATGCATGTGGTAGTCGACGATCATGCGACGCCGTCCCCGCCGAGCCACGACTCGACCAGCGCGAGGTCGGCGCTGGTCGTCACCTTCAGCAGCCGCGGGTCGCCCTCGACGACCTTGACCCGCCCGCCGCGCGCCTCGACCAGCGCCGAGCAGTCGGTCGCCTCCGCGCCTCCGGCGACGGCCTCGCGCAGCACCGCCGCGACGAACGCCTGCGGCGTCTGCACCGCGGCGAGCTCGCCCCGCACGAGCGTCTCCACGACCGCCCCGTCCTGCACCCGCTTGACCGTGTCGGCGACCGGGAGGCCGGGAATCGCCCCGTCCCAGCCCTCGTTCAGGGCGCCCAGGAGGCGCTCGATCACCGCATCGGAGACGAGCGGCCGCGCCGCGTCGTGGACGAGGATCACGGCAGCTTCCTCGGCGACCTCCCCCACCCCGATACGCACCGAGTCGGCCCGGGACGCACCGCCGGCGATCGACGAGACGACCTTCCCCGCGCCGAGCTCCTCGGCGAGGAGGATGACCGGCTCCTCCCACTCCGGCGGCGCGACAACGACGATCGCCTCGACCCACGGAGAGGCCTCGAGCCGCTCGATGCTCTCGGCGAGCAACGGCCGCCCGCAGAGCGGCGCGAAGGCCTTTGGGCGACCGTTTCCGCCGAGCCGCTCGCCGCGACCTGCTGCGGCGAGGACGGCCCAGACGGACATGTTCGGGGACGCGCGCTAGGCGCTGGCGGCCGCAGCGGCGGCCTTGGTGGTCTTCTTCTTGCCGTTCCCCGCGACGGTCGAGAGCACCTCGTCGAGCCAGACCCCGGCCTCGTCCTCGTCCATCGCCTTGGCGTACATGAGCTCGCTGGCGAGAATCTTCTTCGCCTTCACGAACATCTGCTTCT
This sequence comes from uncultured Actinomycetes bacterium, assembly GCA_963791425.1. Taxonomy (GTDB): domain Bacteria; phylum Actinomycetota; class Thermoleophilia; order Gaiellales; family Gaiellaceae; genus DATBLE01. The sequence goes on from CAWBSE010000008.1 coordinate 122,281, forward strand.
CGCCCGTGGAGAGCCCCTTCTCGTGGTCGCGCAGCGACAGATTGCGAACGACTTCTGCGAGCTCGAAGATGTCGCCCGTCTTCATCTTGTCGCGGTTGTGCTTGAACCGGCGGTTCCAGTTCTTCGGCATGGTCGTGCCGGAGCCCTGGAGGGCCTTCAGCACCTTCTCGACCATCGGCTCGTCGATCACGCGGCGCAGGCCGACGGCCTCCGCGTTCTCGCACGGGACGTTGACGGTCATGTCGTTGTGAAGAATCTTGATCGTGAGGTATTCACGTTTCTGGCCGAGCACCTCGCGTTGTTCCTTCTTCACGACAGTGCCTGCCCCGTGGTGCGGATACACCACTTTGTCGCCGACCTTGAACAAGCTGACTCCCCTTTCGACGCTGCGTAGTCGCCAAGACGCCGGCGGGAGCAACAGCCGCCGGCGGACTCGCAGTAGTGTAGCGGAAATGGCTTGAAAACGCCAAGTTTCCAGGGCTTTTAACCCCCTGCTTACACAAAATCCCTGCTCAGAGCGGTCTAGTCGGAGTCGGCCGGGCCCAGTCGGGGCCCCGAATTGACGAAACAGCGCCGCGGCTCGAACATGTCACTCGTGAGGGGCTTCACGATCGTCCTGGCCGCATCGTCCGCGGCGCTCGCATTCGCCGGCGGCACGGCCGCAGCGGGATCCTCCTACGTCGGCGGCGACCTCCCGGGAATCGTCGACCCGAAGCCGGCCGTGCCGAACTGGTCGTTCACCGAGGGCCATACCTACCTGCTCCCGACTCCCGTGCACGCCCCGGCGTTCACGCTGAGCGAGTTCATCGGGCAATCGCCGACGAGCGGCGACAGGGTCTTCGCGGACAAGCTGGCGAGGGCCGGCTTCGTGATCGGGCGCCACCGCGTCTGGAACGGCCGGGGCCCACGACTGCCCGCAAAGGCCGTCGTGTTCGCCTTCCTCTTCCGCACTGCACCGGGAGCGGCGACCGGCATCCGGGTGATCAAGCCGCCGGGCGCAGGCACCAGGGTCGAGGGGCTCGGAGACGAGGCCTGGAAGCTCGACAGCCACAGGGGAGCCGTCTTCCTCTGGCGTCGCGGGAACCTGGTCGTGTACGCAGGGGCGGATTGCGGATTGGACTGTGGCTTCCCGGCCGCGGTGCCCGCCCGCGCCTACGCCGCCGAGCTCGACGCGCGCGCCCGGCGCGTGGCCTAGGACTCCTGGCTCAGTCCGGCCTGCAACGCCTCGGCCACGGTTCCGGCCTCGACGACGGCGAGCTTCGGCCGCGGTGGTGTGCCCTGCGGGGCGAGCACCGAGCTGAAACCGAGCTTCGCGCACTCCTCGAGCCTGCGCTCGGCCTGCGTCGCCGCGCGGAGCCTTCCGGTGAGTCCGAGCTCGCCGAACGCGGCGAGCCCTTCCTTCACCGCGACGCCCTTCGCCGCCGATGCGATCGCCAGTGCGATCGCCAGATCGGCGCCGGGCTCGTCGATTCGCATGCCGCCGGCAACGTTGACGAAGACGTCGGCGCTGCCGAGCGCGAGCCGGGCATGCCGCCCCAGCACCGCGACGATCATCGCCAACCGCTTCGGATCGACCCCGGTCGCCACGCGGCGCGGCATCGCCAGGTCGGTCGGCGAGACCAGCGCCTGGATCTCGAGCAGGATCGGCCGCGTTCCCTCGAGCGCGCACGCAACCGCGGCGCCGATCTCGCCCGCCTCGCTGTGGCCGAACAGCTCCGACGGGTCGGGGACGCCGACGAGCCCCGTGCCCGTCATCTCGAACACGCCGATCTCGTTCGTCGAGCCGAACCGGTTCTTGGCGGCGCGCAGGATGCGGTGCGCGCGGTAGCGGTCGCCCTCGAACTGCAGCACGCAGTCGACGAGGTGCTCGAGCACGCGCGGGCCGGCGACCGCGCCGTCCTTCGTCACGTGGCCGACGAGGAACACCGCGATCCCGCTCTCCTTCGCGACCCGCAGCAGCCGCGACGCCGCCTCGCGCACCTGGGCGACGGAGCCGGGCGCCGAGCCGAGCTCGGCCGCGTACAGCGTCTGGACGGAGTCGATCACGCACACCTCGGGCAACTCACGCTCGAGCGTCGCGCAGACCGTCTCGAGCTCGGTCTCGGCGAGAATCTCGATCGCGCCCGCGCCGCCGAGCCGGTCGGCGCGCAGCTTCACCTGGGCCTTCGACTCCTCGCCGGTGACGAGCAACACCCGCCGGCCGGTCTCCGAGATCGACCGCAGCGCCATCAGCAGCAGCGTCGACTTGCCGACCCCCGGTTCGCCGCCGACGAGCACCAGCGACGCCGGCACGAGCCCGCCGCCGAGCACCCGGTCGAGCTCGGCCACGCCCGTGCCGATGCGGTCGGCTTCCTCCGCCTCGACCTCGACGAGCCGCAGCAGCGGCCTGGCGGCCGACGGCGCAGCTCCGCGCGAGTCCACCTTCGATTCCTCGACCAGCGTGCCGAACTCGCCGCAGCCCGGGCACTTGCCGAACCAGCGCCCGGACGAGTAGCCGCACTCGGGGCAGGAGAAGACGGACGGCGCAGCCTTGGCCATCGGGCCAGTCTACGGAGCGGTCCTGACACGACTCTGTGCCGGAACGGTGACAGTGGGGGAACGCGAAAGCGGCCGCCCACCGGACGGCCGCTCGCGGGACAGGTGTGGGATCAGGAAACGGTGACGACGACGGTGAGGTTGTTGTCCTCGCCGACCGTCTCGCCCATCGGCATGTAGTCCTCGCCGAATTTCGTGGCGAGCCGGTAGACGCCCTTCGACGGGAACGTCACCTTCACGGCCGCGCCGGGGCGGCCCATCATGCCGGGAGCCCACGGCATCTTGACCGTGCCCTTCATCGGCATACCGGTCTTGACGAGCTTGTACGAGACCGCCGGGCCGGAGGTCTTGACGAGCTTGTGGAACATCACGTCGTTGTTCGTGACCAGGAGCGAGCCGCCCTTGGCCAGATGCACGGCCTGGGTCGCCTTCCAGGCGCCGCCGTTCACCGACCAGGAGTGGCAGCCACGGACCTGGTGGCGGATCGTCAGCGTCCCGCTCCCCGGGGCGGCGGAGGCGGTGAGCGCGACGCTGAGTCCGGTCAGCACTGCTGTGAGAACGAGAAGACGCTTCATCTGGAGCTTCCCTTCGGATCGTGGGTCCCTGCTCCGTCAGCTTGCGGGCGCCAGGCACGCCGCACCATCGGCCGCATCACCGATCTCGACTAGGGGCATCCGCTGCCGGCCGGTCGGGGTTTCCCCCTACGAACGGCTTGCGGATTCGGCCGGATCTGGCACAGTGAGTCCGGAAGGGGTCTGTGCCGGTCTTGCTCACACCACGGCGTTGGGTTGCACTCGCGGCGATCGTCGCGGCATGCGCCTGGACCGGGGTCGCGCACGCGTCGACCTTCACCGTCACGACCGATGCGGACGGAACGCACGGCGGCTGCACCACCCCCTGCACGATGCGCGACGCGATTCTCGCGGCGAACGCGAACCCCGGCAGCGACACGATCACCTTCACGGTCGGCAGCGTCTGGCCGCAGACACCGTTTCCGGCGATCACCGGCCCAACCCTGGTCGACGGGACGACCGCGCCCGGCGGCACGCTGGGCATCAACAACTTCACGGTGCAGACGGGCGCGGGCCTCGTCCTTGCCGGGGCCGGGATCACCCTCGATCATGTTGCCGCGCTGTTCTTCGACATCGGCGTCCGCGTACTCGCGCCCGGCGGCGACACGATCATCGGCGGCGATTTCAGCCAGACCACCGTTGCGGGCATCAGCGTCGAGGGGTCGTCCGGGAACACGATCTCCAACATCAAGTCGAACGGCGGACACTTCGGCGTCCTGGTCACCGGGGCATCGCTCGGCAACCACGTGAGCGGCAGCACGTTCGACGACGATTACGCCGCCGGAGTCGGCGTCGGCCCGGGCGCCGACGGGACGTACATCGAGAGCAACACGTTCACGCGCGGCGGCGAGGGGGTGCTCGTCCAGTCCGCCAACAACGTGATCGGATCGCCCGGCGCCGGCAACTCGGTGAAGCACGTCGGCGGCCACGGCATCACGCTCGACGGTCCGCTCGCCACCGGCAACCAGGTTCAGGGCAACGTCGTCGGCAGCGACGACAACTCCGGCTACACGGACACCGGCCTGAGCGGCATCTACGTCGGCGGCCCGCACAACCTCGTCGGCGGCACGACCCCGGGGGAGCGCAACGTCGTCTACAACACGTCGATCGCCGGAACGAACATCAGCGGCGGCATCTTCCTCGTCGCGAGCGGCAACCAGGTCTCGGGGAACTACGTCGGCGTCGACGAGACCGGCACACAGTGCCGCGCGAACGTGAACCAGGGCATCGACGACGAGGCCGGTGGCAACGTGATCGGCGGCAACGTCCCGGGCGCAGGGAACCTCGTCTCCTGCAGCCAGTTCTACGGCATCCGGGTGGCCAAGGGGGGCGACGTGATCGCGGGGAACTTCATCGGGCCGGACGTGACCGGAACGGTGCGCCTCGGCAACACCTGGGGCGGCATCGACGTCCTGGGAGGGCCGATGCTGATCGGCGGAACCGTCCCCGCCGCCCGGAACGTCATCTCCGGCAACGGCAGCGACGGTATCGGGATCGGCCTGGGCGTCCCGAAGGCGCCGGCCGGGGTCGTGATCCAGGGCAACTACATCGGCCTGACCGCCGCGGGGGACGCCGCGCTCCCCAACGAGCACGACGGCATCAACAGCGCAGGCGCCGGAACGGTCGTCGGAGGTTCGGTGCCGGGCGCCGGGAACGTCATCTCGGGCAACGGCCTGGGAATCCAGATAACGGCCAAGGGAGCCGTCGTCCAGGGGAACCTGATCGGCACAACGGCCGACGGAATGTCCGCCCTCCCGAACCAGCAGGGGGTCATCATCCTCAGCGGCATCATCGGAGGGACGACGCCCGCGGCGCGCAACGTGATCTCCGGCAACGAGCGCTGGGGCGTGATGCCCGGCCTCAAGACCAAGATGACGGGGAACTACGTCGGTCTCGACATCACCGGAAACGGCGCACTCCCGAACGGCCTGGGCGGGGTCTACCTGCTCCATGCCTCCGGCGACACGATCGGGGGCACGGTGGCCGGTGCCGGGAACGTGATCTCGGGCAACACGGGGCCGGGGATCTACATGGGCGACGACGCCAGCGCGACCAAGCTCGTCATCGCGGGCAACCGCATCGGGACGAACGCGGCCGGTCTCGCCGCCGTCCCGAACACCGGCGATGGGATCCTCCTCGACGGGGCAGCCGGGAACACGATCGGGGGGGAGACCGCCCTCGCCGGGAATGTGATCGCCGGCAACGCCGGCGCCGGCATCCGCATCACGAACAAGGACTCGGCGACGAAGAACGCGATCCTGGGCAACCGGATCGGCGTGGGCGCGGACGGGACGACTCTGATCGCGAACGGCGACTTCGGGATTCGCGTCGAGGGGTCGATCGGCAACACGATCGGCTCTCTGAAGGGGCCGAACGTGTTCGCCGGCAATGTCGGCGCCGGGATCGGCGTGTTCGGCGGCACCGGGGTGAGCATCGCCTACAACTCGTTCTTCGCGACCCTGGGGATCGACCTCGCCGGCGACGGCGCGACGGCGAACGACCCCGGCGACGCCGACACCGGGCCGGACTCCCTGCAGAACTATCCCGTTCTCGGTACCCCGACCGTGATCAAGGGGAAGGCAACCGTCCCGGGCACGCTGGACACGGGACCGGGCTCCTACACGATCGTCCTCTACTCGAGCCCCGGAACCGACTCGCCTGCGCAGGGACGGACGGTGATCGGCACCGCGTCGGTCAAGATCGCCCAGGCGGGCATCGCGCCCTTCACCGTCGCGGTGAAGTCCGCGCCTCCGGCGGGCTCGAAGCTGACGGCGGTCGCCGTCAAGGCGAAGACGCTCGATACGTCCGAGCTCTCGGCGTCGGTCACGAGCTGACGACGCGGCCCTCCGCCGGCGACCTCGACAGGCGGTCGAAATGGCACAGTTGCCGAACACCGTGAGGGCGACCATCGTCAAACCACGTCGAATGGCTGCGCTCGTCGTGGTGACGGCGGCCGCATTCGCCTGGCCGGCTGTCTCCCACGCCGCCACGTTCACGGTGACGACGGTGAGCGACGGCCTCCACGGCGGCTGCAACGCGACGTGCAGCCTGCGCGACGCGATCGCCGCAGCCAACGGGACGACCGCACCGGACACGATCGCGTTCGGCGTCGACGGCGACTTCGACCAGCTCGACACGCCGCTCCCACCCGTCACCGCGCCGCTGACGATCGACGGCTCCACCGCACCCAACTGGAACGGATCGCCGACCGTCATCCTCCACTCGTTCCTCAACGGGGTCTACACCGAGGGCGAGCTCGTCCTGACGTCGCCCAACGTGACCGTGGAGAACATCGGATTCCAGGACGTCTTCGTCCCCATCCTGGTGGGCCCGCCCGGCGGGGACACGGTGAAGGGCGTCGTCTTCAAGGGGCACATTGCTGCAACCGACAACTTCGCCACCGTCGTCGTGAACTCGGCGGGCAACACGATCGGCGGAGTCGGCGGCGGCGAGGGCAACTCGTACCAGGGCTTCCGGTACGGCGTCCTGCTCCTCGGCAGCTCGACCGGCAATCACGTCGAGGGCAATGCGTTCCACGGGAACGAGGAGAACGTCTGGGTGGAGGCTCTGGGCAACGTCATCGGCGGCGCCGGAAGCGGCGAGGGCAACACCATCTCCGGGGCGGTCTACGACGGGATCGTCCTCATCGGCGGCGGGGCGAGGGGCAACCTGGTACAGGGGAACCTGATCGGGAGCGGCGACGGCACGCTCGCCGACCGCAACCGCTGGTGGGGCATCTATCTCGGCGGCGCCGGCAACACGATCGGCGGAAGCACCCCGGGCGCAGGCAACGTGATCTCCGGTAACGGGTACGACGCCGGCGACGACGGCTCGGGGATCTACATCGTCAGCACCGGAAACACCATCTCCGGCAACTTCATCGGTACGGATGTCACGGGGACGTTCGCCGTCCAGAACACGAACGGAATCAAGGACATGGCCGGTGGCAACATGATCGGCGGCACGAGTCCGGGGGCGGGCAATGTCATCTCGGGGAACCCCATGGGGTTCGAGACGCTCTTCCCCGGGGACACCGTGGCAGGCAACCTGATCGGCACGAACGCCGCCGGCACCGTCGCCGTTCCGAACGACACCGGCATCGGCGCCTGGGAGTCGATCACGATCGGCGGCACGACACCCGCCGCCAGGAACGTCATCTCGGGGAACATCCGCGGCGTCACCGGGTCACCGCCGAAGGCGGTGGTGCAGGGCAACTACATCGGGCTGAACGCGGCCGGAGACGCGGCGATCCCCAACCTCACCGTCGGCCTGGAGCTCACGAACGACTCGTTCACGATCGGGGGTACCACCGCGGCCGCCCGGAACGTCATCTCGGGCAACGGTCAATTCGGCCTCCGGCTCAACGCGAAGTCACGCAGCGTCGTCTCGGGCAACTACATCGGGACAAACGCAACCGGAACCGCCGCGATCCCGAACGGGACAGGGATCTACGTGTGGGGCTCCAAGGCGCTCACCTTCGGCGGCACCCTCCCGGGTGCAGGAAACCTGATCTCGGGCAACACCGGCCCCGGTCTTCTCGTGGACGGCCCGGGTGTGACCTTGCGCGGCAACCTGGTCGGCACCGACGCATCGGGTAGCTCGGCCGTCGGGAACGGGATCGGCATCCAGCTCAACCCCGCGGCGCAGGCCCAGATCGGAGGGCTCGCGGACGGCGCGGGCAACCTCGTGTCGGGAAACGGCACCGGGATCCTGATCGCCGGGGCCGCCGCGGGCATCACCCACAATCGGATCGGCACGAACCTCGCCGGCACGGCCGCGGTGCCGAACACCACCGACGGAATCCAGGGCGGCGGGAAGGGCACGACGATCACCGGCAACCTGATCTCGGGCAACGGCGCAGCCGGAATCCACGTCCAGAGTGACGGGAGCGTCACCGTGACGGGCAACCTGATCGGGCCGGCCGCCGACGGGACGACGCTGATCGGCAACGGCGGTGCCGGGATCCTCCTGGACGGCGGAAGTCTCGTGATCGGCCCCGGGAAGGGCGGAGTGAACGTCGTCGCCGGCAACACCGGTCCCGGCCTTGCAGCAACCTACGGCGGTGGGATCAGCCTGACGGTCGGCTCCGTCTACGGCAACGGCGGTCTCGGAATCGACCTCGGCGCCGATGGGCCGACCGCAAACGATCCAGGGGACACCGACGACCGCCTCCAGAACTTCCCCGTCCTGAACACCCCGACCGTGGCCAAGGGGAAGATGATCGTGACCGGAACGCTCGACTCGACGCCGGGCGGGTACACGATCCGGGTCTACGCGAATCCGCCGGGCGATGCCCCGCAGGGCCGGGTCTTGCTCGGCAGCATGAAGATCAAAGCCGGGTCCACGACCTTCAGCATCAAGGCGCTGGCCCAACCCCCGGGCACCACCCTCACCGCGACGGCCACCGGCCCGGACGGAACGTCCGAGTTCTCGGCGCCGGTTACACCGAGCTAGAGGCTCAGCTACTCGGGAGCGTCGGCGGGCTCGTCGGCCGAGCCCTCGGGCTCGGCCTCGGGCGAAGCGTCGCCGGCCGGTACCGCGACCTTCTCCGGCTCGCGCGGCTCGCCGGGGATGATCGTGATCTCGACCTCTTCCTCGCCCTTGCGGTCGACCATGATCGTCGCGCCGGGGGTGAGCTCGGCGCCAAGGACGAAGTCGGCGAGCGGATCCTCGATGTGGCGCTGGATCGCGCGACGCAGCGGCCGGGCGCCCATCGCCGGGTCGTAGCCCTTCTCGACGAGCATCTCCTTCGCAGCCTCGGTCAACTCGATCGACGCCTCGTGGATCGCCATCTGCTCGCGCAGGCGCTTGAGGATGAGGTCGACGATGACCATGATCTCTTCCTTCGCGAGCTTGTGGAAGACGATCACCTCGTCGATGCGGTTGAGCAGCTCGGGCCGGAAGACGCGCTTGAGCTCGCCCATCACGCGTTCCTTCATGTCGTCGTACGACAGTCCGGTCTCGTCGCCGATCGAGAAGCCCAGCGTCTGGTTCTTCGAGATCGACGCGGCGCCGATGTTCGAGGTCATGATCACGATCGTGTTGCGGAAGTCGACCTTGCGGCCCTGCGAGTCGGTCAGCTTCCCGTCCTCGAGGATCTGCAGAAGGATGTTGAACACGTCCGGGTGCGCCTTCTCGATCTCGTCGAGCAGGACGACCGAGTACGGCTTGCGGCGCACGGCCTCGGTCAACTGGCCGCCTTCGTCATACCCGATGTAGCCGGGCGGCGAGCCGACGAGCCTCGAGACGGAGTGCTTCTCCATGTACTCGGACATGTCGACCTGGATCAGGGCGTCCTCGTCGCCGAACAGGAACTCGGCGAGCGTGCGCGCCAGCTCGGTCTTCCCGACGCCTGACGGCCCGAGGAAGATGAACGAGCCGGTCGGGCGCTTCGGATCCTTGATCCCGGCGCGCGCGCGGCGGATCGACTTCGACACGGCGACGATCGCCTCGTGCTGGCCGACGACGCGCTTGTGCAGCTCGTCCTCCATGCGGATCAGCTTCTGGGTCTCGGCCTCGGTCAGCTTGAAGACCGGGATGCCCGTCCACATCGAGACGATGTCGGCGATCTCCTCCTCGCCGATGTCGGGCTGCTGGTCGCTCTCGTCCTCGCGCCAGGTCTCCTCCAGCTCCCGCTTCTTCTGGGAGAGCTTCCGCTCCTTGTCGCGCAGCGACGCGGCCTTCTCGAACTCCTGGTTCTCGATCGCGTCTTCCTTGTCCTTGCGCACCTTCTCGATCTCTTCCTCGAGCTCCCGGTAGCGCGGCGGCGCGGTCATCGTCTTGATCCGCATCCGTGACGCGGCCTCGTCGATCAGGTCGATCGCCTTGTCGGGGAGGTGCCGGTCCTGGATGTAGCGATCTGCGAGCACAGCTGCAGCCTGCAGCGCCTCGTCGGTGATCTTGCAGCGGTGGTGCGCCTCGTAGCGGTCACGCAGCCCGCGCAGGATCTGGACGGTGTCGTCGACTGACGGCTCCTCCACACGCACCTGCTGGAAACGCCGCTCCAGCGCCGCGTCGCGCTCGAGGTACTTGCGGTACTCGTCGAGCGTGGTCGCGCCGATGGTCTGCAGCTCGCCGCGGGCGAGCGCAGGCTTGAGGATCGAGGCAGCGTCGATCGCGCCTTCGGCGGCGCCGGCGCCGACGAGGTTGTGGAGCTCGTCGATGAACAGGACGATGTCGCCGCGCTGCTGGATCTCCTTCATGACCTTCTTCAGCCGCTCCTCGAACTCGCCGCGGTACTTGGAGCCGGCGACGAGGGCGGCGAGGTCGAGGCTGTAGATCTGCTTGCCCTTCAGCAGCTCGGGCACCTGGTTGTTCGAGATCCGCTGGGCGAGGCCCTCGACGATCGCGGTCTTGCCGACGCCGGGCTCGCCGATCAGGACGGGGTTGTTCTTCTGGCGGCGCGAGAGGATCTGCATGATCCGCTCGATCTCGGTCTGGCGGCCGACGACGGGGTCGAGCTTGCCCTCCTGCGCCTGCTTCGTGAAGTTGCGCCCGAACTGGTCGAGCAGCTTCGAGCTCTTCGACTTCTCGCCCGGGGCGCCCGCGGCGCCGCCCTGCTGGCGACGGCCTGGCCCGGAGAGCATGCGGATGATCTCGTTGCGAATCTTCTCGGCATCCGCGTCGAAGTCGAGCAGGATCCGAGCGGCGACGCCCTCGTTCTCGCGGACGAGGCCGAGCAGGATGTGCTCGGTGCCGATGTAGTTGTGGCCGAGCGAGAGTGCCTCGCGCAGCGCCAGCTCCAGCACCTTCTTGGCGCGCGGCGTGAACGGGATCTGGCCGGTGGTGACCTCGTCGCCCTGGCCGACGATCCGTGCGACCTGCGCGCGAACCTCCTCGACGGTGATGTCCAGCGACTCGAGCACGCGCGCGGCGAGACCCTCTTCCTCGCGGAGCAGACCGAGCAGGATGTGCTCGGTGCCGATGTAGTTGTGCTTGAGCGCGCGGGCCTCGTCCTGGGCGAGAACGACGACCTGCCGGGCTCTCTCTGTGAACCGCTCGAACACTGGAAGGTGATTGTACCGGAGGGGTATGACCCTGACTCGGCGGCCACGACCGTTGGCCCGCTCGGCCCCTTGACAGCACCCCGGAATCGGCCGCTTCCTGCGCCGCACCCGCGTCGACGAGCTCCCGCAGCTCTGGAACTCCTCGGAGAAGTTGTCGTACGACCTCTGGCATCTCCGGCACCGCAGCCTGGTCATCGACCTGGCGATCTGCGCTAGCACGTTCGGCACGCTCGTGTCGGGTTCCGGGTCGCGGTGAGGCGCCGCCTGGTGGCGCTCGCCCTGGTCGTGGGCGGGCTGGGCCTGCTGGCGACGTTGAGCACGGTCGTCGCGTTCGTCCCCGCGTTCGGGCTCTCGGCCTTCGCGGCGTGGCTCGTGCGCGCGTGATGATCGATTCCCGACCCCCATCCGCGGATGCGGGGGTCGGGGATCGATCATCTAGCCTTCGGGCTGTGCGAGTTTCTGCGAAGGCCGACTACGCGCTGCGGGCCTGCATCCAGCTCGCGGCCTCCGAGAGCGAGGTTCACGTCAAGGGCGAGCGCATCGCGCAGGCCCAGGAAGTGCCGCTCAAGTTCCTCGAGAACATCCTCGGCGACCTCCGGCAGGCGGGTCTCGTGCGGTCGCAGCGCGGCGCCGAGGGCGGCTACTGGCTCGCCCGGCCGGCGGCGGAGATCACGCTGGCCGAGGTGATCCGCGCGGTCGAAGGCCCGCTCGCGAACGTCCGCGGCGTCCGTCCGGACGAGGTCACGTACCAGGGCCCCGCGGAGCAGCTGCGCGACGTGTGGATCGCGGTCCGCGCGAGCCTGCGGTCGGTGCTCGAGGCGGTCACGCTGGCCGACGTCGCGTCGGGCGAGCTACCCGACGCCGTGCGTGAGCTCGTCGCCGACCCGGAGGCCTGGGCGCCGCACCCGTAGGCACTGTGAGTTTGCGTGAATTCAGGTTCATTGGTGTGTGCCTCCTTCGGTCGTGCATCGAAGAAGACGGTCCCCGCATCCACGAACCCCACGCCCATTCCACGGGGTCCTTACACCGGTTCAAGCGGGTCACCCGGTGAGCGGCCGGGGGACCGGATTACGAGAAGGTCGTCTGGCGCGTCGGCCTGACGTACACGGTCTTGCCCGGTACGAGCTCCATGGCTTCCGCCTGCTCACGCGTCAACTGCGCCGAGAGCTGCTCGCCGTCGTCGCGGACGAGCTCGAGCCGCACGTCGAAGCCGAGCTGAACGAGGTCGACGATCTTCGCCTCCCTCGTGGTCCCGTTCGGCTCGAGCTTCACCTCGAGGTCGTGCGGCCGTATGAACGTGTCCCCGACGCGGTTGACCGCGCCGACGAACTCCATCACGAACTGGTTGGCCGGGTGCTCGTACAACTCGATCGGGCCTGCGACCTGCTCGATCTTGCCGCGGTTCATCACCGCGACGGTCTCGGCGACCTCCATCGCCTCTTCCTGGTCGTGCGTGACGATCACCGTCGTCGTGTGCGTCTCGTCGTGCAGCCGCCGCAGCCAGGCGCGGAGCTCCTTCCGCACCTGTGCATCGAGTGCGCCGAACGGCTCGTCGAGCAGAAGCACCTTCGGCTCGACCGCGAGGGCACGCGCCAAACCCATCCGCTGGCGCTGGCCGCCGGAGAGCTGGGACGGGTACCGGTCGGCCATGCCTTCCAGTTGGACGAGCTTGAGCAACTCGTGGACGCGGTCGCGTACCTCGGCCTTGGGGCGCCTGCGGATCTTCAGGCCGAACGCGATGTTCTGGAACACCGTCATGTGCTTGAACGCCGCGTAGTGCTGGAACACGAAGCCGATTCCCCGCTCCTGTGCTGCCGTCCCGGTGACGTTCTCGTCGGCGATGTGGATCGCGCCGGCGTCGGGCCGCTCGAGGCCGGCGATGATCCGGAGCAGCGTCGACTTGCCGCTCCCGCTCGGTCCGAGGAGCGCAACGAGCGCGCCGGTGGGCACGTCGAGCGAAACGTCGTCGAGGGCGACGAAGTCCCCGAAGCGCTTCGAGATGTTCGAGATCGAGATCGACATCAGGCGTGCTCCTGCCTGGGCTGGAGCAGCACCATGCTGATGAGAACGAGCACGGCGATCACCGCGAGCATCAGCGACACGGCGTACGCACCCGCAGTATTGAAGTTCTCGTAGTCGTCCTGAACCTGGAGCGTCGCCGTCGTCTTGTAGCCGTGCACGACCGCGACGGCGCCGTACTCGCCGAGGCAACGGGCGGTCGTGAGCACCACGCCGTAGATCACCGCCCAGCGGATGGACGGAAGCGTGATCCGCCAGAAGGTCTGCCAGCCGGACGCGCCGAGCGTGTGTGCGGCCTGCTCCTGCTCCTCCCCGACCTCCCGGAGGGTCGGCACGACCTCTCGCGCGACGAACGGCAGCGAGACGAACATGGTCGCGATCACCATCGCCGGCAGGGAGAACAGGATCTGGACCCCGTGGCGCTCGAAGAAACCGTAGAGCCAGCCGCCGCGGCCGTAGAGCAGGAAGAGCGACACCCCGACCACCACCGGCGACACCGCCAGCGGCAGGTCGATGAACGCGTTCACGACCCCCTTCCCCGGGAACCGCCTGCGGACGATCGCGAGAGCAACGACGATCCCGAAGAGGGTGTTCAGCGGCACCGCAATCGCCGTGATCAGGAGGGTGTTCTTGAACGCACCGGCGGTCTCCGGCGCGGTCAGGGAATCCCAGAACGTGCCGAAGCCGTGCTCGAAGGTCTTCCAGAAGATCATTGCGAGCGGGCCGAGCAGCACGATCCCGAGGTAGCCGAGCGCAACGCCGCGGAGCCCGAACTTACGCATGCTCGTGCCTCGTGGCCAGCCGGCGGATGCCACCGACGAGCAGCAGGATCGCGAAGGAGATGAGGAGAAGGACGACCGCGACGGCCGCCGCCGCCGACCGGTTCCCCGAGTGCACCTGGTTGAGGACGTAGACGGATGCAACCTCGGTCCTGAAGGGGTTGTTCCCCGAGATCAGGACGACCGAGCCGATCTCACCCACCGCCCGGGCGAAGGCGAGCGCGGTGCCCGACAGGATCCCGGGGAGGATGTTCGGGAGGACCACGCGCCGGAAGACGGTGAACTCGGATGCCCCGAGCGATCGGGCGGCTTCTTCCATCTCCGTGTCGAGCTCGAGCAGGACCGGCTGCACCGTCCTGACGACGAACGGCAACGTGACGAAGAGGAGCGCCATGAAGATCGCCCAACGTGTGAAGGCGAGGTGGATCCCGATCGGCGACCTTGGGCTGTACAGCGCCAGGAGCACGAGCCCGGCGACGATCGTCGGCAACGCGAACGGAAGGTCGATCACGCTGTTGACGATCGACTTCCCCGGAAACCGGTCGCGTACGAGCACCCAGGCGGTGATCGTTCCGAAGACGGCGTTCACCAGCGACGCGAGGATCGCGACGACGACGCTCAGCTTCAGCGCCGCGACCGCCTCCGGGTTGGAGACGGCCGTCCAGAACGCCGACACGCCGTCCTCACGCGAGGCCGCCACCACCGCCGCGAGCGGCAGGATGACGATCAGCGAGAGGTAGCCCGTGACGAAGCCGAGGGAGAGAGCTGTACCGACCCTCTCCCTCTGCCAGTTCAGGCCGCGAGGCCTGTCTGCTGCCGTAGGTGCCGCGCTAGCCAGAAGTGGGCCCCCCGATGCTGCGCTCGATGCCGACCATCAGCCCGTTCGCGGAGAACCACTTCTTGTCCACGGCCCGCCAGCCGCCGAGGATCTGGTCGCTGATCCTGAAGACGCCGGGCCGGGCCGGATACTTCGACGCGTACTTCTTGGCGACCGCCGGGTTCACGGGGCGCCAGCCGTACTGGCCGAACAGATCCTGTGCGACCGGACCCTTCGAGAAACGGATGAACGCGTTCGCGGCGTCCTTGTTGGAGCTGTTCTTCAGCACCGCGATCGGAAGCTCGATCAGCATCGTCTGCCGCGGGATCACGTACTGGATGTCGGTGCCGGCGGCCCGCGACGTCAGAGCCTCGCTCTCGTACGTGAGGAGGACGTCGCCCTTGCCGGAGAGGAACGTGTTGGTCGCGTTCCGGCCGGACGTGTCCTGCGAGACGACGTGCTGGAAGAGCTGCTTCACGTAGGCGGTCGCCTGCGCATCGGTCTTTCCGAGGCGACGCTGCGCGCCGTAGGCGGCGAGGATGTTCCACTTCGCCGAGCCGGAGCTGAACGGGTTCGGCGTGATCACCTGCACACCCGGCTTGACCAGGTCGGCCCAGCTCTTGATGTGCTTGGGGTTGCCGTTGCGAACTGCGAAGACGACGACCGTGTCGGCCTCGATCCCCCTGTAGGACTGCTTGTCCCAGTTCGGGTCGACGAGGCCCGCGTCGACGAGAAGGTTCACGTCGTCGCCGGTGGAGAGAAAGACGAGATCGGCCTTCAGGCCGGCGGCGACCGCGCGGGCCTGGTCGGTCGAGGCGGCAAACGACTGCGTGAAGGACACGCCCTTGCCGGCCGCGGTCTGCTGGTACGCCTGGATGATCTTCCCGTAGACCGTCTTGGGGGTCGAGTAGGCGACCACCGAGAGGTTGACGTCCCGGCTCGACGCACCGGCAACGGTGGTGAGTCCGAGAGCAGCTACCGCTACTCCAAAAGCAAAATAGATGCGCTTCATCTTCCTCCCTTATCTATTAATCTTTCCTACTGACTTGATGGAGAATAGAGAGACACCCGGATGCAGTCAAGAGCGAACCGCATCAGGTGACCCGACGGACGCCCAGGTCCCCCACTCCTTCTGGGCGGCCTCGGCGGCGACGAGATCGACGACGGCCTCGACACGTCCGAGCAGCGACACGAACCGAACCGGCTCCCCGACCTGGAGCGGGTACCCCGAGGAGTCGGCCGACCACCCCGAGGAGCGTGCGTTCGCCCGCGGTCAGGCCGGCGCCAGAACTGACGCAGGAACTGAGCGTTCTGGGGCCTCCGGTAGGCTTGTTTCGTGAAGGGCAGGGCACTGATCACCGGTGGTGCGGGCTTTATCGGCTCGCACCTGACCGAGCGCCTCCTCGAGGACGGCCGGGAGGTGTACGTGCTCGACGACCTCTCCACCGGCTCGATGCGGAACGTCGAGCACCTGATGGGCAACCCGCAGTTCCACCTGGTCGTCGATTCCGTGCTCAACCGGGCCGTGGTGAACGAGCTCGTCAACAAGTGCGACGTCGTCTACCACCTCGCGGCCGCGGTCGGCCCGCGCCTGATCGTCGAGGAGCCCGTCAGGACGATCGTCACGAACCTCGAGGGCTCGGAGATCGTCCTCGACCACTGCGCGCGGTTCGGCAAGCGCGTGCTCGTGGCCTCGACCTCCGAGATCTACGGCGACCACCGCACCGAGGACCCGCTGCACGAGGACGCGCGGCGGGTCTACGGCCCGACGACGCAGAAGCGCTGGCTGTACGCCGACTCGAAGGCGATGGACGAGTACCTGGCGCTCGCCTACCGACAGGAGCGGAACCTCGATTTCGTCATCGCCCGCCTCTTCAACACGGTCGGTCCTCGCCAGAGCGGGCAGTACGGCATGGTCGTCGCGCGCTTCGCGCAGGCGGCGGTCGCCGGCCTGCCGCTCGAGATCCACGGCGACGGCAATCAGACGCGAACGTTCTGCCACGTCCGGGACACGATCCGCGCGCTCCACAGCCTGATGGACGCCCCGTCCACGTCGGGCGAGATCTACAACGTCGGCTCCCGCAACTGGATCTCGGTGATCGAGCTCGCCCGGCGCGTCCTGGAGCTGACCGGCTCGAAGTCCGAGCTCGTCTACGTGCCGTACGAGCAGGTCTACGGCCTGGGCATCGACGACATGCTCCACCGCGTCCCCGCGATCGAGAAGATCGACGCGGCGATCGGCTGGACACCCCAGTACTCGCTCGACGAGATCCTCGCTGACGTGATCGCGTTCGAGCGCAGCGAGCCGGCAGCGGTCTAGCCGTCAGGCAGCGGCGGGCCCCGGAAATCGAGCAACGAGTCGCGCGTCGAAGCGGCCAGCGCGTCGAAGCCGTCGAGCGTGGTGACGGTCTCGACGGCCATCAGCGTCCCTCGAGCAGGTCTCCGAACGCGTCCTGGATCAACGGCCAGAACCGCTCGGGGATCGTGCCGTCGGGCCGCGCGTACGGCCGCAGGGTGTAGAGGATCGCCTCGAGCTTCTCGCGGTTGCCGTACGAGCCGCCGCGCTGCTCGAGCAGGCGCTCGAGCTGCCAGAGCGTCGCCGCGTCCGTCGAGACCAGCACCGGCTCGAGCGTCTCCTCCGGCTCGGGCTCGGCTCCGGCTCCGCTGCGGGCGCGGGCGCGGCGGCCGCCTCGGCCGGGCGAGGCTCGAACTCGAGCGAGTTTCGGACGGTCAGCTCGATCGGCTCTCCGAAGACGCTGTTCCCGGCCCGGTCCCGCGCGACCGCGCGGATGCGGTAGACGCCGTCGAGCACCGCGGTCGTGTCCCAGGTCGCACCGAACGGCGCGACGGTGGAGGCGGCCAGCTCGCCCCAGGCGACGCCGTCGGCCGACCACTCGAACCGCACGCCGATCACACCCGAGCCCGGATCGTCCGCCGACGCGGCCAGCCGGACGGCACCACCCATGTACGCCCCGTTCGCGGGCTCGTCGATCGACACGACCGGAGGCGTATTGTCGACGCGGACCGTGATCGGCTCGCTGGTGGTCAGATTCCCGGCCGCGTCCCCGACGACCGCGCGCACGCGGTACTCACCGTCCTCGACGCGGCTCGTGTCCCAGTAGACGGCACCCGCGGTTTCGCTGCGGCTGACGACCGGACGCCAGGTCCAGCCGTCCGATGAGAACTGGAAGAGCACGGAGGTGACGCCCGAGCCCTGGTCGGCTGCGCGGGCGCTGAGCGGGATCTCGCCGCGCACGAGCGCACTTGCGGCAGGCTCGGCGATCGACACGTCCGGTGCAACGTTGTCGATGCGCCGGCCGCGGAGGATCCGCGAGGCGTCGATGCCGCCCCGGTTGTCGCGCGCGACGGCGCGGAAGTCGTACGCGCCGTCCTCCACGCGCGAGGTGTCGAAGTCGACCTCGTACGGCGGCTGCGCGACGGCGCCCAGCGCCTGCCACGCGAAGCTGTCCGCTGCCGCGACCTGGAACTCGACGCCCTCGATCTTCGTCTCGTCCCGGACAGAGGCCTCCAGGCGCACGGTGCGCGAGAGGCACTCGCCCGGATCCTCGAGCTTCACGGCGGCGACCACACGCTCGACCCGCACGGGCACCAACCGCGAGATCGCCTCGTTCCCCGCCCGGTCGAGCGCGATCGCCCGGAGCTGGTAGTCGCCCTCGCCGAGCGTGCCGGTGTTCCAGCTCGTCCGGAACGGCGCGTCGCCGACGGTGGCGATCTCACGCCACTCGTCGCCGCCGGGGCTGGCCTCGAAGCGCACGAGCGCGAGCCCGGAGCCTTCGTCCTGGACATTCGCGTTGACGTCGACCACGCCCATCAGCACCGCGCCCTGGTGCGGCGTGTCGAGCTTGACCGACGGAGCCTCGTTGTCGACGAGCACGGCGCTCTCCGGCCCGGCCACGCGCCGACCGGTGACGTCGGTGGTGACCGAGCGGAGCAACCATTCGCCGTCCTCGACCTCGCGGGTGTCCCAGGTGGTCTCCCGGCTGTCGCGGCCGGCCCACCGGCTGCGCTTCGCCGGACGGATCTCGATCTGCTGCGGGGTGACCCCGTGCTCGCCCGCCAGCGCGCCGCGCATCTCCTCGGCGCGGCGCTCGGAACGCATGACCGCGACGTGGCGGCGGGCGCCTCCCGGCGTGAGCACGAAGACCTCGTAGTCGCGGTCGGCCGCAGCCTCGCCGATCTCGTACCACTCGCGCCCGTCGCGCGACCGCTCGATCGCGACCGAGCCGACGGTCCAGCCGGCGGCGCCGGGCTGGCAGGTGACGGCGACCTCGCCGCGGACGGCGCTCCCGTTCACGGGCGCCGTGATCGCGCCGCCGGCGGTCGCACGCGTGGGCGCCGGAGGGGGAAGTCTGCCCGGGCGGCCGCCCTGGTCGATCACCTCGGGAGCGCCGTCTCCGCGGCGGCGCCAGCGGGTGCGGAGACGACTGAGCGGCTCCTGGCCGGATGTGGCGGGAAGGATGCGCTGCGAGAGGCCGAACGCCAGCCCGGCGCCGAGCCAGACGGCAGAGTTGCGGGCCAGGTCGGCGGAGAACTGCGCGTTGACGACCGCCGCCGCGAAGAACCAGCCGATGATCGCGGCGTGCTGACGGTCATCGCCCTCAGAGCGTCGCCAGGACCTCGTGATGACGAGCGGATACGCCACCCCCCGCGACGCCAGGAAGACGACGCCGACGGCGAGGCACACCGCGATCCCCAGCTTCGGTTGCTGCAGGGCCGGAAACGCAAGAAGCGGCCCGAGCAGGACCGCCCCTCCGAGCGCAATACGGGCTCGTTGGGTCAATCCATCAGCTCCGCGCATGCGGTCTAGCGTTCCTTGAGGGAGGGGAAGAGGATGACGTCGCGGATTGTGTCCCGGCCCGTGAGGACCATTGCCAACCGATCGATGCCCAGCCCGAGACCACCCGTCGGCGGCATGCCGTAGGCAAGCGCCTCCACGTAGTCCGGGTCCCCTTGCTCCCCACCCACAAGCTTCGCCTGCTCGGCGAAGCGCTCGGCCTGCTCCTCGGGATCGTTGATCTCCGAGTACGCATTGCCGAGCTCCATCCCGCCCACGAAGTACTCGAACCGCTCGGTGAACTTCGCGTCGTCGTCGGTCGTGCGTGCGAACGGCGACAGCTCCACCGGGTACGTGTGGACGATCGTCGGCTCGATCAAGTCGGGCTCGACGAAATGTGAGAACGCATGGTCGACGAGCTGCGCCCAGGTCGTGTCCTGCCTGGTGTCGACCCCACGCTCGGTGAGCCACGCACGAAGCTCGTCCGCATCAAGAGTCCAGAGCTCACGCTGCTCCAGCGACTCGACGTACGACACGCGGCGCCACTCGGGCGCGAAATCGACCTCGTGGCCACGGAAGGACACCCGGGTCGTGCCCAGGGTCTCCAGCGCCGCCGTTCTGACGCAGTTCTCGATACGGGACATCGTGTCCCTGTAATCGGCATACGCCTCGTACCACTCAAGCATCGTGAATTCAGGCTGATGCTTGTACGACACACTCTCGTTGCGAAAGTCCTTCCCGATCTCGTACACCTTCTCCAGTCCGCCGACGATCAGACGCTTCAGATAGAGCTCCGTGGCGATCCGCAGGTACATGTCACGGTCGAGCTCGTTGGAGTGCGTGACGAACGGATCGGCGAACGCGCCGCCGTACCGCGGCTGCAGGACCGGCGTCTCAACTTCGATGAAGCCCTCGCCGTCGAGGTAGCGCCGAATCGACGCCACGAGCTTCGAGCGGATCATCAGATCCGCCCTGCTCTCATCGTTCACCAGCAGGTCGAGGTACCGCTGGCGGTACTTCACCTCGACGTCGGTGATCCCGTGGAACGTGTCCGGCAGCGGCCGGTCGATCTTCGACAGCAGCTCGAACGCCGTCACGGCCAGGCTCGGCTCGCCCCGCCGACTCTTCGCGGGGTGGCCGGTGACGCCGATCACGTCGCCGAGGTCGACGTGCATCTCGCGCCCCACGCGCTCGGGCTGGACGAGCAGCTGGATGCGGCCGGAACGGTCGACCAGGTCGAGGAAGATGAGCTTCCCCATGTCGCGCCGCGCCATCACGCGGCCGGCGAGGCGGCGCGTCTGCTCGGCCTCCGCGCCCGGCTCGACCGCCTCAGCCTCCGCGCGCACGGACGCGATCTCGGCGCGATCGGGGAACCGCTTCGGCAGGCCGCTCATGCCCCGAGTCTAGATTGCCGGGACTCCTGTCCCCTCCGGCTACGGCTTGCACTCCAGCAACAGGTTGAACGTCTCGTTCACCGCGGCCCCGGGAACATCCTCGGCTGCGTCTTCACAACGAGCGTGCTCGGCGCCAGGCGAGCCCGGGGTATGCAATGACGATCTACGGGACCAACGCCACGTCGGTCAAGGTCGAGACGGCACGTCCCGACGGGACGCTCGAGAACCGCAGCTTCTTCCTGGTGGTCACCTGCCCGAAATGAACCCGGGCCGATGATCGAGCGTCGGGGCGTACCAGCCCCGGCGCTCGGTGCTAGGCGGCCTTGATCTCGAGGATCTTGAACTTGAGCGAGCCGCGCGGGGCCGCGACCTCGACGACCTCGCCCTTCTTCTTGCCGAGGATCGCCTTGCCGACCGGGGACTCGTTCGAGAGCTTCTGCTCGGCCGGGTTCGCCTCGGCGGAGCCGACGATGCGGTACTCGAACGTCTTGTTCGCGCCGATGTCGCGGAGCTTCACGTGCGAGCCGACCGAGACGACGTCCTTCGCGATGTCCTTCTTCTCGATCACGCGGGCGGACAGGATCCGCTCCTCGAGCAGGGCGATGCGGTGCTCGACCAGGGCCTGCTCGTTCTTCGCATCGTCGTACTCCGAGTTCTCGGCGATGTCGCCGAACTCGCGGGCGACGCGAATGCGCTCGGCGACCTCTCTCCGCTTGTCGGTGGAGAGGTAGTCGATCTCCTGCTTCAGTTTTTCGTAGCCCTCTTTGGTGAGGATGACTTCTTTGGCCATCAGGCCTCCTCCCGAAAACAAAAGAACGCGACGCGCTCGGGGCGCCGTCGCGGGCCGGAATGGTACCGCTACCGGCGTTGCTGCGCAAGAGAGTCCCGCGGCTACCCTTTTCAGGCGTGGTTGGCCCTGATCTGCGCTCATCCTGGTGGATCGGCACCGTCGAGGTGCCGACCCGTGTGGTGCTCGCCCCTATGGCGGGCGTGAGCGTGCAGGCGTTCCGCCGCCAGGGCCGCCGTTTCGGCGCCGGGCTGGTGTGCTCCGAGATGGTCAGCTGCGCCGGTCTCCACCACGGAAACGAGAAGACGCTCGGATATCTGCGAATCGCCTCCGACGAGCACCCGCTCGCCGTGCAGATCTTCGGCTCGGAGCCGACACTGATGGCCGAGGCGGCACGGATGGTCGAGGACGCCGGGGCCGACATCGTCGACATCAACTTCGGCTGCCCGGTGCGCAAGGTGACGAAGACGGGCGCCGGTGCGACCCTGCTCGACGATCCCGACCGGGCTGCCCGGATCGTGGGCGCGGTCGCCGCCGCGGTGGACGTTCCCGTGTCGGTGAAGATGCGCCGCGGGCTCGCGGACGGCTCACGCACGTGCCTCGAGGTCGGCCCGAAGCTCGTCGACGCGGGCGCCGCGACCCTCACGCTCCACCCCCGGTCTGCGAAGCAGATGTACACGGGCACCGCCGACCACTCGCTCACCGCCGAGCTCGTCGAGCTCGTCGACGTCCCGGTGATCGCCTGCGGCGACGTGACCACGCGCGCGCGGGCGCAGTCGGTGCTCGCGACCACCGGAGCGGCTGCCGTGATGATCGGCCGCGGGGCGCAGGGCAACCCGTGGGTGCTCCGCGAGATCCTCGGCGAGGCCGACGCCGAGCCCACGCGGGAGGAGGTCGCCGCCGAGTTGATCCTGTTCATCTACGAGGCCGTCCGCGAGATGGGCGAGCGCAAGGCGTCGGGGTTCCTGAAGAAGTTCTACGGCTGGTACCTCGGCCGCGGCCGCTTCCCACGTCCGTTCAAGAACGAACTGGTCGTCCTGGACTCGACGGACGAGGTGGTCCAGCGCCTGCTCGCCGCGGCCCCCGGCGCCGTCGAGGTGCTCGAGCGCCTCGAGGCCGAGCAGCCTCTGGTCGACGACCGGCTGCTCGAGCTCCCGGTTTCGATCTACGGCGGGGGTTAGAGCACCTCCGTCTGACATTCGCCGGGGCCTGCCTAGGGTGAGAGGTAGGGAGGATGTCCCGCTGTGCTTCGTCTAGGTGTTCTTTTCGCAGGCCCCGCAGCCCTGCTCTGGAAGTCCCAGACGGCCTACTCCGAGCGCAACAACCTCTAGTACCCGGCTGCCGGCCAGCCGCTGCTGTGGAACGGCACGCCGATGACGCTCGCCAGACCGAGCGCAAGGCCCGCAAGCGCAAGGCCGGCAAGCACGTCAAGCGCTAGGGGCGTTCCGCTCCCAAACGAGCCGTAGCCCCTGGAGCGTGAGCTCGGGGTCGACCGCCGTGATCGTGCTCGAGTGCGGTGCGATCAGCTCGGCCAGACCTCCGGTCGCGACCACGGGAGCATCGGGGGCGCCGAGCTCCTCGCGGATACGGGTGACGATCGCATCCACCTGGCCGGCGAAGCCGTAGACGAGCCCCGACTGGAGCGCCGCGGTGGTCGTCTGGCTGATCACGTGCTCGGGCGCCTCGAACGGCACCTTGGGGAGCCGTGCCGCCCGGGCGAAGAGCGCGTCCATCGACACCTCGATCCCCGGTGCCAGCACGCCGCCCGCGAACTCGCCTGCGGCGGAGACGACGTCGAAATTGGTCGAGGTGCCGAAGTCCACGACCACCGCCGGCGCACCGTGGCGCTCACGGACGGCGACCGCGTTGGCGATCCGGTCGGGGCCGACCTCGCGGGGGTCGTCGTAGCGGATCGCCATCCCCGTCGCCACGCCGGGCCCGAGGACGAGCACCGGCACGCCGGCCCAGCGCTCCGCGAACGCCTCGTACTCGCGCACCAGTTGCGGCACCGACGAGGAGAGCACGATGCCGTCCAGCGTCTCCAGGTCGACGAACGCCCGGATCAGCACGGCGAGCTCGTCGCCGGTGTGCGTGCGGTCGGTGCCGACGCGGAACTGCTCGGTCAGGCGCTCACCGTCGAACAGCCCGAGGACGGTCTGGGTGTTGCCCGCATCGACGGCGAGGAGCACGCCGCGAGCCTAGCGCGCTACGGCGCGCAGGCGCTGAACTCGGACGTGTCGCCTGTGACGAGGTCGGTCGCCGTCGCGGTGATCACGAGCGCCGCGCCTTCGCCGTTGCCGGACGCGTCGCAGGACGCGCTCGCGAAGAACTGGACGAGGTACGAGTGGCTCGCCTGAGGCGAAACTACGGGGGATCGTCGTCGGAGCGGAAGCTCTCGCCGATGCGCTCGGCGAGCGTCTCCGCGGTCAGCGGGGGCTCCTCACCCTCGCCGCGCAGCTCCTCGACGGTGACGTCGCCCGAGGTGAAGATCCGCGTGCGCGGGATGATCCGGCTCGGCCGGTTCTTGTCCCACACCCAGACGTCCTCCATCTCGACCTCGAAGAGCGGGTACGCCTGCTGCAGGCGCGGCTGGAGGTCGACCTTGTTGCACAGGTAGGTCGTGTCCGGCGTCAGCACGCAGTAGCGAAACAGCGGGAAGACCGCCGCGTACTCCTTCTTCAGCTGGAGCTCGAGACCCGCCTCGAACTCGTCGAGCTCATCGAGGTGCGACATCAGTCTGATTGTAGCCCGGCGATCAGTTCCGCCAAGGGGCCCCGGCCGGGAACGACCAACCCGGGGTCGAGGTCGGCGAGCGGCTCCAGCGCGAACAGGCGCTCGTGCAGGCGCGGGTGCGGCACCTCGAGCCCGGGCTCGTCGACCCGCTCCTCGCCGAACAGGAGCAGGTCGAGGTCGATCGTGCGCGGCCCGAACCGCGGCCCCTCGCGCGTGCGCCCGAGGCGGCGCTCGATCCCGAGCAGCCGCTCCAGCAGCTCGCGCGCCGGCAGATCGGTCTCGACGGCCGCAGCGGCGTTGACGAAACGAGGCTGGTCGGTGATCCCCACCGGGTCGGTGTCGCGAAGATCCGACACCGCGACCAGCTCGATTCCCGGCTCGGCGGACAACTGCTCGACCGCGGCACGGAGCATCGCCTTGCGGTCGCCGAGGTTCGCCCCGAGGCCGACATACGCGCGCGTCACTCCGCGAGCGTAGCCCGAACCGACGCGGCGACCCGCTCGACGTCCCCGGGGCGGGCCTGGCCTCAGCGTGACCGGAAGCGCTCGGCAGTCGCGGCCGACCATTCGACCGGCATGCCGCCCGGGCGCGGCTTGCGCACCCGCACCCGCACCCGTATGACCGCGAGGCGCTCGACCAGGGCATCGGCGACGGCGGCGGAGAGCGTCTCGATCAGGTCGAACGACCGCGAGTCGGACACTTCGCGGACGCAGTCCGCGACGAGCCGGTAGTCGACCGCCTCGTCGATCCGGTCGGCGGCAGGCTCGTCGACCTCGAGCTCGACGTCGTAGAGAAACGTCTGCCCTTCGCGCTTCTCCTCCTCGAGCACGCCGTGCCGGCCGAACACCTCCAGCCCGTGCAGCTCGACGATCACGACATCGCTCCCGCGACCGTCAGCGCCTCGACCGTCTCGCGGACGTCGTGGACGCGCAGGATCGACGCTCCGCGGTCGAACGCCGCAACCGCAGCGCCGATGCTCGCGGCCAGCGACCCGGTGGTTGCCGAGGCGTCGCCGACGAGCCGCCCGAGCGACCGTTTGCGCGAGAGCCCGACGAGCACCGGCCGCCCGAGCGCGAGCAGCACGTCGAGGCGTCGGACGAGCTCGACGTTCTGCTCGACCGACTTGCCGAAGCCGATGCCCGGGTCGAGGCATACGCGATCCTCGGGGATGCCGGCGGCTACGGCGACGCCGAGCCGCTCCTCGAGGAAGGCCGCCACCTCGCCGGCGACGTCGTCGTAGCGCGGGTCGTCCTGCATCGTCCGCGGCTCACCCCTCATGTGCATCAGGCAGAGGTAGGCGCCGGAGTCGGCGACCACACCCGCGAGCTCGGGATCGCCGCGCAGCGCCGTGACGTCGTTGACCAGCACGGCTCCGAGGGCGAGCGCGCGACGCGCTACCTCCGCCTTCGCGGTGTCGATCGAGACGGGCAGCCCCTCGAGCGCCTCGAGCACGGGGATCACCCGGCGAAGCTCCTCGTCGAGCGGCACCCCGTCCGAGCCGGGGCGGGTGGACTCTCCGCCGACGTCGACGATCGCGGCGCCTTCCGCGACCATGCGGCACGCGGAGGCGATCGCGTCTCCGGCGTCGTGGTTGACGCCGCCGTCCGAGAACGAGTCGGGCGTGACGTTGATGATGCCCATCACGGACGGGCGGGGAAAGCGCTGCTCGATCGGAGTCATCGACGAGATCGTAGGGACTGTCCCCGGAGGAGACTGTCCCCACGGCGACGAGGACACCGCGACCGCCTGGTTTGCCAGCCGGGCCGACCCCTAGGCTCCGTGGAGCGTCAGGCCCATTGACCGAAAGCTCGAACCGTGGTCTGATGCCTTGTTCACTGAAATTCGAAGGGAGTTGTGCATGTCTGAGGCACCAGCAGCGGCGGCCCCGGCGGCGCCTGCGCCGCTAGGCAAGGTCCGCGGGCCGTGGTTCGTGGCCCTGATCGGGCTCGTCACGCTCGGGATCTACTGGATCTACTGGTACTACAAGACCGGCGAGGAGCTCAAGCGCTATTCCGGCGAGGGCCTAGGCGGCGTTCTGTGGCTCGTGGTCGGGATCGTGGTCGGCATCGTGATGTGGTTCGTCGCGCCGTCCGAGGTCGGGAACCTCTACGGCCGCGACGGCAAGGAGAAGCCCGTCACCGGCAAGACCGGCTTCTGGTTCCTCCTCCCGCTGATCGGCTACTTCGTCTGGACGATCAAGGTCCAGGGCGCGCTCAACCGTTACTGGGAGAGCAAGGGCGCCACGGCGTAGCAGCTCTCGTGTGGGCGGCCCCGGGGCGGGGCCGCCCACACGCACCTTTCGAGGTTCTAGGCGGCTGCAGGTGCCGCGTGCGGCGCTTCCGTACCGCGCGCCGCCCACGTGCCGCCGGCGGCGAGGATGCCGCCCGCGAGCGCGAGCCAGGCACCGGCCTGGAGATCGCCGAGGTTGTTGAACGCCGACCCGACCGGGTCGAACGCGACGAGCCCGAGCAGTACGAGGGTCAGTGCCGCATCGAGGCCACGCGTCGGCACCCCGATCAGGGTCACGGCCCAGACGAGCCCGCACACGATCGCCAGGACCAGCATGGTGACCCCGAGCGAGTGTCCGAGCGGCCCGTCCCAGTAGCTCGTGTCCTGCTCGGCGTTGAGGAAGATCGCAGGGAAGACGAGCACGATTCCGGCGCCGCCGACGAGGGTGGGCATCGACGCGCCCGACGGCGTCGTGTGCAGCTCGCCGGCCGCCGCCAGTGAGAGCCCGGCGCCGATCGCGATCAGCGCCGCACCGCCCAGGCAGAGCCAGGTGCCGGCGCCCGTGTGATCCCAGTCGTTGAACGCGGTCACCGCCGGGAACCAGGCCCAGTAGCCGACCAGCACGGCGCCGATCGCGAACGACCACCCGTCCATTGCGCGGCGCGCGTACCCGACTGCGACGAGGACGAGCGCGGTCGCCCCGAGGATGATGCCGAGCCACGCGACGGTGCCGTCGAAGTCCCAGTAACTGGTGCCGAAAAAGGCATCGAGGAAGATGCCGACGATCGCGAGGATCGCGCCGATCGCCGCGACCAATCTTGCGAGATTTCCGTTGTTCACGCCGCCTCCGTTTCAACGCTTGCCTACAGGCTGAGCGTGGCAGAGGCCGCGGATGCTGTCTAGGGCTAGGGCTTTGCGGCTTCCGGCGGGGGCGGCTGGGAGAGCGCTCCGGGGAGCGGGAACGGCTTCGGCTGCGTCCGCGGGCGCTTCTCGCGCTCGGGCGTCGGCTCGACCTCGACCGGCGGCGGCTCCTCGGGGAAGACGGCGTCCTCGTTCTCGCCGGCGAGCAGACGCTCGAACTGATCCTTGTCGATCGTCTCGCGCTCGATCAGGATCGCCGACAGCTTGTGCAGCTCTTCCATGTGCTCCTGGAGCACGCGGTGGGCGGTCGAGTGCGCCTCCTCGATCACGCGCCGGATCTCGTCGTCGATCTCGCGGGCGATCTCCTCGGAGTAGTCGGGCTCGTTGCCCATCTCACGGCCGAGGAACGGCATGTCGTGGTTGCGGCCGAGGACGCGCGGGCCGAGCTTCTCGCTCATCCCGAAGCGCATGATCATCTGCTTGGACGTCGAGGTGACCTTCTCGAGGTCGTTCGCGGCGCCGGTCGTGACCTCGTGGAAGACGAGCTCCTCCGCGGCACGGCCGCCGAGCGTCATCGCCAGCTGGTCCATGAGCGCCGACTTGGTCGTCAGGTAGCGGTCCTCGCGCGGCAGCGAGATCGTGTACCCGAGCGCCTGGCCACGGCTGATGATCGAGATCTTGTGCACGTCGTCGGTGTGCTCGAGGTAGAAGCCGACGAGGGCGTGGCCCATCTCGTGGTAGGCGGTGATCTTCCGCTCCTCCTCCGAGAACAGCCGCGTGCGCTTCTCGGGGCCGGCGATCACGCGCATGATCCCCTCCTCGAGCTCCTCCTGCTCCACGACCTTCTTGCCGCGGCGAGCGGCGAGCAGCGCGGCCTCGTTGACGAGGTTCGCGAGGTCGGCGCCGGTGAACCCCGGCGTGCCGGCGGCCAGCGTGTCGAGGTCGACCTCGGACGCGAGCGGCTTGCCCTTCGAGTGCACCTCGAGGATCTTGCGGCGGCCGTTACGGTCGGGCCGGTCGACGACGATCTGCCGGTCGAAGCGGCCGGGGCGCAGCAGCGCCGGGTCGAGGATGTCGGGCCGGTTCGTGGCCGCGATCAGGATGATGTTGTCCTTCAGCTCGAACCCGTCCATCTCGACGAGGAGCTGGTTCAGGGTCTGCTCGCGCTCGTCGTGCCCGCCTCCGAGGCCGGCGCCGCGATGACGGCCGACGGCGTCGATCTCGTCCATGAAGACGATGCACGGGGCGGCCTGCTTGGCCTGCTCGAACAGATCGCGGACGCGGGAGGCGCCGACACCGACGAACATCTCGACGAAGTCGGAGCCGGAGATCGAGAAGAACGGCACGCCCGCCTCACCGGCGACCGCGCGGGCGAGCAGCGTCTTGCCGGTGCCGGGCGGCCCGTACAGCAGCACGCCCTTGGGGATGCGCGCGCCGAGCGCCTGGAACTTCTTCGGGTTCTCGAGGAACTCCTTGATCTCGTGGAGCTCTTCGACCGCCTCGTCGACGCCGGCGACGTCCTTGAAGCCGATCTTCGGCGAGTCGGGCGCCATCCGCTTGGCGCGGCTCTTCCCGAAGGACATCACCTTCGAGCCGCCGCCCTGCATCGAGTTCATGATGAACAGCCAGAAGCCGAGCAGGATCACGAACGGCAGCAGCGAGGTGAGGATCGACCACCACGGCGACGAGCCGGTGCCCTTCGAGTCGAAGGTGACCTTCTTCGCCTGGAGCAGCCGCTGGAACTGGATCTGCGCCTGGTCGCTCGGGTAGTGAACCTTGATCTTCTTCGCCTGCGGATCGGTCGGAGTGACGACGACCTCGAGCTTGCTCGGGTTGAAGACGACTTCCTTGATCGACCCCGGGTCGTTCTGGACGGTGCTGATCACCTGTGAGTAGGTCTGCTTCTCCGCGGCCTTCGATTTGGGGATGAGCGTCTGGCTCGCCAGATAGACGAGCAGGACGATCACGATCAGGGGGAAGAGTGCGCTGCGGAAGAAGCGATTCACTGGTTTTTCCTACGCCCAGGGTAGCAAGGAGGCTTCTTCTTCCCTGACGCCCGTACTCCTATCGGGTTAGGCGCCTTCGGGCATGAGGTCGTCGCTGAGCACACCCACGTAGGGGAGATTCCGGTACCGCTCGGCAAAGTCCAGGCCGTAGCCGATCACGAACTTGTTCGGGATCTCGAAGCCGATCCAGCGCACCGGGACGTCGATCTCGCGGCGATCGGGCTTGGTCAGCAGCGCACAGATCTCCAGGGACGCGGGCTCGCGCGACTCGAGGTTCCGCATCAGGTACGAGAGGGTCAGGCCGGAGTCGATGATGTCCTCCACGACCAGGACGTGGCGTCCCTCGATGTTGATGTCGAGGTCCTTGAGGATGCGGACGACACCCGACGAGTCGGTCTGGGCGCCGTAGCTGGAGATCGCCATGAAGTCGACCTCGCACGGCACCGTCAGGTGGCGCATCAGGTCGGCCATGAAGAAGACGGCGCCCTTGAGGACGCCGATCAGCAGCAAATCCCGGCCGGCGTAGTGGGCGGAGATCTCCTCCCCGAGCTCGGCGATGCGGGCATGCAGCGAGTCGGAGTCGATCAGCACCTCGCCGACCGCCCTATCCAGCTCCGTTTTCATCATGTGCGCGTCACCCGTACCCGTGCATCCTCCACGATCCCGGGCACGGCGACAACCTCATCGTCGCTCACGACCACCGGCCAGTCGTCGCGGTCGGCCCGCGGCACCTTTGCGTCGACGAACACGTCCTGGAGCTTCTTGCTGCGCCCGGCCAGGCGGTCGCCCGGTTGGCGAGTGCGAACCTCCAGGCCGGGAGCGTCCGATTCGATCGTCCACGGGCCCCAGCGCACGGCGCCTTGCTCGAGCGAGACCCGGTCGTACTCGCGGACGGCCCTGAGCCCACCGCCGAGGTCGGCGGCCTTCGTCCCGTCGCGCGCGCCGAGGAGATCCAGCAGCGTGTTCTCGAGCCCCCGGGGGAGCCGCGGCCGCTCGTCGGCGAGCCGGCGAATGTTCTCCTCGGCGGCCGGGTGGAGACGGCGGAGCGCAGGGACGATCTCGGCCGCGGATCAGGCCGCGCAGCGTGTCGGGGTTCGACGAGTCGGTGCGGGTTTCGAGCTCGGCGGCCGCGCAGTAGGCGACGGTCTCCTCGCGCCAGACGCGCAGCAGCGGGCGGACGACGCCGTCCTCGCGGCGCGGCTTGATCCCACGGGTCGAGCCGCTGGCGGCGAGCCGGTACAGCACGGTCTCGACCTGGTCGGACGCGGTGTGGCCCGTGGCCCGAAGGCCGCGGCCGGCGGTCAGGTCGTAGCGGAGGTCGCGGAGCTCGGCCTCGGTGCGTCCCGGCGGAGCGTCGATCACCTCGGCGCCGAGCCGCTCGCGGCAATGCGCGGCGTCCGCGTCCGACTCCTCGCCGCGGAGGCCGTGGTTCACGTGGACGGCCGTGACCCGGTAGCCGAGCGCGCCGAGCGCGTGCCAGAGGCAGGTCGAGTCGGGGCCGCCCGAGACGAGGCAAACGATCTCGCCGCCCGGCTCGATCAGCTCGTGCCGGCGGATCTGCGTCTCGATCCTGTCGAGCAGCTCCACGCCGCCCATTGTGCCCCGGATAGGCTCTTCCCGTGCTCGACCAGTCCACCGAGTTCGGCGCGCGCGCGACTCGCCGCCTGCACGAGGCGATCATCGGCTGGCTGACGACCGTCGCCGCGGACGGCGGCCCGCGGCCGATCCCGGTGTGGTTCCTCTGGGACGGCGGCGACTCGATCCTGCTCTACTCGCGCCCCGAGAAGCGCAAGCTCGCGAACATCGCCGCGAACCCGCGCGTGAGCCTCAACCTCGACAGCGACGGCATCGAGGCCGACATCGTCGTCGTGTGGGGCGAGATGCGACGTCTCCGACGACTCGCCGGCGAACGAGGTCGCGGACTACGTCGCGAAGTACGCCGGCCGGATCGAGGCACTCGGCTGGGCGCCGGAGAGCTTCGCCGCGGATTTCAGCGTGCCGCTGCGGATCACCGTCTCGCGCATCCACGGCTGGTAGCAGCGCCGGGTCGGCGCACTTTCGTCACGGTTTCGGGCGAAAAGGGGTCAGACCCCTGTCATGTCCCGTTTGGCCCTGGTGCGCGCCAGGTGCGACGCCGCTTCGACCGCGGCCCAGCGCAGCAGCCACGCCAGCGTCACGAACGCGAGCAGGCGCTTCAAAAGATGAGACTTCGGTACGAGATGGTGCGCCGCATGCCGATGCCCTCGTAGACCCGGATCGCCGGCGCGTTCTCGGGGCGCACGAACAGGCAGACCCGCGGCACCTGCTCGAGCAGCTTGCGGACGAGGTCGCGCATCCCGCGCTGGGCATTGCCGCGGCCGCGGGCGGCCGGGTCGACCCACACCTGCTGGAGCTGCACCGCGTCGGGCGTCCACGCCGAGGCCTCGGCCTTGAACAGGATCGTGTCGCCGTCCATCCAGACCCACGAGCGTCCCTCGCCGATCTGCGCCTGCGTCCGCCAGCGGAACCCGTCGGGGTCGCGGTCGAGCGGGTTGATCTTGATCTCCTCCTCGTGGGCGGCGGCGCACGCCGGGACGAGCACGCCGAGGTCGGCGAGCGTCGCCTCGCGCAGGCCCGTCCCGCCCGGCTCCGGCGGCTGCTCGATCACGTAGACGGGCTGGCCCGGCCGGTCCTCGCGCGGCGCCGGCATGAAGCGGCGGGCCGCGTCCCAGAGATCCCGCACCGCCCCCTCCTCGCCGATCACCATCCGCGCCCGTCCGGACGCGGCCGCCCGCCCGAACGCCTCGCAGCCGCGACCGGACGGCACGACGTTGACGCCGACGTGGCAGAGCGCGGTCAGCGCGACGCCGTCGCCGAGTGCGACGAACCGCCCGAGCCCACGCCGGGCGACATCCTCGAGGAAGACGCGCTCGACCGGATCCTCGGCGCAGAAGGACAGGGTCTGGCGCAGCGACGGCTCGAACGTCTTTGTCACGTCACCCGCCTTATATCCGTTGCGGGTGGATAGGCTTGCGCGGCGATGCCGATCCACCTCAGAGGAAATCCCGGCGACTACGCGGACGGCTGCCTGCTCCCGGGCGACCCGCTGCGCGCGAAGTACATCGCCGACACGTTCTTCGACGACCCCGTCGAGGTGAACAGCGAGCGCGGGATGCTCGGCTACACCGGCACGCTTCCGCGGCAAGCGCGTCTCCGTCCAGTCGAGCGGCATGGGCTGCCCGTCGGCCGGGATCGTGATCGAGGAGCTCGCACAGCTCGGCGTCAAGAAGATCCTCCGCGTCGGCACCTGCGGCGGCCTGCAGCCGAACATGGAGATGGGCGAGCTGATCGTCGCCATCTCGGCCACGCCGGCGGACGCGACGTCGACCCACCTGATCGGAGGCGAGCCGCACGCCCCGACCGCCGACTGGGAGCTCGTCCACGGCGCCGTCCACCACGCGAAGGAGCTCGGCAAGAAGGTGCGCGTCGGCGGCGTCGTCTCCAGCGACGTCTTCTACAACCCGGACACCGGCCAGTATCAGCGGTGGTCGGATCGCGGCATCCTCGCGGTCGAGATGGAGGCGGCGATGCTGTTCACGCTCGGCGCCCTGAAGAAGATCCAGGCCGGCTGCCTGCTGACCGTCAGCGACGTCGTCGTCGAGGGCGAGTTCAAGCGCATCACCGACGAGGACCTCCGCGCCGCGGTCGACCAGATGACCGAGCTCGCGCTGGTCACGGTCACCGACGAGCACTAACGCCCGCACCGTCTTCCTGGTCAATCCGGCGTCCGCGAACGGGACGACCGGACGGCGCTGGCCGGAGATCGCACATCGCGCAGCGACCCTCGGCCTCGAGGGCGATACGCTCTTCTCGGAGCATCAGGGGCACCTGCGCGACCTGGCGCGGCAGGCGGCCGACGAAGGAGCGGCGCTCGTCGTCGCGGTCGGCGGCGACGGGACGGTCAACGAGGTCGCGTCAGGGCTGGTCGGGAGCGGTACCGAACTCGCGGTCATCGCGCGCGGCACCGGCGTCGACTTCGTCCGCACGTACGAGATCCCGACGAAACTCGACGACGCGGTCGAGGTCGCCGTGCGCGGCGCAACCCGCGAGATCGACGCCGGCCGTGTCGGCTACCGCGCCTGGTCGGGTGAGCCGGGCGAGGCGTGGTTCGTGAACGTCGCTGGGGTCGGCATGAGCGGCGCGGTCGCCAAGCGGACGAACGAGTCCTCGAAGGCGCTCGGCGGGAAAGTCTCGTACCTCTGGTCGACGCTCGCGGTCTTCGCGCGCTGGCAGAACACCGAGGTGGAGGTGACGGTCGACGACGAGCGCCGCGCCGGCCGCATGCACGAGGTGATCGTCGCCAACGGCCGCTACCTCGGCGGCGGGATGAAGATGTGCCCCGACGCAAGCCCCGACGACGGCCTGTTCGACGTCCTGCTGATCGGCGACGTCACCAAGGCCGACCTCGTCCAAACGATGCCGAAGATCTACCGCGGCACGCACCTCCCCCACCCGAAGGCCGAGCTGCTCCGCGGTGCGGCCGTCTCGGTCGACGCGCCGGAGCCGCTGCCCGTCCAGCTCGACGGCGAGCAGCCGGGAACGACGCCCGTCCGGTTCGAGGTCGTCCCGAAGGCGCTGCGACTCCGCGTTCCGCAGCCTGCGTAGCGCTCAGGCGAGCTAGGAGGGCTTCTTCGCGGCGGGCTTGCGCGCCGCCGGCTTGCGTGCCGCGGGCTTGGTGGGCTTCTCCAGCGCTTCGAGCCGCCGCTCCAGCTCCGCGACGCGCTTCTCGAGCGGGTCGAGGCTACGCATTCGCTTCGTCAGCTCGTCCACGCGGGCGAGCAGCGAGTTCGCCGCCCCGACCACCTTCGATCCGCCGGGCAGGTCCGAGATGAACTTCTGCAGCGCTTCCTCGCCGCTGTCCGCGAGCCGCTGAAGAACGTCCTTCTGGCTTTTCCTGGTTGTCGCCATGAGCGAGACCATACCCAGAACTACGGGTGGATGATCACCGGCGTCCCGCCGGGCGTCGCCGCGAAGAGCTTCGCCAGCGTTGCGTTCGGAACCCGGACGCAGCCGTTGGAGACCGCGTGGCCGATCGACGAGGGCTCATTCGTCCCGTGGATGCCGATCGGACCGCCCTGCGCCCAGCCGGTGAGGACGTTCGAGAAGGCGGAGACGCCGAGCGCCGCGGGGCCGTAAGGCCCGTACGGGTTCGTGGTCATGATCCGCTGGTTCACGTAGAACCGTCCGACCGGGGTCGGCGTCGCCGACGAGCCGACCGCGACCGGTGTGGTCAGGGCGAGCTTGCCGGCGCGGTAGAGCGAGAGCTCGCGCCGCGAGATGTCGACCGTGATCCGCGTCGTCACCTTCTGGACGGCGACGTCGCCGGGCCGCACGTAGCCGATCGTCCCGTTCGGCCGCATCGGCAGCTCGACGCGGTACCAGTCGGCGCCGCACGACGAGTTCAGCACCGCGCCGACGATCGAGAACGTCGTCGGGTACCCGTTCTCGTTCAGCTTCGAGAAGGTGGCGAGGCGGTCGCCGCCCGGCCGCTTGTACGTGACCGTTGTCCCGGCCGCGACCGCGGCGAACGCCACTGCGGTCGTGCCGACGGGATGGAGCACACCGGAGCGGCATCGCTGCGCGTGCACGGCCGACCCGGTCGTCGCCGGGACGGCGGCGAGCACGGCGACGCAGAACAGGGTGATCGAGGCGACCCTCATACCTCTCATTGTCGTCAGGTTCTCCGGTTCGTCAGGACAACACGCCCTCGAGGCCCCGACGGGCAAAATGCCAGGCGGGATGCTGGGATTCTACGCAAAGGCGGCGGTTGCGATCGCCGCGCTCGCCGTAGCCGCTCCACCGCGCGCCGGCACCGGAGGTGCGACCGTCGCCCTCCCGCCGGGGTGGCATTCGACCGCCCCCGACCAGGGCTCGATCACGAGCCCGCTCACGCGAATCGTCGTCTCCTCGGGCCTCATCCACTCCGACCTGACGAGCGCCTGCCAGACCCAGGTCGCCGCCTACGCGTTCCCACAGACCGCCGTGGCGATCGTGGTCGTCGAGTGGACGAGGCAGATTGGCGGGATGAAGATCGGTGTCGGCCGACACCGGCCCCGACACTTCACCGCCGTCAACCTTCCGATCCATCGACCGCCGATCATCGAGTGCTACTACGGGCCTGGCGGCTCGACCCAGTGGGCCGAGCGCGGACACACCTTCGCCGCCTACGTCCTGCTCGGACGCAAGGCGCCTGCGGCCCTTGCTGTCCGAGCCAGGGCTGTGCTCGACACGCTCAGGGTCTCGCGGCGATAGTAGACCCGTGGAGGGCTTCAACTTCTCGACGGAGATCGCCGTGCGGTTCGCCGAGACCGACGCGCAGGGCATCGCCCACAACGCCTCCTACCTCGTCTGGTACGAGGTCGCGCGCATCGAGTACCTGGCCCGCTTCCGCGGCGGCTACAAGTCGATACAGGCGGACGGCTACGAGGCGCTCACGATCGAGGCGCACGTCCGCTATCTCAAAGCGGTGTTCTTCGACGACCGGCTGACCGTCCACGCGCGCTGCGTCGACCTGCGCGGCGCCCGCTTCCGCTACGAGTACGTGCTGACGCGCGGCGTCGAGATCGTGGCGGACGGCTGGACCCAACACGCCGTCGTCGAACGGGAGACGTTCCGGCCGACGCGCTTCCCCGCCTGGCTGCTCGAGGCGATCACCGCCGCGGAGAGCTAGCCGGTCGGCGTGGTCGTCGTCGGAACGAGATCCGACGGCAGGTAGTCGCTCGGCTTGACGACCGGCTTCGGCTTGGGCTTCGGCTTCGGCTTCGTGCCCTCGCGGATGATCGACTTGTCGCCGACGTAGCTCGAGTACCACACGTTGTCGTAGAGCACCTTGCCGTGCGCGTCGTAGACGATCCGGTGGACGCTGGTCGACAGCGGCGACGAGCCGGTATGGTCGGTCACCTTCTGCCCGACGTACAGGTTCGGGTCCTTCGTCACCTTCTCGGGAACCGACCCCGTCGTGACGAGCGGGGACGCCTCGCTGACGACCCTGCGGTGCTGGGGCGTCCCGTACAGGTTCACGGTGAGCGAGTTCGAGCTGACGAAGGTGCGCAGCAGCAGCCAGTGGCCCGTGTCGTTGACGAACTTCATGTCGGTGTCCGGGTAGTTGACGGTCGCGTCGCGGCCCTGCGGGTAGTGACTGATGTAGAGCGCGTGGTTGGTGCGCGCCGTGATCGGCAGGCCGCCTTCGTACGCCGCGTTGAAGACCGTCGTCGAGACCTGGCAGGTGCCGCCGCCGAGGCCGTTCTCGACCTCGCCGTTGATGATCACCGGCGCCTCGAGCAGGCCCTGGGCCGCGTTCCGCTCACCGGTCGTGCCGTTGAACGAGAACTCCTTGCCCGGCCCGATCAGAGTGTTGTCGACGAGGTGCGAGACGACCTCGACGTTGTGGATCCGGTTGGGCACGCCGCCGTAGTACGTCGTGTAGCTCGAGTACAGGCCGTTGATGCCCATCGCCGTCGCGTCCGCGGTGGTGCGCTTCGCCGGCTGCGTCGCGATCACCATCGCCGCCGTGCGCCTGGTCGGGCTGAGCGCGGCGGCGAGCAGCGCCTTGGCGGTGCCGGGCACATCGAGCACGCGGGCATCCGTGGACGGCTGCACCCTGATCCCGCCCCGGGTGACGACGAACTGGGCGTCATGCGACCGGGTGTCGACCCGCTTCTGCTTGGCCTTGAAAAACGCGTCCGCCCCGGGCCCGCCGATCCGCAGCGTCGTCGCGCCGTTCTTCGGCAGCTTGAGCAGGGTGGCGACCCGCCAGCGCGGGATCCGGTAGCGCTTCGGCCCGACCAGCACCACCGGAGCCGAGACCGCCGTCCGCACCTGCGAGGTGACGGAGGCCAGTTGCGTGCCGGTGACCCGCGGCTGATCGACCTTCATCGGGAGCTCCACCGGAGCGCCGCGCGTGAGGGACGAGAGGGCCGCCACGATCGCCGCGCCCGCCGCCTTGCGGTCGAGCACGCGGCCGGCCTTGGCCTCGACGACCGCGGGGTGGAGGCCGTGCAGCACGACCGCGGCTTCCTTGTGCGGGACGTTCACCTTCACGGCCATCCGCGCGAGCTCGCGCTTCAGCGCTGCTGCGCGATACGTGGCGTGGGCGGAGACATCGCCGCCGAAGAGGCGGATCTTCATCCGGCGGAAGCCACGCAGCGGGCCGAAGCCGTCGCCCTGGCTCTTCGCCGCCGCGACGGCCGCCGCCCAGTCCGGGGTCAGCCCGAGGTCGCCCGCCGAGAGCCGGAAGGAGTGCCCGTCGGCGACAAATTGGACGGGCGCGCTCAGGCTCGCCACCGACCGTCGCTGGAGGGTCTCGGCCGCCTGCGAGGCCGAGAGGCCGCCGAGGTCGATCCCGTCGACCTTGACGCCCTTCGCGATCGTGCCCGGCGAGCCGGCGTAGACGATCGCGGCGATGACGGCGAGCAGCGCCAGCAGCGCCAAACCGGCTAGCGACAGCCGTCTGATGCGGCGCACACGTGCCTGCCGCCGCCGGCGCACGTAGTACTGCGAATGGGTGACTCCCGCCTCGAGACGCAAGGCAAAAAGTGTACCGACGGATCAGGCGTTTCTACTCGCCCGAAAAGGTCGCGCGTTCACCATTCAGAAACGCGGTCACACCGGCCTGCGCGTCCTTCGACGCGAGCACCTCGCGGAACGCGTCACCCTCGACCTCAAGCCCCTCGAGCGAAACGGCGGCACGGATCGCCCGCTTGATCCCCTGTACCGCGAGCGGCGCCTGGCGCGCGAGGCGGACGGCGTAGTCACGGGCCTTCGGCTCGAGCTCGTCGGGCTCGACGAGGAAGTGCACGATCCCGTCTTGGGCCGCCTGCTCGGGCGAGAGCTGCAGGCCCTTCATGATCAGCTCGGTCGCGCGGCCGCCGCCGACCAGGTGTGTGAGCCGCTGGGTGCCGCCCGCGCCCGGGAGCAGCCCGAGCCGTACCTCGGGCAGCCCGATCAGCGCGCCTTCGACGCGGGCGGCGAAGCGGAAGTCGCAGGTGAGCGCGAGCTCGAGGCCGCCGCCCAGCGCATGGCCGTTGATCGCCGCGACCGTCGGCTGCCGCAGCTCGGCGAACCGGGTGAACACCTCCTGCGCGAGCAGCGCGCGGTCGATCCCCTCGGTTGTCACGCGCTGGAACTCGGTGATGTCGGCTCCGGCCATGAATACGCCGTCGAGCGCGCTGCGCACGAGCACGGCGCGCGTGTCGGTGTCGGCGGTCAGGTCGGCGGTCGCCTCGGCCAGTTCGGTGACCATCTGCTCGTCGATCGCATTCAACGGCGGCCGCTCGAAGGTGAGGACGGCGATCTGCTCGTCCGGGAACCGCTCCAGCTTCACGACGCGGTCAGGCATGGCGGAGGTACCCGGCGATCACGTGCCGCTGGATCTCGGAGGTGCCCTCGACGATCTGGAAGACCTTGGCGTCGCGCATCCACTTCTCGACGGGGTGGTCGCGCATGATCCCGGCGCCGCCGAGGATCTGGACGGCCTCGGTGGCGGCGCGCATCGCGGTGTCGGCGGCGAAGGCCTTGGCGTACGAGCCGAGCAGCCCGGCGTCCTCACCCGCGTCGAGGGCGGCGCACGCGCGCCAGGTGAGCAGGCGCGCGGCCTCGATCTCCATCGCCATGTCGGCGAGCTTGAACGAGACGCCTTGCTTGGCGAGGATCGGCTTGCCGAACGCCTTGCGCTCGCGGGCGTACTCGGTCGCGTACTCGAATGCGGCGCGCGCGACTCCGACGGCGCCCGCGGCGACCTGCGGCCGCGAGTGCTCGAAAAAGTCCATCGCGACGAGAAAGCCCGCGCCCTCCTCGCCGATCAGCCGGTCGCCCGGAATGCGTGCGTCCTCGAAGACGATCGAGCCGGTGTGGGACGCGCGCAGGCCGAGCTTCTCCTCCTTCCGCCCGGTGGAGACGCCCGGGTCGTCGCCCTCGACCATGAACGCGCTGATCCCACCCTCGGCGCGCGCGAAAACGACCGTCAGCTCGGCGATCCCGCCGTTCGTGACGTAGCACTTCTCGCCGTTCAGCACCCACGAGTCGCCGTCGCGGACGGCGGTCGTGAGCATCGCGCCGACATCGGAGCCGGCGTGCGGCTCGGTGGTCGCGAACGCGGCGAGGCAGCCGTCCTCGGAGGCGAGGCGCGGCAGGTACTCGGCGCGCTGCTCGTCGGTGCCGAACCGGACGAGCGGCCGGACGGGGAACTGCGTCGCGCCGATCGGCGCCGACAGGCCCGCGCAACCCCAGGAGAGCTCCTCGGCGACGAGCGCCGCCGTGACCGCGTCGACCTCGCCGCCGCCGTAGTCGGCCGGGATGCGAGTCGACGTCAGCCCCAGCCGCGCAGCCTTGCCCAGCAGCTCACGCGGGAAGTCGTCCTTCGCGTCCCACTCGGCCGCGATCGGGCGAAGCTCGTTCGCGGCGAACTCGTGCGCGAGATCGCGGAGCTCCCGCTGCTCGGCCGTCAGCGTGAACGAGATCCCGCCGGTCTTGACAGTGCCCGGCACGGTCAAAACGTGAAGAGCTCGATGCCGCCGGAGACGTTCAACCCCACCCCGGTGATGTAGGCGGCCAGGTCGGAGCAGAGGAACGCGATCGCGTTGGCGATGTCCTGCGGCTCGCCGGGCCGGCGGAGCGCCGTGCGCTTCACCATCCGCTCGTTCATCTCCGGGTTGCCGAAGTGGTAGGCCTCGCTGCCGATGATCCCGGGGACGATCGCGTTCACGTTGATCCCGTGCCGTGCGCCCTCCAGCGCGAGCGACTTCGTCAGGCCGAGCAGGCCCGCTTTCGTCGTCGAGTAGCTCGCCTGCCCGAAGCCGCCGAGCGTTCCCGCGACCGAGGCCATGTTCACGATGCGGCCCCAGCCGCGCTCCTTCATGTGCGGCCAGACGGCCTGGGAGCAATTGAACGCCCCGGTCAGATTGACGCGCAGATCACGCTCCCACAGCTCCGGGTTCTGGTCGCCGATCTGGGCGACGTGGTCGAGCGTGCCGGCGTTGTTGACGAGGATGTCGACCGAACCGAAGTCCTCGACCGTCCGCGCCACCGTCGCCTCGACCTGCGCACGGTCGGTGACGTCGCACTTCACCGCGGCGGCGCGGCGGCCCATCCCCTGGATCTCCGTGGCCGTCGCCTCGGTGTAGACCAGCCCCTGCGCGCGGGCGACCTGGGCGAGGATGCCGTACGCCTCCGCCTCCTCGTCGGTGGTCTCCGACTCGACCTGGATGTCGGCGATCACGACGTCGGCACCCGCGCGGGCGAGCGTCAGCGCGTCGGCGCGTCCGAGCCCGCGGGAGCCGCCGGTGACGAGCGCGACGCGCCCGGTGAGGTCGATCTCGAGTGACATTGGCGGGAGCCTAGATCAGTCGCTCGGCATCAACACGTCGCGGGCGATCACGAGCCGCTGGATCTGCGAGGTGCCCTCGTAGATCTGGTACAGCTTGGCGTCCCGCATCAGCTTCTCGACCGGGTACTCCTTCATGTAGCCGTACCCGCCGAAGATCTGGACGGCGTCCGTAGTCACCTCCATCGCCGTGTCGGCCGCGAAGCGCTTCGCC
This sequence comes from uncultured Actinomycetes bacterium, assembly GCA_963791425.1. Lineage (GTDB taxonomy): Bacteria > Actinomycetota > Thermoleophilia > Gaiellales > Gaiellaceae > DATBLE01. The sequence goes on from CAWBSE010000008.1 coordinate 163,387, forward strand.
ATCGACGAGTAGAGCGTCGCCTTCCGCCCCCAGCCGTTGTCGAGCATCCACGCCGCCTGCCAGGTCAGCAGCCGGGAGGCCTCGATCTTCGTCGCCATGTCGGCGATCAGGAAGTTGACGCCCTGGTGCATCGCGATCGGCTGCTCGAAGGTGATGCGCTCCTTCGAGTACTCGCAGGCGTACTCGAACGCCGCGCGCGCGACGCCGACCGCGCCGATCGCCGTGCCCGGCCGCGTCCCGTCCAAAGTCATCATCGCGATCTTGAAGCCGTCGCCCTCCTCGCCGATCCGGTTGGCGGCGGGAACGACCGCGTCCGACATCGCGAACGCGGACGTGTCGGTCGAGCGCTGGCCCATCTTGTCGAGGTGCTGCTCGATCGTCACGCCGGGCGTGTCCATCGGGACGATGAAGGCGGACATGCCGCGGTGGCCGGCGGCCGGATCGGTCTTCGCGAACACGACGACCCAGTTCGCGTAGCCGGCGTTGGTGATGAATGTCTTCGAGCCGTTGAGGACGTACTCGTCGCCCTTGCGGGTCGCGGTCGTCTTGATGCGCGCGACGTCGGAGCCGGCGTCCGGCTCGCTCAGCCCGAACGAGCAGATGATCGGCTCCTCGATCAGCGGCGGCAGCCAGGTGCGCTTCTGCTCCTCGCTGCCGGCGGCGAGCAGCGGGCCGGCGCCGAGGCCGTTGCAGCCGAGCGATGTCCCGATGCCGGAGCAGCCCCAGTTCAGCTCCTCGGCGACGACGCAGCCCTCGAGCAGGTTGAGCTCGGGCCCGCCGTACTCGGCCGGGATGTGCAGGTTCATCAGGCCGACCGCATGCGCCTTCGCGATCACGTCGGCGGGATGGGTCATGTGAACGTCGTACTCGGCGGCTTTCGGCCGGATCTCCTTCTCGGCGAAGTCGTGCGCCAACTCGCGCAGCGCGCGCTGTTCGTCGGTCAGGGTGAAGGCCACTCCGTCGGTTACGGGATGCTCGGCAATCGACATGCTGGGTCGCTTCCTTCCTCGATTGACTAGTCAGTCAATGATACGAGCCCTTGCGCCGGGAGGCAAGGAAGCGTTGAATCAGCCGATGGCGCCCCCCGCCGCGCCGGCGCCGCAGCAACGCAGGTTGGCGGGGGGACATAAACTCGGAGCGTGGACTTCGAGCTGACCGACGAGCAGCGGCTGATCCAGGACACCGTCCGCGCCTTCGTGGACGAGCGCGTCCTGCCGGTCGCCGTGCAGAACGACATCGACCACAAGCTCGACATGGATCTGATCGAGGGCATGGCCGAGCTCGGGATCCTCGGGATCGTCATCCCGGAGGAGTACGGCGGCGCCGGCCTCGACTACGTCTCCGAGGCGCTCTCGTGTGAGGAGATCGAGCGCGGCGAGGCCGCCTTCCGGACGCTGATCTCGGTGCACGTCGGGCTCAACTCGCTCTCGCTGCTCAAGTACGGCACCGAGGAGCAGAAGCAGAAGTACCTCGTCCCGCAGGCGAAGGGCGAGAAGCTCGCCTGCTTCGGGCTGACCGAGCCCGGCGCGGGCTCCGACGTCGCCGCCATGCGCACGCACGCCCGCCGCGAGGGCGACACGTACGTCCTCAACGGCCAGAAGAACTGGATCTCGTACGCGTCGGTCGCCGACCACCAGCTCGTCGTCGCGAAGACGGATCCGGAGGCGGGCCACAAGGGGATGAGCGCCTTCATCGTCGAGCGCGGCTGGAAGGGCGTCTCGACCCAGGACACCGAGAACAAGCTCGGCATCTGGGCCGGCTCGACAGGCGAGCTCTTCTTCGAGAACGTCGAGATCCCGGCGGAGAACCGGCTGGGCGACGAGGGCCAGGGATTCGAGATCGCGATGTACTCGCTCGACCAGGGGCGCTTCACGGTCGCCGCGGGCGCGGTCGGCGTGATCCGCGCCTGCCTCGAGCGCTCCGTCGAGTACGCGCGTGAGCGCGAGACGTTCGGGCAGCAGATCGGCCGCTACCAGTTCGTCCAGGACATGCTCGCGAAGATGGTGCTCGGCTACGAGACGTCGAAGCTGCTGGTCATGCAGGCCGCGTGGATGAAGGACCAGGGCAAGCGCAACACGCGCGAGACGTCACTGGCCAAGTGGCACGCGACCGAGTCGGCCCTCGACGCGGCGAACATGGCGATCCAGGTGCACGGCTCGTACGGGTACTCGGCCGAGTACGGCATCGAGCGCTACTTCCGGAACGCCCGCGCCCCGATCATCTACGAGGGCACGACCCAGATCCACAAGATGCTCCAGGCCGAGCACGCCCTGGGCTACCGGAGCATGAACGGGCACACCGGCGAGATGGCCCCGCTCGTCTCGTGGAGCCCGCCGGCGTTGGCTCGCGCCTAGCGCGTGCGCAACGACGCCATCTTCCCTGCGCTGCCCCTGCCGACCTGGCACTCGTCGGAGTGGTGAACGGTGGGCCACGCCGCCGGTCTGGCGGCTGACGTTCGCAAGACCTCGGGCCCCCGAGACCTGAGCCACCCGCCGGGGCCCGCGCGGCGGTTCCTCTCGCGGCTCCGTCGGCGCTACTCCTCGCCGGCGAAGTAGTCGAGCTCGGCGTCCGCGTCGAGGAACTTGCGCAGGTCATTGCCGAACACGCCGACCTTGTTGCCGTCCGGATAGACGCAGATCTCCGCCTCGGACTCGGAGGAGAGCATCAGCAGGCGGACCGGCTCGGCCGTGTCGTTGCGAAGGCTGTGGCCGCCCTCGGGCCCCCGCTTGAAGACGACGCAGTCGCCCTCGGCCAGCGTGCGCTCGCCGTTCGGGTCGCGGAGGGTCGGCGTGCCGCGCAGGACGATCAGCCACTCCTCCTCGAGAACGTGCCAGTGGTACGGGAACGTCTTCTGCCCCGGCCCGAGCTCGTACACACTCGCGCCGATCTGCTCGGCGCCGAGCCGCTCCGCGACGCCCAGCCGTTTCCACTCCCAGCCCGGCCGGTCGCGGCTGCCGTCCCAGTCGTCGCCGAAGAGGTTCACGCTCACAACTCGCCCTCCCAGTAGTCGACGGCGTCGCCGAGTCGGAACAGCTTGCCCGGGGGCCAGACGCCGATCTTGTCGGAGTCCGGGTAGATCGCGTACGCGGGGCTGCTCTTCGTCGAGAAGATGACGATCCGCGCCTGTTCCGGCCGCCGGTTCGTCGTCTTGTGCGCCCCCGCCTCCCCGGTCGGGAAGCAGACGAGGTCGCCCGCCTCCAGCTCCTCCACGCCTTCCGGCGTGCGCACCTCGATCCGGCCCTCCAGCACCAGCAGCCACTCCTCGTCCGATTCGTAGTGGTACGGGCAGACCGCCTGCCCCTCGTCGAGGACGTAGACCGACCCGCCGAGCTTCTCGCCGCCGACCAGCGGCCCGATCCGCGCGCACCCGGCTGCGAAGCCGGAGGGATCGCCCTCGTCGAACGTCGGCTCGACGCCAAGCAGGTTCGCGACCGGCCTCACGGCTCGCCGTCCCAGTAGTCGACCGCGTCCTTGCGGCGGAAGTTGCCCCGGTCGGCAGTGTGCGTGCCCATCGGGCCGGGCCGAGCGCCGATCTTGTCGCTGTCGGGATAGACGACCACGGCGGGCCAGACCTCGTCGGAGAGCATCATCACCCGGCCAGGGCCGTGCACCGTGTGCGCGCCCTCCGGGGAACCGGGGAAACAGACGACGTCGCCGGTGCGCAGTTGCTGCTCGCCGTCGGGCGTGCGGACGGTCGGCGTCCCCGAGATCACGACCAGCCATTCCTCGACGCCGTGGTGGTAGTGGTAGGGGCAGATCCGCTCGCCCTCCTCCGATCTCCCAGACCGCGCCGCCGATCCGGTCGCCGCCGATCGCCTCGTCGACGGCGGTCGCCCGCCTCGGATAGCCGGGACGGTAGTGCTCGTCCTCGGAGTCGAGCTCGTCGTTGAATACGTTGAACCGCCGCACGCGCCTATTCTCTCGAACATGCTCGCCACCGCGCTGGCCGCCCTGACCCTCGCCCTGCCGCAGCACGGGGTCGTCGTCCCCGGGCAGAGCTTCGCGGGCGTCCCGCTCGGCGCCACCGGCCCGCAGGTCACGGCCGCGTGGGGCAGGCGCTACGGCGTCTGCCGCGACTGCGCGAGGCCGACGTGGTTCTACACCTACCACCCGTTCCAGCCCCAGGGTGTCGCCGTCAGCTTCCGCGCGGGGGCGGTCGAGAGCTTCTACACGCTGCGCGCGCCGGCGGGCTGGCACACGAACCGCGGCCTGAAGGTCGGCGATCCGGAAACGAAGGTCACGCTGCTCTACGGCGCGCTCCCGCGCGCGGAGTGCGGGACGTACTCGGCGCTCGTCCTGATGCAGGCCCGCCGCGAGACCCAGTTCTACGTGTTCGCGGGGAAGGTGTACGGGTTCGGGCTCAGCTCGGTTGGGGCTCCGCGCTGCCACTAGCGCCCTCGTGCGGGATCAGCGAGGCGACGAGCGGGATCGCCAGCAGCACCGGAATCGCACAGACCGGCCAGAGCATCTCGTAGCCGTCCGTGGAGGACAGGTACGGCTTGGTCACGTCGATCATGATCCCGGCCACGAGCGGCCCGACGAGCAGCCCGATGCCCTTCGTCGTCGTCGCCAGCCCCGAGATCGCACCGCGGTGCTGCGCGGGCATCAGCTTGAAGAGGAGCGCCCACGAAAGGGTCATGACCGTGCCGCCCGCTGCGGCGACCGGGAGGATGAAGCCGAAGTACCAGCTCTGCCACTCCGTCGCGAGACCGGCGGCGAGCAGCCCGGCGCCGTAGACGAACGATGCGACGAAGATCGTCCGCGCGAGCCCGAACCGGTTGCCGATCTTCCACGAGGACAGCGCGGCGAGGACGTAGCCGACGGCGACCGTGGCCAGCACCGCGGACGACGTCGACAGCGGCTGGCCGAGCCCCTTCGTGATGTAGAGGACGACGAACGTCCGCATCGCGGCGAACGTCCCCTCCCACGCCGCGTTCGCGAACAGGAAGCGCCGCACCTCCGGCACCTCGTGGAAGACGGCCCAGCTGGTCCTCACGTAGCTGCGGACGCCGCGGAACACGCTCGAGCCCTCGTTCTCGGGCTCGTGCACGAAGTAGATGCAGGCGCCGCAGGCCGCCGTCGTCGCGAAGGCGGCGAGCAGGAACGGCGCGGGATCCCAGAGCTTGAGGAGGAAGCCGCCGCCGACGAGCGCCAGCCCGAGGGCGGTGCCGCGCAGGATGTGCTGCACGCCCTGGGAGCGGCCGTACATGCTCTCGTGCAGCACGTCCGGGTACAGCCCGCGGTAGGGCGGCTCGTAGACGTAGTAGGCGAAGAAGAAGGCGAGGACGATCAGCGTCATCGTCCAGATGTTCGGCATGAAGGCCATGATCGCCAGGCAGAAGCCCATCGGCCCGAGCGCCGCGAGCATGAACGGCCGGCGCCGCCCCATCGGCGTCTTGAACGTGTCGCTCCACGGGCCGATCACGAGCGGCAGCGTCAGCGCGAACACACCCTCGGCCGCGAGCACCGCGGCGATCATCGTGTTCGAGTCGGTGAAGTTCTCGAGCAGCGGCGGCAGGTACGCAGCCGTGGTCGTGATCGAGAAGGCGAGCCCGAACGCGCCCAGCCCGAGGATCCAGACGAGGCCGCGCCGCGTGCTCACGCGGCAATCCCTGCGCAGACGACCTCGATCACCGTCCGCTCGGCCGTTGCCACGTCGTCGTCCCCGTCGGGCAGCCGCCCGAGCACCCAGCCGGTGAGGATCTCCTCGATCGCGCCGTAGAAGATCCAGGAGAGCAGCCGCGCGTCGAGGTCCGAGCGGAACGCCCCCTCCTGCTGGCCGTGGACGACGATCCGCTCGATCGACGTGAACGCCTGCCCGAGCTCGTCGACCTGGCCTCTGCAGCTTCGGGCTGCGGCCGATCTCGCGGACGAGCACGCGGACGAGGTCGGGGTTCCGCCGCCAGGAGCGGAGCAGGATCGCCGCGACGTGTCCGAGCTGCTCGCGCGGCGGCTCATCCGACTCCTCGATGGCGCGGAAGGCCACGAGCACGTCGCCCCAGGCGTCGCGAAACACCGCCTCGAGCACCTCGTCCTTCGATTTGAAGTAGTGGTAGAGCAGCCCGTGGGCGACGCCGGCCTCCTCGGTGATGTCGCCGACACGGCAGTCGTGGTAGCCACTCCGGGCGAAGACGCGGACCGCGGCGTCGAGAAGAAGCCGCCGCTTTTCCTCCTGTGCGATTGACCGGTCAGTCAAAGCTCGCCCATAGTAGTAGGCGTGCAGCCGCTGAACGACATGCTCGTCGTCGACTTCACCTGGTACCTGCCGGGGCCGTTCGCGAGCCGCGAGCTGCTCCGCCTGGGCGCCCGGGTCGTCCACGTCGAGCCCCCGGAGGGCGATCCGATGCGGCCGACCGCCCCCGTCTGGCACGACGCCGTGAACGCCGGCAAGGAGTCGGTCGTCTGCGACCTGAAGGCCGAGGCAGGGCTGGCGCTGGCGAACGGGCTCTGCGCCCGGGCCGACGTCGTCCTCGACGGCTTCCGGCCAGGCGTGCTCGACCGGCTCGGCGTGGTCGTCCCCGAGACCGCCGTCCTCTGCGCGATCACCGGCTTCGGCGTCGGCAATCGCCACGAGCGCCGCGCCGGCCATGACGTCAACTACCTCGGCTGGGCGGGCGTGCTGGCCGACACCGCGCCGGCGATGCCGCCGACCCAGATCGCCGACCTCGCGGCGGGCGGGCTGTCGGCGGCGCTGGAGGTGACCGCCGCCCTGCTCGCGCGCGAGCGCAGGGGCCGCGGCGCCCGGATCGTCGTCTCGATGACGCACGGCTCCCACCGCCTGGTCAACCACCGGCTGCACGGCCTGCCGGAGCGGCTGCTGACCGGCGGCTCGGCCTGCTACCGCATCTACCCCACCGCCGACGGGCGCTGGCTGAGCGTCGGCGCGCTCGAGCCGAAGTTCTGGCAGCGGCTGTGCGAGGTCGTCGGCCGCCCCGACCTGGCGGAGCGGCAGTTCGATCCCGACCAGGAGGGCGTCGCCGCGGAGCTCGCCTCGGCGATCGCCACGCGGCCGCTGGCCGAGTGGGTGGAGCTGATGGACGGCGAGGACGTCTCGTCGGGGCCGGTGCTGACGATCGAGGAAGCAGCCGAGGAATTCGGCTTCGAGCCGGCCGGGCCGGCCCCAGGCCTGGGCGAGCATACCGACGCCTGGGGCAGGGAGCTCGGCCTCTAGAGCCCGAGCGCGGCCGGAAGGTCGCGCAGGTCGGGCAGCGTCTCGACCCCCTCGGGCTGGCGCCCTTCGCGGTCGATCAGAAACGCGCGCATCCCGAGCGCTGCCGCACCCTCGATGTCGTCCTCGACCGAGTCGCCGACCATCGCGGCATCGGACGGGGCGACGCCGATCAGGTCGAGCGCGGCCCGGAAGATCGACTCGTGCGGCTTCGTCCAGCCGTGCGCGCGTGAGGCGATCGCACAGTCGACGTCGAGCCCATGGTGGGCGACGAAGTCGGAGATCTCGCGGCCGCCGTTCGAGACGAGCCCCAGTTTCAGCCCGTGGCCGCGCAGCTCGGCGAGCACGGGCAGCACGTCGTCGTACAGGTCGAAGTTCTCGGAGTTCTCCCAGGCACGCGTCATCTCGACCGCCAGCTCACGCGAGGCGGGCGGCTCGCCGCCCATCCCGACCACGATTCGCTCCGTGAACGCGAACCACAGCTCCTCCTCGTGGCGAAGCTCCGGGTGGCGCTCCAGCGTCGCGAGCGCGGCATTCCGCGCCTCCGGGTACCGGGCCGGGTCGAGGTCGAGGCCGAACTGCTCCCCCAGCCGCGCGTAGCCCTCCGGGCCGAGATCCGGCCCCGGCTTGGCGAGCGTGAAGTCGACATCGAAGAGCACGGCGCGCAGAGTCACGCCTTTACGTTTACACGGTGGAGGCGATGACCACGCCCGGGCAAGAGCCTCGCGCGCTCGATGCGCTGCGCCACCGCGACTTCCGGCTGCTGTTCACCGGGCAGACCGTGTCCCTGATCGGCGATGCGGCGTTCATCACCGCGCTCGGCTGGAAGACCTTCACGTTCGCCGGCTCGACGAAGCTCGGGATCGTCCTCACGGCCCAGGCGCTGGCGATCCTGGTGACGCTGCTGATCGGCGGAGCGCTCGCCGACCGCCGCTCGCGCCGGATGCTGATGATCGTCTCCGACCTGATGCGGTTCGTCGCCGTCGCCGTGCTCGCTGTCGTCGACGCGACAGGGCATCTGACCTTTCCGATGCTGGTCGTGTTCGCGATCGTGGTGGGCCTGGGCAACGGGCTCTTCTACCCCGCGTTCGGCGGCATGGTGCCGCTCGTCGTCCCGCAGCCCAGCATCGCCTCGGCGAACTCCCTGATCGGCGTCGCCCGCTGGAGCAGCATCCTCATCGGGCCCGCGCTGGCCGGCCTGATCTACGCCCCGGCCGGCTCGTCGGCGGTGTTCGCCGTCGACGCGCTCTCGTTCGTCGTCTCGGCGTACCTCGTCTACCTGACGCGGCCGCGAGTGATCGAGTCGTCCGAGCGCGAGGGGACGTTCGGCGAGATCGTCTCCGGCGCGCGCTACGTCTCGACCGTGCCCTGGATCTGGGTGACGATCGTCGTCTTCGGCTTCGTGCTGATGTTCCAGCTCGCACCGCAACAGGTGCTGATGCCGCAACTCGTGACCACGCAGTGGCACCGGGGGGTCGGCGCCTACGCGCTCCTGACCGCGCTGATGGGCGTCGGCACGGTCACCGGGGCGCTCCTGTACGGGCGCATGCAGCCGCGGCACCGGCGCGGCGTCGTCTCGTACGTGTTCTGGGTGCTGAACAGCCTCGCCCTCGTCGGGATCGCGCTGTCCCCCTGGTATCCCGTAGCCGGCGTGCTGATGGTGCTCCGCGGCGTCTGCGTCGGGTTCGGCGTGGCGATCTGGGAGACGATGCTGATGGAGCTCGTCCCGGAGAACTTCCTCTCGCGCGTCGTCAGCCTGGACTACTTCGGCTCGTTCGGGCTGATGCCGCTCGGGCTGGCGTTCGCGGCCGCTGTGTCGGGCCTTGCGCCCCCCGGCACGCTGATCGCAGTCGGGGCCGGGATCAACGTGGTGATGCTCACCGTCGTCCTCACCCGGCCCTGGCTGCGGGCTGTCGACTAGACGATCACGGAGAGACCGCCGCCGGCCCGCCGATGTCCTCGCGGGCCTGGAGGTAGTCCTTCCGGGTCAGCTCGCCGCTTGCGTACCTGGTGTCGAGCACGGCGAGCGCGCCGCCGGGTGGAGCACCTTCCACGACCGGCTGCGGTTGGTTCGACCGGTGGTAATGGTCGAGAACGAGCGAAATGAGCGCGACGAGCAGGAGCGCGAGGAGCACGGCGAAGATCACCCACAACAGCGTGTGGTTGCCGTCGGCGTGATGCCCCGCGACCTGGATCATCCCGCCCCGAAGCCCGTCCGGTGGATTGCCATTCTGGTCCATGCTCGCACCGTAGTCCGGCACGCTGAGAACGAGCTGAGAAAGCCGCTAACCTGTTGTCGCTCGGGGTGTGGCGCAGCCTGGTAGCGCGCTCCGTTCGGGTCGGAGAGGCCCCCAGTTCAAATCTGGGCACCCCGATAGAGCAGGGGGAACCTCGGTTCCCCCTGCCGGCTGTTTCGCTGACAGAATCGACGCGTGGCGCAGCGCGACGAGATCCTCGACTACGCGGCGGAGCTACTCGACCTCGCGTCGTTCCCCGACTACGGACCGCAGGGGATGCAGGTCGCGGGCGCCGACGAGGTGTCGAAGATCGTCTGCGGTGTGTCGTCGTCGCTCGAGCTGTTCGAGCGCGCCGCGGCGGCCGGGGCGCAGCTCGTGGTCGTGCACCACGGGATCCTCTGGGAGAACGAGTCGCGCGTCATCGACGCACGGGTACGGCGCCGGCTGGAAGCGCTCTTCGCCGCAGGCATCACGCTCGCCGCCTACCACCTCGCACTCGACGCGCACGCGGAGATCGGGAACAACGCGTGCCTCGCCCGCGAGCTCGGCGTCGAGGTCGACGGGACATTCACCGACCTTGGCCTCGGCGGCCGGATCTCGGCGTCCCGCGACGAGCTCGTCGAGCGCATCCGCTCGAGGGTCAACCCTGAGGCGCTCGTCTTCGCGGACGGCCCCGACCGGATCGAGCGGGTCGCGATCGTCTCGGGCGGCGGCGCGAGGCACCTGACCGAAGCCGCGCGGCAGGGCTACGACCTGTACCTCACGGGCGAGCCGGACGAGCCGAGCATGCACTTCGCCCGCGAGCTCGGGATCACGTTCGTCGCCGCGGGCCACTACGCGACCGAGCGGCTCGGCGTCCAGGCGCTCACCGGGCGGCTCGCCGACCGCTTCGGCCTCGACTGGGAATTCGTCGAGGTGCCGAACCCCGTTTGAGCTTGTCAGCCGGGGGGAGTATTCTCCGAGTGGACATGCTTCGCATGGAGGAGCGGGACCTCTGAACTCCCGCCACCCGAACCAGAAGGCTTTGACCGAGCCCATCGGCGCACCTGCGTGCCGGTGGGTTTTTTCGTCCTGGAGGAGGAAGCCGTAATGCCGAATCACCTCACGCCTGAAGAGCTGTCGAAGGAGATGGGGATCGACCGCACCGAGGTCATCCGCGTTTGCGTCGAGGAGGGGGTCCCGATCTACCAGGGGAAGATCGACAAGAGTCTCTTCGCCGCACAGCTCCAGGCCATCGGTACGGGCTCGACTATCGAGCACTAGCCCCGAGCGGGCGCTATTTCTTGGCGGCCGCGCGACGTGCGCGCGGCTTCGCGGCAGGCGCGTCGGCCTTCGCCGGCGACCTCCGCTGCTTCGCCTCGGCCACGCTCTGCTTGAGCGCGGCCATCAGGTCGATCACCGACGCCTCTGGAGCCTCGGGCTCCGGCTCCTCGAGCGGCTGGCCGGCGAGCTTCGCCTCCAGCAGCTTCTTCAGATCCTGGCGGTACTCGCTCGTCAGCTGCTCGCGCGGGTCGAACGCGCCTGCAAGGCTGCCGACCAGCTGCTTGGCGAGGTCGAGCTCGGCCTTCTTGGGCGCCCCGGCCTCCTCGGTCAGCTCGTCGATCTCGGCCTGCGAGTAGACGTCCTCGGCGACGTACAGCGTCTCGAGCACGAGCGCGTCGCCGCGCGGCCGGATCAGGCACAGCTTCTCCTTGCCGGCGAGCACGAAGCGGCCGATCGCGCCGACCTGCTCGTCCTCGAGCACCTTGCGCAGCAGCACATACGGGCGCAGCGCGGCGGGCGCGCTCGCCGGAACGAGGAAGTACGTGCGGTCGAAATAGACGGGATCGACCTCGCCGAGCGGGACGAACCGCTCGATGTCGATCGCCCGCGAGGTGTTCGAGCGCTCGATCGCCTCGAGGTCGGCGTCGTCGACGATCACGAACTGGCCCTTCGCCACCTCCCAGCCGCGCACGATCTCGTCGCTCTCGACCTCGCGCTCGTGCACCGGGCACCAGCGGCGGTTCTTGATCGGCGTCTTGCACTCGGCGTGCAGCTGCCGGAACGAGATGTCCGACGCGCGGGCGGACGGCTTCGTCGCCGGAGCAAGTCCGACGGGAATCGTCACCAGGCTGAAGCTGATCGATCCGTTCCAGGTTGTCCGCATGGGCACTTGAGATTCTAGGTGGGGACCGGCTTCCCTTCCACGCGCTGAGTACCCTTCGCAGCCGATGGCCGAAACAAGGACGATCGGCGCGATGTGGCGCAATGCCGAGGCGCGGGGGGCAACGAGGCCCCCGTACCTCGCCGAGCGCGACGGCACGTGGGTCGAGGTCTCCTGGCCCGAGGCATCCCGGCGTGTCGACGACATGGCCAACGGGCTGCTCGCGCTCGGCGTGCGCAGGGGCGAAGCGTTCGGGATCCTCGCGACCACGAGCGTCGAGTGGTGCCTGTTCGACTTCGCGCTCGGCCTGATCGGGGCGATCGGCGCCCCTGTCTACGCGAACAGCTCGCCGCACGACGCTGCGTACGTGCTCGGCCACGCCGAGGCGGTCGGCGTGCTCGTCGAGGACGACGACCAGCTGGCCAAGGTCGGATCGGTGCGCGCGGAGCTGCCGGCCCTCCGCCACGTCATCACCTTCGCCGGGCTCGCCGAGCTCGAGGCTGCGGGCCGCGACCACGCGGCGGCGCACCCGACCGCGCTGGCCGACGCCGAGGCCCAGGTCGGCGAGGACGACCTCTTCACCTACATCTACACCTCGGGCACGACCGGCCCACCGAAGGGGTGCATGATCCTCCACCGCAACTACTACGAGATGGCGACCGTGGTCGACAAGATGGAGAAGTCGTTCGTCGGCCCCGAGGACACGCTCCTCCTCTATCTCCCGCTCGCCCACAACTACGGGCGGCTGATCCACCTGCAGGCGATCCACGTCGGCTACACGCTCGCCTTCTGCCGCGACCCGCTGAAAGTCGGCGAGGCGATGCTCGCCGTCCGCCCCACCACGTTCCCGAGCGTGCCGCGCGTGTACGAGAAGGTTCACACCGCCGTCGTCGCCGGTCTGGCCGACGCGCACGGCGTGAAGGGGAAACTCGGCCGGTGGGCGATCGAGGTCGGGCGCGACGTCAGCCGGCGGCGTCAGGCCGGCGAGCCCATCCCGCGCTCGCTGGCGCTCCGCCACCGGATCGCCGACCGGCTCGTCTACTCGAAGATCAAGGCGCGCATGGGCGGACGCCTGCGACTGGCAAACTCGGGCGGCGCGCCGCTCTCGCGCGAGGTGATGGAGCTCTTCGCCGCGTTCGACGTGCCGATCTACGAGGGCTACGGCCTGACCGAGTGCACCTGCGCCTGCTCGGTCAACCGTCCCGACGCCTTCAAGTTCGGAACGGTCGGCAAGGCCCTCCCGGGCACCGAGGTGAGGCTGGCGGAGGACGGCGAGCTGGAGATGCGCGGCGAGACCATCTTCGCGGGCTATTACAAGGATCCGGAGGCGACCCGTGAGGTGTTCTCGGCAGACGGTTGGCTCCGCACCGGCGACATCGCCGAGATCGACGAGGACGGCTTCATCACGATCACCGACCGGAAGAAGGACATCCTCGTCACCGCCGGCGGCAAGAACATCGCGCCGCAGAACCTCGAAAACGACCTGAAGGCCTCACGGTACGTCTCGCAGGCGATCGTGCTCGGCGACCGGCGCCCGTACGTGGCGGCGCTGCTCACGCTCGACCAGGAGGAGCTGGCGAAGTGGCGAGCGGAGGGCGGCGACGACGTCGGCGCGCTCGTCCAGGGGATCGTCGACGAGGTGAACGAGCACCGCTCGCGCTACGAGCAGATCAAGCGCTTCGAGGTGCTGCCGCGCGACTTCTCCGCCGACGAGGGCGAGATCACGCCCACGCTCAAGCTGAAGCGCCGCGTCGTGCAGGAGCACTTCGCGGACGCGATCGCCCTGTTGTATCCCGGGGGTTAAGTGATACGCCGTGCGCCCACGTATGTGGCCGCGTACCAGGAGTCGTTCAGGCTGGAGATCTTGACGACGTCGCCGGTGTGCGGCGCGTGGATGAACTCGCCGTTCCCGATGTAGATGCCGACGTGGCCGAGCCCGTCGAAGAAGACGAGGTCGCCCGGCTCGAGCGCGTCGCGCGAGACCGGGACGCCGTAGTTGTACTGGTCGGCCGCGTGGTGCGGCAGCGAGACGCCGACCTGCGCGTAGACGAACATCACGAGCCCGGAGCAGTCGAACCCGCCCGGCGCTGCGCCGCCCCAGACGTACGGCGTGCCGAGGTACTGCATCGCGATCCCGACGACGCCGCCGTACTGCGACGGAGGTGCAACGGAGACGCTCTGGTCGGCCGAGACCGCCGTCACCCCGACGACGTCCTGGGACTGCGCGACACGAACGGCCTGATGCTGCGCGTTGAGCTGGGCCTGGAGCCGCGCCTGCGCCTCGGCGGCGAGCCGCGCCTGGCGGGCCTGCTCCTCGCGCTGGAGCTGCGCGATCTCGCCCTTGATCGAGCCGAGCAGCTGCTGCCGCTGCGACAGCCCCGCCTCAATCTGCTGCTTCGCGGCCGCGCGGGCGGCGACGACCTGCTCCTGGCGCGTGTGCGCGGCCTTCAGCTGCTTCGCGCGCACGGCCGCCTCGTGCTTGAACTTCTTGATGTCGCCGATCACCTGCGTGTCCTGCGAGGCGACGCTGTTCACGGTCTCGACCCGGTTGAGGAAGTCGCCGATCGAGCCGGACCCGAGCAGGATCGCGAGCGTCGAGTTGTCCTGGCTGTCGGTCGTGTACATCGCGCGCAGCCGGGAGCCGAGCCGGCGCTGCGAGACGTAGAGGTTGTGCTTCGCGATTCCGAGGTGCCGGGTGTTCAGCTCGCTCGCGCGCTCGATCGTGGCGAGGTCGTCGGTGGCGCCGTTGTACGCCTCGATCGCCTTCTCGTTCTGGACGTCGAGCGAGTGGATCTCGTTCAGGACGCGCTGCGCCTCGGCCCGCTTGGAAGCGATCGCGGGTGGCTCCGCCGTCGCCACCTGGGCAGCGAGGAGCGACGCCAGAAGCGCAATGAGGACGAAGGTTGCCTGCCGTATGCGGGCGCGCGAGGCGATACCCCACACCACTCTCGACAGGCGCACCGGGAGGGGCCGGTACGTCACGAAGTCAGGACCCTACCAGCGGTTTCGGACACGGGCAACCGAGAAGGTGCAGCAAAACGGCGCAAAATGCGGGACGAAACGGACCCTTTGGGACACTTTGGGCACGGTTTGGTGTGGTACGGTCGGCCGGTTCGTGGTGGCGCGAAGTCACAATCTCCCTCGTCTTCTCGCTCTGGTTGCGGGATTCCTCCTGGTACTCGGCGTACCTGCGCGCCTGCCTGCCCAGAGTCCGGGGGTCGGCGATCTGCAGAACAAGCAGGCCGCGCTGGCGGCGCAGACGCGCGCGGCGGTGGTCGAGCTGTACGGGCTCGAGAGCCGGCTCGGGCAGGCGCGCACCGATCTGGCGAACGCCGATGCCCGCGCCGCGGCGCTGCGCCGAACGCAGGCGTCGGTGCGGACGCGGTTCCAGAGCGCGAGGCGCACCGCCTCCTCGGCCCAGCGGCAACTCGCCGCCCAGCTCCGCTTTCTGTACGAGCAGGGTGAGCCCGACCCGATCGCCGTCGTGCTCGGCGCGACGTCGCTCGAGACGGCGATCGACGGACTGGACGCGGTCAACCGGGCGGCGAAGGCGACCCAGGGAGTGGTCGACCAGGCACACGCGGCCAGACGCAGCCTGGTCAAGATCCGCAAGGAGCTCGCTATCCAGGTGCTGCGCTCGAACCAGGCACGCGCCAGGCTCGCCGACACCGCCTCGGGGCTCGAGCAGGCACAGGCCGAGAAGACCTCGTACCTGGCGAGCCTCCGCCGCGAGCAGGACCTGACCGCCGCCCAGATCACCCGGCTGGAGGCCCAGGCCCAGGCGGCCCAGCAGAGGGCGCAGGAGGTGTCGCGGCAGACTTCGAGTCAGCAGCCGGCACCGACGGCCACGTCCGGGGCGACATCGTCCTCCGGCGGCGCCGGCCCGTCCGAGCCGCCGCCCGCCCCGGTCGAGTCCGTCGCCACCGATACGACCCTCACTCCCACCACGGCGGCGCCACCCCCACCGCGCCCGGGCGGGACGATGTCGGTCTACGCCACCGGCTACTGCCTGACCGGCACGACGGCGACGGGCCTGCCCGTCGGGCCGGGCATCGTGGCCACCGACCCGTCCGTGATCCCGCTCGGCACGCGGATGACCATCCCCGGCTACGGCGAGGGCGTCGCAGCCGACACGGGCGGCGCGATCAAGGGTGCACGGATCGACGTGTGGATCAAGGACTGCGGTGCGGCGGCCGCGTTCACGCGCACGGTCACGATCACGTTCCATTAGTTGCGTTCGCGTCTACACTTCCCGCGTGCGGCGCGCGGGGGTGACATGGGCGGCGCAGTGAACGGCATGCAGGAAGACGTACGGGTCGTGCTCGTCGACGACCACGACCTCTTCCGCACCGGCCTGCGAAACCTGCTCGAGGAGCAGGACGGCGTCCAGGTGCTCGGCGAGGCGTCGAACGGCGCAGAGGCGGTGCAGTTCGTTCGTGATGCCGCGCCCGATGTCGTCGTGATGGATCTGAACATGCCGACGATGAGCGGGGTCGATGCGACCAGGCTGATCACCGCGCAGTCGCCGCTGACGCGCGTGATCGTCCTGACGATCTCCGACCATGACGCCGACGTGATGGACGCGATCGTCGCGGGCGCGTGCGGCTACCTGCTCAAGGACTCGTCGATCGAGAACGTCGTCTCAGGGATCCAGTCGGCCGCGGTCGGCGCGTCACTGGTCTCGCCGGCGATCGCGACGAAGGTGCTCCAGCGCGTACGGGCGACCACCGCCGACACCGACATGGCCGACGCGATCCGCGCAGAGCTCTCCGACCGCGAGCTCCAGGTGTTGAAGCTGATCGCGAACGGCAAGGACAACGCCCAGATCGCCGCCGAGCTGGTGATCAGCCCGAAGACGGTCAAGAACCACATCTCGAACATCCTGATGAAGCTGCAGATCCACAACCGGATCCAGGCCGCGGTCTACGCGGTGCGGTCCGGCATCGCCTAACGGAGCGACCGGGCGGACACGACGGCGATCCCGAGCGGCGCGGCGTCCTTCTCCACCGGCAGGTGCTGCCGCTGGGCGTCGTTCTCCGATGGTCGACCCTCGGCTAGACATGCCCCCGGGTGGGGCCGTGACGCCGATCTGGAGCACATCGCCGTCCGCCATGCGCGTGGGCACGTGCAGCTCGGCGTCGTTGACGAACGTTCCACCGGGCTCTCCGAGGTCCTCGACGAGTGCGCCGTCGGCCGAGGCGGTCACCCGCGAGTGCTCCGGGTCGAGATGCGGGTCGGTCAGCCGGACGGTCGCCGACGGGCCGGTGCCGATCACCATGGCACCTTCCACCGGCACGACGAGGCCCGCGTCCAGGCCTTCGACGATCTCGAGCTTCAGGTCGCTCAATCCGCGCGAAGCGTACGCGCCAGTACGGCGAGCCTGCCGAGCGCCGCGCGGAGCTCCTCGATCTCGCTGTCGGCGCGGGCGATGCCCTGCGCGAGCGCGGTGATCTCCTCGATCTGCCCGTCACCCATCGTCGCCGCCCGCTCCTCGAGCCGCCCGCGCAGCCGGCGGCGCTCGCCCTCGGTGTGCATGACGCACGCGTACCCGTCGGTGAGGACGCGCTCGACGTCGTCGAGCGCCGGGTCGGAGGCGCGCTGGAGCCGCCGGACGTCGTCCAGCACGGCAACGGAATCGGGGGCCTGGACAGCGATCCGCTCTAGTATCAGGCCACACCCGAACGCGCTCCAAGGGCCACTCGTCCTATCTTTTGGGGCGGTGAGGCCTAGTGTCGTGATCCGGATCGCGCTCGTCGGGGTCACCGTCGCGCTGGTCGCGGCGCAGGCCGCCGACGCGGCGTCGCTGCGTGCGCGGCTCCACGCGGCGCTCGCCGGCTTCGACGGGCGGGGTACCGCGGTGCTCGCAGTCGACCTCGACGCCGGCAAGGTCGTCTACGCGCACAACGCGGATGCGGCCCTCCTCCCCGCCTCGAACGAGAAGCTCGTCGTCACGTACGCGGCACTGCAGACGCTCGGGCCGGCGTTCCGGATGCAGACGTCGGTGCTCGGCGAGGGGGCGCTGCAGCCGGGCGGCGTGTGGCGCGGCAACCTGGTGCTGAGAGGCGGCGGCGATCCGACGCTCGACCGCGCCGGACTGGCGCGGCTGGCGCACGACGTCCGCGCCGCCGGGATCCGCCGGGTCACAGGAACGCTCGTCGCGGACGAGTCGTGGTTCGACGCGCGCCGCGGCGGCCCCGGCTGGAAGGCCGGGTTCGTCCCCGAGGAGTCGCAGGCGCTCTCGGCGCTGGCCGTCGCCGGCGTGAGCGATGCGTCCGGCACGACCGCGCTCTTCCGCGAGGCGCTGGCGCAGGCCGGCGTTCGCGTCACGGGCTCGACGAAGCGCGCACGCGCGGGCGGCTGGCCGCTGGCAACCCGGTGGTCGCCGCCGCTGGCGGAGATCCTCCGCCACATGGACATCGAGAGCGACAACTTCACCGCCGAGCTCGTGCTGAAGCAGCTCGGGGCAGTCACCGGGCGCGGCGGGACGACCGCCGCCGGTGCGGCCGTCGTCCGCTCGACGCTCGCCGCCCATGCCGTGCCGCTTGCCGGCGTCCGGATCGCCGACGGCTCCGGCCTGTCGGCGCTCGACCGAATGACCCCGAAAGCGCTCGTGACGATCCTTCAGCGTTCGTGGGCCGACCGGGAGATCCGGTCGGTGCTGTTCGGAATCCTCCCCGTCGCGGGACGCGATGGGACGCTCGAGGACCGGATGACGCGCCCGCCTGCCCGCGGCAACGTCCGGGCGAAGACGGGCACGCTCGACGGCGCGTCGGCGCTCTCCGGCTATGTCCGCGACCGGTACGCGTTCGCGATCCTGGTCAACGCGCCGCGGCTGTCGCCCTACGCGGCACGGGCCGCGCAGGACCGGTTCGCGACGGTGCTAGCGCAACAGCGCCAGTAGGTCGGCCTCGGTCAGGAGGGTCACGCCCTCCTTCTGGGCCTTGGTCAGCTTCGACGCCCCGGGCTCCTCGCCGGTGACCAGGCCGGCGGTCTTCTTCGAGACGGAGCCCGTCACCTTGGCGCCCTTTGCCTCCAGCGCGGCCTGAGCCTCCTCGCGGGTCATCGACTCGAGCGTCCCGGTGATCACGTAGGTCGAGCCGGTCAGCGGCCCCTCCGTCGCCTTCTCTTCCTCCGCGATCTCGAAGCGCAGGCCGAGGTCGCGGAGCTCCTGCACGAGTGCGCGGTTGGCCTCGTCCGCGAACCACTCGACGATCATCTCCGCCCGGTCGGGCCCGAACCCTTCAGCGGCCTCGATCTCCTCCTGCGTCGCCGCCATCAGCCGGTCAATGTTCTCGAAGTGCCGGGCGAGGTTCTGGGCGAGCACCCAGCCGAGCCCGGTGATGTTCAGGCCGAGCAGGACACGCGAGAACGGCACCTTCTTCGAGCGCTGGATCGACTCGATTGCGGCCGTCGCGGAGATCTCACCGAACCCCTCGAGCTCGAGCAGCTGTTCCTTCGTCAGCCGGTAGAGGTCCGGCAGCGAACGGACGAGGCCCTTGTCCCAGAGGATCCGGATCGTCTGCTCACCGACGCCGTCGATGTCGGCCATGTGCGTCCAGCTGATCAGCGTCTCGAGGCCGCGCGAGGGGCACGCGTTGTTGGGACAGCGGTGCTTCACCTCGCCCTCCGGCTTGACGATGTCGACACCGCAGAGCGGGCACTTCTTCGGCATCCGGAACTCCTTCGTCCCGGGCTGGTGCTCGCCGGCAGGGCCGACGATCTGCGGGATGACGTCCCCGGCCCGCTGGACGACGACGATGTCGCCCTCGCGGATGCCCTTGCGGTTGATGTCCTCCTCGTTGTGCAGCGTGGCCCGGGAGACGGTGACGCCCCCGACCTCGACCGGCTCCATGATCGCCCAGGGGTTGAGCGCGCCGGTGCGGCCGACGCGGACCCGGATCTCGAGCAGCTTCGTCGTCGCGGTCATCGGCGCCCACTTGAACGCCCGCGCCCAGCGCGGCCGCTGGTGAAGCGCGCCGAGGCGCCGCTGCTGGTCGAGCGAGTCGACCTTGATCACGATCCCGTCGATCTCGTAGTCCAGCTCCTTCCGGCGCAGCTCCCAGGCGATGCACGCGGCCGCGACATCCTCGATCGACTCGAGCCGCTCGGCGTAGGGATTCGTGCGGAAACCACGCTCGGCCAGCCACTCGAGCATCCCCGACTGCGTCTCGAAGTCGACCCCTTCGCGGTGCCCGGCGCCGTAGATCCACGTCGAGAGCGGCCGGTCGGCGGTGATCGCCGAGTTCTTCTGGCGGAGGCTGCCGGCGGCCGCGTTGCGCGGGTTCGGCGCGAGTTTCTGGCTCGTCCCGGCCAGACGCTCGTTGAGCTCGTTGAACCCGGAGATCGGCAGGTACACCTCGCCGCGCACCTCGACGACCGCGGGCGCGTCGCCCTGCATGCGCAGCGGAATCGCCTTGATCGTGCGTAGGTTCGGTGTGACGTCCTCACCCTGGACGCCGTCGCCTCGCGTCGCGCCGCGGACGAAGACGCCGTTCTCGTACGTCAGGTTCACCGCGAGGCCGTCGATCTTCGGCTCGATCACGTAGGCGACGGGCTCGTCGGTGCCGAGCCGCTTGCGGACGTCGTCGGCCCACTTGATCAGCGCCTCGTCGGTGGTGACCTTCTCGAGCGAGCCCATCGGCTCGAGGTGCCGCACCTTCTGGAACCGGTCGGAGAGCGGGGCGCCGACGCGATGCGTCGGCGAGTCGGGTGTGACAAGGGCCGGGTCCGCTTCCTCCAGCGCGACCAGCTCGTCGTAGAGGCGGTCGTACTCGGCGTCGGAGACCGACGGGGCGTCGAGGACGTGGTACTCGTAGAGGTAGCGGTTGAGCAGCTCGCGGAGCTCGGCCGTGCGCTTTTTCGGATCAGAGGGCGGCATAGAGCTCTTCGGCGGTGTCGACGACCGCGTCCGGCCCCTCCTCCTCCATCCGCTCGCGCGTGTGGATGCCGCCCCAGGTGACGCCGATCGCGTGGACGCCGGCCGCCTTGGCGGCGGCGACGTCGAACGGAGCGTCGCCGACGTACGCGGTCTGCTTCGGGTCGGCGCCGAGCCGCTCCAGCGCGACGAGGATCTGGTCCGGGTACGGCTTGCCGCGCGGCGCCTCGTCGGAGCCGACGACGATGTCGAGGCGCTCGCCGAAGCCGAGCGCCTCGACGGCGAGCAGGACGATGTCGTGGCGCTTGGCGCTGACGATCCCCACCTGCCGGCCTTCGCCGTCGAGCTTCTCCAGCAGGTCGAGCATCCCCGGGAACGCCTCGAGCTCGGAGTGGAGCGGCGCGTAGAACTCGCGGTAGGCGTGCGCCAGCTCGTCCGCCTTGTCGGCGTCGAACTCGCGCATCTGCTCCTCGAGGTGCCCGGCACCGACGCGCGCGAGCAGTACCTCGTCCGGGTAGTCGCGGCCGAGGACGGTGGTCGTCGCGTGCCGGTAGGACGCGAGGATCATCCAGCCGGAGTCGACGATCGTGCCGTCGAGGTCGAAGAGGACTACGGGGAATTGCACGTCCGTGATGCTATCGACGCGCTTCATGCAGACGGCCCGCCGAAGCGGGCCGTCTGGCGTGACCACAGTGCCGGGTTGCCGTCCCAGCCGGTGTGCGACTGATACCCGCCCGAAGGATAGCCCAGCGCGCGACACCGGAGAGACGCGGTTGCCAACCGCCGGTCGTTCGCGCGCTGCGACCGATGCGGAGGGCGCCGGAATCGAACCGGATCCGGGGGCGAACCGGACGCAGCGAGTATCAGTCGCTCTTCACACCATGTGACCACGCCCTCCACACTGCGATTGTGCGGCGATCAGCGGGCTGCCGCAATTCGCTCGTTCAGACGACGGCCTGTTCGGCGTAGCATGGTCCCGATGGCTCCGATCGCCCTCGCGATCACCTCGGTGGCGCTCGTCCTCGCCGTCCCCAACGCGTTCGGGGCGAGCGGCGCGGACACGTTCCGCATGCCGTCCGGGAACATTTACTGCGCGTACGAGCACTTCAGCTTCGCGCCGATCGATCTGCGTTGCGAGATTCGCACAAAGGTCAGACCGCTCCCGCCCAAACCCGCCTCCTGCGGCGACGCCGCCTGGGGTGAGGGCTACTCGATGCGTCAGCGCGGCCCCGCGCGCATCCTCTGCATCAGCGACACGGTCTACGACCCGAAGGCGAAGGTGCTCGCCTACGGGACGACCAGGCAGTTCGGCATCTTCCGCTGCTCGTCGAGCGCCGCCGGCCTCCGCTGCGTGAACTCGACCGGCGACGGCTTCTTCCTCAGCAAGCAGCACTCGTACACCTTCAAGGAGGCGGCCTCGAAGAACGGCGCCTTCAAGACGCCGTCCGGCAACATCGTCTGCGGCTACGGCATCGCGCCGGACGGCAGCGGATCGGTCGAGTGTGGCGTGAAGAGCGGCCTGAAGCCGCCCCCGCCACGCGTGGCCTGCTCGGCGGGCGACCCGAATGACAAGCGGGTCAGCCTGACGGCGAACGGCCGGGCGGTGCCTGTCACCTGCGCCGGCGACCCGGGGCCGTTCGTCTCGGAGTCGACGGCGTCCGTGCTGGGCTACGGGCAGAGCTGGTCGGGCGGCGGGATCTCGTGCTCGTCCGCGACGACCGGGCTCACGTGCAAGAACCGGGTCGGCCACGGCTTCTTCCTCAGCCGTGCGAGCTGGCGCACCTTCTAGTACCCGACCGAGACCAGGTAGAGACCCGAGGGCGGCGCGGTCGACCCGGCCTCCGCGCGCGGGCGCCCCTCGAGCAACCGCGCGATCTCGCCCGGCTCCTTCTCCATCATCGTCCCGACGAGCGTGCGCACCATGTGCCGGAGGAAGCTGTCGGCCGTGATCTCGAGCTCGAGCGCGTCGCCGCGCAGGTGCCACGCGGCGTTCCTCACGGTGCGCGTGAACACGTGGTGCTGAGTCTCGGTGGGCGTGAACGCACGAAAGTCGTGCTCACCGACGATGAGATCGGCCGAGTCGGCAAGCGTCGCCTCCTCGATCGGCCTGGGGTACCACCAGCTGCGGTTCCGCTCGAACGGACTGGGCGTCCGGCGGCGCCAGATGCGGTAGCGGTACGTGCGCGACCGGGCCGACCTGCGGGCGTCGAAGTCGCCCGTGACCTCGGCGGCCGCGATCACGGCGAGGTCGCCGGGGAGCATCGTGTTCAACGCGTCGGCGGCGCTCCCGGCCGGCGGCCCGCCGTTCACGTCGACCGAAACGACCTGGCCGAGCGCGTGGACGCCGGCGTCGGTGCGGCCCGCGACGACGAGCCCGTCGTACCCCGTGAACAGCTGCCCCAGCGCTTCCTGGAGCGTCCCCTCCACCGTCCGCAACCCGGGCTGCACCGCCCATCCGGTGAAATCGGTACCGTCGTACTCGATGTCGAGCCTCAAGCGCACGGTTCCCGGAGGCATGGTCCCGATCCTTGCAGTCCTGGCGGCCGTCTTGCTGCTGGCCGCGGGCTGCGGCGGCGGGAAGAAGGAGACGACGACGACGACGGCAGCGGCGGCGGCCACCGGAGCGGCAGCGACCACCACAGTCACGATGAAGACCAGCGAGGGCACCTTCGCGTTCGACCTGGACGTCAAGGATTCGCCGCACACGACGGCCTCGTTCGTGAAGCTGGTCGAGAAGGGCTTCTTCGACGGCCTCACGTTCCATCGTGTCGTGCCCGGCTTCGTGATCCAGGGCGGCGATCCGAAGGGCGACGGCACCGGCGGCCCGGGCTACTCGACCGTCGACACCCCGCCGGCCGACGCCAAGTACACGAAGGGCGTTGTCGCGATGGCGAAGACATCCGACGAGCCGGCCGGTACGGCAGGCAGCCAGTTCTTCGTTGTCACCGGCGCCGACGCCGGCCTGCCACCGGACTATGCGCTCCTCGGCAATGTCACGAGCGGCATGGATGTGGTCGACAAGATCGACAAGCTCGGTACGCCCGGCGACCCCAACGGAGTACCGACCAAGAAGATCACGATCGAGAAGGCGACGGTCGCCGAGAGCTAGCTCGCCGCGGGCGCGTTGCCCGTTGAAAACCCCTGCAAATCCTGCTTGGGTGACTGGATGCGGCCGGCCCTCTGCGTTGTCTTGGTCGTCGCCGTGCTCGCGCTCGCCGGCGCGGCGCACCCGGCACAGCGCTCCGCCCCGCCGTCCGTCTCGACGTCCGGCTCGGCGCTGGTCGTAGACGGGCAGCCCTACTTCCCGATCTTCGCGTGGGCCGCATGCCCGCAGGACGTCGAACGCGACCTCGCCGCCGGTGTCTCGGCGTTCATGACACACGGCGAGTGCAGTGAGGACGCGCTCCTCGCCGAGCTCGGCCAGCGCGCGTACTACGTCGCGCCGATCGACGGTGGGCGGGATTTCGGCTCCGATCCGCGGCTCCTCGGCTACACCCAGCCCGACGAGCCCGACGGCCACGAGATCTTCCCCGAGCAGCTCTCGCTCGTCCCCGGCCGGTTCGTGTTCATGACGCTGACCGCCCACTTCGCCCAGGAGCTCGGGCCGCTGCCCGACCCGTTCGGCAAGAGCATCTACCCCGCCTACGCAGCCCGCGCGGACGGGCTCGGCTTCGATCTGTACCCGCTGTCCCACCTGTGTGGGCACGCGGTCGTCAGCCTCGGCTCGGTGTACCACGACCAGCGTGACCTGGTCGCGCTCGCCGGCGACCGGCCAACCTTCCAATGGCTCGAGACGGGCTCGCTGGAGGGCGCGTGCGGCGCGCCTGTGACGCCCGCAGCAGTCCACGCGGAGGCGTGGCTCGCGATCGCGGGAGGGGCCCGCGGGATCGGCTACTTCACATACGGCTGGCCGGATGGGAAGGCGACGAGCTTCGCGGTCGCCGACGACGTCGCCGCCGCGCTGGCGAGGACGAGCCTGCAGATCAGGAGCCTCGCCCGGACCCTGCTTGCGCCGTCGGTGCGGAGTGTCTCGTCCACCCGCTACGACCCGATCAAGGTCGGCGCCCGCCGCTACGACGGCCGCACCTACGTGATCGCCGTGAACTCGTTCGACGTGCCGATGCAGTGGTCTCGCACGGGACTCCCCGGGCTGAAAAGCCAGCGCGTGCAGGTGGTCGGCGAGTCCAGGTCGCGCGTCGCCTGGAAGGGTGCCCTCCGCGACTCGTTCCCGGCGCTCGGGGTGCACGTGTACGCGTACAAGCCGTAAGGGTCTGACCCCGAAGGGATCTGACCCTTGCAGGCAAGGGCAGCGCTAGGAGGCGGCGGGGGTCGGGGCTTCTGCCTCGACCGACTCTGCCTCGGCGCGATCCTCCTGCTCCTGGCGGCGGCGCAGCCGGAGACGGCGGCGTTCCGCCTTCTCCTCGGCCTGCTCCTCCGCGGAGAAGTCGACGAGCTCGAGGTACGCCATCTCGGCGGCATCGCCCAGACGCGGGCCGATGCGGACGATCCGGGAGTAGCCGCCCGGGCGGTCCTTGAAGCGCGGGGCGACGTCGGCGAACAGGGTGTGCACGACCTGCTGCGAGCGGAGGTAGGCCATCGCCTGCCGCCGCGCGTGGAGGTCGCCGCGCCGGCCGAGGGTGATCATCTGCTCGGCGATCGGGCGGACAGCCTTCGCCTTCGTGATCGTCGTCTTGATGCGGCCGTGCGTGATCAGGGCGCCGGCAAGGTTCGAGTAGAGCGCCTTGCGGTGCGCCGAGTCGCGGCCCAGCTTTCTTCCGGCGCGGTGGTGCCTCACTCCTCGGAGCCTCCACCATTGCCGTTGCCGTTGTCGCCGCGGAGCCGGAGGCCGTGGGTGGCCAGCGTCTCCTTGACCTCCTCGATCGACTTCTTGCCGAAGTTCGGGATCGCGGCCAGCTCGTTCTCGGACTTCATCACGAGGTCGCCGATCGTCTCGATGCCGACGCGCTTGAGGCAGTTGTACGAGCGGACGCCGAGCTCGAGCTCCTCGATCGGGAAGTTCTCCATCCCGTGCGCAAGCGACGGCTCGACCAGGCCTGCGCCGCCACCGTCGACCGGAGCTGCGGCCTCGCCGAAGCCCTCCATCTTGTCGATGTCGGTGAAGATCGCGAGCTGGCGGATGAGGATCTCGGCCGCCTGCCCGATCGCCTCACGCGGATCGACCGACCCGTCGGTGGTGATGTCGAGCGTCAGCTTGTCGTAGTCGGTGCGCTGCCCGACGCGGGCGGCCTCGACGTCGTACGAGACGCGCCGCACGGGCGAGAACATGGAGTCGATCGGAATGACGCCGATCGTGTGCTCCGGCCCGCGGTTCATCTCGCCCGGCATGTACCCGCGGCCGCGGCCGATCGTCAGCGTGACCTCGAGCTTGCCCTTGTCGGCGAGGTTGGCGATCTCGAGGTCCGGGTTGAGGATCTCGAGCTCGGCGGGCGCCTGGATGTCGGACGCCTTCACGGCGCCGGGGCCCTTCTTCTGCAGGCGAACCTCGACCTCGGGCGACTCGCCGTGCAGCCGGCAGATCAGGTTCTTGAGGTTGAGGATGATGTCGGTGACGTCCTCGCGGACACCCGGCAGGGTCGTGAACTCGTGCGCGACGCCCTCGATCTTCACCGAGGTCACGGCGGCGCCCTCCAGCGAGGAGAGCAGCACGCGGCGCAGCGAGTTGCCGAACGTGTAGCCGAAGCCGCGGTCGAGCGGCTCGATCACGAAGACGCCGCGCTGTTCGTCGACCTCTTCGTGGACGATCTTCGGGACCTGGAATTCGATCATGCGAGTTGCCAATTGGTTCCTTTCCTGAAAGCCGGGACGGGGCCGGCTGACTACTTGGAGTAAAGCTCGACGATCAAGGACTCCTGCACCGGGGTGTCGATCTCGCCCCGGTCGGGCCACTTGAGGATCTTGCCGGTCAGCCCGTCGTGGTCTGCCTGCAGCCACGGGGCGACCGATGCGGTCAGGTCGGTGGCGTCGCGCACGGTCTGCTCGGCCGATGAGCCGGTGCGGATCGTGATCACGTCGTTCGGCTTGACCTGGTAGCTCGGGATGTTGACGCGACGGCCGTTGACCTGGAAGTGGCCGTGGCGGACGAGTTGGCGCGACTGGGCGCGCGAGGCGGCGAAGCCGAGGCGGTAGACGACATTGTCCAGCCGCGTCTCGAGCATGCGCAGCAGCGTCTCGCCGGTGATGCCCTGGCTCTTCGACGCCTTCTCGTAGTAGCTGCGGAACTGCTTCTCGAGCAGGCCGTAGTACCGCCGCGCCTTCTGCTTCTCGCGCAACTGGAGCAGGTACTCGGACTGCTTGATGCGGCCGCGGCCGTGCTCACCCGGCGGATAGCTGCGGCGCTCGATCGCGCACTTCTCGGTGAGGCAGCGCTCGCCCTTGAGGAAGAGCTTCATCCCCTCGCGGCGGCACTGCTTGCACTTCGGCGAACGGTCGCGGGCCACTAGACACGCCTCCGCTTCTTCTGGCGGACGCCGTTGTGCGCCTGCGGGGTGACGTCGCGGACGCCGAGGATCTCGAGGCCGGCGGCCTGGAGCGAGCGGATCGCCGTCTCGCGGCCGGAGCCCGGGCCTTTGACGAAGACCTCGACCTTCTGCAGGCCGTGCTCCATCCCCTTGCGGGCGGCGGCGTCGGCGGTCACCTGCGCGGCGAAGGGCGTCGACTTGCGCGAGCCCTTGAAGCCCGCGGAGCCGGCCGACTCCCACACGATCACGGCGCCGTCCTTGTCGGTCAGCGAGACGATCGTGTTGTTGAACGACGTCTTGATGTGCGCCTGGCCGATGGCGATGTTCTTCTTGACCTTGCGGCGCTGGCGGCCGCGGGCCGCTGATCTCCTCGGGGGTGCCACGTTACTTCGCCTTCTTTCCGCGGCCGACGGTCTTCTTCGGCCCCTTGCGGGTGCGCGCGTTGGTCTTCGTCCGCTGCCCGTTCACGGGCAGTCCGCGGCGGTGGCGGATCCCGCGGTACGCGCCGATCTCGACGAGCCGCTTGACCGACTGCTGCCGCTCGCGGCGCAGGTCGCCCTCGACCTGGAACTGGTCGTCGATGTGGCGCTGAAGCTTCGTGACCTCCTCGTCGGTGAGGTCCTTGATCTTCTCGTCGGGCGACAGCTCGAGCGCGGCGCAGATCTTGCGCGCGCTGGTCGGGCCGATGCCGTAGATGTAGGTCAGGCCGACCTCGAGGCGCTTCTGGTTCGGCAGGTTCACACCGGCGATACGTGCCATTAACCCTGCCTCTGCTTGTGGCGCGGGTTGGTGCAGATGACCATGGTCGTGCCGTGCCGCTTGATCACGCGACAACGCTCACACATGGGCTTCACAGACGCTCTGACCTTCATCGGTTCCTTTTCGCTCGCTTCGACCGCGCACGGTCCCGCAGAGCGAGACCTCGAGGTCTAGAGATATGGACACGGCACAGCGGCGGCTGCGCCGTGAGGGGCTATCGTAGCAAAACGGGTGCTGCCGTCAGGATCCGCGGGCCGGTCGCCGTCACGGCCACGGTGTGCTCGAAATGGGCTGAAAGAGAGCCGTCTGCGGTCGAGATCGACCACTCGTCGTCGTGGACGACGATGTCCGGCCCGCCGACGTTGATCATCGGCTCGATCGCGAATGTCATCCCCTCGGCGAGCAGCGGGCCGCGGCCCGGCTGGCCGTAGTTGGGGATCTGGGGATCCTCGTGCATCGACCGCCCCACGCCGTGGCCGACGAGGCTGCGGACGACCGAGAATCCGGCGCTCTCGGTCACCTGCTGGACGGCGTGGGAGATGTCGGACAGCCGGTTGCCGGCGACGCACTGCTCGATCCCGGCCGCGAGCGCCGCCTGGCCGGCCTCGAGCAGCCGCTCGGCCTCGCCGGAGATCTCGCCGATCGCGAACGTGTAGGCGGAGTCGGCGACGAAGCCGTCGAGGGTGACACCGACGTCGACCGAGAGGACGTCCCCGTCCGCCAGCTCGTAGACGCCGGGAATGCCGTGGACGATCATCGAGTTCGGCGAGATGCACGTCGCCGCCGGGTAACCGCGGTAGCCCTTGAACGTCGGGTAGCCACCCTGTCCGGTGACGAACTCCTCGGCGAGCTCGTCGAGCTCGGCCGTGGTCACGCCGGGGCGCGCGTGCTCGCCGATCAGGGCGAGCGTCTCGGCGACGATGCGCCCCGCGCGGGCCATCCGCTCCAGCTCGTCGGGCGACTTGCGGATGATCACGCGGTCACCTGGTCGAGCACGGCGCGGACCTCGGCGAAGACCGTCTCGACCGCCTTGTCCGCGTGGATGCCGACGACGTTCCCGCGGGTCGAGCGGTAGTACTCGACGAGCGGGGCGGTCTCGCGGTCGTAGATCTCGAGCCGCGTGCGGATCGCCTCGGGCGTGTCGTCGGTGCGGTTCTCCTCGACGGCCCGGTTGTGCATCCGGTCGAGCAGCACCTCACGGTCGGGGATCTGGAACTCGAAGACGACGTCGAGGTCGCGGCCCAGCTCCCGCAGCAGGTCGTCGAGCGCCTCCGCCTGCGCGGTGTTCCGGGGAAAGCCGTCGAGGATGAAGCCCCCGAGGGTGTCGCCGCGGTCGAGCCGGTCGCGGATCATCGCGATGATCAGGTCGTCCTGCACAAGCTCGCCCGCGTCGTACACGGCCTTCACCTTGCGGCCGGTCGGCGTGTCGAGCTCCTTCATCTCGCGGATCATGTCGCCGGTCGCGATCTGCGGGACCCCGTACGTCTGCGAGATCAGCTTCGCCTGAGTCCCCTTCCCGGACCCCTGCGGACCAAGCAGCAGCACGTCCATGGCTACTTGAGGAAGCCTTCGTAGGAGCGCATCATCATCTGCGACTCCATCTGGCGCATCGTGTCGAGCGCGACGCCGACGATGATCAGCAGCGATGTTCCGCCGAGGAACGTGCTGGTCGACTGCGAGAAGTGGAAGAACTGGATCAGGAAGGTCGGCAGCACGGCGACGATCGCCAGGTACAGCGCGCCGGGCAGCGTCAACCGCGACAGCACGCGGTCGAGGTACTGCGCCGTCGGCGGCCCGGGTCTGATGCCCGGGATGTACCCGCCCTGCTTGCGCAAGTTGTCCGCCTGGTCGACAGGGTTGAACTGGACGGCCGTATAGAAGTACGTGAAGACGATGATCAGCACGCCCTCGATCGTCAGGTACGCCCAGTCGGTCTGCGTGAAGTTGCGGTTGATCCAGGGCTGCGTCTGCGGGAAGAACTGGCCGATCGTCGGCGGGAACGCCATGACGGCGGCGGCGAAGATGATCGGGATGACGCCGGCCATGTTCACGCGCAGCGGCAGGTAGGTCGAGCCGCCCGCGGTCATGCGGCGGCCCACCTGGCGCTTCGCGTACTGGATCGGGATGCGCCGCTGGCCTTCCTGCATGAAGACGACCGCCATGATCACGCTCAGGGCGAGCAGCGGGAAGAAGAGCTTCGTCGTCGGCCCGCCGTCGAGCCAGGCGCGCACGGCGAGCGGGGCGCGGTCGATGATCGAGGCGAAGATGATCAGCGAGATGCCGTTGCCGATGCCGCGCTTCGTGATCTGCTCGCCGAACCACATCAGCAGCACCGTTCCGGCGGTGAGCGTGACGACGATCAGCACGAGGCGGCCGACGTTCGCGGTCAGGATGTGCTGCCGGCGGAAGAGGTACGAGTAGCCGACCGCCTGCGCGGCGGCGAGCGCGACGGTCAGGTAGCGCGTGTACTGGTTGATCTTGGCGTATCCGGCCTCGCCTTCCTTCTGGAGCTGGGCGAGGCTCGGGACGACCACGGTCATCAGCTGCAGGATGATCGAGGCCGTGATGTACGGCATGATCCCGAGCGCGAAAATCGAGAACCGGGACAGCGCGTTGCCCGAGAAGAGATTGAGCAGACCCAGCACCGTGCCGCCCTGGTTGCCGAAGTAGTTCGAAATGGCAGCCGAGTCGATGCCCGGCGCGGGGATGAAGCTCCCGAGGCGGTAGAGGGCGAGGATGAAAGCTGTGAAGAGGAGGCGACGCCGGAGCTCGGGCACTCGCCACGCGTTGGCGATCCAGGAGAGCATCTAGCTCTCTTCGCTCTCCTCCGCGGTGTCCTCTGCGGCCTCCTCGGCCTCGGCGGCGGGCTCTTCAGCGGCCTCCGTCGTCGGCTCGTCGGCGGCAGTCTCGGTCGCCGCAGCGGAGTCGCCGCCCGGCTTGCCCTTCTTGTGGCGGCGCTTCTTCGGGACGTGTGGCGGCTTCAGCCAGTTGACGGTGCCGCCGACGGCCTCGATCTTCTCGACCGCGCTCTTCGAGAACGCGTGCGCGGAGACCGTCAGCTTCACGCCGAGGTCGCCGTGACCGAGCACCTTGACGTCGCGGTTCAGGTTCCGGATCAGGCCGCTCTCCTTCAGGAGCTCGGGCGTGACGTCGGTGCCGGCCTTGAACTTCTTCTCGAGGTCGCGCACGTTGACCGACCAGGTGTACGTGCGGAACGGGCCGATCGGCATCGCGTCCTTCGACGTCGAGCCGCGTTGCTTGCCCATCCGCATGTACGCGGGCATCTGGCCGCCCTCGAACCCGGCGCGCATGTAGTGCGACCCGGCGCGCGACTTCTGGCCCTTGATTCCGCGGCCGGAGTAGCGCCCCTTGCCCGAGCCCAGGCCGCGGCCGACGCGCTTGCGCGCCTTCTGCGCCTGTGCGGGCTTCAGGTTCGTGAGGTTGTGGTCGCCGGCCATTTACTTCGCGTCCTCGACCTTCACCAGGTGGCGGACCTTCCTGAGCATACCCGTGAGCACCGGGCCTTCCTCGAGCTCGTTGCTGCGGCCGATCTTGCCCAGGCCGAGCGCACGCAGCGTGCCGTGGTGGCGCTGTGTCTGGCCGATCTTGCTGCGGACCTGCGTGACTTTCACCTTCGCCATCACTCGGTCTCCGGCGTCACAGGCGCTTCGGCGACCGGTGCAGGCTGAACCTCGACCGGCGCGTCCTCGGGCTTCTTCATCTGCAGCGGCAAGACCTGTGAGATCGAGAGCCCGCGGATACGGGCGACGTCCTCGGGGCGGCGCAGGTGCTTCAGCCCGTCGACGGTCGCCTTGAGCATGTTGATCGGGTTCGTCGTGCCGAGGCTCTTCGCGAGGATGTCGCGGATCCCGGCCAGCTCGAGGACGGCGCGGACGCCGCCGCCGGCGATGACGCCGGTGCCCTCGCTCGCAGGGCGGAGCAGCACGCGGGCTGCGTCCGACCGGCCGAGGATCTCGTGCGTGATCGTCGTCCCGTGCTTCGGGACGGTGAAGAGGTTCTTCCGGGCGTCGTCGACGGCCTTCGAGATCGCGAGCGGAACCTCGCGCGCCTTCCCGTAGCCGACGCCGACCTGGTCGACCTCGTCGCCGATCACGACGAGCGCGGTGAACGAGAACCGCCGGCCGCCCTTGACCACCTTGGCGACGCGGTTGATCTCGACGACGCGCTCCTTGAGCTCGCGCGCTTGCTCGCGCGCGAACACTTCACGTTCGACACTGGTCAAAACTCGAGTCCTCCCTCGCGCGCGCCCTCGGCGAGCGCCTTGACACGTCCGTGGTAGAGGTAGCCGCCGCGATCGAAGACGACGGACTTGACGCCGGCCGCCTTCCCGTTTGCAGCGAGGAGCGTGCCGACTTCCTTGGCCTGCTCCGTCTTCGACCCCTTGAACTTCTTCAGATGCTGCCAGGCTGCGGCGGCGAGCGTCTTGCCGCTCTGGTCGTCGATCAACTGGGCGCTGATGCCCATATTCGACCGGAACACGGCCAGACGCGGCCGCTCGGCGGTGCCGGCGACCTTGCCGCGGATCCGGCGATGGCGGCGCTCGCGCAGCTGGCGTGACGTCGCGACGCTCATGCCCGCTTCCCGACCTTCCGGCGGACGTACTCGCCCGAGTAGCGGATGCCCTTGCCCTTGTACGGCTCGGGCGGGCGCACCTTGCGGATCTCGGCGGCGATCTGGCCGACCTTCTGCTTGTCGATGCCTTTGACGATGATCTCAGTCTGGGTCGGCACCTCGTAGGTGATCCCCGCCGGCGCCTCCTTGACCACGGAGTGCGAGTACCCGACGTTGAGCTCGAGCGCGTCGCCGCGCATCGTGGCGCGGTAGCCGACGCCCTGGATCTCGAGGCGCTTCTCGTACCCCTTCGTGACGCCCTCGACCATGTTCGCGACGAGCGTCCGGGTGAGCCCGTGCAGCGCGCGGTCCTCGCCGCGGTCGGTGGGCCGGGTGACGGTGATCGTACTCTCGTTCTGCTCGATCGCCATGCGCGCGGGGACGTCCTGCGCGAGCTCGCCGAGCGGGCCGTTGACCCTCACGCGCCCAGGGGAGATCGACACGGTCACGCCCGCGGGAACTTCGATGGGTGATCTGCCAATCCGTGACATGGGGCTACCAGATGAAACAGATGACTTCGCCGCCGATGCCGCGCTCTTGCGCAGACCGGCTTGTCATCACTCCGCTCGAGGTGGACAGAATCGCGGTTCCCATGCCGCCGAGCACGCGCGGCATGCGGTCCTTGCGCGCGTAGATCCGGCGGCCCGGCTTGGAGATCCGCTTGAGGTTGGTGATCACGCGCTCGCGGCTGCGGCCGTACTTGAGCTCGACGACGAGCGTGTCGAAGACCTCGCCCGGTTCGACGCGGAAGTCGCGGATGTAGCCCTCTTCCTTGAGCAGGCGCGCGATGTTCTCCTTCATCCGCGAGGTGGGCATGGTCGCAGTCTCCTGGAGCGCCTTGTTGGCGTTCCGGATGCGGGTGAGCATGTCGGCGATCGGGTCGGTCAGCACTGTTCTCCTCCTACCAGCTGCTCTTCGTCATCCCGGGGATCACGCCGGCGTGCGCGAGTTCCCGCAGACAGATGCGGCAGAGCCCAAACTTCTTGAAGACCGCACGCGGACGTCCGCACCGGTTGCAGCGCGAGTACTCGCGCACCTTGTAGCGCTGCGGGCGGGCGGCCTTGGCGATCATGGACTTCTTGGCCATTACTCCTCGTCCCTTCTGTTGTCGGCGAACGGCATTCCGAGGCCGCGCAGCAGAGCTTTCGCGCCCTCGTCATCGACGGCCGACGTGGTGATGGCGATGTCCAGGCCGCGGACGGTGGCGACATCGTCGTAGTTGATCTCGGGAAAGATGATCTGCTCGCGCACGCCGAGCGAGTAGTTGCCACGACCGTCGAACGACCCCGGGTCGAGACCACGGAAGTCGCGGATGCGGGGCAGGGCGATCGAGACGAGCCGGTCGAGGAACTCGTACATCCGCGCGCCGCGTAGCGTGATGCGGGCGCCGATCGGCATCCCCTCACGAAGCTTGAAGGCGGCGATCGACTTGCGCGCGCGGCGCATCTGCGCACGCTGGCCGGCGATCGTCGAGAGCTCCTCCATGGCGGCGTCGAGGGCCTTCGCCTCGGTCTTGGCGTCGCCGACACCCATGTTCAGCGTGATCTTGGTCACCTTCGGCACCTGCATCATCGAGGAGAGCTCCAGCTCGTCCTTGAGTTGCGGGCGGAGCTCCGTCTCGTACAGCTCCTTGAGGCGCGGCGTGTAGCCGTTGGTGGTCTTGGTGGTCTTGGCGGCGGCTTTGCTCATTTGTCGAGCTCCCCTCCGCAGCCGTGGCGGCGGCAGACGCGCACCTTGACCTTCTTGCCTTTGACCTCGCGGAAGATGTGGCCGACGCGTGTCGGCAGGTTGCACGTCGGGCAGACGACCATCACCTTCGACACCGGGACTGCGGCCGGCATGTCGATCACGCCTCCCGGCATCATCGTCGTCCCACCCATGCGGTTTGCGTCGCGCATCGGGCGCGGCTTGGTGTGCCGCTTCATGACGTTGAGGTTCTCGACGATCACGCGCCGCTCGCTGGGGCGCGCGTCGATGACGCGGCCCTGCTTGCCGCGGTCCTTGCCGGACAGGATCTGCACGAGGTCGCCCTTGCGCACTTTCATGGTCTGGGCCACCTAGAGCACCTCCGGAGCAAGGCTGACGATCTTCATGAAGTTCTTGTCGCGGAGCTCGCGCGCGACCGGCCCGAAGATGCGGGTGCCGCGCGGGTTCCGCTGCGCGTCGATGATCACGGCCGCGTTCTCGTCGAAGGCGATCTGGGTGCCGTCGTTGCGCCCGTAGGGCTTCTTCGTGCGCACGACGACGGCGCGGACGACCTCGCCCTTCTTGATCGCCCCCTGCGGGGTCGCGGCCTTGACGGTGCCGACGATGATGTCGCCGACCCGCGCGTAGCGGCGGTGCGACCCGCCCATCACGCGGATGCACAGGAGCTCGCGGGCGCCGGTGTTGTCGGCGACACGAACACGCGTTTCCTGCTGGATCATGGTGTTGTCCTCACTACTTTGCGACCTCGAGGATCTCGGCGAGCCGCCAGCGCTTGGTCTTCGAGAGCGGGCGGGTCTCGACGATGCGGACGAGATCGCCGGCCTTCGCCGAGTTCTGCTCGTCGTGTGCGTGGAACTTCGTCGAGCGGCGGATCACCTTCTTGTATTTCGGGTGCGCCTTCACCGAGTCGACACGGACGACGATCGTCTTGTCCATCGCCGCCGAGACGACGACGCCGCGGCGCTGCTGGTCACGACCCCGGTCGCCCTCGGGCTTCGGAAGGCGGGTGATCGCCTTGCGCTCGGCCGGCTTCTCGCGGGCAGGCTTCGAGTGCTTGTGCCGCTGCGAGCGCGGAAGGCGCTTCTTCTTCGGCTTCGGGCCGCGTGTGGACGGAGCTTCCTCGGCGGGCGCCTCGGCTGCGGAGGCCGGTGCCTCGGCAGCTGCATCCGCGTCGCCGTCGGGTGCGGGCGCGCCCTCGAGATCGGGCGTCGGCTCGACCTCGGCCGCGGGGCCGTCTTCGACCTCGGGCTCGGGGGCGGCGACAGGCTCCTCGGCAGCGGGCTCCTCGGCAGCGGGCTCCTCGGCGACGGGCTCCTCGGCGGGCGCCTCTTCGACAGCAGGCTCCTCGGCGACAGGCTCCTCGACGGGCGCCTCTTCGACAGCAGGCTCCTCGGCAACGGGCTCCTCGATGACGGGCTCGACGTCCTCGACGGGCGCCTCGACGACCGACTCCTCGGCGGGGGCGTCCGCGACCGGCTCCTCGACGGGAGCGGCCTCTTCGGCCTTCTTGCGAGGAGCGCGCTTCGGCTTCTCCTCCGCGGGCGTCTCCTTGGCCTTCGGCGCCGCAGCCTTCCGGGTGCGCTTCGGCTTCTCCTCGGCGGGCGCAGCAGCCTCGGCCTTCGCCGCAGGTTTGCGCGTCCGCTTCGGCTTCTCTTCAGCCGCCGGAGTCTCTTCGGGGTTCTTCGTCGTGTCTTTGTCGTCAGCCATACCTACGTGGTCCTCTCGAGCCCGGCGCCCTCGCGCTCGAGCCGGATTGTCAGGATGCGGGCAATCTCCCGCTTTGCCAGGCGCAGGCGCGCGGAGTTCTCGAGCGCGCCGGTCGCCGACTGGAAGCGGAGGTTGAACAGCTCGTGCCGCGTCTCCTCCAGATGCCTCTGGAGCTCGACGTCGGTCAGATCGCGAAGCTGCCGCGCCCTCATGCGAACAGACTCCCATCGCGCTTCACGATCTTGGTCTTCACCGAGAGCTTGGTGCCGGCCAGGCGGAGCGCCTCTTTCGCGAGCGGCTCCGGAACACCGGCGAGCTCGAACATCACGCGGCCCGGCTTGACGACGGCCACCCAGTGCTCGGGTGAGCCCTTGCCGGAGCCCATGCGCGTCTCGGCCGGCTTCTGGGTCACCGGCTTGTCGGGGAAGATGTTGATCCAGACCTTGCCGCCGCGCTTGATCTTGCGCGTCATCGCGATCCGGGCCGCCTCGATCTGGCGGTTGGTCAACCAGCCGGCCTCGAGGGACTTCAGCCCGTAATCGCCGAACGCGACGGACGTCTGGCCCTTCGCGGTGCCGCGCCGGCGGCCGCGCTGCTGCTTGCGGTACTTGGTCTTCTTCGGGAGCAGCATCAGTCGGTCGTCTCCTCCGTCGGAGCGGTCGGCGTCTCGGGTGCGGCCTCAGGGGCCTTCGGCGTCTCGGTGACCGGAGTCTCCGCAACCGGCGGCGTCTCCACGACCGGCGTCACCGGAGTCTCGGGCGTCTCGACGACCTTCGGGTCGGTCGGATGCGGCTCCCTCGGCGTCGACTCGCCGGCGCGCGAAGGCGTCGGCGTGCGCGGAGCGCCGGGGGCACCGCCGCCACCGCCGCCGCGCCGTCCGCGACCGCCGCCGCGGGGACCGCCCGGAGCACCGGGAGCGCCGCCGCCGCCGCCGGGTCCGCCGCCGCGGCGCTTGCGCACCGGGCCGAGGCCCTCGCGGTCGGCCTGACGGCCACGGCCGCCCTCACGGGAAGCGGAAAGCCCCTCGGAGGAGCCGCCGCCGCGCCTGCGGGCCTGATCCTGGTCGCCGAGGCGCGAGTCCTTCTGCGAGAAGCCCTCGTAGCCCTCCGGCATGATCTCGCCCTTGTTGATCCAGACCTTCACGCCGATGCGGCCGAATGTCGTCTTCGCCTCGCAAGCGCCGTAGTCGATGTCGGCGCGGATCGTGTGCAGCGGCACGCGACCCTCCGAGTAGCTCTCGACGCGGCTCATCTCGCCGCCGCCGAGACGGCCGGCGCACTTG
Source organism: uncultured Actinomycetes bacterium (assembly GCA_963791425.1). Lineage (GTDB taxonomy): Bacteria > Actinomycetota > Thermoleophilia > Gaiellales > Gaiellaceae > DATBLE01. Next base: position 200,376 of record CAWBSE010000008.1, read on the forward strand.
ATCTTCACGCCGTGGGCACCGGAGCGCATCGCCGAGGCGAGCGAGCGCTTCATCGCGCGCCGGAACGAGACGCGGTTCTGGAGCTGCTCTGCGATCGACTGGGCGACGAGCTTCGCGTCGAGCTCGGGGCGCTTGATCTCGTTGATGTTGATGTGGACGTTCTTGTGCGTCAGCGCATGGACGTCCTTGCGCAGCGCGTCGACCTCGACACCGGACTTGCCGATGACGATCCCGGGGCGCGCGGTGTAGATGTCGATCGTGATCCGCTGCTTGTCCTTGCGGATCAGGATGTCGGACAGGCCCGCGTGACCGAGCTTCTTGTTGATGTGCTCGCGGATCTTGATGTCCTCGAGCAGCGCTCCCTTGAAGTCCTTGGCCGACGTGTACCAGTTCGACTTCCAGTCGTGGATGACGCCGACGCGCAGCCCTCCGGGATGAATTTTTTGACCCATTTAGCTCTCCTCGCTCTTCTTCCGCCTTGAGGTGCGCGGCTTCGCTGGCGTCTTGGCGTCGGCCTTCGGCTTCGCCGCGCGCTTGGGCTTCTCTTCGGTCGTCGTCGCCTCGGCGGTAGTGACCTCTGCCGGCGTCTCGGCCTTCTTCTGCTTCGACGGGGCGGCGACCGGAACGGCGACCGGGGTGAGCGTGATCGTGACGTGACAGGTGCGCTTGTTGATCCGGGACGTGCGGCCGCGTGCGCGGGCGCGCCAGCGCTTCAGCGTCGGCCCCTCGTCGACGGCCGCGGTGTAGACGAACAGGTCGTCGCCGGACAGGCCGTGGTTGGCCTCGGCGTTCGCGACGGCGGATGCGAGCACCTTCTCGATCTCGCGCGCGGCTGCCCGCTGCGTGAACTTGAGCACGGTCCGCGCCTCGGGCACGCTGCGCCCGCGGATGTGCTCCACGACCACGCGCCCCTTGCGCGCGGACATCCGCACCCACTTTGCCTGGGCGCGAACAGTCTGCTCCGGTGCGGTAACGCCGGCCACTTAGCCTTTCTTCACCTGCGTCTGGCGGTCGCCCGCGTGGCCGCGGAACATCCGCGTCGGGGCGAACTCGCCGAGCTTGTGACCGACCATCTGCTCGGACAGGAACACAGGCACGTGCTTTCGGCCGTCGTGGACGGCGATCGTGTGACCGACCATCTCCGGGAAGACGGTCGAACTGCGCGACCAGGTGCGGATCATGCGCTTGCTGCCCGAGGTGTTCATCTCCTCGATGCGCTTCATCAGGCGCTCCTCCACGAAGGGGCCTTTCTTGGACGATCTGGACACTTAGCGCTTCTCCTTCCCGCGCTTACGGCCGCGGACGATCAACTTGTCGGATTCCTTGTGCTTCGAGCGGGTGCGCTTGCCGAGCGTCGGGACGCCCCATGGGGTGACCGGGTGCCGGCCGCCCTTCGACTTGCCTTCGCCGCCGCCGTGCGGATGGTCGACAGGGTTCATCGCCGAGCCGCGAACGGACGGGCGCTTCCCGCGCCAGCGGTTACGGCCGGCCTTGCCGATGTTCTGGTTCTCGTGGTCGACGTTGCCGACCTGGCCGACGGTCGCGCGGCACGTGAGCGGCACGCGGCGCATCTCGCCGGACGGCAGCCGCAGCGTGCCGAAGCCGTCGTCCTTCGCGACGAGCTGGATCCCGGAGCCGGCGCTGCGGGCCATCTGGCCGCCGCGGCCGGGCTTGAGCTCGACGTTGTGCACCATCGTGCCCGTCGGGATGTTCTCGAGCGGCAGGGCGTTGCCGGGGCGGATGTCCGCACCGGGGCCGGACTCGACCATCGCGCCGACCTCGAGCCGCGCCGGGGCAAGAATGTAGGCCTTCTCTCCGTCGACGTAGTGGAGCAGCGCGATGCGCGCCGACCGGTTGGGGTCGTACTCGATGGAGGCGACCTTCGCCGGGATGCCGTCCTTGCGCCGCTTGAAGTCGATGATCCGGTAACGGCGCTTGTGGCCGCCGCCCTGGTGGCGTGTGGTGATCCGGCCGTTGACGTTGCGGCCGCCGGTCTTCTTGATCGGCTCGGTCAGCGACCTCTCCGGCTCGGTCTTGGTGATCTCCTCGAACGTGGAGACCGACATGAACCGGCGGCCGGGGGACGTGGGCTTGTATTTCTTGAGCGCCATCTAGACCTGTGCTCCTGCGAAGACCTGAATCTCGTCGTCCTTGTGCACCTTCACGATCGCCTTTTTCCAGCCCTGCTTCGTCCCCTTGTAGAGCCCGCGCCGCTTCGGCTTCGGCTGCACCTTGGAGACGTTGACCGCGAGGACGCGGACATCGAACAGCTCTTCGATGGCCTGGCGGATCTGCGTCTTGTGCGCGTCGGGATGGACGCGGAATGCGTACTTCTTCTGCTCGAGGAGGCTGTAGCTCTTCTCGGAGACAACCGGCGCGATGATCACCTGGCGGGCCGTGAGGCTCATGCCGACTCCTCCTCTTCCGCAGCGGCCGGCGTGGCGGTCCCGGCGCCGGCGCGTGCGAGCACCCCGGCGAGCGCGGCCTGCGTGACGAGCAGCGAGCGCGCCCAGACCACGGCGGCGACATCGAGCTCGGACGGTGCGACGACCACGACCTTCGGCAGGTTGCGGAACGAGCGGGCGAGGTTGTCGTCCTCGTCGGCGCAGACGACCACGAGCGGGCGCTCCTTGGCCCAGGTCTCGACGAGCGCGAGCGCGGCCTTCGTGCTGGGCGCCTCGAACCCGGCGCCGTCGACCAGGCCGAGGGTGCCCGCCTGCGCGTGCGCGGACAGCGCGCCCCGCATCGCAGCGCGGCGGGCCTTGCGGTTGACCTTGACCTCGAACGACCGCATCGTCGGCGGGAAGGCGACGCCGCCGCCCGTCCAGTGCGGTGCGCGCGTCGTGCCGGCGCGGGCGCGGCCCGTGCCCTTCTGACGCCACGGCTTCGCGCGGCCGCCGGCGACGAGCCCGCGGCTCTTGGCGCCACGGGTGCCGGCGCGCTGGGCGTTGAGCTCGGCGCGCACGGTCTCGTGCAGCAGGTGCGGCTTCACGTCGGCGGCGAAGACCGCGTCGTCGAGCGAGACCTGCTTCGAGGCCTTCCCGGCGGAGTCGAGAAGAGGGGCTTTAACGGCCGGCATGGGCCTTCTCCACCCTGATCTCGACGATGCCGTTCTTCGGGCCGGGGACGGCGCCCTTGACGAGCAGCAGGTTGTGCTCGAGGTCGATCTCGTGGATCTTCAGCCCGACCTGGGTGACGCGCTTGCCGCCGAGGCGGCCGGCCATCTTCATCCCCTTGAAGACGCGTGACGGGGTTGCCGACGCGCCGATCGAACCAGGCGCGCGGACGTTGTGCGAGCCGTGCGACTTCGGGCCGCGGTGGAAGCGATGCCGCTTGATCGTGCCGGCGAAGCCCTTGCCGATGCCGATGCCGGCGACCTTGACCGACTCGCCGGGCTCGAACGCCTCGACCGTGACCGCCTCGCCCGGCATGAGCTCGGTGGGGCCGCGGAACTCGACCAGGTGGCGGTGCGGCTCGACGCCGGCCTTGCTCAGATGGCCGAGCTCGGGCTTCGAGAGCTTCCGCTCGGCGACCGCGTCGAACGCGAGCTGAACGGCCTCGTACCCGTCGTTCTCGAGCGTCTTCACCTGGACCACGGGGCAGGGACCGGCCTGAATCACCGTCACGGACGTGACGACGCCGCTCTCCTCGTCGAAGAGCTGGGTCATTCCGATCTTTCTGCCGACGATGCCTTTCATCTCTCCCCTAGAGCTTGATCTCGATGTCGACACCAGCCGGGAGGTCGAGCCGCATCAGCGAGTCGACCGTCTTCGGCGTCGGTGAGTGGATGTCGATCAGGCGCTTGTGCGTGCGCACCTCGAAATGCTCGCGCGAGTCCTTGTCCTTGAACGGGCTGCGGATCACGCAGTACACGTTCTTTTCGGTGGGCAGGGGCACGGGCCCGGTGATCGTCGCCCCGGAGCGCTCCGCCGTCTCGACGATGTCGCGCGCGGACTTGTCGACCTGCTTGTGGTCGTAGCCCTTCAACCGGATGCGGATCTTGTGTTGAGCCACTGTGCCCCTTCCCTCCGTTCCTCTGCCTACTTGATGACCTGGGTGACGACGCCGGCGCCGACGGTGCGACCACCCTCGCGGATGGCGAACCGGAGGCCCGGATCCATGGCGATGGGCTGGATCAGCTCGATCTCCATGTTCGTGTTGTCGCCCGGCATGACCATCTCCTGGCCGTCCGGGAGCTTGATCGAGCCGGTCACGTCCGTCGTGCGGAAGTAGAACTGCGGCCGGTAGCCGTTGAAGAACGGCGTGTGCCGCCCGCCCTCGTCCTTCGACAGGACGTACACCTCGGCATTGAAGTGCGTGTGCGGGGTGATCGAGCCGGGCTTCGCGAGCACCTGGCCGCGCTCGACCTCCTCGCGCTTGACGCCGCGGAGCAGTGCGCCCGCGTTGTCGCCCGCCTGGGCGAAGTCGAGGAGCTTGTTGAACATCTCGAGGCCGGTGACGACCGTCTTCTCCACCTTCTCGTGGATGCCGACGATCTCGACCTCGTCGCCCGACTTGATCTGGCCCTGCTCGATGCGGCCGGTGACGACGGTACCGCGGCCTGTGATCGTGAAGACGTCCTCGATCGGCATGAGGAACGGCTTGTCGACGTCGCGGACGGGCTCCGGGATGTACGAGTCCACGGCCTCCATCAGCTCGATGATCTTCGGCGTCCACTCCTCGTCGCCCTCGAGCGCCTTCAGCGCCGAGACGTGGACGATCGGAATGTCGTCGCCGGGATACTCGTACTTCGAGAGCAGCTCCCGGACCTCCATCTCGACGAGCTCGATCAGCTCGGGGTCGTCGACCATGTCGGCCTTGTTCAGCGCGACCACGATGAACGGCACCTCGACCTGGCGGGCGAGCAGGATGTGCTCACGCGTCTGGGGCATCGGGCCGTCGGCGGCCGAGACGACGAGGATCGCGCCGTCCATCTGGGCGGCGCCCGTGATCATGTTCTTGATGTAGTCGGCGTGGCCCGGGCAGTCGACGTGGGCGTAATGCCGGTTCTCGGTCTCGTACTCGACGTGCGCGGTGTTGATCGTGATGCCGCGCTGGCGCTCCTCGGGAGCGTTGTCGATGGAGGCGAAGTCGCGGGCGACCGTGCCGCCGCCCGTCTCCGCCAGGACCTTCGTGATCGCCGCGGTCAGCGTCGTCTTCCCGTGGTCGATGTGACCGATGGTCCCGACGTTGAGATGCGGCTTGGTGCGCTCGAACTTCTGCTTTGACATTCCTCCGGTCTCCTTAGGTCTGGGCGTCGACGATCTCGCCCGCAATCGACTGCGGTACTTCCTCGTACCTGTCGAACTGCATGGTTGACGTGGCTCGTCCCTGCGTCGTCGAGCGCAGGTCGGTGACGTAGCCGAACATGGTGGCAAGCGGAACCTTGGCCTTGATCGCCTGGGCGTTGCCCCGCGGCTCAAGGCCCTCGACGCGGCCGCGGCGGGAGTTCAGGTCTCCCATCACGTCGCCGAGGTACTCCTCCGGTGTGACGACTTCGACTGCCATCACCGGCTCCAGCAGCTTGGGCTTGGCCCGCTGCATGGCGTTCTTGAAGGCCATCGATCCGGCAATCTTGAACGCCATCTCGCTCGAGTCGACGTCGTGCTGCGAGCCGTCGACGAGCGTGATGCGGATATCGACGACCGGATAGCCGGCGAGAACGCCCGACTCCATCGCCTCCTGGATGCCCATGTCGACGGACGAGATGTACTCGCGCGGGATCTTGCCGCCGACGATCTTGTCGATGAACTCGTAGCCCTCGCCGGGCTCGGTCGGCTCGAGGTTGATCACCGCATGGCCGTACTGGCCGCGGCCGCCGGTCTGGCGGACGAACTTGCCCTCGATCTTCTCGACCGCCTTGCCGACCGTCTCGCGGTAGGCGACCTGCGGCCGCCCGACGTTCGCGTCGACACTGAACTCGCGCATCAGGCGGTCGACGATGATCTCGAGATGCAGCTCGCCCATCCCGGAGATGATCGTCTGCCCGGTCTCGTCGTCGGTCCGGACGCGGAAGGTCGGATCTTCCTCCGAGAGGCGCTGCAGGCCTGAGCCCAGCTTGTCCTGGTCGCCCTTCGTCTTCGGCTCGATCGCGACCGAGATCACCGGCTCGGGGAAGGTCATGCGCTCGAGGATGATCGGCGCCGTGTCGGCGGCGAGCGTGTCGCCCGTGGTCGTCGCCTTGAGGCCGACGATCGCCGCGATCTCGCCCGCGCCAAGGTCATCGCGCTCCTCACGGTGGTTCGCGTGCATCTGGAGGATGCGCCCGATGCGCTCGTTCTTTCCGGTCGTCGTGTTCAGCACCCGGTCGCCCTGCTTCAACTGGCCCGAGTAGACCCGGATGTACGTCAGTTTCCCGACATACGGGTCGGACATGACCTTGAACGCGAGCGCCGCGAAGGGCTCGTCGAGCATGGGCCGGCGCGAGAGCTCGTTCTCGGTGCGCGGATCGGTCCCGTGGATCGGCGGAACGTCGAGCGGGCTCGGCAGGTAGTCGATCACGCCGTCGAGGAGCGGCTGGACGCCCTTGTTCTTGAAGGCGGTACCGCAGAACACCGGTGTGACGCTGCTGTCGAGCGTCGCGGCGCGAAGCGCGCGCTTGAGCATGTCCGGAGTGACCTTCTCCTCGTTCTCGAGGTAGGTCTCCATCAGCTCGTCGTCGTGGTCGGCGACCGAGTCGATCAGCTGGTGGTGGTACTCGTGCGCCTGCTCGGCCAGCTCGGCCGGGATCTCGCCGATGGTGATGTTCGTGCCGAGCTCGTCCTCCCACGTCACGCCCTTCATCTCGACGAGGTCGACGACGCCGCGGAAATGCTCCTCCTGGCCGATCGGCAGCTGCACCGGAACCGGGTGCGCGCCGAGGCGGTCGACCATCGACTGCACGGAAGCGAAGAAGTCGGCGCCCGTGCGGTCCATCTTGTTGATGAACGCCATGCGCGGAACCGCGTACTTGTCGGCCTGGCGCCAGACCGTCTCCGACTGGGGCTCGACGCCCGCAACCGCATCGAAAACGGCGATCGCGCCGTCGAGGACGCGCAGGCTGCGCTCGACCTCGACCGTAAAGTCCACGTGCCCGGGCGTATCGATAATGTTGATCCGGAAGTCGTTCCAGAACGCCGTCGTGGCCGCCGACGTGATCGTGATGCCGCGCTCCTGCTCCTGCGCCATCCAGTCCATCACCGCGGCGCCCTCGTGCACCTCGCCCATCTTGTGCGTGCGCCCGGTGAAGTAGAGGATCCGCTCGGTCGTGGTCGTCTTGCCCGCGTCGATGTGCGCCATGATCCCGATGTTGCGGACGCGGTCGAGGCCCGTTCCGGCATCTCTCTTTTCGACGGTCGCCATCTCTACCACCTGTAGTGCGCGAACGCCTTGTTTGCCTGGGCCATGCGGTACATGTCGTCCTTGCGCTTCCACGCGCCACCCTGGTTCTGGAGGGCGTCGAGGATCTCGCCGGCGAGCTTGTCGTCCATCCCCTTCTCGCGCCGCTCGCGCGAGTACGTGACGAGGTAGCGCAGCGCAAGCGTGCGCGCGCGCCGCTGGGGCACCTCGACCGGAACCTGGTAGTTCGCGCCGCCGACGCGGCGGCTGCGGGTCTCGAGCACGGGCGTGACTGTCTTCACTGCCTGCTCGAGCACCTCGAGCGGCGGCTTGCCGCTGCGCTCGCCGATCTTGTCGAGCGCGCCGTAGACGATCCGCTCCGCGGTGGAACGCTTCCCGGCGACCATCACGCGGTTGATCAACTGGGTGACCAGACGCGAGTTGTAGATCGGGTCCGGGTCCAGCGTACGAGCCTGAATCTCTGCGCGACGGGGCATCTACGATCCTCGCTTGGCGCCGTACTTGGAGCGGCCCTGCTTGCGGTCGGAGACGCCCGACGCGTCGAGCGCGGCGCGGATCACCTTGTAGCGGAAGCCCGGGAGGTCCTTGACGCGACCGCCGCGGATCAGCACGACCGAGTGCTCCTGCAGGTTGTGGCCCTCACCGGGAATGTAGGCACCGACTTCCATCGCGTTCGTCAGACGGACGCGGGCAACCTTGCGCAGCGCCGAGTTCGGCTTCTTCGGCGTGGTCGTGTACACACGCGTGCAGACACCCCGCTTCTGCGGCGCGCCGCGGAGCGCAGGCGTCTTCACCTTCGCCTTGGGGGCGGAGCGGCCTTTGCGCACGAGCTGATTGACAGTCGGTATTTCCGTACTCCTCTGAAGGGTTTACACAGCAAAGAAGGCCAGCGGGGCGCAAGCCACCGCCAACCCAGGGCTCGATGGTAGCAGAATCGATTCATGGTACGACGCCGGTCGGCCGATCTTTTTTCCGCACAGATATGGCCTTTCAGGGACGACATGACTACAGTGCGAACAGGGCCGGTTGCGCGGTTGGGCAGCTGTTTCCGGGGAGAGGGATGGAACCAAGTCACCACAACCAGCGGTGGAACGCGCGATGACGACGACCGTCCTCGTTTCGGTCGCTGCATCCGTGCTCGCGAGCCTGCTCGTGATCGTGGTCGTGCTGCTCGTGCGGCGGAAGCCGTCCGTCGAGCCGCCCGTGGTCGATACCGACAAGGAGGATGCGCTCGAGCAGATCATCGCCGAGCTGAACGGCCGCATGGACAGGATGGGCCGCGAGGTCTCCGACGCGCTCGCCCAGACGCAGGAGGAGACGCGCCGCAGCCGGGTGCTCGGCGAGCTCGGCGGGACGATCGACCTCGACGAGGTGCTGAACCGGACGCTCGACGCGGCCGGCTCGCTGCAGGGCGTCGACGCGGCGCTCATCCACGTGATCGGGCCGGACGACGAGCCCGTCACCACCGCCGTCGGGATCACGCCGGAAGAGGCCGAGGAATATGCGGTCGGCGAGGTGCCTGCGGGACGCAAGATCCGCTCCATGTACCTCGACTACGGCGACTACGGGCGGCTCCCGGGCTCGGAGGTCGGCCCGATCCTCTCGGGGCTGGCGGTGCCGATCCACGGTGAGCTCGAGACGCTCGGGCTGCTTTCCGTGTTCTCGCGGACGTCGCGGCAGCCGCTCGACCTCGAGGTGATCGCCGAGATCGAGGCGCTGGCCCTGCGGGCCGGGCCGGCGATCGACAACGCGCGGCGCTTCAAGGAGGCGCGGCACCAGGCCGACCTCGACGCCCTGACCGGGCTGCACAACCGTCGCTATTTCCACGAGACGCTCGCGCGCGAGACCTCCCGCGCGCAGCGCTACAACCGGCGCCTGGCGCTGATCGTGTTCGACCTCGACGACTTCAAGTCGATCAACGACCGCATCGGCCACCTCGCCGGCGATTCCGTCCTGGCCGAGATCGCCGAACGCGTCCGCGACGTCGTCCGCCACGCCGACATCGCCTGCCGCGTCGGCGGCGACGAGTTCGCCGTGATCCTGCCCGAGTCGACGCTCGGCGACGCCGAGCAGCTCTACCGCCGCATCCAGGCTGCGGTCTCCTCGCGCCCGATCTCGCACGCCGGCCAGCTCTTGCTCTCGGCGGGCATTGCCGAGCTCCGCGCCCAGGACGAGCCGAACGCGTTCTTCCAGCGCGCCGACGAGGCGCTCTACCGCGCGAAGGAAGGCGGCAAGGGCCGCGTGGCGAGCGAGACCGAGGGCGTCGGCATGCCGCCCGTGCCGTCGGCTCCGCAAGCCCCGCCGGACGCCCCGCCCTACCTCGGCGCCCAGGGCCAGCCGGCCTGACCGCTTCCCGGCTCAAACGGGTTCTTCACCACATCGTCACGCCCGGTTCACCTCTTGGCACCGGGCGGTGATCGTCAGACCGCGGTCGCTAGATGATCTCGTCCTGCGAGATCCGCGCGGCGCGTTCGGCCATCTTCTGATCGATCTTCGCGGCGACGTCCGGCAACTCGGCTTCGAGCCTCCGGAACTCCGTTCCGAACAGCACCAGGACGCCGACGTCCGACGCCGCAGTGACCGAGGCGTTACGCCGTTCGCCCGAGATGATCGCCGCCTCGCCGAAGAAATCGCCTGGGCCGAGCGTCTCCAGCAGCTTTCCGTCGCGCTCGACGTTCAGCATCCCGCTCTCGATCACGAAGAAGGTGTACCCCGACGCTCCCTCCACCGTCAGCGCCGTACCCGCGCTCACCTCGCGGTGCGCGAACATCCGGGCGAGCTGCGCGAGTTCCTCTTCCCCGGCCGAAGAAAACAGTGGAAGCGCACGCAGGGTGTCGATAGAGACCGCCACGAGGCGCGAGTCTAACGCTCCGGTGAACGTCGGAGGTTCGGCTGCCGTTTGAACTTCCTTCTCCCGGTCGCAATGCTTGAACGCACATGGAGAACACCGGGACGAATGCGGCGCTGCTCTCGTACGTCCCGATGGATCGACTACAGGCGCTCGTCCGCGGAAGCACGCTTCCCGCGGACGTCACGGGCGCGGCGCTCGAGGCCGACCTCTCCGGCTTCACCGCGCTGACCGAGTCCCTGGCCCGCCGGCTGGGCGAGCACCACGGCGCGGAGGAGCTGGCCCGGCGGCTCGATGTGCTCTTCGGTGGTCTCGTTGCAGCGGTGCACGAGTTCCGTGGGGCGGTGCTGGCGTTCAGCGGCGACGCGATGACGTGCTGGTTCGACGGCGACGATGGACGCAGGGCGGTCGCCGCCGCGCTGAGGATGCAGGCCTGGATCACCGAGAGCCAGGACGGTGACACGGTCGTGCGCCTCAAGGTCGCCGTCGGCGTCGGCGCGACCAGGCGCTTCCTCGTCGGCGACCCGGAGCATCAGGTGCTCGAAGGGCTCGCCGGAGCGCTCGTCGACGAGCTTGCCGCGACCGAGCACGCCGCCGAGCCGGGCGACATCGTCCTCGCACCGTCGGCGCTCACCGCGCTCGGGGACCGCGTCCGGGCCGATCCGAGAGACGGAATCGGCGTCCTCCGCTCTCTCGACGTGGCCGTCGAGCCGCAGCCGTGGCCACCGTTCCCGCCGGAGGCGATCGACGACGAGGTCGTCCGTGCATGGCTGCTTCCCGCCGTCTATCAGCGTCTCCGTGCGGGCCAGGCCGACTTCCTCGCCGAGCTACGGCCCGCCGTCGCGCTGTTCGTCCGCTTCATCGGGATCGACTTCGCGCAGGACCCGGAGGCGCTCGACCGGCTCGACGTCTTCGTGCGCCGGGTGCTCGGAGTACTGGCCCGCTACGACGGAACACTGGTGCAACTGACGATCGGCGACAAGGGCAGCTACCTCTACGGTGCGTTCGGCGCCCCGGTCGCACATGAGGACGACGCGGCCCGCGCGATTTCGGCAGCGGCAGAGATCAGCGGACTGGCCGCCCCGGACGACGTGCGCGAGATCTCCATCGGCGTCACGGCCGGTCGGCTGAGGGCTGGAGCGTACGGGGGCGCCGAGCGGCGCACGTACGGCGTACTCGGCGACGCCGTCAACCTCTCGGCACGGCTGATGCAGGCGGCGGCGCCAGGTGAGGTGATCGCCTCGCGCGACGTCGCCGACGCCGCCGGCGAGGGGTTCGACTGGAACGACATCCCGCCGCTGACCGTCAAGGGCAAGGCGGAGCCGGTCGACGTCCGCGCGCTCGCCGAGGTGCGGGCGCGGACGGTAAGGCGGAGGCACGCCCACGACATGCCGCTCCTCGGGCGCGACCACGAGCTGGCGACGCTGCGTGAGCGACTTGCCCTCGCGCAGGCGGGCCGCGGTCAGGTCGTCGGGGTGGCGGCAGAGGCCGGAATGGGAAAGTCGCGGCTCATCCACGAGCTCCTCGGCGCCGCCACGCTCCCGCGCTACGAGGGCGAGTGCCAGTCGTACGACGCGAACGGGAGCTACGGCGTGTGGCGGCCGATCTGGAGCGCGATCCTCGGCGACGACGGCGAGACGGTCGCTGCGAACCTGGTGCGGCTCGATCCCGCGCTCGTCGCGCGGCTCCCGCTGCTCGGGCCCCTCCTCGGCATTCCGATCGAGGACAACGACCTGACCCGGCCGTTCGACGCGAAGCTCCGGAAGACGTCCCTCGAGGCAATGCTCGTCGACGTCCTCCGGGCTGCCGCCGACGAGCCGCTCGTGCTCGTCCTCGACGACATCCACTGGATCGACCCGCTGTCCGAGGACCTGCTGCTCGCGGTTGCGCGTGCGGTGCACGCGCTCCCGGTGCTCGTCCTGCTCGCCTACCGCGCGCGCTCGGCAACCGAGGGGGGCGAGCCCGTCGCCGCCGGGCTGCCGCACTTCACCGAGCTCGCCCTCACGGAGCTGGCGCCCGGCGACGTCGAGCGGCTGGTCAGGCTGCGGCTGGCGCAGGTCGGAGGCACCGCCGACGCGGTCGAGGCCGTGGCCGACCGGATCACCGAGCGGGCGCAGGGCAACCCGTTCTACATCGAGGAGCTCCTCACGTACCTGACCGAGCGCGGCGGAACGCTGCCGAGCGTCGAGGAGCTCGAGCGGCTGGAGCTACCGGGAAGCCTGCACAGCCTGATCCTCTCGCGCATGGACCGGCTCGAGGAGCGCCCACGCGCGACGCTGAAGGTGGCGAGCGCGGTCGGCCGCAGCTTCGAGGCGCCGGTCCTGCCCGCAGTGCACCCCGAGCTCGGCGGCGGTGAGCCGGTCGAGACGAGCCTCGCGGTGCTGCGTGAACACGAGTTCGTGCTCCTCGAGAGCGAGGAGCTGCAGGCGTACGCCTTTCGCCACGTCGTCACCCAGGAAGTGGCATACGGCAGCCTCCCCGGGACGACGCGGGCGGCGCTCCACGGACGGATCGGGCGCTTCCTCGAGGCACGGGCGGGCGACGACGTCGAGAACGAGCTCGACGTGCTCGCCCACCATTTTTGGCTGGGCGACGACGAGGAGCGGAAGCGCTCGTACCTCCTCCGGGCAGGAGCGGCCGCGCAGGCCCGCTACGCAAACGCCGCGGCGATCACCTACTACCGCCGGGCGCTCCCACTGTTCGCTCCGCCGGGGCGCCGCGACATCTTCCTCAAGCTCGGGAAGGCGCTCGAACTCGGTGGCAGCTGGCAGGAGTCGGAGGAGTCGTACCGGTCGGCGCTCGAGCTGGCCGACGTGCCGGGCGCCCGCGCCTGGTGCGAGACGGCCCTGGGCGAGCTGGCCCGCAAGCAAGGGCATTACGACGAGGCCCGCGACTGGCTCGACCGCGCCCGCCGCGGGTTCGAGGACGCCGACGACCGCGCCGGCGAGGGGCAGGTGCTCCACTACACCGGCACGCTCGCCGCCCAGCAGGGCGACTACCCGCTGGCGCGCTCGAGCTACGGAGCAAGCCTCGAGCTCCGGCGCGAGCTCGGCGACCGCGCGAATATGGCGAGCATGCTCTCCAACCTCGGGATCGTCGCCGAGTACGAGGGGGACTACGACGAGGCGCGCCGGTTCAACGAGGAGGCGCTCGCCCTGCGGCAGGAGATCGACGATCGCTGGGCGATGGCGGTGTCCCTGAACAACCTCGGCAACATCGCCCTGCTCCAGGGCCGGCCGGCCGAGGCGCGACAGCTGATCGAGGAGGCCGTCGCCGCCCATCGCGAGGTGGGCGATCCGTCGATGATCGCGAGCTCCCTGGACAACCTCGGCAACGTCGTCCGCGAGCTCGGGGACCACCAGGCGGCAAACGCCCTGTACAGCGAGGCCTTGACGATGGGACAGGAACTCGGCGACCTCTGGCTCGTCGCCTACCTGCTCGAGGACATCGCGATCCTTCTGAGCCGCACAGGTGAGCCAGAGCGTGCGCTGGAGCTCGAGGCGGCGGCCGCGCGGCTCCGCACCGAGATCGGCGCGCCTCGGCCCCCGGCGAGCGAGGAGGCGCTGGATACCGCCCTCGAGGCGAGTCGGACGGCGCTCGGGATGGGCCGGGCCACCCGCGCGACGGAACGCGGGGCAGAGCTCTCGCTGGCTGCCGCGATCGAGAGCGCCATGGGTTGAGCTTCACCGTATGTTCACCAACAATGGGTCATCCCCCTTGCGCATCGAGTCTCACGCTGTTAGAGGTAGACGGCAGGATTCTTTTCAGGAGCGAGGGGAGCGGGAGATGCGGCACGGACGTGTGAGACTGGCCGGCCTAGGGGCTGCGCTCGCGCTGGTCGTGATCGCCATCTCAGCGTCGTCGGCAGGCGCGACCGGCACGGAGACGGCGTTCGGCGCCGACTCCACGTTCCAGGGATTGATCTACTCGAACGCCTCGGGGCAGCGGCCGCCCTCCGGCTGGGAACAGCCTGACAGCCACGAGGCGTCCGACTGGTCGACGTCCAAGGGACCATTCGGCTCGAAGGCCCCCGGCACATCCGGCCTCTGCGGATTCCCCGAGCACGGCACGACCTGGCCGACCGACTCGAGGCTGTTTCTCTACAAGAAGATCCACCTCCCGCCGAACGCGACCCACCTGCATCTCGAGGGCGAGATCGACAACGACGCGACGATCTGGGTGAACGGACACCAGTTACCGATTGTCCAGGCCGGCAACTGCATCCGGCACAACATCAACATCGACGTCCCCGACGGCTTGCTCACGCTCGAAGACGAAGGCGACAACACGACGGTCGCGGTCGAGGCCGTCGACTACGGCGTCGAGACCTTCTTCGGGCTGTCGGCGACCTACGACGTCGCCGCGCCGCCGTCGCCCACGAACGTCACCCTGCTGAGCGCCACTCCGACGGGCGGGGGCACCGTGGTCTCGGGCCTCGTCAGCGGGCCGCAGGGCGCCGCGAATCTCACGTTCTACGCCAAGTCGGACTGCGCAGGCGAGGGGCAGACCGCGGTCGGCGCGGCGTCGGTCTCGATCCCGGCGTCGGGCAGCAGCTACTTCACCGCGTCGGTCGGCGCGGGGTCGGGCCATCTGGTCGCGATCCCGTCGGCGGGCGATGCGTCGAACTGCATCCCGATCGGCGTCGACAACACCTCGTGGCCGAAGGCCGCGCCCCTCACCGGGAGCACCGACGGCTACATCTCCACGCCCGGCGAGTCGCGCTGGTACAAGCTGAGGCCCGGCACGGACGCCCAGGTCACGCTGACGCTCTCGCACCTGGCCGCGAACTACGACCTGGCCTTCTTCAAGGACATCGGCCAGGCGTTCAACGACCTGACCGGGCCGCAGGCGCTCACCAGGCTGAGCGCAGAGTTCGCCGGTGACGCGTACAGCCCGTCCCAGTTCAGCCCGTCCCAGTTCAGCCCGAGCCAGTTCAGCCCGTCGCAGTTCAGCCCCAGCCAGTTCAGCCCGGACGCGTTCAGCCCGTCCCAGTTCTCTCCGTCGCAGTTCAGCCCCAGCCAGTTCAGCCCCAGCCAGTTCAGCCCGTCGCAGTTCAGCCCCAGCCAGTTCAGCCCGGGCGCGTTCAGCCCGTCGCAGTTCAGCCCGTCGCAGTTCAGCCCGAGCCAGTTCAGCGCCGACGCCTTCTCGAGCGCGCAGACGCGGAGCCTGATCGCCGTCTCGGCACTCGAGGGCACAGCGGACGAGAGCATCAGCGCGAACACCTGGTCGAACACCGGTGATGTCTACGTCCGGGTCAACGGACGCAACGGCGCGTTCTCCGACACGCAACCCTTCCATCTCACCGACTCGGTCGCGGGCGGCACGTGCGGCTCCGTCGCCCCCATCGGCTCCGCGCCCGGCGCTGCGGCAGGCGGCGGCTACAAGACGGTGATCCTCACGGACGTCGCGCGGATGACCGGGACGGCGGCCGAGAAGACCACGCTCCAGTCGCAACTGGCGACGCTCGCGGCGCGCCCCGAGGTCGGCGGGGTGGTCGTCAACCTCGGCGCCGACGGACGCGTCTCGGCGCTGAACGCACAGGCCGACGCGAACAAGTCCTGCCCGTACGCGAAGAACCTCGTCGCCGGCGCGATCAAGGACGTCGTCGACTCGTACCGCGCCAACAACGCGCTCCAGTACGTCGTGATCGTCGGCGCCGACGACGCGATCCCGTTCTTCCGCTACCCGGACAACGCTGCTCGGCCCCGAGTCGGGCTACGTCCCGCCGGTCCTCGACACGAGCGCCTCGCAGGCCAGCCTGCGCCTCAACTACGTGCCTCGGCCAGGACGCCTACGGCTCGGTAGCCGACGTCTCGATCAAGGGCGTCGACCGTTCCCGTCCCCGACCTGGCGGTCGGCCGGCTGGTCGAGACGCCGGCCGAGATCTCGGGCATGCTCAACGCCTATCTCGGCACTGCCGGCGGCGTCGTCGCGACGCCGACCTCCTCGCTCGTCACCGGCTACGACTTCCTCACGGACGCCGCCAACGCCGGTCGAAGACCGACCTGGCGGCCGGCACGGGCGACGACGCCCGACACGCCTGATCACCGCGGCCGAACATCTCGCCGCTCGATTCGCGGTCGTGGACGGCGGCGCAGCTGAAGACGAAGCTGCTCGGCAGCCGCCACGACCTGATCTTCCTCGCCGGCCACTTCAGCGCCAACAGCGCGCTCGCCGCCGACTTCTCGACCAGCGCTGACTGACAACCGATCTCGACGCCTCGAGCGTCAACCTCGACCAACTCGATCGTCTTCAGCGCCGGCTGCCACTCGGGCTACAACATCGTCGACGGCGACGCGCGTCCCGGACGTGACCGCAGCCGCTCGACTGGGCCGAGGCGTTCGCGCAGAAGCGGGCGACCCTGATCGCCGGCACCGGCTACCAGTACGGCGACACCGACTTCCTCGCGTACAGCGAGCGGCTCTACGCTCGACTTCGCCACAGCAGCTCCGCGTCGGCACCGGGCCCGTTCGCCGTCGGCCAGGCGCTGGTCGACGCCAAGCAGACGTACCTCGCCGGCACGCCAGCTCGTCGAGGGGATCGACACCAGAAGGCGCTGATCGAGCCGACGCTCTACGGCCTGCCGATGCTGAGCGTGAACATGCCCACGGGGCGGACGACGCCGCCGACGGACACGTCGATCGTCGGGTCGACCTCGCCGCAGCTGACCGGGACTCCCGGCTTCGCCCTCGGGCTGACCACGGCCGACCTGACGCTCTCGCCGCCGCTCACGGCACACACGATCACGCAGACGAACGTCGACACCTCCGGCTCGGTCGCCGCGACCTGGCTCTCCGGCCCCGCGGGGATCGCGACCAGCCCGCTCGCCCCGACGCTGCCCCTCGACGCGGAGAACGTCACGGTCCCCGGCCAGGTCCTGCGCGGAGTCGGCTTCCGCAGCGGCGCCTTCACCGACAGCACGGTCGTGCCGCTCACGGGGACACCGACCACGGAGATCCGCGGCGTGCACAGCCCGTTCTCCTCGAGCTCCTTCTATCCGGCGCGGCCCTGGAGCATCAACTATTTCGACGCGCTGGCCGACGCGGGGGGCGCGACCAGGCTGATGCTGACGCCCGCCCAGTACCGCTCGACGTCGTTCGGCTCGCAGACCAGCACGCAGCGCCAGTACAGCTCGCTCGGCCTTCGCCTCTACTACAGCAACAACACCACCACGACCGCCGACGGCAGCACCCCGGCGCTCTCCGCGCCGCCGTCGATCGTGGACGTCGCCGCCGACCCCTCCGGAGGAGGCGTCGCTTTCAGCGTGCACGTCGTCGGGAACCCGGCCGCGGGGATCCAGGGCACATGGGTCACCTACAGCAGCGCCGCCGGGAACAACTGGACGTCGCTGGACCTGACGCAGGATCCCACCGACTCGACACTCTGGACGGGCACGTTGCCCTCCGGCGCGGTGACGCCGCTCTCGAACCTGCGGTTCATCGTCCAGTCGGTGAACGGCGTCGGACTCGTCACGCTCGACGACAACAACGGCGCCTACTACCGGATCGGCGCGTCCGACACGGCGCCGGAGCCGGCGGCGACGCACCTCGCCATCAGCTCGCCCGCCGCCAACGGCTCCTTCTCGTACGGCCAGAGCATCACCGTCGCCGCCGACCTGACCGAGGACGGCGGAGCACCGGTCGCGGGGCAGCCCGTCACCTTCGCCGTCGGCTCGCAGACGGTGGTCGACACGACGAACGCAAGCGGCCATGCGCAGGCGACGATGCCGCTGGTCGTGCGGCCGGGCGGCTACACGCTGCGCGCCTCCTTCGGCGGCTCGCTCGCGGACGAGCCCTCATCGGACGAGAGCCCGCTCTCGGTGACGAAGCAGCCCACGTCGCTCGCGCTCTCCCCGTCGAACGCCGTTGCGGCGCCCGGTGCCGTGGGCAGCATCACCGCGACCCTGCAGGCGGGCGGCGAGCCGCTCTCCGAGCGCACCGTCGCCTTCATCCTGACGGGTCCCGGCGGGCCGGCGTCCACGACCGCGATCACCGACTTCCTCGGGCGCGCCTCCCTCCCGAAGGTCGCCCTCCCGGCTGGGACGTACACGGTCAAGGCCTACTTCAGCGGCACGATCCCGTTCCCGAGCGGCAGTCAGACCTTCACCGACCCGGCGTACCAGGCATCGACCGACACCGCGACCCTGACGTTCTGGGCGACCCTGAACGCGGGCACGACCACCTGCGCCGGGACATACAGCGGCACCGGCAAGGACGTTGTCGTCCCGGCGGGCGCGACCTGCACGCTGGTCACGAGCGCGC
The DNA here is from genome assembly GCA_963791425.1 of uncultured Actinomycetes bacterium. Classification (GTDB taxonomy): domain Bacteria; phylum Actinomycetota; class Thermoleophilia; order Gaiellales; family Gaiellaceae; genus DATBLE01. The sequence continues at coordinate 218,823 of CAWBSE010000008.1, forward strand.
ACGTCACCCACGACGTGCAGGTGAAGCAGGGTGGAACGCTGATCGACCAGGGTGCGACGATCGACCACGACCTGTCCGCCGACCACGCGGCCGGGATCCAGATGACGGGCGACAGCGTCGGCCACGACCTCTCGATCAGCGGTCTCGGCGGCAGCGCGGCGGGCGGCAACTACGTCCGCAACGTGACGGTCGATCACGACCTGACCGTTCAGGACAACACCGCCCCGATTGTCGTCTCCGGCAACAAGGCGGGGCACGACCTGAAGGCGCAGAACAACCGCCCCGGTGGCATCACGGTCAGCGGAAACAGCGCCGGGCACGACGCGACCTGCCAGTCGAACAGCCCGCAGTCCGGAAGCGGCAACACCGCGGTGCACAAGAGCACCTGCCCGGCCTGAGCTACGAGCTGAGCGCGAGGAACGGCAGGTACGTCGAGACCGAGACGAGCGCCGGGTTCGGCAGGTCGTCGCGGAGACAGATCGTGCGGTTCAGGGCCGACTCGGCGCGCGCGCGGGCGCCGTCCTCGTACGCCTGGGTGCGCGCGAACGAGCGGAGCGTGGTCGCGATCGCGACCCGCGCGTCCGCGTAGGGCACGGCGCCGAGGGGGAGCGCCTCGTCGAGCGGCGTGACCGTGTACGAGCCGAGGCCGGTGGTGAACGGAGAGGCGACCTTCGACGGGAGCCGGAAGAGGGCGGCCGGGGCCGAGGCGGCGAGCGCGAAGCCCGCGCTCCGGTTGCCGAGCCACGGCGCGGCCGGGGTGACCCGGAACGGCCGGATCAGGAACTCGGCGTACGTGCCGTAGAACAGCTGCATCGCGAACTCGGTCGGCGCGGGCACCGTCAGCGAGCCCTCGATCTGCGCGCGCAGGAGCTCGTCCGCGACCGCCGCGCGCGCGACGACCGTGTTCGCGCCGCCCTTCGCGAGCGCCGCGTTGTAGGCGGGACGGCTGCCGCCGAAGACCCCGTCGACGATCGCCTGGATCGCCTGCGTGACGCGGTCGTCCGAGACCTTCGCGAGTGCAGTCTCGACCAGCCGGTCGTAGAGGACCGTGAGCGCGACATCGCGGTCGTGGGTGACCGCGGTCATGCGCGAGAGGTCGGTCTGGCGCAGCGAACGCCCGTCGAGCGAGCACTGCACGCCCTGCGGGAGCGAGATCTGGCCCTCGGTCATCGAGTCGTCGAAGCCGGTGCCCGCGGCCGTCTTGCCGTCGCAGAGGTTCGGGTCGCGCGTCCAGAGGTAGACACACGCCGCCGCCGGCTTGTCGGGGTCGGTGCCGGCAACGCTGAACGTCCCCCACCCCCACGTCCAGACCGTGGCGATGCCGAACTCGGAGGCCACCCGCTTCGCCGCGAGGGTGTAGAGCTTCGCGTACTGGAACCAGAGGCTCGACGGCTTCAGCCCTTCGCGGCCGCCGGCGCCGGGGCCCGATTGGAAGCCGAGCACGAAGCCGAGCTTCGACACCGGGATCCCGATCGCCGTGTACGCGGCGAGCTGCGCGCGCAACGTGGTGCGCATGCGGCGGCTGCCGAGGATCACGCCTTGCCGCATCACCGCGGGCGCGTTGAAGTAGATCTCGGGGACGATGTCGGAGACCTGGGCGACCTCGCGCCACCAGGCCGCCGCGTCGCCGTCGGTGTACGGGAACGAGTTGACGAGCAGGAACGGGCGCGCGCCCTTTGCCTGCAGCGCGCGGAGCAGGTCGAGGACGTTCTGGCGGTAGCGCGAGTTCGTGGCCGTCCACGGCGTCGTCGTCGACGCGCCGTTCAGCTCGTTCAGCGCGATCAGGGGTGTCGGGCACCCCGACGACGCGGCCGCCGTGTCGAACAGCTTCTGCGCCGCGGCAGTGATCGTCGCCGGGTCGGCCGGCGCCGTCGTCGTCCCGACCAGCGCGCCCAGCTTCATGTGCCAGTAGACGGTCTGCGCGCCCCCGTTCCGCAGCGCCGCCGGGACAGGCCCGCCCGACGTCGCGGCGACGATCCCCGGTTTCGCGAACACGGCGTTCCGAAAGCCGACGGCACCCTCGGCGTAGTCGATCCACACCGGCTTCGTGTCGGGCAGTCCGCACGCGGCCGCCCGCGCCTGCGGAGCGTGGACGAACAGGGCGCCGGCGAGCGCCGCAAGGATGGCGAGCTTGTGAAACACGACCCGATTAGAGGTTAGCTGCGGGCGCCGGCAATCCTTGCCGGCGCCCGCAGCAACGCGACCTAGTCGTCGAGAGACGAGTCGACCTCGGGGGTGCTTTCGGGCTTAGCCTCGTCGGTTGCGCCGAGGTCGATCCCGAGCGAGCCGAGGTCGATGTTGCCGCCGTCGGTGCCGATCTCCTGAAGGGCGGCGAGCAGCGTCTCGCGCTCGTACGCCTCCTTCGGCACCTTCTCGGACGGGCCGATCTCGATCGTCCGGTACTTCTTCAGACCGGTCGCGGCCGGGATCAGCTTCCCGATGATCACGTTCTCCTTCAGGCCGAGCAGGCGGTCGACCTTCCCCTCGATCGAGGCGTCGGTCAGCACCTTCGTCGTCTCCTGGAAGGAGGCGGCCGAGAGGAAGGACTCGGTCGCCAGCGACGCCTTCGTGATCCCGAGGATCAGCGGCTCGAACGTCGCCTGGTCGCCCTTCGCCTTCTTCACCCGCTTGTTCTCGCGCTCGAGCACGACCTTGTCGACCAGCTGGCCGGGCAGGAAGTCCGTCGTCCCGGAGGTGTCGATCCGGACCTTCTTCAGCATCTGGCGGACGATCAGCTCGATGTGCTTGTCGTGGATGTCGACGCCCTGCGACTTGTAGACCTTCTGCACCTCGCGGACGAGGTACAGCTCCGTCGGGCTCGACCCGCGGCCGCCCTTGAAGTGCAGGTCGAGCAACTCCGCCGGGTTGCGCGAGCCCTCGTTCAGCGGGTCGCCCGGGAGGATGTCGTCGCCCGTCTTGACCAGCAGGCGCGTGCGGCGCGGCAGCTGGTACTCCTTGGGCTCGTCGTCTTCCTTTGTCGACATCGGATCGATGATCACCTTCGGCCCGCGGTCGGTCTCCTCGACGGTGATCTTGCCGCCGATCTCGGCGAGGCGGGCAGCACCCTTCGGGTTCCGGGCCTCGAAGATCTCGACGACGCGCGGGAGGCCGTGCGTGATGTCCGCGCCGGCGACGCCGCCGGTGTGGAACGTCCGCATGGTCAGCTGCGTGCCGGGCTCGCCGATCGACTGCGCGGCGATGATCCCGACCGCGTCTCCGACCTCGCACATCCCGCCGGTGGCGAGGAAGATGCCGTAACACGCCTGGCACACGCCGTACTCGCTCTTGCACTTGAGCACGGAGCGGACGGGCACGGTCTCCAGCTCGCCGTCCTCGAGGTCGGCGACGAAGGCCTGGAGCATCGGGTTGTCGAGAACCTTGCCCTTCTCCAGGAGCTTCGTCTTGCCGGGCTTCCCGCTCGAGAGCGGCCGGTAGACGTCCTCCGCGATCACGCGGCCGAGCAGGCTGCGGTTCAGCCCTTCCGGCAGGTAGATCGGCAGGTCGATGTGGTCATCCGACTTGCAGTCCTTGTCGCGGATGATCACGTCCTGCGAGACGTCGACCAGGCGCCGCGTCAGATACCCGGAGTCGGCCGTGCGGAGCGCGGTGTCGGCGAGGCCCTTGCGGGCACCGTGCGTCGAGATGAAGTACTCGAGTACCGACAGGCCCTCCATGAAGTTCGCCTTGATCGGCCGCTCGATGATCTCGCCCTTCGGGTTCGCCATCAGGCCGCGCATGCCGGCGAGCTGGCGGATCTGCTTGAACGAGCCACGGGCGCCCGAGTTGGCCATCATGAAGATCGGGTTCAGCTCGTAGAGCGTCTTCTCCATCGCGTCGGCGACGACGTCCGTCCCCTCCGTCCAGATGTTGACGATGCTCTCGTGCCGCTCCTCCTCCGTGATCAGGCCGCGCTCGTACTGCGCCTCGACCTCGGAGACCCGCTTCTCGTACTCGGCGAGGATCGTCTCTTTCTCACGCGGGATGACGATGTCGTTCTTCGAGATCGTCACGCCGGCCTGGGTGGCGTACTTGAAGCCGAGCGTCTTGATCGCGTCGAGCACCGCGGCGAGCGTGTGCGCGCCGTGGCGATCGGAGATGTCCGAGATCAGCTGGTCCATCTCCTTCTTCGACAGCGTCTTGTTGATGAACGCGTGGTCGACCGCCTTCCCCTTCCCGCGGAATGCCTCGGTCAGTGCGCGCTCAACCGCTGCGTTGAAGATCACGCGGCCCGGTGTCGTCACCATCAGCTCGCCGATGTGGCGGTACTCGATCGGCTGCTGGAGCCCGATCTGCTTCGACTCGACTGCCAGCACGACCTCGTTCTCGCTGCCGAAGCGCCTCGGCTTGTCGTCGTTCTTCAGCTTCGACGCGTCGATCTGCGAGATGTCCTTGCCGCCGACTTGCACGGCGTAGGTGAGAAAGTAGCCGCCGAGGATCATGTCCTGGGTCGGCGTCGCCAGCGGCCGGCCGTGGGCCGGCGAGAGGATGTTGTTCGAGGACAGCATCAGGATCCGCGCCTCGGCCTGCGCCTCCGCCGACAGCGGCAGGTGAACCGCCATCTGGTCGCCGTCGAAGTCGGCGTTGAACGCGTGACAGACGAGCGGGTGGACCTGGATCGCCTTGCCCTCGACCAGCACCGGCTCGAACGCCTGGATGCCGAGACGATGCAGCGTCGGTGCGCGGTTGAGCAGCACCGGGTGCTCGGCGATGACCTCTTCCAGGACGTCCCAGACCTCGGGCGTCATCGAGTCGACGTACTTCTTGGCGGCCTTGATGTTCTGGACGGACTTGCGCTCGACGAGCCGGCTCATGATGAACGGCTTGAAGAGCTCGAGCGCCATGATCTTCGGCAGTCCGCACTGGTGCAGCTTCAGGTACGGCCCGGAGACGATCACCGAGCGGCCCGAGTAGTCGACGCGCTTGCCGAGCAGGTTCTGGCGGAACCGGCCCTGCTTGCCCTTCAGCATGTCGGAGAGCGACTTCAGCGGCCGGTTGCCCGGGCCGGTGACAGCGCGGCCGCGGCGGCCGTTGTCGAACAGCGCGTCGACGGCCTCCTGAAGCATGCGCTTCTCGTTGTTGACGATGATCTCCGGAGCGCCGAGATCCAGAAGCCGCTTGAGGCGGTTGTTCCTGTTGATCACGCGCCGGTAGAGGTCGTTCAGGTCCGACGTGGCGAAGCGGCCACCGTCGAGCTGCACCATCGGGCGCAGCTCCGGCGGGATCACCGGCACCGCGTCGAGGACCATCCACTCCGGCTTGTTCTCGGAGGTGATGAACGCGTTCACGACCTTCAGCCGCTTGATCGCGCGCGCCTGCTTCTGGCCCTTCGACGTCGTGATCGTCTCGCGGAGGAACGCCGCCTCGGCCTTCAGGTCGAGGCCCTTGAGCAGCTCGCGGATCGACTCCGCGCCCATGCCGCCGTGGAAGTAGACGCCGAAGCCGTACGAGGAGCCGAAGCGGTCCTTCAGCTCGCGGAAGATCTGCTCGTCGTTGACGACCATCTTCGGCTCGAGGTCCTTGAAGAGCTGCCACGTGGTCTCGAGCCGGCGGACGGCCTCGACCGCCGCCTCGCGCGCGTCGTTCCGGCGCGACTCGATGTCCATGTACATCTCACGGACCTTCATCAGCCACTGGACGACCGCGTCGTGGTCTTCCTTCGTGATCTTTCCGTCGGTCTTCAGGCAGAGGTCGCTGACGAGCTCGCGGATCTCGTCCTCGGACTCGCCGCCGGAGGTCTTCTCGATCGCCTCCTTGAGCAGGCCCTTGCCGAGGTCGCGCGCCTTCTCGAGGTTCTTGACGTCGACGGACGCGACGATCGACGCATCCTCCTCGCCGAGCGCGGGAGCCTTCTTGTCGAGCAGGCCGTCGACGAGCTTGTTGATGTGCTTGGTGACCGCGCCCTTCTTCGAGCCGGTCGCCTTGGCGAGCTCCTTCGTGAGCGGGGCGAGTGCCGCGCGGATCTGGATCGCGGCGGTCGCGACGGACTCGAGCTCGCGCGGGGCGAGCCGGCGGTCGTCGCGGATCGCCGTCGAGCGGACGAGCTCGCGGATCTTCTTGGAGTCCTCGGTGGAGAGCTTCGGCGCGATCTCGACGAACAGCCCGCCGACGAGCTTGCGGGTGTCCTCGAGGGTCGGCAGCAGTGCCTCCTCGGCCCAGTTGTTCAGGCCGCGCACCCAGAAGTCGTCGTCCTCGTCGAAGTCCTTCTCCTTGCCCTTGGTGAAGAAGTCGCGGCGCCGCTGGAGGCGCCCCTCGAGCGCGGCGAGCTGCTCGTCGCGGTCGACGTCGATCCGCTCGGCCTCCGCCTTCACCTTGTCCTCGAGGTCGGGGACGTCCTTGGCGCGGGCCTCGTTGTCGACCGACGTGACGATCGACGCTGCGAAATACAGCACCTTTTCCAGCTCACGGGGCGCGATGTCGAGCAGGTAGCCGATGCGGCTCGGCACGCCCTTGAAGAACCAGATGTGGCTGACCGGGGCCGCGAGGTCGATGTGTCCCATCCGCTCGCGGCGCACCTTCTGGCGCGTCACCTCGACGCCGCAGCGCTCGCAGATGATGCCCTTGTAGCGGACGCGCTTGTACTTGCCGCAGTAGCACTCCCAGTCCTTGGTCGGACCGAAGATGCGCTCGCAGAACAGGCCGTCACGCTCGGGCTTGAGCGTCCGGTAGTTGATCGTCTCCGGCTTGGTGACCTCGCCCGACGACCAGTCGCGGATCTGCTTCGGCGACGCGAGCCCGATGCGGATCGCGTCGAAGTCGTTGATGTCGATCAAAGTGCCCTTCTTTCCCTTGAAATCAGCGTGGTCGTCGTCATTCCTGCGGCTCGACGTCGGCGAGATCGGCGTCGAGCGGGGCCGGGGCCACCTCGTCGTCGAGGACGACGTCGGAAAGCACCTCGTCGGCCGGGAGCGTCAGCTCGCCGTCCGGGTCGACGCGCTCCTGCCCTTCCTCGACCTCCTCGGCGTTCGGGTCGCGTGCCACGGCGCGGAGTGAGCCGGGCGAGAGATCGATCCCGAGCTCCTCGGCCGCGCGGAGCAGCTCGTCGTCCTCCTCGCGCACCTGAACCTCCGTGCCTTCCTCGGAGATCACGTGCACGTCGAGCGCGAGGGACTGCATCTCCTTGAGCAGCACCTTGAACGACTCGGGGATCGACGGCTCGGCGATGTTCTCGCCCTTGACGATCGCCTCGTAGGCCTTCACGCGCCCGACCGTGTCGTCGGACTTGATCGTGAGCATCTCCTGGAGGGTGTACGCGGCGCCGTACGCCTCGAGCGCCCACACCTCCATCTCGCCGAACCGCTGTCCACCGAACTGCGCCTTGCCCCCCAGCGGCTGCTGGGTGACGAGCGAGTACGGGCCCGTCGAACGCGCGTGGATCTTGTCGTCGACGAGGTGGAGCAGCTTGAGGATGTACATGTAGCCGACGGTGACCTTCTCCTGGAAGGGCTCGCCCGTCTTGCCGCTGAACAGGCGCACCTTGCCGGAGCAGCGCCGGCCCACGGGCCGCTTCTCGTCGACGTTCATCTTGATCGGCGAGTCGGGGTTCTGCTTCGTCCAGGCGATCAGTGCCTCGTCGACGTCCTGCTCGGACGCCCCGTCGAACACCGGCGTCGCCACCGGCGTCCATGCGCCCTCGCCGTTCTGGGCGAACACGCCGTTGGCGGCGGCCCAGCCGAGGTGGGTCTCGAGGATCTGGCCGATGTTCATCCGGCTCGGCACGCCGAGCGGGTTGAGCACGACGTCCACCGGAGTCCCGTCCTCCATGAACGGCATGTCCTCCTCGGGGACGATCTTCGAGATGACGCCCTTGTTGCCGTGGCGGCCGGCGAGCTTGTCGCCCTCGGCGATCTTGCGCTTCTTGGCGACGTAGACGCGGACGAGCTCGTTGACGCCCGGCGGCAGGTCGTCGCCCGCCTCGCGCGAGAACGTCTTCACGTCGATGACCTTGCCGCCCTCGCCGTGCGGGACCTTGAGGCTGGTGTCGCGGACCTCGCGCGCCTTCTCCTTGAAGATCGCGCGGATCAGCTTCTCCTCGGCCGTCAGCTCGGTCTCGCCCTTCGGCGTCACCTTGCCAACGAGAAGATCACCCGACCCGACCTCGGCGCCGATGCGGACGATCCCGCGCTCGTCGAGGTCCTTCAGGGACTCCTCCGAGCGGTTCGGGATGTCACGCGTGATCTCCTCGTCGCCGAGCTTCGTCGAGCGGGCGTCGATCTCGTACTCGTGAATGTGGATCGAGCTGAGCACGTCGTCCTTGACGAGCCGCTCGGAGAGGACGATCGCGTCCTCGAAGTTGTAGCCCTCGAACGGCATGAACGCGACGAGGAGGTTCTTGCCGAGCGCGAGCTCGCCGTCCTTCGTCGATGAGCCGTCGGCCAGCACCTGCTCGGCCTTCACCTTCTCGCCCAGGCCGATGATCGGCTTCTGGTGCGTGAGCGTGCCCTGGTTCGAGCGCATGAACTTCGTCAGGTGGTACTCGTCCTTGCCCTCCTTCGACTCGACGACGATCTTCTCGGCGTCGACGTCGACGACCGTGCCGGCGTGCCTGGCGAGCACGACGTCGCCCGTGTCGACGGCGGCGCGGTACTCGAGGCCGGTGCCGACGAGCGGCGGGTCGGTGATCATCAGCGGGACGGCCTGGCGCATCATGTTGGCGCCCATCAGGGCACGGTTGGCGTCGTTGTGCTCGAGGAACGGGATCAGGGCGGTCGCAACCGACACGATCTGGGCCGGGGCGACGTCCATGAACTCGACGTCCTTCGGCGCGGCGGTAATCGCCTCGCCGAGATGCGAGCGGCAGAGCACCTGGTCGTGCAGGAACTTGCCCGTCTTGTCGTCGACGGGCTCGGACGCCTGGGCGATCGTGTACTGGGCCTCCTCGGCCGCGTCCAGGTAGACGATGTCGTCGCTGACCTTGCCGCCGTGGACACGGCGGTAGGGCGTCTGGATGAAGCCGAACTCCGAGACGGTCGCGAACGACGCGAGCGAGCCGATCAGGCCGATGTTCGGGCCTTCCGGCGTCTCGATCGGGCACATGCGCCCGTAATGGGTCGGATGGACGTCGCGCACCTCGATCGGCGCACGCTCGCGGGTGAGGCCACCTGCGCCGAGCGCCGAGAGGCGCCGGCGATGAGTGAGCCCGGACAGCGAGTTGGTCTGGTCCATGAACTGCGAGAGCTGCGAGGAGCCGAAGAACTCCTTCAGCGCCGCGACCACGGGCCGGATGTTGATGATCGTCTGCGGCGTGATGGTGTCCACGTCCTCCGTGGTCATCCGCTCGCGGACGACGCGCTCCATGCGGTAGAGACCGACGCGGAACGCCTCCTGGATCAGCTCGCCGACGGTGCGGAGGCGGCGGTTGCCGAAGTCCTCGTACTCGTCGAGCTCGGCCGCGATCGGTGCGCGCGGCATCGAGTACGCGTCGGCGGCGAAGTCCTTCGACTCCAGGTCGACGCCGAGCGCGTGCGGGAGCGAGACGAGCCGGCGGACGAGCGCGAGGATGTCCTCGGTCGTCAGCACGCGCGTGTCGTCCGGGACGTTCACGCCGAGGCGCTGGTTCAACTTGTAGCGGCCGACCTTCGTCAGGTCGTAGCGCTTCGGATCGAAGAACAGGGCCTTGAGCAGGTTCCGGGCGTTGTCGAGCGTCGGCGGCTCGCCGGGGCGCTGCTTCTTGAAGACCTCGATCAGCGCCTCTTCTTCGCGCGTGGTCGCGTCCTTCTCGAGGGTGTTGGCCATGAAGATCGAGTTGTCGAAGAGCTTCATGATCGCCTCGTTCGAGCTCGTGTCGAGCTGGAACCCGGTGGACGGGTCCTCGGCCGGCAGCGCACGCAGCAGCGTGGTGATCGGGAGCTTGCGCTTCCGGTCGATGCGGCCGTAGACGACACCCTTCTTGTCGATCTCGAGCTCGAGCCACGAACCGCGGCTCGGCATCAGGTTCGCGACGAAGACCTGCTTCGTCGCGTCCTTCGGCTCCATCAGGTAGGCGCCGGGCGAGCGGACGAGCTGCGTGACGATCACGCGCTCGGTGCCGTTGATGATGAACGTGCCCTGCTCCGTCATCATCGGGAAGTCGCCCATGAAGACCCGCTGCTCGCGGATCTCGCCGGTCTCCTTGTTGACGAAGCGGACGGTCATCGAGAGCGGGACCTGATACGTCAGGTCCTTCTCACGACACTCCTTGATCGAGAACTGCGGCTCCCCGAACTCGTACTCGCCGAACTCCACCGCGAGCGTGCCGGTGTAGTCCTCGATGGGCGAGATGTCGTCGATCGTCTCCCGAAGCCCCTCGTCCATGAACCACTTGAACGAGGCCTTCTGGATGTCGATGAGGTTGGGGAGGTCGAGAACGTGCTTCAGGCGCGAGAACGTCTTGCGCGCGTTAGGCGCAGCAACCCTGCTGGTCAAAAAACTTCCTCCCTTAGAAATGTCTACAGCTGCCGGCGGTCAGGCGTACGTATAGGGCGCGAACCCCGCAGGATACCGAATCCACCTGCCGTCAGGCAAGCGAAATTGTCCCCGCGATCAGATCCAACGACCCAGGGTGCGGGTCGATTCCGGAATTCTAGCGGGCGGGGCGCCGTTCGGCGGCCCCACCCGCTGATCCCGGTCGAGCGGTACTACTTGATCTCGACGTCGGCGCCTGCCTCTTCCAGCTGCGCCTTGACCGAGTCGGCCTCCTCGCGGTTGACGCCCTCCTTGACGGCGCCGGGGGCGCTGTCGACGAGGTCCTTGGCCTCCTTGAGGCCGAGGCCGGTGATCGCGCGGACGACCTTGATCACCTGGATCTTCTGCTGGCCGGCGCCCGTCAGGACGACGTCGAACGAGGACTGCTCCTCCGCGGCCTCGCCGCCACCGCCGCCCGCAGGGGCGGCCGCGACTGCGACCGGAGCGGCGGCGGTGATGCCCCACTCCTCTTCGATCTTGTTCTTCAACTCGACGAGCTCGAGGACGGTCATCTTCCCCAGGCCCTCGAACAGCGTGTCAACAGCGCTAGCCGCCATGTCTATTCCTCCTTCTCGCCCTCGGCAGCCGGCTCGGCCTCCGCGGGGGTCTCTTCGTCATCGGTTGCCTCGGCGGTCGGCTCCTCCGGAGCCTCTGCCGCGGGTTCTTCTTCGCTGATCTCCGACTGCGTCTCGACCGGAACCTCTGCACCAGGTTCCGGCGACCCGTCGTATCCCGCTCCATTGCTGGGCGATTCGGCCGAGGCCGAATCGCCTGATGCCTGCAGCTGCTCGATGCGGGCGTCGATCAGGCCGATCAGGTCGCGCACCGGCGCGGAGATCAGGCCGACGACCGTCATCAGCGGCGCCGTGATCGCGCCGAGCACCTGGCCGCGGAGCACCTCGATCGGCGGCAGCGTCGCCAGGTTCTTGACGTCCTCCTCGCCGATCGGCGAGCCGTCGAGGATGCCGCCGCGGATGGCGAGGATCTTGGTCGTGCGGGCCGAGTCGGCGAGCGCCTTCGCCACGCCGAGCATGTCGCCGTCCGCCTCGATGAAGGCGATCGCGGTCGGCCCCTCGAGCATCGCGAGCAACGCGTCCGCGCCGGCCGCCTCGGCCGCGCGCTTCGTCAGCGTGTTCTTGACGACGGTGAACTTCGCGCCCTGCTCGATCACCTTCGAGCGCAGGTCGTCGATCTCGGTGACCGAGAGCCCGCGGTAGTCGGCGACGAACAGCGTCGGCGTCGACTTCAGACGCTCGGTCAGTTCCTCGACGATCCGTTCCTTGTCTGCTTTCAGCAATTCACTGTCCTCCGAAAATGATTCGAGCGCCCAGAGGCGCCCGAACAAGCGAGAAAGCGAAGCTCTCGTTGCGGGACACCTGCGCCGGGCTTCTGCCCTCTCGGGCTGCCGGCGGTCTCGGGCGACCGAACCGTGATTAGGCCGTAACTGTAGCCGGTTCTCCCGTTAACTCTTCCGTGATCCCGCGCGTGCGCGTCGTGTCGACGTGGACACCGGGGCCCATCGTCGTCGTCAGCGTGATCGTGCGGATGTACCGGCCCTTCGCCGCGGACGGCTTCGCGCGGACGATCTCCTCGATCACCGTCGCGTAGTTCTCGAGCAGGGCCTTCTCGTCGAAGCTCTTCTTGCCGATCGGCAGGTGGACGTTGGCGCCGCGGTCGGTGCGGTACTCCAGCTTGCCGGCCTTCGCCTCCTGGACCGCCTTCGTGACATCCATCGTCACCGTCCCGGTCTTCGGGTTCGGCATCAGGCCGCGCGGGCCGAGGATCCGGCCGAGCTTACCCACATTGCCCATCTGGTCGGGCGTCGCGATGGCGACGTCGAAGTCGGTGAAGCCTTCCTCGATCCGCTTCGCGAGATCGGCCGAGCCGACGACGTCTGCGCCGGCCGATTCGGCCTCTTTCGCCTTCTCGCCCTCGGCGAACACGGCGACGCGCTGCTCCTTGCCGGTGCCGTTGGGGAGCATCAGGGTGCCGCGGAGCTGCTGGTCGGCATGGCGGACGTTCAGCCCGAGCCGGACGTGCGCTTCGACGGTCTCGTCGAACTTCGGCCCGTCCCAGCCCTTGAGCAGCTTGATCGCCTCGAGCGGCGAGTACGCCTGCTCACGATCGATCGCCCCGCGCGCCGCGCGGTACTTCTTGCCGTGGAACGCCATTTAGGGCTCCACCTCCACACCCATCGAGCGCGCCGTCCCGGCGATGACGAGCATCGCCGCCTCGACGTCGCGCGCGTTCAGGTCGGGCATCTTCGCCTCGGCGATCTGGCGCACCTGGTCCTTGCGGAGCCGGCCGACCTTGTCCTTGTTCGGCTCGGCGGAGCCCTTCTGGAGGTTCAGCGCCTCCTTGATCAGCACCGCGGCGGGCGGCGTCTTCGTGATGAAGGTGAAGGAGCGGTCCTCGTAGACCGTGATCTCGACCGGGATGATGCGGCCGTTCTCCTGCTGGGTCTGCGCGTTGAACGCCTTGCAGAACTCCATGATGTTCACGCCGTGCTGGCCGAGCGCAGGGCCGACCGGAGGAGCAGGGTTGGCCTGCCCGCCGGGGATCTGCAGCTTGATCATTGTCAGGACTTTTTTCGCCATCAGTCGATCTTCTTCACCTGGTCGAAGCCGAGCTCCACGGGAACCTGGCGCTCGAAGATGTCAACGAGCACCTTGAGCTTCTGGCCCTCGGGATTGACCTCGACGATCTCGCCGTCGAAGTCGGAGAGCGGCCCAGAGGTTACCTTCACCGACTCGCCGAGCGCGAACTCGACCTGCGTGCGCAGGCGCTCGCCGCTGGCGGCGTTCGTGTGCAGGATGCGATCGACCTCGGGCTGCGAGAGCGGAACGGGCTTCGAGCCGGCACCGACGAAGCCGGTGACGCCGGGCGTGTTCTTCACGACCGTCCAGGCATCGTCGTTCAGGTCCATGTTCACCAGGACGTAGCCCGGCAGGACACGCTTCTCGGTCTGCACCTTCTGGCCGTCCTTCGTCTCGATCACCTGCTCGGTCGGGACGACGACGCGACGGAACCGCGTGGTCTGGTTCATCGAGTCGATCCGGTGCTCGAGATTGGTCTTCACCTTGTTCTCGTGCCCGGAATAGGTGTTGATCACGTACCACTGAAACATGCGCGCGCTTCCTTTACTGACCCAGGAGGACTTTGCTGACGAACTTGCTGAAGATCTGGTCGACGAAGTAGAGGTAGGAGCCCATCACGACGCAGGCGACGATCACGACGACCGTGCCCTGGATCAGATGGTTCTGGCTCGGCCACTCGACCTTCTTGAGCTCCGCGACCGACTCGCCGACGAAACGCCTGGCCCAGAAGCCTTCAGAGCGGCCGCCGGCCTGGCTGGTCGCGGGCTGGAGCGCCGGGCGGGCCGCTGCCTGCGCACCGCCGTCGCTACCACCACCCGAGCGCTCGCGCGCCTCACGCCGTGCGCGCCGCTCCGCTCTCGAATCACGAGCCATCTCGTTAGCGCGTCTCCCGGTGCGCCGTATGGTGCCCGCACCAGCGGCAGTACTTCTTGAGCTCGACGCGGTCGGGCGTGTTGCGCTTCGATTTCTTCGACTCGTAGTTGCGCCGCTTGCACTCGTTGCAGGCGAGCGTGATCTTTTCTCTGACGCCGGACTTGGCCACGTTGTTCTTTCTTCGTTGATTGACGGTACGGAGGGAGGTAGCGGCGGGAGGACTCGAACCTCCGACACGCGGATTATGATTCCGCTGCTCTAACCAACTGAGCTACGCCGCCGCGCCGGACGAGTGTAGCAGCCACGTCCGGGCGATTTCCTACATTCGGCGTCGTGGGGACGGAGGCATGCTGGCGGTGTGGCACACCGATGAGCTGGGTGCACGGCACCTGGCAGTGCGGACGCTGCAAGTTCAAGCTCGGCTGCTGTGAGGGCGAGCCGCAGTCGTCGTGCGAGCCGCCGGAGAAACGCCACCGGGTGACGCCGCCCGATCAGTAGGTTTCAGCGGTGGGGGTCGTCGAGGCAAAGGATCTGAGGCGCACCTACCGGACGTCGACCGGGATGTTCCGGCGCAAGGGGCTGGATGTCGAGGCGGTGCGCGGGGTCAGCTTCGAGATCGGCGAGGGCGAGCTGTTCGGGCTGCTCGGCCCGAACGGCGCCGGGAAGACGACCACGATCAAGATGCTGATCACGCTGCTGATCCCGACCTCCGGCTCGGCGAGCGTGCTCGGATACGACGTGGTCAAGGACGCCCGCGAGGTGCGCAGGCGGATCGGCTACGTCTTCGGCGGCGACAAGGGCCTGTACGAGCGCCTCTCCGCGCTCGACAACCTGCGCTATTTCGCCGAGCTCTACGCCGTGCCGCCCGCCGAGGCGAAGCGGCGCATCGCCGAGCTGCTCGACCTCGTCGGCCTCGCCGGCCGCGAGAAAGAGAAGGTCGAGGGCTACTCGCGCGGCATGCGCCAGCGGCTGCACATCGCGCGCGGCCTGCTGCACGACCCGCCGGTGGTGTTCCTCGACGAGCCGACGATCGGGGTCGACCCGGTCGGCGCGCGCGAGCTGCGCGCGATGATCGCCGGGCTGACCGCGGCCGGCAAGACCGTGCTGCTGACCACCCACTACATGTTCGAGGCGGACGACCTCTGCGACCGGATGGCGGTGATCACCGGCGGCCAGATCGTCGCCGAAGGCACGCCGAGCGACCTGAAGGCGCTCATCGCCGACCGCACCGTGATCGAGATCGAGACCTTCGGCGTCGACGAGGACGCCGTCGAGCGCGTGCGCAACGCCCCCGGTGTCGCCTCGGTGTCGATCGAGGAGCGCGACCAGGCGCAGGTGCTCCACGTCCAGTCGCCGGCAGGAACCGAGCTGACGCAGACGCTGATCGGGCTGCTCGGCGACACGCGGGTCGGCCGGGTGTCGGTCCGCGAGCCCACGCTCGAGGACGCCTACGTCGCGCTGGTCGGTGACGCGTGAGGAGCAACGCCCGCCTGCTGCTGATCGGCTGGAAGTTCCACTTCAAGATGCTCGCGCGTTCGTCGTTCAACGGCGTGCTCGGCATCGTCTACCCGCTGTTCTTCGCCACGGTCGCGTTCTTCATGTTCCAGGCGGGCGCGAAGGACTCGCTGCTGTACGCGTCTCTCGGCGCGTCGGTGATGGGCGTCTGGTCGGCGACGAGCACGTCGGCGGGTGCGGCGCTGCAGCGCGAGCGCTGGCACGGGACGCTCGAGCTGCTGGTCGCGTCGCCGGCGCCGTTCGCGCTGGTGCTGCTGCCGGTGACGATCGCGATGGCGACGGTCGGGCTCTACTCGATGGCGGCCACCCTGCTGTGGGGGCGACTGCTCTTCGGCATCCACCTGCACATCCAGCACTGGCTGCTCTTCTGCCTGTCGGTGCCGGCGACGGTGATCGCGATCGGGATGTTCGGATTCCTGCTCGCCGTCGCCTTCGTCCGCTACCGCACGGCCTGGGCCCTCGGGAACCTGCTCGAGTACCCGATCTGGCTGATCTGCGGCTTTCTCGTCCCGCTCTCGCTCTTTCCGTCGTGGGTGCGGCCGATCTCGTGGGTGCTCGCGCCGACCTGGGGGATGCAGGCGATCCGTGAGTCGGTGAGCGGCGGGACGCCCATGCCCGACCTGCTCGTCTGTCTCGGGCTCGGCCTGCTCTATACGACGATCGGCGTGCTCGTCGTCGACCGGTTCCTGAAGGCAGCGCGGGCGCGGGCGGCGCTGTCCCTGACATGAGCTCGCTGCGGCTCTTCTTCGTGGGTGGGCTGCTCAGCTTCCGGGCGCTGTTCGGCTGGCTGTCGCCGTGGGTGCTGATCCCGACCTACGTGATCGCGCCGATCTTCCAGATCCTGCTGTTCGTCTACATCGGCCGGTCGTCGGGGGGCACGCAGAGCGACGAGTTCTACGTCGTCGGCAACGCGCTGCAGTACGCGGCGATTCCCTGCATCTTCGCGATGACGAACACGATCGCGGGCGAGCGGTTCCAGAACACACTGGGGGCCGTCCTCGCCACGCCGGCCAAGCGGATCCCGCTCTTCCTCGGGCGGTCGCTGCCCGTGATCGCGAACGGGTTCTTCGTGTCGGTGTTCGCGCTCGTGGTGGGCGGCGCCATTGTCGGGATCAGCATCCCGGCGGGCGCCTACCCCTCGATCGCACTCGTCATCTTCATCAGCGCCTGCGCCTGCACGGGCCTCGGGCTGACGACCGCGGCCGTCGGATTGCTCGCCCGCGACACGGCGACGCTCTCGAACATCGTGTTCGGAATCCTCCTCGTTTTCACGGGCGCGAACGTCGCCACGAAGGACCTGCCCTCGTGGATGTCGACGATCGCGCAGGGCCTGCCGCTGACGCACGGGATCAAGGCGGCGAGGGGCCTCGCCGACGGCATGTCGTTCTCGAGCGTCGCCACGCTGGTCGGTGCCGAGGCGCTGGTCGGCCTCGTCTGGGGTCTCCTCGGCTACACGATGATCCGCACGCTCGAGTGGCAGAGCCGGATCCACGCGACGCTCGAGCGCGCCTGAGCGACTCAGAGGGTGGGCCAGGCCGGCGAGTCGAGCATCGCCAGGTAGAGCCGCTCCTCTTTCCAGATGTGCACGTGGATGAGCGAGCAGAGGCCGTACAGGAGCGCCTGCAGCTCGTCCGTGTCGTCGATCCCGGCCGCCTCGAGGTCGTCGATCAGCCCCCGAATCGCAACGTGGTCGTAGTTCATCGTCGCGGTCGCGAGCGGGTTGCCGAGGCGGGCGTTGACCTCGGGGTAGAGGACGCGCTCGTCGAGTCGCGTGTGCGGGACGATCTCGTCGCGCAGGAAGCGCATCACGTCGCCGAGCAGGGCCCGCCGCTCGGCAGCCCCGGCGTGCGGCAACCGGCGGGCGGTCTCGGCCAGCAGCTCGACCCGGTCGTCGATGCCGCTGTGCGCCTCGTGGAATCCGCGGGTCAGAACTGCCATCTCGACCGCAGTGTCCTCCCGCGCGGGGCCTGCGGCATCGGCGTTCTCCGCGAGTTGCCGTCGGTAGTCGGTACCTAGTCAGGCGTTGAGAGCGCTGACGACCGCGACGCCGATCGCGATCACGATCACGCCTGCGACGCCGGTCCGGGTCAGGCGCTCCTTGAACAGCACGGCGGCGCCGATCGCCGCCAGCGCGGCGAACTGCGAGGCAAGGACGGCGGCGATCGCGATGTCGTGGCGGGCGCCGATCGCGTACGAGGCGAAGCCGACGACCTCGGCGATGCCCGAGCCGACGACGTACGGGACGGCTGCCCGGGTCAGCCGCAGCTTGCCCGCGAGCGCGAGCGGGATCGTCACGAGGACGACGCCGAGCAAGCGCGGCGGCAACACCGCCCAGGCGATCGGCAGGTCGAGGCTCGCCCGCCCGGTCGCGTAGAGACCTGCGCCGAATGCCAGCGCCGCGCCGAGGGCGAACCAGGCGGCGCGCGGATCGTCGCGGCCGGCCTCTTCGCGCTCGGCCGGCGGCCGCGCCGCCAGGACGATGCCGACCGCGACCGCGGCGAGCGCGAGGGCGGTCCACACGCCGAGCGTCTCCCCGGCGACGACCGCGAACACCGCCGCCACCGCTCCCTCCGCCGACGAGATCGGCGAGACCACGCCGACCTTCCCGATCTTCAGGCCGGTGTAGACGAGCAGCAGCCCGGTGATGTTGCCGACTCCGGCGATCACCAGCCAGGTGAGGGCGCCGCCGTCGAGCGCGTCGGGCTTGCCCTCCACCAGCGCGACCGGCCCGACCACGATCAGGCCGGTGAGCATCACCCAGGCCAGGGTCGACCACGACCCGATCAGCGGGCTGGCCCGCGCGGCGGTCAGCGTGGTCACCGCCCACGCGACTGCCGCCCCGAGACCCCCGAGAACAGCGATCATGCCGCTCCGTGACCGAGTTTCCGTACGTCCGCACCGAGCGCGTCCGCTTCCGGGACTGCGACTCGATGGGACACATGAACAACGCCGTCTACTCCACGTTCCTCGAGGAGGCGCGGATCGACGTGCTCGGCGGGCTCGCCGAGTTCATCCTCGCCCGGGTCGAGATCGACTTCCGGGCCGAGTTGCGCGCCGGGGACGAGGTCGAGGTGCGGACGCGGTGCTCGCGGATCGGGACGAAGAGCCTGGAGCTCGAGCACGAGATCCGCGTCGGCGAGCGGCTCGCCGCCGAAGGGAAGAGCGTGCTCGTCGGCTACGACTACGCGCTCGGGCAAAGCGTTGCCCTCCCGGAGGCTCTGAAGAAGCGGCTCAGCGAGCCTCGAGGGCCGGTTTGACCTCGGTGGTCAGGCGCTCGAGCGTCTCGTGGTCGAAGGGGGCCGGGCAGTCGATGTACACGTGATCGAAGCCGAGGTCGAGGTAGGGCGCCCACTTCTCCGCGACCAGCTCGGCCGGGCCGAACGGGCCGTCGACGGGGCCGCTCCAGCCGGGGTTGCGCTCCTTCATCGCGGCGGCGACCTTTCTCGCCTCCTCCTCGGTGTCGCGGATGATCGGGACGCCGCCCTGGACGGTGCGCTCGATCTCCGACTCATCGCGGCCGACCTCGTCGCACCAGCGGCGGAGAACCTCGTCCTTGTGCTTGACACGCTCGAGGTCGCCGCCGGTGTTCCACGCGTCGGCGTACTTGGCGACCGTGTGCAGCGTCTTCTTCTCCCCCGAGCCGCCGATCAGGATCGGCAGGTGCGCCTGCACCGGGGGCGGATTGTTCAGCACGTCCTTCGCGTGGTAGAAGCGCCCGCGCGCCGAGGCGGGGCCGCCGGGGAGCATCGAGTGCATCAGCTCGACCGCCTCGTCGAACCAGTCGAGCCGCTCGCCGAAGCCGGAGCCGAACTCGATCCCGAGCGCCGTGTGCTCGGTCTCGAACCACGCGCCGCCGATCCCGAGATTCATCCGGCCGCCGCTCATGTGGTCGAGCGTCGTGATCGTCTTCACCACGAGCGCCGGGTTGCGGAACGTGTTCGCGCCGACCATCAGGCCGAGGCGGACGTGCTCGGTGTGCTCGGCCCAGCCGGCCAGCGTGAGGTACCCCTCGAAGATCGGCCCTTCCGGATCGCCGACGATCGGGTACAGGTGATCCCACGTCCAGAGCGAGTCGTAGCCCAGCCGGTCGACCAGCTCACCGGTGTCCCGGAGCGACTGCCAGTCGGTGTACTGCGGCCAGACGAGGGCTCCGAGCTTCACCACTCGCACTCTACTGAGGTAGGAACCGGCTACGACCGGACACAAAGAACGAAGATGGCAACCATGACGGTCCTGCTGAACGACGCACGGGAGGGGAGACACCGATGAGCGAGATCGAGACCAGATACCTGATCGTCGGAGGCGGCATGACCGGAGACGCAGCGTGCAAGGGGATCCGCGAGCAGGACCCCGACGGCACGATCACCCTCGTGGGCGCCGAGCCCCACCCGCCCTACAAGCGGCCGCCGTTGACCAAGGGCCTCTGGTCGGGCGGCGACGAGGCGAAGATCTGGCGTGGCACCGACCAGCTCGACGTCGATCTGCGCCTCGGCCGGACGATCGTCTCGGTCGACGCCGATGCCCGCACCGCCGCGGACGACCAGGGCGGCACGTACCGCTGGGAGCGGCTGCTCTTCGCCACCGGCGGCCGGCCGCGCCGGCTCCCCGGCGTCAGCGATGACGACGTCGTCTACTTCCGCACCCTGGACGACTACCGGCACCTGCGCACCCTGGCAGGTGACGGCGCGCGCTTCGTCGTCGTCGGGGGCGGGTTCATCGGCTCGGAGATCGCCGCGGCGCTGGCCACCAACGGCTGCCACGTGACGATGGTCTTCCCCGGCCGCGGCATCTGCGCGCGCCTGTTCCCGGCCGAGCTCTCGGACTTCGTCACGGGCTACTACGGGGAAAAGGGCGTCGAGGTGCTCGCGGGCGAGACGGTGACGGGCGTGGAGGGCGGCACCGTCGTGATGAGCGGCGGAGCCGAGCTGCACGTGGACGGCGTCATCGCCGGCCTCGGCATCGAGCCCAACACCGAGCTGGCGGCGTCGATGGGCCTTCCGGTGGACGACGGCATCGTCGTCGACGAGCTCGGTCGCGCCGGCGGGCGCGACGACGTGTTCGCGGCCGGCGACGTCGCGCGGTTCCCGCTGACCGCACTCGGCCATGCGGCGCGGGTCGAGCACGAGGACCACGCGAACACGCACGGTGCGGCCGTCGGCGCGAACATGGCCGGCGCCGGGACGCCGTACGACCACCTGCCGTTCTTCTACTCCGACCTGTTCGAGCTCGGCTACGAGGCGGTCGGCGACCTCGACCCGCGCCTCCGCACGATCACCGCGTGGAAGGAGCCGAACCGCAACGGCGTTATCGCCTATGTGGACGACGCGAACCGGCCCCGTGGGTTCCTGCTCTGGGACGTGTGGGGCAAGGTCGACGCCGCACGTGCTCTGATCCGGGCCGGTGAGCCCGTCGACGAGGCGGCGGTTGGCGACCTCGCCTGATCAGACGAGCTCGTCGGTGCGCGAGGCGAGCTCGCGGTCTCGCTCGGTGACACCGCCCGCGGAGTGGGTCGACCAGCGCACGACCACGCGGCGGAAGCGGATGTCGATGTCCGGATGGTGGTTCTCGGCCTCGGCCACCTCGGCGAGACGGTCGACGAAGGCGATCGCCTCGGGAAACGACGCGAACTCGAGCTCCCGCTCGAGCGCACCGTCCTTCTCGTCCCAGCCCACGAAGCCGAGTATGACCGACCTGCTCCGCCCTGCGCGGAAACCGCGCGTGGGCACCGAGGTGCTCTGCGAGTACGTGTTCCGGCCGGTCGCCCAGGTCGTCGCGCTCGCGCTCAGGCCCCTGCGCGTCCCGCCGCCGGCGGTCGTGCTCGCCGGGGCCGCGACGGGACTGGTCGCCGCGTACCTGCTCGGCTCGGGCGACCTCGTCGCCGCTGCGCTGCTGCTCCAGCTGAAGACCGTCCTCGACAACGCCGACGGCCAACTGGCGCGACTGACCGTCAACACCTCCGCGCTTGGCCGCTATCTCGACTCGGAGTCCGACCTGGTCGTCGACGCGGTGGTGTGCGCCGCGCTCGGCTGGGTGACCGGCAGCTGGTGGATCGGCCTGGTCACCTTCGCGTGCCTGACCCTCGCGCTCGGCGTGAACTACAACGTCGAGCGGCTCTACCGGCGAGAGCGCGGGGAGCCAGCGGAGGCGATGCCCGCCGCGACCGGGCTCGCAGCGGTGCTCGCCCGCGTCTACTCCGCCGTCTATGCGCCGCAGGACCGGCTCGTCGAGCGGTACTCCGAGTGGCGGCTGCGAGGGGCGAGCCCGGCGGAGCGGCTCGCCTGGCACGACCGGACGACCGTCACGATCGTCGCGAACTTCGGCCTCTCGACGCAACTGGCCGTGCTCGGCATCTGTCTCGCCGCGGGCTCTCCCGCCGCGTACATGTGGGTGGCGGCGGGATGCGTCGTCGCGCTCATCCCTCTGGCGCTCCGCCGCGAGCGTCTTCGACGCAGGAGGTAACGACCATGGATCTCGAAGCCGTCGGCGATCTCGTCGACCTCAGACCGGCTCTGTATGCCGAGCCGAGGCAGATCTCGACCGCCGACCGGGAGCGGTACGAGCGCTTCATCGCGGAGATCTTCGAGGCGCTCGGCATGGATCTCGACACGCCGGGCACCCGTGAGACCCCGGCCCGGTTCCTGCGCGCGCTGTTCGACGCAACGGCCGGGTACGACGGGGACGAGAAGCTCGTGACCGCGTTTCCGAGCGAGGCGCCCGAGGGGGCGATCGCCGGGCAGGTCGTCGAAGGGCCGATCTCGTTCGTCTGCCTCTGCGAGCACCATGCGCTGCCGTTCCACGGCGTTGCCCACGTGGGCTACATCGCGGGCGAGCAGATCATCGGGATCTCGAAGCTGACCCGGCTGGTGCGCGTCTTCGCCCGGCGGTTCACGGTGCAGGAGCGCCTCGGCGAGCAGATCGCCGACACGCTCGAGGAGCTGATCGAGCCGCGCGGCATCGCCGTCCACCTGGCCGCCTCGCACCTCTGCACGCAGATGCGCGGCGTCGAGGAGCACTCGCGGACGGCGACGACGTTCTGGCGCGGCGCCTTCGAGGATCCGGCGCTGCGGGCGGAGTTCCTCCAGGAGGTCAGGGCGACGGCCTGATCGATGCTCGACCTCCTGTACGAGGCCGATCGGCCGACCCGGATCGACCTGCCGGCTGCCGTCGCCGAGCGCTACCCCGGCGACCTGGGGTTCGAGCGGCCGCGCACCGTCGCGAACTTCGTCTCGACGCTCGACGGCGTGGTCGCCATCCCGGGAGTGGCACGCGCGAACCGGCTGATCGCCGACGAGAACGACGACGACCGGTTCGTGATGGGCCTGCTCCGCGCAGTCGCCGACACGATCCTGATCGGATCGGGGACGCTGCAGGGCTCACCGGGCGGCCTGTGGACCGCCGAGAGTGCCTACCCGGAGATCGGCGCGGCCTGGGCCGAGCTGCGGCAGGCGCAGGGGATGCCGGATCTGCCGGGGCTCGCGGTCGTCACCGGCAGCGGGATGATCGATCCCGCCCATCCGGCATTCGAGCGCGGCGCGATGGTCCTGACGACGGACCAAGGCGCGCGCGTGCTCCGGGGGCGGCTTCCGGCGGCATCGGAGGTCGTGCCGGTCTGCGAGGGACCGCTCGTGGACATGCGCCTCGCGCTCCAGGCCCTGCGGAAAGAAGGCCGGGAGGTCGTCGTCGCGGAAGCCGGCCCCCACGTGATGGGCTCGATGCTCGCCGAGGGGCTCGTCGACGAGCTCTTCCTCACGCTCTCACCGCTCGTGGCGGGCCGGAGCGAGACGGCGACGAGGCTGGGATTCGCCGAGGGGACGGAGCTCCTCCCTGGACTACGGGTTGCGGGCACGCTCGTCGGTGCCCGGCGGCAGGGGTCGCACCTCTTCCTCCACTACGACCTGGGCTAGCACCTCAGCCGAACAGCTCGCTCAGGTCGCCGACCACGACGTCGGCGTTGCTCGCCCGCAGCACCTCCCCGTCGCCGGTCCGGTGCACGGCAACGACGAACGCGACCTCTGCTGCACGGGCGGCGACGACGCCCGCCGGGGTCGTCTCGAACGCGGCCGCCCGACCCGGCTCGACTCCGAGCAGGCGGCAGGCGGTGACGAGCAGGTCGGGCGCCGGCTTCGGACGAAGGTGGTCGGCCTCGATCATGTCGCCGTCGACCGACGCGTCCACGAGCGACTCGAGCCCGGCCCGCTCGAGAATGGAGGACGTATTCGCGCTGGGTGAGACGACCGCGGAGTGGAGCCCGGCCATCCGCACCGCCTGGACGTACGAGCGCGAGCCTGCGAACGCGATCACGCCCTCCCGGCTCAGGCGCCGCTGGAGAAGCTCGTTCTTGCGGTTGGCGAGGCCGTGGATCGTCCCGGTGCCGGGCGGGTCGTCCGGGCTGCCCTCGGGGAGGGTGATCCCGCGGCTGGTGAGAAACGAGCGGACGCCGTCCCGGCGTGGCCGCTCGGCCACGAGGCTCTCGTAGTCGCGCCGGCGGTCGAACGGGATGTACGGGCGGTGGTGGCGCTCGGCCTGCTCGACGAGGAAGCGGTCGAAGGTCTCGGCCCACGCCGCGGCGTGGACGTCGGCGCTGGTGGTGAGAACGCCGTCGAGATCGAAGATGCAGACGGCGATTGCGGGCGGCAGCCCGAGCATGCGGTTCGTGACGCTCGGGGCCGTGAGCCAGGGGAGGAGCCGGCTGTCCGTGTGGATCTCGTGGCCAAGCGCGGTGAGCGACCGCATCGTCTCCGCCCGCTCGGTCGCAGGAGGCTGCCGGCCGGGCAACACGCCGTGCCCGCCGGGCATCCTCGCGGCGGCGCGGAGCGCCGACTCCGAGGCCGCGAGCGCCGTCCACCAGTGCTCGACGAGCCCGTCGAAGTCGACCGGCTCGGGCGGATCAGGTGGGCCGGGAGGACGTGCGCCTCGCCCGGGCTCGGCGATGGAGCGTTCGGAACGCCGCGCCCGCCGGGTCGCGCCTCTCGTCACGGTCGTCTGCGTCATGAGTCCTGTCCACCGTCAGCGTGCGCCTCTGCCGGACGAGCGGCGTCCGTGCGGGCCACGATTGCCGCTCAGCGCAGACGCGTAGAGGGTCAGGCGTCGCGGTCGGCGCGCTCGACGGCGCGGGCGTCCGGAGAGCCGGTCTCTCCGGCGCGATGGTAGGCCCGCTCGTCGGCGGGAGCCGGCTCTGGTCACCGCCCGCTCGTGGGTCGGGGGTTGGTGCCTGCCTGCCTGCTGCTGCTGCTGCTGCTGCTGCCTACTACTACTTGATCAACGTGAGCAGCTTGAACATCGGCAGGTACATCGAGAGGATGATCGTGGCGACCATGCAGCCGACGAGGATGATCATGATCGGCTCGATGATCGAGGTCAGCGCGGTGATCGAGGCGTCGACTTCCTCCTCGTAGAAGTCGGCGATCTTCCCCAGCATCGCGTCGAGCTCGCCCGTCTCCTCGCCGATCTTCACCATCTGACCGACCATCGGCGGGAAGACCGGGTGCTCGACGAGCGGCTGTGCGATCGGAACGCCTGCGTGCACCTGCTCCCGCATGTCGCGAAGCGCGTCCTCGACGACCCAGTTTCCGGCGGTCGTGCCGGTGATCTCGAGCGCCTTGATGATGTCGACGCCGGCGGCGACCAGAGTCGAAAGGGTTCGCGCGAAGCGTGCCATGACCACCTTCAGGACGATGTCGCCGATCCCCATCGGAACCCACAGCTTGAAGCGGTCCCACCCCTTGCGGCCTCCCTCCGTGCGCTTCCAGCGGAGGAAGCTGAAGATGGTGAGCCCGATGAGCGGGAAGATGATGTACCAGCGCGTGCGCATCAGCACCGAGGCGCCGATCATCACCTGGGTCAGCATGGGAAGCTGGCCGTTGAACTGCACGTACAGCTTCTGGAAGATCGGGACGATGAAGAGGAGCATCGCAACGAGGACCAGGAAAGCAAAGGAGACGACCATCACCGGGTAGACCATCGCGCCCTTCACGCGCCGCTTGAGGTTCGCCTCCTTCTCGATCTGCGTGGCGAGGCGGTCGAGCACGTCGTCGAGGATGCCCGCGGCCTCGCCCGCCTCGACCATCGAGATGTAGATCCGCGTGAAGACGTTCGGGTGCCGGGCGAGCGCCTCGGAGAGGAGCGCACCGCCTTCGACGTCGGCCCGGACCTCGCCGACCACGGCGGAGAGGTACGTGTCATCGGATTGTTCCTCGAGGATGGACAGCGCACTGACGACGTTCAGTCCCGCGCCGATCATCGTCGCGAACTGCCGCGAGAACACCTGGAGCGAGCGTGCCTTGACGCGTTTCCGGGTGCGCTTCGCGCCCCCTGCCGCGCCTGCCGTCCCGTCGGTCTTCGCGCCTCTCAGCGTGGCGCGCATGCCCCCGACCGTCGGCAGCTCCTCGAGCAACTCGGCGAGAAGTCCCTGGACCCGGAGCTGCTCTCGTGCGGCGGCGACGGTCGGCGCCTGCACGTGGCCGGTCAGCTCGAGGCCTTCGGCGTTGATGGCGGTGTAGGCGTATGCGGTCATCGCGGGCTAGCCCGTGGGAACCGTGGTGTCCAGGAAGTCGGTGACGATTGGGGTCGTGGTCGTCGTGGGTGTCGCCGACGGCGCGGGCGCTGGCGCGACCGGCGTGGTCGGGGTCTGCGGGGACGTCGAGCTCCCGGGCTGAGCCACGACGGAGCATTTCGACTCGAGCTCGACCACGTAGCGCGTGCCGTCGGCCGTGTTCACGAGCGTGAGCTTCTCGCCGAGCTTCAGCGTCGCCGTCGACTGGCCGCTGTCGAAGGAGCCACCGACGACGCCGACCTCGACCGACTTGCCGTTTCGCGCGATCGAGACGAGCCGGAAGATGTTCTCGTTTGCCGGGAAGGTCCCGTTCACGGCGACCTGCTCGCAGACACCGTTGGTCGACAGCAATGCCTGCGTGGGAGCGGCCGCCGGAGCCGCGGGCGTGGTCGTCCCCGGAGTCGTTCCCTGCGCCACCGGCGCTCCTGGAGCGCCGGTGGGCGCCGAGGCGCCCGGCGTGGTCGCGGGGATCGCCGGTGCCGGCGACAGGCCTGTCGACGGGGACGCCGGGGCGGCAGTTGCCGTTGTCGGCGTCGGCGCCGGCGCCGGCGCCGCCGCCGGTGAGGGTGCCGACGGAGTCGTCGACAGCTGCTGGACGAATGGATCCTTGCTCTGGAAGAGGCCGAACGAGATCAACTGGTTGGAGTCGCGCTGGATCACGACCCTATCCGTGGCAGGCAACCTGCCGAGAGCGACCGCCGGCGGCACGCCGACCGCACCCGGCGACACGGTCGTCACCGCGGTCACCGCGTTGCTGCCCCCGCCGCCGAGAAGCTTCGGAAGTTCGAAGCCGAGGATGGCGAGGAGGAGGATCGAGCCCACGGCGATGATCTGCTTCTGGCGCCTGACCCGCTTCTGGGCCATCGACGTGACGGTTTCGGGGCTCATGCTCCGGCGGCGGTCGCGCCGCGGGGCGCGGCCGGGATCGGCTGCGAGCTCTCGATCGCAGGGGTGGTCGGAGTCGCCGTGCCGGCGGGGACGAGGCCGGTCGGAACCGGAGGTACCGTCCCGTCGCCGAACACGTAGGCGGAGACGGTGAGCGATGCCCTCACCTGCGGGAAGCTCGCCTCTCCCTGGTTGAACGTGATCGAGTCGACCGAGAAGAGACGGCCCGTCGCGTCCAACACCCCCTCATGCACGCCGACGAGGTTGCGGAGGCGGTAGAGGAAGTCGGACAGGTCGTAGAAGCGACCCTCGAAGGAGAGGTCGATGCCGATCTGCTGGTAGCCGCCGTACTGGACCGGATCGTGGGGCGTGATCGACTGGAAGGTCACGCCCGCCTCGGACGCCACGCTGCTGAGCTGGAGCAGGACACCGGGAATGTCCGCGGTGTTGGGCATCGCGCGCGAGAGCCTGAACAGGTCGGCGACACGAATCGCCGGCGGCCGCGACGGCCTCCGGACGCCTCGGGCCGCTGCAATCTGGCCTCGCGTGTCGTCGATCTGGCTCTTCAGGCTCGTGACCTCGGAGCGCTTGGGTGCGATCAGGGCGAACCAGCCTGCGACGAGCGCGAGCACGATCGCGGCTCCGAGCAGAGCGACCCTGGCTGAAGTCGGGAGCTTGGTCATCCCGTCTCCTGCGGGCGGACGGTCGCCTGGATCGAGAACGAGACGACGGTCTGGTCGCCGACCTTCGTCTGCGAGCTCTGGACGAGCTTCACGCCCTGCAGCGAGGGAACGACCGCGAGGCGACTGAGCAGGCGCGCGACCGCCTCCTGGGAGTACGTGTAGCCCACGATGCTCATCGGCCCGCCGGTGGGTGCCGGTGGAGGCGCCGGGGTGGCCGCGGTCGTAGTGGTCGTTGGGGTCGTGGTGGTGGTGGTCGCGGAGGTGGTCGTTGGCGGCACCAGAGCCGGCGCCGGCGGCGTCTGCGCCGACAGCGTGGTGAGCCAGACGTCACTGGGGAGCACGGCGGAGATCTCGCGCAGGACGCGGTCCCAGACGAGACGGTTCTGAAGGGTCGCGCCCAGCGCAGCGACCCGCTGTTCGTGCTCGACGGCCAACGCCGGATTGACCCGCCGCTCGGGCGCCGGCGCCGGTAGCGAGGCGAGCTCGTCCTGCAGTGCCTTCAGCGTCGCGCGGTCGTTGTTCACGCTCGAGCTCGTGAGCAGGTAGCCCGCCGCCAGCAACCCGACGACGACGAAGGGCGCGACGAGGGCGAGTTGCCCCACGACGGCAGGCCGCTTGCGACTGCTCTTCGTCTCGCGAGGGAGGAGGTTGACGGCGCGCATCAGTCCTCGATCCCCAGGCCCACCGCCACCGCCATGGAGGCGGTGGAGGCGTCCTCTCCCACCTGCAACCTGCGCGCGACCTTGACGCGCGAGAGGGGGTCGACGACGCGGACGGGAATGCCGATGAGCCGCTCGAGCTCGGCGGCCAGCCCTCCACAGGCGGCCGCGCCGCCCGTGATCAGGATCTCGACGATCCCCAGCGAGTTCGCCTGCTCCTGGTAGAAACGGAGGGAAGCGACCAGCTCACGGGCGAACGACTGCAGCTCGACCGTCATCACCCGACGCGCCTCGTCGGCCTGATGGGCATCGAGGCCGGCGCCCGCGCCTTCCTCTCCCAGCGAGAGGGCGTGCTTGATCGGCACCACTGCGGAAGGGGTCAGATCGAGGACCCGGGCGAGTGCGACGTCGAGCGCCGAGCCACCCCAGGCGAGCACCCGGGTGAACTCGCAGATGCGGCCGTCCGAGACTGCGAGGGTCGAACGGTCGTGACCGATCGAGACGCAGACGACCGCGGCATCGTCGCCGGGCGGACTGGCGGGGTCACTGACCGCCCGGAGGAGCGCGAACGCCTCGAGATCGATGCCGACGAGCTTCAGCCCGGCCTTGCGACAAGCGCCGACGTACCGCTCGACGAGCTCCCGGTGGGCGACGACCAGCAGCACGCGGCACACGCGGACGCCGTCTTCGCCGATCCGGTCGTCGAGGATCCGATGGTCGAGCACGGCCTCGTCAAGCGGGATCGGCAAGGTTTCCTGGGCCCGGAAACGCACCGCGTTGGCGAGCTGCTTCGGGTCCTCGATGCCGGTGACCTCGAACGTGCGGACGCCGATCCGGTTGTTCGAGAGGCCGAGGCGCACACAGGTTCGAGGAAGCTTGTTCTTCCGGAAGAACGTCTTCAGGATCGCGGCCAGCTCCTCCGGCTCGCGCAGCTCGCCGCCGACGACCACGCCGGGCTGGAGCGGCATCCGCGCCATGCGCACGATCCGCGGACCGCCCTTGTTGATCACCTGGGCGGCGGCGATCTGCGAGGCGCCGATCTTGAGACCGACGAGTTGGTTGTGCGCGCCGCTCCGGGGCTGGCCGTTTGCCTTCGCAACCTTCGCCTGCTCCTTCGCGAGGCGCTCGGCGTTGCGCCGTTCCTCTCTGGCCTGCCGACGGGACAGCGTCGGCCCCTCGGGCGTCGGCTCGACGTCGGACTCGGCCGCGGGCTCGAATTCGGGTTCGGAGTCGGGCTCGAGTTCGGGCTCGGATTCGACCTGGGGCTCGAACTCGGGCACGGGCACCGGCGCCGGCAACGCGACGAGCTCGGCCGCCGGCGCGGACCCGGCCCCGGCTTCCACCTCGCGCACGGCCGCCGCCGCCTCGATCTCCCACGTCGGTGCCTGCCCGGCGACTTCCGCAGCAACCGGTTCTGCCCCGGGCCCGACCGTCTCGGGCGCAGGGCGACTCGGCGGCAACGGCTGCGCGGGCGTCGGTGCCACCTGGGGCGCAACCGGCGGCATCGCGCTCTGCGTGACCGGCGACATCGCGGGCGGGGCAAGCGGGGCTTCCGACTCGGGAGCACGGCGCGCCGTCCATTCGACCGCGGACTCGGTGTCCGGCGCCGCCTCGGCCTTCCGGCGGAACGCGATATCCTTCTTCCAGATCGACGTCTCTGGGGGCTTCGCCGGAGCGGCGGCTCCGGTCGGCGGCACCGCGGACGCAACGTCAGCGGCCGGAGGCTTCGGCTTCCGACGGAAGGTGATCTCCTTCTTCCAGATCGAGGTGTCTTCGCGCTTGTCCACGTCAGCTCCCGGCCAGGCGGAGGCCTGCGGTGGACACGGCCTCGCCGACCCGATGGGATCCCGAGCCGGAGCGTTCGAGCAAGCCGCGGAGCTGGTCCGGGAAGCTCGAGCTGTCGAGCGCCGCCTCGGACGTGACCGTGCCGCGCAGGACGAGCTCGCACAGGGACTGCTCCATCGTCTGCATCCCCCGCCCGGTTCCCGTTTGCATCACGGAGTAGATCTGCTCGAGCTTGCGCTGACGGATCAGGTTGCGCACGGCGTAGTCGGGCACGAGGATCTCGAGGGCTGCGACCCGGCCCTGGCCGTCGGCCGTCGGAAGCAGCGTCTGGGTCACGATCCCCTCCAGGCCGGCGGCAAGCTGGGCCCTGACCTGACCCTGCTGCTCGGCGGGAAAGACGTCGATGATCCGGTCGATCGTCCCAGCCGCACCCCGCGTGTGCAGCGTCGCGAAAACGAGGTGGCCGGTTTCGGCAGCGGTCAGTGCCGTCGAGATCGTCTCCAGGTCGCGCATCTCGCCGAGGAGGATCACGTCCGGGTCCTGGCGGAGCCCGGCGCGGAGCGCCTCCGCGAACCCGCGCGCGTCCGTGCCGATCTCCCGCTGGTTGACGAGGCAGCGACGGTGCCGGTGCAGGAACTCGATCGGGTCCTCGATCGTCAGGATGTGCCCGGAGCGGTTGCGGTTGATCTCGTCGATCAACGCGGCGAGCGTCGTCGACTTGCCCGAGCCGGTGGGTCCGGTGACCAGAACGAGTCCGCGGGGTCGCTCGGCCAGCTCGTGCAGGCCGAGCGGCAGCCGCAGCTCCTCGAGCGTGAGGATCTTGTACGGGATCAGACGGAAGGCAGCGCCGACGGCGCCCCGCTGGAAGAAGACGTTGACGCGGAACCGGGCGACGCCCGAGACCGCGTACGACAGGTCGATCTGACGCTCGACCTCCAGCCGCTTCTGCTGTTCGGTCGAGAGCAGCCGGTAGAGCAGCTGCTGCGTCTCGTCCGGGGTGAGCGGAGGCATGTCCTCGAGCGGGTTCAGCGCGCCGCGTACGCGCACGACCGGCGGCGATCCCGCAGACAGATGCAGGTCCGAGGCTCCGAGCGCCTCCATGTTCCCGAGCAGCTCGTCGATCGAGTGGACAGCGGCCATTCCGGACGAGCTATCGGCAGCAGCGGCCCGATCCTTAACGGGCCGCTCGGCCTATCGCACGGGGGCAGGGCAATCACCCGTTCAAGGGGTGGCAAATCGGCCGGGAGGCCCGATACCTGTCAGGCCACCACAGCTACCCCTACGAAGGAGCGGTTACATGCTCGACATTTTGCGCAAGCGTCTCAGGAGCGAGAAGGGCTTCACGCTCATCGAGCTCCTCGTCGTCATGATCATTCTCGCGATCCTGACGGCAATCGCGATCCCCTCCTATCTCAGCTTCAAGGATCGCGCCAACAACAGCGCCGCCGCCGCAGACGTCCGCTCGATCATCCCTTCGGTCGAGTCGTACTTCTCCGACAACGGCACGTACGCCAGCATGACGGTCGCCGGCCTCCAGGCCTCGTACGACCAGGCGATCAACCTGTCGATGTACAAGCTCGGCGCCGGCACCCAGAGTGCCACGTCGTACTGCATCCAGGCGACGTCGCAGAACAAGACCGCCGCCAAGGCGGGACCGCCCGCGCAGATCGTCGTCGGCGGAACCTGCCCGTAAGACACGGCAGCATCTGCATCACGCGAGGGCGCGGGAGACCGCGCCCTCGTCGTTTCGGGGCCCGAAGTGCCGCCTTCGACTAGCTCCGGGATTTCTGCCAATCACTCGTTCAAGGCTCGGCAATGGCGGTGGGAACGACCGATACCGATTTGCGACACCACCATCGACACAGGGAGAGGCTAATGCTCGGAACGATTCGCAAGCGTCTCAGGAGCGAGAAGGGCTTCACGCTCATCGAGCTCCTCGTCGTCATGATCATTCTCGCGATCCTGACGGCAATCGCGATCCCCTCCTATCTCAGCTTCAAGGATCGCGCCAACAACAGCGCCGCCGCCGCAGACGTCCGCTCGATCATCCCTTCGGTCGAGTCGTACTTCTCCGACAACGGCACGTACGCCAGCATGACGGTCGCCGGCCTCCAGGCCTCGTACGACCAGGCGATCAACCTGTCGATGTACACGCTCGGCGCCGGCACCCAGAGTGCCACGTCGTACTGCATCCAGGCGACGTCGCAGAACAAGACCGCCTCCAAGGCGGGACCGCCCGCGCAGATCGTCGTCGGCGGAACCTGCCCGTAAGACACGGCAGCATCTGCATCACGCGAGGGCGCGGGAGACCGCGCCCTCGTCGTTCCTCAAGGGATGGCACGCCGATGCCGACGATCAGCATCGTGAGGCGTACGTACGCTCCCGCGCTGGTCGCCATCGTCGGCGCCAGCTTCGTCCTCCGGACGGCCGTCGCCTGGCTACGCTCCACGCCGGCGCTCTTTCCCGACGAGTACATCTATGCGTCGATCGGCCGGTCCCTCGCGGAGTCCGGCCGCCCGCTGATTCGAGGCGGCCCCGCGCACTTCCCGGCCCTGCTCCAGCCGATCGTGACTTCACCCGCCTGGCTGATCGGAGACGTCGGTGTCGCCTTTCGGCTCGTCCAGTCGATCGGCGCGCTCGCGATGTCCCTTGCGGCCGTCCCGGTGTACCTGCTCGCCCGGCGGCTGGGGCTGAGCGGGCGCATCGCGCTCGTCCTCTCCGCATTCGCCGTCCTCGTCCCGGATCTGCTGTACGCGTCGTTCATATCCTCGGAGTGCCTCGCGTACCCCCTGCTCCTCACCTCGGTGTACGCGGCGACGCGCGCGCTCTCACGGCCGACGCGCCGCGCGCAGCTCCTCTTCGTCGCCGCCGCCGGCCTGACGACCCTCGCCCGCGTCCAGTTCGCGGCGCTCCCGGTGGTGTTCGCACTGGCGACCGTCGCCGTGGGCATTCGCGAGCATCGGGTGAAGGCCGCACTCCGTGAGCAGGCACTCGCGCTCGGCATCTTCGCCGTCGCGGCAACCGGTGCCCTGGCCGCGGGACCGTCGAGCGTCTTCGGCGTGTACCGATGGCTCTTCGGGTTCCACGCCGGGGCGCTCGGCATCGCGCACTGGGGCGCGCTGGACGCCATGACGGTCGCGTACGCGGCGGGGTGGGTGATCATCCCCGGGGCCCTGCTCGGCCTCTGGCTCGCACTTTCGCACCCGCGGACGCGCGAGGAGCTCGCGTTCGGCGTCATCGTCGCGCTGCTCATCGCCGCCTTGCTGTTCGAGGCCGGCCTGCTCCAGGCCAGCCTGTCGGTGGGCCAGGAGATCCAGGAGCGGTACGTGTTCTACGCCGTCCCTCTCCTCGGCCTGTGCTTCGCCCTGTATGCCTCTCGCGGCTGGCCGCTGCGGTTGCCCCATCTCGCGCTCGCCGCCGGGCTCGTACTCGTCTCGGTCCGAATGCCGCTCAGCGCCTATGCGCGCGCGACCACGGCCGACGGCTCGCCGGTTCTGTTTGCCGTCTACTGGCTGACCGGCAAGCTGGGCGGTCCGGGGGTCGCAGCCAGCGTGGTGGTGGCCGCCGTCGGATTGATGTCGGCGGTCGCCGTGCTCGCCTCCAGGCGACCCCGGATCGGCACCCCCGTCGTGCTCGGACTGGCGGTGCTGGCGGTGGGCGCGGCCTCGGCAGGCGCGGTCGCTCTGGACATCCAGAGCACCGTGAGCCTGAAGAAGACCTATCTGCCGAGCGACCCATCCTGGGTCGATCGAGCCGGCGTTGGTCACGTCACGCTGCTCCAGTCCTTCAGCGGAGTCCGTGCGATCTCGCTCCAGGAACTCTTCTGGAACCGCTCGATCACCCGGGTCGCGCTTCTGCCGGGCGCAGCCAGACTCGACAGCTTCCGCGCCGACCGTGTGCACGTCGGCGGCGACGGGTCGATGACCTCGAGCGGAGGCCCACTCGACGGACCCCTGCTCGTCGACACCTTCGGCTCCACCGTCCGACTGCGAGGTGCCACGATGTTGGCCGCGGGTCCGACTGCGGCGCTCTGGGTGCCCGACGGACCACAGCGCCCGCGCCTGGCGCTCTACGCCCCGGGGCGCTACTACGACGGATGGCTCGCCGCGGCGGGCGCGATCCATCTCTGGCCGGCAACGGCCGGCGGGCCGGTCTCCGGCTGGCTGTCGCTCAAGGTGGCGGCCGCCCACTCTCTCGGACCGTCGAAGCTCACGTTCGTGCTCCCGGGGGGCAGGCGCGTCACCGTGCATCTCCAGCCTGGCTCACCAAAGAGTGTGCGGCTCGCGGTCTGTGCGAGCCGACTGACGCGCGTCGGCTTCCGCACGAACCGACCTGGATTCGTAGGCCTGCGGGCGGTGAGCGTGAAGGCCACCGCGCCGATCTTCACGTCCAGCGCACGGGCGTGTCCCGCGTTTGAACCGGCTTCTTAGCACGGTTCACACCCTCCCCGGAGGGGGGATCGGGGAAGAACGCCCGCCTGCCGATGTGTGCGGTGGTATGGCCTTGCCCTGTTGGAGAGATGACCGCGTCCGGGCGACGCTCGACCCCGGTCCGACCCGCTCGCGCGACCGGCGCCGGCCGAGCGGCCGGTTGACCCTGCCCGCCGCCCGGGAACAGGGGTTCGCGCTGATCGAGGTCGTCTTCGCGTTGGCGCTCCTCGGAATCATCGGCACCGCCCTGATCGGCGTCCTCACCTCGGCCACAGCCGCCAGCAAGCTCGCACGCCAGCGGACGGTTGCGGAACAGACCGCCCTCAACGCGATCGAGACGATCCGCTCGATGGACTACGACTTGGTCGGGATCGTGAACGGCAACCCGCCGGGGACGCTCGCCGCCACGCAGAGCGTCAACAAAGGGGGCCTGATCGGGGCGCAGACGACGAGCGTGTCGTACGTCAACGACCCCGGCCCGCTCAGCTACACGTCGTACGCGAACTACAAGAAGGTCGTGGTCACGATCACACGGACGAGCGACGGCACGCAACTCGCCAAGCAGGTCACCTATGTCTCGCCGCCCGTCAAGGCGTCCGAGACGAACGCCGTGATCAACGCCACCGTCGTCGACTACGGCAACAACACCCCGATCCCGAACGTGCCGGTCGCGCTCGCGACGGGTCCGAGCGCACCGAGCTCCGACACGACCGATGCCTCGGGCAGCGTCACCTTCGCGGGCCTCACGCCGAACCCGACGAGCGGGGGGCAGGCGTACTACGACCTCAGCCTCACGCCCCCCACCGGCTACGTGACGCTATACGACACGGTCTCGCCGGCTTCGCCGGCCCACGTCCAGCTCGCCCCGGGACAGACATGGCCGACCGCGCTCTACCTCTACCGGCCCTCGACCATCTACGTCCAGCTCAGGAACTTCGACGGGACGCCGTTCGTGCCCGTCGGCAGCACCACCGCCACGCTGAAGTACACACGCAACTCCACGCAGTACTCCAAGAACTTCTCGTACGCCGGCGGCACATTGACGGTGACCTCGATGACCGAGGGCTCGCAGAGCGTGCTCGTGATTCCGGGGCTCTCCTACACATTGTCCCTCCTGGGCGGAAGCTTCTACGCCAATCAGGTGACGGCGAACGTGCCCGACGCCTACCCGACCGTCCTGTCCCACACGTTCACGGTGAACAACGCCCAGCTCGCCACGGTCACCGCGACGGTCAAGAGAGGCTCGACGCTCTGCAACAGCGCGACCGTGACCGTCACGGGCGGCCCATTCGGCGGTTCGCCGTGGAATCTCTCGTTGTCGGCCACGACCGTCAACGGCGTCGCGACGATCCCCAACGTGCCCGTCGGGTCCGGCTACACGATCAAGGCGAGCGAGACCGGTCTGACGACGCAGACCTCGACGACGACCAACATTTCCGCCCCGACGACGCAGGCACTTCCGAACCCGTTGTCGTTCGGCGCGACGACCGGGAGCTGCTGATGGGCATCCGCATTCTCGTCGCGACCCTGAAGCGCGAAGACGGCTTCACGCTCATGGAGCTCCTCGTCGCTTTGTCCGTCCTGGTCATCGGCGTGCTGGTCGCGTGGTCGGCGCTGATGACGACGACGGTCAAGACCACTGCGCGGGTGCAGGAGCAGAGCAACCTCCAGACCGAGGTGCGGGCGGCCGTCGACCGGCTCGCCGCCGACCTGCGCCAGGCCCAGTGCGACACGACGACGACCCCCGCGGCCGCTGCCGTCACGACCGCGACGGGCACGCAGCTCACGTTCTACTCGCCCGACAAGGTAACGCCGTACCACCTCCGGCAGATCTCCTACCAGCTGGCGAGCGGCGAGCTCGACCGGCGCTTCGCCACGAGCACGAACACCGGAGGCGCGCCGTGGACGTGGGGGACCACGGGCGCCTGGGCCAGGGAGGTCGGCTCCGTGACGAACTCCACGGCGTTCACGTACTACGACGCGAGCGGTGCCACCACCACGTCGGCGTCCGCCGTCGCGCGGGTGAGCGTGAGCCTCACGGTCAGGCCCCGCGCGGGCCTCGGCGGGACGAGCACGACCTACCAGACGAACGTCGACCTGAGGACCACGGCATGCTCCTGAGGCTGCGCACACCGAGAGGCGAGGACGGCAACGCGATGATCGTCGTGATCTTCCTGTCGATGGTGCTCATGCTCCTCTCGGTCACGCTCGTCGACATCGTGCGCGGAGACTCCTCGCAGAGCGCCCGGGCGGTCACCCGCGACGCGGCTTTCCATGCCGCAGAGGCCGGCCTGGACGACTACACCTCGAAACTCCTCGACGACAACCAGTACTACCTTCACGACGTCGCCGCCGGCGAATCGACCAGGAAGGCGGCGAGCAGCTGCTCCGGCGGCGGCTCGCTGGTCTCGTCGACCTCGACCACGCCGACGGCGTGGACGTACGGAACGACGTGGTCGTACTGCAGCGGGAAGAACAACTGGCGGCAGCTGAGCAACGGCTACGAGTACAACGTCCAGGTCGCGGGTCCGACCAGCAGCGTGCAATACGTCGACATCGTCACGACCGGGAGGAGGCAGAACACAACCGCGCCCGTCAGGGTGATCGAGGAGCAGATCCGCCCGGCCTCCGTCGCGGACTTCCAGATGATCGCCAACGCCGACATCTCGTACGGATCAGCGGCGACGACCTTCGGGAAGATCTATGCAGGCATCGACTCGAACAACGTCAAGCACAGCGTGAGCCACAGCGGGACGGCCTACGCCAACATCTACGCCGAGAACCAGGTGACCGGCTCCGTGTCGATGCAGAACGGGTCGAAGAAGTACGACATCGACTCGTCGCCGACGATCCGCGGCGTGATCAAGTACCCCATCAGCTTCGCGAGCTTCGCGGCCTCGCTCGCCGACATCCAGCGTGCCGCCCAGCTGAGCGGCATCTACCTGAACGACTCGTCGGTCGCCGCCTGGCAGTTGACCTTCAACAGCGACGGAACGTTGAACGTCAAGACGTGTACGGCAACGAACCAGACGAGCTCGACGCCGCCGACTTGCACGCAGTACGCCGGCTTCCCCCAGACGGTTCCGACGAACGGAGCGATCTACGTGGAGCAGAACGTGATCGTCGCCGGGGGAACGTCGAGCTGCACCGACCCGGGACGGACCGGGTACCTCTCCTCGCGCAACCTCACCAACGCGGTCTGCGTCAACGGGCGCGTCACGGTCGCCTCGAACAACCAGATCATCATCGGCGACGACATCGGGTACGTCGCGTCCGCGGGCGGCGACGACGTCCTGGGACTGATCGCGAAGGGCGACATGATCGTCGCCGAGTGGGCTCCGTCGACGCTGAACTGGCGGGCCGCGACGATCACGCAGACCGGCCAGTGGAGCTCCGCGAGCTCGAGCGGCAGCCACACGACGATGACGTTCATGGGCTCGACCGCGACCGCGAAGGGCGGCCAGATGTCGATGTTCCAGACGCGGAACTACAACTACGACGATTCGCTGCTGTACTTGCAGCCGCCCTGGTTCCCGACCATCGACTACGGGTACACGGTGCTGCTCTTCCGCGAGCTGCCCGGCCCGTAGTTCGGGTGATCGAGCGTGCACCTGCGTGATCGAGTCTCCGGCGGCGCATGGAGACCCGTGATCTCAAGCAAACGCGCGACCGTGCCGATAGGAGAAGGGTGACCCATACGCTCGATCAGCGCGCTCGGATCCTCCTCTTGGTCCTCCTCCTCGCCCTCGCTGGAGCCGCCGCCGGCCTGATGACATTCAAGCGTCTTCATGGCTCGAACGAGGCGTCGCCGACGTCCGTGCCGACGACGCTCAAGCCGGCCCAACCGTCCGTGAACCCGGCGGCCGCCCCGGACGCCGTGTCGAAACGGCCGCATGCCGCGACGCCGCGACGCCCGGCCGTCGCGAGCCGGCCGAAGCCGGCCGGGGCACCACCGCCGCCCAACCAGCTTCCGCTCGCGATCCGCCGGGCGCTCGCCGCCGACCGGGTGGTCGTCGTCGCCCTCTACGACCCGAACGCGAAGATCGACGGCACCGCGCTCGGCGAGGCGAGAGAAGGGGCGCGGCTCGCAGGGAGCGCATTCGTGCCGATCGACGTGCGGAGCCACCGCGTGGACTCGCTCAACGCGCGCTACGGCGCCGTCCAGGATCCCGCGGTGCTCGTCCTGCGCCCACCCGGATCGCTCGTCGTCCGGATCGACGGCTTCGCGGATCGCGACACGGTCGCCCAGGCGGCCGTGAACGCCGCATCGTAATGCGGTTCGGCCGGCACAGCGCACCGGCGGAGGAGACCGCGTGGGACGACCTGTGGGCGGCCTCGCCGGAGCCGGTGACTCCTGCCCCTGTCGCCGAGGACAGTGACGGCCGCGAGTTGTTCGTCCGCCACGCCCGCAGGGACGGCAAGCTGGTGGCGATGCTGCGCGCGGTCGACCACGGCTCTGTCTGTGTCGTCGAGGCAGAGGTCTGCCCGCACGGCACCACGCAACTCATGCGGCCCGGCCCGTACACCTTCTCGGACGCACATCAGGCGAGCGCGTTCGTGACGGAGGCCGTCGCCGCGCTGATGTACCTCGGCTGCGACGTCCAGGCCGACTAGTCGTAGTTCCTAAGCAGGTTGGTTCATCCGGGCCTCCCTGGAGGCTGAGCGCTGACGAAGGCAGCTCAGTCCCAAGGAGGGGATCCGGATGAGGCTTCACGGTAACGCGGCTCTGGGGTTGAGGTTGCCCCGTTTCCGTTGACCTCGAGGCGACGGATCTGGCGGCGCAACTCCCGGATCTCAGCGTGCTCGGCGATCGTCATCCCCTCCCCACGCTCGACCTCGTCACGGCGCACCCAGTTCCGCAGCGTCTCCGGCGACACTCCGAGCCGACGCGCGACCGCGGTGATCGACTCACCGCTCTCACGCTGCAGCCGGACCGCCTCCTCACGAAACTCCGGCGACCACTTCGACACACGACCCATCCTCTTGGCTCCTCTCTCCCGGCACGAACACCGAGTGTCAAGACGTCAACAAGATCGGGTCAACCCCACTCAGCCCTCGGCCACCAACCCCCGGTCGGCAGAACCAACCTGCTTGGGTCTTACACCTAGACGGTGACGCGTGTGAGCTCCTCGATCGAGGTGAGGCCCGCCGCGACCTTCGCCATGCCGTCGTCCCAGAGCGTTCGCATTCCGGTCGACATCGCCTCGCGCTCGAGCTCGTCGCGGCCTGACTTCCGAACGGCCAGCTCGGCCAGCGCCTCGTTCATCAGGAGCAGCTGGAAGATCCCGATCCGGCCCCGGTAGCCCGACTGGCCGCAGCGTGGGCAGCCCCGCTTTCGGTACAGGACCATCCCGTCGGACGCCGCCGCGACCTCCGGCGAAACGCGGGCCTCGATCAACTCGTCGACGCTCGGCGTGTACATCTCGCAGCAATGCGTGCAGAGCTTTCGGGCGAGCCGCTGCGCGAGCACCGCCGACACCGCGGACGCGGTCAGGAACGGCTCCACGCCCATCTCGTTCAGCCGGGTCAGCGTGCTCGGCGCGTCGTTCGTGTGCAGCGTCGTGAGCACGAGGTGGCCGGTGAGCGCGGCCTCGATCGCCATCTTCGCCGTCTCGCCGTCGCGCACCTCGCCAACCATGACGACGTCCGGATCCGAGCGGAGGATCGACCGGAGCGCGCTCGCGAACGTCAGCCCCGCGCGCACGTTGATCTGCATCTGGTTCACGCCGGCGAGCCGGTACTCGACCGGATCCTCGACGGTGATGACGTTGATCTCGGGCCGGTTGATCTGGGTGAGGGCGGCGTAGAGGGTCGTCGATTTCCCGGATCCGGTCGGCCCCGTGACGAGGATCGCCCCCGTCGACCTCGCGATCAGCTTGCTGAATGTCGACCGCATCTCGTCCGAAAGCCCGAGCGCCTCGAGCGTCGGCGCGCTCCTGGACTTGTCGAGCAGGCGCATGACCACGGTCTCGCCGGCGACGGTCGGCAGCGTCGCGAGGCGGATGTCGAGCAGCCGTCCTGCGGCCGCCGCGCGGAGCGAGATGCGGCCGTCCTGCGGCCGGCGCCGCTCGGCGATGTCCATCTTCGCGAGCACCTTCAGGCGCGTCGTCACGCCGGCCATGTGCTGCCTGGGAATCCGCTGCATCTCGTGCAGGACGCCGTCGATGCGGAACCGAACCGCGAGGCCGTCCTCCTGGGCCACGAAGTGGACATCGCTCGCGCCGTCCTCGGCAGCCTCCAGCATGATCGAGTTGACCATCCGGACGATCGGCCCATCCGAGACGCCGTCGTCCTCCTCGAGGTCGGCGACCGCGCCGTCGTCGTACTCCGACTCCTCGAGCGACTCGATGACTGCGTCCGAGACCCGGTCCATGCGGTCGAGCTCGACGAGGATGTCGTCGCGCGCGGCCACCCCGAGCGACAGCTGATAGCGCGTCGCCAGGCGAAGCTCGTCGATCGCGTGCACGTTCTGCGGGTCTGCCAGCGCGACGTGCAGCATCTCCCCCTCGAGCCGGTACGGCAGCGCAATCGCCCGGCGGAGCACGCGCAGCGGCATGAGCACGCTCGCTTCGGCCGAGACCCCGGTAAGCCGCAGATCGACGAGGGGCAAACGGTGGCGCGCGGCGAGCATCCGGGCGACGCCTTCGGTCGAGGCGAGGCCTTCTGCCACGAGCGCCTCGGCGAACGACGGTGCCCTGGCGCGTCAGGCCCCGGACCAGGGCCAGACGGTCGAGGGGAACGAGTCGGGTCGCCTCGACCAGGTCGGCGACGAGTTCGGCAGGCTTGTCGTCGATCCCCAGCGGCCGGGTCGGCGGCGAGCCCGACGCGACCTCCTCGGCGCCCGCCGTCAGGGGGCGGATGTTGGGCGGCCCAGGCTCCATGTCACCTGCCGGCCCCTCAGAAGAGGCTCGCGTAGGCGTGGACGAGAGCGTCACCGGCGAACAGGGCGATCACCGAGCCGACCGCGAGAAACGGCGCGAACGGAATCGCCATCTTCCGCGCCCTCGACCCGTGCCGGGCGAAGAGGATCACCGCGGGGACGAGCGCGACGATCATCCCGAGCGGAAGCGCGACCGCGACGGCCCGGCCGAGGGCGACGCCCATCAGCAGTGCGAGCTTCACGTCCCCCATCCCCATCCCACCGGGATAGGCGAGCATGACGACGAGTAGGAACGTTGCGGCACCGATTCCGGCGATTGCCCACTCCGGGCTTCGCTCGGCGGCGGTCATCAGTACGAGCACGATCGCCGCGGCCGGAAGGACGACCCGGTTTGGAACGATCCGATGCGTGAGGTCGGTGGCGGTGATGACGACGAGCGCGGCGCAGAAGACGGCGGCCGCAGCCGCGTGCAGCGAGAGCCCGAAGGCGATGAGGCAGCCGGCCAGGAGTGTCGCGGTCGCGACCTCCACCGCCGGGTACATCGGGCTGATGCGCGCCTTGCACGTCCGGCAGCGGCCGCGAAGCGCCGCGTAGCCGAGCAGCGGCACGTTGTCGTACCAGGCGATCGGCGTCATGCACGCGCGGCAGGCCGAGCGCGGGCGCACGAGCGAGCGCCGCTCGGGCAGCCGTGCCGCAACGACGTTGAGGAAGCTCCCGAGGGCGAGGCCCGGCAGCACCGCGAAGGCTCCGAGCACGACACCCATCAGCTGCAGCCGTCCCCGTCGATGTCGCCCACGATCGTCACCATGGCCCCCTGGACGGTGAGCCTCACGCGGGCCTCGGCTGAACCTTCCCGGCGACCTTCTTCGCGGTGGCGTGACGCTGTGCGGGACGCGCGCCCGCCGGGCGGCGCTGCGCCCTTTGGGACGCAGGCGTCGGCAGCGTCGTCGCTGCCGGGACGTTGCCCGGCAACAGGACGGTTGTGCCGGCGTAGGGGGCGTTGTTTTCCGGTCTGCCCCGCTCTGCATAGGCGCGGTTCCGGGCCAGTACCAGCGTGATCGTCGGGGCACCCGTGTCGAGCACGACCGAGCCGGCGGCCGGAGACTGGTCGACGACGGTGTTCCCCGCGTATCCCTGAACCGCCCCGAGCAGGTGCCAGGCGAAGCCGCCGTCCTGCAGGATCCCCTTTGCGAACACGTAGGCCTGACCCGCGACCTGCGGCACGATCAGCGTCCTCGGCGATGCCGAGACCGGGACGAGGGTCGGCCGCTGTGAGACCCGGTCGGCAGCCATCGTCAACGTCCCACCTGCGATCAGCAGGCCGACGAAGGTGGCGATGACACCGCGAGAGAGAGCTGCTGCACGTTTGAACATTCGGGGTTTTCATCGGCCTGAACAGGCCAAAGCTTTAGCCGGAACGAGCCGGCGACAGACCGCCGCTAGTCGACGGAACGGATGATGTGGAAGACGAGGGGTCCGGGCGCCGCCGGGCTCCTCAGACCCGCATCCGACCAACGAAAGGCGGTGTCGGCAGCGCTCTGGAACCACGGCTGGTCCTGCGGATACGAGGTTGCCGGCTGCAGTTGCAGATGGAGATGCGGACCGGTCGCGTCGCCCGTCTGTCCCACGAGCCCGACCGAATCGCCGGCCTTGAGCTCGGCTCCCTGCGTCACCGCCGGTTCGAGATAGGAGAGGTGGCAGTACGTCCACGTCTGCCCGTCGGTCGACCGCATCGTGAAGCCGATCCCGCAGCGCTGGTCCCAGCTCCACGCGTAGAGCACCGTCCCGTCGGAGAGCGCGTAGAGCGGCGTACCCTCGGGGGCGGCGATATCCGCCGCGGGGTAGTCGTGATGGAAGTGCGAGACCGAGACGACCGCCGGCCCGCCGCCGACCGGAAACACGTAGTTGCTCGAGCCCTGCACGGGAGCGCCCGAGAGGAGCTGCCGGGCCGGCCCGTTGAATGACGCCCCCTGAGCCTGGTCCTGCAG
Source organism: uncultured Actinomycetes bacterium (assembly GCA_963791425.1). Lineage (GTDB taxonomy): Bacteria > Actinomycetota > Thermoleophilia > Gaiellales > Gaiellaceae > DATBLE01. Next base: position 262,110 of record CAWBSE010000008.1, read on the forward strand.
CTTCGCGAGTGTCGACCGGGCCGTATCGAGCCGCTGCTTCAGACGGTCGGCCTCCGCCCGTGCGGCGGCGCCGTGCTGAACAGCGTCTCTTTGCGCCACGAGCCGGTCGGAGAGCAGGGACTTCGCATCGGCCCGCTCCATCAGCGCCTGCTCGCGATCGGCGAGATCCTGCGCCTTCGCGTGGGCGACCCGGTAGTCGTCGCTCGCCTTCGCCACCGCCGCCCGAGCGCTGTCGAGCTGTGACTGGAGGCGGTCGAGCGCGAACACGGAACGCTGGGAGGCGGGCTGGCTCTGGAACGCGTCGGCCGAGGCGGTGTCGGAGCTGCCGTAGAGCTGCGCCAGCTGAATGACCTGGTTCACGTACCAGTCGGCGTGGTTGTACGAGAAGACGGCCCGGCGGATGTCGGTTGCACCGCCCGATGCCGCGAGGTACCGGGCGGCCGAGTAGACGGCATCGACCGGGTTCCAGGGATCGGCAATGCCGTTACCGTCGGCGTCGGTGCCCCAGCGCAGCCAGGTCGAAGGCATGAATTGCATCCAACCGATCGCCCCGGCCGAGCTCGGCCCCATGTTGCGGCCGAAGTTGGACTCGATCTTGTTGATCGCGGCGAGCACGTTCCAGGGCACGCCGTAGGCCTGGCCGGCGTTCTGCCACAGCCGCAACAACTGGTCGTAGGAGAGCTGTACTGGCGCGGCCGGAGGAACCGTCCATGCGGGCGCGAGAACCAGCTCGCTGCCGTTCGCGAAGGCGGGGCTCGGCAACGCCGAGGTCGCCGGCAGGACCGAGAATGTCGGGCCGTCGCCGCGCGCTGCTCCGGCGGTCGCGAGCAGACCGATCAGCAGCGACATCAAGACGCGCTTCACTGTTCTCCCGGTCGTATCAGGTGGAGCTCCGAGGTCTGCTCGGTGGTCACCTCAGCCGCCACCATGCGCTCCTCCTCCGCGCGCTCCTTCAGCGCCCGGTCAAGGGCGACGAGGAAGTCGTGGCGGTTTCCTGCCGCGTTCGCGGCGGTCTCGGTATCGACGTCCTCGGCGAGGACGAGCTCGATGAGCGCCTGCGTGAACGTCTGCATCTTGAAGAAGTCGCCGTCGGCGATCGCGTCCTCGATCTCCCCCACCCGGTTCTCGCGGATCAGATCGGCGATCCGGGCGTTGGTGACCATGATCTCGACCGCCGCGACGCGTCCGGGCTGGATACGCGGCAGCAACCGCTGGCTGATGACGCCGCGAAGGACGCCCGCAAGGATCGAGCGCGCCTGGTGGTGCTTCTCGGGCGGGAAGAACTCGACGATTCTGCTGATCGATTCGGCCGCGTCGATGGTGTGCAGCGTCGAGAGGACGAGGTGCCCCGACTCGGCCGCCTGCATTGCCGTCTGCGCAGTCTCAGCGTCGCGCATCTCGCCGATCAGGATCACGTCGGGGTCCTGGCGCAGAGCCCGGCGGAGCGCTTCGTTGAACGAGGCCGTGTCGAGCCCGACCTCCCGCTGGTTGACGATGCTCTTCTGGTCGTTGTGGAGGAACTCGATCGGGTCCTCGATCGTGACGATGTGGCGCCTTCGCCCGGCGTTGATGTGCCCGACGATCGCTGCGAGCGTCGTCGACTTGCCGGAGCCCGTGGCGCCGGTGCAGAGGACGAGACCGCGACGCTCATCTGCCAGCAGCTCGACCCCTCCGGGCAATCCGAGGTCGGCGAACGTCGGGACGCGATTCGGGATCACGCGGAAGGCGAATGAGATCGCCCCGCGCTGGCGGAACCCGTTGACGCGCAGGCGCGGCAGGTCGGGGGGCGTGTAGGCGAGGTCGAGCTCGCCCGTCTGGTCGAACGAGGCGCGCCTCGCAGGATCCTGGGCGGTGATCGTCGCCAGCACCTCTTCGAGCTGCTGAGCCTCGAGCGGAGGCCAACCGTCGGCGGCGAAGAGCGCGCCGTCGTGGCGAAGAACGGGCGGCTGACCGATCTTCAGGTGAACGTCGCTGGCGCCGCTGTCGACAGCATGCTTGAGCAGGGAGTGCAGATCCACGTCATCCTGATCGGCAGCGCCGAGAGCCTGCTTTAGCGATCGACATCGTCCTAATGCGGAGACCCGCAGGCGCCGATAGACGTCGCATGGCCGTCCAGCCCGCCCCCGAGCACGCCGCCGCGCGGCAGTCCGAGGGTCGCCCGCGGCTCGGCGGCTTCCTCGTCCGGAAAGGGCAACTGACGGTCGACGGCCTGGAACATGCGCTTGGCGAGCAGGAGCGAAGCGGCCTTCCGCTCGGCCAGGTCCTCATCGGCCTCGGCCTGATCACGTCGCGCAACCTGGCCGAGGCGCTCGCCGAACAGCACGGACTCGACTTCGTCGACCTGGGCGCGATCAAGCCCGACCACGAGGCGGTGACCCTGCTGCCGAAGAGTAGTGCCCAGCGGTACCAGGCGCTCCCGGTGAAGGTCCAGGACGGAACGGTGGTGGTCGCCGTCGCCGACCCGACAAACGTCTTTGCCCACGACGACCTGCGCCTCGCGCTCGGCACAAACACCCTCATCGTCGTCGCCGACAGCGTGCAGCTGGAAGAGGCGATCGCCCACGCGTATCAAGAACGGCTCGGAGCGGTCGAAACCTTCTCGGGCTCTGCCTGGCGCGGAAGCGAGTCGGGCCTCGAGGGCCTGAGCCTGGACGACACGGCACCTGCGATCAGTCTCGTCAACGACGCGATCAGCCATGCGCTTGCCCACCGCGCCTCCGACATTCACTTCGTTCCTCAGGCCGACAAGCTCGTCGTTCGCCTCCGGGTCGACGGAGTGACGCGGGAGCTGACTCAGATCGAGAGCTCGCTGCAAGCGGGGGTGATCGCCCGACTGAAGGTGATGGGCGGCCTGGACATCGCGCAGCGCCGCGCTCCGCAGGACGGACGCGTCGGAATCCGGGTCGGCGGGCAGCCGATGGACATGCGGATCGCCGTGCTCCCGACCGTCTTCGGGGAGCAGGCCGTGCTGCGAATCCTCCATCGCGGCTTCAAGGGAGCGCTGAGCGTGTCCGAGCTCGGCATGGACGCCGCGACCGAATCCATCCTCAGGCGTGCGATCGAACGGCCGTACGGCGTGATCATCGCGGTCGGGCCGACCGGCAGCGGCAAGACGACTACGCTCTACGCCGCTCTCGACCTGCTCAACGACCCCGGACGTGTCCTCGTGACGATCGAGGACCCGGTCGAGTATCAGATGCCGGGGGTCGGCCAGGTCGAGATCGATCCGCTCGCAGGACTCACGTTCGCGCGGGGACTGCGCACCATCCTGCGGAGCGATCCCGATGTCATCCTCGTCGGCGAGATCCGTGACGAGGAAACGGCGCGGATCGCGATGCAGGCTGCGACGACGGGCCACCTCGTGCTGACGACACTGCACGCTCAGAGCGCGTCGAGTTCGATCGTCCGGCTCAAGGACATAGGCGTCGACACGGGCCTGCTGGCGCCCTCGCTCAACTGCATCGTCGCCCAGCGCCTCGCCAGGCGGCTCTGCCTCAAGTGTCGCGAAGCCTACGAACCGACCGAGACGGAACGGCAGAGCTTCGGCCTGGAAGGCTTCAGCGACGTGCTCTACCGCGCCCGCGGGTGCGAGGATTGCCTGCATACGGGCTTCGAAGGGCGGGTCGCCCTGTACGAGGCGATGTCGGTGGAGGGCAAGATCCGCCGGCTGATCGACGCCTCGACCGAGGAGATCTTCGCGGCGGCCATCGAGTCGGGCATGACGACACTTCGCGAGTGCGGTGTGAGACTCTGCCTCGCCGGCATCACCTCGCTCGACGAAGTCCGGCGCGTCACCGGCGATCGGCTGCTCTGACGCCGCACCGGGGGCGCCCGGGCGGAAGGCGGGCTAGGCGGCTGCGGGCGAGCGGGCCGCCGCGACGCGCGCAAGCGCCGCAATCGCCTTGAGCGGCGGGCGGGCAAGGCCTCGCGCCTCGGAGGGCGCACTGATGTCACCGCGGACGAGCCGCTCGACAACCGGCCAGACGAGCGGTGCGCGGGCGAGAGCGAACGTCGTGCGCGGGTAGCGGTCCAGGGCGATCTTCGCCCCCCAGGAGGCTCCGGCGAGCGGCCCGAGCGCGGCGCTCAACCGCTCCGTGTAGGCCTCGACCGTCTCGGCCCGCCCTTCGAGCACATCGAGTGTCGCCTCCGATGCGAGCCGCGCGCTGACGAACGCCTCGTACATCCCGTCACCGGTGAGGGGGTCGACGAGCCCGGCGGCGTCGCCGACGAGAATGGCCCGGCCGCGCGCCGGGACGAAGCCGGGGCGCCGTAGCGGAAGGCGGTGCCCCCGCACGTTCTCGAGCGAGTCGGCGTCGACCTCGTGGCGGCGGCACAACTCGGCGAGGTGCTCCCGGAGCTTCGGCCCCTCGGCCTCCCAGCCGCCGACTCCGACGTTGACGTGGTCGCCCTTCGGGAACACCCAGCCGTAGCCGCCGGGGATCGTGCCCAGCTCGATGTAGGCGAGGCCGCGGTACCGCTCCTCGAACGGAGCGTTGCCCTCGAAGGCGACGCCGTAGGTGATCGGCCCGCCCAGGCCGAGCGCCTTTGCGGTCGTCCCGTTGGCACCGTCTGCGCCGACGACGACCGTCGCCTCGATCTGTTCGCCGCCGACCTCGAGCACCGACCCGTCCCCGACCTCGACCTTTGCACCGTCACGGAAGGCGACCCCGGCGGCGACCGCCTGCTCGGCGAGGTAGTGGTCGAGCAGGCGGCGCTGCGTCATCAGCACGAACGGGCCACGCTTGCCGCGCCGCTCGAAGTGCGAGTGCCACCCGAGCCGGAATGCCATCCGATCGACCTCGTGCTCGACGACCGGGGTCGGGTCGACCGGAAGCTGACGCACCGCACGCAGAGTCAGGCCACCGCCACACGGCTTGTCGCGCGGGAACGACGCCCTGTCCAGCAGGAGCACCTTCGCGCCTCCCCGCGCGAGGTGGATCGCCGTGACGGAGCCGGCAGGCCCGGCCCCGATCACCGCTACGTCGTACCGCACCACGCGGCCATCGTAGTACCCCGCTCAGGGCGCCTTGGCTACTTCAGGGTCTTCAGGTACGCGACGAGAGACTGCAACTGGGCGTCGGGGATGATTCCGCCCAGTGCGGCATGCTCACGATCGGTGCCTTGCCGATCACGCTGCCGCTGCGGATCACGTCGATGACCTTCGCGTCGGTGTTGAACTGCGAGCGGAAGTCCTGGCCGGGCGGGATCGTCTTGTCCGGCGACTGCAGGTTGGGAACGCCGCCGAGGCCGTTCGGCCCGCGGCGGTTGATGCAGCCGTACGTCACGTAGATAGCCGAGCCCTCCACGATCAGCGCCTCCACGGCCGCTGCCGAACGTTTCCGCCGTGCCGGGCTGCCCATGACCGTGAGCCTGCCACGGTCCGTCGACTTCAACGTCCCGGCGCTGTGCGGTGTCCCCGATGCCGGGATCAGGGCACTCCACGATGCCCGGCGGGACCGCCCCCACCACGCTTAGGGGTGGGCTGATGACGTCACCCATTCCCGATGCCCGTCCTGAAGGCGCGCCTGCGCGGTTGCCGAGCAGGCGCCAGTTCCTGGCGCTCGCGGCAGTGCTCGCCGCGACCGTGCTGACCGCCGGAGCTGCGATAGCGGGCCTGACGCGTCCGCCCGGGGCACCCCCTGCGTCGACGCCGACCGTCGATCAGGTGATCACTCCGGCGGCGACCACACCGACACTCCGCCCACCTCGGGTGGAGCCCGGCGACTGATGCGTGGCGTCTGGGCAACCCTGTTCTCGGTGTGGGCGCTGTTTGCCGTCGTCGCGGTCCTCGCCTGGACGCGCCAGCGCCCGGCCAGCGCGCCCCAGCAGGGCCCGACCTCCGTCGTCGTCACGACCAAGAGCGGGAAACGGCAGCTCATCGTCCTGCCCAGCAGCGCGACAAAGCCGCATGCGACGACCCGAACGTCGCCGGTGCCCGCCGGATGATCGAAGCCGCCGCTGCGGGCGTGCCTGTCGCGTGGCTGATCGCCCGGGCGGCCGGGCTGGTCGCGTTCGGATTGCTCACGCTCTCGGTGTGGCTCGGGCTCTCGATCTCGACGCGGCTGCTTCCCCCGCGCCACATGAAGTCGCTCGTCGCCTGGCACCAGACACTGGTCTGGACGGCCGTCGGGATGTTCGGGCTGCACGGCCTGGCTCTGCTCCTCGACCCGACGCTCCACTTCGGCTTCCGGGCGGTGCTCGTGCCCGGGACTGCCCCCTGGCGCCCGCTGGCGGTGAGCGCAGGGGTCGTCACCGGTTGGCTGATGCTCCTGCTCGCCCTCTCCTTCCGATACCGCCGCCGGATCGGGCAAAAGAACTGGCGACGGTTCCACTATGCAGCCTTTGCCGCCTTCTTCCTCGGCCTCGGTCACGGCCTGACCGTCGGCAGCGACCTGCGGGGAGGAATGGGCCTCGTCGCCGCAACACTCGCCCTGGGCCCCGTCCTGTGGCTGACCTTCTTCCGGATCCTGTCGCCACAGAGGGTCGCGCGGCCGACGCGTACGCACCCCCCAACCCCGGCGGTCGCCCCGCCTGCCCCGCGACGATCGACGCCGACCCCGCCGGTGCCGGCATGACCGGCGCCCGCCTGCTCGAGGAGCCGTTCGGCGCCATGGGCACCATCTGCGTCGTTGCGATCACCGCCGGCCTGCCCGACCAGAAGCGGGCCCGCGGCGCTCTCGCGGCCGGCCGCGCCGAGATCGACGCGTGCGAGCGCGTGCTCTCACGGTTCGACCCCGAGAGCGACCTCAGCGCCCTGAACGGCGCCGCCGGCGAGTGGATCGATGCCGACGAGCGCCTCGTTGACGCGTTGGGCCTGGCCGTCCGCGCCCGTTCGGAGACGGACGGGAGGTTCGATCCGACGATCCTGCCCGCACTCGTCGCCGCCGGCTACGACCGCGGGTTCGATGAGCTCGTCCACGATCGGGAGCCGTCTCCGATCTGCGGTCTTCCTGCGCGCGCCGAGATCAGCGTCGACACGGCTGGGGGCCGCGCGCGGCTCGAGATCGGGGCAGGAGTCGACCTGGGCGGGATCGGCAAGGGCTTTGCAGCCGATCGCGCCCTGGCGGCAATGCGGGCCGAGTGGCCGGCGATGCCCGGAGGGCTCGTCGATCTCGGCGGCGACGTCGCCGTCTGCGGTGTCCCGCCCGACGGCGGGCCGTGGTGCATTGCGGTCGCCGATCCGCGCCGGGAGACGGACATCCTGGGCACGCTCGAGCTTCGCTGGGGTGCGGTCGCAACGTCGGGGCGCGACCGCCGGCGCTTCGGCCCGGGCGGATCGCTCCACCACCTGATCGACCCGGAGACAGGCGCGCCCGCGGAAGCGGGGCCGCTGGCGGTCACGGTCGTCGCGCTCGGAGGGGCAGAGGCAGAGGCGCACGCCACGGCCCTCGCGATGACCGACCTCGAGGATGCAGCCCTGTACGTCGAGTGCCGGCCCCACCTCTCCGCGTTGCTGGTCCCGGGCGAGGGCGACCCGATCGCCTTGGGCAACCTCCCGCTCACCGGAGAACCGGGATGAGAGGCATGGTCGTGCTCGCGGCGCTCGCTTTGCTCGGCGCCGGCTGCGGCGGCGGAGGGTCGAGCCCGAACTCGCCGTCCGCGGCCGACTTCGTCAAGCACGTCACGACCGAGTTCTCGCGCGGACAGACCGGGCCGCTCTGGGACGAGCTCCACCCGGCCGAGCAAGCACTCGTGACGCGGGCGCGCTTCGTCGCCTGCGAGCAGAACGAGGGCTTCGGCCTCCGGAAGATCCGGGTACTCGACACCTATCAGGAGACGGTCGACCTCGCGGGAAAAGCGACCCCTTCGACGGCCGTGACCGTCCAGGTCACCTCGGACGACGGCATCACGACCGCCACCCTGCACGCCGTCCGCGTCGGTGACACCTGGCGCTGGATGCTGCAGCCGGCCGACCTGGCCGTCTACAAGCGTGGCGGCTGTCCCTCCGGCTGACGGGTCACATCAGCTCCGGCAGGTCGGATCCGGAGAGTAGCTGCCGGCTAGAGCCCCGGCGCCGTCTGGTCCACTTGCTCGATGACGATCGAGGCGGAGACACTGGGGTCCGTCCCGCCTGCGTTCGGCGTGAAGGTGAGCGCGTGGGATGAGTTGTTTCTGAGCGTGAGGACGTTGCCGCCGGAGACGGTGATGAGGGCCTGCCCAACGATCTGGGTGCCCGTGGTCGCCCGCCCGTAGACGGAGGGGACGGCGTTATCGTCCACCGTCAGCACGAGCTGGCCGGCCTCGTTGACGCTCGCGACGAACTCGACTCGGTAGGTGCCGCCGTTCTCGAGCATGATCTGGCTGCCGTTCGGCTGGGTGATGCCGGCACTCATGGGACCGTGTTGCGCGAACGGCACATCGGCGCCGGCCGCGACGGTCGACACGTCGGACGGGGTGAGGTCGTAGATGTACGCGTACTCAGCCGACCCGCCCGAGCCCGAGCCGGGCGGCCCCGGAGGCCCGGTCGGCCCGTCAGCCCCAGTCGCCCCCGCAGCCCCGGTCGCCCCCGCAGCCCCGGTCGCCCCGGTCGCCCCCGCAGCCCCGGCCGCACCGGTCGCCCCCGCAGGCCCGGCCGCACCGGTCGCCCCCGCAGGCCCGGCCGCACCGGTCGCCCCCGCAGGCCCAGTCGCCCCGGCAGGTCCAGTCGCCCCTGTGGGCCCCGGAGGCCCGGGTGCCCCGCCAGGCGACGTGTTCCAGTTCAGGGCTACCTCGCCCTTCTTACAGCTGGTCACCGTCGCCGAGTCGATGATGCGCAGCGTGCCCTTCTTGGTGGCCAAACAGGCGTGGATGTCTCCACTCCCGTCGGGAATGCTCGCCTGCACGACGCTGACCAGCCCGAATGCTGCACCTGCCACGACGAAGGCGGCGAGGAGGCGCGAGGGTCTGCCGTGAGCGCGAAAGCGTTTCATCTTGCCCTGGCATCGGCAGCGGCGGCGTAGTTCTACACAACCATACGAGGGATCTCAGCAAGGCCTCGGCAGGAGCGCATCCTCCTCCCGAAGCCGACTCGATTTGGGTGCTTTTTTGGGGGCGGGAGGATTCGAACCTCCGAAGGCAGAGCCAACGGGTTTACAGCCCGTCCCCTTTGGCCGCTCGGGAACACCCCCAGGGGAGCGGCATTGTAGCCCGGCGCGCGCCGGGCGTCGCGTCATGCGGCGCGCGGGTGGAAGCCCGTGAGGATCTGCGCGATGCGGGCGCGGACGTCCTCCGGTGGGACGGCCGAGTTGCGCAGGGGGCTCTCGATCGAATCTCTGAGCAGCCGGTCGCAGGCGACGGCGGACGTCGGCTCGAGAGTCAGACCGTCGTCGTCGAGCTTCTGCGCGAGCAGCTCGAGGTCGTCGGCGACCGCCTGCACGCGACCGGCGACGGCCAGGTTGGGGCAGTCGAGCAGCGCGTGGATCGACGAGGACAGGGCGTGCCGGCTCTCCATCGTCGCGGCCTGCTCGGCACGCCGGCGCACGTCCGCGATCGCGAGCGCGTCGCGGTCGCCGGTCAGGCGGTCGATCAGATCCCAGCGCAAGACGAGCGAGCGCACGCCGAGAACGAGCAAGAAGATGCCGCCGAACAGCAGCGGGATCGCGAGTGTGGGTCGAAGCTGACTCGCGCCGAGCGCAAGCCCGAAGGCGATCGCCGCCAGGACGAGCCGCTCCCACGCGTCCACCCGGAACGTCTGTAGCTCGGTCTGGATCCGCTCCTGTTCCCGCGCGACCATGCCTCGATTTTGCGGCCGGGCCACCGTGGCTGCATCGGGAAAAAACGGCAGCGTCGGCGCGGATTTTCCGGTGCCGGGACGGCGTGAGCCTGCTGCTTCAGGCGGAAGTGCGTCGCTCGCAGAGCGCCTTGAACGACGCCAACTGCTTCGTGACGTTGCCGGCGATCACCGGCTTCATCAGCGCGAACATGACCTTCAGGGCGCCGCGCGGCCGGAAGTCGTACGTCGCGGTCATGTGCGTGCCGCCGTCGCGCGCCGCGAACGCATACTGGATGACGAGCTCGATCGACCCGGTCGCGCGGAACTCGAGCGCCCCTGGTGGGTCGTAGGTCGCAATCGTGGCGTCGAACGGCTCACCGCGATTCACGATCACGAACTGCGACCCGGCCGCGATCGGCTCGCCGCTCTTCAGCTCCGTTCGGCTGACCTGGCTGTTCCACTCCGGCTCGTTCCGGGCGTCGGCCATCAGGTCGAACGCAACCTCGGCCTTGCAGGCGATCTGCTGCTCGGCGACGACCCGCATAGCGGCGAGGCTACTCGACGGTCGGCGGCGGCATCGAGTCAACTGACGCGTTCGTTTGGCACGCGCTTGGCTACAGTAGGGCGCCTGCCCTCTTAGCTCAGTTGGTAGAGCACCTCCATGGTAAGGAGGGGGTCTCCGGTTCGAGTCCGGAAGAGGGCTTCAGGACTGCCCTGCGTTACAGGGCGAGGTGGAGCCGGAGGGCCTCGTCGAGATCGGCCATGAGCGCGGGCGGGAGCGCGCCGACTCTGGCGCCGAGGCGTTCGACCGCCACGGCCCGAACCTGCTCGGCCTGCGCCTTCGAGTCGTCGCGGAGGCCGGTGTCGGCGGCCGGGAGCAGAACCTGGAACGGGTAGACGCGATCGGTGGCGGATGTCACGGGCACCACCGTGACGACGCCGCGTCCGAGACGCGCGGCGGCGAGGTTCGCCCCGTCGTTCGAGACGATCACAGCCGGACGCCGCTTGTCGGCCTCCGCGCCACGCACCGGTTCCAGGTCGACGAGCCGGATCTCACCTCGCTGCATCTGGCCTCAGGCCGTCGGCTGCCGTGATCTCCCACGCTTCCGCGGCCCCTGTCTGCTGCCACTCGGCGAAAGCCTCTTCGTAGGCAGGCCCGAGCTCGGCCGCGCGGAGCAGCCGGACGGCGCGGTGCACGACGGCGGAGCGTGAGGCAAATCCCTCCGCCGCGGCGTACGCGTCCAGGAACTCGACGTCCTCGTCGGGGAGGCTGACGCTCAACTTCATACCATTATACTACCACTAGTAGCATGAAAGTAGTGACGCCTTCGGACACTACGCCTCGGCCGCCGCGGCAGCATGTTCGGCGCTCGCATTCGCCTTCGACTCGGCCCGGCCCGGAGCACGCAGCGCGACGAACGCAGCCCCCAGGAACAGCGCGGCGGCGCCGACCAGCAGGCTGTTGGCGAAGCCGTCGACGAACGCCGTCTGGGCGTGCGCGACGAGCATCTGGCCCTGCGCCCCGAGTCCGTGGCCGACCTGCTGGGCGGCCGCGAGCGACGAGGTCGCGCGGTCGGCGAGCGCAGGCGGGAGGCTCGAGGTCGAGTCGGCGACACCCGACCGGTAGGCGCTGTTCATCACGCTGCCGAGCACCGCGATGCCGAGCGCACCGCCGAGCTCGCGCGAGACGTCGTTCACCGCCGACGCGATCCCCTGCTTCTCACGCGGGAGCGAGGCGACGATCGCGGTCGTCGCCGGAGCGCCGGACAGCGCCATGCCTGCGCCGAACGGGAGCAGTCCGGCCAGGAAGGCCCAGTACGACGAGCCCACATCGAGCCGGGAGAGCACGAGGAAGCCGATCGCCATCAGGCTGAGCCCGGCCGCACCCGTGACCCGCACGCCGACGCGGCCGGCGATGGCCGGCGCGACGCGCGAGAGCGGGATCACCACGAGCGCCATCGGCAGCAGGGCGGCCGACGCCTGCAGCGGCGAGAAGCCCATCACGAGCTGGAGGTACGGCAGCGCCAGGAAGAGAAAGCCGAACATGGCGAAGAACTGCACGGTCACCGACAGCGAGCCGGCGCCGAAGCCGCGGCGGAGGAAGTTGCGCGGGTCGAGCATCGGCTCGCGCCGGCGCAGCTCCCACAGGACGAACAGCACGATCCCGCCGATCCCGGCGACGAGTGCCGCGAGCACCAGACCGTCGCTCCAGCCACGCTCGGCGCCTTCGATGATCCCGAAGACGAGCGCCGCGAGCGCGACGGCCGAGATCAGCGTCCCGATCGGATCGAGACGCGGCGGCCGCGCCTCGCGGGTGTTCGGCACGATCGCGATCGTGCCGGCGAGCGCGATTGCCGCGAGCACGACGTTGAGTCCGAAGATCGCCGGCCAGGACAGCCACTCGAGCAGGACGCCGGAGACGAGCAGGCCGATCACCGCGCCGCCGGCGGCGACGCCCACCCACGTCCCGACCGCCTTGCCGCGCTCCTCGGGCGGAAAGATCGTCGTGATCACCGACAGGGTCACCGGCATCACGAATGCGGCCCCCACGCCCATCGCCACGCGCAGCGCGATCAGGATCTCGGGCGTGCTCACGAACATCGCAGCGAGCGAGGCCAGGCCGAACAGCGCGAGGCCGGCGGCGAGGATCGGCTTGCGCCCGAACCGGTCGCCGATCGCGCCGGCCGGGAGCAGCAGCGCCGCGAACGCGAGCGCATAGGCGTCGACGATCCACTGAAGCTGGGTCTGCGTCGCGCCCGTGTCCCGTGCGAGCTCGGGAAGAGCGACGTTCAGGCTCGCAACCGACGCGACGACCATCATCAGGGACAGGCACATGACCCGCAGCACCGCCCCGCGCCGCTGCCGCTCGCTCTCGAAGGTGATCAGCCCGCGCATCTTCATCCCCTTTCAGCCGTGGACATGTCGGTCGACTCGTGCAGCGAACGTGCCGTGCTCGATCCTCCGGGTGCAGCTGCTTCGTCGCGCTGCGATCTCCGCAGCACGGCATACGCCCAGGCCGTTCTGACGATGCCCCAACCGAGGGCCGTGAAGCCGCTGGCCAGCAGGAGGTAGGCGAGATCCGGGAGACCCTGGGCCATCACCGTCAGGGACAGTCCGAATTGCTTCGGCACGAGCACCAGGACGAACAGCGCCCAGATGAGGTTCAGCGCCAGTGAGAGGGCGATGCGCCACCACGGCCCGGGACGACCTCCCGGCACGCGCCCGCGGCGCAACGCCACCACGGACCGGGTCATGCCGCGCAACTGGAGGACCACGATGCCGAACAGCACCGCGTACACCAGGAAGATGACGATGCTCGACGGCGGTGAGGGCGGCTCGCGTCCCTCGAGGAGACTCGTCACGCCCTCCGAGATCGTTCCCATGCGACCGGCGAGGAAGAGGTCGAGGGAGTTCTCGGCGTTGATCAGCACGATCACGCCCGTCCGGCTGCCGGGCACGAGCACCGCGTTCGCGTGAAAGTTGAAGGTCTCGCCCTGGTGGTGGATCGCAGGAATCCCGTTGAGCGGACCGACGAACCAGCCCATGCCGTACGACGTGCCCGTCTGCGGCGTCCGGACGGCAGGCTCGTGGAGCGCTTCGACTCCCGCCGGCGAGAGCACCGAGGCAGAGCGGAAGCGACCGCCGTTCAACTGGGCGATCAGGTAAGTGCGTCATGTCCTCGGCGCTGGAGATCAGGTAGCCGGCGGGAACGAGCCCGCGGTTGTACGGAAGATCGGCCGCTCTGGGCCTGCCGAACCAGTAGTGGTGTCCGGTCGCCAGGCCCTGCTTCTTCGCGGCGACGCCGGAGGTGAACGAGGTGCGCATCCCGAGCGGGTCGAGGATCTGCGTCTGGACGTAGCTCTCGTAGGAGCGCCGGGCGACCGTCTGCACGATCAGCCCCAGGACCGAGTAGTTGATCGTGCTGTACTGGTACGTCTTGCCCACCGGCGCCGTCAGCCCGACGCCCCCCAACCTGCGAACCGCTTTTTCGAGCGCGACGTCGCTCGTGTCGCCGTTGCCCTGATAGCTCCGCCCGGTCTTGGTCGACAGGCCGCTCGTGTGGTTCAGGAGGTGGCGGACCGTGATCTCGCGGGAAGCCTGCTCGTCCGCGACACGGAACCAGGGGAGGTAGCGCTGCACCGGCGCGTCGAGCTCGACCTTCCCCGCCTCGACGAGCTGCATGATCGCCAGGGCGGTGAACGACTTGCTCAGCGAGCCGATGATGAACGGCGTCTTCGGCGTCACGGCCCGCCCGGACTCGTCCGCCTTGCCGAAGCCGCGGAGGTAGGCGATCCGGTCGCCCCTGACGATGCCGAGCGCGAGCCCGGGGATCCGCTGCGCCGCCATCTCCTTCCGGACGTAGCGCTCGATCGCGGCGAATGCGGGAGCGGTACCCGGCCCGTTGGCAGCAGGCGTGTGGGAGCCCGGGCTGCTCGCCAGGTAGGCAGCGACGACGACCAGGGCGGCGAGCATCGCCCAGATCACGACCTTGAGCCGTCCCGGAGAGAGCATCAGCTGCCCCGTTCGGTCTGCGGCTGCAGCTCGCGCGTCGCACAGCCGACAGCCGAGGCCCCGGACCGCTGCGTACGCGAACGGGTGATCGAACGCGGCGAGCGCGTGCGCGCCCGGGACGTCGAGGACGAACGCCTCGCCGAGCCTCTCGTCGGCGACGGTGACCCTGACCCGGCCGGTTGCCCTGCTCCAGAGGAGCGAGACGGCGAGGCCGTCGCCTCCCCGGCTCGCGAGCTCGTTCCAGTCGTTGACGGCGGAAGTGGTCATGGCGTGATCGTCCGCGGCGCCTGGGTGAGCCGTCTTCACCCAGCGACGAGATCGCCCTGGGTGAAATCGACGGCCGTGGCGAGTACCCTCCGCGTCATGGCAGGTCACGCGTCGACGGAGGTCGAGGACGCCGCGCGCCCGCTCATCCAGTCGAAGCTGGAGGCTCCCGTCCCGCGCCCGCGCGTCTCACGCTCCGAGCTGCTCGAGCTCTGCGCAGGCCCGCCGCGCAAGCTGACGCTGATCCGCGCGCCCGCCGGATGGGGGAAGTCGACGTTGCTCGCCGACTGGCACGCGCTCGAGAGCGAGACACGGCCGTTCGCCTGGGTCGCGCTCGACGGCGACGACAACGACCCCGTCCGGTTCTGGACGTACCTCATCCACGCGCTGCGCACGCTCGACCCGAGCGCCGGCGAGGCCTCGCTTCCCATGCTGCGCGCGCCGCGGATCAGCGTCGTCGACGACGTCCTCCCCGCACTCTGCAACGAGCTCACGGCGTTACCGCGCCAGGTCGTGCTCGTCCTGGACGACTACCACCTGGTCAGGAACCCGGAGATCGACGAGGGTCTCTCGTTCCTGCTCGAGCACCTTCCCCGGACGCTCGAGCTCGTCCTCTCGAGCCGTTCCGAGCCGGCGCTCCCGCTCGCCCGCCTGCGCGCCCGCGGCGAGCTGGCCGAGATCGACGCGCAACACCTTCGCTTCTCGGACGAAGAGGCCGGCCGCTTTCTCAACGACCTGCACGGGCTCGGGCTCGACCATGAAGATGTCGTCCGGCTGCGTGAGCTCACGGAGGGATGGGCGGCCGGTCTCTACCTTGCGACGCTCACCATCCGCGGCCGGGCCAGCGCGCACGAGTTCATCGACGCCTTTGCGGGCGACAACCGCCATGTCGTCGACTACCTGAGCTCGGAGGTGCTGGCCGGCCTGCCCGAGGAGATGAGGGAGTTCCTGCTCCATACGTCCGTGCTCCAACGACTCAACGCCCCCCTCTGCGACGCACTCACCGACCGGCCCGGCTCGGTGGAGATGCTGCACGAGCTCGAGCGTTCGAACTTCTTCCTCATCCCGCTCGACACGAAGCGCGAGTGGTACTGCTACCACCACCTCTTCGGCGAGCTCCTGCGTCGCGAGCTCGCGCACGCCGAGCCGGAACAGGTGAGCATCCTGCACCGGCGGGCCAGCGCCTGGCACCGCGAGTTCGGCTCGGCCTCCGAGGCGATTCACCATGCGACTGCCGCGGGCGACGTGGACGACGCCTCCGAGCTGATCCTCGACTCCTGGATCGAGGCCAGGAACCTGGCTCGTCTCGAGACGTTGCTCGCGTGGCTCGACGGCCTCCCGCCCGAGGCGGTGGCAGGTGATGCCCGCCTGTGCCTCGTGAAGGCAACGACGCTGCAGGAGGTCGGCCGGATCGCAGAGGCCGATCGGTGGCTGGAGGCGGCCGCGCAGGACGCGACCGGTGGCGCACTCCTCGCCGGCCCGGCCTCGGTCGCGTCCGGAGTGGCCGCCTCCCGGGCGATCAACCAGTACTTCCTCGGGGACGTGAGTGGGATCGCCGAGACGGCCCGGCCGGCGCTCGAGCTCGAGGAAGCCGGTTCCGACTACTGGCGGAGCGCTCTGCTCACCACCTTCGGCGTGTCGGTCTTCCTCGGCGGAGAGGGTCGGATCGCGTCGGCCCTGCTCGACGAGGCGGTGGCGGCGAGCGAGAAGTCCGGCCACTCCCTGGCGCTGATCCACGCACTCGGCTGGTGTGCCGTCGTCCATGCGGAGATCGGTGAATCGGGCCGCGCCAATCGGATGCTGGACGACACCGAGGCGCTCCTGCGGAGCGAGACCGGCCTGACGGAGTACTTCGGCATGTCGATGGCGCACGTCGCCCGCGGAAAGCTGCTCGAGGGGCAAGGCCGCCTGAGAGAGGCCGACGAGGCTCTCACCCGGGGCACAGAGCTCGCTCGTCGAGGCGACGCCAAGTTCGACCTCTCGTACGGGCTGCTCACCCACGCGGGGGTGAAGGGTGATCTCGGCGATCGCCTCGACGCGAAGGACATGCTGCGTGAGGCCCGCCAGACAGCCGAGGCGTGCGCCGACCCGGGCGTGTTGCCGGAGCTCGTCACGAAGGTCGAGCGCAGGCTCCGTCTCCAGCCGGCCCGTGCGACGCAGACGCCGTACGAGGAGGATCTCAGCGAGCGGGAGCTCGCCGTCCTCCGCCTGCTGGCGACCGAGCTCACCCAGAGAGAGATCGGGGACGCGCTCTACGTCTCGTTCAACACCGTCAAGACCCACGTGAAGAGCATCTTCCGCAAGCTCGACGTCGCCACGCGCCCCGACGCGGTCTCGCGTGCCCGCGAGCTGAGACTGCTCTGACCCCAAGCTTGGACGAGTGACCCGGACCCCGAGGGCATCGGAGCGGGGGTGCACCGAGGATGCACGAGAACGCAAGACATGGCGACTCGCGCCCGCCATGGACGGGTGCAAACGGGCATAGCTACGCAAAAACGGGATAGAAAGACCCTCCCCCGACTTCAATGGTAAGGAGGGGGTCTCCGGTTCGAGTCCGGAAGAGGGCTTCCAAAATACCCCTGTAAATCGGGGCGTGTTGTTGCTCTCTCGGGCAACGGTCGGTGGCTCCGAGGGTGCACGGGGGTGCACGCCGGCCTCCGCGACCACACGCCGCAGACGGCAATCGGCTGACCCCTCTCTACCAAGGAGGCGGTCAGATCGCCGGTGGGATCAGGGATCGGTAGCCGCTCAGCAGCGGCATTCGCCGGCCGCCGAGACGGGGAGCGTTCATCCGGTGCGGATGATGCCTCGCCGCGGCCGTGCGTCGATGCTCGCCGCATGAGCCAGCGGGGCCTCGATGTCCGGCGAACCCTCAGCGAGCGGGTGCGGCGCCCTGCGTTCGCACGACACGTGGGAGACGCTGCCGGCCTGATCGCGTACTTCGGGCCCCCGACCACAGACCTCCCGGCGTCGGTGCGGCTGAAGCGTGCACTCGTCCTTCGGCGGCGCGTACGCCTCACCTTCCAGAGCGCCGAGACGAAGCGGCGGCGGGGCGAGCAGCGGCGCGAGCTGCAGAACGGTGTGCTCGCGGTCGTTGCGCTCGGCGTCCTCGCACTTGCGCTCGGGCATCGACGAAAGACGCGAACGAACCATCCGGGCTCGGGCGAAACCGCACCAGTGGGAACCGCGTGACGGCCGCCGAGGAAAAGGCGGTCGCGGAGCAGTTCCGGGCAGCGCTCGAGGCGGCCGTCCGGACCGGCGATCGCGAACCTGTCTATGCCCTCCTCGCGCATGACGTCGAATGGGTCATTCCCCAGCGCACGCTGCACGGGATCGACGAGATGAGGCAGGAGTGGACATGGGGCTCGTCTCCGGAGTACTTCGACTACGAGTTCGAGGAGGGCGACTGGACCGACCTCGGCGACGGCCGGTTCGTCTGCGTCGTGCGCCAGGTGTACCGGGTGAAGGAGACCGGTGATTTCGCGTACGAGCAGAAGCGGCGCGTCCAGCTGACGATTCGCGACGGCGCGATCGGCCGCTTCGAGCTCGGCCCATCCGCGTAAGTGGCGGTCCCCCCTCGTCAGGCCGAGCTGCAGGCGCGCGGACTCGCATCATCGTTGAGTATTGGGTCGTGGCGATGTTGCCAATAGGGTCGTGGTTGTGACAGCTGCGCCGACCGCGTCTTCCGCCGCCGCCAAGGCTTCGGGTCTGGTGCTGCTCACGTTGGCGGCGGCGCAGTTCGTGATGGCGCTGGACATGACGGTGATGAACACGGCGATCGCGACCGTCGCCAGGGACGTCGGGACCGACGTGACCGGGATTCAGTTGGCGATCACGCTGTACACGCTGGTGATGGCGTCCTTCATGATCACCGGCGGCAGGGTCGGCGAGATCATCGGGCGCAAGCGGGCGTTCACGATCGGGTGCATCGTCTACGCGTGCGGGTCGCTGACGACGGCGCTGTCTCACAGCCTGACGGTGCTGATCATCGGCTGGTCGTTCCTGGAGGGCTTCGGCGCGGTGTTGATCTTTCCGGCGATCGTTGCGCTCGTCGCCTCGAACTTCGGAAAACCGGACCGGCCACGCGCGTACGGGCTGGTGGCGGCTGCGGGCGCGATGGCGGCTGCGGTGGGGCCGGTGATCGGCGGCTTCTTCACGACCTATGCCTCGTGGCGGTGGGTGTTCGTCAGCGAGGTGCTGATCGTGATCGTGATCCTCGCCCTGGCGCGGCGGGTGAACGACACACCACCCGAGAAAGGCGCCAAGCTCGACCTGGTCGGCACCGGGCTGTCGGCGGCCGGCCTCGGGCTGATCGTGATCGGCATCCTGAAATCGGGTGCGTGGGGGTTCGTGCGGGCCAAGCCGGGTGCCCCCGAGTGGCTCGGGCTTTCGCCGGTGATCTGGCTCGTGCTCGCGGGCTGCGTGGTGGTGGGCCTGTTCCTGATGTGGGAGAACCGGCGGATCGCGCGCGGCCAGGCTGCGCTGATCGACCCGAAGATGCTGCGGAACATCCAGTTGCGCGACGGCGTCACCTCGTTCTTCTTCCTGTTCCTGGTGCAGGCCGGGATCTTCTTCGTCGTTCCGCTGTTCCTGTCGGTGGCGCTCGGCCTGTCGGCGGTCGCGACCGGCATGCATCTGCTGCCGCTCTCGCTGATGCTGCTGCTCTTCGCCGCCGGAGTCCCCAAGGTGTTTCCGCATGCGAACCCGCGACGGGTCATCCGCCTCGGCTTCATCGCGATGTTCGGAGGGCTCGTGCTCCTGCTCTTCCTGCTGGACTACGGCGCCGGTGCGGAGATCGTCACCTGGCCGCTGCTGCTCGCCGGTGCCGGGATCGGCTCGATCGCCTCACAGCTGGGGGCCGTGACCGTGTCCGCGGTCCCCGACGAACAGAGCGGCGAAGTCGGCGGAATCCAGAACACTGGGACGCAGCTCGGCGCGTCGATCGGCACCGCGCTGGCGGGCGCCGTCCTCATCTCCGCGCTGACCGCCTCGTTCCTCACCGGCGTCCAGAACAACCCTGCCGTCCCCAACCGCGTCGCCGCCCAGGCACAGACGAGCCTCGCCGGCGGCGTCCCGTTCATCTCCGACGCCGACCTGAAGGCCGCGCTCTCCGACGCGCACGTCCCGCCGAGGAAAGCCGACGCGATCGTTCAGACAAACGAGCAGAGCCGGATCGACGGGCTGCGCGTCGCCGTGTCGATCATGGCGCTGTTCGCGCTCATCGCCCTGCTGTTCACCGGAGGCATCCCAACAGTGCAACCGGGCGCCCAAACCAAGCCCGACCCACCACCGACTTAGACGGACCCCGCCGCTCGAGCGGCAGACCTGATCTCGTCTCGGCACGATATGTTCGCCGCGTGAGCACGGCCGAGAGAGCGGCTCCTCGGGGCCGGGTGAAGGCGGTGCACGGTTGGCTGACCCGGCGGGCCGATGGTCCGCTCGGCCGGCTCGCGTTGCAGTGGTTCCGCGCCTACTTCGCCGCGAGCCGCAGTTCGGGGTGCGCGGTGACCGTCTATTCGATGCTGTCGGTCGTCCCGGTCGTGTTGGTCACGATCGCGTACCTCCACCCTTCGGGGAACGACACGAACGCGTTCGCGGAACGGCTGATCGACCACCTGAAACTGAACGGCGCCACTGCGAGTCTCGTCCACGACACCTTCGGGAGCGCCTCCTCGAACGCGCTCGGGGCCTCTATCGCGGCCGTCGTCGGCTTCCTCCTGTGGGGTATCGGGATCGGGCAGATCTACCAGGACGTCTACGCTCGCGCCTGGGGTCTCACGGTCGGATCGCTTGCCGACCAGGGGCTGTTCACGATCTTCTTCTTCGTCCTGAGTGGGGCGTGCGCGCTGGCCGTCGTCTCCGCTGGAGGGCTCCGCGAAATGGGCTGGGTCGTGCTGGTGCCCGCCTGGCTGGTCGGGTCGACGATCTTCTGGTTGTGGGTGCCGCGCTTTCTGCTCCACCGGAGAATCGCCCTCCGCGCCCTGCTGCCCGGCGCGCTGCTCGCCTCCCTCGTCCTCGGGGGCACGATCGCCGTCGCGCCGCTGTTCGTCGCGGCTCCGATGAACGCGAACGGCAAGATGTTCGGCGCCTTCGGCGTCGTCCTGACCGTGCTCGGCTACGCGTTCGCCCTGATCACGATGTCGCTGGTCTGCGCGGTCTTCTCCCCGGTCTGGGCGAGTTGGCGGCAGACCGAACAACACCGCTGAACTGAGCCGCGTCCGCGCGCGGCTCTTCTCGCCCGCCATCGTGGAGGGCGCTCCGTGCCGACGAGATCCCCGCGACTGCTTCGAGTAGCGTGCCGGGCAGTGAACCGCCAGGGCGACACACGCGTGTCCGACCCCCTACTCCACGACGGGGAAGAGCAACCCCCGGGGCCGGACGCGTCGACGGCCGGACGCATGCGCCGCCTCGTCGGCGCCATCGGCGATAGCGACGAGGCGACGGTCGAGGAGCAGATCCTGCGCCTGAGCCGCTCGCGGCGCGTGTTCGCCCCCCTTTCGTTCGTGGTCGGCGGCTTCGTGATGGTCTTCGACGGGGTCAAGTTGCTGTTCTCCAACTGGCGGCTCTTGCTCGTTCAGGTCGTGCCGGCGATGTGGATCTGGGTCGCGATGATGGACCTCAAGGCCCACGTACTCCACGGCAAGTCGTTCCACGTGCTGCACGGACCGGTCCTGATTCCGCTGGTGCTCGCGGTCGTCGCGATCACCGCGGCCAGCTTCTTCCTCAACGCCGTCTTCGGGTTCGTCATCGCTCAACCAGGCCCCCCCGAGGTCCGGCCGGCGTTCGCACAAGCCCGAGCTCACCGAAGGCCCATCTTCATCTCGGGCGCGGTTGTCGGCCTCGCCCTCGGCCTGTCGACGCTGGTCGTCACCCGCTGGGGGAGTCCGTGGTTCGCGATCTCGCTGAGCATCGTCATCGCCGTGATGATGGTCTGCTACATCGCCGTGCCGGCGCGTCTGATCGGCGTGAAGCCCGCCGGGTCACGACGGGACAAGCTGGCTATCGGCGCCGTGGGCGGCGCGCTGAGCGCCGTGGTCTGCACGCCGCCCTACCTGCTCGGCCGGATCGGCATCCTGATGCTCGGGTCGCCGGTACTCCTCATCCCCGGAATCATCCTCATCGCGGTCGGGGTCACACTGCAGGCGGGCGCGACCGGGGCGGTCAGGACGGTCAAGATGAGCGCCAAGCTGGTCGGCACGGACAGACCGGCCGTTGCGGCCAAGGAGAGCCCTCAGAAGTCTTGAACCGTGTGCCTGCCGGTCAGGTCGATGCCGGTGCGGGCGGTGGTGTCTGATCGCCGCGAATTCTCAGCAGCGCGTAGACGGCGATGACGAGGTAGCCGATCGCGGCCACCCTGGGGGCGAAGATCGCGAGCACGATCACGCCGATGTAGAAGCCGTGGTTCGGCGTCGTCGCGATCAGGAGCGCGCTGACCTCCTTCTCGGTCACCTCCGGCCTGAGGAGATCGCGCTCGCGGGCGATCGAGGCCCACAGTGCGCCGACCAGGAGCGAGATGACGAGCAGCGTGCCGCCGTAGAAGATTACGGCGGCACGCTCGGCGCTCGTGTCATGGATCGCCTCGGCCATGAGCTTGGTCGGGAAAGGCAGGAACGCGACCGCCATCAACAGCACGAGGTTGACGACCATGACCCGTTGGTTCGCGTACTGCAGGCGCCGGAAGATGCCGTGGTGAGCGAGCCAGATCCCTCCGATCGTGAGGAAGCTCGTCGCATATGCCAGGTAGGAGGGCCACTGGTCGGCGATGCCGCGCCAGAGGTTGTCGAACGAGGCCTCGGGGACACCCACCTCGAGGATGAGCAGTGTGATCGCGATCGCGAACACACCGTCGCTGAACGCCTCGATACGGCCGGTACCCCAGCGATTTCCCACGACACCGTCGTTCAACGGCGACGCAGCCGCTCCTGTCCGGCCGGGAAGCTCGCTCAGCTCTTGCCGAGGTCTCGGAGCATCGACTCGAGACGGTCGAGGCGCTTGTCGAGATCGTCGAAGCGGGCCTCGACCCGTGCCTCATGCGTGTCCTCTTCCGTCTCCTCGGCGGCGGCACGCTCGCTCTGGGCGCGGGCGATGAACGTCGAGGTGATCGCGGCCGTGATGATTGCCAGGAAGGCGATTCCCTCGAGCATCACGAGCGCGGCGACGAGTCGGCCGGCGACGTCTTTCGGCGTGACATCGCCGTAGCCGACCGTCGTCACCGTCTGCAGCGCCCACCACATACCGAGCCCGACGCTGGAGTACTCATGGGGGTCGAGCACCCTGATCAGAACTCCGCCTCCGACGACGATGATCATCGTGGTCACGACGATCACGCTCGCAGCGAGCCGAATCGAGGGCGGCTCGCGCAGGAATTTCGACAAGCGCCGCTCGATCGGATTCGGGCGTGGCACGGCGCGAATCTTCCGGCCGGGATCGACGACTCGTTGGCGCCGCGGGGCCGTCACCGGGGCATCATCTCCCCGGCACTACCCGGCTGCGCGTGCACAAAGCGATGCTCATCTCTACCTGAGAAGCCGATGGATCGTGTTCGCCGGAAGTCCACGCGGTCTGGTCCCCAATGGCTGCATCGGGTTGTTAGAGGCAGACCGGGAGCTTTCGCTAGCCGCGCCGATCGCGTCGCCGGTCGCGGCGGTTCATCCCGGCGAGCGAGACCGGCGACAGCGGCCGGCCGAACGGGTCGATGAACAGTGCAACCGGCCCCGCCTCCTTCGGCAGCGTGCCGTCGAGGACCTCGACCGAGTAGGTGAGGTCGCCGCCCTCGAGACGCGGATCCCGCAGCACGACGACGGTGTCCTCGGGGAAATCGTGCGCGGGGTCGAGGTAGGACAGGACGGCGTTGGGTGGGTCGTCGGCGAAGCTGTTCTCGCCTTCGTCCCAGACGTCCACGAAGTGCTCCGACGACATGTGGCCGACCTCACGCCTGGGCCGGTCGGCGAAGTAGAGCGTCGACGGCGACAGCGTCTTGAGGGTGATCTTGCCGTCGGCGGTCGTCAGTCCGTGCGCCGTTTGCATGAACAGCGACTCGATCTCCTCGAGGTGCTGCTCGGTGACCTCGGGGCTGTCGGAAACCTGGCTCATCATCTCTCCTTGGTCAAGGTGTAGGAACGGGACGAACGGGCATCAGGAACCGCCGCTCGTCAGGGAGTTGCAGGCGCTCGAGCTCGCGAACGCGTTCTTCAACTCGCCCGTGTCGAGCCCCTGGATGTCCGTGAACGCCGTCTTGACCTGCGTTCCCATCGTCGCGAGCGTGGTCGTCACCGTTGAGACGGCAGCGAGCACGCCGCTCACGCCGGAGACGCCCTTGACCGCGTTCTCGATCGTGGTCACATCCTGCTGCAAGCTCGTCGAGAGCTGGTCGAGCGAGTCCTTCGCCTGCTGGCCGGCCTGGGTGTCGGGCTTGCCCAGCGCCTTCAGGTCGGAAGCGAGCGTCTCCGTTGCCGACTTCGCATCACCGGCCGCCGTCTGCAGCCCGCTCTTCGTCGGATCGCTCTTCACCGAGTCGACGGCCGACTTGAGCGCCGCCTCCCAGGTCGTTATCGACGAGCAGACGCCGCTCGCCCAGGTCTCGGTCGCGGAGGCACTCGTGGTCGTCGTCGTCGAGCCGCCCCCACTCGACGAGCCACAGCCTGCCGCGACGAACACCAACAACGATGCAACAACGACAAGGCTCTGCTTGTGAATGGATTTCATGGTCACGCTCTTTCGGCGGATCAGAGGGCCGGCGCGTGCGCCGACCCTCCTTCCGCGATCTACGAGCTGATCGCGTCCGACACCTCGTCCTGCGACTTCGCGAGCGCCTTCTGCAGCTCTTCGTAGTCGCCCGCGTCGATCGCCTGGTTGATCCGCTTGTCCGAGTTGACGAGAGCGGCCTCGACCTTGTCCGCATACTGGTCGTCGACGACCGCCACCACAGCAGAGGATCCCGGCGGCAGGTACTGCTCGAGGTCGACGCCCATCTTCTTCTCCTCATGCCGCTTCTTCAGCGCGCCGATCCCGGCGCCGATCCCGGCACCGATCACGGTCGCGGCAAGCAGCGGCGGCGCAAACAGCCCGACCACCAGTCCGGCGGTCCCGCCGAGAACCGCACCGCCGCCGACGCGTCCGTCGCCGTGCTCGTCCACATCGACCTTGCCGTCCGCGTCGCGATTCATCACGACCGCACCGACGACCTGGTACTCGCCGTCGTCCTGCCCTGCCTTCAGCGCCTTGAAGTCCTCGGCAGCCGCACCGGCCTCCGAGTATGAGCCGACCACAAGCACGAGATTGTCACCGTCCATTGCTCCTCCTCTTCTAGGGTCTGTCGCCGAGCCCGCACGCACCGCTGCCCTGTGAGACCGTCGGGCGTCTTTCACCCAAGGCGAAGCGAGGTTCTCGGGCGACCGGCTCACGACCGCCTACGTGCTGGACTCGACCATCAACCTAGAACGTTCACGCCGCCCAGCATCATCCCAAAGAGATGATTCGGCGTGGCCTGCTGCCCCGAGCCCGACCAGGAACAGGATCCCCGAGGATCACTGTCTGTTGCATAGGGTTGCATCGCGATGGATTACAAGAGCACGGTTTCCGACATCGTTCGCGTTGTCGAGGCAGTAGGTGCGGGAATCATGCTCGTCGGAGGATTCGGGGCGTTTCTGATCTTCCTCGTGCGGGTGTCCCAGCCCGAGCGTCGGCCCGGCTCCTACGAGGAGCTGCGGCGCAATCTCGGTCGCTCGATCCTGCTCGGCCTGGAAGTGCTGATCGTGGCCGACATCGTGCGGACGATCATCGTCGACCCGACTTACGAAAGCGTCGTCGTGCTGGGCGTGGTCGTCATCGTCCGGATCCTGCTGAGCTTCGCGCTCGAGGTCGAGATGGACGGCATGTGGCCCTGGAACCGCTGGCAGCGCAGGCCGCCCAGACCGTAGGCCAGCAGCGCTCGACCACGTCGCCGGCAACTCGCTTCGAGCCTTCTCGCGGCCGCGGAATCTTCTGCGAGTGGAAGGGCGTTGGCCCGGAGACGGCGAGGGTAACGGTCACTGCCGCCGATGCGGACGGCGATCGACGGAATCAGCTGCTCGGCAGCGTGGCGGGCCCACTCGCTCGGTGCTCGTGCATCGGCTTGCTCTCCATCGCAGGGAACTGCTTGTCCGTGACGCTCCGGCACCAACTGGCATAACGAACGTGAGTTCTAATCGTGGATCCGCGACCACTCAACGTGGCCGCCTCACCGCATCAGCACGCCTCGGAGGCTCGGTCACCGAGGGTGCACCGAGGGTGCACGAGAACGCAAAGCGCGGCGATTCGCGGCTACCGGCGACGGGCACAAACGGGCACGGCTACGCGAAAACGGGACAAATAGACCCCCTCCTCACTTGAATGGTAAGGAGGGGGTCTCCGGTTCGAGTCCGGAAGAGGGCTTCACGCGGCGGCCACCTCGGCGGGAGCCGCCCGCTCGGCACCTTCTGCCCCGCGACGACGCGCGATCAGCTTGGCCAACTCCCACAGCACGAGCAGCACGACGGCGGGAGCGGCACCGATCAGCCATTGCCTGCCGGTGAGAGCGTTCGTCCCGAGCAGAGACGTGAGCACGCCGCCCCGTGCGATCAGGAGCGCGAGGACGACCTCCAGCACGATGGTGAGGTTCACGACGTTGTTGTCGAACGTCTCCATCCTCAGGATCGTCGCAGTCTGATCGCGGCATTCGAAGGCCGCGATCACCAGCATCAGGGAGAACGCGACGAGGCCCATGGTGCTGCCGATCCCGACGCTGTCGTACTGATGCTTCCCGAACACGATCAGGAGGTCGATCGCGGCGGACATGAACAGACCGGCCAGGCCCACGGTCAAGATGACACCGAGGGACATGATCGAGGCCGAGCGAGGCCGCGGCCTGCGTTGCATGAGCCCCGGGGTCTCCTTGTCCAGACCCAGCGCGATGCCGATGGGAGCCGTGATCAGGAAGTTGATCCACAGGATCTGGACGGCGGAGAAGGGTTGCCCGGCGGCGATGTCGAACAGGCTGGCCGCCAGGAACGTCACGACGTAGGTGACCAGCGCCACCAGCATGAAGCGGATGTACTTCAGCATGTTGTCGTAGAGCTTGCGACCCTCGGAGACGGCCCGCACGATCGTGGCGAAGTTGTCGTCGGTGAGGATCATGTTGCCGGCGCTCTTGGCGACCTCCGTGCCGGTGCCCATCGCGATGCCGATGTCGGCGGCTTTGATCGCCGGGGCGTCGTTGACGCCGTCGCCGGTCATGGCGACGACGTTGCCCTGCTTCCGCAGGGTGTCCACCATCAGCACCTTGTGCTCGGGTGCCACCCGGCCGACGACGCCGATGCCGTCGATGCGGGCCAGGCGCTCCTTCTCGGGCAGGGCTGCGAAATCCGCGCCGAGGATCGCCTCCCCGGGAATGCCGAGCTGCCTGGCGATCGCCGCGCCCGTGACGACGTCGTCGCCGGTCACCATGCGCACGCGGATGTTGGCGTTCTGGGCGTCCCGGACCGCATCCTTGGACTCGGCCCGGGGCGGATCGATCATGCCGACCATCGCGGTCATCTGCAGGTCCGTGACCAGAGACAGGAGGTCGCCGTCGGGGTCGAAGTCCGCGGGGTCGACGTCCCGTCTGGCCGCGACCATGATCCGCAGGCCCTGAGCGCCGAGGCGGTCCATCTCCTGCGACGACCGGGTGTTCTGCTCGTCGCCCCAGGGGACGCTCGCGCCGTTGGCCAGGGCGGACCCAGCCCGCCCGATCACTGCCGGCCCGGCGCCCTTGACGAACATGCGGATGACGTCTTTCCCGGACTCGTCCTTGGCATCGGCGAAGACGGCCATGAGCTTGTACGTGGGGTCGAACGGCAAGGTCGCGAGCCGGGGGTAGGCGGCCTGCGTGCCCTCGACGTCGAGCTTGGCCTTGTGCCCCAGCACCAGGAGCGCGCCTTCGGTGGGATCGCCCACGACCTTGCTTTCGACGAGCCTGGCGTCGTTGGCGATCAGGAAGGGCAGGATCGCATCCTCGATGGTGTTGGTGTTGCCCGCGGCGTGCTGGACGTCACCGTCGAGGCCGTAGCCCATCCCGGTGATCGAGTAGCGATCCGTGGGATCGATCACCTCGACGACCGTGACCTGGTTCATCGTCAGGGTGCCGGTCTTGTCCGAATTGATCGCTGAGGTCGAGCCCAGGGTCTCGACCGACGCGAGGTTCTTCACAACCGCGCCGTACTTCGCAAGAGTCGTGGAGCCGGCCGACAGGATCACCTGGAGCACCGTGGGCATGGCCATCGGGACTGCGGCCAGGGCCAACGCAATGGCGGTCGTGAAGATGGCCTGCGTCGATTGGCCGCGCGAGATCCCGAGGGCGAACATGATCGCGATGGTCAGGCCCGCGGCCCCCGCGATCCACAGCGTCAGCGTGTCCAACTGCGCGGTCAGCGGCGTCTTCAGGGTGGGCGTCGACTTCAACATTCCGGAAATGTTCCCGACCTCGGTGCCGGAGCCCGTCCCGGTGACGATCATCACGCCGCTCCCGTGCGTGACCGGGGAGTTCATGAACGCCATGTTCGACTGGTCGCCGATGCCCGGCTTCTCGTCGGTGATGGCGTCGGCACTCTTCGACGCCGGGACGCTCTCACCGGTCAGCCCGGACTCGTCGATCTGCAGAGACGCCGCCTGGATGATCCGCCCGTCGGCGCACACCTCGTCACCTGCGGTGAGCAGGACCACGTCGCCGACCACCACCTGGTCGGCCTCGATCTTCACCTCGGCCCCGTCACGACGGACACGGGCGGACGCCTTGAGCATCGACTGCAAGGCGTTCATCGCGCTCTCCGCCTTGCCCTGCTGGCGCATCCCGCCCAGCGCGTTGAGCGCCGTTATCAGCAGGACGACAACGCCGGTGGCGAGCTCGCCGATCGCCATCGAGGCGACGGCGGCCGCGACCAGGATGATCTGCATGTAGCTCCGGTACTGGGCGAGGAATCGCTTCCAGCCGGGCACAGCCGCCTCTGCGGGAAGCGCATTCGGCCCGTTCTTCTGCAGCAGCTCTGCGGCGTTCGCCGCCGAGAGGCCCACGGCGGGGTCGACCCCGAGTCGCGCCGACACCTCCTCCGGCGTCAGCGCGTACCAGGGGGCGGCCGACGCATCACTCGTGTTCGGCACTCCGGCGTTCTCGGTCATCACGAGTCTCTTTCCTTCCGGTCAGCATCAGAACGGGGTCGGGATGTTGCCCTTCGACGATTTCGGCTCGACGTACCCGTCGAGGCCCGGCGGCTTCGGCATCTTCACGTCCGGGGGTGCAAGCGGCTCGTAGGGAATCTGGCTGAGCAGGTGGGAGATGATGTTGAGCCGGCCGCGCTTCTTGTCGTCGTTGTCCACGATGTGCCACGGAGCCCACTCCGTGCTGGTGGCGGCGATCGTGTCGTCGCGGGCCTTCAGGTAGGCGGTCCGTCGTCTGTAGGACTTCAGGTCCGTGGGGGAGAGCTTCCAGTACTTGCGTGGATCGTCGATCCGGCTCTCGAGCCGGCGCGTCTGCTCGTCGAGACCGACGTTGAGGAAGTACTTGATCAGGATGATCCCGTCGTCGACCATCGCCTTCTCGACCAGCGGCACCATCTCGAGAAACCGCTTGGTCTGCTCCGCCGAGCAGTACCCCATCACCGGCTCGACGCCGGCACGGTTGTACCAGCTGCGGTCGAAGATCACGACCTCGCCGGCCGACGGGAAGTGAGCCATGTAGCGCTGGATGTACATCTGCGACTTGACCCGCGCGTCCGGGGAGGGCAGGGCGACGTGCTTGAACACCCGAGGGCTCGTCCGCTCGGTGATCCGTCGAATCGTGCCCCCCTTTCCCGCGGAGTCGACCCCCTCGAACACGATGCACACCCTGGCGCCGCTGGACTTGACCCACTCCTGCATTGCCACGAGCTCGGCCTGAAGGAGCCGCATCTCCCGCTCGTACTCCTTGGTCTTCATCTTCCCCGCAGAGGCCGCCTCGGCATTGTCCTTCCTGGCCTTTGCCCGTTTCTTGGTCTTGCCCATCTCTCTCACCTCCGACCGATCCGATCCAGTGCACTTCGGCGCTGACGGCGCCTGGACAACCCTGCCCCACAAAGGATGCCGTCCGCCTCGCCCCAGGCGGATGAAATCGATCACCGCGTGAGCTACAAAGGACGATCACGGTTCGAGTTCGGGAGAGCGCGTCACGAGGCACGCGGCGTTGCGCTGTTCCGGCTCGAGCGCCACCCCGAGGCCGCGGAGGCGTCACGGCTCGCACCCGGGCCGCCGTCGGGCGGTCTAGCGGCGGCAGAGCCAGGTCGCGCACAGGGTCGACGCATCGGCCGGCCGGTGGGTGTACTCCTCGTTGACCGCGAGCACTTCGAAACCCGCGCCGACGAGCGCCGCCCGCACGGCCGCGGGGCGGTGGAAGTGCTGCCGGTGCTCCTCGCTGAACGGTGCGCCGTCCGCCGGGTCGATCTCGATCGTCGTGTCGCATGTCCGGGCGGCCGTGTCGACCACGCTGGTGATCACGAAGCGGCTCCCGTCCTGTTCGCCGTCGACGACGGGGTTGGCGGCGGCGAAGTCCATCATCGCGTCGGTGTGGAGGTCGAAGACGAGCCACCCTCCGGGCCGCACCCGCTCCGCCAGGGCCACCACGGTCGGCGGCAGCTCGGCCGGCGTGAGGTAGTTGAAGCCGTCGAAGGTGGAGACGGCGGCGTCGAAGACACCCTCGACCGCCAACTCGGGAAGGACCACTCGCTCGAGCCGCACGTCCGGGCCGAGCAGCGCCCGGGCACGGGCGAGCATCGCATCGGATGCGTCGACGCCGACGATGTCGTAGCCGCGCTCGATCAGGGCGGCGGCGAGGAGTCCGGTGCCGCAGCAGACGTCGAGAACCGAGTGCACGGCCGGCTCGCTGCCGCTCCAGAGCTCGTGGAGGAACGACGCCAGACGGTCATGGCCGGGGTCGACGACGATCTCGTCGTAGACCCCGGCCAGCCGCGTATACGCCTCGACGCGGCTCACGCGAGAGGCGCGGTCGGATCTAGATCCCGAGAACCTTGGCCTTGGCGGCCGAGAACTCCTCGTCCGTGAGGACGCCCTGGGTGTGCAGGTTCGCCAGGTTCTGGAGCTCCGCGTTCTGGTCGGGCTCCGCCGGCTCGGCCGGAGCCGCCGGCTGCTGGGCGTCGTAGGCGGCCTGGTCCTGCGCCGCGTACTTCTCGGATTGGCGGTGCTGGACGCGCCCGGACACGGCCGTCGCGGTTCCGGCGACGACGGCGGTTCTTGCTGCCATACGCATGAGTCCCATATTCGCTACCTCTCGATCGGTGAAGTGGACGGGTTCTAGCTCGCTGCCAGGTGCGCTGCGACGACGTCGGCGGGGATGCGGACCGAGTCGATCAGCACCGCGTCCGCGGCCTGGAACGCCGCGACTGCCTCCCGCGCCCAGACGTTCTCGAACGCGAGCAGGAGCGCCGAGGTGTTGGCCGGCAGGTCGTCGCTGACCTCTTCGGCATCCTCGTGGTTCAGCGCCCCCGGCTCGGTGATGTCGATCTCCAGGAATGCGGCCCCATCAGGGCCGATGTCCTCGGCCTCGATGACCGTCACCGTGCCGTCCTCGCCTTTCATGACGAACAGCAGGTCGAGCACTCGAATCGTTCCGGCTTCCACCAGGTCCAGGATCGCCGGCGCAATGCGTCCGGTGAACTTGTTGCCTGGGAAGCCAATGATGAAGACGTCGACAGGGCCGACTTCCATTGGTCTCTCCTTGTTGGTGGTCGCGTTCAGGGTACGGGCGCGCCTGGTGCTGTCGGTGGCGAACCCGGCTCGATACAGAGACAACACTAAATCACAAAGATCTCGTCGGCCAAACCGGGGCTCTACTCGCGGCGAACGATCTCGCTACCCGGTTATCGCGTGCCGACGGCCGCGCGAAACCGCCGGGCCCCGAGTTCCGTTCAAGCGCTCACATGCGCCGAGGCGGCACACTCGGCTGCGAACGTCGTGCCGGCGATGAACCGCGAGAGCAGCCCGAACCGCCGCTCGGCGGCTCGATCGCGCATTTCGCTCGACCGAGCCCTCGATTCAGTTCGTCGGCTACGCGGTCGTCGAGCAGGCTCGCGACCTCCAGCCTGGTCACCGACACCGGCGACACGACCGCGATCCGCCTCTTCGCCAACAACGTCTACACGAAGCTCGCGACGTCCAGCTCGTTCTCGATCTGAGCGTCTGACTCGTGGCCGGCGGCGCCCAGCGGCGCCGCCGGCCACGATCGTCAGATCTCGAGGACGACCTTGCCGGTCGACTTCCGCTCGTCGATCAGGAGGAGCGCGTCGACGGCCTGTTCGAGCGGGAACGCGGCTCCGACGTGCGGGCGAACGTGACCCGACTCGATCAGGGCGGCGAGCTCGACGCCGATCTGCCGGCACACGTCCGGCTTGGGCAGTGCGTAGGCGCCCCAGCCGGCACCGATCACCTCGGTGTTGCCGAGCAGCAGGCGGTTGACCTTGACCTCGGGAATCGAGCCGCCGGCGAATCCGGCGACGACCAGCCGGCCGCCCTCGCGGAGCGAGCGGAGACTGTCGGTGAAGCGGTCGCCCCCGACCGGGTCGACCACGAGGTCGACGCCCCCGCCGGTCAGCTCTCTGGCCTCGTCCTTCCACGGCCCGTCGGCGAAGAGGACGTCACCGGCGCCGGCCTCGCGGGCGACCCGCGCCTTGTCCTCGGTCGACACGACCGCGATCGTCCTCGCCCCGAGCCCGCCGGCGACCTGCAGGACGGCCGTGCCGATCCCACCGGCCGCCCCGTGGACGAGCACCGTCTCGCCGGCGGCGAGCCGGCCGCGAATGGTCAACGCGAACAGGGCGGTGTGGTAGTTGAGGATCAACCCGGCGCCCTGGCGGTCGTCGAGCGCGTCCGGCAGCGGGAAGGCCAGGAACTCGGGCGCGACGGCGACCTCGGCGAAGGCGCCCAGGCCGCACAGGGCGGCGACCCGGTCGCCCGCGGAGAGCGCGGATCCATCCGGCGCCGAGCGCACGACGCCCGCGACCTCGCTGCCCGGGACGAACGGAAGCTCGGGACTGACCTGGTACTGGCCGCGCGACTGCAGCACCTCGGGGAACGAGACGCCGGCAGCCCGCACCTCGACGACGACACCGCTTCCCGGCGTCAGCCAGTGTGACGGGCGGGGTTCGTCGATCTCGACGACGGCGAGCGCCTCGCGCGGCCCGTCGTGGCTCGTGATCTGGACAGCACGCATCGAGGCAGCCTATGCCCCGGCCGCCCGCTCCAGCTCGTCGATCTGGAGCTTCTTCATCTGCAGCATCGCCTCCATCGCGCGCCCGGCCCTCGCGGGGTCGGGATCGCCGAGCAGGCGCGGCAACACGTTCGGGACGATCTGCCACGAGACGCCGAAGCGGTCCTTGCACCAACCGCACGGGCCTTCCTCCCCGCCCTCGGTGAGCGCGTCCCAGTACCGGTCGACCTCCGCCTGGTCCTCGCAGTGGACCTGGAACGAGATCGCCTCCGTAAAGGAGTAGTTCGGTCCGCCGTTGAGGGCGAGGAACGGCTGCCCGAGCAGCTCGAAGCTGACGGTCATGACCGTCCCGGCATCACGCGGCCCGGCCTCGCCGTAGTGGGTCACGCCGGTGATGCGCGCGTCAGGAAACATGGAGGTGTAGAAGGTCGCGGCCTCCTCTCCCTCGGTGTCGAACCACAGGCAGGTGGTCAGCGGCTGCATGGTGTCTCCTTTTCAGGTCGCGGTGGGTGATGTTTGGGCGCTGGACAACGGGGCATGAAATCGGGCGTGAGCAACGACACGCCGCAGCTCGCATTCGCGTTGCACGACGGGCCCGCATCCGAGGACGGGATCGTCGTGCACGTGAACTTCGGCATCTTCACCGGCCGGGAGGCTTCGCTGGCGGAGGTCGACCGTTTGGCCGGCGCGCTCCTCGAGCGGGTCGAGCAGGTGACGATCGTCTCCGAGGTTCGGCACGAGATCGACCGGCACTCCGAGGCGGCCGTCCACCAGGTGCGGATCGAGGTGCCGGCGGACGGCGACGGCGAGGTCGAGCGGTGGCTGCTTCAGCAAGCCGAGCTCTGGGCTCGGCGCTGCATCGAGGACCGGACGGTCGGAACCGTCAGCTAGGTTCGGCGGCCGGCGCGGCGAGCGCGTCCGGAAGGGTGTCGTAGATCCTGAACGCCCGGTCGAGCAGCGTGATCGAGAGGATCCGGCGGATGTTCAGGTCGGAGCAGACGATCATGAGCTCGCTCCCGATCAGCCGCAGACGCTTGACCGCCCCGAGCAGCACGCCGAGGGTGGTCGAGTCGACGAAGGTCGCGTCCGTCATGTCGACGACGATCCGTGTCGGCTCCTCGGCGACGATCCGCAGCAGCTCGGACTTGAGCTCGGGCGCGGTGTAGAGATCGACCTCGCCGCTGAGAGCGACGACGAACGTGCCGTCGCCCACCCTCCGGGTGACCACATCGAAGTCCATTTCGCGGATGTCCGATCCGATCGCCATAGCGTCAGCGAATGATGGTCGTGGTGTCGCGGCCCTGCGTGCCGCGCGGCGCGCCGAATCCGCCCCAGGTCGACCGGAAGGCGAGCGAGACGACGAAGCCGACGATTCCGACGACGAGGAGGATGACTCCCGCGGTGTGGATGCTGAATCCGGATGCCGTCGTGTCGACCGCCGAGATCAGGACGGCGCCGGCGGCGGCCACTAGCAGTGAGACGGTGATTCCCATCGTTGGCAACTCCTTCGGTGCTGTTCGAAAAGACGTGCGAGGAGCGTGGATTACCCGCGGTACGTCTCCCTGAAACGACCCGCCGACGAGATTCAGTCGACCCCCTCCGGCGTTTGAGCCTGGCCCGCGACTGGGTAGGTTGATGTCATGACCCCCAGGCATCCGCACGCTCGCTGACGTCCGATGGTCGACTTCAGAATCGCAACCGCAGACCTCGGGGACGGCGTGTTCACTGTCAGCGTCGCCGGCGAGGTCGATCTGGCGACGGCGCCCGAGTTGAAGGAGGCGCTCGTCGACGTGATCGGCCGCGGCGCCCGCGGCGTCCTGGTCGACCTCTCGAACGCGACGTTCATCGACTCGACCACGCTGGGCGTCCTGATGGGCGCGATCAAGCGGCTCCGGCCCGCAGGCGGCGAGCTGGCGATCGCCTGCCACGACTCCAACATCCGCAAGATCTTCGAGATCACGCTTCTCGACCGCGTGTTCAAGATCTTCGAGACGCCCGGCGCGGGCGTCGAGTACCTGCGCGGGCTCTAGCCTCTAGCTCTCGGGGCTGAACCGCTTCACGAACGCGAGCCGGGTGCCCGCACTGGTGCTCGAGATCGTCAGCTCGTCGCTGAGGACGCGGATGATCATCAGGCCCATGCCGTTACCGCCGCCGTTCCGGTCGGCGTCGGCGTGCGGCTCGAAGCCGGTGCCGGTGTCCTCGACCTCGATCGCGAGCTCGCCCTCGGCGACCGTGTAGCGGACGACGATCTCGCCGCTCTCTCCGTCGCGGTACGCGTGCTTGACCACGTTCGTGCACGCCTCGGTGACCGCGAGCTTCAGGTCGGAGACGACCTCCCGCGATGCGCCGGCATTCGCCGCGACCCCGGCGAGCGCGAGCCGCGCGAGCGCGAGGTTCTCGGCCCGGGCGTCGAGCCGCAGCTCGACCGTCTGTCCGTTGTTCGTCACGTTGCGATCTCCTCGCTCAGCGTCTCGAGTGCCCGCCTGATCAGGCGGGACACGTGCATCTGTGAGATTCCGATCTCCACGGCGATCTGCGACTGCGTCAGGCCGTCGACGAACCGCAAATGGACGATGCGCCGTTCGCGGTCGTCGAGTGCCTTGAGCCCGGAGGCGAGCAGCTGGCGGTTCTCGGCGGCCACGTACCCGAGCTCCTCGTCGTCGATCAGGTCGATCAGCTCGGCGCCGGCGCCGTCGTCGGAATCGAGCTGCCGCGTCAGCGACTTCGAGGCATAGGCCCGCCCCACTTCGATCGCCTCCACCACCTCTTCCTCCTCGACTCCGGCCTCCTTCGCGAGCTCGGCGATCGTCGGCGAGCGCCCGAGCTGCGCGGTGAGCTCCTCGATCAGGCGCGAGAGCCGGTAGTGCAGCTCCTTCAGCCGGCGCGGGACGGTCACCGACCAGCCGCGGTCGCGGAAGTGCCGCTTGAGCTCTCCGACCACGGTCGGGAAGACGTAGGTCATCAGCTCGACGTCGCGGTCGAGGTCGAACCGGTCGATCGCCTTGATCAGCCCGACCGACGCGACCTGCTCGAGGTCCTCGATCTGCTCGCCGCGCCCGGCGTACCGGTAGGCGATGCTGCGGACCACTGGGATGAAGCTTTCGATCAGGCGGTCGCGGGCCGCGATGTCGCCGTTCTCCCGGTACGCGCGCAGGAGCGCGCGGCGATCCGTTTCGGAAACGGACCCGGCGCTCGTCACGTGCCAGGCACCACCTCGGCCGCACGGTTCTTCCGCAGGACGACGGACGGGGCGTCGCCGTCGAGCACGTCGACGCCGTCGACCAGGCGGCCGAGGACGCTGAGCAGATCGAGGCCGTCCGCTCCGTCGGGCACCCGACGGTCGACGGGGTGTCCCTCGGAGCCGGTGACCGTGACGGACAGGCCGTCGCCGTCGCTCGTGAGGGCCACGGTCGCGTACCCGTCGTCGGCGGGAACCGACCGGATCGCCAGCTCGATCGCGAGCTGGAGGTCGTCGATCGCCTCGAAGCCGAAAGCGAGCTGCGAGCCCACCCCGGCAGTGACGAGCCGTGCCACGTTGACGAACCCGTCCACGGGCAGCCTGATCGAGACCGCGTTGGCGCTCGGGGACACGAGTGGAGGCATACCACAGCCCGCTCCGGGCAAAACCTCAGCGGGAGCGGTCGGTCTGCTCCGACAGCGTCCGCTCGACGTCGCCGAGCGTCGCCCGGCCGCGCAGGCACGCAAACCGCTTGCGCCCCTGGAACATGACGATCGAGGGGATCTCCTGGACGCCGAGCCCCCGGACGAGATCCGGCCGGTCGTCGGCGTCGACACGCCCGACGCGCACGCGGTTCCGCTCGCGCACCTGGAGCCGCGCGAGCACCGACTCCATTCGGCGTCCGACCCCCGACGTTCGCCGGGTGACCAGGAGGACGAGGATGTCCGATTGCACATCAGCCATGCGGTCGTCCTTCCCACGGTTTCAACCGGGAAACCTTCGGGACGGGAGAATGCACGCATGGAGCGGCGTCGCTTCCGGGTACGCGGGATCGTCCAGGGCGTCGGCTTCCGGCCGTTCGTGTTCGGGCTGGCCCGCAGGGAGGGTCTGCACGGCTACGTGCTGAACGACGGCGAGGGCGTGCTGATCGAGGCGGAGGGCGAGGCGGAACCGCTCGACCGGTTCGCCGCGGCGCTCCGCGACGAGGCGCCGCCGCTCGCCCGGGTTGACGCGGTCGAGGCGGAGCCTCTGCCGCCGCGCGGCGAGTCGGGGTTCACGATCGAGGCGAGCGCGCAGACCGGAGCGAGCGCGTTGATCCCGCCCGACGTCGGCACCTGCGACGACTGCCTCCGCGAGCTGTTCGATCCGGCCGACCGCCGGTATCGCTACCCGTTCGTCAACTGCACCCAGTGCGGCCCCCGCTTCACCATCGTCCGCTCGGTCCCGTACGACCGTCCGAACACGACGATGGCCGGCTTCGCCCTCTGCGCCGACGTGCCGCCGTGAATACGAGGATCCCGCCGACCGTCGCTTCCACGCCGAGCCTACCTGCTGCCCCGTGTGCGGCCCGGCGCTGTCGATGCCGCTCGAACGGGCGGTGGAGCTGCTGCGCGACGGCGCGATCCTGGCGGTGAAGGGCCTCGGCGGCTGGCACCTCGCCTGCGACGCCGCGAACGAGGAGGCGGTCGCGCGGCTCCGGGCACGCAAGCACCGCGAGGACAAGCCGTTCGCGGTGATGACGAACGACCCCGGGGCGCTTGCGGAGATCGAGGAGCCGGAGGCCGAGCTGCTCCGCTCGCCGCGGCGGCCGATCGTGCTCCTGCGCCGCCGCGCCGATGCGCCCGGTCGCCGAATCGGTCGCCCCGGGCAACCCCTGGCTCGGCGTGATGCTCCCCTACACCCCGCTCCACCATCTGCTGCTCGCCGACGCCGGCGGCGCGCTGGTGATGACGAGCGGCAACCGGTCCGACGAGCCGATCGCGGTCGACGACGCCGAGGCCGCCGAGCGGCTCGGCGGGATCGCCGACGCGTTCCTCGGGCACGACCGCCCGATCCATCGCCGCTGCGAGGACTCGGTCGTGCGCGCCGCGTTCCCGGTCCGCCGCTCGCGCGGCTACGCGCCCGACGCGCTGCCGCTGCACGGTGCACCGGGGAGGCCCGGTGCTCGCCGTCGGCGCCGAGCTGAAGAGCACGTTCTGCGTCGCCCGCGGCGGCGAGGCGTTCCTGTCGCCGCATCTCGGCGACCTCGACAACGAGCTCGCCTACTCGGCGTTCCGGGCCGACATCGCGCTGTACCTCGCGATGCTCGGCGTGCGCGCCGAGACGATCGCCCACGACCTCCACCCCGAGTACCTCTCGACGAAGTGGGCGCTCGAGCAGGACGCGGAGCGCATCGGCGTGCAGCATCACCACGCGCACGCCGCCGCGTGCCTGGCCGAGCACGGCGAGACCGGCCCGGCGCTGGCACTCGTCTTCGACGGCACTGGCTACGGCACCGACGGGACGCTCTGGGGCGGCGAACTCCTGCGCTGCGACCCGGCCGGCTTCGAGCGTGTCGCCTGGCTGGAGCCGGTGCCGCTGCCGGGCGGCGAGGCGGCGATCCGCGAGCCGTGGCGCACGGCCGCCTCGTACCTCGAGCTGGCCGGGCGGCCGGTCCCGTTCCCGCGCTGGGCCGTCGTGCGCGAGAGCCTGCGGGTGAACGCGCCCCTCTCCTCCGGCATGGGCCGCCTGTTCGATGCTGTCGCGGCGCTGCTCGGACTCCGCGAGACCGTCACGTACGAGGGCCAGGCGGCGATCGAGCTGGAGTTGCTCGCCCGGGAGACCGAGGCGGCGCCGTACCCGTGGCGGTTCGGCGACGGCCCGGCGCTCGTCGCGGCCGTGCACGACGACATCGCCGCCGGCCGTCCCGCCGCCGAGATCGCCGCCGCCTTCCACGAGGCGGTCGCCGCCGGCTCGGCCGACGCGTGTGCAGAGGCGGCGGAGCCGCGCACGGTCGTGCTCTCCGGGGGCACGTTCCAGAACCTGCGGCTGGCCGCATCGACCCGCGCGCGGCTGGAGGCGCACGGCTTCCGCGTCCTCACCCACCGGCTGGTGCCCCCGAACGACGGCGGGATCAGCTACGGCCAGGCGGCTGTCGCAGCCTCATCCCGGTAGGACGATGACCTGTCCGGCGCGCCGTGTTCGGCTTGCCTCGTGCGGATCAAGCGGGAGCGCGCCGAGAAGGCCGTCAAGTCCGGGGAGCACTGGGTCGGCTACGGCTGGTTCATGACGCTCGGCACCGTGCTGCCGCTGGTGATCTTCATCGGCGGCTACGTCGTCCACCTCACCTTCGTCGGCGCGCCGCTGGCGCGGCGAATCTACCGGTTCGGGATCTGGACGTCCACGCTCGGGCAGGACCCGCCGGGCAAGGACAAGATGGACGCGAAGCTGGCGGCCGGCGGGAAGAAGCCGTTCTACGAGCGCGTCCGGCCGTACTCGCCGCCCGGCTGGATCGAGCGACGGGGCAAGCCGTTCTCGATGCCCGTCCGCGTCGTCTGGTTCATCCTCGTCGGCTGGTGGCTCGGCGTGGTGTGGGTCGTGATCTCCTGGAGCCCGTTCCTGTTGCCGTACCCGCTGTTCGACATCGTCGCGGGGCTGCTGCGCGAGGTGCCGAGCACGATGACCCTCGCCTGGCCGGACGCCGACGCGCAGCCTACGGCAGCAGCTTGATCACGGCGTCGACGGCGAAGAAGAGCCCGAAGATCACGGCGAGGTAGAAGCTGACCTCGCGCTGGTTGGCGAGGAGCCAGCGCTTCGAGACTTCCACCCACTCGTCGGCGCGCGGCCCGACGAGGAAGTAGACCATGACCGGCAGCCACACGAGCACGCTCGCGATGACGACGTAGAGGGCGGCCTGGCGAAACTCGGCAGCACGACCGGAGGCGTCCAGCGCGATCGTCGACGCGGCCAGGATCGCGATCACGAGCCGCTTGGCGCCGATCCCGAGTGGGAGCGCAATCGTGAAGGCGGTCGCGGGCGTGACGTGCTCGAGCCGCACGAGGATGGCCGCGGCCCGTGACTCTTCGGGCATCGGCGCCGACCGCTTCCGGCGTATCCGGGCGGCGCCGAGCAGCATCAGCACCCCGACCGCGAGCTCCAGCCAGGTCGACGCGTT
Source organism: uncultured Actinomycetes bacterium (assembly GCA_963791425.1). GTDB lineage: Bacteria > Actinomycetota > Thermoleophilia > Gaiellales > Gaiellaceae > DATBLE01. Next base: position 301,933 of record CAWBSE010000008.1, read on the forward strand.
GCCGTTCTGGCCGGAGTTGGACGTGACGATCACGCCGACGAGCAGGGGGATGCCGAGTCCGGCCGCCTGGCCGAGGACGAACCCCGCCGCGAAGACGATCCCATTCACGCGGGCGCGCTCGGTGCTGAGCACCACGAGCGTCGCGAGAAGCACAACGGGGCTCGCGGCCGCGAGCACCGCGTAGAAGAGAAGTGTGAGCCCTTCGTTCACGAGGCGACCAGGCAGTTTGCACCCGCGCGCGGATCACTCCATCGTCCGGTGAGGGTGATGCGCCGGTTCCCGCCGACATCGAGCCTCACGGGGCGATGACCGAGGGACCGGCCCCGACCGCCAAGTCGCCCTTCAAGCCCCGCAAGAAGGCCCCGCTGCTCGAGCGGACCATTCCGCTGGTCCGCGACCTCAAGCGGTACCGGTTCTCGTCTGCCCGGATCGACGTGCTCGCCGGCGTGACGGTCGCGGCGCTGGCGGTGCCGGCGTCGATGGCATACGCCGAGCTGGCGGGGCTCTCCCCGGTGGTCGGGTTGTACGCGCTGATCCTCCCGGCGGCCGCGTACGCGCTGTTCGGCTCGTCGAAGCCGCTGAGCGTCGGGCCCGAGGGCGGCGTCTCCGCCCTCGTCGCCGCGGCGATCCTCCCGCTGGCGGTCGCCGGCTCCGCGCACGGGGCGGAACTGGCCGCGATGCTCGCGCTGATGGTGGGCGTGCTGTTCGCCGCTGCCTGGGCGCTCCGCCTCCACTGGCTCGCGGACTACCTCTCCCGCCCCGTGCTGATCGGCTACATCCACGGCGTCGCCGTCGTGCTCATCGTCTCCCAGCTCGGCAAGCTGTTCGGCCTCTCGATCGGCGCGATGGACCCGGGCCCGCAGCTCTACGAGGTCGTCGACGAGATCGACGGAGCGAGCGGCTTGACGTTCGCGATCGGGATCACGTCGCTGGCGATCCTGCTCGTGCTCCGCCGGTTCTCGCGCCGCTTCCCGGCGCAGCTGGTCGTGGTGCTCGGCTCGATCGCGCTCTCCTATGCCTTCGACCTGAAGGCACACGGCGTGCCGGTCGTCGGCACGGTCCCCGCGGGCCTGCCCTCCGTGACCTTCCCGACGCCGCCGGTCCTCGACGTCGTCAAGCTCGCTCCCGGCCGCGCTCGGGATCTTCTTCCTCACGCTGGCCGACCAGATCCTCACCGCCCGCGCGTTCGCCGGGAAGCGGGGCGAGCACATCGACGCGTCGCAGGAGCTGCTGGCGATGGGCGTCGCGAGCGCGGCCGCGGGGATGAGCCAGGGCTTCCCGGTCGGCGGCAGCAACTCGCGCACCGCCGTCAACGACAGCATGGGCGCCCGCACCCAGGTCGCCGGCCTCACCGCCGCCGGGATGGTGATCCTCATCCTGCTGTTCCTGACCGGTCCGATCTCATACCTGCCGAAGACGGTGCTCGGGGCCGTGATCATCTCGGCGGCGCTCGGGCTGGTCGAGCTGTCGGACTGGCGGAGCCTCGCCGCGACCGACAAGGTGGAGGTCGCGATCGCCGCAGCGGCGATGGCCTGCGTGATCGTGATCGGCGTGCTCGAGGGCATCGTCGTCGCCGTCGCGCTCTCGCTCGTCGACGTCGTCCGGCGGAGTGCCCGGCCGCACGACGCCGTCCTCGGCTGGGACGAGGAGCTCGGCCGCTACGCCGACGTGGCCGTGCACCGGCGGGCGCGCCAGACCCCGGGCGTGCTCGTCTACCGGCTCGACGACCGTCTCTTCTTCGCGAACGCGCGGTACGTGAAGGGGCGGATCCGCGAGGCGCTCAACGGCGCGCCGTGGGACGTGCGGTGGCTCGTGTTCGACGCCGAGGCCGTCACGCACCTCGACGCGAGCGGGCTCGAGGCGCTCGCCGAGATCGTCCACGAGCTGCACGAGGCCGGGATCGTGCTCTCGGTCGCCCGCCTCAAGACCCGGCCGAAGGAGCGTCTCGACGAGGTTGGGCTGACGGACGGGATCGGGCCGGATCGCTTCTATCCGACGGTGCACGCGGCCGTCGAGGCCTGCGCGTAGGGCTACAGCGTTTTCACCCCATACGGACGATGTTCGACTCCCTGGCCGTGGTTGAAGCTGGTAGCCGCACGATCCATCGACCACCGAGGGGAGCCGAGAACGATGAACGAGTTACAGAAGGGCGAGGCGACCATCCGCGGCTGGATCGAGCGGGACGTCGCCGATATCGCCGACTTCCAGAACCCCAAGCAGGAGTGGCGGCGGCTCTTCTCCGAGCTCTACGGCACCTTCCTGCTGGTCATGGTGGCCGCAGGCGGCGGGATGATGAGCCAGGCGTTCCCGAACACGATCACCCGGACCGCGGCCGTGGTTGCGCCGGGACTGATGGTGATGGGGGTGATCATGTTCATGGGCAAGGTGTCCGGTGCGCACCTGAACCCGGCGGTCAGCCTCGCCTTCGCGTTGCGCGGCGACTTCCCCTGGCGCCGAGTGCCCGGCTACGTCGTCGTGCAGCTCATCGGTGCGTCGCTGGCTGCGCTGGTCCTGTGGGGCGTGGTCGACGTCTCGGCGAAGTACGGCTCGAACTATCCGGCTCACGGGTACTCGAACTGGCAAGCGCTCCTGATGGAGATGCTCCTGACAATGGGCCTGGTGAGCGTGATCCTGGGCACCGCCTCCGGGGCGCAGAACATCGGCATCTTCGGTGCGATCGGGGTCGGCGCCTACATCGCACTCGCCGGCCTGTGGGGCAGCCCGATCTCCGGAGCGTCGATGAACCCCGCCCGCACCTTCGGCCCCGATCTGGTCTCCGGCACGTGGACCGGCTACTGGGTCTACGTCGTCGGGCCGATCGCGGGCGCCGTCCTCGCCGTCGGCATTGCCTACGTCCTCCGCGGCGCCGGAGGTGGAGCATCCGGCTCGGGCGCGGCCCAGGGGGCTATCGACACCGAGGTGAAGAAACCAGGTCAAGCCTGATCTCGAGCGGCGTGTCCGGAGAGGCGTGAGTCCGAACGACGGATCTTCGACCAGAGCCGTCGATGACACTCGGCTCTCTCCGGACACGCTCCTGCAGCTGGCGCCCGAGGTTCGCACCCGGTTCGATGCGGCGGGCCACGTCCTGCTCGATGCGCCGGATGGGACCGTCGTCGACCTCGGCCCGCGGGGATTCCACGCCCTCTCGCTGTTTTCGCAGCCGCTGAAGCTCGGCGAGGCGATCGACCGCCTCGAGCGCGAGGCCCCTCCCACCGACTTCGCGCCGACGATGGGCATCGTCAACATCCTGATCGAGGAGGGCGCCCTGGTGCAGCCCGGCTCGGGCCGGGGGCCGACGAGCGGCTGGGCCGACCCCGTGGAGCACGCCCGCATGCTGCACGACGACCGCAGGACGGGCGACTACCTTGCCGCGATCGCCGCGGCGGTGCGGCCGGGCGACGTCGTGCTCGACATCGGCACCGGGAGCGGGGTGCTCGCCGTCGCCGCTGCACGCGCGGGCGCGCGACGTGTCTACGCGGTCGAGGCCAGCGACATCGCCGAGGTCTCAGCGCGTGTCCTCTCCGCCAACGGCGTCGAGGACAGGGTCACGCTGATCCCGGGCTGGTCGAGGCAGATCGAGCTGCCCGAGCGGGCCGATCTGCTCGTCTCCGAGGTCATCGGGAACGAGCCGCTCGAGGAGGAGATCCTCGAGACCACGCTCGACGCCCGCCGCCGCCTGCTGAAGCCGGACGCGCGGCTGATCCCGCACACGCTCACCCTGCTGGCCCGGCCCTTGCTGCTCCCGGAGGACGAGGCCAGACAGCGGGCGATCGGGCAGGCGGCCGTCGTGCGCTGGCGTGGGCTCTACGGGATGGAGTTCCAGCCGCTGCTCGATGCGGCCGCGCCAGGCCCGGTGAACATGCCCACCGAGGCGGAGATCGCCGCGGCGTGGCCGCCCGTCGGCCCGACGGTCGTCCTCGCAGAGATCGACCTCACGACCTTCCGGGACGCCTCGGTGCGGGCATCGGCCGACCTTCGCGTCGACGCGCCGGGCGCGGTGAACGCCGTCGCAGTGACGTTCAGCGCAGGCGCTGCACGGGACGATCGCCCACACGCTCGACCCCTGGACGTGGCCGACCTCCAGCTGGGCGACGTCGGTGTGGGTGCTCCCCGACCGGCTGGACATGGCCCAGGGCAGAACGCTCCGCGTGCACTACCACCGCCGGCTCGAGGACGTACCCGACGGGCTCACCTGCGAGGCGCTCGAAGCTCGACGCTGAACGGTTCGGCGTCCAGGTTCACCTCCTTGGGATGATGCCCGGCCGTTTCCGGGAAGCGAGGCTGACACGACTCAGCTACCCGTTCACGAGAAGAGGAGACTGATCATGGGATTCGTGCGTCGCCGGACTCGCCGCCGCACCGCGTTGCTCGTCGGCGGAGCCGCCTATGCGGCCGGCCGGTCGAGCGGAGGCGGTCAGCAGGATGACCAGGGGTACGAGGATCCGCCGCCGGCACCGCCGGCTCCGGCGCCCAGCGGTGGCAACTCCACCGACGAGATCGAGCGCCTTGCGAGCCTGCATGCATCAGGCGCCCTGACCGACGAGGAATTCGCGGCCGCCAAGGCCAAGGCTCTCGGTATCTAGTACACACACTCCCCAGAGAAAGAGAGACATGGTCATGGCTCAGGACGGTCATAGCGGCGTTCTCGAACGCGCACTCGTCGCCTGCGTCACGGGCGAAGCCGGCGCACTGCCGGAACTGTTCACGGACGATGTGAGCGGCTGGTCGCCGAACTTGCTGGTCGGCTCCCTCGCCGAGCTCGCCGAAGTGGTCGGTGCTCGCGATGAAACCCTCTCGGACGTGTCGATCCTGGTTCACGGCGTCGACGTCGTCGGCGACAGGGCGTATGCCGAGTACCTCGTGAGTGCGGTCTTCTCCGGGCCGTTCACGATTGCCGACGACCTCGTGATCGAGCCGAACGGCCGCGAGGTCGTGCTCGGAGGTGCGATCGCGGCGGACTTCACCGGCGACAAGATCTCGTCCTTCCGGAACTACTTCGACGACGCCACGCTGCTGATCCAGATGCTCCCCGAATAGCACCGATTCGCGCCGACCCGGCCGGATGGACGGCTCGCACCAGCTCGTCGTCGAGGACTCGCCGGCACCGGCCGACGTCGCGTTCCTCGAGGAGCGCGTCGCGAGCGCCGCGATCGCCGCGGCGGGGGTCGGCGACGACGAGGAGTTCGGAATCTTCGCCCGGGACGACCAGGGCCGGATCGTCGCGGGCATCGCCGGCCTCGTCTGGGGCGGGTACTGCGAGTTGCAGGCGATGTGGGTCGACGAATCGCTCCGGGGTCGCGGACTGGCGCGCGCACTGATGGCCGGCGCGGAGGACGAGGCCCGCCGGCGCGGCTGCGCGCTCGTCCTTTTCCACGCCTACGACCTGCTGTCGGGCGGCCTCTTCGAGCACCTCGGCTACGAGACCGTCGGCGTTGTCGAGGGCTGCCCGGTGGGCAGCACCGCCCGCTGGTACCGCAAGGACCTGTGACCCAGGAGCCTCCGCGTGCGGTTCATACGAACGGGGTGATGGCGGCCGTGACCATGAGTGGTCAGATCGGCGCACAGGTCCATGGCGTCGCGAACGCACAGCACAGGTGACTCGGGCGCCCCGGCACGCGCGGGCCTCGTCCTCGGCGCGCTGATCCTGGTCGCCGGGGTCGCGAACCTGAACCTGTCGGTCGCGAACGTCGCGCTGCCCGACATCGGAAAGTCGTTCGATGCCTCGCAGACGATGCTCGACCTGATCGCGGTCGGGTACTCGCTCGGGCTCGCCGCCTCCGTCCTGTGGTTCGGAGCCCTGGGCGACCGGTACGGGCGCAAGCTGATGATCGTCCTGGGGATGTCGCTGACGATCCCGGCGTGCCTGCTCGCCGGCTTCGCGCCGTCGTCCGGCGTTCTCTTCGCCGCACGCGTTCTCGGCGGGCTGGCCGCAGGCATGGCCTACCCGACGACGCTGGCGCTGATCACCGCATTGTGGTCGGGGCCCGGGCGGACGAAGTCGATCGCGCTCTGGTCGGCGCTCGGCGGCGGCATCGCGCTCCTCGGGCCTCTCATCTCCGGGGCGCTGCTCGAGCACTTCAGCTGGGGCTCGGTGTTCCTCGTCACGCTGCCGCTCGTCGCGATCGCGCTGCCGATGGCGATCTTCTTCGTCCCGAGTCACGTCAACGAGGGCACCGAACCGGTCGACAACCTCGGCGGCATGCTCTCCGCGGTGCTGGTCGGCGGGCTGATCGTCTCGATCAACTTCCTGCCGGTCCCGAGCGAGAAGACGCTCGCATACGTGCTGCTCGCTGTCGCCGCCGTCGCCGCAGTCCTGTTCGTCCTCCGCCAACGCCGTGCGGCCAACCCGCTCTACGACCTGCACGTCGCCGCCCGCCCGACGTTCTGGGTCGCCGCCTGCGCAGGGATCATCGTCTTCGGCTCGCTGATGGGCGCCGCGTACATCAGTCAGCAGTACCTCCAGAACGTGCTCGGCTACTCGACGCTCCAGGCGGGCGCGGCGATCATCCCGGCCGGCATCTTCATGGTGCTGGTCGCTCCGCGCTCGGCCAAGCTCGTGGGCCTGCACGGATCGCGACGGACGCTGCTCAGCGGGCAGGCGTTCCTGCTCCTCGCCTTCCTCCTGATGCTGCTGTTCTGGAAGGAGAACGTCTCGTACTGGGTGGTCGCAATCCCGTATGTGCTGCTCGGGATCGGAGTCGGCCTCTCGGGCACACCGTCCTCGAATTCGCTGACGGGATCGGTGCCGGTCACCCGCGTCGGCATGGCGTCCGGCACCGCCGACCTGCAGCGTGACCTCGGCGGGGCGCTGATGACTTCGATCTTCGGCGCGCTGCTCACCGCCGGCTATGCCTCGGCGATGGGCACGGCGATCGCCGAGTCGGGCAAGCACATCAGCGAGAGCACGCAGGCCACCCTCCAACTGTCCTACGCGAGCGCGGAGGACCTCGCCGCGCAGAACCCGCACTACGCGAGCCAGATCACGGCGGCCGCACAGTCGTCGTTCCTCAAGGGTGACCAGTGGGCGTATCTGGCGGCGCTGGTCGCGATCCTGATCGGGATGGGGCTCGTCTACCGCTTCTTCCCGAAGAAGGAGGCCGAGGACGCGCTCCGGGCCGCCTACCACGCGCAGGACACGGGTGCCCTGTCGGCGGCCGTCGCCTCTGCTCCGGTGCACGTCCCTGCTCCCGGCGCCGGGCCGGCCGTCGTCCCGGGACACGTCTCTCCGCCCGAGGATCTCTGATGTCGGCCCTGCATCTCGTCGCGAGCTCCAGCGGAACGGTCACGTTCTTCAAGGGCTGGAACTTCACCGGCAACTACACGTTCGTCGACCTGGTCGCAGCGTCGACGAACGCGCTCAACGGCGCGCTGCTCGCACGCCGGCCGGATCACTACAAGAACTTCACGATCATCGGCATCCTCTGCATGGCGCTCCTCGGCGGCCTCGGCGGCGGGATCACCAGAGACGTCCTGCTCGGCCAGGTCCCGTCGGCGCTGACCAACCCCGCCTACATCACGCTGGCGCTGACCTTCGGTCTCATCGGCTACGGCCTCGCCTACGCGAAGGGACAGCTGTTCCGTGAGGGCTTCTTCCAGTTCATGACCTCGTTCTCGCTCCCGTGGTACGCGATCGTGGGTGCGCAGAAGGGTGTCGCGGCAGGCATCCCGATCCTCGGCTGCATCCTCCTGGCGGTGGTCGGGCCGACGGCCGGACGGTGGTACATCGACCTGTCGAGCGGCGTCACCCCCAAGCAGTTCATCCGCGGCGAGTGGTTCGTCACGATCGCGGCCTTCACCGGGCTCGTGTGGATCCTCGTCTACTGGGCGAGCGGGAACACGTGGATCGCGCTCGGCGTCGCATTCGTCGCCGGGTACGTGACGCGTGTCGCCGCTCTCTGGTACGCCTGGGAGGAGCCGCTCGCGAAGGAGCCCACGGGCGTCTACAAGCACTCGGACGGGCGCCCGCTGCTCGGCCGCAAGCTGCAAGGGAAGTCACAGCGAGAGCTCCACGACCTCGGCCTGGTGGTCGACGAGTCCGAGACCCCGGTCGTGGTCGGAGCGAAGACCGTTACCGAGTGAGGATCCGCTCGGCCAACTCGTTCGCGAAGCGCTTCGCCTCCTCGGCGTAGTTCTCCCGCAGGTTCGGCCGAGGCAGCGGCACGCCCAGGTAGCGCCGTCTCGGCTCGTTCTTGCGCATGAAGACCAGCCAGGACGCCATCGACATCACCTGGTTCCCCTCCGATACGAAGTGCGTGCCGCCGGCCCACGTCCCGCCGGCGAGCTCGCCCAGCTTCCGGATGTCGCCGAGGTTGCCCCGGTAGTAGCGGCGCGAGACCGACACGGCGGCGAACGGCTTCTGGTCGAGAACCGCCTTCGCGGCCGGCGAATGAAGGTACGAGCGCACCGGCATGCACGTGGTCAACCACCAGGTCGGCGAGCCGAAGACGATCAGGTCGTAGTCGCCCTGCTGCGCCTCCGGCGGAATCGTGATCTCCCCCGTCTTGCGTCGCCGCTGCGGCACCAGCATGCCGGTGACGTGCCAGATCGACCAGGGCATCGGCAGCCGTGAGAATCGCCCGCCGTAGCGCGCGTCGGGGAACCCGAGCAGGGCGTTCGTCACGTCGCAGCCGCGCGCGGTCAGCTCCTCCGTCATCGCGGCGACGACCATCTCGGTCTGTTTCGTGAAGCTGTAGTAGACGAACAGCACCCTCGGCCGCTCGACCATGTCGCACTCCCTTCGCGCTCCTCTACTCGGGCTCCGGCAGGCCGATCTCGTGGACGACGGCTGTGTCCTTCGCGTGGTCGGACAACGTGCGGGAGGCGAGGAACGCCTCCTTCGACCCGCGCCCCGCGTGGTAGCGGGTCTCGGGCTTGCGCGCGGTGAGTGCGTCCGCGATCGCTCGCGCCAGGTCATCGGCCGGCGCGGCGGAGTCGGGGAGTTTCTCGACCGCCTTCCTGACCGCGGCGAACTGCGCGTCGTACTCGTGGTGGCCCCGCCCGTGAAGCTCCTCGAGCGCCCGGTCGAGCTCGGCCAGGGTCTTGCCGAAGATCGGCGTGCTGGTCACGCCGGGATCGACGTGTGAGACGGGAATCCTCCACTGGCGCAGCTCGAGGCGGAGCGCGTCGCTGAGCGCCTCCAGCCCGAACTTCGAGGCGCTGTAGGCGCCCTCGATCGGGAGCACGAGCAGGCCGCCGATCGAGCCGACGTTGACGATCCGCCCGCGACCGCGGCGAATGAGCGGGAGAAACGCCTGCGTCACGGCGAGCGGGCCGACCAGGTTGACTTCGAGCTGGCGGCGAAAGTCGTCGAGCGGCTGGAGCTCGAGCGGCCCGGGCTTGACGATGCCCGCGTTGTTGACGAGCCCGGCGAGACCGCGCTCTCCGACGGCCTGTTCCACCGTCTGCACGGCGGCGGCGATCGTCGCGGCGTCGGTGACGTCGATCGGCAGGGGCGTCACCCTGGCGTCGCCCCGGCTCCGGACCGCCTCGGCATCCTCCGTCCGCCGGACACCGGCGAAGACGTCGAAGCCCATGCCTGCGAGGCGGGTCACGGTCGCGGCGCCGATCCCGGTCGACGTCCCCGTGACGACGACGGAGCCACGGTCGTTACTCTGGTCTTCAGGCATCGGACCAGGACACTAGTCCGCAGGCACGGGTCGCCTATCGCCCGCTTGGGATGAGGTGCGTTGCAGGAATGCCGCACTGCCCGGACATTCATGCGGTCGGGGTGATGCCCCGCAGTTCGATCGGCTGTCAGCTGTCAGCAACGCCAAACGCCGAAAGGCGAAGGGAGATCACGTCATGGCTGACACACCAACCGATGTCCTGGTGGGCGGCTACCCGGACATCGACGCAGCGACAGCCGACTTCGACGCGCTCGCCAGGCTCGTCGAGGACAAGAAGGTCGAGATGGAGGCCGCGATCCTGATCACGCATGCCAAGGACGGCACCGTGACAGTGGCCCAGACCGCGGACCACCGCGGCCGCAAGGGAGTTGCCTGGGGTGGCAGCGTCGGCGTCCTCGTCGGCCTCGCCGCACCGCCGCTGCTCGCAGTCACGGCCGCGGGAGCGGCCGCCGGCGGCCTCGTCGGCAAGTTCGTCGACAAGCGGCTGGAGACCGAGATGCACGACAAGATCGGCGAGAACCTGCCACCCGGAACCGCCGGCATCATCGCCGCGTTCGAGGACTCGCAGCGGCTCGCCGTCGAGCAGGCGCTGCCCGGGGCGCTGGCGAAGTCCCTGGTCCAGACGGACAAGAAGGGCATCAAGGCGCTGAAGGACGGCCTCGCCGAGGCGATGGGCAAGTTCGTGCCCGACCGCACCGTGCTGCCGATCCCCGACAAGAACTTCGGCGGGACGTTCGGGAGGACGATCGACCAGTCGGTCCCCGACTGGACGATCATCCCCGGCCCGAAGGCGCCGGCGGATGCGCCGAACGTCCTGCTCATCCTGATCGACGACGCCGGCTTCGGCCAGCCCGACACGTTCGGTGGGCCTGTGGCCACGCCGAACCTGACGCGCGTCGGCCAGATGGGGCTCTACTACAACCGGTTCCACGTGGTCGCCCTGTGCTCGCCGACCAGGGCCGCGACGTTGACCGGGCGCAACCAGCATCGCGTCGGCATGGGCTCGGTCGCCGAGTTCCCCGGCCCGTTCCCCGGCTACACGGGCTCGGTGCCCAAGAGCTGCGCCGCGGTGCCGCGCATCCTCAAGGAGAACGGCTACGTGACCGGCGGGTTCGGGAAGTGGCATATGACCCCGGACCGCGAGCAGGGCGCGGCGGGCCCCTTCGACCACTGGCCGCAGGGCTGGGGCTTCAACCACTTCTGGGGCTTCCTCAGCGGGGCGGCGGGCCAGTGGGATCCGCTCCTGACACAGGACAACACGAACATCGGAGTGCCGGAAGGCACCGACGACAAGCCGTACTACTTCCCGGAGGACCTGACCGACAAGTCCGTCGAATGGCTGCACGCCGTCCGGGCCCAGGATCCTGAGAAGCCGTGGTTCCTCTACTACTCGACCGGTTGCGCACACGCCCCGCATCACGTGGCGAAGGAGTGGGCCGACAAGTACAAGGGGAAGTTCGACCAGGGCTGGGACAAGATCCGCGAGGAGGTCTTCGAGCGGCAGAAGAAGCTCGGCGTGATCCCGCAGGACGCGGTGCTGACCGAGCGGCCCGACCTCTTCGACGCGTGGGACTCGCTCGACGATGCGTCGAAGAAGCTCTACACGCGGCAGATGGAGGTCTACGCCGGCTTCATGGACAACGCCGACTGGAACGTCGGCCGCCTCCTCGACGCGGTCGAGGAGATGGGTGACCTCGACAACACGCTCGTCTTCTACATCTGGGGCGACAACGGGGCGAGCCTCGAGGGCACGACGACGGGCTCGTTCAACGAGATGACGTTCCTGAACGGCGTCGACATCGACCCCGCCCAACAGCTCGAGCTGATCGACAAGTACGGCGGGATCGAAGCGTGGGGCAACGACCACACGGCGCCGCACATCGCCGCCGCCTGGGCGTGGGCCGGCAACGCGCCCTTCCAGTGGGGCAAGCAGATGGCGAGCCACCTGGGCGGGACGCGCAACCCGATGGTCGTCGCCTGGCCCGCGAGGATCAAGGCGGGCGGTGACCTGCGCTCGCAGTTCACGCACTGCATCGACCTCGCCCCGACGATCCTCGAAGCAGCCGGGATCCCCGAGCCGAAGCTGGTCGACGGGATCGAGCAGGAGCCGATGGACGGGACGAGCTTCCTCTACACGTTCGACGACCCGAACGCCGAGGAGCGCCACACCGTGCAGTACTTCGAGGTGATCGGCTCCCGGGCGATCTACAAGGACGGCTGGTGGGCGTGTGCCCGCCTCGACAAGAAGCCGTGGGAGTTCTCACCGGCGGCGCTCGCGCCGTTCGCCCCGGGCAAGTGGGATCCGGAGCAGGACACGTGGGAGCTGTACTACCTGCCGGACGACTTCACGCAGGCGAAGGACCTGGCGGCCGAGAAACCGGAGAAGCTCGCCGAGCTGAAGGAGCTCTTCTGGGCGGAGGCGGAGCGCAACCGCGTGCTGCCGCTGCTCGGCTCGATCTGCGTCTTCTTCGGCATCCTCCCGCCGCTGCCCACGGTCACCCGCTACACGTTCGCGGGGGACGTCCAGAACATCCAGAAGGGGCTCGTCCCACGGTCGCCGGACGCTCCTACGCAATCGAGGCGGAGCTCGTGGTTCCGGACGGCGGTGCCGAGGGCGTGATCCTCGCCAACGCCGACTTCATCGGCGGCTTCGGGCTCTGGGTCGACGAGGAGGGCAAGCTCAACCACACCTACTCGTTCCTGGGCGTGGAGAGCTACCGGCAGACGTCGACCACGCCTCTGCCGGCCGGCGACGTCAGCGTGAAGATGCTGTTCGAGGCGGACGAGCCGAAGCCCGGCAGCGGCGGCAACGTCACGCTCTGGGCGAACGGCGAGCAGATCGGCGAGGGCCGTGTCGAGAAGACCGCACCGATGATGCTGACCTCGTACGCCGGGATGGACGTGAGTCGTGACAACGGCCTCGTCGTCGACCTGGCCTACGAGGACAAGGCGCCCTACCCGTTCACGGGAACGGTCAAGAAGGTCGTCTTCGATCTCAAGCCCAAGGCGATCACGCATGACGACGAGCAGGCGCTGCACGAGCACGAGAGCCTCCACGCCGTCGCCCATGGGATCGGCGCGTAGGAACGGCAGGATCGGGGCGGCCCGCGGGCCGCCCCGACTCCCCCATCGGAGCCATGGATGACGACCCTGACGCTGACGAGATCGATCGACGCCCGGTCGCCAGGTGTGGGGATCGTCGGGAACCCGGCGTCTCCCCGGGCCGGGCATCGACGTGAGGTGGAACGCCCCGGGGCGGCGGACGGGACCGGCCTCACCCGAACCGTGAAGATCGGCCTGGTCACCGCCCACGAGGAGGTCACCGGCGTCGGGCCCGGACCGGTCTGCGGTACCGGATGGTCAAGGGGCCCCGGTCCGCGACTACACCGGCACCGTCAGGCTCGAGGAGACGGCCGGCGGAGGCACATCGGTGTCGTGGTCGTCGAATTTCGCCCGGTCGTCCCCGGAACGGGTGGGCCGTCTCGCTGCTGACGAAGCACACCCTCAATCGGGTGCTCGACGCAATCGCCACACGTTCAGAAAACGAGGAAGGGAGCAACGATGTCGACACGGACCGCGCCTGAAGCGCGTGCCGGCTGGGTGGAGTTCTCGGCGGTGGTGCTGTTCGCCGTCGCGTTCTTCCGCATCATCGAGGCGATCGCCTACTTCTCGAAGAGCCACAAGCTCAACGACCTTGCAGGCGGGTTCTTCTCGAATCACTACTGGGGCTGGGGCGCGTGGGACGTCGCCATTGCGGTCCTAGCCATCTTCGCCGGGCTGTCGCTGCTGAAGGGCGGCGGCTTCGGACGCGTCATCGCCTACATCTGGGCGGTGCTCGTCTTCGTGAACGGGTTCATGATCATCGGCCTCACGCCGTGGTTCGCGGTCGCGATGATGACGCTCGCCGGCTTCGTCGTCTACGGGTTGGCGATGAATCCGCAGGAAGGAGAGGGACTCTGATGAGCCGCATGTGGTGGATCATCATCCTCGTCGCAGCGGGCATCGGGCTGGCGGTGGCGATCGGGGTGCTCGGCACCCGGAACGAGCCGTCTTCGTCGACGACGAAAGCGGATGCGGTCTCGAGCCTCTGCGCGAGCCTCAAGACCCTCGAGTCGTCGCTGAAGACGCTGACCGGCCTCTCGAGCTCGTCGTCGATGACCGAGTTCCAGGCCGACGTGACCGCGGTCGACACGGCGTGGAACCAGGTCAAGACGGACGCCCAGGCCGTGCAGAACGCCCCGACGGGTGATCTGGACAGTGCCTGGAACAGCTTCACCGCGTCCGTGAAGAACGTCCCGAGCTCGTCCTCGGTCTCCGACGCGGTGAGCAGCGTCACGCAGTCGGCCGACCAGCTCGTATCGGCGGCGGAATCGACGGCGCAGCAGGTGAACTGCACGTCGGCCACGTCGACCACGACGACGCCGACCACGACGTCCTCGTAAACGGGTCGCGCGCCCGGTCGGCCGAACGAGCCGGCCGGGCGCTTCACCCCATCCGGGTGAGGTCCGCCGCCCTGAACGATCGTAGGTTGGCTGCGACGGTGAGCAACGCCGACCGGAAGGAGGAGCCGTGACCGAGACCGAGAGCAGGCGCAGCTGGGAGTTCAGCGCGATCCCGATCGCGCTGGTCGTCTTCGCGATCCTCGCCCTCATCATGTGGGCCGCGGACGCCGGCATGTGGCCCTGGCTGATCGTCGGGTTCGTCGCTGTCGCGGCGCTGGCGGTCTTCACCATCATGTACATGCGCCGCCCACACCATTCCGCGGCCGCACCGGAGCCGGCACACCTGGACGACGGAATCCGCCGCATCCTCGTGATCGCCGACGACGACTGCCCACCGGCGGACCTGGGTGCCGCTCTCGAGAGCGGCGAATCCGGGAACACAGCGGTCTTCGTCATCGCGCCCGCCCTCGGGTCCCGCGCGGCGCAGTGGACCGGGGACGACCACGCCTACCAGGAGGCGCAGCGCCACCTGGACGCCACGCTGGCCGCCCTCTCGTCGCTCGGCGTCGACGCGCACGGCCACATCGGCTCGCACGACCCGATCCAGGCCGCCGACGACGGGCTCCGGGAGTTCCCGGCCGACGAGATCGTCTTCGCCGTCCACCCCGAAACCGATGCGAACTGGCTCGAGCAGGGCGTGGTCGACACCGCGCGGCAGCGGTATTCGGTCCCGGTGCGGGAGCTCGTCCTCACGTCGACCGGAGGCTGACGGTGGGCCAGGGGATCGCGGAAGTCCTCACGTTCGCGATCGGCGTGGCAATCAGCCCGGTGCCGATCATCGCCGTGATCCTCATGCTCTTCTCGGCGCGGGCGAAGGTGAACGGGCCGATGTTCCTCGCCGGGTGGGTGCTGGCGCTCGCCGTCGTCAGCGGTGTTGTCTACACCCTCGCGGATTCGGGCGACGTCGGCACGAGCAGCGGCGCGTCCGACACCGTCTCCTGGGGAAAGATCGTCTTCGGAGTGCTCTTCCTGCTCCTCGCCGTGCGGACATGGCGGGGCCGGCCCGCGCCCGGCGTGGCGGCGGAGATGCCGAAGTGGATGCAGGGGATCGACGGCTTCACGCCGTTGAAGGCGTTCGCCGTCGGCGTGCTGCTCGCGGGTGTGAACCCGAAGAATCTGCTGCTGACGGCCGGCGCTGCGATCGGCCTTGCCCAGCTCGGGCTCTCGACCACCGACGTCGTCGTCTCGATCGTCGTCTTCGTCGTCGTCGCCAGCCTCACCATTGCCGTCCCGGTCGTCTACCACCACGTCGGCGGCACCCACGCCAGGACGGAGCTCGACAGCCTGAAGGTCTGGCTCGCTGCACACAACGCGGCCGTGATGACCGTGTTGTTCCTCGTGTTCGGGGTCGACCTGATCGCCAAGGGCCTTCCACCGCTCACGAACTGATGGACGCGCTCGAGCACCGGCAGCACCGGGTCGAGCTCCTCGCGACCGTGCTCCTCGCCTGTGCGGCCGTGGCGACGGCCTTCAGCACCTACCAGTCGACCCGCTGGCGAGGCGAACAGGCGGCCGACTACAGCAAGGGGACGGCCGCACGCATCCAGTCGTCCCAGGCCTCGACGCGCGGGGGACAGCTGACCCAGATCGACATCGCCACCTTCATCCAGTGGGTCGATGCGAGCGTCGGCGGGAAGCCGAAGCTCGCACAGTTCTACCGGCAGCGCTTCCGGCCGGAGTTCCGGCCGGCGTTCGCAGCGTGGCTGGCGACCAACCCACGCTCGAATCCGCGTGCCCCTCTCACCCCGTTCGCCATGCCGCAGTATCGGGTCGCGGAGGCGGTGAAGAGCAGCAGCCTGAACGCGGCCGCCGGTGTCCACGCGGCCGCGGCGGACAGGGCGAACAAGCGCGCGGACGACTACGTCCTCGCCGTCGTTCTGTTCGCCTCCTGCCTGTTCTTCGCCGGTATCTCGACGAAGCTGCACTCGCTCCGGCAGCGCGAGGCGCTCCTCGGGATCGGGTGGGCAATCTTCGTCGGCACCCTGATCTGGATCGTCGTTCTCGCGGTCTAGTTGCCTAGGGGAAGTACTGCGCGAGCACGCCCTCCCTGAACGGCCCCGGGTCGACGGCGAGGTCGCCGGAGTACGGGAAGTTGTAGACGAGCAGCACCACCAACGAGAACCCGAGCACGGCGGCAAGCGCCGCAGCGCCGCCTGCGTGGAACCCTGCGCTCCGCGAACCGACGAAGACCGCGTACCCGAGGATCACGAGCGTTCCGAGCACGAGCAGGCCGACGATCAGGGACGAGAGGCCGCCGGAAGCGTCGGAGACACGGTTGCGGCGCGCGGCGACCGCGTCGTTGAGGCGCCGGACCGAGTCGTCGTAAAAGGCGACCGCGCCGGGCGTCGTCGGATGCACCGATTCCATCGCACTGAAGAGCCCGCCGATCGCGATCGCCGCCTGCTCGCTCGTCTTCCCGTCGCGCAGCCGCGGCCATTCGTCGTCGACGACGGCGCGGACATAGACCCCGACCGCCGCCGTCACGCGCGCCCGGTCGACCGGCGAGAACGCGCCGCTGTCACGGACGACCTGCGCAAGCGAGTCGGCCTCGAGCCGGGCGTTGTCGGCCGCGTCGCTGTAGCTCTGGAAGGCGAGCACGACCACGAACGCGAGCAACAGCCCGAACAGCGTCGCGACGACGCCGAGCATCTGTGACGAGACCTCGGCGTCGAAGCCCTCGCGCGTCGCCGGCACGAGCCGGCGCACGAGCCAGACGCCGCCGAGCACGAGCGCCAGGACGATCCCGACCCCGAGCACGACGAGCGCGGCGGTGGGCAGGTCGTTTACGAGGCTACGGAACACGGCCCTAGCTAACAGCAAACGACGCTGACCGCGTTCACCCCGTTTGGGCCACGACGTGAGATCCGGGCTAGTAACACTGTGTTACAAGCACCGCGGAACCGCCCTGGTACAGGCGTTCCGGAGCTTGTAACACTGTGTTACTAGCTCGGGACGGCCCGCAGCAACGGGCCGCCCCGAATCTGACCCGGGCTACAGGCCGAACTCGGCCTTGACGCGGCCCGAGTCGACCGCTGCTTTCAGCGCCGCGTAGTCCTTCTCGTTCTGGTTGGCGTAGCGCTCGGCGAACTCGGCGATCGCCTTGTCGAAGACGTCGCCGGAGCCCGAGGTAGCTGCCGATCGCGATCGCGTCACCGGAGCAGGCGTGCGGCCTTCGCCGGCGTCCAGCCGCACACCGGCGTACTCGGACATGCCGCGGGGCTAGATTCGCCGGCGTACCCCACGGCCGGGTGTGACGGCTGCCGCCACCACTGCGGTCTTCGCCACCGGTGAGGGGCCGGGTGTGACGGCCGCGGCGACCACCGCGGTCTTCGCCACGGGGGCGCCGATGACACCGACTCTTCCTACGCGTGCGGGCCTGAGTGGCATGTTCAGTCTCCTTCGGTCGCGGAGGCTTCATCGGCCTCGATCGAGGCGATGATCGCCTGAATGGGAATCCGTCCGTTGGCGATCAGCCGGCCACCCGAGCGCCGGGCCGCCGATGCGAATGGCGCTGCCCAGAGGTTCTCCCAGATGAGCACTCCGGCGGTGCTTCCCGGCTCCATTGCGGCAGCGAGGTGAACGACGTCGTCCTCGGCCAGCAGCTCCGCCAGTTGAGCCTCGAGAGCCTGGAGCTCTCCGAGATCGCCGACATCGGACAGCTCCGCTGCGTCGACGGTCCCGTCGTCGTTCTTGGTGAGGATCAGCACGTCGATCACGCGGATCGTTCCGGAATCGACCAGTGCCAGCAATTCCGTCGTCATCTCGCCGGTGAAGTTGCTCACGCCGGCCGGAAACTCGACGACCGCGTAATCAACAGGGCCGAGTTCGTCGAGCGATACGTCTGCCATTGAGTTCCTTTCGTTGACCGCCTTGATCCTGTCGTCGGGGCGACCCGCCGCAACGGGCCGCCCCGAAGCTGACGCAGCGGGCTACAGGCCGAATTCGGCCTTGACGCGGCCCGAGTCGACCGCCGCCTTGAGCGCCGCGTAGTCCTTCTCGTTCTGGTCAGCGTAACGCTCCGCGAACTCGCCGATCGCCTTGTCGAAGACGTCGCCGGAGCCGAGGTAGCTGCCGATCGCGATCGCATCGCCCGAGCGCGCGTGCGCCTTGGCCAGCGTCCAGCCGCACAGGCCGGCGTACTCGGACATGCCACTCGGAACCATCACCTCGATCTCGGCGGAGCCCTTCGCGTCCCAGAGCTGGCGAAGGTAGAAGTCGCGCTCCTGGCCGTCGAGCCCGGTCGTGTGCAGCCAGCCGAGCATGATGTCGCTCGCCGACTGCATCAGCCGCTGCCCCTCGACCACGCGCTGGCCGTGGTTGGCGTACTCGCTCTTGCCGAGGAACGGCTCGAGCACGGACGCCTGCGCCTCCTTCGCCTGCATGAACAGTGGATCGTCGCCGTCCCGACCGAGGAGAAGAAGGATCCACGCCCGGGTGCCGACACTTCCGACGCCAACGACCTTTCTGGCCGCATCGACGAGACGGAACCGCTCCAGCAGCCGCCGCCGGTCGCCGGACAGCGTGCGCCGGTACTGGCGGAGGAGCCCCTGGAGCGACTCGAAGACCGCCTCGGGCTGGTTGTCCCCGGCAAGGTCGGCGATCGGGACGATCAGCGGCGGGTCGCTGATGATCCGCGGGGCGCCGTCGACCTCCTCGGTCAGCTTGCCGAACGCCTTGAGGCTGTCCTTCGTCCTCGTCTTCTCGACGTTCTTCTCCAGCCGCTTGCGCTGGTCGGCGGTGGCGCGGGACGAGAACTCGCGAACGATGTCGTCGAGGTCGACCCGTGCGTACCAGACGTCGAGGTTGCGCATCTCCCCGAACTGGCGCATCGCCTCCCGGTAGGACTTCACGACCTTGGTGTTGATCGCCGCGCGGGTCTTGGCGTCGAAGCCGCGGTCGCGGCCGGCGACCGCGAAGCTCGCCACCAGGCGCTTGACGTCCCACTCGAACGGCCCGGGGAGCGTCTCGTCGAAGTCGTTGAGTCCGAAGATGAGACGGCGGTCGGGTGCCGCGAAGACGCCAAAGTTCGACAGGTGCGCGTCGCCGCAGAGCTGCGTGTGCAGGCCGGTGCGAGGGCCGCCGGCCAGATCGGACGCCATCAGGTAGGCGGCGCCGCGGTAGAACGTGAACGGCGAGACGAGCATCCGGCCGTACCGGATCGGCACGAGCTCGGGAACGCGCGACTGCGCCTGCTCCTCCAGGAGCTCGACGGGGTCGGCCCGGTGCGGCGGCGGCTCCCAGCCGGCGTGCGACGTGCGCGGCACCTCGGCCCGCGTGGCCTTGCCGCGAGCGGCCCGCTCAGCCGGGGTGAAGTGCTCGACCTTCGGCGCCGGTGTGGACGGTGGCTTCGGCCCCACCTTGGCCACCGGGGCCTCCTTCTTCTTCTCGGCCTCCGGCTTCTTCTCGGCCTCCGGCTCTTTCGCGGCCTCGGGCTCCTTGCCGTCCTGCGCGCCTGCCTCTTCGGTCTGCTCAGTGGTCATGGTGCTCCCTCCGGATCTCTCGGTCGCCCGAGTAGAACCCAACCAGCGGGACGCCACATCATCCACAGGGGATGAGGGCCGCCCACGCGGCTCCTGCTCCTATTCTGACGCAATGGCCGCCGCCGCACCGCAGGCGTTTCACCTGCTCGCCAAGCCGACGGGCGCCGTCTGCAACCTCGATTGCGAGTACTGCTTCTTCCTGTCGAAGGAGATGCTCTACCCGGGCAGCAAGTTCCGGATGGCCGACGACCTGCTCGAGCAGTACATCCGCCAACTGATCGAGGCGCACGCGCAGAGCCCGTTCGTGACGATCGCGTGGCAGGGCGGCGAGCCGACCCTGATGGGGCTCGACTTCTTCCGACGCTCGGTCGAGCTCACCGCGCGGTACCTGCAGCCGGGCCAGCGGGCCGAGCACACGATCCAGACCAACGGCACGCTGATCGACGACGAGTGGGCCGGGTTCTTCCGCGACAACGGCGTCCTGGTCGGCATCTCGATCGACGGCCCGCAGGAGATCCACGACGCGTACCGCGTGAACAAGGGCGGCAAGGGCTCGTTCGACGACGTGATGCGCGGGCTCGGCTGCCTGCGAGAGGCAGGGGTCGAGTGGAACGCGCTGACGACCATCCACGCCGCCAACGCCGGCCGTGGGCGCGACGTGTACCGCTTCCTCCGCGACGAGTGCGGAGCCACGTTCGTCCAGTTGATCCCGATCATCGAACGCGTCGCCGAGACCGCAGACGACGGCAGCGTGCCGTGGACGTCGTGGCGCGACCGGCCGCTGTACGTCCAGCAGGGCGACCGCGTCACCGGCCGCTCGATCACCGGAGAGCAGTACGGGCGCTTCCTGATCGACGTCTTCGAGGAATGGGTGCGACAAGACGTCGCGTCGGTCTACGTGCAGATGTTCGACGTCGCCCTGGCGAACTGGCACGGCGAACCGCCAAGCCTCTGCATCCACTCGGAGACGTGCGGCCTGGCGCTCGCGCTCGAGCACACCGGCGACCTGTACTCCTGCGACCACTTCGTCGAGCCGGCGTTCAGGCTCGGGAACATCCGCGAGACGCCGATGCTGCAGCTCGTCGCGTCGCAGCAGCAGTTCACCTTCGGCCAGGACAAGCGCGACACCCTCCCGCAGTACTGCCTCGACTGCGACGTGCGCTTCGCGTGCCACGGCGGCTGTCCCGAGGACCGGTTCATCTCGACCCCGGACGGCGAGCCCGGCCTCAACTACCTCTGCGCCGGCTACAAGGATTTCTTCCACCACGTCGACGGGCCGATGCGGTTCATGTCGGACCGGCTTCGCCGCGGTGAGGCGCCCTCCGCGATCATGCAGGTCTACGCGGCGGAGGACGCGCGCCGGGGCCGCAACGACCCGTGCACGTGCGGCTCCGGCCTCAAGTGGAAGAGTTGCCACGGCGCATGAGCGGGCTCGATCCCAGAACGACGGTCGGCGCGGTCGAGCTCACGGTCGCCGACCTGCCTCGCTCGCTCGACTACTACGGCACCGCGATCGGCCTCGACCTGCTCGAGGAGGGGCCGGGGCAGGCGTCGCTCGGCGCCGGCGGCCGCGAGCTGCTGGCGCTCGTCGAGGAGCCCGGGGCGCGGCCCGGGCGCCGGCTATACCGGCCTCTTCCACTTCGCCCTGCTCGTCCCCGAGCGCCACGACCTGGCCGGCCTGGCTCGCCCACGCGGCCCGCGACCGCGTCCCGCTCGTCGGCCTGTCGGACCACTACGTCAGCGAGGCGATCTACCTCTCCGACCCCGACGGCCACGGCATCGAGATCTACCGCGACCGCCCGCGGTCGCACTGGGAGGGGCAGGTCGGCGACCGGCTGACGACGCTGCCGCTCGACGTCGACGACCTGCTCGGCGTCCTCGACGATCCGGCAACCGCCCCGTTCGACGGGCTGCCCGGCGGCACCGTGATGGGCCACACGCACCTGAAGGCGAGCGACATCCCCGCGACCATCGCCTTCTACCGCGACGTCCTCGGCTTCGACCTGATGGCCCAGCTCGGCGCGCAGGCGGCCTTCCTCTCGGCCGGCGGCTACCACCATCACATCGGCGCGAACACCTGGGAGAGCGCAGGCGCCCCTCCCCCGCCGCCCGGAACGGCCGCGCTGCGGCACGCGACGGTCGTGCTGCCCGACGACGCTGCGCGCGGCGACGTGATCGGGCGGATCGAATCGGCCGGCGTGCCGTACGAGGACCGCGACGAGGGACCGCTGGTCCGCGACCCGTCGGGGAATGCACTCCTGCTGACGGTCACTTAGGATCGGCGCATGCAACTCACCCTCGACGCGCACGTCCATACGTCCGACGGCCTGAAGGGCACCCTCGCCGACGTCGTGATCGACCCGGCGAAGAAGGCGGTCACGCACGTCGTCGTCCGGGCCGGCGATCCCGATCCGACGGCGCGGCTCGTGCCGCTCGCGCTCGTGTCGGCCGACGGCTCGTCGCTGACCTGCACGACGGCCGACTTCGAGAAGCTCGACTCGATCCAGGGCTACGCCTTCCTGCCGGTCGACGAGCGCCCCGCTCCCGACTCGGAGTGGGACGTCGGCGTCGAGGACGTCGTGATGATGCCGAGCTACCAGGGCGCCGACATGGGCGTCTACACGGCCGAGGTCGACCCGAACGTCGGCGTCACCTACGACCGCGTCCCGAAGGGCGAGGTCGAGATCCGCCGCTCGAGCGTCGTCGAGTCGTCGGACGGGCACGAGCTCGCCTCGGTGCACGCGTTCGTCGTCGACGGCGGCGCGATCACCGCGATCGTCTTCGAGTCCGGCCACCTCTGGCGGCACCACACGACGACCGTTCCGATCGGCTCGGTGGCGAAGCTCCAGACGAACGCGATCGAACTCGCCCTGACCAAGGACGAGTTCGAGCAGCTCCCGCGCGAAAAGGCCTAAGGGCCCTAGGCGTCCTTCGCGAACATGTGCGGCCGCGTGCCGATGTAGACGAGCACGCCGATCAGCGGCAGGAAGATCACGAAGACCGTCCACCCCGCCTTCGCCCAGCCGGAGTGGTCGGGCCGCCGGAAGTTGTCGGCGAGGACCATGAACAGGATCGTGATCCAGCAGACCCACGCGAAGAAGATCAGCATCGTCCAGAAGAGATCCAGGAACGGATAGTCGGCGCCAAGCACGTCTCGTCCTCGCTTTCGTTCGGGGTCAGCCGGATGATCGATCCCCGAGGGGGCCGGACACATCACCCGAAGAGGACGAAAGGACGACCGTGCCCGCGAGGTAGTCCGGCAGCGCCCGGCGGCGGCGGTCGAACAGCACCGGCAGGAAGCCGAGGAACATCGGGATGATCGCGAGCACGAGCCCCACGAACCGGACGGCCGACCGCCACGCCGGGGGCGGCGTGCCCGACCCGGTGACGACCCGCACACCCATCAGGCGCATGCCGGGCGTCTGGCCGGCGGTGCTCCAGAACACGACGAAGTAGAGCGCGGTGGTGAGCGCCCACCCGGCGGCCGCCAGCACGCCCGCGAGCCAGCCGCGGTGCAGCGACCCGGCGAGCGAGGCGACCAGGGTGACCGCCCCCACGCCGACGAGGAAGACGATGTGCGCAAGCAGGGCGTCGACCACGAGGCCGACGGCGCGGGTCGTGAGCCCGCCGTAGCCGGGCGTCGCCGCGCGCCCCGCCTGCAGCCGGTCGTCCAGCCCGTTCGTGCGCGCCCGCAGCGCCTCCGCGATCTCCGTCCCGAACCCGGCGGTCTGCCGGGTCAGCGCATGCCGAACCTCCGGGCTTTCGAGCACCTCGGCGAGCGCGGTCTTGAAGGCCGCGCTCTGCACGAGCTCGAGGGCGAGCGACTCGGTCAACCTGCTGCGGATCGCATCCGCGAGCGCCTGCTCCAGCCGCTCGCGCTGCTCGGGGTCGGCTTCGACCGCCTCGAGCCATTCGGAGGCGACACGCTCGACGACCCGGTGCTCGACGAGCGAGCGGGCCACCGACTCCGGCAGCGGGCCGGCGAGCACGCCGTCGATCGCGCGCTCGGCCTCGCCCGTGAGCGCTGTCCGGCCGGAGCGCGCCGCCGCCCGCGCCGTGCCCAGCGCCATCCGGCTGAGCCGCGCTGTGAACCGGTCGTCGTCCATTTGCAGGGAGATCGTAGGCGACTACGCGCCGACCGCCAAACCGGGAGGATTGACCGATGGGCGACTGGACGGTGGCGGCGATCGCATTCGTCGTGCTCGCGTACGCGGTGGCGTCGCTCCGGCTCGAGCGCGTCCTCGTCACGCCCGCGATCTTCTTCACCGTCGGCGGCCTGATCGCCGGCCCGTGGCTCGGCCTGATCGAATTTCCGACGGGCGACGGGAACATCAAGCTGCTCGCCGAGGCGACGCTCACGCTCGTCCTGTTCGCCGATGCTTCGCGGATCAGCCTGCGCGCGCTCCGCACGGAGTACTCCGTCCCGCTGCGGCTGCTCGGCATCGGCCTGCCGCTGACGATCGTCGCGGGCACGCTCGTCGGCGCCGGGATCATCCCCGGCCTGAACTGGACGGAGGCGCTCCTCCTCGCCGTCAGCCTCGCGTGCACCGACGCCGCGCTCGGGAAGGCGGTCGTCACCGACCCGCGCCTCCCCTCGCTGATCCGGCAGGGCCTGAACGTCGAGAGCGGCCTGAACGACGGCATCTGCGTGCCGCTCTTCTTCATCGCGATCGGCTTCGCCGAGGTCGATGCGTCGACCGTCTCCAGCCACTCGGCCTTCCATCTGATCGTCGAGGAGATCGGCTACGGGGGCCTGGCCGGCCTCGCCGCGGGCGCCGGCGCGGCGATCGTCGAGCGCTACGCGGTCCGGCGCGGCTGGGCCGAGAGCGCCTGGATCCAGGTGTATACGTTCGCCGCTGCGGTGTTCGCCGCCGGGCTCGCCCTCGGGATGGGCGGGAGCATCTTCATCGCGGCGTTCGTCGGCGGCCTGGTGTTCGGAACCCTCCGGCGCCAGACGGGCGGCGAGGTCTCCTACTTCCTCGAGCAAGGCGGCGAGTTGCTGAACGCGATCACGTTCATCGTCTTCGGTGCGGTGATCGTGTGGCCGGCCCTCCACCACGTCGACTGGCAGATCGTCCTCTACGCGGTGCTCAGCCTGACGGTGGTGCGAATGATCCCGGTCGCGATCGCCCTCGTCGGCAGCCGCGCCGCCCCCCGAACGGTCGCGTTTCTCGGATGGTCGGGACCGCGCGGCCTGGCCTCGATCGTCTTCGCCGTGCTGCTGACGACCGAGGCGAATCTCCCGCACGAGCAGGACCTCGTCGATGCGATCGCGTTCACGGTCCTGCTCTCGGTGTTCGTGCACGGCCTCACCGCGGCGCCCCTCACCGACCGGTACGTGCGCTGGTGGTCGGGCCACTCGGCCCGTGACCCCGAGGCGATGGAGAGCAGGCCGGCCGCGGAGCACCCCGTCCGCGCCCTGCTCGGACCGACTCCTACGTAGGCTCCGCCTCCAGCTCGGCCTTTGCCGCGGCGAAGTCGGCCCGCGCGGCCTCCGGAACCGAGGGGTACTGCGGATCGATCTCGAGCAGGGCGTGCGCGATCACGGCCGAGGCGGCGACCTGCGCGAGCCACTTGCGGTCGGACGGGATCACGTACCACGGCGCCCATTTCGTGCTCGTGGCCGAGAGCATCTCCGAGTAGGCCTTCTGGTACTCGTCCCAGTGCTGCCGTTCGCGGACGTCGCCCGGCTGGAACTTCCAGTTCTTCTCGGGGTGCTCGAGCCGCGCGAGGAACCGCTTCCGCTGCTGCTCCCTGGAGACGTGCAGGCAGAGCTTGACGACGGGGAACCCGTTCTCGACCAGGTGGCGCTCCCAGTCGTTGATCTGGCGGTAGCGCCGCTCCCAGACGTCCTTGCCCTTCGCCTCCGGCGGCAGGGGCTGCCCCGCCAGGATCTCGGGGTGCACGCGGACGACGAGCACCTCCTCGTAGTGCGAGCGGTTGAAGATCCCGATCTCGCCGCGGGCCGGGACATGCCTGGCGCACCGCCAGAGGAAGTCGTGGTCGAGCTCCTCCGACGACGGCGCCTTGAAGCTGGTCACGCTGACGCCCTGCGGGTTGACGCCGCTCATCACGTGCTTGATCGTCGAGTCCTTGCCGGCCGCGTCGATCGCCTGGAACACGGCGAGCAGGCCGTGGGTGTTCTGCGCCGCGAGCCGGTCCTGCAGCCCCGACAGGAGCGCGACACCCTCGGCGAGCAACTCCTTCGCGTCGGCCTTGGCGAGCCCGGCCTTGTCCGCCGGATCGAGATCCGTGATGTCGATCTTCGTCCCCGGCTCGACCCGGAACCGCTCGGCGAGCTCGGCCGCGCGTTTCGCGCCCGCGCTCACGCCTCCGGCTCCCGCCTCCGCCGCAGCCGCGTGACGAGGACGGCGACGACGGTGACCAGATACAGCTGGCCGATCAGCGCCTCGGACACCGCGACCATGTGACCGAGGTTCGAGGCCGGCGTGTAGTCGCCGTAGCCGAGCGTTGCCAGCGTGACATAG
This sequence comes from uncultured Actinomycetes bacterium, assembly GCA_963791425.1. GTDB lineage: Bacteria > Actinomycetota > Thermoleophilia > Gaiellales > Gaiellaceae > DATBLE01. The sequence goes on from CAWBSE010000008.1 coordinate 328,029, forward strand.
CTGAAGTAGAGCCGAAGCGCCCTCGTCCCGTCCATCCCCTGCGCGAAGAACGGCGAGGAGTCGAGCGTCGCGATCGAGCCGTAGGCGAACGTGAAGACCATCCCGAGCATGATGTAGATGCAGATCGCGGCCTGGATCGACTGGGCGTTCACCTCACTCGCGCGCGTGATGCTGCGGCCGAGCACGAGGACGACGCAGATGCTCATCAGGCCCGAGATCAGTGCGACCACACCCTGGAGCGTCGACCCGCCGACCGCGAGCGAGATCGTCGCCGCGCCGATCGCGATCGCCAGGAAACCGATGCTGAGCCACGAGTCGGCGCGGGCGAGGCCCGACGTCCAGAGCGCCGCGACCAGGGTGATGCTCTGCAGCAGCACGAGCACGCTCGTCGTCCAGTTGGAGTCCGGAGCGGACGCCGCGAAGACGAACGACACGATGATCAGGGCGAGGACCGTGCCGAAGTTGCGGCTCGCCCGGTGCTGTTCGAGACGCCGCGGGAGTGGAAGCCCCCAGAGTCGTGGAGTCGTGCCCGTCATCTGCCCGAGGATCCTAGGGCGCGACGCGGCGTCACCCCGCGAGGATCGTCGCCTTCCGGGCTTCGAACTCATCGTCGGTCAGGTCGCCTGCGGCGCGCAGCCGTTCGAGCTTCTCGATCTCGGCGGCCGCGACGGCATCCGGCTGCTCGTTCACCGCGTGGCTGCCTGCCGAGTACGCGCCGCCGGCGACGGCCTCGCCGCGCACAAGGCGTCTCCGCCGTCTGAACACGCTTCCTCCCGTTGCCTCGGCGTCCGTGCCCCGACCATGACCGCGCACGATTTCGGCGGCATCCCCCCGATGGGATGAACACCCCCGTCGACCGTCGTGCGACGCTGAGCCCGTGAAGCGGATGGGGAAACGGGAGTGGATCATTCTCGGCGCGGCCGGCGTAGCCCTCGTCGTGCTGATCGTGGTGCTCGTCGTCTCGTGCGGAGGCTCGAGCGACAACAGCAGCTCCGGCACGACCACGACCCAGTCCGCGGAGGAATGGGCGAACGGGCTGTGCACGGCGACGAACACCTACGTCGCGTCGCTGAAGTCGCTCGGCACGTCGCTGAAGGGCGGCAACCTGAGCAAGGACAGCCTGAACGGCATGGTCGACGACGCGAAGACGGCCACGGACACGTTCGTCAACGACGTCAAGGCGATCGGCGCTCCCCCGACCTCCGACTCCGGCGCGAAGTCGATCTTCGACACCCTGTCGAGCGAGCTGTCCAAGGACGCCGACGCGATCAAGAGCGCCACGTCGGGCGGCGGTTCGACCCTGACGGCAGATCTCGACGATCGCGACCACGCTCGCGTCGGCCGGGACGCAGATCTCGGCTGCGTACAGCCAGTTGAAGCAACTCGATCCGAAGGGCGAGATCCAGCAGGCGTTCCAGAGTGCGCCGGCCTGTGCATCGCTGCTCGGTTCGTAGCATCATTCGCTGTAATGGCTGCGCGCGTCGACACCAAGGTCGGAGCAACAACACCACGGCGCAGCCCGAAGGCCTCGCAGCGCGCCGAGGCCGCCCGACGCCGCGCTGAGGGGTTCCTCAACCGGGAGCTCTCGTGGCTCGACTTCGACCGGCGGGTGCTCGGTGTCGCCGAGGACGAGAGCGTGCCGCTGCTCGAGCGGGTGAAGCTCTGCGCGATCGTCTCCCGCAATCTCGACGAGTTCTTCGCCGTCCGGGTCGCCGGCCTCCGCGGCCAGGTCGCCTCCAGGGTCTCGCGCCGGACGGCCGACGGACGCACCCCGACCCGCACGCTGATCGACGTCCGCGCCCGCGTGCTCGAGCTGAAGGAGGCGCAGACGCGGCTCTGGCTCGACCGGCTCGGACCTGCGCTCGCCGACGAGGGCATCCGCGTCGCACGGGTCGAGGAGTGCGCCCCGCGCGAGCTGCGCGCGCTGACGAAGCGCTTCAACCGCGAGATCGAGCCGCTCCTCACCCCGATCGCGATCGGCCAGGCATCGGCGCTCCCGTACCTGCCCTCGCTGGCGCTGAACGTCGGCGTGCTCACCCGCAAGGGCAAGAGCGGCGAGCGACGCTTCGTGCGCGTGAACGTCCCGGAGGACCTGCCGCGGTTCCTCGAGGTCGGCCCGAAGGGCACGTACGTGCCGATCGAGGACGCGATCGTGCACTTCCTCCCCCGGATCGTCGGGCCCGACATCGAGGCACATGCCGTGTTCCGGATCACGCGGGACGCCGACCTCCTCGCTGTCCGACGACGTCGACGACATGATCGAGGCGATCGAGGACCAGCTGTCGCGCCGGCGCTTCAGCGAGGTCGTGCGGCTCGAGATCGGCTCGCCGTTCGACACCGGCGCTGGCCGACGTCCTGATGCGCGAGCTCGAGATCGACGAGACGCAGGTGTACGGAAGCTTCGCGCCGCTCGGCCTCGACGACCTGAGCGAGCTCGCCGAGCTGAATCGCCCTGACCTGAAGGATCCGCCGTGGAAGTCGGTCACCCGTCGGCCGTTCGCCTTCAAGAAGCCGGCCGAGCTGCTCGCCCAGATCCGCCGCCGCGACATCCTCGTCCACCACCCGTACGACGCCTTCGACTCGACCGTCGAGGCGTTCCTCGCCGCGGCCCGCGAGCCGAAGGTCGCCGCGCTGAAGGCGACGGTCTACCGCACGGGCAACCCGTCGGCGACGCTGGAGTCGCTGGCCGCGACGGCCGAGGAGGGCAAGCAGGCGGTCTGCCTCGTCGAGCTGAAGGCGCGGTTCGACGAGCGCCGGAACATCGAGTGGTCGCGTGCGCTCGAGCGCGCGGGCGTCGACGTCGTCTTCGGCGTTCCGGAGCTGAAGGTGCATGCAAAGCTCGCGATGCTCGTCCGTCGCGAGCAGGGCGAGCAGCGCCGCTACGTCCACATCGGCACCGGGAACTACCACTCGTCGAACGCGTCGAGCTTCGAGGATCTCGGCCTGTTCACGGCCGACCCCGACATCGCCGCCGACGTCGCCGACGTCTTCAACGCGGTCACCGGCCAGGTGACGCCGGTCGGCTTCCGCAAGCTGCTGGTCGGCCCGTGGTTCCTCCGTGACGGGATCCTCCACGAGATCGATCGCACGGCCAGGGCGGCGCAGGACGGCGAGCACGCGATGATCCGGATCAAGGTGAACGCTCTCGTCGACCCCGAGGTCGTCGAGGCGCTCTACGCCGCCTCGAACGCCGGGGTGAAGATCGACATCGTCACGCGCGGGATCTGCGTGCTCCGGCCCGGCGTGAAGGGGCTCAGCGAGAACATCACCGTGCGCAGCGTGCTCGGCCGGTTCCTCGAGCACAGCCGCGTCCTGTCGTTCCAGGCGGGCGACCGCGTGCTCACGTACATGGGCAGCGCCGACCTGATGCCCCGCAACCTCGACCGCCGGATCGAGGTGATGGTGCCCATCGAGGATTCACGCCTCCGCGCAGACATCACGGCGGTGTTCGACGCGCTGGTCAGCGACACCCGCTTTGCCTGGGAGCTCGACCGTCACGGCGCGTGGCAGCGGGTCGAGCCGGAGCACGGCGAGGCGCGCGTCTCCGCGCACGAGGCACTCATGGCGCGTGCGACAAAGCGTGCGAAGAAGCGCCCACGGCGCTCCTCCTGACCTGAACGGTCCTAGCGGCGGCGGGCGTTCCGCCGGGACGTGCGCCGTGCGACTCTGCGAACTGCGAACATCGTCATCCCTCCGATCGAGTACGCATCCTACGCGGCCGGCGGGTTCGGCTCGAACGCGGTGTGATCCTCTTCGGCCTCCTCGGCCGACAGCAATCCGATCGCGACGAGATCGAGCGGGCTGATGAAGCCGTCCGCGATGCGGAATCCGTTCGCGCGGACGACGGCGTCGCGCAGCGGCACCGCCCAGTGGTGCTCGATCAGGATGAGCGCCGCAGCCGTGTCGGGCGGGATGTCCTCGATCACGTCCCAGGCGTCCTCCTCCGAAAACGCGTGGACGCCGCCTTGCGCCGCCGCTTCTGCGCCGGCGATCGCACCGGCCTCCATGCCCTCCTCGCCCTCGATGCCGAGGCCGACCAGCGCTCCGATCTTGGAGCCGAGCTCGACCGCCTCGTCGCGGGTCAGGTTGCTGAGGTGCGCGACCTCGATGTCGCCGTCGACGTCCTTGTAGACGGCAAGCGCGTCGATCACCTTGACGGTGTTGCTCTCGCGCAGCCGCTCGAGCTCCTCGATGATCTCGCCGTGGAAGTCCGGATGGTCGAAGCCCAGGACGATCAGCTGAACGGGTCCAATGGCCATGCCGATTCCTCTCTTCGCGGGACGGCCCGCCCGCCGGGTCTGAGCGAACCCGGCGGGCCGGCACGATCGACGGAGCGTGGGCTTGCCTACGCCTCCATCAGGTCTTCTCTGGGCCGTGCGATCATGTAGATCAGCACGCCCAGGAGCGGGACGAAGATCACGAAGATCGTCCACCCCGCCTTCGCCCAGCCCGAGTGGTCATGCCGGCGGAAGTTGTCGGCCAGGACCAGGATGAGCAGGTAGATGAAGATCACCCAGGCGAAGAAGATGAACATCGTCCACATGATGTCCAGGAACGGATAATCCGTAGCCAGGACCATCGAAGCCAGAGCGGCCATGCTGGTTTCACCTCCGGAAGGTTTTCTGCGCTTGTCGCCGCAACGATGTCCCGCACGCACCGGGCGTGCGTCATCCGGTTGGCATGAGGTGTGGCTTTTTCACCATCTGGGCACCACCCTCTTCACCGCGTGAACACCTACCCCGGCGACATACTTCACGCCGTCGGGATGAGGGCTCACCGTCGGTGGTCGCAGAGCCTTCCCGTGCCCACTCATGATTGCGATCGTCGCCGCCAGCGCCAACCACACGAACGCCAGGATCGCCGGTGTCTGGCGCTCGCTCGGCATCGACGCGCAGGTCATTCCCGTGTCGCGGGCCTACGAGCGCCTCACCCCGGGCGACACGGCGCTGTGCCGGATCGACGTCCGCCGTTCGATCGACGGCGTGCAGCCCGGGATGCTCGAGTTGCTCGCCCTGCAGCGAGCGGGCATCACCCTCCGCAACTCCGCGGCGACGCTGCTCCGCGCGCACGACAAGCTCCGGACCGCCCGGCGTCTGGCGGCGGTAGGGCTGCCTCATCCACGGACGGAGCACGTCACAGAGGCTTGCCCACTCGCGACGGTGCCGGCGCCGGCCGTGATCAAGCCGCGCTTCGGCAGCTGGGGCGCGGGCGTTCAGCGGTGCGACTCGCCGGCCGACCTGAGCATGGCGATCGATTCGCTCCGCAGCCGTCGCTGGTTCAAGGCGCAGGGCGCGCTGGTGCAGACGCTGGTTCCTCCGGCCGGCTTCGACATGCGCGTGCTCGTCGCCGGCGGCCAGGTCGTCGGCGGGGTCTCGCGCGTCGCCGCGCCGGGCGAATGGCGAACGAACATCAGCCTTGGCGGCCATCGCCGTCCGACCGTCCCCTCTCCGCGGGCCGCCGAGCTCGCGCTGGCCGCCGCCCGCGCGGTCGACGGCGACCTCGTCGGGGTCGACCTGCTGCCCTGCGACGACGACTACGTCGTGGTCGAGATCAACGGCGCCGTCGACTTCGACGCGTCGTACTCCCTGCCCGGCCGGGACGTCTACGAGGACGTGGCCGACGCGCTTGGCCTGCTTCCGAGCGTCGAAGTCCAACTCGAAGGAGCACATCATGTGCCGCTGGCTCGCGTATTCGGGTAGCCCGGTCCTGATCGAGGAGCTGCTCTACAAGCCCGCCCACTCGCTGATCGACCAGAGCCTCCACTCGACGCTGGGCGCGGAGACGACGAACGGCGACGGGTTCGGGATCGGCTGGTACGACCCCGCCGGCCGCGCGGGCGTCTTCCACAGCACCGAGCCGGCCTGGAACGACCGCAACCTGAAGGAGCTCGCGGGGCACGTCTCCTCCGGCCTCGTGTTCGCACACATCCGGGCCTCGAGCGGCAGCCCGGTGCAGCTGACGAACTGCCACCCGTTCCGCCACGACAACCGGCTCTGGATGCACAACGGCCTCATCGCCGAGTTCTCGACGGTGAAGCGAGACCTGATCCTCGAGGTGGATCCGTCGCTGTACGCGTCGATCGAGGGCTCGACCGACTCGGAGGTGCTCTTCTACCTCGCGCTCACCTACGGGCTGGCAGACGACGCCCCGGGTGCGGTCCAGCGGGCGGTCGGGCTGGTCGAGGACGTCGGCAGGCGCCACGGGGTCGAGCACCCGATCCAGATGACCGTCGCGACCACCGACGGTGACCAGCTCTGGGCGTTCCGCTACTCGAGTGCAGGCGCCTCGCGCTCGCTCTTCTACAGCACGAGCATCACGGCGCTGCGGGAGCTCTACCCCGAGAACCAGCTGTTCCAGGAGCTCGACGCCGACACCCGCCTCGTCGTCTCCGAGCCGCTCGGCCCGCTCGCCGGCGCCTGGAACGAGGTTCCGGAGGCGAGCTGGGGCCTCGTGCACCACGACGCCCAGGACGAGTTGCACCCGTTCAGGCCCGTCGCCCCGACCAACTGACGGGCCATCCCGTACGTGGTCTCCCGTCATCCCATCAGGGTGAACCCCGATTGACGGCAGGATGGCAGCGGGGGACAATCCAGCCTTACGACCGGCCGTCGGTCGTCGAGAAAGGGGAGAAGTTGTCACAGCTTGCCGTTGCACCGGACGCTGCCGCGCGTGCCGTGACGCCCCAACTCACTCCCGCGGAGCACGGCATCGTCCGGAGGACGGCCCTCGTCAACCGCCTCCGCGCCGCCCATGCCCATCCCGTCGCGGTCATCGTCGCCCCGGTCGGCTTCGGCAAGACGACGCTGCTCGAGCAATGGGCGGACAGGGACGACCGCCGGTTTCTGTGGCTCATGCCCGGCGCCGATGCCGAGGCCGAAGCGGTGCTCGCGACGGAGCCGGCCGTCGTGGTCGTCGACGACGCGCATCTGCTCGAGCCCACGGAGCTCTCCGCGGTCGCGCGCCTCGTCCGCCTCGCGGGCGACGGGTCGATGGTCGTGCTGGCCGGGCAGACCGAGCCCCGCATCCCGAACCTCTCGATTCCGGCCCTGCGTGCCCGCGGCGAGCTGCTCGAGCTCGGCGCCGCCGACCTCGCGCTGACCTGGCGCGAAGCGCGCTTGGCAGTTCAAGCGCTCGGCTCGACCATGAGCGAGGCCGAGATCACCGATCTGGTGGAGCAGACGGAGGGATGGCCCGCCGCGGTCAACCTTGCCGGCTCCGGCCTCGGCGTCGCCGGCCTGCAGGCGGAGTGCCTCGCGTCCGTCACGCGGGCGCAGCGCACCTTCCTGCGCCGCGCCTCGGTGCTCGACCGGTTCGACCGCTCACTCTGCGACGCGGTGCTCGGGCACACGCCGGGGACGCGCGAGCTGCAGTCGATCGACGACCTCAACGCCTTCCTGGTGCCGCTCGACCGCCGCCGGCAGTGGTTCCGGTGTCACCGGCTACTCCGGGACGTCCTCAGAGCCGAGCTGGAAGCGGAGGAGCCCGAGCTCGCGCCGATCCTCCACCGGCGCGCCGCCGACTGGCTCGAGGAGCACGGCCAGGCCGAGCGTGCCATGGATCACGCCCACGCCGCGGGGGACGTGGCCCGGTTCATGGGCATCTTCACGCGCAGCGCGCTGCCCGCCCACAACCAGGGACGGGACGCGACGGTCGACAGCTGGATCGGGCGCGTCGACGAGACGGATGCACTCGAGCGGTACCCGGATGCCGCGACGCTGGCGGCGCGCCTGCACGCGCATCGCGGGACGTGCCTCGCAGGCTGCCCGGTGCCTCGCCGCCGCCGACCGCGCTCTCTCCGCCAGACCGCGCGTGCCGGATCCCGAACCGGTCACCGCCCGGATCGCGCTCGTCCGCGCCGCCACCGGCGCTGCGAAGCCCGCCGGGATGCTGGCCGCGACCGAGGCGGCGCTCGAGCACCTCCCGGCTGACGACCCCTGGCGGCCGTGGGCCCTGCTCCTCCGGGGCGTCGCGCACATGCTGCTCGAGGACACCGGCGCCGCCGACGGCGCCTTCGACCTGGCGGCCCATGCCGCCGAGCAGCTCGACGCGACCGAGACCTGGACGATCGCCCTCACCGAGCGCGCTCTGCTGGCCGACGCGCGCGGAGATCACACGGCGGCGGACGCCCTGCTCGCGCGGATCGGCGAGCACGGCGACCGTGTGCAGCGCTTCGGCTCGTACGCCCTCTCGCTGGCCGCGTCGGCCCGGAGCCTCCTGCGCCACGGGCGCTGGTCGGAGGCCCGCCGCTCGCTCGCGTCGGCGCAGCGCCTGCTGCCCGACCTCTCGGGCGCCCTGCCCTGGCTGGCCGTCCAGACCCGCCTCGAGCTCGCCGCCGCCCACGTGATGCTCCGTGACGCCGTCGCGGCCCGGAAGCTGCTCGACGAGGCCGACGCCATCTTCGCCGCCCACCCGAAGCTCGGCCTGTCTCGCGGGCGGCGTGACGCGCTCGAGGTCGAGCTCTCCTCGATGCCGGCCGCGACGGAGGGGCGCGCCGTCAGGCTGACGGGCGCCGAGCTGCGCCTGCTCCCCCTGCTCGCGACGCACCTGTCGTTCCGCGAGATCGGCACGCATTTCTTCCTGTCACGCCACACGGTGAAGACCCAGGCGATCTCGGCGTACCGCAAGCTCGGGGCGTCGAGCCGGAGTGAAGCGGTTCAACGCGCCGAGCAGCTGGGGCTGATCGAGCACGTGGCCGACGGGTCACACCCGCTCATCCCAGCGGGTGAGCCACGGGGACGTGCCGCCGGGAGCGCCGGTCTCCGTCATTCTCCGCGACGCGTCCGGAAGGTGAGGAACGGAGGGTTCGACGGCGGGCCGTCCCGGCTCCCCGGCCGAGGCCAGGATCAGCCCACCCCACGTCCGGGAAGGCGCCGTCCCCCGCGCCGACGTCTTGCACCGCCTCCGGCCGACGGCCCGCTCGTCGGTCGCGCTGATCATCGCCCCGGGCGGGTACGGAAAGACGACCATTCTGGCCGCGTTGCCGACGCAGGCCGCCGGCAGGCCGTTCGCCTGGGTCACCGTCGAAGCCGGCGACAACGACCCGGCCGTGTTCGTGCGCTGCGTGATCGCCGCGCTCCAGCGTGTCGGCGCGATCGACGCGGCCCGGCTCCGGGTCAAAGCCGGCGACTCACACGCCGTCCTGGTCGCGCGTCTGGCGAAAGCGCTGAAGTCGGTGGCGCCGCTGGCGATCGCGATCGACGACATCCATCTGCTCACCTCGGTGCGGAGCCGCAAGATCGTCGAGACGCTCGCGAACAGCCTCCCGGACGGCTCGCAGCTGCTGCTCGCGGGCAGGATGCTGCCACGGCTCTCCCTGACCCGGCTGCGCGCCGACGGCAGGCTGATCGAGCTCGGCACCGACGACCTGCGACTGTCCGACGACGAGGCCGAGCATCTCCTCCGCGCGGCCGGCGTTGACGGTCCCGCGGAGGAGCTCGACGCACTGCTCGCCCGCGCAGAGGGCTGGCCGGCCGGCCTCTACCTCGCCGCGCTCGCCTGCGCCGACGGCGACCCGCCGATCGGCGCCTTCGACGGGACCGACCGCTTCGTGACCGACTACTTCTCCGCCGAGTGCCTCGCGTCGCTCGATGCCGACGACCGTGAGTTCCTCACCCGCATCGCGCCGCTCGAGGAGCTCTCCGGCCCGTTCTGCGACGCCGTCCTGCGCACCACGGGCTCGGCGGCGCGACTCGACCGCATCGCCCGGGTGAACCTCTTCGTCATGGGGCTCGGCTCGGGCAGCGCCCGCGTCTACCGCCTCCATCCGATGCTGCGGGACGCCCTGGCCGCAGAGCTCGAGAACCGCGAGCCCGGTCAGGCCTTCGCGCTCGCGTCACGCGCCGCGGACTGGAGCGTGCGTCACGGCGACCTCGAGCTCGCCGCCGAGTACGCGTGGGCGGCCGGCGACCGCGACCGGTTCGCATCGATCGTCGAGGACTCCGCCCTGCTCCTGTTCCACGGCGGCGAGCTCGCCCTCGTCGAACACTGGCTCGCGCGGGCCGACGACGAGCTGCTCGCGCGCCACCCGGCGGTGGCGATCTTCGGAGCCTTCATGCACAACATCGCAGGGCGGCCCGACCAGGCCGACGCGTGGGCGGCGATCGCCGAGCGCGCCTCCGACGACGTGTCCATGCCCGGCGACAGCCCTTCCGTCGACGCCTGGCTGGCCGCCCTCCGGGCGGCGATGTGCCGGAGCGGCCAGGAGGCGATGCGTCTCGACGCGGCGCACGCGCTCGCCGGGCTCGCCGAGGGCAGTCCCTGGCGGCCCACCTCGCTGATGCTGCTCGGCGTCGGGCAGCTGCTCGCCGGGGTGACGATCGCCGCCGACGAGATCCTCGCCGAGGCACACCTGGCCGGGACAACCGCCGGCACGGCGGGCCCGGTGACGATCGCGCTGGCCGAGCGCTCGCTCCTGGCCGCGGCCGAGGGACGCTGGGAGGCGGCCGAATGGCTCTCCGCCCAGGCGCGCGAGGTGCTGCACGGGCACGATCTCACCGACTATCCGAACAGCCCGCTCACGTACGTGGCGAGCGCGCGGTCGGCGGTGCACCACAGCGACTGGATTCGGGCCCGCAACGACCTCGAGCATGCGCGGGCATGCCTGCCGGCGCGCGCGCCGGAGTGGTTCGCCGTGCAGGTTCACCTCGAGGCGGCGCGGGCGCGGCTCGGCCTGTCCGAGCGCGGCGCGGCGGCGGCAGAGCTCGCGGCTGCCGAGCAGATCCTCGAACGGGCACCGGATCTCGGCGTGCTCGCCGGCCAGGCGGCCGCGTTGCGCACCGAGCTCGAGCAGACCACCCTGTCGAACGGGTCGCGCAGCCAGCTCACGCGCGCCGAGCTTCGCCTCCTGCCGCTCCTGACGACGCATCTCACGTTCCGCGAGATCGGCGAGCTGCTGGGCATCTCGCGGAACACCGTGAAGACACAGGCGATCTGCACCTACCGCAAGCTCGGCGTCACCTCGCGCAGCGAGGCGATCGACCGGGCGATCGAGCTCGGGCTCGTCGAACGGCCCGACGCGCTCGACGTCGCCGCCCGCTGACCTTTCGTCCCAGCGGGGTGATGCCAGGGCGATTTCGGGGTAGCACCGTTCCTACGAACTCGAGACGAAGGAGACGACGCATGCAACGCACAGCCAGGATTGCGCCTGCGCTGGTGGGCCTCGCCGCGCTCGCGGCGCTGTTCGCGGTCACCAGCGCCAGCGGTCGAAGCCAGGCCAAGCCGACGCAGCAGCAGGAGCCGTTCATCGCGGCCCCGTACCTCGTCCAGGTCGGGACATCGCTGAGCGGCAACAAGGGCAAGTGGAACGGCACCGAGCCGATCACGTACAGCTACCAGTGGATGCGCTGCAATGCCGACGCCCTGAACTGCAAGGCGGTCACCAACGCGACAGGCACGAGCTACACGGTCGTGAAGGCCGACGTCGACAACACGATCCGGTTCCAGGTCAAGGCGAAGAACGCCGACGGAAGCGCGACCGGATTGTCGAACGCGACGTCCCAGATCCCGGGCAACGCGCAACAGCCCCTGGAATCGGCACCGCCCATCGTGTCCGGCAACGCGGTCGTCGGGGAGAAGCTGACCGCGACGCACGGCACCTGGAAGGGCACCCAGCCGATCACGTACACGATCAACTGGCAGGCCTGCAACGAGCCGGTCACCCAGTGCGCCGGAAACGGCTCCAAGGGCGACACCTACACCGTCGCCAAGTCGGACGTCGGCAAGCGGCTGCGCGTACGGGTGGTCGCGAAGAACAACGCCGGCGACTCGTCGGGTGTCTCCGACACGACCGCGGTCGTCGCCGATGCCGGCGGCGGTGGTGGTGGCGGAGGCAGCGGAAACGCCGTCCCCGTCGCGGACGTCGGCCCCGCCGGCGCACGCCTCGTCGTCGACAAGGTCGTCTTCAACCCGAACCCGGTCACATCGCGCAACGTGCCGATCCAGGTGAAGATCACCGTCAGGGACACGAACGGCAAGCTCGTCAAGGGAGCACTCGTCTTCTTCCGCTCCACGCCGATCGTCACCTCGACCCCGACCGACGCACCCACCGACAGCAACGGCACCGTGACCTACAGCGTCCAGCCCCGCTCGGACTTCCCGATCAAGAACGGCTACAGCGTCCAGTTCTTCGTCAAGGCATACCGCTCGGGCGACCCCAGCCTCGCCGGCATCTCCGGCACCAGGCTCGTCCAGGTCGCAACCCACACGCCGTAACGACACCCGATCACGTGGAGGGCCGCCCCAGTCGGCCCTCCACGTCGGTCGTCGGCTTCGTCCCAGCGGGGTGATGCCGAAGCGTGCCGCGGACAGCACCCTGTTCGGCGAATCCCAACGAAGGAGACCGACGCATGCAACGCACACGAAGGCTTGCACTCGTACTGACGGCGCTCGGGGGCCTCGTGGCGCTCGTTGCGGCCACCGGCGCCACCGGGCGGAGCCAGACGGCGCCCGAGAACGTCGATCCCCCCGTGATCGCCAGCCCCTACCTGGTCACGGTCGGCACGAACCTCGCCGGCAACCCCGGCAAGTGGGACGGCACGGAGCCGATCAAGTACGCCTACCAGTGGCTCCTCTGCAACACGGGCGGCCAGGGCTGCCAGAAGATCTCCGGTGCGACCAAGTCGTCGTACACGATCGTCAAGGGCGACGTCGGCCACACGATCAAGCTGAGGGTGACGGCGTCGAACACATCGGGCAGCGCCTCCGCCGACTCGAAGGTGACAGCAGAGGTGCCCAAGAGCCCCCAGGAGCCGCAGCAGACCAGCGCCCCGACCATCTCGGGCTCGGCGGTGGCGGGCGAGAAGCTCACCGCCTCGACCGGCTCCTGGAAGGGCGATCAGCCGATCACGTTCTCGGTCAAGTGGGGTGACTGCGACTCCGAGGGCAACAACTGCACCGCGAACGGCGCGACCGGCAAGACCTACACCGTCGCCAACAGCGACGTCGGCCGGCGGATCCGCATCCAGGTCACCGGCAAGAACGACGCCGGCTCCAACTCGGCGCTGTCCTCCCCGACCGCGGTCGTGAAGGCGGCCTCGGGCGGAGGCGGCGGTGGCGGTGGCGGCGGCACCGGAAACACGGTTCCCGTCGCGGACGTCGGCCCCGCCGGCGCACGCCTGGTCGTCGACAAGGTCGTCTTCAACCCGAACCCGGTCACGTCCCGCAACGTGCCGATCCAGGTGAAGATCACCGTCAAGGACACGAACGGCAAGCTCGTCAAGGGAGCACTCGTCTTCTTCCGCTCCACGCCGATCGTCACCTCGACCCCGACCGACGCACCCACCGACAGCAACGGCACCGTGACCTACAGCGTCCAGCCCCGCTCCGACTTCCCGATCAAGAACGGCTACAGCGTCCAGTTCTTCGTCAAGGCATACCGCTCGGGCGACCCCAGCCTCGCCGGCATCTCCGGCACCAGGCTCGTCCAGGTCGCAACCCACACGCCGTAAGGACAACCGATCACGTGGAGGGCCGCCCCGTCGGCCCTCCACGTCGGTCGTCCTCGTACAGCTGTGAGCTAGACGCCCTGCTGGCAGTGCCGCAGCGCGTTCAGGCAGCCGGTCACGAGCCCCTGCAGCGCCTGCTGGTTCCAGGCGTTGAAGAAGTCGGCGTGACCCGAGTACTGGCCGCCCGAGGCGAGCACGAACCCGGCGCCGCCGGTGCTGGCGTACCGGGCATTGACCTGCAGCGCGGGCATGGCGACCGGATGGTCGGCCGGGCACTTCCCCTTCATCGAGTACGCCATGTGGCTCTTGTGGTCGGGCGTGTCGAGGCTGACGCCGTCCCAGCAGTCCGGGAACGCGACGTGCAGGGCGAGGCCGTGCACCTTCGCGTCCGGGCACGTCGGCACCGTGCTCTGCGGACGGACGCCCCCGTCGGGACCGCAGTTCCACGTCGTGATCGACATCGCCTGCGGGGTGGTCGACTTCGAGTTGCCGGCGATCATCCTGAAGCCGGTCGGGAACGCCTGCAGCGGCGCGAGCGTGTGCCGCCGGTAGTAGACGGTCGCCGCCCGCGGCGTGACCGCGGCGCCCGACGGCGAGATCAGAGTCGGCACCCAGTACGCGGCCGTGTCGTTGGGCCGGCGGCACGACGTCGACTGCCCCTGGAGCGACGCGACCGTCGAAAACGCGTTGGTCGTGTTGTTCCCCAGGAACGTGTGGTCGTGCGACAGACCGGGCTGGCCCGGGAAGACGATCGGATCGTCGGTGTTCCGGTGGCTGAAGCCGCAGCCGCTGACGAAGTTGACCCCGCGGAGCTGGGCCATTGTCGTCGCCTTCGTGCCGCTCGTCGCCGGCCCCATCGCCTTCGCGAGATGCGCGAACGAGCGAACGCTGCTCGTCGATCCGAACGATGCCGACGCGGCACCCGCGGCGACGATTCCTGCAATTCCGACGAGCGTACTGACGAGTACAACTGCGTGGCGTTTCATCAAACCCCCTTGTCGCGTGCTTCCGTGAGGGAGTCTGCGGCGCGAATGCAACGCCCGTGTAAAACGGACGTCAGGCCTGTGTATCGTCGCCTAGGGGGTTGCTCGCCCGGGATAGACCGGGCCGAGCGGGCCGACAGCCCAGTCGTCGTCGGGCCAGGGCTCGAGCTCGGGGTAGATGATGAAGTCCTTCGGCCTGACGTAGTTCTCGCGCTTCAGGCCGTCCGGAAGCACCTCGGGGAACCCGTCGGCCACGGCCTGAGCCGCTCGCCGCCACAGCTTCGTGATCAGATCCTCGACGATCGCCGCGCCCTCCTTGTACCCCTTGCCGGTGCGCGGCAGGTCGAGCATGATCGGCTCCCCCCAGACGACGGCGCACCTGCGGCGGTTCTTCAGGGTCCAGCCGAACGTGTCGATCCCGCACGGCACCAGCGGCACGCCCTCCTGGATCGCCAGCATCGCGGCCCCGGGGTGCATCGGCCCGGGGTAGCCGAGCTCCTGCCGCGTGCCCTCGGCGAAGACGCCGGCGATGTGGCCCGCGTGGACAGCCCAGCGGGCGACGCGAAGCGAGTCGCGGTCGCCCTCGCCGCGACGAACGGCGAACGCGCCCGTCCAGCGCAGGAGCTCGCCGACGATCGGCATCGAGACCAGCTCGATCTTGGCCATGTAGTACAGCACCCGCCGCGAGTGCAGCCCGAGCACGGCCGGATCGACCTCCGAGAAGTGGTTGGAGGCCACCACCGCCGGGCCGGCGGCGGGCACGAGCTCGTGACCGTAGCCCCAGGCCGGCACGATCGCCTTGGCGATCGGGACCACGAACCGCCGGGCGAAGGGCCAGGTGCGCTCGGGGTTCTCCCCGAGCAGCTTGTAGAGACCGAGCTCGGTCAGCATGCGGTCGAGTCTAGAGAGTCCCCGGGGCGACCCGTCCATGCGGCGGTTACGGCTCGCCCCAGGGGTGTCGGTACGTTCGCCGCCGCTAGACGCAGTCCTTGAGACCCTGCGCCTCTGGAAGGCTCTCGAGCTTCTTCAGCGTGTTGTTCTCGATCTGGCGGATGCGCTCGCGGGTGACGCCGAACGCGCGGCCGACCTCCTCGAGGGTGCAAGGCTGCTCGCCCTTCAGGCCGAACCGCAGCTCGATCACCTTCCGCTCGCGCTCGGGCAGCGAGGCGAGGGCGCGCTCGATGTCCTCGCGGCGCAGCGAGAGCGACGCCTCCTCGTCCGGCGACTCTGCCGCCTCGTCCTGGACGAAGTCGCCGAGCTCGGACTCCTCTTCCTCGCCGATCGGCTTCTCCAGCGACACCGGGTGCTGCGCCATGCGCAGGATCTCGCGGACCTCCTCGGTCGTCATCTCGAGCTCCTCGGCGATCTCGTCGGGGCGCGGCTCGCGGCCGAGGCGCTGGACGAGCTGCCGCTCGATGTGGACGACCTTGTTCAGCTTCTCGACCATGTGCACCGGGATGCGGATCGTCCGCGCCTTGTCGGCGATCGCGCGGGTGACCGCCTGGCGGATCCACCAGGTCGCGTACGTCGAGAACTTGTAGCCCTTGCGGTAGTCGAACTTCTCGACCGCCCGGATCAGGCCGAGCGAGCCCTCCTGGATCAGGTCGAGGAACGACAGCCCGCGACCCAGGTAGCTCTTCGCGATCGAGACGACGAGGCGAAGGTTCGCCTCGGTCATCTGGGTCTTCGCGATCAGGTCGCCGCGCTCGATGCGCTTCGCCAGGTAGACCTCCTGGTCGGCCGTGAGCAGCGACACCTTCCCGATCTCGCGCAGGTAGAGACGCAGCGAGTCGAGCGAGGGCTCGACGGTCAGGTCGAGCTTCGGGCCTTTCTCCTCCTCGGCCAGCGCCGGCTCCTCGTGGGGCGGGTGCTTGTGCTGCTCACCCTCCATCAGCTCGACCCCGTGGTCGATCAGGTAGGTGTAGAAGTCCTCGACCTGCTCCTTGGTGAGCTCGACGTCCTCGAGCCCGCTGACGATCTCGTCGTAGGTCAGGAACCCGCGCTCGACGCCGGTCTGGACGAGCTTCTGGAGTTCTTCGACCTCCGGTAGTGCAATGTCTACGGTGAGCATGACCCTCGGCTTTCTCGCGCAACTGGCGGGTTGTCGGTTGACCAACCTGTGACGCAAAAAGAGCCGGGGTCGTCTCGGGGGCCCCGGCCCACCTATGCCGGCGGGAGATTAGTACGACGGTCGCAATTTGGGAAGAGGGTGATTTCAGTTTGTCCGCGAGGGGCCGATAGCAGAAATGCTCCGTTCGCGCGAGGGACTGACGGCAATCTCTCCCTGCCTGATCGAGAGTTGCGGCGGCGGGCGTGAGCCCGCCGCCCGCGTTCTACAGTGAAGGCGATGACGACCTTCCTCGACCGGCTGCGCGACGGCCCGGCGATCGTGGCCGACGGCGGGATGGGGCCGCTGGTCTCGGCGGCAGTGCCGCGGCTCCGCTGTCCCGAGGAGGCGAACCTGCGCCAGCCGGACACGGTCGTCTCCCTGCACCTGAGCTTCATCAACGCCGGCGCGGAGCTGATCGAGACGAACACGTTCGGCGCGAACCGGCCGAAGCTCGCGGCGCGCTACCTCGAGGACGATCTCGCCGCGATCAACGAGGCGGCGGTCAAGCTCGCCCGCGACGCGCGGCAGGTGTCAGGCCGCGAGGTGTTCATCGCCGGCTCGATCGGGCCGCTCGGCGAGACCGAGGACACGTGGCCGGAGGAACGGGCGCCGCTGTTCGCCGAGCAGGCGAGGATGCTCGCGGGCCGCGGCGTCGACGTGTTCATGGTCGAGACGTTCTTCGACCTCGACGAGCTGGTCACCGCCGTGGAGGCGGTGCGCTCGGTCTCGAGCCTGCCGATCGTCGCGATGATGACCTTCGGCGAGGACGCGGAGACGATCGGCGGCGTCACGGCCGCCGCGGCTGCGGAGCGGCTCTCCGCGCTCGACGTCGCCGCGATCGGGACGAACCACGGAGCCGGCCCCGCTCTGGCGCTGGAGGCGCTCCAGGCGATGAGCGGGAGCGGGCTCCCGCTCGCCGCGCTCCCGAACATCGGCCTCGCCAGCATGTCCGGCGGCCGGGTGATCTACCCGCACGCCACCCCGGAGTACTTCTCCGAGTTCGCCGCGCACGCGCGCGACCTCGGGGCGAAGGTGATCGGCGGCTGCTGCGGGACGACGCCGACCGAGATCGGCGCGATCCGGAGCGCGCTCGACGAGCAGCGGGCCCCGCGCTCGCGGCTCGAGGTGGCCGAGCGCGAGCTCGCCGTCGCAGCCGAGCGCGACGACCACGAGACGAGGCTTGCGACCGACCTGCGCGAGGGCCGGTTCGTCACGTCGGTGCAGATCGACCCGCCCTTCGGCGCCAACTACAGCGGCCTGCTCGAGGTCGCTGCGGCGATCCACGGCGCCGGGATCGGCGCCTACGTCGACGTGAACGACAACGCGACCGCCAGGGTCGGGATGAACCCGCTGTTCGTGTCGGCGGCGATCGAGCGTGAGGTCGGGATCGAGACGATCCCGCACCTCACCCCACGCGACACGACCGTGATGGGGCTGGAGGCGGTGCTGCTCGGCGCGCACGCCGAGGGCGTCCGCAACGTCCTCGCGGTCACCGGTGACCCGCCCGAGATCGGCGACTACCCCGGCTCGGGCGGTGTCTACGAGGTCGACTCGATCGGTCTCGCGCACCTGATCTCGAAGCTGAACCGCGGCGAGAACTTCAACGGGAAGGCGATCGACGCCCCCACGTCGTTCTTCGTCGGCGTCGCCGTGAACCCGAACGCCGACGACCCCGACCTCGAGCTCGACCGCTTCCGCCGCAAGCTCGACGAGGGCGCCGCATTCGCGATGACGCAGATCGTCTACGACCTGGACCACCTCGACCGCTTCCTCGACCGCCTCGGCGGATCCTCTCCCGTCCCGGTGATCGTCGGCGTCTTCCCCCTGACGAGCTACCGGCTGGCGCTGCGCCTGCACAACGAGGTCCCGGGGATCGTCGTGCCGGAGGCGCTGCA
This sequence comes from uncultured Actinomycetes bacterium, assembly GCA_963791425.1. GTDB lineage: Bacteria > Actinomycetota > Thermoleophilia > Gaiellales > Gaiellaceae > DATBLE01. The sequence goes on from CAWBSE010000008.1 coordinate 346,459, forward strand.
GGAGGCGCTCCGCGACGCCGGACCGCGCGAGGCCGAGGTCGGCTTCGAGCACGCGCACGAGCTCCTCACCGCCGCGCGCGACCGGGCGGCCGGCGTCTACGTGGTCGCGCCGTACCGCAAGCCGCTGTCCGTGCTCGAGCTACTTCGTTAGGGCGCGCAGGCACCGGTCGACACCGGCGCCCGCGCCGCGAGCAGCACCTTGCGCACGACCTCGGCCGGAGTTCCGTATCCGCCGGGGCTGTCGATCTTCGTCGCGAACACGGTCATCTGGACGTGCCCGTCGCTGTCGATCGCCGGGCCGCCGGAGTTCCCGTGCCGGATCACCCCCGCGAGGCTCGTGATCTTCCGGTCGACGGGGCCCTTCCCGTACGCGTCGTTCGTGAGCACCTTCTCGGTCGTGCCGACGCGGCCGGCCTCGACGTCCAGCGGGCCGTTCAGCGGGTAGCCGACGATCCCGACCGCGCGGTTCTCCTCCGGCTCGGCGAACGCGAGCGGGCGGGCGGCAAGACCGGGCACGCGCAGGATCGCGACGTCGTTCTTCGGGTCGAAGCCGATCACCTCGGCGGCGAGCCGCTGATTCGAGCCGGGCGCGACCACCGAGGTCGCGCGCTCGCCTGCGACGACGTGCGCAGCGGTGACAACGACGCCCGGCGAGACGACCCAGCCGCTGCCCCCGATGCCGAGCCCGCAGGCCGAGCCGAGGATGCGGACGACGCTCGCCGTTGCCGCGCGCACCCTGGGGTCGTGGACGATCGGGCCGTCGAGGGGCGCCGTCGGGATCTCCGGCCCTGCGATCGTCGGGAACGGGTCGACGCGCGCGAGCGCGCTCAGCAGGCGGTCGGGCGGGACGATCGAGTTCAGCCGTTGCAGCAGCTCGGAGCGCTGGACGTCGCGGCGCAGCGACGGCTGGCCCGGAAGCAGGAGGGCCGCCGCGCCGAAGACCCACACCAGCGCGAGGCCTGCTGCCGCTCCGAGCACCAGCCCGCCGGCAGTGTCGAGCGCGCGCAGCGGGGTGAAGCGCATCCCCGAGCGGAAGAACGACCCCGCCATCGAGCCGAGCGCCTCGAACACGGCCGCACCGACGACCGCGGCGCCGAGGCTGACCAGCGGCGCGTAGGGGGAGTGCGCCCCGCGCGGAAGCACGACCGTCGCCAGCCGCGCGCCGATCACCGCGCCGGCGACGATCCCGGTGATCGCAAGCAGGCTCGCGACAAGCCCCTTGCGCAGCCCCACGAGCGCGGCGAGCGCGACGACGCCGAGCAGGATCAGATCCATCCGGGTCACCCGCGACCACGCTAGCTAGGCGCGTGGACGGGGGAGCCTTATGATCGGCGTCCGCGATGGCGCTGCTCGAGCTCGACAACGTCGAGGCCCGGTACGGGCCGATCCGCGCCCTGCACGGGGTCTCACTCACGGTCGAGGAGGGGCAGGCCGTCTCGCTGCTCGGCGCGAACGGCGCCGGGAAGACGACGACGCTCCGCTCGATCTCGGGGACGGTGCGCGCCACGGGCGAGATCGCGTTCGCGTCGAAGCGGATCATCGGACGGTCGCCCGAGTCGGTCGCCAGGCTCGGCATCTCGCACGTGCCCGAGGGACGCGGGATCTACGGCGAGCTGACCGTCTGGGAGAACGTGCTGCTCGGCGGATCGATCCGGCGCGACCGCCGGATCAAGCAGGACGCCGAGGCGGCGCTCGCCCACTTCCCGCGGATCGCCAGCCGCCGCAAGCAGCAGGCCGGCACTCTGTCCGGCGGCGAGCAGCAGATGCTCGCGCTGGCCCGTGCGCTCGTCATGCGGCCGCGGCTGCTGATGCTCGACGAGCCCTCCCTCGGCCTCGCGCCGACCGCGGTGCAGGAGTTCTACCGGGTCGTCCGCGCGCTGAACCAGGAGGAGGGCCTGACCGTGCTCGTCGTCGAGCAGAACGCGCGCATCGCGCTCGCGTCGACCCAGCACGCCTACGTGCTGGAGGTCGGGGCGGTCGCGATGAGCGGCTCGAGCGAGGAACTGTCCCGCGACGAGGGCGTCCGCGCGTCCTACCTGGGGTACTGATGTCGCAGTTCTTCCAGTACGTCGTGGTCGGGCTCGCCAACGGAGGCGTCTACGCGACGCTCGCCCTCGCGCTCGTGCTGATCCACCGCGCGACCGGGATCGTCAACTTCGCGCAGGGCGAGATGGGCATGTTCTGCACGTTCATCGCCTGGTCGCTGATCAACCACCACGGCCTTCCGTACTGGGTCGCGTTCTTCCTGACGCTGCTGATCGCGTTCTTCGGCGGGGCGGCCACCTACAGGGTCCTGATCAAGCCTCTGTCGCGCTCCGGCGAGCTGACGGTCGTGATGGCGACGATCGCGCTGCTGATCATCCTCAACGGGCTCGCCGGCTGGATCTGGGCACCCGACGTGAAGTTCCTGCAGAGCCCGTTCCCGCTGAAGGTGCTGAACATCGGCGGCGTGATCGTCAACGTGCAGGACCTCGGTGTGATCGGCGTGTCGCTGATCTGCGTCGCGATCGTGTTCGTCTTCTTCCGGTTCACGCGCGTCGGGCTGCAGATGCGCGCGTCGGCGGTCGGCCCGGCGACGAGCCGGCTGCTGGGAATCCGGGTGGCGATGATGCTCGCGATCGGTTGGGGTCTCGCGGCGATGCTCAGCGCCGTCTCCGGGATGATGGCCGCGAGCCGGCTTCCGTTCGACCCGAACTTCATGCTGATCATCCTCACCTACGCGTTCGCCGCGGCGGTCCTCGGCGGGATCGACAGCCCGGTCGGCTCGGTCGTCGGCGCGTTCATCATCGGCATCGGGATCAGCCTGCTCAGCGGCTACGCGTCGTCGTTTCTCGGCACCGAGCTGCAACTGCCGCTCGCCCTCGCCGTCCTCATGCTCGTGCTGATCGTCCGCCCTGCCGGCCTCTTCGGCCAGGTCGTCGTGAGGCGCGTGTGAACCCGTTCGGCGCGTCACGGATCGTCTGGCGGGTCGTCGCCCTCGCGGCCGTGCCGCTGCTGGTCGTCTTCCTGCCGAAGGCGTTCAACGACTACTTCAACTACCGCCTTGCCTTCGTCGGCATCTACTTCATCGCGATCGTCGGCCTGAATGTCCTCACCGGCTACAACGGCCAGATCTCACTCGGGCACGGCGCGTTCATGGCGGTCGGGGCGTACACGACCGCGATCCTGAACGTGAACTACGGCGTCGGGCTGTACTGGACGATCCCGATCGCCGGGATCGTCACCGGGCTGTTCGGCTTCGCGTTCGGCTTCCCGGCCCTGCGCCTGTCCGGCGTCTACCTCGCGCTCGCCACCTTCGGGCTCGCGGTCTCGATCCCGCTGGTCGCCAAGCGTTTCCAGCACTTCACCGGCGGCGGGCAGGGAAAGACCGTTGCGCTCCCGTCGTCGCCCATCAGCGGCTTGAGCACGAACCAGTGGGTCTCGTACCTGACGTGGGCGATCGCCGGCCTGATGTTCGGCCTGGCGTGGTGGATCCTCCGTGGCAACCTGGGCCGCGCGTTCCGGGCCGTGCGCGACGCTCCGATCGCCGCCGTGTCGTCGGGCGTCAGCCTCGCCCGCTACAAGACGCTGGCGTTCGGGATCGCCGCCGCCTACGCGGGCGTCGCCGGCGCGCTGCTGACGATCGCGATCGCGTTCGTCAACCCGGACACGTTCCCCGTCTCCCTCTCGATCCTGCTGCTCACCGGCGCCGTCGTCGGCGGGCTCAGCTCGCTGGAGGGCATGCTCTTCGGGGCGATCTTCATCCAGTTCGCGCCGGGCTGGGCGGATACTCTGTCCAGCCATCTGCACTACAACGAGGCGACGATCCAGTCGACCGTGTTCTACGGGCTCATCCTGTTGCTCGTGCTGTTTGTCATGCCGACCGGGTTCGCCGGGCTGATGCACCAACTAGCACGTGCCTTGAAACGTCTAAGACAATGGTTCTATAGTCGCGCGCACTCACGCGCGACAGCGTGACCACGAGAAGGAGCGGACTATGAAGAAGGTTGTTTTCGCCCTCGGTGTCGTCGCTATCGCAGCGGCGGTCTTGCTTCCGGGGGCAATGGGCGGACGCGCGGCGACGCCGGGCGTCACGGCCAAGATCGTCTCGATCGGCGGGACGTTCCCGTTCACCGGCCCGGCGTCGAGCTACGCGCCGATCCCGGTCGGGATGCAGGCGTACTTCAGCTACGTGAACGCCCAGAAGGTGAACGGCAAGCGCGGCGTGTTCGGCCGCCAGATCGCCTTCAACGCCGTGGACGACGGGTACAACCCGGCGAACACGGTGCAGAAGACGAAGGAGCTCGTCGAGCAGAATCACGTATTCGCGCTTGTCGGCGGCCTCGGCACCGAGCCCCAGGAGGCGGTCACCGCGTACGCCAACCAGCAGAAGGTGCCGCAGCTCTACGTCTCGACCGGCGCCACCGAGTGGGGCGCCCGCGACAAGCACGCGTCGCACCCGTACACGATCGGTTGGCAGCCGGATTACCAGGCCGAGTCGGCGATCTACGGCCGCTACATCGTCAAGAACCTGCCCAGCGCGAAGATCGGGATCATCTACCAGAACGACAGCTACGGCCATGACTACATCAACGGCCTCCTGTCCGGGCTCGGCTCGCACAAGAGCCAGATCATCAGCCAGCAGGGCTTCGAGGTCACGGACACGTCGGTCACCAACCAGGTGCTCGCGCTACGCAAGGCCGGAGTCGACACGCTGATGATCTTCGCCACCCCCGGGAAGACAATCGTCACCTACGCGACGATGGCGGCGGTGGGCTGGAAGCCGGACCACATCTTCCTGAACTCGGTCTCCGCGACCGACACGTTCATGGGGATCGCGGTCAAGAGTGCCGGCGCCGCCGAGGTGAACGGCTCGATCAGCGTCTACTACACGAAGGATCCGGCGAACCCGTCCTGGGCGAACGACAAGGGCATGAAGCTCTACCAGGCGATCATGGCCAAGTACGCCCCCGCGGGCGCGAAGGCCACGGACGGCCTCTACATCTACGGCATGGCGAAGGCCTACACCTTCGTCCAGGCGCTGAAGGTGGCCGGGCCGAACCCGACCCGCGCCAGCCTGATGAAGGCCGTGCTGAACATGAACGACAAGACGAATCCGTTCCTGCTGCCGGGCGTGGTCACGAAGACCGGTACCAACGACTACTTCCCGATCTCGCAGCAGCAGCTGATCACGTTCAACAACGGCACCTGGACCCCCTCGGGCCAGGTCGTCGACACGCGGCCGAAGGGCTAGCGAAACACAAAACACGCCGTGGGGGATAGGGCCGAGGCCCGTCCCCCACGGCCGCTCTTGCGATAGATTGCGCGGGATGAAGCCAACGAGATGGGTGCCGCTCACCGTCGCCGTCGCGGCCGCCGTGCTCTTCGCCGGCGTGGCCTCGGCGGCGCCGCCACGGCTGAACCAGAGTCAGTGGGGCGCGTACCAGAAGCAGTACACGGCGTTCAACGCGCAGACGACGAAGTCGGTCGCCAAGTTCCGCTCCTGCAATTCGGCGACGACGGGCTCACGTAACGCACGCGCGATGCAGCAGTGCTTCGGCAACTCGGCCGACCTCGAGCTGGCGGTCACGAATCGGCTCTTCACGCTGCTCAACGGGTACCAGAAGAAGTCCTCCGGGGCATGCGACCAGTCGCTCACCGGGTACCTGTCGAAGCTGTTCTTCTGGAAGTCGACAATCACGGGCGTCAATCGCGCCGTGCACTCGAACGTCGCCAATGCCGCGACGATCGAGGGGCAGGCGAGCGCCGCGCGTCAGATCTTCCCGCAGGTGCAGAAGGCCGCGGCCGCGTTCACGGCCGTCTGCAAGCCCAAGAGCTAGGGCCTCACCAGCGCCAGCGCTGCCTCCGCCAGGAACGGCACCCCCAGCTCGAACCTCGCTGCATGGCCGTCCTCGGCGGACAGCTCGCCGCGGATGAACCGGCCGTAGATCGCCTCGCAGAAGACGGCCGCCTTCCAGAGCGCGAGCGCCTGGAACCAGGCGAGCGGCTCGACGTCGCGGCCGCTCCGCTCGACGTAGCGGTCGACCAGCTCCCGCCGGGACGGGAAGCCGGGCGTCGCGGTCACCGGTGACGTGCCCAGCGGATTCGTATCGCCGCCCGGCTCGCTGTACGTGGCGAGCAGGTAGCCGACGTCGGCGCGCGCGTCGCCGACGGCGCCCATCTCCCAGTCGAGGACAGCGCGGATTCGCGCCGGGTCGGTCGCGTCGAGGATCATGTTCCCGAGCCGGTAGTCGCCGTGGACGACGGCGAGCGGGCCGGGCTCCGGAAGGTTCGCCGCCAGCCAGTCGCCGACCTCGACGACCGCGGGCAGATCGCGGGTCTGGTTTACCTCCCAGAGCTGGGTGAACCGCCGCACCTGCCGCTCGAGGTAGTTGCCGTCGCGGATGAACTCGGCGACCGCGGGAGCGTGGACGTCGGCGGCGTGGATCTCGACCAGCGCGTCGACGAGGTCGAGGCCGAGGCGGCGGCGCGCGTCCTCTGTCTCGAGGCCTGCCGGCAGCTCGCCCGTGACGACCGCCCCGTCGAGGAAGTCCATGACGTAGAAGGGGACGCCGAGCACGCTCTCGTCGTCGCAGACGGCGCGGATCGTCGGCAGGCGGATTCCCTGCGGCGCGAGCGCGAGCTGGAGCCGGGCCTCCCTGACCATGTCGTGCGCCGACGGGGGGAGCGGCGGCCGCGGCGGCCGGCGGAGGACGTAGCGGGCATCGTCACGCTCCAGCAGGAAGGAGAAGTTCGAGCCGCCGCCCTCGCCGATCCGGGTCGCGTGCACTGGGCCGGAGCCGAGGCCGTGCGAATCGAGGAACGCCTCGACGTTCTCCTCGACCAGCAGCGGCGGTTGGCTCACCAGGCCGACTGGCCGCCGTCGACGACCACGAGCTGGCCGGTGACGAAGTCGGAGGCCCGCGAGGCGAGGAAGACGACGGCGCCCTTGAGGTCGTCGGGGCCGCCGAACCGCTTCAGCGGGATCCCGGCCAGGTACGCGTCCGGCTGCGCGTCGAGCAGCGCGCTGTTCATGTCCGACGGGAACCAGCCGGGTGCGATCGCGTTCACGTTGATCCCGTGCCCGGCCCACTTGGTCGCGAGGTCGCGGGTGAAGCCGACGACGCCGGCCTTCGACGCGTTGTACGCGACCGCGTTCATCAGCTCCGGGGGCGCGCCCCCGAGCGCGGCGACCGAGGCGATGTTCACGATCTTGCCGGCCTGCTGCTCGATCATCACGCGCCCGGCCGCCTGCGCGAAGAGGAAGACGCCGGTCAGGTTGACGTCGATCACCTTCTGCCAGCCTTCGAGCGGGTGATCCTCGGCCGGGGCGCCCCACGAGGTGCCCGCGTTGTTGACGAGGATGTCGATGCTTCCCAGCTCCGCGCGTGTGCGGTCGACGACGGCCTGCACCTCGGCCGGGTCGCGGACGTCGCAGCGCATGCCGAACGCCTTGACGCCGAGCTGCTCGAGCTCGGCGGCGGCCTCCTCGCAGCGCTCCGGCTTCCGGGCGCAGAGGACGACGTTGGCACCGGCCTCGGCGAGGCCCGTGGCCATCTGCTTGCCGATGCCGCTGCCACCGCCGCTGACGATCGCCGTCTTGCCGGTCAGGTCGAAGAGCTCGCTCGGCTTCACAGCACCAACTCTGCCATCGTCTGGAGCGTCGCGCGGTCGTGTGCCTGGATGAGGAGCGTCGTGACGGGCGACTCCTTCCACGCCTCGAGGCGGTCGGCGATGCGGTCGCGGTCGCCGACGAGCGCGACCTCGTCGATCAGCGCGTCGGGGACGGCGGCGATCGCCTCCATCTTCTTGCCGCCGAGGTACAGCTCCTGGATCTCGCGCGCCTCGGCCTCGTAGCCATAGCGGGAGACGAGCGCGTTGTAGAAGTTCGTGCCCTTGGCGCCCATGCCGCCGACGTAGAGCGCGAGGTGCGGTTTGACGAAGTCGCGCGCCGCCTGGAGGTCATCCGAGATCGCAACCGGCACCGCGAACGCGGCGATGTCGAATCCGGGCTTCGGCGTGGGAGTCTCCAGCTTCTCGGGCGAGACCCAGACCGGTATCCAACCGTCCGCGATCTCGAACGCGAGCTGCACGTTCTTCGGTCCGATCGCGGCGAGGTAGATCGGGATCTCGCTGCGGTGCGGGTGCATCATCAGCTTCAGCGGCTTGCCGAGCCCGGTCGCGTCGTCGCCCGCGTACGGGATCTCGTACTGGTCGCCGTGGTGCTCGACCAACTGCCGGGCGATCGCGGCCCGGACGATCTCGACGTACTCCCGGGTGCGAGCGAGCGGCTTGCCGAACGGCTGCCCGTGCCAGCCTTCGACCACCTGCGGCCCCGACGTGCCGAAGCCGAGCAGGACCCGGCCGCCGCTCATCAGGTCGAGCGTCGCCGCGGTCATCGCCGCCATCGCCGGCGTGCGCGCGGGGATCTGCATGATCCCGGCGCCGAGCTTGAGGGTCGTGGTCGTCGCCCCGAGCCACGAGAGGACGGTGACCACGTCCGTCCCCCACGACTCCGCCGCCCACGCCGAGTCGTAGCCGAGGCTCTCCGCCTCCTGCGCGAGCGCGATCAGCTCGGTCGGGTTCGTACCCGGCGGTGCGTACCCCATGGTGAACCCGAGTTGCATTACCTGCGATGCTAAACGGGATGAGGGAGCAATACCGGGCGTTCATGGAGGAACACGTCTATCCGGCCGAGCCGATCCTGGCTCGCGAGGACGATGCCGCAGACGAGGCGATGCGGGGTTTGCGCGCGCGGGCGAAGACCGAGGGCCTGTGGTCGCCCCACCTTCCTCCGGAGGCGGGCGGCACCGGCGAGGGCTTCCTCTTCTACGCCGACCTGAACGAGGAGATCGGCCGCAGCGTGTGGGCGCAGCTCGTGTTCAACTGCCAGGCGCCGGACGCGGGGAACGGCGAGATCCTGCACCTGTTCGGCACCGACGAGCAGAAGGAGCAGTTCCTGCGCCCGCTCGTCGAGGGCGACACACGCTCGTTCTTCTCGATGACCGAGCCGGAAGTGTCGGGCGCCGACCCGACGGGGCTGCAGACGCGCGCGGTGCTCGACGGCGACGAGTGGGTGATCGACGGGCACAAGTGGTTCTCGTCGGGCGCCGAGGGCGCGGGGTTCGCGATCGTGATGGCGGTCACCGATCCCGACGCCGAGCCGCACCGGCGGATGTCGCAGATCCTCGTCCCGGCCGACACGCCGGGGATCACGATCGAGCCTGTGCCGATCTCCGGTCACCGCGGCCGCGGCTGGTCGACCCACTGCGAGGTCTGGTACGAGGGTGTGCGCGTTCCCGCCGCCAACGTGCTCGGCGAGCGCGGCGCCGGCTTCCGGATCGCGCAGAAGCGCCTCGGCCCCGGCCGCATCCACCACGTGATGCGCTGGCTCGGCCAGATGCAGCGCGCGTTCGAGCTGATGTGCCGTTACTCCCTGGAGCGCGAGGCCTTCGGCGGCCCGCTCGCCGAGAAACAGACCGTCCAGAACTGGATCGCAGATTCCGCCGCCGAGATCCAGGCCTGCCGCCTGATGACCCTCGACGCCGCGAACAAGATCGACGCCGGCAGCGAGGCTCGCGTGGAGATCTCGATCATCAAGTTCTACGCCGCCCGCGTCCTGAACGAGGTGATCGACCGAGCAGTACAGGTCCACGGAGGCCTCGGCCTGACCGACCGCACCCCGCTGGCGACGATGCTGGCGATGGCGAGAGGCGGCCGAATCTACGACGGCCCCGACGAGGTCCACCGAATGGTCGTCAGCCGCCGGATCCTGAAAGAATTCGCCGCCGGCGGCACCTGGCGCTTCTCGTAACCGGCCGAACAAGCCCACCGAACTCCCACCCGCAGCGGTGTCCCAGGGCCGAACTGCCCTTGTAACACAGTGTTACTAGGGGGGTCGAGCGCTCTCGGACGCTGTCCACCATTGGGGGAGGGGGCGCACACCGACATCGCGCATCGCGTCGATGAACGCATCGGGGTTGCCGGACTTCATGACCAGGGCGAGGCGGAGGAAGTCGCCGGCGGTCGGGCCTCGGCGGATCGACCGGGCCTCGTGGACGAGCTCGCGAATCCGCTGGTAACTCGGGCGTGTGAGCCCCAGCCGCTCGGCTTCGGTGCCGACCTGCCGGTACGTCTCTGCGATCGGCCTGTTCCGGTCGTCGAACCGGACGATCGCCTCGACCAGGCGGCGGGAGATCCTCGGAGCCATCGTGACCACGCCGAAGATCGTGGCCGAGAAGTCGTCACGCGTGTGTGACGGGTTCGCGCCGAAGGCGCTAGTGACACTGTGTTACAAGGAGGTCAGGAGCGCGTGGCCATCGGGACGTGCTCGCCTTCGACGAGAGGCCTCGCGAGTTTCTTGCCGGGGTTCAGGAGGTTCTTCGGGTCGAAGAGCTGCTTGATCTCGGTGTGGAGGTCGAGCGCCCGCTCGCCCCACTGGCGGGCGAGTTGGCCTCGCTTCAGCAGGCCCAGACCGTGCTCGCCCGAGACCGAGCCGCCCAGGCGGACGGCGAGGTCGAACAGGTCGCTGACGGCGAGTTCCGCGCGGTGGAGCTCGGCGGGCTCCTCCGGCGAGACCAGGAACGCCGAATGCAGGTTGCCGTCGCCGGCGTGCCCGAACGACAACCCGATCAGGTCGTGACGGCGGCCGATCTCGAGGGTCTCGTCCATCGCCTCCTCGACCCGGTCGAGCGGAACGACGATGTCCTCGGCGACGACCCCGCCGCGGCGGGCGAGCACCGAGAACGCTAACCCGGAGCGCCAGCGCCAGAAGGCGTCGATCCCCTCGCGGTCGCGCGGCGCGTAGACGCCGACCGCGCCCTCGCCGGCGGCTTCGACCAGCTCGGCAGCGACCCGCTCCGCCTCGTCGCGCGACCCGTCCGCCTCGGCGAGCAGCACGAACCCGGCGCCGTCCGGCACGCCGCCCGGGAACGATGCGCCGCCGCACGCGAGCGTCTCGGCGTCGAGCGCGTCGAGCGCCGCGGCGACGATCCCACTGCCCACCACGCGCAGCAGCGCGGCACAGCCCTCCGCCGTCCCACGATGGAAGATCGCGACGGGGAAGACCGCCTCCGGCGCCGGCAGCAGCTTGAGCCACGCGGCGGTGACGATTCCGAGCGTCCCCTCCGACCCGACGAGCAGCCGCTTCAGGTCGTAGCCGGCGACGTCCTTGCGTATCGCGCCGCCGACCGTCACGAGCTCGCCCGGCGGCAGCGCCGCCTCGAGGCCCATCACCCAGTCGCTGACCACCCCGTACTTGAACGCATGCGGGCCGCCGGCGTTGGTCGCGATGTTCCCGCCGATCTGCGACTGCTCCGGCGCCCCGGGGTCGGGGGCGAACATCAGCCCGCTGTCGCGAACGAGCTGCTTCAGCCGGCCGGTCTGCACGCCGGCCTCGACGTGGATCCGCCAGAGCTCAGGCTCGAACGACCGAACGCGGTCGAGCCGGTCGAGCGCGAGCACGATCCCGCCGTCCGGCACCGCCCCGGCCGCTGCTCCTGTCCCGCCCCCGCGCGGCACGAGCGTGACGTCCCGCTCGTAACACCACGCGAGCACGTCGGCCACCTCCTCGGCCGAACGCGGCAGTACCACCGCCTCCGCGTGGCCCGGCGCGCGCGTGAAGTCCGTCAGGTACTCCGCCGGCGTACCCTCGAGCACGGCGTCGCCGAACGCGTCGCGAAGCCCCTGCTCGACGCTCGTACTCACGACGCGAGGAACTCCACGACCCGCGCGGCGACCTCCTCGCCGGCGTCCTCCTGAACGTAGTGGCCCGCGTTCTCGACGAGCTCGGCCGGCAGCGCACCCGGGATCAGGCGCGAGATCGAGTCGGCGACCTCCGGCGCGAAGATCGGGTCGGAGTCGCCGAACAGGACCAGCGTCGGCTTCTCCCACGACGCCATCGCGTCGCGGACGGCCATCAGCGGCGCGGTGTTCGGATGCTCGGGCTCGGTCGGCACCTGCTCGGGGAACGCGAGCGCGCCGGTCTTCGCCTCCGCCACGGGGAACGGCGCGTCGTACGCGGCGACGACATCGTCCGAGAGGCCTCGCGCGACGCCTCGCCGGATCAGCCGGCCCGCCTGGAAGTCGGTGCCCGAGGCCCGCACCATCTCGCGGAACGCAAGCCACGTGTCGCTCGGCGCGCGGCCGCCGCCGACGCCGGTGTTCAGGACGACCAGCCGCGCCACCCGGTCGGGGTGCTCGATCGCGACCCGCATGCCGATCGGCCCACCCCAGTCCTGCATGACGACCGTCATCCGCTGAAGATCGAGCTCCTCGACGAAGCGGGCGATCGACTGCCAGTGGAAGTCGAACGTGTACCGCGACATGCTGCGCGGCTTGTCGGAGCGGCCGAACCCGAAGTAGTCGGGCGCGATCACGCGCGCAACCGCCGACAGCCCGGGGATCATCTTCCGGTAGAGGTACGACCAGGTCGGCTCGCCGTGGAGGCACAGCACGGGGTCGCCCTCGCCCTCGTCGAGGTAGTGCATCCGCCGCTCGTCGATCTCCAGATAGTGCGGCGCGAAGGCGTACCCGGGCAGCCCCTCGAACTGCTCGTCGGGCGTCCGGTAGCTCATCGAGGCCCCGGGACGCCGCGGAACTCGTAGACCATCGGCTCGCGCCCGATCTGGACGACCCACGCCTGGCCCGTGTCGCCCGAACGGGCGGCCGCGAGCGCCGCCTGCGCCACGGCTTCCGGCGTGATTAGCGACCAGCCGTGGCCCGTGACCCACTCGCGGAGATCGTCGGAGACGATCGGCGTGTCGGCGAAGCTCGGGCAGAGCGCGTTGATCATGATCCCGCGCTCGGCCAGCTGGGGCGCCACGGCGCGCACGAACCCGACGACCGCGTGCTTGGTCAGCGAGTAGATCGGGTCGAGCGGCATCGCCATCAGCCCTGCGAGCGACGCGGTCGCGACGATCGCCGACCCCGGCGCCATCACCTGCGCCATCCGCCGCGTGCCGAAGACGACGCCGTCGACGTTCGCACCGACCGCGCGCCGGTACTCGGCGTCGGTCAACTCCGCGATGTCGTTCGAGCCGGTGGCGACCCCGGCGTTCAGGAACGCGAAGTCGGCCGCGCCCACCGCTTCCCACGCAGCGGGGTCGCCGACGTCGAACCCGTCGGCGAGGTCGAGCTCCGTCACCTCTGTCCCCTCCGCGCGCAGCAGCGCGACCGCCGCCGCACCGATCCCGGAGGCGGCGCCCGTGACGACGGCGCTACTGAACAATGGGCTCGGCCGCCGGCGCGGTCGGGAACATCTCGCGCAGCGCCGTCTTGCGGAACTTGCCGACCGCCGTCTTCGGGATCTCGTCGACGAACACGAACCCGTCCGGCAACCACCACTTCGCGAAGTCGCCGGCGAGGAACTCGCGCAGCTCGTCGGCGGTCACGCTCTGCCCCTCGCGGAGGACGCAGACCGCCAGCGGCCGCTCGTCCCACTTCTCGCTCGGCACTGCGATCACCGCCGCCTCCGCGATCGCCGGGTGCCCCATCAGCGCGTTCTCGATCGCGACCGACGAGATCCACTCGCCGCCCGACTTGATCACGTCCTTCGACCTGTCCTGGATGTGGATGAACCCGCGCGGGTGGAACGAGACGATGTCGCCGGTCTTGAACCAGCCGTCGTCGGTCCAGCGGTCGGCCTGCTCGGGCGTATCGAAGTACGACGCCGCGACCCACGGACCGCGGATCTCGAGCTCACCCATCGCCTCGTCATCCCACGGGATCTCGTTGCCCTCGGCGTCGCGGGCGCGCAGCTCGACCAGCGGCAGCGGCAGCCCCTGCAACGCGATGTAGTCGAACTGCGTCTCCTCGTCGGCGTCGGCCAGGTCGCCGGGAAGGGCCGCCTCCGACGCGACCGGCGACGTCTCGGTCATCCCCCAGCCGTGGACGATCTTCAGCCCGTGCCGCTGGTTGAACGCCGCGATCATCGCGCGCGGCACCGCCGAGCCGCCGACGAGCATCCCCTTCATCTTCGAGAGATCCCAGCGGTCGGGGTTCGCGTCGAGCATCGCGAGGATCCCCATCCAGATCGTCGGCACACCCGCCGCCCACGTCACACCCTCCTCGACGAAGTCGTCGAGCAGCGACTCGGGATCGAGGTGCGGCCCGGGGTAGACGATCTTCGCCCCGAACATCGTCGCCAGATACGGGTAGCCCCACGCGTTCGCGTGGAACATCGGCACCACCGGCAGGATCACGTCGCCCTCGAAGACGCCGAGCCCGAGCGGGTTCGCGGCGCCGACGCCGAGCGTGTGCAGCATCGTCGAGCGGTGCGAGTAGACGACGCCCTTCGGCCGGCCGGTCGTCCCGCTCGTGTAACACATCGCCGCGGCGTCGTTCTCGTCGAGCTCGGGATCGCGCCAGTCGTCGGCCGACGCGCCGGCGAGCAGCTCCTCGTACGAGTCCTCGACGACGAAGACATGCTCGATGTCGGTCTCGGCCTGGAACGTCTCGAGCAGCGGCAGCAGCGAACGGTCGACGATCACTGCGCGGTCGCCCGCGTGTGTCGCGATGTAGGCGAGGTCCTTCGGGTGCAGGCGCAGGTTGAGCGTGTGCAGCACGAAGCCGCCGCACGGAATCCCGAGATAGGCCTCGTGGTGCTGGTAGTGGTTCCAACACAGCGTCGCGACCCGGTCGCCCCGCTCGAGCCCGATCCCGTCCAGCGCGACCGCGAGCTGCTTGGCGCGCCGCGCGAGGTCGCGGTAGCCGTAGCGGTGGAAGCTCTTGTCCGGAAGCCGGGTGACGACCTCCTTGTCCGGGTAGTACGTCTCGACGCGCCGCAGGATGTGCGGCAGCGTCAGCTGGAAGTCCATCATCTGACCGCGCATGGGCGACACCGTAACCGGCCCTCAGCCGCCGAGCAACGCGCGTCGGAGCACCCGGTCGCGCATCCGGTCGGGGAGGCGCTGGATCGCAGCGCGGATCCTGGCGTCGCGGCCGACGAGATAGCGCGTCTTCGGACGGTCTGCGGTGAGCGCGTGCTCGACCGCGTCGGCGACGAGCTCGACCGGCGCAGCCTTGCTCGACCGGGCGGCGGCGACCTGCCGGAAGCGGTCGACCCGCGGCCGGTACCGCTCGGAAACGCCGTCCGCGAGCGGCTGCGGCTTCGTCCAGATCGCCGTCGCGATCGTGCCGGGCTCGATCAGCGACACCTCGATCCCGTCCGGCGCGAGCTCGAGCCGCAGCGAGTCGGCCATCGCCTCGAGCGCGAACTTCGTCATCGCGTACCCGCCCAGGAACGGCAAGGCGCTCCGGCCGCCGATCGAGCCCATGATCACGACACGCCCTTTCGCCGCCCGCAGCGCCGGTAGGACCGCCTGCGTGACCGCGAGCTGCCCGACGACGTTCACCTCGAGCTGCCGGCGCAGCTCCTCCACCGGGAGGTCCTCGAGCGGCGATGCCACTCCGATCCCGGCGTTGTTCACGACCGCGTCGAGCCGCTCGAACGCGAGTTTCGGCGGATCGGTGACGTCGAGGATCAGCTCCGTCGTCTCCTCGGGCGCGTCGCCGGGTGTCCGCACTCCTGCGTAGACGTCCCAGCCGCGCGCGGCGAGCCGCTTCGCGCACGCGGCGCCGATCCCGGAGGACGCCCCGGTGATCAGGACCGTCCGCCTAGCCGAGGAGGGCAGCTGCGACCTCCGCCCGCTGCGTGGCGGGGAAGCCGTCGAACGCCTGGATCCACTGGGCGCGCTTGTAGTACCGGTGCAGCGGGTGCTCCCACGTGAAGCCGATGCCACCGAGCACCTGGATCGAGCGCTCGCACGCGGACACGGCGGCGTCGGCGGCGTACGCCTTCGCGGCCGCCGCGGCGGCCGGCGCCTGGTCGTCGCCCTCGGCGACGCACCACGCCGCCCAGTAGGCGAGCGAGCGGGCGAGCTCGGTCGCCATGAACGCGTCGACGAGGGAGTGCGAGATCGCCTGGTAGACGCCGATCGACTTGCCGAACTGCTGGCGGTCCTTCGCGTGTTCGACGCCCCAGTCGACCGCGCGCTGCGCGATCCCGACCGCCTCGAGCGCGAGCGCCGCCCGCACGCGCGGACGGTCGATCGCAGCGTCGCCGTGCGTCCCGCCGAGCCGGCCAAGCCGCCGCGTGGAGTCCATCGTCGGCAGCGACTCGCCCTCGGCGGCCGTGTCGCCCTCGCCGGTGACGACGCGCTCGACCAGCGCGAGGTCCGGGACGAGCCCGTCGACCTGAGCCGACCAGCGCACCTCGCCGGAGGCGACCTTCGCGCGCTCCTCGGCCGCGAGCGCCGGCAGCGCGAGCGCGACCGTCGAGAAGTACGGGCCGGGGTAGAGCGCCCGGCCGAGCTCCTCGAACAGCACTGCCTCCTCGAGGAAGCCGAGCCCCGCGCCGCCCTCGTCCTCGCCGACCGACACGCCCAGCCAGCCGAGCTCGGCCAGCTCGGCCCAGGACGCGGGGTCCCAGCCGGCGTCGGAGTCGGCGAGCTCGGCGACGCGCTCCGCCGGGAACCGCTCGTCGAGCCACCGCCGCGCCTCGGTGCGGAGCGCCTCCTGCTCGGCTGTGAACGCGAAGTGCATCAGCGTCCCTTCGGCAGGCCGAGCACCCGCTCGGCGACGATGTTGCGGAGGATCTCGGAGGTACCGGCCTCGATCGTGTTGCCGCGGCTACGCAGCTGGAGCCACTGCCAGAAGCCGTCGCCGTCGCCGTCCGTCAGCTGCGCCTCGGGGCCGAGCAGCTCGAGCGCGAGCTTGCCGAGCCGCTGGTTCGCCTCCGACCAGTGCAGCTTCGGGATCGACGCCTCGGGGCCGGGCGCGCCGGTCTCGATCAGCCGCGTCAGGGCGCGGTAGTTCGTCCACTTCAGCGCCTGGAGCTCGATCCACGTCTCGGCGATCCGGTCGCGCAGCCGGTCGTCGAGGTCCCGGCCCTCGGCCAGCTCGAGCAGCTTGTTCACCGCGACCTCGAACGCGCCGGAGAGCGCGAAGCCGAGCGACGCCCGCTCGTGCATCAGCGTGGTCATCGCCACCTGCCAGCCCTGGCCGGGCTCGCCGACCACGTTCTCGACGGGCACCTCGACGTCGGTGAAGAAGATCTCGTTGAACTCGGCCTCGCCGGTGATCTGCGTCAGCGGCCGCGTCTCGACGCCGGGCGCGTGCATGTCGACGAGCAGGTAGGTCAGATCCTGGTAGCGCGGCGCATCCGGATCGCTGCGGGTGACGAGGATGCACCAGTCGGCCAGATGTGCGTACGACGACCAGACCTTTTGGCCGTTGACGATGTAGTGGTCGCCACGCAGCTCCGCGCGCGTGCTCACCGCGGCGAGATCCGACCCGGCGCCCGGCTCGGAGAACCCCTGGCACCAGATCTCCTCGCCGGTGAGGATCTTCGAGAGGTAGCGGGCCTTCTGCGCGTCGGTGCCGCACGCGATGATCGTCGGCCCCGCCATCCCGAGGCCGATCACGCCGATGTGGCTCGGCGCCTGCGCCTTCGCGAGCTCCTCGAGCAGGATCGCCTGGTGCGGGTAGGGCGCGCCGGCGCCGCCGTACTCCTTCGGCCAGGTGGCGGCGGCGTACCCGGCCTCGCCGAGCTTGCGGCTCCACTCGCGCCCCCACTCCTCGAACCGCGTCGCGCCGCCGCGCCGCCCCTTCGACTGTTCGGGCAGGTTGGCCGCGATCCACTCGCGGACCTCGGTACGGAACGCCGCCTCGTCGGGTGAGTCACGCAGCTGCATCGCTGCGGACCCTAACCCCCGAGCGCCTGCCGCACCGCCTCGATCGTGCTCGTCTCGGGCTCCGTCACTCCGCCCTTCGCCTCGGCGACCGCCGTGGCGCAGTCCAGGACGAGCGCGCGGTAGGCCTCGACGTCCTCGGGGGCCTTCGCCTTGAGAGCCTCGACCGCGGTGTGCAGGGCGGCCGTCGTCTCGTTCTCGACCTTCTCCCGCGAGGCGGTGAGGCCGAAGCCGCTGCCGTGGACGCCGGCGATCTCGCGTACGAGTGCGCTCTCGTTCGACTGGTGCTGTGCGGCGAGGAACTTCGCCAGCGCGCTCGCCTCGCCGAAGCTGTCGGTGAAGTCGGCGTCGCTCACGGACACGAGCATGCCCGCCCCCGTCGCGCCCTTCTGCAGCGCATCCCATTCCTGCTCGGTGAAATCGGCTTTGGTTGCCATCACGACCTCCTGTTGTCGGTTTCGCGCAAGGTCATACACGTGCTCGTCGCATGGGCGATCTTCCGGCCCTCCTCGTCGACGACGTCGCAGGTGGTGAGCCCGACCGTCCGCCCGCCGTGGACGACCCGGCCCGACGCCGTCAGCGTTCCGCCGGTGACAGCCCGAAGATAGTTCGTCTTCAGCTCGAGCGTCGTGAAGCTCTCCCCGTCGCCGAGACGCGACGCGTACGCCATCCCCATCGCCGCGTCGGCGAGCGCGCAGATCACGCCGCCCTGGAGCGTCCCCATCGGGTTCGCGTGCTCGGGCTGCACCTCCATCGCGAAGACCGCCTCGCCGTCCCCGACCGTGACCAGCCGGATCCCGAGCAGGGTCGCGACGGGCGGCGGCGGAACGTCGCCGCGGAGCATCGCGTCGAGGTGGTCTTTGAAGTTCACCTCGTCGAGGGGCCGAGCAGGAACGCGGCAAGGGCGCGCCGGCCGGCGTCCCCGGCCTCGCGGCTCTGGATCGAGTGTGAGGCGCCGGGCACGACCACCAGCTTGCCACGCGGAGCGAGCCGCAGCTCTTCCTTCGCCCACTCGAGCGGCGTGGAGAGGTCGTGGTCGCCGTTGAGCAGGAGCGTCGGCACCGCGGGGAGCTTCGTCCCGTCGGGCGGGCTCGGCGCCGGGGCCGTCGGCGGCCACACGAGGCAGGTCGCGGCCAGCCCCTGCGACTTCGCGATCGCGCGGGTGTACGGGAAGAACGAATTCGCGGGGATGCGCGCGGCCCGCGCGGCGAGCAGCGCGCCGCGCCCCTTCGTGGGCGACGTCGACGCCCACGGGAACCGCAGGTCGGCGCACAGCGTCGCTGCGTGCAGGCCGGAGCTGAACAGCTCGGCCGGCGCCTGACCGGCCTGCGCCATGTCCGCCAGGAACGAGTCGAGCTCGGTGCGGCTCCCCTGACGGGCGGCGTGGAGCGCCGACAGCACGCGTCCGTACTCGGGGTCGACGAACTCGTAGGTGACGATCGCGTCGAAGAGCCGCACGCCGTTCGTCCCGTGGCGGACGACCCACGCGAGGTCGGCGGCCGGGTCGAAGCCGCAGGCGGTGTCCTTGCAGGCGGCGCGCAGGACGCGCGCCTGGGCGTGGAGCCCGGTGACGTACAGCGCGTCGTCCCGCTGGGGGTCGACATGCGGGAGCACCGAGTCGAGCACGAGCGCCCGCATCGCCTTCGGGTGCGCGAGCGCGTACCGCGCGCCGACGAAGGTGCCGTAGGAGACGCCATCGACCGTCCACGTCTTCGCGCCGAGCGCACGCCGCAGCAGGTCCATGTCGGCGACGGTGTCGGCCGTCGAGTACAGGCCGCGCGTCCGGCCGAGGCTCGCCGCGCACGCCCGGACGGCGGCGGCGCTGGGGACGGCGATGTCGGACGTCCCCACCTCGTTCTGCAGCTGCGGGCACTGGATCGCGGTGCCGCCCGTCCCGCGCTGGTCGAACATCACCAGCCGGTAGTCGCGGAGCACGTCGCCGACAGCCGCTGCGCGATCCGCTGGATCGCGGGGACGCCTGGCTGGCCGGGACCACCGGTGAGGAAGAGGAGCACGCCGCGCTTCGCGGCGGTGTTGTCGGCCGCCGCGACGTTCAGCTCGAGCGTGCCGGGCACCTTGCCGCTGCGGTCGAGCGGAACGGCCAGCGTCGAGCAGGTGAACCCGGCCGCGCCGGGACAGGCGTGCCGGTCGGCCAGCGTCGGCGGTGCAGCCGCACTCGATCCGGCCGCGACCAGCGCGACCACGAGCGCGGCGAGCGCCGCCCTCACGCGGCGGCCTCGAAGGCGGCCCGCTCCTCGTCCGTCAGCGGCTGCGACGCGCCGGTCTGCGGATTGCGCGCGACGATCACGAGCCCGGCCTCGGCGGCGAGCCGCCCGTCGGGCGCGCGCAGCTCCGCGCGTGCGGTGACGCTCTTCGTCCCGACGCGCTCCAGCCGCACGCTCCCGATCGCCTGCCGGTCTTCGAGCCGCAGCTCGTTCCGGTAGTCGATCGAGACGTGCGCGGCCACGTAGTGCCAGACCTCGCCTTCAGCCAGGCCGAGCACCCCGCGGAGCCAGTCGTCGAGGATTTCCTCCAGATACGTGAGATAGACGGCCTGATTGACGTGTTGATAGGCGTCCAGGTCGCGCCAACGGATGTCGATGCGCTTCTCGTGCACGGCGCATAGGCTATGCACCGTGAATCGCTTCGAGGGGAAAGTGGCGCTGGTCACCGGCGGAGGCCGGGGGATCGGCAAGGCGACGGCCGCGAGGTTCGCGGCCGAGGGCGCGAAGGTCGCCGTGGCCGACCTCTCGTTCGAGGACGACGCGCCCGGCCTGCAGATCGAGACCAACGTCACCGACCGCGCCGCCGTCGAGGCAGCAGTGGCACGGACGGTCGAGGAGCACGGCGGCCTCGACATCCTCGTCACGTGCGCCGGGATCATCCGCGACAACCTCGTCTACCGGATGACCGACGACGACTGGGACTCGGTGATCGCCACCCACCTGCGCGGCACGTTCCTCGCGACGCAGGCGGCGCAGGCGCACATGACCCAGCACGGCGGCGGGAAGATGGTGCTGATCTCGTCGATCTCCGCCCTCGGCAACCGCGGCCAGCTGAACTACTCCGCCGCGAAGGCCGGCATCCAGGCGATGACGAAGACGCTGGCGATGGAGCTCGGCCGCTACGACGTCAACGTCAACTGCGTCGCGCCCGGCTTCGTGTCGTCGGCGATGACGAAGCAGACCGCCGAGCGCCTCGGCGTCGAGTTCGAGGACTTCCAGAAGATGGCCGCGGAGGGCACCGCTCTGAAGCGGATCGGCGAGCCCACCGACATCGCAAGCGTGATCGCCTTCTTCTGCTCGGACGACGCCGCCTACGTCACCGGCCAGGTGATGTACGTGGACGGCGGCCGGCTCTAGCGCCTGGGTACACTGTCCTGCCCTCGGGGGCGTAGTTCAGTTGGTTAGAACGCCGGCCTGTCACGCCGGAGGTCGCGGGTTCGAGTCCCGTCGCTCCCGTTTTCCCCACCCTCCTGACTCCACCGAAAGCGGGGCAGGAAGGCTTGGCTGTCTCTAGTCCTGCAGCGGAGGCGTCGGCCCTGACGGAGCCTAGATCGTCTGGTCAGATTCGCCCATGAGCGGCCGGACGCGCCGGTCCTAGACTCCACGGATGGACGTCCGGGATGCACGCCGCCTCTTTCCCGGCCTGGCCGACGCGATCTTCCTCGATGCCGCCTGCGTCAGCCTCGCGCCCGCCACCGCGGTCGAGGCCGTTGCACGGTTCGCGCAGTCGGTAGCCGTCTGCGACGAGCGTGACGCCTCGGCCGCGCACGTCGCGATGGACCGACAGCGCGACCGCGCAGTGGTCGAGGGCGCGCGTCTGCTCGGCGCCGACGTAGGCGAAGTCGCGCTCGTCGAGAGCACGACGCACGGGCTGAACATCGCCGCGCAGGCGATCCCGTTCGAGCCGGGCGACAATGTCGTGATCGCCGATCTCGAGTTCCTTCAGGTCGCGATTCCGTGGGTGAAGTTGCAGGAACGCGGATCGATCGCCGAGGTCAGACTCGCACACAACGTGGACGGCGCCCTGCCGGTGGAGGCGTTCGCGCGGGTGATCGATGCGCGGACGCGCGCCGTCGTCGTCAGCTCCGTACAGTGGACAAACGGCTACCGCATCGACCTGGCCGGCCTCGGCCGGCTCTGCCAGGAGTGCGGCGCCTACCTCGTGGTCGACGCGATCCAGCAGCTCGGCGCGATCGCGCTCGACGTGCGCGAGACGCCGGTCGACCTGCTCGTCGCGGGCGGGCACAAGTGGCTCAACTCGCCGTTCGGCTGCGGGCTCCTCTACGTCCGCGCCGATGCGCTGGCCACGCTTCGGCAGCCGTCGTGGGGTTACCTGAGCCTCGAGACGCCGGAGGGCGGCTGGCCTCGGTACTTCTCGACCCCCTCGACGAGCCCACTCCGAGACTACGAGTTCCCGGCGACGGCGAAGAGCCTCGAGATCGGCGGCACCGCCAACTACCCGGGCGCCGTCGCGCTCGGAGCGTCCCTCGGGCTCGTGAACGATCTCGACATCACCCGCGTGGAGACCCACGTGCTCCGCCTGGCCTCGCGCCTGCAGGAGGAGCTCGATCGTCTCGGCGCTCGCGTCGTCAGCCGTCCCGAGCCGGAGAGCCGTTCGGGGATCACGACGTTCCTCGTCTCCGACGACGAGACCGAGAACGAGCGGCTGCTCGCCTCGCTCCTCGACAGGCGGATCCTCGTCTCGATTCGCTACACATCGGGAATCGGTGGCATCCGCGTCTCGACGCACTACTTCAACGACGAGAGCGATCTCGACATGCTGCTCGACGAAGTCAGGCGCTCTCTGCGTCGCAGGGCGCCGAAGCAGCCCGCACCACAGCACGATCTCGTCGCCGGGGCCGACATCGACCACCTCTCGACGGCTGCAGCACGCCACTAGGCCGGTAACACGTTCGTCGCGGGGCTGACGGCGGAACAGGCTGCTCGAAGAGCGGTGCCTCAGGAAGAAGACCCTGCTTGTTTGGTCCTCTTGGGCCCTCCATCGGGACTACTCCTCGATTGTTTCGCCGGACCCGCCGATCTCGGCCGGGAAGTCCTTCATCTTCGGCAGACCGTCCTTCATCGGCAGCACGGTCGACTCGTAGTTGACGTGCACGCCCGGCTCGAACGGGAAGTCGGGAAGCGCCCCGGCGAACACGTCCACCAGGTTCCACTGCGGGTGCCGCGCCATGAAGTGGCCGCCGCACTTCGTGCACCACTGGCGGTAGGTCTGCTCATTGGCGTTGTATTCGTCGATGTGCTCCGCGCCCTCTGTCACCTGGACGGCTTCGGCCGGCCAGAGCGTGAACGTGTTCACCGGCCCGGCCGACCAGGCACGGCAGTTCTTGCAGTGGCAGTAGCCGGCCCCGGCCGGCTCGCCGGTAACGGCGAACTTGACGGCGCCGCAGTAGCACTGGCCCTCGTAGGTCTGCTCGCTGCTCATCGGTTCCTCCTGTCGCTCGGGGAGTCGTGAAGTCTGTCGCATTTCGCGTTCGTGACCACGATCGAACCATCCGACAGCGGTCGCCTACCCTGACAACGGCCCGATGGGGTCTGGATGGGGCGGGAGGTGCATGGAAGCTCGGGCACGCAAATGCTCTTTCGTGGATGCCGCACCGATGAAGTCCCTGCACCTCGGGGTGAACCGTGGTCACGCGGGGTCAGCCGGGGAATCGTCTTCAGGGCCTGTCACGCCGGAGGTCGCGGGTTCGAGCCCCGTCGCTCCCGTATCTCGTTGCCTTCCTAGAGGGCCAGGCCCTAACGGCGCAAAGCACCGGGTGGAGGTTCCTCCAAGGGACTGACCCGGTAGAGGTCGCGCCTCTCCTCCGGGCACCAACAACTGTCTAGGGGAACTCACTGAAACCCAATCGGTGGCGGCACGGAGCACTCGCCGGGCCGAGCCAGCTAGCCTCGTCGATAGCGAAGGGGAGTATCCATCCCAGGCGTCTCGTCATCACGGCTCGCTCGTTGAGCCCGGGGCGCCGGCCTTCACCGGCTCGGAGAGACCTTCGGCAGCACGACGACAGGAGATCTGTTCGTGGCAGCCGTCTGGGTCTGGGTTCTCTTCGCAGCCGCGGTGCTCGCAGTACTCCTGCTGGACCTTCTGGCATTCCATCGCGGAGCGCGCGAGGTGCGAGTGCGCGAGGCGGGCGCCTGGACGCTCGTCTGGTTCGGGCTGGCTGTGGCCTTCGCCGGGATCCTGTGGGTCTGGCGCGGCGGAGGCGACGCGACGGAGTACCTGACCGGCTACGTGGTCGAGCGCAGCCTCTCGATCGACAACGTCTTCGTGCTCGCGGTGATCTTTGCCTACTTCGGCGTTCCGACCGCGTTCAGGCACCGGGCGCTCCTGTGGGGCGTGGTCGGCGCACTGGTGCTCCGCGCAGGCTTCATCGCGGTGGGGGCGGCCGCGCTGGAGAGGTTCTCCTGGACGGTGTATGTCCTCGGCGGGCTCTTGGTCGTGACCGGCGTGCGGCTGGCGGTGCGCGACGTGGAGGCCCATCCACATCGGAACGTGGTCCTCAGGGCGATGCGCCGGGTGGTCCCGATGACGGACGAGTTTCACGGCCAGCGGTTCCTGGTTCGCCGAAACCGCCGCCTGATGGCAACGCCGATGCTCGCTGTGCTGGTTGTCGTCGCGTCCACGGACGTCGCGTTCGCGGTCGACTCTGTGCCGGCGATTTTTGCGGTCACGAACGACCCGTTCCTGGTCTTCGCGGCGAACGCGTTCTCGGTGCTCGGGATGCTCGCGCTGTACTTCCTGCTCGCCGGGATGCTCGACCGGTTCCGCTATCTGCGTCCCGGGCTGGCGGCGATCCTGGTCTTCGTCGGGGTCAAGATGGGCATCGGGCACGTGTACGCGATCCCGACCGGGGTCTCGCTGGCCGTGATCCTCACGATTCTCACCGTCGCCGTCGCCGCGTCGCTTTTCGGCGAGCGCCGCGCCCGTGCTGCCGTGTCGGCGCACGAGCGGAGCGGCGGCGGAACTTCGTTCATGCCAGATCCAACGAGGAGATGATCAGCGTGTTCGACGGTTTTCACACTGCGATTGTCGGTGTCGACGGCTCCGATGCGGGCTTTGCCGCCCTCGACGAGGCGCGGCGCCTGCTCGCGCGCGGGGGAGTCCTTGACGCCGTCACCGTCTGCGAGGAGTGGCGTTCTGTCCATGCCGGACTGCTGGGCGCCGCCCGAGTCGCGGGAAACATCCACAAGGTAGCCGTCTCCGCGCAGGCCGGGGCCTCGGCGAGGCTCGCCGGGCACGGGGGCGCGTCGGCGCGGCTGCTGCACGGCACGACGAAACACCTGCTGCTGGAGGCGATGGCCCAGGCGCACGCCGATCTCCTCGCGGTCGGTAGCCACGAGCACGGCCGCGCTTCCGAGATCCTGATCGGCGGCCTCGTCGGTGAGTTCGTCCACGAGATCCGAGAATCGGTGCTCGTCGCGCGGCTGCGGGGGCCCGAGACGGGCTCGATCGTCGTCGGCGTCGACGGCTCGCCGACGTCGCTCGGTGCTTTCGCGATCGCCCAGGCCCTCGCCGCCCGCGAGGGTGTCGATCTCGTCGCTGTCGCCGCCGAGGGAGGCAAGGGTGTTGACCCGTTCGTGCTGGACGAGATCCCCGGGCTCGAGCGGCGCTCCGGCCATCCCGTGAAAGTGCTCGTGACCGCCGTCACCGCCGCAGACCTGCTTGTAGTGGGCAGCCGCGGCCTGCACGGAATCGCGGCGCTCGGAAGCGTCAGCGAGCGGGTTGTCCATCAAGCGCCGTGTTCGGTGCTCGTCGTCCGCGGGACCGCGCTCACCCGGACATTGACGGGCGATCTGATGGGAGCGAAGGGCATGGCGGCGCGGTGAGGATCGGGCTCGCACTCGCGGTGACGCTGACGTCGGCGTTCGCTCTCAACCTCGGGTACCTGATCGAGCACGAAGCAGCACGTACGCTGCCGCCGATTTCGCTCCGAGCGCCGATCCGCTCCGCCCGGCGGCTCGTCGGCAGCCGGCGCTGGCTGCTCGGATTCGCCAGCGAGGTGACCGGCTGGGCGCTCTTCGTGCTCGCGCGTCCCGCTGGCGCTGCTGTCGCTCGTTCAGGCAACGGCGGCGGGCGGGATTGCGATCCTCGCGCTCATGGTCGCGCACGTGACGAAGGTCCCACTGACGCGGCTCGAGCGTCTTGGCGTCGCGATCTCGGTGGCCGGGCTGGTGCTGCTCGGCCTCTCCCT